>NZ_JAEULY010000012.1 GCF_016793595.1 Phreatobacter sp.
TGTCTCCGCCGGCATCTATGCGGCCGAGTGCGTCGCGGACTATGCCGATACGGCCAGCGACGAGGAATGGACGACGCTGATGGGCCAGATGGGCCGGGCCGACGATCCGGGTGCGGTCCTGCTGCGCCGCGCACTGGTCTCCTCCTGCTCCCACGGCGCGGGCGGCTGCACCTGCGGAGGGTCGCACCGGTGACGGCTGCCAGCGCGGTTGAGATGTCCCCCCTGGTCGACCGCTTCGGCCGCGCCATTACCTATCTGCGCGTGTCGGTCACCGACCGCTGCGATCTGCGCTGTGTCTATTGCATGGCGGAGCGGCCGGACTTCCTGCCGAAGCGTGATCTCCTGTCGCTGGAGGAACTGGATCGCGTGGCGACCGCCTTCATCCGGCGCGGCGTCCGCAAGCTGCGGATCACCGGTGGCGAGCCGCTGGTGCGCCGGGGGACGGTGGACCTGATCCACGAGCTCGGGCGGCATCTGCGCACCGGCGATCTCGACGAACTGACCCTCACCACCAATGGCACGCAGCTTGCGGTTCATGCCGCAGCTCTCGCCCGCGCCGGCGTGCGGCGGGTCAATGTCTCGCTCGACACGCTCGATGCCGCGCGCTTCACCGCCATCACGCGCGGCGGCCGTCTCGCCGACACGCTGGCGGGCATCGCGGCCGCCCGCGAGGCGGGCATAGCCATCAAGCTCAACACGGTGGTCCTCGGCGGCGTCAATGACGACGAAACCGAAGCGCTTGTCGCCTTCGCGCATGAGCGGGGCATGGACATCACCTTCATCGAGGTCATGCCCATCGGCGAGGAAGGTTTCGGCCGGGGCGACCGCTTCGTACCGCTCGACCGGGTGCGGGAGGGGCTGGCGCGGCGCTTCGCCCTGATCCCGAGCCTGCATCGCAGCGGCGGGCCCGCGCGCTACTGGCAGGTGGCGGATACGGGGCGGCGCGTCGGCTTCATCGCCGCCACGACATGCAGCTTCTGCGCGACGTGCAACCGCGTGCGGATCACCGCATCCGGGCGGCTGGAGGCCTGTCTCGGCCGCGAGGAATCCATCGATCTCAAGGGGCCGCTGCGCCTCGACCGGACCGGCAGGGAGCTGCACCGCGCCATCGACGCGGCGATTGCCGCCAAACCTGCGGGCCACGACTTCGCCGAAGCCTGGTCCCGCCCGGCGACGCGGCGCGGCATGCACGTCACCGGGGGCTAGCGCGTGATCCTCGACCATCTGTTCGACCGCAATGTCGCCTGGGCGCAGCGCAAGACGCGCGACGATCCGACCTATTTCGTCCGCATGGCCGAGCAGCAGTCGCCGGACTATCTGTGGATCGGATGCGCCGACAGCCGCGTCACCGCCAACGACGTACTGGGCCTCGACCCGGGCTCGGTCTTCGTCCAGCGCAACATCGCCAACATGGTCCATACCAGCGACATGAACCTGCTGGCGGTTCTGGAATTCGCGCTCGAGGCGCTGAAGGTCCAGCACATCATCGTCTGCGGCCATTATGGCTGCGGCGGCGTCCGGCGGGCTCTCGGCAACGACCGCTCGGCGCTTGTCGATCACTGGCTGCAGCCGCTGGTCATGTTTCACCGCAAGCATCAGGCGGTGTTCGCCGCCCTGAAGGACGACCAGGCGAGGCTGGATCGCTTGTGCGAGCTCAATGTCCAGATGCAGCTCCGGCGCGTCGCCGCCACACCCATCGTGGAGGCCGCCTGGGCGCGCGGACAGCCGCTGCATGTCCACGGCTGGATCTATGGGGTAGAGGACGGGCTGATCCGCGAGGTCGAGCCGCCCATCGCCTCGCAGGCGGCGCGCGACGGCTTGTCGAGCATCGATCAA
>NZ_JAEULY010000018.1 GCF_016793595.1 Phreatobacter sp.
ACGCGGCAACAGAGGCTCGATACGAGCCCATTCCTCATCACTCAGCCATTGAACCCGCTTCGCCATCCCAAGACTCCTTCCAGGAGCCTTGAATCAGCAATGATCGATCCTCGCCAGAGCTTATCGAGTACGGACCCTAGCGGGTCGGCGGCAGCCCCTCGAACCAGGGCAGCCCCTCGGGAATGCAGTGGAACGGCTGCATCTCCGCGGTGAAGATCGCCATCTGCGGCATGCCGTAATCGGCGGGATTGTCCAGAGTGCCGACCTTCAGGATCACCATGGGCAGGCCGGGCCGCCGCGTCGCGACATGCGTGCCGCATTCGGCGCAGAATTCGCGCGTCACCGGGTTGTCGAGATCCTTGCGGGTAAACGTTTTCGGCGTGCCTGCCGTGTAGCTGAAGCCGTCGGGCGGCATCAGCATGAACATGTTCGGGGCGCCGCCGGAAATGTGCTGGCAGGCGCGGCAATGGCACTGGGCGCGCAACATCGGCTTGCCCTCGGCCCGGTAGCGTAGACCGCCGCAGTAACATCCGCCTTCGAGCTTCATGGGCTGCCCCTCACGCCGTCGCGCCCGGCGGAAGCGCCGGCTGCGCGAGAGGATCGCGCAGCCGCCGAGGCATGGCTATCGCCCGTTCGGCTCAGTCGAACCGGCCGCTCGAATGGGCGAGCAGGGTGAAGACCTTGCCCGTCTCCGACGTCAGGTAGGACCGGGCGAGCGAGCCGTCGCGGTCGTTGCGGTCGACATCGGCGAGCAGCCGCTGGAACTCGTCGATGTAGCGGTCGACGGTGTCGCGGAAGTCGCTTTCCCGGCGATAGCGGCGGCGCAGGTCGTCGAAGGTCTGCTGTCCCTGGGCCGTGTAGAGGCGACGCGAGAAGACGTTGCGCTCGCCGCGGCGCCAGCGGTCCCACAGCTCGACCACGGCGTCATGATCGACCATGCGGGCGATGTCCGACGACAGCGCGTCGAGATTGTCGAGGGCAGCCGGCGGCGGGTTCCGGCGCGACGCGGTGCGCATCGGCTGGTTGTCGCCATCCTCCGAGGCACGGGCGAGGAGGTCCGAGAGCCAGCCGGCATTGCGGTCGGCTGCTTTCGGCGCCTCGACGCGCGCTGTCTCGCGGCGGGGCTCGGCTTCGCGGCGCGGCTCCGGCGTGCGCTGGCGGGGCGTCTCGCGCACCGGTTCGACGCGCGGCGCCTCGGTGCGCGTGGGCTCGGCGCGGGGCGCTTCGGCGACCGCGCCGCGCAGCGGCACGGTCGGCTCGTCGCGCATCGCGCGGCGGGGCGTTGCAGGGGAGGCGTCGGTGACGTCGTAGGCGCGTCCAGACTTGGCGACGATGTCGTTCAGCTCGGCCAGGGCCTTGATCTGGTCGGCGACGACGCGGCGCATGGCGGCGGCGTTCTCCTGCGTCTCCTTCGGGATCTCCACCATGCCGCGCGTCAGTTCGGTTCGCGTTTCGGCGAGCTCCCGCTGGATTTCGGAGGTCATCGCCTTCATGCCGGAGGTGAGCGTCTCGAACCGCTCCGCAGCCTCGCGGAACAGCGCGTTCATCTCGCCTGTCGCCTGCTCGTAGGCCGAGCGCATGGCGTGGGTCGTGCGCTCGCGCTCCTTGCCGGTGGCAAGGCGCAGGGTCTCGGCCTGCTCGGAGATGGCCTGGGTCGTCTGGTTGGTCGATTCGACCAGCACGCGGCCGATCTCGCGGGCGCGGCTTTCGGCCGAGCCCAGATTGTCGTCGAGGAGGGCCGTGAACGAGCGGACGAGATTGTCCATGTCCTCGGTCTTGGAGGCGAGGTGGCCGACCAGCGCCTCGATGATTTCGCGGCGCGAGTCGAGCGAGGCGTCGAGGCGACCCTGCATGTCCTCGACCTGTTCGGCGGCGGCGCTGAGGAGCCGGGCCTGGTTGTCGAAGCGCTCGGCCAGCGAGCCGATGTCGCGCAGCACGGCGGTCGCCACCGTCGAAAGCTGACCGACCTGGCTGTTGAGCACGCGCGTCGAGGTCTCGGCGGCCGAGGAGGCCGTCTCGACCGAGGCCGCGAACTGGCCGATGCGCTCGCCGAGCTGGTCGTTGATGGCGGCGAGGTTGGTCTCGGTCTGGCCGGCGAGTTCGCGCAGCGAGCCGTTGGTCTCGCCGAGGCGCGAGATGACGGCGTTGATCTCGCCGCGCAGCTGCTCGTTGGTCGAGGTGAGGGCGAGTACGGATTCGCGCGCGCCGGTCTCGACATTGGCGCGGAAGCTCTCCGAACTCTCCGCCAGCAGGCGCGTGGCCTGCTCGGAGGAGTCGGCGATGCCGCGCGTCACGTCGACGCCGGTCTGCGACAGAGTGCGGGTGATCTCCGCGCCCTTCTGGCCGATGATCTCGGAGATGGCGTTGCCGCGGTTCTCCAGCGTGCGGACCACGAGATCGCCAACGCGGCTGACCTCGCCGGTGACCTGCAGGCCGTTTTCGGCGAGCCGTTCGACGAGGTTGCTGCCGCGATCGTCGAGCAGCGAGGCGAGCTCGGCCGAGCGGGCACCCAGCACCGCGTTGATCTCGTTGACGCGGGTCGAGAGGCCCTGCGTGATGTCGGTCGAAATGGTCGAGAGCGTGCGCTCGACCTCGTCGGCATTGGCGCGCAGCGTCGCGGTGACGGCCTCGACCTTGTCGGTGAGCGTCTCGGCGATATGCGATCCGCGTGCGTCAAGCGACTGCGAGACAGTCTCGAGGCGGCCGACCACGACCTCCTCGAAGCGGGCGACGCGGGTGTCCAGCGTCTCCGCGACCTCGATCGCCCGGCCGCCCAGCGTCCGGTTGATCTCGTCGGCCTTCTCCGACAGCGTGGTGGTGATGACGTCCGCCTTGGAGGTGAGGGTGTAGGTCACCTCGTCGGACTTGTCGGACAGAAGGCGGGTGATCTCCTCCGACTTGGCGGTCAGCGAATAGGCCACCTCGTCGGACTTGTCAGTGAGCAGGCGGGTGATCTCGCCGGACTTGACCGCCAGCGTGTAGGTCACGTCCGCCGACTTGTCGGACAGGACGCGGGTGATGTCCTCGGAGCGGGCGGCAAGGTTCTGCGCGATGTCCGCCGACGTGGTCGCCAGGTTCTGCGCGATCTGGTCCGACTTGGTCGCGAGGTCGCGGGCCATTTCCTCGGAACGGGACGTCAGATTGTAGACGATCTGGTCCGACTTGTCGTTGAGCAGGCGTGCCAGCTCGTCCGACTTGGTGGTCAGGTTGGAGGCGATCTCGTCCGAGCGGCTGGCGAGCGTCGAGGTGATCTCGCCGGAGCGGGTCGCCAGCGTGTTGGCGATCTCGTCCGACTTCGAGGCCAGCGTCGACGTGATCTCGTCCGACTTGGCGGTGAGGTTGAAGGTGATCTCCGCCGACTTGTTCTCCAGAGCTTCGGTCACCGCCTTGCCGCCTTCGCCCAGAACCTGGGCGAGTTCCAGCGTGCGGCTGGCGAGCGTGGCGTTGAACGCCTGCGCGCGGGTGTCCAGCGCCTGGTCGATGCGGGCGAGGCGGCCGTCGAGGGCCTCGGTGATCTCCGTCGACTGCTGGGCGACGCGATCGGCGAACTCGCGGGCATCGCCGGCGATCCGGTCGGCGAGGGCGGTGCCCTTGCCCGAGATCGTCTGGTCGAGGGCGGCGATATGGCCGGTCAGCTTGTGGTCGAGCAGGGCGGCATGGTTGGCGACGGACTCGGTCATGGTCGTCGCATGGCCGCCGACGCGGGCCTCGAAATCGGCCGACAGGCGGCCCACCGCATCCTCGAGATTGAGGGCGTGGCGGGAGACGGCGTCCTCCATGCCGGTCGCGTAGTGGGCGACACGGCCCTCGAACGCAGTCGTGTGGCGGCCGAAAGCCTCGTCGAAGTTCGATGCGTAGCGCGCGAGGTTCTCCTCGATGGAGGAGGCGTGCTGGCCGATGCGGCCGTCGAGATTGCCGGTGTGGCGGCTGAGCGTGTCCTCGAACAGGTTCGCGTGGCGCGACAGCGTCTCGTCGATGGCCGAGGCGTGCTGGCCGATGCGCCCTTCGAGAGTGCCGGCGTTGCGGCTGAACGTGTCCTCGAAGGCCGTCGCATGGCGCGACAGGCTTTCCTCGATGGCGGAGGCGTGCTGGCCGACGCGCCCGTCGATGTCGCCAGCATGGCGGCCGAAGACATCCTCGAAGGCCGCGGCGTGGCGCGACAGGCTCTCCTCGATGACGGAGGCATGCTGGCCGATGCGACCGTCGAGGCTGCCGGTGTGGCGCGTCAGCGTCTCGTCGATCCGCGCCGTGTGGTTGCCGAGGCGCGTGACGAAATCGGCGGTGTGGCGCGTGAACACGTCCTCGATATGGGCCGTGTGGTGCGCGGCGCTGGTGTCGAAGCCCGAGGCATAGCGGCTGAACGCATCTTCCAGCGCGCCGGTGTGCTGGGCGACGCGCGCCTCGAAACCGGAGGTGTGGCGGTTGATGGCATCGTCCAGCTGGATGACGTTCTGCGCGATGCGGGTGACGATGGCCTCGCCGTGGTCGGCGACGGCGCCGGAGATCTGCGCCGCCGTCTCTTCCATGCGCTGGGTGACGAATTCGCCGCGCGCGGAGAGGGCATTGGTGACCTCGGCGCCGATATGGCCGATGCGCTGGGTGAGGTCGGTGCCCTGCGAGGCGAAGCTCGCAAGCACGTCGGTACCGGCCAGTTCGATCTCCTGCCGCAGGTTGGCGGTGCGTTCGGAAATGGCTGTCGTGACCGTCTCGGAGGCGCGGTGCAGGGCGAGTTGCACGTCCTGCGCCTTCTCCGTGAGACTCTCGACCACCTGGATGCCGACATCGCCGATGGCGCCCTTGGCCTCGGCGGTGCGCTGGGTGATCGCCTCGGCGATGAGCTGGCCGGTGACGGCGAGGCGCTTGTCCAGCTCGTCGCCGTGGGTGGTGACGGTCTGGTGCAGCTTGTCGCCGGTCTCGGCGATGCGATCGGCAAGGGCGCCGCCGCGCACGGTGATGGTCTCGGCGACGTAGCTGCCGGTCGTGTCCAGCTTGGACGCGACTTCCGAGCCGCGCTCGGTCAGTTCGCCGACGAGACGCTCGCCGGTGTCGCGCAGGCGCGACGTGACCTCGTTGCCGCGCAGCGACAGTTCGGACACGAAGGCCTCGCCCGTCTCGCGGAGCGTCGAGGTGACCTCGCCGCCGCGGGTGGAAAGCTCATAGACCAGCGTCTCGGCGGTCGATTTCAGCTGCGAATTGACCTCGCCGCCACGGGTCGAGAGTTCGTAGACGAGGCTCTCGCCGGTGTCCTTCAGGCGGCTCGTGACCTCGTTGCCGCGCGTCGACAGCTCGGTGACGAAGGCTTCGCCCGTTTCGCGCAGGGTCGAGGTGACCTCGCCGCCGCGCGAGGACAGTTCGGAGATCAGGTTCTCGCCGGTCTCGCGCAGCGTGGACGACACGTAGTGGCCGCGCGTCGAGAGCTCGGTGATGAGGTTCTCGCCGGTTTCCTTGAGGGTGGAGGAGACGTAGTCGCCGCGCGACGACAGTTCGGAGATCAGCGCCTCGCCGGTGTCCTTGAGGGTCGCGGAGACATAGCCGCCGCGCTCGGACAGCTCGCCGATCAGCGCTTCGCCGGTAATCTTGAGGGTCGAGGAGACTTCGCCGCCGCGGGTCGCGAGTTCGCCGATCAGCGCCTCGCCGGTCTCGCGGAGCGTGGAAGAGACCTCGCCCGAGCGCATGGACAGTTCGGCGACGAGATTCTCGCCGGTTTCCTTCAGGCGCGAGGAGACGTCGTCGGCGCGGCTGGCGATGGCATGGGTGATCTCGGCGCTGGTCGCGGCGAGATGGTTGGTCATGGCCGTGCCGGTCTCGGAGAGCTTGGCCGCCATGGTGGTGCCGGTATCGGCCATCGTGACGGTGACGATGTTGCCGGTGTCGGTCAGCACCGAGGTGACGCGGTCGCCGGTGGTCGACAGGGCGCGGGTCACCTCGTCGCTGGTCGAGGCGAGGCGGTCGACGATGTCGGAGCCGCGACGCTGGATCTGGTCGATCATCGTGTCGCCGGCGCGGCCGAGCGCCAGCGTGATGGCTTCCGCCTTCTCGCCGAGCGAGCCGGTGACGCGCATGCCGGATTCGTCGATGCGGCGGGTCAGCTGGTCGCCGGCATCGGCGATCTGGCCGGCGAGCTGCTCGTGGACGCCGGTAATGGCGCCGCGGACGCGGTCGGCATTGGAGACGATGGCCTCGCGCTGGGTGACCAGCTCCTCGATCAGCGCGCGCACGCGCAGCTCGCTGTCGCTGTAGGCGCGCTCCAGCGAGGCGACCTCGTTGTGGACGAGGGATTCAAGCTCGCCCGCGCGGGCGAGCGCGCGCTCGACGCCGTCGCCCATGGCCGCGACCTCGCGGCGGATGGCCTGGCCGACCGAGACGACGCTCTCGCGCGCCATGGCCTCGGGCTCGGCGAGACGTACCGCGACCTGGCTCATGGCCTGGGCGACGAGGCGCATTTCCTGCGAGCGGCGGATCAGCGCGCCCATGACGAAGAAGAACAGGACGGGCAGGAAGACGACGGCGGCGAAGGTGAGGGTGGAGGGGGCGAGCAGGTCCGGCATCTGGCCGGCGAACATGCGCGAGCCGACGAACAGGCCGGCGCCGACCCAGGCGATGGAGAGGAACAGGGCGGTCCAGAGCGGCGTCGCGGAGGGCTTGCGCGTGAGGCTCTCGAGCAATTGGGCGATGTCGCGGCGATCGTCGTTGGCGGCCGGCTGGCTGGGCGCGACGACCTGATCGGAGCGGCGGGTGTCGGAAAACAGGTCGTCGTCGACCCTGACGTCGGGCGAGGGCGCCGATGCCTGGGCATTCGCACGCCCGGCCTTGCCCTGGTCCTCGTTGGCGAGATTCAGGGCATCCTGGATGGCGGCGAGAGCCGCTTCGGCCGGATCCTGAGCCTTCTTCGGAGTGTTCGCCATGGTGTCGCCCGCATCCTCAACTCACGCAGACAGGCATCACCCACCCAGGCACGCGCGCCCCAAGTGCCTCTTGGACGCAAACGCCACGGATGGCAGACAACGGTCCGCCGCAATGTGTAATCTACCGGTCGGTCCTTAGGAAAGAAACCAGCAGTCGCCGCAGTTTCCGAATCATCGTTAACGGATGAGTAACCATGTCCACGCGGAAAGACGGCATCAGAGACGGCGGAACGGCGAAGGGCGCTGCGTCACCTCACTCTCCGCCTACCGATGCGCAGCGCCGCTGGCTCACTCGTGGCGCGGACCAGCCCGGTGGAAAACTCCCCCTGTTCGACCGGCAGGGCCGTGAGATTCCGAGCGCGACGATCAGGGCCTGCATCGAGGCTGGCTGGGCCGAGCCCTGGTTTGCCAATCCGGTCAAGCCGGACTGGCTCGTGTGCAAGCTGACGACCGAGGGGTACCGGGTGATCGGGCGGCCGGCCGCGCCCCGCTGACATTTACCTGCGGTCAACCGCGCCGGGCATTTCCGCGCTCCCACACCCCGATTTTAACCCGTCATTGCCGGGATGACGCCGATCATCCGTCGCATCGGGGAGAGAGGGACAACCTCCTCAAGGCCAGAAAGGCCGCGTCAAAAAACGGGGACACGATGACCATGGCACGCATGATGAGCGACGACTTTCCGGGTGGCGGCAACGGCAAGCCCGTGGACCTGACCCATCTCTCCCGCCAGACCTTCGGCGATCATGCACTGGAGCGCGAGGTGCTGGTGCTGTTCGAGCGGCAGTCGCAGGCGATGATCGAGCGGCTGCGCGGCGCGACCACCGCCAAGAGCTGGGCGGAGGCGGCCCATACGCTGAAGGGCTCGGCGCTGGGCATCGGTGCCTTCCAGGTGGCGTCCGCGGCCGAGACGGTCGAGTGCGACCAGGTCGATCATCTCTCCTCGAAGGCCTGGGACGATCTTGGCCGGCTGGAAGATGCGGTCCGGCAGGCCAATGCCTTCATCGCCGACATCCTGAAGGCCGCCTGATCGGCGCGTTCGGGCCGAAATAGCTGTCATTCGGGCACGCCTCTGGCGTGCCGGCACGGCTTTCGCTATGTGAGCCGCATCGTTTGGAACCGCCGCAAACTAGCCGAGCGGCGGTTTCGTTTTGTCGGGAGCGGCGCCAGCCGAGGCCGGCAAGGCGGCGCTCACGACACAAGCCAGCACGGCGCAGACAGCAAGGCCTCCGACCCATGCCTCAGATCACCTTTGTCGACCATACCGGCGAAAAGCGCACCGTTTCGGCCGATACTGGCGCAACGGTGATGGAAGTCGCCATCAAGAACGGCATTCCCGGCATCGTCGCCGAATGCGGCGGGGCCTGCGCCTGCGCCACATGTCACGTCTATGTCGACGAGAGCTGGATGCCGACGGTCGGCGAGCCCTCGCACATGGAAGAGGACATGCTGGACTTCGCCTTCGAGGTGAAGCCGACGTCGCGCCTGTCCTGCCAGATCAAGATCACCGACGCCATGGAAGGCCTGACGGTGACGACGCCGGAGCGACAGGGCTGAGGCCTTCGGACGCTCGATGAGGCGGCGCTTAGCGCGCCGTCTCCAACATGACCGCCATATGGCCTGTACGCGCACGGCCACCATGCCCTGACGGCCCTTGGCTTCCGCGCGGGAGACCCTAAACCGGGAGGCAACGCGCGGAGAGAACAGCGCCATGCCCCCTCAGACGGCCGAGCGCCCGCTCGCCGCCATTGCCAGTCAGTTCGTCTGCTTCACCTTCATCTCGGCCAACGACGTGATCCTCAAGATCATCGTCGCTGACCTGCCGAGCTGGCAGATCATGACGATACGCTCGGGTTTCGGCATTCTGCTGCTGTTGCCCTTCGTCGCCGCGCAGGCGTTTCGCGGAACGGGAAGCATCCTGACGCGCCGTCCGGGCGCCCATCTGATGCGCGCGTGCCTGTCGGCCGTGTCCATCGTCAGCTATTTCGAGGCGCTGCGCGAACTCGACCTGCCGGTGGCCACCGCCATCCTGTTCGTCACGCCCTTCTTCGTCGTGGCTCTGTCAGGCATCGTGCTGCGCGAGCCGGTGACGCCCAATCGCTGGATCGCGGTCATCATCGGCTTCGTCGGTGCTGTCATCATCATCCGGCCGGGACCGGCCGGCGTTTCCGTCGCGGCGCTGCTGGCGGTGCTGTCGGCCGCGACATGGGGCTCGGCCATGGTCGCGATGCGCAATCTCGGCCGCACCGAGGGCACTTTGTCGGTGCTGTTCTACTTCAACCTGTTCATCTGCTGCATCGCCGGGGCCTTCGCCTATCCCGGCTGGCAGCCCGTATCGGGTCGGCTTGTGGCGATGATCGCGCTGGTCGCGGCGATCCAGCTGATCGCGCAGTTCTTCATGATGACCGCCTTCCGCTTCGCCTCCGCCTCGGTGACGGCGCCGGTGCAATATTCCCAGTTGCTCTGGTCGGTGGCGGCCGGCTGGTTCGTCTTTTCGGTGGTGCCAGGGCCGCATGTGGTGCTGGGCGCGGCTGTCATCGTGGCGAGCGGTCTCTATCTCATCCTGTCGGAACGGCGGGCCTCCTGATCTGTCGGGAGCCTTGCGGCCTTGCTTCGCGGGGGCGCTTCGCTCACATGAGAGACGAACGGGAGTGACCATGCGCCGGCTGATCCTGCTGCGCCACACCAAGTCGGACTGGCCGAACGGCATGGTCGATCGCGACCGGCCGCTGGCCAAGCGAGGCCGCCGCGCCGCGCCGCTGATGGGCCGCGTGCTCATCGAGCGGGACTTCGTGCCGGACAAGGTGCTGGTGTCGACGGCGCAGCGGACGGTGGAGACATGGGCGCTGGCCAGCGCCGGCCTGATCCGGTTCCCGCCGGCGACGCCGGAGCCGCGCATCTACGAGGCTGCGCCTCACGTTCTCGCCAATGTCATCCGCGAGACGAGCGACGAGGTGCGGACCCTGCTGCTCGTCGGCCACAATCCCGGCATCGAGGCCCTGGCCTACGATCTGATCGCAGAGGGGCAGGCGGACCTGCGCCAGCGGCTGTCGCGCAAATATCCGACCGGCGGCCTCGCCGTCATCGACTGCGCGATCGACCGCTGGACGCAGCTGGCGCGCGGCTGTGGCACGCTCGTCGCCTTCGTCGCGCCGTGCGATCTGGACCCGGAAGCCGAATAGATGGTCTGGACCGGCTGGTGGAACGAGACCCGGCTCGCGGCCAATTCCATCGCGGCCTATGCGACCGACTGGGTAAGCCCGACGCTCCGGCTCGGCGTGACCGGCCTGTCGCGCTCGGGCAAGACCGTGTTCATCACGGCGCTGGTTCATGGCCTGCTGACGGCCGCGCGCTGGCCGGTTTTCGAGGCACAGGCCCAGGGGCGTATCGCGCGGGTGCGCCTGGAGCCGCAGCCGGACGACGGCGTGCCGCGCTTTCCCTATGAGGACCATCTGGAGACGCTGACCGCCCGCCGGCAATGGCCCGAAGGCACCAAGCGAATCAGCGAAATCCGCCTTGCCATCGATTTCGCCTCCAATGCCGGGATCATGCGCGGCTCCGAGAAGACGCTGACGCTCGACATTGTCGACTATCCCGGCGAGTGGCTCCTGGACCTGCCGCTGCTGGCGCAGAGCTATGCCGAGTGGTCGCGCCTCGCCATCGAGGCGGCGCGCCGGCCGCCGCGCGCGGCGCTGGCGGCGCAATGGCTGGCCGCGACGACGGCCGCGCAGCCCTTCGACAAGGCGTCGGAGAGCGATGCGCGCAGGCTGTCCGAGCTGTTCACCGCCTACCTCAGGTCCTGCCGCGACGAGCGCGTCTCGCTCTCGACCCTGCCGCCGGGCCGTTTCCTGCTGCCGGGCGAGATGGAGGGTTCGCCCGCCCTGACCTTCGCGCCGCTCGACCTCGAAGGCCGGGAGCCCGCCGGCGACAGCCTCGCGGCGCTGATGGAGAAGCGGTTCGAGAGCTACAAGCGCCTCGTCGTCATGCCGTTCTACACCAGTCATTTCGCGACGCTGGACCGGCAGATCGTGCTGGTCGACGCGCTGGCGGCGCTGAATGCCGGGCCGGCGGCGCTTGCCGACCTCGAAATCGCGCTGGCCGATGTGCTGACCGCCTTCCGACCGGGCGCGAATTCGATCCTCTCCGCCATGCTGTCGCGGCGGATCGACCGCATCCTGTTCGCTGCCACCAAGGCCGATCATCTGCACCAGACCAGCCACGACCGGCTGGAAGGGCTGCTGAAGCGATTGACCGACAGGGCGATCAGGCGCGCCGAGTTCGCGGGCGCGCGGGTGGATGCGGTGGCTCTTGCCTCGCTGCGGGCGACGCGCGAGACCACGGTCACGCGGCTTGGCCGGCCGCTGTCCTGCATCGTCGGCACACCCATGCCGGGCGAGGCGACCGGCGGGGAGACCTTCGACGGGGCGTCCGAGGTCGCCGTCTTTCCGGGTGAGCTGCCGGCCGACCCGACCGGGCTCTTCGCCGGACCCGATGCGTTCCGGGGCGATGACTACCGCTTCGTGCGCTTCCTGCCGCCGAAGGCCGACCCGTCGCAGCCCTTGCCGCATATCCGCCTCGACCGCGCCGTGGAGTTCCTGATCGGGGACCGCCTCGCATGACCAGAAATTCGCCGCAGCGCCCGCAGGCCTTCCGCCTCGACGCCGAGGATGTCGAGATCGCTCCGCCGAGCGATGCGCCGGTGCCAGTGCACTCCGGCCCGTCTGCCGAGGCGCAGCTTGCGCCGCCCGGCCCGCCGCCGAAGACCGGTTTCTGGGTGAAGCTGTTCTGGACCGGGCTCGGCGGCATCGTTTCGCTGGCCTTCGGCATGGCGGTGTCGCGGCTGGTCGACGATCTCTTCGTGCGGGCCGAATGGCTCGGCTGGATCGGGGTTGCCGCCGTCGCGCTGTTCCTGCTGGCGGGGCTCGTCCTCGCGGGGCGGGAGATGCTGGCGCTGCGCCGTTTGCGGCGGCTCGACGACTTGCGCCAGCGCGCCGGCAGGGCGCTTGGCGAGAAGGACGACCGGGCGGCGGCCGCTGTCGCCGCCGACATCGTGACGGCGATGGCCGGCAATGCCCGCACCGCGAAGGGCAGGGCGGCCGTGGCGCTCGCCTTCGCCGACGGCGTGATCGATGGCCTGCAACGCCTGCGCATCGTCGAGCGCGAGATCATCGAACCGCTGGACCGCGAGGCGACGCGCCTCGTTGCCGAAGCGGCGCGACGCGTTTCGGTGGTCACCGCCATCTCGCCGCGCGCCGCGCTCGATCTTGCGGTGGTCTTCGGCACGGCGATGCAACTCATCCGGCGCATCGCAGAGCTTTATGGTGGCAGGCCGGGAACGTTCGGCCTGTTCAAGCTGGTGCGCCACGTGCTCGCCCATATGGCGCTGACCGGCGGCATGGCGGCGGGCGACACGATCCTCGATCAGCTGGTCGGCCATGGCCTCGCGGCCAAGCTCTCCGCGAAGCTCGGGGAGGGCGTGCTGAACGGCCTGCTCACGGCGCGGCTTGGCATTACCGCCATCGCCGTGACGCGGCCGCTGCCCTATATCGGCGCGCCGCGGCCGGATGTGCGCGACCTCGTCGGCGACGCCATCACGCTGACGCGGCAGAGCGAGGACGCCCGTTCGCCGGCTTGACGTGGCTCAATGCCGGAAATGCCGGGCCTGCGACGATGATCGAAAGCGGCTCGGCCATTCCTTTCCGGCCGATCTTGCCCGCCCGCGCGCCGGAACCGCGTGGGACGAGGTGCGCCGCTACGGCCAAAGAGGAGCAGCCATGTTCGCGTCCATTCTCTGCCCGGTCGACCCGAGCGAACTCGGCTTCGAGCAGAAGGCCGTGACGGCGGCCCGCCAGATGGGGGAAGCCGGGGCACTGGTCACGCTGGTCACGGTCATTCCCGCGCCGCACGCGGCGGTCGATCACTACCTGCCGGCCGATGTCGTCGCGCGGCAGGCGTCGGAGACGCAGGAAGCGATGGAAGCGATCGGCCGCGCCCTCGGCTTGCCAGAGGGGCGCGTCCAGATCCGTGTCCGGCATGGCCGCGCCGCCAACGAAATCCTGGAGGAGGCGAAGGATTCCGGAGCCGACCTGATCGTCATGGCCTCGCACCGGCCGGGCCTTGCGACCTATCTGATCGGTTCGACGGCGACGCATGTGGTGCGCCATGCGAACTGTTCCGTACTCGTCATCCGCGAGGAGAAGCCGGCGGCGTAGCTGGCTCCGGAAGCAGCGCTTCCGGCGGCGTCAGCGGGCTGAACTCCGCGGGCGGATTTTTCCTCAGCCACAGCGACATCTGCCAGACGGCATAGCCGCCGATGAAGGCAACGAGACCGATCAGGCCCCAATTGACCGTGGTCAGGGCGTTGAAGGCGAGATAGGCGAGGGACAGGCCAAGGCCGCTGCTGGCCCCCACCATGGCGATGTAGCGCCACAGCGGCTCGCCGGCGAGGAACCGCGCCTTGGGCGAAGCAGCCGCGACCGCGGCCAGCACCTCGCGCACGAAGGCGGAGTAGGCGTCGTCGTGCGCCTCCACCTCGATCATGTTGCGCCACGAGACGTTCGAGAACCAGATGCGCCGGCCGAGCCGCTGGCGCAGCTCGAAGCGATAGCGCTTCAGATAGAGATTGGACGGGCGAAAGGTGAGGCGGACATAGTCGATCTGATGCAGCGGAACCTTGCCGGAGAGGCGTCCGTCGGTCCAGGCGAGGTCGCGCTCCTCCAGCGTGAAGACGATCTCGCGGCCGACCAGCTTGGGACGGTGGCGGAAGATCGGTCGGCCGTCATGGTCGCGCCAGAGGGCGTCGGGGGTGGAATGGGTCATGCCGTCGAGCGAACCCGAAACAGGGGTGAAGGGAAGCTGATGGTCCGCTCGGTATCGCCGCAGCGGACACTTGTCGATAGCCGCGTCGATATGTAGTCGACCGAATGCGCGCATAGATTGAAATCGGTAGTGTCGCCCTTCTATCTAGGGCCGGAGACCACGATGAGATCGGTTTGGCTGAGCGTAGTCATTGCTCCTCTCCTGGTGTCGGCCGCTTCTGCGGCGGTTTTCGACTGCCAACTCTTCAGGGACGGCAGTTCGGTCTCCACCTGCACGATGGATTCCAGCGTGCCGAATGCAAAATGCGTTCTGAGTTATACAACCGCGCTCATGTCGGCTTGCGTGGCGCGCGGCGAGGGAACCAATGCCGATCAACTGATCTGCATGTTCACCAATCCGCAGGAGGCGCAGGCGCTGGCTTCGGGGGCTCTGCAGCCGGGCGATCAGGCCGACCCGGCCGCGCGGCTGGCGCCCAGAGGCTTTCTTGCGGCTTCGGTGACGATCGTGAACCCGTCCAGCCGCGTTGCGCGGCTTGTCTATAAAGAGAAGACAGGGGAACCCACGCTCAGCACGGTTTGCACTCGCCGCTAATCTCTGTGTCGCGGGTCCGGCATTCGGGCCGGGGCCTGCTACCGCACCAGTTCCTTCATCGCCTTGTCGAGTCCGTCCAGCGTCAGCGGGAACATGCGCTGCTCCATGATGTCGCGCATCATGCCGATGGAATGCGTGTAGTCCCAGTGCTTCTCCTTCACCGGGTTCAGCCAGACCATGGACGAGTAGATGCCGGCGATGCGCTTCATCCAGACGACGCCGGCTTCCTCGTTGAAATGCTCGACCGAGCCGCCGGGCTGGGCGATCTCATAGGGTGACATGGAGGCGTCGCCGACGAAGATCACCTTGTAGTCGTTGCCGTATTTGTGCAGCACATCCCAGGTCGGCTGGGTCTCGTCGAAGCGGCGGACGTTCTTCTTCCACACCTTCTCGTAGAGGCAGTTGTGGAAGTAGAAATATTCCATGTGCTTGAATTCGGCCTTGGCGGCCGAGAACAGCTCCTCGCAGAGCTGGATGTGCCAGTCCATGGAGCCGCCGACGTCGAAGAAGATCAGCACCTTGATGGCATTGCGCCGCTCGGGCCGCATCTGCACGTCGAGGAAGCCGTGGCGCGCGGTCTCGCGGATCGTGCCGTCGAGGTCGAGTTCGTCGGGAGAGCCGGTGCGGGCGAACTTGCGCAGCCGGCGCAGCGCGATCTTGATGTTGCGCGTGCCGAGCTCGACCGTGTCGTCGTAGTCCTTGAACTCGCGCTTGTCCCAGACCTTCACCGCGCGGAAATTGCGGTTGCCGTCCTGACCGATGCGGACGCCCTCGGGGTTGTAGCCATAGGCGCCGAAGGGCGAGGTGCCACCCGTTCCGATCCACTTGTTGCCGCCCTGATGGCGACCCTTCTGCTCCTCGAGACGCTTCTTCAGCGTCTCCATCAGCTTGTCCCAGCCGCCGAGGGCCTCGATCTGGGCCTTTTCCTCCTCGGTGAGGAATTTCTCGGTGAGCTTCCTCAGCCATTCCTCGGGAACATTGACCTCGATGCCCTCCGCGAGGCTCTCCAATCCCTTGAAGGTCGCGCCGAACACCTTGTCGAACTTGTCGATATTGCGCTCGTCCTTCACCAGCGCGGAGCGCGAGAGGTAGTAGAAGTCGGTCGGCGAACGCTCGATGATATCGGCGTCGAGCGCCTCCATCAGCGTCAGATATTCGCGCACCGTCACCGGCACGCCCGCCTTCTTTAGGTCGTGGAAGAAATTGATGAACATGAAGCGAGTGTAGGCGCTCGTCGGCGCTCCGTCATCCCGCCCTTCGGCGGATCAGCCGCCGTCGCCCGCGCTGCCGCCGCCGCAGTCGGCGCCCGCGGCGCCGCAATCGGCGCCCGCGCCACCCCCGGTCGAGACATGGCCGATGCCGGCCGCGAGGAAGAGGCTGCCACTGGGGTCCGCAATGACCCGATCCCGCGTGGGCGACCTGTCCTGACGGTGAAGAAGCCACCACGACAGGGGCAGCGAGACGAGGATTGCCAGAAATGCGAAGGCGCTGAGCACGGTCCTCATGTGGCAATCATAGGCGTTTTGTTGCTGTTTGGCAAAGCGGAACTGTTGGAGGCCGTGACGAGGGCACTGATCCCTCGTCACGGTGCGGGATTCGACGGTCACTCCCGGGAGTGCGGATCGAGGCGCGGATCGCCGTCGGCGACATGCTCCAGAAGGTCGCCCGGCTGGCAGCCGAGCGCTTCGCAGATGGCGTCCAACGTGTCGAAACGGACGCCCTTCACCTTGCCGGATTTCAGCAGCGACAGATTGGCTTCGGTGATGCCGACATGGGCGGCGAGCTCCTTCGACCGCATCTTGCGGCGCGCCAGCATCACATCGAGGTTCATCAGGATCGGCATCAGATGAAGCTCGCATTCTCCTCGGCGATTCGGGCCCCCTCGCGCAGCGTCCAGCCGATGGCGACGAGCAGCGCGCCAACGATGCCCCAGAGGACGTCGTCGAGGCCGATCGTGATCGCCAGGATCTTCTGGCCGGAGGGATTGGCCAGAGTCAGGATCACGCCCGCGGCCGCCCGCCATAGCGGCATCAGCACGCCCTTGGCGATCAGAATCCAGCCGATCCGTGCGACGCGGATGGCGACGAGGTCGGTGAAGCGCTGGCCGGTCGCGAAACCCTCGAACACCGCGCGCGCCTGCAGCAACAGGTAGACAAGCAGCGCGACGGGCGGCGCCGACAGTGCGAGGCCAGAAAGCTGCACCATGGGAGTGATGGTGATCGGGTGCCCGGCGAGACCGAAGTGCGGGGCAAGCAGCGAGGCGATCAGCTGCTTGTCGGTCCACACCCAGAAGGTGCCGGCCACGGCCGCCACGATGCCCGCCAGCGTTATCCCGGACATCCAGGCGGCAAGTCTGGAGTGACGCGCATCCACTCCGGCGGGGCGTCGATCGACAATGTGCGTCACAAGGGCATCTCCGTTTGACTCAGTAAGAAAATATCGTAAAACAATAAATCATTGTCGTCAAATGGAAGGTCCCCATGCGCGCTGCCTGCCTCGTTCGCCGTTCGGCCGTCATCGCCGCCGCCCTGTTTCTCGGCGGCTGTCTGTCCACCCCGATCACCAGCCTGCCGAGGCTGATGCGGCTCGACTTCGTGTCCATGGACATGGACGAGGTGCGCGCCGGCCTGAGGCTCCCGGACATGTTGCGCATACGCCCGGGCGATGCCGTCATGACCGTCCGGACAACCGGAGCCGGGCAGCCTGCCACCGAGGACCGCTTCGTTCTTGTCGAGACGACGGAGGAGCAGGACAGGGTGGCCATCGCGAGCGAGGCGCGACGCGGCCATGCGCTCAGCGTGTGGCGCGTCGCGCCGGCCGACGTGCCGCGCATCGCCGCGATCCAGCAGCGTGTCAGGGAGTCGCTGGTGCGCGGGCCGCGGGTTCGCGGCAGCATGGAGATCAAGGTTTCCGGCGGCTGCCGGACGGCGCCCATTCCCGCCGGGCCGGTGCCGATGTCGAGTTTCCTCAAGCCGGCGCGCGGCGAGACCTACATCACGCTCACCGACGGGCTCGATCTCAGGCAGGTCATCCCGCAATCGGACTGGCAGGCGAAAATGCCGGCCTGCGGGCCATGACGGGCTGCTAATCGCCGCCACCGCCGCCGTCGCCACCTCCGCCGCTGTCACTGCTGTCGGAGGAGTCGCTGCTGGAGCTGTCGCCGTCGGACGAACTGCTGCCGAACAGCACCGCAAGAAGCGCGATGCCGGCGCCGCCGACTGCCAGAAGGACCGCGAGTGTATTGCTCATGATCTCTTACCTTCCGTAGCGTCAGTATGCCCAATCCGACCCGTTGCGTATAGCTGTCTCGTTGCGGTTGAGCGGAAGGCCGGCTGTCAAACGGTTGTGCCAGGGGAGGGGCGTGGTCGTGACGGCGGTTCAAGCCGCCGCAAGTTTCGGCGGGTCCTGCGGCGGAACGCCGATTCCGGCAGGCGGCTCAGCTGGGCTCCCAGACGCCGCTCTGCGCCCGGCAGAGGCGCTGTTCCTCCAGCGTGGTGACCGGCGGTGCGCCGAGCAGAGCGCCCGCGGCATCGCCGAAGACGGTCAGTGTCGCGGACACCGTCCGGCACGGACGACCGGCGCTGGCTCCCGCCGGATAGACCGACAGCACGATCTCCCGCCGTGCGCCGGCGCGGCTCTGCCAGTTCGTCTCGAGGCCGCGCGCGCTCGCGGCGGTTGCCTGCGTCAGCGTGCGGATTTCTCCGACATCCTCGTCGGTTAGCGCCAGGACCGGGCCGCAGCTCTCGGGCGAATCCGTGCGCGATACGGCCGTGACGCCGCCGAACACGAACAGGCCACCGCCACCCGCCATCCCCGCGCGTGCGCCGCCGGATTGGGTCGCCCGGCAGCGGGCGACCTGCTGCTCGATGGCCCATGCCGATGCGCCGGGGCCGGACATGGGAAGGGGCGGGGAGGCATCGAGACCGGCCGAACAGCCGGCCAGAAGCAGGGCACCGCCCAAAAGGGCGGCACGGGCAGCCGAAGCGGAATGGCCGTTGGTCAGGAACATGGCACCTAGCGACATGTCAGGCGAAATCCGTCGCCGAGACATAGTGCGGCGCGCGGCGTCCCTCAACCGCGGCGCGCGAGAAAGGCGAGCCGCTCGAACAGGTGCACATCCTGCTCGTTCTTGAGCAGCGCGCCATGCAGCGGCGGGATCGCCTTGCGCGGGTCCTTCTCGCGCAAGGTATCGCCGTCGATGTCCTCGACCATCAAGAGCTTCAGCCAGTCGAGCAGTTCGGAGGTCGAGGGCTTCTTCTTCAGGCCCGGCACCTCGCGCACTTCGTAGAAGATGCGCAGGGCCTCGGCGACCAGCTTCTGCTTGATGCCGGGAAAGTGGACATCGACGATGGCCTTCATCGTCTCGGTGTCCGGGAACTTGATGTAGTGGAAGAAGCAGCGACGCAGGAAGGCGTCCGGCAGTTCCTTCTCGTTGTTCGAGGTGATGATGACGATCGGGCGCTGGGCGGCCTTCACCGTCTCGCTCGTCTCGTAGACGAAGAACTCCATGCGATCGAGCTCCTGCAGGAGATCGTTCGGGAACTCGATGTCGGCCTTGTCGATCTCGTCGATCAGCAGGACGGGCCGCTGCGGCGCGGTGAAACCTTCCCAGAGCTTGCCGCGCTTGATGTAGTTGGCGATGTCCTTGACCTTCTCGTCGCCGAGCTGGCTGTCGCGCAGGCGCGAGACCGCGTCGTATTCATAGAGGCCCTGCTGGGCCTTGGTGGTCGATTTGACGTGCCACTCGATCAGCGGCGCGCCGATCGCCTTGGCGATCTCGATGGCGAGCACGGTCTTGCCGGTGCCCGGCTCGCCCTTCACCAGCAGCGGACGCTGGAGCGTGATCGCCGCATTGACCGCAACCTTCAGGTCGTCAGTCGCGACATAGCCGCTCGTCCCCTCGAAACGTCCGGACGCCATGGAATTTCCTCGTATGGATCGGTTGGCGGGACAGGAGCCCCGCATGTGGGCGGCAGGGTAGGGGCCGGCAGGGGCGGCTGCAACACCCGGCAGAATCTGCCGATCGGCACAGGCGATACTGCCTCGCTGACCACCGGAAACGATCTGTTTACCACCTAAGCCTCTGACAAATAACGGCCTGGCCCGGCGAGCGACTGTGGCATGCCCGCTGCTAGGCATGGGACCGAATGCGGTGGCGCTCCATCGTGATCGGGTACCGGCAAGACGCCGGCGGAGGGGTTCATGGGTATCTTCGGCGCAATGACCACGGCGGTCAGCGGCCTCTCGGCGCAGGCCTATGCCCTGGAGAACATCTCCGGCAACATCGCCAACTCGCAGACCACCGCCTTCAAGCGGATCGAGACCAGCTTCATCGATCTGATCCCCGATTCCGGGCCGAAGCGCGAACTGTCCGGCTCGGTCACCGGCCAGTCGCGGGCGACCAACACGATCCAGGGCCAGATTTCCGCGACCTCGATCACCACGAACCTCGCCGTCAACGGCGACGGCTACTTCATTGTCCAGCAGCCGCAGGGCTTCGTCGACGGTCAGCCGAGCTTCGGCGCCGTCAACAATTTCACCCGGCGCGGCGACTTCACGATCGATGCCAACGGCTACATGGTCAACGGTGCCGGCTACTATCTGCGCGGCCTGCGTCTGGACCGGACGACGGGCAACCCGCTCGGCTCCTCGCCCGTGCCGATCCAGGTGACCAACGACGTCATCCCCGCGCGCGCCTCCACCCAGATCAACTACCGGGCCAGCCTGCCGACCGTGCCGGCCACGGCGAATGCCAGCTCGACCGTGCCCGGCAGCGAGCTGATGGCGTCCACGCTGATCGGCTCGGCGACGATCGGTCCGTCCAATTCGTCCGCCTTCGTCTCGACCTCGGTCGCCGGCGGCTCGGTGACGGTCTACGACGCGCTCGGCAACCAGGCCAACGTCCAGGTCCGCTGGGCGAAGACGGCCAATGCCGCCGCCGGTCCGCCGGCGGTTTCCGACACCTGGAGCGCCTATTACCAGTCCAACTCGGCCGCTGGCTCGGAAACCTGGACGCGGATCGGCGGTGATTTCACCTTCGGCCCGACCGGTCAGCTGACCTCGCCGACCACCAACCCCGTCATCACCGGCCTGACCGTCAACGGCACCAGCGTCGGCAACGTGACCCTCGACCTCGGCACCAGCGGCCTGTCGCAATATGCGCGCGCCGACGGCACGGTGCAGGTCACCGATATCGGCCAGAACGGCTACGCCGTCGGCGAGCTGATGAACGTCACCATCACCGATGCCGGCCGCGTGCGCGGCAACTATTCCAACGGCCAGTCGGTGGACCTGTTCTCGATCCCGCTCGCCTCGTTCAACGGCGACAACATGCTGAAGCGCCTCGACGGCGGCGCCTTCGCGGAGACGTCGGGCTCCGGCCCGCCGATCATGGGCGCGCCGGGCCGGATCATCTCGCAGAGCCTCGAGGGGTCGAACGTCGACATCTCCGAGGAGTTCACCAAGCTGATCATCACGCAGCAGGCCTATGCGGCCAATACGCGGATCGTCACGACGTCCAATTCCATGCTGCAGGAAACGATCAACATGATCCGCTGAGGCGGATCATGAGCCTCGTCAAGGAGTGACGGATCATGCTCACTAGCGCTCTGAACAATGCGCTGTCGGGGCTTCGGTTCACCTCGATCGCCACGTCGCTGACGTCGGCGAACATTTCGAACGCCGGCAACCCGTCCTATACGCGCAAGAGCATCGATCCGGTCCAGCTGCTTGCCGGCGACCAGATCTCGGGTATCGCGGTCGGGTCGATCCGGCGCGAATACGATGCTTTCGTGCAGCGCCAGCTGGTCACCGAACAGGCCAATGCGGGCTATGCCTCGACGCGGTCGCAGTTCCTGTCGCGCCTCGACCAGATGTTCGGCGCTCCGGGCTCGGCGCGCGCGCTCGACACCGTGCTGAACGATTTCTCGTCGTCGTTCCAGACGTTGCTGACCTCGCCGGAAAGCCAGACGGCGCGTTCCGGCGTCATCAACTCCGCCACCGTCGTCGCCCAGACGCTGCGCAGCCTGTCGACCTCGACGCAGGCGATGCGCCTCGATGCCGAGAAGGGGCTGGCCGACGCCACATCGCGCCTCAACAGCCTCCTGACCGACCTGTCCAAGGTCAACGGCCGCCTGAAAGTGTCGTTCGACGACGAGTCGCGCGTCGGCCTCCTCGACCAGCGCGACCAGCTCGTTTCCGAGATCAGCAGCTATGTCGATGTCCGCTCGGTCTATGACGATCGCGGCGCCGTGCAGCTCTACGGCGGCAGCGGTTTCGTCCTGCTTTCCACCAGCAAGCCGGAACTGAGCTTCGACGCCCGCGACATCATCGGCCCGACCAATCACTATGACGCGGATCCGGCGAAGCGGACGGTCGGCACGATCACGGCGGATACACCGTCCGGCAAGGTCGATCTGATCGCCGCCGGCGTGTTCAAGTCCGGCAAGATCGCCGCGCTGATCGATCTGCGCGACAAGGCCTTGCCGGCCGCCCAGGAGCAGCTCGATCAGATCGCCGCGGGCCTGGCGCAGGCGCTCGGAAGCTCGGCGACGACCACTCCGGCGACCGTTGCCGGACCCGGGCCGACGACCGGCTACGACATGGCGCTGGGCACGGGCCTTGCCGACGGCGATACGGTGACGCTGCAGCTCACCGCCAACGGCGTCACCCAGAAGATCACCTTCAAGCGGGTCGACGATACGACCGTGCCGATGTCGGACGACATGACGGCCGACCCGAACGACATCGTGTTCCGCCTGACGGGTTCGTCAGCCGCTGGTCATGCCAGCCAGATGCAGGCGGCGATCGACACCTGGGCTGCCAGCGCCGGCGCGCCGGCCGGCGCTTTCGGCGTATCGGTCAATGGCGGCAACCTTCGGCTGCTCGCCGACCCGACCGTGGCCGGTGGCGCGACCGTCAACAACGCAGCCGCCAACGTCACCGCGCAGTCGCTGACCGGCGGCGGCGCCGCCATGCCCTTCTTCGTCGACAATACGGCGGTCGGCGGCATCTATTCGGACCGGATCACCGGCTCGGGGTCGCAGTTCACCGGTCTCGCCGCGCGGATCGACGTCAATGGTGCGCTGAAGGCCGATCCGAGCGCGCTGGTGAAGATGAATTCCACGACGCTGGAGTCGGATTCGACCCGGCCGTCCTTCCTGGCCACCGCGCTCTCCCATGCCGGGCGCTACTACATGCCCGCCGGCGGGCTCGGCACCGAGACCAATCCGATGCAGGGCTCGGTGCTGTCCTATGCCCGCGCCGTGATCACCAACCAGACCAACGAAGCCGCGACCGCGAAGCAACTCGCCGAAGGCCAGCAGGCCGTCGTGACCCAGCTTCAGGCCCGGTTCGACAGCGTGGCGGCGGTCAATATCGATCAGGAAATGATGATGCTGATCACGCTCCAGACCTCCTACGGCGCCAATGCGCGCGTCATGTCGGCGGTGCGCGAGATGTTCGACATGCTGCGGCAGATGTGAGGATAAGCCATGGCCATCCGCACCTCCGGCATCCTGACGGGAATGGGTCCGAGCGACTTCGTCCGGATGAAGAACCAGGTCGCCGACCTGCAGCGCCAGCTTGGCTCCGGCCAGAAGTCGGAGACCTATGGCGGCCTCGGCGCAGACCGGGGCTTCGCGCTCGCTTTTCGCGCCTCCATGAGCCAGATCAGCTCGTGGCAGCAGAACATCTCGCTGGTCAGCACGCGCATTTCGATCATCGAAACTTCGCTCAACGGCGTGCAGAAGACCGCCGCCTCGGCCAAGACCTCGCTGCAGCCGAACGAGTTCACGCTGTCCTCAGGCCGGACCATCGGACAGGTGGCGGCGGCCGACGGCCTCGACGCCGTCGTGTCGATGCTGAATGCCAATGACGGCAGCCGCTACGTGTTCGGAGGTCGCAAGACCGCGACGCCGCCGGTGCGCGACAGTTCGGTCTTCCTCAACGGCGAGGGCTCCAAGAACGGCTTCAACACGACGCTGCTCCAGCGCATGCAGGCCGACCTCGGCGTCGCCACGGCGTCGCCGGAGCGCAATCCAGCGGCGACCGGGCGGCTCACCGTCTCGGCCTCCGGCGTCCAGCCGGTGACGATCGCCGAGGATGGCGCGCATCCGTTCGGCCTCAAGATCGGCACGGTTTCGGGCGCGGTGGACGGCATCGCGGCGACCACCACGGCCGGTCCGCCGGCCTCGGTGTCGATCGCGGCGGGCTCCGGCAATGCTTCGGTCGGGCAGTCGCTCAAGTTCAATTTCACCCTGCCGGACGGCACGACCGAGACGATCAGCCTGACGGCGACGGCCGCGGACGCCGATGTCGTCGCGTCGAACGAGTTCAGAATCGGCGCCACATCGGCCGAGACGCTGGACAATCTGAGGGGAGTGCTCGGCACCCAGCTGGGCAAGCTGGTCGGCGGCAAGCTGGCCGCCGCCTCCGCGGTGAAGGCCGGCGAGGACTTCTTCAAGGGCGAGACCAACCCGGCGGCGCTCGCCGGCCCGCCGCCGGTCGAGACCGGCGTCCCGAAGCGCCTCGTGGCTGGCGTCTCCGGAACCATGGCCGACGCGGTCGCCTACGACACGCCGCAGAATGCCGATGCGACCACCGTCCGCTGGTATCAGGGCGACCGGGAATCGACCAATCCGCGCCTCACCGCCTCCGCCGAGGTCGACAGCGCGCAGACCGTCTCATACGGCGCGCGCGCCGACGAGGAGGCGCTGCGGACGACTGTGCAATATCTCGCGGTGGCCGGCTCGCTGCGGTTCGACGCCAGCGATCCGAACGCGCTGGAGCGCTACCAGGCGCTGACCCCACGTGTCGTCTCCGGTCTCAGCATGGAGAAGGCAACCCAGACGGTCGAGTCGATCCGCGTGGAGATCGCGGCGGCCAATACCGGAGCGGCTTCCGCGAAGAAGCGGCACACCGACAGCACCGCCATGCTGGGCGGTCTGCTGACCGACATCGAGGGCGTCGATGACAACGAAGTCGCGGTGCAGATCCTCGCCATGCAGACGAATCTGCAGGCGAGCTTCCAGACGACGTCGATGCTGTCGCAGCTGTCGCTGTTGAAATATCTCTGACGGGGTCGGCGCGCCGGAGGGCGCGCCCCGCGCGATCCGGCTTGCGCTCAGCCGCGGCCGGCGAGGCCAGCGGCGATATTCGAATTGATCGACACCAGAATGCCCAGCTTCTCCGGCGCGGGCTCGATCTCGATATCGACCGTGCGCTGGAAGATGAACAGGCCGAGATTGGCGATGTTGTTCTTGATGGCCAGCGGCAGCGGATTGTCCGGCTTGGTCGCCGAGGTCGACAGGATGGTCCAGAGCTTGCGGTTATAGGCCAGCGCCGCGCCGAGCTCGCCGGCCTTCTGCGGCCACTGGTCCTTGACCGACTGGATCTTGGCGGCCGCCTTGAGCAACAGGCTGGCTTCCAGCTCGCGCGGACTGGCCGTTGCGGTGACCCTAGCCGTCGACGCGTACGCTGCTGCCCCGTGATGCATGACCCAACAGAGTCCCTTCGTACTCGATGAGGCCCTTGGTGGCCTTCAGGGCTTTGTAGAGGGAACCGGTTAATATGTAATTGTTGATCTCGTCGACAAAGCGAAGTGTTGAGGGCGCAGCCTTCACCACGTCGTTGACCAGGTCGAAATACATCTTGTGGTGCGCCGCAGGCTCGCGGGACAGGTACATGAGCTGGACGATCAGGTAGATCTTCTTGCAGGGCGTGTCGGCGGCCTCGACCGTCATCACGTCCTTCTCGCGCAGGATCGGCGCCTCTCCCTCGATGGTGAGCCGGGTGCGCTGATCATCGTTGACGATGACGCTGTCGCCGAGGATGAATTTCTCGCCGGGCTTCAGTTCGACCTTGAGCGCCATGCGGGCCTCCGCTCGATTCGATTCAGCGGCGATCCTAGCACGGCAGGCAGGGAAGGGAGCAGCGCGGCTGCACCCTTCCGCCAGGTGGTTAAGTGATGCCGACGGGCGCTACAGCCTGAGAGCCTGAACGCGGCGGTTCGCCGCGCGGCCGAACTCCGTGGCATTGTCCGCGAGGGGCTCGTTCGGGCCGCGCCCGTCGACCTGAACCCGGGCCGGCGAGATGCCCTGCGACATCAGCCAGTTGCGGACCGACTCGGCGCGGCGCAGCGACAGGGTCAGGTTGTGCTGCGGGGATCCCGTCGCGTCGGTGTGGCCGACCAGACCCAGCCGCAACGCGGGATCGTTCTTCAGGACATTGGCCAGCTCCTGCAGGGAGGCGGCCGCGGACAGTTCCAGCTCGGCCGAGTTGAGGCGGAACTGGATGTAGAGATCGACCTGACCGCGCTCGCGCAGGCCGGCGGTGATGTTCTGCTGCACCGGAGCAGCGCTCGGCGCCCGGACAGGTGCCGCGCGGACCACCGGCTCGCCCGCGAAGCGGAAGCTCGCGCCATAGCCGCCGAAATTGTTGGAGGAGACCCCGTTGCGGGTCACGCCGGGATAGGCGTTGCGACCGGCCTCCGGCACCACGGAAACGCGGCCGCCATTGCGGGCGACCATGCCGGCGTGGAGCGCGGCGCGGCAGATCGAGGAATCGGCCGTATAGACATCCGTGCCCCAGACCGCACCGCGGGCAAGCGCGTCGGAATCGCATGTGCAGGCCAGTGTTGCCCCCGAATCCGCCAAGGCGGCGAAATCGTCCGGGCAGACGGTGACCGCCGCCGCGGTGGCGGGCGCTGCAGCGCGCGGTTCGCCGGCGAAGCGGAAGCTTGCGCCGTAGTCCCCGTAGTTGCTGGAGGTGACGCCGTTGCGGGTCACGCCGGGATAGGTGTTGCGGCCGGGCTCCGGAACGACCGACACCTGGCCGCCATTGCGCGGGATCATGCCGGCATGGAGCGCTGCGCGGCAGATCGCGGAATCGGCGGTGTAGACACCCATGCCCCAGACGGCGCCGCGCGCTATCGAGTCGCCGTCGCAGGTGCAGGTCAGCGTCTCGCCGCCTTCGGCGAGGGCCGAGAAATCGTCCGGGCAGGGGCCGACGGCCGCGACCGGGGCAGAGGATCGCGCGGCACTCGTCGGCGTGGCCGGAGCGCCCGAGCGCGCGAAGCGGAAGCTCGAACCATAGGAGCCGTAGTTCGACGAGGAAATGCCGTTGCGGGTGATGCCGGGATAGCTGGTGCGCCCGGCTTCGGGCACTGCCGTTACCGTGCCGCCGCGCTGCGGGATGGCGCCGGCATGGGCGGCCGAGCGGCAGATGGAGGAATCGGCGGTATAGACATCCATGCCCCAGACCGAGCCGCGACGGACGGCGTCGGCATCGCAGATGCAGGTCAGTGGTTCGGCGTTGTTCGCGAAGGCCGCGAAGTCGTCCGGGCAGGCGGTGGGCGCGGATGATTGCGCGAAGGCGGATGAAACGGGAGCCGAAAGGAAGAGGCTGGCTGCGAGCAGCCAGAATGTGCGTGCCATGTGAAAACCGCCTGATTGCATGTGAAAGTCGCCACCGGCGGCTCATGCAGCATGCGACTTCCCCATGGTCAAGCTGACGTGCCGGGGCATGTCCCGTGGCAATTTCAGCCGCCTGCCATCCCGATCGGCAGTGCTCCGTGGACGGTTAGCCGCCGAAGAGGCGCAGCACGCTCTGGTCTGCCTGGTTGGCGAGGGACAGGGCCTGCGTCGACAGCTGCTGGCGGGTCTGGAGCGCCAGCATGTTGGCGCCTTCCTCGTTCATGTCGGCGAGGACGAGGTTGTCGGCGCCGGTCTTCAGCGTGCTCGCCATTTCCTGCGTGAACTTCTGGCGGATCTGCACCAGCGCGAGGTTCGAGCCGAAGGCACTCGACTGGGAGCGCAGCTTGGCCATGGCCTGCGACAGATCGGCCATCGCTTCGTTGATGTCCTTGTCGGTCTGGAAGCCGTTCATCTGGTCGCGGATCGCGAGGTCCTCGCTGACCGTGAAGCGCACGCCGGTAATGGTCAGCGACGACGTCTGCCGTTCGTTGAACATCGCCTGCAATGTGTCGGCCGCCAGCAGGTTCACGCCGTTGAAGCCGGCATCCTTGGCGAGCTGGTCGATCTGGCGGCGCAGTTCCGAGAACTGGGCGGCGATGTTCGTCCGCGTGACGTTCATCTCGCCCGCAGGCTTCGTACGGTCGGAGAGGGCAGGGAAGCCCATGTTGCTGAGCGCCGCGCCGGCATTGCTGGACGAGATGGTCAGCGGCTGGGTGCCGACGGTCTGGACGATCAGGCGGCCGTCGGGCGACAGAAGGGCGCGCGCGTCGGCGCCCGATGTGGAGCCGACCGCCACGCCGGCGCCGGTCGCCGTGCCGGCGCTGGTGTTGTTGTTGATAGCGTCGACGAGATCGCCGACCGTCGAGCCGGCGGCGATCGTCAGCGTCGTCGTCCGGTTGGTGCCGGTGTCGAGGGTGATCGTCTCGCCCGCCGCGAAGCCGATCGAGGTGAGGGTGGTGGTCGTCGTCAGCGCGCCCTGCACGCCACCGATGGTCGGCAGAATGCCGCCGAGGCGGGCGGTGGTCGCGGCCGAGCCCTGGGCCTGCCGGGCGAGGGCCTGCGCGTTCTCGACCACGCGGACGATGGAGCGGATGCCGTTGTCGGCGGCTTCCAGCGTCTTGATGGCGGTGCCGATGCCGTCCAGCAGATTGGTGATGTCGGTGGCGCGCGAGTTGAGCATCGCGGCCGAGAAGAAGTTGCCGGGATTGTCGAGCGCGGTGTTGACCTTCTTGCCGGTGGACAGGCGATACTGCGTGCGATCACGCAGATCCGCCGTGCTCATCAGCGAGAGGAGGTTGCCGCGAATGCCTTTCGAAAGGACGATATCGCTCATTCTGATGTCCCCGGCCGAACCCCGGCGATTCTCGCGGGGCCTTATTGATGAGGCAATCTGGCCCGTTAACCCTAATCAAAGGTTAATTTCCGTCTCGGAGGCGTTTTCGCGGGCGATTTTAATGCCTTAGGGCAGGGATGTGTGTCGCCTCCGACACGGCAATTGTTAACCCGGCAGGTTTTGCCGGGCGGCAGGAATGCCCGGGGCGGCCGCCGCCGCGAATTGCCTCCCGTGCCCGGCAGGCTTATCTCAGCGCCGATCGAGACCGCGCGGAAGGCGTCCGCGACGTCGATGACCCGCCAGCATCAGCCCGTCTCGAGGAGGCCTATCCATGCCGACAACCCGCACCGAAACCGATACGTTCGGCCCCATCCAGGTCGTCTCCGACCGTTACTGGGGCGCGCAGGCCGAGCGCTCGCTCGGCAATTTCAGGATCGGCTGGGAAAAGCAGCCCGTGCCGATCGTCCGGGCGCTCGGCATCGTCAAACGGGCCGCGGCCGAGACCAACATGGCGCTTGGCCGGCTGGACCGACCCATCGGCGAGACCATCGTCAAGGCGGCGCAGGAAGTGATCGAGGGCAAGCTCGACGCACATTTCCCGCTGGTCGTCTGGCAGACCGGCTCGGGTACCCAGTCGAACATGAACGCCAACGAGGTGATCTCGAACCGCGCCATCGAGATGCTGGGCGGCGAGATGGGCTCGAAGAATCCGGTCCATCCCAACGACCACGTCAACATGAGCCAGTCGTCGAACGACACCTATCCGACGGCCATGCACATTGCCTGCGCGGAGGAGATCGTTCATCGCCTGCTGCCGGCGCTCCAGCTGCTGCGCAACGCGCTGAACGACAAGGCCGTCGCCTGGAAGGACATCGTCAAGATCGGCCGTACCCACACGCAGGATGCCACGCCGCTCACCCTCGGGCAGGAGTTCTCCGGCTACACCCAGCAGATGGAGAACGGCATCGCCCGCATCGAGCAGACGCTGCCGGGCCTGATGCAGCTCGCGCAGGGCGGCACGGCGGTCGGCACCGGGCTCAATGCGCCGGTCGGCTTCGCGGAGATGGTGGCGGACCGCATCGCCGCGATCACCGGCCTCAAGTTCACCTCCGCGCCGAACAAGTTCGAGGCGCTGGCGGCCCACGACGCCATGGTGTTCTCGCATGGCGCGATCAACACGGTCGCCGCCTCGCTGTTCAAGATCGCCAACGATATCCGCTTCCTCGGCTCGGGCCCGCGCGCCGGCCTCGGCGAACTCTCCCTGCCCGAGAACGAGCCGGGCTCCTCGATCATGCCGGGCAAGGTCAACCCGACCCAGTGCGAGGCGCTGACGCAGGTCTGCGTGCAGATCTTCGGCAACAATGCCGCGCTGACCTTCGCCGGCAGCCAGGGCCATTTCGAGCTGAACGTGTTCAATCCCGTGATGGCCTACAATTTCCTGCAATCGGTGCGGCTGATGGCCGACGCGGCGGTGTCGTTCACCGAGAACTGCGTCGTCGGCATCGAACCGCGCGAGGACAATATCAGGGCCGGCGTCGAGCGCTCGCTGATGCTGGTGACCGCGCTCGCGCCGAAGATCGGCTATGACAACGCCGCCAAGATCGCCAAGACCGCGCACAGGAACGGCACGACGCTGAAGGAGGAGGCGCTGAAGACCGGCCTCGTCACGGAAGCCGACTACGAGACGCTCGTCGATCCCCGCAAGATGATCTCGCCGGGCTGAGCTTTCGCTATTCGAAAGGATGAGCGCATGACTGCCGCGCGGCGTCCGCCGTTGCGCGGCAGGCCCGCCAGTCGCTAGGCGAAAAGGATGCTCGCCCGCGACTTCGCGATCCTTGTCTTCGTCTGCTTCGTCTGGGCGACCAATTTCGTCGCGACCAAGCTGGCGCTGACGGTGCTGCATCTGCCGCCGCTGTTCTTCTCCGCCCTCCGCTTTGCGGTTGTCTTCCTGTTCGCGTTGCCCTGGCTGCTGCCCTGGCCGCGGCCGCGCCTGCGCATCGTCATGGTCGGCCTGTGCATGGGGGCGGGCGGCTTCGGCCTGGTGTCGATCGGCCTCATGTCCGCGACGCCAGCGAGCGCGGCCGTGGTCACGCAGCTCGGCGTCCCGATCACCGCCCTGTTGTCGGTCTTCATGCTCGGCGAGCGGATCGACTGGAGGCGCGGCGTCGGTATCGCGCTCGCCTTTCTCGGCGCGGTGACCGTCATGTACGACCCGCGCGGCTTCACGCTGTCGTTCGGCCTGATCTTCGTGCTCGCCAGCGCCATGACGTCGGCGCTCGGCATGGTGCTGATGAAGAAGATGGAGAACGTCCAGCCGATGCAGTTTCAGGCCTGGGTCGGGCTGTCATCCTCCGTGCCGCTGGCCTTCGGATCGCTGGTGCTGGAGACCGGGCAGGTGGAGGCCGCGCTGGCGGGCGGCTGGCTCTTCGTCGGGGCGCTCGCCTATGTCGCGCTGGCCGTATCGCTGCTCGGTCACAGCCTGTTCTATACGCTGGTGCGGAAATACGAAGCCAACCTGATCTCGACGCTGACGCTGATGTGCCCGCTGATGGCCATCGGTCTCGGCGTGATCGTCACCGGCGACCGCTTCGACCTCAGGATGGTCCTCGGGACCGCGGTGGTGCTGACCGGTGTCGCCCTGATCCTGCTGGCGCCGAGGAAGGCCGCGGCCAGGCCGCGCTGAAGCACCGAAAACCGCCCAGCGGCGGCTGCGACGTGCGGAAGGCTCAACCGTCAGGCGACGCGTTCGACCCGCTGCTCGGCGGACTGGGCCTCGTCCTTGCGCGCCATTTCGCGGGCATAGGCCTTGAGCTTCAGCACCATGTCGTCGGGAAACTGGCGAACCACCTCGCCGGTGACCTTGTCGACGGTGCGATAGACCAGCATGCCGGCGGCGTCGTCCTTCTCGATCCGGCGCTGGAGCGATTCCCGCACCGTATCGGCGATCCGCTCCATGCGCGCCTTGCGGTCGGCAAGAATGCGCGCGTCGCGCGCCGCGAAATCGCCCGCGCGACGATCGTCAGCGCCCGTCGATGCTCCCGCACCGACAGGCTGCGTAACCCGCTGCTCGCGGGGCAATTCCGTCCGTACCGCCTCGCGGTACTGCACGGCTTCCGGCCGCCCGGCTGAATTCGATCCGACGGCCGGTCGATGGGACGCGATGTCCATGACCGGAACTCCCTGTGGGGGTGGGACCTCGTGATCCCTCTTCTCCCGAGTGCCGGACAATACGGGGCGTGTCCTAAGGTGACGTTAGGACATATGGTGAATCCGGGCGGAAAAAATCCCGCGCAATCTTAACGAATTGGCTTCTGCGATATCGCCGGACTTGCCGATATCTCAGAGCTGGCGGGTGATTGCCATCGGCGAGCCGATCATCGGCGGCGGGGTCGTGGCCCGGCCGCTCGCGCCGTAGCCCGCCGGCGCGCGCTTCGCCTGAACCGCCGACGAGACATGGCGGATGATGCCCTCGGCCACGGCATGGGCGGTGGCGAGGACGGCAAGGTTCACTTCGAGCGCCCTTTGCAGCGCCTCGTTCTCCGCCCGGACCATGGCGAGGGCAGGTCCGGCGACCCGCTTCAGATAGGCGGCATTGGCCTTCAGCACCGAAAGCTCGGCCATGTATCGACGCGACAGCTCGGCCTTGCGTGGTTCCAACGGAGCGGCGTCGCGCATGCGCGCCGCGCGGACCGCGGCCGCCTCGTCGGCGAGAACGGCGGCAAGCTCCGCCATGGTATGGCGCAGGCTCTGGATGAAGGCGGCCGCCTCGGCGATCGTGGCGATGGCGGCGGACGGCTTCAGATCGAGCGGCTCGTTCATCACGACCTCGGCAGGGCGGTGGAGGCGGGGAGGGCCGGCGTCGCCGGCAGGCGCCGGGCGCCGGCCTCCTGCGCACTGACGAGTTCGCGGTAGATGTGGTTGGCGAGGCCGACGCCGCCCTGCGCGCTGACCGACTTGGCATATTCGTCGACCAGCATGCCGCGCCAGGCTTCGCTGTGCTTGCCGCCGAGCGGGGATTCCGTGCCGATGCCGGTGAACATCTGCCCGAACATCGTGTTGAGGAACACCTGCTCGAAATTCTGCGCCTGGCCCCAGGCGCGCTGCTCCCGGGAGCCGGCGACCTTGGCGGCGGCGGGCGTGTAGGTGTTGAGGACGGCGCGGTCGGCAATCGTGCTCGCCATCACATCACCTCGATTTCGGCCTGGAGGGCGCCGGCCGCCTTGATCGCCTGCAGGATGGCGATCATGTCGCGCGGGCCGATGCCCAGTGCATTGAGCCCGTCGACCAGTTCCTGCAGCGAGACGCCCTCGCGCACGAGCGCGAGACGCTTGCCGTCCTCGGTCGCCTGGATCTGGGTGCGCGGGGTGACGACGGTCTGGCCCTGTGCCAGCGGGTTCGGCTGGCTGACCTGCGGACGTTCGGAGATGGTCACGGTCAGGTTGCCCTGCGCCACCGCCACGGTCGAGACGCGCACGTCCTTGCCCATGACGATGATCCCGGAGGCCTCGTCGATGACGACCTTGGCGACCTGATCGGGCTGCACGCGCAGCTGTTCGATCTCGGTCAGCAGGTTGACGATATTGCCCTCGAAGCGCTGCGGCACCTTGACGTGGATCGTGCCCGGATCGGTCGGTTCGGCGGTCGGCGCGCCGATGAAGTCGTTGATCGCGCCGGCAATCCGGCGGGCCGTGGTGAGGTCGGGGTTGCGCAGGGCCAGCTTGATCGAGGCCATGCGGTTGATCGAGAAATTGACCTCGCGCTCGACGATCGCGCCGTTGGAAACGCGGCCGACGGTCGGAACGCCGCGGGTGATGCTGGCGGCCGCGCCCTGCGCCTGGAAACCGGCGATTGCGACGGCGCCCTGGCCGACCGCATAGACCTCGCCGTCGGCACCGACGAGGGGGGTCACCAGCAACTCGCCGCCCTGCAGCGAACGGGCATCGCCCATGGCCGAGACACGCACGTCGATGCGGGTGCCCTGCGTGGAGAAGGGCGGCAGGTTGGCGGTGACCATGACCGCCGCGACATTGGCCGTGCGCAGGTTCATGCCGCGCGTGTTGACGCCGAGCCGTTCCATCATCGACTGGATCGACTGACGGGTGAACGGCGAGTTGTTCAGCGTGTCGCCGGTGCCGTTGAGGCCGACGACGAGGCCGTAGCCGATCAGCTGGTTCTCGCGCACGCCCTCGACATCGACGAGGTCCTTGATGCGCGACGTCGAAGCGGCCGCAGGCGCCGGGACGGCGAGGGCGACGAGGGCGAGGGCGATTGCCAGACGGCGGAACATGGCTGCTCCATTCATGTTCCCGCCTGCGTCGCACGATGCGTGCCAAGGCCGATAACTTCGTAAGTCATTGAAATTGTTATCGCCGTTTATCCTGATGGTGACCGGGAGGCGTCCGTTCTCCTGCCGCCCGGCAGCTTTTGCCGGGCATTAACCGCCCCTTAACCATGACCGGGCTCTCTTAACCCTTGAGAAAGGCGGGTTGCGCCTTGATGAAGCGCCCGTCCCGGATGTGGACCTGACAAGGAGGGGACCGATGCGGATCACGACACCGCCGCCGATCGGCGCGGTCCAGACCTCGCAGCAGCCGCAGCGCACGGATCGGCCCCGTTCGGCTTTCGAGTTGCCGGGAGCGGCGAAGCCGGAGACGCAGACCGCCGGTGCCGGCCGGCCGGCGGTCGCCGCCGCGGGCCTCGAGACGCTGCTCGCGGTGCAGGGCATGCAGCCGGACGACCGGCGCGAGCGCCGCCGTCGGGCGATGAGCCGGGGGCGCCAGTCGCTCGACCTGCTTGACGACCTCAAGCTCGCCATGCTGTCCGGCGAGCCCATGCCCTCGGTGCTCCTCAAGCTGCGCGGTCTGACGGCCCAGCACCTGGAAGGCACCGGCGACGACGGCCTCGACGGCCTGCTCGCCGAAATCGACCTGCGAGCTCAGGTGGAACTCGCCAAGCGCGAGGCGGCGGCCAAGACGGGCTGAACCGCGCATCGTCCCGAGCCCTTGAACCGCAGCCGCTGCCTGCCTTCTGGCACGGTTCCTGCTCGACTGTCCCCAAGCGTGACGGTTCCGTGACCGGCTTTGCGGTTGTCTGCTTTTGGGACGGGTGCTATGAGCGCGCCGAAACGCGGGCCTCGCGGCTCGTGATTCATCGAGGGGTTCGTTGAATGACGTTGGCGTTGGAAGCGGACTATCGCCCGAAGGATTCGGAGCCGTTCATGAACGAGCGGCAGCGGGAATATTTCCGCAGGAAACTGCAATCCTGGAAGGAGGACATCCTCCGGGAAGCCAAGGAAACCCTGCAGAACCTGCAGGACGAGAACCAGAATCACCCTGACATTGCCGATCGGGCCTCTTCCGAGACCGATCGCGCCATCGAGCTGCGCGCCCGTGACCGGCAGCGCAAGCTCATCGCCAAGATCGACGCGGCCATCGCCCGCATCGAGGATGGCTCCTACGGCTATTGCGAGGAGACCGGCGAGCCGATCTCGCTGAAGCGCCTCGAAGCACGCCCCATCGCCACCCTGTCGCTGGAGGCGCAGGAGCGTCACGAGCGGCGCGAGCGGGTCTACCGGGACGAGTAAGCCATCACGCACTGGTTCGGAGCAGCGGCCGCCCTCGGGCGGCCGTTGTCATTTCGGGCTGCTGAAACGCCGAACGCCGCCCGTGTGGGAGAGCACGGGCGGCGTCGGTTCGCCGTTGACGCCTGGGGAGCGGGGACGGCTTGGAGCTGGGAAAGGCTTGGAGCTGGGAAATGCTTGGAGCGGGGAAAGGCGGGAGGCTTACCAGGGCAGGAGGACGTCCATGACCTGCTGGCCGTAGCGAGGCTGCTGGACATCGGTGATCTGGCCACGGCCGCCGTAGCCGATGCGGGCCTGGGCGATCTTGGCGCTGTCGATGGTGTTGTCGCTCTCGATGTCCTCGGGCCGGACGATGCCGGCGACGATCAGTTCGCGAACCTCGAAATTGACGCGGATCTCCTGTTTGCCCTCCAGCACGAGATTGCCGTTCGGCAGGATCTGCGTGACCACGGCGGCGACATTGGTGACCAGCTGTTCGGAGCGGTTGATGGCGCCGCGGCCCTCATTGCCTGTCTGGCCGTTGAGGGCGACGAGATTGGACGGATCCATGCCGCGCAGGCGCGCTGCGTTCTCCAGCCCGAACAAGCCTGTCATGCCCATGTTCTCGGTGTTGTTGCGCGAGCGGGTCGTGGTGTTCTGCACGGTGGCCTGGTCGGTGATCTTCACCTTGATGGTGAGGATGTCGCCGACGCGCTGGGCGCGCTGATCGCGGAAGAAGGCGCGCGAGCCGTTGCGCCAGAGCGAGTTCGGATTGTGCGAGACCGGCTGCGGCTCGGGCATCGGCATGGAGACCGGCCGGTAGCCCGGCTGGGCCTGCGGGTTTTCAACCGCCGACAGGGCAGGCGCGCGGCCGATATTGCGGAGGCGGTCCGGCGCGCCGCAGGCGGCTGTCGTGAGCGCCGCGGCGGTGATCAGCAGGAGGCGGGACATGCGCATGGCGGATCCTGACGCGGGACGGGTCGAGGGAAGGTGGGAAGCGGGAAGGTGGGAATCGGGAAGGGTCATGGCGCGCGGCTCGCGGCGACGATGGGCTGGCCGCGCATCTGGACGGTGACGCGGCCCGGGCCGGTGACGACGCCCAGGAGCGTCTTGCGCGACTGGAGGTTCTGCACCTGCACCGTGTCGCCCTCGGCGCCGGCTTCCAGCGCCTTGCCGCGAACGGTGAGGGTGAGGCCCGGCACGTCGAGCAGGATCAGGACATTGCCGTTGCGCTCGACGATCTCGGGCCGCATCAGGTCCATGGCGCGGAACGAGCGCTCGGGCTGGAGCGGCCGGCGGGCCGCCATGCCGACCGCCTGGGTCAGCGCGATGACCGCGTCGGAGGCGAGCGACGCCATCTCGCTGCGCGGCCGTCGCTCGACCGCAAGGTCGCTGGCGCGCAGCACCTCGCCACGGTTGATGACACGGGCCGGCACGACGAATTCGACGAGTTCGTTGGCCGCGCCGGCGATGCGGAACGGGCCGGTGTTCTCGGCGCCGGCGACCGCCAGCATGGCCTCGAAGCGGCCGGACCTGACATCGTGGTCGATGCGCTGGACGTGGATTTCGCCGCTCTGCGACAGTTCGAGCGCAAGCGGGCGCGTGCCCCGGTCGAAGGCCACCTGGACGCGGGTGGAATCGGCGAGCCCCAGCGAGCGCGCGAGGTTGGCGGCAATGCGCTCCTCCATCTCGACCAGCGGCACGATCCGGGCGGCGCGGCTGACCGAGACCTCACGGATGCTTCCCGCCGCGACATGGGCGAGGCCGGCGCGGCGGGCCGCATCGATCACCTGGGCAGCGGGAACGCGGCCGGTATGGCCGAGGTCGGGCGAGCGGAAGACGGCGGTCTGGGCATGGTCGCCGGCATTGTCGAGGAGGTCGCCGAGCCGGACCAGATCGGCGGAGACCGTTACCTCGGCGCGCAGCGCGGGTGTCTGGGCCAGCGCCGCTGCCGGCGTGGTGAGCGCTGCGACAAGGGCGAGAAGGGGGGCGAAGCGCTTCATGATCCGGCTCAGCGCATCATCTGCGAGGTGGACTGCAGCATCTGGTCGGCAGCCGAGATGATGCGGGCATTCATTTCGTAGGCGCGCTGCGCGGCGATCAGGTCGGAGATTTCCGAGACCGCCGTGACGTTGGACTGTTCGAGGTTCTTCTGGAGCAGTGTGCCCGCGCCTTCGGTGCCGGGCGTCGTGGTCGTCGCCTGGCCGGAGGCGGCGGTTTCCATGAACAGGTTGTCGCCGATCGATTCGAGGCCGGCCTTGTTGACGAAGCGGGCGAGCTGGATCTGGCCAATGGTTTGCGGCGCGGTCTGGTTCGGCAGTGTCGCCTGCACCACGCCGGCAGCCGAGATGGTCACCGAGGTCGCGTTGTTGGGCACGGAGATGCCCGGCTCCAGCGGATAGCCGTCGACCGTGACGATGTGGCCTTCGGCATTGCGCTCGAACGAGCCGTCGCGGGTGTAGGCGGTGCGGCCGTCCGGCATGGTGATGCGGAAGAAGCCCTCGCCGCGGATGGCGATGTCGTAGTCCTTCTCGGTCGGCAGGACGTTGCCCTGGCTCATCACGCGGGAGGTCGCGGCCGGCTTGACGCCGGAGCCGATGGAAATGCCGACCGGCAGGAGGTTGCCCTGTTGCGAGTTCTGCGTGCCGGCGCGGCGCTGGTGCTCGTAGAGCATGTCCTGGAACTCGGCCCGCTGGCGCTTGAAGCCGGTGGTCCGCATGTTGGCGATGTTGTTGGAGATCACCTCGACGGTGAGCTCCTGGGCCTTCATGCCCGTGGCGGCGGTGTGGAGGGCGCGCATGGATCAGGCTCCTCAGGTCAGGCTGCCGAGCGAGCGGATCGCGTCGCGGCGGAGCTGGTCGTGGCGTTCGATGCTGGAGGCGAGCGACTGGTAGGCGCGCGTCACCTCGATCATCCGGGACAGGGCGAGGACCGGCGTGACGTTGGACTTCTCGACGAAGCCCTGGCGCAGGTCGCGGTCGGTGACTGGCTGCACCTGCGCGCCGGCGGTCAGCGAGAACAGGTTGTCGCCGGCCTTCTGCAGGCTGCCGCGGCCATTGGCCTCGACGAGCCGCAGGCGGCCGCGCGTCTGTGCCGGGCCGGTGGCGGTGCCGTCGCGGGCGCTGATCGTGCCGTCGCGGCTGATGGTGATGCCGACATCGGTCGTCTCGAAGCTGATCGGGCCGCCCTCGCCGAGGACGAGCTGGCCCTGCTTGGTGACGAGCTGGTTCTGGGAATTGATCTCGAAGGAGCCATTGCGCGTGTAGCGCTCGCCCTCGGGGGTCTGGACGGCGAACAGGCCGCGGCCGGAAATGCCGACGTCGAGCGTGTTGCCCGTCGCCTCCATGGCGCCCTGGCCCATATTCGTGGCGGTTGCGCGGTCCCAGACGAAGGACAGGCGGCGATCGCCGCCGCGCTGGAACGTGTCGTCCCGGGCAACGGGCATCAGGTATTCGTGGAACACGACATCGTCCTGCTTGAACCCGGTCGTGTTCAAGTTGGCGATGTTGTTCGCAATGACGTCGAGCTCGCGCTGCAGGGCGACCTGCCGCGAAAGACCGACGAGACCAATGTTCTCCATTGGACCTGTCCCCGATTGTCCGACCCGGTCTCCGCCTCTCCCAAGGTGGTCCTTCGTCGGTGCTCCCCAGCTCGGGCGCCGGACCGTTCTCCCAAACGGCGATCGGTGCCCGCATCAACACTGGCATCGGGCGTGCCAAGTGGCCGATTCAAGGAAAATCAACCACTTAAGTCAGGAAAGCGTTCACTATGTACCCGGCAGGAATGGCCACCCGGGCGCATTCGGCCCGGCAAATCTTGCCGCGCGTTTACGAAAATAAACGAGCCGTTAACCATTCGGGCCGCAACGTCCCATCGAGAGACTCAAGGGCGCTTAAGTCATGGCGAAGAAACCGAAAAAGCCCGAAGGCGAGATGGACGAGGCCGAAGAGGGCGAAGCTCCGGCGGGCGGCGGCAAGAAGAAGCTGATCATGATGGCCGGCGCTGGCCTCATGGTGGCGCTGCTGGGCGGTGGCGGCTGGTTCTTCTTCCTCAAGAAGAAGCCGGAGCCGGCCCAGGCGCAGCCGGCCGAGGTCGCCAAGCCGGTCGCTTTCGTCGACCTGCCGGACATGACCGTGAACCTGTCCGTGGGGCAGGACCGGCCGCAGTACCTGCGCGTCAAGGTCGCCCTCGAAGTGACCGACGCCAAGGTCGCCGACCAGATCAAGCCGATCATGCCGCGGGTGGTCGACGCCTTCCAGCTCTACCTGCGCGAGATGCGGCCCTCGGACATCGAAGGCTCCGCCGGCATTTTCCGCCTGCGCGACGAACTCACGCGGCGGGTGAACACGGCGGTCCATCCGGCGCGGGTCAATGCCGTGCTGTTCCGCGAAATCGTCGTGCAGTAACGGGCAGGCGGGCATGGCGGGCGATATCGACCAGGACGCACTGGCAGCCGAATGGGGCATGGCACTCGAGGAGCAGGGCTCCGCGGGTGGCGATGCCACCGAGGGCTGGGACACCGTCGGCGAGGACGGTGTCGCCCATGCCCATAGCGGCAAGGGCGGCGCCGAGCGCATCCTCAATCAGGAAGAGATCGACAACCTCCTCGGCTTCTCGATCGAGGACCTGGCGCTCACTGACAATGGCGGCATCCGCGCCATCATCGACTCGGCCATGGTCGCCTACGAGCGCCTGCCGATGCTCGACATCGTGTTCGACCGCCTCGTGCGGCTGCTCACGACATCCCTGCGCAACTTCACCTCCGACAACGTCGAAGTGTCGCTCGACCGCATCCACGCGGTGCGTTTCGCCGACTACCTGAACTCGATCCCCCTGCCGGCCATCCTGTCGATCTTCAAGGCCGAGGAATGGGACAATTTCGGCATCGCCACCGTCGATTCCAGCCTCATCTACTCGATCATCGACGTGCTGCTCGGCGGCCGGCGCGGCGTCACCGCCATCCGCGTCGAGGGCCGGCCCTACACGACCATCGAGATGGGGCTCGTCAAGCGGATGATCGAGGTCATCCTTGCCGATGCGGAAGCAGCCTTCCGCCCGATCTCGCCGGTCAATTTCAAAATCGACCGGCTGGAGACCAACCCGCGCTTCGCCGCCATCTCGCGTCCGAACAATGCCGCCATCCTCGTGCGCTTCCGCATCGACATGGAGGAGCGCGGCGGCTCCATCGAGATGCTGTTGCCCTATGCGACGCTGGAGCCGATCCGCGATCGCCTGATGCAGACCTTCGTCGGCGAGAAACTCGGCCGCGATCCGGTCTGGGAGGGGCATCTGGCGACCGAGATTTTCCAGGCGCGCACGCAGGTCGAGGCAGTGCTCTACGAAAGCGAGCTGCCGCTGCGCCGGCTGATGAACCTCAAGGTCGGCGACACGCTGATGCTCGACATGAAGCCGGACGCGCTGGTCAAGGTGCGCTGCGGCGAGGAAATGCTCACCGAGGGCCGCATGGGTCGCGTCGGCGACAAGGTCGCGGTGCGTATCCAGAAGCCGCTCAGGCGCGGGCGCACGACGCTCACGCAGTTTGAACAGATTTCATCCGCGGGGCAGGAGGCATGATGTCGAGCTTCACCATGTCGATGATCGTGGAACTGCTGGTGGCGGGGCTGCTCGCGGCCACCATCGCCTATTGCGTGCGGCTGAACCGCCGGCTGACGCTGCTGAAGTCCGACGAGCAGTCGCTGAAGGCGACCATTGCCGAACTGATCACCGCCACCGAGATCGCCGAGCGCGCGATCCAGGGGCTCAAGATTACCGTCCGCGAATGCGACGGCACGCTGGGCGAGCGCCTGCGCACCGCCGAGCGTTTCCTGGCCGACATCGATCGCGAGGTGGCCGCCGGACGGGTGGTCATCGACCGGATCGCCAAGATCACCGAGGCGGCCCGGCCGAAGACGCCAGCCCCGACGCTGCCGATTCCGGCCGCCGGGCCCATCGTGCCGGTGACCTTGCGCGATGCCCCGGAGGGCAGCGCGACCGCCGCCTCGACGCTGGCCGCCGCCACGGCCTTCGCGGCGCGCATCCAGACCCGGGCGGCGTGAGGCGGCGATGCGCGACCTCCGTCTTCTGCCCATCGTCACCGTCGCCGCCGGCGGCCTCCTGTTCCTCAAGGCCGTCGGCCTGATCAGCGGCGACCTCTCGCAGACGGGGCCGCGCCCAGTCATGGCGCAGGACACGTCGATCCCCGGCATCGAATCCCCGGCCGACCGTTCGCTGGTCACGGGATCCACGCCTGCCGCGGCCCAACCTGCTGCGGCCCAGCCTGCCGCCGCCCAGCGTCCGGCGGCGGCCAATCCGGCGGCCGCGCCGACGCCGCTGCCCGCGACGGCCCAGCCGCCGACCATCTCCGCGTCCGAGCGCGCCATCCTCGAGCGCCTGCAGGAGCGGCGCCAGGAGCTGGACACCCGCCAGCGCGAACTGGACATGCGCGAGAACCTGCTGCGCGCCACCGAGCGTCGGCTCGAACAGCGCGCCAACGAACTGCGCGAGCTGGAAGGCCGCATCGCCAGCCTCGAGCAGCGGCGCGACGAGGCCGAGCAGACCCGCTTCCGTGGCGTCGTCTCCATGTACGAGACCATGCGCCCGAAGGATGCAGCCCGCATCTTCGACACGCTGGACCTGTCGGTCCTGCTCGAGGTCGCGCGCGCCATGCGGCCGCCGAAGCTCGCCGACATCATCGCCCAGATGCAACCCGACCCGGCCAAGCGCCTGACCACCGAACTCGCGCGCCGCCCGAACCAGACGGCATCGGCCGCTCCGGTCCAGATTTCACCCGACGCGCTGCCGAAGATCGAGGGCCGCCCGACGCGCTGACCGGCGGTTGCAGCGAAACGCCCTGTTAATGACGTTTGCCCACAATGACCCCTGACCGGTGGCACGGAGCGGCCGGACGCCGGTGCGTGTTGCCAGGCGAAGCGTTGCGGGGCGCGATCCCATGGACGGGAACGCGAAATGCGTCTGGCATTGGGCGAGGGGAGGCGTGGTCGCCGCCCTGATCGGCCATGCCGTCATTCTCCTGCCGCCCCGGCCAGCCCTCGGCCAGCCGGCGCCGGCTGGTAGCGGCGAGACCCGCCCCACCCGTGCCAAGGCCGAGGTAACCGCCGCGACGACCGGCGGTTTCGCCCGCGTCGTCTTCCATTTCGACCAGCAATTGCCGGCCGAGGTGAAGATATCGGGCGGCGTTCTGGTCATCACCTTCTCGCAGCCGGTCGACATGCAGGTCGGCCAGTTGATGGGCCAGCTCGGCAGTTACGTCTCGGCGGTCCGCCGCGATCCCGACGGCAAGTCGCTGCGCTTCGCGCTGTCACAGCGCGTCACGGTCAATTCGATGGAGGCCGGCGAGCGGCTGTTCATCGACATGATGCCGGATTCGTGGAACGGCGCGCCGCCCGGCCTGCCCATGGAGGTGGTCGAGGAACTGACCCGCCGCGCCCGCGAGGCCGAACGCCGCGCCCGTGCCGCTGAAGCCCAGCGCGTCGCGCGCACCCTGCCGCCGGTGACGGTGCGCGTCGGCAATCATCCGACCTTCACCCGCTTCGTCTTCAATCTGCCGGAACCGGTCAGCGTCGCCATCGATCGGGCGCAGGACCGGCTGGTTGTCAGGATCGCCAAGCCGTTCACGGCGGACCTGCGTCACGTGCGCGATGCGCTGCCGCCCTTCGTCAACGAGATCGAGGCCGATACCGGCGCTGACGAACTGGTGATCCGCCTTGCCGTTTCGCCGCAGGCCGACGTGCGCGCCTTCCGCGAGGACGGCACCTATGTCGTCGACCTGACCATGCGCGGCCAGCAGCGTCCGGCGCCCGTCGCCCCGCAGGCCGCCGCATCGCGCCCCTCGACCATGCCGCCGGCCGTCACCAGCCTGCCGGGCAATGTGCCGATGCCGGTCCTGCCGCAGCCTGCGCCCCGCGCGGCGGCTGCGCCCGCGCCTGCGGCCCCGGCCGCGCCGCCGTCACCGCCGCCCCAGCTCGCCGCCCGGACAACCGTGCCGGCTCCGGCCGCCGCCGCCCCCGCAGCTGCGGCCGCTCCGCCTTTGCCGCACGTCGAAACGGCTCCGCCCGCGGCGGCGCAGCCGGCGCGGGTCGCGGAAGGCCCCGTCGCCGTTCAGGCGCGCCGGGCCGGCGACACGATCCGTATCCTGCTGCCCTTCTCGAAGGAGACGCCGGGCGCGGTGTTCCAGCGCGGCGACACGCTCTGGCTGGTCTTCGACACGGCCGAGAAGATCGACCTCGCCGGCCTCCAGGGCGATGCGGCGGGCGTCTTCACCTCCGTCGATGCGACCCGCTCGCGCGAGGGCACGGCGATCCGCATCGGACTGGAACGGCAGAGCCTCGCCTCCACAGGCCGCGACGGGGCGGCCTGGATCGTGACGCTGGCCGACACCGTGCTCGAGCCGCCAAGGCCGGTCCACCTGATGCGCGCCACGGGCGACGGCGACAGGCTCATGGCAACCGCCGAGTTTCCCAATGCCGGCGCGGTCCATCGCCTTGCCGATCCGCTGGCCGGCGACGAACTGATCGTGGTGACGGGGGCCGGCCCGGCCCGTTCCTTCATCCAGTCCCGCGAGATGGTGGAATTCGCCGCGCTTGCGGGCAGCCACGGCCTCGTCTTCCAGCCGTTCGCCGACGACCTGACCGTGACGATTGCCGGCGAGAGCGTCCATGTCGGCCGCCCGCGCGGGCTGCTGCTGAGCGCCAGCGGCGCGCGCCCTCCCTCCGTCCAGCGCCTCGTGCGCCGGCCGCGCACCATCACTTTCGATCTCGAATTGTGGGCGGCCGACGAGCAGGCGCCATTTCGCGAGCGCGAGGGCGACCTTGTCTCCACCGCGGCCGCGGTACACGAGACCCAGCGCACCACCAAGCGTCTGGAGCTCGTCCGCTTCTACATGGCGCAGCAGCGCTGGGCCGAGGCCAAGTCCGTGCTCGACGCCATCGTCCGGCAGGACCGGCGTATCGCCGAGGACGGCACGATCCAGGGTTTGCGTGGTGTCGTCTCGATCATGATGCATCGCGCCGACGATGCGCTGCGCGACTTCGCCCATCCCTCCATGGCGACCGCGCCGGATGTCGGCGTGTGGCGGGCGACGGCGCTCTCCCTCGATGGCCGCCCGCGCGAGGCGCATGAGGCGTTCGAGGCCGCCGACACCGCGATTGCCACGCTGCCGGGCCCGCTGGCGCGCCGCATCCTCGTCCATGCCGTGCAGTCCGCGCTCGATGCCGGGGCGATCGAGAAGGCCGTCCAGCATCTGGCCGAACTTCAGGAAGTGGGCGTGCCGAGCGAGGCCGAGCAGCAGTTCGCCTTGCTGCGGGGGCGCGTATCGGAGGCAAGGGGGCAGGATCGCGACGCCCTGGTCTCTTATGCGCGCGCTGCCAACGGCAGCGACCTGCCGGTCCGGGCGGATGCCGAGCAGCGGCATCTGGCGACACGCATCCGGCTCGGCGAGGTCGACCGCAAGGTCGCCACCGAGGAGCTGGAAGCGCAGAGCTATGCCTGGCGCGGCGACGACATCGAAGCGCGCACGCTGGCGCTTCTGGCGAAGCTCTACGCGGAGCAGGGCCGGTTCCGGGATGCGTTTTCGACCATGCGCACGGCCATGCGCGCGCACCCGCGCGCGGAAGCGGTGCGCGGCATGCAGGACGACGTCGCCAAATATTTCGAGGCGCTGTTCCTTGAGGGCAATGCCGACAAGATGAAGCCGGTCGATGCGCTGGCGCTCTATTACGACTTCCGCGACATGACCCCGCAGGGCCGCCGTGGCGACGAGATCATCCGCCGGCTCGCCGAGCGCCTCGCGGCCATGGACCTGCTCGATCAGGCGGCATCGCTGCTCCAGCATCAGATCGACCGGCGGCTCTCGGGTGCTGCCCGCAGCCAGGTGGCGGCGCGACTCGCGCTGGTCCACCTGATGAACCGCAAGCCGGCCGCCGCGCTGACGGTTCTGCGCCAGACGCGCCTCGCCGACCTGCCGGAGGAACTGCGCGTGCAGCGCTACCTTCTCGAGGCGCGCGCCCATGCCGATTCCGGCCGGGCCGACCAGGCGCTGGAACTGATCGGCGAGGTGAGGACGCCGGAAGCGGAGATGATGCGGGCGGATATCCTGTGGAGCGCCCAGCGCCACCGCGAATCCGCCGAGCAGAGCGAGCGCTGGGTCTCGGCGCGGCGTGGCAATGCGCCGCTCACCGAGATGGAGCGACGCCATCTCCTGCGCGCGGCCATCGGCTATGCGCTGAGCGACGACAATCTCGGCCTCGACCGCCTGCGCGCGCGCTGGCGCGACGCCATGAAGGACACGCCCGACCAGCGCGCCTTCGACGTGGTCACCGCGCCGATCGAGGCGCGTGGCGTCGAATACCGCGAAATCGCCCGCTCCATCGCTGACCGCGACACGCTCGACGCCTTCCTGAAGAACTATCGCGAGCGCTATCCGACCGAGACGCCCGGCGTGAACCCCGCCGGCACGACATCGTCGGTGCCCTCGGGCGGGCGGCAGGGCTGAAGCGCCCGCAAAGGCGCGGCGGGATGCTGCCGCGCGCCCGCGGCCTGCCTGAATCCCGCGCGATCCGCTATTGCCGGACGGCTCGCCGTATCGCCGTCCCCTGGGTCGAGCCTGACCTGACCCGACCATGCAGACCTTCGCCGCGCTCCTCCTCGCCTACATCATCTCGATCTTCTTCCGCTCGTTCCTCAGCGTTCTGGCGACGCGGATCATGGCCGACATGAACATCGGCGCGACCGAGCTCGCGGTCATGAGTTCGGCCTGGTTCATCGTCTTCGCGCTGATGCAGTTCCCGGTCGGCTGGGCGCTCGACTTCTACGGGCCGCGACGCACGGTCCTGCCGCTGATGGTGGTCGGGGCCATCGGGGTCTGTCTCTTCCCCTTCGCGCCCAACGCCACCGTCGGCGCCGTCGCGATGGGCCTCATCGGGGTCGGCTGTTCGCCGATGTATATGGGCGCGCTCTATGTCTTCGCGCGCAACTACCCGCCCCACCGCTTCGGCTTTCTCGCATCGCTGCTGATCGGTTTCGGCTCCATCGGCAATCTGATCGGCACGACGCCGCTGGTGTTGTCAGCCGAGCGCTTCGGCTGGCGCGGTACGATGATGATGCTGGCGGGCCTCTACGCCATCGCCTTCGTGCTGGCCGCGGTTTTCTTGAGGGACCCGCCGCGCATCGCCCAGCGCGGCAAGGGCGGTATCCTGTCCGGCCTCGGCGAGATCGTCCGGACGCCGGTCTTCTGGATGTTCGTGCCCATCGTCTTCTTCAGCTACGCCATCATGGTGGCGCTGAGGGGTCTGTGGGTCGCACCCTATCTGGAGCAGGTGATCGGCCTCGGGCCGTGGGAGCAGGGACAGGTTGCCCTGCTCATGTCGCTGGGCATGGCCGCCAGTGCCTTCTTCATCGGCTGGGTGGAAAGCCGCTTCGGCTTCGCCAAGACGGTGACGCTTGCCGGCAATGTCGCGATGGCGGCGATCCTCATCGCGCTGGCAGTCAGCGGCGTGCAGTCCGCGTTCGTGGCGGCGCTTGCCTTCGTCGCCATCGGCCTTTGCGGCTTCAGCTACACGATCCTGATGGCCCATATCCGCCCGTTCTTCCGCGACGATCTCGTCGGGCGCGGCATCACGCTGATGAATTTCATCTTCATCGCGGGCGCGGCGGCGGTACAGACAGGCTCCGGCTGGCTGATCGACCGGGGCAAGGCGCAGGGGCTCGATGCGGCCGGAGCCTTCGCCCAGATGCACTGGGCGTTGGCGGCGGCGCTCATCGCGAGCACCCTGGTCTATGCCTTCACGCCGTCGCAGCCGCGTGCGGAGCGGCCGGCATCCTGATCAGGCGGGCTTCAGCCGACCCGCCACGGCCCTGATCTGGCGCGGCCCGGCGAGCCAGATGGCAGCGGCCGAGACACCGCTCAGCGCGATGGCGATCATGAAGGCCAGGCGATAATTGCCCAGAAGATCGTGCAGGAGGCCGGTGACGAAGGGACCGGCCGCGCCCCCCGCCAGCGCCACGAACATGACCGTGCCGAAGATCGTGCCGAAATGCCGGCCTGCGAAGATCTCGGCGACAACCGCGCCCATGACCGAGGTCAGGCCGTAGCCGAGGAAGCCCTGCACGGCGACCATCAGATAGACCAGCAGCAGGGTCGGAGCGGTTTCCAGCGCGATCAGCGCGGCGAAGCAGACGGCGAAGCCGATACATGAGATGGTCCAGATCCATTCGCGGCCGATCCGGTCGGACAGCGCGCCAAGGGCGATCTGGCCGGGAATGCCGAGCAGGCTGACGAGGCCGAGCGCCCATGCGGCGGCGGTCGAGCCGAAGCCGATCTCGACGAGATACTTGGTCTGGTGGACCTGTACCGCGTACCAGACGTAGAGCCCGCAGAAATAGCCGAGCGCCAGCCACCAGAACCGCGCGGTGCCGAGCGCGCGCGACAGCGTCCAGTCCGTCGCGGCCCAGCTGGCGTCGAGGATGTTGGAGGGCGGGGCCGAGCCGCCGGGCAGGGGCGCCGCATCGCCGTCGGGCCTCAGGCCGATATCCTCCGGGCGCTTGCGCAGCAACAGGTTGAGCGGTGCAAGCACGACGAGGATCAGAATGCCCATGGCGAGGCTCGCCTGCCGCCAGCCCGCGCCGTCGATCATCGACTGGACCCAGGGCAGCAGCGTGATCGAGCCGACGCCGACGCCCGCGAAGGCGATGCCGACGGCAAGCCCGCGGCTTCTCACGAACCAGTTGGGCAGGAACAGCGACTGGCCGGAATAGCCGAGGCAGACGGACCCCGAGCCGACCAGCACGCCGATGGTGAGGTAGAGGTGCCAGGGCTGCGTCGTCAGCGGCGCGATCAGGAGGCCGACGCCCATCAGCACGACGCCGAGCTCCATCACGGTGCGCGGGCCGGTGCGATCCATCAGCTTGCCCATGAGCGGCGACAGCACGGCGGAGACGAGGAAGCCGAAGGAGAAGGCCCCTGCGGTGACCCCGCGTTCCCAGCCGAATTCGTCGATGATCGGCGAGAAGAACAGCGAGAATGACGTGCGAGCATTCACGCCGATGCCCATGGTCACGAAGGTCACCGCGACGATGACCCAGCCGTAGAAGAAGGGCAGGCGCATGGACGTTCCTCATTTTGGGGCGTCTGATTGCGCCGCTCGGAGCCATCATGGCCGCCGATGGGCGGCCCGCCAATTCCCTCGGAGGTCATTTCCCGATAGAGGGTTCGCCCACTCCGTCAGAGCGCGCCCGATCAGGCGGGCCAGCCAACATTTTCGAGCCCATGTCCGTCGATATCACCCAGCCCGCGCAGATGAAGGGCAGCCCCATCGTCATCCTCGTCGAGCCGCAGATGGCCGAGAATATCGGCACCACGGCGCGCGCCATGGCGAATTTCGGCCTGACCCGCATGCGCCTCGTCAGCCCCCGCGACGGCTGGCCGAACGCGCGTGCCTATCCGGCCGCCTCCGGTGCGAACCGCATTCTCGACGAGGCCGAACTGTTCGCGACGCTGGAGGAGGCCATCGCGGACCTGACCTTCACCTATGCCGCCACCGCCAGGCCGCACGATCAGGTGAAGCCGGTGGTCGGCCCCCGCGAGGCGGTCGGCGCGCTGGTGCCGAAGGTCGCGGCGGGCGAGGCGGTCGGCGTCGTCTTCGGCCGCGAGAGGAACGGCCTGCTGGCTGGCGAAGTCGCGCTCGCCAACGCGATCCTGACCTATCCGGTCAATCCGGCCTTTTCCTCGCTGAACCTCGCGCAGGCCGTTCTGGTGCTCGGCTACGAGTGGTTCAGCCAGGCCCACGACGCGGCGCTGCCGCACGTCGCCGAGGAGCGTTCCGAGCCCGCCAGCAAGGCGCAGATGCTCGCTCTCTTCGAGACGCTGGAGCGCGAGCTCGACCGCGTCGAGTTCTTCCGCCCGCCGGAGAAGCGCGAGGGCATGGTCATCAACCTGCGCAACATCTTCCAGCGCATGGACCCGACCCGTCAGGACGTGGCGACGCTGCATGGCGTCATCACCTCGATCGCGGAGGGCGCCAAAGGCCCGGCGCGGGGCGGCACCTTTACCGCCGAGGGCGCCGAGGCGCTGCGCAACTTCCTTGCCGATTCCACAAAAGGCCTGACGGGCGGCACCGCGCCGGTGCGCGGCATTTCCCGGCTCATCCGCCGCAACCCGACCGAGGCCGAGCGGGCACTGTGGGACGTCATGACCAAGGACCGGCGCTTCGCCGGTCGTGGTTTCAAGCGCGCCGTGCCCATCGGCCCACATGTCGCTGACCTCGTGTCGTTCCCGCTGCGCGTGGTGGTCGATTTCGAGCCGCATACGCAAGGCGACGACGCGGCCGAGCGGCGCACGGAGAAGCGCCACTGGCTTGCCGAGCGCGGCTACCGGATCATCGTCATGGAGGCGCGGGCGGTGGAAGCCGATCCCCCCGCAGCCCTGGATGTGCTGGAGCAAGAACTGGCGGCGGGCTGAGTTATGCTGGTCTATCGGCCCGGAGCGCCACGGTCATGCCGGCCATGACGATGGCCATGCCGGCGATCTCCGGCCATGACGGATATTCGCCGAGCAGGACCGCGCCGGCCGTGAGCGTGACGATCGGCACCAGCGGCAGGAACAGCGCCGCGCGGGCCGAGCCGAGAATGGCATTGGCCTTGGCGTAGAAGAACACCGAGACGACACCGGCGAGCAGGCCCTGATAGAGCGCCTGCAGGACGATGGCGCCAAGGGCTGCCGAACCCATGCGGAGCGGCACGGCCAGCACCAGCAGCGGCATGACCAGCACCGACAGCATCGACAGCGTGATGGTCACGTCGAAGGCGTCGGCCTGCCACTTGCGCGCGAATGTGCCGAATAGCGCCCACATCACGGCCGCCAGCACGAACAGGAGGTCGCCGCGCCAGACGCCGTCGCCAGCCGGGGCGGCGGAGGCCGCATGCCAGAAGAACAGGCCGATGCCGCTGACGATCATGGCGAGGCCGGCCAGGCGCATGGCCGGCGGCCGCTCGCCCAGCACCGCATAGGCGAGGGCGACCGACACGACCGGGATCAGGCCCGGACCGATCACCGCCGTATGCAGGGCAGGCGCGAAAGTCGAGCCGCCGACGAGAACGAGGCTGAAGGGCGCACCGGCGAACAGGGTGAGCGTCAGCCCCCGCCGCCAGCCGAGCCGGCCGACCGGAAAGGGCTTCAGCCGCAGCAGCGCGAGCGGCAGGAGGGTGAAGGAGGCGGTGAGGAAGCGCAGGACGGTGACGTCCGCCGCCGTCAGCCCGTCGATGGCCGACTGGCGCGACACCACGGCCTGCACGCCCCAGATCAGCGCGGCGCCCGCGCCGCAGGCAAAGCCGACGAGCGGGCCGGAGGCGCTGATCGCGCGGGCGGCAACGGCATCGGCGGGCGCCTTTTCGGCCGTATCGGTCACGGGGCGGGTCTCTCGGGGAGCCGGAGGCGGGCCGTTGACATGCCCGGTGCGAGGGCGCTTCGGCAAGGTGGCCGGCCGCAGGGCTCCTGCGCGGCGCTCCATCGCCCGTTCCGCCGATATGGCTTTCCCCGCCATCTGCCTATGCTGCCCCGGCCGTTCCCGGAGCCCGCGCCGCATGACAGACGCCGCCCGTCGCCCGCCCACCGCCCCGGATTCCCCAGAGCATGTGGACGTTCTGATCGTCGGGGCGGGGGTCTCAGGCATCGGCAGCGCCTGGCAATTGCAGAAGCGCCTGCCGGATGCGCGCTTCGTCGTGCTGGAGACGCTCGGCACGTTCGGCGGCACCTGGGTCACCCATCGCTATCCCGGCATCCGCTCGGACAGCGACCTGCACACCTATGGCTACAGTTTCAAGCCCTGGACCGGGCCGCCCATCGCCACGGCGGCGGAGATCAAGGCCTATATGGGCGAGATCATCGCGGAGGCGGGGCTCGACAGCCACATCCGCTACCACCACCGCGTCGTCTCGGCGGACTGGTCCAGCGCGGAAAAGCGCTGGACGGTCATCGCCGAGCGGCTCGACACCGGCGAGAGCGTGCGCTTCACCGCCGGCTTCCTGTGGATGTGCCAGGGCTATTACCGCCACGATGAGGGCTATGCGCCGGAATGGCCGGGCATGGACGAATTCGGCGGCAGCATCGTGCATCCGCAGACGTGGCCCGAGGAGCTCGACGTGACGGCCAAGCGCGTCGTGGTGATCGGCTCCGGCGCGACCGCCGCGACGCTGCTGCCCGCCATCGCCGGAAAATGCGCCCACGTCACCATGCTCCAGCGCTCGCCGACCTATTTCCGCACCGGCCGCAACGCCATCGATCTCGCTGAGACGCTGCGCGAACTGGCCATCGACGAGGCCTGGATCCATGAAATCGTCCGACGGAAGATCCTGTTCGATCAGGACGCCTTCACCCGGCAGACCTTCGCGAAGCCGGACAAGGTCAAGGCCGAACTGATCGGCGCGATCCGCACGATCATGGGACCGGACTACGACGTCGATGCCCATTTCACGCCGCGCTACCGGCCCTGGCGGCAGCGCATCGCCTTCGTGCCGGACGCCGACCTGTTCGAGGCGGTGAAACGCGGCGAGGCCTCCGTCGTCACCGACACGATCGACCGGTTCACGCCGACAGGCATCCGGCTTGGTTCGGGGGACGAGCTTGAAGCGGATGTCGTGGTCACCGCAACGGGCTTCCATCTCAGCGTGATGGGCGACATTCCGTTCTCGGTGGATGGCAAGGCGGTCGATTTCGCCGATACCGTCACCTATCGCGGCATGATGTTCACCGGCGTCCCGAACCTCGTCTGGGTGTTCGGCTATTTCCGCGCGAGCTGGACCCTGCGGACCGATCTCGTCGCGGATTTCGTCTGCCGCCTGCTGCCCCACATGCAAGCGAAGGGTGTTTCGGCCGTCGAGGCGGCCCTGCGGCCCGACGAGGCGGGAGCGCCGCGCATGCCATGGGTGGACGAGGAGAACTTCAATCCCGGCTATCTCCAGCGCGGGATGCACCTGCTGCCCAAGGCCGGCCCCGGTCCCGACTGGCAGCACAGCCAGGATTACTGGGCCGACAAGGATGCCTTTCCGGCGATCGATCTCGGCGACCCCGTTTTCGTCTACCGCTGAAGCCCGTCATTCCGGGCGCCCGTCATAGCGCGCGCGGGGGCGGATGAGCTTGCCCGTGGCGCGCTGTTCCAGCGCGTGGGCGATCCAGCCGACGGAACGGCCGACCGCGAAGACAGCGAGCGCCGAGCCTTGCGGCAGGCCGAGCGAGCGGCGCATCGAGACGGTGGCAAAATCGACGTTCGGCCGCTTGCCAAGGCGATCCATCGCCGCGATGAGGTCGGCGCGCAGGGGATCGGCGGGCAATCGCGCGAGCAGGGCGGACGCGCGCGGGTCGCCTTCGGGATAGAGCGGGTGGTCGAAGCCGGGCAGGCGGTCTCCGCGCCAGAGCCGGCGGTCGATCAGCGCCGCAGCGTCGCCGGCACGCTCCGCCTCCTCGAACAGGGCCTCGACGAGGCTGGTCTGGCCGCCATGCAGCGGCCCGCTCAGTGCGCCGAGGCCGGCGGACAGGGCCGAGGCGAGCGAGGCGCCGGTCGAGGCGACCACCCTGACGGCGAAGGTCGAGGCATTGAGCTCGTGGTCGGCCAGCAGGACCAGCGCCGTCCGCAATGTGTCCGCGCCCGCCGCATCGATTCCCCATGCCGCGCCGAGCTGGCGATGAACCGGTTCGGAGGAAGGCAGGCGTCCTGTCGCCGCCGCCGCGATCGCGCGAACCAGCGCCGCGCCGCTGGGCCAGAGCCGCCGTGTCTCGCGCTGCCATGTGATCTGGGTCGCGTCGCGCACGAGCGGCAGCAGCGCCGCCGACCGCTCGAAGACCGACAGGCGCGCGAGGCCGCCGGCAAGTTCTGGCCAGACCGGGTCGATCTCGGGGGCGGGATCGGCGAACGGATCGTCCGCGCCGCAATCCCAGAGCAGGCGGGCGGCATCCTCGAGGCTCGCGGTGGCGGCGACATCGGTCGCATCGCGCCCGCGATAGGCGAGGCGACCGTCGGCGATGCTGGTGATCCCGGAGGCGAGCACCGGCAGGCCGAAATCAAGCGTCGCATTGGCGACCGATTCCGGCTTGCGGCTGCGGGTCTTGCGGTCGGCGAGAGCTGCGATGTCGGCGGCGTTGTAGAGGCTGCGGCGGGGATCGTCGGTATCCGCGACAGCGCGGACGAGGCCGCGGCTGACATAGGCGTAGAGCGTCGCGCGACTGATGCCGAGGCGCTGCGCCGCTTCGGGGGCATCGATATGGGCAGCGGTGCTTTTCATATTGATCATATGAATCAAGATTGACGATCAACTATCACACATCAAGATCAAGGCGACAATGAAGGAGTGAAGTCATGTCATCTGCGATCAGCCCGCCAGCGATCAGTTCTCCCGGCCTTGACGATGTCGTCGCCGCCGAAACCGTCCTGAGCCATGTCGATGGCGAGGCGGGCCGCCTGATCATCCGCGGCTACGACCTCGACGAACTCGCCGGCCGCTGGAGCTACGAGGCCGTCGCCGGCCTGTTGTGGAGCGGCTTTGCCGCCGAGGATAATGAGGCGGCGGTGAAGGCCGGTCTCGGGCGGGCGCGGGTCGCGGCGTTCGACACGGCGCTGGCGCTGCTGCCGCAGGCAAGGGCGCTGTCGCCGGTGGAGGGGCTGAGGCTGATGCTGGCGGCGCTGCCGGACGCCTCGCCGGTTCCTGCGCATGTGCTGGCGACGGCGGCGGTGCCGGTCTTCGCGGCCGCCATCGTCCGGCAGGGCCGGGGGTTCGCACCGCTCCCGCCGGATGCGACGCTCAGTCAGGCCGAGGATTTCCTGCGGATGGCCAGGGGTGAGGCTGTGCCGGCCGCCCATGCGCGGGCGCTCGACACCTACATGGTCACCGTCATCGACCACGGGCTCAACGCGTCGACCTTCGCGGCGCGCGTCGTGGCCGCGACCCGCGCCGGCATGGCCTCATCGGTGGTGGCGGGGCTCTGCGCGCTGAAGGGTCCGCTGCATGGCGGTGCGCCGGGGCCGGTGCTCGACATGTTCGACGCCATCGGCACCGAGGCGGCTGCCGGCGCCTGGCTGGGCGATGCGCTCGACCGCGGCGAGCGGCTGATGGGCTTCGGCCACCGCGTCTATAAGGTGCGCGACCCGCGCGCCGACGTGTTGAAGGCGGTGGCGGCCAGCCTCAAGGGCGGCAGCAACCGCGTCCGTCTCGCGGAGGCGGTGGAGGCGGCGGCGCTCGACCTGCTCAAGGCCCGCAAGCAGACCAAGCCGCTGCAGACCAATGTCGAATTCTATACGGCGCTGGTGCTGGAGGCGCTGGAACTGCCGCGCGAGGCCTTCACAGCGGTCTTCGCCGCCGGCAGGGTCGCCGGCTGGGCCGCCCACGTGATGGAGCAGGAGCAAACCGGCCGGCTGATCCGGCCGCAGTCGCGCTATGTCGGTCCGCTGCCCCGGCGCGCCGCCTGAGGCTCAGAGGGACGGCGGGGGTGGCCCCGCCGTCGCCCGGATGGCGGATCAGCCCGCCTTGATCTGGTCGATGGCGGTTGCCATCAGTTCGTCCATGGTCCGGCGGATCTGGTGCTCGGACTGGTCGACGCCGGCGGCCTCGAAGTCGCCCTTCACCTTGCGCAGCACGTCGTGATCGCCTGCTTCCTCGAAGTCCGACATGACGACCGACTTGGCATAGGCCTCGGCGTCCTCGCCGGTCTTGCCGAGCTTGCCGGCCGCCCAGAGGCCCAGCAGCTTGTTGCGGCGAGCGGTCGCCTTGAAGCGCAGCTCCTCGTCATGGGCGAACTTCTTCTCGAACCCTTCCTCGCGCTTGTCGAAGGTGCTCATCCGCGTCTCGTCCTGTCCTATTCGCTGGCCCGTCTGGACCGTTGAAGCCTGTTCGGGAAGGTCCCGGCAGGCTTGCATATAGGCGGCCAGCCCCCACCTTGGCGAGTGCAAAGGCGTCGCAGCGACGCGATTTCGGCCCCTCGCGGCTTCATTGTGCAATGGCGAACGATCGGATAGGAAGACAGGTGCGGGCAAAGGCGTCCGCGCGCGCGATTCTGTCTCTGCCACGATGGTCGGCCATGACGCGTGCGATGATCGCCCGTCTGCGCCGTCGCCGGAGACCGGCAACCCGGAACCCTGGTGAGAGATGGATTTCCTCAAGACACGGTATATTCCCATGAGCCGCCGACGCCGCATCTACGAAGGCAAGGCCAAGGTCCTCTATGAAGGTCCGGAGCCGGGAACCCTGATCCAGCATTTCAAGGACGACGCGACCGCCTTCAACGCCAAGAAGCACGAGGTGATCGACGGCAAGGGCGTGCTCAACAACCGTATCTCCGAGTACATCTTCCTGAAGCTCAACGATATCGGCGTTCCCACGCATTTCATCCGCCGGATGAACATGCGCGAGCAGCTCATCCGCGAGGTCGAGATCATTCCGCTCGAAGTGGTGGTGCGCAACGTCGCCGCCGGCTCGCTGTCGACGCGTCTCGGCATCGAGGAGGGCACGCAGCTGCCGCGCTCGATCATCGAGTTCTACTACAAGAACGATGCGCTCAACGATCCGATGGTCTCGGAAGAGCACGTCACGGCTTTCGGCTGGGCGACGCCGCAGGAGATCGACGACATCATCGCGCTGGCGATCCGCGTCAACGACTTCCTGTCGGGCCTGTTCCTCGGCGCCGGCATCCGGCTCGTCGATTTCAAGATGGAATGCGGCCGGCTCTGGGAGAACGACGTCATGCGTATCGTCGTCGCCGATGAAATCTCCCCGGATTCGTGCCGGCTCTGGGACATCAAGTCGAACGACAAGATGGACAAGGACCGCTTCCGCAAGGACATGGGCGGCCTGATCGAGGCCTATACCGAGGTCGCGCGCCGGCTCGGCGTGATGGGCGAGAACGAGCGCCCGACCGGGCCGGTCCTCGTCCAGTAATCCTGCCGAGGCAGGGCGGCAGCCGTGCACGCGCAGAACGACGATCCGGCGGGGCGGGACAACGGTCGCGCCGGACGTTGTGAGCCATCGGCGGCGGCCGACACGTGGCAATTGCTGCGCGCCGGCTTCCTCGCGGTCTTCGCCACCGTCATGCTGGCTTCCTGCGCCTACATGCCCGTTGCCGTGGACGGCCTTGCGAGCCGCGCCGAAACAGGCGGGCAATCCCCCGACAATCCCTGGATCTTCGTGCCGGTCGGCGCGTGGATCACGCGCGAGACGGTGACGCCGGTTTCGGTCGGCGTCTGCGCCGACTCAGCCTGCCCCAGCCAGATCGCCGTGGCGGTGATCGACCTTCGCGGCGCTGAAGCGCGGGCGCTCGCTCGTTCGCTCGCCGCGCCGACCTCGCTCGTCACGCGGTTCGAGGAAGGCAATCGCCGGCGGCGGGCGCTGGCCGCCGCTGCGCTGAGACGGGCACCTGCCGCAATCGCGATGCAACGCATGCCGCGCCAGGCGGCGGCATCCGTCCGTTCGATCCGCCACCGCCAGTTCCCGGGCTTCGCCATGGCCATGCGCCGCGCCGGCGACAGGACGCGCGACGCCCATGCCGTCGTGTTCGGTCGCCAGCGGGCAGGGGGCCTGAGGGTGGTGGTCGTCGTCGGGCCGCGCGCCGCGCAGGTCGAAGCCGCCGCCCGTTCGGCCGCCGAGGCCAATCTCTAGCGTTTGCCGCAACCCGGTATCGGGGATCGCGGCCGTCGCTGGCCCCGGTCGCCACCTCGCTGCTCGGGAAGGTCTCCCTCGGCACGGCGATTAAAAGCCATGCGCGGCCATTTGCTGCCATCCTGCTGCCATGCCTTGGCAGTACTGGCTGTAGAGTGTCAGGAGTTGAGGAGACAATTCCCATGGCTGCTACTCAGGAAATCATCGACGGCTGGCAGGGCGACGACGAGGTCGAGGCGGTGCTCGCCGAGTTCGACGGGGACCCCAGGAAGGCCATTCGCGCCTTGCTCGACGACATCGCCGTGCTGGCCGACGACAGGCCCGCGCCGCTGTTGCAGATCGTGGAGCCGGATCCCGAATCCGCGTGGGGAATGCGCAGGCCGAGCTGACGCAGGGGCATCCTCCTGACGATCTCCGATGCCGACGCAATGGCCCGCGTTTCGCGCGCCGACAAACCGACACACGAGGCGCCTAGGGCTGTGGCAGTTCCTTCGCAGAGAGGTGCCCATGCGCCGCCGCATGTTCGTCCTGGTCGCCATTGCCGCACTTGCCGCGCTGCCCGGCCTCGCGCCCGCCCGAGCGCAGGGCGTCGCGATCGAGGTCAGCGGCTGGGAGCGCTCCACCGCCGCGACCGGCACGATCTACTACCGTTGCGGCGGAGCGACCTGCGCGCCGGGTTCGACGGTCAGCTACAGGCCGCAGGAGCGCGTCCAATTCGCGTCGCTCGCCGCCTTCCGCGCCCAGCACGAACTGGTCAACCAGCGGATGATCGCGGCAAGTCAGGGCCGCATCGCGCGGGTCGAAACAGTCGATGCCAGCGAGAACGACACGGCGGGCCAGCGTTCCCAGACCGTCGTCAAGGCCATTGCATTTGCCGATGGACGACGCGAGGTCATGGCCACGAGCATCGTCTCGGACGGCACGCGGCATTTCTCCATCGTCTCGACGGCGCCCGACCACGCGGCGGCGCGGGCCAATCTCCAGACCTTCCTGCCGATGGTCATGCTGTCGGGCCATATCGGCGGCAAGCCTCCGACCCAGTGAATCATGGGCTTTGCGCGTTTCCTCCATTGATCGCCGGCTCCGGGCGGTCTAGACGGACGCCATCCCGCCGATCCCGCCTGGAGAGCTGCAAGCCATGAAGGCCCGCGTCACGGTCACGCTGAAGAATGGCGTTCTCGATCCTCAGGGCAAGGCCATCGAAGGCGCCCTGAAGAGCCTCGGCGTCGATGGCATCGGCTCGGTCCGCCAGGGCAAGGTCTTCGACCTCGAGCTTTCCGGCAACGACAAGGCCGCCGCTGAAGTCGCGATCAAGGCGGCCTGCGACAAGCTGCTCGCCAATACGGTGGTCGAGAACTACCGCATCGAGCTGCTCTGAGCCGGGAGAGACGCGATGAAGGCCGCCGTCCTCGTCTTTCCGGGTTCCAACCGCGAGCGCGACATCGCCTACGCGCTGGAACTGACTTCCGGCGTGAAGCCGGCGCTCGTCTGGCACGCCGATACCGAGCTGCCGGCCGGAACCGATCTCGTCGTCCTGCCCGGCGGCTTCTCCTACGGCGATTACCTGCGCTGCGGAGCCATTGCCGCGCGCGCCGCGATCATGGACGCCGTACGCCGGCATGCCGAGCGCGGCGGGCTGGTGCTCGGCGTCTGCAACGGCTTCCAGATCCTCTGCGAGGCGGGTCTGCTGCCCGGTGTGCTGATGCGCAATTCGCAGCTGAAGTTCATCGCGCGCAACGTCCACCTGCGGGTGGAAAGCTCCAATTCGCCGTTCACCCGCCGCTACAATGCCGGCGCGGTGATCGAGGTGCCGGTGGCGCATGGCGAGGGCAATTATGTCGCCGACGAGGAGACGCTGAAGCGGCTCGAGGGCGATGGCCGGGTGCTGTTCCGCTATTGCGACGCGGCCGGCACCGTCACGCAGGCGGCCAATATCAACGGCGCGCTGAACGCCATTGCCGGCATCGTCTCGGATAACGGCCGGGTGCTCGGCATGATGCCGCACCCCGAGAACCATGTCGATCCGGCCATCGGCTCAACGGATGGCCGGGCGCTGTTCGAGAGCATCGCCGAGGCGCTGGAGACGGCGTGAGGGATTCCATGAACCCTCTCCCCTTGTGGGAGAGGGCGGGTGAGGGGCACCAGAGCGCATCGGCTCTCCCCTCATGCGGCGCCTGACGGCGCCACCTTCTCCCGCAAGGGGAGAAGGTTCTCGGCTCGACGGCAGTGATCGAGCTCACGACGCAGCGCTAAGCGTCACATCTCACACCGACAGGCGCATCCGCTTGATCATGCTGGTGATCGCCTTGAAGGCGTCGCCGATGCCGCTTGAGCTCGTCACGTTGAAGTACATGGACGGGTCCGAGGCGCAGTTGCGCAGCAGCGTCTGGTTGCCCTCGATGACGCGCACCGTGAACACGGTGATGCCCGCCGCCTTGACCGCGTTGCAGGCCATGGTCGAGCGCGCGTCGATCTGCGACGAACTGGTCGAATAGCGGCTCTGGGTGTTGTCGCCGTCGGTCAGCACGATCATGTAGCGGAGGATGTCCGGCTGGGTGCCTGTCTGGCTGAACGGCACGCCCGATGACATGACGGCAAGGCCCGTCTGCACGCCGATGGTCAGGTTGGTGTTGCCGGAGGGCTGCATGGCACTGAGCGTCGTGCGCAGCGTCGCGAAATTGGTGGTCATCGGCTGAACGGCCGCGAGCGACCCGGTGGCGCATTTGACGCCCCGGTAGCGGGTCGGATCGCTGGTCGGCGCGGCATCGTTGGTGTCGGCCGGCTGGTCGCGGTCGGTGACGCAGCCCTGCCAGGCGGCGCGGGTGGTGACGACGGAGGACGACAGGCCCGTGCCGTCGAAGCGCAGCCAGTTCTCGTCGCGGAAGGCGGTGCCGATATTCACCTGCGTATCGAAGGGCACGATGCCGATCTTGACCTGATCGGTGGAGACGCGGGTCGCCTCCAGCTCGTCGATCAGGTCGCGCGCGGCCCTCTTGAGCGCCTCCATCTTGCCGCTCCAGCCCATCGAACCGGTATTGTCGAGGACGAGGGCGATCTCGATACGCGGCTCGTTCCAGGTCGTCTGCGAGACGACGTAGACCGGGATCGAGTCGATGCCGACAGCAGTGGAGACGGAGGTCAGCACCCGACCGTCGATCTCGAGGCGGATGGTGTTGCCGTCCTTGGTGAGGCGCAGCGCGTTCAGCTGCGTGTCGCCATCGGCGGTGAAATTGCCGGCGAAGGCGCGGTTGGCGGCGGCCTGAAGGTCGGCGGCGCCGAGCCGCCGGGAATCCTTGGCGACGGCCAGCGAAGCGGCGTCGAGCGCGGCCTGAAGCCTCGCCTGAACCTTGGTCGCGCGGGAATAGTCGACCGCGCCGCCGACCATGGCGAAGAGGGGAACCAGCGCCAGCGAGAAGATCACGGCCACATTGGCACGGGTCTCGCGGCGGAATCGGGACAGAAGGCTGGCCATGTGTTTCGCTCCGGGACATCGGCCCCGTCCGGCCGCCGTCCTGGGCTCATGGCTTCAAATCGCGTGCCGGCCTGAGGAAAGGGCCGACAAAACCGGCCTTCGCCGTTGCGAAACGGCACCTCGGCGTCTAAGTGCATCGCTTCGATCCCGACGGCTGGAAACGGAAGCGGCATGAGCGCGAACGAACCGAAGATCACGCCGGAGCTCGTGGCGGGCCACGGCCTGAAGCCGGACGAGTATCAGCGCATCCTCGACCTGATCGGGCGCGAGCCGACCTTCACCGAACTCGGCATTTTCTCGGCCATGTGGAACGAGCACTGCTCGTACAAGTCGAGCCGCCTGCACCTGAAGACCCTGCCGACCAAGGCGCCGTGGGTGATCCAGGGGCCGGGCGAGAATGCCGGCGTCATCGACATCGGCGGCGGCCTCGCCTGCGTGTTCAAGATCGAGAGCCACAATCACCCGTCGTTCATCGAGCCCTACCAGGGTGCCGCCACCGGCGTGGGCGGCATCCTGCGCGACGTGTTCACGATGGGCGCGCGGCCGATCGCGATCATGGACGCGCTG
>NZ_JAEULY010000017.1 GCF_016793595.1 Phreatobacter sp.
GCGGGGGGGGGGCTCGGCCCCTACCCCCCGGGGCGGTGGGGGCGGGGGGGGCCGGCCCCCCCCCCCCCCCCCACGACTTGAACACGATCTGTGAGAATGAAGCCGAGGATGCCCGGCGCGAGGCCGGGCATGACGTGTTCAGGTGATGGCCCCGTTCGGCCTCTACTCCGCCGCCTGCTGCGCGTCCTGCTCCCAGCCCAGGAGCTTGCCGGGGTTCATCAGCCCGTAGGGGTCGGCCTGCCGCTTGAACTCCGGCTGCGGCGCATCAATGCGCTTCCAGCCGACATTGTTCAGCACATAGGTATGCGGGCTTGACGGCTGCACGCCACCCTCCGCCGCCCGCCGCATGATCTCGTCCAGACGCTCGGCCGTGGTGAATTTCACCAGCGGCAGCGACGAGGTGATCACCTTGCCCTCGCGGCGCTGGAACTCCAGGTGGAAATAGACGTCCTCGTGGAACTCCTTTTCCGCCCAGGCGACGAGCTTCAGGTTGTCCGGGGCCGGAAAGCGGAGCTGCAGATAGGTGATGGACGGATCCATCTTGAGGGCGTGCAGCGTGGTGTGGTTCCAGGTGTATTCGTAGAGCGGGCCCGGCCCTCCGCGCTCCTTGTGGGTGCCGAAGGCGACCGCCTTTGCCTCGGCGGCGGCGCGCCGGAAGGTCACCTTGCCGGCATGGTCGGCGATCAGCAGGTCCAGCGTATCGGCCTGCGGCTCGGAGACCATCAGGATCGCGAAGGCGCGGCCTTGCTCCAGATAGGGCGCGAGGCGCTTGAGATAGGGCACGATGCGCGGGTCGTGGACGGAGACGAGCTTCTTGGCGATGCCGTCGCATTCCATGAAGGCCTGGCCGAAGCGTGCCGCGACGGTGAGGCTGTCGAAGGTGACGATGCGCTCGGCCCAGTCATGGGCGGGGGCGGTCGGCAGCTCGACCTCGGTGATGATGCCGTTGACGCCATAGGCATGCATCACCTTCAGAATCTCGCGGCCGCGCAGCTCGATGAGGCGCGGCTCCTCCTCGACGGTCATGACCTCCAGCGCCGTGACCGCGCCGAGATTGTCGATCTGGCCCCAGGTGCAGGAGCCCGCGCCCGCGGCGCCGCCCGCGACGAAACCACCGATGGTCGCCTGCGCCCGCGTCGAGGGATGGAAGCGCAGTTCCTGCCCGTGCGGATCGAGCATCTTGTCGATGTCCAGCATGTTGGCGCCGGCTTCGAAGCGCGCGCCGCCGGGCTTGGCGAAAACCATGCGGTTCAGCCTGCGCATGTCGACGACGAGGCCGCCGGCCAGCGGCACCGCCTGTCCGTAATTGCCGGTGCCGCCGCCGCGGATGACCAGCGGCACGCGGTGGCGCGCGCAGGCGGCCGCGATCCGGCGCAGTTCGGCCTTGTCCGCCGGGGTCGCCACGAGGTCCGCGTGTTTGCTTTCCAGCTGGGGCTTGAGCACCGGCGAGAACCAGAAGAAGTCGCGGCTCGCCATGCGGACGGACGGGGCGTCGTCGGCGAGGGCGATGCCGGAAAGGTCGGCGCGCAGCCGGTCGATGGCGGTCATGGCGGATCCAGTGTCAGGGTCGGGCGAGAATGCCAAAGTTCGGTCGCTGCCGCCATCCCGGAGCCGCATGGCCTGCCAGCATGGCGTCAGCCCTGGAAGGTGGCAGGGTCCGTAGCGGTATGCACAGATTTTGTGCAACCCTGTCCCGCATTATCCGTCAATATCGTAGGATAACCCGGCACGCCCGTTGCTCTTCGCTCCACGATAACGTTCAAGGTCCTCGTGAAGGACCCAGCCTCTGGAGAGTTCGCCATGCTTCGCACCCCCCTGTCACGTCGCAAGGCCCTGGCGCTCGGCGCCGGCGTCTCCGCAGCCTACCTCACCCAGTCCGGCAAGGTTTCCGCGCAAGGGCTCGACAAGGTCTCGTACCAGACCAACTGGCGGGCACAGGCAGAGCACGGCGGCTTCTATTACGCCGTCGCCCACGGCATCTACCGCAAGTACGGCATCGATGCGGACATCCGCATGGGCGGGCCGCAGCAGAACCCCTCGCAGCTCCTGCTCGGCGGGCGCGTGGACATGGTCATGTCGAACTCGTTCGAGGCGGTCCGCTACGTTCAGGAGAACCTGCCGTTCCTCTGCATCGGCTCGATCTTCCAGAAAGATCCGCAGGTCATCATCTGCCATCCCGGCGTCGGCAACGACTCGTTCCCGCAGCTGAAGGGCAAGACCATCCTGGTGGCCGCGGGCGGCCGCACGTCCTACTGGCCCTACCTGCGCGCGCGCTTCGGCTTCACCGACGAGCAGGTCCGCCCCTACACGTTCAACATGGCGCCGTTCCTGGCCGACAAGAACCTCTGCCAGCAGGGCTTCCTGTCGTCCGAGCCCTATGCGATCGAGCAGCAGGGCGGCGTGAAGCCGCTGGTCCATCTCATCGCCGATGCGGGCTTCGCGAACTACAACACGACCATCAACATCTCGCGGAAGATGGTCGACGAGCGGACGGATGTCGTGCAGCGCTTCGTCACCGCCACGCTGGAAGGCTGGTCGGAATACATGAAGAACGGGCCCGGCAATGCCGATGCCAACAAGCTGATCCTGGCCGCCAATCCGGACATGGACCAGAACAAGATCAACTATGCGGTCAAGATGATGACCGAGAACGGCATCGTGCTGTCGGGCGACGCCACCACGCTCGGCATCGGCGCGATGACCGATGCGCGGTGGGAGATCTTCTACAACCAGATGCGCGATGCGGGCGTGTTCCCGGCCGGCGTGGACTTCAGGAAGGCCTACGACCTGCGCTTCGTGAACAAGGGTGTGGGCAAGGCCTGACGTGACAGCAGCCGTTTCCATCGACCGGCCCCTGACGGGGGGTGGCAGGCCCCTCGTTTCGGTTCGCGGCGTTTCCAAGCAGTTCGCCAACGGCACGATCGCCGTCCGCGACGTCAATCTGGACCTGGCGGCGGGCGAGTTCGTCTCGCTGCTCGGCCCTTCGGGCTGCGGCAAGTCCACGCTGCTGCGCATGATCGCCGGTCTCGGCGAGCCCAGCGTCGGCGCCATCGACTGGCCGCAGGAGGTGGGGAAGGGCGCCGAGCACGAGCTCGGTTTCGTCTTCCAGGACCCGACGCTGATGCCCTGGGCCACCGCGCTCGGCAACGTCATCCTGCCGCTGACGCTCAAGCGCGTCGGCAGGCGCGAGGCCGAGGAGCGCGGCGCCGACATGCTGGCGCTGGTCGGCCTCAAGGGGTTCGCGAAGAGCTATCCGCGCGAATTGTCGGGCGGCATGAAGATGCGCGTCTCCATCGCGCGCGCGCTGGTGACCCAGCCGAAGATCCTGCTGATGGACGAGCCCTTCGCGGCGCTCGACGAGATCACCCGCCACAAGCTCAACGACGACCTGCTCGGCCTGTGGGAGCGCAACCGCTTCTCGGCGGTCTTCGTCACGCATTCGGTGTTCGAGAGCGTCTATCTCTCGCAGCGTATCGTGGTGATGGCGGCGCGTCCCGGCCGGGTCATGGCCGATCTCCGGATCGAGGCGCCTTATCCGCGCGACGACGAGTTCCGCACCTCGGCGGATTATGCCCACTGGTGCCGGATCGCATCGTCCAAGCTCAAGGAGGCGATTTCCTCATGAGCGACATGACCCTTCCGACACCCGCCGTTCCCCATGACGGCACTGATGCCGAAGCCCGCCCGGTCTTCCGCGTCGAGCGCAAGGTGCTCGGCATTTCGACGGAAACCTGGCCCGGCATCATCGCGCCTGTCGTCATCGGCGTGCTGGCGCTGGGACTGTGGGAATTCATCGTCTGGTGGCGCGCCATCCCGCCGTTCATCCTGCCGGGCCCGCTGCTGATCGCGAAGACGCTGTTCGCTGACTGGGGCACGCTGTCCGCCTCCCTCTGGGTCACGCTTCGGATCACCGCCGCCGCGCTGATCGCGGCGGTTTCGCTCGGCGTCGGCCTCGCCATCCTGTTCACCCAGTCGAAATGGCTGGAGAAGTCGCTGTTTCCCTATGCGGTGATCCTTCAGGTGACGCCGGTCGTATCGATCGCGCCGCTGATCATCATCTGGGTTGGCGACATCAACCTGTCGCTCTTGATCTGCGCCTGGATCGTCGCCTTCTTCCCGATCCTGTCGAACACCATCCTCGGGTTGAACTCGGCCGACCACAACCTGATCAACCTGTTCCAGCTCTACCGCGCCTCGCGCTGGCAGACGCTGCGTTATCTGCGCCTGCCGGCGGCGCTGCCCTATTTCCTCGGCGGCCTGAAGATTTCCGGCGGCCTCGCGCTGATCGGCGCGGTGGTGGCGGAGTTCGTGGCGGGCTCCGGCGGATCGGCCTCGGGGCTTGCCTACCGCATTCTCGAAGCCGGCTACCAGCTCAAGATCCCCCGCATGTTCGCGGCGCTGATCATGATCTCGATGTCGGGAATCGCGATCTTCCTCGCGATCAGCTGGCTGTCGCACATGCTGCTGCGCCGCTGGCACGAGAGCGCCCTGAAGCGCGAGAACTGAGGGCTTAGAGGCGGGCCATGCCCGCCTTGACCTTCTCGATGAAGCCGGCGCGCTGGTCTGATGTCGCGACGTTGAGGTGATAGAGCGCGTGGTAGCGCCGCCGCGCCTTCCAGCCCGTGTACCACCACAGATAGCGCATCACGATCTTGCGGGGCGGATCGCCCATCCAGAACGCATACCACCATGGCCGCCCGTAGGTGACGATGCCCGCGACCGAACGGATGTGAGTGAGCAGGGGCTTCATCCTGGCCGGATCGGAAATGTCGAAGCCGACGCCGGGCATGAACATGCGGTCGATGAAGCCTTTCAGCATGGCCGGCGGACCGAAGCTCCAGGTCGGAAACTGGATGACGAGCCCTTCCGCCGCGCGCAGGCGGGCGATGTAGGGCTCGAGGCCGCGCTGGTTGACGGCCTCGTCGTGATAGTCGCGACGGCCTTCCGCGGACAGGACGGGATCGAAGCCCTCGGCATAGAGGTCGAGCAGATCGACCTCATGTCCGGCGGCTTCGAGCGCGGCCAGCGCTTCGGCGCGGATACCGGCGTGGAAGCTGTCGGCGAGCGGGTGGCAATAGACGTAGAGGACCCTCATCGGACCGCCACGTAGCTCGCCATCTTGCCGGGGTTCAAAAGGCCCATCGGGTCCACATCGGCCTTGAAGCCGAGCTGGTCGGCATCGGCGCGCTTGTGGCGCGAGCCATCCTCGAGGCTGACGACATGCGGATTGGCGACCATGACGCCGTGGTCCTCGTGGATACGGATGATCTCGTCGAGGCGCTCGGGCGTCGTGTAGCGCACGATCGGCAGGGCCGAGCAGGTGATGCGGCCGGCGAAGCGGATGAATTCGAGATGGGGCAGCACCTCTCCCTCGAACTGCTCCATCAGCCGGAACACGGTCTCCTCCAGCCGGTCGTGCGGATAGAGAAGCTGGAGATAGGTGATCGAGCGGTCGGTCTTCAGCCACTGCAGGGTCGTGTGGTTCCACGAAAACTCGTAGAGCGGCACCTGACCCGGACCTTCCTGCGAGGGCGCCTCGTGGGTGACGGTGCCGCGCCCGCCGAGCACGGCCTTGAAACTGTCGAGGAAGGGTTCGGCGATCATGCAGACAAGGATCGCCTTACCCTCGGGACAGGCGGCCTTCAGCGAGCCGAAATAGGACGGGATCGGCCAGGCGATGGGCGTGACGAGCTTCTTCACGACGCCGTCCGCGAGGGCCACGGCGCGGCCGGCCTCGAAGGCGTCGCGGAACGTGTCGAAGGCGACGATGACGTCGATCCAGGGCCAGGCGGGCGCGAGTGGCATTTCCAGCTCGGTGATGATGCCGGTCGTGCCATAGGCGCGATTCACCTTCTGCGCGGCGTCCTGCCTGAGTTCGAGGATGCGCGGCTGTTCCTCGACCGTGACGATGCGCGCGGCGAGGATGTTGCCGGGTTCGCGCAGGCCGCCATAGGCGACCGAACCGACGCCGCCGGAGCCGCCGGCGACGAAGCCGCCGACCGTCGCGGTGCGCTTGGTCGAGGGATGCATGCGCAGTTCGAAGCCGTTGGCGCGCGTCTCGCCGTCGAGCGCCAGCAGGTTCATGCCGGTCTGGACGCGGACTACGCCCGGCTTCTGCCAGAGAACGGCGTTCAGCGCCGTCATGTCGAGGATCACGCCACCCTCGAGCGGCATGGCCTGTCCGTAATTTCCGGTGCCGCCGGCCCTGACGGTCAGGGGTATCCTCAGCTTCGCGCAGGCGGCGGCCGTGCGGACGACATCCGCCTCGTCGCGCGGCTGGACGATGATGTCGCCGGCGACCGCCTTCAGCTGCTCGGCGAGGATCGGCGAATACCAGAAGAAGTCGCGCGAGCGGCGGCGCACGATGACCGGCTCGGTGACGACAGGCACGTCGCCCAGCGCCTCGACAAGGGCCGCGATATCGTAGCGGGGCGATGCGGGTTCGGTCTTTGCGCGCGCGGTCATGACGGTCTCATCCTGCGGTGCATCATGCAGGGTCCGGCACCCTCGCGACAAGGTTTCCGGATCGGTCGTCCACGGGGAAGCATGGCGATAGTGCAAGGAATTTAGGCAAAACGGCATAATGATACCGTTACACGGTCGCGATGGTTAACGTTTTGCTAGGCCCTTTCACTGATGGTCTGGAGGTAATGTGGGAGGGGAGAAACCACCTTGAACATCAAGACCCGTCTCGTGCTCGTGGTGTCCGGACTGGCCGCGGCGGCGCTCGTCGTTGGCGCCGTCGCGGTCCATGGCTTCCAGCGCTACCAGAGCGTGGTGGACCAGAACGAGCGTACCGCGAAGATCACGCAGCTCGCCGAACAGGCCAATGCGCTGATCTACTCGGTGGTGATGGAGTCGCGCGGCATCTACATGTCCGACGATCCCAAGGTCCTGGAGCGGTTCGCCGCCAATCAGGATCGCGAGCTCGGTCGCTTCCGGCGCGTCATCGGGGAGTGGGCGGCGCTTGCGGCGCCGGAGGATCAGGCGATCAAGGCGCGACTTCAGGAACAGGCCGAGACCTTCATCCGCCTGCGCGACGAACTGGCGCGGGCCGGCCGTGCTTCCGGGAACATGGCGGCGCGCGCCATTGGTGACAATGACGCCAACCGCACGACGCGCCAGAAGCTGAACACGGAAATGGCCGCCTTCGCGGAGGTCAATGCGAAGCGCGTCGCGGCACTGTCCGACCAGATCGAGGCGATGCGCACCGGACTGATGCGGATGATCGCCGCGACGATCGGGCTCGCCATTCTGGCGGCGGTGCTGGCCTTCTGGACAATCCTGTCGGGCGTCGCGCGTCCCCTGACGCGCCTCACGGCGGCGGTTGACGCGGTATCGTCGGGCGTGACGGACAGCGAGATCAGCGACACCGGGCGCAAGGATGAGATCGGCGCGCTCGCGCGGTCGGTGCTCGTGTTCCGCGACAGCGTGCGCGAGGTCGAGGGTCTCAAGGCCGCCGAGGCCGTACGCGAGGCCGGGATGCGCGACCGGCGCGCCCGCGACATGGCGGCGCTGGCCGACGAGTTCCGCGCGACCGTTCAGTCGGTGGTCTCGACGGTGACAGACGCCTCGGAGGCGATCGTCGCCAATGCCTCGCGGGTCGGCGACGTCGCCCGCAACGTTTCTGAGCTCGGCGGAACCGTGGCCGCGACCTCGGCCAGCGCGACGCTGAGCGTCGACAGCGCGGCCGGTTCGGCGCAGGAACTCGCGACATCGATCGGCGAGATATCGAGCCGAACCGCGCAAGCCCAGCAGATCGCTGCCTCCGCCGTCGACCAGGCGACGCGCACCGGCGAGATTGTCGGATCGCTCGCGGCATCGACCCAGAAGATTGGCGACGTCGTCAGCCTGATCAATGCCATCGCCGCCCAGACCAACCTGCTGGCCCTCAACGCCACCATCGAGGCGGCGCGCGCGGGCGAGGCCGGCAAGGGCTTCGCCGTCGTCGCGACAGAGGTGAAGAACCTCGCGGCCCAGACCTCGAAGGCGACGGATGAGATCGCCAGCCAGATCGGCGCGGTTCAGGCGGTCACCGGCGAGGCGGTGTCGGCCATCGAGGCGATCAACCGGACCATCGGCGAGATCTCGTCGGTGTCCTCGTCGATCATGGCGGCGGTCGAGGAGCAGGCGGCCGTCACCAATGGCATTGCCGGCTCGGTGTCGGACGCCGCCGACGGCACGCGCGCCGTCGGACAGGACATCGGGCGGGTCACGCGCGCGGCGCAGGAGACGGGCGATGCCGCCCGCGTCATGTCCGACGCGGCGACCGCGCTCGGGGAGGGCTCCACCGAACTCGACACCGCCGTCGCCGGATTCCTCGACCGGATCCGCGCCGCCTGATCAGGCGGCCACGGTCTTCCTGAAGCGCGTCGAGCGCTTCGGGTGCCACCACTTGCCGGCGACGACCGTGCCCTCGGCGACGATCTTCTTGTCGCCGATCAGGTGCTCGCCGACGACGTCGACATAGTCGAACTTGCCGTCCTTGATGGTGAGGATGGTGGCATCGCCCGCCGATCCCGGCTTCAGACTGCCGAGTTCCGGGCGCTTCAGGGCCATGGCGGCGTTGACGGTCGAGGCGGCGATGACGCGGTCGAGCGGCATGCCCATGCAGAGGAATTTCGACAGGGTGGTCACCTGGTCGAAGGCCGGGCCCTCGATGCACAGCGTGTGCACGTCCGACGAGATCACGTCCGGCTCGAAACCGCCCGCCAGCATGGCGCGGGTGGTCTTGAACGAGAACGACCCCTTGCCGTGGCCGATGTCGAAAATGACGCCCTTCTTGCGGGCGGCGATGACTTCCGGCTTGACCGCGCCCTGCGCGGTGATCGGCGCATTGGGGAAGGGGCGGAAGGCGTGGGTCAGCACGTCGCCGGGGCGGAGGCGGCCGATGACGTGCTCGTAGCTCGGCGGCGGGTGGTCGATATGGGCCATCAGCGGCATGCCGACCTCGTTGGCGACCTGCAGCGCCATGTCGAGCGCCGCTTCGCCATTGGTGCCCGAGGCATGCAGGCCGACGCGCACCTTGATGCCGACGATGAGGTCGCGGTTGGCGTCGGCGACCTCGGCGCAGTCGATCGGGTTGAGGTGCATGATCTCGCGGCTCTCGCCGACCATCACGCGCTTGTCGAACCCGTAGATGCCGGCATGGCTGACGTGCAGATAGGCAAGGATGCGCACCTGGCTCGGCTCGATGACGTGCTTGCGGAAGCCTTTCCAGTTGCCGGGGCCGGCCGAACCGGTATCGACGGCGGTGGTGACGCCGGAGGTCCGGCAGAACTCCTCGGCATCGATGCCGAGCGAGGTGCCGCCCCAGTAGACATGGGTATGGAGGTCGATCAGGCCGGGCGTGACGATGTAGCCGGAGACGTCGCGAATCTCGGTGCCGGCCGGCGCCTTCAGGTCCTTGGCCACGGCCGCGACCTTGCCGTCCCTGAAGGCCACGTCGCGGACGCCGTCGATTTTCTGCGAGGGGTCGATCACGCGCCCGCCGCGCAAAATCAGGTCGAAGGTCATCGAAGGCTCCGCTTGCTGGATCAGTCCCGCCGGTGCATCTGTCGCCGGCGCGGCGCAGATTGCGCGTCGGCTGGCGGATTGCCAACCGCTACAGCAAACCGTTTGTGGAGATCTCCCATGCCGGCTCGTCACTGGGGCGACCTGAAGACCACCGATTTCGACCGGCTCGACCCGACGACGACGGTCGCCATCCTGCCGCTCGCCGCGATCGAGCAGCATGGGCCGCATCTGCCGGTATCGACCGACACCTCGATCATGCAGGGCATGATCCAGACGGCCTTTCCGCTGGTGGGCGAGGGCGTCACCGCGCTGTTCCTGCCCGTCGAGGCGGTGGCGAAGTCCAACGAGCACCTTCATTCCAAGGGCACGGTGACGCTCTCGGCGCAGACCGTGCTGAGCGCCTGGATCGAGATCGGCGAGAGCGTCAAGCGCGCCGGCATCGACAAGATCGTGCTGATGACCTCGCATGGCGGCAATCTCGATCCGATGCGGGTCGTGGCGCGCGAACTGCGCATCCGCTTCGGCCAGTTGGCGGTGGTGACGAGCTGGACCGCCTTCGGCCGGCCGCCCGGCCTCTACGGCGAGCTCGACATCAAGCACGGCATCCATGGCGGCGATGTCGAGACGTCGCTGATGCTGCATTTCCGCCCCGAACTGGTCGACATGGCCCATGCCGCGCGCTTCGAGCCGGTCATGGTGGCGATGGAGAAGGAGTTCACCTATCTCCGCCCGACCGTGAACCACGCCTTCGGCTGGATGGCGCAGGACATCCATCCGCACGGCGCGGCCGGCGACGCCTCGCTGGCGACGGCCGAGAAGGGCCGGCAGACCGCCGAGTATCAGGCGCGGGAATTCGTCAAGCTGCTCGACGACATGGCGCGCTTCGACATCGGCCGGCTCTACCAGCCCGGCGGGTGATTGGTCCTACTTTACGAAAATAATCCTTGACGAGCGTAACGCTCCGTGGCAGGGTTTCCGGCATGTTCCGGAGGTGCGGCCGGCAGCCGGGGAGCTGCGGATGCGCCAGTCTATCGAACGGGAGCGGCTGAAGCGTGCATACGATCATGGTCATTGGCGGCGGGCTCGTCGCACTTGCGCTGTTCGCACTCGTCGCCCGGATGTTCGCTCTGGACATGGGGACAGTGACCAAGGCCTTCATCGGCCTCTGGTTCGTGGCGGCGCTGGTCAATCTCTGGATTGGCGTCGCGAGGGCCGGCTATCCGGTGGCGGTCGAGGCGCCGATCTTCCTGATCGTGTTCGGCGTGCCGGCGGCCATCGCGCTGTTCGTCGGCTGGAAGCTGTCCTGAGAAGCTCCGATGGCAAGCCTCACCTCGCATGCCGGTTTCCTGCGCGACAAGGCCTCGGCCGCAGCCTCGCGTGTCGCGCCCGTCGAGCTCTTTTTCGACCTCGTCTTCGTCTTCGCGGTAACCCAGCTCTCCCACACGCTGGTTGCCAAGATGACGCCGCAGGGCGCGGTCGAGACGGGCATTCTGTTCCTTGCGGTCTGGTGGACCTGGATCTGCACGAGCTGGGTGACCAACTGGCTCGACCCCGACCGCTGGCCGGTCCGGATGTTCCTGTTCGCGGCCATGCTCGGCGGCCTCGTCCTGTCGGCGGCCATTCCCGACGCCTTCGGCAAGGGCGCGCTGGTCTTCGCCGCTGCCCACGTGATCATCCTGATCGGGCGGCCGCTGTTCATGATCTGCGCGCTGGGCGAGGCGAGCCCCGGCAACAAGCGGAATTTCCAGCGGATTCTGGCCTGGGCCTCGGTTTCCTCGACCTTCTGGATCGCCGGCGCACTGGCCGAAGGCAATGCCCGCCTCATGCTGTGGTGTCTGGCGCTGGTGCTGGATTACGGACCGGCCTGGTTCGGCTTCCGCTTTCCGGGCCTCGGCACCTCGTCGACGGCGGACTGGGACATTGACGGTCATCATCTCTCGGAGCGTTGCGCCCTGTTCGTCATCATCGCGCTCGGCGAATCGCTGCTGATGACCGGCGCTACGGCGCAGAAGCTGCCGGTCTCCGTGGGGACTTTGACGGCCTTCGTCTCGGCCTTCCTGTCGACGGTCACGATGTGGTGGCTCTATTTCGCCATCGGCGCGGAGCGCGCGACCCATCACATCGCCCACTCCGACGATCCGGGGCGGCTGGCGCGCGCCGGCTACACCTATCTGCATATCGTCATCGTCGCGGGGATCATCGTCGCGGCGGTGGCGGACGAACTGGTGCTGGCGCATCCGGCGGGGCACGTCGCGACGAGCTACCTGCTCGCCATTGTCGGCGCGCCGGCATTGTTCCTGCTCGGCAACGGCGCGTTCAAATCGCTGAGCGCGCCGAACTTCCCGCTGTCGCACATGATCGGCCTCGGATTGCTGGCCGCGATCGCGGCGGCCGAATACGTCATGCATCTGTTCTCGCCGCTCGGCCTGTCGATCGCGACGACCGGCGTTCTGATCGTCGCAGCGATGTGGGAGTGGCGCTCGCTGGGCGGCGCGGCGGTGCCGGCCGCGTCGCACTGACCGTTCAGCCCGCCACCGGCTTGACGTCCACCGCCACGGAAATCTCGTGGTCGCCGGAGGCGATGAGAACGCCGCCGTTCGGCGCGACATCGACGAAGTCGCGACCGACCGCCAGCGTGATGTGATCCTCGCCGACGATCAGGCCGTTGGTCGGGTCGAGCCCCCACCAGCCGAGTTCCGGCCCGCACCAGACCGACACCCAGGCATGGGTGGCGTCGGCGCCTTCGAGCCGCGGTTGGCCGGGCGGCGGCACGGTGCGCAGATAGCCCGAGACATAGGCCGCCGGCAGGCCGAGCCCGCGCAGCCCCGAGATCATGATGTGGGTGAAATCCTGACAGACGCCGCGGCGCATGGCGAAGGCCCGCGCGGCCGTCGTCGATGTGTCGGTCGTGCCGGGGGCATAGGCGAAGTCCGACTGGATGCGCCGGGCAAGGTCGAAGGACGCTTCGAGGATCGGCCGACCCGGCGGGAACGAGGCGCTGGCATAGGCGCGGATCAGCGGGTCGCGCGGCACATAGGTCGAGGGGAACAGCGCATGGACCGGAGAGTTCGGCGAGATGTCGGCCGAGGCGAAGGCGGTTTCGCGGACGCGCTCCCATGGCGGATCCATGGCGGGCAGGGGCCTCGCGCGGGCCGCGATCGAGACGCGGGCGCGCATGTCGATCTTCAGTTCGCGGTGCGGCGTGTCGAAGTCGAGGAAGATGCGGCGGTTGCCGAAGAAATCGCTGTCCTGCCGCCGCGCGCTCGGCTTGGGCGAAATGTCGATGTCGCAGGCGAGCACCCGCTGCCCCGCGCGGTCCACCGGCACGACGCGCAGCACGTGCTGGGCCATGACCACCGGGCGGGCATAGCGGTAATCGGTGACCTGGCGGATGTCGTAGTTCATCCGAGCACCTCGCCGGCCATGAAACCGACGGTCCGGGCGCCATCGCGATGGGTGAAATAGCGCTCGGAAATCTCGTTCGAGATCGCCAGCAGCGCCTGTTCGACGGCGCTGATCTGCCTGACGTCGAGCGTATGGGCGTCGGCGGTCTGGAGATCGACGCGGGTGCGCGCGATCAGCTTCTCGGCGACGTTCAGCCGGCCATCGGACATGTGGTCCGGCAATTCCTTCAGATGCGCGGCGATCCGGTCGATCTGGAAGGCGACGGAGCGCGGATTGTTGGGGTCGAGCATGACGAGGTCGAGCACGGGCGGCCGCGCCGCGACCATGACGTAGCGCCGCCGGTAGGTGATCTGGCTGTCCGCGAGGCTGAGCAGCAGGTCGAGACTGGCCGTGCCGGCCTTGGGGTCCGCGAACTGCCGGACGCAGCGGCAGGTCGCGAGCGCGCGCTCGATGCGTTTGCCGAGCTTGAGGAAGCGCCAGCCGATGAGCTGGTTCATGTTCTCCTGCGTCAGGCCGGAGAAAACGGCGGAGAGGCGCAGCCCCGCCTCGACCCGCTCGAAAATGCCGCCGTCGGCCTTCGGGCCGCCCTCGGCGAGGGCGACCATGTCGGTGATGGTGCGCCAGGCGTCCGGAGAGAAGCGGTCGCGGATGACGGAAGCCGCGTGCAGGGCCGACTGGGCAAGGCTCAGGACGCCGCCGGACGTGCGCCCGTGGAAGGCGGCGGCGGCAATCGCGGTGGGATCGGCGACGACCGGCTCCTCGGGCAGGGCCTCCCAGACACCGAGCAGGTCGACAATGCGCCTGACCGTATCGGTGGTCATGGACTCGCCGGAGCCGACCTGTTCGCCAAGCGCGCGCAGCACGCGCAGCGTCGCTTCGCCGCGTTCCATGTAGCGGGCGAGCCAGAACAGGTTGTCGGCGGCGCGGCTGGGGAGCGAGGACGTCGCGCGGCGCAGTTCGAGGCGGTCCAGGGACGGCAGGAGCGTGGTTTCCTCGACGGGGCCGTCGGCGAGGACGCAGACATCGGCCGAGCGGCCGTCGCGCTGCATGGTGACGGCCCGGGCATCGATCCGGTCGCCGACACGGCAGAAGCCGCCGGGCATGACCGTCCAGCTGTCGCCGACCTTGGCGAGGAACAGGCGCAGGATGAAGGGGCGGGGCTCCAGATAGCCGTCGCGCCAGACCGGCATGGTGGAGAGCTTCACCACCTCCTGCGCGACGAAATCCGAGCCGCGCAGGCGCATTTCCTCGGCCAGCGCCAGCCGGCGCTCGGGCGACAGGCTTGACGCGAGCACCGCGCCCTCGTCGAGGATGCCGGGAATGGTCGGGGAGAAGGCCGGCGCGACCACGAAGGAATCAAGATCCGCGATGACCGCGCCGCGTTCGAGGGGCTGGCCGCACCACCAGGTCGCGACATGGGGCATGGCGAGGTCGCGGCCAAGCTTCGCCCGCGCGATGGAGGGCAGGAAGGCGAGCAGCCCGCGCGCCTCGACGACGCCGGAGCCGAGCGCATTGGCGAGCGTCACCTTGCCGGAACGGATGGCGTGGACGAGCCCGGCGACGCCGAGCTGGGAACGCGGGTTGAGCTCCAGCGGGTCGGCGAAATCGGCATCGAGCCGGCGCCAGACCATTTCCAGCTTCTTCAGGCCCGAAACGGTGCGGACATAGAGCGTGTCGTCGCGGACGGTGAGGTCCGCGCCCTCGGCCAGCACGAAGCCGAGATAGCGGGCGAGGAAGGCGTGTTCGAAATAGGTCTCGTTGAGGGGCCCGGGGGTCAGCACCGCGACGCGCGAGTCGGTAGCCGCCGCCAGCGAAGAAAAGTGCGAGCGCAGGGCCTGGAAGAAGCCCGCGAGGCGCTCCACCGGCTGGGAGCGGTAAATCTCCGGCAGCGCCCGCGCCATGGCGAGGCGGTTCTGGAGGGCGTAGCCGGCGCCGGACGGCGCCTGCGCGCGGTCGCCAAGCACCCACCAGCGGCCATCCGGGCCGCGGCCGACATCGACGGCGTAGTAGAGCAGATGCGAGCCGCCGCGCGGCTCGATGCCGACCATGGGGCGCAGGAAATCCGGCGAACCCGCGAAGGTCGCTGCGGGCAACAGGCCGTCGCGGACGAGATCGCCCGGCCCGAGCAGGTCCTTCAGGACGGCGTCGAGCAGTTCGGCGCGCTCGGTGAGGCCGGCGGTGAGGCTTGCCCATTCGTCCGGCGCGATGACCAGCGGAATATGGGCCAGCGGCCAGGCGCGCTCGCTGTTCTGCGGGTCGTCATAGACCCGGTAGAAGACGCCGGTGTCGCGCAGATAGCGTTCCGCGCCGGCGAAGCGCTTGTCGAGTTCGCGCGGACCGATATCGGCGAGGCTCGCCAGGATCGGCTTCCAGTGCTCGCGCGGCTCGCCCCGAGCATCGATCATTTCGTCATAGACGCCAGGCACGGGTTCGTAGCGGGCGAGCATCGCGAGGATGCGCTCGCTGCGGGTGTCGGCGGCACGCCTTTCCTTCGCGGTCATGCCGTCCTCAATGCACCGGCGGACGGCGCAGGTCGAGGGTCGCCGGGAACTCGCCCGTGCGCTCGGGCCTCGGCGGATCGACCAGCCCCGGCGTGTGGCCGTGATCCTGGAAGCGGGCCCTGCGCCGCGCCTCGGCCTCGTAGGAATTGACCGGGAAGGTGTCGTAGTTGCGCCCGCCGGGATGGGCGACATGATAGACGCAGCCGCCCATGGAGCGCCGGCTCCAGGTATCGACGATGTCGAAGGTCAGCGGCGCATGGACCGGAATGGTCGGATGCAGGCCGGACGGCGGCTGCCACGCCTTGAAGCGCACGCCGCCGACATATTCGCCGCTGCGGCCGGTGGCGATGAGCGGCACGGGGCGGCCGTTGCAGGTGACGACGTGACGCTCGGGCTGGAGGCCGGTGAGCTTCACCTGGAGGCGCTCGACGGAGGAGTCGACGAAACGGACGGTGCCGCCGATCGCGCCTTCCTCGCCCATGACATGCCAGGGCTCCAGCGCCTGCCTCAGTTCAAGCCGCACGCCGGCATGGTCGACCACGCCCGCGATGGGGAAGCGGAATTCGTACTGCGCCTCGAACCAGGCGGGATCGATGGCATAGCCGGCGCGCTGGAGATCGCCGAGAACGCCGAGGAAATCCTCCCAGACGAAATGCGGCAGCATGAACCGGTCGTGGAGGGACGTGCCCCAGCGCACCAGCGCGCCGTCCTGCGGCTCGCGCCAGGCCCAGGCGACGATGGCGCGGATCAGCAATTGCTGGGCGAGGCTCATGCGCGCGTCCGGCGGCATCTCGAAGCCACGGAACTCGACGAGGCCGAGGCGGCCGGAGGGGCTGTCCGGCGAGAACAGCTTGTCGATGCACAGTTCCGTGCGGTGGGTGTTGCCGGTGGAATCGAACAGCAGGTTGCGGAACAGGCGATCGACCAGCCAGGGCGGCGGCGCTTCGCCCTCGCCGGGCTTCGGCACCATGCCCATCGCGATTTCCAGTTCGTAGAGCCCGTCGTGACGAGCCTCGTCGACGCGCGGGGCCTGACTGGTCGGACCGATGAACATGCCGGAGAACAGATAGGACAGGGACGGATGGCGCTGCCAGTAGAGGACGAGGCTCTTGAGCAGGTCCGGCCGGCGCAGGAACGGGCTGTCGGCGGGCCGCGCGCCGCCGACCACGACATGGTTGCCGCCGCCGGTGCCGGTGTGGCGGCCGTCGAGCATGAATTTCTCAGTGCCGAGGCGGGAGAGCCGCGCTTCCTCGTAGAGGTTCTGGGTGATCGCCACGCAGTCGCGCCATGACGCGGCCGGATGGACGTTGACCTCGATCACGCCGGGGTCGGGCGTCACCTTGATGACGTCGAGGCGGGGATCGGCGGGCGGGGGATAACCCTCGACGTGAACGGGGAGGCCGAGCGCCTTCGCCGTCGCCTCGGTCGCGGTGAGCAGTTCCAGATAGTCCTCAAGCCGTTCCGTCGGCGGCATGAACACGCAGAGACGGCCGTCGCGCGGCTCGACAGCGAGCGCCGTGCGGACGGCATTGTCGTCGGTCAGCACCTGTTCGACCTGCTCCGCGCGCTCCGGCTCGCGCTCGCGCTCGGCCGAGACACGCTGGGCGATATGGCCCTCGATGTCCTGCGGGTCGGGCAGCTCGGCCGGCACCGTGCCGGGATCGGCCCCGACCACGTAAGGATACGAGGCCGGCGGCACGTAGGGCAGGGAGGCCAGCGGCAGGCGATAGCCGACCGGACTGTCGCCGGGCACGAGGAACAGCTTCTCGCGCCGGAGCTTCCACTTCTCGGTCATCCAGTTGCGCTTAGCCGGCTCGGCATTCCAGCGCTGCACCGGCAGGACGAAGCCGGAGGGCTGGGTCAGGCCGCGCTCGAAGGCGCGGGCGATGCGGGCACGGGCCTCGGCATCCTCCAGCCTGGAGTCCAGCGCATCGACATTCTCGGGAAGGTCAGCCTCTTTCAGCACCCAGTGCGCCGGGTCCTCGAAGGCCGGGACCGCCGATTCCGCCGACAGGCCGAGCCGCTCGGCAATGCCGGAAGCGAGCGCGCCGGCCTGATCGATGGTCGGCTTGTCCGCGCCGGCCTCTTTCGCGATCAGCGCTTCGTCGCGCCAGATCGGCTTGCCGTCGCGCCGCCAGTAGAGCGCGAAGGTCCAGCGCGGCAGGCTCTCGCCGGGATACCACTTGCCCTGTCCGTAATGCAGGAAGCCGCCGGGCGCGAAAGTGTCGCGCAACCGCCGGATCAGCTCGTCCGCCCGTTCCCGCTTGGTCGGACCGACGGCGGCGGTGTTCCACTCCGCGCCCTCGTAATCGTCGATGGAGACGAAAGTCGGCTCGCCGCCCATGGTGAGGCGCACATCCTGCGCCTTCAGGTCTTCATCGACCTTGTCGCCGAGGGCATCGAGCCGCTGCCAGGCCTCGTCCGAGAAGGGGGCCGTGACGCGCGGCTTCTCATCGACGCGGTCGACGCGCATGTCGAAGGCGAAGGAGACCTCGGCCGGGTCCACCGCGCCGGATATCGGGGCGGCGGAGCGGAAATGCGGCGTCGCCGCCAGCGGGATATGCCCCTCGCCGCAAAGCAGGCCGGAGGTCGGGTCGAGGCCGATCCAGCCCGCGCCGGGAATGTAGATCTCGGTCCAGGCGTGGAGGTCGGTGAAGTCCTTGTCGGTGCCGGCCGGGCCGTCGAGGGCCTGCAGGTCCGGCTTCAGCTGGATCAGGTAGCCGGAGACGAAACGCGCGGCGAGGCCGAGCCGGCGGGCGAGCTGGACGAGCAGCCAGGCGGAATCGCGGCAGGAGCCGGAGGCGCGCTCCAGCGTCTCGTCCGGTGCCTGGACGCCGGGCTCCATGCGGATGACGTAGCGAATGTCGTTCTGAAGCTTCTGGTTCAGCGCGACGAGGAAATTGATGGTCTGTGCCGGCTCGCGGGGGACGCTGGCGAGATAGCGCTCGAAGTGTTCGTCCGTCGCCTCGGTGACGAGATAGGGCGCGAGTTCCTCGGCGAGCGCCGGGGCATAGGCGAAGGGAAAAGTCTCGGCATAGCTCTCGATGAAGAAGTCGAACGGGTTGACCACCGCCATGTCGGCGACGAGATCGACCGTCACCGAAAACTCGGTGCTCTTCTCGGGGAAGACGAAGCGGGCCAGCCAGTTGCCGTGCGGGTCCTGCTGCCAGTTCACGAAATGCTGCTCGGGAACCACTTTCAGCGAATAGCTGGGGATCGTCGTGCGGCTATGCGGCGCGGGGCGAAGCCGGATCACCTGCGGCCCGAGCGACACGGGCCGGTCGTAGAGATAGCGCGTGACGTGGTGGAGCTTCGCGAGAATGGCCATGGAACCTACGGGTAATGCGTCAGGATCGGTCGAGTCAAAGCGGTATTGCGCCCGACACGCCAAGCAAACATCGCGCCGCTGTCGCCCCATAAGGCGGACTTCCCATCCCGGCCGAAGGGACTATGGTCCGCCGCGGAGACGAGACCCATGCCGCTGACCATCCCGACCGCCGACGATCATGCCGACCTGCGCGAGGCCATGCGCGACCTCTGCTCGCGCTATGACGACGCCTATTGGCGCAAGGTGGACGACGAGCGGGGCTATCCGGAAGAGTTCACCGACGCGCTGACCAAGGCCGGCTGGCTGGCGGCGCTGATCCCGGCGGAATATGGCGGTTCGGGTCTCGGACTGACGGAAGCCTCCATCATCATGGAGGAGATCAACCGGTCGGGCGGCAATTCCGGCGCCGTCCACGGCCAGATGTACAATATGGGCACGATCCTGCGCGGCGGCTCGGCCGAGCAGAAGGCCAAGTACCTGCCGAAGATCGCGGCGGGCGAACTGCGTCTGCAGACCATGGCGGTGACCGAGCCGACCACCGGCACCGACACGACCAAGCTCAAGACGACGGCGGTGAAGAAGGGCAATGACCGCTACGTGGTCAACGGCCAGAAGGTCTGGACCAGCCGCGTGCAGCATTCCGACCTGATGATCCTGCTGGCGCGCACGACGCCGCTCGACAAGGTCGCGAAGAAGTCCGACGGCCTGTCGGTGTTCATCGTCGACCTGAAGCAGGCCATCGGCAAGGGCATGACGGTCCGGCCGATCCGCAACATGGTCAACCACGAGACCAACGAGGTGTTCTTCGACGATCTGGAGATTCCCGCCGAGAATCTCGTCGGCGAGGAGGGCAAGGGCTTCAAGACCATCCTGTCCGGCCTGAACGCCGAGCGGACGCTGATTGCCGCGGAGTGCATCGGCGACGGCTACTGGTTCATCGACCGTGCCAAGAAATACGGCACCGAGCGGGTGGTTTTCGACCGTCCCATCGCCAAGAACCAGGGCATCCAGTTCCCCATCGCGCGCGCCTATGTGAACATCCGGGCCGCCGACCTGATGCGCTTCCAGGCGGCGGGCCTCTGCGACACGGGTCAGGAATTCGGCGCGGAGGCCAATATGGCCAAGCTGCTGGCCGCCGATGCCTCGTTCGAGGCGGCGAATGCCTGCATCCAGACCCATGGCGGCTTCGGCTTCGCCGCCGACTACGATGTCGAGCGCAAGTTCCGCGAGACGCGGCTCTACCAGGTGGCGCCGATCTCGACGAACCTCATCCTCGCCTATGTCGGCGAACATGTGCTCGGCATGCCACGCTCCTACTGAAGGGCGCGGCGCGGTGCAGATTTGCTCCGAACAGCCTTGACTCGACGGGACTTTTCCCGCCTTCGATGGGTGCACACCCTGACCGGGGACGGACGTGCAGCTTTATCTCCCGATTGCCGAATTGCCCGTCAACATGCTGCTCATCCTCGGCATGGGGCTCGCGGTCGGGTTCATTTCCGGCATGTTCGGCGTCGGCGGCGGATTCCTGCTGACGCCGCTGCTGATTTTCATCGGCATTCCCCCGGCCATCGCGGTCGCCTCGGTGTCCGGTCAGATCGCCGCGTCCTCGCTGTCCGGCACGCTCAGCTACTGGCGCAAGAATGCGGTGGACGCCAAGCTCGTCTCGGTTCTGCTGCTGGGCAGTATCATCGGCTCGGCGGCGGGCGTCGCGGTCTTCGCGCTGCTGAGGCGCGAGGGTCAGCTCGACCTGTTCATCGCACTGTCCTACGTGACCCTGCTCGGCGGCATCGGCCTGCTGATGGTGATCGAGAGCAGCCGCGCCATCGCCCGCGCCCGCTCGTCAGCCGAACCACCGAAGCTCTACGCCGCCCGTGACCGGCGCATCGCCTCGTCGCTGCCCTTCGCCATCCACTTCCCACGCTCGCGCATCACCATTTCGGCGATCCCGGTCGTCGCGATCGGCCTCGGCATCGGCTTCCTCGGTTCGATGATGGGCATTGGCGGCGGCTTCCTGCTGGTGCCGGCGCTGATCTACCTGCTGCGCGTCTCGACGACGGTGGTGATCGGCACGTCGAGCCTGCAGACGCTGATCACCATGCTGATGACGGTGGTCTTCCACGCCATCTCCAACCATTCCGTCGATGTCGTCCTGGCGCTGCTCCTGATGATCGGCGGCGTCGTCGGCGCGCAGTTCGGCGCCCGCGCCTCTATGGCCATGAAGGGCGAGGAGCTGCGCCTGTTGCTGGGCCTCGTGGTGCTGGCGGTCGGCATCCGCTTCTTCGTCGATCTCGTTATCAGGCCGGAAGACCCGTTCTCGAACACCATCGTCGAATGGGTGGCGCGGACATGAGGCTTCTGGCGGCAGCGCTGATCGTTCTCGCCTCGGCCGCCGCCGCGCGCGCCGAGACGATGATCACGTCGCTGTCGACCCACCGGCTGCAGATCACCTCGCAGTTCGTCGGCGCGGAGATCGTGCTGTTCGGCGCCATCGAGCGGGACGCGCAGACCATCTCGCGGGCAGGCGGCTACGACCTCGCCGTGGTCGTTCGCGGCCCGAGGGCCATGGTGACGACGCGCAGCAAGAGCCGCGTCTTCGGCATCTGGATGAACACCGATGCCCGCGAATTCGTCGAGGTGCCGAGCTTCTATGCGCTGCTCGCCAACAAGCCGGCGGTCGATCTCGCCGATCTCGAACTGCGCCGCCGGCAGCAGATCGGCATCGATGCCGTGACGGTCGTCACCCCGCGACCCGGCACCAATCCGGGCGCGACACCGGCCTTCCGCGATGCCTTCCTGCGCATCAACCGCGCGCGCGGCCTCTACCGGGAGAACCCGACGGGCGTCACGTTCCTGACCCCGAGCCTGTTCCGCGCCAACATCCCGGTCGTGCCGAACACGCCGGTCGGGGCCTTCGACGTCGATATCTATCTGATGTCCGGCGGCGTCGTGCTGGCGCGCGAGACCACCAATTTCGAGGTGACCAAGACCGGATTCGAGGCCTTCGTCGCCAATTCGGCCCGAGATCACGGGTTATTCTACGGGCTCGCGGCGGCGGCGCTCGCGCTCGTCACAGGCTGGGCCGCGAGCGTGGTGTTCCGGCGCGACTGACCTGCGTCACAGAACCGTCTCGTCCGCGTGACAGTCAGGGCGCCCCCATCTCGCGAGGCACCCGCTCCGCCAGAGTTGGGGCAGGGCTACGACTCTATGCCTTTTGGAGCATGATCTTGCCCGAAAACCGGTTCCCACTTTTCGGGATCATGCTCTAGGACATGCGCATGAGCGACGAATTTCCGCAGGCATGGCACGAGGGCTGGCGCGGGCGCTGGTTCCTCTATCTCGCGGCTCTCTTCGTCGCGACGGTGCTGATCGTCTGGGGCGGTGCCAGATGGCCCTATGCGCTCGGCGGCGGTGTCGCGCTCGTGGCCGCAGGCTTCGTCGTGCGCCGACGCCCGCGCGAGGCGGCGCCGCTCGACGGCACGCTGCTGGCGCGCCGGGCCGCGCGCCTGACCGACCTGACCGTCGAGGGTCTGGTCGCCGCCGTGCCAATCCCGGCCATCCTGCTCGACCCGAAACTGGTGGTGCGGACCCACAATGCAAAGGCTACCGCGCTGGTGGCCGGGCTGAAGCGCGGCGAGCCGCTGATGCTGGCGCTACGCGCTCCCGAAGTGGTCGAGACGGTGAGGCGGGCGCTTGCGACCAATGCGACGCAGGCCATCGACTATGCCGAGCGGGTGCCGGTCAGCCGCTGGTTCCGGGTGGAGGCCGCGCCCGTCGCGGTGACGGCGGAGGGGCGGGACGGCGGCAAGCCCGATTTCGTGCTCGTCGCGATGACCGACCTGACCGAAGAACGCCGGCTGGAGCGGCTGCGGGCCGATTTCGTCGCCAATGCCAGCCACGAACTGCGCACGCCGCTTGCCTCCGTCGTTGGCTTCATCGAGACGATCCAGGGACCGGCGAAGAAGGATGCGGCGGCCACCGAACGTTTCCTCGGCATCATGCTGGCGCAGGCCCGCCGCATGTCGCGGCTGATCGACGACCTCCTGTCGCTGTCGCGAATCGAGCTGAACGAGCACGTCCGCCCCGTCGGAGACGTCGAACTGGTCGGCCTTATCGGCCATGTCCGCGACACGCTCGGCCCCTATGCCAGCGAGCAGGGCGTGACCGTGGCGGTCGAGGCGAGCGAGCCCGCGATCGTGGTCGCCGGCGATCCCGATGAACTGTTCCGCCTGTTCGAGAATCTCGTCCAGAACGCCATCAAATATGGCGCCGAGGGCAAAAGGGTCGAGATCAGCCTCCAGCGCGAGGCGCGCGAGGGCCGGCGCGACGAGGCGGTCGTCGCCATCCGCGACCACGGCGCCGGCATTCCCGCCGAACACCTGCCGCGTCTGACCGAGCGGTTCTATCGGGTCGATGTCGTTTCCAGTCGCGAGAAGGGCGGCACCGGCCTCGGACTGGCGCTGGTCAAGCACATCCTGAACCGCCATCGCGGCAGGCTCGCCATCGACAGCACCCCCGGAGAGGGCGCAACCTTCACCGTCAGGCTCGAAACCGCCACCGATGCCGGGGCCGGCGGCGGGGAGGCCGCGACGGAACAGGCGCCGGGCCGCGGCGACCGCGCGGCCGATTTGTCGTAACCTCGCCAATGCATTGAACCTGCGGGCGATTCTTCGTCATCGAAGCGTCACCTGAGAGGCATAGAACCGTCGCGACGCGGGGCTATGGGAAGTTTCCCATTCCGCCCCATCGAGGAGCTTCGCATGACCGAGCACATCGTCAGCGCTTTCGAAAACGAACTGAAGGGTCTGGCGCAGCAGGTCGCCGAAATGGGCGGCCTGACCGAGAAGCAGATCGTCGGCGCGATCGATTCGCTGATCAAGGTCGATGTCGCGCTGGCGAACCGGGTGCGCGCGGCCGATCCGGTCATCGACGCCAAGCAGCGCGAGATCGAGGAGCTCGGCATTCTCATCATCGCCAAGCGCCAGCCGATGGCCATCGACCTGCGCGAGATCGTCGGCGCCCTGCGCATCGCGGCGGACCTTGAGCGGATGGCGGACCTTGCCAAGAACATCGCCAAGCGCGTGACCGTCATCAACTCGTCGCTGCCCATGCCGAAGGTCACCGGCGGCTTCGACGCCATGGCGCGCCTCGCACTGGAGCGGGTGAAGGACGTGCTCGACGCCTATGCGCAGCGCGACGTCGCCGCCGCGCTCGAGGTGTGGCGCTCCGACGGCGATATCGACGCGCTGTACAATTCGCTGTTCCGGGAACTGCTCACCTACATGCTGGAGGATCCGCGCAATATCGGCTCCTGCACGCATCTCCTGTTCTGCGCCAAGAACCTCGAGCGGATCGGCGATCACGCGACCAACATCGCCGAGACGGTTCACTACATGGTTCACGGCGTGACGCTCGCCGACGAGCGGCCGAAGCTCGACACCACGACCATGGTGGCGACGGGAACCTGACCGCCTCCTTCATCGACATGCCGGGGATATCGCGATGACCGCACGCATTCTGGTGGTCGAGGACGAAGAGCCGATCACCGTCCTGCTCCGCTACAATCTCGAAGCCGAGGGCTACCGCGTCGAGACGGTGATGCGTGGCGACGAGGCCGAGGTCCGGCTGCGCGAGGCGGTTCCCGACCTCGTCCTGCTGGACTGGATGCTGCCGGGCCTGTCCGGCATCGAGCTCTGCCGGCGCATCCGCCTGCGCGCCGAGACCGAACGCCTGCCGGTGATCATGCTCACCGCACGCGGCGAGGAAGGCGAGCGGGTGAGGGGACTTGCCACCGGCGCCGACGACTATGTGGTCAAGCCGTTCTCGGTGCCGGAACTGCTGGCGCGGGTGCGTGCGCTGCTGCGCCGGGCAAAGCCAGAGCACCTGTCCAGCCTGCTGAAGTCCGGCGATATCGAACTCGACCGCGAGACGCGCCGGGTGCACCGCGCCGGCCGCGAGATATCGCTGGGGCCGACCGAGTTCCGCCTGCTCGAATTCCTGATGCAGTCGCCGGGCCGGGTCTATACCCGCGAACAGCTTCTCGATGGCGTCTGGGGCCGCGACGTCTATATCGACGAGCGCACCGTGGACGTGCATATCGGCCGCCTGCGCAAGGCGGTGAAGCGCGGCCGCGAGGCCGATCCGATCCGCACCGTGCGTGGTTCCGGCTATTCGTTCAACGAGCGCTTCGCAGGCAGCGCCGCCGCCTGAGGGGTGGCGGTTCAGGCCTCGAGGCTTTCCTTCAGCATTTCCAGCTCCAGCCAGCGGTCCTCGGCCGCGGCAAGTTCCCCCTGCGCCTTGGCCAGCGCCGCCGACGCCTTGTCGAAGCCGGCGCGGTCGCGGGTGAACAGGGCGGGGTCGGCGAGGATCTGCTGGAGCTTGGCGATGTCGCGGCCGAGCGCCTCCATCCGGCCGGGCAGGCTGTCGAGATCGTGCTTTTCGCGGAAGGACAGCTTGCGCTTGGTGTCGGCGGCACGCTCGCGCGGCGCTTCCGGCTCGGTCGCGGCCTTGCGCTGGGGCTTGTCGACCACGCGCGCCTCGACGCCCGAACCGCGCTGGGCGAGCATGTCCGAATAACCGCCGGCATATTCGCGCCAGCGTCCCTCGCCCTCGCTGACCAGCACGGACGAACAGACGCGGTCGAGGAAGTCGCGGTCGTGCGAGACGAGGATGACCGTGCCGGGGAAATCGGCGAGCATTTCCTGCAGCAGGTCGAGGGTTTCGAGGTCGAGGTCGTTGGTCGGCTCGTCCAGCACCATGACGTTGGCGGGGCTCGCCAGCGCCCGCGCCAGCAGGAGGCGGCCGCGCTCGCCGCCGGAGAGGACGCCGACCGGCGTGCCCTTCTGCTCGGGGGCGAACAGGAAGTCCTTCATGTAGCCGACGACATGGCGGTTCTCGCCGTTGATGGTCACGTAGTCGCCGCGCCCGCGCGTCAGGGCTTCCGCGAGCGGCGTCGCCGGGTCCAGCGCCTCGCGCTTCTGGTCGAGGGTCGCCATGGCGAGATTGGCGCCGAGCTTCACCGTGCCTGAATCGGGCTCCAGCGTGCCGGTGAGCATGCGGACGAGGGTCGTCTTGCCCGCGCCGTTCGGCCCGACAATGCCAAGCCGGTCGCCCCTGAGGATGCGGATGGAAAGATCGGCGACGACCGGGCGGTCGTCATAGGCCTTGGAGATGCCGAGCGCCTCGACGATGCGCTTGCCGGAGAGTTCTGCATCCGAGACGGTCAGCGAGACGTTGCCGACGGCCCTGCGGTGCTCGCGGAAGTCCTTGCGCAGCGCGTGGAGGTTGCCGAGGCGGCGGACATTGCGCTTGCGGCGCGCCGAGACGCCATAGCGCAGCCAGTGCTCCTCGCGGACGATCTGGCGGTCGAGCTTGTGCTGCTCCTTCTCCTCCTGTTCCAGCACCTCGTCGCGCCAGGCCTCGAAATGGCCGAAGCCCTTGTCGAGGCGGCGGGTGGTGCCGCGGTCGAGCCAGACGGTGGCGCGCGACAGGTTTTCGAGGAACCGCCGGTCGTGGCTGATCATGACGATGGCGGAGGACGACGCCTTGATCGCCGCTTCCAGCCATTCGATGGCGGGAAGGTCGAGATGGTTGGTCGGCTCGTCGAGGATCAGGATGTCGGGTTCGGGCGCGAGGACGCGGGCGAGGGCCGCGCGCTTCTGCTCGCCGCCGGAGAGCGCCGTCGTGCCTTCCTCGCCAGTCAGGCCGAGCTCGTTGAGCATCATGCGCGCGCGGTAGGGGTCGTCGCTCGGTCCAAGACCCGCCTCGACATAGGCGAGCGTGGTCGCAAAGCCGGTGAGGTCCGGTTCCTGCAGGAGGTAGCGGATCGTCGCGCCCGGCTGGGCGAAGCGCTTGCCCGAATCGGCTTCGACGAGGCCGGCGGCGATCTTCAGGAGCGTCGACTTGCCGGAGCCGTTGCGGCCGACCAGCGCCAGCCGGTCGCCGGCCTCGACCGACAGGTCGGCGCTGGTGAGCAGCGGCGTGCCGCCGAAGGTCAGGGCGATGCCCTGCAACTGGAGAAGGGGAGGAGCCATGGGCGGGGCTCTAGCATCGCGCGCGCGACATTGCACGCGGGCGGAGGGCCTGCATGGGCGGATGGCCGGCAAGCCGCCAAGGGCCTTTCCCTAAAACGGTTCAAAGGTCATGATCAGACCCAAGGAAGGCCGAACGGCCGCCTGCCCGGAGACGCCGCCATGACCACCCAACCCCGCTTCATCCGCCTCGCGGCGGAGGACAATGTCGTCGTCGCGGTCGATCTCATCGATCCCGGCAAGATGGTGGATGGCGTGAAGGCCGCGGCGCGCGTGCTCAAGGGCCACAAGATGGCGACGAGAGCGATTGCCGAGGGCGAGCCCATCGTCAAATACGGCCAGATCATCGGCTTCGCCTCCAAGCCGATCGCGCCGGGCGACTGGGTCCATACGCACAATTGCGCCTTCGCCGCCTTCGACCGCGACTACGCCTTCGCGCAGGATGCCCAGCCCGAGACGGTGCTGCCGGTCGAACAGCGCGCGACCTTCGAGGGCTTCCGCCGCGCCAAGGGCCGCGCCGGCACGCGCAACTACATCGCCATTCTGACCTCGGTGAACTGCTCGGCCTCGGTCGCCCGTTTCATGGCGGAGGCGGTGAACCGGTCGGGCATGCTGGCGGAGTTTCCCAATGTCGACGGCGTCATACCGCTGGTCCACGGCACCGGCTGCGGGCTTGCCGGCGAGGGGCTTGGCTTCGACATCCTGGAACGCACGATCTGGGGCTATGCGACCAATCCGAACGTCTCGGCGGTGCTGATCGTCGGCCTCGGCTGCGAGGTGTTCCAGATTCCGCGGCTGATGAAGGATTACGGCATCGAGCCGGGCGACCGATTCCAGTCCATGACCATCCAGGAAACCGGCGGCACGAAGAAGTCGATCGAGGCCGGCATGGCGCGCATCGCTGAGATGCTGCCGGTGGTCAACCAGTCGAAGCGCGAGACGCTGCCGGCCTCCGAACTCTGCCTCGCTCTCCAGTGCGGCGGCTCGGACGGCTATTCCGGCATCACCGCCAATCCCGCGCTCGGCAAGGCCGTAGACCTTCTAGTGAAGCATGGCGGCACGGCCGTTCTGTCCGAAACGCCCGAGATCTACGGCGCGGAGCATCTTCTGACCCGGCGCGCGGAAACCCGCGAGGTCGGTGAGAAGCTGGTCGGCATCATCAAGTGGTGGGAGGACTACACCGCCAAGAACCAGGGCTCGATGGACAACAATCCCTCGCCCGGCAACAAGGCCGGCGGGCTCACCACCATTCTCGAGAAGTCGCTGGGCGCCGCCGCCAAGGGCGGCTCGACCACCATGCGCGGCGTCTATCACTATGCCGAGAAGATCGACCGCAACGGCTTCGTCTACATGGACACGCCCGGCTACGATCCGGTGGCCGCGACGGGGCAGGTGGCCGGCGGCTCGAACGTGCTGTGCTTCACGACGGGGCGCGGCTCAGCCTATGGCTGCAAGCCGACGCCGTCGATCAAGCTGGCGACCAATTCCGACATCTACACCCGCATGATCGACGACATGGACATCAATTGCGGCGACGTGCTGGACGGGGTGTCGCTGGACCAGAAGGGGCAGGAGATCTTCGACCTGATCCTCAGGACCTCCTCCGGCGAGAAGACCAAGTCGGAACTGCTCGGCTACGGCGACAACGAGTTCGTCCCGTGGCAGATCGGCGCGACGATGTGAGGCCAGCGCGGCGGATCAGCCGAGCCGCGCGTCGAACCGATCCCAGAGCGCGCCGCCCACGGCCTTGCGGAAGAAGCCGAAATGGCCGATTCGCCCGGCTTCGGTGCCGGCGGCGCTGACCACCTCGACCTTGGCGCTCGGGAAGCGCCGGGCAAGCCCCCGAACGGCCGCCTCCGGCGCGAATGTGTCGTCGTCGAAGGCGGCAAGATGCACCTGCGCCCCGGCGCGGGCAAAACGCGCCCCGGCGCCGATCGCGGGATCGCCGAAGAAATAGTCCGGGGTCAGGCACCAGCGCGCCCACTGACGGAAGACATCGCCCGGCATCGGCTCGCCGAGCCCGAACCAGTTGGCGGGGAAGTGCCCGGTCAGGCGGATCGCGAGCGGGCCGGCGACACGGGCCAGGAAGCGAAATCCGGCCGCTGTCTTCGGCGGAAACAGCCTCATATCCCCGATCTGCGTCGCGATGCCGAGCACATGCGAGACGCGCGGATGCGGATTGAGCCCATAGGCCTGCCCGCCGAAACTGTGGCCGACGAGGCCGAGCGGCACCGTGTTCCAGGTCGTCGCGGCGAAATCGGAAACGGCCGCGGCATCCCTGTCCGCCCAGTCGAGCATCATCGCCCGGAAGCCGCCAAGCCGGGGCGGCGCCGATCCTCCGATGCCACGATAGTCAAAGGTGATCGCCCGGCGGCCCCGTGCGGCGAGGTCGGCAGCATATTCGGCGTAGAAGCGGCGCGGGACGGCGGTCGCGGACTGGATGACGACCGTCGAGCGGACCGGACCGTCGGGCTCGAAAATGCTCGCCGCCAGCGGATAGCCGTCGGTCGCCGGGATGATAAGGGTTTCGTCGGAATCTGTGCGCATGGGTGGGCGCACCTTGCATCGTGTAGATGCACGATTGACAGTCGGCCGGTTGGCGGATGACGCGGAAAGGGGGCTTCTCGACGAATAGTCGGATATCCAACTATTCCCGTTTTACACGCCGCGCCGGTATGACTATCGTCGCTCGGAAGACAAAAGACGCCGGTAAGGCGCAAGTCAGGTTTTCAGGGAACGCTCGACGAGGTTGCTCTCCATGATTCTCACCCGCCGCAACGCGCTGGCCCTCGCCGGCGCTGCCGTCGCATCGCCCGCCATCATGCGCACCGCCTTCGGCCAGACGCCGCAGGTGACGCTGCGCATGCATCACTTCCTGCCGCCCGTCTCCAATGCCCATCAGCGCTTCCTGGTGCCGTGGTCACGGCAGGTGGAGGCGGCGTCGCAGGGACGGATCAAGATCGACATCTTCCCGTCGATGCAGCTGGGCGGCGCGCCGCCCCAGCTGTTCGACCAGGCCCGCGACGGCGTCGCCGACATCGTTTGGACGCTACCCGGCAACACGCCCGGCCGTTTCCCGGCGACCGAGGCAATGGAACTGCCGTTCATTGCCGGCAAGCGCGGCGTGACCAATTCCAAGGTCATGGCCGAACTCGGCCCCGTCCACTTCTACAAGGAATATTCCGAGGTTCAGCCGCTCTGCCTCTGGGCGCACGACCACGGCCTCATCCACTCCAACAAGCAGGTGCGGACGCAGGCGGACCTGCAGGGCCTGAAGCTGCGCTTCCCGACCCGCCAGGCCGGCGAGGCGCTGCGCGCGCTGGGCGCCACCGCCATCGGCATGCCGATCCCGCAGGTGCCGGAAGCGCTGGCGCAGGGCGTCATCGACGGCGCGGTGGTGCCGTGGGAGGTCGTGCCGGCCCTGCGCCTGCACGAGCTCGTGCGCCATCACACGGAGATCCCGGGCTCGCCGACGCTCTATTCGGCCACCTTCATCCTCGCCATGAACAAGCCGAAATACGAGGGCCTGCCGGCCGACCTGAAGAAGGTGATCGACGACCATTCCGGCATGCCCGCAGCCGTCATGGCCGGCGAGATGTGGGACGAGCGCGGCCGGGCGGTGAGCGAGATGGTCAAGGGCCGCTCGCGCAACACCATCACCGTGCTGGCCGAGGACGAGGCGGCGAAGTGGCGGGCGGCGACCAAGCCGGTCGAGGAAGCCTGGATCCGCAGCGTCAAGGAGCGCAACATCGACGGCCAGAAGATCGTCGATGACGTGCGCGCCGCCGTCGCCAAGCATATGGCGGCCTGACGCGGCATGAGCCTGGAGGGGACAGAAGACGAAGCCGCCGGCTGGTCCGGCGGCGTCATCGGGCGCATGGCGCGCGCGCTCGCCGTCGCCGGCGGCGCGCTGATGCTCGCCACCGCGATCATGGTCGTGGTGTCGGTCGTCTCGCGCTGGCTGTTCAAGGCCGGCGTCAAGGGCGATTTCGAGATGGTGCAGATCGCCACCGCCGTCGCGGTCTTCGCCTTCCTGCCGCTCTGCCAGTGGCGGCGCGGCAATGTCTTCGTCGATACCTTCACCCTCAGGGCGCCGGCATGGTTCAACCGGAACCTCGATACGCTGTGGGACCTGGTCTATGCCGGGTTCGCTGCGCTGATCGCCTGGCGTCTCGCACTCGGCGCCATTGACGCGATCAGCTCGCGGACGAGCTCGATGGTGCTGGCGATCCCCACGGGATGGGCGATCCTCCTGACTGCGGTGATGGCCGCTTTCCTCGCCGTCGTGGCCGCCGTCACGGCCATTCGCCGCTATCGGAGCGCATCGTGAGCGGAGCGACCGTCGCCGTTATCGGCTTTGCCGGCATGCTGGTCCTGCTGGCCCTCAGGATGCCGATCGGGCTTGCCATGCTGACGGCCGGCTCTATCGGCTATACCTGGTTCACGAGCCTGCCGATCTTCATGAATTACATGAAGACAACGCCGTATCATCTTTTCGCCAATTACACTTTTTCTGTCATACCTCTGTTCATCCTGATGGGGGCGCTGGCGGAGAAATCGGGCCTGTCGACGGCATTGTTCCGCGCCGCCGCAGCCTTCCTCGGCCATTTGCGCGGCGGGCTCGGCATGGCGCTGATCGGCGCCTGCACCGGTTTCGGCGCGATTTGCGGCTCGTCGGTCGCGACGACGGCGACCTTCGCCCGCGCGACGCTGCCCGAGTTCGAGCGCTACAAGTACGACAGCGGCTTTGCCGGCGGCATGGTGGCGGTCGGCGGCACGCTCGGCATCCTCATCCCGCCCTCGGTGATCCTCGTCGTCTACGCGATCACGACCGAGCAGAACATCGCCAAGCTGTTCATGGCGGCGCTGATCCCCGGCCTGCTGGCGACCGTGTTCTACTGCATCGTCATCGCGATCGTGGCGCGGCTGAATCCGGCTTCCGCACCGGCGCTCGAGCGGGTGCCGTGGCCGCAGCGCATGCGCGAGATCGTCGGCGTCTGGCCGGTCATGCTCATCGCCATCACCGTCGTCGGCGGCATCTATGGCGGCGTGTTCACGCCGACCGAGGGCGCGGGCGTCGGCTGCGTCGCCATGCTGGTGGTGGGCATCGCGCAGCGCACGCTCGGCTGGGAGGAGATCAAGGCCTCGATCATCCAGACCGCCGAGACCTCGGCGATGATCTTCATCATCCTGCTCGGCGCCGAGGTGTTCAACGCGTTCCTGGCGCTGTCGCACCTGCCCGACACGGCGGCGAAACTCGTCACCGATTCCGGCCTGCCGCCCTACGGCGTCATCGTCGGGCTGCTGATCTTCTACATCATCCTCGGCGGGGTGATGGACGAACTCGCCATGATCCTGCTGACCCTGCCGATCTTCTTCCCGATCGTCACGGCGCTCGATCTCGGCATGCCCGCCGACGATATCGCCATCTGGTTCGGCATCCTCGTGCTGATGGTGGTGGGCATCGGGCTGACCGCGCCGCCCATAGGCCTCAACGTCTTCGTGGTATCGGCGATCGCCCGGCACGTGCCGATCGTGTCGATCTACAAGGGCGTGATCCCCTTCGTGCTCGCCGACATCATCCGCCTCGCGTTGGTGGTGGCCTTCCCGGCGCTGGCGCTCTGGCTGGTCAACTGGCTGACCTAGGCGCGGCGGGCCAAGGGCTGCGTCCTTGCACGTCATGCCCGCCCTTGTGGCGGGCATCCACGACTTGCCCTCAACGGCCGTGATCTGGTGGCCTTTGGAACCACCTAGGGGACTTCGACCTCGACGGTGATGAGGGATGTGCCCGAGCCGATGCTGCTCGTGCCGGTCAGGCCCATCACGAAGCGGTCCGGGCCGGCAAAGCCGGGAGCCGGCGTGTAGACGGCGCCGGCGCGGCCATCGAGAACGACCCGGCCGCCGCGTGGTCGTTCGAGCAGGCGCAGGGCCTCGTAGCGGCTGTGACTGCCCGCATAGAGGCTGACGCGGCAGGGTTCGCGGGCCGCCGTCATGTAGATCACGGCCGGCTGGCCCATGATGAAGGGCCGCCAGTCGATATGGCAGAGCGCGCGGGCGGGACTGGCCGCGCCGATCAGGATGCCGGCAGCCAGGAGCAGCGGGAACAGTCCGAACCCGGGGCGGCGGGCCGGTGCGGGTCGAATCTCGCGCATCGCATCGGCACTCCATCGGCGGAACAGCCGCCGTCTGCGATGCTGCTCGGGCTCCTCAGCCCCGGCTGAGCCGCCGGGCATTGGCCCTGGCACGGCGCGCGGCAGGCCTGGTCGCAGCGACGCCGATCGCCACGAGCCCGTGCGCGACGTCATCCGGCGAGACGCCTCCGAACGCGGAGCGCATCATGAAGCGCCCGGTCTCGAAAGCGGCCTCGACAGAACCTTCGGTCGCGGCGTTCATCTTCTCCGCGACCATGCGCACGGCCTCGATCTGGCCGGATGGCAAGGCAAGGGCCGCCGGGTCGCCGAGCAGCATCATGCGATGGGCAATGGTGACGCTCGCCGCGACGGCGGTCGATGCCGACAGCGTCGCTGCGCCGAGCGCGGCCTCAGTGAAGCGGGGCATGTACCAGAAGAGCAACGCCGTCCCTCGTTCGTCCGGACAGGTTGCCGGTTTCCCTCAGTTTGAGAACATTCCGGGCGTTTGCAAGGAACCAGCGCGCGCATGTCTGCCGATCACCAGAAAAATTCGCCCCCGGAACTTTCCGCGCCAGATCCCGATTTCGAGGCGCGCGGGCGGGCGAGCTTCGCGAGACAGACGATGATGACGACGCTCGGGGCGGAAATCCTGGTCGTGCGGCCCGGCCATGTCGAAATTGCCATGCCTTTTGCCCCGCACATCCTCCAGCAGCACGGTTTCGTTCACGCGGCGGCGCTGACCGCGATCGTCGATACCGCCTGCGGCTTCGCGGCCATGTCGATGATGCCCAAGGGCGCGGGCGTGCTCACCACCGAGTTCAAGATGAACCTGATGTCGCCGGGCAAGGGCGAGCGCTTCGTGGCTGTCGGCCGCGTCATCAAGCCAGGCCGCCAGCTGATGGTGACGCTTGGTGAGTGCTTTGCCGAGGAAGCCGGCAAGCGCAAGCTGATCACACTGATGACGGCGACCATGATGGTCATGAACACGCCGGGCATCGTCGACTAGCGCATGATCCCGAAAAGCGGGAACCGGTTTCCGGAAAAGATCATGCGCAAACAAAGAGTTGGAGCGTGATCCAATTCAATCTGCTGGGATCACACCGCAGGAGGCAGGAATGACCGATCTCGTCATCGAGCGGAACGGCCCCGTCACCACCTTCATCCGCACCCGGTCGGCGGCGCGCAATGCCATGAACCCGGAGGGCGCGCAGGCGCTTTGCGATGCGCTTCTCGCCTTCGATGCCGACGAGACCGCCAGCGTCGGCGTCCTCTGGGGCGCGGGCGGGGCCTTCTGCGCGGGCTTCGACCTGAAAGTGGCGGCAACCGCTGCCGAGGGCACGGTGGCCGGCGGCGCGCTCGACATCCCCGACGGCGACGCGAACTGGCCGCGCGGGCCCATGGGTCCGACGCGGCTGATGCTGTCGAAGCCGGTCATCGCCGCCATTGCCGGCCCGGCGGTGGCCGGCGGCATGGAGATCGCGCTCTGGTGCGACCTGCGGGTCATGGAGGAGGACGCCTATATGGGCGTCTATTGCCGGCGCTGGGGCGTGCCACTGATCGACGGCGGCACCGTGCGCCTGCCGCGCCTTGTCGGGCAGGGCAGGGCGCTGGACCTGATCCTCACCGGCCGCAAGGTGGAAGCGGACGAGGCGCTGCGCATCGGGCTTGCCGACCGCGTGGTGCCGAAGGGCGCGTCGCGCGAGGCTGCGGAGGCGCTGGCCCACGAGATCGCGCGCTTCCCGCAGGGGTGCATGCGGTCGGACCGCGCTTCCGCCTATGCCCAGTGGGATTTCGACCTCAACGGCGCGCTGCGCAACGAATGGCGTACGTCGTCCGCCTTCGCGCTCTCCGAGGGTGCGGCAGGCGCAGCCCGTTTCGCCGCCGGGAAGGGTCGCGGCGGCGATTTCGGTTCGATCTGACCGGCCTGACCGGCGCTATTTCATCGACAGGACCACCGACCCCGACACCGCATCGGTGACGCCCATGCCGCCGCCGAGATCCTCCAGCGTGTCACGGAAGCTGTTGAGCGTCGCGATCATCTGCGGACGCGCGCCGGCCATCGCGTCGATGCTGTCCCATTCGGCGATGATGCAGTAGCGGGCGTCGCCGATCTTGATCATGTTGGCGTGGCGCAGACCCGGCCAGGCCGCCACCGAGACGCGATGGGCATCGAGGAAGGCGTCCTCCATGCCCGGCTTGACCTTGAAACGCACGGCATTGAATGCAGTCATGGCGGTCTCCGACAGCTCACTGGTGCATGCGTCGTCACGAGGGGGCGCGGTCAGGCCGGCCTCTCGACGGCCACAGGGTACCGGCGTCGCCGGCCCGCGCAAACCTTCATTCGCCGGTTCGTGAAAGCCCCTAGTTCAATGCGGCCTTGATGACATTGTCGCCGATGCCGAGGCTGCGCGCGGTGTCGGCGATCGCATCCCATGTGCCGTCCGAGAGCGGCACGCCGTCCCTGAGCTTCGCCGCCTTGGCGCGCGCCTCCGCCTCGCCGGGCACCAGCACCTCGCCGCCGGCCTGTTCGGGACGCGCGCTCTTGTAATAGGCGACGTATTCGGCGCATTCGGCGGGGAAAAAGCCGTCGGGATCGATGATTTTCGGGTCGATATAGATCGACATCATGCCGTTGCAGAACCGCTTGTCGGGGCCTGTCGCGCCAGCGCCGGTCAGCGCGCCGCCGAGGATCTCGCACATGAAGGCGAGGCCCGAGCCCTTGTGCTCGCCGAAGGCGCGGATGGCGCCGGGTCCGTTCATCGGGTCGCGCGGACCGGGGCCCGCGGGGTAGGGGCCGTAGAGCACGGCGGGATCGCCGCTGCGCGTGCCGTCCGGCGAGACCAGCGCGTCGGCAGGAATCTTCTTGCCGCCCATGGAGGCGACCAGCACCTTGCCTTCGGCCACGAGCGAGGTGGCGAAATCGAGCAGCAGCGGCGCGCGGCCGGGCATCGGAACACCGATGCAATAGGGCGCGGTGGAGATGCGCCGGTCGACGCCGCCATAGGGCGCGACGAGGATCGAGCCGACGACATTGACGAAATGGATGGAGACGAGGCCCTCGGCCGCCGCCATCTCCGCGAAGTCGCCGATACGGCCGAGATGGCCGGCATGTTTCAGCGCGACGGCCGCAAGGCCGGCCTGCTTCGCCTTGGCGATGCCGATCCTGACCGCCTGCGGCCCGACCGTCTGGCCGAAGCCGTAATGGCCGTCGAGCACCGCGATCGACGGCGTGTCGATGACGGCGGTCACGGTCTTGCCGGCTTCCACCCGGCCTTCCTGCAACCAGCCGACATAGCGCGGCACGCGGGCGACGCCATGGCTGTCATGGCCGGTGAGATTCGCTTCGGTCAGGTAATTGCCGATCCGCGCGGCCTCGTCGCCCGCGCAGCCCGCCGCCTCGAAGATCGTCGTCACGAGCGCCTTCAGGCGTTCGGCATTCACGACTGCCATGCATTCCTCCCGCATTTTGGATCGATCTTGGCGCAGTGCGCCGGCATCGGAAAGGCCCCGGACCACAGGCGCGCCGTGCACCGGCCGCACTTCCGCGCGTGAAGCGGGCCGGCTAGGCTCGCCCCGAGAGGAGCCATCGCATGTCCCGGTCCGCGCCGAAGGTCGCCATCCCCCAGTTCACGACGGCGCGGCTCGAACGGCCGGACGGCGCGGTGATCCACTACGAGGTGGCGGGCGAGGGGCCGCCCATGGTCTTCGCCCATGGCCTTGGCGGCAATCACCTGAGCTGGTGGCAGTCGGCGCCGGTTTTCGCGCAGAACCACAAGGTGGTGGTGTTCTCTCATCGCGGCTTTTCGCCGTCGACCGCGCCCGGCGGCCTGCCGGACCCGAAGCTCTATGCCGGCGATCTCGTCGCGTTGCTCGACGCCCTGTCGATCCCGAAGGCGGTGATCGTCGGCCAGTCGATGGGCGGCTGGACGGCGGTCGAGACCGCACTGGCCGCGCCGGAGCGCGTCGCGGGCATCGTCATGGCCTGCACATCCGGCTCGTTCGACTACGACCGGTTCGGCGATCCCGGCGTGAAGGCGTGGCGCGAGGCGGCGCCCAAGGCGATAGCCGCCCTGGCCGCGCGCGGCATCCACCGCGCCGCCGGCGCGCGCATGGCCGACGAGCAGCCCGACCTTCATGCGCTCTACCGGGGCATCGACCGGCTCACCTCCGGCCTCGACAAGAATGAGGTCGGCAACCGCATCCGCGTCATGCGCACGCGCGGCGCGGAGGATGCGGCAAAGATCGCCTGTCCGGCCCTGTTCGTCATCGGCGAGGAGGATCTGCTGATCTGTCCGAGGGGCATCGAACTGGTCGCGGGCACGTTGCCGAAGGCGCGCACCGTCACCGTGCCGGTCTCCGGTCACTCCGTCTATTTCGAGCGGGCGACGCTGTTCAATGCGACGGTGGAAGGGTTCCTCGCCGAGATCGGCTGGAACTGATCAGCGCGACGGCTGCGGGGCTGCGGCCGCGTTGCCGCCGTTTCGCAGAAAGCCCTGCGGCAGGACCGGCGCTTCCTTCATCAGCATGATCGAGACGCGGCGGTTGGCGGCCAGATAGGGATCGTCGGGGAACATCGGTTCGCTGTCGCCCTTGCCGGTCACGGCGAAGATGCGGTCCGGCGGCAGGCCATTCTCCTCCAGAACCATGCGGACGGCATTGGCCCGGTCGGCGGTCAGGTCCCAGGGGCCGTAGCCGGGGCGGCCGAGCACGCGCGATCCCGATGTGTGGCCGGTGATGGTGATGCGGTTGGGCAACTGGCGCAGAGCCGGCGCGAGCGCCGCGATCAGCCTGCGGGTGCGCTCATAGGGTTCGCGGCCGTCCGGCGGGAACATGGCGCGGCCGTCCTGATCGACGATCTGGATGTCCAGCCCGTCCGGCCGCTCCTCCATGATGACGTTCTTGGAGAGTTCGGCGATTTCCGGGAAGGCCTGCAGCGCCTGGCGGAGGCTGGCCGCGGCGAGGGCGAGTTGCCGGCTCTGCGCGATCGGGATGCCGTCGGGGGAATTCTCCGGGCCGGGCGGGCCGGGACGGTCGGTCGGCGAGTCGGCGGAGGGCGAGACATTCTGGACATAGGGGCGGGTCGGCACGCCGTTCAGCTCGACGATGCCCGACATGAGGGTGTTGCTGGTGGTTCCGAACGCCTCGCGGAACGAACCGGTCATCATGTGCTTCTTGCGCTCGTCCTGATTCGAGGTCGCGACCAGCACGACGAAGAAGGACATCAGCAGGCCCATCAGGTCGGCGAACGTAACGAACCAGCCGTGACCGCCGGCGTGACCATCTGCCTTGCGCTTGGCCATGGCTCAGGCCGCTTCCGCCATGTCGTGGCGATCATGGGCGGTCAGATAGGCGAGCAGCATTTCCTTGACGATCTGCGGGCTCTTCTGGTTCCGGATCTGGATGATGCCGTCGATGATGATCGACCGGGAAATGTCCTCCTCGGCCATCTTCAGGTGGCATTTGTCGGCGATCGGCATGCAGACCATGTTGGCGACGACGGCGCCGTAGAGCGTCGCGATGAGCGCCATGGCCATGATGGGGCCGAGCTTGGAGGGGTCGGTCATGTTGGCGAACATGTTGACCATGCCGAGCAGCGTTCCGATCATGCCGAACGCGGGGGCGCAATCGCCGATCGAACGGTAGATCTTCTGTGCCTCGTCGAGCTGGGCGTAGACGTTGTCCTTTTCCGTTTCCATCGTCTGGCGGATGAAATCGGCATCGTAGCCGTCGGCGATGTAGCGGACCCCCTGGGCGAGGGTGGGGTCGGCGATCTCCAGCTTCTCCAGCGCGTTGGGGCCCTGCTTGCGCGCGACTTCGGCAACGCGGGTGATTTCCTCGACGAGTTCGCGCGGGCTGATGCGCGGCATGGCCAGCGCGGCCTTGAACCCCATGGGGATGCCGTGAAGGATGACGCCGAGGGGATAGCGCGTCAGGGTCGCCGTGAAGGCGCCGCCGAAGATGATGATGATCGCGTGCTTGTCGACGTACTGCCCGAAATTGCCGCCATCGATGAGGATCAGCACGACGATGACCGCCACCGCGCCGACCAGGCCGAGAATTGTTGCGATATCCATGGATCGGCCCCACGCCCGAACGAGCGAGTCTTGAACAGTCACCGCAAAATTAGGAGAGAGCGCTTAAAGCCTCCTTAAGGTTGCGAGAGGGTTGACGCGCCGGCGCCATCTTGCACGACCCGCCGGACGACGGCTAAAGGCAGAAAAAGCATCGAGGGAGGTTCCGCACCGATGAAACCGACGGTCGTTCTTCTTGCCGCGCTCGCCACTCTGGGCATGGCCGGCTGCGCCCAGACGCAGGCGCCGGCGACGCCGCCCGGCCCGCCGGTCGCCAATGCCACGCCGCCGCCGCTGCCGCCCGATCCGGCGCTCGGGGCTCATGCGACGCAGGGACAGGCGCCGGGCACCCGGCGGCCCGGAGCGCCCGCGCCGCGCTGATGCCGCCTCTTTTTTGACACGGCCCGCCGGTCAATTGCGCCGGCAATCCGTCGAACGAGGTCGCCCGTGCCCGAATACCGGCTGCACTGCTTCGCCCAGTCGGGCAATTCCTACAAGGCCGCGCTGATGCTCGAACTGTGCGGGCTCGACTGGGAGCCCGTGCTGGTCCGCTATTTCGACGGCGCGACACGGTCGGCCGAGTGGCGCTCGGACACCAATGCCATGGGCGAGGTGCCGGTGCTCGAGCATGGCGGCCGAAAGCTGGCCCAGTCGGGCGTGATCCTGACCTATCTGGCGCGTCGCGCCGGCCGTTTCGGACCCGAGAACGAGGACGAGGAACTCGACATCCTCCGCTGGATGCTGTTCGACAACCACAAGTTCACCAGCTATTTCGCGACCCATCGCTTCATGCTGTCGCTGGCCGGCAAGCCCTCCGACCCGGCGGTGCTGTCGTTCATGCGCGGGCGGGTGGACGCCGCGCTGGGGGTCGTCGATACCTATCTCGCCAAGCACGCGTTTCTGGTCGGCAACCGCGCGACGATCGCCGACCTGTCGCTCGCCGGCTATATGTTCTACCCCAATGCCGAAACCGGATACGACCTGTCCCTGTCGCATCCGAACATCCATGCCTGGCGGCAGCGTCTTGTCGCGCTGCCGGGCTGGAAGGCGCCCTACGACCTGATGCCGAGCGCGCTGCCGGCCACCTGAACGGATCGACGATGCGTCATTATCTCGCCCTCGCGCCCGCTTTGCTGCTCGGCGCCTGCATGGGAGCCTCCGAGCCGCCGGTCGCGGCGCAGGCGCCCGTTCAGGCCGTGCCGGTCGCGCCGGTCACCGCCTCAGCCCTGCCGCCGCCTTCCGGCGGAGGGGCAACCGTCGTGACGTCGTCGGGCGCCTCGGCTCCCCCGCCGGGTCCTGGAGGCATGAGCCAGGCGCAGGTCGCGACGATGGCGCGCGCGCCGGGCGCCCGCGAGAGCGCGAGCCTGTCCAATGTGTCGCGCACCCCGTCCTCGGGCGGTGGCGGCGGCGGTACGCTCGGCGGCACCATTGTCGGCGGCCAGTCGGCGGGGGTCATTCCCTCGACCGTCGATCGCAACCGGCCGGAGCCGCGCCGGGTCTCGGTGCCGCGCGATCCGCTCGGCCCCGGTACGCCGCCGCCAGTGCTCCAGCCGGAGCTGCGCGACACCACCGGCAATTCGCTCAGGAACCGCCAGCGCGTCGAGTTCTGACGCGTTTCCGCGGCCCGATACGGGCGAAACAGGCGGGGCGCCCGGTCGGCGCAGCCGCGCAATCAAGCCGTGGGACAAGCCGGACAACCCGGAGCGACCCATGTCCCGCCATAGCTTCACCCGCCATAGCTTCACCTGCCAGAGCCTCTCCCGCCAGAGCCTCTCCCGCCGCCTGATCGCGTTCTCATCGACCCGCATCGCGCGGCTCGCCGCCATGGCGGCGGGCGCGGTCGCGCTCAACCTGTTCATCGCCATGCCGGCCTCGGCGACCTCGTTCTGCAACATGAAGCGGACCTCGGACGGGTTCGCCGCCCTCCGCGCCGCGCCGGATGCCAATGCCCGCATCCTCGTGCGGATGCGCCACACGGACGAGGTCATGCTCGGCCTCGGCGAGCGCGGCCCGTGGCGCGAGGTCACCCACTGGCGCGGCCAGACCCGCCACGAGGACGGCGGCTTCGGCCGCGGCCGCCGGGGCTGGGTGCATCACAGCCTGCTCGGCGAGTGCGGGTGACGGTCATGGCCTGTTCGCCTTCGACGACGCGGCGGCTCCTGGCCGCAGCCATCGTGACGCTCGGCGCGCTGAGCGCCGCGCCGGCCTCGGCCATCACCTATTGCAATGTCAGCCGGACCCCCGACGGCTTCGTCGCCTTGCGCACCGGGCCGGATGCCGGCGCTCGCATGGTCACGCGCATGCGCAGCGGCGAGGAGGTGCTCCTCGAAACAGGCCGCGACGGCGCTTGGCAGCGCGTTCATCTGATGCGCCGCACGGGCATCGACGACGGCTATTTCGGTCCGGGCCACGCAGGCTGGATGCATTCGCGCTTCATCGAGCGCTGCTACTGAACGGGTTCGTCCGATGAAACGGCTTCTTGTCGCGTTGTTGTCCTCGTGCGCGCTGTCCGCCGGCGCTAGTGCCGCGACCCTGCCGTCCTGCTCGATGGACGGTTTCGACTGGCGGAACGATCGCGTCTTCGCCGAGAGCCGCCATCCCGCGGTCAGGAACCAGCGCGTCGAGCGGCTGATCTGCCAGACGACGGAGGTCTATGAGCCGAGCGCCGGCGGCGTCCGGCTGCGCATCCAGCGCGCCAAGGTGCATCAGCCGGCCGCCGATGGCAGCGCGGGGGTCGAGGAAAGCGTCAATCTCTATACGGTCGCGCGCGTGACACAGCAGGGCGAGGAGCCGGTCGGCCGTTTCCTCGCGGCCTACGACATTTCCCGCGACAAGCCGTTCATCGATCCGCAACTGGCCGTGGTCGACGGCGACCCGGTCCTGACGCTCGGACGGAGCGTCGCCACTGCCTACCGTCTGACAGCCGCCGGCATCGTGCCGTTCGATGCGCATGGCTGGGTGCCGGGAGCCCGCGAGCTTGCCGGTCCCGGTCTGTCGGTCGGGCAGGTGCGCCTGACCGATTTCGGGCGCATGGCAGGCTATCTCGCGGTCTTTCCGCTCGGTTCCGACGACCCCGCGCGGCGGACCTCCGCGCTGACCGATCACAAGCTGCTGAAGGCGCATCTCGCCTTCGTGGATGGCCGTCTCGCCGTCAGGTCCGTGGAGCGGGTGGAGCGCGCCGAAATCCAGGACGTCGAGGAAAGCGCCGCCATCGCCGACAGCGAGGAAACCGCCGAGGAGGCGCGCAAGCGCCTGCCGGCCGGCACCGAGCCCTGCCAGATGTCCGGCTGGTCCATCGATGCCGATCCCGCCGGCCTGAATGTCCGTTCCGAACCGTCCGCGCGCGGCCGCGTCCTCGGCCGGGTGCCGCCGGCCTGGAACGCCGCCGGGCGCGACGGCGATGAAGGCACCAACTACCGCGCTGAATTCGACATTGCCGGCTATCGCGACGGCTGGTTCTTCATCCGCAACATCCGCGCGCCCGGCACCGATTACGGCGAGCGCTATCCGCGCTCCCGTCCTCAGCCCTATCGCGGGCAGGGCTGGGTTTCCGCGCGCTTCGTCGGCGCGGCGCTCGCCAATGGCGGGCTGCCCGGCGGCCAGCTGCTTCAGACGCCGAACCAGTACGCCGCCGTTACCCCGGTGACCCGGCAGGGCGAGCCGATCTCGACCGGCGACATCGTGCAGCGGCTCCATGCCTGTTCGGGCAATTGGGGGCTCATCGAGATCGAGGGCGCGCGCGGCTGGTGGAACGGCATCTGCTCCAATCAGGTGACCAATTGCAGTTGATCGCCGCAGGGCCGCCCGTCGTTGCGCGCATCACGCGAAGCGGGCTATAGGGCGGTCTCTTTCGGTTTGGGATGACACGCGTGGCCGACGACAGCAAAGGCGGACTGGGCGAAACGGTCCGCGTGGTGATCCATGCGCTCCTCATCGCAGTGGTGATCCGCACCTTCCTCTTCCAGCCGTTCAACATCCCGTCCGGCTCGATGAAGGACACGCTGCTGGTCGGCGACTACCTGTTCGTCTCGAAATTCTCCTACGGCTATTCGCGTTATTCGCTGCCGTTCTCGCCGGATCTGTTCCAGGGCCGTGTCTTCGGCAGCGTGCCGACGCGCGGCGATGTGGTGGTGTTCCGCCTGCCGAAGGAGCCGGACGTCGACTATATCAAGCGCGTCATCGGCCTGCCGGGCGACAAGATCCAGGTGATCGGCGGCCAGGTGCACATCAACGGCGTGCCGGTCGCGCGCCAGCGCGTCGACGATTTCGTGGAGACCGAGGAGGGCCGCGAGACGCGCACCCGCCGCTTCCGCGAAACGCTGCCGAACGGCGTCAGCTACACGACGCTCGACCTCTACGAAAACGGCTTCTACGACAACACGCCCGTCTATGACGTGCCTCCCGGCCACGTCTTCGTGATGGGCGACAACCGCGACAATTCCACCGACAGCCGCGTGCTCAGCCAGGTCGGCCCGATTCCGCTGGACCACCTGATCGGCCGGGCGCAGATTCTGTTCTTCTCGCTCGAAGAGGGTGAGCGGGCCTGGGCCTTCTGGCGCTGGCCCTGGTCGATCCGCTGGTCGCGGTTCGGCTCCCTCGTGAGGTGACGAAAGGCTTGGCACCGGGTCGCAAGGCAAAGGCGCAGCGCGCGGGTCTCGACGAGATCGAGGCGCGGATCGGCCATGTCTTCGCCGACCGCGACCTGCTGGCGCGCGCGCTGACCCATCCGAGCGCGCTGAGCGGCGTCGAAAAGCGCGAAAAATCCTATCAGCGCCTCGAATTTCTCGGCGACCGGGTCCTCGGGCTCGCGGTGGCCGGCATGCTCTACGAGGCGATGCCGACCGAGGACGAAGGCTCGCTGTCGCGCCGGCTGTCCGATCTCGTGCGCGCCGAGACCTGCGCGGAGGTGGCGGTCGCGCTCGACCTCGGCGCCGGCGTGCGCGTCGGGCCGACCGAGAGCCAGATGGCGGTCGGCAAGCGGGCCGGCGTGCTCGCCGACCTCTGCGAGGCCGTGATCGGCGCGATCCATCTCGATGCCGGCTGGGAAGCGGCGGAGGCCTTCGTCGCCCGCAACTGGCAGGATCGGCTCGCGGCCGGCGCGCCGGCCCAGCGCGACGCCAAGAGCGCCCTGCAGGAATGGGCGCAAGGGCGGGGGCTGCCGACGCCGGTCTACCGGCAGGTGGACCGCTCCGGCCCCGACCATGCGCCGGTCTTCACCATGGCCGTGATCATTCCCGGCCTTGTCGACGGCCGGGGGCAGGGCAGCGCCAAGCGTCCGGCGGAGATCGCGGCGGCGACCGCCGTGCTCGTCCGCGAGGGGGTCTGGTCGGAACCGGGCGGAGGCCAGCCATGAGCGAAGAGCGGACCGACGATCAGGAGACCCGCTGCGGCTTCGTCGCCATTATCGGCGCGCCGAACGCCGGCAAGTCGACCCTCGTCAACGCCCTCGTCGGCGCCAAGGTGACCATCGTCTCGCACAAGGTGCAGACCACGCGCGCGCTCGTGCGCGGCATCGTCATGGAAGGCGCCTCCCAGATCATCCTGGTCGATACGCCGGGCCTGTTCTCACCGAAGCGGCGGCTCGACCGCGCCATGGTCTCCGCCGCCTGGAACGGGGCCGCCGATGCCGATCGGGTCATCGTGCTGATCGACGCCAAGAAGGGCATCGACGAGCCGGTCGACGCGATCCTCGACAAGCTCGCCGACGTGCGCCAGCCCAAGGACCTCGTGCTCAACAAGGTCGACCTCGTGGAGCGGCCGAAGCTCCTCGACCTCGCGCAGGCGGTGAACGACCGCGCCGCCTTTGGCAAGACCTTCATGGTGTCCTCGACCACCGGTTCCGGCGTCGCGGACCTCAAGCGCCATCTGGCGGCGACCGCGCCCGCGGGGCCATGGCACTATCCCGAAGACGAGATTTCCGACCTGCCGGCCCGCATGCTCGCCGCCGAGATCACCCGCGAGAAGCTCTACAACCGGCTCCACGACGAGTTGCCCTACGATTCGACCGTGGAGACCGAGAGTTACGAGGAGCGGAAAGACGGCTCCATCCGCATCGAGCAGACCATCTATGTCGTGCGCGAGGGGCAGCGGAAAATCATGCTGGGCAAGGGTGGCGAGACGATCAAGCTGATCTCCCAATCGGCCCGCGAGGAACTCTCGAAGCTGTTCGAGACCAAGGTGCACCTGTTCCTGTTCATCAAGGTGCGCGAGAACTGGGGCGACGACCCCGAGCGCTACGAGCGCATGGGGCTGGAGTATCCCAAAGGCAGGTGACCGATGCTGTCCGTCCGCGCGAAGAAGACCACGACCCTCTACCGCTACCTCACCGGCCCCGACGATTCCGCCTTCTGCCACAAGGTCAGCGCCGCGATTAACAAGGGCTGGCAACTCTACGGCCATCCGACGCTCACCTTCGACGCCGCGCAGGGCCGAACGATCTGCGGGCAGGCGATCGTCAAGGAGGTCGAGGACGTGGACTATTCGCCGGACCTGAAGCTCTCGGACTACTAGGCCGACAGGCGCGTCTTTGGCGCCGCCGATATGCTAGCCTGCCGCCGGACCTATACCCTTGGGGGGCATTGCGATGGCGGCCTACGTGATCTTCGACGTCGATATCCGTGATCCCGCGCGTTACCAGGAGTTCATGGCGGGTGTGAAGCCTGCCCTCGAAGCGGCCGGGGCGAAATATCTGGCGCGCGGCGGACCTCACAAGGTTTATGAGGGCGACTGGGAGCCTCGCCGGATCGTTCTGCTGGAATTCCCGTCGGTCGCCGCGTGGGAGTCATTCTACGGCGGCGCGACCTACCAGGGGCTGAAAAGCGTGAGGGACGCCTGTAGCTCCGCGCGGCTGGTCAGCGTCGAGGGCCTCGCCTAGCGGCTCCGGGAACAACGGGCGCGGCGGGCAGCGCGGTCGAGGGCAATCCATGCAATGGACCGATGACGGGATCGTGCTCGGTACCCGCTCCCACGGGGAATCGAGTGTGATCCTGGAACTCTATACCCGTGCGCACGGCCGCCATCTCGGGCTCGTGCGGGGCGGGCGTTCCAGGCGGCAGCAGCCGGTGCTCCAGCCGGGCAATACGGTCCATGCCAGCTGGTTCGCACGCCTCGACGAGCATCTCGGCAATTACACGATCGAGCCGGCCATCTCGCGCGCCGCACGGCTGATGGAGGGCAGGGCGGGCGTTGCCGGCATCACCCACCTTGCCGCGCTTGCCCGCCTGATGCCGGAGCGCGAGGTTCACGGCGGCCTGTTCGAGGCGCTGGAACTGATCGCCGATGCCTTGCCGGAGATCGCGGTCGCGGCCCCTCTGATGGTGCGGTTCGAGCTTGAAGTGTTGCAGGAGCTCGGATTCGGGCTGGACCTGAGCGAATGCGCGGCCAGCGGCGCGACTGACGGCCTTGTCTATGTCTCGCCGAAATCCTCACGCGCGGTCAGCCGGGAGGCCGGCGAGCCGTGGAAGGACAAGCTGCTGGCCTTGCCGGGCTTCCTGACCGGATCGGGCGTGGCGGAGAGTGCCGATATCGTCGCCGGCTTCCGGCTGACCGGCTATTTTCTGTCCCGCCACGTGTTCGAGCCGCGCGGGCTCGCCATGCCGGATGCGCGCGAGACGTTCGTGAGGCTGGTGGGGTGAGCGTTCCGCTTGCCTTCGGCAGGAGGCTCGCTTAAGCCGCAAGGCCCGATGGTGTTGCATTTTCTGCAACCTGTCCAAGCCTCAGAGACCGCCATGCACGACATCCGCTGGATCAGGGACAATGCAGCCGCTTTCGACGCCGCGCTTCTCTCGCGCGGGCGCGAGCCGCTGTCCTCGTCCCTGATCGCGCTTGACGATGCCCGCAAGGCGGCGGTCTCGACGCTTCAGGCGGCCCAAGAGCGCCGCAACGCCGCCTCCAAGGAGATCGGCCAGGCGATGGCGGCCAAGGATGCCGCGCGCGCCGACGCGCTGAAGGCCGAGGTCGCGGCGCTGAAGGACAGCATGGCCGAGGCCGAGACCGCCGAGAAGAAGGCCAATGCCGACCTGACCGCGGTGCTTGAGGTGATCCCGAACCTGCCGCTGGCCGAGGTGCCGGTCGGGCCGGACGAGAGCGCCAATGTCGAGCGCCACCGTTTCGGCGCGCCGAAGCAGATGAACTTCGCCAAGGAGCATTTCGAGCTCGGCGAGGCCATGGGCGGCATGGATTTCGAAACCGCCGCCAAACTGTCGGGTGCGCGCTTCGTCATCCTGAAGAAGCACCTCGCCCGCATGGAGCGCGCGCTCGGCCAGTTCATGCTCGACCTGCACGTCGATACCCACGGCTATACGGAAGTGAACCCGCCGGTGCTGGTCCGCGACCACGTCGTCTATGGCACCGGGCAGTTGCCGAAGGCCGCCGAGGACATGTTCCAGACCCGCGAGGGCTTCTGGCTGACGCCGACCGCCGAAGTGACGCTGACCAATCTGGTGCGCGAATCCATCGTCGCCGAGGACGTGCTGCCGATGCGGCTCACCGCCTGCACGCCGTGCTTCCGCTCGGAGGCGGGGGCCGCCGGCCGCGACACGCGCGGCATGCTGCGCCAGCACCAGTTCACCAAGGTCGAACTCGTGTCCATCACCGCGCCCGAGCAGTCGGCGGACGAGCACGAGCGCATGCTGGCCTGCGCCGAGGAGGTGCTGAAGCGCCTCGATCTCGCCTACCGCGTCATGACGCTGTCGACCGGTGACATGGGCTTCGCCGCGCGCAAGACCTATGACATCGAGGTCTGGCTGCCGGGGCAGAAGGCGTTCCGCGAGATTTCGTCCTGCTCGGTCTGCGGCGACTTCCAGGCGCGGCGCATGAACGCGCGCTACCGGCCGAAGGCGACCGACAACAAGCAGCCGGCGCCGCAATTCGTCCATACGCTCAACGGCTCCGGCACGGCGGTCGGCCGCGCGCTCATCGCCGTGATGGAGACCTATCAGCAGGAAGACGGCACGATTGCCGTGCCTGCCGCGCTGCAGCCCTATATGGGCGGCCTGACCACGATCGGACGTGCCTGATGCGGATCCTTGTCACCAATGACGACGGCATTCACGCCCCCGGCCTCGTCGCCGCCGAGCGCATCGCGCGCGCTCTTTCCGACGATGTCTGGGTGGTCGCGCCCGAGACCGACCAGTCCGGCGTTTCGCATTCGCTGTCGCTGAACGATCCCTTGCGCCTGCGCGAGGTTTCCGAGCAGCGCTTCGCCGTGAAGGGCACGCCGACCGACTGCGTGATCATGGCGGTGAAGCACATTCTGGCGGGCGAGGGCCCCGATCTGGTCATATCCGGCGTCAATCGCGGCCAGAACGTCGCCGAGGATGTCGGCTATTCCGGCACCATCGCGGGCGCGATGGAAGGCACGATCCTCGGCATCCCCTCGGTGGCGCTGTCGCAGGCCTACGGGCCGGAGAACCGCCACGCGGTTCCCTACCAGACCGCCGAGGCCCATGCGCCCGGCATCATCCGCACCGTGCTGGAGGAAGGCTTCCGGCCGGGTTCGCTAGTCAACATCAATTTCCCCAACCGCGCGCCGGATCAGGTGCGCGGCATCCAGGTGACGGCACAGGGCCGGCGTGATCAGGAGATCCTGACCATCGATCCGCGCCATGACGGCCGCGGCAATCCCTATTACTGGATCGCCTTCGTGCGGAACCGTCACCGGATCGAGAACGGCACCGATCTCTGGGCGCTGTCCGAAGGCTATGTCTCGGTGACGCCGCTCGAGATCAACATGACCGACGAGCCGATGATGACGCGCCTTGCGGCGGTCTTCGCCGGCGACCGCGCTCCCGGCTCCTGATCCGCCCATGAACGCTGCGCCCGGCCCCGAGCATTTCGTCGCCGCGGCCGAGTTCGTGCTGATGCTGCGGCAGTCGGGCCTCAGCGACCGGCGGGTGCTGCGCGCCATGGAACAGGTGCCGCGCGTGCCGTTCCTCGATCCGCGCTTCTTTCATCTCGCCGACGAGGATATCGCGCTGCCCATCGCGCTCGGCCAGACGATCCTGAAGCCGACTCTCGCCGCCGCCATGCTGGAATCGCTGGCGGTGGAGCCCGCGCACCGCGTGCTGCAGGTGGGAACGGGGTCGGGCTATACGGCCGCCGTGCTCGGCCGGCTGGCAGCCGCGGTGGTGACCATCGAGCGCTGGCGCAAGCTTGCCGACGAGGCGCATGTCCGGCTGCGCGGGCTCGGCTATGACATGGTCGAGACGCAGTTCGGCGATGGCCTCGGCGGTTATCCGCCGCGCGCGCCCTACGACCGCATCCTGATGACCTGCGCGGTGGAGGACGTGCCGCAGGCGCTGGTCGCCCAGCTTGCGCCGGGCGGCGTTCTGGTCGCGCCCCTGACCAGCGGCGAGATCGTCAGGCTGATCCGTGGAACTGGTGGAACGACACGCGCCGCCGCGGGGCAGGGGCAGGTCGATCCAGCGGTTCCCGGCGTCGCGCGGCGGCTCTGACGGGGACGACCGGTCGCGGAATCCGCTGAAGAATTTTGGCGACGACAACCGAACCTTAACCTGAACAGGTCATAAATCACGAGGTCACAAGTTGCGTACCGCGTGAGAGTAACCATGCGTCCTCGTGCGTTTTCCGGCCTGTCCCGGGCCGCCCTCATCGTTGCCGCTTCGGCCCTTGGCGCTGCCTGCAGCTCCGACGTGGCCAGGTTTGACGAGAACCCCTTCCGTTCGCAGCAGGTGGCGAGCGCGCCACAGCACCGCGAGGTGGCTTCCGCGCCGGTTCATCGGGTCGAGAGCGCGCCGCTGTCATCGCCGGTTGCTTCGGCGCCGCTCGCAGCGCCGTCCTCCGGCGGCTCGTCGCCGTTCGGGCAGGGCGCCGATCCCGGCATGACCACCGGCACCGTGACGCAGCGCCAGCCCTCCTTCGGTTCGTCCAGCCCCAATACGCCGGCCGTGCGCCAGATGGCCATGTCGCAGACCGTCAGCGGTGGCGCTGGCCCGGTCGCCAGCGGTCGTGGCTCCTGGTCGGCGGCCGGTGGCACGCAGATCCGCGCGGCGCAGGGCGATACCGCCGAAGGCCTGTCGCGCCGCTACGGCGTGCCCACGGCCGCGATCGTGCAGGCCAATGGCGGCAACCAGTCGTTCGCCGCCGGCCAGCCCGTGGTCATTCCGACCTATTCACTGACGGCCCCCGCCCAGCAGTCGGCGCCCGTGGCGCAGCCGCAGGTCGCATCGGCCCCGCCGTCGCGCGGCTCGTCCGATCTCGTTCGACAGCCGGCGGCGCCCGCCGCCGCCACCCGTGCCGGCTGGCAGGCCGGCGCGCAGCCCGTCGCCACGACCCAGCCGGCGCGTCCGGCCCAGCAGGCCGCGCGCCCCGCGTCGCACCAGGTCGCGTCCGGCGAGACCATGATCGGCATTGCGCGCCGCTACGGCCTGACCCGCGACCAGCTCGCCCGCGCCAACAACCTGCAGCCGACCCAGTCGCTGCGGATCGGCCAGACGCTGCGTTTGCCGGGCGCCGCTGCCGCCGCGACCGCCCAGACCCGTCCGCTGTCGGTCGAGCCCTCCGCGCCCGCCGCCACGGCCTCGGCCGCGCCGGCCCAGCGCCGCGAGCAGGCCCAGCGCGCCGTGGCGCAGGCTCAGGCGACCCCCGCCGGCCGGCGCGCCGACCCGGCTCCGACCGCCGCCATTCCGCCGGCACAACCGGCTCTCGCCGCCGCGCGGAGCGAGGCCGCTCCGGCTGCCGCGCCTGCTCCGGCACAGGCCGAGGCTCCGGCTGCCGCGCCGGCCGCTGCCGCTTCGTCGGCCGAGCCGCAGTTCCGCTGGCCGGCCCGCGGCCGGGTGATCACCGGGTTCCGCGCCGGCACCAATGACGGCATCAAGCTGTCGGTGCCGCAGGGCACTCCGGTCAAGGCGGCAGAGGACGGCGTGGTCGCCTATGCCGGCAACGAACTGCGCGGCTACGGCAACCTCGTTCTGGTGCGCCATTCCAACGGCTACGTCACGGCCTACGCTCACAACAGCGCGATCAACGTGCGGCGCGGCGAACAGGTGCGGCGCGGCCAGACCATCGCGGCCGCCGGCCAGACCGGCAACGTGTCGTCGCCGCAGATCCATTTCGAGATCCGCCGCGGCGCCACCCCGGTCGATCCCATGACCCTGCTGGGCGGCAACTGACCCTGCCGGGAAGCAACTGAGGAATTGCCGGCCGGGCAGGCCGGACACGAGTAGTCGATCGGCCCTCTCCTGCGACCTCCAAGGGGCCGGTCATTTCCGGGGCGGCACGGCGGTGCCGCCCCATTTCTTTTTGTGATTCCGAGGGCGCTCGGGAGGGCCCGGCGCTCGAGGCGGCCCGTCAGAGTCTGACGCCGAGCCGGCCAGCAAGATCCTGCACGAACTGCCAGGCGACGCGGCCGGAGCGCGAGCCGCGCGTCGTCGCCCATTCCAGCGCCTCGGCGCGGACGGTGTCCTCGTCGGCCTTGAGGCCGAAATGGTTGGCATAGCCGAAGACCATGGCGAGATATTCGTCCTGGCTGCATTTGTGGAAGCCGAGCCAGAGGCCGAAACGGTCGGACAGCGACACCTTCTCCTCCACCGCCTCGCCGGGATTGATCGAGGTCGAGCGCTCGTTCTCCATCATGTCGCGCGGCAGGAGGTGCCGGCGGTTGGAGGTCGCGTAGAAGATGACATTGTCCGGGCGGCCCTCGATGCCGCCCTCCAGCACCGCCTTCAGCGACTTGTAGGACGTGTCGTTGTTGTCGAAGGACAGGTCGTCGCAGAAGACGATGAAGCGGTAGTCGGAACCGCGCGCCAGCGCCATCAGCTGCGGCAGCGATTCGATGTCCTCGCGATGAATCTCGACGAGCTTCAGCAGCGCCCGGCCGCCGCCCGCGACCAGCGCCGCGTTGACGGTCGCGTGGGCGGCCTTGACCAGCGAGGACTTGCCCATGCCGCGCGCGCCCCAGAGCAGGGCGTTGTTGGCGGGCAGGCCGTCGGCGAAGCGGCGGGTGTTCTCGATCAGCGTGTCGCGGGCCCGGTCGATGCCGTGCAGCAGGATCATCTCGACGCGATTGACCTTCGGCACGGGGTCGAGCCGTGGCCCGACCGGGTTCCAGACATAGGCGTCGGCGGCGGCGAAATCAGGCACTGCCGGGGCGGGAGGCGCCAGCCGGTCGAGGGCCGAGGCGATGCGGGCGAGCGTGCCGGCGATGGATTCGGCGGCGCGGGCGATATCTTCGGACACGGTCGGCACTCTCCGGCGGTTGTGCACGACCCCATGCACCAGCGCGCCGCATGAGGCAATGAGGCCACTGGAAAGATCGCCGCGCGCGGATTACATGGCTGTTTCGCCGGTTACGGCGCGCCATCGGGGCGTCGATTGCATTCGACGCCTTGCTGGCTATAGTCCGCGCCAAATTCGGTCCCGGGGCATGCAGGCGCCGGGACTTTCCACGTCGAAGCCCTCCCGAAGAGGACCGTTCATGTTCATCACCCCGGCCTTTGCGCAGACCGGCGCGGGCGGCACCAACGACATCCTGATGTCGCTGCTGCCGTTCATCCTGATCTTCGTCATCATGTATTTCCTCATTCTGCGGCCGCAGCAGAAGAAGGTGAAGGATCATCAGACGATGATCGGCGCGCTGCGCCGCGGCGACCAGGTGACCCTGTCGGGCGGCGTCATCGGCCGCATCACCAAGGTCGTCGACGACACGACCATCGAGCTCGAAATCGCCGATAACGTGCGCATCCGCGCGGCGAAGCAGTTCGTCTCCGAGCTTCGCTCCAAGAGCGAACCGGCCGACGAGAAGTGAATGCCGGCCCCGCGGCCCGGCATGCCGGGCCGCCTGCGAGGATTTGAGCGATGCTGAGCTTCACGCGCTGGAAGGCGACCTTGATCCTGATGACGGCTTTCGTCGTCATCATGCTGGCCGCGCCCAACGTCCTGCCCCAGTCCTGGGTGGACCGGCTTCCGCGCGCGATGCGCACCCACATGACGCTCGGCCTCGACCTTCAGGGCGGCGTCCACCTGCTGTTGCAGGTCGACGCCAACGATGTCCGCCGCGTCCAGCTGGAGAATCTGCGCGACGACGTGCGCCGCGTGCTGCGCGACTCGCGCATTCAGGTCCAGGGCATCGGCTTCCAGGGTAATGCGGTGGTCGCCCGTCTGCGCGAAGGCCAGAACGCCGATCTCGCACTGACCGAACTGCGCAAGATTCCGCAGATGATCGGCGGCGCGTTCTCGACATCGGGCCAGTACGACGCCGAAGTCTCGCGCTCGGGCGACACGTTCACCGTGACAGCGACGGAAGCGGGCATTCGCGACAAGATCTCGCGGGCGGTGACCCAGTCGATCGAGGTCATCCGCCGCCGTATCGACGCCACCGGCACGACCGAGCCGATCATCCAGCGTCAGGGCCTCGACCGCATCCTGCTGCAGGTACCGGGCGCGAAAAACCCGGAAGAGATCAAGAAGTTCATCGGCGACGTCGCGAAGCTCGAATTCCGCCTCGTCGACCAGTCCATGCGGGTGGAGGAGGCGATCGCCTCGCGGCCGCCGGCCGACAGCGTCATCCTCTACGAAGAGGTGAAGGAGGGGAACCGCGTCGTCCAGCAGGTGCCCTACCTGATCCAGCGCCGCGCCATCGTCACCGGCGAGGACCTGATCGACGCCCAGGCCGCGTTCAACGCGCAGCAGGCCGAATGGGTCATCAACTTCCGGTTCAACGCCTCTGGCGGCCGCAAGTTCGCGCAGGCAACGACCGAGAACGTCAACCGGCCCTTCGCCATCATCCTCGACAACAAGGTGATCTCGGCCCCCGTGATCCGCGAACCGATCCTCGGCGGCTCCGGGCAGATTTCCGGCCGGTTCACCGCCGAGAGTTCCGCGACGCTCGCTCTCCTGCTGCGGGCGGGCGCGCTGCCGGCGCCGCTGACCTTCGTCGAGGAGCGCACCGTCGGCGCCTCGCTCGGTCAGGATTCGATCACAGCCGGCACGAACGCGGCGCTTATCGGCTCCGCCTTCGTCGTCGTCTTCATGTTCGCGACCTACGGATTGTTCGGCCTGTTCGCCAACATCGCCGTGCTGGTCAACGTGCTGATGATGTTCGGCCTCCTGAGCCTCATCGGCGCGACGCTGACGCTGCCGGGCATTGCAGGCGTGGTGCTGACCGTCGGCATGGCGGTCGATTCCAACGTGCTGATCTTCGAGCGCATACGCGAGGAGGCTCACAGCGGGCGCAGCGTGATGGCCTCCATCGACGGCGGCTTCACCAAGGCGATGGGCACCATCATGGACGCCAACATCACCCAGCTCATCACCTCGGTCATCCTGTTCTATCTGGGAACCGGGCCGGTGAAGGGCTTCGCGCTGACGCTGGGCCTCGGCATCGTCACCACGATGTTTACCGCCATCACCTTCACGCGCTACCTCGTGGTGCTTTGGCTGCGCTGGTTCAAGCCGGTGCGGATTCCGCTCTGATCGCGACAGGAGTTTCGACCGTGCGCCTGCTGCGGATCATTCCGGACAATACCAAGATCGACTTCATGAGGCTGAGGCCCTACGCCTTCATGCTCTCCATGGCGTTGCAGATCGTCACCCTTGTCGGCTTCCTGACCTTCGGCCTCGATGTCGGCATCGACTTCAAGGGCGGCACGCTGGTCGAGCTGCAGACGAAGGAGGGGGCGGCCAATATCGGCGAGCTGCGCACCCGGCTGACGCGCGCCAATGTCGGCGAGGTCCAGCTTCAGGAGTTCGGAGGACCGAACCTGGTTCTCGTCCGCTACGGCGAGCAGCCCGGCGGCGAGGAGGGCCAGCAGGCGGCGCTCCGGCGCGTGCGCGGGCTGGTCGATGCCGATTACGAGGTGCGCCGCACCGAGGTCGTCGGCCCGACCGTGTCGTCCGAACTCGTCCAGATGTCCGTGGTCGGCGTGATCCTGTCGATCTTCGCGGTGCTGATCTATCTGTGGTTGCGGTTCGAGTGGCAATTCGCCGTCGGCGCCATGATCGCCACGCTCCATGACGTGACGGCCATGCTGACCTTCTACGTGGTGACGCGAGCCGATTTCGATATCTCCTCCATCGCCGCGCTGCTGACCGTCATCGGCTATTCGCTGAACGACACGGTCGTCATCTACGACCGCATTCGGGAAATGATGCGCAAGCACAAGCGGATGGAGGCGACGGAGCTCCTGAACCTCGCCATCAACTCGACGCTGGCGCGCACGACCATCACCGCGATGACGACGTTCCTGGCGCTGCTAGCGCTGTTCTTCTTCGGCGGCGAGGTCATCCGCGGCTTCACCTCGTCCATGCTGATCGGCGTCATCGTAGGCACCTATTCGTCGAGCTTCATCGCCGCGCCGATCCTGATCTATCTCGGTCTCAAGGCCGGCGGCTTCGGGGCCACCTCGTCCGAGAGCACCGAGGCGCAGGCGGCCGAGGCCAAGGCCAAGGCCTGACGGTGCCGCGCGGCGAGCCCGTCCGGCAGCTTCACGACGGCTTCGTTCCCGGCCGGTTCGCCATCGACGCCTATGGCCGGGGCGGGTTTCGCTTCGCCGATATGAGCCATCGCGGCGCGATCCTCGCGCTGCCTTCCGGGGTTCACCGCTGGCCGGTGGAGGCGGGTGCTGGCCTGACCGCCGCGGACTTCGCGCTGGTTCTCGCCGAAAAGACCGCCATCGACACGCTGCTGGTGGGCACCGGCGAGGCGCCGCGCATGCTCACCGAGGATATCCGCTGGCTGCTGCGCGATGCCGGCATCGGCTTCGACGTGATGGCGACGGGCGCCGCCGCGCGCACCTACAACATCATGCTGGGCGAGAACCGCCGCGTCGCCGCAGCCCTACTGCCGGTCGACTGATCCCATGCCCCCGGAACGCGCCGAGGCCCTGGCCGCCGCCTTCGCGCATTGCGAGACCGCGGTGCGCGAGGCCGACAAGGATCGCTGGCTCGCGACCCTGTTCGCGCCCGAAGGCGCGCGGCCGGACCTTCATGCGCTCTACGCCTTCAACATCGAGATCGCCTCGGTGCGCGAGCGCGTGTCCGAACCGCTGCCCGGCGAGGTGCGCCTGCAATGGTGGCGGGACGTGCTGACCGGCGAGGGCAGGGGCGATGTCGCCAGCCATCCGGTAGCGGCCGCGATCCTCGACGTGATCGGCCGGCGCAACCTCGCGATCAGGCCGCTCGTCGACCTGATCGACGCGCGGGTCTTCGATCTTTACGACGATCCGATGCCGACGGTGAACGACCTGGAGGGCTATTGCGGCGAGACCTCGTCGGCGCTGATGCAGATCGCCGCGCTGATCCTCGCCGGAGGCGAGGACCCCGGCACCGCCGATCTCGCCGGCCATGCCGGCGCCGCCTATGCGATGACGGGATTGTTGCGGGCCTTCCCGCTGCATGCCGCGCGCGGGCAGGTGTTCATTCCCGGGGATATTCTGGCGGCGAGCGACGTTTCGCGCGACGACATCGTCGCCGGTCGGGCCGGGCCGGGCCTGTCGCGCGCGCTGGAGGCGATGCGCCGACTGGCCGGAGAGCATATGGCGAAGGCGGAAGCGCTGATCGCCGCCGCCGACCCGCGCACGGTGGCGGCCTTCCTGCCGATGGCCGCGGCGCGGCTCTATCTCGGCAGGATGGACAGGCTGATCGCCGCGCCGTTCCGCGCGAGCGTCGAGATCGCGCAGTGGCGCCGGCAATGGGCGCTATGGCGCATGGCCCGCCGTTTCGGACGGGCCGCTGCGCCGAAGCTCTAGCTCAGTTGGTTTCGGCCGCCTTGCGGGCGATGAACTCGATCTCGCCGCGCTGGAATCCGAGGTCGGACAGCGAGCGGTCGTCGAGCTGGGCCAGTTCCGCGCGCGTCTTCGAATAGACGACGTAGGCCTTGATGCGGTCGATGATGGCGTTGAGAAAATAGATCATTTCGGTCGATCCCTTGGAGGATTCGAGCGTTCGTCCCTGACTGTCTTATGCCCCAGACATAATCCTCATTTCGCAGTTGCGAAGAGACAAATTGTGCACTGCACCCATGCGGTGCGGGCATGCCGTCGTTAACGCCCCGGTTCAGGCAAAGCCGCGCAGCGCGAGCCAGGTGGCAGCGCCGGCCCCGATGGCCGCCAGGCTGCCGAGGCCGAACAGCCAGCCGAAGCGGCGCGCGCCGAGCGCGATGCCATAGGCGGCCTTGGCGAGCGTGTTGCTGAGAGCCGCGACGAGCATGGCGATGGCGGCGGTTTCCAGCGACACGCCCTTGCCGGCGAGGCCGGCCGCCGTGATGACCGGTGCATCGACATCCCCGAGCCCGGTGACCGCGGCGACGCCGATGACGCCGGAATCGCCGAAGACCTGAGCCGCCGCGCGCGTGGCGAATGCGATGGCGGCGAGCAGCAGGGCGAGCTGAAGGACCTTGAACAGGTCGAACGGGTTGGTGGGCGCGGAGGTTTCGTGGGTTCCCGCGTCGTTGCGGGCGAACAGGAACGCCGCCCCGGCCATGACCAGAGCCGCGACCGCCAGAGGCGGCGCCACCTGCCAGACCAGCGCCGGGGCGAGAGCGATCACCAGCCCCCCGGTGCGCAGGTAGGACACGACGCCGGCGCCCAGCGCGCCGGCCGCGAGGCTGGCGGCGCTCGCGTCCGAAACCTCGGCGGACGACCTGCGGGCATTGGCCACGGTCACGGCGGTCGAGGACAGGAGGCCGCCGACCGCGCCCGCCACCAGTTCGCCATGCGCCTCGCCCATCAGTTTCACCGCGACATAGCCGGCGAAGGAGATCGCGGCGACGAGGATCGCCAGCGTCCAGATGCGCGCCGGCGCCACGCCGCCGAACGGTCCGATGGGATCGTCCGGCACCAGCGGCAGGATGACGAAGGTCATGGCGAGCAGGACGATGGCCGAGCGCAGTTCGGGATAGGTCACCGCTTCGATGAAGCGGTGCAGCGTCTCGCGCGCCGCCAGAACGCCGGCCAGCACGACGCCGGCCGCGCCGGCAAGCCTGAGGTCGCCGAGCACGGCGAGCGCGCCGAGGCCGTAAGTCAGCATGGCCGCGATGACCGTGGTCACCGAGAAGTTCCGGTCGGCCATCTGCTCGCGGTAGTGGAAGAGGGTGAAGGCAGCGGCGAAGGGCACGAACAGCCCGACGACGATCAGCCCATCCGCCCTGCCGCCGGCGCGCAGCGCCAGTTCCAGCGCGCCCGCCGCGCCGCCGAACATGCCGATCATCGTGAAGGTGCGCAGGCCGGCCGTGCGCTGGCCGTCTTCCTCGTCGCGGTTGCGCCAGTGACGCTCGGCGCCGACGAGGGCGCCGATGGCGAGGGCGACGCCGAAGCGCTGGAAGAGTTCGAGTTCGGTCATGCGCGGGGCCGGGTCATGCGGCGTCGGGAATGGAACGTCAGCCGAACCGGAACGTTCACCGGTGCCATTGTCGCAGTATCGGCCGCCCGCGTCACCGGGCCGTCAGATGAAGGAGGCTTTCGCAGCGGCGGCTACTCCGCCGCCTCGCTCTTCACCTTCATCGGGCGGCGCGCCAGCACCTCGGCAAGGAAGCGGCCGGTATGGCTACGCTTCTCCTTCGCGATGACCTCGGGCGGGCCTTCGGCCACGACCTCGCCGCCGCCGTCGCCGCCCTCCGGGCCCATGTCGATGACCCAGTCGGCGGTCTTGATGACCTCGAGATTGTGCTCGATCACCACCACCGAATTGCCCTGCTCGACCAGTTCGTGGAGCACTTCGAGGAGCTTGGCGACATCGTGGAAGTGGAGGCCCGTGGTCGGCTCGTCGAGGATGTAGAGCGTGCGCCCGGTGGAGCGGCGCGACAGTTCCTTCGACAGTTTGACACGCTGCGCCTCGCCGCCCGAGAGCGTCGTCGCCTGCTGCCCGACATGGATATAGCCGAGGCCGACCTCGGCCAGCGTCTTCAGGATGTCGCGCACGCGCGGCACCGCCTTGAAGAACTCGACGCCCTCATCGACGGTCATGTCCAGCACGTCGGCGATCGACTTGCCCTTGAAGATCACCTCCAGCGTCTCGCGGTTGTAGCGCTTGCCCTTGCAGACGTCGCAGGTGACGTAAACGTCGGGCAGGAAGTGCATCTCGATCTTGATGACGCCGTCGCCCTGGCAGGCCTCGCAGCGCCCGCCCTTGACGTTGAACGAGAAGCGGCCGGGCTCGTAGCCGCGCGCCTTGGCCTCGGGCAGCCCCGCGAACCATTCGCGGATCGGCGTGAAGGCGCCGGTATAGGTCGCCGGGTTCGAGCGCGGCGTGCGGCCGATCGGCGACTGGTCGATGTCGATGACCTTGTCGAGATGGTCGATCCCGTCGATGCCCGCATGCTCGGCCGGGATCTCGCGCGCCCCCATCAGCCGGCGGGCAAGCGCCTTGTAGAGTGTTTCGACCACTAGCGTGGATTTTCCGCCGCCCGACACGCCGGTCACGCACACGAAGGTGCCGAGCGGGAATTCGACGTCGACGGCCTTCAGGTTGTTGCCCTTCGCCCCCCGGATCTTCAGCTTCTGGCCCTTGAGGCCGGGCCGGCGCGTCTTGGGGATCGGCACCTGGCGGAAGCCCGACAGGTACTGGCCGGTGAGGCTCGCCGGGTTGCGCACGATGTCGTCGGGCGTGCCCTGCGCCACGATCTGGCCGCCATGGATGCCGGCACCCGGGCCCATGTCGACGACCCAGTCGGCCACGCGGATCGCGTCCTCGTCGTGCTCGACGACGATGACCGTGTTGCCGAGATCGCGCAGGCGCTTCAGTGTTTCGAGCAGCCGGTCGTTGTCGCGCTGGTGCAGGCCGATGGACGGCTCGTCCAGCACG
>NZ_JAEULY010000023.1:0-135000 GCF_016793595.1 Phreatobacter sp.
AGGGTGGCGGCGGCAGCGGCGGCGAGGGCGAGGGTCTTGAAGCGGGTCATGGCGCGTCTCCGATGAAGGCTCAGGTGGGGCCCGATGCCCCGGTCCTCCATCAGTCGCCGCCACCGCCGAAAAGGTTCGAGGCCCGCGACGAAAAAATCGCGAGCCCCGGACAGGGTTAGCCAGACGTGAAAATGCTCAGGCGGCCGTAACGAGCTTGCCGTAGTCCGCGACCGCCGACAGGTGATGGTCGGCATCGCCGAACAGCGTGTCGATCATGGTGAGCCGTTTGAAGTAGTGGCCGGCCTTGTACTCCATGGTCATGCCGATGCCGCCGTGGAGCTGCACCGCCTGCTGGCCGATGAACTTCGCGGAGCGGCCGATCTGCACCTTGGCAGCGGAGGCGAGCGCGCGGCGCTCGACCGGATTCTCCGTCGCCGCCGTCATGGCCGCGAACATGGCCATGGACCGCGCCTGTTCCAGCGCCACGAACATCTCGGCCGCGCGGTGCTGGAGCGACTGGAACGAGCCGATATTGATGCCGAACTGCTTGCGCTGCTTGAGGTAGTCGACGGTGACGTCGGTCAGTTCGCTCATCGCGCCGACCGCCTCGGCGCAGAGAGCGGCAATGGCCTCGTCCGCCACCGCCTCGAGAATGGCGAGCCCGCCGGCCGGATCGCCGATGACCGCATCCGCCCCGACCTTGACGCCCGATAGCGTCACTTCGGCGGCGTGGGTGCCGTCCTGCGTGACGGAATCGCGACGGCTGACGCCCGGCGCATCGCCCTTGACGATGAACAGGCCGATGCCGGCCTTGTCTCGCCGCTGGCCGCCTGTGCGCGCGGAGACGATCAGATAGTCCGCCGTGCCGCCGTTGACGACGACCGACTTCTCGCCGTCGAGGACGTAGGCATCGCCGTCCTTCTTCGCGGTGGTCGTGACATCGTTGAGGTCGTAGCGTGAATGCCGCTCGGTGGTCGCCAGCGCGAAGGTGCGCGAGCCGTCGGCGATGGCCGGAATGTGCTCGGCCTTCTGCGCGGCGGAAGCCCGCTTCAGCACGCCACCGCCGAGGATAACGGTCGCAAGATAGGGCTCCAGCACCAGATATTTGCCGAGGCTCTCGGCCACCAGCATGGTCTCGACCGCGCCGCCGCCGAAACCGCCATCCTCCTCCGCGAAGGGCAGGCCGAGCAGGCCGAGTTCCGCGAACTTGGCCCAGACGTCGCGGCTGTAGCCGCCCGGCTGCGCGGCGATCTTCCTGCGGCTCTCGAAGTCATAGGTGTCGGCGAGAAAGCTGCCGATGGAGTCCTTGAGGAGCTGCTGTTCTTCGGAGAGGTCGAAATCCATGGAGACTGTCCGTTCGGTTTCGAATGACGCTGGAGCGTTAGTTCGCGTCATGCCCGGCCCAGGACCGGGTATCCACGACTTGAACACGGCGTTGCAGGAATTCCTGGATGGCCGGGCCAGGCCCGGCCATGACGACGAGAGAATGCCTCTTGAGAAGCGATACCCTCAGAGGCCCAGCACCGCCTTGGCGATGATGTTCTTCTGGATCTCGTTGGAGCCGCCGTAGATCGAGACCTTGCGCACGTTGAAATAGGTCGGCGCGATGGTCTGGGCCCATTCCGGCCCGATCGGCGGCTCGTTGGTGCCCGGCTCGTCCGGCGTATAGGGCGCCGAATGCGGACCGATCACCTCCATCAGGAGCTCGGTGGTTGCCTGCTGCAGCTCCGAACCCTTGATCTTGAGCACCGAGGAAGCCGGGTCCGGCTTGCCCTTCTCGCGCTTCGCCTCGCCGGCGATGACACGCAGCTGCGTGATCTCCAGCGCCTTCAGCTCGATCTCCACGGCCGCGATCTTCTCGCGGAAGCGGATGTCCTCGATCATGGGCTTGCCGCCCCTCTGCTCGATCCCCGCCATCTCCTTGATCTTGGCGATGCGCTGCTTGGAGATGCCGACGCGGGCGATGCCGGTGCGCTCGTTGCCGAGCAGGAATTTGGCGTAGTCCCAGCCCTTGTTCTCCTGGCCGACGAGATTCTCCAGCGGCGCCTTCACGTCGTCGAAGAACACCTCGTTGACCTCGTGGCCGCCGTCGATCGTCTGGATCGGCTTCACGGTGATGCCCGGCGTCTTCATGTCGACGAGGATGAAGGAGATGCCCTCCTGCTTCTTCACGGTCGAGTCGGTGCGGGCGAGCACGAAAATCCAGTCGGCATGCTGGCCGAGCGTGGTCCAGGTCTTCTGGCCGTTGATCACCCAGTGATCGCCGACCTTCTCGGCCTTGGTCTTGAGGCCGGCGAGATCCGAGCCGGCGCCGGGCTCCGAGAAGCCCTGGCACCACCAGTCATCGAGATTGGCGATGCGCGGCAGGAAGCGCTTCTTCTGCGCGTCGGAGCCGAACGTGTAGATCACCGGGCCGACCATCGAGGTGCCGAAGGCCAACGGCGGCGGCGACGGCGCCATCATCATCTCCTCGAGGAAGATGTACTGCTTCACCGCATCCCAGCCGGTGCCGCCATAGGCCTTCGGCCAATGGGCGACGCCCCAGCCCTTCTCGTTCAGCGTGCGCTGCCAGAAGACGATATCGTCGCGGGAGGCGTGGTGGCCGGCCGCCAGCTTCTCGCGCAGCGCCTTCGGCAGCTTTTCCGCGATGAAGTCGCGCACTTCCTTACGGAAGGCGATTTCCTCGTCGGTGAACCTCAGCTCCATGGGCCAGCCTCCTCAAAACGGGAGCGGGCCTGAGGCGCCCTCCCTGCCTGTCGCTTCCTCGCCGCGCGAAAACATACTCGCGCGAATGTTTGTTGGCCGCATTCAAGACCTGCCCGGGCGCGAAGGCAACAGGAACCTTGGAGCCCGGGCATCGCCCGAACGGGTGGCATCCCGATGCATGGCAGGGGCGAGGCTCCCGGCCGCGACATGCCATGGCCGCCATGACAGGATTGTCCGCAAGGGGCGATGTGCCCTGCAAGGAACGGCTCATGGCATTCGATTTCAAGGGCAAGCGCGTGGTGGTCTGCGGCGGCAGTCGCGGGATCGGTCGATCCATCGCGCTCGGCTTCGCGGCAGCGGGCGCCGGCGTGTCCATCTGCGCGCGGGGTGAAGACGGCTTGAAGGCCACGGCCGCCGAGATCGCCGCCCATGGTGTCGCCTCGCACTATGCGCCCTGCGATCTCGCCAGCGCCGAGGCTATCGCCGGCTACATTCCTACCGCAGCCAAGGCGCTCGGCGGCATCGACGTTCTGGTCAACAACGCCTCCGGCTTCGGCATGGGCGACGACGAGGCCGGCTGGGAGAAGGGCCTGAACGTCGACGTCATGGCGACGGTGCGCGCGAGCCACGCCGCGCTGACCTATCTCGAGGCGGCCAAGGGCTCCTCGATCGTCAACATCGCCTCGATCTCCGGCTACCGCGCCTCGACGCGCACCCCGGCCTATGCGGCGGTCAAGGCGGCGGTGATCCAGTACACGACGAGCCAGGCGGCAGCCCTCGCGCCGAAGGGCATCCGCGTCAACTGCGTCGCGCCCGGCTCCATCGAGTTTCCCGGCGGCACCTGGGAGGCGCGTCGCGCCGCCGACCCCGCCCTCTACAACAAGGTGCTGTCGGCGATCCCCTTCAACCGGCTCGGCACGCCGGAGGAAATCGCCAATGTCGTGCTGTTCCTCGCCTCGCCCTATGCGAGCTGGGTGACCGCGCAGACCGTGACGGTCGATGGCGGCCAGTTGCTGGGATGAATGAGAAAGGGCGGGCCAAGGCCCGCCCTCCCAAGGCTCTGTGCGCCCGCCTCACGCCAGCGTGTAGGCGGTCTTCACCGTGGTGTAGAACTCGCGGGCATAGGCGCCCTGCTCGCGCGGGCCGTAGCTCGAACCCTTCCGGCCACCGAACGGCACATGATAGTCGACGCCCGCTGTCGGCAGGTTGACCATGACCATGCCGGCCTCGGAATTGCGCTTGAAGTGCGAAGCATATTTCAGCGAAGTCGTGCAGATGCCCGACGACAGGCCGAACTCGGTATCGTTGGCGATCGTCAGCGCCTCGTCGTAGCTCTTGGCGCGCACCACGGCCGCCACGGGGCCGAAAATCTCCTCGCGCGCGATGCGCATGGAGTTGGTGACCTCGGTGAACAAAGCCGGCTGCAGGTAGAAGCCGGGATTGTCGCGGTTCAGCCGCTCGCCGCCCCAATGAAGCTTGGCGCCCTCGTCGCGACCGATGGCGATGTACTTCTCATCCTGACCAAGCTGCGATTCATCGACTACCGGGCCGATATGGGTGCCGGATTTCAGCGCGTCATCGACGACGAGGCCCTTGAGGCGCTCGGTGAGCGCATCGACGAAGCGGTCATGGATACCCTCGGTGACGATCAGGCGCGAGGAGGCCGTGCAGCGCTGCCCCGTGGAGAAGAAGGCGCCGTTGGCGGCGCACTCGACGGCCACCGACAGGTCGGCATCGTCCAGCACGACGAGCGGGTTCTTGCCGCCCATTTCCAGCTGCACCTTCTTCATCGGCGTGGCGGCGACGCAGGCGGCTGCCACGCGCCGGCCGGTCGCGACCGAACCGGTGAAGGAGATCGCGGCGACGTCCGGATGCTCCAGCATGGCCTGCCCGACCACCGAGCCGCGACCCATGACGATGTTGAGAACGCCCTTCGGCAGGCCGGCGCGGTTGAGGATATCGACCAGCGCCCAGGCGGAACCCGGCACGAGGTCGGCCGGCTTGATGACCACGGTGTTGCCGTAGGCGAGCGCGGGCGCGATCTTCCAGGCGGGAATGGCGATGGGGAAGTTCCACGGCGTGATCATGCCGACGACGCCGACCGCCTCGCGGGTGATCTCGATGCCGACGCCCGGACGCACGGAATTGACCAGCTCGCCATTGAGGCGCAGCGCCTCGCCGGCAAAGAAGGACAGGATCTGGCCCGCACGCGCCACCTCGCCGATACCCTCGGGAAGGGTCTTGCCTTCTTCGCGGGAGAGCAGCGCGCCGAGCTCCTCCTTGCGCGCCATGACCTCGTTCGAGGCCTTCATCAGCACATCGTAGCGCAGCTGAGGGTTGGACCGGCTCCAGGCGGGGAAGGCGTCCTTTGCGGCGGCGACCGCTGCCTTGAGGTCCTCCACCGTCCCCTGAGCATATTCGCCGACGACCTCGTTGGTGTTCGACGGATTGAGGTTTGGCGCGGCCTTGGCCGGAGGGACGAATTCGCCGGCAATGAAATTGCGGAACACGGTGGTCATGGGCCTCGCCTCCTCGAGCGCTTCTCGCTGCGGGCCGTCCTTGAACGCCCGACGGAAATAGGGCCGGCACAGAACCACAATCGCGGCGGAACGACCAGACCGCGCGGCGCGCATGGCAGCCGCCGACAGTGCCTGCAACCGGAGCGGCTGGCGCATCGCCGCGTCGCGCCCTAGATTCTCCTGTCCGACAGGCAGATTGCGATGGACATGCAGGACATCAGACCACCCCCGGGGCCGAATTCGGCCCAGATGGCCTCCCCTTCCTACCGCCTCCCGGCTCTCGATCAGGATTTCCTGCTCGCAGAGGAACAGCGCGGCGTCCGTTTCCTGCTGGAGTATGAGAAGGCAGAGCAGGCTCTCGCGCGCTGGGCGGTGAAATCGACCATCGTGGTCTTCGGGAGCGCCCGCGTGCGCGAGGATGGACCGGGCAAGCAGGCGGGGTGGTATGCCGCCGCGCGGGAATTCGGACGTCTGGCGTCAACCCACGGCGGTGCTCTGAACGCCGGCGCGGCTCCGCGCGAGAACGTCATCGCCACCGGCGGCGGACCCGGCCTCATGGAAGCGGCGAACCGCGGCGCGGCCGAAGCCGGCGCGCCCTCCATCGGCTTCAACATTCGCCTGCCGCACGAGCAGGAGCCGAACGCCTATTCCACACCGGACCTGACGTTCCTGTTCCACTATTTCGCCATGCGGAAGATGCACCTCGCCATGCGCGCCAACGCGCTGGTGGTCTTCCCCGGCGGCTTCGGGACCTTCGACGAACTGTTCGAGATTCTCGCCCTGATCCAGACCGGCAAGATGCGGCGCGTGCCGGTCGTGCTGTTCGACAGCGCCTACTGGCATCGAGTGTTCAATTTCGATGCGGTGGTGGAAGCCGGCATGATCGCGCCGCACGACCTCGATCTTGTCGCCTATGCCGACACGCCGGAAGCCATCTGGAAGCTGATCGCGACCGCCGACGGCATCGCCCCGGACCGGCCGCTCGTCCAGCCCTGACGTCACAGCAAGACCTGAGGAGACAGACCATGCCCGTCCGTATGCATGTCCTGGGCGCGGCCCATGTCGTCACCGGCTCCTCCTATCTGCTGGAAGCCAACGGCCGGCGCATTCTGGTCGATTGCGGCATGTTTCAGGGCTCCAAGACGCTGAAGGAGCTGAACTACCGGCCCTTTCCCTATGAGCCGGATCGCCTGCATGCCGTACTGCTGACCCACGCCCATATCGACCATTCCGGCCTGCTGCCGAAACTCACCAAGGCGGGCTTCCACGGCCCGATCCACGCGACGCGCTCCACCATCGAGCTCTGCGCGATCATGCTGCCGGATTCCGGTCATATCCAGGAGATGGAGGTGGAGCAGCTCAACCGGCGCCGGTCGCGCGGCGGCGAGCCGCCGGTCGAGCCGATCTACACGGCCGAGGACGCCGTCGCCTGCATGACGCAGTTCCGCCCTGTCGACTACGGCGCCTGGCTCGACCTCGGCGATGGCGCCAGGGCGCGCTGGTGGAATGCCGGTCACATCCTCGGCTCGGCTTCCATCGAGATCGAGGTCGCGGAGGCCGGCGGCGAGCCGGTCCGCATCCTCATGTCCGGCGACCTCGGTCCGGAGGCCAAGCTTTTCCATCCCGACCCTGACGGGCCGCAGGGCCTCGACCTCGTCGTCTGCGAGGCGACCTATGGCGATCGCGACCGCCCGGACACGACCATCGCCGACCGGCGCACGCTGCTCGCAAGCGAGATCCGGGCCGCCGCCCAGCGCGGCGGGCCGCTGCTCGTGCCCTGCTTCGCCGTGGAACGGACGCAAGAAATCCTCACCGACCTGATCGACCTGATGGAGGCCGGCACCATCCCGCGAGCGCCGGTCTTCGTGGACTCGCCGCTCGCCATCAAGGCGACCGAAGTATTCCGTAGCCATGCCGGCGAACTGGAGGAAGGCGGCGCGCTGGCGCGGCTCACCAACTCGCCCTTCGTGCGCTTCACCGAGAGCGCCGACCAGAGCAAGTCGCTGGCCCGCTTCCGCGGCTTCCACATCATCATCGCGGCCAGCGGCATGGCCGAGGCCGGCCGCATCCGCCATCACCTGAAGAACCATCTCTGGCGGTCATCCACGACGGTCCTGTTCGTCGGTTATCAGGCCGAGGGCACGCTCGGCCGCATCCTGCTCGATGGCGCGCCGACCGTGACCATTCACGGCGATGCCGTCAGGGTGAAGGCGCAGATCCGCTCCATCGACAGCTATTCCGGCCATGCCGACCGGACCGAGGTGCTGGACTGGCTGAAGGCGCGCCTGCCGATCCGCGGTGGCGTCGCCCTCGTTCACGCCGAGGAGCGTGCCATCGCCGCCTTCGTGCCGGTCGTCGGCGCCGAGGTCGTGACGCCCGAGCGGGTGGTGGCGCCGCATCTCGACGATGTGCTGGAGATTGCGCCCGGTAGCGTGCGGCTGGTCCTGCCGGCGACGCCGCGCCGGATCGAGCCGGAGCGCGCCAAGGGGCAGGACTGGCACAACGATTCCGCCGCCTTCCTGCTCGACCTCAAGGACACGCTGGACAAAGCGGCCGATGACCGGGCGCGCGGCGTGATCCTGCGCCGGCTGAAGAAGGCGCTGGAGGAAATCGAATAGACGCGCCTACTCGAACAGCTCCGCGAATTTCAGCTCGATCCCCGCGACCGCCTTGAGGATCTCGTTGAGGTGATGGCTCATTGCCGCCACCGCGCGCTCGGCATCGCCGTCGTCGATCGCGTCGAGAATGGCGCGATGCTGCTCGACAAGAGGCTCGGCCGAGCCCGGCACATGCAGCGTCAGCGCACAGACCCGGTCCATATGGGCCTTCTGCAACTCGATGGCGTTCCACGCCTCGGCGCAGCCCGCACCTTCCGCCAGCGCGACATGGAACAGGCTGTCGAGCTGCTGGAAGCCGCGATGGTCGCCGGCGGCGGCGGCTTGCGCCTGCGCGTCGATCAGCGCCAGCGCCCGGTTGCGGTAATGCGGATCGAAACGCTCGCAGGCGCGCCTGACGATCGCGACCTCGATCGCCTCGCGGATGAACCGAGCATCCAGCATCCGCCGCACCGAGAGCTTCACGACAACCGTTCCGCGCTGCGGCTGCACATCCACGAGGCCCTGCCGCATCAACGCGATGAACGCCTCGCGCACCGGCTGCCGCGACACCGAGAAGCGCTCGGCGATCTCCGATTCCGACAATCGCTCGCCGGGCCGCACGGTGAGGTCGATGATCTTCTCGCGCAACGCACGTTCGACGCGCGCCGCCGCGCTTTCCGGCGGGCGGGCTTCGGCGCGCGGCGAGAAATCAACATCCATCGTCACTGGCCCTTGAACTTCCATACAAGTGCATACTAGACTGAATTCCGGTCAGGAAGCCACACCTTGTCGCAAGGCTTCGATCTCAAGGTTCCCGACGACAAGAGGGACCGTCGTTTCGACCGGGAGGATACCCAGATGCTCACACGCCGCACCTTCATGTCCACCGCGGGCGCGCTCGCAGCGACGCCCGCCATCGTCGGCCCGGCTTCCGCCCAGGCCGCCATCACGCTCCGCTCCACCGACATCCATCCCGATGGCTATCCGACCATCGACGCGGTGAAGTTCATGGGCCAGCTGCTCGAGCAGCGGACCCAGGGACGCATCAAGATCAACGTCTTCCACTCCGCGCAGCTTGGTCAGGAACGCGACACGATCGACCAGACGCGCTTCGGCGTCATCGACATGAACCGCATCAACATGGCGCCGTTCAACAACCTGATCGCCTCGACCAACGTGCCCTCGCTGCCGTTCATCTTCCGGTCGGTCGCGCATATGCGGAAAGTGATGGATGGTGCCATTGGCGACTCCATCCTCAATGACTTCACGCCGCATAACCTCGTCGGCCTCGCCTTCTATGATTCCGGCTCGCGCTCGTTCTACAATTCCAAGCGGCCAATCAACACGCCGGCCGACATGCGCGGCATGAAGATTCGCGTCCAGCAGTCCGACATGTTCGTGGCCCTCGTGCAGGCGCTCGGCGCCAACGCGACGCCCATGCCGTTCGGCGAGGTCTATACCAGCTTGCAGACCGGCGTCATCGACGGCGCGGAGAACAATTGGCCGAGCTATGAATCGACGCGCCATTTCGAGGTCTCGAAGTTCTACTCGCTGACCGAGCACTCGCTGAGCCCCGAAGTGCTGGTCATGTCGAAGCGCTCCTTCGACAAGTTCAACGCCGCCGACCAGGCGCTGATCCGCGCCGCCGCCAAGGAATCGGTCGTCAAGATGCGCGAGCTCTGGGACGCCCGCGAGAAGGCCTCCGAGGCCAAGGTCCGCGCCGGCGGCGCGCAGATCAACACGGTCGAGAAACAGCCGTTCATCGACGCGATGAAGCCGGTCTACGACCGTTTCGTCACCGACGCCAAGATGAAGGATCTCGTCGCCCGCATCCAGGCGACGACCTGACGCCTGCCTGAACCGGGAGCCTGCCGCGCCGGGTGCGCGGCGGGCATCTCGCCTCCCCGCGCCGCGAGCAATGTCAGGTTCGATAATCGCATGGTCGCCGTCCTGAAGCTCCTCGAACCGGTCGCCGGCTGGATCAGCCGGGCCGCTCTCCTTCTCGCCGGCCTCGGCGTGGTCGCCATGACCGTCCTGGTGTTCTGGAGCATCGTCGGCCGCTACGTCTTCAACGACACGCCGACCTGGACCGAGCCGGCCGTGCTGCTGCTGATGTCGTGGTTCATCCTGCTCGGCTCGGCGGTCGGCGTCCGGGAGCGCAGCCATATCGGCTTCGAGATCGGCCTTGCCGCCGCGCCTCCGCCACTTCGCCTCGCGATGAAGGTGGTCACGGAGGCGCTGCTGGTCGGCTTCGGCGTCGCCATGGTCGTCTATGGCGCGCAGCTCGCGGCCGGCACCTGGAGCAGCCTCACGCCAATGCTCGGCATCAGCCAGGGCTGGGACTACGTACCGGTCGCCGCCGGCGGCGCGCTGATCGTCCTGTTCTCGGTCGAGCGGCTGCTGATGATCCTGACCGGCACCGACGACACGGCATCCCTCGACCACGGCACGGGCGAGATCTGACGATGGAACTCGCGATCCTCTTCGGCACATTCGCCGTTCTGCTGCTGATCGGCATGCCGATCGCCTTCTGCCTCGGCATCGCCTCGCTGGCGACTGTCTTCTATATGGACGTGCCGGCGGTGGTCGTCTTCCAGCAGATGAATTCCGGCATGAACGCCTTCGCGATGATGGCGATCCCGTTCTTCATCTATTCCGGCGATCTGATGATCCGCGGCGGCATAGCCGAGCGCCTGATCTCGTTCGCGGCCTCGCTGGTCGGCCATATCCGCGGCGGCCTTGGGCAGGTGAACGTCGTGACGGCGACGCTGTTCGGCGGCATTTCCGGCTCGGCCGTCGCCGACGCATCGGCGGTGGGCGGATTGATGATCCCCCAGATGAAGAAGCGCGGCTACGACGCCGACTACGCGGTGAACGTCACGGCGAACGCGGCCATCATCGCGCTGCTCATTCCACCGTCGCACAACATGATCATCTATTCGCTGGCGGCCGGCGGAAACCTCTCCATCGCCGACCTGTTCACCGCCGGCATCGTGCCCGGCCTGATGCTGGCGGGCTCGCTGATGGTGGCAGCCTATTTCGTCGCGCGCACGCGCGGCTATCCGGCGGAGGCCTTTCCCGGCTGGCGCATGGTGGCCCAGACGCTGGTTGTCGCCCTGCCGGGCATCCTCCTGATCGGCATCATCTTCGGCGGCGTGCGCTCCGGCGTCTTCACCGCGACGGAAAGCTCCTGCGTCGCCGTGGTCTATGCGCTGCTGGTGACGATCTTCGTGTACCGGCAGCTGTCGTGGGAGGCCTTCGTCGAGGCGACGTCTGGCGCGGTGCGCACCACGGCCATGGTGCTGCTCGTCATCGGCACGGCGGCCGCCTTCGGCTGGCTGATGGCCTTCCTGCAGGTGCCGGCCCAGACCGTCGCCTTCATGAAATCGATCACCAACGATCCGATCGCGATGCTCCTCCTGATCAACGTGATCCTCCTGTTCCTCGGCACCTTCATGGACATGGCGCCGATGATCATCATCCTGACCCCGATCCTGCTGCCTGTCGTGAAGGCCTTCGGCGTCGATCCCATCCATTTCGGCGTGATCCTGATCCTCAATGCCGGCATCGGCCTCAACACCCCGCCGGTCGGCTCGGTGCAGTTCGTCGCCTGCGCCATCGGCAAGATCAGCATCGGCGAGAGCATGAAGACGATCTGGCCCTTCTACGGCGCCTCCGTCGCCGTGCTGCTGCTGGTCACCTATGTGCCGGCCTTCTCGCTCTGGCTGCCGAAACTGTTCCACTGACCTGCCGCATCGACCGGGGTTCGCCATGACCATCGCCGTCCGACATCCCTCGCATCCCGAGGCCGTCAAGCACTACGACACCGCCGCCCTGCGCGCGCATTTCCTCGTCGAGACGCTGTTCCGGCCGGACGCGGTCGAACTGACCTACAGCCATGTCGACCGCATCGTGATCGGCGGCGCCATGCCGGTCGCCAGGCCGCTGAAGCTCGAAACGGACAGGGCGACCATCGGCCAGCCGACCTTCCTCACCCGCCGCGAGCTCGGCGTCTGCAATATCGGCGGCCCCGGCCGCGTCGTCTGCGACGGCGAGAGCTTCCAGGTGAAGCTGCGCGACATGCTCTATGTCGCCATGGGCACGAGCGAGGTGACGTTCCACGCCGACGACCCGCAGAACCCGCCGAAATTCTACCTGTTCTCCACGCCCGCCCACGCCCGGCACAAGACGGTGCTGGTCGGCGAGGCCGACGCCAGGGCTATCAACCCCGGCAGCCAGGAGCAGGCGAACCTCCGCACCGTGCGCCAGTACATCCTTCCCGGGCTGGTCGAGACCTGCCAGCTGGTCATGGGCCTCACCACGCTGAAGCCCGGCAACATCTGGAACACCATGCCGGCCCACGTCCACGACCGGCGCTGCGAGGCCTATCTCTATTTCGACCTGCCGGCTGAATCGCGCATCGTCCACCTGATGGGCGAGCCGCGGGAGACGCGCCACCTGATCGTCGCCAACGAACAGGCGATCATCTCGCCGCCCTGGTCGATCCACTCGGGCTGCGGCACCTCGGCCTATTCGTTCATCTGGGCGATGGGCGGCGACAATCAGGACTACACGGACATGGACATGGTCAATGTCGGAGACCTGAAGTGACTGCTGCCAAGGGAACCGACATCTTCCTGCATGACCGCGACGTGCCCTGGACCGATCTGGGCGGCGGCGTGAAGCGCAAGATCCTCACCTGGGACGAGACCCTGATGCTGGTCCGCGTCGCCTTCGAGAAGGGCGGCGTCGGCGCGCTGCACAGCCACCCGCACATCCAGTCCACCATGGTCCTGTCGGGCAGCTTCGAGATGACCATCGGCGACCGGACCACGATCATCAAGGCGGGCGACTGCTACATCGTGCCGACCGGCGTGGTGCACGGCGTTGTCTGCCTGGAGGCGGGTGAGCTGCTCGACGCCTTCGCCCCCATGCGCGCCGATTTCGTCTGAGGTTTCAGCCCCGCGCCTCGGGAAGCCCTGCCGGCCAGGAATCCGGCTGCGGGTGGACACCTCGGGCTCTCTCCCCCACTCTGCCGGTATGGAAGCGCTCTTCATCGGCCAGACCTATATCGATGTCACCCTGCTGGCGGATGAGATTCCGACCGGCGACGACAAGGCGGTGGCACGGGACTACGCGGTGTCTTTCGGCGGCAATGCGGTGACCGCCGCCTTCGCCTGCGCGAAGCTCGGCATCGCGCCGGACCTCCTCACATCGCTTGCCGGCGACTGGCTTGGCCGCATGTTCACCGACATGGCCGCGCGCTACGGCGTCTTCGTTCACCCCCGGCCGGTGAAGCGGTCGTCGCTGTCCTTCGTCATCCCGAACAACGGCAAGCGCGCTATCCTGCGCGCCCGCGACGACAATTACCTGCATCCCTATCCGACGCTGAATCTCGACGGCTGCCGCCTGCTGCACCTCGACGGTCACCAGTCCGACGCGGCCATCGCCTATGCGAAGGCATGCCGCGAGAAGGGCATCGTGACCTCGCTCGACGGCGGCGGCCTGCGCTCCAACACCCATGAGCTTCTGGAATTCATCGACATCGCGGTGGTCGCCGAGCGCCTCTGCGAACAGATGGAGCTCACTCCCAACGAGATGCTGACCTATCTCCACGCTCGCGGCTGCGCCGTTGGCGCGGTAACGCTCGGCGAGCGCGGCATCGTCTGGATCGAAAAGAGCGGCGAGAAGCGCGAGATGGCGGCGCTGAAAGTGCCGCGTGCCCGCGTGGTCGACACCAACGGCGCCGGCGACATCTTCCATGGCGCCTACTGCTATTCGTACCTGTCGCAGCCGGATGCGCCCTGGGAGGAGCATTTCCGTTTCGCTCGCGCGGCCTCCGCTCATTCGGTTCAGCATCTTGGCAACGAGGCGAGCCTGCCTTCGCTCGCCGACATCACCGCAATTCGTGCCGCTCTGGAGACGTGATGCGCGGCAGCCCGCCGCATCCCGTTACGATTTGTCGCGTTCGCACGCCGGAAATTCGTGGTTGATCTGATCCGCCTCTCTGTTCAGAACGAAGACCCCATCTTCTAGTTGCACGAGGCCTTATGCCTGCGAGCCGCCACCCGACCGCGTTCATCACACCCGTCGTCGCGCTGGGCGTCGCAATAGTGGCCACTGTCTTCCCCGACCTGATCAAGGCCATTCCGGGCTCGACCACCATATGGCCGATCGTGGAATTTGCGATCCTCGGGGCTGCTGTCTTCGCCGCCGTCCACCATGCCGATGTCGTCGCCCACCGCACCGGCGAGCCCTACGGCACGCTGGTTCTGACCATCGCGGTCATGGTCATCGAAGTCTCGCTGATCATCTCGATCATGCTGGCAGGCGACGGCTCGCCGACGCTCGCGCGGGACACGATCTTCGGCGTCATCATGGTCGTCTGCAACGGCCTGGTCGGCCTCTGCATCATTATGGGCGGCCTCAAATACGGCGAGCAGGGCTTCCACATTTCAGGCGCCCGGGCCTATCTCGTGGTGCTCATGCCGCTTGCGACCATGACGCTGATCCTGCCGAACTACACGATCAGCGCGCCGGGGGCTGCCTTCAACGTCAGCCAGCTCGTCTTCGTCACCATGGCGACCATCGTGCTCTACGGCATCTTTCTCTATGTGCAGACGGTGCGCCATCGCGACTACTTCCTGTCGGACGACGGCATGTCCACGGCTGACGAGCACGCCCATGTGCCGAGCGACCGGGAGGTCGCCGCCAGCGTGGTTCTGCTCGTCGCAGCACTGGTCGGCGTCGTGCTGCTGGCCAAGCACTTTGCCGAGACCGTAAAGCTCGGGGTCGCGGTCGTCGGCGCGCCGATCGGCATTATCGGCCTTCTGGTCGCCATGATGGTGCTGCTGCCGGAGAGCCTTGCGGCGCTGCGGGCCGCCAAGCGCAACGAGCTGCAGAAGAGCATCAATCTGGCGCTCGGTTCGTCGCTCGCCACGATCGGCCTGACGATCCCCGCCGTCTGCGCGGTTGCGATCGTGCTCAATCAGCCGCTCAGCCTCGGTCTGGAGACGCGCGACATCGTGCTGATGATGCTGACCTTCGCGGTCAGCCTTGTCACCTTCGGCGGCGGCCGCACCAACATCCCTGCCCGGTGTCGTCCACCTGGTCCTGTTCGCGACCTATGTGTTCCTGATCTTCGCGCCTTGACGGAAACGGAAATGCCCGGCGCGAGGCCGGGCATTTCCATTTTACTTCCCCGAACCTCGGATCCGCTATCGCCTCACTCGGCCGCCATGCGCAGTGCGGGGGCCGGCTCCTCGGTATCGGCCGGTTCCTGCTTCGGCTGCTTGTCTGACGGCTTGACGCGGAACCAGACCGCGTAGAGCGCCGGCAGGAACAGGAGCGTCAGCAGCGTCGCGCCGGCGAGACCGCCGCCGATGGTGATCGCCATCGGTCCCCAGAACAGCGAGCGGGCCAGCGGGATCATCGCAAGGATGGCGGCGAGCGCGGTCAGCACCACCGGCCGCGAGCGGCGTACGGTCGCCTCGATGATGGCGTCGTGCAGCGAGTAGCCGGCTGCTACCTCCTCGTCGATCTGCTGCACCAAGATCACCGTGTTGCGCATGATCATGCCGGCGAGAGCGATGAGGCCGAGCAGCGCCACGAACCCGAAGGGTGCGTTCAGAAGGTTCAGCGCGAAGGCCGCGCCGACAATGCCGAGCGGGGCGGTGAGGAACACCAACGCCAACCGCGAGAAGGACTGGAGCTGGATCATCAGCACGGTCAGCATGCCGAGCAGCATGATCGGGAACAGCACGAAGATGGAGGCATTGGCCTTGGCGGATTCCTCCACCGCGCCTCCCTGCTCGATGCGCATGGTCGGCGGCAGGCTGGCGATGAGCCCCTTCAGCGCCTCCTGAACCTGCGCGCTGACCACCGGCGGCTGGACGCCGTCGGCGACGTCCGCGCGCACGGTCATGGTCAGGTCGCGGTTGCGCCGCCAGAGGATCGGGTCCTCCTGCCGGAACTCGATGCGCGCGACCTGCGCCAGCGGCACCGGCACGCCACCACGCGCGATGATGGTCAGGTCCCCGATACGACCGAGGTCGACACGTTCCGAGGGCACCGCGCGGGCGACGATGTCGACCTTCTCAGTGCGGTCGCGCACCGTCGTAACCGTCGCGCCCGAGAGCAGCGTCTGCAGCGTCTGTGCGACATCCTGCACGTTGAGGCCGAGCGAACGGGCGCGGTCCTGATCCACCACCAGGCGGACCGAGGGCGACTGCTCGTTCCAGTCGAGGTGCGGATCGCGCGCGTTGGGATTGCCGCGCATGATCTCGCGCACCTTCACCGCGGTCTCGCGAACGAGCTGCGGCTCGGGTCCGATCACCCGGAACTGCACGGGGAAGCCGACCGGCGGTCCGAAATTGAAGCGGTCGACGCGCACGCGCGCCTCCGACAGCGCCCCGGCGGCGACCTCGCGCTCAAGCCGCGCCTTGACGCGCTCGCGGCCTTCGAGGGTCTTCGCCTGGATGACGATCTCGGCGAAGGACTCGTCCGGCAGCTGCGGATTGAGGCCGAGCCAGAATCGCGGCGAACCCTGGCCGACATAGGTCGTGTAGGTGGCGATGTCGGCATCGCCCTTCAGCATGGTTTCGGCGCGCTTGGCGGTTTCCAGCGAGGCGGTGATCGCCGTGCCCTGCGGCAGGCGCATCTGGAAGAACAGCTCGGTGCGTTCCGAGACCGGGAAGAACTGCTGCTGCACCCGGCCGAAGGCGACGATGGAGGTCGCGAACAGCAGGACCGTTGCGGCAACCACGAGGAACTTGTGATCGACGCACCAGCCGATGACGCGGCGAAGGGCGTTGTAGGTCGGCGTCTCGTAGAGGGCGTGCGGGTTCGAATGGTCGACGCGCTGGGGCGCCGGCTTGCCCCGCTTCGCCGCGCGCGCGAGGCGGCGCTGGTACTTGCGCTCCTCGACCGCATGGAAGTCGGGGAGCAGCTTCGCGCCCAGATAGGGCGTGAAGATCACCGCGACGAACCACGAGACGATCAGCGCGATGCCGACCACCCAGAAGATCGAGCCGGTATATTCGCCGACGCCCGAGTTCGCGAGGCCGACCGGCAGGAAGCCGATCGCGGTGACCAGCGTGCCGGTCAGCATCGGGAAGGCCGTGGAGGTCCAGGCATAGGCCGCGGCCGACAGGCGATCCCAGCCCTGCTCCATCTTCACCACCATCATCTCCACGGCGATGATCGCATCGTCGACCAGCAGGCCAAGGGCGATGATCAGCGCGCCGAGCGAAATGCGGTGCAGGTCGATGCCGAGCGCGAACATGGCGATGAAGATCACCGCCAGCACCAGCGGCACCGACAGCGCCACGATGATGCCGGTGCGCCAGCCGAGCGAGACGAAGGAGACGAACAGCACGATGGCCAGCGCCTCCAGGAACACCTTGATGAACTCGGAGATCGCCGTCTCGACGACATGCGGCTGGTCAGCGATCTGGCCGAGCTCGATGCCCGCCGGCAGCTCGCGGCGGAACTCCTCGCGTGCCGCGGCAAGGTCGTGGCCGAGCTGCGAGATGTTGCCGCCCTTCTGCATGACCACGCCGACGAGCACGGCCTGCTCGCCCTCCTGGCGGATGAGATAGGTCGGCGGATCGACGAAGCCGCGCGTCACCGTCGCGATATCGCCGAGCCGGAAGATGCGGCCGTTGACGTCGACCGGGGTCGCGGCGACGGCTGCGACGCCGTCGAGCGCGCCGGTGACGCGCAGCGGCACGCGGTTGGCGCCGGTGTCGATCGTGCCTGCGGGAACCACGGCGTTCTGACGCTGGAGGCTGTCGAAAATGGCGGAGGCCGGCACGCCGAGCGTCGCAAGCTTGGCATGGCTGAACTCGACGAAGATGCGCTCGTCCTGCGCGCCGTAGATATTGACCTTGGTGACGCTCGGCACGCGCAGCATGCGGCTCTTCAGGGCCTCGGCATAGCGCTTCAGGTCGGCGTAGGAGGCGCCGTCCCCGGTCAGCGTGAACAGGACGGAATCGACGTCGCCATATTCGTCATTGATGTTCGGGCCGATCAGGCCGGCCGGCAGCTCAGCGCGGATGTCGTCGAGCTTCTTGCGCAACTGGTAGAAGAGCTGCGGCACGTCGCGCGCCGGCGTCTGGTCGCGGAACGACACCTGCATGGCCGTGAAGCCGGGCTTGGTGTAGGTCTGCACCCGCTCGAACCAGGGCAGTTCCTGCAGCTTTTTCTCGATGCGCTCGGCAACCTGATCCTGCATCTCCCGGGTGGTTGCACCGGGCCAGATCGCGGTCACGATCGCCACCTTGATGGTGAAGGCCGGGTCTTCGGCGCGCCCCAGCCGCGAAAATGAGTAGGCGCCGCCTGCGACCAGCGCGAGGATCATGAACAGCACGAGCGCGGGGTGCGTCACCGCCCAGTGTGACCAGTTGTTGCGCACCAGACTCGGATCGTGGCTGTCGTGCGCGGCGGAGGAATTGTGTCCGGAAGACATGGGGGCTCGCTCCGCGAGGAAGGATGGCGGTCAGTGCGGATGGATGGCGGGAGCGCGCCGGGGCGGCGCGCCCGGGATGCGGATCAACGGCCGGCGACGACGCGCACGCGCTGGCTCTCGTCGAGCTTGTGGACGCCGAGCGCGACGACCTTGTCGCCCTCCGCGACACCATCGGCGATGAGCACTTCGCGACCGTCATAGCCCGCGACCGTCACTGGCTTCAGAGTCAGCCTGCCGGTTGCGGGCTCGACCACGAAGACCGAGGGGCCGCGCCCTTCCGAATAGAGCGCGGAGATGGGGAGGCGAGCCACGCGGGCGGACGCGGGCTCGCCGACCGCGACGGTTGCCGTCATACCTATGACGACACCGTCATCGGCGTCCTGAATGGTGAAGCGGGCCTGGAAGGTCCGGGTCGCCGTGTCCGCCGAGGCGGCGAACTCGCGCAGCGTGGCGCGGTAGGTCTTTCCGGCATTCGACCAGAGCGAGACGGTCGCCTGGCCGGCGCGCACATGCTCGATCAGCGCCTCCGGGATCGCGACGACGGCTTCGCGTTCGCCCGAACGGGCGAGACGGATCACCGGCGTACCGGCAGCAACGACCTGACCGGGCTCGGCCATGGTCGCCGTCACGACGCCGTCGGCATCGGCGACGAGCGCGGCATAGGTGAGCTGGTTATCCGCAAGGTCGAGGGCGCGCTTGGCACGGTCGAGTCGGCCGCGGGCATCGGCGCTGCGGGCGAGCTGGGTATCCAGCGTTGCCTGTGTCGCCCAGCCAGCGACACGCAGATCCTGCGTGCGCTTGTCCTGCGCGAGCGAGGCATTGAGGTTCACCTGCGCCGCGGTCAGCTCGGCCTCGGCCTGTTCGCGCTGAAGCGTCAGGTCGGCCGCGTCGAGCCGGGCCAGCGGCTGGCCGCGGCTGACGCGCTCACCCTGCTGCACCAGCCGCTCGGCGACCTTGCCGGCGACGCGGAACCCGAGATCGCTCTCGATGCGCGGGCGCACGGTGCCGACGAAGCTGCGCTCGCGGTTGCGCGGTCCATACGTGATCGTTTCGGTCACCACGGCGCGGGCTGCCGCCTCCGGTTTGGCCTCGGTGCTTGCATTGCCTTCGGTACAGGCGGCAAGGCCGAGAGCCAGAAGCGAGACGAGCGCCAGGGAGCGGATGGCGGCGGGGGACGAGGAACCGAAGACGCTGGACGACATGAGGGCTGTCCTCAGACTTTCAGGGCACGAATGGCGAATTGGGTCAGGCGGCGGGTCTGCTCGTCGAGATCGAACAGCGTCGCGCACTGTTCGATCAGCGAGGGGTGGAAAACGGTGACGTGGCATTGCTTGAACGACCAGGCGGCCTCGACCGGGTCGCGCACGACGAACTCGCCGGCTGCCATGCCGTCCTGGATAACCTCGGCGAACAGCACCACCAGTGTTTCCAGATGGGCCTTGATGACGTGCCAGTTCTCCTTGATGGCCGCTTCGACCATGTCGTGCAGACGCTTCTCGTCGAACATCTGCGACTTGTTGAACTGGTGGATGGCCATGGTCATCCGCGCGAGACGCTCGGAGGCCGGCGTCCGCTTCTCCGCGACGATCTCGCGCAACGCCTCATGGCAATTGTCGAGAAGGCGGCTGGCGATCTCCTCGCAGATCGACGATTTCGACGGGAAGAACCGATAGACATTGGCGGGACTCATGCCGAGCGTCCCGGCAATGTCCGCGACCGCCGTCTTGCCATAGCCAACCCTGCGGAAGTGCTCCTCGGCGGTGTCGAGGATGCGCTCGCGGGTCTCGTCTGCGGTGAGGCGGGTCTTGAGGGTCATGGCCGTCGATCGGTGAAGCCTGAAAATTGATGACTGATAATTTTGGAAATTTATCACTTATCAGAAAAACGTCAAGCCCGACCTTCCCCAGGAGCAACCGGATGCGTTAACGAATCCGTGTGGGAATGCCCGGGCGATAGTCAAAATCTAAACAACGGATTGAATTAAAAAGAGAATTTTGATTTGACACAAAACGACCCGCCCGGCGGACCGGACGGGCCTATGGGGCAACGGCGGAAGTGCCGAAAGGTCCCCGCTTCCGTGATAGTTGGCGCTTGGAGCCTTACGACAGCCAGTTCCGGCTATTGTACCAGCTGTCGATCTCAGCCCTTGCCTTGTCCTTGGCGTAGCCGTAGCGCTCCTGGAGCTTGCCCTCGAGCTGGTCGCGGCGGCCGGCGATGACGTCGAGATCGTCGTCCGTCAGCTTGCCCCACTGTTCCCTGACGTTGCCCTTGAGCTGCTTCCAGTTACCCTCGACGCGGTCCCAGTTCATCGGAAATCCTCCTTCGGATTGACTGCCCGGATAACCGGACAGCTCCGACGGAGGTTCCGAGAAAGCGGAGAGAATGCGTTTTTCTCTAACGGGTTACCGCTTTTCGCCGCGCAGCCGTCCCACAATACCGGTGGGGAAGAAATAGACGGAGAGCACGAACAGCACGCCGAGCAGCAGGAGCCAGCGATCCGGGTGCAGAAGCTTCGGCAGCAGCGGAATGCCCTCGGTCGCGGCGGAGGCCGTGCCCATCAGCTTCTGCAGATAGTTCTGCGCCACGATGAACAATGTCGCGCCGACCACCGCCCCGTACATCGTGCCCATGCCGCCAATCACGACCATGAGCAGGATGTCCAGCATGATGGCGAAGGACAGCGTCGTGTCAGGGCCGGTATAGCGCAGCCAGATGGCGCTCATCGCGCCCGCCAGCACCGCCATGGCGGCGGCGAGGCAGTTGGCGACGGTGCGGTAATAAACGACGCGGTAGCCGAGGGCCTCGGCGCGCATGTCGTTCTCGCGGATCGCCTGCAAGACGCGCCCAAACGGCGAGTTCACCACCCGCAGCGCCAGCAGGAACAGGACGACCGCCGAGACGAAGACGAGGTAGTAGGCCAGGATGCGCCCGTTGATCGTCACGCCGAAGACCGGCGTCTCGAACAGCCGGAAGCCCGGCCGCAGCACCGGCGGCACCGAGAAGGAACGGCCATCCTCGCCACCGGTATATTCGGAGAACTGCGTGGCAAGGATCAGGAAGGCCGATGCCACGGCCAGCGTGATCATCGCGTAGAAGATCGCCCGCACGCGCAGCGACAGAAGCCCGATCAGGAAGGCGAGCACGACCGCCACGAGCAGCGCGATGAGGATGCCGAGCGCCATGACGCCCCAGGTCGCGCCGAAAGCGTAGAGCCCGAGGCCGACGCCATAGCCTCCGATGCCGAAGAACATGGTGTGGGCGAAGGAGACGATGCCGGTATAGCCGAGCAGCAGGTCGTAGCTCGCCACCAGCACGATGAAGATGCAGATCTTGGCGGCCGTGTTGATCGCCGCCGCCCCCGAGAACAGGAACGGCGCGAAGGCAAGCCCGACCAGGATGGCCACCAGCACGCCCGAGAGGATGCGGCTCTTGGGATAGTCGCCGGAAAGGAGGCTGTTCAGCATTGTCGTGCCCTCACCGCTTGGCGACGGGATAGAGGCCCTGCGGCCGCCACATCAGGATCGCGACCATCAGCAAGATGTTGGAGGCGAGCGCGATCTTCGGCGCGAGGAAGGCGGTGTAGTTCGCCATCATCGCCACGAGGATGGCGCCGAGGAAGCAGCCGCCGACCGAGCCGAGGCCCCCGATGATGATGACGATGAAGACGAGCACCATGATGTCTCCGCCGATCGCCGCCGTCAGCGTCTCGCGGTAGAGCGCCCACATCACGCCGCCGAGCCCCGCCAGCGCGGAGCCTGCGACGAAGACGCCGACGAACAGCCGGCGGATGCGATAGCCGAGCGCCTCGACCATCTCGGAATTCTCCACGCCGGCGCGGATCAGCAGGCCGATCTTGGTGCGGTTCAGTACCAGCATCATCGCGGCGAAGACGACGAGGCCGACGACCACCGCGAGAATGCGGAACTTCTCGATGGCGAAATCACCGAGCACCACCGCGCCGCGCAGCGCGGTCGGCAGCGCCATGGCCTTCTGGTCGCCGCCCCAGATGACGTGGATGAGCTGCTCGGCGACGATCAGGCCGCCCATGGTGATCAGGATCTGCTTGAGATGCTGGCCATAGACCGGCTTGACGATGACCCGCTCGAAGGCCCAGCCGATCAGGCCCGTGCCGGCCATCGCGACCACGACCGCAAGGCCGAGCGCCATCAGGTTCCAGGCGAGCGAATCCACCTGCACCCAGCCGGACAAAAGCCCCAGCACCGACAGCGCGATATAGGCGCCGACCGCGATGAAGGCGCCGTGGCCGAAATTGAGCACGTCCATCAGGCCGAAGACCAGCGTGAGACCCGAGGCGATGACGAAGATCATCATGCCCATGGCGAGCGCGGCGACAGTCAGCGTCACCCAGGTCACGGGATTGCCGATGAAGGGCAGCGCCGCCGCCGCCAGCACGATCGGCAGCAGGATGGGCAGATAGTCCGACTTCACCGAAGGAAGCGTCTCGGCTGGTGTCGAGGTCGTTGCCATGGTCATCGCGTCGCCCTCACTGATGCGCGTCGAGCGACAGGCCGAGCAGGCGCTGCTGCAGGGTCTCGTCGCGGGCAAGATCGGCCATCGCGCCGCGATGGACGATGCGGCCGTCATCCATGACAGCGACATGGTCGCCGAGGCTCGCGGCGAAACGGAAGTTCTGTTCGACCAGCAGGATCGTCGTTTCGCGCTTCAGCTCCGCGAAGGCCGAGATCATCGCCTCGATGATGGCCGGGGCGATGCCCTTGGTCGGCTCGTCGATGAGGATCAGCCGGCGCGGCTCGGCAATGGCGCGGGCGATGGCCAGCATCTGCTTCTGCCCGCCGGAAAGGACGCCCGCAGGCAATTGCCAGAACTTCTTGAGCGCCGGGAACAGCCCGAAGATCCAGTCGAGCCGCGCGGCATCGACCGGGCCAGAGCGCGCCGCCAGCGTCATGTTCTCGGCAACCGTCAGGTCGGCGAAGACCGCCATGGTTTCGGGCACGTAGGCGATGCCGCCTTGCGCGATGTCCGGGGTCGGTAGTCCGCCGATGGACCGCCCGTCGAAGGTGATCGTGCCTTTCGACGGCTGCCACAGCCCCATGATGGTGCGCAGCGTCGTGGTCTTGCCCGCGCCGTTGCGGCCGAGCAGAACGGTCATGCCGTCCTTCGGCAAAGCGAGATCGACGCCCTGAAGGATATGATACTGGCCGATATGGGTATGGACGCCCTGAAGGTCGAGCAGCGGCTCAGACATTTGCGGCCTCCGCCTTGGGCGCCTGTCCCAGATAGGCCTCCTGCACCACCGGCGAGGCGATCACCGCCGCCGGCTCGCCGTCCGCGACGAGGCGGCCGTTGTGCAGCACCACGATGCGGTCGGCGAGCGAGCGCACCACGTCCATCTTGTGCTCGACGAGGAGGATCGTCTTGGTCCCCTCGTCCTTCAGCTTCTGGATCAGGTCGAGAATGACGGGTACCTCGTCCACCGACATGCCCGCGGTCGGCTCGTCGAACATGAAGACCTCGGGCTCCAGCGCCATCATGATCGCGACTTCCAGCTTGCGCTTGTCGCCATGCGGCAGGGCGGCGGCGACCGTGTCGCGCACGCCGGCAAGGTTCACCTGTTCGAGATAGTGGTCGGCCTTGTCGATCCAGTCGCGATGGCGCGACCAGAGCGAGAACAGGCTCGCTGCCGCCTTGCCGCGCGCCTGAACCGCGAGGCGGACATTCTCGGCCACGGTAAGGTTCGGGAAGAGGTTGGTGATCTGGAAGGCGCGGCCGATACCGCGCTGCGCACGGCCCGCTGCGCCGAGCGCCGAAATGTCCTCGCCACCCAGCAGCGTCTTGCCGGCGGTCGCGGTCAGCTGGCCCGACATCAGGTTGAAATAGGTGGTCTTGCCCGCGCCGTTCGGCCCGACAATGGCTGTCAGCGTGCCGGCATGGAAGGCGCAGGAGACGCTGTCCACGGCGACGTGGCCGCCGAACCGGATCGTCAGGTCTCGCGTTTCGAGGACGGGTGGCATGGTGACGGGTCTCGCGAGGCATCGCGTCATGGCCGAGCTTGGCCCGGCCATCCACGACTTGGAACACGCCTTGAAAGGAAAGTCGTGGATGCCCGGCACGAGGCCGGGCACGACGATCAGGTCTTTTCGTCAGTTCGTGCGCCGGTTGGTGATCGGCAGCGGCATTTCCGAAGCCGGAATGGTGCGCACGAGATCGAGCAGGTCGTTGTCACGGGCATTCGGGCGGATGCGGAAGTGATACATTTCCTGCAGCGCCTGATGGTCCTCGCGGCGGAAGGTCATCGCCCCCTTCGGCGTCTGGAAGGTCATGCCCTCCATGGCCGCGATCAGCTTCTCGGTATCCGTCGACCCCGCCTTTTCAAGGCCAGCCACCACGGCGGCGGCTGCCGCGAATCCGCCTGCCACGAAGAAGTCCGGCGGCGCGCCATGGCGCTTCTGGTACTCGGCCTTCAGCCAGTCGTTCATCGGGTTACGCGGGAAGTCGTAGTAGTAGTAGATGCCGCCTTCGGTGCCGGCGAAGGCCTTCCAGGCGTTCATCGCGGGCAGGATGTTGCCACCCGGCGCCAGCGCGATGTTGAACCGCTCCGGGCGCATGTCCACGAACTTCGCCATCGGATGCGCGCCGGCCCAGATGAAGCCGATGATGCGCTTGCCGGGACGATCGCGCAGCGCCGCGAACAGGCGCTCCGCGAAGGGCGCGAAGTCGGCCGTGTTGCCGGCAGCATATTCCTCCGCGACGATGCGGGCGCGCGGGCGGATCGCGGCGAGCGCTGCCTTGTAGGCGGCGACGCCGTCACGGCCGAAGGCGGTGTCGAGGCCCATCATGCCGATGGACACGTCCTCGTTCTCCGGCACGGAAGCGGCGGCGGCCAGCGCGTCCTGGTAGGACGAGCGGCCGGTGCGGAAGACGTAGCGGTTCCAGCGGGCGCCCGTGATCGAATCCGCCACCGCCGGCTCGACGATGAGGATCTTCTTGGCCTCTTCGGCCACCGGCAGCATGGCGAGCGCCACCGGCGAGCCTGTCGTGCCAACCGCGATGTCGGCGCGGTCGTCGTTGTAGCACTCCTCGAGCAGCGCCTTGCCGCGATCGGGGCGCAGCTGGTCGTCCTTGACGATGACCTGCAGGCGCATGTTGCCGACCTGGTTGGTGCCGCGCGTCAGGAATTCGAGGCCCATCATGAAGCCGACCTCGGTCTGCTTCGCATAGGCCTCCAGCGCACCGGTGCGGCCGGCGATGAGGCAGATCTTCACGTCACGGGTCTGCGCGGCGGCGGGAACGGCAAACGCCGTCACGGCCAGTGCGAGCGAGGCCGAAGCCAGCGCCAGCGTCTTCCTCAGCATGGGATCCTCCCTGATCCTGAAAATGCAAAACTGACACTTGAGTCATGTTTCATGTGACGCTAGCCTCGTCCCCGAAACGCGTCAAGCGGGAAGGCGGTTCTGAGCCCATCGGGCGAAGGGCCGATGACGGAAACGCCATGGCTCACATCGATCCGGCAGCCCCCCTGCCGGTGCCGAAGACCAAACGCGGGGAGCGTACCCGCCAGAAGATTCTCGACGCTGCCGAGCGCGAGATCGGCGTGCGCGGCTTCTCCGATGCCTCCATCGCCACGATCACGGCGGAAGCCGAGGTCGCACAAGGCACATTCTATCTCTATTTCCGCTCCAAGGAGGACGTTCTGCGCGAACTGGTCCTGCTGATGGGCCGCAGGCTTCGCCATCACCTGACGCGCGCCATCGCGGGCGCGCCGGACCGCCTTTCCGCCGAGCGGAAGGGTATTCACGCCTTCCTGCAGTTCATCCGGGATAATCCCAATCTCTACCGGGTGGTCGCCGAGTCGCAGTTCGTCGACCCGGCAGTACATCGCGCCTACTACGAGGAATTCGCCGATGGCTACCGGGGCGGCCTGGAGGAGGCCGCGCGGCGCGGCGAAATCTCTCCCGGCGACGCCGAGGTTCGCGCCTGGGCCCTGATGGGCGTCACCGACATGATCGGCCGGCGCTACTCGCTCTATGACGAGAGCGTGCCGCTCGAAGCGGTCGCGGAGGCAGCCTTCGATTTCGTGGCAAACGGCATCGGGCCCAAAAGCCATGTCTGAGAAAGCCATGACTGACAGCCACGTCTTGGTCGACGTGGTGGATGGTGTCGCGACGCTGACGCTCAATCGCCCGGCACGCCACAATGCGCTCGTTCCGGATCTGATGGACGCCCTCAACGCGGCCCTCGACGGCCTCTCCTCGACGCCGCCCGCCGTTCTGGTGCTGCGCGGCGCGGGTCGCTCCTTCTCGACCGGCGGTGATATCGTGGCCTTCGCCGGCTTGCCGCGCGGCGAGCGGCGGACCTATGCAGCCCGCCTCGTCGGCGCGTTGAACGAGGCGATCCTGAAGCTGCTCGCCCTGCCCTGCCCGGTGATCGCGGCGGTGCACGGCCCAGTCACCGGCGGCTCCTGCGGCTTCGTTTTCGCCAGCGACCTCGTCGTCATGGGACCACGCGCCTTCCTTCAGTCCTACTATGTCGATGTCGGCTTCTCCCCGGACGGCGGCTGGACGGCGTTGCTCCCCGAGCGGATCGGCCCCGCGCGCGCCGGCGCGATCCAGATGCTCAACCGCCGCATCGGCGCGGATGAGGCGCTGGCGCTCGGCATCGCGCAGGCGGCCCCGGCCGCGAACGAGTTCGAGGCGGTCATTGCCGGGTGGCTCGGCACGCTGCGATCAAAGGTTGCCCCGAGCCTCGCCGCGACGCGTTCGCTGCTCATGCCGCCGGAGCGCCTGCGCGCCATCGCCGACGGCCTCGAGCGCGAGCGCAGCCGCTTCCTCGACCTGATCGAAACTGACGAGACCGAGGCCGGCATGGCGCGCTTCCTCGCGAGGGCCGCATGAGATCGATTCCCGATATCTGCCGCCGCCGTGCGGAACTCTCGCCCGATGCCGTCGCATTCGAGGAAATCGCGACCGGCCGCTCCCTCACCTTCGCAGAGATCGAGGCCAATGCCTCCCGTGGCGCGGCCCTGCTCCTGTCGAGAGGGCTTGCCGAGGGCGACCGCGTCGCCGTGCTCTGCCACAACGGCGCGACCTTCTTCGAGCTGCTCTTCGCCTGCGCCAAGGCCAGACTGATCCTCGTGCCGCTCAACTGGCGGCAGACGCCCGCCGAACTCGCGCCGATCCTCGCCGATTGCGCCGCGAAGCTGCTGCTCGCGGATGAGGCCAATGCCACGCTCGCCGGCTCCCTGCCCGGTGTGCCGGTCTTGTCCTTCGCGGACTACGAGACCGAGCGCGCGGGGGCTTCCCGCCTCTCCGGCCCTGCCGAGCCTTGGGAGACCGACAGGGTCTGGTATCTGCTCTACACGTCCGGCACGACCGGCAAGCCCAAGGCGGTGATCCAGACGCCGGGCATGGCGCTCGCCAACTACGTCAATATCCAGCAGGCGACCGGGCTCGGCGCCGGCGACGACACGTTGAACTTCCTGCCGCTGTTCCACACGGCCGGCATCAATCTGCACGCCCTGCCCGTGTTCATCGCCGGCGGCACCTCGCGGATCATCCCGAAATTCGAGGCCGACGTGGTGATCGACCTGATCGCGCGGGGGCGGCTGTCGCTGTTCTTCGGCGTGCCCGCCATCTATCAGGCGATCAGCCTGCATCCCGCCTTCGCCACCACCGATTTCTCCCGCGTGCGCCACTGGGGCTGCGGCGGCGCGCCGATGCCCGAGGCGATGCTGCGCGCCTTCCTCGATCGCGGCGTCACCGTCTGCAACGGCATGGGCATGACGGAGACCGGACCGACCGTCTTCCTCATGGACCCCGCCCATGCGGTCGAGAAGATCGGCTCGGTGGGCAAGCCGCAGGTGCTGGCCGAGGTCCGCCTCGTCGACCTCGACGGCAATGACGTTGCGCAGGGCGAGCGCGGCGAGTTGCTGTTTCGCGGCCCCGGCATCACGCCCGGCTACTTCAACAACCCCGAAGCCACCGGAAAGGCCTTCGCGCCCGGCGGCTGGCTGCGCTCCGGCGATGTCGGCCGGCAGGATGCGGACGGCTGCTATTTCATCGTCGACCGCATCAAGGACATGTTCATCTCGGGTGGCGAGAACGTCTATCCGGCCGAGGTGGAAATCGTCCTGCACGCCCATCCGGCGGTGCTGGAGGCCGCCGTACTCGGCGTCGCGGACGCGCAATGGGGCGAGGTCGGGCATGCCGTGATCCTGCTGCGGCCGGGTGCCGTGACAGGCGTCGAGGACATCCGAAAGCACGCGCGCGCCAATCTCGCCGGCTACAAGGTGCCGAAACATATCACGCTAGTGGAAGACTTCCCGCGCACGGCGGCAGGCAAGATCCAGAAGCACGTGTTGCGCGGCATCGTCGCGGAGGGCTCGCGATGATCGCTGCCGGCCCCCTGTTCTCCGAGACGCGGACGCTGACCCAGGCCGATTTCGACCTGTTCGCCAGGGTCAGCGGCGACGACAACCCGATCCACGTCGATGCCGATTTCTCCGCCCGCACGCGGTTCGGCCGCACCGTCTCGCACGGCATGCTCCTCTACACCGTCCTGTGGGGCCTGATGCGCCGGCACGTGCCCGGCGCGCGCCAGACGGCCCAGACGCTGATGTTCCCGGCGCCCGCCTTCGCGGGCGAGGCGCTGGTCTTTTCCGGCATCGTGGAAACCACGACCGCCGATGGCGCGCGGCTGGCCCTGCGCATCGTCCGAGAAAGCGACGGCGAGACCGTCTGCGAGGCCTCCGCCAACGTCACCACGGAGGGCGGCGATGAAGGTCGGTGACAGCGCCAGCCTGACCCGCCGCTACACGTTGGAGGACATCGCCGCCTTCACCTCGCTGGCCGGCGTCGCTCCGGCGACGATCCGCGACGTCCCCGAACCGCTGATCGGCGCGCTGTTTTCCTACCTGCTCGGCGTCGAACTGCCCGGCAGCGGCACGAACTACCTCAAGCAGGAACTGGCTTTCGCCGTTCCCGTGCCGCTCGACGCCGAGGTAACCGCCACGGTTACCATCACCCGCCTGCGGCCCGACAAGCATCTCTGCGACCTTGCGACGACCCTTGCCGACGCCGCCGGCCAGGTCCTCGCCACCGGCCGCGCGCTCGTGCTGGTAAAAGACGTCGATGCAGCGATCGAGGCCTGACGTGACCGGCGACGCGGCGCTGACCGACATCGGCGAGGGCCGTCCCGTCGTCTTCCTCCACGGCTGGTCGGTCGATCGCTCGTTCTTCGCCGGCCAGCACCGGCTCGTGGACGAGGGTTTCCGGGTGATCGCGCCCGATCAGGCCGGCCACCGCGACGGCGAGGTGGCGGGCGTCCTGTCCATCGCTGACCTGTCCACGGACCTCGCCGCTCTGCTGGCCGGCCTCGACCGGCCCGCACTCCTCGTCGGCTGGTCGATGGGTGCCACCGTCGCACTCGACCATCTGGCGCGGCGCGGTTCGACCGGCATCGCGGGGCTGGTCATGGTCGACATGACGCCGAAAGTGGCGAACGATGTCGGCTGGCGCCTGGGGCTCTCCGATGGCCAGTCGCTCGACGAGGCCGTCGCGGCCGCCGAACGGATGCGGGCGGGATGGGCCCGCTATGCCCCGAAGATCGCTGATGCCCTGTTCGCGGAAGGCCGCACGGCGGATGCAGGCCTTGTCGCGCATGCCCGGCAGGTGGTCGCCGCGCGCGACCCGGCCGTCATGGCGCATCTCTGGCGCTCGCTGGTCGAGGCCGATCATCGGGACACGATCCGCAAGCTCGATATTCCCGTTCTCGCGCTCGCGGGCGCGCGCAGCCGGCTCTACCGCCCGGAGGTCGCGGCATGGATCGCCGCTCAGGCGCCGCGCGGGGCGGCCGTGAGCATCGCCGATGCCGGCCACACCCCCCATGCCGAACAGCCAGAGGCCTTCAACGCCGCGCTCAGCGCCTTTGCAGCGCGCCTCTGAGGGAATGCTGGCGCAAGGTGCTGTCATGCCGCCTGTCCCCTTCCCGCCGGCCGCCAAACAATCCTAGTCTGCCGGCCCGACGTTCCGTGCCGGACAGGACATGCCGCGACCGCGCCCCTCCACAGCACTCGACCACATCAGGGTCCTCGACCTAACGCGCGTGCGCGCGGGCCCGACCTGCTGTCGCGTCCTCGCCGATTTCGGTGCCGACGTGATCAAGATCGATGCCCCCGTCGGCTTCGATTCGAACGCGGCGATCCTCGGCGACCGCCACGGCTCCGACATGCAGAACCTGCATCGCAACAAGCGATCGCTCACCCTCAACCTGAAGACCGACGAGGGCCGCAAGGTCTTCCTGAAACTGGTCGAGACCGCGGACGTGGTGGTCGAGAATTATCGCCCCGACGTGAAGGAGCGCCTCGGCATCGGCTACGAGGCGCTGCGGGCCGTCAATCCGCGCGTCATCCTCGCCTCGGTCTCCGGCTTCGGCCAGACCGGCCCCTACCGGACCCGCGCCGGCTTCGACCAGATCGCGCAGGGGATGGGCGGGCTGATGGGCGTCACCGGCTTCCCGGGCGAAGCGCCGCTGCGCGCCGGCATCGCGGTCGCGGATTCCGCCGCCGGCATCTATGCCGCCACCGGCATCCTCGTGGCGCTCGCCGAGCGCGCGAAGTCCGGCGAGGGCCAGTGGGTGCAGACCTCGCTGCTGCAAGCCCAGATCGCCATGTGCGACTTCCAGGCCGCCGCCTACACGGTCGATGGGCGCGTGCCGCCGCAGGCCGGCAACGACCATCCGCACGCCACCCCGATGGGCGTGCTGCCCTCGGCGGACGGCCACGTGAATGTCGGCGTCGGCGGCGAGGGCCAGTGGAAGGGCTTCTGCCGCGCCATCGAGCGCGAGGATCTGGTCGCCCATCCCGACTATGCCGACGCCAGGCTGCGGTTCCGCAACCGCCCGGCCCTGATGGCCCTGCTTGCCGATATCTTCCGCGCGCGCACCACCGCCGACTGGCTGGATCGGCTGGAGGCGGAGGGCGTGCCCGCCGGCCCGATCTACCGCATGGACGAGGTGTTCAGCGACCCGCAGGTCGAGCATCTCGGCATGGCCGTGCCGATCCGGCACTATGCGCGTGGCGACATCCGCCTGATCGCCCAGCCGCTCCAGATGTCGCGCACGCCGCCGGCCATCGAGACCGCCATTCCCGAGGCCGGCGAGCATACCGACGAAGTGCTCGCGGAGGCGGGATTCGACGCCGACGAGATCGCCCGGCTGCGTGACGCAAAGATCGTGTGAAAGGACAAGCCTTGAGCCAAGCCACCGTGCGCTATGAGGCGTCGAACGGCGTCGCGACACTGACCATCGACCAGCCCACGAAGATGAACGCCATGACCTTCGACATGTGGTCGAGCGTTCCCGGCCTCGTGAAACGGGCCGAGGACGACCGCACGGTGCGCGTCATCGTCGTCACCGGTGCGGGTGACAAGGCCTTCTGCGCGGGCGCCGACATCTCGCAGTTCGGCGAGAAGCGCACCGGCGAGGACGCCGTGCGCGCCTATGACCGCGCGGTCGCCGCCGGCATGGCGGCGATCCATGATGCCGCCAAGCCGACCGTCGCCGTCATTCGCGGTATCTGCTTCGGCGGCGGCTGCGCGCTGGCGCTGACCTGCGACCTGCGCTTCGCCACATCGGATTCGCGCTTCCGCGTGCCGGCGGCGCGGCTCGGCCTCGGCTATGGCTTTTCCAGCGTCAAGATGATGATCAAGAAGATCGGCATGGCGGCGGTGGCCGACATCCTCATCTCCGCGCGCATCCTCAACAGCGCCGACGGCGAGCGCTCCGGCGTCATCCATCGGGCCTGGCCGCGCGAGAGCTTCGAGGCGGAGGTGCGGGCCTATCTCGACACGGTGGCGGCCAATGCCCCCTTGACGCTCGCCGCCATCAAGCGCTCGCTGGTGGAGCTGTCGAAGCCGGAAGCGGAACAGGACGATGCCGCCGTGGATGCGCTGGTGGCGAAGTGCTTCGATTCCGCTGACTACAAGGAAGGCCAGAAGGCCTTCCTCGAGAAGCGCCTGCCGAACTTCAAGGGCGAGTGAGACGAGGGAGCCGGCCATGGAACTCGGGCTTGCAGGCAAGAAGGTGCTGGTCACCGGCGCGTCGAAGGGCATCGGCCTCGCCTGCGCCGAGGTCTTCTCGGCCGAGGGTGCCCACGTCATCATGGTCGCGCGCGACATCAAGCGGCTGGAGGCGGCGGCCACCGGTCTCAAGGCGCGCCATCAGGGGTCGATCGAGATCGCCGCGGCGGATCTGTCCCGCCAGGCTGACCGCGAAGCGCTCTGGGCCAATCACCGTGACGTCGACATTCTCGTCAACAATGCCGGCGCCATTCCCGGCGGCGGGTTGCTCGACCTCTCCATGGAGACCTGGGAACAGGCCTGGTCGCTCAAGGTGATGGGCTACATCCACCTGACCAAGCTGGCGCTGGCCTCGATGAAGGACCGCAACACCGGCGTCATCGTCAACATCATCGGCATGGCCGGGCGCACGCCGCGCTACAGCTATGTCTGCGGCGGAGCCGGCAATGCCGCGCTGATGGCCTTCACCGGCGCGGTCGGCGGCAAGTCGCAGGAATGGGGCGTGCGCGTCTTCGGTATCAATCCGGCGGCGACCCGCACCGACCGGATCATATCTCTGTCGAAACAGCAGGCCGAGGCCAAGTTCGGCGACCAGAGCCGCTGGGAAGAGATGCTGACCGGCCTGCCGCTGAACCGACTGATCGATCCGAAGGAAATCGCCAACGCGGCGGCCTTCCTCGCCTCCCCCGCTTGCGGCTACGTCTCCGGCGCGGTGCTGGACGTCGATGGCGGCGGCGCGTTCCGCGGCTGAATTGCGTAATTCTTGGAGAGCATCATGAGCGCGCCGCGCTTCACCACGCGTCCCGAGATCGACGGGACTTTCGGCGTCGTCACCACCACGCACTGGATCGCCTCGGCCGTCGCCATGGGCATTCTCGAGCGCGGTGGCAATGCCTTCGACGCCGGCTGTGCCGCCGCCTTCACGTTGCAGATCGTCGAGCCGCACCTGAACGGCCCCGGCGGCGACGTGCCGGTCATCCTCTACGATGCGAAGAAGGAAGCCGTGGAGGTCATCTGCGGACAGGGCCCTGCCCCGGCCGGCGCGACCATCGAGCACTACCGCTCGCTCGGTCTCGACCTCGTGCCCGGCACCGGCCTGCTCGCCACCTGCATTCCCGGCGCCTTCGACACCTGGATGCTGATGCTGCGCGACTACGGCACCATGCGCCCGCGCGACGTGCTGGAAGCCGCCATCTCCTATGCCCGCCACGGCTATCCGCTGGTCGAGCGCATCCCCGCCACCATCCGCACGGTGGAGGCCCTGTTCCGCGACCACTGGCCTACCTCGGCGGCCGTCTATCTGCCGGGCGGCGCGGTGCCGAAACCGGGCGACCTGTTCACCAACGTCAAGCTCGCGGAAACCTACGAGCGCGTCCTCCGGGAATGCGAAGGCGGCACGCGCGAGGACGAGATCGCCCGCGCCCGCTACGTCTGGAGTCAGGGCTTCGTCGCCGAGGCCATCGACCGCTTCTGCCGCACTGAAGCTGTTTACGACGTCACCGGTCAGCACAATCGCGGCGTGCTCACCGGACAGGACATGGCGAACTGGAAGGCCAGCGTCGAGGCTCCGATCCACTACGATTACGGCCGCTACCGGGTGTTCAAGCCGACGACCTGGAGCCAGGGCCTTGTCTGCCTCCAGCAGCTCGCATTGCTCAAGGGCATGGGCCTCGACGGCATGGACGTGGCGGGACCGGACTTCGTCCACCTCGTCACGGAAGCGGCCAAGCTCGCCTTCGCCGACCGCGAGGCCTTCTACGGCGACCCGGATTTCGTCGGCGTGCCGATCGAAACGCTGCTGTCCGACGCCTACAACGACGAACGGCGCAGGCTGATCACTGACCGCGCCTCGCTGGATCTGCGCCCGGGCACCATCGCGGGAGCCGGCGGCAAGGTTGATGCGCGCGTCTCGTCCGGCAAACGCGTCGCGGTCGGCGCGACCGGTGCCGGCGAACCCACGGTTGGCGAGATCGAAACGCACGAGAGCGGCGGCACGCGCGGCGACACCGTCCATTTCGACATTATCGACCGCTGGGGCAACATGGTCTCGTCGACGCCCTCCGGCGGCTGGCTGCAATCATCCCCGATCATCCCGGCCCTCGGCTTCTGCCTCGGCTCGCGCGCCCAGATGTTCTGGCTGGACGAGAGCCATCCGGCAACCCTCAAGCCCGGCAAGCGCCCGCGCTCGACGCTGACCCCGACCATCGCCTATCGCGACGGCGCGCCCTACATGGCCTGGGGTTCGCCCGGCGGCGACCAGCAGGACCAGTGGATCCCTCAGATGTTCCTGCGCCACGTCCATGCCGGCATGAACCTTCAGGAAGCCATCGACGCTCCCGCCTGGCACACCGAGCATTTCCCCGGCTCGTTCTGGCCGCGCACCTCGCGCCCTGGCGTGATCGTCGTCGAGAGCCGCTTCCCGCAAGCGACCATCGACGAACTGCGCCGGCGCGGCCACGAGGTCGAGGTCGGCGGTGCATGGTCCGAGGGCCGCCTCACGGGCGCGCGCAAGGAGGGCTTGCGGCTGAAGGCCGCCGCCAATCCGCGCGGCATGCAGGGCTATGCGGTCGGGCGATGAACGCATGAGCATCGCATTGAACCTCGACGGCTATACGGACCTGCCGCCCGGAAAGATCGCAGCGGTTGTCACGCATCTGGAAATGCGCCAGCGGCCCGCCCCGCGCGCACCCTCGGAGCGCATCGCCCTGCGCAAGACCGAGCGACCCGACATCGGCTGGTATCGCGCGCTTTACCGGGCTATCGGCGAGGACTGGCTGTGGTTCTCCCGCCTCGAAATGACCGAAACCGAGCTGACCGCGATCCTCCACCGTCCCGGCAACGAGACCTATGTGGCGATGGCGGACGGCGCGGAGGCCGGCATCGTGGAACTCGACCGCCGCGATCCCGCCGATGTCGAGATTTCGTTCTTCGGGCTGAGGCCGGATGCCACCGGCAAGGGTCTGGGCGGGGCGATGATGGCGGCGGCGCTGGCGCTGGCATGGCAAGCCGCAACACGGCGCGTCTGGCTTCACACCTGCACGCTCGACCATCCGGCGGCACTGGCCTTCTACCGGCGGCAGGGCTTCACGCCCTTCGCACGTCAGGTCGAGGTCGTCGATGACCCACGCCTGTCGGGCATCCTGCCCCGGACGGCCGCGCCGCATATTCCGGTTATCGGCTGAACAGGTCCGGCACCGGCGCCCAGATCACGTCCTCGATGTGCCGGGCGCCGCTCGCCAGCATCACCAGCCGCTCGAAACCGAGCGCGATGCCGGACGTCGGCGGCATGTGCGCGAGCGCTGCCAGCAGGTCCTCGTCGATCGGATAGCTCTCGCCATAGATGCGCTGCTTCTCGGCCATCTCGATCGCGAAACGCCGCCGCTGCTCTTCCGGATCGGTCAGTTCCCCAAAGGCATTGGCGAGTTCGACGCCGCAGGCATAGAGCTCGAACCGCTCGGCGACCCGCGGATCGGACGCCTTGGCGCGCGCGAGTGCCGCCTCGCTGACCGGATATTCGCAAAGGATGGTCGCCCGGCCGAAGCCGAGATTGGGTTCGATCCGCTCGACCAGCACTTTCGAGAAGATGTCGGCCCAGGTGTCGTCGCCGGAGACGCGGATGCCCGCTTCTCTCGCTCGCGCGGCGAGGCCCTCGCCATCTGCCTCGCCCGATGGTGATATCGTCGCGAGCAGGTCGATCCCAGCGTGGCGTTCAAACGCCTCCGCAAGCGTCACCCGCTCGGGCGCCAGCCCCGGGTCCACGGAAGCCTCCCGCCAGACCAGCGCATGCCGACCGGCGGCTTCGCAGGCCAGCGCCAGCAGTTCGGCGCAGTCCGCCATCAGGCTCTCATAGGTCTCGCCGACGCGATACCATTCGACCATCGTGAATTCGGGGTGGTGCAGGGCCCCGCGCTCGCGGTTGCGGAACACGCGGGCGAAATCGACGATCCGCGTCTCGCCGGCGGCGATCAGCTTCTTCGCTGCGAATTCGGGCGAGGTGTGCAGGTAGAGCGGCGCGCGCCGGCCATCGATGGTCACCGCCTCGGTGGCGAAGGCGTGGAGATGCGCTTCGTTGCCCGGCGAAACCTGCAGGATGCCGGCCTCGACCTCCGTGAACCCCTGGTCCCCGAACCAGCCGCGCATCGCCGCCTTGATCCGTCCGCGCGCGGCGAGAAACGGGCGGCGGTCGGCATGGCGGCCGGCATCCCACCAGGGCGAGGCAGTCGTCTCGGTCATCGCTCGCTCCGTCTGCGCCGCAACCCATGACCTTTGGCGTCATTGCGGCGGTTGCGGCGCTCCTCATAGGGTATCGTGCAACAACACGAAACAGCAGCCGCTTCGATCATGTCCGACAGTCTCGCCGACCTCCACCCGCTCGACACCGCCACTCTTCTGACGCCCGGCCCGGACGGCACGCTGACCGGCCGCACCTCGCCGGCCTATGCCAACATGGTCGGTCCCTTCGGCGGCACGACGGCGGCGCTGCTGCTGCGCGCGGCGCTGGAGCACGACCGGCGCGTCGGCGAGCCGGTGGCGCTCACCGTCAATTTCTGCGCCGCCATTGCGGACGGCGAATTCGCCGTCATCGTTCGCGAAATCCGGTCCGGACGCTCGGTGCAGCATCTCTATGTCGAACTGAGGCAGGGCGAGACCATCGCGGCCAACGCCACCGTCGTCTGCGCGGTGCGATCGCCGACCTGGGCGCATCAATCCGCCGTCATGCCGGCCGTCCCGCCCGCCGACGCCTTGCCGATCCTCACCGGCAAGCCGCCCCTCGCCTGGCTGTCGCGCTACGATTTCCGCTACACCGAGAGACCGCCCTTCATTCCCGGCGCGGCCCATGCCGAACCGCAATCCGCGCGCTCGGTGCTCTGGGTCGCCGACAACCCGCCCCGCCCGCTCGACTATCTGTCGCTCGCCGCCATCTGCGACGTGTTCATCGTGCGCATCTTTCAGGTGCGCGGCACGCGGACGCCGGCCGGCACCGTGTCGATCACCTCCTATTTCCACGCGATCTCGGAGGAGCTGGCAGCGCAGGGCACGCGCCCGGTTCTGGCCAAGGCCGATTCCATGCGCTTCGGCGGCCAGTTCTTCGACCAGCAGGGCGAGATCTGGTCGGACTCAGGCAAGCTGCTGGCCTCGACAACGCAGGTCGTCTGGTTCCGCGACTGACCCGCCGATTTTCGGGCAGGGGTGGCGCTGATCGGCCAATTCGTCTATGCGACGGCCCGATAGATCATGCGGGCCGCAGCCTGCAAATCCCAAAGCCCGCAAATCCCAAGGACCACTTCCGTGCCGAAGGTCATCGCCTCCTCCGTCCGCAAGGGCAACATCCTCGAAGTCGACGGCAGGCTCTACCTGATCGTCGCCGCCCAGAACATCCATCCCGGCAAGGGCACCCCGGTGACGCAGGTCGACATGCGCCGCCTGTCCGACGGCGTGAAAGTGTCCGAGCGCTGGCGCACCACCGAGATGGTCGAGCGCGCCTATGTCGAGGATCGTCCCTACACCTACCTCTACACGGACGGTGACGGGAACCACTTCATGAACAAGGAGACCTACGAGCAGATCTCCGTTCCCGACGACATCCTCGGCGACTACAAGCCCTATCTCCAGAACGAGATGGAAGTGAAACTGTCGGTCTACGAGGGCAATCCGGTCGGCATCGAGCTGCCGCAGCGCGTCACGCTGGAAGTGGTCGAGACCGAGCCGGTGACCAAGGGCCAGACGGCCTCCTCGTCCTACAAGCCGGCGATCCTCTCCAACGGCGTGCGCACCACCGTGCCGCCGCATATCGGCATCGGCACGCGCATCGTGGTGATGACCGAGGACGGCTCCTATTCCGAGCGCGCCAAGGACTGACAAGGGCACCACAAAACCCTCTCCCATGGGGAGAGGGTGGCTGCGGAGCAGCCGGGTGAGGGGATCGACCTCGACTGGTCCACGCAGGTTGGCTCTCAACGTGAGAGTTGGCTGCCTGCAACGCCAGAGAAGATGTCGGCAGTACGTCATCGGCGAGGGCCAACCCCTCACCCGGCGCCTGACGGCGCCACCCTCTCCCCGGGGGAGAGGGTTACTGGAACAATACCCTACTCCGCCGCCTGTCCGGCCGCGCGGTTCGCCGCGTCCTCCACCGCCTGCTCGGCGGCATCGAGGGTCTTCAGCGCGTCAGGGCGCGGCATCGAGATGATGTTGTAGCCGGAATCGACGTGATGGATCTCGCCGGTCACGCCACCGGAAAGATCCGACAGCAGGTAGAGCGCCGAGCCGCCGATATCATCCAGCGACACCGTCTTGCGCAGCGGCGCGTGGCGCTTCTGGAAGTTGAACATCAGGCGGGCATCGGAAATGCCCGCCCCCGCCAGCGTCCGGACCGGGCCGGGCGACAGCGCGTTCACGCGGATGCCGAGCGGCCCGTAATCGGCGGCGAGATAGCGCACCGAGGCCTCGAGGCCGGCCTTGGCGACGCCCATCACGTTGTAGTTCGGCATGACCCGCGTCGAGCCGCCATAGGTCAGCGTCAGCATGGAGCCGCCCGGCTGCATCAGCGCCGCGGCCCGCTTGGCCACTTCCGTGAACGAGAAGCAGGATATGACCATGGTGCGCGAGAAGTTCTCGCGCGTGGTGTCGGCATAGCGGCCCTTGAGCTCGTTCTTGTCGGAAAAGCCGATGGCATGGACGATGAAGTCGAGCCCGCCCCAGACCTCCGCCAGCTTCGCGAAGGTGGCATCGACGCTGGCGATGTCCTCCACGTCGCACGGGATGACGATCGGCGTGCCGAGGCTCTCCGCCAGCGGCCGGACGCGCTTGCCGAGCGCCTCGCCCTGATAGGTGAAGGCAAGCTCGGCGCCATGGGCGGCCAGCGTGCGGGCGATGCCCCAGGCGATGGAGTGGTCGTTCGCCACTCCCATGATCAGGCCGCGCCGGCCCTTCATCAGTGCGGTCACGCGCGACCTCCTCGATTCGCTGTCAGGCTCCGCTTCGCGTCCAACGACCCGAAGCTGGGGATGCGCAAACCGGTCTGTCCACATGGCCGTTCACTGCGAGGGGACGATCCCCCGAGCCTTGCCATGGAACTGCGACCGGCCGGTGACAGGCCAGGGCCTGCCCGTGTCACGTCACGCATCCACGTGCTTCATGACGATGGTGGCGTTGGTGCCGCCGAAACCGAAGGAGTTCGACAGGACGCAGCCGAGATTCACGTTGTCGATCCGCTTGCGCACGATCGGCATGTCGGCGAAGGCCGGATCGAGTTCCTCAATATGGGCGCTCTCGCAGATGAAGCCGTTGTTCATCATCAGGAGCGAGTAGATCGCCTCCTGCACGCCCGTCGCGCCCAGCGAATGGCCGGTCAGCGACTTCGTGGCGGCGATCGGCGGGCTCTTGTCGCCGGTGCCGAACACGTTGCGGATCGCCTGAATCTCCGGACCGTCGCCAGCCGGCGTCGAGGTGCCGTGGGGATTGATGTAGTCCACCTTCGCCTTCACGGTCGCCAGCGCCTGGCGCATGCAGCGCTCGCCGCCCTCGCCTGACGGCGCGACCATGTCGTAGCCGTCCGAGGTCGCGCCATAGCCGGCGATCTCGCCGTAGATCTTGGCGCCGCGCGCCTTGGCATGCTCGTATTCTTCCAGCACCAACACGCCGGCGCCGCCGGCGATGACGAAACCGTCGCGGTTCGCGTCATAGGCGCGCGAGGCGGTGGTCGGCCGGTCGTTGAACTTCGACGACATGGCGCCCATCGCGTCGAACAGCACGGACAGCGTCCAGTCCAGTTCCTCGCAGCCGCCGGCGAAGACGATGTCCTGCTTGCCCCACTGGATCAGCTCGTAGGCGTTGCCGATGCAATGGTTGGAGGTCGCGCAGGCAGACGAGATCGAATAGTTGACGCCCTTGATCTTGAACCAGGTCGCAAGCGTCGCCGAAGCGGTCGAGGACATCGCCTTCGGCACGGCAAAGGGGCCGACGCGCTTGGAATTGTTACTCTCCTTGGCCTTCTCGTAGGCGTCGATCAGCGCCCGGGTCGAGGGGCCGCCCGAGCCCATCACGATGCCGGTGCGCTCATTGGAGATGTCGGAGGCTTCAAGGCCCGCATCAAGGATCGCCTGATCCATGGCGACATGGTTCCAGCCGGACCCGCCGCCATGAAAGCGCATGGCGCGACGGTCGAGGATGCTGGCCGGATCAAGCGTCGGCTTGCCGGAAACCTGGCTTCGGAAGCCGTGCTCGGTGAAGGACGGATCGAGCGCGATGCCGCTCTTGGCTTCGCGGAGCGAGGCCAGAACCTCGTTCGTGTTGTTGCCGATGGACGAGACGATGCCCATTCCGGTGACGACGACGCGGCGCATGAGGGCCTCTTTCTGGTGCTTGCCGCGCCGGAGCGCGGCCATCGATGGGCGAATCAGGCGGCGGACCCGAACAGGCCGACGCGCATATCCTTGACCTCATATATGCGCTTGCCGTCAGCCTCCAACCAGCCATCGGCAATTCCGAGCACCAGCTTGGACTTGAACACGCGCTTGATGTCGACGCCGTAGACGACCTTCTTCGTGGTCGGCAGCACCTGCTCGGAGAACTTCACCTCGCCGACGCCCAGCGCCCGGCCGCGGCCCGGAAGGCCGAGCCAGCCGAGGTGGAAGCCGGTGAGCTGCCACAGCGCGTCGAGGCCGAGGCAGCCTGGCATCACCGGATCGCCTTTGAAATGGCAGGGGAAAAACCAGAGGTCCGGCCTGATGTCGAACTCGGCGACGACATGGCCCTTGCCGTTCGCTCCGCCGGTTTCGCCGATCGATGCGATACGGTCGAACATCAGCATCGGCGGCAGGGGCAACTGGGCATTGCCGGCGCCGAACAGCTCGCCCCGGCCGCAGGCCAGGAGCTCTTCATAGGTAAAGCTCGACTGTCGCTCGGTCATCGTGCTGTTGCGTCCGCCCTGTTCGCCGGCTCGGCCGGCATGATCGGCGCTCTCTAACACACGGGTTCCGCCGGGCAAATGGCCTAACCGGACATGGCTGGAGGCGGCGGGCCTCGACCATCGTCCGCGACGACCCTTCGGGGAATGCGGGAAGGCAGCGGTGTTTGCGAACGACTTGCAGGCGGCTCGAACTGTTCTTAGAATGAATGACTGAAACCATTCTTAGAATTGTTAGAATATACAATGACCATTCGCACCCTGATCGACCGGACTCACCATGAGCCGGCCGTACCGGCCGAAGGCAAGTTGTCCGCCCAGGACCGCGTGACATTGCTCCAGAAGACCGGCTGCCCGATCCACGACGTCCGCACCATGCTGCGGGAAGTCGGGCTGCGCCCGACGCGCCAGCGCATGGCGCTCGGCTGGATTCTGTTCGCCAAGGGCGACCGGCACGTGACGGCGGAAATGCTCTATGACGAGGCGACCAAGGCGCGCGTGCCGGTCTCGCTCGCTACCGTCTACAACACGCTGCATCAGTTCACCGAGGCCGGCCTGCTGCGCGAGATCGCGGTGGACGGCTCGAAGGCCTATTTCGACACCAATCTGTCGGACCATCATCATTTCATCGTCGATGGCGAGACGACGGTGTTCGACATTCCCGGCCCGCACGTGGCCGTCGACAGGCTGCCGGCCGCCCCCGAGGGCTACGAAGTCGCCCGCGTCGATGTCGTGGTCCGTCTGCGCCGCCGGGCCGACTGACCGTTCAATCCGCCGCTGCCATCGCGGCGGCTCCCACCGACAATGCGATGATCGCGAAGAGATAGCCGGCCGCCTTGGCGAGCGCCGCGCCGAGGATCGGCGGCTGCACGCTGGCGGTGTGCAGCATGGCCGCGATCAGGACCGCGCTCAGCGTTCCCGCCCCGATCACCGCGCAGAGAATGCCGGCTGTCCGCTCGCTGTGAACCAGCAGCCGGCGCGCGGCGCGGGCGAAGCCGACCGAGCGCCCGTCGAACGATGCGGCCAGCGCCACGGCTCCCGCCAGCAGCACCGTCATCACCATGAGCGTCGCGAGAATCGCCGTTCCGCGCAGGACGAGACCCGGCCAGGCCGCGTTGAGCGGCGGGTCCGTCGCGGCGACCACGAGATCGAGCGCGCCGACCAGGGCGAGCGCCGCGACGAAGACCACCAGCAGCATCAGCGCGCTTTCGCCGGTAACCCGCCCCGCGACCTTCAGGTGATGGCGCACGGGCGGCATGGCCGCATCCGGCCCCACCGCGCGCAACATGGCGACATGAGCGCCCAGCAGCACGGCGAGATGCAGGCAGGCGACCACCGTGACAGCGAGAGGCAGCTTCCAGATCAGCACGATCCGCAGTCGCAGGAAGCCTTCGGTGATGACCCCGGCCGCCACCGCGTAGGGCAGGACGTGCAGCGCCACGCGCCAGCCCGCATCCGCAAGCAGCCGCAGATAGCGGACGGCGAAGGCGGGGCTGGCACGGGCGGGCGCTTCGGTCACATGGCCATCATGAAGCAGCGGGCCGGCGGGCGCGAGCCCGTCAGTTCAGCACCTCGATGAGGAACGGGCCGCGACGCTTGTTGGCGGCGGCGAAAGCGTCGGCAAAGCCTTCCGCCGTATCGACGCGCGTCGCTTCCACGCCCATGCCCGCCGCGAGCTTCACCCAGTCGAGATTGGGATCGCCGAGGGAGAGCATGTCGTGGGCCTTCCGTCCAGGATTCTCGGCGCCGACATTGGCCAGCTCGCCCTTCAGGATCGCATAGGTGCGGTTGGCCCAGATGCAGACGGTCACGTCCAGCCGCTCGCGCGCCATGGTCCAGAGCGCCTGCAGCGAATACATGCCGGACCCGTCGGCCTGGAGCGCGATCACCTTGCGGTCCGGGCAGGCGACGGCCGCGCCGACGGCCAGCGGAAGACCCTCGCCGATGGCGCCGCCGGTCAGCGACAGCCAGTCGTGGGGCGGAGCGCCGTGAGTGTCCCGGAAGAAGTTGCGGCCGGTCGTGACCGATTCGTCGGTGACGATGGCGTTTTCGGGCAGAAGGTGGCCGACGACGGCCGCGATGGCTTCGTGGGACAGGTCGCCGCGGATCAGGTCGGGACGGCCGGGCTTGTTGAGAACGGGCGTCTCCTTCGACGCCCCGAGCCGGTCCGCGAGCCGCGCCAGCGCGTCCTCGGCATCCTCCGAAGGCTCCGCCAGCGTCACCACCTGCGCCTCCGGCGGATAGAGCAGCGACGGCTTGTTCGGATAGGCGAAGAAGGCCACCGGCGCCTTGGCGCCGACGAGAATCAGGTGTGTCACGCCCTTGGTGGCCGCAAGCGCGGTATCCACCGGATAGGGAATGCGCTCGATGGCGACCCGCCCCGCACCGCGCTCGACGCGGCCGTTCGATCCCTCGGCGCGGAACTTGGCGCCGGTCTTGGCCGCGATCTTCGAGGCATGCTCCATCGGCTTCGCACGCACCGCCCAGGTGCCGAGAACGATGAGCGCCGTGCCGCCGCCGGCCTCGATGGCCCTGGCCGCGGCCTCGACGGCATCCTCGGCGACCTTGGCCGGGGCGGAGGGCGCGGCGACCTTGGCCGGTCCGGCACCCTCGGTCCAAGCAGTATCGGCGGGCAGGATCAGCGTTGCGATCTGGCCGGGCGCCTGCATGGCGACGGAAACCGCCTCGGCGCCGTCGGCGGCGACGTCCTTCGCCGAGATCGAGGTCTTGACCCAGTGCGACATGGTGCCGGCGATGCCCTCGATATCCGAGGTCAGCGGCGCGTCGAACTGGCGATGATAGGTCGCATGTTCACCGACGATGTTCACCACACCCGAGCGCGCACGCTTCAGGTTGTGCAGGTTGGCGAGCGAATTGGCGAGGCCGGGGCCGAGATGGAGCAGGGTCGAGGCCGGCTTGTTGACCATGCGCCAGTAGCCGTCCGCCGCGCCGGTCGTGACCGTCTCGTGCAGGCAGAGCACGCAGCGCATGCCGTCGACGCGGTCGAGCGCCGCGACGAAGTGCATCTCGGACGTGCCGGGATTGGTGAAGCTGACGGTGACATCGCCGGCAACGAGGGTGCGCACGAGGCTCTCGGCCCCGTTCATGGACTTGGTCATGTCGTGGAGATCACTTCATCGGGGAGAAGGCAGTGGGAACCAGGATGCGGTTCTCCATGCGGATCAGGTTCGGCGTCGCGGCGTCCAGATAGTCGCCCCAGCCAGCGGCCTGGGCGAGCTTGGCGCGGCGCTGCTCGCGGTCGGCCATGCTGTCGTATTTCCACAGATGGACCACCTGGTTCAGCGTGCCGGTTTCGGTCACGAAGAAGCCGATGGGGTCACCCAGGATCGCCCACTGGATCGGCTTGGCGAGCCGCTCGTAGACCTCCAGGAAGGCCTTCACCTTGCCGGGGTGGCACGTATAGGTGCGCTCGTCGATGATCATGGTTCGTCCTTCAGGGGGTAGGTGTCAGGAGCCGCGCAGGCCGATGCGCTGGCCGCCGTCGACGGTGATGGTGGTGCCGGTCATGAACGCGCCAGCCTCCGACAGCAGTAGCAGCAGCGCGCCGTCGAGCTCGTGTTCGCGGCCGAACCGGCCGACGGGAATGTCCCGTGTCATCTCCGCGCCCTTGCCCGATGTTAGGTAGTCGCGGTTGATGTCGGTAACGACATAGCCGGGCGCGATGGCGTTGACCCGGATGCCCTTGAACGCCCATTCGAGCGCCAGCGCCTGCGTCAGCTGGATGACCGCCGCCTTGGAGGTGGCGTAGGAGGCGTTGCCCTTGCCGACGCCGTAGCCGAGGATCGAGGCGATATTGACGATCGAGCCGTGCTTGCCGGCCTTCAGCAGCCGCTGGGCGGCCTCGCGGGCGGTGTAGAAGACGCCGTCGAGATTGGTCGCCATGGTCCGGCGCCAGGCGTCGTCGGAAATCTCGGCGGCGCGCCCGGCCTCGGCGATGCCGGCATTGGCGACCACCGCGTCCACGGTGCCGAAAGCCTTCTCGGCGGCATCGAAGGCGGCACTGATCGAAGCGGTGTCGGTGACGTCGCCGGACACGGCGATGGCCTTGCCGCCCGCCTTGCGAATGGCGTCCGCGACGTTCTCGACCTTCTCGGCGCGACGCGCGACCGCGACGACTTCGGCGCCATGCTCGGCCAGCGCCATGCAGAACCGCGCGCCGAGGCCCGTTCCGGCGCCGGTCACCAGCGCAACGCGGCCGGTCATGTCCAGAAGGTCTCTCGGCGCCACTGATCTCTCCTTGTTCGGGTGGCGCACACTGGCAAAGGTGCACACCGCCCGGCAAGACGGCCCTGCGCCGGACAGCGATGCAGCTCGATGCGGTACCGTCCACCCCTGCCCCTTGACGAGGCCGGCGGGAAGGCCGCATGTCCCATGCCGTGCCGCCGATCCGGCACGCGTGACCGGTTTCCAGAGGCCTTATGAACCTGCCTGCCTTCGCCCGCCGCGATGCCCTGAAGCTGATCGCCGCAGCAGGCATTGCCTGGCCGGCCGCCGGCCGCGCCCAGACGCAGAACAGCCAGCCGCCCGCGCCGCAGGCCGGCACGCCCCAGCCGCAGGCCCGGTTCGGCTATGAGGAGGTCGAGCGCCGCGCCCGCGATCTCGCCGCCCTGCCCTACGAGGCGCCGCGCAACGAATTGCCGCAGCCCCTGCAGAGCCTGTCCTTCGACCAGTATCGCGATCTGCGCTTCCGCACCGACCGGTCCTTCATCGCTCAGGCCGGCGGTCCGTTCCGCATGCAGATGTTCCATCTCGGCTTCATCTACCGCACGCCGGTCGTGGTGAACGTCATCCGCGACGGCATCGCGACGCCGATCCCCTATGCCGCCTCGCTGTTCGACTACGGCCGCAACCGGTTCGAGCGGCCGCTGCCGGTCGATCTCGGCTTCGCCGGCTTCCGCATCCACCACCCGCTCAACGATCCGCGCGTCCACGACGAGCTGATCTCGTTCCTCGGTGCGAGCTACTTCCGTTTCCTCGGGCGCGGCCAGAAATATGGCCTCTCGGCCCGCGGCATCGCCGTCAACACGGCCGGCCCCGGACAGGAGGAATTCCCGTACTTTCGCGAATTCTGGGTCGATACCCCGGCCGCCGATTCACAATCCTGCGTGATCTACGCCCTGCTCGACGGCGAGAGCCTCACGGGCGCGTTCCGCTTCACGGTCTTCCCGGCGCAGGAAACCGTGCTGGACGTGCGCTGCACGCTGTTTCCCCGCCGCGCCATCCCCAAGCTCGGCGTCGCGCCCCTCACCTCGATGTTCTTCTATGCGGAGAACGACCGGCGCAGCTTCGACGACTACCGGCCGGAACTGCACGATTCCGATGGCCTGCTGATCCATTCCGATACCGGTGAGTGGATCTGGCGACCGCTGCGCAACCCGCGCAGCGTCGAGGTTTCGCAATTCGCCGACCGGCAGGTGCGCGGCTTCGGCCTGATGCAGCGCGACCGCATCTTCGAGCACTATCAGGACCTCGACCTCGCCTATGAGCAGCGGCCGAGCTACTGGGTCGAGCCGCGCGAGGGCTTTACCGAAGGCCGGGTCGAGCTGGTCGAGATCCCGACCACCGACGAGACCAACGACAATATCGTCGCCTACTGGGTGCCGAACCGCGCTGTCGAGCAGGGCCAGACGCTGACCTTCGCCTATCGCATCGTCTCGACGATCAACGAGGCGCGGCTGCATCCCGGCGGCTATGCCAGCAACACCTACCGCACGCGGCCCGTGGCGCTCGGTTCGGGCGAGCCCGTCGCACCCAATTCCACGCGCTTCATCATCGATTTCGTCGGCGGCGACCTCGAATACCACCTGCCGCACCCGGATTCGGTGCAGATCGTGCCTTCGGCGACGCAGGCGCGGATCATCCGCACCTTCCTCGTACCCAACGCCCAGACGCGCGGCTTCCGCGCCGGCATCGACGTGGTGGGAGAGGCGGGCCAGACCGCCAACCTCCGGGCCTTCCTGCGCACCGGCAACCGCGCGCTGACCGAGACCTGGACTTTCCCCTGGAAGGTCGACTGACGCCACGGCGCTGGTGAAGCCGGAGCGACGCAGCCGCTTGCGGCCAGCGGCACTCGTCGCTCACGCCATGGCAATCCCTCTGTTCCTGCGCTATTGCCCGCGCGCAAGCCAGCGGCGGCGAAGCTCGCCCGCCGCGACCGCGAGCACGATCAGCGCGAGATAGCCGCGCGTCATCCAGGTCTGCCAGACGAGCAGATGATCGCGCTGCTCGGCCGAGACACCAGTCCCCTGCCGGGCTGCGAGATCGGTCGAGACTTCGGCAGCCATGCGGACAAAGCCGAGCGCTGCAAGTCCCGGCACGAGGATCAGGACCGCGAGAAAGCCAGGCCAGGCGCGCTCAAGCGGTCGATAGCGCCGCAGCGTGATCCACAGGCCAAGGCAGCCGTGGATCCAGCCGGGCGCGAGGAGGGCGAGCTGCCAGCCCTCGGCGCCGGAGGTCACGAGGCCGGACACCGTGCCGCCATAGCTCGGCACCACATCGTAGAGCGTCGCCTTGAGACGCGTGCTGACGACGTAGCCGATCAGCAGCAACGGCAGCGAGAAGCCCGACCCCAGCCGAATGATCTCGATGGCCGGCAACTTCCAGTTTCGGCGCAGGAAGACGGTGCGCAGGGCCAGCGCGAAATGCACGCCCGTCGCTCCATTGAGCAGCGCGCTTCCCGGTCGGCTGTGCCACAGGGCTATGGACCAGCCCAGCACCTGCTCGGCGCGCTCCAGCGAGACCGCGCCGAGGGCGTGATTGAGAAGGTGAAAGGAAATATAGGCGAACAGAACGAGCCCGGAGCCGAGGCGCAGGCGTCGAACCGTCGTCTCACTCACGCCGTCAGCGCCTCGAAGCCGGCCTTGATCTTGTCGACCGGCAGTTCGCGGCCGATGAAGACGAGCCGGCTCTCGCGCTTCTCATCGTCCTTCCAGGCGCGCTGATGATCGCCGTCGAGGATCATGTGCACGCCCTGGAACACGAAGCGGTCCGGATCGTCCCGGAACGCGACGATGCCCTTGCAGCGCAGGATCTTCGGCCCTTCGACCTGCGTCAGGTCCTGAATCCAGGGAAAGAACCGGTCGGGATCGAGCGCCTTGTCGGTGCGCAGCGAGAGCGATTGCATGTGCTCGTCGTGATAGTGCTTCAGGCCGCCATGGCTCGGATGGTCGCAGTCCGGGCCGCAGGAATGATCATGATGGTCGTGGTCATGGTCATGCCCGTGGTGATGGTCGTGATCGTGGCCATGGTCATGACCGTGATGGTGATCGTGCCCGTGATCATGGCCGTGATGATGGTGGTGCCCGTCGTCCTTCTGCAGGAAGGCCGGCTCGATCTCCAGGATGCGCTCCAGGTCGAAGGCGCCGCGCCCGAGCACGTCCTCCAGCGCCACCGCGCATTTCTGCGTCCGGTGCAGCACCGCATAGGGATTGATGGCGCGGATGCGCGCCTCGACCTCGCGCAGCTGCGCAGGCGTCACGAGATCGGTCTTGTTCAGGAGGATCACGTCGGCGAAGGCGATCTGGTTCTTCGCCTCCGGCGCGTCCTTCAGCCGGTCGAGCAGCCACTTGGCGTCGGCGACCGTGACGACGGCGTCGAGCGCGGTCTTGGCGCCAACCTCCTCGTCGACGAAGAAGGTCTGGGCGACGGGGGCCGGGTCGGCGAGGCCGGTCGTCTCGACGATGATCGCGTCGAACTTGCCCTTACGGCGCATCAGCCCCTCGATGATGCGGATGAGGTCGCCGCGCACGGTGCAGCAGATGCAGCCGTTGTTCATCTCGAACACTTCCTCGTCCGCGCCGACGACGAGATCGTTGTCGATGCCGATCTCGCCGAACTCGTTGACGATCACGGCGAACTTCTTGCCGTGGTTCTCGGTCAGGATGCGGTTGAGCAGCGTCGTCTTGCCCGCGCCGAGATAGCCGGTCAGCACGGTGACGGGGATCTTGCTCAGGGCGGCTGCGGTCGGGGCGGCGTCGGTCATGTCGGTCGTCCGGATGGAATGGTTCGGAGCATCATATAGGAAGCGGAGCGGCTGGCGGAATGGCCGCTCACGCCGCCCTGATCGCCTCGACGATCTGGCGTGTATTGTGCCGGATGAGGTCGATATAGGTCGCGGCCGGGCCGCCGGCCTCCGACAGGGCGTCGGAATAGAGCCGCCCGCCGATCTTCGCGCCCGTTTCCGCGGCGATCCGCTGGATCGAACGCGGGTCGGCGATGTTCTCCATGAACACGGCGGCGACCTTCCGCTCGCGCACCTGCCGGATGATCGCCGCGACCTCGCGCGCGGAGGGCTCGGATTCCGAGGACACACCGCGCAGCGCGACGAACTCGACCCCATAGGCTCCGGAATAGTAGCGGAAGGCATCGTGGGTGGTGAGGATGCGGCGCTGCGCGGCGGGAATCGCCGACATCGCGGCCTTCACCTCCGCATCGAGCGCATCGAGCTTCGCCACATAGGCCACCGCTGCGGCGGCGAATGCCTCGCGGCGCGCCGGATCGGCCTCGCCCAGCGCAGCGGCGATGTTCCGTGCATAGGTCTTCACATTGGCAACGTTCTGCCAGGCGTGAGGGTCGTTCGCGCCGTGCGAATGACCGTGCGAGTGTCCGTGCGAATGGCCGCTCTCGGCCTTCAGCGGCGTGACGCCCTCGCTGGCCGTGACAACCTTCGCACGCGTGCCGGAGGAACGGATCAGCCTCTGGATCCAGCCCTCGAAACCGAGACCGTTGACGACGACGAGCCGCGCCTGTGCCAGTTGCCGGGCATCAGCGGGGGTCGGCGCGTAGGAATGGGCGTCGCCATCCGCCCCGACCAGCGCGGACACCGCGACATGGTCGCCGCCGATCGCCTTCACGACGTCGGCGAGGATGGAGAAGGTCGCGACCACCGCGACCGGCCCCTGCTGCGCATGACCGGCGCGGGCGAGGAACGGGACGGCCATCAGGCCGGAAACGGCGGAACGGCGCGATAACATGCGGCAAAACCCCTTGTGGAGGCCCTCTGATGACGGGTCGGCCTAGGCCTCGCGGTGCCGCGCCGGCCAGTAGGTGGGCAGAAGCCCTCCCCGCGGACCGAAGACCAGCGACACCAGATAGATCACCCCCGCCACGAGGACGATCGAAGGGCCGGACGGTGTCGACATGTTATAAGATAACATTAGACCTGCATAGCCCGAAACGATGCCGATGAGGACGGCGATCGCCGCCAGCGCGGTGACATCGCGCGCCCAGAACCGCGCGGCGATGGCCGGCAGCATCATCAGACCGACCGCCAGCAAGGTGCCGAGCGCATGGAAGCCGGCAACGAGGTTGAGCACGACCAGAGCGAGGAAGACGAGGTGCGCCGGCGCGCCAGCGCGCGAGACCGAACGGAGGAATCCGGGATCGACGCAGTCCAGCACCAGCGGTCGCCAAAGCACGGCGAGCGCGACCAGCGTCACCGTGGCGATGCCGGCGAGCAGCAGCAGGGTCGGGTCGTCGAGAGCGAGCACGGAGCCGAACAGCACGCGGAACAGGTCGACATTCGAGCCCCGCGTGGAGATGACGATCACGCCGAGCGCCAGCGAGATCAGGTAGAAGGCGGCCAGCGAGGCATCCTCCTTGAGCGCGGTGAAACGGGCGACCAGCCCGGCCGTGAGCGCCACCGCGAAGCCGGCGGCGATGCCGCCGAGGGTCATCGGCACCAGCGCCAGCCCGAACAGAAGATAGCCGACCGCCGCCCCCGGCAGGATGGCATGCGCCATGGCGTCGCCCATCAGCGACATGCGCCGCAACATGAGGAAGACGCCGACCGGCGCGCCGCCGAGCGACAGCGCCACCGCGCCGACCAGCGCGCGGCGCATGAACTCGAACTCGACGAAGGGGCCGATGAGAAGATCGTACATGGTTCGCCGCTCAGGCCGCCGCGGCGCAGATGTCGGCGTGATCGTCGAAGGCTTCCGTCATCCGCCGGGCCGCAAGCAGGTTCTCCGGGGTCAGAACCTCGTCGGTCGGCCCCCAGGCGATGGAGCGACGCGCCAGCAGCAGCGATTGCGGGAAGGCCTGACGGACCGTCTCCATGTCGTGCAATACCGCGACCACGGTCCGCTTCTCGGCGTTCCAGCGGCGGACGAGATCTAGGAGGTCGGCGCAGGTCTTGGCATCGATGGCAGTGAACGGCTCGTCGAGGAGGATCAGCCGCGCGTCCTGCACGAGCAGGCGGGCGAACAGCATCCGCTGGAGCTGGCCGCCCGACAGCGTGCCGATGGGCCGCCGCTCGAAGCCGGTGAGCCCGACCGCCGCCAGCGCATGATCGACGGCCGCGCGGTCGCCCTTCGACAGGCCGCCGAACAGCCCGGTGCGTTTCCACAGGCCCATGGCGACGAGCTCCATCACCGTGATCGGGAAGGACCGGTCGATCTCGGCGGCCTGCGGCAGGTAGGCGACCGCGTGCCGGTCGGCGCGCGCGATCTCGATGGCGCCGCTCAAGGGGCTGATCGCGCCGGCGAGACCCTTCAGAAGGGTCGATTTGCCCGCGCCGTTCGGCCCGACGACGGCCAGCATGGCGCCCTCCTCGATCGTGCCGTCGAGGTGATGCACGGCCGGGTGGCGGTCGTAGCCGAGGGTCAGGTTTCGGATGCGGACAGAGGACATGGGCGGCTCAGGCAATGGCCCAGGCAACGAGGCCCCAGAGCAGCACCGCGAGCCCGGCTGCGACGCCGAGGCGCGCCGGCGCGGACATCAGCATGGCCGAGGCCATGCGCGCGGGTGCGGGCCGGTCGTGGCCATGCGGGTGACCGTGATCGTGCAGGTGACCGTGATCATGCGGGTGACCGTGATCGTGCAGGTGACCGCGATGGTCCTGACCGGAGGCATGGGTGTGGGCGGACACGGATCGGCAATCCCGGGAAGCGAGCTGGCGACGTTATAATATCACGCGCGTTTCGTCCATCGCGGATCATCCGGCCGTGACGCGCGCCGCGATGGCGGTTAATCTCGCGTCCATGGAATGCCGCGCAGGACCGACCCAACCATGACGCCCGACATACTCGGCGGCGACTGGGTTGCGCACGCCATTCCGCTTCGTCCCGACGAAGAGGGCGAGGTTGTCGCCACTCTCGTCCATCGGGCGGGTGCTCCACGGGCGCGGCGCGCCGTCCTCTACGTGCACGGCTTCGTCGACTACTTCTTTCAGACGCACCTGGCCGCGCACTGGGAAGGGCTCGGCTTCGACTTCTACGCGCTGGACCTGCGCAAATATGGCCGCTCGCTGCGGCCGCGCCAGACGCCGAATTTCTGCACGGACCTTGCCGTTTATGACGAGGAACTGGACGCGGCCGCTCAGATCATCCGCGCGGGGCATGGTCACGACGTGCTGGTGCTGATGGGCCATTCCACCGGCGGACTGATCACCAGCCTGTGGGCCAGCCGCCAGCGCGGCAAAGGCACCGTTCAGGCGCTGGTGCTGAACAGCCCCTGGTTCGACCTCGCGGGCAACTGGTTCCTGCGCGGCCCCATGACGGCCGCCATCGACCGTGTTGGCGTCCTGGCGCCGAAGCTCGCCATCAACGGCCTCGACAAGCACTATGGCCGCAGTCTGCACCGTTCGACCGGCGGCGAATGGGACTACAGCCTCGACTGGAAGCCCATCGACGGCTTTCCGGTCGTGCTTGGCTGGCTGCGGGCGATCCGGCGGGGACACGCCGAACTCGCACGCGGTCTTGCCATGGACTGCCCGGCGCTGGTCTGCTGTTCGGCGCTCAGCGGACCGAACCACCGCGCCCACGAGGCGATCCTGCGAACCGACAGCGTGCTGGATGTCGGGCAGATCGCCGGGCGGGCTCATCTGCTTGGGGCGGATGTCACCATCCGGCGCATCGCCGACGGTATCCACGATCTGGCGCTGTCGCCGGAACCCGCCCGCGGCAGGTTCTTCGCGGCGGTTGCCGAATGGGTGCAGGCAAGGTTGCCGGCTGCCGCGAACGGCGCGGCCTAGGACGCCGGCAGCACCGCCTCGCAGATCGCTGCGATGTGCCGCTCGTCGGTGCCGCAGCAACCGCCGAGCACATGCACGTTCGGCATCAGTCGCGCGAGCTCGGAATAACGACGGCCAAGGTCTGCGGGATCGCCGGCGTCCAGTTCGGTGGCCTCGTCGAGTTCTGCATGGCTCCGCGTCGAGGCATTGGCCCGGATACCGCCGATGCGCTGGAACCACGCGGCCTTCGGGTCGAGGGCCCGCTCGAAATGGGTCGGGTGGGCGCAGTTGATCAGGTAATAGGCCGGATAGGCACCGGTCGCCTGATCGACAGCGTCGATCGCGGCGCCCAGCGTCGTGCCGTCGGGCAGCCGGCCGTCGGTTTCCACCGTGAAGGCAATGGCGGCCGGCATGCGCGCCGAATGGGCCGCCCGCGTGATGCCGAGCGCCTCGTTCACCGTGTTGAGGGTATAGGCCGTGACCATGTCGGCCTGCGTCCCGGCGAAATCGGCGATCTGGGCGCGGTGGTAGTCCTCAGCCTCGCCGGCTTCCATCCGGCCGGCCTTGTAACCGTCGCCGCGCGGCCCGATCGCGCCGCTGATCACGCAAGGGGTGTCCGCCGTCTCGTATTCCTCGCGCAATTCCAGCGCGAGCCCGACACTGTCCTCATTGATCCGCTTGAGCCCCGCGCGGTCATAGCCGAGCTTGTCGCCCCAATCCGGATTGGCCCGCCAGGTCGGCGTATCGAGCACGAAGCCAGCCCCGCGCGCCTGCGCGATCTTGAGATGGCGGCGGAAATAGGCCTTCAGCCGGCGCCGTCCCTCCTCGCTCGCAACCAGAACGAAGGCGGCGAAATGCGGCAGATCCACTCCGTCCCGGAAGATCAGGGTCGTTTCCAGCCCGCCATCGGCAACGAGCGTCTTGCCATGAAGCTGCGGCATGTGAATGCGGTACTTCGCCATGGCGGCCTCCGCGCTGCACGCGCCGTTCCCAGATCCGGCAGCCCGCCTTCATACCATGTCGCGGCCGGGATTTCAGGCCGCGCCCGCCTTCGCCCGCCAACGCAAGAAAGCGCCGGACCCATCGGGTGCCGGCGCTTTCTTGAAGCAGTCGGTCAGACTTACTGACGATATTGCTGGATGCGCGTGGTGCGCAGGCCGGCGAGGCCGTGACGGTCGATGGAAGCCTGCCAGTTGAGGAATTCTTCGACGGTGAGCGTGTAGCGCTTGCAGGCTTCTTCGAGGCTCAGCAGCCCGCCGCGTACGGCTGCCACGACCTCGGCTTTGCGCCGGATCACCCAACGATGGGTATCGGGCGGGGGGAGATCAGCGATCGTCAGCGGACTGCCGTCCGGCCCGATCACATATTTCACCCTGGGACGCATGGGCTCGGTCATTCTCACTCTCACACAACGCACGCGACTGACCACGTCTGAAGCGAAGAGTACCGGCAGGGTGTTAAATTTGGCCTAAATGGGAATCGACAAAGAAACTCAACGTTTTCGTTGATCGATTCCGCACGGGACATGCGGAAAACCCACGTTTCGGGAGTGGATGGAATACCGTCCACGATCCGCTCCGCCGGTCAGAGTGCGATGCCGGTAAGCCGTGCGATGGGGATGTTGAGGGTACCGACCGTGACGCGCGGCGTGCCGGTCGACATATCGACGGCGGAGACGGTTCCCGTGTGGTTGACCGCCACCTGCGCGGCTGTGCTGCCGGTGCCCCGATAGAGTTCGAGCGTATAGGGCTGGGTGCCGAGCGGCTTGCCGTCGCTGCGCTTGCCGTCCCAAGTGTATTCCTGCGCCTGGTTGGCCGTCAGCGAGGCCGTCGTCTCCTTGACGAGATTGCCCTCGGAATCGCGAATGCGAACCGTGTACTGGCCGCTTGCCGTCGGCGTGAAGGTCCAGGTCGCGCCCGTGCCGGCCGGCGAAACCGTGCTGGCGTCATAGGTGACCTTCTTGCCGAGATAGCCGAGCGAGGCCGTGGTCTGGTTGCCGGCGAACGCCGCGGCCATGGCATCGAGCTTGGAGTTCGTGGCGATCTGCTGTTCGACCTGCGAATACTGCACCAGCTGCTGGGTGAACTGGTTGGCATCCATCGGCTGGGTCGGATCCTGGTTCTTCAGCTGCGTCGTCAGCAGCTGCAGGAACGTGTCGAAATTGTTCGACAGCCGCGCCTGCGCAGTCGAAGTCGTCGCGGTGGCGGGATTGCGCGAAACAGCGGAGGTCGTGGCCATGGCTTCCCCCTAGATCCGGATGTCGATGCCGCCGCGCGCCGCGGCAAGGCGTGAATAGGTTGCGGCATTCGCCGCAAGGGTCGCGGTCGCATCGGGGTCCTCGACAGCCGCCTGCCAGGTGCGGGCCGGTCGGTCGCCCTGGCCCTGACGGTCGTTGCCGCCCTGGTCCTTCAGCGAGAATTCGATGCTGCCTTCGGTCGTCTCCAGGCCGGCCTGGGCCAGCGTGCGTTCGAGATTGCGTTGGTCGCGCTGCAAGAGGTCCAGCGTCTCCTGCTTCTCGACCACCATGCGCGACTTCACCCGCCCCTCGCGATCGAGGGTCATCTGCACCTCGATGCGGCCGAGCTCCGGCGGATCGAGCTTGATGTCGAAACGGGTCGAGCCGGTCGAGGCGCGCGCCGCGATGGTGACGGCCAGCGCATGGACCGGGACGACCGAGCCGGCGGCCTGCGTCTGCGCCGCCACCTTCTGCGCCACCTCATGGGCGAAGGAGAACGGGCTTGCCGAGGCCGGCGCCTGGGCCGGCGGCGGCGCTGTCTCCGCCGCTGGAGCTGCAGCCTGCTGCTGCGGAGCCGGCGCCTCGGGGCGCGCCTCCGCACGAACGTCGGCCCGCATCTCCGGGCGCGCCTCGGCCTTCGCCGCGGCCTTCACCTCGGGCTGTGGTTCAGGCGCGGCGGCGACGGCTTCCGGTGCGGGCGCGGTCGGCGGAGTGGCCGCCGGCGCGGTCGCCGAAGCCGAAGGCTTGGCGGTGGCCGGCTGGGCGACAGTGGCCTGCTCGGCGGCGGGAGGTGCTGCCTGCGCGTCCATCGGCTGAGCCGCCACGGGCGCCGGAGCGGCGGCAGCCGCAACGGGCTGAGGGATCTCGGCCTCGGTCGGCGCCACCGGCGTTGCCTCGGCGGTTGCCACGGCAGGCGCGGCGGTCTGGACCGGCGCCGGCGGGGCCTGTTGCGCCGCCTGCTGCACCGCCGCGGCTTGATCGCCCTCGGCGGGCTTTGTTTCCACGGGCTTTGCCGCATCCGTCGCGACACTGGCGTCCGTGGGCACCACGGGCTTGTCGGAGCCCGCCGTCGCCTCGGCCATCGCATCGTCATCGGCGACCGGCTTGTCGTCGGAGAGACGGCGCGAAACCGCGCTGTCGGTGGTGGCACTGATCGCTTCGGGCTGGGCCGTCGAGCGGCGCTGCTGCCGGCTGCGCGCGATCCGGCTGTCCTGCTCGGCCTCGCCAAGGGTGCGCTGCTGCTCGTCGAGCGCCTCCGCGAAGGCCGATGTCGCGCCGCCCTCCCGCGAGGACCGTGCACGCTGCGCGCTGTCGCCCGTGCGGACGCCCTGCGATGAACCTGTTGCCGTCGTCGACGATGCCGCCACGGTATGCCCCACCCGGCCTGAAAACATGACCGGAATGGCATCAGCAAACCCCGGGCCAGTGCAAAAACGAAGAAAAGACAAGTCATTTCAAAGGAGAGGCTCGCGATCCACGGGACGGTCGCGCGGCAGCCCCTGCCGGCGCGGCACAATTTGCCGGGTCTCATTCAAACGGTTAGACCATGGGGACGACCACGAGGATGGGGTATCGCGACATGCTTCTCGGCTGCATCGCCGACGATTTCACCGGCGCGAGCGACCTCGCCAACACCCTCGCCAAGGGCGGCATGGCGACCATGCAGTTCGTCGGCATTCCCGATGGCGCGGCGCCGCCCGACTGCGAAGCCGGCGTCGTCGCGCTGAAGAGCCGCACCATTCCGCCAGCCGAGGCCGTGGCGCAGTCGCTCGCCGCCTGCGAATGGCTGCTGGCGCAAGGGGCGCGGCAGATCCTGTTCAAATATTGCTCGACCTTCGATTCCACCAAACAGGGCAATATCGGCCCCGTGGCCGAGGCGCTGATCGAGCGGCTCGGCGCCGATGTCGCTGTCGTCTGCCCGGTTTTCCCGGCCACGGGCCGGACGCTGTTCATGGGCCATCTCTTCGTCAACGGCGTGCTGCTCAGCGAGAGCGGCATGCAGAACCATCCGCTCACCCCGATGACCGATCCCGACATCCGTCGCTGGCTTGGCCATCAGACCAGGGGCGAGGTCGGGCTGGTGCCCTTCTCGGTGGTCCGACAGGGTTTCGACGCCATCGGTCTTGCCCTTGCCGATGAGGCGAAAGCCGGCCGCCGGCTGGCCGTGATCGACGCGGTCGCCGACGACGACCTGCTCGCCATCGGCGGCGCGCTCGGCGAGGCGAAGCTGGTCACCGGCGGTTCCGGCATCGCGCTCGGCCTGCCCGAGAACTTCCGCAAGAAGGGCCTGCTGACGGGCCGCGGCACCAGCTTCACGAAAGGGCGCGGCGGCGCGGCCGTCCTGTCCGGCTCCTGCTCGAACCAGTCCCGCGCGCAGGTGAAAGCCTATACGGCGAAGCACCCCGGCCTCGCGGTCATGCCCGACGACGTCGTCAGCGGCGCGATGACGGCGAAGGCCGCCTTCGAGCATGTGATGCAGCGCATCGGCCACGCGCCGATGGTCTATTCCTCCGCCGATCCCGCCGAAGTGAGGGCGGCGCAGGAGCGTCACGGCAAGGCGGAGGTGGCCGAGGCCATCGAGGGCTTCTTCGGGGAGCTCGCGGTGATGCTCGTCGATGCCGGCGTCGCCCGTCTCGTGGTCGGCGGCGGCGAGACGTCCGGCGCCGTGGTGACCGCGCTGGAAGTCAACCGCTTCCATATCGGGCCGGAAATCGATCCGGGCGTGCCGGCGCTCGCGGCGGAAGGCCCCCGGCCGATCCGCCTCGCGCTCAAGAGCGGCAATTTCGGCGCGCTGGATTTCTACGAGAAGGCGCTCGCCGCGCTGGGCACGTCATGAATGGCGGGACCATGACCGACGAGGAAAGCCGAGCCCGCGCGGACCTCGTCCGCTGGGGCAAGTCGCTGTTCGACCGTGGGCTGACGCCGGGCTCGTCCGGCAACCTGAGCGTCCGGCTGGCGGACAGCTACCTGTTCACGCCGACCAATTCCTGCCTCGGCTTTCTCGACGCGGCACGCCTGTCGAAGCTCGACGCGGCCGGCAACCATATCGGCGGCGATCCGCCGACCAAGGAACTGCCGCTGCATTTCGCCTTCTATGAGTCGCGCCCGACCGCCCGGGCCGTGGTGCATCTCCATTCGACGCATGCCACCGCCCTCTCCTGCCTCGCCGATACCGACCCGGAGGATGCCATTCCGCCGATCACCCCCTATGTCGTGATGCGTGTCGGGAAAGTGCCGGTGGTCGCCTATACGCGACCCGGTTCGCCAGAGGTCGCGCCGCTGATCCGGGCCAGGGCGCCGCGACATCCGGCGATCCTGCTCGGCAATCACGGCCCCGTGGTCGCGGGCGCGAGCCTCGAGGCCGCCGTCTTCGCCATGGAGGAACTGGAGGAGACCGCGCGCCTCGTCATGATGACGCGCGGCATGGCGATCCGGCCGCTGGGCGCGGCCGAGATCGCGGATCTGGAGGCAACCTTCAGACTGAAGGAATAGGAAGTGGCGTCAGTCGCCCATTCCGCGGTGGTTGTCCTCGTTCTGCTGCTGGCGCGTCGGACCGGTGGAATTGCTGGAGGCGCAGCCGGCGAGCGGTACGAGCAGCAGGAGCAGAATGAGCAGCTTGTTCATGAAAGCGACCTTGATGATGTCCTTTGGCCGGCCCTTATAGACCGAACTGCCGCTTCGTTGTCATCCTGATCCGCCGCATGGCTCAATAGCTCCGCATGCCGCCGCACAGACCACGGAATCAAAAGACCAGACGAGGAAACATGCCCCGCTTCTCCGCCAATCTCGGCTTCCTCTGGCAGGGCCTGCCGCTGCTGGACCAGATCGAGGCCGCCGCGAAGGCCGGCTTCCGGGCCATCGAGATGCACTGGCCCTATGACACCGACCCCAAGGCTGTGCGTGCCGCCTGCGAGCGGCTGGGCCTCGCCATGCTCGGCGTCAACACCGTGCGCGGCGACACCGCGAAGGGCGAGAACGGCCTCGGCGCCCTGCCCGGCCGGCAGGCCGAGTTTCAGGCGGCGATCGATCAGGCGATCGCCTGGCAGGTCGCGGCCGGCGGCACGGCGATCCACGCCATGGCCGGCATCGTCAAACCCGCCGACAAGCCGGAAGCGACCGGCGTTTGGACCGAGAACCTGTCGCTCGCGGCCGACAAGGCGGCGAGGCACGGGCTGACCATCCTGCTGGAGCCGCTGAACCCGCGCGCCTCGCCCGGCTATTTCTATTCGACCCTGCGCGGTGCCGGCGAGATGATCGCCCGCGTCGGCAAGCCGAACGTCAAGATCATGTTCGACGTGCATCACGTCGGCATTGCCGAAGGCGACGTGCTGACCAATCTCGACGCGTGGTGGCCGATGATCGGCCATGTCCAGATCGCCGCCGTGCCGAGCCGCGCGGAACCCGACGAGGGCGAGATCGACTTCCGCGCCATCTTCGCAAGGCTCGACGCCAAGGGTTACGGCGGCTGGGTCGGCGCCGAATACCGCCCGCGCGGCGACATGGAGGCCGGGCTCGCCTGGGTGAAGAAGCTCGGCGTGAGTCTCTAGAGGCTCACGCCTTGGCCAGCGCCTTCGCGAAAGCATAGCTGTCGGGGTAAACCTCGTAGGCGGCGACCAACCCGCTCTCGAAGCGGAAGATGTTCGCGGCGCGCACGTGCAGCTCTTCGCCCGTCGCCTTCACCCGCCAGTGGCCCTTCAGCACGATGGCGACGCTGCCCTCCGCCTCGATCCGGTGGACGGTCTCGATGGCGAGCACGTCGAGATGTTCCGCGACGCGGCGGAAGAAAGTCAGCACCTTCGTCCGGCCCTCCCATGCGCCGGCCCAGGGCACGACCCCCGGCGGGCCGTTCCAGCGCACGGTCACGTCGTCCGTGGTGACGGCGGCAAGGGCGGAGGCATCGCCGGCGCGGATGGCGGCATACCAGCGATCGAGAATGGCGGTGCTCATCCGCCAGTGATGCCGGCTGACAGGGTTCAGCGCAAGACGCGGATGATCCGGGTGAGGTCGAGCAATGTGACCAATGCGGCCGCGACATAGGTCAACGCCGCCGCGCGCAGCACGGATTTCGCCGCCGGCAGGTCGCCGGGTGGCAGGTAGCCGCCCTGGTCGAGGATGGGCAGCGCCTTGCCGAAGCTCGCGTCGAACTCCACCGGCAGGGTGATCAGGTGCATGACGAGCCGCGAGGCCAGCAGCGCCAGCGCCACGACGATCTGAAGGATCACCAGCGGCATGGAATGGACGAAGGCGAGCACCAGCGGCGCGGTGGCGAAGAGCACGGCCGCCGCCACTTCCAGCTTTTGCGCGCCGCCCGCCATGCGGATGCGGGTGACCAGCAGCGGGTCGCCGTCGCGGTGCTGGATCGCATGACCGACCTCGTGGGCGGCGACCGCGACCGCTGTCACCGAGCGGCCGCCATGCACGTCGGGCGACAGGCGGACGACCTTGTCGATGGGGTCGTAATGGTCGCCGGCATCGGTGACCTCGACCTTCACGCCCGAGAGGCCGGCCCGATCCAGAAGATGGGTCGCCAGTTCGCCGCCCGTGCCGGGAAAGTCGGCGCGCTCAGCCGAATGCCGCTTCATCTGGGCCTTGACCCAGAATTGCGGACCGAAGATCAGCGCGAGGAAGGCCAGGATGCCGAGAATGATGAGAACGGGCATGTTGACTATGTAGAAGCGTTGGGTCCGCCTAGCCAGTAACGCTGTGGGGCAGCATCATGGTGAACCAGTATCGAACGAAAGAGTGGCTGACTTTTCGTCAGCAAATTTTTGAATCTGACGGCTGGAAGTGTGTCGATTGCGGCAAGGAAAGCAGCACTGGCAAAGGCCTACAGGTTCACCACGAGATCTACGTGAATGGACAGAAGCCGTGGGAGGCACCTGCTCAGCACTGCCGAACGCTTTGCAAAAAATGCCACGCCATGCAGCACGGAAAAATACGCCCTGACTACGGCTGGGACTTCTACTGCGATGAAGACCTCGGCGACTTGTCTGGAGAGTGTGATCGCTGCGGGAACGACATCCGCTATGTCTTCCATATAGGTCACCCAAATTGGGGGATGATGGAAGTAGGAACAGATTGCTGCGACGAACTGACCGGAACGAGAGAGGCAAGCAGCACTCGAAAAGCGGCACAACGCCTAGAACGCTTTCTGCATTCCAAGCGATGGAAGATCATTGACGGTCTTGAAACGATCAAACAAATGGGCTTCGAGATCAGAATTATCCACGATAGCGAGGGCTATGGCATTAGTGCAAACGGCACTGAGGGGGCAAAGAGATTTCTTGAAGTCAACGAGGCTAAAATTCACGCTTTCCACACGGTAGACGATGGGACGATGGAGAGGTTCTTCAAAAATAGGTCAACTAAGAAATAAGCAAATGGCAGCTACCGCCTACGCCAGCCAGCGCTTGCGCCGCTTGTAGCTCTTCACCTCTCGGAAGCTCTTCTTGTTGCCCTCCGCGACGCCGAGATAGAACTCCTTGACGTCCTCGTTCTCGCGCAGCGACGCGGCATCGCCGTCCATGACGATGCGCCCGGTCTCCATGATGTAGCCGAAGGTGGCGTATTTCAGCGCCATGTTGGTGTTCTGCTCGGCGATCAGGAAGGACACGCCCTCCCTGGAATTGATGTCGCGGACGATGTCGAAGATCTGTTCGACGATCTGCGGCGCCAGGCCCATGGAGGGCTCGTCCAGCAGGATCATTTTCGGCTTCGACATCAGCGCGCGGCCGATGGCGCACATCTGCTGCTCGCCGCCGGACGTATAGCCGGACATCGAATTGCGGCGCTCCTTGAGGCGCGGGAAATAGGCGTAGATCTTGTCGAGGTCGTCCTTGATCGCCCCGCGCCCGTCGCGGCGGGTGAAGGCGCCGGTCAGAAGGTTTTCCTCGATGGTCAGGTGGCCGAAACAGTGCCGGCCCTCCATGACCTGGATGCAGCCACGGCGCACGAGATCGTTGGGGGAGAGGCTCTGCACCTCCTCGCCCTCGAACAGGATCGAGCCCTTGGTCACCTCGCCCCGCTCGGCGTGCAAGAGGTTCGAAATGGCCTTGAGCGTCGTGGTCTTGCCGGCGCCGTTGGCGCCGAGGATGGCGACGATGCCGCCGCGCGGCACGACCAGCGACACCCCCTTCAGCACGAGAATGACGTGGTCGTAGATGACCTCGATATTGTTGACCGACAGGATCGTGTCCTTGGCGGCTTCGGCAGAAGGCGTCGGCTGGGTCTGGGCGGTCATGACGGGCCTCTGCTGCACCCTCCCCTGGAGAGGGAGGGTCGCGCCGCAAGGCGCGGGGAGGGGTGGAATGAAACCGATATCTTCAGGACAGGGCCTTCACCCCAACCCGGCTTGCTCTCGCTCACGCTCGGCAATCCGACCCTCCCCCTCGAGAGGAGGGTAAAACTTGCCGGGAGCCGCGGCGTGCCGCGGCCCCCGTTTCTCTGTCAGAGGCTCACGACCGCTGGTCGCAGGTCTCCGTGCGGCGCGGCCAGCCGGCATTGGCTTCCGCATACTTCTTCGCGGCGTCCTCGATCAGCGGGCGCACGACATCGCGGATCGGCGAGATCCAGTCGGTGTCGCGCACGTAGCGCTGGCCGTCCCAGCGGGCCACGAATACGTTGTTGTGGCCGTTATGGTCGGCGCAGTTGAGCCGCACGGGAGCCGCGAAGCCCTCCATGCCGATCTCCTTCAGCCGCGCCTCGGTGATGTTCAGGGTCTCGAAGCCGCGGCGCACGTCCTCGCCGGTGACCACCTTCTTGCCGGTGAGCTGCTGGGCGTGGCGGATCGCCTCGACCATCAGCATCGAGTTGTAGACGCCACGGTTGTAGAGGTTCTCGCCGATGCGCTCGCGATTGGCGACGCGGGAGAGATTCTTGTCCGCGACATGTCGCAGGATGTCCTGGATCACCGGGAAATTGGTGCCTGCGGCGTGGAACGACAGCGAACGGTAGCCCGCCGCCTGTGCGCCGCCGGCGCGCGCGTCGTCGTCGCCGCCGGCCCACCAGACGCCGACCACCTTGTCGATCGGGAAGTTGTTGCGGATCGCCTCGCGAACAGCGGTGGGGTTCATCGCGCCCCAGCCCTGATTGTAGATGTAGTCGGGGCGATCGCGGCGGATGTTGAGCCAGATGGCGCTCTGGTTCTGCATGTCGGCGGCGGCGACGGGATAGAGCTTCAGGGTGAAGCCGTATTTCTCGGCCATGGCCTGCAGCACCGGGATCGGCTCCTTGCCGTAGGGCGCGTCGAGATGGATGAGGCCGAGCGTCTTGCCGCGCAGCTTCTCGAAGCCGCCCTCGCGCTGGGCCATGTAGGAGACCATCACCGAGGCGCCGTCCCAGTAGGTGGCCGGCGGGTTGAAGATCCACGGGAAGATGTTGCCGTCGGCCGAGGCCGACAGGCCGTAGGCCATGGACAGCATCGGGATGCGGTCGACCGCCGCGCGCGGGATGAGCTGCAGCGTGATGCCGGTGGAATAGGGGTTCACCACCACCGGGCTGCGGCCGCGCAGCGAGTCATAGCACTCGACGCCCTTCTTGGTGTCGTAGCCGGTCTCGCATTCCTCGATGACCACCTTCACGCCGTTGATGCCGCCGTCGCGCTGGTTGATCATTTCGAGGTAGTCGCGCATGCCGTCCGCGATCGGGATGCCCGACGAGGCGAACGGGCCGGTGCGGTAGGTCAGGAGCGGAATGAAGACGGTATCCTGCGCCTGAGCCGGCATGGGCGCCGCCGCGGCGAAGCCGGCGGCAAGGGCCGCCGCGATCGTCCATTTGAAGGCTTTCATCGGTGTTCCTCCTTGGGTGGCCGGGTTGTGCCCGGAGCGATTTGTTGTCTCGTGCCCGCCTTGCCGGCGGGTCTCGTTCTGGCGCGTGACGGACCTCAATAGGGAAAAGGCCAGACCCGCAATTTCTGCTTGGCGATCTGCCACAGGCGCGCGAGGCCGTGCGGCTCGACGATCAGGAAGAAGATGATCAGCGCGCCGACCATCACGTGGGTCAGATGTTCGGCGAAGGCGCCGGTGAGCGGAATGCCGATGGCCGGCACGCCGAACTTCAGGATCGTCGGCAGGGTCGAGATGAAGAAGGCGCCGAAGAACGAGCCGATCAGGCTCCCAAGGCCGCCGATGATGACCATGAACAGCACGTTGAAGCTCTGATTGACGTTGAAGGCATCGTTCGCCTCGCCTCCGCCGTACCAGAGAAACATCATGCAGGCGCCCGCGACGCCGCAGTAGAACGAGGAAACCGCGAAGGCGAGCAGCTTGGTCGGCAGGAGCTTGATGCCCATCAGCTCGGCGGCGATGTCCATGTCGCGCACCGCCATCCAGGAGCGCCCGATGCGGCCGTGAACGAGATTGGACGCGAGCCATGCGAGCACGACGACGATGGAGAGCAGCACAAGGTAGCGCACCTCCGGCGTCGCCCGCGCGCCCGTTATGGCGATGCCGAACAGCGTGCGCTCCGGCACCTCGATCGCGCCCGAGGCATTGTAGTTGTAGAGCCAGGGAATGCGGACGAAGCACCATTGCAGGAAGAACTGCGCGGCAAGCGTCGCGACCGCCAGGTAAAAGCCCTTGATCCGGAGGCTGGGCAGGCCGAACACCACGCCGATGGCGGCGGAGAAGAAGCCGGAGACGACGATCCAGACGATGATGTTCACGCCCGGGAAGATCGTCGTCAGCTTGTAGCAGGCATAGGCGCCGACCCCCATGAAGGCGCCGGTGCCGAGCGAGATCAGGCCGGTATAGCCGGTGAGGATATTGAGCCCGATCGCGGCGAGCGCGAACACGAGGAAGGGCACCATCACCGACAGGATGATGAATTCGGACGCCAGCAGCGGCACGCCGATGAAGGCGATGGCGAGAATGGCGATGATGCCGATGCGGTCCTGCACGAGCGGGAACACCGCCATGTCGGCCTTGTAGGTCGTCTTGTACTGGCCGGCTTCACGATAGAACACGGGCTTCTCCTCAGATCCGCTCGATGATCTTGTCGCCGAACAGGCCCTGCGGCCGGAACATCAGGAAGGCGAGCGCGATGACATAGGCGAGCCAGCTCTCGATGCCGTTGCCGAACAGCGGGCCCCAGTAGAACTCGCCGATCTTCTCGCCGATGCCGATGATCAGGCCGCCGACGATGGCGCCGGGGACGGACGTGAAGCCGCCGAGGATCAGCACCGGCAGCGCCTTCAGCGCGATGGTCTGGAGGCCGAACGACACGTCCGAGCGCGCGCCCCACATGATGCCGGTGATCAGCGCCACGATGCCGGCGGTGAACCAGACGATGATCCAGATCTGGTTCAGCGAGATGCCGACCGAGAGAGCCGCCTTGTGGCTGTCGGCAACCGCGCGCAGCGCCCGCCCGATCCGTGTGTACTGGAAGAAGAAGGCGAGCATCGCGATCATCGCCACCGCGATGACGGCCGCCGCGATGTCGAGCTTCTGGAGCGTCACGCGCCCGCCGAGAATGTCGAAGTCGATGGCGCCCTTCGGCAGGCCCAGCTGGTCCGCGATCATCACCTTGGCCGAACCGCCGAAGATCGTCTCGCCGAGGCCGATCAGCAGGTAGGTGAGCCCGAACGTCGCCATGAACAGGATGATGTCCGGCTGGTTGACCAGCGGCCGCAGCACCACGCGCTCGACCGCCACCGCCAGCAGGAACATGACGCCGAGCGCGACGATGACGGCCAGATAGGCCGCGATCATGCCGGTGAAGCCGAAGCTCGCGAATTTCTCGTAGACGCCGACGAGGGTGAGGCCGGCGAAGACGACCATGATCCCCTGCGCGAAATTGAACACGCCGGACGCCTTGAAGATCAGCACGAAGCCGAGCGCGATCAGCGCATAGAGCACGCCGCCGACAAAGCCCTCCCAGATGGTCTGCACGAACAGGTCCGGCAGATCGACCATGTCGACGAAAGGCTTGATCAGCGCGCCGTGCAGCAGCGAGCCTTTCGGCATCAGCCCGGCCGCATTGGCCAGCACGATGGCGGCGACGACCGCGACGATGCTGCCCGCGGTGACGGCCCATTTCGGGATCGGCCGGGCCTGGCGGGCGGTGATGGTGGCGTCCGTCATCGTCCGCTCCCGCTCTTCTTGCTGTTCCGCACTTTCTTCACGCGAACCGCTCCCCACTTCGCTTGAAAATGCGCTAGTGCGCCACGCCGAGATAGGCGTCGATGACCCGCTGGTCGCGCTTCACCTCGTCCGGCGTGCCGTCGGCGATCTTGCGCCCGTATTCGAGCACGACCACACGATCGGACAGGTCCATCACCACGCCCATGTCGTGCTCGATCAGCGCGATGGTCGTGCCGTACTGATTCGACACGTCGAGAATGAAGCGGCACATGTCCTCCTTCTCCTCGAGGTTCATGCCGGCCATCGGCTCGTCCAGCAGCAGCACATCCGGCTGCATGGCGAGCGCCCGGCCGAGCTCGACGCGCTTCTGCAGGCCGTAGGGCAGCTTGCCGACCGGCACCTTGCGGATGTGCTGGATCTCGAGGAAGTCGATGATCTCCTCGACGAACTTGCGGTGTTCGATCTCCTCGTCCATGGCCGGGCCGTGGCGCAGGATCTGCCAGAAGAAGCTCCTGTTCATCTTCAGCGTGCGGCCGGCCATGATGTTGTCGAGCGTCGACATGCCCTTGAACAGCGCGACGTTCTGGAAGGTGCGGGCAATGCCGCCGGCCGCCGCCTCGTGCGGGCGCATCTTGGGGCGCGTCTTGCCCTTGAAGGTGATGCGCCCCTCGGTCGGGTGATAGAAGCCGTTGATGCAGTTGAGCATCGAGGTCTTGCCCGCGCCGTTCGGGCCGATGATGGCGCGCACCTCGCCCTTGCGGATGTCGAAGGAGACATCGGTCAGCGCCTTCACGCCGCCGAAGCCGAGCGAGACGTTCTCGACCGCCAGGATCACCTCGCCCGCGGCGATGTCGGTTGCCGACGGAGCCCTCATTCGGCCGCCTCCCGGAATGGTTCAGCCGCGCCATGGGCCGGCATGTCGACGATGGCGACATTGCCTTCGATCACGCCCTTGCGGCCGTCCTCGAAGGTCACCTCGGTACGGATATGGCCGCGCTTCGAGCCGTCGTAGAGCGCGGTGACCAGCGGCGCGTAGCGTTCGGCGATGAAGCCGCGCCTGACCTTCTGCGTGCGGGTCAGTTCGCCGTCGTCGGCGTCCAGTTCCTTGTGCAGGATCAGGAAGCGGCGGATCTGCGCGCCCGCCATCATCGGCTCGCCGGCGAGCGACCGGTTCACCTCGTCGACATGCGCGGTGAGGGTCTTGATGACCTCGGGGTGCCCCGCCAGTTCCTGATAGGAGCCATAGGAGACGTTGTTGCGTTCCGCCCAGGAGCCGACCGCCGTCAGGTCGATGTTGAGGAAGCAGGTGGCGAAGTCCTGATCCTGTCCGAAGGCCACGGCCTCCTTGATGTTCGGATAGAACTTCAGCTTGTTCTCGATGTATTTCGGCGCGAACAGCGCGCCCGACCTGAGCTTGCCGACATCCTTGGCCCGGTCGATGATCTTGAGGTGCCCGGTCTTCGGATCGAAGAACCCGGCATCGCCCGAGCGCACCCAGCCGTCCGGCGTCTTGGTCTCGGCGGTCTTCTCGGGGTCCTTGTAGTAGCCGAGGAAGACGCCGGGCGAGCGGTAGAGCACCTCGCCGTTCTCGGCGATCTTCACCTCGACATCGATGTTCGGCTTGCCGACGGTGTCGGCGTGGATCTCGCCGTCCGGCTGCGCGGTGATGTAGACGCTGGCTTCCGTCTGCCCGTAGAGCTGCTTCAGGTTGATGCCGAGCGAGCGGAAGAAGCGGAAGATCTCCGGTCCGATGGCCTCGCCCGCCGTATAGCCGACACGGATGCTGGTCAGGCCGAAGCGGTTCTTGAGCGGCCCGTAGACCAGCACCTCGCCGAGCGCATATTTCAGCCGGGCGACGAGCGGCACCGGCTCCTTGTTGAGGATCTTCTCGCCCCACTCCTTCGCGACGCCGAGGAAGTAGTGGAACATCTTCTTCTTGAATGGCCCGGCATCCTCCATCCGCACCATGGTCTGGGTCAGCAGGTTCTCGTAGACCCTCGGCGGCGCGAATGCGTAGGACGTGCCGACCTCGCGGCGGTCCTCGACCACTGTCGCGGCGCTTTCCGGGCAGTTCACGCAGAAGCCCAGCACATAGGACTGGCCGTAGGAGAAGATGTTGTCGCCGACCCAGGCGAGCGGCAGATAGGCGATCGTCTCCTCGTTCTCGTTCAGCCCGTCGAACAGGCCGCCGTTCCGCGCGGAGATGATGACATTGTCGTTGGACAGCATCACGCCCTTCGGCCGCCCGGTCGTGCCGGACGTGTAGAGCATGATGGCGAGGTCCGAGCCCTTGCTGGCGGCGATCTCGTCATCCAGCGCCTTCGCCTGCGCCGGATCGGACGCGGCCGCCCGGCCGTTCGCCTGAACCTGCTCGAACGAGTGCATGCGCGAATGGTCGTAGTCGCGCAGGCCCCGCTCCTCGTCATAGATGATGTGGGTCAGCTTCGGCAGCCGGTCGGAGATCGACAGCAGCTTGTCGACCTGCTCCTGATCCTCGACCACGGCGATGGAGGCCTCGGCGTGCTCCAGCACGTAGGCCATCTCGTCCGCGACCGAGTCGGCATAGACCGGCACGGGCACGCCGCCCCAGCTCTGCACCGCCGCCATCGACCAGTAGAGGCGCGGCCGGTTGCTGCCGACAATGGCGACCTTGTCGCCGCGCTTGAGGCCGAGCGCGCGCAGGCCGAGCGCGAAATGGCGGACGATGTCGCGGACCTCGCTCCAGGTCCACGAATGCCAGATGCCGAGATCCTTGTGGCGCGTCGCGGGACGCGTCCCGAACCGCTGCGCATTCAGCGCCAGCAGTTTCGGGAACGTGTCGTGAGCGCCGGAAACGGCGCGATCGTCGGCGTGGTTTGCCACGGCCGGCGTCCTCCCTGGTTACCTCGCCGGAGCCCTTGGCGGGCGCCGGTCTTCGTTCCCTCGTTCGGCCCGGTTTCCGGGCTCGCTGCGACCGTCATGCGACCGCAATCCGCCGTTGGCCGGCGAATGGGCGGATAGTTGAACGCGCGGTCGACGAAATCAAGGGGACGAAAGAGGGAGTCGGCTCGGCCCAATGGCGGATAGGTGTCGGCAGCCGGCGGCGAGGCCCGATTTCCTGCCCGGTCCGGACCGGTTCCATGCTAGAGCGTCGCCATGGATGGCGTGCCCCTGCAGCCGGAAGCAATGAGCATGATGCCGCTCGGCGAAGGCGAGACGGCGCGCTTCTTCGCGGCCAGCCGGCTCAGCGGCATCGACTGCCTGACCGCCACCTTCCGCACCCACGTCTATCCGCCGCATACCCATGAGACCTATGTCGTCGGGACCATCGAGACGGGCCGCGACATCGTCTCCGCGCGCGGCTTCCGCGGCCATGCCGGCCCCGGCGACATCATTTTCATCATGCCGCAGGACGTCCATGACGGCGCGCCGGTCGATGGCGGCTACTCCTACCGGATGAGCTATCCGGGCGAGGACTTCATGCGGATGGTGGCGGAGGCGGTGTCTGGCCGCCCGGTCGCCGCCGCGCCGTTCTTCCGCTCCCCCATGGTTCATGATCCCGAGGGCGCGCGGCTGTTCGGCGCCGCCCACCGGGCGCTCGAATCGTCAGCGGACGGGCTCGCCGGCGAAGAGTTGCTGCTGCGCGCCTATGCCCGCTGCCTCGTCCTGCATGCCGACATTCCCGAGGCTGCGCCGGGCCGCGAGGAAGGGCCGATCCGGCGCGTGCGCGCGCTGATCGAGGCGCGCTATGCAGAGGATCTCCGGCTCGACGAACTGGCCGCCACGGCCGGCTTCTCGACCCATCACCTGATCCGCGCCTTTCGCCGCGAGGTGGGGCTCACCCCGCACGCCTATGTCATCGATGCGCGCGTGCGCCGCGCGCAGGATCGGTTGCGGGCGGGCGCCGCGCCGGCGGAAGTCGCGGCCGATGTCGGCTTTGCCGACCAGGCGCATCTCACGCGTGCCTTCAAGGCGCGGGTCGGCGTCACGCCGGGAGCCTATCGGCGGGCCGTCACCGCCTGAGGCGCGCACCCCGCGCAACGCGCCGTCGATGTCGATGTCGATGTCGATGTCGATTTTGTTCAAGAGCCGGCCGGCAGGCCCTGACATGATCGCGCCATGTCCGAGATATCTACCGATTCCTGGTCCGAGTTCCGCGACGGGCTGGTCGAACTGTCGCCGGCCATGATCGCCGCCGCGCCGATCGCCCTGCTCTATGGCGCCATCGCCACGTCCAAGGGCCTGTCGCCGCTGGAGGTGGCCCTCTCCTCGGCGCTGGTCTTCGCCGGCGGCGCGCAGCTTGCGGCCATCGAACTCTGGACCAACCCGGTGCCCGTCGCCGCACTCGTGCTCTCCACCTTCCTGATCAACGCCCGCTATATCCTGATGAGCGCCTCGCTCGCCCCGAAGGTGGCCCATCTGCCGTTCTCCGCGAATCTCCTCGGCTTCCACGTATTGGCCGACGAGAACTGGGCATTGGCCGAACGACGCGCGGCCCGCAGGCGCATCACGGCCGCCTATTTCTTCGGGATGGGCGCGGTGTTCTGGCTCAACTGGGTACTGTGGTCCTGGGCCGGCACGGTGCTCGGCCCGCTGCTCGGAGACCCCAGGCGGTTCGGCGCCGATTTCGCGTTCACCGCCATTTTCATCGGCCTCGTCGCCGGCTTCGTCACGACGCGGCATCACGGCATCGTGGTGGTCGCCAGCGCGCTCGCCGCGACCGCGGCCTACGTCGCCTTCGGCTCGCCATGGCACGTCCTGGCCGGCGCTTTCGCCGGCATGGCGGCGGCGGTGATCTTCTGGCACGAGGAGAAGGCCGCATGAGCCTCGATCCGGTCACTCTCGCCGCCATTCTCGGCATGGCGCTCGCGACCTATGCCTGCCGCTTCGGCGGCCTGATGATCGGCGGGCGGCTCGCCCCCACCGGGCGCACGAAGGCGGCGGTCGATGCCATTCCGCCGGCCGTGCTGACGGCGGTCATCGCGCCGACCCTGCTGGCGACCGGCTGGCCCGAGACCATTGCCGGCGCGCTGACGATCCTCGCGGCGACGCGCCTGCCCCTGATCGGCGTCATCGGCGTCGGCGTCGCCAGTGTCGTCGCGCTGCGCTTCCTCGCCGGCGGGTGACGGGACCTCAGCCTCTGGATCGGCCGATGCCAAGCGCGACGCAGAGGCCGGACACGACCACCAGCCCCATGCCGGCAAAGGTCATGAGGTCCGGCCGCTCGCCGAAGAACGCCACGCCGAAGGTCAGCGCGAAGAACGACTTGGTATAGTTGAACGGCCCGACGTCGGCGACCGAACCGAGCCGGAACGCGAGCATCACGGCTGCCTGCCCGCCCGCGAGCAGGACCCCGGACAGGGCGAGCTGAAGCACTTCCTGCCGGGTCATCGGCACGAAGCCCTGGGCGGTTGCCACGGCGGCGGCGATGATCATCACGACGCCGACGGTCGAGAGCGTCACCGCGGTATTCGAGATGCTCAGCGGCAGGCGGCGGGCGGTCAGGTCGCGGAAAGCGAAGCAGACCAGCGTGATCAGCACGAGACCCATGGTCGGATCGAAACCGGCGGCTGTCGGCTTGGCGATCAGGAGGATGCCGAAGAAGCCGAGCAGCACCAGGCCCCACTGCGCCAGCGTGATCCGCTCCTTCAGGACGATGGCGGCCGCCGGCAGCAGCAGCAGCGGCACGGATTGCGACACCGCCGTCACGTCGCCGATGGGCAGGCGCGTGAACGCGACGATCAGGCAGAAGATGCCGAGCGCCTCCGAAAGCGAGCGCAGCGTGACGAGCGGGCTGGCAACGCCGGAAAAGGCCGATTTCGGCCGTGCGACGGCGATGAAGGCGAGCACGGCAAGGGTCGCGAACAGGCCTCTCACGGCCATGGTCTGCGCCACCGGCACGGTGACCGCCGTCGCCTTGACCAGTGCGTCGTTGGAGGCGAACAGGCCCATGGCCAGCGTCATCGACGCCATGCCGAGCCGGGCGCTGCGCCGGGCCGTTTCCTCGCTCACGCCACACCCGCGCGCAGCAGGTCGTGCACGTGCAGGATGCCGACCGGGCGGCCGTCCTCGACCGCGAAGAGCGCGGTGATCTTAGTGCGGTTGACCAGTTCCAGCACCTCGCTGGCGAGCTGATCGGGCCGCGCCGTCTTGGGCGTGCGGTTCATCACCTCGTCGACCGGTCGCCCGAGCAGGTCGGCGGCCATATGGCGGCGCAGGTCGCCGTCGGTGACGATGCCCGCGAGGCGCCCCGCCGGATCGGTGACGCCGCAGCAGCCGAAACCCTTGCGGGTCATCTCGATCAGCACGTCGGCCATCGGCGTGCCGAGGGGCTTCAGCGGCAGGGCTTCGCCGGAATGCATGACGTCGCGCACCTGCGCCAGCAGCGCGCCGAGCTTGCCGCCGGGGTGGAAGTCGCGGAAATCGGCTGCGGTGAAGCCGCGCTGCTCGAGAAGAGCGATGGCCAGCGCGTCGCCGATGGCGAGCTGCATCAGCGTCGATGTGGTGGGCGCAAGACCGTTCGGGCAGGCTTCCTCGGCGCGCGGCAGCACGAGCGCGATGTCGGCGGCCTTGCCGAGGGCGGAATCCGCCGCCGCCGTGATCGCCACGAGCCCGACGCCGAACCGGCGGGAGAAGGCGACGAGGTCGCGCAGTTCCGCCGTCTCGCCGGACCATGACAGCGCCAGCAGCACGTCGTCGGGGGTCACCATGCCAAGGTCGCCGTGGCTCGCCTCGCCGGCATGGACGAAGAAGGCGGGCGTGCCGGTGGAGGCAAGCGTCGCGGCGATCTTGCGCCCGACATGGCCGGACTTGCCCATGCCGGTGACGATGACTCGGCCCTTCGCGGCCTTCAGCCGCGCCACGGCCGCCGCGAAGGGCTCGCCGAGCCCGTTGGCAAGCCCCACCTGCAGGGCCGCGAGCCCGGCGGCCTCCACGGCGAGCGTGCGGAGCGCCGAGGCAAGGGGGCTGGACGGGCTGTTATCCGTGGACATCGAACCTAATTCGCTCGGGGGGAGGCCGTCCGTCTAACACGACCGCTCTCGCGGCGCATCCCTCGCGCTGCGGAGGTGCGATGCCGGCGTCAACCCGCTGTTAACCACGGCTCTTTACCTCTTGTTGAGAATTTCAGCAGGGGAACCGCCGATCGTGGGCCGAGCCGCCCGCCGCATTCTCGGTATCGTCGTCACCGCGCTCGTCCTTGGCTGGGCGGGTGCGTCGGCGCATGCCCAGCGGCTGCGCACGATTCCGCCGGCCCCATCCTCGGACGATACGTCTCGCACGGAAGCCTGGCAGGGCCTGCCGCAGGTCGAGCCCGAATCTCCCGCCCCGGCCGCGCAGCCGCGCACCGACGCGGAGGCGGCAGGACTGCGCACGACCCGGCCGGCGGCGCCCGCGGCAGCGCGCACTCTCGGCGCGCAGCGCGATGCCGAGCGCGCGCAGTCGCGCCGCGCGCCCTGGACCGCGACGCCCGCGCGCCCCGCCCCCCTCGCGCCGGATGCCGGCGTCGCGCCGCCGCCGCCCGACAGCGCGGCCGCCCGCCGCCCGACATCCCAGCCCGCCCCGATGGCGAGCCGCCGGACCGGGCGGATGCCACGCCGGCCGGCCGAACCGGCAGCGAGCCAGACCGGCCGCCTCGTCGGCCTGCGCACTTTCACCACCACCGCCCCTTCCGCGCGCGCGCCGAGCCAGCTGGCGCCGGGCCGCGACGACGGTCGCGCGCTCGACCGGGGTCTGCGCGGCGTCGCCGTGCCGGTCCAGCCGCGCCGTCCCGTCGACGTGCCCATCGTCACCGAGCGCAGCCAGCAGCCGGCAGGCCGGGTGCTGCCCAACGCCAATCCCCTCGGCCGCAACACGATCATCGATCCGCGCACCGGCGAGGTCATCTCCTATGATCGCCGGCCGCAACAGGAGGCCGACCCGTTCGCGCCCGCCGGCCTGCGCGTCGGCACCTTCATCGTGACGCCGACGGTCGATGCCACGCTCGGCTACGATTCCAATCCGCGCCGCCTGCCGTCCGGCGGGCAGGGCTCGCTGTTCACCCAGTCCTACGGTGAGTTGCAGGCGCGCTCGGACTGGTCGCGTCATGAGCTCACCGCCCGCATCCGCGGCACCTATTCGGCCTATTTCTCCGATCCCGGCGTCAACCGGCCCGACCTGAACGCCGTCGCCACCGGCCGGATCGACGTTTCGCGCGACACGCGGATCGAAACCGAGGCCCGCCACAACCTGACCGCGACCTCGCCGGGCTCGTCGAACCTGCCATCGTCCCCGGACGGCCTGCGCAACCTGCCGCTGATCCGCCAGTTCGGCGCCTCCGCCAGGCTCGTGCAGGACATCGGCCGCTTGCAGGTCTCGCTGCGCGGCACGTTCGACCGCTACACCCACGACGATGCCGTCACCAATGCCGGCGCGGTCATCCCGCAGGCCGAGCGCGACTACAACGCCTATGGCGGCCGGCTTCGCGTCTCCTACGAGGCGACGCCGGGGCTGCGTCCCTTCGTCGAGGCGGGAATCGAGCAGCGCCATTTCGACCGCCTCGTCTCCTCGGGCGGCACGTTGCAGGGCTCGACGGCGACCACCTACCGCATCGGCTCGACCTTCGAGCTGACGCGCCTGATCACCGGCGAGATTTCCGCCGGCTACCTGATCCGCGACAATCGCGAACCGACCTTCGGCGACATCCGCGTTCCCGTCTTCGACGCGGCGCTCACCTGGACGCCGACAGCCCTGACCACCGTGCGCCTCACCGCCAGGTCGATCATCGACGAGAGCTTCACCACCGGCGCGTCCGGCCTCCAGCGCCGCGACGTCGCGGTGGAGCTGGAGCATTCGTTCCGGCGCTGGCTGATCGGCACCGCGCGGCTCGCCTACGGGCAGGACATCTATCAGGGCACGACGCGCGTCGACCAGCGCATGGTGGCCTCGGTCAATCTCGTCTATCGCGCCTCGCGCAACATGCAGATCCGGGGCGAGGTGCGCCGCGAGGCGCTGTTCTCGAACCAGGCCGGCCAGAGCTACTCGGCCAATGTCGTGCTGCTGGGCCTGCGCCTCCAGCGCTGACGCTTCCTCCCCACCATCGCCGCCAATGACTGAATAGGAACAAAATGTGAGATATTGCCCATATTAGTGCTTTATTCAACCTTACCGTGCATAATCGTTGAATGACACGGCTTGCGACAGGCTGGCATGACCTCGGAACGCGCAACGATGGCGCGGCGGCGGTCGAGTTCGCGATCATCATCCCGGTCTTCCTGATGATCGTCTTCGGCATCATCACCTTCGGCGCCTATCTCAGCGTCGTCCACAGCGTCCAGCAGCTCGCGGCCGAAGCCGCCCGCGCCTCGATCGGGGGCTTGAGCGACGCCGAACGCGTGACCCTCGCCGAGGCGAATATCCGCAACCATGTCGGCGCCTATATCCTCATCGAGCCGGCAAGACTGGTGGTCGAACAGGCGACGACCGATTCACTGACTGCCACCTTCTCCGTTCGGCTGCGCTACGACGCCGCCGGCATGTTCATCTTCCAGCTCCCCAACTTCGTGCCGATGCCGCCGCCGCAGATCGTCCGTTCCGCGGCGATCCAGCGCGGCGGCTACTGACTGGAGGTCGCGATGCGCATGCGCCTTCGACAGTTCCGGCAGGACCGGCGCGGCTCCGTCGCCGTGATCTCGGCCGGCACCACCATCGCCATCATGGGGTTCGCGGCCCTCAGCGTCGATCTCGGCAAGGTCTCCGTCGACCGGCGGCGCGCCCAGAGCGTCACCGACCTCGCCGCGATCGCCGCCGCGAGCGACATGGCCCGTGCCGCACGCGCGGCGACCGCCACGACCGCGCGCAACGCTCTGCCCGACGGAACCACGGTGGGGGTGGAGACGGGGCTCTACACGCCGGATGCCTCGGTGCCGGCGGCACACCGCTTCCGGCCGATGACGGGGCCCGGCGCCAATGCCGCGCGGGTCACGCTCGATACCGAGAGCGAGTTCCTGTTCGCCCGCATGCTGACCGGCCAGCGGGCCATGGCCATCCGCACCACCGCCACGGCCGCGACGACCTCGTTCGCCGCCTTCGCCATCGGTTCGCGCCTGCTGGCGCTCGACGGCGGGCTGCTCAACAATCTGCTCGGCGCGCTGCTCGGCACCAGCGCCTCGCTCTCCGTCATGGACTATCAGGCTCTCGCCGACGCCCGCATCGACCTGTTCCAGTTCCTTCCCGCGCTGGCGCGCCAGACCCGCATCGAGGCCGCGACCTACGACCAGCTGCTCGCCTCCAACGTGAAGCTCGTCGATGTCGTTGGCGCCATGGCGGCGAGCACGCTGGGGCCTGCCGGCGCGCCGACCACCGCGAGCCGGGCGCTCGGCCAGATCGCGCTAGGGTTGCGCGGCACGACGACGACCATGCCGCTGTCCTCGCTGGTCAATGTCGGCCCCTACGGCGCCATCCCGGTGGGACAGGCGCCGGCGGCCGGCGTCGCGGTCTCGGCCCTGGACCTCGCGACCGCCGCGGCGCAGATCGCCAATGGCGCGCGCCAGGTGGAGGTGGCGCTCGGCGCCAACCTGCCCGGCATCGCCTCCGCGTCTCTCAAACTCGCCATCGGCGAACGGCCGGTCGGCACGAGCTGGGTGACGGTCAGCGCCATCGGCGCGAGCGTCCACACCGCGCAGACGCGCCTCATCCTCACGGCGAGGCTGCTCGGGACCGGCAACATCGCCTCCGTCAACCTGCCGCTCTACGTCGAGATCGCCTCGGCGACAGCACGGCTCACGGCCATCCAGTGCGGCTTCCCGGACGCCTCCTTCTCGACCATGACGCTCGGCGTGACGCCGGCCGTGGTCGACGCCTGGATCGGCGACGTTCCCGCCGCGCAGTTCATCAATTTCCGGACGCCGCCGACCGCAACGCCGGCCGCGCTCGTCGATACGTTGCTGCTGAAGGTGCGTGGCCGCGCCCATGCGACCGTCACCAACATGGCCCCGCAGCCGGTCACCTTCTCGATGGCCGAGATCGCGCGGCGGACGAAGAAAACAGTCGGCACGACCGACTTCACCCGCTCGCTGCTGATGCGGCTCATCGCCGATCTGTCGCTGGACGTGGAACTGCTTGGCCTGGGGCTTGGCCTGCCCGGCGCGGTCGAGGGCACGGTGGTCGGGATCGTCAACACCGCGACGCCCTCGCTCGACCAGTTGATCAACCAGGTTCTGGCCACGCTCGGCATCGGCCTCGGTCAGGCCGACGTCTGGGGTCTTGGCCTTAGATGCGACGGAGCGGTGCTGGTGCACTAGCGAGCCGAAGCGAGACTTCTCCCCGGCGACCTGTCCAGCAAGCCGGGTTGAGCGGAAGGGGGCCGGACGTCGAGCACCCGGCCCCCTTCCAAACTCTCCGGAAATCAGCCCTTCGCCAGCCGCGCGATCTCCGCCTTCAGCGGGCCGGACAGGTCGTCGCGGCGCATGGCATAGGCGAGATTGGCGGTCAGGAAGCCGAGCTTCGTGCCGGTATCGTGAATCTCGCCGTCGAAGGTGAAGCCGAAGAACGGCTGCTGGTTCTTGAGCTTCAGCATGCCGTCGGTGAGCTGGATCTCGCCGCCTGCGCCGCGCTCCTGGGTCTCGAGAATCCTGAAAATGTCCGGCTGGAGGATGTAGCGGCCGGAGATCGCGATGTTCGAGGGCGCGGTGCCCTTCGGCGGCTTCTCGACCATCTCGCCGATCTCATAGGCGCCCGCCGCGGCCGGCTTGCCCTTGCCGATGATGCCGTACTGATGCGTCTCGCTGTCCGGCACCTCGTAGCCGGCGATATAGTTGCCGCCGGTGGCGTTGTAGGCCTCGATCATCGCGGCGATGCAGCCTTTGCTGCCGGCCTTGGCGAGGTGCAGCATGTCCGGCAGCAAGAGGGCGAAGGGCTCGTCGCCAACGATGTCGCGCGCGCACCAGACCGCATGGCCGAGGCCCAGCGGCTCCTGCTGGCGGGTGAAAGAGGTCGCGCCGGCGGACGGCAGATCGCGCTTCAGCTCTTCCAGCTGCGACGTCTTGTTGCGCGCGGCCAGCGTCGTGTCGAGCTCGAAAGCCTTGTCGAAATGATCCTCGATCACCTGCTTGTTGCGGCCGGTGACGAAGACGAAATGCTCGATCCCCGCCTCGCGGGCCTCGTCCACCACGTGCTGGATCACCGGGCGGTCGACGACGGTCAGCATTTCCTTCGGGATCGCCTTCGTGGCGGGCAGGAAGCGCGTGCCGAGACCGGCGACCGGAAACACGGCCTTGCGAATGCGACGAACCATGAAGGAGACCTCGTGGACTGATATGCGCGCTCATCTAGCGCGACAAAGCTGAACGCCGGGTGAGCGGAAATGTACCGCCTCTAGCCCTGGGCCGGCAATGTCAGCAGCTTCCAGGCGCACCAGAGCACGATGGCCGCCAGCGCGACGCCGCAGAGCGCGAACCATGCCATGTTGAACCAGTACGATCCCGGCCTGTCGCCGCGCGCGACCATCTCGCGCCAGACCGCGAACTCGCCCTTTCGCCAGCCGTCGAGGACCTGCCAGAGCGTCAGGCCGGCCAGCGGCGCCGCCAGCAGGATCGCGATGACGAAGGGCGCCGCCGGGTGGCCCGACGCGGCCGCGACGCCCGCATAGAGGGCAAGACCAAGACTGCCGGACAGGACCGCGGTCATGGCGATCCGCCGGAGGATCGCGGCGAGACCGTCCGGCTCGGGCATGTCGTTCGTCATTTCTGGATCACGGCCGGCGGCAGCGGCGGCGGCGCCGCGCGGAAGGCGTTGAACACCATGTCCGGGGCGGAGGTATTGTGGCGCGAGGCGACGAGACGCCCGGCCCAGAGATCGGTCGCATTGGCCCGCCGGAACGGCATGATCGCCTCCTCGCGCCAGCCGGGCGCGTCCCTCTCGCGCACGGCGATGCGCGCGACATCGGCATTGAACTCGGTGACATACATCGAGCGCAGCGCCGCGAACGGCGCGCCGGTCACCGGCCGCGCAAAGGCGACGTCGAGGCCGATCAGCTCCTGATTGAGCGTCGAGAGCCGGACGGTCGCCGCATTGCCGTCCGGATAGGTCAGCGTGAAGGTCTTCATTGCAGGGTCGAAGGCGACGCGGCTGATCTTCACGATCGGCCGGCCCTCGACCACCACCGGACCGATCAGGAACGACGAGCCATAGGCGGTCCAGCGCAGGTTGGACGGCGGCAGCGGCCGGGCGCGCCAGTAACCATCCATCGGATAGAGGACCAGCACCTCCTCGGCGCGGTCCTGGAAGCGGTACCAGATCTGGATCAGGTGGATGTTGCGCTCGGTGCGTTCGCCCACGGTCACGGTCGTATCGGAGGCGCGCCAGAAGCCCTGCTCGCGATAGCCGACCACCTGCCACTCCACCGTCTCGTAGAGCGTGATCCGCTGCGGCATGGGCTGGGCCAGCGCCTCCTCCTTCATCGGGCACGCCGTCCAGTCGGGCGCGAAGCGGTCCACCGCGAGCGAGCCGATATAGGCGGGATGCGCCGCCTCGATGCGGAAGGCGCGGACCTCGGGATTCGTCAGATTCAGCGTGACATTGTCCTTCTCGGCGCAGAGCACCGGCTCGGACGTGTTGGTGATCTCGACCGGTAGGCCGTCGAGGGACGCGGCATGGGCGCTGGCGGCAAACAGGAGGCCGGCGGCAAGGGCGGCAAGGCGCATGAGATCAATCCCCGGCGATCACGGCATAGACATCGCCGGAATTGGCGGCGTGCGGAAGTGCGGCGAGATGCGCGGCTATCTCGTCCTTCGACACGAACCGGCCGAAAGTCAGGCTCTGGCTCTCGCCCAGCGCGACATCGAAGCGATAGGGCCCGAGCGCCGCGAGCCGGTCGAGGCAGGCGAAGGCGACATCCCGCTGGATGGTGGTGAACTCGAAGGACAGCGCGGGCAGCGCCTGCGACAGCCCCGCCAGCACGTCGGCCTCGAAGCCCTCCACGTCGATCTTCGCGAAGGCCGGCATGCCGTGGTCGGCGATCAGCCGGTCCAGCGTCAGGCACGGCACGACGATCTCGCGGTCCCAGACCTGCCCCTGCCAGCCCTCCGCGCCATCGGCCGAGGCGACGAAGGCCGCCGAGGCGGTCGTCACCGTCGGATTGGCCGTATTCACCCTCAAGGTGATCTCGCCCTCGGTCGCGCCGCAGGCCGCCTGAACCAGCCTCACCTGCCCGTCGCCCTCGAACAGGCGCGCGATGACGCCGGCCGGCCCCGGCTGCGGTTCCAGCGCCACGACACTGGCGCCGAGGCGGCGGAAGCTCGCGACACGGTCGCCGACATGGGAGCCGATGTCGAAGGCGAGATCGCCCGGTTTCACGAAACCGGCATAGAGCGCGTCCATGGCGGCGTTCTTGGCGGGGTCGCCGTGATAGGTGACGACCGACCGCGCGACGGCGACGGCTTCGGCGATGCGCTGGGCAAGATCCATGTCAGCCCCGCGCCCTTGCCGCCGCGATCTCGGCCGGCGTCTCGAACTCCTCGGGGATTCCGCAGAGTTTCCGTCGCACGAAGAACCGGCCGAGGGCGGGCGATGCGGTCAGCACCGCGAAGGGCACCGCGATCAGGAAGCCCGCCGTCAAAGGCAGCGACCAGTAGGCGGCGGCGGGCGAGGCCAGCCACAAAAGCCCGAACACCGCCCAGCCGAAGGCCATTTGCGGCCAGAAGGCGTCCCACGCCTCGCGCCATGTCAGCGCCATGGCGTCGCGCTGCTGGCCGCCCCAGGTGACCGATTTGCCCAAAGCCAGCCCGATCATGAACACGGAGATGCGGAACGAGGTCAGCGCGCCGAGCAGGAACGAGAAGACGAGCTCGATGGCCGCGGCGGTCAGGAACCGTGCCCGCCCGCCATAGCGATCCGTCGCGCCCTCGGTGATCAGGATGTCGATGAACCCGGCGATCTTCGGCATGAGGTACATCAGGAAGAAGGCGATATAGACCGTGATCGCGAAGCCGACCGGGAAGGCCGCCCGGCTCGGCCCGTGCCACGCGAGGAACGGCGAGAGCGCGATCATCAGCGTCCAGGCGGGCACGCCGACGAACATCAGGATCGCCCAGACGAGCTGGAACCGGCTGATCGGCTTCAGCCCCGGCTGATCCAGCAGCTTCAGATATTGCATGTTGCCCTGGCACCAGCGCACGTCGCGGCGCGAGAATTCGAGGATGGTCGGCGGGTTCTCCTCCCACGACCCCTCCTCCTCCGGCAGCACGCGCACCTCGTAGCCGGCGCGGCGCATGAAGGTCGCCTCGACCTGGTCGTGCGAGAGGATATGCCCGCCGAGCGGCGGCTCGCCGGGCAGCATCGGCAGGTGGCAATGCTCCATGAACGGCTTGATGCGGACGAGGGCATTGTGGCCCCAGAACGGCCCGCAATCACCAACCCACCACGCCTGCCCCATCGTATAGGAGCGCATGCCCTGCCGCATGCCGAACTGGAAGACGCGCGCGAAGGCCGACGCGGAAGGCATGCCGACCACGAGGCTCTGGAGGATGCCGAGCTTCGGATAGGCCTGCATCATCCTGACGTGCCGGACGATGGTCTGGCCCGACATCAGGCTGTCCGCGTCGAGCGGCAGCATCAGCTCGTAGCGCGCGCCCCACCGATCGAGGAAGTCGCGGACGTTGCCGGCCTTGAAGCCGGCATTGTCGGTGCGGCGGCGATAGACGACGCGGTCGCCGCCCGCCTCGGCCGCAAAAGCGGCGGCGGCGCGCTCCTCGCGCTCGGCGACGTCGGGACGGTTGGTGTCTGAAAGGATGAAATAGTCGAACTGGCCGCCCTGCCCCGTCCGGTCGATGCTGTCCTTGACGATCTTCAGGCGGTCGATCGCCCGTTCCGGGTCCTCGTTGCGCAGCGTCATGAACACGGCGGTGCGCACGGTCAGCGGCGTGTCGCTGTCGCCGGCCTTCGCGAAGGGCGCGACCTCGGCCAGCGGATCGTCGAATTCATGCAGCACCCACAGGCCGATCAGCGCGTTCCAGAAGCCGAGCACCGTCCACGGAGTCGCGATGGCGAAGCAGAGCGCGAGGACGATATCGACGATGGTCCAGCCGCCGGAACCAAGGATCGACCAGGCCGCCGCGTTCAGAAGCCACCACGTCACCACGTTCAGCGCCAGCACGATCCAGCGCCGCTTCCGCAATTCGGCCGTGGACTGGATACCCGCCGGCGTCGTAGAGCCGTTGGGCGGCAGCGTGCCGCCTTGCGCCGGAAACGGGGTGAGATCGTTCATTCGCAAACCTCCGTCGCCCGGCGGGCGGCGCAGAAAGTGGGTTCGACATGGCCTCGGCGGCACGTGCGCTCTGGTATGCCTCGCGCGGCAAGGTAGAACTGCGCGATGAAACGCTGGATGAACGCCGTCCGGCCGATGCTCTCGTCCGCATGCTCTATAGCGGCATCAGCCGGGGCACGGAACGGCTGGTGTTCAACGGCCTGATGGCTGCGCCGGAGCGGGAGCGCATGGCCTGTCCGCTTCAGGACGGCGAATTCCCCTTCCCCGTCAAATACGGCTACTGCGCCGTCGGCACGGTCGAGGACGGGCCGGAGGCGCTGGCCGGCAAGACCATCTTCACGCTCGGGCCGCATCAGGACCGCCTCCTCGTTCCCACCGACCGCGTATCGGCGGTGGAAGTACCCGCGAACGTGCCGGCCAGACGCGCCATCCTCGCGGCCAATATGGAAACGGCGCTGAACGCGGTCTGGGATTCGGGCGCCGGCCCCGGCGACCGCATCGTCGTGGTCGGCGGCGGCGTGGTCGGCCTGCTCGTCACCTACATCGTCTCGAAACTGCCCGGCGCCGATGTGACGCTGGTCGATCTCGATCCGGCCCGCCGGCATTTCGCCGAGCTCTTCGGCGTCCGCTTCTCGAAACCCCTCGATGGCCCCGGCGACTGCGACATCGCCTTCCATGCCTCCGCGACCTCGGCGGGCCTTGCCTGCGCGCTCGCCTGCTGCGGCGACGAGGCGACGGTGGTCGAGCTCTCCTGGTTCGGCGACAGCGATCCCGTCGTGCCGCTCGGCGCTGCCTTCCACGCGAAGCGGCTGAAGCTGATTTCGTCGCAGGTCGGCATGGTCGCCGCATCCAGACGGCCGCGCTGGACGTACAAGCGGAGGCTTGAAAAGGCCGTCGCGCTGCTCGCCGACGACCGGCTCGACCAGCTCATCACGGCCGAGGTCGCCTTCGCCGACCTCCCCGCCGAACTGCCACGCATCCTGACGCCGGGCGCGCCCGGCCTCATGACCGCCGTCAAATACTGACCGGAGCCGCATCCATGTATTCCGTCGAGGTCCGCGACCGCATCATGATCGCCCATTCGCTGCCCGATCCGTTCTTCGGACCGGCGCAGGGCAAGCACGGCGCGAGTTTCGTGGTCGATGTCGCCTTCTTCCGCGAGAAGCTGACCGCTGAGAATGTCGTGGTCGATATCGGCGCGGCGCTGGATGCCCTGTCGAACGCGCTGAAGCGCCTCGCCTATCAGGATCTCGACACGCTGCCGGAATTCAAGGGCAAGCTCACGACCACCGAATTCCTCTGCAAATATGTCTTCGACTGCATGATCGAGGCGGCGAAGGCCGGCGCGCTCGGCAAGGATGCCGACGGTCTCGCCAAGATCCGCGTGACCCTGCACGAGCACGATCTCGCCCGCGCCGCCTTCGAGGGCTCGCTACCGTGAAGCGCCGATGACGAGACGCCGATGATATCAGCGGCCTTCGCCATTCCCGGGGATATTGCCACCCCGACAGGCGGCTATCGCTACGACCGCGAGGTCCTGGCGAGGGTCGGTGCCCACGGCGTCGCGCTCGATCATCTCGCCCTCCCGGCCTCGTTCCCCACCCCCTCCGACGACGACCTTTTGCGCACCGCCGGCGCGCTGGTGTCGCTGCCGCCGGACCGCATTCTGCTGGCGGACGGCCTCGCCTATGGCGCCCTGCCCGAGAGCATCTGCGCCTCGATCCGCTGCCCCATCGTCGCGCTGATCCATCATCCGCTGGCGCTCGAAAGCGGCATCGGGGCCATGGCCGCGGGTCATTTGCGGCATAGCGAAACCGTTGCGCTGACCCATGCGGCAGCGGTGATCGCGACGAGCCGGGTGACGGCCCGCACGCTCGTCGACGACTACGACGTCCAGCCGGACCGGATCACCGTCGCCGAGCCCGGCACCGATCCCGCCCCCCGCGCGACGGGCTCGGGCGGCCCCGGGAAGCTGATCCTCGCCGTTGGCGCCGTGTCCCATCGCAAGGGCTACGACGTGTTGATGGACGCCCTCGGCGAGCTCGTCGACCTCCCGTGGAAACTCGTCGTCGTCGGCGCCACCGACCGCGATGCCCCGGCCTACCAGGCCGCGCGCCGGGCGATCGACCGGAACGGGCTGGCGCAGCGCATCAGCTTCGCCGGCTCGCTCTCCGACGAGGCCCTCGCCGGCCTCTATGGCCGCGCTGATCTCTTCGTCATGCCCTCCCGCTACGAGGGCTACGGCATGGTTCTGGCCGAGGCCATGGCGCGCGGCCTGCCCATCGTCGCGACCACCGGTGGGGCCGCCGCCGAGACGGTGCCCGATGCCGCGGCGCTCAAGGTTCCGCCCGGCCATGCGGCGGAACTGCGGGCGGCCATTGCCCGCGCGCTCGGCGACGACGCATTGCTGAACCGGCTCGCGGACGCTTCGTGGGCGGCGGGTCGGAAACTGCCCCATTGGGACGACACGGCGCGGATCGTTGCCGCCGTCCTCACGCGGATCGGCGCCGGCCGGCCCGGCAAAGGCTCTCACAAGGGACAGGTCGCATGAGCTTCTCGCCGGAATGGCTGGCCCTGCGCGAGCCGGCCGATCACGCCGCGCGCTCGCAGGAACTGCTCGCGAAGCTCGCCGCGCATTTCGCCGGCCGCACGGCGATCAGCGTGGTCGATTTCGGCTGTGGCGCGGGGTCGAACCTGCGCGGCACCTGGGCCGCGCTGCCCGACAGCCAGAACTGGCGTCTCGTCGACTACGACCCGAACCTGCTCGCCGCCGCCCGCGACCGGCTGGCGGCATGGGCGGATTCGAGCCGCGCGGACGGCGAGGCGCTGCACCTGTCGAAAAGGGGCAAGTCGCTCGTCGTCTCCTTCGTGCAGGCCGATCTGACGCGCGACCTCGACAAGGTGTTGCCGGCCAGCACCGATCTCGTCACCGCGGCCGCCCTGTTCGACCTCGTCTCGGAAAGCTGGATCGCCACCTTCGCCGCCGCATTGAAGCAGCGGCGCCTGCCATTCTACACCGTGCTGACCTATGACGGCACCGAGCACTGGGAGCCGCCGCATCCCGCCGACGCCGCCATGCTCGCTGCCTTCCACGCCCATCAGGCGACCGACAAGGGCTTCGGGCCCGCCGCCGGCCCGCGCGCGACCGGGGTCATGGCGGACGCCTTCGCGGCCGCCGGCTACCGCGTCGAACGGGCAGCCAGCCCCTGGCGCCTCGGGTCTGACTTCGCGGAGCTGGCCCGCGAGCTGGTCGCCGGCTTTGCCGGCGCCGTCCGCGAGACCGGAACCGTCCCGTCGATCGACATCGATGCATGGCTTGCTGCGCGCCGCACCGGCGTCACCTGCCATGTCGGCCACGAGGATCTGCTCGCCGTCCCCGTCTGACCGCGAAATGGGCTATTGCCTGTTTCGCAGGCGCGAGATTTTATTGTGCGACGCAGCAAGAAGACAAGTTTCGTCAAGCTGTTACGCAATCTCGTTGCGCCGGCCCCGCAGAGAACGAAATCGACAGAACGATTCCAATGTGACAGCGTTCTTGACCTGGGGGCCACGCATTCCATCTGAGTAGATGGGTGCTTTTCAGGTTCCCGGACCTGCGCCCTTGGCGCCCAGAGGTTTGAGGAGCGCGCGATGGCCAAGACCGACGGCATCAAGACCGACGGCGCATCGTCCGAACTCGCCAATGCGATCAATTTCGACGACGTCTCGCTGGACGATAAGTACGATCTGACGAAGAAGCGCATCTTCGTCACCGGCGTCCAGGCGCTGGTGCGTCTCGGCCTGATGCAGAAGGAGCGCGACCGGCTCGCCGGCCTCAACACGGCGGGCTTCGTCTCCGGCTATCGCGGCTCGCCGCTCGGCGGTCTCGATCAGGCCTTCTTCAAGGCGCAGCGCAACCTCGCCGCCTCCGACATCGTCTTCACCTCCGGCCTCAACGAGGATCTTGCCGCCACAGCCGTCTGGGGCGCGCAGCAGGCCGAGATGCGCGGCGAGGGCAAGTTCGATGGCGTCTTCGGCGTCTGGTACGGCAAGGGCCCTGGCGTCGACCGCTCCGGCGACGTGTTCCGCCACGCCAACCTCGCCGGCACCTCGCCGAATGGCGGCGTGCTCGCCCTGATGGGCGACGACCACACGGCTGAATCCTCCACGGTCGCGCACCAGTCCGAATTCCACTTCATCGACGTGATGATGCCGATCCTGAACCCCGCCGGGGCACAGGAGATTCTCGACTACGGCCTCTATGGCTGGGCGCTGTCGCGCTATTGCGGCTGCTGGGTGGCGCTGAAGGTGATGAAGGACACGGTGGAATCCACCGGCGTCATCGATGGCTCCATCGACCGCGTGAAGGTGGTCATCCCCACCGAAGACCAGTTCCAGATGCCCGAGGGCGGCCTGTCGATCCGCCCGAACGACGACCGGCACGAGCAGGAACGCCGCCTGCACATGTACAAGCGCGCCGCCGCGCTCGCCTTCGTCAAGGCCAACAAGATCAACCGCATCATCACGGCCGGCGGTCGCAAGCCGAAGATCGGCATCATCACCACGGGCAAGAGCTATCTCGACGTCCGGCAGGCCTGGGACGAGCTCGGCCTCGACGAGGTGAAGGCCAACGATCTCGGCATCCGCCTGTTCAAGATCGGCTGCCCCTGGCCGCTCGATCCCGGCGAGCTGCGCGACTTCGTCCATGGCCTCGACCTCGTCATCGTCATCGAGGAGAAGCGCTCGCTGATCGAGGTGCAGGTCCGCGAGGAGCTCTACGGCAATCCCGAACAGCCGGTCGTCATCGGCAAGCGGGACGAGGAGGGCAACTGGCTGTTCCCCGTCCACGGCGCGCTCGACTCCAACGACGTCGCCATCTGCATCGGCGAGCGCGTCCTCAAACATGTCGGCCATGTCGAGGAGATCGCCCAGAACGTCGCACGCCTGAAGGCCGCGCAGGACGTGCTGAAAACCACGCCGATGATCGCGACGCGCATCCCCTATTTCTGCTCGGGCTGCCCGCACAACACCTCGACCGTGGTCCCCGAGGGCATGCGCGCCTATGCCGGCATCGGCTGCCACTACATGGCGCTATGGATGGACCGGAACACCGAGGGCTGCACCCAGATGGGCGGCGAGGGCGCCAACTGGGTCGGCGAGGCGCCGTTCTCGAAACGCGGCCACGTCTTCCAGAACCTCGGCGACGGCACCTATAACCATTCGGGATCGCTGGCGATCCGCTTCGCCATCGCCTCCAAGGTCAGCATCACCTACAAGATCCTGTTCAACGACGCCGTCGCCATGACCGGCGGCCAGCGCCACGAGGGCGGGCTGACCATGCCGATGATCGCCGCGCAGATGCGCGCGGAAGGCGTCGAGCGCATCGCCATCGTCACCGACGAGCCCGGCAAATATGCGGGCCTCGGCATCTCATTCCCGGTCGCCACGAGCATCGACCACCGCGACGATCTCGATGCCGTCCAGAAGGAACTGGCGGGCGTCCCCGGCGTCTCCGTGCTGATCTACGACCAGACCTGCGCCGCCGAGAAGCGCCGCCGCCGCAAGCGCGGGACCTTCCCCGATCCGGTCAAGCGCGTCATCATCAACGAGGCCGTCTGCGAGGGCTGCGGCGATTGCGGCGTCGTCTCGAACTGCGTCTCGGTCCAGCCGCTCGACACCGAGTTCGGCCGCAAGCGCACCATCGACCAGTCGTCCTGCAACAAGGACTATTCCTGCGTGAAGGGCTTCTGCCCGAGCTTCGTCACCGTCCACGGCGCGGAGCTGAAACGCGGCAAGGCGCTCGGCGTTGCCGCCGACATTTCCGGCCTGCCGGAACCGACCCTCCCCTCCTTCGCCCACACCTACAACGTGCTGATCGAGGGCGTTGGCGGCACGGGTATCGTCACCGTCGGCGCCATTCTCGGCATGGCCTGCCACCTCGAGAAGAAGGGCGTCGGCCTGATCGACATGGCCGGCCTTGCCCAGAAGGGCGGCGAGGTCTTCTCGCACATGCGCATCGCCCGCACGCCGGAGGACATCCACTCCATCCGCGTCCATGCCGGCTCCGCCGATCTCGTCCTCTCCGGCGATATCGTCATCGCCGGCGGCAAGAAGTCGCTGGCCTCGATGAAGCCGGACACCAAGGTGGTGGTGAACACCATCGAAATGCTGCCCGGCCAGTTCACCCGCGACGCCAATTTCTCGCTGCCCTCCGAGCGGCTGAAGCGCGCGATTATCGGTCATGCCAGCCGCGAGACGACGCATCTCGTCGATGCGCAGCGGCTGGCGACGGCGCTGATGGGCAATTCCATCGCCACCAACCTGTTCCTGGTCGGCTACGCCTACCAGATCGGCGGCCTGCCGCTCGCCGCTGCCTCGATCGAGCGGGCGATCGAGCTGAACGGCGAAGCCGTCAAGATGAACATCACCGCTTTCCGCTGGGGCCGGCTCTGCGCCCATGACCGTGCGGCGGTGGAGAAGCTCGTCGCCCCGATCACCGCGCCCATCGGCGTCGAGCGCCTGTCCGGCTCGCTGGACGAGATCATCGCGCGCCGCGTCGAGCAGCTCACCGCCTATCAGAACGCCGCCTATGCCGGGCGCTACGCGGCACTGGTCGCTCAGGTGAAGAAGGCGGAGGCCGACAAGGCCCCCGGCAAGCAGGGCCTGACCGAGGCGGTCGCCCGCTATCTCTACAAGCTGATGGCCTACAAGGACGAGTACGAGGTCGCCCGCCTCTATACCGACGGCAGCTTCCTCAAGCAGGTCGCCAAGACCTTCGACGGGCAGGACCTGAAGTTCGAGTTCCACCTCGCGCCCCCGCTTCTGGCGAAGAAGGACCCGGCCACCGGCGTTCCCCGCAAGATCAGCTTCGGCCCGTGGATGATGACCGGCTACAAGGTTCTCGCGAGGCTCAAGGGCCTGCGCGGCACCCGCTTCGACATTTTCGGCTACACCCACGAGCGGAAGACCGAGCGCCAGCTCATCACCGACTACGAGGCGCTCGTCGCCGAGATCGTCGCGAAGCTCTCGCCGGACAACCACGCGCTGGCCGTGGGCCTCGCCAATATCCCCGAGAAGATCCGCGGCTTCGGCCATGTGAAGGCGCGGCACCTCGACGTGGCGAAGAAGGAAGAGGCGGCCCTGCTCGCCGAGTTCCGCGCCGGCCCGAAGCCGGAGATCAAGCTGGCGGCCGAATAGATCGCGAAATCGTCTCGAACTCGTCATGCCCGGCCTTGTGCCGGGCATCCACGAATTTCCATTTCAGCTTGTCTTCAAGCCGTCATGGCCGGGCCTGTCCCGGCCATGACGGCAACGGACAACACTTCTGTTGTGCCGGCCGGACCTTTGCGATCAGGGACCTTGATGAAGCGCGCCGCCGATGAACATGGCTTGATCACATGACCTCGTCCAACGCTGATGCCAGTCTCAACCCACCTCATCCTGAGGTGCGAGTGTAGCGAGCCTCGAAGGACGCACTTTATCGATGCAGGGTTCAGCCCTGACGGGTTGGCAAAACGGGCGGCGCCGCCCCGAGATGCCGCAGGCGCAATTGCCGAACCTGCCTGAAACATACCCGACCAGCGTTACGCTGTCAAGGACTTTGATCCTATTATAGGATGACACTGGCGCTCCTGTGCCGGAGCGGGTTGCGCAAGGACCTCTGTTCCCTGCGGCTGTATCATGCGACAGACAGGTCCACCGCCGCATCGATCCCGGACCGCCCCATGGCCTCGACCTTCCTACCCTCGCCCGTCTCCGCCGGCTGGGAACGCGCCGCCCCCGCCGATGCTGGCTTCGACCTGGACAGGCTCAAGGCCGCCGCCGCCTTCGCGGAAGACGCCGAGAGCCCCTGGCCGATGAGCCTCTACTATCCCGACGGCCGCTATGTCGGCATCGTCGAGTGGAACGAGACCGGACCGTGGAGCGAGATCGTCGGCCCGGTCATTCCGCGCGGCAAGCCGGCGGGCGTCATCGTCAAGGGCGGGAAGATTACCGCCGAATGGGGCGACGTCGCCCGCGTCGACATGACCTTCTCCATCGCCAAGAGCTATCTGGCGATCCTCGCGGGCCTTGCCCATGACGACGGCCTGATCCTTCTCGACGATCCCGTCTCGAAGACCCTCGACGACCCGCATTTCTCCGGCGAGCGCAATTCCTTGATCACCTGGCGGCATCTGCTCGTGCAGTCCAGCGAGTGGCAGGGAACGATCTTCGAGAAGTCCGATCAGGTCGACCACAACCGCCAGATCGGCGCTGGCGCCGACAACAGCCGCAAGGGCCATCTGCGCGACCTTCGCGAGCCCGGCAGCTTCTACGAATACAACGACGTGCGGGTGAACGTCCTCTCCTACGCCCTGCTCCGCGCCTTCGGGCGCGCCCTTCCCGAGGTGCTGAAGGAGCGGATCATGGATCCGATCGGCGCGTCCGACACGTGGCGGTGGCACGGCTACCGCAATTCCTATGTCGACATCGCGGGCAAGCAGGTGCAGTCGGTGCCGGGCGGCGCGCATTGGGGCGGCGGCATCTTCATCTCCGCGCTCGACCATGCCCGCCTCGGGCTCCTGATTGCCCGCAACGGCGAATGGGGCGGCCGCCAGCTTCTCTCGAAGGGCTGGATCGCCGACATGCTGTCGCCCTCGGCCACCAATCCCGATTACGGTTTCCTGTGGTGGCTGAACCGTGGCCGCGGCCGTTTTCCGAACGCCACCGCGTCAAGCGTCTTCGCCCTCGGCGCCGGCTCGAACATCATCTGGGTCGAACCCGAGAACGACATTGTCGCGGTCGCTCGCTGGATGAACCAGACGCAGTTCGACGCCTTCTTCGGCAAGGTGCTCGGCGCGCTTCGCTAGAGCATGATCCCGAAAAGTGGGAACCGGCTTTCGGGATCATGCTCCATCAAAAAAATGAAACGGTGCGCCTGCTCAATCGGAAGGCAGCTTGCCTCACCGCCCCGTCAGCAGCATCACGCCGAGCGCGGTGAGGACCGGCAGCGGCAGCGATGCCGCGACGCGCAGCCAGACGACGCGCGCCGGCATGACCGGGATCTCCCAGACGAACAGGCGCTGCACCGCGAACAGCGCCCAGGCCGTGACATAGGCCATGACGGCGAGATAGCCCGCACCGCTCTTCAGCGCGGATGCGCCGATGGCGAAGCCGATCACCGGACCGCCCGGCGTCAGCGCGCCGGCAAGCGTCGCGAGCAGCAGTCCCGCGATTCCGGAATCGGGCCCGAGCCAGGAGCGCACCACATCCTGCGGCAGGAGTGCCGCGAGGAAGCCCGCGCCGATCACGCCGATGGCAAGCCGTGGCAGCAGGTAGAGGAAGTCGAGCACGCCGCTGCGGGTGGAATCCGCCAGCACCCTGCCGCCGCGCCGCCATGCAAGGAGGCCGAGCACGGCGACGATGACCCAGAGCAGCACGGCGATGGCGACATTCGCGGTCATCGCGGCCCACCCGGCACATAGCGCGCGAGAAACGCCGCCCCCAGCCCCGCAACGACCGGCAGCGGCAGCGACACCAGCATGCGCGTCGTGACGAAATCGACGCCGAGGAAGGGCACTTCCCAGATGATCGCCCGATTGAGGCCGATCAGCGTCCAACTCGTCACGAAAGCGACTGCCGGGCCGACCCCCGCGCCGATCGCGAGGAAGGCCCCCGCCAGCGGGTAGATGGTGAACGGGCCGCCCGGCATGATCGCGCCGATCAGCGTCGCGATGACGAGGCCGGTCAGGCCGGAATCGCCGCCCACCCAACGCGACACCAGTTCGCGCGGCAGCAGCACCGCGACGAAGGCGCCGATCAGGCAGCCGGCGAGCACCTTGGGCAGGATGTCGAGGAACAGCCAGGCGTCCTCAGCCAGAACATGCGCGATGCCGGCAAGGCCCTCGCGGCGATAGACGACCGCCGCGCCGGCGAGCACCAGCACAAGGACGACCGCCGTCGAGGCGTCGACCAAGTTGCGGGACTTCTTCGGCGGCGGAGGGGCGGAAGCGGAGGACAAGCAGGGGCCGGATGCGGAAAGGGCGGACCCCGTCAAGGATCCGCCCCGGACACTAGATGTCGCAACCCCGCACAGGAAGCCCCACGCGCGGCGCGGCTGGCCTGCGCCGGTCAGGCTCCGCGCGCCGCCTTGGCCTCGGCGGCGGCCTGATCGAGATGGGCGACGAGTTGCGGCTCCAGCCCCAGCGCTGCGGCGAAGTCCTTCAGGAATCTGGCCTCGGCCGCATTATCGACATTCATGCCGAGGTGAGCGGCGATATAGGCCTGCGCCTTCATCTCGTCGGTAACGCAGGAGGCCGCGATGATCTTCATGCTGACCGGCGCCGCGAGCACGCCGTCGAGATAGGATTTCTCGGCCGTGCCGAGGCCCATCGATTCCAGCTGGCCGACGATCATCTGCCGCTCGTCGGGGGACATCTCGCCATCGGAATAGGCGCCCGCCACCATGGCGCGCAGCAGGATTTCCGCCGTGTCGTCGATCGTCCCCGCCGCCTCCGCGAAGCCCTGCGGCGCCTTGCCGAGGCCGAGGATGGCCGAGACATCGTCGATCGTGCCCTGCACGACCGGCTTGCCCTGCTGGAAGTTGCGCAGCGCCACATAGGCGAGGCCGCCGATGGCGGCGAGACCGCCGAGCCGCGCCGCGGTGCCGGCGATCTGCCGCCCGGCGCCGGTGCCGAGCAGCAGGCCGGCCAGCGTGCCGGCCGCGGCGCCGCCAGCGAAGCCGCCCGCATTCTTCTGGAGCACTTCGGCCGCCTGTCCGAACATGCCGCCGAGGCCGCCCTGCCCGCCCATCTGCGCCTGCGCGCCCTGCAGCGTCGCCATCAGCTGGTCGAGCAGGTTGCCGCCCGGCGCGCCGCCGCCTCCGCCCGGAGGCGGGGTGGGCGCGGCATTGCGTGTCTGCGCGCTGCCAGCCTGCGCCTGCCGAAGGGCCGCCGAAAGCTGATCGAGGAGCGAGCCGTTCGCGGCCGGCGGAGCTCCGCCCGCGCCGGGCTGCTGACCGCCGCCCGCAAGACCGCCGAGCAATCCGCCGAGGCCACCAAGACCGCCCACGCCGCCCTGCCCTCCCTGCTGCGCCATGCCGGCGAGCTGGCCGAGAAGCCCGCCTCCGCCGCCCTGCTGGGTTCCGCCGGACAGGACGGACGTCAGAATCTTGGAAATATCGGTCACTGGCTTCTCCTCCGGGAACGCCCACCCTGCGGCGAGACCTATTCATTCCGCATCGCGGAGCAAGAGGGACAACTAAGCCGGTTTCATGTCAGCGGCGCTACGCCGCACCCGGTCAGGGCCGCAGGGCCCGCGCGGCGCGGGCCAGATCCTCGATGCGTCTGAAGTCGCCGCTCGCGATGGCATCGGCCGGCGCAACCCATGATCCGCCGACCGCGCCGACATTCCTGAGCGCGAGATAGGCCGCCGCATTGGCGGCGTCGATACCGCCGGTCGGGCAGAAGACGAGGCCCGGCAGCGGCCCCTGCAGCGCCTTGAGGAAGGCGACGCCGCCCGATGGTTCGGCGGGGAAGAACTTCAGCACGCCGAAGCCGAGCTCGGCCAGCGCCATGGCCTCGCTCGCTGTCGCGGCGCCTGGCAGCACCGGCACCGGTACATGCGCCAGCGCGGCGGCGAGCTTCGCGGGCGTGCCCGGCGAGACGAGAAACTGCGACCCCGCCGCCGTCGCCGGCTGGATGTCCTCCTCGCGCGTGATCGTGCCGGCCCCGACGATGGCGCCGGGAACCTCGCGGCTGATCTCGCGGATGGCGTCGAGCGCCTCCGCCGTGCGCAGCGTGACCTCGAGCACCGGCAGGCCGCCGGCGACGAGCGCGCGCGCCAGCGGCACGGCGCTCTCGACCTGGCTGATGGTGAGGACAGGGATGACGGGGGACTGGGCGAGCAGCGGACGGGCGTCGATCGGCATGGGCGGCCTCGGATGCGGGTGATGAGACTTACCACCGCCCGTTCGCCGCTGGAATGGCGGCCGCTCATCCGGCCGGCGGTTTCGCGGTGACAGTCGCCGGATCGTAGAAGAACCGCTCGCGAACGATCTTCTCGCCTTCCCAGGTCTGAAGAGCCATCTCGTCGAAACGGCGGGTCGAGCCATCCGGCAGCGTGAAGTCGAAGATCCAGTGGATCGCCACATGGTCGCCGTCGACGAGGAAGGTCGTCACCGCATGCGTGTGGACGCTGGCGACGCGCCCTAGCGCCGCCTTCTCATGCGCGACCAGCACGGCGCGGCCGACGCGCGGCGGAGCAAGATTCTCCTGCATCGAAGCGTCTTCGGCATAGAACTCCTCGATGGCCCGGACATGGTCGTTGGACGAGACCATGGCGATGAAGCATTCGACGGTTTCGCGACGTGGCATCCCGAGGTCCTCCCAACCATCGATCCGATCGTCGCTTCATACGCGCCAGCGATCCGAATTCCGGCAGGAACCAGCGGCCCGTCAGTTCCGGTTGGGCAGGCCGTTGGCGCGGCGGCCTTCCCGGATGCGGTCGGCCTCGGCGATGATCCGGCGCCGCAGCGTCTCCATGCCCTCGCGGTTCGCGCGCAGGGCGTCGGGAAATTCCGTGGGCGAGGTGAACGTATCGGGAAAGGCGAGGTCGAATGCGAGCACCTGCGCGATCGTACGCTCGAGGGCGGAAATATCACCGAAGGCATATTCGTTGATCGGCCGGCCAATCGATTCCGACAGCGAGGCGAAGAGCGCGGGATCGCCGCCCTGCGGAAGGTTCGGGCGCGCTCGGAGGTGGGTGCGGTAACGAAGTTGCCCGAGGTAGAACAGGAACACGGCTTCATCCTGCCTGCCGATCCGGAACAGGTTGGCCGCCTCCTGATAATAGGCTGAGGGATGCTTGCCGGCGAAATGCGCCGCCACCCCCGCCGCGCCGGATTGCCGGGCGCGAACAGCCTGCGGCATGAGCGCTGTCAGCCCGGCGCACGCCAGCAGGGTTCGGCGGCTGATGCAGGCGAAATCGCCGGCTGATGCAATGGGCATGGAGCAGTTCCAGGCGATTCGAGGCGCGCCCACACATCGGGGCGAAGCATTTCAGTCGCATTGCTTCGCCCCCGGAGGCGGGCCTCGCCGTCACCGCCCGAGTGGCAGGCGCGGATCGTCCTTGAGCGTTTCCAGCACGATGGATGATCGCACGCGCGCGACGCTCTCATGCGGCAGCAGCACCTCGTTGACCAGCGTCGACAGGCCCTTCAGGTCGCGGACCACGAGCTTCAGGAGGTAGTCGGCATCGCCGGTCATGGCGTGCGCCTCCTGCACCTCCGGCATGGCGCGCACGAGGTCGGCGAAAAGCTTGGCATTGAGGCCGGAATGGGTGGCGAGCGAGACGAAGATGAAAACGCTGACGCCGAAGCCGAGACGCCCGGCATCCAGGTCCGCGCGATAGCGGCGGATCAGCCCCGTCTCCTCCAGCCGCTGCCGGCGGCGCGACACCTGGCTCGGCGACAGGCGGACGAGATCGGCGAGTTGCTGGTTGGTTCGCGCGCCGTCGGCCTGCAGCGCATCCATGAGGCGCAGGTCAAACCCGTCGATCGCGGCTACATCGTTCATCCCGGCATATAATCATGCATGTTTCGTGCGCGCAATGATCAAATCACCACGCGCTTCGCACGCCCTTTGCGCGAATTCCGCACGATACTGCGTCCATCGCACTCCACTGCCGAGGAGACAGCCATGGGTCCCTTCCCCCACGACGCACCGCCCGCCGAGATCAGCGCCCACAACCCCATGGGCACTGACGGCTTCGAATTCGTCGAGTTCGCCCATCCAGATCCCGCCGCGCTGAAAAAGGTGCTGGAACTGATGGGCTTCACCGTCGTCGCCCGGCACCGCTCGAAAAACGTCACGCTCTACCGGCAGGGCGACGCCAACTACATCGTCAATGCCGAGCCGGACTCCTTTGCCGCCCAGTTCGCCGCCGAGCATGGCCCCTGCGCCTGCGCCATGGCGTTCCGGGTCATGGATGCGAAGCACGCCTATGAACGCGCCCTGTCTCTCGGCGCCGAGCCCTATATCGGCAAGGTCGGCCCGAACGAGCTGACCATCCCCGCCGTCAAGGGCATTGGCGGCTCGCTGCTCTATTTCGTCGACCGCTACGGCGACAAGGGCTCGATCTACGATGTCGATTTCGTTTGGGAACGCGAGCGCGACCCGCATCCCGAGCCGGCCGGGCTCTACTACCTCGACCACCTCACCCATAACGTCCATCGCGGCCGCATGGACCATTGGGCGGGCTGGTACGAGAAGCTGTTCAACTTCCGGGAAATCCGCTTCTTCAACATCGAGGGCAAGCTGACGGGGCTGATCTCCCGCGCGCTGACGTCGCCCTGCGGCAAGATCCGCATCCCCATCAACGAGAGCCTCGATGACAAGAGCCAGATCGAGGAATACCTCGCGCTCTACAAGGGCGAGGGCATCCAGCACATCGCCTGCGGCTCGCGGGACATCTACAGGACCGTCGAGGCGCTGCGCGCCAATGGCCTGCCCTTCATGCCCTCGCCGCCGGCGACCTATTACGAGAAGGTCGATGCGCGCGTGCCCGGCCATGGCGAGCCGGTGGAGCGGATGCAGGCCAACGGCATCCTGATCGACGGCGAGGGCGCGGTGGCGGTCGGCGAAAAGGAGGGCCGCATGTCGCGTGTCCTTCTGCAGATCTTCTCCGGCACGGTGCTCGGCCCGATCTTCTTCGAATTCATCCAGCGCAAGGGCGACGACGGCTTCGGCGAGGGCAATTTCCGCGCCCTGTTCGAGTCGATCGAGGAAGACCAGATCCGCCGCGGCGTCATCGGCGGCAAGGCCGCCTGAACCTCCGGACCCGCTCAGATCAGCGGGAAGACCGTTCCGATCCAGGGAATGACCGCGACGGTCGCTGCCGCGGTCAGGGTCAGTCTGCTTTCGGGCTGGATATCGCCGGCATCCTCGATGGGCCCGGTCGTCGAGAGAATCTGCGCCGCGGCCAGCAGCACGAAGCAGAGCGCCATGTTGCCGAGGTGGCGGGCATAATCGAAGGTGACAATGTTCGTCGCGAGGAAACCGCCGAGAATGACGACGGCGCCGATGACGAAAGCCTGATGCGCCGCGCGATGCGTCGTTGCGAGCGGCGCGAGCCGCCGCCAGAAGAAGACGATGATCGGCAAGTGGATCAGCACGAAGGCCGCGTAGAGCGGCAGCCGCAGGATATGCTCCGGCAGGACCGCGAACGAACCGGCCATTTCCTGCCCGACCGTCGAGTACCACATGTTCGCGTGATGGTCCGGGAACGACCGGAGCGAACGCTCACGCATCCCGTCGAGAAATGCATCCGCCTCGAGGGCGGGAACGCCGAACACCAGCAGGCCCACGAAGACGCAGGCCAGAAGGCCGATCGACGCCGCGAGCGCGCCCAGGTCGCCGGCATCGAAGCCACCGCTGGCATTGACCATGCGCACCAGCAGGATCGCGTAGATCGTCGGAATGTAGATGGTCGCGTGCAGGTGGTGGACGAAGAGCAGCACCACGCAGAGCGCCCAGACGATGCCGAACGTGCGCGCCCGCAGCGGCATCAGCACGGCCAGCATGGCGACGATGGCGCCCCAGGTGTCGAACTTGCCGAGATTGCCGATGAAATTCTTGAACAGCAGCGGCGAGCCAATCAGGAAACAGGCGATCAGCAGCGTATCCGTGCCGCGCCCGGGAAGCAGCCGCCGGAACACCATAACGAACAGGCCGAGCGCCACCGCCACGAAGGCGAAGGCCTCGATACGGATCACCCATTGGGGGACCACCGACAGGAGCCGGGAATAGATCTCTCCGACCAGCGCCCGGCGGATCAGACCGTCGTCATAGGTGACGAGCCGGTGGACGTATTCCGACGCGGGAACCGGGGTCAGGCAGCGGTGAAGGATGATCACCGCGAAGCCGGCGAGGCACAGGCCGGCAATGCCCCAGACAAGGCGCGATTCCGCCGTCGCGGATGTATGGATATGCACTTTCGTCCCCATGCCCTTGCGGAACCGCCTAGCACCGAAGCAACCTCACGTACAAGGGAATGTCAGTACGATCTTACCGTGCGGTTATCACGCCGCGTGGCGCGCATCGCAATGATCATGTTTCCGGCGCGGCCGGCTTCGACCACGGCCTATTTCTGGCTTGGCAGCGACTCGCCGACACTGCTCCTGATGCTGGCTGCGCTGGCCCCGGACGCCGCCCATTGGCGGCTGGTCTGGCCAGCATCCGGTTCGGACTGCAGTATTTCGAGCGGGCATCATGGGCCTTTCGGCTTGCACCATGGCGAGGCTGACCACCCCGCGCCTCGGCGGGTAGCAGGTCTACCCGCGGCGAACCGCAGCCGAGGCTTGGCTCATGATCTGGCTGCTGGTGCCGACGGCCTGGGTGATCGGAGGAACGCCGCCCTGGTCCGTGCTTCCCTGTGATATCGTCTATGCGGCTCACAAACTGTTCGGGTGGTTCGCCTTGCCGGAGGGCAAGATCTCCGAATGGCCCATCGGCTTCCGGTAAGTTTGGCCAAGGCCCCCGCTTTTCAGCTACATGCCTGCCGCAAAACTCTCTGACCGCCCGACTGCTGCCCTGGATACCCGCATGAAAGCCCTCAGCCTCGTCGAAGGCGCCATCTTCGGCTGGACGCGCACCCGCTTCCTCGCGGTGCTCTTCACGATCATGTTCGTGAAAACCGGGATCTGGCACATCCCCAATCTCGGTTCCTCGATCCGCATCGCACAGAACCCCTTCATCCTCTGGGAGCCTCGCGCCTCCGAGCAGTACATCTTCACGAGCTGGCTCGCTCCCTTCCTCGCCTGGCTCATCGGCGCGACTCAGGACGGGCTGTTCCTGCTCCTCCACCTCGGCTTCTCGCTCGCCTTTACCACTCTGGTCGCCTGGCTTGCCTTCACGCGGCTCGAAGAAGCTCAGGCGCGCGCCTCCATGATCATATTCGCGGTCATGCCGGTCTCGGCCACCGCCTATTTCTGGATCGGCAACGATTCCCTGACGCTGCTCCTGATGGCTTCCGCGCTCGCCTTGCGCGACCGCGCGCCCCTCGCCGCTTGCGTTGGCGTGCTGCTCGGCTTGCAGCATTTCGAGCAAAGCATGTTCGGCTTCGCCGCGCTCGCCGTCGCGAGCTTCGCGACGCCGCGCTTCGGTGGCCCGGCCATCTATCCGTGGCGCAGCGCGGTTGCCGTCATCGGCGGCGTCATCGCGGGCAAGCTTGCGCTGATGCTGATCTTCCACCTCTCCGGCATGCAGGTCACCGGGCGCACCGGCTGGTTCCTCACCTATCTCACCACCATGCTCGGGCAGTTCTGGTTCCACAGCCAGTACGTGGTCTGGACGGTCCTCGGCGCCGGCTGGCTGGTCGCCATCCGCTATGCCGATCGCGGCCGGGCCGCGATTCCATTCCTCGTCTGCCTTCTTGGCCTGCTTCCCTTGCTGATGGTCGTCAACGACCAGACGCGGGTGCTGGCCATCGTCACCTTCCCGCTGGTCTTCGCCTTCTGGCTGGCCGAACCGGACTTCCTGTCGAGCCTGTCGCGCCGCGAGGTCGCCGCTCTCGCCATCGTCTGGCTGATCGTGCCCTGGGCATGGGTCTATGAGGGCATCCCGACCTGGTCGATATTGCCCTATGACCTCGTCTATATCGCCAACAAGGCATTCGGCTGGTTCACCGTGCCGGACGTCAACGTCTCCGGCTGGCCCTTCGGGAAAAGGTAGAGCACGGTCTCACGCCGCGAGGCGCCCTTCCGCGACGGCGTGGCAGGCGACCGTGCCGAGCCCGTCCGTCATCGCCGCCGGCATTTCGGTGCGGCAACGCCCGTTGGCGAGCGGGCAGCGCGGATTGAACGGACAGCCCGGCGGCGGAGTGATCGGATTCGGGATCTCGCCGTCCACCGGCTTGCGCGCGCGGCCGGTCATTTCGAGGTCGGGCACCGCGTCGAGCAGCATGCGCGTATAGGGATGACGGGGCGCCGCGAACATCTGCCGCGCCGGCGCGACCTCGACGAGGCGGCCGAGATACATCACGCCGATGCGCGTCGCCATGTGCCGGACGACGGCGAGATTGTGCGAGATGAACAGGTAGGTCAGGCCGAACTCGTCCTGCAGGTCGCGCATCAGGTTGAGGATCTGCGCCTGCACCGACACGTCCAGCGCCGAGGTCGGCTCGTCGCAGACGATGAATTCGGGCTTGGAAGACAGCGCGCGGGCGATGGCGATGCGCTGGCGCTGGCCGCCGGAGAACTCGTGCGGATATTTCGCGCCGTCGGCGGGGTCGAGACCCACCGTGCGCAGGAGGCGGCCGACCTCCGTCTCGATCTCGCGATTGTCGCTCATCAGCCCGAAGGCGCGGATCGGCTCGGCGATGATCCGGTCGACCCGCCAGCGCGGATTGAGCGAGGCATAGGGCGACTGGAAGATCATCTGGATGCGGCGGCGCAGCGCCTTCAGCTTCTGCGCGTCGGCGGGCTTGGCGATGTCGACCCCGTCGATGATCACCGAGCCGTTGGTCGGCGGCAAAAGGCCGACGACCATGTTCGCGACGGTCGACTTGCCCGAGCCGGATTCGCCGACCAACGCGAAGGTCTCGCGCGGCGCGATGGTGAAGGACACGTCCTGCACGGCACGCAGCAGGCGCTTTTCCTCGCGCTCGATGACGCGGTTCAGCCAGGGCTTCGAGACATCGAAGGTGCGCGACAGGTTGCGGACGGAAACGAGGGGTTCGGTCATGACGCGGGCCGCATCTCGGTGGAGGCCGGCGCGGCATCCGCAAGCACGGAACCGCCGGCATTGTCGTAAAGCCAGCAGGCGACGGATGTCGCGCCGACGGCGATGGGGTCGGGGCGCTCGACGCGGCAGCGGTCGAACACTTTGGGGCAGCGCGGATTGAAGGCGCAGCCGCGCGGAATCGCGGTCAGCCGCGGCATGGAGCCGGGGATCTGGACGAGGCGCTCGGAATCGCTGTCCAGCGAGGGGATCGAGCCCATCAACCCCTCGGTATAGGGATGGCGGGCGCGCTTGATGACATCCTGCACCGGGCCGATCTCGGCGATCCGGCCGGCATACATGACCGCGACGCGATCGGCGGTTTCGGCGATCACGCCCATGTCGTGGGTGATCAGCATGACCGCCGTGCCGTGGTCCTTGCAGAGCTTCTTGAGCAGCGAAATGATCTGCGCCTGCACCGACACGTCGAGCGCCGTCGTCGGTTCGTCGGCGATCACCAGTTCGGGCTCGGCGCAGAGCGCCAGCGCCAGCACCACGCGCTGGCGCATGCCGCCAGAGAACTGGTGCGGATAGTTGTCGATGCGCTTGTCCGGCGCGGGAATGCCGACCTCGGTCAGGAGGTCGATCGCGCGTGTGCGGGCCTGCGCGTGCGTCAGGCTGGTATGGGTCCTGATCGTCTCGATCAGCTGCTCGCCGACCGTGTAGAGCGGATTGAGCGAGGTCAGCGGGTCCTGGAACACCATGCCGATCCGCTTGCCGCGGAGGCGCCGCATCGATTCCGCGTCGAGATTGTCGATCCGCTCGCCCTTCAGCAGTACTTCGCCGCCGGTGATGCGGCCGGGCGGTTCCAGAAGCCCGATGACGGCCGTGCCGGTCATCGACTTGCCGGCGCCGGATTCGCCGACGACGCCCAGCACCTCGCCCGGCGCGATGTCGAACGAGATGCGGTCGACCGCGGTCAGCGCCCCTCGTCGGGTCGGGAACTGCACGACCAGGTCGCGCACGGAAAGGACGGGAACAGTCATCGCAACATCAACGCAGCTTCGGATTGAGGGCATCGCGCAGCCAGTCACCCAGAAGGTTGATCGACAGCGCGAGAAGAACGAGGGAAAGCGCGGGGAACAGCAGGATCCACCACTCGCCGGAGAACAGGTATTGCTGGCCGAACCGGATCAGCGTGCCGAGCGAGGGCTGGGTCGCCGGCACGCCGACGCCGAGGAACGACAGCGTCGCCTCCTCGATGATGGCGAGCGCCAGATTGATCGTGGCGATCACGAGAACCGGCCCGGTGACGTTGGGCAGCACGTGGCGCAGCATGATGAAGAAGGGCGAGCGGCCCATGACGCGCGAGGCCTGCACATATTCCTTGTTGCGCTCGACCATGGTCGAGCCGCGCACGGTGCGGGCATATTGCGCCCAGTTCGACAGGCCGATGGCGACGATCAGCACCCAGATCGCCATCTGCTCATGGTGCGCCGGCGGGATGACGCCGCGCGCGACGCCGAAGAACAGCAGCGCGATCAGGATCGCCGGAAACGACAGCTGGATGTCGGCGACGCGCATGATGAAGGCGTCCGTGCGCCCGCCGAGATAGCCGGAGACGAGGCCGAGGCCGACGCCCATGACAACCGAGAAGGCGACCGAGGAGAAGCCGACGAACAGCGACACGCGCGAGCCGTAGAGGATCGCCGAGAACAGGTCGCGGCCCTGATTGTCGGAGCCGAGCATGAACACCGTGTTGGAGCCCATGCCGGCCTCGCCCGGCCGGGTATAGGCGTCGAGCAGGTTGAGCGCCGCCGGGTCGAAGGCGTCCTGCGGCGCGATGAAGTTGGCGCAGAGCGAGGCGGTCAGCAGGATCACCGTCATCGCCGCGGCGACGATCGCCACCGGCGAGTGCCGGAAGCTCCAGGCGATGTCGGAATCCCAGGCGCGCGCCAGCCGCTGGCCGAATGTCGGCGCGGACTTGGTCTTGATGTCGTCGGCGAGAGCCATGGTGCCCTCAATGAGCCGCTGCCGCGCCCGTGCCGCGCAGGCGCGGATCGAGCGCGAAATAGAGAAGATCGACGACGAGGTTGGTGACCACGAAGACGAAGGCCACGAACATCAGATAGGCCGCCATCACGGGTATGTCGACGAACTGCACGGCCTGCACGAACAGCGCGCCGAGCCCCGGCCACTGGAACACGCTCTCGGTGACGATGGCGAAGGCGATGACGCCGCCGAGCTGCAGGCCGGCAATGGTCATGACCGGAACCATCGTGTTCTTCAGCGCGTGGCGGAACCAGATCACCCGCTCCGGCACGCCGCGGGCGCGCGCGAACTTCACATATTCCGTCCGCATCGTTTCCAGCATCTCGGCGCGCACGAGGCGCATGATCAGGGTCAGCTGATAGAAGCCGAGGGTGAGCACCGGCATGACCAGCGACTTCAGGCCCGAAACGGTCAGCAGCCCGGTGGTCCACCAGCCGATCTTCACGGTGTCGCCGCGCCCGAAGGACGGCAGCCAGCGCAGTTCGACCGCGAACAGCCAGATCAGGCCGATGCCGATCAGGAAGGTCGGCAGCGATACGCCGACCAGCGACACTGACAGGATCAGGTGCGAGAGGATGCCGTCCCTGCGGATCGCCGTATAGACGCCGAGCGCTATGCCGACCAGCAGCGCGAAGAGGGCGGAGAGAACCGCGAGCTCGACGGTCGCCGGCAGGCGTTCCGCGATGAGGTCGGAGACCGGCCGTCCCTGCCGGTAGCTGACGCCGAAATTCAGCCGCGCGGCATTGCCGACGAAACGCGCGAACTGGATCGGGAACGGGTCCATCAGGCCGAGCTCGCGGGCCAGCTCCTCGCGATCCTGGATCGTCGCCTCCTGGCCGACCAGGTTCGAGACGGGATCGCCGATGAAGCGGAACATGGAGAAGGCGACCAGCGCGACCGCCAGCATGACCATCGCCGCTTGGGCAAGGCTCTTGACGATATAGGCGATCATGGAACGCGGAACCGGTCTTCAGGGCCGGCGCGAGGCCGGACGATGCAGGCGGCCTCCTCGGCAAGAGGAGACCGCCCAAGCTTGGCTGCGATCAGGAGCCGGCGAAGCGGAACAGCTTGAACCAGGCGCCCGCATCCGGATGGACCGGCACCTCGATGCCGCCGCGCGAGGCGTGGCTGATCGACTGCAGGTGCAGCGGAATGTAGATCGCCTCGTCGCGGAGCTGCTTCTGGATCGCCGCGAGTTCGGCATTGCGGCGCTGGATGTCCGGCATGGTCTGGAGCGCCAGCATCCGCGTGTCGAGCGCCGGGTTGGAATAGCGCGTGCCGTTCCAGGTGCCGTTGCTCGCCGTCCGCGTGTGGTAGAGGAAGGTCAGGATATATTCCGCGTCATAGGTCGGGATGCCCCAGCCGACGAGGAAGAAGTCGAGTTCCTCGCGCTGCAACTCCGGGAAGTGCTGCGCCGCCGGCTTGGCCACGAGGTTCGCCCGGATGCCGAGCTGGCCCATCATGGCGACGACCGCCTGACAGATGTTCTCGTCCGAGACATAGCGGTTGTTGGTGCACTGGAGCGTCACCGAGAAGCGGGTATTGCCAGCCTCTGGGCGGCGGCGGACACCCGCTTCGTCCAGCGCGCGGTTGGCGGCGGCGGGATCGAAGCGCGGCACGGCCGCCAGTTCCTGCGAATAGCCGGAGATGAACGGCGAGCCGACATAGCCGATGGGCTGGCCCTGTCCGCGCATCACGACGCGGGTAATGGCGTCGCGGTTGATGGCGCCGTTGATGGCGTTGCGCACGCGCGCATCGGCGAAGGGGTTGCGACCCTTCAGGTCCGAGGACTTCAGCTCGGCCTGCCCGACATTGAAGCCGAGGAAGATGACGCGGTTCTCGGGGCCGGTCGTCACCTTGATGCCCTGGCTCTGGGCGAGGCGGGCGATGTCCTGCACCGGCACGTCGTGGACGACATCCACCTCGCCGGAGAGCAGCGCGGCGATACGGGTCGCGTCCTGCTGGATCGGCACGAGGATCAGCTCGGACACTTCCAGCGGAAACTGGCCCTTGCCCCAGTAGCCGTCGAACCGGCGCATCACCGTGCGCACGTCCGGCTCGCGCGAGACGAGTGTGAACGGCCCGGTGCCCATGGCGTTGCGCGTCGCGCCGTTCTCCTGGCGCTCGCGGATGTTCTGCGGCTCAAGCGCGTTGTTCGCCTCGGCCCAGGCCTTGGACATCATGAAGATGTTGGTGAGGTTCTCCGGCAGCAGCGGATTCGGCGCCTTGGTCTTGACCCGGATCGTATGGGCATCGACCTTGGTGACGCTCTCGATCGAGGTCAGAAGACCGCGATAGTCGGATGTCGGGCGGCGCGCGCGATCGAAGGAGAACACGGCATCGTCGGCGGTGAAGTCGGTGCCGTTGTGGAACTTGACGCCCTGCCGGAGCTTGAACTCCCAGACGGTCGGATCGTCGGGCAGGATGCGCCATTCGGTGGCCAGCGTCGGCACCAGCTTGCCGTCATAGCCGCGGATGACGAGCGTCTCGTAGATCTGATGGGCAAGGTTCGAGGTCGGGCCGATATTGGCCGACATCGGATCGAGCGTCTGGGCGTCGACCGAGCGCGCCCAGCGCACGGTGCGGGCCTCGGCGACCGTCACGAAAGCCGCGGCTGCGAGCAGCGCGCCGGCAAGGAGCTTTGATCCAAAACGCATCCAACGTCTCCGCAAAGCAGATGGCGGCCGGGCCCCTCGCCCGGCTCATTGGAGCGATCATAAACAGGCCTTTCGGCACTGTCACGGAAGCGTTGTGGACGAAATGCCGCGCAAACGGGCGTGTTCGCGGCCTAGGCAGCGGGTTTCGGGGGCGGCCCCTGCGGCTTGATCTCGATCTCGATGAACGCGAAGTCGCGGCCGGAAATGTTGATGATGTTGTGCTCGACGCCCTCCTGCCGGAAATAGGGCTCGTGCGTCTTCATCTCGTACTCGCCCGAGGTGCCGCCCGGCAGTTCGGCGATCAGCTTGCCGTCCGCCAGCGGCACGACGACATAGTCCCAGCCGTGGCGATGCCAGCCGGTCTCCGCGCCGTCGGTGAAGTTCCATTGGGTGACCTTCACCTTGTCGTTGTCGATAAGAACCTGCGGGTCGGCCGGCGGGCGGCAGGTGAAGGTCATGGCGAGGTCCTTTCGATATGCGTCAGGCCAGCCGAGCGGCCGGCGATGAGCCAGTAGACGAAGCCGCCGGCAAGGCCCGCGACGAGCGCCACGATCACCTTGGTCGCGGTGATCGCCTGTTCGGCGCCGAGGATCGGGTCGGGCGGCTCGGAGCTTGCCTGCGCCCAGGCGAAGACCAGCGTCGCCACCGCGCCGAGCAATCCGACGCCGAGGTGGAAGGTGAGCGAGCGCCAGCGCATGGCCTCGGCGACGAATTCGACCATCAGCAGCGGCCACATGAACCGCGCGGCCTGAAATGTCAGGAAACCGACCATGACGCCGCCGGCCAGCGGCTCGGGCACACGGCCGCGATTGAGGTCGAACAGCAGCACGATGGCCGCGCCGACGGCGATCGCCAGAATGAAGCCGGCCGCGACGATCAGCAGCCGGACGAGGTAGTGAAGGAATCGCCCCATCATGGGCGGCGACCTTAGTCGCCGCCACCGCTACGCGGAAGCGCTGCCTTGGAAGCGCAGGCCTGCGCCGTGCTGCTCAGCGCACCAGCGCCCCGTAGATCAGGTTCTTGAACAGCATGCGCGTGTGCACGCGGTTCGAGGGGCCCTGCGCCATCAGGATGCCGACCACGCCCTCGCGCGGATCGATGGTGAAGCTGGTGCCCCAGGCGCCCGCCCACATGGCATCGCCGGTCGAGCCCGGCGCCACCGCGAAGCCCTCCTGCAGCCTCACCGCGAAGCCGAGACCGAAGCCGTAGCCGGGCCCGGTCGAGGCGGCGGTCGAGCCACCCATGCCGACGAGGTGGTTCGACAGCATGAAGTTCACCCAGCGCGAGGACAGCAGCCGCGCGCCCTCGAACTCGCCGCCGTTCAGGATCATCTGCGCGAAGCGGAAATAGTCCTCGGCGGTCGAGACCATGCCGGCGCCGCCCCGCAGGTACTGGCCGTTTTCCGCCGGATTCTCTAAGATGCGATAGGCCGAAATGAACGGCGCCTTCAGAGGGTCGCTGTCCAGCGCCTCGGCGAGGCGCGAGCGGCGCGCCTCCGGCACGAACCAGGCGGTGTCGCGCATGTCGAGCGGGTCGAGGATCATCTCCTTGACCAGCACGTCGAGCCGCTTGCCGGTGACGCGCTCCAAGAGCAGGCCGAGCACGTCCACCGAGATCGAATATTCGAAATTCGTGCCGGGCTGCTGGGTCAGCGGAATCTGGCCGAGCCGGCGCAGCATCTCGTCGCCGGCGATGTTCGCCGTGCGGCCCTCGATGTTCTGGTCGTCAAGGAGCTGCTTGATGCGCGGCGAGCGCACCGCGCCGGCATAGGTGAAGCCGGCGGAATGCCGCAGCAGGTCCTGCACGGTGATCGGCCGCGTCAGCGCGACATCCTCCGATGTCGTCGTGCCGTCGGGATTGGTGCGGCGCACCTCGACCTTGAGGTCGCGCAGCTCGGTCAGCCAGTTGGTGATCGGGTCGGAGAGCTTCATCCGCCCCTGCTCGATCAGCATCACCGCCGCCGTCGAGACGATCGGCTTGGTCATCGAGGCCAGCATGAAGATCGTGTCGCGGGTCATCGGCTGCGTCTTGGCCGCATCGCGGAAGCCATGCGCCTCGAAATGGATGATCCGGCCGCGCCGGGCGATCAGCGTCACCGCGCCGGGGAACATGGCGCGCTCCACCTCACCGCGCATGACCGGGCTGATCCGGCCGAGCCGCTCGCGCGAGAAGCCCATCACCGTATCCTCGCGGAGCCGGCGGCCTTCGCGCCCGCGCCGGTCGAGGCGCTCGCCGCGCTCCAGCCGTGGGTCGCGATCGAAGCCCGGTCCGCCATCGCGCTCGAAACGGCCGCCGGGGCCGGGCCCCGGCCCGAACTGCGCGGATGCGGTGGTCGTGTGGGTCAGGCTGCCGGCAAACGTCAGAACCAGCGCCGCAGCGCCGTGTCGCATGAACCGCATGGGTTCCTCCCGCATCGTGATAGCTTGCCCGGTCTTGCCGCCGGTCGGGCCAAGCTCACCATTGCGGGCGCGGCGGGGTCAAGGGCCGCGCTCGCGCGCCGGCCCTCGCGCCACGCGTTCAGTCCACCATGCTCATCGCGCGGAAGGCGTCCTGTTCGGCCTTGGACATCAGCTCCGCCCGCTCCTTGGCGCGCAGCTTTTCCGTCTCGCTCTTGAGCTGGCCGCAGGCGGCGAGGATGTCGCGCCCGCGCGGCGTGCGTACGGGTGAGGAATAGCCCGCGTCAAACACGATTTCCGAAAAGCGCTCGATCTGCTCCCAATCCGAGCACTCGTATTTCGAACCCGGCCACGGGTTGAACGGGATCAGGTTGATCTTGGCGGGAATGCCCTTCAGCAGCCGCACCAGCCGCTTCGCGTCGTCGATGGAATCGTTGACGCCCTTGAGCATCACATATTCGAAGGTGATGCGGCGGGCGTTCGACGCGGCCGGGTAGTTGCGGCAGGCGTCCAGCAGGTCGGCGATGGGGTATTTCCGGTTCAGCGGCACCAGTTCGTCGCGCAGGGTGTCGGTGACCGCGTGCAGCGAGATCGCCAGCGAGACGCCGGTCTCCTCGCCGACCCTGCCGATCTCCGGCACGACGCCCGAGGTCGACAGCGTGATGCGCCGTTTCGACAGCTGCAGGCCGTCCTGATCCAGCAGCACTTTCAGCGCTGCTGTGACGTTCTCGACATTGTAGAGCGGCTCGCCCATGCCCATCAGCACGATGTTCGAGACGAAGCGCCCGCCGTCATCGGGCACGAAGGCGCCTTCGGGCGGCTCCTGTCCCGGCCAGTCGCCGAGCCGGTCGCGCGCGACGATGATCTGCGCCACGATCTCGGCGGCGGTGAGGTTGCGCACCAGCTTTTGCGTGCCGGTATGGCAGAACGAGCAGGTCAGCGTGCAGCCGACCTGGCTGGAAATGCACAGCGTGCCGCGGTCGCGCGTCGGGATATAGACGGTCTCGATCTCGTGCCATTTCTCGCCGGCGATGCTCGGCGGAATCCGCATCAGCCATTTGCGGGTGCCGTCCACCGACACCTGCTCGACCACGACCTCGGGCCGGTCCAGCGTATAGTTCTCCACGAGCGCCGCGCGCAGGTGCTTGGAGACGTTGGACATCTCCTCGAACGTCTTGGCTCCCCGCTGGTAGATCCAGCCCCAGAGCTGGGAAACGCGCATACGCGTCTCCTTACCCTCGATGCCGATGGCTTCGAGCGCGGCCTTCAGCCCGGCGCGGTCGAGACCGACCAGCGAGGGCTTCAGGGGCAGGGCTTGCGCCGGCGCGGCGCCTGCGGCGGCGGCCTTCGCAACGGGCTTGGCATTCGCGAGATCGAGCGTCGGCATCGGGTCAAACGTCCTAGCAAGCGCGCGCCTATAGCACGAAAGCCGCGCTCAGGCAGCAATTCTGCCGCCGGGCGATCAGTTCGTCGGCGCGCCGTCGGCGCATTCACGCCGGGCATGGTCGAGGGCGGCGGCAAATCCGTCGAGCGAATAGGTGTCGGTCGTCGCCTCGCCCAGCTCCGAGAGCGACTGCACGCTCATCCATGGATAGCGGCGCATGGCGGCGACCAGTCGCGTCTCGTCGGCAAGGTCGGCGATCCAGGCGCCCTGGCTGTCGCCGGCAAGGGCGAAGGTCTCGCCGCCGATGTCGACGTTCGAGCGACGCGCCACCTCGAAACCGAACATGATCGATATCTCGTCACGCACCCGATCGTCGGGGCGGGTCGTGACGAAGATGAAGGCCCGCCCTCGGACCGCACCTTCCGGCTCGCGCAGATGCGGCGAGCCCGCCGCATAGCAGAGCTTGCCGTGATTGGTGTCGGCGAGGACGACCTGCCACTCGGCATGGGTCGCGACAACCCGGTTGATGCCGCTGATCGCCTGCGCGCCAGCCGGCGCGCCGCCGGCCAGCATCATGCCGGCGACGACGGCAAAGGCCGCAAGGCGCAAGGCCGTCAGCGGCATTCCTGCGCGACGCGGTCCAGTGCCTGGCCGAGGCCGCTCAGCGAATAGGTGTCGGTGGTGACGTTCCCCCGCGCCGAAGTGGAGCGGACGGTCAGCTGCGACCCCGCGCGCATGGCCTGGACCATGCGGCCCTCCTCCTGGGCGTTCTTGATCCAGGCGCCGTTGGCCTGGGTGTAGAGCGCGAAGTTCGTGGAGCCGATGGCGACCGTGGCGTCGCCGCGCAGCGGGAAGCCGAGCGTCAGCGACACCTCGTTGCGGACGTTTTCGCCGGGGCGCGAGGTCAGGAAGAAGAAGGCAGGGTCGCGCTGCAGGTTGCCGGGCGCGCGCGCCTTTGGCTGCGAGGCGGCATAGCAGACCTTGCCGCGCTGCGTGGTCGAGGTGAACACACCCCAGTCACCGAACTGGGCGACGGCCGAGCCCTGCTGCGCGGCGGCGGCGGCGTTGCCGGGGCGGGCTGCCTGAGCGAGCACATCGCTGGAATGGGTAGCAACAGCACTCAGAACGAGCGCTGCGGAGAGGGTCGGGAAGAGGGGATAGCGGGTGGAGCGCATCGCGGAACTCGGCTCTTCAATCGGATTTCGGGAGACGGCGGCTCCGCCGGGATGTGGGTATGGTGTCGGCCATCATGGTAAACATGCGGTAAAGACGCATCCTTTTTCGCGGCGGACGCCTCCGCCGTCGGCATAGTCGCCGTACCGCCGCTCCCAGCCGAGGTAATTGGGAGCCAATCCCGGCAAGACTAGGGCAGTTTCACGAAACTCCCGGTTGCGGATGCCGATGAGGCAGCCCGACACGACCGGCCCGACAACCCTTCAGCACCGGTATCCGGCGAATTCGCCGCCCCGCTGGCCGTCCCGGCGCCGCGCGTGGGACGACGTTGCGGCCGGCCCGCTCAAATGCCGTCAGGACGGAGCAATCGAACCGCGCCGGTCGCCATCGATACTCATGACCAGAAGCGCAAATCTGTACGTCCACACCGGGGAAGCGGACAGGCGTTTCGGAACTGTCACGCGCCGATGGAGGCCATGATGCATTCCCATGACATCGCCAGCGCCTTGATCACCGAGCCCCTGCTGATCGCTCTGGTCCTTGCGACCGGCCTTGCCCTCGCGGCCCTGCTCATCCTGTTCGTCGCCGACATGCTCGGCCAGATCCGCCGCATGGAGCAGAACCTGACGCCGGCCTACAGCCGCGAGACCTGGCTGCGGCGGCAGATCGTGCTGATGGCGCACGAGCGCGAACGCCTGCGCTGAAACGACAACGGGCGGCTGAAGCCGCCCGTGACACTTATCGGATGCGGAGCCGAACTCAGCCCCAGGTCCGGATATCGACGAAGTGGCCTTCCACCGCCGCCGCCGCCGCCATGATCGGCGAGACGAGGTGGGTGCGGCCCTTGTAGCCCTGACGCCCCTCGAAATTGCGGTTGGAGGTCGAGGCGCAGCGCTCGCCGGGCTTCAGCTTGTCGGGGTTCATGGCGAGGCACATGGAGCAGCCCGCCTCGCGCCATTCGAAACCGGCGGCGGTGAAGATCTTGTCCAGACCCTCCTGCTCGGCCTGCTCCTTCACGAGGCCGGAGCCCGGCACGATCATCGCCGACACCGTGGATGCGACCTTGCGGTCCTTCACGATGCGCGCGACCTCGCGCAGGTCCTCGATGCGCGAATTGGTGCAGGAGCCGATGAACACCTTGTCCAGGCGGATGTCGGTGATCCTGGTGCCCGGCTTGAGGTCCATGTACTCAAGCGCGCGCCACTTGGAGAGGCGCTTGTTCTCGTCGTCGATCTCGTCCGGGTTCGGCACCATGCCCTGCACGGAGATGACATCCTCGGGGGACGTGCCCCAGGAGACGATGGGCGGCAGGTTGTTGGCGTCGAGCACGACCGTGCGGTCGAAATGGGCGCCCTCTTCCGTGTAGAGCGTCTCCCAGTATTTCACCGCCATGTCCCAGGCCATGCCCTTCGGGGCCTTCGGGCGGCCCTTCAGATAGGCGTAGGTCTTCTCGTCCGGCGCGATCAGGCCGGCGCGCGCGCCGCCCTCGATGGACATGTTGCAGATGGTCATCCGCCCTTCCATCGAGATGGCGCGGATCGCCTCGCCGGCATATTCGATCACCGAGCCGGTGCCGCCGGCCGTGCCGATCTCGCCGATGATCGCGAGGATGATGTCCTTCGCCGTCACGCCGTCCTTCAGCGTGCCGTCGACGCGGACGAGCATGTTCTTCGCCTTTTTCTGGATCAGCGTCTGGGTGGCGAGCACATGCTCCACCTCCGAGGTGCCGATGCCATGGGCGAGCGCGCCGAAGGCGCCGTGGGTCGAGGTGTGGCTGTCGCCGCAGACGATGGTCGTGCCCGGCAGGGTGAAGCCCTGCTCCGGCCCGATGACGTGGACGATGCCCTGGCGGATGTCGGCGGCGTCGTAATATTCGATGCCGAACTCCTTGGAGTTCTGCGCCAGCGCATCCACCTGCGTGCGGCTTTCCTCGTCCTTGATGCCGAACTTGCGGTCCGAGGTGGTCGCGATGTTGTGGTCGACCACGGCAAGCGTCTTCTGCGGCGCACGCACCTTGCGGCCCGTCGTGCGCAGCCCCTCGAAAGCCTGCGGGCTCGTCACCTCGTGGACGAGATGGCGGTCAATGTAGAGAAGGCAGGTGCCATCGTCCTGCCGGTCGACCACGTGGTCGTCCCAGATCTTGTCGTAGAGCGTGCGCGGTGCGGCCATGGCGGACCCCCGTTATTCAACAAAGTGGCGGGTCTCATACCCTTGAATCGGTCAAGAGAGAAGGCCCGTTGCGGCGCCTGCATGACAGGGCGGCGGCATGCGCCGCCCCGGCTGCGCCTCAGGCGCCGAAGCACCAGGCCAGCACGCCCTTTTGCGCGTGCAGACGGTTTTCGGCCTCGTCGAACACCACCGATTGCGGCCCGTCCATCACCTCGTCGGTGACTTCCTCGCCGCGATGGGCCGGCAGGCAGTGCATGAAGATCGCGTCGGAACTGGCCGCACTCATCAGCTGCTTGTTGACCTGATAGGCTTTCAGCAGGTTGTGGCGGCGGCCGGCATCCTCGTCACCCATCGACACCCAGCAGTCGGTGACGACGCAATCCGCGCCCTCCACCGCATGGTATGGATCGGACGACCAGGTGATGTCGCCGCCGGCGCGCTGGGCCGCTGCGATGATCTCGCGGCGCGGGGCGAGCTCCTCCGGCGTCGCGATGTTCAGCTTGAAGCCGAAACGCGGCGCTGCCTCGATCCACGATCCCAGCACGTTGTTGTCGTCGCCGGCCCAGGCGATCGTCCGGCCTTTGATCGAACCCTTCTTCTCCTCGAAAGTGAGGATGTCGGCCATGATCTGGCAGGGATGCGACCGCTTGGTCAGGCCGTTGATCACCGGCACGGTCGCCGCCGCCGCGAGTTCCCGCACGGCATTGTGGTCGAGCATGCGGATCATGATGGCATCGACATAGCGCGAGAGCACCCGCGCCGTGTCCGAAATGGTCTCGCCGCGGCCGAGCTGCATCTCGGCCCCGGTGAGCATGATCGTCTCGCCGCCGAGCTCGCGCATGCCGACATCGAAGGAAACGCGCGTGCGGGTCGACGGGCGCTCGAAGATCATCGCCAGCACCTTGCCGGCCAGCGGCTTCTCGGCCGCCGGCGTACGCCGGGTCTTCTTCAATTCGCGCGAGCGATCGAGAATGGTTCTCAGTTCGGCCCCGGCGAAGTCGCCGAGGTCGATGAAATGCCTCAAGGGGGTGGTCACTCGGCGGCTCCCCTGACGAGGGTGACCTCGAGGTTGCGCGCCGCCTTGTCCAGCATGCCGACCGCGATGTCGATCTCGGCGTCCGAGACGTTGAGCGGCGGAATGAGGCGGATGACGTTGTCGCCCGCCGGCACGACCAGCAGGTTCTCCTTGCGCAGTTCCGCCGTCACGTCGCCGTTCGGCAGCACGCATTTGAGGCCGGTGAGCAGGCCGGCGCCGCGCACCTGATCGAACACCTTCGGATGCTGGTCGACGAGCCCCGCGAGCTTCTGCTTGAACAGCAGGGACTTGCGCTGCACGTCCTCCAGGAAGCCCGGGGCCAGCACCACGTCGAGCACGGCATTGCCGACCGCCATGGCGAGCGGATTGCCGCCGAAGGTCGTGCCGTGCGTGCCGGGCGTGAACACCGCCGCGCATTTCTCCACCGCCAGCACCGCGCCGAGCGGGAAGCCGCCGCCGATGCCCTTGGCGATCGACATGATGTCCGGCGCAACTCCCGCCCACTCATAGGCGAAGAGCTTGCCGGTGCGGCCGACGCCGGTCTGCACCTCGTCGAAGATCAGCAGCATGCCGTGCCTGTCGCAGAGATCGCGCAGGTAGCGCAGCTCTTCGGTCGGAACCTCGCGCAGGCCGCCTTCGCCCTGGACCGGCTCGATCATCAGCGCCGCCGTGTCGGCACCGATCAGCGCTTCCAGCGCCTTGCGGTCGCCGAACGGCACCTGGTCGAAGCCCTCGACCTTCGGACCGAAGCCCTCAAGGTACTTCTTCTGGCCGCCGGCCGCGATGGTCGCCAGCGTGCGGCCATGGAAGGCGCCCTCGAAGGTGACGATCCGGTAGCGGTTCTCCTCGCCGCGCGAAGCATGGAACTTGCGCGCCATCTTGATGGCGCCCTCGTTCGCTTCCGCGCCCGAATTGCAGAACAGCACCGAGTCCGCGAAGGTCGCGTCGATCAGACGCTTCGCCAGCCGCTCGGCATCCGGGACGTTATGCAGGTTGGAGACGTGCCAGACCTTCTTGGCCTGCTCTGTCAGAGCCTCGACGAGATGGGGATGGGCGTGGCCGAGCACGTTGACCGCGATCCCTGCGCCGAAGTCGAGGACTCGTCGCCCGTCCGCCGTCACCAGCCAGCAACCCTCGCCCCGCTCGAAGGCGAGTTCGGACCGTGCATAGTTCGGCATCAGCGGCGTGATCACTTCGACCTCCTCGTCGAATACTCCCGAAAGTCAGAAAAAAACGGCCGCCCCGAGGGGGCGGCACGGCTTGAAGCTATGTGGTCGGAGCGCCGAAAAGTCAAGGTTCCCGACGGTAAGCCGGCGTTACGCCGGGACGAGCCGCACGCATCAGCTTCGGCCCGGCACGATCTCCCCGTCCTCCTTGACGAAGTCGCCGATGGCGGGGCTGCCAAGGATGTCGAGCACCACCTCCGAGGGCCGGCAGAGCCTTGTGCCGAGTTCCGTCTCGACGATGGGGCGGTTGATGAGGATCGGATGGATCATCATGGCGTCGATCAGATGCTCGTCGCTCAGCGCCGGGTTGTCGAGGCCGAGCGCGGCATAGGGTGTGTCCTTCTGGCGCAGCAGCTCTCGCGGGCCGATCTCCATCGCCGCCATCAGGGCGACGAGGCGCTCGCGGCTCGGCGGCGCCTTCAGATATTCGATGACAACGGGTTCCTCGCCGCTCTGGCGGATCATGGCGAGCGTGTTGCGCGACGTGCCGCAATCGGGATTGTGGTAGATGGTGACGGTCATTCAGCGGGCTCCCCTGCCGGTCTTGCGGTGGCGCCGGCGAGAAGCCAGCCCATGAATGCGAGGGCGCAGGCGGCGCCCGCGAGCTCCGCCACGATGAATCCCGGAAGATCGACGGGGCGGATGCCCGAGAAGGTCGCGGTCAGCGACCTTGCTACCGCCACCGCCGGATTGGCGAAGGAGGTCGATGCAGTGAACCAGTAGGCGGCGGTGATGTAGAGGCCGACCAGCCAGGGCACGGCCTGCGCGGCGAAGCGCAGACCGCCGAATATGGTCGCCACCAGTCCGAAGGCTGCCACCCATTCGGCGAACCATTGCGACGCGCCCGTCCGGATCTTCGGCGAGATGCCGAAAGGGGCGAGACCGAACATGAGATGGGCGATGGCGGTTCCGGCAATGCCACCGAGGACCTGCGCGGCGGCATAGGCCGTCGCCTCGCGACCGGCGAGGTCGCCGCGCAGCGCGAAGACCATCGACACGGCCGGGTTGAAATGCGCACCGGAGACCGGCCCCAGGATCGCGATGAGGACAACGAGAATGGCGCCGGTCGGCAGCGTGTTGCAGAGCAGGGCCAACGCCTGATCGCGGGTCAGTCCATCCGCCATGATGCCCGACCCGACGACGGTCGCGACCAGCATCGCGGTGCCGATGGCCTCGGCCGCCAGTCGGCGCGGCAGGTCGAAGGTCATCGGCCCCTGCCCCCCGTCGCCTTCGCGGCGCGGCGCGGCGCGAGCTGGTCCGTCAGCGGCGCGCACACCTCCGGGCGCCCGCCGCAGCAATCCTGGACGAGGTGCAGCGTCACCGCGCGAAACCGGTCGAGGTCCGCGCGATAGACGATCGAGCGGCCACGCCGCTCGCCGCGCACCAGCCCTGCCCGCGCCAGCACCGCGAGATGCGCCGACATCGTGTTCTGCGTCACCGCGAGCTCGCGGCCGATCTCGCCGGCGGGGATGCCTTCCGGCTCGCGCGCGACCAGCATGCGAAAGCTGGCGAGCCGGGTCGGCTGGGCGAGCGCAGAGAGCACGGCGATGGTCTCGATATCATCCATATATCGAGAATTATCGATTCAACATGACAGCGACAAGACAGGCCCGCGCCGACCCTGCCGGCATGACTCGCAAGGGAAGGTCCAACCCCGTGAAATCGCTCCTTCGGAGTGACTCAAAAAGCACACTCTTCTTAAGGTCTTGGTAAGACTCAGCCATCCGGCGCGGTTCCGGCCGCGCGGCCTGTGGATGGATTCGCCACGCTCCTCAACTCACTGGGGAAAACGGCCCGTGGATTCGCCGGACTCTTGCGCCAGATTCAATCGATAGCGTAGTGTCCGGGCATCGGCATACGACATCTCGTGCGGCGGACCTAACCACAGGCGTATCAGCGTCCCAGCGACGCCCCATTCCGGGGCGGCGCGGGAGAGCGGATTCTGATGGCCGCCGCCCAACCCCGGGGGAGACAGGCACATGCAACAGTTGCAGTGGACCGACGAGCGGGTCGAGCTTCTCAAGAAGCTCTGGAACGACGGGCTTAGCGCCAGCCAGATCGCCGGCGAACTGGGTCAGGTGACGCGCAACGCTGTCATCGGCAAGGTCCATCGCCTCGGCCTGTCCGGCCGGGCCAAGGCCCCGTCCTCCTCGGCCCCGCGTGCCCGCAAGCCCGCGCGCGCGACGCCCTCGGCTCCGCCCCGCCCGTCCATGCCGGCGTCCCGCTCCAACCTCGCCTTCAAGCCGCGCCCGGCGCCTGATCTGATGCCGGCGGTGGACGTGGCGCCACTGCCCGAGATCGACAATGTCGTTCCCATGGGTGAGCGCTGCACGATCATGGAGCTGAAGGAATATTCCTGCCGCTGGCCGATCGGCGAGCCCGGCACCGAGGAGTTCCGCTACTGCGGCGCCCGCTCCGGCACCGGCATCCCCTATTGCGGCTACCACGCCCGCATCGCCTACCAGCCGGTGGTCGACCGTCGTCGCGACCGCAAGGTCGCCAGCGGTCGCTGACGCGCCTTCTACAACAAGAAAATCTCTCGACCCCCAAACGGCCCTCTCCCCGGAGAGGGCTTTTCTTTTGGGCCGGTTAGAACGGCATCATCCGCTCGACCGCGAGATAGCCGGTCAGCAGCGCCGCTCCGAACAGCACCACCAGCGCCGCCGCCGCCACCTCGACCGCGCTCAGAAGCAGGGTGATCGAGCCCGCGCGCGCGGAGGCGAGCCTCACCGCCAGCGCTTTCGCGCCGGAGGCGAGCGCCGCGATCGCGGCGACCGTCAGCGCCGTGCCGGCCGCCATGGCGAAGGTCGCCGCGATGCCGGCGTGGACGATGCCCTGCGACAGCGCGAAGACCAGCACGAGGATCGCGCCCGTGCAGGGCCTCAGGCCCACGCTGACGATCACCGCCAGAGCCTCCCGCCATGAGCGGATGCGCGCGACCTGTTCCGCCGCCGGCAGATGGGCGCAATTGTCGTCGCAGGCCATGCCCGCGACCGGCCGGCCCGAGCGCCACGAGGCGAAGCGCGCGACGAAGGCGCGCCCCTTCGACCAGAGCAGCCTGAGGCCGATGACCACGATCAGCGCATAGGCGACGATCTCGATCCAGTTGACGACCTGCCCCATGGTCCGCGCCGTCGCGCCGAGCACCGCCGCGAGGAAGCCGACCAGCGCGATGGCGGTGAACGCCTGGAGCAGGGACGACAGGGCGGCCAGCACGAGGCCGCGGCGCATCGTTTCGCCCGTGGCGACGATATAGGACGAGATCACCGCCTTGCCGTGGCCGGGCCCCGCCGCATGGAACACCCCGTAGAGAAACGACACGCCGACCAGCGTCGCGAAGGCCGCCCGGTCCCCGGAGCGGATGCCGCGCACGGCGGCCGAGAGCTGCCGGTAGAAGGCCGCCTGCTGCTCGATGATCCAGCCGACGAGACCGGTCGGGGCCGGCGGCCGGGCGCCGCCAAAGGCCGAGGGCGGCGCCTGCGCCAGCGCATCACCGAGACCAATGACAAGGATGGCGCAGGCAGCCGCGAGGGCCGCCGCGCGGGCGATCCGTGTCGCCCTCACTGGCAGTTCACCGTGTAGCGGCCAGCGAACTGCGCGCCGAAATTGGCGTTGGGGCCGAGCGCCTGGAAGAAGCTCTCCGACAGCGTGGCGGCGGACTGACCGCCGCCGCGCGGCGGCGTGTAGTCGAGCCTGCACGCGGCTGGCGCATCCACGAGGCGCATGGGCTCGCCGTCAGCGGGCACGAAGGCGACGAAATAGTCGGGGTCGTAGATCTCGACCGTCAGCGGTCGCCCGGTCGCCTTGAACGGTGTCGCGACCGGCACGGTGAAGTGCAGCACGAGCTTGCCGTTCCTCACCTCCGACCAGGCATCGCGCACCGCGCCGAAGGACACGAAACGGCGCTCGTGCTTGAGCACCGTGAAGAAGCGCTGCTGCCCCAGATGCTCGACATTCACATTGGTCAGTTCGGCGAGCTCCTCGCGGCTGAGTTGGCCGTCGCCATTCTTGTCGAGGCCCTGCGTCGCATAGGTCGAGTACATCTCGTCGAAGGTCCAGATGTGCTCGACGGCCGTCACCTGGCCAGAGGCGTCGTGCGTGATGCGCGTCTCGGTCTCGACCTGCACGTGCGGATGGGCGAACGCGGCCCCGGCTCCGAGGGCCAGGTAAGCGGAGAACGCAAGGGCGAGGAGCCTGAGCGGCGGCACGGAGAACCCCGAATTGTGTGACGCTCCTTCTTGGCGGTCCGAACGCGGCCAAGATATGGCGGACCATATGGCGGAGCTTATGGTTAACGAAAGGTTGCATGGCTCGCGCCCCGACGCGGCCCTTGCTTCGCCCCTGGCCGGATGGAATGGTCCGCACTTCGATTTCGAGGATGCCATGCTTGCCAATCTGACCATCGACAGCGGCCGTCTGTGGGACATGCTGATGGAGACCGCCACCATCGGCGGCACGCCCAAGGGCGGCATCCGCCGCCTCAGCCTCTCCGACGAGGACCGGCGCGTGCGCGACTGGTTCCGCAGGGAATGCGAGGCGCTCGGCTGCACCGTTCACGTCGACACCGCCGGCAACATGGTCGCCGTCCGCCCCGGCAAGGACCGCACGAAGAAGCCCATCGCCATGGGCAGCCACCTCGACACCCAGCCGACGGGCGGCAAGTTCGATGGCATTCTCGGCGTGCTTGGCGGGCTGGAGGTCATGAAGACGCTCCATCAGGCTGGCTACGAGACCAATTCGCCGATCGCGCTGGTCAACTGGACCAACGAGGAGGGCGCGCGCTTCTCGCCCTCCATGGTCGGCTCCGCCGTCTATGCCGGGGTCTATAGCCAGGCCCAGATGGACGCCTACAAGGACAAGGACGGCGTCACGCAGGGCGAGGCGCTGGATGCCATCGGCTATCGCGGCCCCGAAAAGCCGGGTTCGCTCGGCTTCCAGGCCTATTTCGAACTGCATATCGAGCAGGGGCCGATCCTCGAGGAAGAAGGCCAGACCATCGGCATCGTCACCGGCATCCAGGGGATCAAGTGGTTCACCTGCGCCATTCTTGGCCGGGAGAGCCATGCCGGCACCACGCCGATGGCCTATCGCCGCGACGCGCTGGCGGCGTTCGCCGAGGCCGCGACCGAGATCCGCAAGATCGCGCTGGACCATGGCGGCCTGGCCACCATCGGCATCGTCTCGGCCCATCCCGGCTCGCCCAACATCATCCCCGGCGAGGTCAGGTTCACGCTCGACATGCGCCATCATCAGGACGCCGAGCTGAAGCAGATGGTCACCAAGGCCAGGGTCGCCATCGCCGAGGCATCGACCCGGCATGATGCTGCTTACACGGTGGAGCCGCTGCAGGACTCGCCGGCCCAGCCCTTTGACGAGACCTGCATCGCCATGGTGCGCGCCGCCACCGAGAAGCTCGGCCTGAAGGCGCGCGAGATCACCTCCGGCGCCGGCCACGACGCCATGTATACCGCCCGCGTCTGCCCGACCTCGATGATCTTCGTGCCCTGCGCCGAAGGCCTCAGCCACAACGAGGCGGAAAGCGCGACGCAGGCCGATTGCGGCCATGGCGCGCAGGTCCTGCTGGAAGCCGTGCTCGCCTATGACGTCCGCGGATAAGCCGCCGTCCCGGCCGGCGCTTCCCTTGGCCCCCGCACGCTGGTAGACCGCCGACGGAAACGAGCGGGAGACACCCATGTCCGAGATGCGCCTCGTCATCGCCGGAGCCGCCGGCCATATGGGCCGCGTTCTGGTCCGGCTGGTTCAGGAGACGCCGGGGCTGAAGCTGAGCGGCGCCACCGAGCCGGCAGGCCATGTCGCCATCGGCGAGGATGCCGGCCTTCTGGCCGGCGCGGGCCGCGCGCTCGTCCAGATCACCTCGGACACCGATGCCGCCCTCGCGCAGGCCGACGGCATCGTCGACTTCACCATTCCCGCCGTCTCCGTGGACATTGCCGGCCTCGCCGCCAAGCACCGCAAGGTGCATATCTGCGGCACGACCGGCTTCTCGGCGGCCGAGAACGAGGCCATCGCCTCCTCCGCCCGCATCGCCACCATCGTCAAATCGGGCAATTTCTCGCTCGGCGTGAATCTGCTCGCGGCGCTGGTCAAGCGCGCGGCCGAGGCCCTCGACGAGGACTTCGACATCGAGGTCGTCGAGATGCACCACAATCGGAAGATCGACGCGCCCTCGGGCACGGCTCTGATGTTCGGCGAGGCCGCCGCCAGAGGCCGCGGCATCGAGCTTGCCGCGAAATCCGAGCGCGGTCGCGACGGCCAGACCGGGGCGCGCAATCGCGGCCATATCGGCTTTGCCTCGCTGCGCGGCGGCACGGTGGTCGGCGAGCATTCGGTGGTCTTCGCCGGCCCGACCGAGCGCATCGTCATGAGCCACCTCGCCGAGGACCGGGCGCTGTTCGCCCGTGGTGCGCTGAAGGCCGCGCTCTGGGCGCGCAGCAAGCCCGCCGGCCTCTATTCCATGGCCGATGTTCTCGGCCTCTGAACTCCCGCCAAGGATCCCGACATGACCGAACGGCTTCTCGTGCTCACCCGCCATGGCGAGAGCGAGTGGAACCTGAAGAACCTCTTCACCGGCTGGAAGGACCCCGGCCTGACGGAGAAGGGCGTGGAAGAGGCGAAGCGCGCCGGCCGACAGCTCAAAAGCCTCGGCCTTTCGTTTGACATCGCCTACACGTCCGACCTCTCGCGCGCCCAGCGCACCCTGTCGCTGATCCTCGACGAAATCGGCCAGCCCGGCCTTGAGACGATCAGGGACTTCCGGCTGAACGAGCGCGACTACGGCGACCTCTCCGGCCTCAACAAGGCCGAGACCGCGGCCAAATACGGCGAGGATCAGGTCCACATCTGGCGTCGCTCCTACGACGTGCCCCCGCCCGGCGGCGAGAGTCTGAAGGACACCGTGGCGCGCGTTCTGCCCTATTACGTAGCGGAAATCCTGCCGCGAGTGATGCGCGGCGAGCGTGTCCTCGTCGCTGCCCACGGCAACTCGCTGCGCGCGCTCGCCATGGTGCTCGACCGCCTGGACGAGAAGACCATCCCGACGCTGGAGCTGAAGACCGGCGTGCCATTGGTCTATCGCCTGAACGCCGACACGACGGTCGCGAGCAAGCAGGTTCTGGAAGGCTGACGCCGGTCAGGCCTTGCGGCGCGGTGCCGCGCGCGACATGTCGGCCGCCGGGTCGGGAATAACCGCGCGTCCCGTCGCCACCGCCATCGAGGCAGAATCGAAGAAGCACTTCATCCGAGAGATCAGGTTGCCTTCGAAGGCAATGAGGTCGCAGCGCTCGCTCTCGATCATCCGGCCCGTGCGGACAAATTCCAGCGTGGCGTGCCAGTGAATGACGGCATCGTCATCCTTGGCGATGATCTTCTCGATGAGGAATTCGCGAACGGCGAAGTCTTCATGGAACACGCGGACCGATTCACGCAGGCCCGCTTTCCCGACCCTGAGCCCGGAATGGGGGTTGAGTACCGGATTGCCGACGAGTTGGAACTCGCAGTCTTCGGTCACAAGCGATTGGAGAGCGATCTCGTCGCCGCGCGCCCACGCCGCGTAGGCGACCTTGACGAGATGCTCGCGGGGCAGAGGATCGGTCACCAAGTGGAGGCTCATAGGGAATCCGTCTGCGGAGGGCTCAGTGATTCACTCAGGAATATTGTGAATCATCGACGGGCTGTTTCAACCACACCCGGATGCCTATTGCATTACCGTCGCTGCATTGCTGCCCGGGGCCACCCCGGCACCGCGGAAACCGCTGCCGGGGCATCGCGCCGCACGGCGGAAACCCTTGACCACCACCCTGCGATCGTCTTGGGTTGCCCGCCTCTCCCAGCGTGAGCTTCATGGAATCCTACGTCGGTCCCGTCATCGAGTTCGTCAAGGCCAACCAGGCTTGGGCTCCCGCCATCATCTTCGCCCTGTGCTTCGCCGAATCCCTTGCGGTGCTGTCGCTGATCGTGCCGGCCTGGGCGATGATCGTCGCCTTTGGCCCGCTGATCGGCACGGCCGGCATCCCGTTCTGGCCGATCCTGGTGGCGGCGGCGCTGGGAGCGACGGTGGGCGACGCGGTGTCCTACTGGTTCGGCTACGTCTTCAAAGACCGGATCGGCAATGTATGGCCGTTGTCCAAGCACCCCGACATGCTGCCCAGGGGCCATGCGTTCTTCGAGAAATGGGGCGTCTGGGCGATCTTCATCGGCCGCTTCTCCGGACCGCTGCGCGCCTCGGTGCCGCTGGTCGCCGGCATGCTGGCCATGTCGCAGTGGAAGTTCCAGATCGCCAACGTGGTCTCGGCCTTCATCTGGGCGGGCGCGCTGCTCGCGCCGGGCAGCTTCCTCGGCAAGTACCTGACGTTCCTACACTAACCTTGATGCCGCTCAGGCCAGCACGCCCGTTCCGAGCCGCTCGACCGGAAAGGCGTGGACATCCCCCAGCAGTTCGACGAAGGCCCTCGCCGTGAATTCCGTCTGCTGACGGCCCGCCGCGGGTGTCGATGCGGCAGCATTGCCGATGGCACCCGACGGATGCAGATCCTCGCTCATCCAGCCGAAGGCGATGCGCTGCGTCGCCCGCAGATGCCTGTAGCGCTGTTCCATGATGATCGCGGCCGAGGCGAAATCCCTGGCCTTCGCCATATGCACGAGGTCGCGGCGCAGGTGCAGCATCTGCGACGTTTCGATCTCGCCGCCATGGATGCCATGCATGGTCTCCGCCTCCGAGAACAGCCCTTCCGGCGAGCCGAGCCGGTGCCAGGAACATTGCACGACGAACATCCCGTGCTTCACGCGCAAGTCCCGCGCGACGATGTCCATCACCGGCACGTTGCCGCCGTGGGAATTGGCGATGACGAGCTTCCTCACGCCAGCGCGCGCGACGCTCTCGCCGATCTCGGTCAGCAACCTGATCTGCGTCTCCGCCGAGATCGTCACCGTGCCGGGAAAGGCGATGTGCTCGTCCGACTTGCCCATCCAGACGGTCGGCAGGAAGGTGACGGGAAGCGCCTTCGGCAGGATGTCGCGCACCGCCTGGACATTGCCCTCGGCGATCACCGTATCGACGCCGACCGCCAGGTGCGGCCCGTGCTGCTCCACCGCCGCGATGGGCAGGACCGCGATCCAGCCGGCCGTGTCGGAGGCGCGGAACTCCTCGGTGGTCATCTCGGCCCAGAGCTGGCGCGGCAGCATGGCGCTAGTCCTTTCGTGCGGCGACGATCTCCACCTCGACCTTGAACTCGGGCCGCGTGAAACCCGAAACGATCATCAGGGTCGAGGCCGGCGGCGGAGCGGCGACGTGGCGGTCCCGCGACGCCATATAGCCAGCCATATGCGCCCGATCCGTGACGAAGGCATTGATGCGCACGATGTCGGCATTGGTCATGCCGGCATCGGCCAGCATGTGGCCGATCGCACGGAAGCAGAGATCGGCCTGTTCTTCCGCTCCCTCCGGCACCGCGCCGAGCGGATCGATCCCGAGTTGGCCCGAGCAGAACAGCATCCGCGTGCCGGCCGGCACGATGACCGAATGGGAATATTTCGCGAAGGGCGCCGGCAGGGCGGCAGGCGTGCGCTTGTCGAGCATGGATCAGGCCTTTCCCGCCTGGATCGGCAGCGCCGTCGTCTGCTTGATCCGCTCCATGGCGAAGCGCGACGTAACGTTCTTCAGCGGCATCTGCGCGATCAGGCGCTTGTAGAAAGCATCATAGGCGTCCATGTCGGCGACCACCACGCGCAGCATGTAGTCGACATCGCCGGCCATCCGGTAGAATTCCATGACCTCGGGCATGGCGGAGACGGTGTCGGCGAAACGCGCCAGCCAGCCCTCGGAATGGTCCGACGTCTCCACCGACACGAAGACGGTCAGGCCGAGCCCGAGTTTCTTCGGATCGAGCAGGGCGACGCGGCCCTTGATGATGCCCTCCGCCTCCAGTTTCTGGATTCGCTTCCAGGCCGGGGTGGTGGAAAGACCGGATCGCGAGGCGACCTCGGCGATGGAGAGGGAGGCATCGGTCTGCAGGACCGAGAGGATGCGGCGGTCTGTGTCGTCCATGCGCGGCCCCTTTTCAGGCGTCGGACTTTTCTTCATGAACGGGATTTACCGCGCCGATGTATCGCTGGCGAGAACTTCGGAAGAAAAATCCTGCTTGAATCCCGCCCGCATGCAGAAACGACAAGGCCGGCCCGAAGGCCGGCCTTGCGAAGCGGAAAGAGGATCTGTCAGTTGCCGGCGTAGAACGAGCCGCCCCACGGCCATTGCACCGTCCAGGCCGGCGCGCCCCAGAAGCGGTCGGGCCCTGCCGGGCCGCGCATGCTGGTCGACAGGAACGACAGGTCGCTGGTCGTCGAATAGGGCCCATAGATGATGTCGGGGCGCATCGAGTTGCGGTTGCCCGGGAATTCGGCCTTCGGCGTCACCAGCCAGTTGGGGCGGGACACGCGCACCTCGGGAACGGCGCGGCGGCGCTGCTGCGCCTGGGCTTCATGGGTCGCGGCTTCGACGGCGACGAGGGCGGCGGCTGCGACAAGGCCGGCGGCGAACTGGCGGATCATGATGGGCTCCCGATGCGACGGCCAACACTAACGTTGCGTCGCCTTCCGGTCGAGAGCATGCCGGTCACAGTCTTGAGGAACCGTGACCGGCATCACCCCAGGCCTTCTCAGGCTGCAATGCGCCAGGCGCCGGGAAGTTCCACATCCCTCCAGCGCGGCGCCTCGACACCCGTCGGGCTGACGAGCCCCCGCGCGCCGTCCAGTGCGCCGGGGACCAGTTCCAGGCCAAGGAAGCGGGCGCGGTCGAGCGGTCCCGGCATCCACAGCTTGTCCATCTTCGCCGCGCCGAAGCCGAAGCGGCTGTAATAGGGCGCGTCGCCGACGAGGATCACGGAAGCATGCCCCTCGTCCTTCGCGCGGCCGAGCGCGGCGCGCATGAGCTGGCCGCCGATGCCGGCCGCGCGCAGCGTGCCGTCGACCGCCAGAGGGCCGAGCAGCAGCGAAGGCCGCGACGGGCCGAGCGTGACGTTCCACAGCCGGACCGTGCCGACCAGCCGCTCGCCAGCGGTCGCCACCAGCGCCAGACCGTCGGCCGGCAGACGCCCTTCGCGCAGCCGCTCGGAGGTCTTGCCCAGACGCTCCGGGCCGAAGGCCGCGTCGAGCAGCGACTCGCGCGCATCGATATGGCGGAGCTGCTCGTCAGCGATGACGACGGAGGCGGGATTGGAAATCGAGACGTGAATGGCCACGGCCGCGGTCCTTCTCGGCAGGAGCATTTTCAGCAGAAGTGGAAACCGGTTCTGCGGTTCGAAAATGCGACTACTGGGAGCCCGGCGCCTTCGAGCTTTCCTGGAAAGCAAGATGGCGCCAAGAGAGACGACAGCCCTCGTGCCGAAGCGCTGAGGCTTCGGCCGGTCGGGACTTTTCGGGAGGGAAACCCGCCCGGATCAGCCCGGGCGGGACAAGTCTCAACTGACGTGCGTCAGATGCAGACGCTGGCCAGCGGCGCGAAGCCGTTGAACCCGACCGTCGAATAGGTCGTGGTGTAGGCGCCGGTCGCCTCGATCAGCACCTTGTCGCCGATGGAGAGCGACACGGGCAGGTCGTAGGGCTTCTTCTCGTACATCACGTCGACCGAATCGCAGGTCGGGCCGGCCAGCACGCAGGGCGCCACGGCGTCGCCATCCCGCTCCGTGCGGATCGGGTAGCGGATCGCCTCGTCCATGGTCTCGGCGAGGCCATGGAACTTGCCGATGTCGAGATAGACCCAGCGCACCTCGTCCTCGTCCGACTTCTTCGAGATGAGCACGACCTCGGACTCGATGATGCCGGCATTGCCGACCATGCCGCGGCCCGGCTCGATGATCGTTTCCGGGAGACGGTTGCCGAAATGCTTGGTCAGCGCCTCGAAGATGGCCGCGCCATAGGCTTCCGCCGCCGGAACGTCCTTGAGGTACCGAGTCGGGAAGCCGCCGCCCATATTGACCATCTTCAGCTCGATGCCGCGCTCGGCGAGCGTGGCGAAGATCGAGGAAGCGGTCGTCAGCGCGGCGTCCCAGGCGCCCATATTGGTCTGCTGCGAACCGACATGGAACGACAGGCCGTAAGCCTGAAGGCCAAGGCGATGCGCATGCTCCAGCACGCGCGGGGCCATCTCGGCCGCGCAGCCGAACTTGCGGGAGAGCGGCCACTCGGCGCCCTCGCAGTCCTGCAGGAAGCGGCAGAAGACCTTCGCGTCGCGGGCGCCGAGGATCTCGGCCTGGCGCGCGATCTTCTCGACCTCGGCCTCGCAATCGACCGCGAACAGGCGCACGCCGTACTGGAGGGCGCGCGCGATGTCCTTCTCCTTCTTGATCGTGTTGCCGAAGGAGATGCGGTCGGCGGAGGCGCCCGTCGCCATGGCCTGCTCGATCTCGACCACGGAAGCGCAGTCGAAGCAGGAGCCCATCTCGGCGAGCAGGTTGAGAATCTCGGGAGCCGGGTTGGCCTTCACGGCGTAGAACACGCGCGTGTCGGGGAGAGCCCGGGCGAACTTGGTGAAGTTCTCGGCCACGACTTCGAGATCGACGACCATGATCGGGCCATCGTCGCGTCGGTTGCGGAGGAATTCGCGGATACGGTCGGTCATGTCAGTGTCCCCCCAGCCCTCTCCCTCGAGGACCAGCAAAGGGTTGAACCCATGGGAGGCTTCCGCTTTCCGGGTCCGCTGTGGAGACGGAACACCGGTGACGGTCGCCACCCGATGACGTTCGCCGAGACGTCGCATCAAGCCCGGGCCACGAGCCCGAAACCGGAATAGGACGCCTTCGATTGGATTGGGGACACCCCCGATCCGCACGGCCGGCAAGAAGAACAAGCCTCTTCGGTAGCTGGCTCTGGACACCAGCTGAGACCAAAAAAGCCCGATCGTCGTTGCTTCAAGTCGCGTCCTCTGCGGAGGGCAGAGTTCGCCGGTTAGCCTCCGGCTGCCGGTTAGGTATCGAAGACCCCGCGTCTTGCGACGCCCCTGGAACACGGCCCGGTAGATCCCCGGCGCATTCCCAAGTCTTCGGGCGGCTGTCCGGCCTCTTGTCCGGATGCCCACCAACCGGCACGCAACCACAGGCACGTGCGAAATTGGGCAGGCGTGTAGATAACAGATTCCGCCCCCCGCGCAAGACCTTTTCGCAACCACCGGCACAAGAATTTTCCCTTGGCAGGTCATCGGCTTAACGAATGTTCACGTTCGTGGCGGCGCGGTGTCCGCGATGGACAATGCGAAAGGCGCCGCGCTATTCTGCCGCACATTCTCCGATACCAACGATACAAAGGGATTCCAACGGCATGGCAGCCGCGGTCGATGTCGCCGCCTACAGGGACGTGCTGATCATTCTCGGCACCACGGCGATCACGGTCCCGATCCTGCGCCGCTTCGGCATCAGCCCGGTTCTCGGCTTCCTCGGCATCGGCACGCTGGTCGGCCCCTCGGCACTCGGCCGCCTGTCCGAGACCTTTCCCCTCCTGCGCTGGGTCACCGTCTCCGACAGCACGCAGATTTCCGTCTTCGCCGAGCTCGGCGTCGTCTTCCTGCTGTTCCTTATCGGGCTGGAACTCTCCTATGAGCGCCTCACCCGCCTGAAGAAGCTGGTGCTGGGCCTCGGCTCGGCGCAGGTGGTTCTGACCACCACCATCATCGCCTTTGCCGCCTGGTGGCTCGGCCGGCCGGTGGCGGCCGCGATCCTGATCGGCGGCGCCCTGGCCCTGTCCTCGACCGCGGTGGTGGTCGAACAACTCGCCGAGCAGAAGCGTCTTGCCACCACCACCGGCCGCACCAGCTTCGCCATTCTGCTGATGCAGGATCTCGCCGTCATCCCGCTGCTCTTCCTCGTCAGCGCGCTGGCGACCCGCGGCGAAGGCTCGGTCGCCTTCGGCCTGCTGATCGCGGTGGCGCAGGGCGCCCTCGCCATCGCGCTCGTCGTCTTCATCGGCCGCCTCGTGCTGCGGCCCTTCCTGCGCCTCGTCGCCTCGGCCGACGAGCCGGAAGTGTTCATGGCCGCCGCCGTGCTGATCGCCATCGGCACGGGCGTGGTCACCGCCATGTTCGGCGTCTCGATGGCGCTCGGCGCCTTCGTCGCCGGTCTGCTGCTGGCCGAGACCGAATATCGCCGCGCCGTCGAGGCGACGCTGGAGCCGTTCAAGGGCATCCTGCTAGGCGCATTCTTCTTTTCCGTCGGCCTGTCGATCGACCTGTCGCTGATCATCGCGTGGCCGACCCTGTTCTTCCTTGCTCTCGTGACGCTCATCGCGGTGAAGATCGCCGTGCTGGTGCCGCTGATCCGCGCCTTCGGCCAGAGCTGGCTGGTCGCCATCCGCACGGCGCTGCTGCTCGGCCCCGCCGGCGAGTTCGCCTTCGTCACCATGGGCCTTGCGACCGCCTCGGGCGTCGTGGCGCCCCAGACCGGCGCCTTCATCACCACGCTGACGGCCTTCTCCATGGCGACGGTGCCCTGGCTGGACCGGATCGGCGACATGCTGGCGCGCCGGCAGCAGGCGAAGGTCGCTCCCGACCCGGAACTGGCGGTCGCGCCGCCGCCGCCATCCGCGAAACGCGTCATCGTCGTCGGCTACGGCCGTGTCGGCCAGCTCGTCTGCGAGATGCTGGCGCGCCACAAGGTGCCCTTCGTGGCGGTCGACAAGGACGCGCGGGAAATCGCCGACCTGCGCCGGGCCGGCCATGCCGTCTATTTCGGCGACGCCAACAACCGCGCCTTTCTCGACATGTGCGGCATCAGGGACGCTTCCGCCCTCGTCCTCACGCTGCACACGGCCGGGGCGCTCGACGAAATCGCCACGCTGGCGAAGTCGATCAACCCGGACCTGACCGTCATCGCCCGCGCGCGCGACGCCGATCACGCCAAGCGCCTCTACAAGCTCGGCGTCACCGACGCGGTCCCTGAAACCATCGAGGCAAGCCTCCAGCTGTCCGAGGCGGTGCTGTTCGACCTCGGCGTTCCCGCCGGCCTCGTCATCGCCTCGGTCCACGAGCGCCGCGACGTCTTCCGCAAGGAACTGCAGGAGGCCGGCGTCGACGAAAGCCGCGTCCAGCACGCCGTCCGCTCCCGGACCACGCTCTGACCCCCTCCCCTTGCGGGACGCTGCGGCCTTTGCCATCATCAGGTGCTCTAAACACGGCCCTCCGCCAATTTCGGACGGGGGGCCGTATCCGTTCCGACAGGGCCTTCATGGCCAGAGCCTTCGTGGCATCGAGGACAGGATGAGCGTCAACAAGTCAGGGCATATCCGGCTGACCTCGCATCCGGGAGCCGGCACCGCCTCGCGCTTCAAAGTCGCCTGGGGCGCAACCGGCCCCGAGGAACGGGGCCCGGTCGTCGCGACCGTCAATGCCGGCCCCGACCGCAACGCCATCGGCACCCATGGCGGCTCCTATGCGCTCTACCGCGCGCTCGCGGTCTCGGCCGGCGCGCTCAACCCGATCCAGCGGCCGGATCTCACCAACACCCATCCCGTGGTCGATATCGGCCCCTTCCCGCAATGGTCGGAACCGGGGCGCATCGTCTCCATCGATCCGTTCGGCCATCTCGTCGGCACCGCCTTCCGCGGTCTGATCGCCGAGGGCATCGATATCCGCCCCTCCATCGCCATCACCAAGGCGCGGCTGACACTGCCCGAACTGCAACACGACATCGGCAAGCGGCTGAAGCCGGACGGCCAGATCGTGCGCGAGAGCGGCGACATCGCCTGTGTGAAGATCGCCATCGACCCCGTCTGGTACCTGCCCGGCATCGCCGAGCGCTTCGGCACCTCGGAAACGAATCTGCGCCGCACGCTGTTCGAGCAGACCGGCGGCATGTATCCCGAACTCGTCACCCGCCCGGACATGAGCGTGTTCCTGCCGCCCATCGGCAACACCACCGTCTATCTCTTCGGCGACGTCGCGAAGCTCGGCGATCCGAAGACCTTCGTCTCCGGCCGCCTGCACGACGAGTGCAACGGCTCCGATGTATTCGGTTCGGACATCTGCACCTGCCGGCCCTATCTCGTCCACGGCATCGAGGAGGCCGCCCGCGACGCGCAGAAGGGCGGCGTCGGCTTCATCGTCTACAACCGCAAGGAAGGCCGGGCACTGGGCGAGGTCACCAAGTTCCTCGTCTACAATGCGCGCAAGCGGCAGGAGGGCGGCGACCAGGCCGCCACCTATTTCGAGCGCACCGAATGCGTCGCCGGCGTGCAGGACGCGCGCTTCCAGCAGCTGATGCCCGACGTGATGCACTGGCTTGGCATCCGCCGCATCGACCGCTTCATGTCCATGTCCAACATGAAGCACGACGCGCTGATCGAGGCCGGCATCGATATTGTCGAACGCGTGCCGATCCCGGCCGACCTCGTGCCGCAGGATGCCTCCGTCGAGATGGAGGCCAAGAAGGCGGCCGGCTATTTCACCCCCGACGCTCCGCCGACGCCCGGCGACCTCTCCAGGGTCGTCGGCCGCAAGATTGAAGACTTCTGAAGGGACGCCCGCCCGTTATGGCCTTTGCGATGCTCGATGCCCCGCGTGCGGCACGCTCCCTGCTCACCGCCTCCGCCGTGCGCGAGCGGGCGGCGAAGATGCTGACGCTCGGGCTCGACGGCAAGCTCACCGCTTTCACCGTCGATCTCGACCGTCTGCCGGCGGCGGCCGATGTCGTCGTCTCGGTGATCCGCGACAACTACCCATCCCTGGCGATCCCCTTTCATGCGCGCTGGCGGCATTTCACCGCCGCCGGCCGCGATCTCGGCCGCGAGTTTCTGGAGGCGATCGCGGATCCCGCGGAGCGCGGGCGCGCCGCCTACGATCTTGCCATCGTCTCCGTCCTGCTCGACGCCGGCGCCGGCATGGGCTGGCGCTACCGTGATGCGCCGACCGGCACGGAACTGTCGAAATCCGAGGGCCTCGCCGTCGCTTCGCTCCGCATGATCGAGGCCGGCACCTTCTCGTCGGACGGCTGCAGCCCGCGCGCCGACGCCGCTCGTCTGAAGACCATTACGGCCGGAGACATCGCTGCCGGATTTCAGGTCAGCGACGCCAATCCCCTTGTCGGCATCGAGGGGCGCGCCCAGCTCCTTAGCCGGCTTGGCACTGTCGTCGAAGCCGATCAGGCCTTCGCTCGCGGCGGCAATGCCCGGCCCGGCGGGCTGTTCGATCTCCTCGCCGCGTCAGCGGAAGATGGCGCCATTCCCGCGACGGGCATCCTGGCGGCGGTCCTGTCTCACCTCGGACCGATCTGGCCGAGCCGCGTCACGCTTGGCGGCATTTCGCTCGGCGATTGCTGGCACCATCCGCTGATGCGCTCCGGAGACGCGACCGACGGCCTCGTACCGTTCCACAAGCTTTCGCAGTGGCTGTCCTATTCGCTGATCGAGCCGCTGGAATGGTCAGGCCTGACGGTGACTCATGTCGATGGCCTCACCGGTCTGCCCGAATATCGCAATGGCGGGCTGTTCGTGGACACGGGCGTTCTGGCGCTGCGCGACGCGGCAGCCGCCGCCGAGCCGAACACCGTCGATGGCGCGCTCGTCGTCGAGTGGCGCGCGCTCACCGTCGCGCTTCTCGACCGGATCGCTCCGCTGGTGCGCGACAGGCTAGGGCTTTCAGCCGAAGCTTTCCCGCTGGCACGCGTTCTGGAAGGCGGCACCTGGTCGGCGGGCCGCAGGCTGGCGCGGGAGCGCCGGGCCGATGGCGGATCACCGATCCGGGTCGTCAGCGACGGCACCGTGTTCTGATAATAGAAAGCCGGCAAAATGGCTGGAGGGGCTCCATGAACAACGTCACCGTGGTCGACCATCCGCTGGTCCAGCACAAGCTGACCCTGATGCGCGACAAGAACCGCTCGACTAAGGGATTCCGGCAGCTACTCCACGAGATCGGCATGCTGCTCTGCTACGAGGTCACGCGTGACCTGCCGCTTGAGGAAACCGATATCGAGACGCCGCTGGGGCCGATGAAGGCCCCCCAGATCGGCGGCAAGAAGCTGGTCTTCGCACCGATTCTGCGCGCCGGCCTCGGTTTCATGGACGGCATGCTGGAGCTCGTGCCCTCCGCCCGCGTCGCTCATATCGGCCTCTACCGCGACCCCGCGACGCTGACGGCGGTCGAGTACTATTTCAAAGCGCCGGAGGACGTCGCCGACCGCCTCGTTATCGTCACCGACCCGATGCTCGCGACCGCCAATTCGGCGATCGCCGCAGTGGAGCGGCTGAAGGAGCGCGGCGTCACCAATCTGCGCTTCGTCTGCCTGCTGGCGGCGCCCGAAGGCATCGCCAATTTCCACGCGCACCATCCGGAAGTCGGCATCTGGACGGCATCGATCGACAGCCATCTCAACGACCACGGCTATATCGTCCCGGGTCTCGGCGATGCCGGTGACCGCATGTTCGGCACGAAGTAGGCCTATTTCAGCCGCTCGATCAACGCCATGGCCGCGGCCGGCGCCTTCGGCTTGTGGCCGTTGATCATGAACAGGAACACGTCGCGCGGCTCGGCCTGCGGCGGCGTCCCGACGAGCGGCAAGCCGTCGGGCATTTGCCCCCCTGCCCATGCCTTCGCCCGCGCGGCCCAGTCGTCGAGCACGTCAGGCGCATAGCCGAGCGGCTCGCTTTCCGAGGCACATTGCAGGCGCAGATAGACGAAGGACGCCGTCGGATCGAAGAAATAGGGATAATCGGGCTCATCCGCGAAGACCGCCGCGACGCCGCGCTCGCGCAGCAGGGCGATGAATTCGGGCACCATGAAGCTCGCGTGCCGCACCTCGATGACATGCCGTAGCGCGTGCCCGTCCTGCTTCGGCGGCAGAAGCTGGAGGAAGGCCGCGATATCCTCCGGGTCGAACTTCTTGGTCGCGGCCAGCTGCCAGTTGATCGGCCCCAGCTTCGGCCCGAGTTCGGTAATGCCGCTCTCGAGGAACCGCTTCACGGAGTCGCCGGCCTCCGCCAGCACCCGCCTGTTGGTCGCAAAGCGTGGCCCCTTCATCGAAAAGACGAAGCTGTCCGGCGTTTCTCCGCGCCATTTGCGGAAGCTTTCCGGCTTCTGCGAACCATAAAAGGTGCCGTTGATCTCGATGGCCGTCAGCTTCGAGCCGGCATAGGCAAGCTCGCCCTTCTGCGCCAGCTTCTCCGGATAGAAGACGCCTCGCCAGGGTTCGAACGTCCAGCCGCCGATACCCACGCGGATTTCGCCCCGCTTCGCCATGGTCAGCCCTTTCCTGCTCCAGTCAGCCTAGCCCGAGCCGTGCCGCAACATGGCAGGATGGCGACCACCATGCGGTCACCTCGCTATGCGGTCTCACGGCGTGGTCGCGATCCTGTTGTCCCGGCTGTACGTTCCGCCCCAGCTGCAATCGCGGATATCTAGCAAAGTCCCCCGCTTCCGAACGCGAAAGGCACATTGCTGCGATGCGCCGCCCTCCCCCTCAAGGGAGAACTTATGCCTGTCGGACAACCGCCACCTCAT
>NZ_JAEULY010000006.1 GCF_016793595.1 Phreatobacter sp.
CTCGCCGGAGAGGCGGTTCAGCGAGGCGGCAAGCGGCGCGCCGTAGAGACCGAGGATCGGGTTGAAGGCGGCGGGCGGGGTCGCGCCGCCGTTCAGGGCCGCATCGATGCCGGCCGCGACATTGCGCGGATTGACGCCGCCAGATCCGCTCAGCGCGTGGCCGGCGCGATAGCCGTTCACGGTCAGTGTCACGTCATTGGTCCCGTAAACGACGCTGGCCGTTGCACCGCTCGTTCCCGCGAGCGTGAACATCCCGCTGACACCGCCCGATGCTGTCAGGACCGTATAGGTCTGCGCCTGGAAGCCTCCCGGCGCAAAGGACAGCGTCGCGCCGCCCAAGGTTGCCGATCCGTTGACCGTCGTCAGGCTGGCCGGCGTGAAGGTGTAGATCGACGTGGAGGTGAGACTGAGCGCGCCGTTGATCGTCAGGTTTCCCGCCTGAAGCGTTCCGCCGGCGATCGCCGTCGCCGCATTGATCGTGCCGGTGCCGCCGAGCGTGCCGCCCGCATTGACCGAGACGCCCGAGCCGCCGATCACGCCGTTGACCGCCAGAAGGCCGCCATCAACTGTCGTGGAGCCGGCATAGGTTCCCGTCCCGGTCAGCGTGAGGCTGCCGGCACCGCGCTTGATAAAGCCGCCAGCGCCGCCCAGCGCGCCCGACAGGGTGACCGCATTGCCGCCGGTATCGATCGTGCCGCCGCCCGCGGCGAAGGTCATGGCGTTGGCGACGGCATAGCTGCCACCGAAGCGCAAGGTGGGGCTGCCGGAACCGCCGCCGAGTTCGATGACGCTTGTCCCGGCAGCGGTCGCGGAGCCGAGCTGCAGTGTTCCGGAGCGAACTTGCGTCGCGCCCGAATAGGTGTTCGCACCAGCGAGCACGGTCGTGCCGTTCTCGACCAGCACCGTGCCATTGCCGGTGATGGCGGGCGCGAGGACGTAATTGCTCTCGGTGTGGTTGAGGACGATCCGGCCGGTGCCCGCGCCGAACCGCAGTTCGGCCACGTTGAGAAAACCGGCCGCCACGGCTGCGGAACCAGAGGCCGCACCGATATTGATCGTACCGGTCGAGCCGGCCTGATTGGCGATGAAGATGCGCTGCGTCGCGGCACTGACGCTGACCGAGCCGCCGTTGTCGACCGTCAGCGTGCCAGTGCCGAAATAGCCGACGATCAGATAGAGCGCGTCGGTCCACTGGGAGCCGGCGCCGCTCACGCGCACAGTGCCGCTGCCGCCAGCACCCCGGCCGAGCAGAGCGCCATGAGCCGCGACAGTGCCGCCGTTCGAGACGAGCACCGTGGCGCTGCCGTCCCAGCCAATAGTGGAATTGGTCATGGTCGTCGTGACGGCCAGCGAACTGCCGGCGCCGTCGACAGTCAGGGAACCGGTACTTCCGGCATACCTGCCGATCGTGAGGAAGCCGGCTTGCACATCGCCGCCGTTCGAGACCGCGAGACTACCCGTCCCATAGGAGCCGACCACGAAGCCGAGCTGGACGTTCCAGAGACTGCCGCCACCATCGACGGTCGCGGTGCCGCTCCCGGTGGCCTTGTCGCCGAGAGTGCTGGCCTTGTCGTTGGCATGGGCGCCGCTGAGGACATTCAGCGCGCCCTGCCCCGAATCTCCGATGATGTGACCATTGGTCGCGTTCCACGTGGTACCCGCGCCCGTGATCGTCACTGTGCCCGAGGAGCCGGCGAATGTGCCCAACTGGGCGAAGGACGTGATATTGGCTGTGGCTCCGCCCGAAAGCGTGAATACGCCAGTGCCACGAAAGCCAGCGTAGAGGTACTGACCGTTCCACGTCGTGCCAGGCCCACTGACCGCGGTGCTGCCGGTCTCGCCGGCCAGTTCGCCGAGCATAGCCGAGTGGTGGGTGAAGGTCGCTCCTGACGAAACGCCGAGCGATGCACCCGCGCCGGTCGCGCCGACCTTGAGGATGTTGGTTGTCGCGACGCCGCCGGCGATCACGGGGCTCACGCTGCCGCCACTGCCGATCACGACGTTGGTTCCCGAGCCCGGAACCGTACTCGTCGACCAGTTGGCAGCCGTATCCCAATCCGATGTCGATCCCTGCCAGATCGACTGCGCCAGAACGGGGTTGGTGAGCAGAGCGAGGACGCTCGCGGTCGCGACCAGAGAGGCGGCAACGGGGGACTTCAGCCTGTACGCAACGGCGGCCATCACATACGCCCTATGGTTGAAATATTGTTAACACGCAATCAATTATCGGCCATGCCGAATGTCAAGATGGCCGTCGGGTCTTTTCACATGGACATGGAGGAAGGGACGCAACCGCTGCTCCACGGCGGCCTTGCGGCTTTGAATTTGCCGGAGGCAAGGCCGCGCTACACGATTCAGCCCCGTCATGGCCAAAATGCCCCGCCGTCTGTTGCGGCCATCAGCCAGCCGCCATGTGGGTTATCACCGGCCACAACCGCCGTCTTCTCATTCCGCGCAAAAGGCATATCAAAGCGCGAGCCTCGCGCACCGCCTGCCGCGACGGCCTGTTTCACCTGATGGAACGCGGCGGGCGCCAGGCGGGCCCTCGGCGCACCCGGTGATAGCGTTCGTCGCAATCGGGTGCGGACATATGGCGATCACATACGATCTGGTCAGGGAGGTGACGGCCAATCTCTACGATTGGTCGCTGCGGCGCATTCCGGAATCGTCCAAGGCGGAGCTCCGCCGCGCGGTTGAGACGGAAACCGTTCCGCAGGCGCGCCAGACGCTCGCCTTCATGCTGGAGAGCGCCGAGACCGCCGAACGGACCGGGCGGTTCCTGTGTTCCGACGCGGGGGTTCCCAGCTACACCGTCAAGATCGGCTCGGCCGCACGTTTCGAGGGCGACATCCGGCAGGCGATCGTCGACGGCTTCGACCATCTCGTGCAGACCATCGAACCGCCGATGCTGCGCTTCGTCACCAATCCGCTGACCAACGAGCGCAGCTATCGCGGCAAGGACATGCCGCTGGTGTCCTGGGAACTGATCGGCGAGGTGGACTATCTCGACATCACCTGCGCGCCCAAGGCGCTCGGCGGCGGGCGGTGGGCGGCGATCGAAATCCTCGTCAGCCCGAGCATCGAGGACATCGAGCGGTGCATCATGGAGATCGTGCTGAGGGCCGGCGGCCAGCACTGCCCGCCGGTGGTGGTCGGCGTCGGCATCGGCGGCACCTTCGACCATGCCGCCAAGCTGTCGAAGGATGCGACGCTCAGGCCGTTCGGCGAGCGCAATCCGGAGCCGATGGTGGCGGCGATGGAAGAACGGCTGACGCGTGCCGTCAACATGACCGGATTCGGCCCGATGGGCGTCGGCGGATCGACGACCACGTTCGGCGTCCACATCGAATATGCCGCCGGCCACGGCTTCACGCCCATCGCCGTCTCGTTCAATTGCTGGATCAACCGGCGGACCCGCGCGCGCATCTACAATTCCGGCCGCGTGGAGCGGATCGAATGACCGGCCTCCCAGCAGGCGAGCCCGGCCTGCCGCGCGTCAGGCTGCCGATGAGCCCGGACGAGGCGCGAAGGCTGAGAGCCGGCGACCTTGTCCTGCTCGACGGCGAGGCGCTGGCCACCGTCGGCATGCCGACGCACCGCCGCATGATGGCCGAGATCGAGGCGGGACGGCCAATGCCGACGCCGATGGATGGCGGCGCCTTCTTCCACATGGGCGTCTGCTACGACGAGGAGCCGGCGGGCCCCGGGCGGTTGCACTATGTCAATCCGACCACATCGACACGCTTCAACGGCATGATGCCGACGCTGATCCGCCGGTTCGGCCTGACCGCCGTCGGCGGCAAGGGCGGCCTGTCGCGCGACAGCGTCGAAGCGATGCGCGATGTCGGCTGCGTCTATTTCTCGTTCGTCGGCGGGGCATCGGCGCTGCTCAGCCTCGGCGTGACCGAGGTGGTCGAGGCGGCATGGCCGGACCTGATCATGCAGTTCCGCCTCAATCGCATCCGGCTCGCCGGCCTCGGGCCGGTGACGGTCGCGATCGATGCCCATGGCGAGTCGGTCTATGACCGCCTGCAGGCTTCGGCCACGGCGCGGCTGGCGGATATCCTGCAATCCGTCCGGTCGGGCTGACCGGCGCATCCATGAGCGGCCAGAATCGATGAGAGCGATCGAGATCACGCGACCCGGCGGCCCGGAGGTTCTGGCCTTCTGCGAACGCCCCATGCCCGAGGTCGGACCGGGCGAAGTACTGATCCGCGTCGCGGCGGCGGCGGTCAACCGGCCGGACGTGCAGCAGCGGCGCGGGCTCTATCCGCCGCCGCCCGGAACCACCGATCTGCCGGGCCTCGATGTCGCGGGAATCGTCGAGGCGGCCAGCCCGGACGTGTCATGGCCGAAGCCCGGCGACGCCGTCTGCGCGCTGGCCAATGGCGGCGGCTATGCCGAATACTGCGCCGTGCCGGCGGGACAGTGCATGCCGCTGCCGAAAGGGTCGGACTTCGTCCAGGCGGCGGCGCTGCCCGAGGCCTATTTCACCGCCTGGAACAACGTCATGTGGCTCGGCCGCCTTGCCGAAGGCGAGACGCTGCTGGTTCAGGGCGGCACCAGCGGCGTCGGCATGGCGGCGATCCAGATGGCGAAGCAATTGCGATCGGCGCGGGTCGTGGCGACAGCCGGCACCGGGGAGAAGCTCGACAAGTGCCGCGCCATCGGCGCGGACCACGCGGTCAGCTATCGCGGCGACTGGCCGGCGGCGGTCGTCGAGGCCATCGGCGCGCAGCAGGTCGACGTGGTGCTCGACGGACAGGCCGGGCCCTATACCGAACAGCAGCTCCAGCTGCTCGCGCCGGACGGCCGTGTCGTTCTGATCGCCAGCCACCTCGGCGAGATGGCCGAGGTCAATGTCCGCAACATCGTGCGCCGACGACTGACCCTTACCGGCTCGACCCTGCGGCCCCGCACCGCCGCCTACAAGGCGCGGCTTGCAGCCGAACTCGTCCGCGAGGTCTGGCCGTTGCTCGAGACCGGCCGGATCGAGAACCACATTTGCGCAGTCTTCGACTGGCGCGACGTCCGCGATGCCCATGCCCTGATGGATGCCGGCGAGCAGGTCGGCAAGGTCGTGCTGACAGTCAGAGCCTGAGACGCGACGCCGCTTCCTTCCGTCCGGCAGCGGAATGGCTTATGCCTGGCGCCCGTTTTCTCGCGGTCCGGCCAGATCTTGCCCTCGTTCGCTCCCGTCCGATCCGTCGTCAAGGCGCTGGATCTCCTCGCCGAGATCAACCGCAGCGGCATCGCGACGGTGGGCGAGCTGCATCGCCGTCTGAACCTGCCGAAGCCAACCATCGTCCGCCTGCTCGAAACCCTGATCGAGGCCGGCTATGTCGCGCGCGACGACCGGATGCGCGGCTATCAGGTCACCTCGGCGGTCGGGCGCCTCAGCGCAGGCTTCCACGGCGCCCCGCTGGTCATCGAGGCCGCCCGCCCCTGGGCGACGGCGCTGACGCGGCAGATCAAATGGCCCTGCGCCGTCTGCCTGCTTGATTTCGATGCCGTCGTGGTGCGCTTCAGCACCATCCTCGACAGCCCCGTCTCGCCGTTCCATGCGACCCTCGGCCACCGGCTGCCGCTCGGCGGGCGGGCGCTGGGCCGCGCCTATCTGCTGTTCTGCCCGGACGAGGAGCGCGCCATCCTGCGCGCCGCCATGGCCGCCTCCTCCATCGCCGAGAACCGCGCGCTGACCGACACGGAATGCGAGGCCCTGATGGTTCAGGCGCGCCGGCGCGGCTTCGCCGAGCGCGACCCCGATGTCGAGCCGCGCAACTCGGCGACCATCGCCGTGCCCCTGATGCTCGGCGAGCGGGTGCTGGCGACCTTCGGCGTGACCTTCTTTCGCTCGGTCATCGCGACGCCCGACGACAAGGCGCGGATCATCCGGCCGCTCATGAAGGCTAAAACCCGCATCGAGAACCAGATCCGCGAAATGTCGCAATCACTGGGCCCGGCGTTTCAGGATGAGAAATGATCGTGGTCTGCCAGAACAGCCCGTCCGGGGTCCTCTAGGCTGAGCCCGACTGCTGCGCGGAACGACGCGGCGGCGGAGGAAACGAACCATGACCAGCCTGTCCCGCCGCGCCTGCGTGGCCTCGATCGTGGGCGCCGGAATCGCCGCCGGAACGGGCAGCGCCTTCGCCCAGCAATGGCCGGCCCGCCCCGTGACCCTCGTCGTCCCCTTCCCCGCCGGTGCCTCGACAGATGTCGTCGCCCGGCTGCTGGCGGAGAAGCTGCGCACCGAACTGGGACAGAGTTTCATCGTCGAGAACAAGGTCGGGGCTGGCGGCAATATCGCGGCGAGCGGCGTCGCCCGCGCGACGCCGGACGGCTACACGCTGTTCGTCACCTCGGCCGGCCCGATCGCGACCAACAAGCTGCTCTATCGCAATCTCGCCTATGATCCGCTGACCGACTTCGACCCGATCGCCCTGATCGGCGATGTCAACGTCGCCGTCGTGGTCCATCCCTCGGTCGAGGCGAGGACGCTCGCGGAGCTGATCGCCTACGGCAAGGCCAATCCGGGCAAGCTGACCTTCGGCAGCCCCGGCCTCGGCCTGATGGGCCATATCGCCGGCGAACTCCTGCAGCGCCGGGCCGGGTTCCAGATGACCCACGTGCCCTATCGCGGCTCGGCGCCGCTGGCCAACGATCTCGTCGCCGGGCAGGTCAATGTCGCGGTTGATTTCCTGCCTGGCTACCTGCCGCTGATCCAGGCCGGCCGGGTGCGTGCGCTGGCGGTCACGGCGGACACGCGCGCGCCGCAGATTCCCGACGTGCCGACGCTTCAGGAGGCCGGCCTGCCGGGCGTCAACGCGTCGTCGTGGTTCGCGATGGTCGGTCCCAAGGGCCTGCCGGCGCCGATCGTGGAGCGCCTGTCCCAGATCGTCTCGACCTATGTGAAGAGCCCGGAGGCGCTGGCGAAGCTCGACCCGATCGGCGTCCGCCCGCTCGGCCGCGGGCCGGACGCGGTCAGGGCGGCGCAGGCGGCCGAGATCGCCAAGTGGGAAGACGTGATCAAGGCCGCGAACATCTCGCTGCAATAGGCCGCCATGGCGCGAGGCGGAGCGTCAGGCCGCCGCGTCCAGATCCAGCATGGCGGCGGCATTGTCGCCGACAAGCGCGCGGATCTCGGCCTCCGAGAATTGCAGGTCGATGAGATGCCCGACGACCTCCCGGTAACCTTCGATCGGGCGCGGCGAGCCGACCAGTCCGAGATCGGATGAGAGGATGGTCTTGCCGACGCCCGCGACCTCGATCACGCGCCGGAGCTCGGCGGGCTCGAACTTCTTCGACTTGCCCTCGACGAACATGCAGATCGAGTGCTCCATCGTGGCGCCAAGCGCGACCAGTCCGCGGATTTCGGCGTCGCTGCAATTGTTGACGAGATAGGTCGGGTGGTTGACGAGGAGCTTCCTGACGCCGCGCGCCTTCGCCTCCTCGAACACCATGAACAGTTCCGGCGTCGAGAGATGGCCGCCGGCCAGGATGATGTCGTCGGCAGCGATCAGATCGAGAATCTGCTTCACCGCATCGATGAGCTTCCCGTCGGGTCCGACCGGCGTCAGCGGCACGGGATCGAGCATCTTCTTCGCGGTCTTCGGGAAGGTCTTCACCGTTCCCGCCGCGAGCACGTCGATATGGTTCTTCGCCGACAGCGTCGGCATCCAGACGATCCGGCCGCCGAGCTTGATCGCGTGGTCGACCGCGTGGGGATTGAAGCCGCCGGAGGCATTGTTCAGGGCAATGCCGGAGAACAGGCGCACGCCGGTATCGGGCACCAGCTTCTCCAGCAGGATGGCGTGGGCCGTGCCGAGATAGAAGTGGTCCTTGTAGAGCAGCGCCCGGAACCTGGCGGCGGCGCAATCCATCATGGCGTCGTGATGGTCGAGGATGCGCGGCATGGCCGCAGGCCCGCTATGGCAATGCAGGTCGACCGCGCCGACGAGAAGGCTGGCGATCTCGCTCTCCCGCGAGCCGCTCTGGAACTGACGCCCGGGCGTATCGGACATGGTGCTGATCTCCTCTGCGTCACGGGCGGGACCGGATGGCGCGCGCCTCGCCAGCGACGCTTCGCGGCCGCCTCGGCGACAAACGCGGCATTGGCATTCCGGCCGCGCGGTCGCAGACCCCGTCCGATCATCGCAGGGCGCGCCGGAGGGCGGGGCCGATCTGGGGCTGTTTCAACGCGCGAAACGCAGCCTCCGCGCGCTCCCTCCGGGACCGGCGACACGGTCAGAACCTTGATGACGTGCGGCAGCCATTGAGCACTCGCCCGCAGCGCATCGTCCAGGCCGCCGCTCAAGGGGAGCTGCGGGCCGGTTGATCCGGCGTCGCCGCCGGGGGATTACCCGGTGCGTCCGATCAGTGCGTGGCGGACTGCCTGTTCAGGCCGCTCCAGTCCTTGCCGACGAGGTTGTAGCCGGCCTCGTTGTGGCGAAGCTGGGCGCCGGCGCCGACGAAGCGCGCATCGGCGGTCATCTGATAGCCGGTGTTCAGGAGATAGCCGGCACCGACCGCGATCAGGATCGCTACCGCAAACGCAGACAGCATGACCTTCATGAGCCTTCCCCTCTCGAAATAGAATGCTTCTGACTTCTACTTAGCACGCGCGCAGTGCTGTTCAAGACAGCCCCTTGAGCTCCCCCGATGGCATTCCGAGGCCCGCGCCGCTACTTCCCGCTTGATTGGGACAGCCGTTGCAGCGACCCTCGCTGCCCGAAAATCGGACCTGCGCATGTTCCGTCTTCTCCTCGCCCTGCTCCTCGCGACACCGATGGCTGCCTCTGCACAGGAGATGCGCGGCCATGGCGGACCCGTGCGGGCGCTGGCGGTCTCGGGCGACGGCCGCCTCGCCTTGTCGGGGTCGTTCGACACGTCCGCCATTCTCTGGGGTGTCGAGCGGGGTCTCGCCGTAGCCGTGCTGCGCGGCCACCAAAGCTCCGTCAACGCCGTCGCGGCGCTGCCCGACGGGAGGTTCGCCACTGCCGGAGAAGACGGACGGATCCTGCTGTGGCGCATCGGCCGGCAGGAGCCGGAAGAGCGGCCCGAAGGCCATGCGGGTCCGGTCGCCGGGCTGGCTGTATCTCCGGACGGCCGGTTGCTCGCCTCGGCGTCGTGGGACGGCACTGCACGCCTGACGCCGCTTTCAGGGGAGGCGCCTCCAACGGTCATCCGCCAGCGGGGCCCGCTGAACGCGGTCGCCTTCGCGGCCGACGGGCAATCGCTCATCACCGGCGGCCATGACGGCGCAGTACGCGTGATCGGCGCGGACGGCGAACAGCGGCGGGTGGTCGAGACCGGCGTGCCCGTCAATGGCATCGTCGTGGCGGCGGACGGCGAGATCATCGCCGGCGGCGCGGATGGCCGGCTGCGGTTCATCACCCCGGACGGCGCCGCCGCGCGCGAGGTCGCGGCATCGGAGACACCAGTGGTAGGCCTCGCGCTGTCGCCCGACGGGCGGCGAATTGCCGCGGCGGGTATCGGCGGCACGGTCGCGCTCGTCGACCGAGCTTCGGGCCGGATCGAACGGACGTTGGTCGGCCCCGGCCTGCCCGTCTGGTCTCTGGCCTTCCGCCCCGGCACGGACGACCTCGTGACGGGCGGCGGCGACCGGCTCGTGCGTCGCTGGCGCGCCTCCACGGGCGAGCATCTCGGGGCAGTGGTCATGGAGCGTCCGTCCGAGGCGCTCGCGCGTCTTGCCGATCATCCGGGCGCGGAGGTGTTCCGTGCCTGCTCGGCCTGCCACACGCTCGATCCCGATGGCGGCAACCGCGCCGGACCAACGCTTCATGGCGTGATCGGACGCCGGATCGGCAGCGCCGCCGGCTATGACTATTCACCGGCGTTGCGCGGCATGGACATCGTCTGGGGCCGGGACACCATAGCCAAACTGTTCGAGATCGGCCCCAACGCCTACACGCCCGGCACGAAGATGCCGGAGCAGCGCGTCACCGACCCTGACGACCTCAGGGCGCTGGTCGATTACATCGCGCGGGCAACCGGCGCGGAGTAACCACCGCCGCGTGCCGCCTAGTTCAGGCCGTCCTTGCCCGGTCTAGGGGCGGGAGACGAGGGCTTCGGAGAGTAGTCATCCGCGGTGCGCACCTGCGGGCGCGCGGGCGCGCCATAGGGGTCGAAGCTCTCGTTCACGACCCGCTCGATGCGGCAGTCCTCGCACATGAACAGCGCCTCGCGACGCGCGGCATTGGCGCCGGAAAACATCCAGTGCCCTTCCAGCTTGGCCGCGATGCGCTCGATGGTCGAGCGCGTGCCGAAGGGCTTGCCACAGGAGGTGCAATGGAACGGCTCCTCCTCTTTCACGACCCGCTTCGGCTCGCGCCACGCGACGAAGTCGAGCTGCGGGACGAGGGCGATGGCGTCCTCCGGGCAGGTCTGCTCGCACAGGCCGCACTGGACGCAGAGGCTCTCGGTGAAGCGCAGCATCGGCTGGTCGGGATTGTCCGAAAGCGCCGCCGTCGGGCATGCCGAAACGCAGGCGAGGCAAAGGGTGCAGGCCTCGGCGTTGACGTCGGCCTTGCCGAAGGGCGCTCCCTTGTCCAGCGCGATCCGGTCAACGGGCGCGGGCGCCGCTGCATGCAGTTCGCGGAAGGCGAATTCAAGCAGGCCGCGCTTGGTGCCCATGGGCAGGAAGGTGGACGGCTTTGCGCCCGCCCTGCCCGCGAACGGCCGCGCGAGTTCGCCGGCGAGCGCGTCGGGATCGTCGGCCTCGATGAGCCGCACGATATCGTCGCCATAGCCGAGCGCCGAGACGATGGTGCGCACCGTGTCCAGCGTGCGCGACAGGCCGAGCAGATCGTGGCGCGGCTTTGCCCGGCCGAGCACCGCGACGCCCGCCGCGCCATAGGCCATGGCGCTGGCGAAGACTTCCGGTCCGGCCTGCGTGATCTCGTTCACCTGCAACGGCAGCACATGGGCCGGCAGGCCGGCCCCGAAGCGTGCGAGAGCATCGATCAGCGCCGTGCCATGCTCGCCGTCATGGAGCAGAACGACGCCCCCGACACCGCCCGCGGCGGCATAGGTCGTCAGGAGGGCGCGGAGGCGGCGAAGCAGCGCATCGACGGGCGGAAGGGCGTAGGCCGCCGCGCCCGTGGGGCAGGCGGCGGCGCATTGGCCGCAGCCGGCGCAGATCGCGGGATCGATCGCCACATGGTCGCCATCCGGCGCAATCGCGCCGGTCGGGCAGAGGTCCAGGCAGCGCGTGCAGCCGGTGATCTTGGAACGGGAATGGGCGCAGAGATCGGCGGTGAAGGTGATGTAGCGGGGCTTGTCGAACGTGCCGGTGAGCCCCCCGGCCTCGCCGATCAGACGCTCGACCGCCGCAGCATCGCGGGGGTCGGCGCGCAGGTAGCCCGGCCGCAATTCCGGGGCGGGAAACAGCGGCACGCCACCCGACAGGTCGATGACGATATCCGAGGTCGAGGACGCACCGTTGCGCGGCGCCTGCCAGAGATAGTGCCGGCGCGAGGACGGCGCGGGCAGCGCATAGTCATCGACATCGAGGGCAAAGGCGCCGAGATGGCCTCGCGCGGCCGATATCGTGCCCTTGACCACCGGGAAATCGGTGGCGCTCGGTGGCGTCACCTCACCGGGTCGCGACAGGAGGACAGTCACGTCCAGCGACGCGGCCAGCCGGCGCGCGACATCGATGGCCACCTCGTCGCGGCCATAGATCAGGGCAACGCCCTTCGATTCGAGGGTCACCGCATGGATCGGCGGCATTTCCTCAGCGGCAGCGGCGAGCAGCGCCGCGGTCTTCGGACCGGCCTGCGCGGCCTCGGCCGACCAGCCTGCCTGCTCGCGGACATTGGCGAAGGTAAGCCGCCCGGCATAGCCGAGGTCTTCGGCGACCTCGGTGAAGAGCGGGGCTTCCTGCGTGCAGGCGACCGTGACGTCGCCCTCCTGCGCCAGCACCGCCTTGAAGAAATCCAGCTCCTTCCGGCACAGCTGGTCGGCGGTGCGCACCTTGGTACGGCAGGTCTTGGCGACCCGTTCGCCATGCAGCGGCATGGTTTCCTCGCAGGAGCAGAGGAACGTGGTGCCTGCCGTCATCGCCATCTCCGAACCGCGGACCTTTCCGGCGCGCCGCATCTTCATATATTGGAAACAGTCGAAAGAACCAGACCGGGCTGCCGCCGCGCCCGCAACGACAAGCTCGCCATGGCACTCGTCACGCTGCGCACGCCGACTTCCCTCGACCTTCCGCCCGGTTTCCGGGCCGTGGCGCTGCGCGAGTCCGGCGACGCCTTCGCCCATGCCTGCCGGACGGCGGCGGACGAGGGCGCCGGCACGCTCGTCTGGGTGCGGCGCTTCGACGTCGCCGAGTTCGCGGTGATTCTGGAGCCGGAGGCCCCGCTCGCCGAAGCGCGCAAGACATTGTTCATGGGCATGAGCGCGACCGCCGACGCCATCGCGTCCCTGTGCCCGCCCGAACGGCCGGTCACCATCGCCTACCCGGATACGATCCGCTTCGACGGCGGCCTTGTCGGCGGCGGCCGGCTCGGCTGGCCGAAGCGCTGCGGCGAGGACGAGACACCCGACTGGCTGGTCTTCGCCGCGACCGTGCGCGTCTCCTTCGCCGGGGTGGTGGAGCCAGGGCAGGCGCCCACCGCCGCAGCGCTCGACGAGGAGGGCTTCGAGGGCGGCGGCCCCGCCATGCTGATCGAGAGTTTTGCGCGCTTCTTCCTGCGCGCGGTCGACAGCTGGCAGCACCTTGGCTTCGCGCCGGTCGTCACGGACTACCTCAACCGGCTCGGCAAGGATCGCCCGGGCGACACTCTGTCTTTGTCGCCGGCCGGGGACCTGATCGTGCGCCCTGCGGTCGGCGACCATGAGCGACGCCTGTCGCTGGTCGACGGGCTGAAGGCCGCCGCCTGGCTCGACCGCGAGAGCGGGGGGCCGAAGCTGTGATGATGCTGCGCACGATCCGACTCGATCCGTCCGACACTTTCGTCTTTCCGGTCGCGGCCGAACCCGGCGAATGGGCCGTCACCGGCTCGTTCCTGTTCTGGGGGCGCGATGTCGATGCGCTCGCCGGCAAGGAGCGCGCGGCCTTCCGGTCGGGCTTTGCCGGCATCGCCTCGCTCGGCTTCTCGACACTGGTGGTTGCCCAGCCGATGCGCCCGGGCGAGCACGAGGCGGCGGTCGACGCCCTCGCCCGCCAGCTGATCGACCGGCTCGGCGCTCCGGACATCGACGCGGCACGCGCCGCCGCGACCGAGGAGCTCGCTTTCGCGGCCTCTCTCGCCGACCACGACGAGGGCACGCTGGTCGCCATGCATCGCACCTTCGAGGGCGGGGAAATTCGCGAGCAGTACCGCACGCTGAAGCCACGCGAGCGGGCGGCCGGCGCCGACAGCCTGCACGCCCAGGCGCGCGCCTTCACCTTCCACGAGGTGGTGGAGGATGATGCGCCGGACGAGCGGATCGACCTGATCGACATGATGACGACACGCCGATGAGCACGGACACACGCACCGTCACCGAGTTCTGGGTCTCGTCGGGTCATCACATGACCCGTCGCGTCGATGGCGGCGGGCTCGCCGTCACCGACGAGATGCTGCTGGCCTATCTCGCCCGCCCCGAACTGGTGCCGCCGGACGAGGCCTGCGCAGCCGAATGCGAGCTTCACGCGCTGCTGATGAAGGAGCCGCGCAGGCCCGTGACCGCGGCCATGATCGCCGCGATCAAGGACGAGGATGCCCGCGAGAACTGGCAGTTCATGATCGGCTTCCGCGACCGGCTTCTCGCCCATCCGAATGTCGAGGCGGCCTATCTCGCCATCGTCCGCGACGGGGCGCGCGGCGTGCCGCCGCTGTTCCTCAACCAGCTCGTCCACCTCGTCATGCGCAATGCGCTGGATGGCTGCGAAGACCCCTTCGTGCTGCGCGCGGCCGAGCTGCTGTTCCGCCCGCAGAAGGGCTCGCTGAAGGAGGGTTCGCTGCTGCTCGCCGATCTCGAACTCGTCGAGGAATTCGAAGCCGAGCGGAATGCCCTGCTCAGCACCTCGCCGCTCGCCGCGATGATGGGCACCGACGCGATGGGCGAGATCGAGGTGATGACCGACGCGACGGCCGCCTCCTACTGGTCGCGCTCCGACGCCTTCTCCATGGCGCTCAATCTCGGTGGCGATCCACGATCACGCGAGGCGCTCTGCCGCGCGCTTGAGACCTGGATCGCCCATATGCTCGGGGTCGAGACGGCCATCGCCGCGGTGGAGCGGATCGAGGACGCCGACTGGCGCTGGTTCGTCGGCCTCGACGCCGAGGCGACCGCCATCGGCAACCGGCTGTGGCGCGGCGAGGCGATCGATCCCGCCGAGCAGAGCCGCATCTGCGGCCTGTTCCGGCTCGATTTCCGCGATCCCGGCGCGATGGACCCGAAAGTAGCCGGAAAGCCGGTCTATCTGATCATGGCGCTGACCGAGGACATGATCCTGCGCGTCAAGCCGCAGAACCTCATCGTCGGCCTGCCCCTGGCGGGCCGGCGCGCCGCCTGAAGGAGGCGCTCATGCCGGTACGGTTCATGACGGTCGGGGTGGTCGCGCTGAAGCGCAAGCTGAGCAATCCCTGGGTGGATTTCGAGTGGGTGCCCGAAGCGGTCCTGCCCGGCCTGCCCGCCGTCGAACCCGGCACGCGGATCGCGGCCGAGGAGGCGGCCGAGCGCTGGTACCTCGGGCCGGCCGAGCTGACCTTCCATTCCGGCGAGACCGCCCACTACCGCGACAATCTCGTCTCCGGCCGCCCGGCCGTCTGGGTAGCGCTGCGCGAGAATGCCGAGGGGAGCTGGTATGTCGCGGGCGCCACCGTCGACCCCTACGAGGGCGAGGCCTTCGTCGATGCGGTCGACGACAAGGTGGAGGCCCTGCCCATGCCGAACGAGATCGCGGTGGAGCTGCAGGCCTTCGTCGATACCCATCACGTCGAGCAGGCCTTCTTCAAGCGCAAGCGCGACCGCAAGGATCCGAATGCCGAGCCCGACTACGGCATCGGCCATCCCGCACGACAGGCACCCGGGCGGCGGACATGAGCAGCCGCGGCGAAGGCTTCCTGTCCCGCTGGTCGCGGCTGAAGCGCGAGCCGGATGCCGGGGTGAAGCCGGCTCCCGCCGCTGGCGACGCAACGCCGCCGGAACCGGCGCTGCCGGAGGGCAAGACCCTCGACGAACTCATTGCCGAACTGCCGCGTGTCGAGGACCTCGTGCCCGGGCAGAGACTGACCGCGTTCATGCAGCCCTGGGTGCCGGCATCCGTTCGCAATGCCGCCCTCCAGCGCATGTGGCTGCTTGACCCGGCGATCCGCGACTATGTCAGCCCCGCCCTCGACTACGCCTACGACTACAATACCCCCGGCGGGGCCCCCGGCTTCGGTCCGCTGGAGACGTCGTCCGACGCGATTCGCGAGGTCGCCGAAATGTTCGACCGCGCTCTCGGCCAGGGCGGAGCAAAAGAGGCGGCGGCCGCTCCGGAGCGTCATGACAATTTGTCGCAAGGCAACGACGAGGCCCGGCCGGACGACATTGCACCGCAGCAGTCAGAAGACGCCCGCGCCGACGTGCCGGAAGGCGGCGTGGCGCCGGTTTTGACAACCTCGCATCCTGCGAGCCTTCCGTGGCAGGGCAGCGGCACGCAAGCCGATGCTGCGATGCACAGTAGCGATAGAAATATGAAGGAGTTACGGCCTGCGGGCCGCCGTCACGGCGGCGCCCTGCCGGGATAGATCGACGATAGTTCCGCCTTGTATCCGCGGCCCATAGCTTGTACCTATTCTAAGGCAAATGTGGGCAGGCTATGACCCGAAGCGGCGATGACAGCCGCGGGGCCGGACGCCAAGGGCAGAAGTGAACGCGTCATTGCGCGAACAGGGACTTGAGGAAGCGATCAAGGCAGTCGGTGGCGTCGGCGCTCTCGCCCGGGCGCTCGGCATTTCGCAGCCCTCCGTCTCGAGCTGGAACCGCGTGCCGTCCGAACGCGTGATCGCAGTCGAGAAAGCGTCCGGCGTTGGCCGACACGTTCTGCGCCCCGATCTCTATCCCGAGGCGAAATCGGCGATAGCGCTGGCCATGGAGGCCGCGCAGCTGAAGCAGCGCGACGGCGAAGTGGACGAGATGGACCAGCTGCGGGCCGCCGAGTACGGGCTACTCGCCCTGCTTCTGTTCCGCGTGCCTACCGCCGAGGTGCTGCGTCAGGTCGCGGAGCTGAAGGGCGACGGCTCGCCGCTCGGCCTGGCGCATCTCGCGCTGGCAAGAGCCGCGGCGGAAGCGGATGTCGAGACAGTCGGCCGCGAGTTCTTCGACCTCTTCGTCGGCGTCGGACGCGGCGAACTGCTGCCCTATGCCTCCTACTATCTAACCGGCTTCCTGCACGAGCGGCCGCTGGCCGCGGTGCGCCAGTCCTTTGTCGATCTCGGCATCATCCGCAACGACAGTTCGCGCGAGCCGGAGGATCACGTCGCCTTGCTGTTCGACGTCATGTCGAACCTTGCCTCGCGGCAGATAGGCGAAGGCTATGAGACCGAGAAGGCCTTTTTCGAGGCGCATCTGAAGCCTTGGGCCGGACGCTTCTTCTCGGATCTGGAATCCATGCGGAACCGACCCTTCTACGCCGCCGTCGGCGCGGTCGGCCGCCTGTTCATGGACATCGAAGACGAGGCTTTCTCTTTCGACGCCTGACGGCGCGAAGGACGAACTGGAGGACGCGACAATGTCGGGGAACACCAAGCAGCCGGACACCGCCGCCGCACCGGCCCGCCGCGATTTCCTGAAGGCCATGACCGGCGCTTCCGCCGCAGCCGCCGCGGCCGTGGTCGGCGCAGAGACCGCCGAAGCCCAGGCTCCCGCCCGCGAAAGCCGCGACGAACGCACCAAGGCCCGCTACCAGGCCAATTCCGCGCACGTCCAGGCCTTCTACCGCACCAACCGCTACTGAGGACGCCCCGATGCTGATCAAGCGCAAGTCCCAGGACGCCGCCCGCACCCGCCTCGCCGGCCTTGCCGGCGGCCTCACCTCCGGGGTGATGGATCGCCGTACCTTCCTCGCCCGCTCCGGACTCACCGCCGCCGGCGCCATCGCCGTCGGCTCGCTGACGCTCGGCGCCGTGCGCCGCGCCGAGGCGGTCGCCGCGCCGCAACCCGGTGTGGCGATCACCGTGAAGAAGAACTTGTGCACCCATTGCTCGGTGGGCTGCACCATCAGGGCGGAAGTGCAGAACGGCGTCTGGACCGGCCAGGAGCCGGCCTGGGAGAGTCCGATCAACCGCGGCACCCATTGCGCCAAGGGCGCTTCGTCGCGCGAGATCGTCTTCGGCGAGCGCCGCGTGAAATACCCGCTGAAGCTGGTCGGCGGCCAGTGGCAGCGCATCTCGTGGGACCAGGCGTTCAACGAGATCGGCGACAAGATGCTGGAAATCCGCGCCAAGTCGGGCGCCGATTCCGTCTACATGCTGGGCTCGGCCAAGTTCACCAACGAAGCCGCCTATCTCATGCGCAAATTCGCGGCGTTCTGGGGCACCAACAACGTCGACCACCAGGCCCGCATCTGCCACTCGACAACGGTGGCCGGCGTCGCCAACACCTGGGGCTACGGCGCCCAGACCAATTCCTACAACGACATCCGCAATTCCAAGACCATGATCATCATGGGCGGCAATCCCGCCGAGGCGCATCCGGTCTCGCTGCAGCACGTGCTGACCGGCAAGGAGATCAACCGCGCCAACATGATCGTCATCGACCCGCGCATGACCCGCACCGCGGCGCATGCGACGGAATATGTGCGCATCCGCTCCGGCACCGACATTCCGGTGATCTGGGGCATCATGTGGCACATCGTGAAGAACGGCTGGGAGGACAAGGACTTCCTCGCCAAGCGCGTCTACGGCATGTCGGAGGCGCTGAAGGAAGTCGAGAAGTGGGATCCGAAGACGGTCGAGGACGTGACCGGGGTTCCCGGCGCCCAGCTTGAGCGGGTGGCCAAGCTGTTCGCCACCGAGAAGCCCTCGACGCTGATCTGGTGCATGGGCGCCACCCAGCACTCGGTGGGCACCGCCAACGTGCGCGCCTACTGCACGCTGCTGCTGCTCACCGGCAATGTCGGCGCGCAGGGTACCGGCGCCAACATCTTCCGCGGCCATACCAACGTGCAGGGTGCAACCGATCTCGGTCTCGATGTCGGCAACCTGCCGCTCTATTACGGCCTCGTCGAAGGCGCCTGGCGGCACTGGGCCCGCGTCTGGGACGTGCCCTACGACTATTTCGTCTCGCGCTTCGACGACGTGCCGGCCAAGGGCGGCCGCGCCGCGCGCATCGGCAAGCAGAACATGGAGGTGTCGGGCATTCCCTCGACCCGCTGGTTCGACGCGACGCTGCTCCCCGGCGAGCAGGTCGACCAGAAGGACAATATCAAGGCCATGTTCGTCATGGGCCACGGCGGCAACACCATTCCGCGCGTGCCGGGCGCCGTGGAAGGTCTCGGCAAGCTCGACCTCCTGGTGGTGGTCGACCCGCACCCGACCAATTTCGTATCGCTGGGCAATCGTCGCGACGGCACCTACGTCCTGCCGGCCTGTACCAATTTCGAGTGCGACGGCTCGCGGACCGCGTCCAACCGTTCGCTCCAGTGGGGCGAGAAGGTGGTCGAGCCGATCTTCGAATCGGCCAACGACTACTGGATCATGTACAAATTCGCCCAGAAGCTTGGCTTCGCCAACGAGATGTTCAAAAACATCAAGATGGTGAAGGGCAAGTTCGGCGACGAACCGGAGGCCGAATCCCTGCTTCGCGAGATCAATCGCGGCGGCTGGTCGACCGGCTATACCGGCCAGTCTCCCGAGCGCCTCAAGGCGCATATGGCGAACCAGGACAAGTTCGACATCGTCTCGCTGCGCGCGCCGAAGGAACTCGCCGATGTCGGCGGCGACTATTACGGCCTGCCCTGGCCGTGCTGGGGCAATCCGTCGGTGCGGCACCCCGGCACGCACATTCTCTACAACACCAATCTGAGGATGATGGACGGCGGCGGGGCGTTCCGCCCGCGCTTCGGGCTGGAGCGCAATGGCGAGACGCTGCTGGCGCAAAATTCGTGGAACGTCGATTCGCCGATCCAGGACGGCTATCCCGAATTCACCTACGCCATCTTCCAGCGGCTCGGCTGGGACGCCGATCTGACGGCGGAGGAAAAGGCGCAGATCGAGCGTCAGGGCGGCGCCAATCCCGGCGCGGTCAGCTGGGCCACCGACCTGTCGGGCGGCATCCAGCGCGTCTGCCTCGAGAGGAACGTCGTGCCGTTCGGCAACGGCAAGGCGCGTGCCATCGCGTGGAACCTGCCCGATCCGGTGCCGATCCATCGCGAGCCGATCTACACGCCGCGTCCCGATCTTGTCGCCAAATATCCGGCGCGCGCCGACGAGCGGAACCTGCGCATGCCCAACCTGCACACGACCTACCAGAAGGGGGCCGTGGACAAGGGCATCGCCCGCTCGTTCCCGATCATCCTCACCTCCGGCCGTCTGGTCGAATACGAGGGTGGCGGCGAAGAGACCCGCTCCAACAAGTGGCTCGCCGAGCTGCAGCAGGACATGTTCGTGGAGATCAATCCGCGGGATGCCGGCCAGCGCGGCATCGTCGACGGCCAATGGGTCTGGGTGGCCGGCCCCGAGGGCGGCAGGGCCCGCGTCAAGGCGCTGGTCACCGAGCGAGTTGGCCCGGGCGTCGCCTGGATGCCGTTCCATTTCGGCGGCTGGTATCAGGGCGCCGACCAGCGCGGCAACTATCCGCAGGGGACCGATCCAATCGTCCTCGGCGAGAGCGTCAACACGGTGACCACCTACGGCTACGACCCGGTGACGGGCATGCACGAAGGCAAGGCCACGCTCTGCCAGATCCAGGCGGCGTGAGAGGGAGGACCGATCCATGGCCCGCATGAAGTTCCTCTGCGACGCCGATCGTTGCATCGAATGCAACGCCTGCGTCACCGCCTGCAAGAACGAGCACGACGTGCCCTGGGGCATCAACCGCCGGCGCGTCGTCACCATCAATGACGGCCGGCCCGGCGAGCGCTCCATCTCCATGGCCTGCATGCACTGCACGGATGCGCCCTGCGCCGCCGTGTGCCCGGTGAACTGCTTCTACACCACCGCCGACGCGGTGGTGCTGCATTCCAAGGAGCTGTGCATCGGCTGCGGCTACTGTTTCTACGCCTGCCCGTTCGGCGCGCCGCAATATCCGCGCGTCGGCAATTTCGGCTCGCGCGGCAAGATGGACAAGTGCACCTACTGCGCCGGCGGCCCGCTCGCCGACAACTCGGTGGCCGAATATGCCGCCTACGGCGCCAATCGCCTGGCCGAAGGCAAGCTGCCGCTCTGCGCCGAGATGTGTTCGACCAAGGCGCTGCTCGCCGGCGACAGCGACATGATCGCGACCATCTACAAGGAGCGGGTGCTGAAGCGCGGCTACGGCTCCGGCACCTGGGGCTGGCAAACGGCCTACAAGGAAACCATCGCCATCTGATCCACCGCGACGGAGGTTCGCCACCGTCGCCACTGCATCGTCAATTCCGGGCGGCCGCCGATGCGGACCGTCCCGCAGGGAGGACCACCCGATGCGCTGCTCGCTTCGGTCTCTGGTTGCAGCTTTCGCGGTCGTGCTGGCGCTTTTCGCCGTCGCGCCGGCCTTCGCGCAGCAGCCGTCCTCGGTCAATCCGACCGCTTCATCGGTTCAGGAGCGCCAGCTCATGGACGCGCTCCGGGCCGGCACGCCGGGCACGGGCACCACGCTGCATGGCCGCATCACCATTCCGGACGCCAATGCCAGCAACCTGATTCAGCCGCAGGGCCAGGCCTGGCGCAGCGTCCATCAGGGGCTGATGCACTGGATCGGCGCCATCGCCATCCTCGGCATGCTCGCCCTGCTGGTTCTGTTCTACCTGATCCGCGGCCGCATCCGTATCGAGCATGGCCTCTCCGGTATCCGCATCCTGCGCTTCTCGACCTTGGAGCGGATGATCCACTGGATGGTGGCCGGCTGCTTCATCATTCTCGGCCTGTCGGGCCTCAACGTCACGGTCGGCAAGATTCTGCTGCTGCCGCTGATCGGCGAGGATGCCTTCGCCGCCATGTCGCAATGGGCGAAATACGCCCACAACTATCTGGCATGGCCGTTCATGCTGGGGCTCGCGTGCATGTTCCTGGTGTGGATCGTCCACAACATTCCCTCGCGCCTCGACCTCGACTGGATCCGTCGCGGCGGCGGGCTCGTCGGCAGCGATCATCCGCCCGCCCGCAAGTTCAACGCCGGCCAGAAAGGCATCTTCTGGACGGTGATGATCGGCGGCGCGGCTCTGTCGGTGTCCGGCATCTACCTGCTGTTCCCGTTCGCCTCCGGCGGCGTCCTCGCGATGCAGTTCTGGAACATCGTCCACGGCATTGCCGGGGTCCTGCTGATCGCCGTCATCCTCGCCCATGTCTATATCGGCACGGTTGGCATGGAGGGCGCCTCGGAAGCCATGACGTCAGGCGAAGTGGACCTCAACTGGGCCAAAGAGCACCACTCGCTCTGGGTCGAGGAGGAGGTCGCCAAGGGCACCATGCACCCCCACGCCGTCGGTCAGCCGGCCGAATAGGCCGCGAGCGACCATCGTTTCGACCAGGCGCCCGGCCCCGGCCGGGCGTTTGCATTTGGAGCTGGCGACTTGCGGCCGCCGCGATGGCGTGGCGCTACGCCTGCCGGATCGACAGATGCGCGATGACGGCGCCGTGGTCCGACACGACGCGATCGCTCGCGTCGGGCGGACGGCCGGCATCCTTGTCGGTCAGATGATCGTTGACGTTATTGACGTAGACGAGCGACCCGATCGGAGCGCGCTCGGGAATCCCGTAGCGCTCCCTCAGGAGCGTGTCGGCGGCGTCCAGCGCAGTGAGGTCGCGCGACAGGAGAATGTGGTCGATCGTGGCGTAATCGCCGCCGAATATGTGGGTGAAGAACACGTCCCGTCGGGCCCGTTCCTGAAACAGCGCGGCCGCGTCAAGGAAGCGGACCTTTTCGAAGCGCGCCACCGCGCTCGCCATGGCGGCATTGTCGTAGGGCTGACCCGTCACCGGGTTCAGCTTATCCCTTGGCTTGAGGAAACTGAAGCGCAGCGTGTCGCCTCGGATGATCTGCGTCGACACGGCTTCGGGCGTGTCGTTGAGGTCTCCGGCGACGATGACGGTTCGTCCCTCGCGTTCGATCCAATCAACCACCAGACGCCGCGCGGCAGCCGCCTCGGCCAGCCGCTGGACCGACGAGCGGAGCAGCCCGATGGGGGGAGAGCGTGGGTCCAGGTCAGGCAGAATGTCCTCCGGCGCAAAGTCGATCGTTGCGCCATCGACGGTCATCGAGGCCGTCTTGGGATAGGCGGGCCGCTTGGACTTCATGTGCAGGCCGCAGATGCGGATGGTCCGGCCGGCAATGTCGATGTCCGCGACGACAGGCGCCCGTTCGAACTCCACGACCCGGACGACCAGCTTCGAGCCGTCCTTCTCGGGATCGCCAATCTCGACCGGCGCCGGCATTGTGCTGGGCATCGGAACTTTCCGGGCGACAATCCCGGCCCGGGCAAGCAACCATACCCGCGGCGTGTTGGTGCGCGTCTGATCGCTCTCGATCAGGCTGAAACCCGGAGCCATGCCGGCCTCCGCGATGACTTCGCGGAGCAGGCCGCCATCCCAGACCTCCTGAAAAACCCAGACATCCGCCCGGTAGCTTCTCAGGATGTTGGCGAATGCCGCCTTCTTCCTGCGGACCTGTTCATCGGTCCATTTCTCGCCGGGATAGAATTCGACGCCGGCGCGGGCCAGATTCTCCAGATTGAAGGTCCCGACGGCGAAAGGTCTCGAAGCACCGGCGGCATGATTGGATTCCACGGTCGGCGTGTGCGACATGACTGGGTCCCCTGAGCCGATGCAATGTGGAGAGGAAATTGAGCTCAGTTGCAACCATGAAGGTGATCGGGCTTGCGGGATGGAGCGGCGCCGGCAAGACGACGCTGCTGGCTGGCGTGATTCCGCTGCTGGTGCGGCGGGGCCTCAGCGTCTCGACGCTGAAACATGCCCACCACGCCTTCGACATCGACCGTCCGGGCAAGGATTCCTACGAACATCGTGCAGCAGGGGCGACCGAGGTCCTGGTCGCGTCGGGCCGGCGTTGGGCGCTCATGCACGAGCTCCGGGACGAGGCCGAGCCCGGCCTCGCTGAACTGCTCCGGCATCTGTCACCCGTCGATCTCGTGATCGTCGAGGGCTTCAAGCGCGAGGCCCATCCGAAGGTCGAAGTGCATCGCGCCGCCAATGGCAAGCCGTGGCTTCATGCCGAGCTGGCCGGTGTCGTCGGCGTCATCGCCGACGACGATCCGAGCGGCTGGGCCGGCCGGCGCGCCCACCTCGACGACCATGCCGCCGCAGCCAATCTGCTTACGGAACTGGCGCTGCCGCTCGGCGACGTCCTGCATCGCCTCGGGACCAGAGCCGCGCTGGCGCAACCGCCGCGCAAGGCGGGCTGATCCCATGGCCCAGCTCTCATCCGACCAGTTCGCCTTCGGCGGTCAGCTTCTCTCCATCGAGGATGCGCTCGAGCGGGTAACGGCCGGGCTCCGGCCCGTCGAGGGGATGGAGGAGGTCGGCCTCATCGATGCCGATGGCCGCATCCTCGGCGAGGCGCTCGTGGCGGCCGTGAGCCTGCCACCCTTCTTCAATTCGGCGGTGGACGGCTATGCGGTCCGCTTCGCCGACCTCTTGCCCGGCAAGGAGACCAGCCTTCCCGTCGGCGCGCGCGTTCCGGCCGGTTCCGAGGCCGGCGCGCTGGTCGCGGGACAGGCGGTCCGCATCTTCACCGGCGCGCCCATGCCGGCGGGCTGCGACACGGTCTTCATGCAGGAGGACGTACGGCTCGACGGCGACCGCGTCCTGCTGCCGCCAGGCCTGAAGCCCGGGGCCAATTGCCGCCCGGCGGGCGAGGATCTGATGGCGGGGTCGCTTGCCCTCGCGGCCGGCCGGACCATGACGCCCGAGACCATCGCGCTTGCCGCCGCGCTCGGAGTGACCCGCCTTGCCGTGCGCCGCCGGGTGCGCGTTGCCGTCTTCTCGACAGGGAACGAGATCGTCTCGCCCGGCCAGCCACTCGGAATCGCCCAGCTTTACGATTCCAACCGTTTCACCCTCCAGGCGCTGCTGCGCCGGCTGGGTGTCGACGTCACCGATCTCGGCATCCTCCGCGACGAGCCTGGCGTCATCGAGGCGGCGCTCCGGGGTGCCGCCGCAGGGCACGACCTGATCCTCACCTCGGGCGGCGTCTCCACCGGCGAGGAGGATCACGTCAAGGCGGCGGTGGAGGCGGTCGGCAGCCTTGCCTTCTGGCGGCTCGCCATCAAGCCGGGACGGCCGGTGGCGATGGGTGTCATCCCCTCTGCGAACGGCGAGGCGGCGGCCTTTATCGGCCTGCCGGGCAATCCGGTCGCCGTCTTCGTCACCTTCGCCCACGTGGTGCGACCGTTTCTCGCGGTGCTGGCGGGCGGCCGACCGGCGGTGCCCATGGCGTTGCCGGTCCGCGCGGCCTTCGCCTACGCCAAGAAGGCGGGCCGCCGCGAATATGTCCGCGTTGCCCTGCGGCGCGCGCCGGACGGAACGATGGAGGCGATGAAGCATCCGCGCGACGGCGCCGGCGTCATCACCTCGCTGACCGAGACGGACGGGCTGGTGGAACTGCCGGAGAGCGTCGAGACGGTGACACCCGGCGATCAGGTCGCCTTTCTCGGCTACTCGCTGCTGCGCTGACCGTCAGGCGCCAGGATATTGCGCTAGAATCGCCTCGGCCTCGCCGAGATCCTCGGGCCGATTGGCATTGAAGAAGGGGTCGAAGGGTTCGAGCGGCCAGACGGCCTCGGCAATGCCATGCCGCGCCGTCCAGCGGTCGATCTTGCGGATATCCTCGACTACCAGCGCGTGCCGCAGCTCGGCCGCCAGCGCGACGGGCCAGAGGCCGACGACAGGGTGTGTCTGGTCGCCCGACCGGGCGCAGGCGAGTGGGGTTCCGGCCGCATGACGGGCGGCATGCAGCCCGACGACGAGATCAGCCGGAAGAAAGGGCGAGTCCGTCGGAATCGAGACGACCCAGCCGATGCCAGGGCGATTTTCCCTCGCCCAGTCGAGCGCGGCAAGAATGCCGGCCAGCGGCCCGGCGAAGCCCTCCACGGTATCGGCGACCACCGGCAGGCCCGTGGCCGCGAAACGTTCGAGGTCGCCATTGGCATTGAGGATCAGACCGTCGCATTGCGGCGCCAGCCGGTCGATGGCGCGGTCGAGTAGCGTGCGGCCGCCGATGGCGCGCATCGGCTTGTCGCCGCCGCCCATGCGGCGGGCGAGGCCACCGGCGAGCAGCACGCCGAGCGTCGGCGGATGGGCGACGTCTTTCATGCGTCAGTCCTCGGCGCCCTTGCGACGGTGGCGGGCACTCTCTTCCTCGACGAAGCTGAGATCCTGATCGAAGACGATGCGGTCCTCGCCCGATAGCGCCACGAAGCGCTTGCCCTTGGCGCGGCCGATCAGGGTCAGGCCGCACTGGCGCGCCAGCTGCACGCCCCAGGCCGTGAAGCCCGAGCGCGAGACGAGAATCGGGATTCCCATGCGGACGGTCTTGATGACCATCTCCGAGGTCAGCCGCCCGGTCGTGTAGAAGATCTTGTCCGCGCCACTCTCGCCGTGGCGGAACATCCAGCCGGCGATCTTGTCCACCGCATTGTGGCGGCCGACATCCTCCATATAGACCAGCGGCCTGTCCTCGCGGCACAGCACGCAGCCGTGGATGGCGCCGGCCTCCAGATAAAGCGAGGGCATGGTGTTGATGGCGTGGGTGAGCCGGTAAAGCCAGGACGTGCGGAACTCTGCCTTCGGCAGTTCGATCTCCGACAGCGCTTCCATCAGGTCGCCGAAGGCCGTGCCCTGCGCGCAGCCCGACGTCTGGGTGCGCTTGCGAAGCTTCTCCTCGAAATTGGTATGCGCTTCGGTGCGCACCACCACCACTTCGAGATCCTCGTCATAATCGACGCCCGTCACCACGTCGGACGGCTTGAGCATGTTCTGATTCAGCAGGTAGCCGATGGCGAGATAGTCGGGATAGTCGCCGATCGTCATCATCGTGACGATCTCCTGCGCGTTCAGATAGAGCGTCAGGGGACGCTCCACGGTCACCGACGTTTCCAGCCGCTCGCCCTTCTCGTTCACGCCCGACACCTTCTCGGTCAGGCGCGGATCGGAGGGGTCGGGAACGATGAGAGGAGCGCTGGCGGGCATGGCATCGCAAACGGGGACGGGTCCGCCTGATTAGCACGGCGGCGGGGCGCTGTGCCAATCGGGCGGCGTTCCGTTCCTACTCGCGCGGCAGGCCCGGGGCGGCGAAACCATGTTTCGCCAGGATGCGCTGCCCCGCCGGCGAGAGAATCATCAGCGCCAGCCGGTAGGCCGCGGGCGAAGCCTCGTTCATCACGGTCAGACCGTAGTCGGCGCCCACCGCCAGTTCGGCGGGCAGGGGCACCGCACGGATGCCGGGCTGCTCCCGCGCGATGGGCCCGGCATTGGTGCAGTAGGCAAGAAACAGATCCGCCTTCCCCTCCGCGATGACATGACCATAGGTGTTGCGGCCCGCCGGCACCGGCGCGCTGTTCGACCGACCGGTGAGGTTCAGCGCCTTGCCCTCCAGCGCCGCGCGGGAACCCCGCCGCACCGCCTCGGCGCGGACGAAGACCTGATAGGCATAGTCGCCGGCAGGATCGGCGCGTGGCGTGGAGGTGCCGAGCTTCACGGCGGGGTCAAGCATCCGGTCGAGCAGGTTTGCGCTCGTCACCTCCAGCCCCGGCCTGACGAAGGCGCAGAGCTCATTGCGGGCGAAGAGCACGACCGGGCCGGCCTTGCCGCCGCTCGCCAGCGACTGCGGGTGCGCCATGTTGGCGGAGGCGAAGACCTCCGCCCGCTCGCCACCCGCAATGGCGTCGCGGATCAGGCCGGAGGGCCGGTAGACCTGCGCGACTTTCGTTCCGCCCCCTGCCTCGAAGGCTTGCGCCACCTCGGTCAACGCACCGCGCAGGCTGCCGGCCGCATGCAGCAGGACCGGATCGGCGGCGAGTACGGGCTGGCCCGTCACGGCCAGCGCCAGTGCGACGATGAGCCCGCGCATGTCATGCCCCGCTGTCGGTCGCGTTGGGGAAGAACAGCTGCTGGCCGCCGACCTTGTAGTCGGCAATGGCCTTCTGGCCATCGGGGCTCACCACCCAGTCGATGAAGGCCTGTGCGTCGGCCTGTTTCACATGGGCATGACGCTGCGGACTGACCAGCATGATGCCGTACTGGTTGAACAGGCGCTTGTCGCCCTCCACGAGGATGTCGAGGTCGCCGCGGTTGCGGAACGACAGCCAGGTGCCGCGATCGGCGAGGACGTATGCGTTCATGCCGCCGGCCGTGTTGAGCGCCGCGCCCATGCCCTGGCCGATCTCGCGGTACCAGCTGCCGCGCGTGACCGCGAGGTCGATGCCGGCGTCGCGCCAGAGCGCCAGTTCCGCCTGATGGGTGCCCGAGCGGTCGCCGCGCGAGACGAAGGGCGCGGCCATGGTCTGGATCGCCCTGAGCGCCGCGACGATGTCCCGCGAACCCTTGATGCCGGCAGGATCGCTCTTCGGGCCGATCAGCACGAAGTCGTTGTACATGACGGGACGGCGCGGGCCGCCATGTCCGTCAGCGACGAACTTGTCCTCGGCCGCGCGTGCGTGCACGAAGACGACGTCCGCATCGCCCCGCCGGCCGGTGTCGAGCGCCTGGCCCGTGCCCTGGCTGATGACCCGCACCTCGATGCCGGCCTTGGCCTTGAAGAGCGGCAGGATGTGGTTGAACAGGCCGGAATCGACCGTCGATGTGGTCGAGGCGACGGTGATGAAGCGGGTGCCCGCCGGTGCGGCCGTGGTGGCGGAGGGGCGCGAATCCTGTGCCGCCGCGGCAGCGCCCAGAACCAGAAGCGCCGCTCCGGCCGCCATCAGATGTCTCTTCGTCAGCATCGGTCTCTCCTTGGGGTTTCGTTGGCTACCAGACGAGGTCGCCGGCGACGAAGGCGCGTGCCTCCGCGCTCGCCGGCGCCTCGAAAAAGGCAGATGTCGGCGCGTCCTCGACGAGACGGCCTTGGTTGAGGAACAGCACGCGGTCGGCAAGCCGGCGCACCTGGCCCATGTCGTGGCTGGCCATGACGAGGGTGACGCCCTCCGCCTTGAGCGCCAGAAGCATCTCCTCGACCTGCCGCGTCGCACCGGGATCGAGCTGTGAGGTCGGCTCGTCGAGGAACAGCACTTCGGGCGCCATGGCCCAGGCACGGGCGATGGCCAGCCGCTGCTGCTCGCCGCCCGACATCAGGCGCGCCGGACGGGCCGCGAGCGCCGTCATGCCGAAGCGCTCGAGCGCCGCATCGCAGCGCTCGGCCCGGTCGCTGCGCGACAGGCCGATGGCGGCAAGGGCATGGAGGATGTTGGCGCGCGCCGAGCGGCGCAGCATGACCGGTTTCTGGAACACCATCGCATGGCGCTTCAGCCCGCCGACAATGCCGTCGCCGGCCGCCCAGCCGATGCGACCGGCGGACGGACGCATCAGACCGTGGCACATCCGCAGGGTCAGCGACTTTCCCGAGCCGTTCGGTCCGATGAGCGCCGTAAGGCCGCCGCGCGGCACCTCGAAACGGACTGTGTCGAGCAGGCGCTTGCCGCCTGCCTCGAAGGTCAGGCCCCCCACGGACAACGGCAGGATCGAGGTGGTGTCGCGCATCGCCGTCATCCCGCGAAGCGCGCGCCGACGCGGCTCGCCGCATAGGTGACGGCGTTGATGCCGAGCGTCAGGGCGATGAGGACGATACCGAGGCCGAGTGCCAGCGGCAGGTCGCCCTTCGAGGTTTCGAGCGCGATGGCCGTCGTCATGGTGCGCGTGTAGCCGGCAATGTTGCCGCCGACGATGAGGACCGCGCCGACCTCGGCGCTGGCCCGGCCGAAGCCGGCGAGGATCGCCGTCGCGAGGGCGAAGCGGCCGTCCCAGAGCAGCGTCGGGATGGCGCGGACACCCGTCAGGCCGAGCGAGGCGAGGTGCTCGCGATACTCGCCATGCAAGTCCTCGATGAGCTGGCGGGTGATGGCGATGACGATCGGCAGGACCAGAAGCGTCTGCGCAGCCACCATGGCGGCCGGCGTGAACAGAAGACCGAGCGAGCCGAGCGGCCCCGAGCGCGACAGGACGAGAAAGACGATGAGCCCGGCGACAACCGGCGGCAGGCCCATCAGGCCATTGACCAGCACGACGACGGCGCCGCGTCCCGGAAAGCGCGCCAGTGCCAGCAGCGCGCCGAGGGGCAGTCCGATCAACGCCGCCAGGACCACGGCCGACAGCGTCACCGTCAGCGACAGGGCGACAATGGCGTAGAAGGCGGGATCGCCGCCGAGCACGAGCCCGAAGGCGGCCGAGAGAGCCTGAGTGACGTCCAAGAGATCCAAGCCACGGCTGGTGCCAGATTTCTTGCGGACATTACGAATTCGATCTATTCGTGTGCAAATATGGAATTTGTGCAACTCAATGCCACCATATGCAGGATGACACTTATCTGACGACTGAAGAAACGGCGCTCTACCTGCGGCTCAAGGAGCGCAAGCTCTACGAACTGGTGGCGCAGGGCGCGATCCCCTGCGCGAAGGTCACCGGCAAATGGCTGTTTCCGCGCGCCGCGCTCGACCGCTGGATCGCCGCGGGCATGGCGCAGCCGGAAGGCTTCGTGGCGGAAGCCCCGCCTGCGATCATCGGCGGCAGCCACGACCCGCTGCTGGAATGGGCGGCGCGCCAGTCGGGATCGGGATTCGCGCTGCTCGCGGAAGGCTCGGAGACCGGCCTCGACCGGCTGGAGCGCAACGAGGTCGCGGCGGCAGCTATTCATCTTCATGGGCAAGGCGACGGCGAAACGGCCAATCTCGCCGGTGTCTCGGCTCGCGCGGGACTGCACGACGCGGTGGTGATCGCGTTCTGCCGCCGGGAGCAGGGCCTTCTCGTGGCGCCGGGCAACCCGTTGGCGCTGGGATCGCTCGATGATGCGGCCCGCCGTGGCGCGCGGGTCGGGCTGAGACCGGCCGGCGCCGGGGCGCAACTCCTTCTCGACATGCTGGCCGTGCGCGCCGGCTGCGGGATCGATGGCCTCAACCGCGTTGCCTCGCCCTATCCGACTGGACCGGACCTGGCCCTCGGCCTGCGCGGCGGCGAGATCGACTGCGGTATCGCGACCCGGGCCGTCGCCGACCTGCACGGTGTCGGCTTCGTGCCGCTGCTATGGGAGCGCTTCGACCTCGTCCTGCGGCGGCGGACGTTCTTCGAACCCGCCGCACAGAAGCTCTTCGCGCTGGTACGGCAACCCGCGTTCGGCAAGCGCGCTGGCGTTCTCGGCGGCTATGACATCGCCGACGCTGGCAACGTCCGGCTCAACCGCTAGGATCGGCGGCCTTTCCCGATGAGCGCCATGGTCCCCCGCACCGTCCTCACGCCACTGTCAGACGCACTTGCCCTGCTGCTGGCTGCACTGCCGGCCCCCCAGCCGCAGGTCCTGCCGCTGGAGGCAGCGGCCGGGCTGGTTTCGGCCGCGACCATTCTGGCCTCCGACCCCATACCGGCCCACGCCATCGCGCAGAGACGCGGCGTGGCGGTCACGGCTTCCGAACTGGTCGGGGCATCGCCCTATGCGCCGGTGATGCTGTCGATCCCGCCGAAGCCCGTCCTGCCGGGCGATGCCTTGCCGCCTTCGCGCGATGCCGTCCTGCCGCCGGACGCGGTGAACGCGGACGGGCCCTTTCACGAGATCGGGCAGCCGGCCTATCCCGGCGAAGGCGCGGTCCTTCCCGGCGCCGATCTCAGCGCCGGATCGGCCATCGTCCGCGCGGGCGAAACGCTGACGCCAGCCATTCTGCTGGCGCTCCGGCTCGCGGGGATCGACGAGGCGTCGGTGCTCGCACCCGCCGTCGCCGTGACATGGGCGGACGGCGAGGCCAACGCATCGCCGGATATCGAATGGCTGCGCGCTGCCCTGTCCGCCGCGGGCTGCCGCCTGGTCGCGGCGAGCGCGGCGGAGCTGGTCGTCCGGGTCGCGCGGGATATCGACGCAGCGACGGCCAGCTGGTCCACGACGCGCATTTCCGGGCTTGCGCTCAACCCTGGCGGCGAGACCGCCATCGATGCCGGCGCGGCGCGGCCGATAGTCGCCGTCGCGCCGCGTTTCGACGCCATGGTCGGCGTTTTCCTTGGCGTGCTGCTGCCATTCATCGCGGCTAGAACCGGGCGCAGGCTGCGCGGCGTCACCCGGCCGCTGACGCGCAAGCTTGTCTCGCAGGTTGGTTTCACCGACATTGCGCTTCTGCGCGACACGGCCGACGGCTACGAGCCGCTGTCCACCGGCAGGGCGCCGCTCGCGGCCCTGCTGGCCGCCGACGCGGCGGCGATCATCGATCCCGGCAGCGAGGGCGCCGCAGCCGGCATGCTCCTCGACGCCACCCCGCTCCGAGAACCCCTCGAACCGCAATGAACCCCTCTGCCGCCGTCGTCCAGGACCAGTTTCTGAAAGTGCTGTCGCGCGAGGAGGCGGTGGCCCGTTTTCGTGCTGCACTTCGTTTGCAGCCGCTCGGCGCGGAGACGGTCGGGCTCGATCGGCTCGCCGGCCGCACACTGGCCGCGACGCTCGCCGCGCCGGTCGATGCACCGCCCTTCGACCGTTCGGTCGTGGACGGTTTCGCGATCCGCGCGGCGGATATCGCAGGCGCCAGCGAGACCGGGCCGGTATGGCTTGCGCTCAATGGCGAGACCATCGCCTGCGGCACGGAGCCGCGTCTTGTCGTCTCCGCCGGCCATGCCACGCCGATCGCGACCGGCGGCCCCATCCCGCGCGGCGCGGACGCGGTGGTGATGATCGAGCACACCCGGTTCGAGGCCGATGCGGGGTTGGCAGTGACGCGCCCGGTCGGGCCGGGGCAGAACATCGCCTTTGCCGGATCGGACATCGCGCGCGGCGAGACGCTGCTGAGGCGCGGAACGGTCATCGGCGCGCGCGAGATCGGCATGCTGGCCGCCGTCGGCGCGGACAACGCCTCGGTCTGGCGCAAGCCGCGCGTCGCCGTGATCTCGACCGGCGACGAGCTGGTGCCGCCCGGAACACCGCTGCGCCCAGCTGCGATCTACGATTCCAACGGCCCCATCGTCGCTGCCGCCCTCGAGGAAAACGGCTGCGTCGCGGTGCGCTTCGGTGCCATACCCGACGATGCCGCCTTGCTGGAGGCGACAATCCGCGAGGCGCATGCCGCCTGCGACGCCGTCATCCTCTCCGGCGGCACCTCCAAGGGCGCGGGCGACCTTACCTACCGGATGGTCGAGACGCTGGGCGAGCCGGGCATCGTCGCGCATGGCGTCGCGCTGAAGCCGGGCAAACCGCTCTGCCTCGCGGTCTGCGACGGCAAGCCGGTGGTCATTCTGCCGGGCTTCCCCACCTCCGCGATGTTCACCTTCCACGACATCGTCGCGCCGGTCCTGCGCATTCTCGCGGGGCTCGCCGAGCGCCCGGAGGTGACGGTCGACGCGCGCGTTCCGGTCCGCATCCCATCCGACCTCGGCCGCACCGAATTCGTCATGGTGGCGCTGTCCCGGGATCCGGACGGCGCGGTCGCCTTTCCGATCGGCAAGGGATCCGGCGCGGTCACGGCGTTCAGCCAGGCGGACGGGTTCCTGACCATCGACGCCCTCGCCGAAGCCTTGCCCGCCGGCAGCGCCGCTTCCGTGACACTGTTCGCGCCGCATGTGGCGATGCCGACCCTATCGATCGCGGGAAGCCATTGCGTCGGGCTCGACGCTGTCATCTCGGCTCTCGCCGACCGGGGCGTCACCGCCCGCTCGCTCGCCCTTGGCAGTCTCGGTGGCCTCGCGGCGCTGAAGCGGGGCGAATGCGACATCGCGCCGATCCATCTGCTCGATCCCGCCTCCGGCCTCTACAACACGCCGTTCCTGTCCGCGACGATGCGCCTCGTGCCGGGCTGGCGGCGCATGCAGGGGCTGGTTCATCGCCCCGGCGACAGCCGGTTCGCGGGCGCGACGTCGCCGGCCGAGGCGCTCGCCGTGGCGCTCGCCGATTCCGACTGCCTGATGGTCAACCGAAACCAGGGAGCCGGGACGCGCGTGCTGATTGACGGGCTGCTCGGCGGACAGCAGCCGCCCGGCTACTGGAACCAGCCCCGCTCGCACAATGCGGTGGTCGCGGCCATTGCGCAGGAACGGGCCGACTGGGGGATCGCCATCGCGCCGGCCGCGGCCGCGCTGAACCTCGCCTTCATCCCGCTCGCCGAAGAGCACTATGATTTTGCCGTGGCGCGCGAGGCGCAGAACCCTGCCGTCGTCCTGTTCGAGGCAGCTGTCGGAGAAGCCGGCGATGCCCTGCGGGCGCTGGGCTTCACGCCGGCCACGGGCAACTAGCCGACATCGCCCGCAGCCCGACCGCAGAACGGGCCCGCGAGGCTGGGCGACGCCAGCCTCGCGGCAATGCACCCGACGGGGTCAGCCGAGACGCGCGCCTCGCAGGCGGAGCGAGTTGCCGATGACGCTGACCGAGGACAGCGCCATCGCCGCCGCCGCGATCATCGGCGACAGCAGCAGGCCGAAGGCCGGATAGAGGATACCGGCAGCGACGGGAACGCCCAGCGCATTGTAGGCGAAGGCAAAGAACAGGTTCTGGCGGATATTGCTCATGGCCGTGGCCGAGAGCCGGCGCGCGCGAACCAGACCCATCAGATCGCCCTTGAGGAGCGTGATGCCGGCGCTCTCCATGGCAACGTCGGTGCCGGTGCCCATGGCGATGCCGACATCGGCCGTCGCGAGGGCCGGAGCGTCGTTGACACCGTCGCCGGCCATGGCGACCACCCGGCCCTGCTGGCGATAGCGCGCCACGACATCGGCCTTGCCGTCCGGCAGGACGTCGGCCTCGACATCGTCGATGTCGAGTTGGCGAGCCACCGCCAGGGCGGTCGTGCGGTTGTCGCCGGTGAGCATGACGATCCGCAGGCCTTCGGCGCGCAGTTCCGCCAGCGCCTGAGGCGTCGTCGGCTTGACCGGGTCGGCGATGGCGACGAGGCCGGCGGGCGCGCCGTTCACCGCAACGAAGATCACGGTGGCGCCGTCACCCCTGAGACTGTCGGCCTGGGCGGCGAGGCTGGCGGTCGCAACGCCCTGTTCGGCGAGGAACTTCGCATTGCCAAGCAGCACGCGCTTGCCGACAATGACGCCAATGACACCCTTGCCGGTGGGCGAGTCGAAATCGGTGACCGGCCGGGTCGCGATACCCCGCTTCTGCGCGGCCTCGACGATCGCCATGGCGAGCGGGTGCTCGCTCGGCTTCTCGGCGCTCGCGGCAATCGCCAGCAGCTCCGCCTCGTCGAACCCGCCGGCGGGAACCAGGGACGTGACCGCCGGCCGGCCGGCTGTGAGCGTGCCGGTCTTGTCGATGATCAGCGTGTCGACCTTCTCCATCCGCTCCAGCGCCTCGGCGTCACGGATCAGGACACCGGCCTGCGCGCCACGGCCGACACCCACCATGATCGACATCGGCGTCGCGAGGCCGAGCGCGCAGGGGCAAGCGATGATCAGCACGGCCACGGCAGCGACGAGCCCGTAGGCGAATTGCGGCGATGGTCCGAACATGTACCAGGCGAAGAACGCGACGACGGCGACGAGCATGACGCCCGGCACGAACCAGGCGGAAACCTGGTCGGCCAGGCGCTGGATCGGCGCGCGCGACCGCTGCGCGCTGGCGACCAGCTGGACGATCTGCGACAGCATCGTGTCGGAGCCAACCTTCTCCGCGCGGATCACCAGTGCACCCGACTGGTTGAGCGTGCCGCCAATGACCTTCTCATTGACGGTCTTGGTGACAGGCATGGATTCGCCGGTGACCAGCGATTCATCGACCGCCGAGCGGCCTTCCACGACGACGCCGTCGAGCGGCACCTTCTCGCCGGGGCGGACGCGAACCATGTCGCCGACCTGCAGCGCATCAACCGGCACTTCATCCTCGCTGCCGTCCTCGCGGATGCGCTTGGCGGTCTTGGGTGCAAGGTCGAGCAGCGCGCGGATGGCGCCGCTGGTGCTGTCGCGCGCCTTGAGCTCCAGCACCTGTCCGAGAAGCACCAGCACGGTGATCACGGCCGCCGCCTCAAAATAGACCGCGACCGAGCCGTCATGGCCGCGGAAGGCCGACGGGAACAGCCCCGGCACCGCGGTGGCGACGATGCTGTAGGTCCAGGCGACGCCGGTGCCGATGGCGATCAGCGTGAACATGTTGAGGTTGCAGCTGACGACGGACGCCCAGCCCCGTTCGAAGAACGGCCAGCCGGCCCACAGGACGACGGGGGTTGCGAGCGCCAGCTGCCACCAATTGGAGGTCTGGCCGCTGATCGTGTGATCGAGGCCCAAAAGATGCCGCCCCATCTCGAGGAAGAAGACGGGGACAGTCAGAACGAGGCCGATCCAGAACCGCCGCGTCATGTCGGCGAGCTCGGGATTGGGGCCTGAATCGGCGGTGACGAGAAGCGGCTCCAGCGCCATGCCGCAGATGGGACAGCTTCCCGGCCCGATTTGCCGCACCTCGGGGTGCATCGGGCAGGTGTAGACGGCGCCTTCCGGCACGTCCTCGGCCTTGGCCGGCGCGGGGTTCAGATACTTCTGCGGGTCTGCCTCGAACTTGGTCTTGCACCCCGCCGAGCAGAAGAAGTGGTCGTGACCCTCGTGGGTGGTGCGATGCTTGGCGGTCGCCGGATCGACCGTCATGCCGCATACGGGGTCCTTGACCTTGCCGGCATCGGCAGCCGCGCCGGGCCCGTGATGGCGATGATGATCGTGGTGGCCGCCATGGCCATGTCCGCCGCCGCAGCAGGAGCCGTTCGGCGTGGCGTGATCGTGTGCGCTCATGATGTTCTACCTCTCTTGACGGACACCCTAGGCCTTCCCATCATTGGAAGGTCAAGAGGGTTGTGACCATGAATATCGGGCAGGCGGCAAAGCGTTCCGGCGTCTCGGCGAAAATGATCCGGTACTACGAGTCGATCGGCCTCGTGCCGTCTGCGGATCGTCTGGAAAGCGGCTATCGGGACTATGCCGAGGACGACGTGCATCGGCTGGTTTTCGTCAGGCGCGCCCGCGACCTGGGCTTCTCGATCCCGCGCATCCAGGATCTGCTGGAGCTCTGGGGCAATACCGGCCGCAGCAACGACGAGGTGCGCGCGCTCGCCGCGTCCCATGTCTCGGAGCTTGAGGCGCAGGCGAGGAAGATCACGGGCATGATCGGCACGCTGCGAGGGCTGATGACCTCCTGCGAACGCGCCGGCCACCGGGCGCATTGCCCGATCATGGATGAACTCGCCGACCATCACAGCCCACCCCTGGCCCGGCCCGGGGCGAAGGCGCGCGTCGCTGCCGGCCGGTAAGAAAACGATACGCGCGCGGCAGGTTCCGAAACCGACGGGACAACCGGGCGAGATGCCGCCAGCCTACAAGCTCCATCGTCCATAGCGGACGTATGGAGACCAAGATGAAGCACATTGCTTCTGCCGCTTTCGCCCTCGCCCTGTTCCCGCCGCTCGCGCAGGCGGACCCCTATCCCACCACCCTGAGCCAGGAGGAGCAGGAGCGCCACGAGTTCCTCGACGTGCAGCAGGGCCGCCCCAGCGGCCTGGAGCGATCGTTCGGCGGCCATTTCGGTGTTCCGCGCGCCGACCGCCAGTCGGTCCGGCGGCTCGAGGAGCGGCAGGGCCCGGCTCCGGACTCCACCGCTTCGATCCGCCGGCCGGCTCGCTGACCGACCGGTTAGCATGTCGAGGGGCCGCGCCGCACCGCGCGGCCCTTATCGCACCTGCTTCTGGTCGCCGAGATAGGTGGCGAACACCGACGTCCGCTCGCCCGAGAACAGGACGACATCGTAGCGGTCGGGCTCGGCGCCGGGGGCTTCCATGCCGGGCGAGCCGACCGGCATGCGCGGAACCGCCAGACCGCTCGCCTGCGGGCGAGTTTCCAGAAGCCGCTTCACCTCCGCCGCCGGGACGTGACCCTCGAGGACATAGCCGCCGATCTGCGCCGTGTGACACGAACGGAGGGCGGGCGGCACGCCCAGCTCCGTCTTCCTGCGGTTCATCAGCGGGTCGATGCGGACATCCGCCTCGAAGCCCGCCGCCTTCATATGCTCCACCCAGGCACCGCAGCACTCGCAATTCTCGTCGCGGAACACGACCAGCGCGCGGGCATTCGCCCAGGCGGGCCCATTGACCAGCAGCGTGCCGGCGGCTGCGACGAACAGGCGTCTCGACATGAAATCCATTGCCGTTCCTCCAAATACCGATGGCCCGCGACACGAGCCGCGGGCCTGTGACGGTGAATCATGACCCCGCTGGTCAGCGGGCGCGCTGGATACGCGTGACCGTGATGCTGCCGTTGACGCGCGAGGCCTCGAAGGTGACGCGATCCCCCTGCCTGACCTGCTGCAGCATGGCCGGATCGGCCACGCGGAACACCATGGTCATGGGGTCCATGTCGAGATTGGGGATCGCGCCGTGCTTTAATGTGATCCGGCCGCGATCGGTCTCGATCTTCACGACCTCGCCGTTGATCGACTGGGCCGAGGCGACGGACAGGCTCGCCGCCAGCATGGCGCCGGCAAGGCCGAGGGTCGAAGCGATCTTCATGTGCGTTCTCCTTGCTGCTCGCTCTAGCGAACGGTGATGCGGCCGTGCATGCCGGCTTCGTAGTGACCGGGGATCAGGCAGGCGTATTCGAAGACGCCGCTATGGGTGAATTTCCAGACGATTTCGCCGACCTTGGCGGACTCGACACGCACCGCGTTCGGGTCGGCATGTTCCATGTCCGGATTGGCCTGCATCTGCACCTTGTGGCGTTGATTTCCCTCAAGCGTGTCGATGACCATCTCGTGCTCGAGCGCGCCTGAATTGCGGACGATGAAACGGACGGTGTCGCCGCGGTTGATGGTGACCTGCGGCGGGGTGAACAGCATGCGGCCGTTCTGTTCGATCATCCGAATCTCGATGGTCTTGTTGACCTGGGCGCGGTTTCCAGCTTCGCCGGCCGCGTCGGGTCCGTGGGCCATGGTCGCGGTGGAGATCAGCATGCCGGCGGCGGCGGCCATGAGCCGGGGAAAGTGGGTCAAGGAAGGGCTCCGTTGCTAGTGGTTCGAGTGGTGTCCGCCGCCGCCATTGCCGCGGCGGGCACGGCGGGCGGCGCGATCGAGGACGCGGGCGGTCGGCTCGGGTCCGGGCGGCGCGGCGGCGCGAGCGGGCGCGGGCGGCGGCGCGCCCTTCCATTCGTAGGAAACGGTGCCGGGCGGGTGCTGGTACCAGCCGGGATCCTTGTAGTCGCCGGCCGCAATGCCCTCACGGACCTTCACCGTCGTGAACATGCCGCCCATCTCGACCGGCCCGAACGGTCCGTCGCCGGTCATCATCGGCAGAGTGTTGGCCGGCAGCGGCATCTCCATCGAGCCCATCTCGCCCATGCCCGCGCTGCCCATCGGCATGAAGCCGGGAACGATGTTGCGGATCGCCCGCGAGACCTGGTGCTGATCGACGCCGATCATTGTCCGCACGTCATGGCCCATGGGCCCCATCGTGTGGTGCGCCTTGTGGCAGTGGAGCGCCCAGTCGCCTTCATGAACGGCGTGGAATTCATAGGCCCGCATGGCGCCGACCGGCACGTCGATCGTGACCTCGGGCCAGCGCGCCTCCGGCCTCACCCAGCCGCCATCCGTGCAGGTGACCTCGAAGTCGTAGCCATGCATGTGAATGGGGTGGTTGGTCATGGTGAGGTTGCCGACGCGCACCCGGACGCGGTCGCTCTTGCGCACCACGAGCGGGTCCAGCCCCGGCCATGTGCGGCTGTTGATGCACCACAGATTGAAGTCGGTCATGGTCGCGACCTTCGGCACGTAGGTGCCGGGATCGATGTCGTAGGACTGCAGCAGGAAGACGAAGTCGCGATCGACGCGATGCAGGGCGGGATCGCGGGGATGGACGACGAAGAAGCCCATCATGCCCATCGCCATCTGGACCATTTCGTCCGAATGCGGGTGGTACATGAACGTGCCGCTCTTCTGGAGCTGGAACTCGTAGACGAAGGTCTTGCCGGCAGGGATATGCGGCTGGGTCAGGCCACCGACGCCGTCCATGCCGTTCGGCAGGATCTGGCCGTGCCAGTGGACGGCCGTGCTTTCCGGCAGCCGGTTGGTGACGAAGATGCGGACCTTGTCGCCTTCCACCGCCTCGATAGTCGGGCCCGGGCTCTGGCCGTTATAGCCCCACAGATGCGCTTTCATCCCCGGAGCGATCTCGCGCACCACGGGCTCGGCGACCAGGTGAAATTCCTTCCAGTCGCCGTTCATGCGGAACGGCAGGGTCCAGCCGTTCAGCGTCACCACGGGCTGGTAGTCGGGCCCGGTGGAGGGCGTCAGAGGCGGCTGCGTCTGCGGGCTGTCCATCGTGGCGAGATCCGGCAGGCTCGCGACCTGGGCGTGGCCGCTGACCTGGGTGGCGCCGACCAGAGCGAGGCCGGCGCCGGCGCGGCTCATGAATCCTCGGCGGGAAACTGACATCGGCTTTCTCCTAATGACCGGCCGCGCCGCCAGCGCCGGCAACGGCAGCCGCGCTGGCGCCTTCGGCACCTCCGCCGCCCGCTCCGGCGCCCCCGATGACCACCAGCTGGAGGTCGGTGGCGGCTATCCAGAAATCGCGGCGGGCCTCGATGGCGGTCGCATTGGCGGCAATACGCGCGCGCGCCTCCTGCAGCAGTGGGAAGACGTCGGTCAGCATGGCGTTGTAGCGAAGCAGGCTCTCGTCAGCGATGATCTGGCGCAGCGGCAGAATCTGACCCTGATAATGCCGGGCGAAATCGTAGGAGCCGCGATAGCGCTGATAGGCCTCGCGCGCCTCGGAGCGCACATTGACCGCCTTCTCGATCAGCCGGTTGACCGAGCGCAGATAGCCCTCGCGCGCCTCACGGATTCGGCCTTCGCCGAGGTCGAGCGGGATCTGGAATTCCAGTTCCAGGCCGGAGACGCGCGTGCGCTCGATCTCCTGATGCCGATCCTGGACCAGGTTGCCGTTGTCGAGGCGATAGGTGGTTTCGGTGACCGGCGAGCGCTCGTTGTTGAGGATGCCGCGGACTTCGAGGACGTTGAGGAACCGCGACCATTGCGTCAGGTCGAATTGCCGGCCGACGCCATCGATCTCAAGCCTCGCAATACGCAGGTCGATGCGCTTGTTCAGCGCCTCGCGCTCGATGTTCTCGCGCGCGAGCGCGCGGGCGGGGAGACCGGGCAACTGGCCCGGCAGCTTGAGGTCCGCGACATTGCTCCACAAGCCGAGCTGGCGGACGAGCCGCTCGCGATCCGCGCGCTCCTGCAGGCGCGCCCGCGCGAGCTGTGCGGTGACGTCCGCATAGAAGACGTGCTCGCGGGCCTGATCGAGGCGGTTGACCGCCCCGGTCTCGCCGAGACGCTTGAACAGCTCGGACGCCGTTCGGGCCGCCGACTGGGCCTGGGTGAGAGCCGCCACCAGCTGGCGCGACGCGACGGCGCGGTAATAGGTGCGGCGGGTCGCGCCGGCGAGGCGCAGGGTCTCCTCGGCCGCGCGCAGCTGCGCCTGGGTGAAGCGCGCTTCCGCTATCGCCCGGCGCTGCGGCAGGGTCGCGAGGCCGAGGATGTTGACCAGCAGCTGCCGCTCGATCTCCAGCGTGCCGCCGGTACTCACCAGCCGCGCCAGCGACAGCGTCGGGCTGGGCGGCAAGCCCGCCTGCACGTACTGAACCTCGGCAATGCCGAGATCGTTATAGGCGGCCTGCAGTCCACGGTTGTTGAGCAGGGCGATCTGCACCGCCGCATCGGCGGACAGCGACGATCGAAGCAGCAGACGGACACGCTCATTGGCACGCGCCACGTCCTCGGGGCCGCGCAGTCGCACCGTGTCCTGACGCAGTTCGCGCGATGCGGTCTCGCGCGCGACGCTCAGCCCACCGTCAGGGGAGTAGGTGGCGCACCCGCCAAGCGCCAGAATCATCGCGCCGCCGAGCGAGTTGCGGACAGCCCGCGACAACACGGGAGCGGATGCGGGGGAGAATGCCGTGGCCATGATCGTCACCGCGCCTGAGAACCGGACGGAGCGACGCTCTGATTGCTCCGACGCCAGTCCACGGGGCCCACGGGGCGGTAGGGCGTGAAGCCCCTCACGACCGAATCGTAATGAACCCGGCGAGCAGACGCCGGATCGGCGACCTCAAGGCCCATGTCGGCCGGCGAGCGTGTTTCAGTGCAGGCCGCGACGCCGATCGTTGCGACGACAACCAAACCCGGGCGGAGTGCTGACCGCCAAGCGAACCGGGAAACCGACATGCCAAGCCCTTATGCAATGCTTCGGCGGCATGGGTAGCATCGGGTCCGGCCGGGCGTATTTCCCGTTCATTGCAAATTGTTACGCAGGTCCGGCGAGCGGGATTTCCATCGTGACCAGCAGCCCGCCACCTTCGGCCTCGCCAACGGTGACCTCGCCGCCATGGGCGCGCACCACCGACCGCGAGACCGTGAGGCCAAGCCCCACGCCGCCCGTCTCCTTGTTGCGGGAGCCTTCGAGGCGATGAAACGGCGCGAAGACCGCCTCCCGTTCGGCCGGGGGGATGCCCGGCCCGTGGTCGCGAACGCTGACAAGCGCCTTGCCCTCGACCTGCTGCACCGAGACTTCGGCGGAGCCGCCATATTTCAGGGCATTGTCGATGACATTTGTGACGGCGCGCTTCAGCGCCACCTTGCGGCCGTTGACCACGAGCGCGTCAGGCACCTTGAGGGATACCCGCCTGCCCTGATCCATGAAGTCGAGGGTGACCGTCTCCACGATGGACACCAGATCGACGGCGCGCACCGGTTCGTCCAGACGGTCGCTCTTCAGGAAGGCCAGCGTGCCCTCGATCATGACCTCCATTTCCTCGATGGCGGCGGTCATCTCCTCGCGCTGGGCCGGCGGCAGATCCTCGACGCTCAGCTTCAGACGTGTCAGCGGCGAGCGCAGGTCGTGCGAGATCGCCGCCAGCGTCTGCGTGCGGTCGTCCAGGAGCTTCTTGATCTTGACCTGCATGTCGTTGAAGGCGGCGGCGAGTTGCCGAAGCTCCTCGGGGCCCCGTTCGGGCACCGTCACGACCTGCGCGCCGGCGGCGAACTGGTTGGCCGCGCCGGCAAAGGCGCGCAAGGGCCCGGTCAGCCAGCGCACCAGCACGATGGCGGCAAGGGCCAGACCGACGGTCATCACGGTCGTTGAATAGACAGTGCCATGGCTCGAGGTGCGGCCGGCGCGAATGTCCAGGATGCTGACATTGACCCAGCTCCGGTCCGGCAGCCCCATCGAGATCACAGTCACGTGCGGATCGGCCGCAAGCGGTGAACTCGCTCCGGCGATGAGCCCGCCCCCGGCAAGTTCGGGCTCCCGCCGCCGCAATTCCTCCAGAAGGCCCGGCAGCGGCTCCGCGACCTGGCCGCGCGTCACTGCATGCTCGGTAAGGCTCCAGTGGACATCGATCGGCCCACCCGCCAGCGCATGGGCAACCTTTTCCCGTTCGGCCGGCTCGACCCGCATCACCGCCCGGCGGATGCCGACCAGTCTATCGGTCATCTGGACGAGATTGTTGGAGGCGAGCTCCATCTCGACCGCCGATCGATAGGTCGACAGGCTCGCCACATGGAGCAGGCCCATGGCGACGAACAGCACCAGCACCGTACGGGCGGTGATCGTGTTCAGCGAGGCGATCATTCGCGGCGCACCGGCGGCGCGAACATATAGCCGATGCCGCGCACGGTCTTGATCATGGAGCTGGTCTCGTCGCCCGCGCCGAGCTTCTTGCGCAGACGGCTCATCTGCACATCGATGCTTCGGTCGAAGCCCGTCGAGATGCGGTTCTTGGAGGCATCCAGCAGGTAGTCGCGCGACAGCACGCGCTGGGGCGCCTCCACCAGCGCCAGCAGAAGGTCGAACTCGCCGCTGGTCAGATCGATCGCGATGCCGGCAGGATTGATCAGGTCGCGACGCAAGGGGTCTACCGTCCAGCCCTCGAAACGGTAGCGGCGGGGCAGCCCGGCCGGGCCGTCGTCGCGCGGCAGCATGCTGCGCCGCAGCACCGCATTGATCCGCGCCAGCAGCACCCGGGGATTGAACGGCTTGGTCACGTAGTCGTCGGCGCCAATCTCAAGACCGACGATACGGTCGGTATCGTCGGTGCGCGCGGTCAGCATGATGATCGGCACGGCGGATTTGGCGCGGATCTCACGGCACAGCTCGAAGCCGCTCGCGCCGGGCAGCATCACGTCGAGCAGGATCAGCTGCGGCGCGTTGTGAGTCAGGAACTCCCGGGTGTCGCGGCTATCCGCCGACACCGAGACCTTGAAGCCGTGCGAGCGCAGGAACTTGGCGACGAGCTGCCTGATGCTGGCGTCGTCGTCGACCAGCAGGACGTGCGTGCCGGTCAGGCTTTCGGTCGGTGGGCTGTTCATTCCAGGCGAGGTCCTAAAAAGGGCCGGACACCCTGAAAATGCACCATTGCGGCCGTGTTGCCCAATTGTTGCGAAATGTTGCCGCGCCGGATCGGCCAGCATGGCCTGCATCCGTACGGTCGGTCTCGTCCGCGCAGCCTCACCGCACATCCGAGCCCCTCCCGAGTGACTCGGAATCATCGCGCGTCGGAACCGACGGTCGCCCCGATCACCAGGTGTCGACGAAGGGCCGCTTCTTGCCGCGGCGCGGCAGGGCCGGGGCAACCGTCATCAGGCCGCGGCTGATCCAGCCGCGCGTGTCGGCGGGATCGATCACGTCGTCGACTTCCAGCAGCGAGGCCATGTTGATCGCCTTGCCGCGGGCATAGAGCGCATCGACCCGGCGGCGATATTCGGCCTCGCGCTTGTCGGGATCCTCGATGGCGGCAAGCTCGTTGCGATAGCCGAGCCTGACCGCGCCTTCGAGGCCCATGCCGCCGAACTCGCCGGTCGGCCAGGACACGTTGAACATCGGATTGTGGAAGCAGCCGGCGGCCATGGCCTGCGCGCCGAGGCCGTAGCCCTTGCGAAGCACGACGGTGAAGAAGGGCACCGAGAGGTTCACCCCGCCGACGAACATGCGGCAGACGCGGCGCACCTGTGCGGTCGCCTCCACATCGGGGCCGACCATGAAGCCCGGCGTATCGCAGAGGGAGACCACCGGCAGGTCGAAGGCGTCGCACATCTGCAGGAAGCGCGCGGCCTTGTCCGCCGCCTCGGCATCGATGGCGCCGCCGAGATGCAGCGGGTTGTTGGCGATCAGGCCCATGGGGCGGCCTTCGATGCGGATCAGCGCGGTGACCATGCCATGGCCGAAGCCGCCCCGCAGTTCGAGCACCGAACCCGTATCGGCGAGGCTCTCGATAACCGTGCGGACATCGTAGGAGCGCAGCCGGTTCTCGGGGATGGTGTTGCGCAGGACGCGCTGGTCTGCCGCCGACCAGTCTTTCAGCGTCCCCTGGAAATAGGACAGATAGCGCTTGGCCACCGAGACCGCTTCGGCCTCGTCGCGCACCAGAATATCGATGACGCCGTTGCGCCACTGGACGTCGGACGGACCGATCTCCTCGGGCTTGAAGACGCCGAGGCCGCCGCCCTCGATCATGGCGGGGCCGCCCATGCCGATATTCGAGTTCTTGGTGGCGATGATCACATCGCAGCAGCCGAGCAGCGCGGCATTGCCGGCGAAGCAGCGGCCGTTGACGACGCCGACGAGCGGGATGAGCCCGGATAGCCGCGCCAGGGCCGAGAAGGTCGGGACGTCCAGCGAAGCTGACTTCAGGTGCTCCTTGTCGGTCTCGCCGGGCCGCCCGCCGCCGCCCTCGGCGAACAGCACCAGCGGGCGATGCAGTTCGGCGGCGATATTGAAGATGCGGTCCTGCTTACCGTGCCCAAAAGTCCCCTGCGTGCCGGCGAGCACCGAATAGTCGTAGGCGACGACCACGGTCGAGGCACGCTCCTGTCCGACCAGCTCGGCATTGACCGTGCCCCAACCGGTAACCACGCCGTCGGCGGGGGAAACGCGCAGAAGCTCCTCCATCGACCGGCGGCTGCGCTGGCCGGCGACGGCGAGGGCGCCATATTCCATGAAGCTGCCGGGATCGCAGAGATCCATGACATTGGCGCGCGCCGTGCGTCCGCCCGTCCGGGCGCGCCGGGCCACCGCCTCCGGCCGTGCCTCGTCCAGCGTCAGGCGCTTGCGGGCGATCACCTCGGCGAGGTCCGGACGGATGGCGTCGAGATCGACGGCGACCGTCTCCGTCGCGCCTTCCGCATCGACCTCGCGCGGCTCGATATGAACGATCGGCTGGCCGGGATTGACCACCTCGCCTTTGGCCGCATCGACCCTGCGAACAATGCCGCCGGTCGGCGTCGCAATGACATGCTCCATCTTCATCGCTTCGAGCACGGCCACCGTCGCGCCGGGGCGAAGCTGCTGACCGACCGCAAGGTCGAGGGCAACGACGAGGCCAGCCATCGGCGCGTTGACCGGTTCCGTCCCGGGCGGGCCCTGGACTGCCGGCGCGGCAGCGGCGGCACCCGGCGCTGCGGCGAGCACGGAAGCCTTCTCCTGCGCCGCCTCGGCCACGAGGGCGCCGGCGAGCACATCGATGGTGCGGGTCGTCACCCGGTTGGCCAAGACATCCTCGCGGGCGAGCAGCGCCCGGAGGAAAGCGGCATTGGTGGCAACGCCCTCGATCCGGAACTCGCCGAGCGCCCGGCGCGCCGCGCGGATGGCCGAAGCGTAGTCCGGCGCGGGCTCGTGCACGATCAGCTTGGCCAGCAGCGAGTCGAAGGCCGCGCTCGTCCGGTAACCGGAATAGCCGAAGCCGTCGACGCGGATGCCCACGCCACCCGGCGGCTCGTAGACCGATAGTTGACCGCCCGCCGGCAGGGCACCGCCATCCGCCTGCATGGTCTCCATGTTGATGCGCAGCTGAATGGCGTGGCCGCGCGGAGCGGGAACCTGCGACTGGGTCAGGCCGAGCTCATTCAGGCTGGCGCCGGCAGCGATGCGGATCTGCGATTGCACGAGGTCGATGCCGGTCACCGCCTCCGTGACCGTGTGCTCGACCTGCAGGCGCGGATTGGCTTCGATGAAGACGAAACGATCCGCATGCGCGGCATCGACGAGGAATTCGAACGTGCCGAGGCTGCGATAACCGACCCGGCGCGCCATGGTGACGGCGGCCTCGGTGATCCTGCCGCGCAGCGCCTCGCCGAGCGTCGGGCTCGGCGCGACCTCGACCAGCTTCTGATGCCGGCGCTGGAGCGTGCATTCGCGCTCGCCGAGATGCACCACGTCACGGCCGTCGCCAAGGATCTGCACCTCGATGTGGCGCGCTTCCGCGATCAGTTCCTCGACATAGAGATCGCCGTTGCCGAAGGCGGCCCGCGCCTCGGACGAGGACCGCGTCCAGGCCTCGTCGAGCTCGGCGGCATTGCGAGCGACGCGCATGCCGCGCCCGCCGCCGCCGGCCACCGCCTTGACCATGACCGCGCCGCCTGGACCAAGCGCCGCCAGAAAGGCCTGCGCCGAGGCGACATCGGACGATCGCTCGGAGCCACCGAGCACCGGAACGCCGCAGGCGGAGGCAAGCTCGCGCGCGGCCGTCTTGTCGCCGAAGAGGCGCAGCATGTCCGGCGTCGGGCCGATGAAGATGAGCCCCGCCGCCGCGCAGGCCTCGGCAAAGGCGGCGTTCTCGCTAAGAAAGCCATATCCGGGATGGACCGCGTCGCAGCCGGCGGCTTTCGCCGCCGCCACGATCGCATCGATGTCGAGATAGCCGGCGGCGCCCCGCCCCGGCAGGGCAACGGCATCCTCCGCCCGCAGGACGTGAAGCGAGCCCGCATCATCGGCGGAATGCACGGCGACGGAGCGCAGGCCGAGACTGGCCGCGGCGCGCGCGATGCGAATGGCGATTTCGCCGCGATTGGCGATCAGGATCGAGGAGAAGCTCATGGCGATGACGTGGCGTGTTCGAGCGGGCGGGCGGCCGCCAGCAAGTGGCAGGCCGCGGTGTGGCCCGCGCCGGGAGCGCTGAACTCCGCCGGCCGCTCGCGCGGGCAGATCGGGACAGCGACGGGGCAGCGCGGATGGAAGTGACAGCCGGAAGGCGGGTCGAGGGCGCTGGCGATCTCGCCGAGCAGGGCTGCGTCCGGCAGGACGTGATCGGGGTCAGGCTGCGGCACCGCCTCGAGCAGGGCACGCGTATAGGGATGAGACGGCGCTCCGAATACGTCCTCGGTCGAACCGTGCTCGACGATGCGGCCGAGATAGGCGACGGCCGTCTGCGTGGAGAAATGCTCCACCAGCGCGAGGTCGTGGGCGATGACCAGATAGGTGAGCGAGAACTCCTGCTGGATGTCGGCAAGGAGGTTCAGCACCTGCGCGCGGATCGAGACGTCGAGCGCGGATACCGGCTCGTCGAGGACCATGAGACGCGGACGCAATGCAAGCGCGCGCGCAATCGCGATGCGCTGCCGCTGACCGCCCGAGAACTCGTGCGGGAACAGGGAGGCGGCCGAGGCAGGAAGGCCGACGTGATCCAGCAGTTCCTCGACCCGCTTCTTCAGGCCGGCGCGATCGGGCCGCTCATGGGCAAGGATCGGCTCGGCGACGATGCTGGCGACACGCAGGCGCGGATTGAGCGAGGCATAGGGGTCCTGAAACACCGCCTGCACCTGCCGGCGGTAGCCCTTGAGCTGCGACCGGCTCATCTGCGCGAGGTCCTGACCGTCGAACAGGATGCGACCTGTCGTCGGCTTCTCCAGCATGAGGATGAGCTTGGCGAGCGTGGTCTTGCCGCAGCCGGACTCGCCGACCAGCGCCAGCGTCTGGCCTTCCGGGACGGTCAGGCTGACGCCGTCAACGGCTTTCACCGCGCCGTAGTGCTTGGAGACCTGATCGAGGACGAGCATCAGGCGGCCTCCCCCGCGCGCCAGCAGGCGACGCTGTGGTCCGGGCCGACCGCGCTGGTCTGCGGATAGGCCTCGCAGGCCGCGACCTTGAGCGGGCAGCGCGCGGCAAAGCGGCAGCCGGCCGGCGGGTCGATGAGGCTCGGCGGCTGGCCGGGAATGGCGACAAGGCGGCGGCCACGGCTGCCGAGCTTGGGGATCGCGGCGAGCAGCGCGCGCGTATAGGGATGGGCCGGGTTGCGGAAGACCTCGCGCACGGGTCCGGTCTCGACGATGCGGCCGGCATACATGACCGCGATCCGGTTGCAGAGGCTGGCCGCGACGCCGAGATCGTGGGTGATCAGGATGATGCCGGCGCCGCTTTCCTGCTGGAGCCGGCGCAGCAAGGCGATCATCTGCGCCTGGATCGTCACATCGAGCGCGGTGGTCGGCTCGTCGGCGATCAGCAGGCGCGGGCCGCGGCCAATGGCCATGGCAGTGACGATGCGTTGGCGCTGGCCGCCGGAGAACTGGTGCGGATAGTCGCCGAGGCGCATCTCGGGCGAGGGTATGCGGACGCGCTGGAGCACATCGACGGCCGCCGCGCGCGCTTCCTGTCGCGGCAAGCCGCCATGATAGCGGAACGGGCCGGACACCTGATCGCCGATCGAGAAGACCGGGTTGAGCGATGTCATCGGGTCCTGCGCGATCATTGCGACACGCCGGCCGCGAACATCGCGCGCCAGAACCTTCTCGGGAAGGGTCGTCAGCTCCTCGCCGTCGAGGCGGATCGAACCGGCGACGATCTTGCCGGCGCCCTTCGGCAGGAGGCGCAGGATGGACAGTCCGGTCATCGATTTTCCCGAACCGGATTCGCCGACGAGGCCAAGCGTCTCGCCCGCGCCAACCGTCAGGTCGACACCATCGACGGCGCGCACCACGCCGCGCTTCAGATGGATATGCGTCTTGAGGCCTTCGATGGCGAGAACGGGCGCGGTCATCACATCTGCCTCAGGCGCGGGTCGAGGCGGTCGCGCAGCCAGTCGCCGAACAGGTTGGCGGCGAGGCAGGTCAGCATGATCGCGATGCCGGGCATGGTGATCGCCCACCAGGCGTTGGAGATGTACTGGCGCGCGTCGGACAGCATGAGGCCCCACGACACGTCGGGCTGCTGGATGCCGAGCCCGAGGAAGGACAGCGAAGCCTCGAAGATGATGACCTGCCCGACCTGCAGCGTCGCCAGGACGAGGAGCGTGTTCATGATGTTGGGCAGGAGATGGCGCAGGAGGATCACCGGCGTCGAGACGCCGGCGACGCGCGCGAAGGCGACATAGTCACGGGTCTTCAGCGACAGGATCTCGCCGCGAATGATGCGCGCGTACCAGGTCCAGTAGGTGAACACGATGACGATCACGACCGTTCCGAGGCCGGGCTGCAACGCCGCTGCCAGCAGCAGCGCGAGCGCGATCGAGGGGATCGACATCTGGATTTCGACGAGGCGCATGATGACCTGGTCGACACGTCCGCCGAAATAGCCGGAGATCATGCCGACCAGCGCGCCGATCGCGCCCGAGAAGGCGATGGCGTAGAGCGAGACGATGACCGAGACCCGGCAGCCGGCGATGATGCGAGAGAGGATGTCGCGGCCGAGATTGTCGGTGCCGAGCGGATGGGACCAGGACCCTTCCCTCGCCCAGAAGGGTGGCTGGAAGGCCGCGTCGAGATCGGCATCGTTGGGGTCGAAGGGTGCGACGAGCCCCCCGGCGATGGCGCAGAAGACGACCGTGCCGAGGATGACGAGCGGGATCACCGGCGCGCCCTTCAGACGGGCCAGCCAGGCCATGCGCGGCATGGGGATCGGAGCTTGCACGACGTCAGTCATTGCGGATCCGCGGGTCGACGATGCCGTAGGAAATGTCGACCAGCAGGTTCGACATGACGAACAGGATCGATGAGAACAACACGCCGGCCTGCACGACGGGGAAGTCGCGGGCGAACACCGCCTCGACCACCATCCGGCCGATGCCCGGCCAGGCAAAGATCACCTCGACGATGAAGGCGCCGCCGAGCATGGCGGCGAAGTAGACGCCGAGCATGGTGAGCAGCGGCACCGCGGCGTTGCGGAAGGCGTATTTCCAGACCAGCAGGCGCTCGGGCGTACCGAGCGCGCGGCTCAAACGGATGTAGTCGCTTTCGAGGACGTCCAGCATCCCTGAGCGGACGATCCGCATCTGGGCGGCGACGGGATACCAGCCGAGGGCGATGGCCGGCAGGATGAGATGTTCGGGGCCACCGCGACCGAAGGCTGGCAGCCACCCGAAGCCGACGGCGAAGACGAGGATCAGCATCAGGCCGACCCAGAAGTTCGGCATGGCCTGACCCAGCATGGCGAGGATGCGGCCCAGGCGATCGACCCAGCCGCCGCGATAGACGGCCGACAGGACGCCGAGCGGCACGGCGACGCTGACGCTGAAGACCAGCGCCGCCACAGCAAGCTCGACGGTTGCCGGCAGCCGATCCAGAACGAGGTTCAGCGCCGGTTGCTGCCAGCGGTAGGAATTTCCGAAATCACCCGTCAGGGCATTGGTGACGAAGATCCAATATTGCGTCCAGAGCGGCCGATCGAGGCCGAGCGCCACACGCATGGCCTCGATCGCCTGCGGCGGCGCGTCGGGCGGCATCATCAGCGTGATCGGGTCGCCCGACAGCCGCGAGATCATGAAGATCACCAAACTGGCGCCAAGGATGCTGACGACACCATTGCCGGCACGGCGAAGGACGAAGCGCCACATGGGCTAGGTCCCGACCGGGTCGAGAAGCCTCTTCAGCTCCTCCTTCTTGACCTTGCCGGTAGCGGTCATCGGCAGGGCATCGACGATGCGGAACGCCGGCACCTTGTAGGTCGCCATGTTCTTCGCGCACCACTGGCGCAGGTCGTCGGCTGAGAGATCCGGCGCCTTGACCCGATCGACGATCACGAAGGCCAGTGGCGCCTGGCCGCGCCGCTCGTCGTCGACGCCGATGACGCCCGAGCCGAGGATCGCGGGATGCTGGCCGAGCAGGGCCTCGATCTCGGACGGGAAGACGCTCATGCCATTGACCTTGAGCATCTCCTTCCTGCGGCCAAGGAAGTGCAGGTAGCCTTCCTCGTCGAGCATGCCGATGTCGCCGGTGTGAAACCAGTCGCCGCGGATCGACTCGGCGCTGGCCTCGGGCTTGTTCCAGTAGTGGGTGAGGAGCGAAGGCGAAGAGACGACGATCTCGCCCTCGGTGCCGAGTGGTACGATCTCGCCGGTCTCGAAGGAACAGATGCGGAAGCGCGTGCCGGGCACCGGCAGGCCGACGAAGACCGGCTGGGTCTTCAGATCCCAGTCGTCCTGCTGCATGCCGAGGGTGAACGTGTCGTTGGTATGCGTCTCGGTCATACCCCAGGCCGCCTCGATCAGCGTCGCACCGGTCAGTGTTTTCCAGCGCTCGCGGAAGGCGAGGTTCAGCTTCTTGACGAAGGAGGAGCAGGTCGTGGTCTTGAGCGAAGTCAGGTCGTAGCGGCCGACATCGGGGTGATCCATCACCTGAACGGCATTGTCGACGAGCAGTCCGGCGGTCTCGACCTTGTAGCGATCGACCGCAGCCATCCAGCCGACAGGGTCCCAGCGGGCGAGCAGGATCAACGTCGCGCCGGCGAAGACCGGCACGATCAGGCCGGCATTTTCGCCGGCGATCCAGAACAGCGGCATGAAATTGACGCGCACCCGGTCCCGCGACTGCCCGCTGTCGCGCGAGCAGACGGTCGCGGCGGTGTAGATCATGTGCCTCTGGGTATGGACGCAGCCCTTGGGCATGCCGGTCGTGCCGCCGGTGTAGTTGAGCGCGGCGACGGCATCGAGGTCGATATCGACCCGCGGCGGGGCGCCCGTGACGGCGCGCAGGGCGGCCATGAAATCGATCGCGTCGGCATGAGCCACCGGCGACTGATCGAGGCCGGCCGGCACGGGGAGCGTCGCATTGGCCGGCAGCATCTCGGCGATGCTGGTCGAAAAGACGGTGCGAACCTTCGTCCGGTCGCGAACGGCACGGACGAGATCGATCAGAGTGTCCTGCGCGACGATGATTTCCGCGTCGGTGTCGTTGAGCTCGTATTCGAGTTCGTGCTCCCGGAACATCGGGTTCACCGGCACGTGCACGCAGCCGAGCTTCAGGATGCCGTAGAAGGCGATGACGAATTGCGGACTGCTCTGCAGGAACACGGCGATGCGGTCGCCGGACTTCGCGCCGTGCTGGCTCAGCAGCGCGGCGCATCTGTCGCTCAGCCGGTCGAGCTCGGCATAGGTGATCACCGTGCCGTAGAAGATCAGCGCGGGCTTGTCGGGGGCTTCCAGCGCCCGCCGGCGCAGATAGTCGCCGAGCGGAATCTCGCCAAAGGGATAGGCGAGCCTGGGCGAAACCTCCGCCGGCCAGTTCTTCCGCCATAGCGCGTCGAGACGCGCGTCATAGGCTGCCGCATCCATGTCGATGGCTCCCGCCCGCTCAGCGCTTCAGGCCGATTTCCTGGAGGTTCCGGTAGTAGCCCGGCCAGGGCCAGCCCTTGAACGAGACCTTGTCCTTGCGCCACGCGATGGTGATCAGCGGTCGGTATGTGGTCAGCCCGCCAAGCACCTCGTCGCGCTTGCGGCGGGCGATCTTGCGCAGAAGCTCGGCGCGCTTGCCGCGATCCATGATGCGCTGCTGCTGCTTGACGAGGGCGTCCATCTCGTCGTCCTCCGTGTAGGAGTAACTGCCCCAGCCCTGCCCGGCCTTGAAGCTGTGGAGATGGCCGGCCCAGGCGGTTCCGGGATCGCCGGGAACGTCGTGCGACCACATCCACGAGATGATGCCGTCCATGTCGGGCGGGCCCGAGCGGCCGCGCCGGCCGAGATTGATCCACGCGCCGTATTCCAGCTGGACAATGCGGCAGCGGATGCCGACGGCGGTGAGATAGGTGGCGCAGGCTTCGCCCATCTCCTTGATGTTCGGTTCCCGCGGCGTGGTGAGGTTGTAGAACGGCGTGTCGAGGCCGTTCGGGAAGCCCGCCTGCCGCATGAGGTCGCGGGCCTTGCGGACATCATAGGGAAGGGGCTTCAGCTCGGGATCGTAGCCGGTCGAGCCTTCGCCGATCTCCGCATAGCGCTGGCCCTGACCGAACAGGACGCGGCGGATGATCGTGTCGAAGTTGATGGCATGGGCCGCGGCCTGCCGGACCCGCACATCCTTGAACGGCGAATTCGGCATGTGGGTGCCGAAGTTGAGAAACAGATTGTTGCCGCTGATGACCGAGGTGGTCTCCACGTTCGGCATCGCCTTGAACTCCTCGACGAGGGCCGGCGGCACGGCGTCGATCCAGTCCACGGCCCCGGTCTTGAAGGCGGCGACGCGGGTCAGGTCTTCCGGGATGAACTTGATCGTGACCGCCTTCACGCCCGGCCGATGATCGCGGTTCCAGTAGTCGTCGAAGGCCTCGAGCTGCATCTCCTCCTTCGGCTTCCAGGATACGAGCTTCCAGGGCCCGGTGCCGACCGGCGCGCGCGCAAACCCGTCCGGGCCCACCTGCTCGAAATAGCGCTTCGGCATGGCCCAGAGCTGGAGGTAGCGCTCGACGTAGACGGCGTTCGGTTCCTTGAAATGCAGCTTGAAGCGGTGATCATCGACGATCTCGAACCGCTCGACGGCTGCCTGCAGATGCGACCAGCGGCTCTGCGCGGGATCGCGCAGGCGCTGATAGGAGAACTCGAAATCCGCCGAGGTGAGAGGGTCGCCGTTGTGGAATTTCACGCCACGGCGAATGCGGATATCGATGATCGGTTTCTCCTCGGTGCCGACGATCTCGTAGCTCTCCGCGAGCCAGTTCCGCATCGTGCCCGATGGGTCGGGCCGGGTGAGCTGCTCGAACAGCTGCCCGACGCCATAGGTGTCGACGCCGGCGGAGTAGCGCACGGGATCGAGGGTCGTCGGCTCGGCGCCGAAGGCAAGCGTCAGACTGCCCTGCGCGGGGCCGCCTTGGGCCTTCAAGGGATGAGATGCGGCAACAAGGGCCGCGGACAGGACGAGGTCGCGCCTGCTCAGCATCGCGTTTTTCTCCCAGATCTTCCGCGCTGTCGTTGTCCGGCCGTTGCCGTGCAGCGCTATGGGTCGATCCGAGCACCTGCCCACAGTTCCTGTCAACCGTTAATTGTTAACAATTGACACCGCTCGGCTGCCGATGTTGCATGGCTCGACGCCGTGCGGTGGCGTGCACGCGCATGGCGGGTTAGATGCTCGATTGCGATGCGCGCGGGACAATTCCGTGCCGGCACCGAGCCGCAAACGGATCGACCATGGTCCTTGAGACGACAGAACAAGCGCAGACCCCTGCCGCTCCGGGCGAGCGGATCCGGACCGCGACGGGCGACGGGCGCGGATCGCGCCTCAGAACGCTGCCCGAGCAGATCGTCGAGCAGCTCGGCATGGCCATCGTCGAGGGGCGCTACGCCGAAGGCGAGCGCATCGTCGAGCAAAAACTGTCCGATGATTACGGGGTGAGCCGCGGCCCGGTCCGCGATGCGCTGCGGGCGCTGGAGACACGCGGCCTCGTGCGCATCTATCCGCGTCGCGGGGCCTATGCGGTTCCGCTGTCGCTCGACCTGATCGCCGACATGTTCAACATCCGCGCGCGCCTGCTCGGTCTCGCGGCCTCATACCTCGCCCGTCTCCACCCAATTGCCGGTCTCGCCGACCTGAAGGGTCGGGCGGAAGCACTGGAACGGGCGGTCGGCGACACGAATATCGATTCCATGGAGTTCGCCATGGCCAACGGGCGGCTCGGCGCGGCGCTCTACCGCCATTGCGGCAGCGATTATCTCGCCGACTTCCTGCGCGACCAGGGCGATCGCTCCATCTGGGGGTTCATCTGGCGCCAGCGACCGCTCGACTTCATAACGCCCGAGCGGCGACGCGAATCGGCGGTGATCTGGACCGAGGTGAGCCGCGCCGTTCACGCGGGGGAAGAGGCCGCTGCCGAGCGGGCGGTCTGGGACATCATGTACACCTCGCGCGACCAGGTGATCGCGACCCTGAGCCAGGTTCGCTCGGAAACGGTCAGCAGCCACAGGGTCATTTACGGGTCACCGGCCGCGACCGTCGGCCGCCAGCGATAGGCTCGGCCGCCGCCAGGTCGGGAGCGCGCGGGCAATCGGCTGTTTGCGTCGGAACTGCCGCTCGGGCAACGTCGTGCCGATGCACATCCTCCTCGTCGACGATCATGCGCTGATCAGGGACGCGCTTCGCGCCATACTCGCGGAGGTCGCGCGCGATGCCGTCATCGCGGAGGCGGATTCCGCGCGCGGCGCAATGGGCATTGTCGAGCGCGCGCCCGATGCTCAGTTCGTCATTCTCGATCTGGGGCTGCCCGACAGCGACGGGCTGCAGCTTCTCAAGGCCATTCGCGAACGGCGGCCGCGGGCCACGGTCGCCGTTCTGTCCAGCACCACGGATCGCGATGTCATGGCGGAGGCGCTGGATGCCGGCGCCACCGGGTTCATTCCCAAATCCGTGCCGCGCGCGGTGATGGCCGGCGCTCTCGGCCTGATTCTGGCGGGCGGCACCTATATTCCGCCAGAGGTCTGGCCCACCCGCCAGCCCGGCACGACGGCCGCTCCGGATGCGCGGGTACCCACAGCCGCTGACCTCGGGCTCACCGAGCGGCAGCTGCATGTCCTCGCCCTTCTGGTGGAGGGGCGCAGCAACAAGGCCATTGCACGATCGCTGTCGATCGCCGAAGTGACCGTGAAACATCACGTCACGTCGCTGATGCGCGCACTCAAGGTGCAGAATCGCACCGAAGCAGCGCTGACCATCTCCCGATATGGCTGGCGGTTGCCCGAGATCCGCTAGGGTCCGGACTCAATTGAGCCAGTATGCGGTTGTTGCGGCGATGAGGACGGTCGAGAGGTAGTTCCGGGCGAGCTTGTCGTAGCGGGTTGTGACGCGCCGGAAGTCCTTGAGCCTGCACCACATGCGTTCGACGC
>NZ_JAEULY010000014.1 GCF_016793595.1 Phreatobacter sp.
GAAGGAGACCCCGCCATGAAGGGTCGTCCCGCCCCCTCGCGTGTCGTGCTGATCGACGGCCGGCTGCTGCCGGAAGCGCTCGGCGTGGCGATGATTGAGGCCGTCGTCCGCGGCTTCTACGCCGAGATCCGCGCAGACGACCTGCTGGGGCCGGTGTTCAACGGCGCCATCGCCGACGCGGATTGGCCTCGGCACCTCGCTCGCATGTGCGATTTCTGGTCAGCCACCCTGCTGCGAACGGGTCGCTACGCTGGGCGGCCGCTTCCGCCGCATCTTTCCTTGCCAGGGCTCGGCGAGGCACATTTCCGGCGCTGGCTCGCACTGTTCAGGGCGGCGGTGCAGCAGCTTTGTCCGCCGGATGTCGCAGTCCTCTTCATGGACCGGGCGCTGCGCATCGCCCATTCCTTCCGGCTCGCCATCGCTTTCCACCACAACGAGGATTCGCTCGCGGTGCGGCCGATCCTCGAGGAAAGCCTGTGGGGCGGCGGGCCCTCATGCCCCCTCGCGCGACCGCAGCAGCATCGGGCCGTAGCACGCCGCGAACCCCAAGAAAGCCACGACCCACGCGCCGCCCGCCGCGCCGAGGAGCATCATCGTGTGCGCGGGCGCGAAAGCCGCGGCCATGCGCAGGACCGCCGCGAGAAAAGCAGCAACGTATATCAGGACCGTGGCGGGAGGCGCGGTGAGGGGGCGTCCTGAATGACCCCGGCTGGCGCGGGTCATGACCGCCAGCGTCATTAGCCCGGTGGCGCCGGCGGTCCAAGCGTGCAGGCCAGCCGAACGCGCTCCATCGTCCGCCATCAGCAGCGCATATCCCGACAGCCAGAATCCCACCGGCACGAAGGCGAAGGCCACGTGCAGGACGGTGATCAGCGGCTCGGCGAGCGTTCGGTCGCCGGCCCACCGGATGAGCCGCACCACCTGGAGGATGCCAGAGGCGAGCAGCAGCAGACCTGTCGGCTGCTCTATGGCCGGATGGAGGGGCGCGGCCGCCCAGCCCGCCAGGGCCAGCGCCGCGACCATCATGGCAATCAGGTCGAAGCGGCCGAAGGGCACGGGCTGGCGGCCGGGATTTTCCCGCTTCAGCCAGTTGGTGGTGAAGCTCGGAACGATCCTGCCGCCGACGATCATGATCAGCATGAGCGTCGCGCCGATCGCGATCCGGTCGCTGACGAGAGGGCGGCCGTAGCGCCAGATTTCATGGTGGAACAGCGCCTGCGCCAGCCCGAGCACCACGACGCCGGTCAGAACCTTGAGGTTTCGCCAGTTCCGTCCGGCGACGATCTCCCGTGCGATGACGCCGGCAAGGGCAACGGGAAAGAACAGCGTGAGTGCGGCAAGGCTCAGGGGATCGACGAAGCTCGACAGAACGACGGAAAGACGCCCCACCAGCCAGAGACCGAACAACCCGATGAGCGGCCGGCCGACCACGGGCAGCCGCCCCGTCCAGTTCGGCACCGCCGTCAGCAGGAAGCCGGCAACGATGGCCGGCACGTAGCCGAACAGCAGTTCATGGGTGTGCCAGGCAACCGGCGGCAGCGCGCTTGGAATGGCGATCAGGCCCAGAAACCACGGCACCCACAGAAGGATCAGCAGGGCCGCGAGTACCGCCCCGAAAGAGAAGAACGGACGGAAGCCGTAGCTGAACAGGACCGGCCCGCGCCAGGATCGCTGGAGTTCCATCGTGGTGGCCATGGCGCGTCTCTCGGTTCCGTACCGTGGGGGTGGTCCGCGCATCCTTGATCGCTTGGAAACGCAGCCATGAAATTGACGAACGTCAAAAATACGAGGATGTGAGCCTTTGCAACCGGATGTCGCAGGGGACGGCGGATCAGCATCGGCTGTCACCGAGCGTCGCCGGATCGGATAGCGCAGGCCAATAGGAAGCGAGCCACAGGATGAAGGCCGCGGCCCATGCCAAGCTCGCCAGCCCGTGGGCCGTCGGGGCGGCGATGACAGCACCGAAATCGGGCGCGACACGCAAGCCGACCGCCGCGACCAGCATGGCGAGGGCGAGCCGCGTCATCCGGCTGAGGCCGAGCGGCTGATGCGTATGGAGCAGCCCGGCAATGGCGAAGACCGCCAGAACCCCGAGCCCAAGTCCCCCCATCAGCGCGACATGCAGGCCGGTCGTCTCCGGCAGACCCGTCCTGAGCCGTGCCGCGCCGACGAGAAGCAGTCCGATCCCGGCCAGAGCGCTGGATCCGCCGAGCGCCAGAATCTCGCCCCGAAAGAACGATCGGCCGACGAAGGCCTCTGCCGTGCGGTCGAGAAAGGCGGCACCGGCGGCGATCGCCAGATAAGCCCGCGCCGTCTCGGAAAGCCCCGCGAGATCGCCGGCCATCATGACCGCGACCAGTCCGGCTGCCAGATTGAGCCGGCCGGGATGCGGCCGGAACGGTGACGTCGTCTCGCTCGGGTCGAGAACGAGGTTCGTGATCGGCACCGAAATGCGGGCGAGGACCAGCGACAGAAGGGCGAGCAAGGCAAAACCGCTCTGCCGGAGCGCCCCCTGGGCGAGGCCGACATCGCCGGAGAGGAATCCGTACCGAGTCACCGCTTCGGCCATGGTCAGCGCGGCGATCCAGAACAGGAAGGCGAGGAGTCGCGTCGTGCGCCGACACCAGGACACGCGCGCGACGAACAGGACGAGCCCGCAAAGCCAGGCAAGGTCGAGCACCGCCGCCACCGCCCCAGCGACATCCGCACCGGCGAAGCCAACGATTCGCCCACCGGCCCAGAGCGTCGCCAGCACGAAGAGCGGTCGTCCGCGCGGGCGCGGTGTGTCCGTCCATTCGGGAACGGCGGTCGTGATGAAGCCGATCAGCGCACCGCCGAACGTACCGATGAGCATCTCGTGGGCATGCCACAGGGACGGCGGCACCTCGCGCGCCAGCGGCAGGTCGTAGCCATGGACAACGACCCACAGGAAGGGCCAGAGCGCGGCATGAACCGCGGCGAGAGGGAAGAACAGCCTGAGACCCTCGTCGCCGAGCACGCCAAGCGTCCGCCCTATGCGGCCGGGAGTGGGGGAGGAGGTACCGGTCACGCCGTCAGCCGCTCGTCGATGTCGTGGATGTGCCGGAAGAGAAGGTCCTCCCGCAGGAAGCCACTGGTCAGCGCGAAGACGGCCGCGTCGTCCCGCTCGCCCGGCGCGCCGGGCAGCCGGCGCTCGCCGGTGACGCCCTGCCCGCGTGCGTCGAGCACGACGATGCGGTGGGCGATCCGCGTCGCCTCGGCGAGGTCGTGGGTCACGAACAGCGCACCGAACCGGGCATTGCGCCCCGCATCGATCACCAGATCCTGCATGCGCCGCTTCAGCGCCACGTCGAGCGCGGTGAACGGCTCGTCGAAATAGATGAAATCGGGATCGGTGACGAGGGCGCGGGCGATGGCCGTGCGCTGGCGCATGCCGCCCGACAGCTCGACCGGATATTTGTCGAGGTCTTCGGCGGCAAGCGCGACACGGCTGGCCGCGGCCTCCACCTGGTCGCGGCGCTCCGCGCGGGACAGACCTGCCACGCGCAAGGGGTAGGCGATGTTCTCACGCGCCGTCGCCCAGGGCATGAGGCGCGTCTCCTGGAACACCATGCCGTGGCGGCGATAGCGGCGTTCCACCGTTCCGCGCACATGGTCGACGATGCCCGCCGCGATATGGACGAGCGTCGACTTTCCACATCCGGACGGACCTACCAGCGCGACGATCTCGCCCTGTCCGACCACGAGGTCGACCGCATCGACCACGCGCCGGCCGAAATAGGAGTGGCCTACGCCGGCCATGGCGAGGGCCGGCGGGAAAACAGCCTCGGTCATCGCTTGACGCCCCATGGCCGCGCGGCTTCCCGCCAGCGCTCGAATTCGGATCGGATCGGGTGGACGAGACCGTATTCGACGGCAATCAGCGCGGTGACCGCGATCATCACCCAGGCCAGCGCCGCCGCGACATCGAGGCTGGCGCGCGCCGAGGCCAGAGCGCCGCCGACGCCGCCGGTATTGGCGAGCAATTCCGCCATGACCGCCACCTTGAAGGCCGTACCGAGGGCCACCGCGAGCGCCGGGAACAGATGGTCAGCGACATGGCGCAGGCCCAGCGTCAGGAGCCGCCGCAAGGGTCCGGCGCCGAACGCCCGGGCCATGTCGTCGAGGCCGCGGTCGCGCGTCGCGACTCCTTCGGCGACGCCGAGGAAGACGACAGGGGCGCTAGCTACCGTCACCGTCGCCACCACCGTGCCGTCGGTCGAACCGAACCAGATCATGGCGAGAACGATCCAGGCGATCGGCGGAACGCCGAGCAGCACGGTCAGCAGCGGCCTGGCGAGCCGCTGGCCGGCAGGGGAGTAGCCTGCGGCGAGCCCCGCCGCCGCGCCGATGAACGCGGCTGTTGCGAACCCCTCGACCGCGCGCAGGACCGTGACGCCGGCGATCCGCCAGTTGCCGGTATCCGACAGAAGCGCCATCCCCGCTCGCAGCGTCGCCGCCGGCGCCGGGAGAATGAAGTCGCCATAGGTCTCGTGACCCGCCTGCCAGAGGGCGGCCAGCAGCGACAGAGCGGCAAGTCCGGCCCAGCCCGACCACAGGAACAGGCCGAGCTGGCCGAAGCGGGCGGCGAGCATCACCGTCACCAGTAGAACGCCGCGTCCGGCAGTCTCCCGCCGATCAGCGCGGGATTTCCGTCCGCGATGGTCCGGAACAGGGTCTCTAGCTGTGCGCGCGCAGCCGAGGCACGGATGGCGACGAGGTTCGAATGCTCGATGGAGGCCTCGACAACGGGCCATGGCATTTCGAGCGGCGCGGCGGCGCTGCCGGCGGCGCGAGCGGGCGCTGCGAGAACCTGCCGGGTGGTCCGCTCCAGAGCCGAATGAAGGGCTTCCACGAGGTCGGGCCGGTCGGCCATGAACCGCGCCGTCACCGCTAGACCTGCCTGCGGCAGGGTCGCCTCCGGCCCGGCGATCTGCCGGAAGGCGGTCTGGACATCGATCACGCGGCTGACGCGCTTGCCGGCGGCCTGCGCACGCACGATCGCGGCCGAGGCCGCCGGCTCCGGCACCAGAGCGGCGTCGATCCGCCCCGCGACCACGAGCTGGATCGCCTCGACCGGCGTGCCGGTCGTGTCGACCACGATGTCGCGACCCGCGGCGAGCCCCTCATGCGCCAGGATGCGATTGAGGATGAACTCCGGCGTGTCGTTCCGAAACGGCACCGCAAGCCGCCGCCCCGACAGCGCCTTGAAGGATGTGAGCGAGGGATCGGCGGAGACTATGTGCAGCAGCCCGTTGGTCATCACATTCACGAGCCGCAGGCCGAAGCCCCGGTTGTGTAGGTTGGCGGCGGTCGTCGTGGGCATGACGACGGCCTGCATGGTGCCGGAGGTGAGGCCGGCCCGCATCTCGTCGGGATTGCGCCACGCGCGGAAGGTGACCTTGTCGGCGACATCTGAAAGCGCCCCGGCCGCAACGGCATGAGCCAGCGTAATCGAAGGCCCCGCAGGCGGCCCGTGCAGCACCAGTTCGCGCAAGGGAGCGGCACGCACCAGGCGGGGGGCCGCGAGGGCAGCTGCGCCGGCCAGCGCCAGGCGACGGCTCATGCCACCGGCAGGCCGGGACGATGACGAGGGAACAGTCATGGCGAGGGTCCTTTCCCGGCCGGTTCAGAAGCACACCAGCCCGCGCAGGTAGACGGAGCGGCCCGTGGCGGTCGGTGCATAGGTGAAGGGATCGTCGATATCGGTCCGCTCGATATGCTCGCGATAGGCGGTGTCGAGGATGTTCTCGACGCCGATCGTCAGGCGCACGTTCGGGCGCGACTTCCAGGTCAGCGCGGCGTCCAGCGTGGCGAAACCCGGCGTGCGCTGCTCGGAACCCACGAGGCCCGTGCCGTCGACGCCCGACCCCGCGCGGAAATTGCCGTCGACGCGATCCTGCGTCGCGACGAGGCGCAGCCGTGTCTCGATCTCGATGGCCTGGGAAACCCAGCCGGCGCGCAGCTGCGCCTCGGCCGCCGGAATCTGTCCGATCGGCCGGTCATCGGTGAGATTCTGGCCGTAGGTCAGCCAGCCGTCCGCACCGAGCCAGATGCCGCTGGCGAAACGGTAGCGCACCTTGGCCTCGAGGCCCGCTATCGCTGCATCGACATTACGGAAGATGCCGACATTGTCCGCGCGCAGCACGCCGGGCTGGCCCCGCGTCCGATCCCACAGGATGAAGTCAGCAACGCGGTCGCCATAGGCACGCGCGACGAGTTCCCAGCCCCCGGAGCGCCAACCGAAGCCGACCTCGGCGAGATGGTGCTGCTCGGGCTTCAGCCCGGGATTGCCGATCCAGGTGCGATGGATCGGGCCGGGATTGAGGGTGCCGCCGGCCTGAGGCGTGAACGAGATGAAATAGCGCTCGCGCGGATCGGCGGTGCGCACGACGCGGCGAATTCCTGCATAGAGCCGGCCATCGGCTGCGATGTCCTGTTCAAGCCGCAGCATGCCGCCGAGATTGGCTTCGCTGGCTGAGCCGCCGCCCGCATAGCCATAGGTCGCGGCGAAGAGCTGCCGTGCGGTCGGCGTGGCGCCGAAGCCGGGCGTCGCATAACCGGTCTCGTCGATGCCCCCGAGACCCGCCGAGACGAGGTCGAGCCTTGCGCCGGCAAGGACGCGCCGGCCGCTGCCGAGATCGTAGCGCCCGTCGAGACTGGCGCCGTAGCTCGTCACCCTGCCGCCGGCGATGACCGGCGATTGCGGCGCAAGCAGCGGGCCTTGATAGCGTGTCGCGTCGCGCTGATCGGAGCGGAGGAACAGGACGAAGGTCCAGGCGAGCCGGTCCATCCGGCCGTCGAGTGCGAGGTCCGCAGCAAGAGCCTTGCGGTCGAAGCGGGCGAGCGTCGCCGCGCCGACCAGCGGGCGGCATGTGAAATTGTCGTTCAGCCGGTCGACGTCCGTGTAGCTCGCCGAGAAGCGCAGGGACTGCAGATGCGGGTGCTCCAGTATCCGGAGGCCGCGCATTTGGACCGAGGTTGCGTCGAAGTAACGGGAATCGATCTGCGAGCCGCCATAGAGCGTGCCGCGTCTTTCGGCACGGGTCACGTCCAGCGAAATGAACGAGCCATCGGGCTGGGCGAACCCCGCGCCGGCCGAGTAGACCCGCCGCTCGTGGCCGAAGGCCACCCGGCTGCCGTCAGGCGCCGTATAGGAGCCCATGCGCTCGCCATAGACTGTGGCGCGCGCAAAGGCGCCGTCACGGAAGACGCTTCCCTGGGCAAGGCCATAGAGCGCTCTGCAGGCGCTGTTCCAGCCCGCCCCGATCGCGCCGTGGACACCCGGCCGCGGAAATGCCGGCTGGTCGGAGCCTTGGGGCAACAGCGTGCCCGCGGGGCCGCCGGACCACAGAGAGCACTGGGCGATGTCCGTGCGGAGCGGATTACGAAGGTCCGGCCCGCCAAGGGAATCGTAGATCGACACGGTGGCAGGTATCGGCAGCCGCGCGGTCGGCTCGCCGGCGTGTGCGTGCACTACCTGCGCTCCAGCGACCAGAATGGCGACAAAACTTAGGGTCGAGTGCGCCCCCTTCGCTTTCCTCGACTTGGCGGCAGGGCTGTTCATTGATTCGCTCACGATAAGTTGACTTACATAGTCAACTTTGTTTTCCAAGGGATCAGCTTTGACGCAAATCAAAAAGAATGAGAATTGGTGGTGAGATCGTTAGATGTCCGGGACGTATGGCCTCGACTCAACCGGTATGTGGAGGCGTCCTGTCAGGGGTTTCGGACGGCGGGTGTTGGCTGGGAGCGGGGGGCGCTTTTGACCCGGCTTCCCGGCATCATGTGCTGTTGATGCTCGCGCTGGGTGTCTTGCTTCTGGTGGCCCGTAAGGTCGCGTAGCTTGTTCATAGCGATCCTCCTGCGGTCGAAAAAGCGACGATGAGTCGCCAAGGCGCGTACAACATCAAGTGGAGGAACAAGTCGGCATGTCGGGCGTGTCCATGGTCCGGGATACGCTCAGGAAAGCCGCCTCGCAGAACAGCAACTAACGCTGTCGGGAGTTGCTCCAGCAAACTCAGACAAGCACGGCGGCCATCGCCGTGAAGTGGGTTCCGGACATACAGCGGCTGGTGCAGCAACAGTGGTTAGAGAGGGCGGCTCAGGCGGCAACTGCTGGGGGCTAACGCCTGTGGGCCGGCGGTCCCGAAGTCAGCTCTGACTGTGACGATGATGGCCCGACGGTCAGTTCCATGACGTTCTCCGCCCGCGCCTCAGCGCCAGGCCTTGCGATAGGCGCCGGCCGTCGTCTGCTGGCCTTCGGTCAGGCGCCACAGTTCGCTGGCCGGAATTGGCAGGCCTGCTGCTTCCGCCCTGCTAGCCTTGCGGAAGCCGCGCGAACTCGAGCCGCCGCTCGCCTCGCTGGCCGGCCGTGATGCGCTGACGACCATCGACCAGTGCGCCAGCGAACCGGATCAAGAGTGGGCCGCGAGATCTATGAAGGGCGCGTTCTCGCTGGCAGCGCCATCCGCCTCAAGGAGCGCGGCGGCTATGACAACGGCCCCAATTACGAGGGGACGATCAGCCGCACCGCGACAAACTTGCGGGGCGTGCTAATCCGCCATCAGGGGCTCGGCGCAGAGCGTATCGGGAGACGGTGTTCGCTCGCGAGCGCGAGATCATAGGGGACGTCCGGACTAACCGGCGCCTACCGACTGCCAGACATCGCAGTTCTGTTGAAACCGAATTTTTGAACTAGAAGAGACATCAAGCGGATGTGACGATCGTGCTTGCAATACTGCGGGTGCCTTCCGTTGGCCAAAGCACATTGCTCCGCCGCCAGTTCTTTTCCGACACTTCCGAAAGAAGGCGCAATGCGGCATCAATCGTTGCGCGCCAGTTCGCGCCCGGCTGCAACGGCAACCGCGCCCCGACGTCATCGTTCCGCTGGTTAGAACGCGCAGGGCAGCGTCCCCGCTGGCACTGATACAATTCTCTGGACCCCATTTCTACCGCCGCGGCGTTCAACCGCGTCCGAAGGATTTGCTTTCGGCTACCGGAATTTCGCGATCGCGCGCGGCGCGCATTGGCATCCGTCAATCCGTCTTGACAATCAAACTCCTCTGAGAGAATGAATGAATGTTCATTCGTACAAGGGACATCATCGGAGGAATTACCCATGCGGACGACAAGAAGATCGCTCCTGATCGGGGCGTCTGGCATTGCGCTCGTCGGCGCCGGCACAGCTTGGGCTCAGACCAAGGAGCCTCTAAAGATCGGCGTGCCGACGGCGCTGACGGGAACCTATGCCCAGCTCGGCGACGAGGCCAAGCGCGCCATCGAATTCGCCGTCGCGGAGGCAAATGCTGCCGGCGGCGTCGACGGGCGAGTCGTCGAGGTCCGCTTCCTCGATACCGAAGCGAAGCCTGAACTCGCTCGCCAGCAGGGCGAAAAGCTGGCACTCGCCGGTTTCAACGTGTTGACTGGCGCCATCGCTTCTGGCGAGGCCCTCGCCATGGGCCCGATGCTGGCGCGCTGGAACGCGCTGTATGTCGCGACCATCAACAAGGCCGACGACATCACTGGCAAGCAATGCCAGGGCCGCATGTTCCGCGTGAACCGGCCCGATTATTCCGACGCCGCCGTGGTGCAGCCTTGGCTTGCCACGCGGTCGGAAACCAAGTGGGCGATCGTCGCCGCCGACATCGCCTGGGGCCGCAACTCCGGTGCGAGTTTCAAGAAGGCGGCGGAAGCCACCGGCAAGACCATCGTCTCTGAGAATTATCCGGCTTTCGGCAGCAACGACTACGCCGCCCACATCCAGAAGGTCGCCGATTCCGGCGCCCAGGCGTTGTGGGTCGCGCTCGCCGGCCGCGATGCGATCAATTTCGCCACGCAAAGCAAACAGTTCGGTCTGTTCGACAAGGTGGTCACCGGCGGCACCAGCTTCACAACCGACGGTACGGTGAAGGTGCTAGGCGAGACCGTGAAGGGAATTCACGCCATCATCAACTACAGCGCGACGCTGGACACGCCCTCGAACAAGAAGTTCGTCGCCGACTGGGCGGTCAAATATCCGGGCACCCTGCCGACCAATTTCGAGGGCGAGACCTATATCGGCATGCAGGTGATCTTCCAGGCGGTGAAGAAGGCTGGCAGCGTCAAGCCGGCCGATATCGCCAAGGTCATGGAAGGCGGCAGCTTCGATACGATCCTCGGGTCGCAGACGATGCGGAAGGAAGATCACCAGCTGATCGGGCCGAACTATTTCGGCCAGGTCGCCATGGCCAACGGTGTGCTCCGCCCGGTCATCAACATGACCGTTCCGGCCGATGTTGCGACGCCCAAGCCCGACGGCACCTGCCGCCTCTGATCCAACCTGCTTCAAGTTCGGTCGCGCCTTGGGCGCGACCGCAGCGTGTCGCCCGGCCATGTCGCGGCGCGCCAATCCTCCCGATCGGCCAACTGTATTCGGCAGGGCCTGGTCATACCCTTCAATCCATCCCCCAAAATTGAGCGCCGCGCATTGACAGCGGCGCACTGAATGAATATTCATTCATCGTGCGGAGTGACCGCATTGCATCGTGCAGAAGGGAAGGCGTGATGGCAGGATTGAGCGGTCCCGGCCGCCTGGCGCCCCGCGCACGGCCGACCCGGAGGCGGCCGGCATGATCCAGATCATCAACGGGCTGGTCTATGGCAGCTTCCTGTATCTGCTGTCCGTCGGACTGGTGCTGATCTTCGGCCTGCGCCGCGTCACCAATTTCGCTCATGGCGGCCTGTTCATGCTGGGCGCCTACATTGCCTATGCGGTCGCCGCCTATCTGGGCTTCTGGACAGGCATGGTCGCCTCAGTGACCGCGCTGGCTGCCCTCGGCGTGCTCCTCGACCGGTTCGTGTTCCGGCCACTCGCCCACGAGGATGCGATCGTCACGCTGCTGGTCACCTTCGGACTGCTGTTCGTCGTCGAGGACCTCGTTCGCACCATCTGGGGCAAGGACTTCCTGACAGTCGCGCCGCCGCAGATTCTGTCCGGCGTCGTGCCGATGTTCGGCTCAACTTTCCCGGTCTATCGGCTGTTCGTCATTGCGGTCGCCATGCTGGTGGCCGCCGGCCTCGCGCTCTGGCTGCGCTCCAGCCGCGTCGGCCTCTATGTGCGGGCCTCCAGCGTCGACCCGGTCACCACCGGCATGCAGGGCGTCGATACCGATCGGCTCAGCGCGCTGGTGGTCGCCATCGGCACTGGCCTCGCCGGCCTGTCGGGTACGATTGCCGGCCCGCTGCTCGCCCTGTCGCCGTCGATGGGCGGCTACATCATCATCGATTGTTTCGTGGTCGTCGTGACCGGCGGCCTTACCAGCTTCACCGGCGTGTTCATCGCCGCCCTGCTGATCGGCCAGGTGCACAACCTTGGCATCGTCTTCGTCCCCGAGCTCGCCTCCATGCTGCCGCTGGCGATTATGGCGCTCGTGCTGACTCTGCGCCCGCAAGGCCTTGCCGGAGCCGGAAAATGACCATTCCCTCCGTCGGAACCAATTTGGCCGCGTCTCGGCCGGCATCGCGGTCGCGGCTGCTGCTGGCGGCGCTCGTCGTCGCCTGCGTCCTCGGGTTCGGACTTCTCGTACCAGCCCTGGTTCCGTCGCAGCTGGCGCTCACCCTGATGACCCAGGCCGTGATCAGCGCGGTGCTCGCGACCGGTATCGGCTTCATGATCCGCCAGAACGGATTGACCAGTTTCGGCCACGCGGCCTTTTTCGGTCTGGCCGCCTATGCCCTGGCGCTCAACGGCAAATTCGGCCTGATGCCGACCGAGATTGCCATCATCCTGGCGATCGTCCTGCCGGCGATTCTTGCCTTCGTCGCCGGCCTCGGCATCGTTCGGCTCCCCGGCCTCGCCTTCTCTATGCTGACGCTCGCCGTCGCCCAGTCGTTCCACGAGATCTTCCTGCGCTGGCGCGACCTCGCCAACGGCGATGACGGCATGGCTGTGCGCCTGCCATCCACCCTGTTCGGCATGGACATCGTGGTATTTCAGCAGCCTGCGACCATGTTCGTCGTCTGCTGGATCGTGCTGGTGGTGATCATCGGCGGCCTCTGGCTGATCGCCCGTAGCCGCTTCGGCCTGCTCACCATCGCCATCCGCGAGAACGAGGAACGCGCGCGCTATATCGGCTTTGAGACCGTGGTGCCGCGTGCCATCGTCTATGGCGTGTCCGCCGCGGTCGGCGCCATCGGCGGCGTGTTGTTCGTGCTCTACAACGCCTTCGTAACACCGGGCGTCCTGCACTGGTCGCTGTCGGGCGAGGCGTTAGTCATGGCGGTGATCGGCGGCGCGCGCGCCGTCTGGGGGCCGGCGCTCGGCTCGGTGATCTTCTTTATGTTCAAGGACGCCGCCGGCGACCTCACCGAGCACTGGCCGGCAATCATCGGCGTGACGTTGATCGTCGTCACCGTGTTGCTGCCACATGGCGTCAGCGGCCTGTTGTCCGCCATCGTGTCGAAACTGAAGGGGAAGGCCCAATGAGCGGCTTTGCTCTCGAAGGTATCGACATGACGCGCCGCTATGGTGGGTTCGTCGCTGTCGACAAGGTCTCGATCGCGCTGATTCCCGGCGAGATCCGCGGGCTGATCGGCCCCAACGGCGCAGGCAAGTCGACACTCATGGACGCGCTGTGCGGTCGCGGCGGCGGCATGACGGTCGGTACCGTGCGCTTTCAGGGACGCGACATCAGCGCGCTGTCCGCGCGGGCGCGGCGCCGCGCCGGTCTCGCGCGCTCGTTCCAGAAGACCAACATCTTCGCCGACCTTGAGGTGCGCGAGCAGATTAGCCTGGCCGCCAGCGCGGCAGAGAGCGACAACACAGAGGAGGTCATCCGGGCGCTCGGGCTTTCGGGCCTCGCCGACCGGCGCGCCGCCGACATCTCCTATGGCGACCAGCGTCGCCTCGACCTCGCGCTCGCTCTGGTCGGCAAGCCGTCCGTTCTCCTGCTCGATGAGCCAGCGGCCGGCCTGTCGATCAGCGAATCTCTCGTGCTCGCCCGCCTGCTGCGTGAGCTTGCCACCAGCTGGGGCGTCACCGTGCTGATCGTCGAGCACGACATGGACGTCATCTTCTCGATCTCGGACCGCATCACCGTTCTGCATCTTGGCAAGATCCTGGCCGACGGCCCCGGCGAGGAGATCCGCGCCAACCAGGAAGTGGTGCGCGCCTATCTCGGGACCAGCATCACATGACCCTGCTTCGGCTCGACGGCATTCATGCCTCTTATGGCGAGGCTCAGGTGCTCCACGACATCTCCATCACGGTAGAGCGCGGCGAGCGGGTCGCGATCCTCGGCCGCAACGGCGTCGGCAAAACCACCGTCGTCAATACCTGCCTCGGCATCGCCAGGTTGCGCAAAGGCACCATCGCCTTCGCCGGCCAGAGGCCCGCCGCGATCCGCCACTTCACCGCCGCACGTGCCGGTATTTCCGTCGTGCCGCAGGGCCGCCGGATCGTGCCGGGCTTGACGGTGCGCGAAAACCTGCTGCTTGGCGCGGCCGTCGGCCGCAGCGGACCCTGGTCTTTCGACAGTGTCTGTGCCCTTTTCCCGATCCTGCGCGAACGGGCCGACACGCTAGGCACCGCGATGAGCGGCGGCCAGCAGCAGATGCTGGCGATCGGCCGGGCGCTGATGGCCAATCCCGATCTCTTGATCCTCGACGAGCCAAGCGAGGGCCTCGCTCCGGTCATCGTCGACGAACTCGGCGAGACGCTGGTGGGCCTCGCCGCCGGCGAGACCAGCATCCTGCTGATCGAGCAGAATTTCAGCCTCGTTCACCGAGTGGCCGAACGCTACTACGTCATGTCGAAGGGCGCCGTGGTCGAGGAGGGCCGGCTCGAGGGCCTGACCAGGGAAAGCCTGAAGAAGCATGTTGCCGTCTGATCAGGCCGGCGTTTCGCCAATGGAATGAGAAGGAGCAACACCATGTCCGACGCCTATGCCAAGTACCAGCGCCTGCGCTTCGATCGGCCGCACCCGCGCGTGCTGCGCGTCACAATGTACAATCCAGAGCGGCTCAATTCCGCCGACGAGATCATGCATGGCGAGCTTGCCACCGTCTGGCAGGACATCGACAAGGATCCGACCGTCTCGGCGGCGATCCTCACGGGCCACGGCAAGGTTTTCTCCGCGGGTGGCGACTTCAAGATGATCGACAAGATCATCAACGATTTCGAGACCCGCGCGCGCAACTGGAAGGAAGCGCGCGACATCGTCTACAATGTCATAAACTGTTCGAAGCCGATCATCAGCGCCATTCGCGGGCCGGCGGTCGGTGCCGGCCTCGTCTGCGGCCTGCTCGCCGATATTTCCATCGTCGCCAAGGATGCCCGGCTGATTGACGGCCATACGAGGCTCGGCGTCGCGGCCGGCGACCACGCCGCGATCATCTGGCCTCTGCTCTGCGGCATGGCCAAGGCCAAATATTACCTGCTGCTGTGCGACCCGGTCTCGGGCGCCGAGGCAGAGCGGATCGGCCTGGTCTCGCTGGCCGTCGACGATGCTGACCTCGACGGCAAGGTGCTGGAGATCGCGGTCCGCCTCGCCGAGGGTGCGCCAAACGCCATCCGCTGGACCAAATATGCGCTGAACAACTGGCTGCGGCAGATGGGGCCGACCTTCGACGCCTCGCTGGCGCTAGAATTCATGGGCTTCACCGGACCCGACGTGAAGGAGGGCCTCGCCTCGCACGTCGAGAAGCGCAAGCCGGCGTTCCCGAAGAGCTCTCCGCTCTAACCTGACCCACAACCGGCGGCGAAAAGACTGTCGGGGACAAGAAGTGGCGGTGCCTCGAGGGCGGCGCCTGAGACGGACCGCCCGAGGGAGTGGACGATGCATATGGACGGGTTTGCCGCGCGCCGCGACGCCATGGTCAAGGCCAGGTTCTGGAAGAACCGGACTTTGCTCGACGATTTCGACCTTCGACTAAAGGACGGCCCTCAAGCGCTTGCCATCGTCGCACATGACGCCATGACCGGCAGCCAGACGCGGCTGACCTATGGCGAGCTCGGCGAGCGCGTGACGCGCATCGCCTTCAATCTCGCCGGCCTCGGCATCGCCCCCGGCGACATCGTCTCCTACCAACTGCCGAACTGGTGGCAGTTCGTGGCGCTGCATCTCGCCTGTCTGCGCATCGGCGCGATCACCAATCCGATCATGCCGATCCTGCGGCGGCGCGAGCTGGAATTCATGCTCAACCACGCCCGCTCTAAGGTGATCGTAACGCCGCGGCGGTTCCGCGATTTCGACCATGGCGCGATGATCGCGGGCATGCGCGACGCGCTGCCGCATCTCGACCACGCGCTGGTGATAGGCGGCGAGGATGAGGCGGCGTTCGAGCGCCTGCACGACCAGCCGGTTGATGGGAAGGCGGCAGAGGCGCTGTTCGCCGCTCGACGGCCGAAACCGGACGACATCATCCAGGTGCTCTATACCTCCGGGACGACCGGCGAGCCGAAGGGTGTGATGCACACGTCGAACACCCAGATCAGCAATCTCGGCCCCTATATCGAGCGGCTTCACCTGTCGGGCCGGGACATCGTGTTCATGGCATCCCCGCTTGCCCACCAGACCGGCTTCATGTACGGCCTGATGATGCCGATCGTCCTCGGCTGCCATGTAGTGCTGCAGGACATCTGGAATCGCAAGGTTGCCGCCGACCTGTTCGCGGCTGAGCGGCCGAGCTTCACCATGGCCTCGACCCCTTTCCTCGCCGACCTCACAGACGAGGCCGAGGCGAGACCCGAAGCCTTCCGGTCGCTCCGGGTGTTCTTGTCGGCCGGCGCGCCGATTCCGCGCGTTCTGGTGCGCCGCGCCACCGACCACATGGGTGCGACGATCGCATCGGGATGGGGCATGACCGAGAATGGCGCGGTGACCGTCACCAAGCCGGAAGATCCGCCGGAAAAGGCCTTCGAGACCGATGGCTGCCCCCTGCCCGGCATGGAAGTGCGCGTCGTCGATCCCGCCGACCGGCCGCTCGCTGCCGGCGAGGAGGGGCGCCTGCAGGTTCGTGGCAGCAGTAATTTCGTCGGCTATCTGAAGCGCCCGGATTTCAATGCCGTCGACGCCGAGGGCTGGTTCGACACTGGCGACCTCGCGCGGATCGACTCGGAGGGCTATGTCCGCATCACCGGCCGCGCCAAGGACATCATCATTCGCGGCGGCGAGAACATTCCGGTCGTGGAGATCGAGGGCCTCGTCTACAAGCACCCCGACATCAATGACGTCGCCATTGTCGCCATGCCGGACGATCGCCTCGGCGAGCGCGCCTGCGCCTTCATCACCACCAAGCCGGGCACTGAGGTGACGCTTGGCGACGTCACGGCCTTCCTGTCGAGCCTGGACATTACCAAGAATTATCTCCCCGAACGGCTGGAAATCCTGGACGAATTGCCGCGCACCGCCAGCGGCAAGATCCAGAAGTTCCGACTGCGCGAGATGGCCAAGACGATGAAGCCGGGCGAGTGAGCGAGGCGCGAGCCGCAAGGAGGACGCTGTGAAAGCTGTGGTGGTCGAGCGCTTCGGATCGCCGGAGGAACTGGCGTTCCGCGACTGGCCGGAACCGCAGCCCGTGGCGGGCGAGGTGACCGTCGATGTCCATGCAGTCGGCCTCAATTTTCCCGACGTGCTGGTCGCGGCCGGCAAGTACCAGACGCTGCCGCCACTGCCCTTCGTGCCGGGCAAGGAATTCGCCGGGACAGTCGCGTCCGTCGGCGCGTCCGTCACGCGCTTTCGTGCCGGCGAGCGCGTGGTCGGCCAGCTGGAAAACGGCGCCTTCGCCGAGACTGTCAGGATATCGGCGGATCATTGCTACCCGCTGCCCGACGAGCTCTCGATGGTAAGGGCAGCGGCCATTGGCCTGACCTACCAGACCGCCTGGTTCGCCCTGTTCGACCGTGGCCGGCTGAAGGCCGGCGAGACCGTGCTGGTGACTGGCGCCGGCGGCGGCATCGGCGTCTCCGCCATGCAGCTCGCAAAGGCAGCAGGCTGCCGGGTGCTGGCCGGCATCGGTACGCCGAACAAGCGGGACTTCGTTCTGGGCCAGGGCGCCGATGCCGTGATCGATATGGGCGGCGAGAACCTGCGCCACAGCGTGCGCGCCCAGGTTCACGCGGCAACCGGCGGCCACGGCGCCGACGTGGTGATCGAGAATGTCGGCGGCCCCGGCTTCGAGGCATGTCTGCGGGCGCTTGCCTGGGACGGTCGACTGGTAGTCGTCGGCTTTTCCGGCGGCGAGATCCCCAGCGCGCAGGCCAACTACATTCTAGTGAAACACATCGCCGTGACAGGTATTCACTGGAGCGACTATCTCCAGCGGATGCCGGATCGGGTACGAGAGGTGCAGGCCGAGCTGTTCGACATGGTCGCCCAGGGCCGGATCGATCCGCCGATCTGCGCGGTGCTACCAATCGGCAGGATCGCCGAGGCCATGGACCTGATCATCACGCGCAAGGCTCTCGGCAAGATCGTGCTGGTCACCGAAGGCGGCAGTGGGCCCTCGGAATGAAGCCATGACCAGGGTTCCCCCGCCCGACATTCCCGAAGGCTACGAACCGGCCCCGGCATTAGACGGAAAATTCGATCGGCTCTTCGGACCGCTCTACAGGCGGGCGCGCGGCTCCGGTTTCGCCTTCAGGGTCGGCGAGGCGCACAGCAACATTCGCGGCGCCATCCATGACGGCGTGCTGACGGCGCTTGCCGACCAGACGCTGAGCCCCACCGTCATGCAGGCGATCGGCGGCATGGTGGTCACCGTTAGCCTCACGTGCGATTTCGTCGACGGCGCCCAGCCGGGCGATCTGATCAAATGCTCCGCGCGGGCGACCCGTTCGGTCGTCTTCGTCACCGGTGAGTTGTATTGCGGAAAAGGCTGTTGCTTACGGCAAGTGGGCTTTGGAAACGGCTGCGCCCGGTTTATCCAGCGTGATGAGGCGTTGTTCCCCCCGCCCCCGGGGGGACGATCGCGCCCAATCGGATCGGAAGACGATGACGAAGCCTCTGCCTCCCTCGACCAGGGCATTCGATCAGACGGTCGTCAAGAGCCAGGTTACCGACGAGAAACTGGTCATGCGCCGGCGCGAGCAGATCGTCGCGGCGGCGGTCGAGCTGTTCTCCGACCAGGGCTATTACCGCACGACCATCCAGGACATCGCGCGCAAGGCGGGTGTCAGCATCGGTCTGATCTACCAATATGCGCAGACTAAGGAAGACGTCCTGCTGCTGTCGCTGATGAGCGTGCTGGAATCCTACAAGCAGGAGATTCCGCTCTCGGTCACCGCCATCAGCGATCCATTGGAGGCGCTATGGTCGTCGCTGGCGACCTTCTGCCGGATTATCGATCATCGGCGCAGCGCGGCCGTGCTAGCCTATCGCTCGACCAAGTCGCTGCCGCGCGAACAGCGCGAGCTGATCAAGCAGCTGGAACTGGAGACCAACGAGTTCATCGCGCAGCGGCTGCGCGACTGTGTCGCCGCCGGCGTGTTTCGCGAGATCAATGTCGATCTCGTCACCTATCAGCTGGTGCTCTATGCCCATACCTGGGCGCTGAAATATTGGCGGCTCAGCCAGATCACCACGATCGAGGGCTATATCGAGCAGGGTTTTGATTTCTTTGTCCATGCGATGGCGACCCCGAAGGGGCTGATCCAGTACGGCCAGTTTCTCGCCGTCCACCGCGTCAGGGTGGCCAAGGCAAGCGGCAAGGCAAGCAAGACCGCGAGGAAGGCGAAGCCGGACGATCAGGTCTGAGCCGTTAAGCGCCGGTCATCGCGGCCGCGCTGAAAGGCGGATGCACTGGTCCGCCAAGGCAATTGCCGCCATGCGCCGTTCGGCGACTTGACGGGTAAAGCCGGTTCCCATATTCCGAATGAATGATCATTCATTCGGTGAACGCATGTTCAAGACAGAGACCAGAGGCTCGGTGCTCGCGCTCACGATGGAGCGGGCGCCGGTCAACGCAATCAACCGCGAATGGATCAACGGCTTCGAGGCTGTGCTCGATGAGCTCGAGCACTGTTCCGACGTGACCGTCCTGCTGGTGCGCTCGTCGCAGCGCACCTTCTCGGCCGGCGCCGACCTCAAGCTGATGCGCGACTGCTTCGCGACCGAGGACGGTCCCGACGCGATGGTCGAGACGGTCAGGCGGATGCAGCGACTCTACGACCGGATAGAGGCCGCATCTCAGGTGGTGATCGCAGAGATCGGCGGCGCGGCTCACGGTGGCGGCTTCGAGCTGGCGCTCGCCTGCGATCTCAGGGTGGCGGCAGAGGGTGCGCCGCTCGGCCTGCCGGAGACGCGCCTCGGCCTGCTGCCGGGAGCCGGCGGCACGCAGCGCATGTCAAGGCTCTGCGGCCCGGGCGTCGCCCGGCGCATGATTCTCACCGCCGAGGTGATCAGTGGAGCGCAGGCGCTCCGCCTCGGCCTGGTCCAGTGGGCGGTGCCGGCAGACGAACTCGAAGCGTTCGCGCGCGCGCTCGCCGAGCGAGTCGCCACCATGTCGCCGAAGGCGCTCGCCGCCTGCAAGCGCTGCTTCAGTGCGGCCGACGCCGAACTCAGCGCCGGCATGCTGATCGAGCTGCTTGAAACCCATAAGCTTCTCAATACCGGCGACACCCGCGGGCGGATCGCCGCCTTTTTGGACCGATGAGGACATGACCATGAGGCTCGAAGGCAAGACCGTCGTCGTCACGGGGGCGGCATCGGGCATTGGACTGGCGGCCGCCGCGATGCTCGGCCATGCCGGCGCCGACGTCGTGCTGGCCGATCTGTCGACCGACAGGGGCGAGGTGCAGGCTGAGGCGATGCGCAAGGCCGGGCTGAAGGCCACCTTCGTGCATGTCGACGTGGCGTCCGACGAATCGATCGCGGCCTTCGCCCGCGCCGTGCTGGGTCGCGGCGAGGTCCATGTGCTGGTCAACGGCGCCGGCTGGGGCAAGGGCCAGCCCTTCGTCGAAAACGACGCAGCGTTCTGGGAGCGCGTCGTCGACATCAACCTGATGGGGCCGATCAAGCTGATCCGCGCCCTCATCGACCCGATGATCGCCCGCCGCTCCGGCAAGATCGTCAATGTCGCCAGCGATGCCGGCCGCGTCGGCTCGTCCGGCGAGACGGTCTATTCCGGCGCCAAGGGCGGCTTGATCAGCTTCTCGAAGGGCCTCGCCCGCGAGATGGCGCGCTATTCGATCAACGTGAACTGCATCTGCCCCGGTCCGACCGAGACGCCCATGCTGATGGCTTTGCCGGAGAACCACCTGGAGGCCTTCAAGCGAGCGATTCCGTTCCGCCGCTTTGGCAAACCGGAAGACGTGGCCAATGCGATCCTGTTTTTCGCCAGCGACAAATCCGATTACATCACCGGCCAGACGCTCAGCATCTCCGGTGGCCTGACCATGGCCTGATCGATCATCGACAAGAGGACATTCCCGTGCAGACTTTCAAAGCCACAGATTACAAGGCGACCCATTTCAAGTGGGAGGTCGCCGGCAAAGTCGGCACCGTCACACTGAACCGACCCGAGCGGAAGAATCCGCTAACCTTCGAAAGCTATGCCGAGTTGCGTGACCTGTTCCTGGAGCTAGTCCATGCGAGCGACGTGAAGACCGTGGTAGTCACCGGTGCGGGCGGCAATTTCTGTTCGGGCGGCGACGTCCACGAGATCATCGGGCCGCTGGTCCGCATGCAGGAAGCCGGAGACATGCCGGGCCTGCTCGCGTTCACGCGCATGACCGGCGATCTCGTGAAAGCCATGCGCCATTGCCCGCAGCCGATCATCGCGGCGGTAGATGGCATCTGCGCAGGCGCCGGCGCCATCGTCGCCATGGCCTCCGACATGCGCATCGGCACCCCCCGCGCCAAGACCGCCTTCCTGTTCGTGCGGGTCGGCCTCGCCGGCGCCGACATGGGCGCCTGTGCGATCCTGCCGCGCATTATCGGCCAGGGTCGCGCCTCCGAGCTGCTCTATACCGGCCGTTCAATGTCGGCTGAGGAGGCTGACAAGTGGGGCTTCTTCAATCGGGTCGTCTCGCCCGACGACGTGCTGGCCGAGGCGCAGAAGCTGGCCAAGGAACTCGCCGACGGCCCGACCTTCGCCCACGGCATGACCAAGACTTGCCTGCATCAGGAATGGTCGATGGACATCGACAGCGCCATCGAGGCCGAAGCTCAGGCGCAGGCGATCTGCATGCAGACCAAGGATTACGGGCGCGCCTACAACGCCTTCGTCGCCAAGCAGAAGCCGGTCTTCGAGGGCAATTGATCATGCAGTCGCCCGGTCGAGCCGAGGAGGGCGCCAATGCTCTCCGCTGATTTCCTCGCGCTACCGTTGTTCGACGACGAGCATCGCGCTTTCGCTGGCCGACTGGGCGCCTGGGCCGAAGCAACGGTGCCGGCCCTCGTCGATCACCACGATGTCGACGGTTCCTGCCGCCGGCTGGTGACGGCGCTCGGTGAGGCGGGCTTTCTGAAGGCTTGCGTGCCCGGCGATCAGGGCGGCCTTCGTCCTGCCCTCGACGTGAGCACGCTCTGCATCGCCCGCGCGACGCTCGGCTATGTCGACGGCCTCGCCGACTTCGCCTTCGCCATGCAGGGCCTCGGCACCGGGCCGATCTCGCTGTTCGGTACGCCCGCGCAGAAGGCCGCGGCCTGCCCCTCGGTGCGCGACGGCACGGCGATCGCGGCCTTCGCGCTCTCCGAACCCGATGCGGGGTCGGACGTCGCGGCCCTCTCCACGACCGCGACGAAGGTCGCTGGCGGCTGGCGGCTTGACGGCACCAAGACCTGGATCTCCAACGGCGGCATCGCCGACCGCTACGTGGTCTTCGCCCGCGCCGGCGAGGCACCGGGCGCGCGCGGCATCTCCGCCTTCATCGTCCCAGCGGCAACGTCCGGCTTGACGGTGAAGGAGCGCATTGACGTCATCGCCCCGCATCCGCTGGCGACCCTCGACTTCAAGAATTGTGTCGTGCCGGAGGCTGCGCTGCTCGGCCGCCCCGGTCAGGGCTTCGCCATCGCCATGGCGACACTCGACGTGTTCCGCTCCACCGTCGCCGCCGCGGCGCTCGGCATGGGCAACCGCGCGCTCGCCGAGGCGAGCCGGCGCGCGGTTTCACGCCAGATGTTCGGCGCCTCGCTCGCCGACCTCCAGCTGACGCAGGCCTCACTCGCCGACAGCGTGGCGGAACTGGAGGCCTCGGCCCTGCTCATTTTCCGGGCCGCCTGGGAGAAGGATCAGGGCCGCGAGCGCATCACGAAGGAAGCGGCCATCGCCAAGATGGTGGCGACTGAAAGCGCCCAGAGGGTGATCGACCGAGCCATCCAGGTGTTCGGTGGCCTCGGCGTGAAGAAGGGCGAGAAAGTCGAGGAGCTCTATCGCGATATCCGCGCGCTGCGCATCTACGAGGGCGCGACCGAGGTCCAGAAGATCGTCATCGCCCGCGCGCACCTCGCAAAATTTCAGAACTAGATAACATCCGCCGGGACGAACGCCATGATCCTCACCGAACAGCAGACGATGATCCGCGACATGGCGCGCCAGTTCGCGCGCGCGCAGCTGGCGCCCAAGGCCGCCCTGTGGGATCGCGAAAGCCATTTCCCGATGGCGGAAATCCGTGAGATGGGCCGCCTCGGGCTGATGGGCATGAACGTGCCGGTCGAGTGGGGTGGCGTCGGCGCAGACTACGTGTCGACCGCGCTGGCGCTCGAGGAGATCGCGGCCGGCGATGCCGGCACCTCCACCGTTATGAGCGGGCACAATTCAGTCGGCTGCATGCCGATCGCCAATTTCGGCAACGACGATCAGAAAGAACGGTTCCTCAAGCCGATGGCCGAAGGGCGCATGATCTCGGCCTTCCTGCTGACCGAGGCCCATGGCGGCTCGGACGCCGGCGCGCTCACCACCCGCGCCGTGCGCGACGGCGATCATTACGTGCTGAACGGTACCAAGCAGTTCATCACCACCGGCAGCAATGCCGATGTCGCGCTGATCTTCGCCCGCACCGGCCCGCAGAACGGCACAAAGGGCATTTCCGCTTTCATCGTGCCGCTGCCGGCGCCCGGCTATGTGGTGGTGCGCAAGGAGGAGAAGCTCGGCCAGCATTCCTCCGACACCTGCCAGATCGCGCTGAACGACCTGTGTGTTTCGGTTGAAAACCGACTCGGCGCCGAGGGTGAGGGCTACCGCATTGCGCTGTCCAACCTGCAGGGCGGGCGCATCGGCATCGCGGCGCAGGCGGTCGGCATCGGCCGCGCGGCCCACGATGCGGCGCTCGACTATGCCCGCGACCGCGTGGTTTTCGGCAAGCCGATCATCGAGCATCAGGTCGTCGGTTTCCGGCTCGCCGCCATGGCGACGCGCGTGGAGGCCGCGCGCCAGATGGTGCTGCACGCGGCGTCCCTCGCCGATGCCGGCCAACCGTGCCTGATGGAAGCCTGCATGGCCAAGCTCGTCGCCTCCGACGCCGCCGAATGGGTCTGCTCGGAGGCGATCCAGACGATGGGCGGCTACGGATATCTCGCCGACTTCCCAGTTGAGCGCTTCTATCGCGACGCCCGCGTGACGCGCATTTACGAGGGCACCAACGACATCCAGCACCTCGTGATCCTGCGCGAGATGCAGAAGCGCAACGCCGCCTGATCCGCCGGAGGTCATCATGCCCGCGCCGCTGCCGCCGCTGCGCGGCCTGAAGGTACTCGACTTCTCCAACCTGCTGCCCGGCCCGCTGGCGAGCTTGCTGCTCGTCGAAGCTGGCGCCGAGGTGATCAAGGTCGAGCGCCCCGGCACCGGCGACGAGATGCGCGGCTATTTCCCGCCCCTCGGCGCGTCCAGCGGCAATTTCGCCCTGCTCAACCGAGGCAAGACCAGCCTCGTCGCCGACTTGAAGGACGCCGGTGACCTCGCCCATGTGATGGCGCTTGCGGCCGAAGCCGACGTGCTGATCGAGCAGTTCCGCCCCGGCGTCATGGCGCGCGTCGGGCTCGCTTATGAGGATTTTGCGAACCTCAATCCGCGCCTCGTCTATTGCTCGATCTCGGGCTACGGTCAGTCCGGCCCCCGGGTCGCCAGGGCCGGTCACGACCTCAACTACCTCGCGGAAGCCGGCCTCCTCGGCCTGACGCGCGGTGTCGATGGCGCGCCGGTCTTGCCGCAGGTGCTGGCCGCCGACATCGGCGGCGGCGCCTATCCCGCCGTGATCAACATCCTGATGGCCCTGCAGGGACGGGAGCGCAGCGGCAAGGGTTGCCATCTCGACATCGCCATGGCCGACAATCTGTTCGCCTTCGCCTATTGGGGACTGGCCGCCGGCTATGCCGGCGCCTGGCCGAAGCCTGGCCGCGAACTCATCACCGGCGGCTCGCCGCGCTACCAGATCTACCGCACCGCGGATGGGCGTTTCCTCGCCGCCGCTCCGCTGGAGGAGCGATTCTGGCAGGTGTTCTGCGAGAAGATCGGTTTGGCTGAGGACGAGCGTGACGACAGCCTCGCAGCCGAGGTCGTGAAGGCAAAAGTAAGCCGGCTCATTGCCGGGCGCGCCGCGGCCGAATGGCAAGCGATCTTCGGCACCGCCGATGCTTGTGTTTCCGTGGTCGCGACGCTGAAGGAAGCCGCCTCCGATCCCGCCTTCGTTGGACGCGGCCTGTTCGCGCGCGCCGTGACGGCGGGCGATGCCACCATGCCCGCGCTGCCCGTGCCGCTTGATAGGGATCTACGTGACCCGGCCGCGACGCGCGACGCCCCGGCGCTCGACGAAGCCGGAAGGCGGGTCGGCTGGCCGGGCAAGTAAGGACGGGCATGACATCGGAAGTGGGGCGCAGCCCGCGCACCACCAGCCAAGCAATGCATCGGTCACCCTCGGCGTAGCGTCGGCCGGGGATGACGTCGGGAGAGGGCGCGCCGCTGGCGGTCAGAGACCGGCGTCGGGCTGACCTTCAACCGAACCCCTCCCCCGATCATGGTAGGCCTCGTGCGGCCATCCGCGTCCTCCCTGTCTAGCGAAACTCTAGAGTTTCGCCACCATCGCCTTCAGCCCGTCCACAGCCTCCGGATTGACGAGGCCGGAGAGGTCGCCGACCGGCTCGCCGAGCCAGATCGAGCGCACGACGCGGCGCATGATCTTCATCGACCGCGTCTTCGGCACGGCCTCGACGAAGGTCACCGCCTTCGGCCGGAACGAGGCGCCGAGGCCGGCAACCACCGCCTTCTTCAACTCGTCCGCCAGCTCCGGCGTCCCGGTGACGCCACGTGCGGGCACGCAGACGCAGATGACCGCCGACCCCTTGATCGGGTCGGGCACGCCGATCACGGCGGCCTCACCAACCTTGCCGGTGCCGAGCAACAGGGCCTCAATCTCCGAGGGGCCAGTGCGCTTGCCGGCGATCTTGATCGTGTCGTCCGACCGGCCATGGACATACCAGTAGCCGTCGGCATCGACGGAAGCGAAGTCGCCGTGGATCCACATATCCGGAACCTTGTCCCAATAGGCCTCGATGAACCGCTCCGGTGCGCGCCAGAGGCCGCGCGTAAGGCCGATCGAGGGGACGGTCAGCGCGAGCTCACCGACCTGGCCGCGTGGCAGCGGATTGCCCGTCTCGTCGACCACCGCCGCGCCCATGCCGGGGATCGGCCCCGTGAACGCGCCGGACGGCATGTCGCAGGCAAGCATGGTGCCGGCGACGATACCACCGCCGATTTCCGTGCCGCCGGAATAATTGAGGATCGGCGCGCGGCCCTTGCAGACATGGGCGAGAAACCAGGTCCAGGCCTCCGGTGTCCACGGCTCGCCGGTGGAGGCGGTGACGCGCAGCTTTGGGAAGTCGAATCCGGCGATCACCTCGGGCGGCTGCTGAATGAAGTTGCGCACCATGGTGGGCGCGACACCGAGGAAGGTGACGTTGTGGGTTTCGGCGAGGCGCCAGAGCCGGCCGGGATGGGGAAAATCGGGCGTGCCCTCGGCCAGCACCATGCTGGCACCGACCAACGGCACGGCGACGGCAAGGATCGGGCCGGTCAACCAACCCATGTCGCTCATCCAGAGCAGACGGTCGGCCGGCGTCAGGTCGAGGATGATGCCGAAGTCGAGTGCCACCTTGGTCATGAAGCCGCAATGGCTGTGGATCGTGCCCTTCGGCTTGCCGGTGGTGCCCGAGGTATAGACGATCATGCAGGGCGCGTCGGCCGGCATGGGCTCGGCCGGGCAGGTGCCTTTCGTGGCGACGAGATCATGCCACCAAAGTCGCTTGCCGGCTTCGCGCCCAGGATGGCGCGCCACCACCACGACATGCGCAAGGGTAGGAACGTCCGGTCGCGCCTGGTCGATCACGTCTGCCATGGCGATCGGCTGGCCGCGCCGGTAGGTGACGTCGACGGTGATCACCGCCTTCGCCTCGGCATCCTTCAGCCGCTCGATCACCGCCTGCGGGCCGAAGCCGGAGAACATCGGCAGCGCGATGCCGCCGATGCGCGTGATGGCGAGGAAGGCGGCGATGGTCTCGGGCAAGAACGGCATATAGATGCCGACGACGTCACCGGACTTCAGCCCGAGTGTCTTCAGGCCCGCGGCCGCGCTCTCGGCCTGGGCCGCGAGTTCGCCATAAGTCCAGATCCGCGTCTCACCGTCCTCGCCCTCCCAGAAGATAGCCTGCTTTTTCGCATGGCCCCGCGCCAGCGTCCGCTCCATGCAGTTGTAGGCGATATTGGTGGTGCCGCCGATGCACCACTGAGGCCATTGCACGCCCTTCGATGTATCGAGCACCCGCTCGAACGGCTTGAAGAAGGTGAGGCCGTGAAAGTCCATGACGGCCGGCCAGAACCATTCTGGATCATGGTCCGCGCGCGCGATCAGCTGCTCGTAAGTCGCGAAGCCGTAGCGGTTCATGAAGAGCTGCAACTGGAAGGGCGCGTTCGCCATGGTTCAAGCTCCGGTCTCGGTGTCGAGGACGACGATGCGGTCGATCCGCGTCGCCATGAAGACCTTCATCTCCTGGTGCACGGGCGAGACCTGGTAGGTGTCGTGGGCGGCCGAGGAGGTGAAGACGCCGACGATGCCGTGGGTCAGTCCGTCGCTACGCGCGGCGATGTTGTCGGCTAGGAAATAGGTAACGACATCGACGCATTCGGCCTTCACCCGCTCGACGTAATGCTGCGCCTTAGCGAAGAACTCAGATCCCGTGCCGGGCTTGAAGCTCATCAGGACGATGTGGTGGAACATGACGGGCAGGTCCTCGGATGGTCGGTTTCGGCGGGGGAGTGGGGGTTGCACTAGCGATCAGCCGGTGGTCCAGCCGCCATCGACGATCAGCGCCGATCCAGTCATCAGAGCCGAGGCGTCGGATGCCAAGAACACGACCGCACCCATCAGATCCTCGACCGCGCCGACGCGGCCGAGCTTGATCTTGGTGGTGACGAAGGCGCGGAACGCCGGATCGGCGAGTGCCGGCCGGGTCATCGCCGTCTCAATGAAGGTCGGGCACAGGCTGTTGACCCGGATGCCGAGCGGAGCGAGGTCGGTCGCCATCGCCTTCGTCATGCCTTCGACAGCAAATTTGCTGGTCGTGTAAGTCGAGCGCGCGGCGAGCGCGGTATGGCCCGCCTGCGACGAAATGTTGATGATCGAGCCATTCACGCCGGCGGTTGCCATGCGGCGGGCGACCGCTTGGGCGGAGAAGAAGGCGGCGCGCACATTGAGTTTGATCACCGCGTCGAAATCGGCCTCGGCAACCTCCAGAAACGGGTCCGGACGGTTGGTGCCGGCATTGTTGACGAAGATATCGAAGGCAGCCCGAGCATCCATCGCCATCCGAAAAGCGGCGAGATCGGTGATGTCGATGACCAGCGTGTCGGCCTTGCCGCCGGCCGCCCGGATCTCGGCGGCCGCCGCCTCGATTTCCCCGGCTGTGCGGGCGGCCAGCGTCACCGTGGCGCCCGCCTGGGCAAGAGCTGCGGCCAGCGCCACGCCGATGCCACGCCCGGCTCCGGTCACCAGCGCCTGCTTGCCGTCGAGACGGAAACTTGGGGTCGTGGGCAACATGGCAAGGGTCCTTCTGGATCAGCCGAAGGCGAGATAGCCGCCATCGACGGTCACCACCGACCCGTTGACGAAGGCGGCGCCGGGTGAAGCGAGGTAGACTGCAGCCGGGGCGATATCGTGCGGCTGGCCCCATCGGCCGCTAGGCACCCGCTCCATCAGCTTGGCGGTGAACGCCGGATCGGTGTGAAGCACCTTGGTAAACTCGGTCGCTGTGTAGCCGGGAGCGATGGCGTTGCAGGTGATACCGAGCGGCCCGAGCTCGATCGCCAGCGCCTTGACCATCGAGGTGACGCCGCCCTTGGCCGCCGCGTAGGCCGAGATTTGCGCCTTGGGCGACTGCACGGCGATCGAGCCAAGCATGATCACCCGGCCATAGCCAGCCTTCTCCATGTGCGGGATGGCCGCGCGGGTGCATAGGAACGAGCCGTTGAGATGAGTGTTGATGATCGCGCGCCACTCGTCATAGCTGAACTCAACGAAACGCTTGCGGCGCTGGATACCTGCATTGTTGACGAGGATGTCCAGCCGGCCCTCGGCCGCCGCGGCGGCGTCGATACCGGCCGTGACGGCGGCCTCTTCGGTCACGTCGAAGGCCCGAGCGGAGCCCTTGAGCCCCGCCGCCTTCAGCTCGGCGAGCTTCGTCTCCAGCGCCGCCGGATCGAGATCGTTCAGCACGACATGCGCGCCAGCCTCGGCCAAGCCACGGGCAATGCCCCAGCCAATTCCGCGGGCCGAGCCGGTGACCAGCGCAACGCGGCCGGAGAGCGAGAATGTGTCAGCATGGGTTCTGGCGGTGTTCATCCGACTCTCTTCGCGACGCTGTCAGGAAATCGTGAGGCCGCTGTCGACTGCCAGGATATGGCCGGTCGTGCGGATGGATTCATCGGAGGCGAGGAACAGGGCCGCCCGCGCGACATCGTCGGGCTCGGCGAGGCCGACGAGATGGCGGGCGGCGATCTTCCGGGTGGTCTCGTTTTCGGCAAACTGGGCCAGCACCCGCGGCGTGCGGGTGACACAGGGCGCGATCGCATTGACCCTGACCTTGTCAGCGGCGAACTCCACCGCCATCGAGCGGGTCAGCGCGGAGATGGCGCCCTTTGACGCGGTGTAGGCATCCTTACCAGGCCAGCCCATCAGAGCGACGATGGACGAGGCATTAATCACGGAGCCACCACCCGAGCGGGCAATCTCGGGGATAGCGTAACGGCTCGTCAGCCAGGTGCCGAGCAGGTCGAGCTTGATCGCCCGCCAGAATTCGTCGATCGGTGCTTCCGTCAGCGGCCCGTCCTGCAACGTTGAACCGCCAGCATTGTTATAGAGGATGTGGAGGCCGCCGAAATGCGCGACGGCAGCCGCGACCGCCGCTTTGACACTTGCCTCGTCGGTCACGTCGGTCCGCACGAACAATGCCTTGCCGCCGGCCGCGTTGATGGCGGCGCCGGCGGCCGCGCCGGTTGTCGGGTCGAATTCCGCGATGATCACGCTCGCACCCTCTCGGGCGAACAGTTCGGCCGAGGCGCGGCCGATGCCGCCGCCCGCGCCGGTGATGAGGGCGATCTTGTCCTGCAGTCTGGCCATATCGTTCCGTGTCCTCGTCGCCTTTCAGCGCATGTAGGCGCCGCCATTGACGTCGATGGTGGTGCCGCAGATGAAGCTCGCGCCGGGCGAGCAGAGGAAGGCGATCGGCCAGGCGATTTCGTCCGGGCGGCCGAAGCGGGGGACCGGCAGCGCCTTCAGCGCCGAGGGATCAGCGGTCGCCACCATGGCGGTAGCGGTCGAGCCCGGCGCGATGCCGTTGACCAGCACTTCCGGCGCGGCGCGGCGGGCCATCCAGCGCACCATGGTGTGCACCGCGCCCTTCGACGCCGCGTAGTGCAGCGGCGAATGGGCATAGGTGCCCCCAGTATGGGCGGCGACCGAGCCGAGCATCACGATGCGGCCGGTGCCGCGCGCCTTCATCGCCGGTAACAACGCCCGGGCGAAGTGGGCGGAGGCGCGAACGTTGATCCTCATGGCGGCGTCGAAATCGTCGTCCCACGGATCATCGGTCCACTGGCTGGTCGGAAAGATGCCGGCATTCAGGATGAGCGCATCGACGGCGCCTACGCCGCCGCAGAGCGCCGTGATCTCGGATGGCGAGGTCACGTCGCAGGCGACGAAGCTGTGGACACGCCCGTTCCCAGCAAGACTCGCCAGAAGGTCCGGCGCGGCGGCGCGGTCAGTGAGCACGAGCTCGGCGCCGAGATTCGCGAGTAGGTTCGCGGTGGCCCTGCCGATGCCGCCGGCAGCTCCGGTCAACAGAATGCGCTGGCCGGTGAGGTCATAGGGCCGTGACGAGAGCGCTGGTGCTTGAGCTGGCACGATGTCTTCTCATGCAAAATTGCTACTATTTGAGATAATTTACGTTCGATAGATGCGAGTCAGTTGCCCTTGCTGGCGCGCCCGGCTGTTCTTGCGCCGAGCCTGGCATCAGTGGATGTGGTAGCCGCCGTTGACGTCGATGACCGTGCCAGTCAGGTATCCGGCGAGCGGACTCGCTAGGAACAGGATCACTCGGGCCACATCCTCGGCCGTGCCGAACCGGCCGAGCGGGATCGTCTCGCTGATGGCGCGGCGACGATTGCCGTCATATTTGCCCTCCGTCATGCCGGTATCGATAATGCCGGGCGCCACCGCATTGGCGCGAATGCCGAGCGGCCCGCATTCGCGCGCGGTCGCCTTCGTAAAGCTGATCACGCCGCCCTTGGACGCCGCATAATGCGACCCGCCAAGTAGGCCGCCGCCGCGCTGGGCGGCGATCGATCCGAGGTTGACGATCGCTGGATTGCGCCGGCTCTGCTTCAGGTGCGGTAGCGCCGCCCGCGTCACATTGAAGGTGCCGACGACATTCACCGCCAGCATCCGCGCGAAGTCCTCGGCCGTCATATCGGGAATACGCGTGGGTGCGACGATGCCTGCATTGTTGACGACGATGTCGATGCCGCCAAGCGTGCGCGCCGCCTCATCGACCGCCAGGCCGCAGGCGACGGCGTCGCCGACATCGAGCACACGGGCGGTCTGGCCGGCGGGCAGTTCGCTAATCGGAAAGGCGCGGTCGAACACCACGACCTCGGCACCCTGTTCGACGAACAGCCGGGCGGTCGCCTGGCCGATCCCGCTAGGATGGCCGCCACCGGTGACGATCGCCCGGCAATCCTTCAGCAACGTCATTGCTTCGCCAGCGGACAGACGCTCTCGGTCAGAGGTCGGAAAGCCTTGTCTGCCGGTATCGTGGCGATCATCTTGTAGTAATCCCATGGCTGCTTGGATTCGGCCGGATTCTTCACCTCGACCAGATACATGTCGTGGACCATGCGACCGTTCGGCATGAGCTTGCCGTTACGCGCGAACATGTCCTCAACAGGCGTCGCGCGCATCTTCGCCACCACCTTGTCGGGATCCTTGGTGCCCAGTGCCTGCACCGCCTTGAGATAGTGAAGCACGCCGGAATAGACGCCAGCCTGCGATTCTGATGGCATCTTGCCGAGCCGGTCGTAGAAGCGTTTGGCGAAGGCGCGCGTCTTGTCGTCCATGTCCCAGTAGAACGGTACGACGAACTGCAGGCCTTGCATCGTCGACAGGCCGAGCGAATGAACGTCGGTGATGAAGGTCAGAAGGCTAGCCAGCTTCTGGCCGGTCTGGTGCAGGCCGAATTCGCGGCCCTGCTTGATCACGTTGACGGTGATGTCGCCGCCGGAGGCGAGCGCCACGATCTTGGCGCCGGACCCCTGCGCCTGCAGCAGATAGGACGCGAAATCTAGCGTCTGCAGGGGGTGACGGACGCTGCCGGCGATCCGGCCGCCATTGGCCACCACCGCCTCGCGCATGGCCTGTTCCATGCTGTGGCCATAGGCATAGTCGGCGACCAGCAGGAACCAGCTGTCATAGCCCTGGCTGATCAGCGCACCGGTCGCGCCGCGGGTCTGCGAATAAGTGTCGAAAGTCCAGTGCAGGCCATAGGGGCTGCACGAATCCTCCGTAAGGCGATCAGTCGCCGCATTGGCGTAGATGGCGAGCTTCTTCTTTTCCTTGGTCAGGTTGTTGACCGCGAGCGCGATTGCCGAATTGGGCACGTCGAGGATCACGTCGACGCCGTCGAGATCGTACCACTGGCGCGCAAGGTTCAGGCCGATATCCGGCTTATGCTGGTGGTCGGCGAACACCAGTTCGATCGGTGAGCCGAACATGTTGCCGCCCATGTCCTCGATCGCGAGGCGCGCCGCCTCGACCGAGCCCCGGCCGGAAATGTCGGCGAACGGACCGCCCATGTCGGCGAGCACGCCGAATTTGACCTTCTCGGCCGCAGCGGCGCCGCGCGCCGTCATCGCCAGGGCCGCACCCGCGGTGAATGTCCTTCTGGTAATCGATGTCATGAGCCGTTCGTTCCCTCATTTTTCCCAGCGGCGTCGCCCAGACGGCAGGCCGGCGGACCGGTCATGCCTGCGTATCGAGACGTCGGCGCCCCCGGCCGTGACCTGCTCGGGTCGGCTACGGGGCAAGAGCCCCGACACCGGCCCTCGTCGAGTTCAGCCAAAATTGGACATAGGATGATTGATAATTCTCATAACGCAAGAAAAATCATGAAATGACATTCGAGCCCGGCTCTGTCACAGAGGGAGGTCTCGCTCCCATTCCACGGTCGCTCCCCCGAAAGCCCATGACCAGCCTCGCCAAGATGCTCCGGATTCTCGAGCTTTTCGAGGATGATAGGTCGAATTTCCAGCTCGACGACGCGGTCGCGGCGACTGGTGCCTCGCGGGCCACTGTCTACAGATATCTCCAAGTTCTCTCCGCCTCCGGGCTGATCGCGCCGGCCACTGGCGGCAGTTTCGTGCTCGGTTCGAAGATCATCGAGTTGGATCGTCTCGTGCGGAAAACAGACCCGCTGTCGACGAGCGCGCGACCGATCATGGAGGCCGTCAGCGCCCGGCTTGGGCTCAATATGCTGCTCTGCAGCTATTACGGCGACAAGGTCATGTGCGCTGAGATCGTCTGGCCCGACCACAGCGTCCGGCCGGCTTATGAGCGCGGCCGCAAGATGCCGATGTTCCACGGTGCCATGGCGAAGCTCATCCTGGCGCACCTGACGCCCTACCAGCTCCGCAACATGATGCTGTGGCATGCCGACGAGATCCGGGCGGCCGGTCTTGGCGACAACTGGGAGGAGTTTCGCCAGGCCATGGCTCGCATTCGCAAGGAAGGCAGCTGCGTCACCCGCGGCGAGGTGGTGGAGGGGCTGGTCGGCATCGGGGCGCCGATCTTCGATCCGGATCGGCGGATTCTCGGCAGCATCGTCTTTGCCGTACCCGAGCACCAGCTCGTCGCAATCGGTGAGCCCGTACTGCGCGCCGAGATCATTGCGATTGCCGCCCAGATCGACGCGGCGATCGCCCACCATGTGCCGGCCGGCACCCAAGCGGTGGCGCGTTCGGCGCGCCCGAGGCGGGGGCCGCAGGCCTGACCCGGTCGATCGCGCCGGGCAATCCCATGCAAAACGGCTTCTGCGAAAGCTTCAACGACCGCATGCGCGACGAACTGCTCAATGAGAGCCTGTTCTTCGGGCTCGACCATGCACGGATCAGGATCTTCGCCTGGGTAGACGACTATAACCTCCGGCGCCCCCACTCGGGCGCTCGGATACATCCCGCCGGCGGTCTATGCCGCCAATCTCACCGCCACGGCGCAACCCCGCGCAAAATCAGCCGAGGCTCTAACCGCCCCTGGATGACAAATCAGTGGCAGGTCATCTGCGCCAAGCCACCAACTTTTTGGCAGTATCGACCAGCATCAGAAACCACTTGGTGTGCAGACATTCAGCCTTGAACTGCCGATTGAAGGCCCCGCTGAACGTATTGTAGGGCGCTTTGCCGGGGCAGGAGAAGTCCAAGATGACATCGTTGGCATAGGCCCAGAGGTCGAGGTCGCCGCTTGGTCATGCTGGCCTTCCTCGTCGGGCTTTGGAATCAACAAAATTCGCCTGAACGGCGCTCCCTGGACTCCAGTCCTCCAACAACCAAGGCAGTGCGGCGACCTTGCTTCTCTATAATCCGACGTTTAGACATAGCTAAGCTTTGCCTGATCCACGATCTATCCTACTGTGACTTTGAGCATCGAGTTCATTTGACGAAGGCTACGAATTTGTAACAGCCAGATCTTGCGACCCTGACCGCGGACATCGTCTCCTCTTTCGTGAGCGGAAACCAAGTCCTAGCCTCCGATCTGCCAAACCTCATCGCGAGCGTTCATACCGCGCTCGCAGGTACGGGCAAATCGGAACCCGCCGCACCACCGCTTGTGGCGGCTGTACCGGTCAAGAAGTCGGTAACGCCGGACTACATCATTAGCTTGGAGGATGGCCGGAAGTTCCGGTCGCTGAAGCGCCATCTGCGAACGAACCATGACCTCAGTCCGGACGAGTATCGCCAGAAGTGGGGCTTGCCTTCCGATTACCCGATGGTCGCGCCTAATTATGCGGCAGCGCGCTCGCAGCTCGCCAAGAAGCTCGGCCTTGGCCGCAAACGCGCGCCAGTGATCGCCGTTGGCCGGGCGCAGAGCCCGGCCAAACCCAAGCGCAAATAGTCAGTCTTTCCGACCTGCAGTGTCAGGCACTGGTATCGTCAATTGGCATGTGGGGAATTGGGGCAACTCTCGTCAGCACCTTTCGCCGTGAGACAACGCGTCACTTATCCTTCAGCAGTTCCCACGGCTCGACGCCGAGCGACTTCGCAATGCGGGCCATGTTGTCGATGCTGATATTGCGCTCGGAGCGCTCGACGCCGCCGAGGTAAGTGCGATGCAGTCCAGCAGCGTCAGCGAGCGCCTCCTGCGAGAGTTCGCGGGCAGCGCGTAGCTTCCTAATGTTCTTCGCGAGCACGTCGCGCAGCGGTCCAGGGTGGGTCTTCTTCACCCTTCAAAGGATGGGTCTTGACGCCTTTAAGGCGACCGCTTTTAAGTATCATTCGACGCTCAATAGACGTCGGAGAATGCTGCCGTGACGCTGTGGAACTACGGAGAGGGTGAGGCGGTTCGAGGGCCGGTCGATGATGCGACCATCCGGGGCCTGCTGATCGACCAGAAGCTCAAGGTGTACTCGGCTATCCAGAACGACGAGACAAAGGAATGGATCTCGGTCGACGTCTCGGAATTCGCGTCGCTTGCAACATCACTGAGCGGGCTCCGCGCGGCGAGTCGCCCCACAAGGGAGGGCCGCGGCTGGCCGAGTATGACGGTATGGCTACCGCTCGTGGGCGCCCTCGCAGGATGGTTTGGCTATGCGTATGCAACCAACCCTAGCTTGCGCGCCTTGTTCGCGAAGCGGGACTTGTCTTGCAGCTCGGCCTATACACTCGAGCACTTCAAAGTGACCTTTACAACGTCTTCTTTCGCCCGTGCCGGGCATGTGCAGTTGCTGCGGGTCGAACCCTTCCAGAACAGCTCGGGCTCGGATTGGCCCTGCCGCTCGCGGATGCTGACCACCGACGGCATGTGGCGCAACGTCTACCTGCGCTGGGAAAAGCTCGGCAGCGAGGACTTCCTTCGATCGCAATGGGATGCAATCGGAACCACGACCCGTTAAGAAGTAAGGGCTGATCAAATCAGAATGGGAAGGCGACCAGTCGCCGTAGGCCTGATTCGGCGTCTCAGGTGTGCCCAAGCCGGCCCCTTGCACCTGACAATCTGTGAGGTGCAATGCGCCCTTGAAGATCCGAGCCGAAATCGACTGCGGTCAGAAGCTGATCTCTGCACGACACACCCTCGTAGAATTGATGGCGCTTTTGCAGCCTTTACCGCTCCAATTGAACAGCTCGCACCGCATCCAGCGCCACGAGCGCAGCAGCTACCTTGGCCCGCGCCTCTTCGATGTCGGCCATGACCAGGCAGTCGTTTCGTTGGATTGCGGCAAGGAAGGCGGCCAGGACAGCGGGTGAGTTCGCGGCTAGACCAAGGAAGTGGTCGCCGGATGGCGCTCGCTCGCCAGCGAACCAGTTCTTCACAGTCCGCTCATTCGCCCCGGTCCACTGGGCGACAGTCTTGATGGAAGAGGACTGTCCTCGGAGCGACGTGCGCAGAGCCGTGGAGATCAACTTTGCGAAGGACAACGAGCTGGCTGCTCGCGGCTGTCCCCTTGGAAAGACATTGCCCGATTCTGGAAAGGACATTCCTTCACCTCCGCGCTGTAGTGCTCGACGTTCACGCTGGCTTCGACGCACAGACTGGAGCGTCAACGTGTGAGTAAAGGTGACAGACGCCATCCCGAGTTGAAGGTTGCCGGTGACCGGTCAACTCGCGCCGTCGCCTACGTGCGGATGTCGACTGACCATCAGCGCTACTCGACGGAGAATCAGCTCGACACGATTAAGGCGTTCGCCGAGGCCAGAGACATTGAGATCGTCCGGGTCTACGAAGACGCTGGCAAGAGCGGGCTGAACCTGGAAGGGCGCGAGGCGTTTCAGCGACTACTCGCGTATGTCGAGCGCGGCCCCGACTTCGGTGCGATCCTCGTCTATGATATTAGTCGTTGGGGACGCTTCCAGAACGCCGATCAGGGCGCTCACTTGGAGTTCCTGTGCTCTCGTGCTGACATCGTTGTTCACTACTGCGCGGAGCAATTCGAGAACGACGGCAGCATAAGTTCGAACCTGCTGAAGACCGTGAAGCGCGTCATGGCCGGCGAGTATAGCCGTGAGCTTTCCGTGAAGGTCTTCGCCGGCCAGTGCCGCCTCGTCGAGAAGGGGTTTCGGCAGGGTGGGATGGCAGGCTATGGACTGCGCCGCCTTCTCGTCGATGAGCACGGCGAGCCGAAGGCCGAACTCATGCTTGGCGAGCGCAAGAGCCTCCAGACCGACCGCGTCATTCTTGTTCTCGGTCCAACGGAAGAGGTTGAGACAGTCCGACGAATCTATCGGCTCTTTGTCGAGCAGGGTGTCCAGGAAGCCGAGATCGCGGCTCGGCTGAATCGAGATGGCCTTCTCACGGACTTGGGACGTTCGTGGACACGGGGAACTGTCCATGAGATTCTTACTAACCCGAAGTACATCGGCGACAACGTCTTCAACCGCGTATCCTTCAAGCTGAAAATGAGGCGTGTCGTGAACACGCCCGATCGGTGGGTCCGTGCCCGCGGTGCTTTCACCGCCCTTGTTGATACTGACGTCTTCGAACGCGCCGCCCGCATTGTCGAGGACCGCAGCCGGAAACTATCCGACACTGATCTTCTCGATCTGCTGCGATCGCTTCTACGCGCGCAGGGCTCGCTCTCCAGCCTCGTTATCGACGAGCGCGACGACATGCCGTCGAGCAGCGTTTACCGCAACCGCTTCGGTAGCCTGCTGCGCGCCTATCACCTCGTCGGCTATAACCCGCGACGGGACTATCGCTATATCGAGATCAACCGACGGATACGAACCCTCCATCCCGACGTCGTCGCTGCGGTTGTTGATGGTCTGCGAGCTGCCGGTGGTGAGGTCAGCGTTGATTTCGATACCGGCTTGCTCGACATCAATGGTGAGTTCAAAGCCTCTGTCGTCATTGCCCGCTGCGGAGAGACGCAAGCTGGCTCGCCACGCTGGCGCATACGACTGGATACCGGGTTGGCGCCTGACATCACGGTCGCGGTGCGAATGGACCGCGGCAATGTCTCTCCGCTGGACTATTACCTACTCCCACGCCTCGACATGACCGAGCCGAACCTGCGCCTCGCGCAGAATAACGGCCTGTCCCTCGACGGTTATCGCTTCGAGACACTCGACTTCCTGTTCTCTCTGGCAGCGCGCGCTCAGTTTGAGGAGGCGGCATGACCCAAGCGACGAACACACGCGTGCAGATGATCCCGATCGACAGGATCATCGTCCTCAACCCGCGCGTCCGCAACCGGCGCAAGTTCATGGAAGTAGTCGAGAGCATCCGTACGGTCGGCCTGAAGCGCCCGATCCGAGTTAATACCATGCTTGGACCGGACGGCCAACGCTCCTACGGCCTTGCGTGCGGTCAGGGCCGGATCGAAGCATTTCGAGAGCTTGGCCAGACGGAGATCCCGGCCATCGTCACCAAGGCGACAGAGGAGGAGTGCCTCGTCATGAGCCTTGTTGAGAACTGTGCCCGGCGGCAGCATCGCTCCATCGACTTGCTTCAGGACGTCGCAACGCTGCGCCAACGCGGATACACCGACCGGCAGATTGCGGACAAGATCGGCACGACCTCCGAATGGGTCGGCATGATGGCTCTGCTGATCGAGAAGGGGGAACATCGCCTCGTCGAGGCGGTCGACGTGGGCACGATCCCCATCTCGGTTGCGATAGAGATTGCCAAAGCTGACGATGAGACAATTCAGCAGATGCTCGCTGAAGCCTACATACAGGGCAAGCTGACGGGGCCAAAGCTGATCAAGATGCGGCGGCTAATCGAACAGCGAACGCGCCGGGGCAAGCACCTTTCCGCCACCTCGTTCGGCAGGAAGCTGGCGCGAGCGAAGACGTCCGAGGCCTTCGTCCGGATTTTCGAGCAGGAGGCGGGCCGACAGCGGCTGTTGGTCAAGAAGGCCGAGGTCACGCAAACTCGGCTCCTGTTTGTCGTGGAGGCACTCAAGAAGCTCCGGGCCGACCAGAACTTCGTCACTTTGCTCCGGGCCGAGAAGCTCGACACGATGCCCAGGGACCTTGAGGTGCGCATCGCGGGAGAAGCGGCATGAGCGAGATCCAGACGCACTCTCGAATTGCCTTCGAAACCGACTGCCTCACGGTGCCGATTGCAGCACTCCTGCCGGTCCGCCCACCGAGAGCATCCGTCAAAGCGAGCCACAAGTACCTGCAGATTCGCGCTTCCATAATGGAGATCGGATTGGTGGAGGCGCCCGTCATTGCCAGAATTGCCGACAACCCGGACAACTTCCTTTTGCTTGACGGTCACGTCCGCATAGAAATTCTCAAGGACCTCGGCACGCTCGAAGTCGAGTGTTTGGTTTCGACCGACGACGAGGCCTTCACCTTCAACAAGCGCATTAGTCGCATCTCGGCCGTTCAGGAGCACTCGATGATCCTGAAGGCCATCGCTCGAGGCGTCTCCGACGAGAAGATCGCCCGCGCCCTGAGCCTCCACGTCCACAGCGTCCAGCGCAAAGCCCGTCTGCTTGACGGCATCTACCAGGAGGTTGTCTCGCTCCTGAAGGACACGATGTGCCCTATGGCGGTCTTCGAGATCCTCAAGCGCATGAAGCCGCTGCGGCAGGTCGAGGCAGCAGAGCTGATGATTGCCGCGAACAACTACACCGTGGCATACGCAACGGCCCTTCTCGCCGGCACGGCGGCGAACGAACTCGTCAGCGAAACGAAGCCGAAGAGAGTCCACGGCGTAACGCCCGAGGCCATGGCCCGGATGGAGAGGGAACTAGCCCGCCTCCAGGAATCGATGGCCGACCTCCAGGACACGTATGGCAAGGAGCACCTCCAACTGACCGTGGTGAAGGGCTATCTCGTCAAGCTGCTGGGCAATCCACGTGTTGTCCGCTACTTGCTCCAAAATCGCCCCGAGTATCTTGAAGAGTTTCAGGCCATAGCGGATGCGAACTCGCTCGTGGATCGAGCAGCATGAGGAACGAGCCGGCGCCACTAGATTTTGTATTCACTGATCCCGACTCGCCGCATTTCATTCTCACCTCTGGCTTGGGCCCGCGGCTCGCCATCGGCGGGCTAGGGCAAATCAGGCAGCGGGTGAGAGATGTCAGGGTCTTTGGCGGCTAGATGAGCATCCGGAGTGGCAGTGGCCATCCTTATCGCTCCCAGGCGACCGTCCCGGAGGTGGAGGTCGGATGGTCGCCGGAGCTGTCTAAGTTGGCACCTTCGAGATGTTGGCAGTCTCTGATTGCCTCGCATCCCCCAAGTGCGGCACGACGTTTCGTCGGCGGCAACGTGCACTGGCGCGAGCGGACCTCGTCGCCGGCTAATGCCGGCGACGAACTGACGCTTCAGGCTTGTCGCTTTCGGCAATTCTCCTCCTCTTGTAAGAGCAGCTTCATGTAGCGCTCCGAGACCAGTTCGCGCTGGCCCTCCAGGCGCTCGATCTCGAGCTTGAGCTGGAGCTGGAGCTTCTTGTCCTTAGGGGCCTTCTTGAGCCTTTTGCCGGCCGCCTCCACCTCCTCGGTTATCCGACTGTACTGCTCGTCGAGCTTGCGGATGGCTGGATCGCGGAAGGTCGCCTCGCCCGTCTCCATGTCGATGCTGATGTCTTCGGGATAAATGTCAAAGTCAGGTTCGGGCTCGCCCGCCCGCTGGGCAGCGCGCTGCTTGGCCATCCCCTTCTGCTTCATGTCGACGAGCGTCTTCACCAACTCAGCCTGTGCCGCCGCCGATTCTCTCTCGATTTCTTTGATCAGGTCGATCATCAGCTTGGCCGACAGGCGACTGCCCTTGATGCCGGCCGCCCACTGGCCGCGGACCATCGCGGCCAGCGCGGGCACCCTCACCGTCTTGTCGCCCTCCTTGATCGGGACGAGCCGATAGAGTTCGTCGAGCACGAGCTGCCGATGTCGCTGCTCCAGCTTCGAGACGACGGGGGCCTGCCTCTTAGGGCGGCCAGACTTGTTGCCGCTTTCACCGGGCTTGAACTGATGCGCCCTAGGCGGCCGGCAATAGCCGACCGCCTCGTCCTGATCGCCCTTGGGCTCTTCGGGCTCGGGGGGCTTGTCCTTCTTGGCCATCACACCGCCTCATCGCTCTTGGCGGCCGGTCTGGCGGATTTCGGTGCGGGCAGCCAGCGCGGGCGCGTGACGGGCGCGAGCCGCTCCGTGCGGACCTCCTCGAAGGACTTGCCCGAGCCCTCCAGGCGCGCGTCCTGGCCCGCCTGTGCCTGCCAGCGGGCAATGGCGACCTCCACGTATTTCGGCTCGATCTCCATGCCGTAGCCGCGCCGGCCGACCTTGTCTGCAGCAAGGATCGTGGTGCCCGATCCGGCAAAGGGGTCAAGGACGATCTCGCGCCGGCGTGTCGCGTCCTTGATGGCATCGGCGACGAGCATCAGGGGCTTTACCGTCGGATGCGCCTTGAGGTCGTCCATGCGGCCGGCGCGGAAGCTGTTCGCGCCGGCATAGGTCCAGAGGTCCGAGCGGTTGCGGCCGAACTTGCCGAGGTGGATGTTGTTGGTATGTGCAGCACCCGCCTTCCGCCAAACAAAGACAAGCTCGGTCTGGTGGCGGTAGAAGCTGCCCTGGCCGGCATTGGTCTTCGCCCAAATGCAGAGGCTGACGAGGCGCTCGAAGGCACTGTCGCCGGCGGCGAGCATCTCCCGCATATGCGCGGCGTCCATGAACAGGTAGTTCAAGGAACCGCTTCGGCTAACACTGACGAGCAGCTTCATGACGACGGTCAGGAAGGCCGTGAAGGCCGCCGGGGTCATTTCCCCGGACGCCATGGCGAACTCCTCGTGGCGCACCTTGCCGCGCCCCATGACGTGGCCGTTCACCGGCACGTTGTAGGGTGGGTCGGTGAAGACCATGGCGGCCTCATCGCCCTTCATCAGACGCGCGTATCCTTCAGCCTCTGTGGCGTCGCCACACAAGAGGCGATGCTGGCCGAGCAGCCATAGGTCGCCGGCGCGAACAATCGGCTTCTCGGGCATCGGGGAGGTTTCCTCGTCGGGCTCGGAAGCCTCCTCGTCATGGTCGATGAGAAGGACATCGATCTCGCCGGTCTCGAACCCGGTGATCGTCGCGTCGAACCCGATATCGACCACCGCCTCGGTGAGGGAGCGCAGCTCCTCGGCGAGGAGGTCGCTGTCCCACCCGGCGTTCATGCCGATCTTGTTGTCGGCGATCATCAGCGCCTTTTTCTGCGCCTCGGAAAGTCCAGCCAGCACGATCACCGGCACGCTGTCGGAGCGCTGCTCCTTGGCGGCGGCAAGGCGACCATGCCCTGCAATGACCATGGCTTCTTCGTCGACGAGGATCGGGTTGACGAAGCCGAACTTGGCGATGCTCTCGCCGATCTGCGCGATCTGCTGCTTGGAGTGAGTTCGCGGATTGCGCGGGTTCGCGCGCAGACTATCAGGCGGTCGGTACTCGACCTTGAGGTTGTTGGGGATGCTTTTCACTTGGGGGCTCCTGTCGCATGCACAGTGCAACCCGCCCATGCGAGATGCCTTGCGACGCGAACCCTCCTGGAGCCCGATCGATGGGTGAATAAGAGTACCGGTTTAGGAGAGTCCGGCTTCTCTCCTAAACTTCTCTATGCCCCTCTCCCAATTGGGATATTTGCGAAGAAAGCGGTTCCGAATTCTCCGAGCCTTCGACTCGGAAATCCTAGCGCGACCGGGGGCTTTCTTCGCGACCTGCAGGGATGCTGCCGTAATCCCGATGCCAGTGCTCTTCATGAGCTCATACATCTCCTCGACGAATGGCTCATCGGCCTTCTCAAGCGATTGGCTTTTGCCGGGTGCGAAGCCTTCGGAACCAGGCCCTTCGATCTCGACCCGAACGAGAAACGGCGCCCCCGGTTCGAACTCCATCGTCCCGCCTGCGATCCTGATGTTCGTCACGCGTGGCAGGAGGCCCGGTGGAATACGATCGGGCGAATGTAGGTCGTCCGATCGAGCCGCCCAAACCTTCAGGCGCCCTTCGCGAAGCGCTTGCAAGAGCGCCCGCGACACCCGCTCGTTGATCCGCCCGACCGTCGATCGAAACAGCGTGTGAACATCCTGCCGACCCCGGGGCCAGGCCGGATTGGCGAGCATTCGAGCGATCGGGTGCTGCTGCTCCCAGGCCGGATGGTGTTCCATCAGCCCCGCTTCCGCGAACAGCTTCATCGTCATCGGATCGATGTTGCTCTGCCGAGGGAAGCTCAGCTCGACGCGGTCAGCCTCCACAACAATCTCGAAGTCCGACCGGCTCGAGGCGTCCGCGGTGGCATCGAGCGAGTGCAGACTCGCCAGCCTGTTGATCACCCACTCCCGGATCGTCGCTTCGTAAGCACCAGCCTCGGGGAAAAGCACGTTCCAGAAAATGCGGGGCGCATCACGCAGCGGAGCTTTCAGGCCGGGCTTCTTTCGAGGTTTGTTGGTCATGCCACAGCCATTCTGCGAAGTGTGCACGCTCGCCCAGAAGTCGCTGATCCTAGAAGAACCATTCGCTGCTGCGCCAGACCAGGTTCCCAGTTGCTGAAAATGGAATTCCCTGTTCCAGCGAGTAGGGAATGTCCTCACAAGCCATTGATATTTGGCCTGTTTGCGAGGTCTTCAACGCGCCAAGGCGCGAATTTCCGACGACTTCCCTGATAATTTCCCTGTTAGCAGGGAATATAGGGCCGGAGACACCCTCTACCGAGACTACGTCCGCCACCAGCCCGCACTCTTGAGATCGACCTTCGATTTCGAGGCTCCTTCCGAAACCGGCAGCCGCTTCCCAACCCGCTGGCTCCCCGCCGCGCCACCGCGCGGCTTGCGTCATCGCGCCGGTCCCTGACTACGGAGCGCGGTCCCTGGTCGCGTCGCGGCGGGCGGCCATGCCTCCGCGGCATCGGGAATGCGCGCTCATCCGGCGGCCGGCCTTCGAGCGAGGGCCGGAGCCGCCGCTGCGCCACGATGCGATACCACTTGCGGGGTCGGGGGATCGTGTGGCCTCAATGGCTGCCTTCGACGATCGGCCACCCGGCAGGCGGGCGATTGACGACCGAAGCGGAGAGCCTTGTCCGATGACGCCTATCCGCCGCCGCGTCTTGGTCGGCTTGAGCGCGGTCCTGATTCTGGCCGCGCTGGATGCGGGCATCGTCCTGAAGGCGCGGCAGGATATTGCCGCGGCGGTGTCGGCGCGGGGCGCCGCGCTCCAGCGCCTCGTCTCGCAGAGGGTGGACCAGCACGACGCGCATCTGACCAGCGTGTCGGCGCTGGCCAACGTTTCCGATCCGCCGCCCGCCGAGGCCTTGCAGCAGGTCATTGCCAGCATCACGCGCTTCTATCCGCGGATCGTCGCCATCGACGTGCTCGACCTGACGAAGCAGCCACCTGCGGCTCTGCTCGGCGCGGCCGTTCCGGCGGAGGTCGTGGCGGTGCACGGGCGACTGGCGGACGCGCCCTTCCTGCTCGTGCCGAGGGAGCAGGGCGGCGTCCTGCACATTCTGAAGCGGTCGCCCACGGACGGGCCGGCGCGGCTGGCCATCATGATGTCCATCGATCTGGCGCGGCTGATCGCCTCCGATGACGCTCCCGCCCCGACCACGCGCGTCAGCCTGCTGCTCGACGGCCGGACCCTGTTCAGCGAAGGCCCCGATGCCGGCCAGCGCGTGCTGTTCGACCAGCCGCTGGCAAGCAGCACCCAACCCCTGCGCCTTGTGCTTGCCGCCGAAACCCTGCCCGCCATCCCCTGGGGCTGGCTGCTTCTGGCGACGACCCTCGTCGCGCTGGGAGCCCTGGCGGTCGAGCGGCTGCTCGACGCGCGGAGCGCCGCCCGCGAGGCCGGCCTGCGCGCCCTTGTCGCCTCGCATGACGCGAAGCTCGCCCATGCCAGCCGCGTCAACGCCATGGGGGAGCTGGCCTCCGGAATCGCCCACGAACTGACCCAGCCGCTCACCGCGATCCTCAGCCACAGCCAGGCGGGCCAGCGCCTCGCCGGGCGACCCGAGATCGACCGGGAAGCCATTTCCACCGCTTTCGACGCCACGACCCGCAATGCCAAGCGCGCGGGCGATATTCTGGGGCGGCTCAGGTCATGGCTCACCAAGGGCCAGCCGACCATCCAGCAGGTCGATCTGTCAGCGGTGGTCGCCGATGTCGTGCAGCTGCTCGGCGCAGAGGCCGCGCATGCGGGCATCGCGATACGGATCGCGCCGCCGCCGCGCGAGCCTCTGGTGATGGCCGACCGTGTCCACATGGAACAGGTGGTCTTCAATCTGGTGCGCAACGCCATGGATGCCCTGCGGGACCGTGGTGGCGGACGGGCCATCGACATCCGCTGGGGCGACGAAGCCGGGCGCGTCGTGCTCGACATCGTCGATAACGGGCCGGGCTTCACGGCAGAGGCGCTCGGCCGCGTGTTCGAGCCGTTCTTCACCACCCGCGCGGAGGGCATGGGTCTCGGCCTGTCGCTGTGCACCACGCTGGTCGAGCGCTATGGCGGCACGCTCGGCGCCGGGAACGGCCCCGCCGGCGGCGCCGTTCTGCACATGCGCATGCCGCGCGCGCGATCAGGCGGGCAGGTCGACCGGGTGGCGGCCGAATGAACCGGGCGGGAATTGTCCATCTGGTCGATGACGACCTGGAGGTGCGCGACGGGCTGAGCTTCCTCATGCGCACCGTCGGGCTCACCGTCCATTCCTATGCCGACGGCCTCACCTTCCTCGAGGCCCTGCCGGGTCTCACCGAGGGCTGCATCCTCATCGACATCCGCATGCCCCATGTCACGGGCCTGCGCTTGCAGGAGCGCCTGACCGCCACCGGCTGCGACTGGCCGGTGATCATCATCACCGGGCATGGCGACGTCGAAGCCTGCCGCCGCGCATTCCGGGCGGGCGCGGTGGATTTCCTGACCAAGCCGATCGACGAGCAGGTGCTGATCGACGCCGTGCAGGGCGCGCTGTCGGTGCTCGCCGACCGCGTCGCCTCGCGCAGCGAAGGCACCCGCGCCGCGCGGCTGATCGAGCGCCTGTCGTCGCGCGAACTGGAGATCCTCGCGCTCGTCACGGACGGCCTCGCGACCAAGGAGATCGCGCGGAAGCTGACCCTTTCGCCGCGCACGGTCGATACCCACCGGGCCCATATCGCCGACAAGCTGGGCACCACCTCGGTCGCCGACATGGTGCGGCTGCGCCTGAGTGCGCGGGACCCCGGACATCGGTAGCGCTACCGATCCCGGCCCGCGGCCGAGCGGATACCGCGCGGCCGGCGCCTGCTGCATCACTGATGGCGCTGCGGGCCGTCCATGGCCCCGCGACCCGGAGATTTCAAATGTCGAAGATAACCCTTGCCGCAGCCTGCCTCGTCCTCGCCGGAACGGCCGCCGCCGGCGCGCAGGTCCTGCAGGAGCGCAACATCTCCTCGGCCCTCGCCGTGGAACTGGCCCAGGCGACCGTCGCTGCCTGCGCCGCCAAGAACTTCGCGGTGACCGCGACCGTCGTCGATCGCGCCGGCATCGTCCGCGCCATGGTCCGCGCCGATCGCGCCGGCCCGCATACGATCGATGCGAGCCGCGCCAAGGCCTTCACCTCCGCCTCCGCCCGTGGCAACACGTCGGCCATGGCCGAGACCGCCGCCAACAATGCCGGCGCGCGCAATCTCGTGCATATCCAGGGCTTCCTCCTGCTCGGTGGCGGCGTGCCGGTTCGCGCCGGTGAAGAGGTCATCGGCGCGGTCGGCGTCGGCGGCGCGCCGGGCGGCCACCTCGACGAGGAATGCGCCAATGCCGGCCTCCAGGCGATCGCCGCGAAGCTGCGCTGATCCGAGGCGTCCCGAGATCCGCCGGGGGACACAACGCCCCCGGCGCCTGCCGCAGGAGCCCACGCATGAAGCGATCCGTCACCACCCTGCTGGCATTGCTCGCCCTGGCCCTCTCGCCGGCCGGCGCCAGCGCCCAGACCGCGCCCTCGGCGGCGGAGATCGCCGACTATCGCGGGCTGCACGCCGCGGCCCAACGCGGCGATGCCGCCGAGATCGACCGCCTCATCGCCGGCCGCACCGATCCCAATGCCCGCGACCGCCACGGCCGCACGCCGCTCCATGTCGCGGCCCATGTGGGGCACCGCGACGCGATGCGCGCCCTCGTTCGCGGCGGCGGCGATCCGCGCGCCCTCGACAGCCAGCGCTATGACGCGATCACCATCGCGGCCGTGCGCGACGATCTCGCCACCATGCGCGTCGCGCTGGAGATCGGCGGCGACCCGCGCGCGGTGACCAGCCCCTATCTTGGCACGGCGCTGATCGCCGCGGCGCATCTCGGTCATGTCGAGGTCGTCAAGGCGCTGATCGATGCCGGGGCACCGCTCGATCACGTCAACAATCTCGGCTGGACCGCGCTCATCGAGGCAGTGATCCTCGGCGACGGCGGCACCCGCCACATAAGGACTGTTGCCCATCTCGTCCGGGCCGGCGCCCGCCGCGACATTGCCGACCGCGCCGGCGTGACGCCGATCGACCATGCGCGGCGTCGCGCCTATTCCGAGATCGCCGCGCTGCTGGAATGAGGCCGGCGGCCGGCGGCCGGCGTCGCTCGCCGATGCCGCCGCCGGTTCAGTGGATTGTCGCGAGAAACGCCTTCAGGCGGGGGCTCGGCTGGTCGCGGAAGAAAGTCTCCGGATCGGCCTCGCAGTCGACCCTGCCGCTTTCCATGAGCACGACGCGGTTCGATACCTGCCGGGCAAAGGCCATCTCATGGGTGACGACGACCATGGTCATGCCGGTCTTGGCGAGGTCGGCGATGACGCCGAGCACCTCGCCGGTCGCGACCTGAAGGCCGACGTCCTTCAGCGCCTCGTTGCGACAGAACCGCTTGCGGACGTTTCGGCGCGCACGAGCGCCTTTCCCGAACCTGGCATCACCGGAGCTCCGCTGCAGACGACCTCGGCCGTATAGGCGCTTCGTGGATGGTAAGCCCGACCCGGAGCCCTATCCGCGGGCCTTGTCACGGTGGGGTTCGGGAGCGAGACCGAGGCTGCGCTAGCGACGATCCATACAGCCGATCTCGCTGCCATTCCCGGACTGCTCGGCGTCGGCCGCTGAGCCCCGCGCGGCCGTGCCGGCGACAGACAGCCATTCGCGCAGCCCGGACGGTCCATTGAGCGCGCCGCGCCATGCGGCCTATACTCGGCTCGAACCTCGGGCGGGATCGTTCCCATGAACCGCTTTGAACAAGCGACGGACGATTACGGAGAGTGCAACCGCATCGTCGCGCAGGCGACGGTCGGGCGCTCGCGGACATGGGTGTCGCTCGCCGCGTGCAAGCCGAATGCCGGGCTTTGGCTGAGCGGCTTCGACGATCTCGTCGTCGGCATTTTCGACGTCAGCCGCCCGTTCACCATGGAGCGGGACCGTGGTGACGGCTTCGAGCGGCTGAAGATCAAGCCCGGCTCGGTCTATGCAATCCCGTGGAGCTGCAACCGCTTCGCCGCCTGGAACGGCACCTACCGCTTTCCGAGCGTCGCTGTTCCACGGCGCTGGGTTCGCGAATTCCTGGCGAGTGCCGGCGTCGGCAACGAGGCTGCCGTCGTTGACGGTTCGCATCTCGCCGCCGAAGACCCGGTGATCGCGGTGCTCATCCGCCGACTGGTCGATGCGCATACCAGCGGGCGGGCGGTGGACGATCTCGACGACCTCTATTGCGACCAGTCCATCGGGCTGATCGTCTCCGCGCTGATGCGCGCGGGAGGCCGCCGGGAGATCGATGCGGCCAGCGGGCTGCACTGGCGCATCCGGCGCGCGATCGACTTTATCGAGGCCAAGGGCGCGCGGCCGGTGACGCTCGACGACATGGCCCTGGCCGCCGGCCTTTCGAAGTTTCATTTCTCGCGCATGTTCAAGTCGGCGACCGGCTATACGCCGCACGACTGGGTGGTTCAGCACCGGCTCGCCAAGGCCCGCGAACTGCTCATGAGCACCCGCCGCCCGGTGGCCGACATTGCGCAGTCAACGGGGTTCGCCTCGGCCAGCCGCTTCGGCGAACTGTTCCGCAAGCGTTTCGGCACCACTCCGCGCGCGTGGCGCGAGGCGGGCCGTTGACGCGGCGGGAACATCACCGCAAGATTCAGCTAGGATCGCAAGACATAGAGATTGCCCGGGGAGCCTTGCTCCGTAGGCTCGACGAGATCGAAGGCCCGCGCGGCCATCCCGAACTCGCTGCTCGAGAGCCTGGTGATCTGATGTTGTCCCAACCCATCTTGCGTGTGCTTTCCTTCGTTCTGATGACGCTGGCCGGCGGTCTTGCGGCGGCCCCGGCTTCTGCCCAGCAGCGCGTCGTGGTCGGCCATCCCGCACCCTGGAACGTGCAGTTCGCGTTCTTCACCTTCGGCGAGCAGCTCGGCTATTTCCGCGAGGAGGGCATGGTGCTCGAGCGCGTGGGCGTGACCGGCTCCGCCGTCCTGCTGCCGCAAGTCGCGGCAGGGCAGGTTCATTTCGGCTATGCCAATCCCGACCTCGCGATCATCGCGCTCGCGCGCGGCGAGCCGATGCCGGTGCGCTTCTTCATGAACTGGCTGCGCAGCCAGACCTTTGAATTCGTGGTGCCCGAGGCAAGTCCGATCCGGACGCTCGCAGACCTCAAAGGCAAGAAGCTCGGCGTCGGCGCGCTGACATGGGGCAACCTGCCGCTGTCCCGCGCCATGCTCGCCAGCCAGAACATCGCGTGGCAGCGTGATGTCGAGGTGCTGCCAGTCGGGCTTGGCGCGGCCGCATGGCGCCGGATGCAGACGGGCGAGGTCGACGCTCTCAACCTCTTCGTCGGCGAGCATCTTCGGATGGAAATCGCGGGCATCAAGATCCGCCGCCTGCCCATGCCGGAGGCGTTCCGCTCGCTGTTCTCGAACGGCTGGGTCGCGAGCGAACAGACCCTGCGCGACAACCCGCGCCTCGCCATCGGTTTCGGGCGCGCGATGATCAAGTCCTGGATCGCCTGCAAGGCCAATCCGGAAGCCTGCGCGCGGAGCTGGTGGGCGGCCGTGCCGGCCTCCCGGCCCCCGGCTGGCCAGGAGGCCGCGGAGCTTGCGACGCAATCGCGTGTCGTGATGACCGATCGCGTGCAGATCGACGATTTCCCGGCTGGCGCCGCCCGGCAGTACGGGCAGTTCCCGGATGGCTCCTGGCAGCGTCTGATCGATGTCATGCGCGCCGAGGGCCAGATCCAGCGCTCCGACCTCGACCTCTCCCGGCTGACGACCGGCGAGCATCTGGCCGAGATCAATCGCGGCATCGACCCTGCCGCCATCGAGGCCGCTGCACGCGCCGCGCGCTGAGGCTTCGATGGACCGACTGATCGTCGATGATGTCGCGCTCGTCTATGCGACGAGCCGAGGACCGCTGACCGCGCTCGAAGGACTCGACTTCCGTGTCCGCGACGGCGAGTTCGTCTCCGTGCTCGGCCCGTCGGGTTGCGGCAAGTCCACCCTGCTCAAGCTTGCCTCGGGCCTGATCATGCCGACGCGGGGGCGCCTGACCCTCGCGGGACAGGTCGTCACCGGACCGCGCCCCGATGTCGGCATCGTGTTCCAGCAACCGACCCTACTGCCCTGGCGGCGGGTGATCGACAACGTGCTGGTGCCGATCCGCGCCATGGGCCGGGACGTCAAGGCCTATCGCGACAAGGCGCGGGAGCTTCTGGAACTCGTCGGCCTGAAAGGCTTCGAGGACCATTATCCGCACGAGCTTTCGGGTGGCATGCAGCAGCGCGTCGGCATCGCCCGCGGGCTCATCCACGATCCCGCGATGCTGCTGATGGACGAGCCCTTCGCGGCGCTCGACGCCATGACGCGCGAGACCATGATGGACGAGATCCAGCGCATCTGGTCGACTACCGGCAAGTCGGTTCTGTTCATCACGCATTCCATCCCCGAGGCGGTCTATCTCTCCGACCGGGTGCTGGTCATGTCGCCGCGGCCGGGCCGGGTGATCGAGGAACTGGCCATCGACCTGCCGCGACCGCGCACGGTCGCGACGCTGGACGATCCGCGTTTCGTGGCGCTCGCAAGCCACCTGCGCGCGCAGTTCCGCCCGAAGGAGGACATGCCGTGACGGCGCTCCGCCGGCAACTCGTCGATCTCGCCTACCCGGCGGCGGCGCTCGCGCTCGCCGTCGGCGCCTGGCATGTCGGCACGGTGTCGGGCGCCGTGCCGTCCTATCTGCTGCCGCAGCCGGGCCGCGTCTTCGCGGCGCTGATCGATGGCGCGCAGAACCCGCTGGTGTGGCGGCATCTCAACTCGACCTTGCAGGCGACGATCTTCGGCTATGTCGCGGGCTCGCTGGTCGCCCTGGTCCTCGCGGCGCTGATCGCCGAATTTCGTCCGGTGGAGCGCTTTCTGATCGGGCCTCTGACCGCGATCCAAGCGATCCCGAAGGTGGCCGTCGCGCCGCTGGTGTTTCTCTGGGCGGGCTTCGGTCTCGAAGGCAAGACGCTGCTCGTCGCGCTGATCTGCTTCTTCCCGGTCTTCGTGAACGGCCTCGTCGGCTTTCGGGCGGCCGATGCCAATCTGCTCGACCTCATGCGCGCCGCCGGCGCCTCGCGCTTCGCCCGGTTCATGGAGGTGAAGCTGCCGATGGCCGCGCCGACCATCTTCGCGGGGCTGGAGGTCGCCGTCTCCTTCGCCCTGATCGGCTGTGTCGTGATGGAGTTCATCGGCGCGACGCGCGGCATGGGCTTCCTGATCCAGGACGCCTCCAACGCCTTCGACCTGCCGACCGTCTTCGCCGCGATCCTGACGCTCGGGTTCATTGGTGTCGCCGGCAACGCCATCGTCCGCTTCGCGCACCGGCGGGTCGTGTTCTGGAACCGCGCCACAGCGACCGCTTCGACCGGGAGCGCGCCATGATGACGGACAGCCTCAAGACCATCCTGGCCACGCTGACGACGCTCGCCGTCTGCGCGCTGGCCTGGGAGGGCGCGATCCGCATCTTCGCGCTGCCGCCCTTCGTGCTGCCGCCGCTCTCCGCGGTCGGGCAGGCGCTCTATCAGGGCTGGGTGGTCGGCACGCTCTACGAACACGCCCTCTTCACGCTTCAGGGGGCAGCCGCCGGGCTCGTCATCGGCGTGGTCGTGGCGATCGTCCTTGGCGCGCTCGTCGCCGAAATCCGGCCGCTGGCCCTTGCCGTCTATCCGCTGGTGATCGCCACGCAGTCCATGCCGACGGTCGCCATCGCGCCGCTGATCGTGGTCTATCTCGGCATCGGCCTGCCCTCGAAGATCGCCACCGTCGCGCTGCTCTGCTTCTTCCCGGTCTTCGTCAACACGATCGTTGGCGTGCGTGGCGCCAATCCGGCGCTGGTCGATCTCTACCGGGCCTTCGGAGCCTCGCGCACCAGAATCTTTCTCGACGTGAAGCTTCCCGGAGCGGTCGATTCCATCATGGCGGGCATCCAGATCGCCGTGGTTCTCGCCTTCGTCGGCTGCGTCGTTTCCGAGTTCATCGCCAGCCCCAAGGGGCTCGGCCATATCGTGAAAACCTTCGCCTCCGACCTGAACGTCTCCGTCATGTTCGCGGCGATCATCGGGCTCGGCGTCCTTGGGGCGCTGGCCGCAGCACTGATCCGTGCGGCGCACCGGGCGCTCGTGCCCTGGCGGCGCTCCTAGAGGCATCAAGACAATGGACCGGTCCGACTTTCTGGCCCGCAATCTCGGGGATTGCTTCGACATCGCCGGACGCGCCGACAAGGTGGCGCTCATCGACGTCGGTGATCCCGACAATCCCGTGTCGTTCACCTATGCCGAGCTCGACGCCCAGGTGAATGCCGTGGCGCGCGGGCTCACCGCGCGCGGCTTCAGGCGCGGCGACCGGATCGGCATCCTCGGCTTCAATTCCTGGCGCTATGTCGTCGCCTTCCTCGGCACGATGCGGGCAGGCCTCGTCACCGTGCCGATCTCGATCAAGCTGGCGACCGAGATCATCGACTACATCGTTGCCGACGCCTCGCTGAAGGCGGTGTTCCACGATGCCGCCCATGCCCGGCTCGTGCCGGCCGATCTGCCGGCCATCGCGATGGAGCCCGGCGGTTCGTTCGACGACCTGCGCGCTCCCGGCCCCTTCACGGCCGCGAAGCCGGAGCCGCACGAAGTCGGCATGATGCTCTACACGTCGGGCTCGACCGGCAAGCCCAAGGGCGTGCTGCTGTCGCATTCCTCGCAGCTCTGGGGGCTCGCAAAGTCCGCTGAGCTGTTCGGCGACGTGTCCGCCAACCGCTACATCGTCGCGGCGCCGCTCTACCACATGAACGCGACCTTCAGCGTCAAGATGGCGCTGGTGGCCGGCGCGAGTTTCGTGCTGATGCCCTCGTTCAATGCCGTCTCCTATCTGAAGGCAGTCGCCCGGCAGCGCGTGACGTGGCTCACCTCGGTTCCGACCATGCTCGCCCTCTGCGCGCGCGAGAAGGATCTGTTCGCGACGCTCGACCTCTCGTCGGTCCGGCGGGTGATGATGGGCTCCGCTCCGCTGACGCAGGCGCTCATCGACAAGGTCGAAGCGCTGTTCCCCGGCGCGATCCTTTCCAACAGCTACGGCACGACCGAGGCCGGCCCCGTCGTCTTCGGCCCGCATCCGCAAGGCAAGCCCCGCCCGGTCATCGCTCTCGGCTATCCGGTCGATGGCGGTGTGATGGAACTGCGCGAGGGGCCGTCGGCCGACGAGGGCGTGCTCTACATGCGCAACCCATCGCTGATGGAGGGCTATCACAACCTGCCGGAGAAAACGGCCGATGCGCTGCGCGAGGGCTGGTACCGCTCCGGCGACATCATGCGGCGCGACGCCGACGGCTTCTTCTACTTCGTCGGTCGCGCCGATGACATGTTCGTGGTCGGTGGCGAGAATGTCTGGCCCGGCGAGGTGGAGAAACTGCTCGAGCGGCACGATGCCGTGCACCAGGCGATGGTCGTGCCGGTGCCGGACGACGTGAAGGGCACGCTGCCCTTCGCCTTCATCGTTCCCCGTCCCGGGCTGACGGTTTCCGAGGACGACATCAAGGCCTTCGCCCTCGCGAACGGCCCGGCCTTCGCGCATCCGCGCTTCGTCGAGATCGTCGCGGAAATTCCGCTCGCCGCCACCAACAAGCCGGACCGCGGCGGACTGACGCGCCGCGCGGCCGGCATCGCCGCGGAGCGTCGCGCCCGCGGCGAGCGCGCCGACAAGGCATTGGCATGAGGAGATTGCAGTGATGGACACGGAAGCGTTCGCGCAGATCGTCGCGGGGTTCCAGAGGTCGCCGGCCGTCGAGGCCCTCGGCATGGAGGATATCAGCCTTGGCGGCGACGGTGTCGTCACGGGCCATCTGCCGCTCAAGGCCCAGCATGAGCGCGGCGCTGGCACGAACCAGTTCCACGGCGGGCCGCTGGCATCCTTCATCGACACGATCGGCGATCTCGCCGTCGCGGCTGCCGTCGGCGGCGGCGTGCCGACCATCAACCTGCGGATCGACTATCTGAAGCCGGCGACCGGCCCGCGCCTCGCCGCCAGGGCGATGGTGCGCCGGCTCGGGCGGACGGTCGCCGTCTGCGACATCGACGTTTTCGACGCCAAGGGATCGCTGGTCGCCATAGGGCGCGGCACCTACGGCTCACAGGCCGGATAAGGGAAGGAACAGCCATGCGCGCAATGGTGCTGAAGCAGCACGGGGGTAACGAAGCCTTCGAGTACCGAACCGACTGGCCGGATCCGACGCCGGGCCCGCAGGACGCCATCCTGCGCGTCCGCGCCTGTACGCTGAACTATCACGACGTGTTCACGCGCAACGGCATGCCCGGCATCAAGGTGCCCATGCCGATCATCATCGGCATCGACATTGCCGGCGACGTCGTTGCCGTCGGCTCCGATGTGCGGGACTTCAAGGTCGGCGACCGCGTGCTGGTCGACCCGATCGACCGGGTGAAGGGCGGCCTCACCGGCGAGACCTATGACGGCGGCCTTGCGGAATATGTCCGCATCCCCGTCCACCAGCTCGTTCCGCTCGATGCCGCCGTCGGCTATGCCGAAGCGGCCGCCCTGCCGGTGGCCTATGGCACCGCCTACCGGATGATGATCGCGCGCGGCAAGGTCTCGGCCGGCGAGAGCGTGCTGATCCTTGGCGCGTCCGGCGGCGTCGGCACCTGCTGCGTACAACTCGCCAAGCTGGCCGGCGCGGAGGTCGCGGTCTGTGCCTCGTCCGACGAGAAGCTTGCGCGTCTCGCCGAGATTGGCGCGGATTTCGGCATCAACTATGCGACCGAGGATTTCGTGAAGGCCTGCCAGGCCAGGTTCGGCCGCGCCCGCGTCTTCCAGGACGAGGGCAAGGGCATCGACGTCGTCGTCAACTTCACCGGCGGCGACACCTGGACGAGGTCGCTCAAGGTGATGAAGCGCGACGGGCGGCTTCTCACCTGCGGCGCGACGGCCGGCTACAATCCGCCCGAGGACATCCGCTTCATCTGGACGTTCGAGCTGAACATTATCGGCTCGAACGGCTGGAGCCGGCAGGACGTCGTCGACCTCCTCGACCTTGTGAAGAGCGGCAAGCTGAAGCCCGTGCTGCACCCGGAGCGATTCACGCTGAACCGCGCGGTCGACGCCATGTCGGTTCTCGACAAGCGTGCCGTCATGGGCAAGGTCGTGGTGGAGCCGTGAGCGAGGCCGAGCCGGCCAGCCCGATCGGCGGGCTCGACCACATCGTCGTCGCCGTCGCGGATCTCGCGACGGCTGCGGCAAGCTGGTCGGTCCTCGGCTTCACGCTGTCGCCGCGGGGCTATCACGGGCGCGAACTCGGCACGGCCAATCACACGATCATGCTCGGGCACGACTATGTCGAGCTTCTGGGCGTGGCCGAGCCGACGGCCTATAGCGAGCCGACGCGTGGCTTCCTCACCGGCGGCGACGGCGTCGAGCATCTCGCGCTGGCGGCCGACGACGCGGACGCCGCCGCAGCCTTCATCAGCGCACAGGGAAGCGGGACGGTCAGACCGGGCCTGTTCGGCCGCGCGGTCGAACGCGCCGATGGAGCGCGCGGCGAGGCCCGCTTCGGCATTGTCCGCTGGCCGGCGCCCGTGCGGACGGCAGGCATCGGCCTGTTCGTCTGCCACCACGTGACGCCCGAGTGGGTCTGGCTCCCGGAACTGACCAGTCATCGCAATGGCGCCGTCGGGATCGCAACGATCTTCGTCGCGGCTGCCGATCCGGCCCGTGAGGCGCGGGCGTTCAGCCGTGCGGTCGGACGCGCTGTCGTTGCGGCCCCCCAGAGTGACGCTCTCGTGGTCGGCGGCGGGCGCGGACGGGCCGACATCCGTTTCGCCACCCGGGCCGCTCTCGAGGCGCAGCTCTCCGCGCACGCCCTCGCGGGCGCGCGGAGCGAGGGTGTCGTCGCCATCGACATCGCGACCCGCGATATCGATTCCGCCGTCGCCTGCGCCGGAGCGCTGTGGTCCGGCGGCCGGGTGCCGGCCGGCAATCCCGGCGGAATTTCGCTGGGCTTCGTCGCGCCCGCGCCGTGATGGCATGCGGTGTTCTCGCATCCGCCGCGGCTATCCTTAAGAGGCAGCGCTAATCCCTCTGCGCTCTGGCTGCCGTACTCCGAATGGCGGCAGGCTCGCCCACCGGCCTGGTCCGGGCAGCCTGGGCGACGACCGGGGAACCCCGGAGGATGCAGTGCGCGTGATCGGGGACGACGAGGTCGCGGAGGCCTATGCCAGCGGCCGGACGACCTTCATGGGGCTGAAGCTGCTCGTCGCGCCGGGCGCGCTCGTGCCGCGACCGGAAACCGAACTGCTTGGCACCACCGCCATCGAGACGCTGCGGAGCATGAACGTCGCGGCGCCGCTGGTCATCGACATGTGCTGCGGCACCGGCAATCTCGCCTGCGCCATCGCGGTGCGGCTTCCGGAAGCGCGGATATGGGCCTGCGACCTGACGCAGGAATGCGTCGATGTCGCGCGGGGCAATGTCGATAATCTCGGCCTCGGCGATCGCGTCGCCGTGTCACGCGGCGACCTGTTCGGCGCCCTGTCCGGCCAGGGGCTTGAGAAGGCCGTCGATGCGATCGTGTGCAACCCGCCCTACATCTCCGAGAAGCGGCTGGAGGGCGACCGGGCGCACCTGCTAGCGCGCGAGCCGCGCGAGGCTTTCGCGGCCGGTCCCTACGGGCTCAGCATCCACATGAAGGTGCTCAAGGAAGCGCCGGTCTTCCTGCGTCCCGGAGGCGTTCTGCTGTTCGAGGTCGGCCTCGGACAGGATCGTCAGGTCGCTGGCCTGTTCGAGCGCAGCGCCGCCTACGAGGCGGTTTCGACGGTCGCCAATGGCGAAGGCGAGGGACGGGTCGTCCTCGGTCATTCGCGCCGGTCCTGATCGCGAAATCTGCCTCTCCGCACAAGGCGGCCACCGTGCGTTTGGAGTGACCATCCAACTGGCTCCGGAAGGGCTCGCGGGCAGCGCCGGGGCGATGCGTCGTTCAAACGGATGATGAAGCTCCGGACCGGGCATCGGAAAAAATGAGCCGGACTGTCAGCGGGGTTGGCCATGGCTCCGGCGCATCTGCGAACGGCATCGGGAGAACACCGCCTGGAGGCATCGATGCCGCGGGCACCCGGGGCTGCGGCGCAGGCCAGGCGCGGTGCCGTGCGTGAAACCGGCCTCCCCTTCGTGTTCCTGTTCCCGGGTTCGGTCGGCTATGGCCGAAGCCTCGCCGCGCTCGCGGGGGCGATGGCGGGAACCGCCCAGATCGTCCCCGTCCGCTACCCGGATCTTCGGATGATGCTGGCCGGGCGCGCCTCGCTGGCCGCCATGGCCGACGATGCCATGGAGCAGATCGGGCGCAAGCAGCCGGGCGGACCCGTCCGCCTTCTCGGCCATTCGCTCGGTGGCGCCGTGGCCTTCGAGGTTGCCGGCCGGTTGCTGGAGAGCGGCCGCTCGGTGCGGTTCCTCGGCATTCTCGACACGAGCATCCTCGGCGAACGCTCGGAATACCGCGAGACCTTCTCGCGCACCGTGCAGCGCATCCGCACCAGCCAGGTGACGGCCGCGCGGATGGCGTGCCGCGGCCTGGCCAAGGTCGCGGCCCGGCTCGGTTGCGAGGGCCTGCTCGCGCGTATGGTCGATCGCAAGGGCAACAACCAGTTCAACGCCACGCGCTTCCGCATCACGCTCGAACTGCAGGAGGTGCTGCGCTCGCGGGCGTTCTTTCGCTGGCTGGACCAGCCGAAGGCATCACTGCCGCTGACCGCCACATTGTTCCGCTGCGCGCGCAAGGACATGCCGCAGCATCTCGGCTGGGACGGCCTGTTCGCCAGGCTTGATGTCGTCGCCATCGACGGCGGTCATATCGACCTGATCATGCAGCCGCACCTGACCCGCAACCATCCGCTGATCGAGGCGGCGGTGGTACGCTCCTATGCGCCGACTGAACTCGCGCTGCGCGGAGCGGCGTCATGAACCGGGCGGCCTCCGTCGCGCGCTACCGGGCCTTTGACAGGGACATCCTGAGGCTCGATGCGGCGGCGGAAACCGACCGCATCGTGAAGGTGCTCTCCGGGCAGGTTCTGGCCACTCTCGGCCGCCGTGGCGCGGTCGTCGGCCTGTCCGGCGGCGTCGACAGTTCGGTCGTCGCGGCGCTCTGCGCGCGCGCGTTCGGGCGCGACAAGGTTCTCGGCCTGCTGATGCCGGAGCACCATTCCTCCGGCGACTCGCTGAGGCTCGGATGCGTCATCGCGGCGGCGCTCGGTATCGAAACGATGGTCGAGGATATCGGGCCGGCCCTCGGCGCCCTCGGCGCCTATCGCCGGCAGGAAGAGGCGATCCGCGCGGTGGTGCCGGACTATGGCGACGGCTGGAAATGCAAGCTGGTCCTGCCGTCGATCCGCGAGAGCACCGGCATCAACATCACGCGCCTGACGGTGCAGGACCCTGAAGGCATTGTCAGGACCGTGCGCCTGCCACCGGATGCCTATCTCAAGCTCGTCGCGGCGACGAACTACAAGCAGCGCCTGCGCAAGATGAGCGAATATTACCACGCCGACCGCCTTCGCTATGCGGTGATCGGCACGCCCAACCGGCTGGAGCACGATCAGGGCTTCTTCGTCAAACAGGGCGACGGGATGGCCGACGCCATGCCGATCGCGCATCTCTACAAGACGCAGGTCTACCAGCTCGCCGAGCATCTCGGCGTGCCGGAGGAGATCCGTCAGCGGCCGCCGACCACCGACACGTTCTCGATGCCGCAGAGCCAGGAGGAGTTCTACTTCGCGCTGCCCTACGACCTGATGGACCTCTGCCTCTATGCCGCCGACCATGGCATTGCCGCCGAGGCCGTCGCGGCCGCCACCAGCCTGACCGCCGAACAGGTGCGGCGGGCGTTCCGGGACATCGAGGCCAAGCGCCGCGCCTCGCGCTATCTCCATGCGCGGTCCCTGCTCGTCGCTCCGGTCGCCACGGAGTGATGCGATGTGCGGCATGGCGGGGATCGTGTCACTCAGCGCGTCGGCACCGCCTCCCGCGCGCGACGCGCTGATCCGCATGGCCGGGACGCTCGTCCATCGTGGACCGGACGAACAGGGCATCTATCGCGACGAGCGGGCGGGCCTTGCCCATGCCCGGCTGTCGATCATCGACATCGACGGTGGCGGCCAGCCATTGTCCGATGCCGATGGCGCGGCGTGGATCGTCTTCAACGGCGAGATATTCAACTATGTCGAGTTGCGCGCCGAACTGGCGGCGCTCGGCTATCGGTTCCGCACACGGAGCGATACCGAGGTGATCGTCCAGGCCTGGCGCGCCTGGGGCGAGGCGGCCTTCGAGCGAATGAGGGGGCAGTGGGCCCTGGCGCTCTGGGAGCCGATGGAAAGCCGCCTGATCCTGTCGCGCGACCGAACCGGCATCTGTCCGCTCTACCTTTGCGAACATGGCGGCCGCGTGTTGTTCGCCAGCGAGGTGAAGGCGATCTTCGCGGCCGACCCGGCAATTCCCCGCGCTTTCGATCCGGCAGGGCTCGACCAGATCTTCACGCTATGGGCGCCCGTCGCGCCGCAGGGTGTCTTTGCGGGCATCCGCGAACTCCCGCCCGGCCATGTCCGCATCTATCGGGGCGGTACCGCGCGCGAGCGCTGCTTCTGGCAACCTCGCTTTCCCGAAGGCTCCGGCGACGGTTTCGCCGGCTCGCTGGACGACGCCGTGGCGATGGTGCGCGATGCCCTCGACGCGGCGGTGTCGCTGCGCATGGTCCGATCAGACGTACCGGTCGGCAGCTATCTCTCCGGCGGCCTCGACAGTTCGCTCGTCGCCGCCATGGGCCGGCGCTTCGCGGGGGAGCGCTTCCAGACCTTCTCGCTGCGCTTCGCCGATGCCGAGTACGACGAGACGGATTTCCAGCGCCTGATGGTGGGCCGGACCGGGAGCGAACATCACGAGCTCGTCGTCGAGCGGCATGCCATCGCGCGCGTCTTCCCCGATGTGATCCGCCACGGCGAGCGGCCGATCCTGCGGACCGCGCCCGCGCCGCTGTTCCTGCTGTCGCGGATGGTGCGCGAGGCCGGCATCAAGGTGGTGCTCACCGGCGAGGGGGCCGATGAGGTCTTCGCCGGCTACGATCTGTTCCGCGAGGCGAAGGTCCGGCGCTTCTGGGCGTCCCGTCCCGATTCCGCCTGGCGCTGGCGGCTGATCGAGCGGCTCTACCCCTATCTGTCCCGTTCGCCCGTCCGCCAGCAGGCCATGGCGCGGCAGTTTTTCGGGCACGGCCTTGCCGGCAGCGCCGATCCCGGCTTCGGCCACGATACGCGCTGGCGGACGACCGGCGCGATCAAGCGGCTGTTCTCCGCCGACCTGGGCGCGCGCGTCGCGGGCGAGGACGCCGTGGCGAGGCTCATCGACGGCCTGCCGCAGGCATTCGCGCGCTGGGGGCCGCTGGCGCAGGACCAGTATCTGGAGATGCGGACGCTGCTGTCGGGCTATCTCCTGTCGGCGCAGGGCGACCGGATGCTGATGGCCCATTCTGTCGAGGGCCGCTTCCCCTTCCTGGACGAGGGCGTCATGGCCGTGGCGAACGCCCTGCCGGCCACCCACAAGCTGCGCGTGCTCGACGAGAAGCACGTCCTCAAGCGCGTCGCCGCGCCGCTCGTCCCACCGGAGATCGTCGCGCGGAAGAAGCAGCCTTATCGCGCGCCCAACGCCTTGTGCTTCTTCGGCGCGGGCGCGCCTGACTATGTCGGGGACATGCTGTCGGAGGCGGCGCTTCGCGATGCGAACGTGTTCGACCCCGCCGCCGTCATGCGCCTCGTCTCGAAATGCCGGAAGCATCAGAAGGATGGCGGCGGCGATCTCTCCAATTCCGACAACATGGCACTGGTCGGCGTGCTGTCGACCCAGTTGCTGCACCACCAGTTCGTCGCCAGCCGTCCGGATGCCGCAAGGCTTCCGGCGCTGGCGACCGACATCGACCAACTGCACCGCGCAGAGGCCTTCGCGTGATGGATACCGCCGTTCCGTTGCTGCATGACCACCTCATCCGTTCGGCCTGCCGGAGCCCGGAAAAGGTCGCTCTCGTCTGCGGCAGACGCCGCGTCACCTATGATGAGCTCGATGCAAGCTCCGACGCGCTGGCGGCTCATCTGGCCGTTGCGGGGGTAGCCCGTGGCGACCGCGTGATGATCTTCGCGGACAACACGGTCGAGGCGGTCGTCGGCTTCTGGGCGACGCTGAAGGCCAATGCGGTGGCCTGCCTGATCAATCCGCTGACCAAGGCCGACAAGCTCGACTACCTCCTGCAGGACTGCCGGCCGGCGGCGTTCATCACCGATGCGCACCTCCATGCGGCGTTCGGCGACCCGGTTCGCCGCGCGACCTTCCTGAAACGGGTAGTGGTCAGCGGCGAGGCCGGCGATTCAGAGCCGGTCAGGCTGCCGCGCGCGGTCCGGTGGGAGGTGGCGACGACGGCGCACGGCGCGCCGCCGGTGCCGCGCTGCATCGACATCGACCTGGCGGCGATCGTCTACACGTCGGGATCGACCGGTGATCCCAAGGGCGTGATGCTGACCCACCGCAACATGCTCACCGCCTGCGCGTCGATCGCCTCCTATCTCGAGCTGCGCGAGGACGAGGTGATCCTCAACGTCCTGCCGCTGGCTTTCGATTACGGCCTCTACCAGATGATCATGGCTTTCAGTGTCGGCGCGCGGCTGGTGCTGGAGCGCTCCTTCGCCTTTCCGGCACAGACGATCCGGGTCCTGTCCGAGGAGAGGGTCACCGGGCTTCCCGGCGTGCCCACGGTCTTCTCCACGCTGCTCGGCCTGAAATCGCTCCGCAGCAGCGACCTCGCCAGCATCCGCTACGTGACCAATACCGGCGCGGCGCTGCCGGTGAAGCACATCCAGATGCTGCGGGAACTGTTGCCGGCCGCCCGCATCTATTCGATGTACGGCCTCACGGAGTGCAAGCGCTGTAGTTACCTTCCGCCGGAGGATATCGACCGGAAGCCGGAAAGCGTCGGCATCGCCATTCCGAACACCGAAATGTGGATCGTCGACGAGGGCGGCCGGCGGCTCGGGCCCGGTCTTGTCGGGCAGCTGGTGATCCGCGGCGCGACCGTGATGAAGGGCTACTGGGGCAAGCCCGAGGCGACCGCCGAGAAGCTGAAGCCCGGACCGCTGCCCGGCGAGCAGGTCCTGCACACCGGCGACTACTGCCGCATGGACGAGGAGGGCTATCTCTACTTCGTCGGCCGCAGCGACGAGATCATCAAGTCGCGCGGCGAGAAGGTCGCGCCGAAGGAGGTCGAGAATGTCCTGATGGGCATTGCCGGCGTCAAGGAGGCGGCCGTCATCGGGGTTCCCGACGACCTGCTCGGCGAGGCAGTCAAGGCCTTCGTGGTGATGGAGCAGGGAGCGGCGATAGGCGAGGCGCAGATCCGCAACGAGTGCCGCCGGCGCCTCGAGACCTTCATGGTGCCGAAGCACATCGACATCGTCTCCAGCCTGCCGAAAACCGATACGGCAAAGATCAACAAGCGGGCTCTGTCATGAGCGGGATCCATTTCCAGCCGAAGAACGTCTTGTCATGAGGAGGGTGAACCGATGATGCGAGAAACGGCGGCGCTTGGCGCCTGCAGGGATCAGGTCCGCGCCTTCCTGGCCGCAAATTTCTACGTCGGCGACGTGGCGGCGCTGCGCGACGACACATCGCTGATCGACAAGGGCATCATCGATTCCACCGGCGTACTGGAGGTCGTGGGCTTCATCGAGCAGACCTTCGGGATCGCGGTGGACGACAGCGAGCTGCTGCCCGAGAATCTCGACACCATCCAGGGCATCGCCGCCTATGTGATCCGCAAGCAGGCCGAGCCGGTCACCGCCGGTTGAACTCATCCCGCCACGGCGGGATGGCCGCGGACGCTGCGTCATGTAGCCGTTGCGCTCGACCGGCCGCGTAGGGCATACGCGTCTGATGGATGTCGCGATCAAGCTGTCGCTGGCGGGTGGCCACGCGTGGGAATTCGTCTGCGACGAGGACGACCCGATGGTGATCGGGGTCGTCTCGGCGCTGCCCGGCGCGACCGTCGATGCCAATCTGCCGCCGGACGGGCTGGTGCAGGTGGAGAATCGCGCCGGCGAACGCCTCTATTTCCCGCGCACGTCGCTGGTCGCAGTTTCCGTCCGACAGGTGCCGGCGGCACCGAATACACCTCGGCCTGGCTCGCTGCCCTTGCGGCCGCCACGCTTCCTGCTGCTGCCGGCGGCGCTGCCCGGCGAGGCGATGGCGGAAGCCATGAAGCTTCCCGAAGTCGAAGGCCGTGGCCATCCCGCACCGGGTGTGCGGGACATGGTCGACCCGCAATCGCTGCCCGCCGCCGTCGTCGATGCGCTGGTCGCTGCCGCCGCGCGGGGCATCGCCGCCCTCGGCGTCGATGCAAACGGGGGAACCCATCTCGACATGCGCCTGATCCGGGCCGGCGAGGGCGCTGCCCTCGCGCTTCCAGCGCGCGATCAGGCAGATGTCCTGCTCGATGTGCTGGTCGTGGTGGAAGCGCCGCTCGGGCTTTCGGTCCGGCTCGCCGACGAGGGCATCACGCGTGGTCTCGTTCTGATCGAGGGCGATATTCTGCTGGCGCCGCCGGGTGAAGCGGGCGCGGCCATCGAGGCGGGCGATCCCGCGCCATCTCCCGTCATCCTGCTCGCGGGCCGCCTCAGCAGGGGCGAGCGCCTTGTCGCCGCCTGAACCGGGATTGCCGGTTCGCGGCGCCAGTTTCTTTCCCATTGCCGATGGCGGGATCGTCTATCTCGACCGTGTTCGCCGGCTGTACGGGCTGAATGCTCCGGCGGCGCTGGTCTGGCGCGACCTGTCCGAGGGCGCGACCCAGGCGGAGACCGTGGCGCGGCTCGCCGCGACCTATTCGCTCGAGCCCGCCACCGCGCGCGAGTGGCACGACCTTGCCGTCGCGTCGTTCGCCGAGTCGATCCTGCGGGATGCGGCGGAAGCGGTCGATGCACCGGCCGAGCCGCATGTCATGGCTCCGCGCCCCTTCGGCGCGGGGGTCGTCTATCGCCTGCTCGGCCAGCCGGTCCATGTCGACGCGCCTGAAGCCGTTCTGGACGGCATCGATGCGCTTCTGGGCGATCGGATGATCCCGGCGCTGGCGCCGGTGAGCGCCGAAGACCTGTGGGTGCGGGTCACGCCGCACGGCGAGCGCCTGCGCGTCGAGAGCGGCGGCGACCCGGCGACGGTCGAAACCATGGCGACGATCGTCCCGGATGTGGAGCGGCGCATCGTTCAGGACATCGTCCCCCGGGTGCCGCATTTCCTGGCCTTTCACGGCGCGCTGCTGGCGCAGGGCGACCGGTCGGTTCTGCTCTCCGCGCCGTCGGGCTCGGGCAAGACCACGCTGGCTATCGCGCTGGCAAAAGCCGGCTGGTCTCTCCTGACGGACGAGATGGCCCTGCTCGACCGCGATCTCGGCTGGCGCGGCCTGCCATTCCGGCCGTGCGTGAAGAGCGACAATTACGACCTGATCGCATCGGCCTTCCCGCAGCTCGGCGATGCGATGGAGCACGTTCGATTCGGCCGCAGGGTGAAGTTCCTGCCGCTGCCGCTGGATGCCCGGCGGATGACGCTGCGGACGGTCGTCTTTCCCCAGTACCGGCCCGGCTCCGCGACCGAACTGATGCCGATTTCGCCAGCTGACGGCCTGCGGTGGCTTCTCGCGCAGTGCATCTACGTGCCGCCGGGATTTGGCGAGGCGGACGTTACCCGGCTCATATCCTGGCACGAGAGCACGAATTACTACGCGCTTGGCTTCGGAGATTCGCAGTCTGCATCGGAACTTATCAACGGTGCCGATTTTTCAAGCTTGCGTTAGGGAAGCCTGACGGATAGTGGTCTCGGGTCTTTGATCAACGGCCGGAGGTTTCGCGTGGCGCCCAAGAATCCGATGGACAAGGTGTCGGACCGCGACCGTCGCCAGTTTCTGGACAAGGCGGGCCGCTTTGCGGCCGTGACGCCGCCGACTGTCGCGCTCATGCTGTCGGCGACCGGGCGCGCGCGCGCTCAGGCCACGTCGGGCACGACCACGACCAGCACCACGACGACCACGACGTCGACGCCAACTTAGGCGCTCTGCGGCCGCTCCTCGGGGGCGGCGTCTATGCAGGTATTGCGAGTCGGCGCAGTTCGCCTTCCATTGCGCCGAATACGTCGTGCCAATAGGCGGGCGATGACTGCCTGAACAGCCGCATCGACGGATACCAGACGGATGTCGATGTTCCGCGCTGCCAGCGCCATTCCGGGGCGGTCTTGAGGGCCGTCCAGACCGGACGGCCGAGGGCACCGGCGAGATGCGCGATCGACGTGTCGCACGAGATCACCAGGTCGAGGCATTCGATGGCCGCGGCGGCATCGACAAATCCGTCCTCGCCCGAATCGAAATCCTCGCCGAGCGTCTCGATCCTGTGCCCGTTCACAAGCGGCGGCAGGTCGCCGACCGCCGCCTCGGTATGGAGGCTGATCAGGCGGACGCCGGGAATCGCGGCCAGCGGCGCGAACTCGTCCGCGCCGAATGAGCGGCTGTCGTTGTTGCTGCCGCGCCAGGCGATTCCGACCCGGAAACCCTCCGACCCGATTCGGGCCAGCCATTTCTCGACGAGGCCGGGTTCCGCCGAGAGCCACGGCGTCGTCGGGATCGGTTCGCCGATACGGTGAAACCGGTCCGGCAGGCTCATCAGGTGGCATTGATGGTCGAAGCGCATGCCGGGGGTCAGCGAGGGGATGATCTCGACATCGCCCGCGAGCCCCATGAACAGCCGCTTCAGCCGCTGGGGGGTGAAGAAGGACACTTTCGCACCCAGCGCGGTGAGACGCGGCAAATGCGAAGCGAACTGAATGTAATCGCCGTTGGCCTGTTCGCCGAGCACGAGGATCGACCGGCCTGCGAGGGATTCGCCCAGCCAGGGCGCGGCATTCACGTCCTCCCGCGCGCCCTTCTGGCTCTCCTTGGTGAACCGGTGTTCGTATCCCGCCCATCCGGGCCCGAACTCGCCCCGCGTGAGGTGAATGCAGCCCTTGGTGAAGCGCACGGATCGTGAATCGGGCTCGATGGACAGCGACCGGTCGATTGACAGGACAGCCTCGTCGAGACGACCGAGATCGGCCAGCGCCATGGCCATATTGGCATGCGCCGCGGCAAAGGTCGGTTTGAGGACGAGCGCTCTCCGGAACGCATCCAGCGCTTCGCCAAGCTGTTTGTTGGCGGACAGGGCGCAGGCGAGTTCCTGCCAGGCGCCCGCATCGTCCGGGCGCGCCGCGACCACCGTTTTCAGCAGGTCGATCGCGGGCGCTGGGCGCGTTGCCTCGACAAGGTATCGGGCGAGGAGCTGCGCGGCTTCCAACTGATCCTTGTGCCTGTGGCAAAGATCCTCGAGCGCCGCGGTCGCCTCGTCGCCGCGCTTGAGGTCGGCGAGCGCCCGGGCGCGTTCAAGCAGAACCCGCGGGTGGTCGGGCGCAAGCCCGGCGGCGCGCTCCGCGACCGCGAGCGCCATGTCCGGCTTGCCGGCGAGACGGAGGCAGGCGGACTGTCCGGACAGGGCGTCGGCATCCTCCGGGCGCGCCGCCAGAATGTCCTCGAAGTTGACGCGGGCATCGGCGTGCCGTCCCAGCGCGAGAAGGGATCGGGCGAGCGCCATCTTGCTGGCCTCGGCGGAGGGGGCGTACTGAAGCGCCCGCTCGAAACTGGCCAGCGCTTCGGCATGGCGGCCGAGGGCGGCGAGCGCGCTGCCCAGTGCATGGGCCGCGTCGGCATCGTCGGGGCTTGCATGGAGGACGGCGCGCCATGCCTCGACCGCATCCTCATGCCGCCCGGCATGGTCGAGGCCGAGAGCCTCGCGCCGCCGCAACGCGAGTGTCGCGGCCGGCGCGTCCGTTGCTGTGCCAAACGAAGGCATCGAGATGATCATGGTCGACCCTTGGCGGTGTCCCCGCCGGCGTGCAGCGGAGGGTTTGGCGACGGTTCGGAGTATGATGTCCCGGTCATCCCCGCAACAGCCTTCCCAGGCCCGTCCAGGCCCGCACGATGCGGCGGCGGTTGACCTTGAGGCGGGCGCCGACATCGCGCCGCTCGCCGAGCCCCAGGGCAAAGGCGTCGCGCTCCCAGGCAAGGCCGCGCGACAGGTTGGCGAGCGGGCGTAGAAGGCGGTCCAGCCGGGGCCGGCGGCGCTGTATCAGGCACCGCGACAAGTGCCGCCGGCCGCGCCCGTCCCGCGCGAACGGCTCCGGCACCGGGCAGGCCGAGACGAAGGACGCCTTGTGGAGACCGCCGGCCAGTGCAGCGCCCATGCCCCGTTCGTCGGCCTCGCGGGCGAGCGCGGCCCAGTCCAGCCCTGCCATGGAGGCCTGCATGAGGCGCCCGAGGTCCATCGCTTCGCGCAGGTCGATGATGCCGCCTGCGCGATTGCCGTTGACGATCTCGCCGTGAATGACGTTGTGCAGAATGCGGTGGCGCGGCGAGGGAATGGCGAGACCCGGCGCGACGGATACGGCTTCCGCGAGCATGTCCGGCCCCGACAGCATGCGGGTGCGCGTGGACAGGGCGGTGTGAACCTCGACGCTGACCGGGTGTTCGGCATGTTCCAGCGGCCATTCGTGGATATGGGCCTGCTCGGTGCCGATCGTGCCCGACGGCAGGAAACCGGCGAGGGCCAGCGAACGCATCGCCGTGTCGAGATCGCGGGAGGCGACCAGCAGGTCGATGTCCCGCATCATGCGGTCGCCTGAAGCGGGGCCTGCCTGGAACAGCCAGGTGGCGCCCTTGAGAAGAACGCCCGTCACGCCGGCCGCGTCGAGCGCCTCGCCGATGGCCAGCACCTGCATGCGGATCGCGGCATTGCCATCGGCATTGGCGGCGAGCGCGTAGTCCAAATAGGAGGCGGCATCGGCCGGCACCCGGTCCCGGACGCCGGCATCGTCAAGAACGGTCGCCAGCATCGGGAGCGCGAAGTCGCGGGCCGCCAGCGCAACCGTCGCCATCCAGTCGATGGCATTCTCGGAAAGGTCGCCAATCGGACCGCGCCGTCCGGAGCGCCAGACAAGCCATGCGGCCAGGATCTGTTCCGCGGGCGGTGCAGGATCTGGCTCCGTTCGCACGGTGGCCTGAGCGATGTCGCGTGCCGCCGGGCTCACGTCACGTCCCGATAGCTCTTTTCCTCGACAAAGGCCGAGCCGACCGCGGTGTTGATGGCGCGCTTCACCCGCGCCCGCTCGTCGTTGGTCAGATAGACGGCCCGGGCGAGGGCGACGAAGGAGGCGCCAAAATCACCCATCCGCTCGCAGTCGCGGATATCGTCCTCGATGGTCCACAGGCGCTCGTTGATCGCCTGAAGTTCGAGGATCGACGCCCGCAGATCGGCGCCTGCGGCGGGGAAGTGGGCCGACAGAACCTGCTCCAGCGCGACGAGTTCCTTGCGGACATTGGCCAGCTTGGCGGAATCGGAGATCCGTTCCGACTTGATCCTGAGGATCGTAATCTTGTCGATCAGTTCGCCGGCCGAAGCCGGGACCATGAGAACGATGTTGTCGGAGTCCTGCATATAAACCCGCGCCCGCCATGCCGCAGCTGATCATGGCCGGAAATCACAGCCGGGACCAGCCTTCGCAACGCACACCGAGGTCGGTTTCGGTGGTTCTGCATCGATGTGGACGGCCGCTTCCGCTACCCGCCGATCAAGCCGGCGGCCTGTCCGGCCGGAACGCGGGGCGCTCAACCCCGCGCGATGCTCACCTACGATTTCGAACTGAGGCCGGGCGGGCGAGAGGTGGTCCGGTCCGGGTGGCCCATAGCTGAAATGGCGCCCGACCCGGCGAACCACACCCGGTCTCGGCCGCTTCGCTTCGCTTGGTAGAGAGCCTCGTCCGCCCGCGCCATGCTGTCGTCGAGATTATCGCCGGGTTCGTGGACCGCGACGCCGACGCTGACCGAAATGCGGTATTCGGCGGGAAGCGTCGCGGTTGCGATCGCCTTGACGGCCGCCCGGATCGCTTCGGCCTTCGCAAGGCCCTCATGGGCATCGGCGCCGGGCAGGATGGCGACAAACTCCTCGCCACCGATCCTGCCGATCGTGGCGCCTGGCAGGGCGTCGCGGCTTGCGCCAGCGATCAGAACAATGACCTGATCGCCAGCGGCATGGCCGAATGTGTCGTTGATCTCCTTGAAGCGGTCGATGTCGATCATCAACACGGCACTCGTCCGGCGCGTGGATGCCAGAACGGCTCTGGCGTGACCATCGAAACCCCGCCGATTGAGCAATTCCGACAGAGGATCGGTCTCGGCGGCGCGGCGGCCGAGGCTGGACGAATCGCGCAGCAGCACCATGGTCAGGACAAGGCCGGTCGCGATGAGCAGGATGCCCGTGCCGGCCTGCGAAAACATCGCATAGAGGCTCTGCGCATAGGCGGTCGCGGTGGCGCCGGAACCGAAGGCCTCGGCCAGGAAGGGTTTGATCAGAAAGTGAAGGGAGGTGAGCGCGAAGGCGCCGGCCAGAACCCTGTCGATAGGGCCCCGCGAGGACAGGCGCAGAACTGCCAGGGCACAAAGCCCGGTCAGGATCGCGAAGGGCGCCTGATAGGCGAGCTCGTAGGCGAGGCTGTCCCGCTGTCCGCCCCAGATTGCGAGCCGCGTGCCGATGGCGCCCGCAATCAGCGCGGCCGGTACGCGCCAGGAGACTGGCTGACCGAAATACCGATGCAAAGCGAAGTGGGTGATGGCGAAGGCGCCGGCGAAGCTGACGTAGCTCGACATGACCCAGAACGCGGTCGGCCGCGCAAGCGAGACCATGAGCTCGCTGAGCGGCGTGAGAGCGCCGACCGCATAGCTGAGTGCGAACCACCGGCTCGCGGCCAGCACAGTGTCGAGGCGCGACATCAGCAGGAAGGTCGTGGCGAACAGCAGCGCCACGAAGGCGTTGAACACGAGCGCGAAGAGCGGGCCGGTCATCGCCCCACATTGTCCGCGGCCGAATTTACAATTCGTTAGTTTTGCCCGTCGGCCCCCATCAGGCGGTGGCCTGAAGCAGGGAGCCGGGGCCGGCGAAGAGCCGCCTGCCGGGCACGGCGTCGAGCAATTCGCGCGTGTAGGCGTGGGCGGGGTTCGCGAAGACCTCGGCCGTTGCGCCCTGCTCGACGATCTCGCCACGGCGCATCACCACGATACGGTCGGCGATCTCGGCGGCGACGCGCAGATCGTGGGTGATGAACAGCATGGCGAGGTTCATTTCCTCGCGCAGTTCCGCCAGCAGTTCGAGGATGGTGGCCTGCACGGAGACGTCGAGCGCCGACACGGCCTCGTCGGCGACCAGTACCTGGGGTTTCAGCGCGAGTGCGCGCGCGATGCAGATGCGCTGCCGCTGCCCTCCCGAGAACTCGTGCGGATAGCGGTCGGCGGCATTGTCCTTGAGCCCGACGCGGGCGAGCAGGCGCTTCGCCTCGGCCATGGCCTCCTGACGCGGCGTGCCATAGGCCATGGGTCCGCGGGCGATGGCATCACCAACCTTCTGGCGCGGATCGAGGGCGGCATAGGGGTCCTGGAAGACGATCTGGAGCTGGCGCCGCATCTGCCGCAGCGGCTCACCGCGCAGGGCGAGAAGGTCGGTGCCGTTAAAGTCGACCACGCCGCCATCCGGTTCGACCAGCCGCATGATCATCCGGCCGAGCGTCGACTTTCCCGAACCGGATTCGCCAACCACCGCGACGGTCTCGCGGGCCTTCAGAGACAGAGCCACCTTCTGGACGGCCGGCACGCGGCGCGGCGGCCGGAAGAAGCCCTGCCGCGTCACGAAGGTCTTTTCGAGGTTCTCGGCGACAAGGATCGGCGCGTCTTGAATGTCACGGGAGCGGGTTTCCACCGGTCGGGCGCCGGGGACGGCCGCGATCAGCGCCTTGGTGTAGTCGTGTCGCGGCGAGCGGAGCACGGCCTCCGCCGTCCCCTGTTCGACCACCTGGCCGTTGCGCATGACGACCACGCGATCAGCCATGTCGGCGACCACGCCGAAATCGTGGGTGATCAGCAGGACGCCCATGCCGCGCGCCCGTTGCAGGTCGCGGATCAGGCCGAGGATCTGCTTCTGGGTGGTCACGTCGAGCGCGGTGGTCGGCTCGTCGGCGAGCAGCAGCGCGGGATTGTTGGCCATGGCCATGGCGATCATCACGCGCTGGCGCTGGCCGCCCGACAGCTGGAACGGGAACGAGCGGACGATGGTCGCGGGCTCCGGCAGCCCGACCGCGGTGACGAGCTCGATCACCCGCGCATCGACGGTCTCGCGCGCGGGCGCGGGCGTGGCGTGGGTGACGATGGCCTCGGCGATCTGGTCGTCGATCCGCGCCAGTGGGTTTAGCGCCGACATCGGCTCCTGAAAGATCATCGAGATCTCACCACCGCGCAGGTCGCGCATGGCGGCCTCGTCGAAGGCGGCGATATCGCGGCCCTTGAAGCGGATCGCGCCGTTGGCGATCGAGACCCGCTCGGGCAGCAGCCGCAGGATCGCATGGGCGGTCATCGACTTGCCCGAACCGGACTCGCCGACGAGGCAGACGATCTCGTTGGCGGCGACCGACAGCGTCACCTCCTCCACCGCGTGGGCGCGGTCGGCGCCGCGCGGCAACGCTATCGACAGGTTCTCGACCGAGAGCAGCATGTCGTCCGCCATCAGTGCCTCCCAGACCGGGCGTTGCGCGGGTTGAGCGTGTCGTTCAGCCCCTCGCCGAGCAGGTTGATGGCCAGCACGGTCAGGAGGATCGCGATGCCGGGGAAGACGCTCATCCACCAGGCCTGACGGATCACCGTGCGTGCCGCGCCGACCATGAAACCCCACGACATGGCGTTGGGGTCACCGAGGCCCATGAAGGACAGGGCGCTCTCGATCAGGATGGCGCTGGCGATGGTCAGCGAGCCCGTGACGATGATCGGCGAGATCGCGTTCGGCAGGATGTGGCGCAGCACCACCTGCAACGGCGTCTCGCCCTGGCACGCGGCGGCCTGCACGAATTCGCGCCCGCGCAGGCGCAGGAACTCGGCCCTGGTCAATCTTGCCAGCGGCGGCCAGCTGACCACGCTGATGGCGACGATGACATTGACGAGCGAGGGGCCGAGGGTGGCCACCAGCAGGATGGCAAGGATGAAACCCGGAATGGTCTGGAACAGTTCGGTGACACGCATGAGGAAGTCGTCGACGCGGCCGCCCCAATAACCGGCCATGGCGCCGATCAGCACGCCGATCAGCACCGCCGCGAGCGTCGAGGTGACGCCGATCGTGAGCGAGACGCGCGTGCCGTGGATGATGCCTGCGGCAACGTCGCGGCCGAGCGTGTCGGAACCGAGCAGGAAGCCGTCGGTCATCGGCGGCGCGAAGGGCCGGCCGACCATTTCCCACGGATCCTCCGGGTAGAGGACCGGCGCGAGGACGGCGAGGACCAGCACGACCAGCAGGATGGCGAAGCCGATCATGCCGCTCGGGTGCCGGGAGAAGGCGCGGATGGTGTCCATGAACCCCTCCTCAGTTCGTCGCGCGCGTGGTGACGCGCGGATCGATCAGCCGGTAGATGGCGTCGGTGACCAGGTTGAGCACGATGACCAGCACCGACATGACGAGGAAGATGCCGAGAAGCACCGGATAGTCGCGCTGCATCACCGCCTCGTAGGTCAGGCGGCCGAGCCCCGGCCAGGCGAAGACGGTCTCCACGACAACCGCGCCGCCGACCAGCGCGCTTGCCTGCATGCCGGCTATGGTGACGACCGGCAGGATGGCGTTGCGCAGGATGTGGCCCGTGATGATGCGGGACTGAGTCAGACCCTTGGCGCGCGCCGTCTTGATGAAGTCCTGATGGGCGACCTCGATCACGGAGGCGCGCATCAGTCGCGTGTAGATGGCGAGATAGATGGCGGCGAGGGATACGGCCGGCAGAACCAGATGGGAGCCGACGTCGAGCATGCGCGCGAACGGGCCCATGGTGACGCCGATGGTCTGGTAGCCGAAGGCGGGCAGCCAGCCGAGCTGGACGGAGAACAGCAGCACCATCATGAGGCCGAGCCAGAAGACGGGCATGGCGTAGAAGATGAGCGAGATGACGGTCAGCAGCGTGTCCGACCATTTGCCGGCGCGCAGGCCGGCCAGCGTGCCGAGCAGAATGCCCGAGAAGAGCGCGAGCAGGAAAGCGGTACCGGTCAGGAGCAGGGTCGCCGGCAGGCGCTCGAGGATCAGAGTCGAAACCGGCTGGCGCTGGCGGTAGGAAAAGCCGAGGTCGAGCGTGAGCACCCGCTTCAGGTGGGTGCCGAGCTGCACGATGACCGGCTTGTCCAGCCCGTATTCCTGGCGGATCTGCGCCAGCATGCGCTCGTCGGCGGCGCCCGTCTGGCCGGCCATGACCTGCGCGGGATCGCCCGGAGCGGCCTTGACCAGAACGAAGGCGAAGGTGGCGATGACCAGGACCACGGCGACGAACTTCGCCGCCCAGCCCAGAATGGCGAGGGCCATCGCGATGCCGCGATGGCCCTTTGCGCCCAAGGCGGAAGTCGTCATCCGAACTGAACCGCGCCGAAGGTCTCGTGGACGCCGATGCCGGACGTGATGACGTTCTTGAGCTTCTTGTCGTGGAAGGTCGGGTAGTCCTGCTCGATCAGCCAGACGACCGGGATATCCTCGACCACCATCTTCTGGACCTGCGAGTAGAGCGCCTGCCGCTTGGCGTCGTCGGTCGCCACGGCGGCGGCCTCCCACAGCTTGTCGGCCTCGGGATTGGAATAGCCCTGCGTGTTGGAGAACAGCACGCCCTTGCGGATGTTCGAGGTGACATAGGTGCGCGACACGCCGAGCGCCGGATCGCCGAGCTGGTAGAGGAGATTGCTGGTCATCTCATATTCCCAGTTCGACACCTTCTGGCCCCAGCCAGCGACGTCGCTGCCTTCGAGCACCACCTCGATGCCGACCCGACCGAGCGACTGGCGAACGAACTCGGCGATGCGCTGCCAGATCTCGCCATAGGGCGCGACGAGGAACTTGATCGTCACACGCTTGCCGCCGGCACCAGCCTTCAGGCCCATGTCGTCGAGCAGGGCGCGGGCCTTGTCGAGCGAATACTCGTATTTTTTGACGTCGCCGTCATAGAAGCGGGTCTTCGACGAGATGGGGCCCGTTGCCTCCTTGCCGAGGCCGAAGAACACCCGGTTCTTCATCGCCGTCTTGTCGATGGCGTGGGCAACCGCCTGCCGGAAGCGCTTGTCGTTCATCGGCGCGACACGGTTGTTCAGCTCGATCCACAGATGGGGCGCGAACAGCTCGTAGCCGCGCGTGGTCATCTCCAGATGCGGCAGGGCCTTGAGGCGCGCCACGTCGAAAAACTCAACATCGGTCCACTGGGTGAGCTGGACGGTCCCCTTCTCCAGAGCCACCGAACGGGAGGCAGCGTCGGGAATGATGCGGTAGATGATCTCGTCGAGATGCGGTTCACCCTGGCGGTAGTAGCCCTCGTGCCTGACGAGATGGATGTGGCTGCCACGCACCCACTCCTTCAGCTTGAACGGGCCGGTGCCGATCGCCCGGGCATTGGCCGGGTTGTTGCGATAGTCGGCGCCGTCATAGATGTGCTTCGGCTGGATCGGCGTGGTCGTGCAGTCGAACGCCGACAGGAAGGGCGCGAAGGGCTCCTTCAGCGTGAACACCACGGTCAGCGGATCGGGCGCCTCGGCCTTCTCGACGCGCTGGAACGTGCCGCGCGCGCGGGGGTGGGTCTCCATCAGCATCTTGGTGCAGGTGAAGATCACGTCCTCGGCCGTGCATGGCTTGCCGTCATGGAAGGTGATGTTGGGGAACAGCTTGAACGTATAGGTCTTGCCGTCCGGCGAGACGGTCCAGGACTGGGCGAGGCCCGGCATCGGCTTCAGGTCGGTGCTGTAGCGCAGCAGACCCTCGTAGATCTTGCCGCCGAGCGTCAGCGTCGGCTGCTGCTGGTTGATCGCCGTGACCAGCACGGGCGGCTCAGGCTGGATGATGGCGTTGAGCGTGCCGCCGCGCGTCTGGCCGACGGCGCGGGTGATGCCCCAGGGAATCTCGGCTGCACCTGCAACACCTGCCGCCGCCGCGAGTTTTGCGAATTCGCGCCTGTTCATCGCGCTGATCCCCTCGTTGTTGAGGCCCGCCCACGGAGGTGGGCCCGATGGCCGGATGTTCCTGTCCGGCCCTCGCGCGCGCTGGCGTCCGAGGGCCGAGAACTGTCGCAAACGGGCCTTCCTCTGAAGCCGGCACGATTCGTGCTTCCCATTTGGGAATAGCGCCATCTTGCGGTCGCTGCCGGTCTGTGACGAGATCGCCGCCTGCACATCGCAACCGCATCGCGTCAGGGAGCCGCGGCATGGCCCAGTCTTCGGCAAGTGCGCCGGCCGCAAGAGGTCCGGGGCGCAGGACGGCCCGCTCGGCCGCCCTCGTCAGCTATACGGGCCACCGGGCCAGCGGCCAGCAGGCGGCGGCGCTGCAGGATGTGCAGCGCCCCGTGGTAGCGATGGCCGCTGAATTCGCCAATGGCGAAGTCGGCACACGGCACTGCCACCGCCGGGCGCAGTTCCTCCATGCCACGTCGGGCATCATGACTGTCATCACCGACGAGGGGAGCTGGGCGGTCGCACCCCAGCACGCCCTGTGGATTCCGCCCGGCCTGATGCACCAGACCCGATGCTGGGGTCCGGTCAGCCTTCGCACGCTCTATGTCGAGCCGGATGCCGCGACCGGGCTGCCCGCGACCTGCCAGCTCATGACGCTCACGCCGCTGCTCGCGGCCCTTGTCCAGGAGGCCGTCGCGCTGCCGGTCGAATACGACCCCGTGGGCCGCGCGGGACGGATCATCGACCTGATCCTCATCGAGATCGGGCGCGTGCCGGTTCTGGCCAGCAGCGCGCCCATGCCGAAGGACCGGCGGCTCGCCCGCATCTGCGAGGCGATCCTGCGCGACCCCGGCAACAACCACGATCTCGACCACTGGGCGCGCCACGGCGGCCTTGCCCGCCGTACGCTGACGCGGCTGTTCCGCTCCGAGACGGAGATGAGCTTCACGCAATGGCGCCAGCAGGTGCGGCTGATGGAGGCGCTGACCCGCCTGACGTCCGGGGACAGCGTGACCAATGTCGCGCTTGATCTCGGCTATGACAGTCCGAGCGCCTTCACCGCCATGTTCCGGCGCACGATGGGGCTGTCGCCACGCGACTATCTGCGCTGGGGCGATCCTCATGACGGCGATCGACACGACTGACCCATTCTGGCCGGCGCACGACAGTCCACGTCCCGCACGATGAAGTCCTGTGACAGGCGCGGTGCTATTGGAGGCTGGCGGCTCGACAGCCGCCGCGAGGAGCAAGCCATGAGCGACGGCATCAGCGTCATCACCGATACGACCGCCCTGCGTCAGACCTACGACCCGCCTGTCGAGATGGCCCGCAAGAAGGTGCTGGACTATCTGGATCCGCATGCGCGGCGGTTCATCGCCATGTCGCCCTTCCTGACCATAGCCAGCACCAGCGCGGCGGGAACGGACTGTTCCCCGCGCGGCGACGAACCGGGCTTCGTCCAGGTCGTCGACGACCGGACGATGCTGCTGCCGGACCGGCGCGGCAACAACCTGCTCGACACCATGCAGAACGTGCTGGAACATCCCCAGATCGGCCTGCTCTTCCTCGTTCCGGGCCTGAACGAGACGCTGCGCGTCAACGGGAAGGCGAAGATCGTGACCGATCCGGCGGTGCTCCAGTCCATGGCGATCAAAGGCAAGATCGTCCCCGCCTCGGCGATGCAGATCGCGGTGGAGCAGGTCTATTTCCACTGCGGCCGCGCCATCCTGCGCGCCGATCTGTGGAACCCGGAGAAGAAGGTCGCGCGGGAGGATTTCCCGATGCTTGGCACGGTGCTCGCCGATCAGATCAAGGGCTTCGATGCCGATGCCGCCAACAAGCGGCTGGAGGTCGCCTATACGACGAACCTCTACTGAGGTCCGGTGCCCGGTCCGGGCGCTGCTTAGTCGGCTTGTTGCCAGTAATTTGCAACAAACCTTGCGAAGTGACCGAACCTGTGGCAGTCGTCCCGCAAGCAGCTGCGGGACGATGAGCATGGCCGGTTCAGCAATACGTCGCTCCCGGCTTGTCCCCGGCTTCACTCTGGTCCGGGGCGCGGTTCGCTGCTGCATTCTCGTGGGCGTCGCCGCATGCATGGTCGGCATGCCGAAGCCTGTCTCCGCGGATCAGGCCGAGTATACGCCCGCCGGCCTGCCCGTGCCGTCCTTCGCCACCAGCCTTCCCGCCAATGGCGATCCGATGGGCTATCGCCGGCTGCTCGCCGAGCGCGGCATCAACTATCACTTCGTCTACACCAACGACATTCTCGCCAACATGGCCGGCGGCCATCGGCGCGGTGTGATCAATCAGGGCAAGCTGGACATGGCGCTGCAGCTCGATCTGCAGAAGCTGATCGGCATCCAGGGGCTCACCTTCTTCTCGAACGTCTTCGTCATCCACAATACCGGCCGCATCCGCCGCGACTATGTCGGCGGCATCAACACGATCGCCGCGATCGAGGCGGTGCCGACGGTCCGCCTGTCGGAACTGTGGCTGGAACAGAAACTGGGCGGCGATCTCGCCAGCGTCCGGCTCGGCCAGCTCGCCGCGGATGTGGAGTTCTTCTTCTCCGGCCTCAGTACGCTGCTGCTGCAGAGCGACTGGGCGACGATCGCCGCCACCAATACGCCGAGCGGCGGACCCGCCTATCCGCTAGCGACGCCGGGCGTCCGGCTGAAGATCGATCCGGCGCCCAACCTCTCGCTGCTCTTCGCGGTGTTCAACGGCGATCCCGCCGGACCCGGACCGGGCGACGAGCAGGTGCGCAACCGCCATGGGCTCAACTTCCGTGTCCAGGATCCGCCTCTGCTCCTCGCCGAGGCGCAGTTCCGCACCAACCGCGCACCCGGCGACACCGGCCTCTCCTCCACCGTCAAGGTCGGCGGCTGGGCGCATTTCGGCCGCTTCAACGACCAGCGTTTCGCCAATGACGGCACGCTGATCGCAAACCCTGCCGGGGCCAGAATCCCGCTGACGCGACGCGGCAACTGGGGGCTCTACGGCGTTGCCGAGCAGCAGATATACCGCCCGGCCGGGGGCGACGCCGACAGCGGCATTTCTGTCTTCGGTCGCGCGTCGGTCAGCCCCTCGGACCGCAACCTCGTCAGCTTCTACGCCGATGGCGGCATCGTCTTCGCCGGCATGATCGCCAGCCGGCCGGATGACAAGTTCGGCTTCGGCGTCATCTATTCGCGCTTTTCGGACAGCGTGCGCGCCTTCGACCGGGATGTCGCCGCCTTCACCGGTCTGCCGGTCGTGATCCGCGACTACGAGCTCAACATCGAGGCCACCTATCTCGCCCAGATCCGGCCGGGCCTGACGGTGCAACCGGTGCTGACCTATGTGATCCATCCGAATGGTGATCGCAGCCGCAACGCGGTGGTCGGCGGCATGCGCACGATGGTCCGCTTCTGACCGGGCGCCAGTCCCGCGCAAATAGCGATATCGGGACGACCCGGCCGCGTTGAAGATGCCGCCGTCGCGGCGCGGCCGCTCGCGCGCCACCTTGCGGCGATGCGCCATGGGTTCGTGGGAATATTTGTGTGGCGGGCCGTTTCGGGCGCAATGCAAAAGCAATTGCCAATCTGATATATCAGGTGTACCTCACTCGCACGGGGGACGAATGCTCACCATCGTGCGATCCAAGGACCCGCGCTGGCCACGCGGTCTGACAGCTGCGGCCGCGATCCATGGCGCTCTCCGGGACGAGATATTGTCGCTGAAGCGCGAGCCCGGATCGCAGATCAGCGAGAAGGACATCGCAGCCTGCCATGGGGTCAGCCGCACACCCGTCCGGGAGGCGCTGCTGCGCCTCGCGGAGGAAGGGCTCGTCGATATCGTTTCCAAGTCGGGCACCTACGTCTCGCGCATCCCGATGACGGACCTGCCGGAGGCGATCACCATCCGCGGCGTGCTGGAGCAGTTCGCCGCGCGGGAGGCGGTGGCCCGCGCCAGCCGCAGCCAGCTGATTGAGCTTGGGGCCATCGTCGCCCGGAGCCACGAGGCCGCCGAGGCGGGCGACACCGAGGCCTTCCACCGCGCCGACGAAGCCTTCCACGAGGCGGTCGCGGCTGTCGGCCGTCATCCCGGCGTCTGGGCACTGGTCAGTCAGGTCAAGTTGCAGGTGGATCGGTTTCGCCGCCTGACGCTGCCGATCGCCGGGCGCATGGCGCGCGTCGTCGCCGAGCACGAGGCGGTGCTGAAGGCGATCGAGGCGCGTGACGCCGATGCCGCCGCCGCCGCCATGGCCAGCCATATCGCGGGACTGCAGGTCGGGCTGGACGACGTCCGCCGGTTCAATCCGGACTTTTTCCTGGAGGACATGGCGCGGCCTGACCTCATGCGGGCCTGAGGCCCGACCATTCGCCCGCCGGCAGAGCGGGACGCAGAAACAGCGGCGGCAGAACCGCCGGATATCGAACGGAAACGGGTAGGGAGGATTACCCAATGACAGTGACTCGCCGCAGCGCGATCATCGCAGGCGCCGGACTTGCCACTTTTGCCACACCGCTGCGCGCGCAGCAGGCCAAGCTCAAATGGGCCCATGTCTACGAGACGGGCGAGCCCTATCACACGGAAGCGGTCTGGGCTGCCGGCGAGATCGCCAAGCGGACCAATGGCAAGTACCAGATCGACGTGTTCCCGGCATCGCAGCTCGGCAACGAGAACCAGATCAACGAGGGCCTGGCGCTCGCGACCGTCGACATGATCTATACCGGCGTCGCCTTCGCCGGCTCGATTCACCGGCCCATCGCGATCACCAACGCGCCCTATGTGCTGCGCGATTTCAACCACTGGAAGGCCTATCGCGACGCGCCGCTGTTCCGGCAGATCGCGGGTGGCTACGAGAACCGCACCCGCCACAAGGTCGCGGCGCTGACCTATTACGGCGAGCGGCATGTGACGGCCAACAAGGCGATCAACAAGCCGGAGGACATGCGCGGCATGAAGCTGCGCGTGCCGCCGGCGCCCTTGTTCCTGATGTTCACCAAGTCGGTCGGCGCGAATGCGACGCCCATCGCGTTCGCCGAGGTCTATCTGGCGCTCCAGCAGGGCACGGTGGACGGGCAGGAGAACCCGCTGCCGACCATCATGGCGAAGAAGTTCTACGAGGTGCAGAGCCACATCATGCTCACCGGCCACATCACGGAATCGCTCGTCTCCGTGGTCGGCAACCACGTCTGGGGCAGGCTTTCCAGCGCCGAGAAGGACATTTTCAGCGAGGTGCTGATGCAGGCGGCTGCGCGCGCGAGCGACCAGATCCGCGAGCAGGAGCAGAAGCTGGCCGACGAGTTCCGCAAGCTCGGCAAGACGGTGATCGCGCCGGACCGCGCGGCGTTCCGCGCTGCGGCGCTGCCGCTGCACAACGACGCGGCCTCGGGCGCCGGCTGGTCCAAGGCCGAATACGACGCGCTGCAGGGCCTCGCGCCGGCCAGCTGACGGAGCTTCCGCCTCAAGGGGCGCCGGATGCTCCGGCGCCCTTCCGTCCTCCCTGCCACGAGCCGGGCGCGGCCAGCGCCCGCCCGCGAGAGCACCCCATGTCGGAACCGCCGAAATCTCCGTCCGCGCCCAGCGTCGATCCGAACCTCGAGGACGTCCATCTGATCGTTGCGACCGACGAGGAAGTCACCGTCGAGTATTTTCTCGAGGACTGGCTCGCCATCGGCATCTTCTGGTCGCTCGCCGTCATCGTCTTCCTGCAGTTCTTCACCCGCTACGTGCTGAACAACTCGCTGGCCTGGACCGAGGAGATCGCCCGCTACCTGCTGATGGTGCTGGTCTTCGTCGGCGGCGCGATGGTGACGCGCCGGCGCACCCAGATCGCCGTCGAGCTGGTCAGCAACGTCATGAAGGACGGGCCGGCCAAGCGGGCGCTGATCGCCGCTGTCGGCGTTTTCAGCCTTGCCTTCGTCGCGATCCTTGCCTGGCTGTCGGTGCTGATCACCGAGCGCATGCACAACCTCTACATGACCGTCTTCGACTGGCCGATGTCGCTGGTCTATGGCGGCATCGCCATCGGCTGCTTCCTGATGGTCTGGCGGCAGGCCCAGAACCTCTGGCGCGACGCCCGCGCCGGCTTCCGGCGGGAACCCGCCTCACCCCAGGACACGAACGGCTGAGCGGGCGCGCATCGTCATGACCATCGTCATCTTCATCTTCCTCATCGCCTTGCTCGCGGGCATTCCGGTCTTCATCGCGCTGTCGAGCTCGGCGCTGATCTACACCCACTTCATCGCGCATATCCCGGACTTCGTCGTGCTGCACCGGATGGCAGGCGGGCTGGATTCCTTTCCGCTTCTGGCCGTGCCCTTCTTCATCCTCGCGGGCAACCTGATGAACTCGGCCGGCATCACCAACAAGATCTACGACTTCGCCGTGGCGGTCGCCGGCTGGATGCGCGGCGGTCTCGCGCAGGTGAACATTGTCGGCTCGGTGATCTTCGCGGGCATGTCGGGCACCGCCATCGCGGATGCGGCAGGTCTCGGCACCATCGAGATCAAGGCGATGAAGGACCACGGCTACTCGACCGAGTTTTCCGTCGGCGTCACCGCGGCCTCCTCGACGCTCGGGCCGATCATCCCGCCGTCGCTGCCCTTCGTCATCTACGGGATGATGGCGAACGTCTCCATCGGCGCGCTGTTCCTGGGCGGCGTCGTGCCGGGCATCGTCATGACCGCCTTCATGATGTTCTACGTCTGGTGGTGCGCGCGGAAGTACAATATGGGCCGCGACCAGATCTTCCGCTGGACCGTGCTCGGCCAGACCTTCATCGCCGCCTTGCCGGCGCTGCTGACGCCCATGATCATCATCGGCGGCATGACTTTCGGCTGGTTCACGCCCACCGAGGCCGCGATCGCCGCCTGCACCTGGGCGCTGATCCTCGGCTTCCTCCTGTATCGCTCGCTCACCTGGAAGCGGCTCTACAAGGTGACGCTCGACACGATCGAGACGACAGCGGGCGTGTTGCTGATCGTCGCGGCGGCCTCGCTGTTCGGCTGGGTTCTGACCACGACGCGGCTGACGGAGATGGCGGCCGAGGGTCTGCTGTCGATCACCACCAACCCCTATGTGATCCTCATCCTCGTCAACATCCTGCTGCTGATCGTCGGCTGCTTCCTGGAGCCCATCGCCTCGATCAGCATTCTCGTGCCGGTGCTGATGCCGATCCTCCTGAAGGTCGGCATCGACCCCGTGCATTTCGGCGTGATGATGACGCTCAACCTGATGATCGGGCTCCTGCACCCGCCGCTCGGCATGGTGCTGTTCGTCCTTGCCCGAATATCCGGCCTCACCGTGGAGCGGACCACCGTGGCGATCCTGCCTTGGCTGATCCCGCTGCTGCTGTCGCTGGCGGCGGTCACGTTCATTCCCGAACTGACGCTCTGGCTGCCAAGGCAGATGGGCATGCTGAAATGACGCGCGGGCGGCGGCGGGCGCAGGCTCGCTCCCGCACCCCGCCTCACCCCAGCGGCGCGCGCGACATCATGATCTTGGCCTTGCCGCGCTGAACCACTTCGTCGCGCTGGTTGACGATGTCGAGGGCGAAGTCGACGACGCCGCGATCCGGCTTGCTCGTCGCGCGTTTGTCCGCGACCGTCACCCGGACATGGACTGTGTCGCCGGGCCGGACGGCGCCGCTGAACGTCCAGGCGATGTCGAGCAGAGCCAGAACCGTGCCGTCGAACAGGCCGGCGCGGGAGGCGAGGCCGAAGGCCATGCCGACCAGCATGGGCCCATGGGCCACGCGCCCGCCGAAGGGTGTCGCGGCGGCGAAGACGTCGTCGGTATGCAGCGGGTTGTAGTCGGCCGTCAGTCCGGCGAACTGCATGATGTCGGCGTCGATGATGGTGCGGCGGGGCGAGACATGAACCGCGCCGATGTCGAGGGCGTCGAAGGTCAGGCCCATGATCTAGCTCGCGGCTCCAGGATTGCGCTTCTTCGCAGAGCGCAGGTCGAACACTTCCGGCAGGGCCCGAGGATCGACGCCGGAAGGATAGATGTTGTGCTTCTGGATCTTCTGCGTGCCGGTGGTCGGCAGGGTCTCGACGAAGTGCAGCCAGCCGGGCGCCTTGAAGTAGGCAAGCTCGGCGTTGCAATGGGCGAACAGTGCCTCCGCCGTGGCACGTGAGACGGCTACGCCTTCGGCCAGAACGATGCAGGCCAGCACCTCCTCCTCGCGGATGTCGTCGGGGATGGCGAGGACCGCTACCGACTTCACCCAGTCATGGGCTTGCAGCACAGCTTCCACTTCGGCCGCCGCGATGTTCTCGCCGGAGCGCCGGATGATGTTCTTCTTGCGGTCGACGAAATGCAGCATGCCGTCCGCGTCCTGCCGCACGGTGTCTCCCGTGTGGAACCAGCCGCCGCGCCACGCCTCGGCGGTCGCCTTTTCGTCCTTGAGATATCCGGAATAGAAGTGCTTGCGCGGTGTCGCCTCGGAATGGCGGATGACCATCTCGCCGGGCTGGCCGCGCGGCACGTCCGCGTCGTGCTCGTCGACCACACGGACCTCCACGCCCGGCACGGGATGGCCGAACGCGCGGGTGCCGACCGCGCGCGGGGGAACGTTGTCGAGCAGCACGCGCACCATTTCGGTCATGCCCCAGACCTCGAGGAGGGGAAAGCCGAATCGCTCTTCGAAAGCCGCATGGAGCTGTGGCTCGACGCCCGCGCCGATGGCGAAGCGCACGCCGTGATTCCGGTCGGCCTCGCCGGCCGGGCGGTTCATGAGAAGCGGAATGATGATGCCGAGATAGTGCGCGATGGTCGCGCGCGTCTCGGCGATTTCCGGCCACCAGCGCTCCGGGTTGAAGCGGTCGGGCTGAATCTGGCAGCTGCCGGTCAGCATGGCCGCGTAGAACGACACGATCGAGGAATTGACGTGATAGACGGGCAGCGGGTTGTAGATGCGTTCGCCGCCCGCCCGAAAGGCAGCGAGGTGGCCACGCTCGGCATACCAGGCGCCTGACGCGAGTTCGTAGCCGTGGGACAGCATGCAGCCCTTCGGTCGCCCCGTCGTGCCCGATGTGTAGAGGATGCTGGCCTCGCTCGCCGCCGACACAGCGCCGCCACGGGCCGCCCTCGCCGGATGCGAAAGACCCGTGAGATCCTCGAACACGGCGACTGAGGGCTTGTGGTCGCTGGCGGCGATGCCGGCCGCGAGCTGATCCTGACGCTCGGGCGCGACGATGGCGAGATCCGCTTCGGAGTGATCGATCAGATAGGCGATCTCGCCGGCACGATAGTCCGGATTGATCGGCACGCAGGAAACGCCGAGCGTGTTGAGGGCCAGCTTGTGCAGGAAATGCTCGGGGCGGTTGTCGAGCAGCATGGCGACGCGGTGGCCGTGACCGAAGCCGGCGGCGCGATAGGTTTCCGCGAGGCGGGTCACCTCGCGTCGCGCGGTCGCATAGTCGATCTCGTAGCCCTCCCGGTGCCACGGCCGGTGCGCGCCGGACGGAACGGCGAGGAAGGCACGGGCGGCATAGGCTTCGGCGGCCCTGACGAAGGCCTCGCCGATGGTCGTGTCCTCGCCGAAGGGAATCAGCGGCGCCGCGCTCGCGTCAGGATCGGCGGATGGCCCCATGATGGTCATTTCTCCCGAGGCTTATTGAACTCTGTTCATTTGCGCGGACGATAGGCTTGCCGCCCGGCCTCGGGCAAGGCCCCGCGCAGATGGCATGCTCCGGCGGTCGGCGACTGGCAAGCCGGCGTGCGAGGCCGTAGCTTCTATCGCGGCCGCCCGCCGCCGCCCGCCGATCCCGAAGGACTTTCGCATGCCCGTCTCGCTCGACACGCTGAACAGCTCCTCAAGGGATGAGTTCGTCGCCGCGCTCGGCGGCTTGTTCGAACACTCGCCCTGGGTGGCCGAGGCAGCCTTCGACAAGCGGCCCTTCGCGACCGTGGCGGCCCTGCACGAGGCGATGATGCAGGCGGTTCTCGACAGCCCGCGCGCAACCAAGATCGCGTTCCTGAAGGCGCATCCGGACCTCGCCGGCAAGGCCGCGCGGGCAGGGGACATGGCGCCCGCCTCGGTGTCGGAACAGGCGGGACTCGGGCTCGACCGGCTCTCGGACGAGGAATACGAGACGTTCCAGCGGCTGAACGCCGCCTATCTCAACCGCTTCGGCTTCCCGTTCATCGTCTGCGTGCGCCGGCAGACGCGCGATGCGGTGCTCGCCTCCTACGAGCCGCGCCTTGCCAATGACGAGGCGAGCGAACTTGCCCGCGCCCTCGACGAGATCGCCCATATCACCCGGCTCAGGCTGATCGAAACGGTGGAGGGGCCGGGCATGCCGGCCACGGCAGGCCATCTCTCGACCCATGTGCTCGACACCTATCACGGCGAGCCGGCGGCGGGCATCCGGATCGAACTGTTCGAAGTGGGCTTGAGCGGGCGCGCCCGGATCGCGGAGGCCGTGACCAACAAGGACGGACGAACCGACGCGCCGCTGATGCACGGCAAGCCGCTGAGGCGCGGGCGCTACGAACTCGTCTTCCACACCGAGGCCTATTTCCGCCGGCGCGGCGTGGCGCTGCCGGATATCCCGTTCATCGGTGACGCTGTGATCCGGTTCGGCATCGACCAGCCGGAGGGCCGCTATCACGTGCCTCTCGTCATGACGCCCTGGAGCACGGCGACCTATCGCGGCAGCTGATGCAGCGAACCGCCGCACGGCAGCCGTGCGGCGATGCTCGCGCGTGGCTGCCGCTGTTTGTGCTATGGGCAGCATCCCCGATGGCCAGCTCATGACGATCCGCCCCGACAGCCCACCGGCCCTTGCTGCCTCCCCCTCCGAGATGCCGCTTCTCGTGCAGGTCTCGCTGGCGCATCTCGTCAGCCATTTTCACATCATGACGTTGCCGGCGTTGCTGCCGCTCTTGCCGGCGCATTTCGGCACGACCTTCGTTGGCATCGGCTTCGCGCTGACGGTGTTCAATCTCGTCTCGCTGCTCGTTCAGACGCCGATGGGATTCATCAGCGACAGATATGGCGCGCGACGCGTGCTGATCGGCGGACTGCTGGTGGGCGGCGCCAGCTTCATGCTGCTCGCCGTCACGCAAAGCTACGCGGCGCTGATCGTCGCGATGGTCGGAACCGGTATCGCCAACGGCGTCTATCACCCGGCCGATTACGCCCTGCTTGCCAATGGCATAGACGGCAAGAGGATGGGGCGCGCTTTCTCGATCCATACGTTCGCCGGCTATCTCGGCACCGCGATCGCCCCTGTCCTGCTGCTCAGCACGGCGGCTTTTGCAGGCCTGCCGCATGCATTCGCGGTCGCGGGCCTGATCGCTTTCGCCGTCGCGTTGCTGCTGATCCTCGCGCCTGCCGCCGGCACGCTGCCGCGCAAGGCGGCCAAGCCCGCGACCGAGGGCGGCGCACCGCCGCCGCGCCGCACCGGGCTGGTCACTGGCGCCGTGGTCTCGCTGACGATCATGTTCGCACTGCTGAACCTGTCGACCGGAGGCATTCAGTCCTTCTCGGTCTCGGCGCTCGTCGCCGGTTACGGCATCGACCTGCCCTCGGCCAATGCGGCGCTGACAGCTTTCCTGTTCGCCAGCGCGGCCGGCGTTCTGGCCGGAGGGGCGCTGGCCGACCGTACCGCGCGTCATGGGCTGGTGGCGGCCGGCGCTTTCCTCGCAACAGCGGCGATCAGCACGGTGCTGGCACTGAGCAGCCCCTCGGCGCTGGTGGCGCTGCTGCTGCTGGGTCTTGCCGGGTTCCTGTCCGGGATCATCACGCCGTCGCGCGACATGATGGTGCGCGCCGCCGCCGCCCCCGGCGCGGAGGGCATCGTCTTCGGCATGGTCACGACGGGTTTCAATATCGGCGGGCTCGTCGGCCCGCTGCTCTACGCGGCGCTGCTCGACAGCGGCGCGAGCCGCATGATCTTCGCGGTCGCCGCCTGTTTCATGGTGGCGACCGTCATGCTGGCGCTCGTTCAGGAACGCCGGAGCAGCGTCGCCTGACGCGACGCCGCCGGGCCGGCAAGGCCGGGCTCAGATATACTGGCCGTGGCAGTGCTTGAACTTCTTGCCGGAGCCGCAGGGGCAAAGCTCGTTGCGGCCGACCTTGCCCCAGGTGCCGGGATCGTTCGGGTTGCGCTGGGCCTCGGCGACGCTCACCGCGTCAGCCGAGAAGCTGCCGCCAGTCGCCTGGCCGAGCTGCGCGAATTCGTCGATGCCGGTGGTCGGGTCGATGTGGTGCGCGCTCATCGGCGGCAGCTCCGGCATCGGCGGCGGCTCCTGCAACTCCACCAGCGCCAGCTGCTGGGTGGTCATCTCGCGCAGCCGCTCCATCAGGCTCTCGAAGAGCTGGAAGGCCTCCGATTTGAACTCGTTCAGCGGGTCGCGCTGGGCATAGCCGCGCAAGCCGACCACCTGACGCAGATGGTCGAGCTGGACGATGTGCTCGCGCCAGAGGTGGTCGAGCACCTGCATCACCACGGCCTTTTCGATCTGGCGCATGGTGTCTGGGCCGAAACGCGCGGCCTTGGACGCCATCATCTCGTCCGCCGCCCTGGTGATGCGCTCGGTCACTTCCTCGTCGGCGATGCCCTCTTCCTTCGCCCAGTCGGGGATCGGCAGTTCGAGGTTCAGGACGCGCCAGACCTCTTCCTTGAGCTTCCCGGTGTCCCACTGCTCGGCATAGGCCTCGGAGGGGATGTAGGTCGCGACGAGGTTTTCGACGACGCCATGGCGCATGTCGACGATCATGTCGGAGAGGTCTTCCTGGCTCATCAGCTCGATGCGCTGCTCGAAGATGACCTTGCGCTGGTCGTTGGCGACGTCGTCGTATTTCAGCACGTTCTTGCGTAGGTCGAAGTTGCGCGCCTCGACCTTCTGCTGGGCCTTCTCCAGCGCCCGGTTGATCCAGGGATGGACGATGGCCTCGCCCTCCTTGAGGCCGAGCTTGGTCAGCATGCCCTCCATGCGGTCCGACCCGAAGATGCGCATCAGGTCGTCCTGCAGGGACAGATAGAACTTCGAGCGGCCGGGGTCGCCCTGGCGGCCTGAACGGCCGCGAAGCTGGTTGTCGATGCGCCGGCTCTCGTGGCGCTCGGTGCCCATGATGTAGAGGCCGCCGGCGTCGAGCGCGCGCTGCTTCAGCTGCTGCACCTGAAGGCGGATCGCCTCGGCCCTTGCCTGCTTCTCCGGCCCGTCTTCCATGCCGGCGAGTTCGGCGGAAGCCCGCATATCGGCATTGCCGCCGAGCTGGATGTCGGTGCCGCGGCCGGCCATGTTGGTGGCGATGGTGATGGCGCCCGGGACGCCGGCCTGGGAGACGATGAACGCCTCCTGCTCGTGATAACGGGCGTTCAGCACCGCGAAGACCTTTTCGGCCGCGGTGCCCTGGTCGCCGTCATAGAGCGGGGCGAAGGCCTGCGGGTCCTCGAGGTCCACCTGCTTGAAGCCGGCGCGCTTCAGCATCTCGGCGAGCGTCTCGGACTTCTCGATGGAGGTGGTGCCGACCAGCACCGGCTGGCCCTTGGCGCGGGCTGCCTCCACCTCGGCGATGATGGCGTTGTACTTGTCCTCGACCGACTTGTAGACCTCGTCGTCCTCGTCGGTGCGGGCGATGCCGCGGTTGGTCGGGATCTCGACCACCTGCAGCTTGTAGATGTCCATGAACTCGTCGGCTTCCGTCAGCGCTGTGCCGGTCATGCCGGCGAGCTTCTTGTACATGCGGAAGTAGTTCTGGAAGGTGATCGAGGCGAGCGTCTGGTTCTCCGGCTGGACCTGGACACGCTCCTTGGCCTCCAGCGCCTGATGCAGGCCCTCCGAATAGCGGCGGCCCGGCATCATGCGGCCGGTGAACTCGTCGATGATGACGACCTCGCCGTTGCGGACGATGTAGTCCTTGTCGCGCTGGAACAGCTTGTGGGCCTTCAGTGCCTGGTTGACGTGGTGAACGGTCGAGACGTTCTCGATGTCATAGAGCTCGCCCTTGACGTAACCGGCCTCGACCAGCGCCTTCTCGATCTTCTCGTTGCCGCTTTCGGTGAGAGCGGCGGTGCGCTGTTTCTCGTCGACCTCGTAGTCCTCCTTGGCAAGGACGGGGATGAACCGATCGATGGTGGCGTAGAAGTCGGAGCGGTCCTCGAGCGGGCCGGAAATGATCAGCGGCGTGCGTGCCTCGTCAATCAGGATGGAGTCCACCTCGTCGACGATCGCGAAGTGATGGCCGCGCTGGACCATCTCCTCCTTGGTGTATTTCATGTTGTCGCGGAGGTAGTCGAAGCCGTATTCGTTGTTGGTGCCGTAGGTGATGTCGCAGGCATAGGCGTCGTGGCGCTGCTGATCGTCCATGCCGTGGACGATGGTGCCGGTGGTCATGCCGAGGAAGCCGTAGACCCGGCCCATCCACTCGGCGTCGCGCTTGGCGAGATAGTCGTTGACGGTAACGACATGGACGCCCTTGCCCGGCAGCGCGTTGAGGTAGACGGCCAGGGTCGCGACCAGCGTCTTGCCTTCGCCGGTCTTCATCTCGGCGATGGCGCCCTCGTGCAGCACCATGCCGCCGATCATCTGCACGTCGTAATGGCGCTGGCCGAGCACGCGCTTGGCGGCCTCGCGCACGGTGGCGAAGGCGGGAACGAGCAGGTCGTCCACAGTCTTCCCAGCGGCGAGCTGGGCCCTGAATTCTTCCGTGCGGGCGCGCAGCGCCTCGTCGGAGAGCTTCTCCATTTCGGGTTCGAGCGCGGCGATCGCCTGGACGCGCGGGCGATAGCCCTTGACGCGACGGTCGTTGCCGTTGCCAAAAATCTTGCGGGCGAGCGCGCCGAACATGTGCGTTCCTTCACTAGGGGCCGGCCAGGAGAGTGCCGAAAGGCTCAGTCGCGACGAGAGCCTTCCGGGTTCAACCCGGTCCCGCACCCCACAAGGCGGGTGGCGGAGCGCCCCGTGCGCTCCGGCCTGAAGTCCCGGCGGGATTGGGGTCGCGGAACGGCGCGAAAACCACGCATTTCCGACAACCCGCGACAGATATGGACGGTGCATAGGGTTGTCAATTCGGCCGGAAACGGGCATTGCTGCCGCAACTGGCGGTCCCGTCCCGGCGTTGTCCCTCCAGGCCCATGCCTTCCCCTCCCGCCGCCGCGCCATGTTCGGGCGGCATTGGACCTTCAAAGCGCCACAAGTGCTCGCCAAGGCACATATTCCGTGACACGAGGCTCCGCTTCCCGATGACCGTCCGCCTGCCCCTGGCTCTGGCCGCTCTTTCGCTGGTTCTCGCAGCCCCGCTCGCCGCCCAGACGCCGGCCCCGTCTCCCGCGCCGGCGGCCCCCGCGACGGCTGCCCCGGCCCTGCCGACGCCGGCGGATGGCATCCTCGCCCGCGTGCAGGGTATCGAGATCCGGCAGGCCGATCTCGACGCGGCCGAAGAGGATATCGGCGGACAGGCCACCGCGCAGATGAATCCCGAGCAGAAGCGGGAATATCTCCTGTCCTTCGTCATCGACCTGACGCTCGCCGCCAAGGCGGCCGAGCAGCGCAACATCCAGGGCGGCCCGGATTTCGCCCGCAAGCTCGCTTATTACCGCAACAAGCTGCTGGTCGAGACGCTGCTCAACAGCGAGACGGCCGCGCGCGTCAACGAAGCCGAGATGCGCAAGATCTACGACGAGCAGCGCGCCCGCGTGACGCCCGAGGACGAGGTGCGCGCCCGTCATATCCTGGTCGAGAGCGAGGACGAGGCCAAGGCGATCATCGCGCAGCTGCGCGGCGGCGCCGATTTCGCCACCATCGCCAAGGAAAAGTCGAAGGATCCGGGCGGCGCGGCCAATGGCGGCGATCTCGGCTTCTTCTCCAAGGCGCAGATGGTGCCGGAGTTTGCCGAAGCAGCCTTCGGCATGCAGGCCGGGCAGCTTTCCGAAGCGCCGGTCAAGACGCAGTTCGGCTGGCACATCATCAAGGTCGAGGAGCGCCGCCAGCGACCCATCCCGAGCTTCGAGCAGGTGCGCGGCCAGATCGAGGACTTCCTGACCCGCCGCGTGCAGGCCGATCTCGTCCAGCGCCTGCGCGCCGAGGCGCAGGTCGAGCGCTTCGTCCAGCCGCCGCGCCCGGCCATGCCGACCATTCCCGGTGCGCCGGGCACGCCCGCTCCGGCGGCGCCGCGCCCCTGACGCACGGGCGCGACCGGATCCTCGCGCCGTTGTGATGGCGCGAGGCGGGAACCCGAGCCGAATCATCGCCTTTTTGCGCTTCGGCGCAGCCTCGGCCTGCCCGATACCAACCGTTTCTTAAAGCTCGCGGGCTATGTCTTGCCGACGCGCGGTCTCTGTCCGGGCTGGCGGATCATGAAGGCTGTGCCTCGTGTCGGTGATGGGTTCGGAAGAAGCGGAGATGGGGCGCGGCGCCAAGACGCTGCTGTCGCCGTCTGCAATAGCCGGACGCCTGCGCGCCTTCCTCGCGGACCGCTCCGACCATTCCGTCGCCCAGCGCATGGCGGGCGCAGCCTTCGTCATCCGCGTGATGAGCGCGGCAATCGCCTATGTCAGCCAGGTTCTGATGGCGCGCTGGATGGGGGGGGCCGAATTCGGCACCTATGTCGCGGTCTGGGTCTGGGTGCTGCTGATCGGCCATTTCTCCAATGCCGGGCTTGCCTCCGCCGCCCAGCGATTCGTGCCGGACTATGCCGAGCGTGGCGACGGCGAGGGTCTGCGCGGCTTCATCTTCGGCTCGCGCCTGATCGGTTTCGCCCTGGCGACGGTGGTCGCGGGGCTTGGGCTTCTCGCGCTCTGGCGTTTCGGCGCCTTCCTGTCGCAGACCATGGTCATGCCGCTGGCGCTCGCCGCGCTGTGCCTGCCGATGTTCGTGCTGACCGACATCCAGGATGGCATTGCCCGCTCCTACAACTGGACCGACCTCGCGCTCGGGCCGCCCTATCTGATCCGGCCGATCCTGCTGCTCGCCGGCATGGCGGCGGGTCACGCGCTGGGCTTTGCGGCGACGGCGGTCACCGCCATGGCCTGTGCGGTCGTCGCGACATGGATCGCCGCCATGGTGCAGATGGTGCTGATCGATCGCCGCCTCGCCGAGACGGTGACGACAGGGCTGCGCCGCATCGAGCCGGGCGTCTGGCTGAAGGCGAGCCTGCCGATCTTCGTGGTCGAGACCTTCTATCTGGCGCTGACCTACACCGACATCGTGCTGCTCAAGGCGTTGGCGGGTCCGCAGGAGGTTGCGGTCTACTGGGCGGCGGTGAAGACGCTGGCCCTCGTCGCCTTCATCTATTTCTCGGTGGCCGCCGCCGCCGCCCACCGCTTCAGCGAGTATCATGTCGCCGGCGACCGGGAGAAGCTGGCGGATTTCCTCGCCGCCTCGATCCGTTGGACCTTCTTCCCCTCGCTGGCCGCTACGATCCTGATCCTCGTGCTCGGCAAGCCGTTTCTGATGATGTTCGGCCCGGATTTCGTCCGTGGCTATCCCGCCATGTTCATCGTGTCGGTCGGCCTGCTCGCCCGTGCGGCCGTCGGTCCCGTCGAGCGCCTGCTGGTCATGTCGGGCCACCAGACCGCCTGCGCGGTCATCTATGGCGCGGCCTTCGGGCTGGCGGTCGTGCTCTGCTTCCTGCTCATTCCTCCGTTCGGGATGATGGGAGCGGCGGTGGCGACCGCCGCGGCGCTGGTGCTTGAATCAGTCCTGCTGTTCTGGATCACCACCACGCGGCTCGGCCTCTCCATGTCGCTTCGCCGGTCTCCGAAGCCGGTGGCGGCGGAATGACTTCCGCAACGCTGTCGCCAACCCGCGCCGTCGTCGCGCCGCCGCTCCAGCCTGAGCCGGGGCCGAGCGGCATGGGAGCCGTGACGGCACAATGGCTCCCGGCGGAGGACTGGTCTTCGACGCGGGACGACTGGCAGGCGCTGTTCGAGGCGGCACAGCCGAACGTCTTCCTCGCGCCGGCCTTCGCGCTGGCCGCGCGGGCCATCGACCCCGCGCCCGGGCTCGGGGCCGTCGTGATCATGCGGGATGGTCAGTGGATCGGCTTCGTGCCTGGCCGTATCGGCCCCGGCGGCACGGTTTTCTCGATCTGGACGCACGATTATGCGCCCTACGGGCTGCCTCTCGTCCGGGAAGGCGGCGAGGCTGCCGTTCTCGCTGCGTTGTTCCCGGTACTGCGCGACCGGGGCGTTGCGGCGCTCGACTGGCCGATGCTCGACGAGGGGCGGTTCTCCACAGCGCTGGAAGCGTTCTGTGCCGACCGCCGCGTCGTGGTGCTCGACCGGCACGACCGCGCCTGTCTCGACGGTGCCGCGCCCAAGCTCTCCAAGGACCACAGGCGGCTTGCCCGCCGGCTCGCCGAGCACGGCGCGCTGGATCGCGTTTCAACCGCGATCGGTCATCCGCCTGATGCCGCGCTGGACGCCTTCCTCGATCTCGAAGTGGCCGGCTGGAAAGGCCGCAAGGGCACGGCGCTCGCCGGCTCGGCGGCGACGCGGGGTTTGTGCCTCGCCGGCATTTCAGGGCTCGTATCGGCAGGAATGGCGCGTATCGATATCATGCGGCTGGACGGACGACCCATTGCCGTCGGGGTTGCCCTGATGGCCGGCGACCGCGCCTGGTACTGGAAGACGGCCTATGCCGAGGACCTCGCGCGCTACTCGCCCGGCCTCCTGCTCAGCCATGCCATCGGCGAGGAACTGATGGCCGGGGGTGGCATCCGCCTCGCCGATTCCTGCGCCATTCCCGGCCATTCGATGATCGAACGCATCTGGCCCGGCCGCGTGACGATGACCCGTCAGTTGATCGCCGTGCAGGCCGGTGCGCCGGGCTGGCGCTTCCATGTCGCCCGCGTGGCGATGCGCACATGGATCGACGGCAAGGCGGCGGCCAAGCGCCTGCTGAAGCGCTGATCAGGAACGGGCGCGCAAGGCGCGGCGAATGATCTTGCCCGTGGTCGTCATCGGCATCTCGTCGATGAACTCGACCTCGCGCGGATAGGAATGAGCGGACATCCGTGTGCGGACGAAGCCGCTGATGTCGTTCGCCAGCGAGGGCGAGGGCTCGAAACCGGTCTTCAAGACGACGAACGCCTTGACGATCTCGGTCCTGAGCTCGTCCGGCTTGCCAATCGCAGCGGCCAGCGAGACGGCCGGGTGCTTCAGCAGCGTGTCCTCAATCTCGCCGGGGCCGATGCGATAGCCGGCCGAGGTGATCACATCATCGTCGCGGCCGAAAAAGTGGACATAGCCCTCGTCGTCGCGGATGCCCTGGTCGCCGGTGGTCATCCAGTCACCGATGAACTTGGCCACCGTCGCATCCGGGTTGCGCCAATATTCGAGAAACATGACGGGGTCAGGCCGCTTCACAGCGATCTGTCCCTGTTCGCCGACATCGCAAAGCGAGCCGTCCGGCCGGATGATGCCGACCTCGTGGCCCGGCACGGGCGGCCCGATCGCGCCCGGCCTCGTGACGCCGATGGCGGCGCAGGAAGCGAGGACGAGATTGCATTCGGTTTGTCCATAGGCCTCGTTGATGGTCAGCCCGAGCTGGTCCTGCCCCCAGACATAGGTCTCCGCCCCCAGTGTCTCGCCGGCCGAGGCGAGCGTTCGCAGCTTCAGATCGTATTTGGTCCGTGGATTCTCGACCGAGCGCAGCATGCGCAGTGCGGTCGGCGGCACGAAGGCGTTGCGCACGTCCATCCCGGCCATCAGGGCGAAAGCCTCGTCGGCGTCGAATTTCTCGAACTTGCGGGCCACCACAGGCACGCCGAAATGCAGCGCTGGCAACAGGGCATTCAGCAGTCCACCGGCCCAGGCCCAGTCGGCCGGCGTCCACATGCGGTCGCCGGGCTGCGGCATGAATTCGTGCGGCATCTGGATGCCCGGCAGGTGGCCGAGCAGGACCCGATGGCCGTGCAGCGCGCCCTTCGGCTGGCCGGTCGTGCCGGACGTGTAGATCATCATGGCGGGGTCGTCGGGCGAGGTATCGACGGCCGCGAAGGACGGCGAGGCTTTCGCGAGGTTCTCATCGAGGCCCTCGACGCCATGGGCGGCGGGGCCATCGACCGACAGGATGACCGAGAGCTCGCCCAGTCCGTCGCGGATCTGTTCGACCTTGGTGAGACCCTCGGTATTGGTGATCAGCGCCCGCGCGCCGGAATTGGCGAGGCGGTAGGCGAGGGCATCCGTGCCGAACAGGATCGCCAGAGGCACCGCGATGGCGCCCATCTTGTAGATCGCCATATGGGCGATGGCCGCCGGCGCGCCTTGTCCGAGAACGAGCGCCACGCGGTCGCCGCGCCTCACGCCCCTGGCGACCAGCACATTGGCAAGACGGTTCGAATCAGCCTCCAGCCGGCCATAGGTGACCGGCTCGACCGAGCCGTCCGGCTTCTTCCATATGATGGCGATCCGGTCCGGTTCGGCCAGCGCCCACCGGGTGCAGGTGCTCGATGCAATGTTGTAGCGCTCGGGGATCTGCCAGCGGAAATCGCGGGTCAGCGCGTCGAAGTCGCGTCGGTCGGGCAGCATGAGCAGTCGATCTCGGGGGCAGTCGGTATCGGGCGGCGATGAGGGGCCGGGAAGCTCGCACAGAAGCGCGGGCGCGTCATCCCGCTTCACGGCGAGGTCGAGGAAACCCTGCTGAAACACGCGGCCGCAAGTGTCCCAAGGTTCGCAGTGCGCGAATCAACGGGAGAGATGGACCAGGTGGCTAGATCATTGTGCATTGGCAGTCTTGTGGTGGCGCTGAGCGGCGTAGGAGCACTGGCCGGCCCCTGCGAGGACAATTTCCGTCAGGAGGGCGTTCCGCTGGTGACGGCGATCACCTTCCGCACGTCGCAGAGCTTCGCCAGCATTCCGCCGGCCCGGGCTCTCGATCGCCTCGCCCGTGCCGTTCAGGCGGAAGGCTTCGTCGGCATGCGCGTCGAGCGCGACCTCGGCTCGATCACGGCATTTCAGGAAACGACAGGATCAGGACGCGAGCAGATGCTGCGCGTCGTGGTTCGTGCCGCCGGTCGGGGCAGCCGCGTGGATGCGGTCTTCTCGATCCAGCAGGGGCAGGTGGCGGCCGAGGGGCACGTCCGGCCGGCTATGTGCCGCGTGGTCTCGGCGGCCGCAGGGTAGGTCGCAGCACGTTGCAGCCGCACGCTGGCATCACGCCGGCGTGCGCACCGCGGCTGCTAGTCTCCCTCTGGCCGATCCCGGTATCGCTCCTCGTAGGGGCGCCGATCCTCGGGAATGTCGGTGTCGGAATCGCTGGTCCACAGCCAGGGCAACCCGAAATGGAGCGTGGCCCAGATCACGAAGGCCGCGAGCGCCGTGAAGCCGTTCAGCTTTTCGGCTAGGGCCAGCGCGATGATCAGGACGATGCCGACGATGGCGGCGAGGGCACGGATGGCCAGACCGCGAAGCAGGCTCCTGATCATGGCATCGCCGGGGAAAAGCTGCCTCAGGCCGCCTGTTTCGCGCCGGCACCGACGATGCGGACGATGTCGGCCATGATGGCGTTGAGCTGGAAGTCCTTCGGCGTATAGACCGCCGCGACGCCGGCCCTGCGCAGCACCGTCTCGTCCTCGGGGGGGATGATGCCGCCGACGATGACCGGCACGTCATCAAGGCCCTCGGCCCGCATCCGCTCCATCACCTCGGTGACGAGCGGGATGTGGCTGCCGGAGAGGATCGACAGGCCGACGACGTGAACGCCTTCCTCCAGCGCGGCATTGACGATCTCCGCCGGGGTCAGGCGGATGCCCTCGTAGACGACCTCCATGCCGCAGTCCCTTGCCCGGACCGCGATCTGCTCGGCGCCGTTGGAATGTCCGTCGAGGCCGGGCTTGCCGACGAGGAACTTGATGCGCCGGCCAAGCGCGCGGGAGACTTTCTCGACCTCGTCGCGGATCGGCGCGAGGTCGCCCGCATCCGCGCGTGCGGCGCGGCCGACGCCGGTCGGCGCGCGATATTCACCGAAGACCTCGCGCAGGACCTGCCCCCATTCGCCAGTGGTGACCCCCGCTTTCGCCGCGGCGATGGAGGGTTCCATGATGTTGCGACCCTCGCTCGCGGCCGAGCGCAGGTCGGCCAACGCGTTCGCGGCGGCCTTGGCGTCGCGCTGTTCGCGCCAGGCTTTCACATTGGCGATCTGGTCGGCCTCGACGGCAGGATCGACCACCATGATGGAACCTTCGCCCGTCGTGAGCGGAGAGGGTTCCGTCTCGGTGAAGCGGTTGACGCCGACGACGACCTGATCGCCGGCCTCGATGGCCTCCAGTCGCTTCGTGTTGCTCTCGACCAGCTTGGACTTCATGTAGGGGACGGCGGCGATCGCGCCGCCCATCTCCGCGATCAGCTTCATCTCGGCGGTCGCTTCCGCCTTCAGCGCCTCAACCTTGGCCGTGACGGTGGGGTTGCCGTCGAACAGATCGCCGAACTCCAGGAGATCGGTCTCGTAAGCGAGAATCTGCTGGAGCCGCAGCGACCATTGCTGGTCCCAGGCGCGCGGCAGGCCGAGTGCCTCGTTCCAGGCGGGGAGCTGAAGGGCACGGCAACGCGCCTTCTTCGAGATCGTCACCGCCAGGGCCTCGATGAGGATGCGATAGACGTTGTTCTCGGGCTGCTGCTCGGTGAGGCCGAGCGAGTTCACCTGCACGCCATAGCGGAACAGCTTGTGCTTCGGGTCGGTCACGCCATAGCGCGTCTCGACCAGTTCCTCCCATAGGTCGACGAAGGCGCGCATCTTGCACATCTCCGTCACGAACCGCATGCCGGCGTTGACGAAGAAGGAGATGTGGCCGACCACCTCGCCGAAGCCGCCCTCCGGCACTTCGCCGGAGGCCTTCACCGTGTCGAGGATGGCGATGGCATTGGCGAGCGCAAAGGCGAGCTCCTGAACCGGCGTCGCGCCCGCCTCCTGCAGGTGATAGGAGCAGACGTTCATCGGGTTCCACTTCGGCATCTCCGCCGTCGTGAACAGGATGGTGTCCTTGGTCAGCCTAAGCGACGGCTCCGGCGGGAACACATAGGTTCCGCGCGAGAGATATTCCTTGAGGATGTCGTTCTGCGTCGTGCCGGTGAGCTTCGCGCGCGACACGCCGGTTTCATCGGCCGTTGCCGCGTAGAGGGCCAGCAACCAGGCGGCGCAGGCATTGATCGTCATGGACGTGTTCATCTCGCCGAGCGGGATGCCGTCGAACAGCGTCCGCATGTCGCCGAGATGGGCGACGGGCACGCCGACCTTGCCGACCTCGCCGCGCGCGAGAGGATGGTCGGCGTCGTAACCCGTCTGGGTCGGCAGGTCGAAGGCGACGGACAGGCCGGTCTGACCCTTGGCGAGATTGGCGCGATAGAGCGCGTTGGATTTCGCGGCCGTGGAATGACCCGCATAGGTGCGGATCAGCCAGGGTTTGTCGCGCGTGTCTTTGGTGCGCAATGTCGCCTCCCGAGCGGGTTCTTGGCGACTATTCTGGGCGTTGTCCGGATTTATTGCAATGCAGCGAAAGTCGCCCGCGCTCGGCCGTCCGGGGGAGGGTGGCGCGGGCGACGGCGGCTCAGGCACGCCTGACGAGACTGATCAGGAAGAGGAGGATCACCGCGCCGAGCGTCGCGGAAATGATCGCGGAGACGATGCCGCCGCCGATCGATACACCGAGGCGCGGGAAAAGCCAGGTGGCGATCAGCGCGCCGATGATGCCGACGACGATGTTGCCGACGAGCCCGAAGCCGAAGCCCTTGACGATGACTCCGGCGAGCCAGCCGGCGACCGCGCCGACAATGATGAGAATGAGCAGGCTTTCGATTGGCATGTCTGTCTTCCTCTTCCGATGCGCGAAACGGGCGGGACCCCTCGGCACCAGGACACGTTAGGCGGGCATCGCTTCGGCCGATAGCCCGATCCGGGAACGTGCGGAGGCCGGAAAGGTTCATTCCGCGCTGCGAAGAAAAAGCGGTTGGACGGCGGTTGCCACCGGCGATCTGTTCGGCGAGCTGTTACAATCCGGCGCAATATGCCGAAAGGATGAGGACATCCGACGGATTGATTATGTCGATGGAGGTGAGAAGGCGCTTGCGCTGGAATGTTGCACTGCACATAATCCGCCTCCCCACGCGCCCGGCCAAGAAGGCGCAGAACTCGAGGTGACACCATGGCAGCCGCTGCCCCCGCTCCCGCGTCCAAGCCGCTCAAGGACCTTTACGAACTTGGCGAGGTCCCGCCGCTCGGCCATGTGCCGGCCAACATGTATGCCTGGGCTATCCGCAGGGAGCGCCACGGTCCGCCGGAACAGTCGTTCAAGGTCGAGGTCGTGCCGACCTGGGAGCTCGGCGAGGAGGAGGTGCTGATCTACGTCATGGCCGGTGGCGTGAACTACAACGGCATCTGGGCCGGCCTCGGCCAGCCGATCTCGCCTTTCGACAGCCACAAGCAGCCTTTCCACATCGCCGGCTCCGATGCATCGGGCATCGTCTGGGCCGTCGGCTCGAAGGTGAAGCGCTGGAAGGTCGGCGACGAGGTCATCGTCCATTGCAATCAGGACGACGGCGACGACGAGGAGTGCAATGGCGGCGATCCGATGTTCTCGTCGTCCCAGCGCATCTGGGGCTATGAGACGCCTGATGGCTCCTTCGCGCAGTTCTGCCGGGTGCAGTCGCGCCAGCTCATGCAGAAGCCGAAGCATCTGCCGTGGGAGGAGGCCGCCTGCTACACGCTGACGCTGGCCACCGCCTACCGCATGCTGTTCGGCCACCCCCCGCACACCCTGAAGCCCGGCGACAATGTGCTGGTCTGGGGCGCCTCTGGCGGCCTCGGTGTCTTCGCCGTGCAGCTCGTCGCGGCAGCCGGCGCCAATGCCATCGGCGTCATCTCCGACGAGACCAAGCGCGACTACGTCATGCAGCTCGGCGCCAAGGGCGTGATCAACCGCAAGGACTTCAACTGCTGGGGCCAGATGCCCAAGGTGAACTCCGACGAGTACACGGCCTGGACGAAGGAAGCCCGTAAGTTCGGCAAGGCGATCTGGGACATTACCGGCAAGAAGGACGTCGACATCGTCTTCGAGCATCCGGGCGAGGCGACCTTCCCCGTCTCCTGTCTCGTGGTGAAGCGCGGCGGCATGGTGGTGTTCTGCGCGGGAACGTCCGGCTTCAACATCACCTTCGACGCCCGCTACGTCTGGATGCGGCAGAAGCGCATTCAGGGCTCGCACTTCGCCCATCTCAAGCAGGCCGCCGCCGCCAACCAGTTCGTGCTGGACCGGCGCGTCGACCCCTGCATGAGCGAGCTGTTCCCGTGGGACAAGATCCCGGCGGCGCATGCGCTGATGCTTGCCAACAAGCACCAGCCCGGCAACATGGCCGTGCTGGTCAATTCGCCGCGACCGGGCCTGCGCACACTCGACGACGTCATCGAGGCGACGGGCGGAGCGTGAGCTCCGCCGGTTCGGCGCTCGGCGCGATGCCGAGGAGCGGCCTCAGGAACGGGATACGCCGCGCTATCTCATAGGACGCCCAGCAGCCGGCGATGGTCGCGGCGATGATGATCATTGCCTCCGTCGCGGCCGGCAGGGCCAGCGGCTTCAGCCAGTGCGCCGCCATGACGATGATCGTCTGGTGGACGATGTACCAGCAGAACACCGCGCCGGCGGCGTAGCGCAGTAGCGGCCCGTCGCGGTCCTTCAGGAAGCGGCGGGCGAAGCCGAGAATGGCAAGGATGGCGCACCACTGGTCGAGGCCGAAGGCGAGCGGCCGCGCCCGGCTGACGGGCATTTCATCCCAGGGGGCGGACCCCAGAAGGATCATTGCGACATAGGCGGTGACGGCAATGGCGAGCGCCGGCCAGCGCAGCTTCTCGACCGCCTCGGCAAAGCGGCCGGAGCGGGCGATGAGGAAGCCGAACAGGAAGATCGGCACGTATATGGCGTGACCATAGACATCGTCGAACAGGGCCTGGGTTGGCGGGAAGCGCGGATAGACGAAGGCGTGCAGGGCCGCAAGCAGCAGAGCGGGCCCCACCAGCAGGGCGGGAGCAGGCAGTCTCTCGACGAAGCGTTCGAGCGCCGCGAGGGTGCCGGGAGTAAGCGCTGCGGCTCCCGCGAGAATGACGGTATAGACCCACAGATAGACGACGAACCAGAGATGGTTCCATGTCGGCAGGACGATGCAGTACTGCCGGCCGTCCCGGAGGCGGCAGAAGTTCTGGTCGAAGGCGAGATAGTGGCCGAACCAGAAATCCGGATAGCTACCGCTGAAGCCAAGTTTCTCGACCACCTCGGCATAGGACTGCGGCGGCACGATCACCGCCACGCCGAAGGCAAGCGGAACGAGCAGACGCCAGGAACGCCTGCCCGCCAAAGCACCGGGCGAGGTCTTGTCGAGCATGAAGCGCGTGGCGGCGCCCGAGACCAGGAACAGGATCGACATGCGCCATGGATTGACCAGGGCCATGATCCCCGGAAGCGTATTGCTCTGGTGGATGCTCTTCACATGGAAGTCCCACGGCACGTAGAGCATGCCGACATGATAGATGATGAGCAGGCCGAAGGCGCAGACGCGGATCCAGTCAAGGTCGAGGCGGCGATCACCGTTGGCGAATGTATGAGGCATGTCCGATCCCGGCTGGTCGTTGCGCTCCCATGTCGCCGGGCAGGATGGAACCGGTCCAGCGTGCAGGGGCCAGAAGACGGAAACGCGGGATGAACAGGGCCGGGCAGTGACGAGCGGTGGCGACAGCGTGACGGACGGCGGGGCGATAAGGCCGTCGGGCCTGCCGCTGCGCCTCGTCTATGGGCTCATCGCGCTTGGCACGGCGCTCACCTGCCTCGTCAATGCCTTCTCGACGGCGCACGACCTCGCCCGGCTGGGGCGGCCGGTGCCGTTCTGGCAGCCTTTGCTGTGGGAGGCCACCAGCGGCGTCGTCGTCGTTGCGCTGACGCCGCTGGTCCACTGGTTCTTCCGGCAAGGGCAGGCGGTGCGGGACCGCCTGGTGGCTCTGGCCGCGATCCACCTCGGCGGGGCGCTTGCCTTCTCGCTCCTTCATGTCGGCGGAATGGTTCTGCTCAGGAAGGCGGGCTATGCCGCCTTCTCCACCGAGAGCTACGTCTTCGGGCCGCTGCTGGCTGGCTTTCTCTACGAACTGCGCAAGGACGCACTGGTCTATTCGCTGATCGTCTCGGTGTTCTGGATGGCGGGCCGCTTCGGCGGCGGGCAGCCGGCGCGGATACCAGAGGCCGACAAGGCGGCCTTGCCGGTCGCGATCTGGCTGCGTGACGGCACGACCAGCGTCAGGGTCGCTCCAGCCGATATCGTCTGGGTGGTCTCGGCCGGCAATTATGTCGAGTTCTGCCTCGCCTCGGGCGAGAAGTATCTGATACGCACGACGCTGCAGTCGGAGGAGGAGCGGCTGAGGCCGCTCGGTTTCGTGCGTATTCACCGCATGCGTCTGGTCAACGCCCTCAGGCTGAGGCGCATCGAGGTGCGCGCCTCGGGCGATTTCGAGGTCGAGATGGATACGGGCGAACGCCTCGGCGGCAGCCGGCGCTACCGCGCCGACGCAATGGCCATGCTGCGGCCGGAGGTTTGATCGGCCCCGCCTCCTGATCAGGCGGGCTGGGCACCCTCGTAGCCCTCGATGACGATCGCATCCATCACCGCGCCGCCCTTCTGCTCGGCCTTGGCCGCCTTGTATTCCGGCGAGTGCCAGCAGGCGAGCGCCTGATCGTAGCTCGGGAACTCGATGACGACGTTGCGCTGGCGCGCATTGCCGGCGAGAACCTCGAACTTGCCGCCGCGAACGACAAAGCGGCCGCCGAACTTGGCGAAGGCGATGCCGTTCTTGGCGACGTAATTCTTGTAGGCGTCGGCGTCGTTCACATCGACACGCGCGATCCAGTAGCCCTTGGGCATCTTTCTCTCCCTGTTGCGAGCGGTGCATTCTTGGGCCGGCGGCTGGCGGCCGGCAAGCGGAGCCGGCCGCATGGCACGGATAATCGCCTTGCGCTCGGAGCGCCGGCCCAATCACCTTGCGGCGCCCGGGCATCGCGCCGATATTGAGCAAACGCAGCGGTCCCGACCGTCGGAGGAGGCTGCCATGCCAGCCCATCTCTTGTTTCTCGCGCGCCATGCGCTGATCGGCTTCGCCCTTGCTGCCGCCTTCGTCGGTGCGATGGCCGCCTTCGACGTCGCAGGCCTCTGGACGCTTGCCGGCCGCAGCGGTTCGACCGGCATTGCCTTCTCCGTGCTCACCTTCTTCTTTGGCCTGACCTTCGCCAGCATTCAGATGGGAGCGGCCATCATGCTGCTGCCCTGCCGTGACGAGGGCCGGGATAGGGGAGGGGGCGGGCGTCTCCTGGCCCTTTTCGCGCCACCACCGCTCGCGGTTCCGGCTCGCGTGCGCCGCTGAAAGGTCGTCGCCCCGGCGCGGCCCTTGCCCGCCGCCAGCTTCTCCTGTATAGGCCCGCCCTTCGGATCGACCGGCTGATAAAGGGCTGCCGTGGCGATCCCGAGCGCTCGTTCCCGAGCCTTCAGAGACGTCCTTCCGGATTTTCGGATCCGGAACGCCAGGTGTCTCGCAACGATGAAGAGAGCCAAATGCCCAAGATGAAGACGAAGTCGGGCGCCAAAAAGCGCTTCAAGATCACGGCGACCGGCAAGGTGATGTACGCCCAGTCCGGCAAGCGCCACGGCATGATCAAGCGGTCGAACAAGCAGATCCGCGAGCATCGCGGAACCACCGCCCTGTTCGAGACCGATGCCTACAACGTCAAGCGGTACTTCCTCCCGAACGGCTGATCGAAGCGTTCGACCGGAAAATCCTACCAGATAGTTGAAAGAGATCAGCCATGGCCCGCGTCAAAAGGGGCGTTACCGCCCACGCCAAGCATAAGAAAGTCATCAAGGCAGCCTCGGGTTTCCGCGGCCGCCGCAAGAACACGATCCGCGCCGCGAAGGCCGCCGTCGACAAGTCGCTGCAGTATGCGACGATCGCCCGCCGCCTGAAGAAGCGCAATTTCCGTTCGCTCTGGATCCAGCGCATCAACGCCGCGGTCCGCGAGCACGGCCTCACCTATTCGCGTTTCATTTCCGGCCTGATCAGCGCGGGCATCCAGGTGGACCGCAAGGTTCTCTCGGATCTCGCCATCACCGCGCCGGAGGGTTTTGCGGCCCTGGTCGAAAAGGCCAAGGGATCGCTGCCGGCGAACGCCTGATCCTTCACTTCGGGATCACGACATTAAAGCCCGCGCGACCCTCCCCGAGGGTGGCGCGGGCTTTTCCGTTTCACGCCTGACCGCCGACGCGACGCCAGACAGCGCGGAGACATCATGCAGGGCCTGACGGCACCGATCATCAAGGGACTCTGGTACGTGGCGCTGAACGGCCGCGACCTGAAGCCGGGCAAGATGCAGCCGAAGAAGCTGCTGGGCGAGCCGATGCTGCTCGGCCGCACCGACGACGGCGCGGTCTTCGCCATCCGCGATGCCTGCCCGCATCGCGGCATCCCGCTGCGCTATGGTTCGTTCGACGGCCAGTCGATCCAGTGCTGCTATCACGGCTGGCGCTTCGACCGGACCGGCACCTGCGTCGAGATCCCGTCGCTGCGCGAGGGTCAGCAGATGGACCTGACCAAGATCTGCACGCCATCCTACGCCTGCGTTGAACGGCAGGGCATGATCTGGGTTTTCGTGCCGCGCGACGGCGAAACGCCCGCTGAAGCGGGTTTCCCCGAGCCGCCTGTCATGCCGGACTTCGCGGTGGGCGATGCGCCGCGCTTCCACTGCATGCTGCCGTTCCACTGCTCGATGGACCACGCCGCCTTCGGCCTGATGGACCCGACCCACGCGGCCTATGTCCACACCTCCTGGTGGTTCAAGAAGGGCGCGCGCAAGCTGCGCCCCAAGGAGAAGCACTTCGCCCCGTCCGAGCTCGGCTGGTCGATGGTGCGCCACGAGCTGCCGCCGCAGAACATCGCCTACAAGATCCTCGGCACGCCAGTGACCACCGAGATCAGCTACATGCTGCCGGGCCTCCGGATCGAGAACATTCGCGGCTCGCGGATGCAGGCCACCGGCCTCACCGCGATCACGCCGGTCGACGAGGGCGAGACCGAGGTCCACCAATTCTTCTGGGTGTCCGCCGGCTGGATGTCGCTCGGCAAGCCGCTGTTCCAGCACCTCATGCGGGTCTTCCTCGACCAGGACCGGCGCGTCGTCGTTCAGCAGCGCGAGGGCCTCGTCCACGATCCGAAGCTCATGCTCATCAACGACGCCGATACGCAGGCGCGCTGGTGGATGCGGGTGAAGGACGCCTTTGTGAAGGCGCAGGCCGACGGCAAGCCGTTCGAGAACCCGATCCAGCCGATGACTCTCAGGTGGCGAAGCTGAGCCGCTTGACCCGACCGCAGCCAATCGCCAAACGAAGCCACCTCACCTCCGCGTGTCCGAGCCGATGACCGATCTTGCAACTCTCGAAACCGATCTCACCGCCCAGGTGGCCGCCGCTCCCGACGAGGCCGCGCTGGAAGCCGTGCGCGTCGCCGCGCTGGGCAAGAAGGGCTCGATCTCGGCGCTGCTCGCCACTCTCGGCGCCATGGCGCCGGACGAACGCAAGACCGCCGGCGCGGCGATCAACCAGGTCAAGGATCGCGTGACGGAAGCCATCGGTGCCCGCCGCGAGGTGCTGAAGGCGGCGGCGCTCGACGCGCGGCTCGCCTCCGAGACGGTCGACGTGACGCTGCCCGTCCGCGAAAGCCCGACCGAGACGGGCCGCATTCACCCGATCAGCCAGGTGATGGACGAACTGACCGCCATCTTCGCCGATATGGGTTTCGCCATTGCCGAAGGCCCGGATATCGAGACCGACGACTACAATTTCACGAAACTGAACTTCCCCGAGGGCCATCCGGCCCGCGAGATGCACGACACGTTCTTCTTCAATCCGAAGGCGGACGGCGAGCGGCTGCTGCTGCGCACGCACACCTCGCCGGTGCAGGTGCGCACCATGCTTTCACAGAAGCCGCCCATCCGCGTCATCTGCCCGGGCCGCACCTATCGCAACGATAGCGACCAGACCCACACGCCGATGTTTCATCAGGTCGAGGGCCTCGTCATCGACAAGGGCAGCCATATCGGCCACCTCAAATGGATCCTCGAGGAGTTCTGCAAGGCCTTCTTCGAGGTCGACAGCGTCAAGATGCGCTTCCGCCCGTCGTTCTTCCCCTTCACCGAGCCGTCGATGGAAGTGGACATTCAGTGCAATCGTCAGGGCGGTGAAGTCCGCTTCGGCGAGGGTGAGGACTGGCTGGAGATTCTCGGCTGCGGCATGGTCCACCCGAACGTCATCCGCAATTGCGGCCTCGACCCCGACATCTACCAGGGCTTCGCCTGGGGCATGGGCATCGACCGCATCGCCATGCTGAAATACGGCATCAACGACCTGCGCCAGTTCTTCGAGGGCGACGTGCGCTGGCTGTCGCATTACGGCTTCAAGCCGCTCGACCTGCCGTCGCTGGCCGGCGGCCTGTCGAGCTGAGTGGCGTCATGAGCGACGTGCCCGATCTCTACCGCGATGCGCCGCGCTGGGCCTTCGGCGACAGCCCGGCGCTGGCCGACGAGTTGCTGGCGCTGGTGCTGTCGGGCGCCAAGCGGGCGACCTGCGATTCTCTCGCGGCCCGGCAGGCCGACATCATGCCGACGGTCGGCGAGGTCAGCGTGATCCTCGACGGCGCCGGCATGCCCGTCTGCGCCATCGAGACCACCGACGTCACGGTGATGCGATTTAGCGAGGTCTCCGCCGCCTTCGCCGCGGAGGAAGGGGAGGGAGACCTATCGCTCGACTACTGGCGCGCCGCCCACCGCGGCTACTTCCAGCGCCAGGGCACCTATTCCGAAGACATGCAGGTCGTCTGCGAGCGCTTCAAGCTGCTGCAGACTTTCGAACAGCCGGAAACCATCCGATGAAATTCACTCTGTCCTGGCTCAAGGAGCACCTTGAGACCGAAGCCTCGCTGCCCGAGATCACCGAGACGCTGACCCGGATCGGCCTCGAGGTCGAGCATGTCGAGGATGCCGGCGCGAAGCTCGCGGCCTTCACCATCGCCTATGTCATCTCGGCCGAGCAGCACCCGAACGCCGACCGGCTGCGCGTGTGCATGGTCGATACCGGCACGGGCGATCCCGTGCAGGTCGTCTGCGGTGCGCCCAACGCGCGCACGGGCATGAAGTCGGTGTTCTCGCCGCCCGGCACGTTCATTCCAGGCAAGGGCATCACGCTCGGCGTCGGCACGATCCGCGGCGTCGAGAGCCGGGGCATGCTGTGCTCGGCGGCCGAACTCGAAATCTCCGAGGACCATGACGGCATCATCGACCTGCCGGGCGATGCGCCGGTCGGCACGCGCTATGCCGACTGGGCCCATCTCGGCGACCCCGTGGTCGAGATCAACCTGACGCCGAACCGGCCGGACTGCACCTCGATCCACGGCATCGCGCGCGACCTCGCGGCGGCCGGCCTCGGCAAGCTCAAGGCCGACGTGATTCCGCAGGTGAAGGGCGCCTTCGCCAATCCGCAGCAGGTGAACCTCGCCTTCGCCAAGGGCGAGGAAAAGTACTGCCCGGCCTTTGCGCTCCGCCTCGTGCGCGGCGTGAAGAACGGCCCCTCGCCGGACTGGATGCAGCGCCGGCTGAAGGCCATCGGCCTCCGCCCGATCAATGCGCTGGTCGACATCACCAATTACGTGACCTTCGACCGGGGCCGCCCCCTGCACGTGTTCGATGCGGCCAAGGTGAAGGGCGCGCTGGTCGTGCGCCGCTCGAAGGCCGGCGAGACCGTTCTCGGCCTCGACGGCCGCGTCTATGGCTTCACCGGCCACGAGACGGTGATCGCCGATGACAACGGCGTGGAATCCATCGCCGGCGTCATGGGCGGCGAACATTCGGGCTGCGACGAGACGACGACCGACGTGCTGATCGAATCCGCGCTCTGGGATCCGATGGACATCGCCCGCACCGGCCGCAATCTCGGCATCGTCACCGATGCGCGCTACCGGTTCGAGCGCGGCGTCGATCCGAACTTCACCCTGTCGGGCATCGAGCTCGCGACGAAGCTGGTCATGGACCTGTGCGGCGGCGAGCCATCCGAGGTGACGCTGGCGGGCTCCATTCCCGATACTGGCGCGATCATCAACTTCCCGCTCGCCGAGACCAAGCGCCTGACCGGCCTCGACGTTTCAGACCGCGAGCAGAAGCGCATCCTGGAGGCGCTCGGCTTCGACGTGTCCGGCAACGGCCCGATGGTCAAGGTCTCGCCGCCCTCCTGGCGGCCCGACGTGCACGGCAAGGCTGACCTCACCGAAGAGGTGATGCGCATCGCCGGTGTCGACCGCGTGCCCTCGACGCCGCTTGATCGCGGCGGCACCGTGCCGAAGCCGGTGCTGACCCTGATCCAGAAGCGCACCCGCATGGCGAAGCGCACTCTCGCCGGACGAGGCCTCGTCGAGGCGGTGACCTGGAGCTTCATCGCCAAGGATCAGGCCGAGCTGTTTGGCGGCGGCCAGCCGGCGCTGGCGCTCGCCAACCCCATCGCGTCCGATCTCTCGGACATGCGGCCGACGCTGCTGGTCGGCCTCGCGGCCGCGGCGCAACGCAATGCCGACCGCGGCTACGGCGATGTCGCGCTGTTCGAGGTCGGCCAGGTGTTCAAGGGCGACAAGCCGGAAGACCAGTTCATGGCCGCGACCGGCATCAGGCGCGGCCTTGCCAAACCCTCGGGCGCTGGCCGCCACTGGCAGGGCGCGGGCGCTGCCGACGTATTTGACGCCAAGGCCGATGCGTTGGCCGTGCTGGCTGCGGTTGGCGCACCGCTCGCCGGCATCCAGGTCGTGCCGGGGGGGCCGGCATGGTTCCATCCCGGCCGGTCCGGCACGTTCCAGATGGGTCCGCAGACCGTGTTCGGCTCGTTCGGCGAGCTGCATCCGCGCGTGCTGGAGGCCCTCGACGTGAAGGGGCCTGTTGTGGCCTTCGAGCTGCTGCTCGACAAGCTGCCGCCGCCAAAGGTGCGCCCGACCCGCACGAAGCCGCAGCTGGTGCTGTCGCCTTTCCAGCCCGTGGAGCGCGATTTCGCCTTCCTCGTGGACCGTACGGTGAAGGCGGGCGACCTCGTCAAGGCGGCGCTGGGCGTCGACAAGCAGCTCATCACCGGCGTGCAGGTCTTTGATCTCTATGAGGGCAAGGGCATCGACGAGGCGAAGAAGTCGGTCGCCATCGCCGTGACGCTGCAACCCAGGGACAAAACGCTGACCGACGCCGAGATCGACGCGGTGGCTGCGAAGATCGTCGCAGAGGTGACCAGGAAGACCGGCGGCACGCTCAGGGCGTAGGATACGGGTACTTCCACGTCATGGCCGGACCAAGCCCGGCCATGACGTTCGTGAATCGCCGCCCTCAGACGATCTCCTCGACCCTGAATACGCCGGCGAACCGGTCGGCGAGCGCCGCTAGTTCGGCCTCGTGCAGGCTCTTCGCGTCGATCACGCCGCCATCCGGCCTCGGCAGGTCGCGCGTCGCGCAGGCATCCGCCGCGACCGCCGTCTGGTAGCCGAGGTCGAGCGCAGCGCGCGCCGTGGACGACACGCACATATGGGTCATGAAGCCGATCATGATCAGTGGCGCGCCGGGCGCTCCGATGGTCTCGGCGAGATTCGTCCCCGAGAATGAATTCGGCCGCGGCTTCTCGATGACGGCCTCGCCGTCGATGGGGGCGACAGCATCGACGATCGCGCCGCGATGGGCCTCGCGGTCGAACAGGCCTCCCTTGCCGCCCTTGTGCGCGACGTGGACGACTTTCGCCCCGGCCTTGCGGGCGCGCGCCAGCAGCTCCGCCGCCTTCGCCACTGCCGTCCCGGCGCCGGGCAGCGCTATGGGGCCGTCGAGATATTCGTTCTGGATGTCGATCAGCACGAGGATGCTCTCGGCCAGTCTCGGCGGCGCGGGCTTGCGGCCAGCCATTTCCAGAAGGGTTTTCGGGGTGGTCATGGGCTTGTCCTCGGATCGGTCCGTCGTCGCGGGCGCGCATCAAACGACGGGATGGCCGTGTCGTAAACCATGTGGTGCGCGGCTCGCATCTGCGCGCAACGCGCGAGATGACAGATGGCGCGGCAAGGCACTAGCCTGTTGGAATTCCCCACCGCCGAAGGCTCCCCATGCATCCCGCTCTCAGACCCGCCGGCACGACCGGCGCCGTGCCGGTGACATTCGTGACCCGCAAGACCTACCCGGCGGCGAAGGCGAAGCTGAAGGTGGCGCAACAGGCCTTTCTCGCCGCAACGGGCTATGAACCGAAGGCGGGCCGGGCGGCGATTATCCCCGATGCCAAGGGGAGCATCGCCGCAGTCTTCTTTGCGCTGGAGCCCGAGGACGCTGCTCACCGCGACCCGCTGCTGGTGGGCAAGCTGCCGGGCCAGATCCCGCCGGGTACCTATGCCTTCGCCAGCGACCCCGGCGACGCGGCGACCGCCGCGCTTGCCTGGGCGATGGGGCAGTACCGCTTTTCCCGCTACAAGAGGTCGGAGACCAGACCCGCCATTCTCGTCGTGCCGAAGGGCGTCGACGGCGAGGCTGTCACGCGCATGGCCGAGGCGGTGTTCCTGGCCCGTGACCTCGTCAACACACCTGCCAACGATCTCGGACCGGCGGAGCTGGAGGCCGCCATCCGCGACCTCGGCAAGCGCCACCGCGCCAAGGTGACGTCGATTGTCGGTGCGGCGCTGATCGGCGCCAACCTGCCGATGATCCACGCGGTCGGCGCCGGCTCGCCGCGGGAGCCGCGCCTCGTCGATCTCGTCTGGGGCAACGAGAAGCACCCGAAGGTGACGCTGGTCGGCAAGGGCGTCTGCTTCGATACCGGCGGTCTCGACATCAAGCCCGATGCGGCCATGCTCCTGATGAAGAAGGACATGGGCGGCGCGGCGGCGGCCATCGGCCTCGCCCACATGATCATGGCGGCGAAGCTGCCGGTGCGGTTGCGGCTGCTGGTGCCGGCGGTGGAGAACTCCGTCTCCGGCACGGCCTTCCGGCCGGGGGATGTGTTTCCGACGCGCAAGGGCCTGACGGTCGAGATCGGCAATACCGACGCCGAGGGGCGCCTCGTCCTTTGCGACGCGCTGGCGCTCGCCGACGAGGAAGCCCCCGCCCTGATCGCGGATTTCGCCACTCTGACGGGCGCTGCCCGCGTCGCGCTCGGACCGGACCTGCCGCCGGTCTACACCCACGACGACACGCTGGCGGAGGAATTGACGGCGGCTGGCCTCAGGGTGGGTGACCCGGTCTGGCGGCTGCCGCTCTGGAGGCCCTATGCGGCCGGCCTCGACAGCAAGGTCGCGGACATGAACAACGTCACGACCGGCGGCCTTGCCGGCTCGATTACCGCTGCGCTTTATCTCGACCGCTTCGTCGAGAAGGCGAAGGCCTGGCTACATGCCGACATCTACGCATGGGTTCCGGCCGAGAGGCCCGCCCGCCCCGTCGGCGGCGAGCTGCACGCGGCGCGCGCGCTGTTCGAGGTGTTGAGCCAGAGGTACGGGAAGTAGCGCGCATGGACTTCACGGTACTCGAGCCCGGAGATGAGGCCTATGCCGAGCTGCACGCGCGGCTGGTGGCGTTCAACCACCAGCAGGTCGATTGGTCCGACCAGACGTTCACGGTGGCCATCAGGGACGGGACGGACGACGTCCGGGGCGGCGCGCGCGGGGTCCTGCGCATGGGAGCGGCCGAGGTCAGGGGCGTCTGGCTCGACCCTGACCTCCGCAAGACCGGCCTCGGGCGGCGGCTGATCGGGAGGCTGGAAGAGGAGGCGAGGGCGCGCGGAGCCTCCGCCATGCTTCTCGATACCTACGAGTTCCAGGCGCGCGGCTTCTATGAAAGCTGCGGCTACACGGTTTTTGCCGAGTTCGACTATCCGGCCGGCCTGCGCCGCTTCTACATGACCAAGCTGCTGTGACAGGGGGAAGCCGATCTCCCCCTCACGGCCCGTTGCCGCATGGCGGGCCATTCCCTATGGTCGCCGTCCCTTCCAAGGAACGCTCCGAAGACAATCCATGGCGACCGACAAGACCTCCGGCCGACGCAACCGCCCGACCATCACCGATCAGGAAGCGCTCGCGTTCCACCAGCTCGGCAAGCCCGGCAAGCTCGAGATCGTACCGACCAAGCCGATGGCGACGCAGCGCGACCTGTCGCTCGCCTATTCGCCCGGTGTCGCCGTGCCGGTTCTCGCCATCGCGGAGGAGCCGAACCGGGCGTTCGACTACACGACCCGCGGCAACATGGTGGCCGTGATCACCAACGGCACCGCCATTCTCGGTCTTGGCAATCTCGGTGCGCTGGCTTCGAAGCCGGTGATGGAGGGCAAATCCGTCCTCTTCAAGCGCTTCGCCGATGTCGATTCCATCGATCTGGAGGTCGATACGGAGGATGCCGACCGGTTCATCGAGGCGGTGCGCTATCTCGGCCCCTCGTTCGGCGGCATCAATCTGGAGGACATCAAGGCGCCCGAGTGCTTCATCATCGAGCAGCGCCTACAGGAGCTCATGGACATCCCGGTGTTCCATGACGACCAGCACGGCACAGCGATCATCGCCGCTGCCGGCCTGATCAACGCGATGGACATTACCGGCCGCGACATCAAGACGACGAAGCTGGTGGTGAACGGCGCGGGCGCCGCCGGCATTGCTTGTGTGGAGCTGCTCAAGGCCATGGGCTTCAACCCCGAGAACGTCACCCTCTGCGACACCAAGGGGACGATCTGGCGCGGCCGCACCGAGGGCATGAACCAGTGGAAGTCGGGCCATGCGGTGACCACCGACGCCCGCACGCTGGCGGAGGCCGTGAAGGGCGCGGATGTGTTCTTCGGTCTCTCCGTGAAAGGCGCGCTGACCCGCGAGATGGTCATGTCGATGGCGGCGCAGCCGATCATCTTCGCCATGGCCAATCCCGACCCGGAGATCACGCCCGAGGAGGTCCATGCGGTGCGCACGGACGCGATCGTGGCGACCGGTCGCTCGGACTATCCGAACCAGGTCAACAATGTCCTGGGCTTCCCCTTCCTGTTCCGCGGCGCACTCGACGTGCGCGCGACCAAGATCAACATGGAGATGAAGGTCGCCGCCGCCGAGGCTCTTGCCGCGCTGGCGCGCGAGGATGTGCCGGACGACGTCGCCGCAGCCTATGGCGGCGGACGGCCGAAATACGGGCCGGAATACATCATTCCCGTGCCGTTCGATCCGCGCCTCATGTACGCCGTGCCGACCGCAGTGGCGCAGGCCGCCATGGATACCGGCGTTGCCCGCCGCCCCATCGTCGACATGGCTGGCTACAAGGCGCAGCTCACGGCGCGTCTCAACCCGGTCGCCGGCGTCCTCGCCCGCATCTTCGAGCGCGCCCGCCGCTCGCCACGCCGCGTCGTCTTCGCCGAGGGCGAGGAGGAGCAGGTGATCCGTGCCGCGCAGAGCTTCGTCAACCAGGGGCTCGGCACCGCGATCCTGGTCGGGCGGGAGGATCGCGTGCGGGCCACGGCGCAGGCCGCCGGCATCGAGCTGAAAGACGGAATCGAGATCGCCAATGCGCGCCTTTCGACCCGCAATGCCGATTATGCCAGCCAGCTCTACGAGCGCCTGCAGCGCGAAGGCTACCTGTTCCGCGACTGCCAGCGCCTGGTCAACCAGGACCGCAACGTCTTCGGCGCGGCCATGGTGGAAGCTGGCGATGCCGACGGCATGGTCACCGGCGTCACCCGCAACTACTCCTCGGCGCTGGAGGATGTTCGCCGCGTCATCGACGTGAAGCCGGGACACCGGCTGATCGGCGTTTCCATCGTGCTGTCGCGCGGGCGTACCGTGCTGGTGGCCGACACCGCCATCACCGAGATGCCTTCGGCGGAGGATCTCGCGGAGATTGCCATCGAGGCCGCGCACGCAGCCCGCCGCCTCGGCACCGAGCCGCGCGTCGCCCTGCTCGCCTTCTCTACCTTTGGCCAGCCGAAGGGCGAGCGCTCGGAGAAGGTCATCGAGGCGGTCCGCATCCTCGATTCCCGTCGCGTCGATTTCGAGTACGATGGCGAGATGGCCGCGGACGTCGCGCTCAATCCGGACCTGATGACGGCCTATCCGTTCTGCCGCCTGACCGGCCCGGCCAATGTCCTGGTCATGCCGGCTTTCCACTCCGCATCCATCTCGACCAAGATGATGCAGGAGTTGGGCGGCGCAACCGTGATCGGCCCGCTGCTGGTCGGCCTCGACAAGCCGGTTCAGATCGTGCCGCTGGGCGCCAAGGATTCCGACATCGTCAATATGGCTGCGCTCGCCGCCTACAATATCGGCGGATAGGGACGGTTCAGACGCCGATGGTGGCGGCGCCGATCAGCGCCTCGTCATCGTTGCCGGGCGCGACGGTCATTGTCCTCATGCCGCGCTCGCGCTCGATCGAGGCGGCGATGACCGGCGCCATGTCGGGCGTCACGGGGCGGGCGAAGACGAAACCCTGAACGATGTCACAGCCGAGATCGGCCAGCACGTCGACTTCGGCCGCCCGTTCGGCGCCCTCGGCGACGACGGTCATGCCGAGGCCGCGCGACAGCGCGATGATGCCGCCCAGCAGCTTGCGCTTCTCCGGTTTGGTGGCAATGCCGTCGACGAAGGATCGGTCGACCTTCAATCGGTCGAAGGGCAGGCGGGTCAGGTAGCCGATCGAGGAATAGCCCGAGCCGAAGTCGTCGAGGGCGAGGCGCACGCCGAGGGCCGACAGGGCGGTCAGCGTCCGGCTGATGCGCTGTTCGGAATGGTCGACGAACAGGCTCTCGGTCAGTTCAAGGCACAGGAGATCTGGTGGCAGCCCCGTCTCCCAGAGTACGGCCGAGACCGCCGTCTCGAAGTCCATGTTCCAGAATTGAGCCGGCGAGACATTGACCGACACGGTGCGCGCGGGCAGGCCGGCATCGAGCCAGGTCCGGCCCTGACGACAGGCTTCGCGCAGAACCCAGAGGCCGAGATCGACGATCAGGCCGGAGCTTTCCGCGATAGGTATGAACTCTGCCGGCGAGATTGGTCCGCGCTCGGGATGCGTCCAGCGCAGCAGCGCCTCGAAGCCGATGACCCGTCGGGTGGAGAGGTCGACTTGCGCCTGATAGTGCGCGTTGAGCGCGCCCTCCTCCACGGCATGGCGCAGGTGGCGGCCGAGATCGAGGCGCTGTTCGACAGCGACCGCGTAGGCGGGCTCGAAGACCATGGCCCGGCCCCGCCCGGCCTCCTTCGCCATGTAGAGCGCGAGATCGGCATTGCGCATGGCGATATCGACGCTGCCGCCATTATCCGGCAGGTTGGCGATGCCGACCGTCGCGCCGATGAAAGCCTCGCCCTCGCTGAGGTCGATCGGCCCGGACAGGCGGGCGATGATCCGGTCGGCGAGTTCGATCACATTTTCCCCGCTCGCATGGCGTTCGGGAAGGATGGCGAATTCGTCGCCGCCGAGGCGCGCGACGAAGGCCCGCGGCCCCAGTTCCTGGCGCAGCAGCAGGGCGACGCGGGTGAGCAACTCGTCGCCCGCCGCATGGCCGAGCGAGTCGTTGACCTCCTTGAAGCGGTCCAGGTCGATGAGCAGCAACGATCCGTTGGTTCCGTTCCGGAAGCAGAAATCGATGAGGGCGGCCAGTTCGCGCTTGAAGAGGGCGCGGTTGGCAAGCCCGGTCAGAGGGTCGGAATAGGCGAGGTGCTCGAGCTGGCGCTGGGCGTGCTTGCGTTCGGTCACGTCCTGAATCGTCCCGATCAGGCCGAGGACGCGGCCGTCGGCCAGTTCGGCCTTGCAGGTCAGTGCGAGGTCGCTGACCGAGCCATCGGCATGGCCGACCTGCACGTCGACCGTTTCGGTGCGGCGCGTCCGAATGACGCTGCGCTGCATTTCCACGACGCGCGCGGCGCCGTCGTCCAGAAAGCACGCGAGGATATTCTGGTGAGTGGTGTCAAAGGTCTCCGGGTCGAGACCGAGCAGGGCGAAGACCTCGGGCGCCCAGGCCACCTGCCTGTCGCCGAGCCGGTAGCTCCAGGTGCCGATCTTGCCCAGGCGATGGGCCTCGCGAAGGGCGCTGGTGCGCCGGTCGAGCATATCCTCGGTACGCCGCAGCTTGCTGATGTCGCTGGCCGTGCCGCGGTAGCCGAGGAAGACACCGCTCGCATCGAAGTTCGGCTTGCCGCTGGAGCGGATCGTGACGCAGGAGCCGTCAGCTCCTGTCACCGAATAGGTGAAGTCGTGAAACGGGCGGTGAGCCTCCATATCGGCACGATGCGCGGCCATGGCGTCGCGGTCTTCCGGCAGGAAGGACAGTTCCCATCGCGGCTTGCCCCCGGCGGCGACCATCTGGATCGCGGAGAAGCTGCCATCGTGGATCGCGTGCGGCAGAAGCCGGTGCTCCGAGTCGCTCTCCCAGCACCAGTCCGAAGCCGTGGCGACGAAGTCGGCGAGGCGCTGTTCGCTTTCCGCCATCCGGCGCATGGCGCGCATTTCCTCGCTGACGTCGCGCACGATGCCGGAAACGCGGCGGATGCCGCCGTCTTCATCGCGCTCGGCCTCGCCGTGCACCATGTAGTCGATGATCTCGCCGCACCGCCGCTGGAAGCGGCCATGGACAGCATAGGTCTCGCCGGTGCGCCAGCACTGCTCATAGGCGTGGGCGATGATCGGGCGGGATTCGGCGAGATAGCGGCCGCGCACGGTCAGGATTGGCACCGCGCCGTCGTCGGTTTTCATCTCGTACATCGCCGCCAGTTCTGGCGAGATCCAGAAATTGGGGCTGTCCGCGGTCGCTGCCTGCCAATAGCCCATCCGCGCGATGCCCATCGCGCGTTTCAGAAGGTCGTCGCCGCTGATCCGGGGGGCCGGCGGATGTTGTCTGGCCTCGCGCCGTCGCGGGGCCTTCTTTGCGGCCATGATCACGAACCCGAAGAGCTGCCATGCGATTGTCGCTGGGGTGACTTAGCAACTCGTTACGTTTCTCATGGCTGATCGCCAAAGTTGCGGATTTTCGGAAAGGGCATGAACGATGGCCGGTACCGGTTCAAGCGGTGCGACGATCCCTGTTTTCGACATCGGACAGGTGCTGCTGCGCTGGGAGCCGAGAGCCGCGCTCGCCCGGATCACCGGCTCGGAGGCCGGGGCTGACGCGTTTATGCAGGAGGTCGATTTTGCGTCCTGGCACGGACGGCAGGATGCCGGCCGTCTCGTGGCTGAAGCCGTGGCCGAGCACAGTGCGCGTTTTCCACACTACGCCGAGGTCTTCGCGGCCTTCTACGACCGCTGGCTGGATGCCGTGCCGGGCGAGGTCCCGGGCACGCGCGTCATCTTCGAGGCGTTGCGCGCGCGGGGGCCGGTTTACGGCATTTCGAACTTCTCCCGAGAGCTGTTCGACCGCACCGTGCCGGCCCATCCGTTTCTCGGCGAGTTCACCGGGCTGGTTCTTTCGGCCGATGTCGGCATCAACAAGCCGGATCCACGCATCTATCGCATTCTATGCGAGCGACATGGTCTCGATCCGCGAACGTGCGTGTTCATCGACGACAGCGCGAGGAATGTCGAGGCTGCGCGCGCCGCGGGCATGCGCGGCATCGTCTTCACGGATGCTGGCGCGCTTTCTTCGGAGCTCGCCGCGATGGGGTTTGCGACGACGGTCTGACATGGGCGGCGATCGCCTCGGACAGGCGATCCCGGTCCAGCGGCTTGGTCAGGAACGCATCCATGCCCGCGGCGATGGCCGCGGCGCGATCCTCGGCGAAGGCATTGGCGGTCAGCGCCACGATGGGCACCCGGCGGCCTGCCCCTTCCCTGGCGCGGATCATGGTGGCCGCCGACAGCCCGTCGCATTCGGGCATCTGCATGTCCATCAGGACGAGATCGACTGCGAGGGCGGGATCGAGCGCCATGTCCACTGCGGCGCGGCCGTCGCGCGCCCAGTGCGGCGTGTGCCCGAGCTTCTCGAGCAGACGGCGAACGAGGAGCGCGTTGACGTCGTTGTCCTCGGCAACAAGCACCGACAGCCGCTGGAGCGGCGCCTCAGCCGCCGTCGCCGGCACCAGCGTCGGCGCGTCGACCAGGCCATCGGCCGTTGAAGCCGCATTGTCGATCGGCTGGAGCTGCATCAGCAGCGACGTTTCGCGGACCGGGGAGACCAGCCAGCCGCCGACGCCTCGTGCGCGCCAGCGCGTGAAATCGCCCCGCGCCGCCGGCGTCACCAGCAGGATGGTCCGGCCCGAGCGCTCGCCCAGCACGGTCATGGCGCCGCCCAGCGCATCATCGCCCATGCGAGCGTCCAGAATGGTGGCGTCGAAATGGCTATCGGCGGCGATATCCGCGACCGAGGCTGCTTGCGTGACGGTAGCCCCGCGCGCCTTCAGCCGCCGCGCGAGAATACCGGCCTCGATCGCGGCGCGCGACAGGATCATGACGGCAAGGCCGTCGAGGCGCTCGGGCCGCTCCACCGGACCGGCGGCGACCAGGGGCAGGCGCACCCGAAAGGTGGCGCCGTGGCCTGGCTCCGACTGTAGCGTCAGTCCGCCGCCCATGCGCTGGACGATGCGGCGCGAGATGGCGAGGCCGAGACCCGTGCCGGCATGGCGGCGCGAGAAGGTGGTTTCGCCCTGCTCGAATTCGGCGAAGATGCGTTCCGCGTCGCCCCTGGCGATGCCCGGCCCGGTGTCGCGCACCTCGATGACCAGCTGCGCCTCGTCGCGGTCGACGGTGATGGCGACACCGCCGGCTTCGGTGAATTTGACGGCATTACCGGCGAGATTCATCAGCACCTGGCGCAGCCGGGTCGCGTCGCCAAGCAGGCGTGCAGGCAAGGTGGGATCGACCGCGACGGCGAGGTCCAGCCCTTTCGCGTGCGCGCGCGTCGCCAGCAGCTCGGCGACACCCTCGACGAGGGGGAGAAGGTCGAAGGGGGCGGCCGTGAGGTCGAGGCGTCCGGCTTCGATCTTCGAGAAATCGAGGATTTCATCGATCAGCGACAGCAACGTGGCGCCGGACGATCTGACGACCTCGGCATAGTTGCGCTGTTCGGGAGTGAGCGGCGTGTCGATGAGCAGGTCGGCCATGCCCATAATGCCGTTCAGGGGCGTGCGGATCTCGTGGCTGACTGTGGTGAGGAAGCGAGACTTGGCCTCGTTCGCCGTCTGCGCGCGGGCGCGCGAGTGCGCCAGCGCCAGTTCCGCCGCCTTGCGCTCGGTGATGTCGCGGCCGACGGACTGAAGCTGTGCGGCGCCCTGGCCGTCGCGCACCGGATGATGGCGCCAGGCGATCCAGCGCTCGCCGTCCGGCGTCTTGATCCGCTCGTCGATGCTCTGCGAGCCGTCGCTTTCGCGCCGGCTGGCGCCCCGCTCCAGCACATTCGGCTCGACGGCACGGCCGACCAGCGCATCGGGCGACTCGCCGAGGAGCGCGCTATAGGCGCGGTTGGCGAAGGTGACCGCGCCGGCGTGGTCGCGGCGGACGATCAGATCGCCCTGCGCATCGACGAGGCCGCGATGAAGCTCCTCGCTCTCGGCGAGCTCGAACACACGGTCCGTCAGCGTCTCGATGGTTTCCTCAAGCGCTGCGACCTTGCGCGCGAGCGCGCGCCGCGCATGAACGAGATGCACGACGCCAGCCAGACCGGCGACGCCGAGCGCCGCCGCGCCGCCAGCGATCAGGGCGATTGCATCCACGACCGATCTCCCCGCGACCAAACCCGGCGATGACCCTAGGCAATCGCGGTTGATGCGGGGTTACCGGCGTCGTCACGCGGTTTCCGCTACGGCCTCGGCATCGCCCGCCGCGGCCGACTTCGCCGAGCCTGCGGGCGAGAGGCCGTCTCGCGGACGCGATTGTGGAGTCGCTCCCGGCGAACCCGACTCCCGACGCATCGAAGCGTGCTGAATCACGCGGAGGTCAGGCTGCCGGCCTCACGCGGCAGCGCGGACCCGCTCTCCGGCGGCGCGGTAGGTCAGCGCCTCCGCCAGGTGATTGCGGCCGATCATGTCCTCCTCCGCGAGATCGGCGATCGTTCGCGCCACCTTGAGAACGCGATGATAGGCCCTGGCCGAGAGGCGCATCGCGTCAGCGGCGTTGCGCAGCAGGGCGAGCCCCGCTGCGTCCGGCCGGGCAACTTCGTCGATCACCGAAGGCGGCGCGTGGGCATTGAGTCGGACGCCGGCATGGGCCGCATAGCGCGCTGCCTGCCGGGCGCGCGCGACCGCGACCCGTGCCGCGACAGCGGCGCTGGCCTCGGCCGGCGCCGGCAGGATCAGATCGGCGGCCGAGACGGCCGGCACCTCGATCAGCAGATCCATGCGATCGAGCAGCGGCCCCGAGAGCTTCGCCTGGTAGTCGGCCATGCAGCGATCGTTGGGCATGCGCTTGCACGCAAATCCCGGCTCGGTGGCGTGTCCGCATCGGCAAGGGTTCATGGCCGCAACAAGCTGGAATCGCGCCGGAAAGGCCACCCGCTGATTGGCGCGGGCGATGACAGCCTCGCCCGTTTCGATCGGCTGGCGAAGTCCGTCGAGGACATGCGGCTGGAACTCGGGCAGCTCGTCCAGGAACAGGACGCCGTGATGCGCCAGCGACACCTCGCCCGGGCGCACGCGCAGGCCGCCGCCGATGAGCGCCGCCATCGAGGCGGAGTGGTGGGGATTGCGGAACGGCCGGCGGGCGGTGAGCCGGCCGCCGTCCAACTCGCCCGCCACCGAATGAACCATCGATACTTCGAGCAGTTCGGCCGGCGTCAGCGGCGGCAGGATCGACGGCATGCGGCTCGCCAGCATCGACTTGCCGGATCCGGGAGGGCCGCTCATCAACAGGGCGTGCCCGCCGGCCGCGGCAATCTCGATAGCGCGTTTGGCGCTCTCCTGGCCCTTGATGTCATGGAGATCGGCGAGGCTCGGCTCGACCGCCCGGATGCCCGGAACCGGCCGGGACAGAACCTGCGCGCCGCGGAAATGATTGACGAGCTGGAGGAGGTTGTCGGCCGCCAGCACCTCGACGTCGTCGCCCGCCCATGCCGCTTCCGGACCGCAGGCGGCCGGGCAGATGACGCCGAGGCCCATGGCGTTCGCCGCCATGGCCGCCGGCAGGACACCTGCGACAGCCGTGATGCGGCCATCGAGCGCCAGTTCGCCGAGGACCATGAAGCCGCCGAGCGCGTCGGCCGGGATCGCTCCGATCGCAGCCATGAGGCCGAGTGCGATGGGCAGGTCGAAATGCGAACCTTCTTTCGGCAGGTCGGCCGGCGCGAGATTGACCGTGATGCGCCGGCCCGGCAGTGCCAGCCCCGACGCCACCAACGCCGAACGCACCCGCTCCCGGGCCTCGCTGACGGCCTTGTCTGGAAGGCCGACGATATTGAACACCACCTGACCGGAGAGGACGTGGACCTGCACGTCCACCAGTTTGGCCTCAATCCCCTCGAACGCGACCGTCGCGACCCGCTGAACCATGGCCCACCCCCGACAGCCATCCATGCACGAGTGTTGCATCGGAACAATACGGGAACATCCGTATCCTTGGTCTGGGATCCAAGGGTGTGCGTCGCGGCCGTGCAGGGGGCAGCTGCTGGCAAGCGCGGTCTGCGAAGCGCTAAAATTTCCGCCTCGCGCTCAAGGACATTGTGGAGGTTGCCGCTGGACCGCGATCTCTGAAGCGCTAATCTCCAACCCTGCCTATCCTCTTGAACAACAAGGTGGATTGGTGGGGTTGGGGTGGCGAAATCCGTCCGGCGGGCATCAGAATAATGCCAGCTGGTCGGGATTTTTGCGCGACCGTCGCCGCCGCTGGCCGGAGAAGCGGACGATATTCTCGTACTGCCGATCCGTGAAAGTGAGCACATGGACATCGCCGCGGTCGGGCAGGTGCGCCTCGATCCGGCGCATATGGGCCTCGAACTGTTCCTTGCCGTTGCAGAAGCGCGCATAGACCGAAAACTGGCTCTTCTCGAAACCTTCGTCCAGCAGATACTCGCGGAACTTTGTCGCCGCGCGCATCTCGGCCTTGCTGGTTACCGGCAGGTCGAACATGACGAAGATCCACATGAGCCGGTAGCCGCTGAGCTGTGTTGCGGTCATGGCGCGGGAAGCGCCGGCATTTGCGGAGGTGCGGCGAGACTGGCGAGCTCGATGGCGGTCGGCGGCACCGGCACGGCCAGTCCCGTGGCGTCGCCGGTTTCGAAGCAGCGCACGAGCGATTGAGCCAGCCGCTGGGCGGCGACCGTCACGGTCGTGACGCCGTCAGGGCTGGGCAGATCGAGAGCGATGAGGCCGGCAAAGGCGCGTTTGGCATCGGAATCGACATCCATCCGCCCCTCGGCCGCAAGACGCAGCGCGAGAGCATCGACCAGAGGCCGGAACGGTTCGATCAAGTCATCGGCCAGAGCGAAGGCGTTGCCGCGATTGGCATGGTGGATGCCGACGGACGGATGCAGACCGGCGGCCACGACCGAACGCGCGACCAGCGCGCGCAGAACGGTGTAGCCGTAGTTGAGCAGGCCATTGATGCCGGGCGCCGTGCGGTCGCGGCGGAACTCGGCACCCATCAGAAGCGGCCAATAGCGTCGGGCCGCTTGTGCCTCGATGTTGTCGGGGTCGCCGGAGCGCACCTTGCGCGCCAGCATGTCGAGGGCGGCACGCTCGCGGCCGTGCGCCTCCAGAATGGCCGCCTGCCAGCGGATCTTGCCGATGACGGTCGATCGCCAGAGCTGCTTGGTCAGCGGCCGCGCAGCCTCCCACTGCGCCCGCATCCGCGCGTTCTGTGCGTGGTGCCCGTCAAGCGGGAGGCAGACCGCGACGGGGGCGTGGTTCGATCCGCAAAGCACCATCGGTGCGCCACGCTCCGACAGGGCCACCACGAGATTGGTGCTCCAGGTGATGCCGTGGGCGTGGACGATGACCGCCGCCACGTCGTCCAGCGGTACGCGGCCGACCTCCAACCGGTCCTCGCTGACGACGAGAAAGCCGCGATGGGCGGAGAGATGGCGGCCGTCGGTGGCGATATCGACGACCCTCTCCATGGTCAGGCCTTGCCCGGGCGCGGTTTTCGGGCGGGAAAGCCAGGGTCCTGCACGCGGCCGAGCTGGTCGATGCGGACCTGCCGGGCCCTCCAGCGTTGCAGCGACGTCGGCGAGCCGTAAATGTAGCGGAACGGGTCCTCCTTGTCGGCGTCGCGCGCCTTCAGGCTGCCTGCCTCCTGCGGCGGCGCGAGAACGATCGAGCCGCCGGAGAACTTCACCACGCGGACCAGCTCCCGTTCGCCTTCGCGCTCGATCGCGATCACGTCATTCTGCTGCAGCGACAGCACCTTGCGTGCCGTTGGATTCGCCGCCCGGATCGGCGAGGTCCAACCCGGCTGGTGCGCCTCGAACATCGACACGACCTCGTCCTTCCACTTGCCGGTCTTCAACTCCCAGACGTCGAAGCGGTAGTTGGAATCACCCTTGTAGCCCTTGTAGGGGCGGCCGCCCCGGTCGCTGATCTTGATAACCGTCAGCGGCTCGATCACGCGGACACGGCGAAGGCCCGGATAGGAGCGGGGGCCGAGCTCGGCGTGGCCGAAGCGGCGGATCGCCTCCTCGAAGGCGGGCCCGTCCTTGCCCTTCGTCCAGGCCTTGAGCTTCTCCCTGAGGTCGGGGTCGCGGATGGCCTCGAGATCGGCCGGCTTCTTCAGCGACGCGATGGGCTTGCGGGTCACCACGATATCGAGACCCCGCGCGTCCTTCTCGCCGGTCAGGCCGTAGGCCGTGTCGTTGTGCAGGCGGCCGGCGGTGGCGTCGCGCCCCCTCTTCAAGCCGGCTTTGGAGGCGGTTCCGTGGTCGGGCCGGTGGCTGACGACGATGCTCCGCACGACGCGCCCGACCTCGTCCGAGAATCCTTCCCAGGGCTCCGGCAGGTCAGCGGTGATGCGGTGGGCTTCCTCGTGGCCATGGCGGCCCGCCTCGCGGGCGATGCGGTTCAGCATGCCGCGGTCGGTCACTGCGACCACGATGGCGTCGATGGCGTGGTGGCGATGGTCCCGGCGGTTCTTGGGCTGATTGGCCCCCGCGAGATTGTGGTCGGGAAGGTGATGGTTGAGCGACCAGTTGCGCCGCAGCATCTCGGTCAGCCGCCCCGGCGAGACCCAGACATGGCCGGTGCCCTCGCCCTTGTGCGGATAGAGCGCGGAGAGATATTCGCGCGCCAGCCGCGAGAGATGCTGGGTGTCGACGAGATGGCGGGCGAGGAAGCCGCCCTGCGCATCGAAGCGCGTCATCGCATCAGGCTCGAAGCGCCAGCGTTTTTCGCGTGGCAGCCGGGCGGCGCGGGCGGCGATGGCGTCCCATGCGGCATCCGCGCCGAAATGGGCGCGCAAATCCGCGGCGGCTTCGACGGGAGAGCGCTTGCGCTTGATGCGGTTCGCTTCCTTCAGGCAGAGTAGGCGGTTGCCGCCGGAATCATCCAGCGTCGCGCTGAAGGGCAGGATGTGGTCGATCTCGGCCGCGCCGTTGAACAGCATGTCGATGGAAATCTGCCGTCCGGTATAGACGCAGCGCCGATCCAGCACGTTGTCGCGGTTCAGCTCTTCCCAGAGCTTCAGCAGGGCGCGGTTACCGCCCTTGTCCGCCTGATTGATCTCGGCGAGCTTCTTCGAGCGCTGCTCGGCCGCTTCGCGGTTCTGGCGGTTGCGCGTGTTGAGCTCGCGCTTGCGTTCGTCATCCAGCTTGAGTTCGCGAGCAAGTTCCAGCGCGATCTCCTCCGGCGGCCCGTAGCGGCGGATCAGATAGTTGACGACATGGCGCAACTGATTGAGCCCGATATGGACGGTCGGATTGGTCAGCCGCCCGATGCGCAGGGCGTCATCCTGCTCCGCTGGATCGGCGGTGCCCGGCATGATGTGCCGCTCCAGCACCGCGCCGTAGTAGGGCAGGGCGGGCCGGCCCTGCTTGTCGGTCCAGACCTGTCCATCGCGGAAATCGGAATGATGGCCAAGCCCGGCCTTCTCCACCGCCTCGCTGTAGACGATCACCTCGTCCTCCAGCGCCTTGATCAAACCCGTCGTCGCGGTCAGGCCGAAGCGGCCGAAGCCCTCCGGCAGGCGCGCACCGGTCACGGCTTCTGCCTGCGCCGGCGACAGGGCATGCCGCTCGCGCAGCCAGCCGCGAAAGGCTTCCACTTCGGTATCGCTTTCAAGCGCCTCGAGACGCGAGACGACCTCCCACTGCGCCTCCCAGGGCATGGAGAGCCAGCCCTTGCCGAAGCGCGTCTTGTGCGTCATCTCGGCGGCGATCTCATCGCCCTTCATGTCCTTGCGGTTCTCGCTCTCCTTGTTGAACCGCGCATCGGGATCGAGCTTCAGCGCCTTGCGCAGGCTCGCATAGGAGACGGTCTTCTTGTCCCGCAGCTTCGACAGCAGGGCATCCCGTTCGGGCTTTTCCAGCTTCGTTGCCTCAGCGCCCGGCCGGACGATACGGAGCGCGTTGACCTCTTCCAGCAGGCGCCGCCTCTGGAACCGCGGATGAATCTTCGGCAGGCGCTCCTCGCCGGTGCCAAATGTGCAGAGGCCGATCTTCGGTGCCTTCAGAGGGCGCTGGTAGAAGATGACCTCGTAGAAGCGCTTGTGCGCTTCGTTGGTCAGCACATCCGGGTGGTGTGGCGCCTGCGCCAGCCAGATCGCCTCGAACTCCTCCTCGAGGATCGCGCGGTTGGGGTAGAAGTCGTAGGTGTCGACCGGCTTGCCGCCTTCATCGGGGACAAGCGAAAGAACGCGCGTGCGGACGTGCGGGATGGCGCTCTGGCTCTTGGCCTCGACGCGGCGCTGGTGAAGGAATTCGCCGAAGGTACGGGCGTCCTTCTCGCCCATCTGATCGCGCAGACGGTGAACGCCGATCGTGATCTTGCCGCTGTCGTCGTCCTGCTTCTTGCCCCGATCAGCCTTGCGGTTCGACTTGAAGCCGCGCCGCTGGTTGAGATGGAACAGCGCGCGGCCGAGATGGGCGAGCGGCAGCTTCTCGTCCAACGCTTTCGCGCGTAGCTCGTAGGGGTCAAGGGAGGCCAGCGCCTTGCGTGCCGCCTCCTCGGCGGGAAACAGGCCCGCCAGCGTCAGGTGCTTGATCAATGCCGCCTGCCGCTGCCTGGATCGGTCATTGCGACGACGCATGGCGCGGGCATCGCGCCGGTCGCCGGCTAGCGAAGCGCCCGATTGCGGGTCACGGCCGTCGGAGAAGATGCGCGAGCCGGCGGCGATGATGCTCCTGGGGGCCCAAGCCTCGTCTTTCCTTTCCAACTCGATCGCTGCCCAACCGATCGAATTGGTCCCAACGTCAGCCCCGAAACGCCATGCCATTTTGTGCACCCACCCCAGCGTTATGCTATTATAGGTTGCATAATTACCGAGTACGCACCCGATGTCAATAAGCTTGCTGAAGGCACCTCATGCCCTCTGACGAATAGCCGCAACGGCTGGCGCTGCTCGTGCCCGATATCCGCAGGTGGCGTCGCCCTCGAGAGTTTGCCGTTGATCTCTCGGGCTGCATGGGCCAGTTGTGCTCCCACAGTCGCCAAGCTTGCTGAGCTGCCGTTGGACGCGATCTCGAAGAATGCAACTTGACCGCGATCTCTGAAACGCTATCATGAAGCCTTCAGAGATCGCGGTCTGGCTGTTAACAAGTAGCTAGTCTGCACCAGATAAGGGCGGCGCTCCGGCGCCGCCTTTTTCTTTGCGCGCGGCCTTCGCCGCCGAATGCGGCTCCGAGGCGCTACGGAAGCTCCGAAGCCCACATGACATCAGAGAGGCCCGTGACATGGTTCCCGGCCGCGCAACCGTGCTCCCAGCTTGAGGCAAGGACGGCGAGGTCAGCGAGGGTCGTGACGGGCGTCCGGCCTCACCGCCCTACTTCCTCTTCGCCTCGATCACGTCCCAGATCTTCGCGGCGATATCCGGCCCGCCGAGCCTGCGGATAGCGCGGATGCCGGTCGGTGCCGTCACGTTGATCTCGGTGAGGTTGCCGCCGATCACGTCGATGCCGGCGATGATGATGCCGCGCTCGCGCAGCGCCGGGCCGATGGTCTCGCAGATCTCCCTCTCGCGCGGCGTGAGTTGCGTCGTTTCGGCCGCGCCGCCGCGCACCATGTTGGAGCGCAGGTCGTCCGCGGCCGGCACGCGGTTCACTGCGCCCGCGAACTCGCCATCCACGAGGATGATGCGTTTGTCGCCGTCGCGCACCGCCGGCAGGTAGTGCTGGATCACCCAGGGCTCGCGGGTCAGCGCCGCGAACGTGTCGAGGAAGGAGCCGAAATTCTCGTCGTCCTTGCGGATACGGAAGACGCCTGCGCCGCCATGGCCGTAGAGCGGTTTCATGACAATGTCGCCCATGTCCTTCCGAAACGTGCGGATCGCGTCGAAGTCGCGGGTGATGAGCGTCGCCGGCATCAGCTGCGGGAACAGCGTGACGAAGACCTTTTCCGGCGCGTTACGAACGTGGAAGGGGTCGTTGACGACCAACGTCTGCGGGTGCACGCGCTCGAGAAAATGCGTCGCGGTGATGTAGTGCAGGTCGAAGGGTGGGTCCTGCCGCATCAGGACCACGTCGAAGCTCGACAGCGGCACGCGCGCGCCCTCGCCGAGGGTGAAATGGTCGCCCTCGGTGTCGCGCACGGCAAGCGGGTGGGCGAGCGTGCTGGGCACGCCGTCGCGCATGGCGAGCTTGTCGGGGTGGTAGTAGTGAAGGTCGTGGCCGCGCGCCTGGGCTTCCAGCATCAGCGCGAAGCCGGAATCGCCGGCGATCCTGATCGATGCCATCGGATCGGTCTGCACCGCCACCTTCAGGCGCGCCCTGCCGCCGATATGGGGGGCGGCTGCTCCGGCCTTGTCGCTCATGCGGTGTTCCTTTCAGGCATCGGCGTCGAATGCACCCTGTATATGGCGCGGCCAGTGGCCTTTCGATACCAGCATCAGATCGTAGCGCCTATCGCCGGCCGCATGGCGGGGATGCCGCGCGCACCAGAACTCGGCGGCCTGCGTGATCCGGCGGCGTTGCGCCGCCGTCAGCGCGATCTCGGCTGCCGCGAGGTCGCTGCGCGCCTTGACCTCGACGAAGACGAGGGTACGGCCGCGTTTCGCCACCAGATCGATCTCGGCACCGGGCGCGCGCCAGCGTCGGGCGAGGATCCGGTAACCCTTGGCGACGAGCACGATCAGCGCGGCGGTTTCAGCCAGCCGTCCGCGTCCCCAGGCGGCAGTGCGACGCGGATCGGCCTCGCGGCGCGCCACGGTCAATCCTTCGCGAGGGCCAGCGCCCGCTGATAGACGTCGCGGCGCGGCAGGCCCGTGGCCTCGGCGATGCGCGCGGCTGCGTCCTTCACCGAGCCTTCGGCGAGGGCCTGGCGCAGCAGGGCATCGACATCCGCCGCCTCGGGAGCGGCGACCGGGCCAGGCGGGCCGATGACAAGGACGATCTCGCCGCGTGGCTCGCCGGCCTCGGCATAGTGGCCGGCAAGATCAGCGAGCGAGCCGCGCCTGACTTCCTCGTGAGCCTTGGTCAGTTCTCGGCAGACAGCTGCCGCGCGAGGCCCCAGTTCGACGGCGAGATCGGCCAGCGATGCGGCGAGGCGTGGGCCGGTCTCGAAGAAGACGAGCGAACCGGGAACAGCGGCTAGAGTCTTCGCCCGCTGGCGACGGGCGACCGTCTTCGCGGGCAGGAAGCCGTCGAAGAAGAAGGCGTCGGTCGGCAGGCCCGCCGCAACGAGGGCCGCGAGCGGCGCGGAAGGACCGGGTACGGGGATGACGGGATGGCCGGCCTCGCGCGCGGCCTCCACCAGCTTGAAGCCAGGATCGGAGACCAGCGGTGTTCCGGCATCCGAGACCAGCGCCAGCGCCTCGCCGGCGGCGAGCCTTGCGAGCAGCTTCGGGCGCATCTCCGCGGCATTGTGCTCGTGATAGGGCGCAAGCCTGGTCACGAGGCCGAAATGGTCGATGAGGCGGCGCGTGACGCGGCTGTCTTCGCAGGCGACGAGGTCGGCCGCCGCCAGTGTCTCGATCGCCCGGATGGTGATGTCGCGCAGGTTGCCGATCGGCGTCGCGACGATGTGGAGGCCAGGCTCCAGCGGGCGGGCAAGGAAATCCTTGCCGCCGATCAGGTATCGGCGGCTGGACGGGACGGGGGCTTGAGGGGCGGTCATCAGGGGTACTCTCTCGCGCGGACACTATGGCCTTGTGCCGGGTCACGTCCATCGCCCGGCGGCTTGTCAGCGGTCGCACCTGTTGCTGATTCGCCACGTAGAATCGGTGCATGCTGTTTGACCCGGCCCCTGCCTCGCGGCTATGCCGGTGCAGGGGGCGTTCAGCGCATGTGGAGGCCAGCAGTGGTGACGACAACGGCGAAGCGGGGCGAAAATCCGGCGCAGGCGCGTTTCTTCGGGCTGCCCGGCCTCCGGATGGCCGAGGCTCTGCCACGGCGAGAGTTCATGCTCGGCGCGGCGTCGCTGACGCTGGCTGCCTGCTCCGGCGCCAATATTTCAGGCCCGGGCGGGCCAGTGGCGACCGGGCCCGCGCCGACGGCGCCGGCCGCGCCCGGTTCGACCATCGGCGCGGGCTCGGTGAAGATCGCGCTGCTGCTGCCGCTGTCCGCCGGCGGGGCCGCCGGCAATACGGCGGCGGTGTTGCGCAACGCGGCCGAGATGGCCGTGGCGGAGTTCCAGGGCCCGGACATCACCATTCTGGTCAAGGATGACGGCGGTTCGGCCGCCGGCGCTCAGGCGGCCGCGCAGGCGGCCATTTCGGAAGGCGCGGAGATGATCCTCGGACCGCTCCTGGCCGAATCCGTCCGGGGCGCCGCAGCCGTCGCGCGCCCCGCCGGCAAGCCGATCATCGCCTATTCGACCGATACCAGCGTCGCGACGCGCGGCGTCTACCTGATGAGCTTCACGCCGCAGAACACGGTCGACCGCGTCGTCCAGTACGCGGCCCAGCAGGGCAAGCGCTCCTATGCCGCCTTCGTACCGAACTCGGCCTTCGGGCAGGTGGTTCAGGGCGCGTTCCAGGAGGCGGTCAGCCGCTCCGGGGGGCGGGTCGTCGCGATCGAGACTTTCCCGCTGGAGGCCAACGGCGTGACCTCGGCGGCCTCGCGGCTGTCCGGTATCGCCGGCCAGATCGATGCCATCTTCGTGCCCGATCCCTATGACGGCACGGCTGTTCGCGCGCTGTCCTCGGCCGGTATCGATACGCGCCGCGTCCAGGTGCTGGGCGTCGGGCCGTGGGTCGGCAATCGCGCCGCCGCGCAGGCCGCGCCGACCGCCGTCTATGCCGCGCCGGACGAGGCGGGCTTCCAGAATTTCGCCGGCCGCTACCGTGCCCGCTTCAATCAGGATCCGGCGCGCATCGCCTCGCTGACCTATGATTCCGTGTCGCTGATCGCCGCCCTCGTTCGCACGCAGGGCTCGCAGCGCTTCTCGGAAACCGTGCTCACCAATGCCTCCGGCTTCAACGGCGTCGATGGCCTGTTCCGCTTCCGGGCCGATGGCTCGCCGCAGCGCGGCCTTGCCATCATCCAGGCGGGCGGCCGCGTGGTCAGCCCGGCGCCGCGCAGCTTCGGCGCCAGCGCCTGACGGTCTCTCTCCGGGATGGAATGATCGAGGCCGGCCGTCGCGCCGGCCTTGTCATTTGCAACGGTCAGCCAAGGCCGAACCGGATCGCGACGCCGAGCGTCGCCATCAGGCCGACGAGCGGCACCACGCCCACCCGGAAGCGGAAGGCCGCGACGAAGGCGATGATCGCAAGTGCCGCCGCCTTCCAGTCCAGCGCCGCGATGTCGATGCGCGGCAGGCTGGCAGGCCCGAACGTGATGCTGCCGACGTTCCCGAAGAAGACGTGGAGCGCGAACCAGACCGCGAGATAGAGAATGACGCCGACGACGGCCGCGGTGATGCCCTGCAGGGCGCCCGCGAGGCGGCTGTTGGCGCGCAGGTCTTCCATGTAGGGCGCACCGGCGAAGATCCAGAGGAACGACGGCGCGAAGGTGACCCATGTCGTCATCGCTGCGCCGAGTATGGCCGCGATCATCGGCGTGAACGGCTCGGGCATGCGCCAGCCGGCGAGGAAGCCGACGAACTGCGTGACCAGAATGGTCGGTCCCGGGGTTGTTTCCGCGAGGCCGAGCCCATCGACCATTTCGGCGGCGGTCAGCCAGCCCTTCTGCTCGACCGCGGACTGCGCCAGCCAGACGAGCAGGGCATAGGCGCCGCCGAAGGTCAGCATGGCGAGTTGCGAGAAGAAGATGCCGATCTCCGTCAGCAGGTGACGCGGTCCGAGAAGCAGCGCGGCCAGAACGACCGGCGCCCACCAGATCGCCGACCAGACCAGGATGGTGCGCAATGTCACGGCGAGGCGGCCCGGCCGGGCGGGCGCGAGCGGCTCGGTCGCGGCCGGCATGCTGACGAGCAGCGCGCCCGCAAGCGCCGCGAGCACGACGATGGCGGGGTAAGGCACCTTGAACAGGAAGATCGCCAGAAAGGCGGCCGCCATGATGGCGTAGAGCGCCGCCGTGTGGCCGACGCGCTTGCCCATCTTGATCACGGCCTGCACGACGATGACCAGCACGGCCGCCTTGATGCCGAAGAAGATGCCGTCCACGAGGGGGACGCCGCGCGCCGTGACGTAGAGTATCGACAGGCCGAGCACGACCAGCGCGCCGGGGACAACGAAGAGCAGGCCGGCGACGAGACCACCGCGCAGACCGTGCATGAGCCAGCCGATATAGGTGGCAAGCTGCTGCGCCTCGGGGCCCGGCAGCAGGGTGCAGTAGCTCAGTGCATGGAGAAAGCGCTTCTCGTCCAGCCACTTCTTCTCGTCGACGACCATGGTGTGCAGCATGGCGATCTGCCCGGCGGCGCCGCCGAAGGAGAACAGCCCGACCTTGATCCAGACGGCGAGCGCCTCCGAGAAGGGAACTTCCGGGAGCGCGGCAACTCGGGTGTCGGCGGCGGTCATGCGCGGTTCGTCCAGGAATGGGTTTCGCTGCGAGCAGTGGCGATCCATGCGTAAAGCCCATCCAGCATGACAAAGCCATGACGCAGCATGGCCTGATCGTCGTCGCCGGCGAGCGCCGACAGCCCGAGCGAGGCCGCGAGATAGCCGGCCGCCTGACGGCTCGACGCGAGATCGTCGGTATCGGCGGCGCGCACGATGACGGCAAGCTCTGCCAGCGGCGCGAACCCGGCAAGACCGGTGGCGTCCAGCAAGGTGTCGAACGAGCAGCGTGGGCCGTCATGTTCGATCGGCGCGCCCGGCGTATCGAAGGCGATGCCGCCGGTGTCGGCGGCAACGGCGAGAACCTGATCAGGTTCGACGAAGAGGATGCGGGCCTCGGGGTCGAGGAACCGGCGGATCAGCCAGGGGCAGGCGACACGGTCGATCTTGGGCCTGCGGCGCGTCACCCAGACGCGGGCGGGGCCGCCATAGGCGTCCGCCGCGGTGCGGGGCAGCGTCGGATGACCGGCGGCCGCCCAGCCGAGCGATCCGCCAGCGAGGAAGGAGGCGGGGATGCCGCGTGCCCGCAACTCGGCGACGGTGCGCTGGCTGCGGTTGTGGCCAGCCTTGCAGGTGATCACGACCGGTCGGAATGGGTCAATGAGCGCTGCCACGGCGGCTCCGGAACCGTCCGCTGTCCAGCGGGTGGCGGGAAGGTCGGGCTGACCCGCGCGGATGTCGGCGGCGCGCACGTCGATGACCTGAGGCCAGCGCGGGCCTCCGAGCAGGCGTGCCAGTTCGTCGGGCGACAGGGCAAAGGGGACTGGATCGGCGTTGTCAGACAAGCAAGCCTCCACCGGGAAACCGGTTGGAGACGGTGCTTGGGTGGCCCTGGATGGCCACCTGACGGGGCGACCGCCGCAGGCCCCGTTGGGCATCAGATTGCCGCCGGCTTCCGCCCTTTGCAAGAGGCCCGCACGGCTCCCATGCGGCCGATGGCAGCCGTTCCGCCGCCAAATCGGCTAGACAGCCCGAACAGGGACAGGAGGATCGACCGTCGTGGACCAGAGCCGCAACGCGGCCGCCGAGCAGGCCCAGCGCTCGCGGCTGAGGGGCATCGGACTGATGTGCGCCGCGCTCGCGTGCTTTGCCTGCCTCGACGCGCTCGGCAAATGGCTCGGCACGCAGATGGACCCGATGCAGGTGGTCTGGACGCGCTACTGTTCGGCTCTTGTCGTGGCGCTCATCATCTTCAATCCGCTGCGCAATCCAAGCGTGCTTGTCACCCAGCGCCCGTGGATCCAGGCGATCCGGTCGGCGCTGCTCTTCTGCTCCACGGCCTTCAACTTCATCGCGCTGCAGTTCCTCCAGCTCGACCAGACCGCCGCGATCATGTTCGCCACGCCCTTCCTCGTGGCGATCCTCTCCGGCCCCTTCCTCGGCGAGTGGATCGGCCCCCGGCGCTGGGCGGCGGTCGTGGTCGGATTCCTGGGCGTGCTGGTGATCACCCGGCCGTGGAGCGGCGCGATGCACTGGTCGATGGGCCTGTCGATGGCCGGCGCCGGTTTCTACGCGATCTACAACCTGCTGACGCGCATGCTGGCGGGCCATGATTCCGCCGGCACCACATCGATCTACTCGGTCGCTTTCGGAGCAGTCGTGGCGACGGCCCTCGTGCCGCTGGTCTGGACCACGCCGCAGAGCCTGTGGGTGGTCGCGGGAATGGTGGCGATCGGCGTCTTCGGCGCCGTCGGGCACTGGCTGCTGATCATCGCCCACGGGCTGGCCCCGGCCGGCATCCTCGCGCCGTTCATCTACACGCAGATTGTCTGGATGACGGCTCTCGGCTGGCTCGCCTTCGCGCAGGTGCCGGCGCCCAACACCCTTGCCGGCGCCGCCATCGTCATCGCCTCGGGCCTGTACCTGCTGTACCGCGAGAGGGTGGTTCGCCACACCCGCTGAGCGGTGCCGCACATTATGCGGCGTTTTGTCGCATATGGACATGACCTGATGAGCGTGAGGATGCCGCGCGAGCGCCTCCAGCCCTTCCGGCGGAAGCCGCGACAGCCGCGGGAGTGCCGATCATGTCGACGGATGCGGGGCAGTCGGGCGATCTCTTCATCGTCGATGACGATGCGCCGGTGAGGGATGCCATGGCCGTGGCCTTCGAGCGGTGCGGCTATCGTGTTTCCATGTTCGTCGACGGCCCGTCCGTGCTGCAGGCTCTGGTGCAGCGGCAGCCCGATCTGATCCTGCTGGAATCCCATCTGCCGGGGCCGAGCGGCCTCGACGTGCTGCGCCAGCTCGCCAGCCGCAAATTTCACGGTCCCGTGGTGATCATCTCGGCCCACGCGGACATCCCCATGGCGGTCGAAGCGATCAAGTCTGGCGCGGCCGACGTGATCGAGAAACCCTGCGATATGGGGCGCCTCGTGGCGCAGGTCGGCGCGACGCTGTCCGCGCATGTGAAACGGCGGGCGGAGCGGTCCGACCCGGTTGCCGCTCTCGGCCCTGACGGGGCCAGCCTGCTCACCCCGCGCGAGCGGGATGTCTTGCATGAGCTCGTCCGCGGCGCTTCCAACAAGGAGGCTGGCCGCAGTCTCGGCATCTCTCCCCGGACGATCGAGGTGCATCGCGCCCGCATCATGGAGAAGCTCGGCGCGAAGAATGCCGCGGACCTCGTCCGGGTGATCTACGACGAGCGGCGGCTCGGCATGCGGTGAGACGTCGCGCCGGGGCCTTCTGTCGAAAGGACCCTTGATGCCGCCCCGATCAAGGCCTTTACTGCCGTCTTGAAGGCGAACGACCCGGATGTGTGGGGCCGTTCGCGGGTTGGTGCATCTGCATTCCCGCGAAGCGAGAGGCCGGCCATGTTTTCAGATGAAGCCACTGCCCCCGACCGCCCCAATCCCGGCGAAATCCTGTCCGAGGAGCCCGTCATCTATGCGCGCATCCATGATGGCGTGCTGGAGGTGGTCACCGACCGCCTGACGCTGCGCTCGCGAAGTGGCGCGCTCGTGCCGATCGAGGATCATATCCGCGAGCTTTTTGCGCGCGTGCGCGAGATCCGCGTCATGACCCTCGAGGAAGCGCCCTGGCTTCTGTCCAAGCATGTCATCGCCCCGCCGATGCAGCGGGCCGCCTGACGGCGCTTTTTCGGCCGCAATCATCATCCATTCATCTGTGCCATGCGATGGCCTGCACATAGCTGCGTGCCTATTGTCGCAGTTCCCTTCTCTCCGCAGAGGCAGACCGACCCGCATGTTCCCGAAGCCGCTCGCCAGCCTGAAGCCGAATACTGCCGCCTATGAATCCCTGCCCATGGTGAAGCCGACGGGCTTCCGCGAATACGACGCCCGGTGGTTCTTCGGCGAGGAACTGAACCTGATGGGCGTGCAGGCGGTGGGCATGGGCCTCGGCACCCTGATCGGCCGGATGGGCGTGAAGCGCGAGATCGTCGTCGGTCACGATTTCCGCGGCTACTCGTCCTCGATCAAGATGGCGCTGGTGACCGGCCTGATGGCCGCCGGCTGCAAGGTGCGCGACATCGGCCTCGCCATGTCGCCCATGGCCTATTTCGCCCAGTTCGAGCTCGACGTGCCCTGCGTCGCCATGGTCACCGCCAGCCATAACGACAATGGCTGGACCGGCGTGAAGATGGGCGCGCAGCGGCCCGTGACCTTCGGCCCCGACGAGATGGGCGCGCTGAAGAAGATCGTGCTGGAAGCCGATTTCGACCTGATCGGTGGCGGCTCCTACCTCTTCGTCGAGGATTTCGCCGCCCGCTATATCCGTGATCTGACCGATCGCCCGAAGGTGACGCGCAAGCTGCGCGTCATCGCCGCCTGCGGCAACGGCACGGCCGGGGCCTTCGCGCCCCAGATCCTGGAAAAGCTCGGCGTCGAGGTCATCCCGCTGGACGCGGAGCTCGACCATTCCTTCCCGCGCTACAACCCGAACCCCGAAGACATGAAGATGCTCCACGCCATGGCGGATGCCGTAAAGGAGCATGGAGCCGACGTGGCGCTCGGCTTCGACGGCGACGGCGACCGCTGCGGCGTGGTCGACAACCATGGCGAGGAGATTTTCGCCGACAAGATCGGCGTCATGCTGGCGCGCGACCTCTGCAAGGTGCACGGACCCTCGCGGTTCGTCGTCGATGTGAAGTCCACGGGACTGTTCGACTCCGATCCGGAGCTGAAGCGGCTCGGCGCGACGACCGACTACTGGAAGACCGGCCACTCCTACATCAAGCGGCGGGTGCGCGACCTCAACGCGCTCGCGGGCTTCGAGAAGTCCGGCCACTTCTTCTTCAACGCGCCGGTCGGTCGCGGCTACGACGATGGCCTCGTCACGGCCATCGCGGTCATCGACATGCTCGACCGCAATCCGACCAAGACCATGGCCGACCTCTATGCCGAGGTGCCGAAGACCTGGGGCTCGCCGACCATGGCGCCGAAATGCGCCGACGAGATCAAGTACGAGGTGGTGGATCGCGTCGTGAAGCGCTTCGAGGAGATGAAGTCGAAGGGCGAGCCTGTCGCCGGCCAGCCGATTGCCTCGCTCGTCACCGTCAACGGCGTGCGCGTCACGACGCCGGACGGCACCTGGGGCCTCGTGCGCGCCTCTTCCAACAAGCCGGAACTGGTCGTCGTGGTCGAGAGCCCCGTCTCGGAGGCCCGCATGCGCGAGATGTTCCACGCGATGGACGGCGTGCTGCGCGAGAACCCGGAAGTCGGCAAGTACAACCAGACGATCTGACGAGGTCACAACGGCGGGCAATTGCAGTGCCCGCCGGCGCTTCTTCACCGGTCGTTAACCATCGCGTGCCAGCCTCGCCCTACCAAGATCGAGGGGGCATCACGTGGCTCAGGCGGCCGTCGTCAGCCAGGACATCCGGGATCAGAGCATGCCGCGCCCGAACGGCATGAGCGAACTGGAACTGCTGCGCACCATCACCGGCGGCTTCGCCTCGTTCGGCAGTGCCGTACGCGTCGCGGCGCTGACCGACGCGCAGAAGTCGCGGGTTCTCGCGCACCTCGCCGAGGCCTCGACCGCCATGATGCAGGCGACCAACGCCTATCTGTTCGAGCTCGGGCAGGCGCGCAAGCAGGACGCGGCTGCGTCCAAGGCCCCAGCGGATGCCGAGGAGGCGCGGGCCGGCGCCGTCGGCGCGCAAGCCGTTGCTGCTGCCCTTCTTGTTGCCGGCTAATCGAATCTCTCCCGCCGTCACCATTCCGTCGCTGATCCGTCATCGGCCCGTCGGCTCGCTGCGGCACGAGGTCCGATGACGCGCGCTGCCAGGATTCGCTAGGCTCGCGCTCCGGGGGTCCCGATGGTCGAGCCGACCGCAAACAGCGCCAATCCGTTCGCGCGCCACTTCAATCCCGCGCTCTGGGCCGACCAGAGCCGCAAGATCATTCCGATGATGCGGGCCTATGGCGGCATCCTGCCGCGCGATGCCCGGGCGGCGGCATCGCAAACGCTTGGCCGGCTCGGCACGCTGGAGGTTCGCCTTGCAGCGAATGCCGCCGAGGTGCGCCGAGCCCAGAAGCTGCGCTGGCGCGTCTTCTACGAGGAGATGCGCGCAATCGCCGATGGTCCGTCGCGCCTCGCCCGCCGCGACATCGACGCTTTCGACGCGATCTGCGACCATCTCGTCGTCATCGACCATGCGGTCATCGAAAAGCCGGCCCTCGGCGCGCCGCGTCCGGCCATCGTCGGCACCTACCGGCTGCTGCGGCAGGAGATCGCCGACCGCAACGGCGGTTTCTACACGGCTTCCGAGTTCGACATTTCCGACCTGCTCGCCCGCCATCGCGGCAAGCGCTTCCTCGAGCTCGGCCGCTCCTGCGTGTTGCCCCCCTACCGCAACAAGCGGACCGTGGAACTGCTCTGGCACGGCATCTGGACCTATGTCCTGGCGCACCGCATCGACGTGATGTTCGGCTGCGCCAGTCTCGAAGGCATCGAGCCGAAAGCGCTGTCGCTGGAACTGTCGTTCCTGCACCATCACGCAAAAGCCCCGGCGGAATGGGCGGCCGGCGCGCTGCCGTCCCGCCATGTCGAGATGGGCCGCCTGTCGAAGGATGCCATCGACATGAAGAAGGCGCTGCATGCGCTGCCGCCCCTCATCAAGGGCTATCTGCGTCTCGGCGCCTATGTCGGCGACGGCGCGGTGGTGGATCGCCAGTTCAACACCACGGACGTACTGATCGTCCTGCCGGTCTCTGCCATCAGCCCCCGCTATATCGGCCATTTCGGCGCGACCGCCGAGCGCCACGCGGCTTAAGGTCCGGCCTGCCCTGCCGTCCGGCCGGCTTTCGCAGGCCCAAGCGGCTGCTATCGTTTCGCCAAGAACGAAACGGAAGCGCCCGCATGCCCCAGACGATTCTTGGACCTCATCTCGCAGCGGACGGGACGGTGGTCGCGACGCCGATGACCCGACGCGTGATGAACCTTGCCGACCTGCTGCACGGCACGGCCCGCCGCCTGCCCGACCGGGCCGCTCTCGTGTGGCGCGGCGAGACCTGGACGTGGGGCGCGATGGCGCGCCGCGTCAGCGCCATCGCGGCGGCGCTGAAGGCACGCGGCGTCGCCAAAGGCGACCGCGTCGTCACGCAGGCGCGCAATTCCAACGCCATGTTCGAGAGCATGTTCGCGGTCTGGATGCTGGGCGCGATCTGGGTGCCGACCAACTTCCGCAACAGCCCGCAGGAGGTCGCCTATATCGCCAAGGCCGCACGGGCGAAGGTGCTGATTTGCGAGAGTGTCTTCGCCGACCATGCGGCGGCGGTCGCGGCGGAGAATGCTGACCTGCAACTGACTATCTCCATCGGCGCTGCCGATTTCGCCGCTGCCGAATGGGAGGGCCTCGTCGCCGAGGGCGCGGCGTTGGCCGGGCCTGTGGTCGCCGCTGTCGAATACGACGATCCCTGCTGGCTCTTCTTCACCTCGGGCACGACCGGCCGGCCGAAGGCGGCCGTGCTGACCCACGGCCAGATGGGCTTCGTCGTCACCAACCATCTCGCCGATCTCGTGCCCGGAACGACCGAGCATGACGCCTCGCTCGTGGTCGCGCCGCTCTCCCATGGCGCAGGCATCCATCAGCTGACGCAGGTGGCGCGCGGCGCGCGGACGGTGCTGCTCTCCACCGAGCGGCTCGACTGCGAGGAGGCGTTCCGCCTGATCGCCGAGCACCGCGTCACCAACATGTTCACCGTGCCGACGATCCTGACCATGCTGGCGAGCCACGAGGCAGCCGGCCGTCACGATCATTCCAGCCTGAAGCACGTCATCTATGCGGGATCGCCGATGTATCGCGCCGACCAGCAGATGGCGCTGGGTACGCTCGGCAAGTGCATCGTGCAGTATTTCGGCCTTGGCGAGGTGACCGGCAACATCACGGTCTTCCCCGCGCGGGAGCACGATGCCGACGACGGCGTGCAGGGGCGGATCGGCACCTGCGGCTTTCCGCGCACGGCCATGGACGTGCGCATCCTCGACGATGTGGGGCACAATCTCGCGGCCGGCGAGACGGGCGAGATCTGCGTCGCGGGGCCAGCGGTCTTCGCGGGCTATTTCGACAACCCGGAAGCCAATGCCAAATCGTTCCGCGACGGTTTCTTCCGTACCGGCGATCTCGGCCACAAGGACGCCGAGGGCTACGTCTACATCACGGGACGAGCCTCCGACATGTACATATCCGGCGGCTCCAACGTCTATCCGCGCGAGATCGAGGAGGTGATCCTCACCCATCCGGCGGTGGCCGAGGTCGCGGTGCTCGGCGTGCCCGACCGGCGCTGGGGCGAGGCGGGGGTCGCCGTGCTGGTGGCTCGCGCCGGGGCGACCGTCGCCGAAGGGGACATCCTCAAGCTCCTCGATGGCAAGCTCGCGCGCTACAAGATGCCACGGCAGGTCTTCGTCTGGGAGGAGCTGCCGAAATCGGGCTACGGCAAGGTGCCGAAGAAGCTCATCCGCGAGATGCTGATCGAGAAGGGGCTGGTGAGCGGGGAGGGGTGATTCAGACCGCCTGTCCCGCTGCCCAGCCCGATGACCAGGCCCACTGGAAATTGTAGCCGCCGAGCCAGCCGGTCACGTCCACCGCCTCGCCGATGAAGTGCAGGCCCGGCACGGCCTTCGCAGCCATGGTCTGCTGGTCGAGGCCGGCCGTGTCGATGCCGCCCAGCGTCACTTCGGCCGTGCGATAGCCCTCCGAACCGTTGGGGCGGATGCGCCAGCCATTCACGGCGGCATCGATCCGCGCGAGCACCTTGTCGGAACAGTCGGCGAGATTGCCTGATACGCCAACCGCTTCGGTGATGGCCTGCGCGAGCCGTTTGGGCAGGATTTCCGCCAGAACGGTCTGCGCCGCCTGCCGGCCGTTGCGGGCGCGGGCTGCCTTGAGCTGCTCCAGCACGTTCACATCGGGAGTCAGCGACACGACGATGTCGTCGCCCTCGCGCCAGTAGCTGGATATCTGGAGGATCGCGGGGCCGGACAGTCCGCGATGGGTGAACAGCACGGCCTCGCGGAAACGGGTCTTGCCGTGACCGGCGACGGCCTCATCGACCGCGACACCGGCGAGCGGCGTCATCAGCGCCAGCATATCGGGGGCGAAGGTCAGTGGCACCAAAGCGGGCCGCGGCGCGACGATGTTCAGACCGAAACGCTCGGCGACGTCGTAGGCAAAGCCGGTCGCTCCCATTTTCGGGATCGACTTGCCGCCGGAGGCGATGACGAGCGAGCGGCAAGAGATGCTTCCCGACGACAGCCGCACCGCAAAGCCGTTGTCCGTCTTCTCGATATTCTCGACGGCGGTCTCCACGCGCAGCCGCGCGCCGGCCCGGTCCATTTCATCAAGCAGCATGTCGATGATCTGGCGCGAGGAGCCGTCGCAGAACAGCTGACCGAGCGTCTTCTCGTGCCAGGCGATGCGGTGGCGGTCGACGAGCGCGATGAAATCGCGCTGTGTGTAACGGGCGAGCGCCGAGATCGCGAAGCGCGGGTTGTCAGACAGGAAGTTCTTCGGTCCTGCGCCGCGATTGGTGAAGTTGCAGCGCCCGCCGCCGGAAATGCGGATCTTCTCGCCGGGTGCGCGCGCGTGATCGACCACCAGCACCGACCGGCCGCGCTTGCCGGCCTCGATGGCGCACATCATGCCGGCCGCGCCGGCGCCGACGATCAGGACGTCGAGAGCTTCAGGCCGTGCCACTCAGCGCGCATCCGCCTTGCCCGCACCGTCCGACGGCGGCTCATCGCCGCGCTTCAGGTAGGGATAGCGGTCGGCGAATTCGCCGGTGTAACCGAGGTTTCGGGCGGTCGGCGAGCGCTGGAGCGTCTTCTTGTCGACGATGCGGGTGCCGAACAGACGGTCGGCGATGGCGGTGGTGATGCCGTAGTTGCGGTTCTCGTCGATATAGTGATGCAGCGCATGCTCCTGCCGGCGCGTGGTGAAGTAGCGCGAGCGCGTCTCGCCATCCATGTGGCAGGCAAAATGGACGATCTCGTAGAAGGCGAAAAGTCCGAACGAGATCGCGACGATGGGCGCGAGCGGCGTCAGCCCCAGCAGCCAGGCAAGACCGGTCAGCACGGCCACCAGCAGAACGACGGTCGCGGGGTGGGCGAGGATCACCCGGGTATCCTTCGGGTCCATGTGGTGGGCGTAGTGGACGCGGTTCCAGAACTGCGCGGTCGGCGAGGTCTTGGCGAGTTCCAAGAGGTGCAGCACGTATTTGTGGGTGATGAATTCCACGACGGGCAGCAGCGCGATGCCGATGGCGACCGATGCCAGCGTCCAGAGGATGCCGGCAGTGAACAGGGCATAGACGAAGAAGATGGCGGACAGGCCGGAATAGAGGATCACCGCGAGGCGCGCGTCGGGGTGGCGCATGACGGCGAGCGCATCGGCGAGAATGGCGCGGGCTTCAGCAATCGGGTTCATGCCGGGGCGCTCGTCGGACGGTTGAGGAAACAGCGTCCATGTAGCCCGCCGGGGCTTGCGGCGAAACCCCGGACCTGAAGATTGGAGCGCTTCCAGTGCGCGACATGCGTTCGCGCCCGCGCCTTCTCAGCGGGGCGTCGTGGGTCTCGCCGTCGCGAGCCAGTCCGCAATGTCGCCCTTCTCCTGCGCCTCCGTTCGGTCGAAGTGCCGGGTACGCTGGCGCTCGAACGCGAAGGTGTAGCGTCGCGCGAGCGCGGGACGATCGGTCGCCTCCTGCAGCCGGCCATTGGCGAGCCGATGGAAGCGCGCCTGGAACGAGATGCCGGCCACGCCCCGCCGGTTGACGCTGTCGACGAAGGAGGTGGCGGCGATATCGCAGCCGCGCCTGCCCGCAGGCGCGCGCACGATGCTGGTGTCGCCCCAATCCGAGATGTCGGGGAGCGTGGCGAGCAGCCGCCAGTCGCCATCGAAGACGCGGATGGTCCAGCGGTTGACGCCGAGACCGTTGCCCTGGCCGTTCCAGGCGGCCAGCACGCGTTCCGGCGTGCCGTCGCCGTCGAGATCGACGGTGATGACGTCGAAGCTGCGAAGGCGTCCGGCCATCAGGTCATCGGGCAGAACCTGAAGGTCGCGGCCCGGACGCTCGATGAGGAAGGCGTATTCCGGTGCGTTTTCGGCAAGATCCTCGCCGTCGGGCGGGATCGCCTGGCAGCGCCAGACGGTCGTCTCGCCGAGACGCAGCGAGATGCCCTGCCGGCATTGCACGGGGTTTGCCGGAACCGGCTCCAGCATGGGAGCGCCGAGGCTGGCTCCGGCCGGCGTGGCGGGCCGCACGGCGGCGGCCGGCTGGCAAGCACGCAACTGGGCCATGGCTTCGGCGGGCAGGAAGCCGGCGAGGAGGACGAAAGCCGACAGGGCGGCGCGGCGCGACATGGCTGGGCACTTTCCGGCGAGGGATGATGACGGGCTCATGCTAGGAGCTTCGCCCACAGTGCGGCATTGCTCGGGGTTGCAACTCCTTGCACGCAGCCGGCCGCAGCCGCGCCGGCCCGTCAGCCAGTGCGGGCAGGTCAGAATGCCACGCCCGCGGCTTCCTTCTCGGTCACGCGCAGCGGATCGCCGACCGCGACGCGGCCGCCCTGTGCGACGGCGCAGTAGATGCCGCAATCGGCATGGCCATAGGTACGCATCAGCACGGCGGGGATCATGAGATCTCGTATGGCGGTGGCGGGGTTCACGGTCGTCGCGGCGCAGCGCTCGGTGCGCTTCAGACCTCGCAGAACAGTCTCGCCAATGGAGACACGCTTGCCGACCCAGTCGAATTCGGAGAAGGCCGGCACGCCGTCGACATAGATGTTGGCGCGGAAGCGGACGGGATCGATGGAGACGCCGGTCTCCTGCTCCAGCGCGCGCACGCTGGCGAGATTGATGATCGAGACGAAGCCGGAGCGAGAATCCATGAAGCGGAAGCCGGGCGGCCCCTCCAGCACTTTCGGTGCTCCGGCGAGCTCCCTGGCAAGAAACATGCGGAAGAAGTCCTCGACCGCCGCGCGGCCCGCTTCGGTCGCAAGGTCGGCGCGCACCGTCTCGATGTCGTCCGCGACGATGGACAATTCGCGGGTCACGTCGTCGTAGCGGGTTTTCAGCTTTGCCAGCGCCGCCTGCCGGGCGAGGACGAGGAATTTGTGTTTCGGCTGGTGCTCGGGATTGGCGGCGTCGAAGCCGGAGGGGCCGTTCTCGATGGCGAAGAGCCGGTCGCCGGGGAAGTGCTGGCCCGATGTCAGCAGCGCCTCGGTCAGCGATTCGGCCGAGAGGCCTTTGACGGGGTAGCGGTAGAGGGCGGTGACTGAGGGGGCGGCAAGCGTCATGAACGGACCTTTCGAGCGTCGGATTTGACCTCGCGCAAGGCGGGCGCGGGGTCAAGCGGCGCCCTATGCGACTGTCCGATGCCGTGCTGCAGGACGGCGGCGGACAGCCTGGGCGGGAATCGCGAAACGTCGGCGCTTCGCCCCTTTTCACGAGCCCGTGAGGCACCCATATCTGCGGCGAGCCGGTCGCTTCGGGGCCGGGCCATCCATTCGGTCGGACGTTCCTTTCGGGCTCAGCGGAGACGGGGGAACGGGCAAAGGAGTGACCATATGAATATCGAGAAATATACCGAGCGCTCGCGCGGCTTCATCCAGTCCGCGCAGAATCTGGCGCTCCGTGAAGGGCATCAGCAGTTCCAGCCCGAGCACCTGCTCAAGGTGCTGCTGGACGATCCGGAAGGCCTTGCCTCGGGCCTGATCCGGCAGGCCGGCGGTCAGCCGCAGGTGGCGCTTCAGAAAACAGAAGAAGCGCTCCGCAAGATTCCGAAGGTGCAGGGGTCCGGGGCCGGGCAGGTCTATCTCGCACAGGGCCTGGCGCGCGTTTTCGACGCAGCGGAAAAGGCCGCCGAGAAGTCGGGCGACAGCTTTGTCGCGGCCGAGCGGCTGCTGCTGGCGCTGGCGCTGGAAAAGGACAGCGAGCCGGGCAAGGCGCTGGCTGCGGCCGGCGTCAACGCCCAGAACCTGAACAAGGCGATCGAGGGCCTGCGCAAGGGCCGCACGGCGGATTCGGCTTCCGCCGAGAACGCCTATGACGCCCTGAAGAAATATGCCCGCGACCTGACGGCGGCCGCCCGCGAGGGCAAGCTCGATCCCGTCATCGGCCGCGACGAGGAGATCCGCCGCACCATCCAGGTTCTGTCCCGGCGCACCAAGAACAATCCCGTGCTGATCGGCGAGCCCGGCGTCGGCAAGACCGCGATCGTCGAGGGTCTCGCGCTCCGCGTCATCGACGGCGACGTGCCGGAGAGCCTGAAGGACAAGGCGATCCTCTCGCTCGACATGGGCGCGCTGATCGCCGGCGCGAAATATCGCGGCGAGTTCGAGGAGCGGCTGAAGGCGGTGCTGTCCGAGGTGACCTCGTCGGATGGCGGCATCGTGCTGTTCATCGACGAGATGCACACGCTGGTGGGTGCCGGCAAGGCGGACGGCGCGATGGACGCGTCGAACCTCCTCAAGCCCGCGCTCGCGCGCGGCGAGCTGCACTGCATCGGCGCCACCACGCTCGACGAATATCGCAAGCATGTCGAGAAGGACGCGGCGCTGGCCCGGCGCTTCCAGCCGGTCTTCGTCGACGAGCCCTCCGTGGAGGACACGATCTCGATCCTGCGCGGTCTGAAGGAGAAGTACGAGCAGCACCATCAGGTCAGGATCACCGACGCGGCCATCGTCGCGGCTGCGACCCTGTCGAACCGCTACATCACCGACCGCTTCCTGCCCGACAAGGCGATCGACCTCGTCGACGAGGCCTCCTCGCGCCTGCGCATGCAGGTCGATTCCAAGCCGGAGGAGCTGGACGAGCTCGACCGACGCATCATCCAGCTCAAGATCGAGCAGGAGGCGCTGAAGAAGGAGAGCGATACCGGTTCCAAGGACCGCCTGAAGCGGCTGGAAAAAGACCTGGCCTCGCTTGAGGGGCAGTCTGCCGAGATGACCTCACGCTGGAAGGCGGAGAAGGACAGCCTCGGCCGCGCGGCGGAGATCAAGAAGCAGCTCGACGAGGCGCGCACGGCCCTCGCCAACGCCCAGCGCAAGGGCGACTGGGCCAAGGCCGGCGAGCTCTCCTACGGCACCATTCCGGGGCTGGAGAAGGAGCTGGCATCCGTCGAGGAGAAGAACGAGCAGGCGCTTGTCGAGGAGGCGGTCACCGCCGACCACGTCGCGCAGGTCGTCTCGCGCTGGACCGGCGTGCCCGTCGACAAGATGCTGGAAGGCGAGCGCGACAAGCTGTTGCGCATGGAGGACGAACTGGCGAAGCGCGTCATCGGCCAGGGCGAGGCGGTCAAGGCCGTCTCGACCGCGGTCAGGCGAGCGCGTGCCGGCCTTCAGGACCCCAACCGGCCGATCGGCTCGTTCATGTTCCTTGGCCCCACCGGTGTCGGCAAGACCGAGCTGACCAAGGCGCTTGCCGAGTTCATGTTCGACGACGAGACCGCCATGGTCCGCATCGACATGTCCGAATACATGGAGAAGCACTCGGTCTCGAGGCTTATCGGTGCGCCTCCCGGCTATGTCGGCTATGACGAGGGCGGGGCGCTGACGGAGGCCGTGCGCCGCCGGCCCTATCAGGTCGTGCTGTTCGACGAGATCGAGAAGGCCCATCCGGACGTGTTCAACGTCCTGCTTCAGGTGCTCGACGACGGGCGCCTGACGGACGGGCAGGGCCGCACGGTCGATTTCCGCAACGTGCTGGTGATCATGACCTCGAATCTCGGCTCCGAGCTTCTGGTCATGCAGAACGAGGGCGAGGACGTCGATGCGGTGCGCGGCGGCGTCATGTCCATCGTGCGCGGGCACTTCCGGCCGGAATTCCTGAACCGGATCGACGAGATCATCCTGTTCGGCCGCCTGAAGCGCGAGCAGATGACCTCGATCGTCGAGATCCAGCTGAAGCGGCTGCAGAAGCTGCTCGACGAGCGCAAGATCGCGCTCGACCTCGACCCGAAGGCGAAGCAGTGGCTCGCCGACAAGGGCTATGACCCGGCCTATGGCGCGCGCCCCCTGAAGCGCGTGATCCAGAAGGCGGTGCAGGACCCGCTGGCCGAGAAGATCCTCGGTGGCGAGGTGAAGGACGGCGATCTCGTGAAGGTCACCGCAGGCACCGACCGGCTGATCTTCGAGGCGGGCGCGCAGCGGATGGCGGCGGAATAGCGCCTGGCCTGAAAGCCAATCATGAGAAGGGCCGCCCGATGGGCGGCCCTTTTCGCTTTCCGGAGCTGATCGGGATTGTCGCTGCGGCGACGGCCGACACGATTGCCTCAGTAGCGCGTGGCGATGCCGGGGCCGGTCGAGAACAGGTAATTGGCCCGGACAGTGACGGCATGCGTCTTGGTCGAGACGCGCATGATGTCGAGATTGCCGGAGCCCGCGTCGAAACTGCCATAGTCGGCGTAGTTGTATTCGACGCCGATGGTCCAGTTGCGCGCTACCGCATATTCGACGCCGGCGCCGACCGTCCAGCCGGCGCGCGTGGTCGAATGGCGGAAGCCGCCGACGATGGGCGGGGTGAAATCCTCCAGCGCGAAACGGAAGTGGCCTACGGCCAGGCCGCCCTTCACATAGAACAGCGCGCGGTCGGCGGCGTAGCCGATGCGTCCGGTGAGCGAGCCGAAGACCGGCAGGCGCGTGCGGTACTCGTCGTCGGGCGTGCCGGTGGGTCCGATGAAGAAATGCGACAGGCTCGACAGCGATACCGACGCCTCGAGGCCCGCGACGATATTGCTGCCGACCTGCCAGTTGTAGCCGACCTGCAGGCCGCCGACGACGCCATTGGCTCCGGTGGAGAAGCGGTCGCCGATCGAGTAGCCGATCCAGGGCGTCGCGACGGTGAAGCTGGAGACGCCGAGATAATTGTTCCGGACATTCCCGAAGCCGAGATGACCGCCGACATAGAATCCGGTCCAGGCGAAGCTGGGCGCGGCTGTGACCTGGGCCACGGGCGCGCTGCTCATTCCGATATCCGCAGCCTGCGCTCCCGTGCACATCAGGGTGGCGATGACGGCGCCAAACCAGCGCTTTGCCATGCGGACGACCTCCACAACTCACTCACAAAACAACGGCAACCTTCAGTGATTTGTGCCACGGCGGTCCATGTGTCGCAATGTCGCCGGGGATTTTGGGACGGCCTGGATCGCGTCTGTGGTTTTTCCGTCGCGGGCCTCGAACCTTTTCGGCGGTGGCGGCGACTGATGGAGGACCGGGGCATCGGGCCCCACCTGAGCCTTCATCGGAGACGCGCCATGACCCGCTTCAAGACCCTCGCCCTCGCCGCCGCTGCCGCCGCCACCCT
>NZ_JAEULY010000003.1 GCF_016793595.1 Phreatobacter sp.
GGACCGCGTCTGCGGCCGACGGTGAAGCGGGAGCACAAGGGCGACACTCCCACCTGCCCGCTGCGCGGCTTACACTCTCCCGGAGGGCACCCGTAGGGCGGGAGAGGGCCCGGCGGATCTGAAACCCCAGCCCCTCGCCACCACCGGCCAACCCGACCGCGGGTCCTTTACCGGACCCGGCGGCGGGCAGAGGCGGCCTTCTTGATCTTCGCCTTGTCCTTGGCGCCCCAGCCGCCGCGGCTGGCGGCCTGCAGCGCCACCCCAGGCTTCTCCAGGCCGAGCTCGGAGGCCTCCAGCCTGCGGACCTCGTCGCGGAGCCTCGCCGCCTCCTCGAACTCCAGCTCGGCGGCGGCGGCGCGCATCCGCTTCTCCAGATCGGCGATGTGGCTCTTCAGGTTCTTGCCGACCAGGTGCACGTCCCCGGACGCGCCCGTGTCGACGGTGACGTAGTCCTTCTCGTAGACGCTCTGCAGCACGTCGGCGATGCCCTTGCGCACGCTCTCCGGGGTGATGCCGTGCTCGGTGTTGTAGGCCATCTGCCGTTCACGCCGGCGGTTGGTCTCGTCCAGCGCGTACTCGAGCGAGTCGGTCATGCCGTCGGCGTAGAGCACCACCCGGCCGTCGATGTTGCGCGCCGCCCGGCCGATGGTCTGGATCAGGCTGGTCTTGGAGCGGAGGAAGCCCTCCTTGTCGGCGTCGAGGATGGCGACCAGGGCGCACTCCGGGATGTCGAGGCCCTCGCGCAGCAGGTTGATGCCGACCAGCACGTCGAAGGCGCCGAGGCGGAGATCGCGCAGGATCTCGATACGCTCGATCGTGTCGATGTCGGAGTGCATGTAGCGCACGCGCACGCCCTGCTCGTGCAGGTATTCGGTGAGGTCCTCGGCCATGCGCTTGGTCAGCACGGTGACCAGCGAGCGATAGCCCTGCGCGGCGGTGGCCTTCACCTCGCCGATGAGGTCGTCGACCTGCGTGCGCGCGGGGCGGATGATGCAGGGCGGGTCGATCAGGCCGGTCGGCCGGATGACCTGTTCGGAGAAGGTGCCGCCGGTCTGCTCCATCTCCCAGCCGCCGGGGGTGGCCGAGACGTGGACGGTCTGCGGGCGCATCGCCTCCCATTCCTCGAAGCGCAGCGGGCGGTTGTCCATGCAGGAGGGCAGGCGGAAGCCGTATTCGGCCAGCGTCGCCTTGCGCCGGAAGTCGCCGCGATACATGGCGCCGATCTGCGGGATGGTGACGTGGCTCTCGTCGACGAAGACCAGCGCGTTGTCGGGAACGTATTCGAACAGGGTCGGCGGCGGCTCGCCGGGGCGGCGTCCCGTCAGCCAGCGCGAATAGTTCTCGATGCCGGCGCAGGAGCCGGTGGCCTCCATCATTTCGAGGTCGAAGCGGGTGCGCTGCTCGAGCCGCTGCGCCTCCAGCAGGCGGCCGGCCTTGTTCAGCTCGTCGAGGCGCCAGTTCAGCTCCTCCTTGATGCCGGAAATGGCCTGAACCAGCGTCGGGCGCGGCGTGACGTAGTGCGAATTGGCATAGACCTTCACGAAGGACAGGTCGGCGGTCTTGGCGCCGGTCAGCGGGTCGAATTCGGCGATGCTCTCGACCTCGTCGCCGAACAGGCCGATGCGCCAGGCGCGGTCCTCGAAGTGGGCGGGGAACAGTTCGATCGTGTCGCCGCGCACGCGGAAGGTGCCGCGCGAAAAGTCCAGCTGCGTGCGCTTGTACTGGAGCGCGATGAGATCGGCGATCAGCTGGCGCTGGTCGAGCCGCTCGCCCACCTTCACGCCGAAGGTCATGGCCGTGTAGGTCTCGACCGAGCCGATGCCGTAGATGCAGGAGACCGAGGCGACGATGATGACGTCGTCGCGTTCGAGCAAAGCGCGCGTCGCCGAGTGGCGCATCCGGTCGATCTGCTCGTTGATCGAGGATTCCTTCTCGATATAGGTGTCCGACCGGGGCACGTAGGCCTCCGGCTGGTAATAGTCGTAGTAGGAGACGAAATACTCGACGGCGTTGTTCGGGAAGAAGCTCTTGAACTCGCCGTAGAGCTGGGCCGCCAGCGTCTTGTTCGGCGCCAGCACGATGGCCGGCCGCTGCGTCTCCTGAATGATCTGCGCGGCGGTGAAGGTCTTGCCGGAGCCGGTGACGCCGAGCAGCACCTGATCGCGCTCGCCCTGGCCGATGCCGGCGACGAGTTCGGAGATCGCCTGCGGCTGGTCGCCGGCCGGCTTGAAGTCCGAGACGATCTGGAAGGCCTTGCCGCCCTCCCATTTCTCCGGCCGCGCCGGCTTGTGCGGCACCCAGACCTGGCCGTTGACCTCGGGGCGGCCCTCCTGGATCAGCCGTTCCAGCGCCTTGACCGTGGCGGTGACGCCGGACTTGCCGATCTCGTCCTCGATGTCGAGCGCCTGCGCGTCCTCCACCGCGATGCCGAGCCGGTGGGCCAGCGCCTTGTCGGTGACGCTGGCCTCGGGCTTGAAAGCCGCCTGCGGCGATTCTGCAAAGCCGGGTTGAGCCAGACCGGTGCTTGACCCGAGCCCAGCCGTGCCGCGATTGATGGCGGGATTGAGCAGGTCGGCGAGCGCCGGGCCGAGCGGCTTCAGCTCTGGCTTGGAGGCTTTCGATTTCGGCGCCCGGGTCGCCTTCGACGCGGCGGGCTTGTCGGCGGACGGTTTGGGCGATTTTGGCATGGTCGCAATATGGGCCTGCCGCCATGCGAACGGAAGGCGTCTGTTGCCGCCCTGCTGACAGGGGCTGGCGGCAATCTCACCCCACCATCTCCCTGACCATCGGCGCGACCTTCTCGCCGTAGAGGCGAATGCCGTTCATCAGCCTGTCGTGCGGCAGCGGGCCCGCGCTGTATTTCAGCTGAAACCGGCTGGCGCCCAGCGTCTTCACCGTCGCGGCGATCTTGCGCGCCACCGTTTCCGGGCCGCCGACATAGAGCGAGCCCTGATCGATCTCGCGGTCGAACTCGGCGCGCTGCATCGGCGGCCAGCCGCGCTCGGAGCCGATCTGGTCGCGCATCCGCTTGTAATCGGCATAGAACTCCTCGCGGGCGGCCGCGTCGGTCTCGCCGACATAGCCCGGCGAATGCACGCCGATGGGCTGTTCCGCCAGCTCGAACTGGCCGAGCGCGCGGTGATAGAGATCGACATAGGGGCGGAAGCGCGCGGGTTCGCCGCCGATGATCGCCAGCATCAGGGGCAGGTGATAGCGCGCCGCACGCACCACCGATTCCGGGCTGCCGCCGACCCCGATCCAGGTCTTGAGGCGCCCCGTCTCGATCGTCGGAAAGACCTGCTGGTTCTTGAGCGGCGGCCGGGTCGTACCTTCCCAGGTCACGGGATCGCCGGTCAGCAGATGCGCGAACAGGTCGAGCTTCTCGGAGAACAGCGTCTCGTATTGCGACAGGTCGAAGCCGAACAGCGGGAAGGACTCGGTGAAGGAGCCACGGCCGAGAATCACCTCGGCCCGGCCGTTGGACACGGCATCGAGGGTCGAGAAGCGCTGGAACACCCGGATGGGATCGTCCGAGGACAGCACGGTCACCGCCGATCCCAGGCGAATGCGCTTGGTTTGCGCGGCGATGGCGGCCAGCGCCACTTCCGGGGCGGAAATGGCGAAGTCGCCGCGATGATGCTCGCCGAGGCCGATGAAATCGATGCCCAATTCGTCGGCGAGCACGCCCTGCGCCACCACCTGCCGGATCACCTCGGCATGAGCCACGGGCTTGCCGTCCGCGCCGGCGGTGACGTCGCCGAACGTGTCGAGGCCGAGTTCAAGGGTGCGGGTCATGCGGGCTCCGTTGACGGGATCATGCGGCCAAAGGCCGCGCGAGACGGCGAATTCCGCAAAGAAAGCCATGTGGGGCGGCGATCGCCATTCTGGAAGCTGCATCCATGCAAGCGCGGCTTGCGCGGGCCGGCTTCCGCGCAATGAGACGCCGTGGCATGTCACTCTCCAAGCAATCGGCCGACAGGAAACGCCCCATGACCATCACCCGCCGCGCGGCCCTGCCGCTGATCGGTTCCGCCCTTGCCGCCCCCGGCCTCGCCCGCGCGCAGGCCGATTACCCGTCCCGCCCCGTGACCGTCGTCGTGCCGCAGGCCGCTGGCGGCGCCAACGACATTATCGGCCGCCTCGTCGCCGAGAAGCTCTCCGAGGTGCTCGGCCAGCGCTTCGTCATCGAGAACAAGGCCGGCGCCGGCGGCAATCTCGGCTCGCAGGCGGCCGCGCGCGCGACGCCGGACGGCTACACCCTGCTGGTGACGATCTCCGCCAGTCAGGCGATCAACCCCGCGCTCTATGCGCGCACCGGCTTCGATCCTGTGAAGGATTTCGCCCCGATCTCGATGCTCGGCACCGTGCCGAACGTGCTGGTCGTCAATCCGAATTTCGAGGCGAAGACCATCGCCGACCTGATCCGCATGGCGAAGGAGAAGCCGGGCTTCTACCAGTATGCCTCGGCCGGCAACGGCACGCTGAACCATCTCGTCGGCGAGATGCTGAAGTCGCGGGCCGGCATTGACCTCAAGCATATCCCCTATCGCGGCATCGCCCCGGCGCTCGCCGATGTCATTGCCGGCCACGTGCCGATGACCTTCGCCAACCTGCCGGCCGCGATCAGCCAGATCCAGGGCCGCACGGTGCGCGCCCTCGGCGTATCGACGCTGAAGCGCAACGGTTTCGTTCCCGACGTGCCGACCATCGCCGAGACCGTGCCCGGCTTCGACGCCGAACTGTGGATCGCGATCTACGGCGTCGCGGGCACGCCCCAGCCGATCATCGACAAGCTGGTCGCGGCAACCCACCGGGCCATGGCCGCGCCGGAGATGAAGGACAAGTTCGCGCAGCAGGGCGCGGAGATCGTCACCTCGACGCCGGCGGAACTGGCCGCCAAGCTGGACGCGGACCTGAAGGTCTGGGCCGAGATCGTCAAGGCGTCGGGCGCGCGGATCGAGTGAGGCAGGCCGCCCCCGCCTACCCGACTTCGTAGATGTCCAGCAGGACCTGGTCGGGCAGGCGCGCGCCCGCGCACACGAAGATCGACCGCATCAGCCACGCGAGGTCGGGGTCGCCGGTCTCGAAGCGCGGAACCGTGCGGAAGTAGATCAGCGCGGGGTCCACGGGCTCGCCGCGCTTCAGCCGGGCGATCAGCTCCGACGGGCCGCGGCGTATGCCGCTGTTCTCGACATAGACGCGGCTGCCGGTCTCGGTCTCGATGACATAGCGGGCGTGGATGTCGGCAAGCCCCTCGTCGCGGATCGACTGATAGTCCGTGCCACCGGGAAGGATCTTGCCTGTCAGCCGTGGGCCGCTGACCCGGCCGCCCAGGATCGGGATCAGGCGACGCTCGCCGAGCGGTGTCGCGCCGACCTCGATGGCAGGCGCGACGTCGGCAGCGATCGAGAAGACCGGGCGTAGCGTCAGCATGGTCCTGGGGCTCGCGGCTCGTCGGTTTCACCTGAAGGCGATCAGTAGCGTGATCGGGCGGCCAGACCCAGCGCCGCCCGGAATTTCCGCCATGCACGGCCTGAAGCGCGGCTTCGCACCTTCAAGGCCGGGCTCCGATCCTTTCCAAACTGTCACGTGATCCCTTGGCCGCGGCGTGGTAATTTCGACGGCAACCGAGGGACAATTCGCGCATGCGTCGCTGGCCGCTCTATCTCCTGATCCTCGCCGCGCTCGGCGGCGGCGCCTGGTGGTTCGCCGGGCCGGGTACCTTCGCGGTTGCCGACCAGCCGGCCTGGCGTACGGTCAAGGTCGATCGCGGCGACGTGGTGGCCTCCGTCAACGCCACCGGCACGATCAACCCGATCTCGACCGTCGTGGTCGGCTCGCAGGTCTCGGGTCAGGTGCTGGAGATCCTCGCCGACTTCAACACGCAGGTTGAAGCCGGGCAGATTCTCGCCCGCCTCGACCCGACGCAGGTGAAGGCACGCCTCGACGGCGCCCGCGCCGACCTCGCCAATGCGCGTGCCGGCCGGCAGGTGCAGGAGGCGCAGATCGAGCAGAGCCGCGCCGACATCGCCCGCGCCGAGGCCGCACGGCTCGATGCCGTGGCCAAGCTCGCGCAGGTTCAGGCCCAGCTCGCCGATGCCGAACGCATCCTCGCGCGCCAGAACGATCTCGGCACGCGCGGCTTCGCGGCGCAGGCCGCCATCGACACGGCCCGCGCCACGGCCGAGGCCCAGCGCGCGGCGCGCGATTCCGCGCGGGCGCAGATCGCCTCGGCGGAAGCGTCCAAGCAGTCCATCGAGGCGGGGTTGAGGGTGGCGCAGGCGACGCTCGGCACATCGGACGCCCAGATCATGCAGCGCGAGGCCGTCGTTCGTCAGATCGAGGTCGACCTCGCCAATACCGAGATCAAGTCGCCCGTGGTCGGCACCGTCGTCCAGCGCCAGGTCGAACTCGGCCAGACAGTGGCGGCCTCGCTGCAGGCCCCGACCCTGTTCCTCGTGGCGCAGGATCTCTCGTCCATGGAGATCTACGCCAATGTCGACGAGGCCGATGTCGGCCGCGTGCGCACCGGGCAGCCGGTGACCTTCTCGGTCAACGCCTATCCGAACCGCGAATTCCGCGGCGAGGTGAAGCTCGTGCGCCTCGGCTCGCAGACCATCCAGAACGTCGTCATCTACACGGCGGTCATCTCGTTTCAGAACCAGCGCCGGGAACTGCTGCCGGGCATGACCGCGACGCTCCGGATCATCTCCGATCGGCGCGACAATGTCGTGCGGGTGCCGAATTCGGCCCTCCGCTGGCGGCCGGCGGGGACGGCGGCCGAGACGCCGCAGCCGCAGCAATCCGCCAATCCCTTCGGCCCGCCGCAGATCGGCCGCGGCTGGGGCGGCGGCGGTCAGCAGCAGGGCGGCGGCCGGCAGATGAACGAGTTCGTCGAGAGCCTGAAGACCGAGCTCGGTCTCGACGCCAACCAGCGCGAGCAGATCGACGCCATCGTGACCGCGGCGCGCCCGCAATTCGCCGGCCTGATGGACCCCTCGCTCGACCGCAACCAGCGGCTGGAGCGTGTGCGCCAGATCCGCGCCGACATGGCGCGGCGCATCGAGACGGTCCTGACCGAGACGCAGCGCCCGACCTTCGCCGATATCCGCGCCCGCTATGAGGGCGGCAGGGGCGGCGCCGGCGGCCAGCCGGGCCGCGTCTTCGTGGTCGGCGAGGACGGCAAGCCGCAGGCCGTGGCTATCAGGCTCGGTGCGACCGACGGATCGACGACCGAAGTCGTCTCCGGCGCCATCGAGCCCGGCCGCGAGGTGATCATCGGCGGCGGCCCGCCCGCGACGGCCCAGTCGGCCCCGCAGCGCGGCTTCCGGATGTTCTGATCGCCATGGCCGATCCGGTGACCGAACGCCCGCTGATCGAGACCGTTGATCTCGCCCGCCACTACACGCTCGGCGACCAGGTGGTGACCGCGCTGGCCGGCGTCTCCGTGAACGTGGCGCGCGGCGAGTTCGTCGCCGTCATGGGCCCCTCCGGCTCGGGCAAGTCGACCTTCATGAACCTCGTCGGCTGCCTCGACAAGCCGACCGCCGGCCGCTACGTGCTCGACGGCGAGGAGGTCTCGGCCATGTCGGCGGACGGCCTCGCCGAGGTGCGTAACCGCAAGATCGGCTTCGTGTTCCAGCAGTTCAACCTGCTCGACCGGCAGGACGCGCTGGCCAATGTCGAGCTGCCGATGGTCTATGCCGGGCTCGGCCGCAGGGAGCGCCGCGCGCGGGCGGAGGCCTCTCTCGCCAAGGTCGGCCTCGCCGAACGCGTTCACCATCTGCCGACCCAGCTTTCGGGCGGTCAGCAGCAGCGCGTCGCCATCGCGCGCGCGCTCGTCAACGACCCCAAGGTGCTGCTGGCGGACGAGCCGACCGGCGCGCTCGACAGCCGCACCTCTCTGGAGATCATGGCGCTGTTCCAGGATTTGAACCGGCAGGGCATGACCGTGCTCGTCGTCACCCACGAGCCGGACGTCGCGACCTTCGCCAGCCGCGTGGTGCGCTTCAGGGACGGGCGCGTGCTGTCCGACACGAAGCAGGCGCCAATGGACGCGGCGCGGGCGCTGGAAGAGGCTGTCGAGGAAGCGGCGTGATCAGCGTCACGACGCCCGGGCCTCACGCATAGAGCCGCTTGATCGCGTCCGCGTATTTCGCCTCGATCGCCTTGCGCCGCACCTTCATCGTCGCGGTCACTTCGCCGTCATCGTGGTCGAGTTCCTTGTCGAGGATCTCGAAGCGGCGGATGTTGGCGACCTGCGCCAGCGTCTCGTTGGCCTTGTCGACCTCGGCCCGAACCAGTTCCACCACCTGCGGCGCCTGCGACAGGTTCTTGTAGTTGGTGAAGGCGATGCCCTTCATCTCGGCCCACTTGCCGACCGTCTCCATGTCGATCTGGATCAGGGCCGCGACATATTTCTGGCGGTCGCCGAAGACGATGACTTCCTTGACGAACGGGCTGGACTTCACCGCGTGCTCGATCTCGGTCGGCGACAGGTTCTTGCCGCCGGCGGTGATCATGATGTCCTTCTTGCGATCGACCACCTTGAGATGGCCACCCTGCATCTCGGCGACGTCGCCGGTGCGCAGCCAGCCGTCGACGATGGTCGCCTTCGTGGCCTCCTCGTTCTTGTAATAGCCCTCGAAGATGGTCGCGCCGCGGGCCATGATCTCGCCGTCCTCGGCGAGCTGGACCTGCGTTCCCTTCATCGCAATGCCGACGGTGCCGACCACCACATCCTCCGGCGTCTGGCCCAGAATGCCGCCGGACGTCTCGGTCATGCCGTAGATCTCGACCAGCGGCACGCCGATGGTGCGGAAGAAGCGGATCACCTCGGGCGCGATCGGAGCTGCGCCCGTGAAGGCGACGCGGCAGCGGGTCAGGCCGATGGCATTGTTCAAGGCGCGGAACACAGCGACATAGGCGAGCCCATGCTTGGCCTTCTCGACCAGCGACCACTGGCTGCGCGGCTTGTCCGCGAAAGGCGCGCACAGTGCGAACGCCCTGGCGTAGAGCCACTTCTGCAGCGGCTTGGCCTCGTACATCTTCACGCGGATGCCGGAATGCATCTTCTCCCAGATGCGCGGCACGCCGAGGAAGCTGAGCGGCGCGACCTCGCGAAGGTCCTCCTGCACGGTCCTGAGGCTCTCGCCGAAATTGACCTGGCTGCCGGAATAGAGCGGTCCGAACACCGTCGTCGCCTGCTCGGCCACATGGCAGAGCGGCAGGTAGGACAGCGTCGTCCAGCCCTCGCCGATGCCGTAGCGGTCCAGAAGCCCGTTCGCCCCCGCGCGGATGTTGCGGTAGGACAGCATCGCGCCCTTGGGCTTGCCGGTGGAGCCGGACGTGTAGATCAGGAGCGCGATGTCGGACAGCGAATGGTCCTTCATCAGCTCGTCGATCAGGCCGGGGTTCTTTTCGTACTCGGCGCGGCCGAGCGCCTCCACCTCGTCGAAGGTCATGACGAGCCCCGGCTCGTAGCCGGCAAGGCCGCGGTTCTCCAGCGCGATGATCCTGGTCACCTTCGGCAGGTCGGCGCGCGCCTCCACCACCTTGTCGATCTGCTCCTGGTCCTCGCAGACAACGATGGAGCAGTCGGAATGGTCGAGGACATAGGCGACCTCGTTCGACGGGCTGGTCGGGTAGACGCCGACCGTCACCGCGCCGACCGCGCCGGCGCCCAGCTGCGACAGCACCCATTCGATGCGGTTTTCGGAGATGACGCCGATATGGCCTTTCGGCCCGAGGCCGAGCGCGCGGAAGCCGAGACCGACATGGCAGGCGCGCAGCCAGTATTCCGCGAAGGTCGTCGGCCGCCAGATGCCGAAGCGCTTCTGGCGCAGCGCGATGCGGTCGCCCCGCTCGGCGGCGTGCTTCTTCAGCATCTCGACGATGGTCAGCGTCGGCAGGGCGGCGGCCGGATCGGCGGCGGAGGATGCCACCTCGCGCGGCATGTCCAGGGTCATTGCGCTCGCGGTCATGACAGCCACCTCTTGCGCCGCTTGTAGTGCTTGATGTCGCGATAGCTCTTGTGGGAGAGCCCGAGATAGAATTCCTGCACGTCGCGGTCGGCGATCAGCTTTTCGGTCGGGCCGTCGATGACGATGCGGCCGGTTTCCATGATGTAGCCGTAATGGGCGATGGAGAGCGCCACGGAAGCATTCTGCTCGACCAGCAGCATGGAGACACCCTCCTCGGCATTGATCCGTGCGATGATCGCAAAGATCTCCTCGACCAGCAGCGGCGCAAGGCCAAGCGAGGGCTCGTCCAGCAGGATGACGCGGGGCTTCGCCACCAGAGCGCGCCCGATAGCCAGCATCTGCTGCTCGCCGCCGGACAGATAGCCGGCAATGGATTTGCGCCGTTCGGCGAGGCGAGGGAAGTAGCGGTAGACCAGATCGAAGTCGGGTTTGGCGTCGTCGCGGCCGGTCAGCGCATAGGTCGCGGAGGTCAGGTTCTCCTCGACCGTCAGGTCGCCGAAGATGCGCCGCCCTTCCATGACGTGGAACAGGCCCGAACGCACGAGCTTGTGCGGCGTCACCTGCTCCACCGGCTTGCCGTCGAAGATGATGCGCCCCTCGGTGACCTGGCCGTTCTCCATCGGCAGCAGCGCCGACACCGCCTTGAGCACGGTCGACTTGCCCGCGCCGTTGGAGCCGAGCAGCGCCACGATGCGGCCCTTCGGCACGGCGAGCGACAGGCCACGCAGCGCCTGAATTGCCTTGTTGTAGACCACCTCGATATTGTTGACCTCGAGGATCGCGTCGGCCGTCTCTGCCATGGTCTCACCGCCAGAGCATGCTGCGGAAAACTGGAATCCGGCTTTCCGGCGCCAGCATGCGGAAACTGGGAACCCCTGAGGGAAAGCGGCGGCCCCGCCAAAGCGAGGCCGCCGGTCAGTCAGCTTGCCGCCGAGATGGTGATCCAGTCAGAGGCAGGCTTCAGCGCCTTGTCGGCAGCGCTGTATTGATAGACCCGGCCGTGCGGGAACGAGTTGCCGGTCATGGTGATCGGCACGCCGAACACGCCGCCGGAATCGAAGTTCCTGATGGCGCGGGCATGCTTCATCATGTTGACCGCGTTCAGCTCCTGGTTGGCCCCGAGCGTGCGCTTCAGCACCTCGATCGCCAGCATCGCGTTGGTCCAGCCCTGGTAATAGGCGTGGGTGCGCACCTTGCCGACATTCGCCGCCTTGATCGCCTCGATCTGCGCGCCGGTCGCCGCCGGATCGAAATTGTAGGCCGAGACGCCCATGTAACCGTCGGCGGCAGCGCCGGCGCGGTTCATCAGCACGGTGTCGGTCGAGTAGAACGTGCCCATGAACTTGGAGGTCATGCCGGCCTGACGGGCCTGCGCCATGAACTCCGGGATCGGCTGCAGCACGTAGCCGTGGAAGATCACGAAGTCCGGATTGCGCCGGCGGATCTTGAGCACGTCACCCGACACGTCGACCGAACCCGGCTGCGTGACGATCTTCTCCACCAGGTTCAGTTCGAGGCGCTTGGCCTCGGCCTCGCCGGCGGCGATCGGGTCACGGCCGAACTCGGTGTCCGAATGGACGAACACGACCGAAGCGCCCTTCTTCTGGCTGGCGATGTAGCGCAGCAGAACGCGCATCTGGTCGGAATAGTTCGGGCCGGGAATCCACTGGTTGGTGAAGGCCTGCGGATTGTCGATCTCGGAGGCGAAGGACGCGCCGGCCATGACGGTCGTGCCGCGACGGTTCAGCTCGGGATTGATCGCCTTCTGGAAGCCGGTGGAGTCGCCGAAGAACACCGGCACCTGATGCTGCGAGGTGATGCGCGTGAAGATCGCCACCGCATTGTCGACCCGGTAACCGGAATCCTCGTTCACGTAGCGGATGCGGCGGCCGGCGACGCCGCCGCTCTTGTTGACGTGCTCGAAATAGTCGCGGCCGCCCTCGAAGCCTTCGACGCCCGCGAAGGCGAAAACGCCGGACATCGGATTGGCGGCGCCGATGACAAGTTCGGGGGCCTGGGCGAAGGCGCGGCCTCCTCCCGTCGAGACGAGGGCTGCGCCGAGGCCGAGTGCGTTGAATGCACGACGGGAAAGTTGGGTCATGATGGTCTCCTCGAGTGTGTGTCCCGCCTTGCCGGCGGTGTCGTGTGTCAGGTGCGGAACGGCCAGAGCGCGAAGAACCGGCGCATGCGGCGCCAGACCTCGGCGAGGCCCATGGGTTCGAAGATCAGGAAGCCGACGATCAAGAGGCCGAAGACGATGTTGCGGACCGGCGCGAGATAGATCGACGCATCCGGGAACCACGGCACCAGCGCCGTCGCCGACAGTTTCAGCACTTCCGGCACGAGGGTCATGAAGATCGCGCCGAAAATGCCGCCGATGATCGTGCCGGCCCCGCCGACGATGACGGCGGCGAGGAAGAAGATCGAAGCCAGCGCGGGGAAGCTCTCCGGCGTCACCACGCGGAACAGATAGGCCCAGAGCCCGCCCGCCACGCCCGCATAGAAGGACGAGATGGCGAAGCTCATCAGCTTGTAGCGCAGAAGCGAGATGCCGATGATCTCGGCGGAGATGTCGCGGTCGCGGATGGCGATGAAGGCGCGTCCGACCCGCGTGCGGAACAGGTTCTTGGCCGCCAGCACCATGACCACGCAGATCGGCATGACCAGCCAGTAGAGCCGGTCCGGCGTCGCCATCTCGATGCCGAGGATGCGCGCGGTCGGCACGTTGAGGCCGCGCAGGCCCCCGGTCACCGGCGTCCAGTTCAGGAAGATGAAGCCGAGGATCACCGCGGCCGCCAGCGTCGCAATGGCGAGATAGAGGCCCTTGATGCGCAGAGACGGCAGGCCGACGAGATAGCCGATGGCGGCGGCGACCGTGCCGGCGAGCGCGAGATTCAGGAGAACCGGCGTGCCGAAACGCCCGTCGAAGAAGGCGACCGTGTAGGCGCCGACCGCCATGAAGGCGGCGTGGCCGAGGCTGACCTGGCCGGTATAGCCGGTCAGCACGTTGAGGCCGGTGGTCGAGATGATGTTGATCATCACCAGCACGGCAAGGAACATCCAGTAGTTCGACGCGCCGAGCGGATAGACGAGCAGGCCGGCGACAAGCAGGCCGAACCAGACGCGCTGCGTGTCGGTCTTGAACAGGCCCTCGTCGGCCGCGTAACTCTCTTTCGCGGTGGCGATACGCATCAGAATGCCCTCCGCATGCCTTTGCCGGAAAACCGGTTCCCACTTTTCCGCGGCATGCTCAGAGCCTCTCGATCTCGTGCGTGCCGAACAGGCCGTAGGGCCTGACCACCAGCACCACCAGCAGGATCGAGAAGGTGGCGAGCAGCTTGAACTCGCCGCCGAGGAAGCGCCCGACCATCGCCTCCAGCCAGCCGATGAACAGGCCGGCGATCAGCGCGCCGGCGATGGAGTCGAGGCCGCCGACGATCACCACGACGAAAACCGACAGGCCGAACAGGCCCATGGCCGACGAGATGCCGCCGACCGAGCCGACGAGGATGCCGGCGAGCGCCGCGACCACGGCCGCCAGCATCCACGAGAAGGAGAAGACACCGGGCACGTCGATGCCCACCGAGGATGCCGCCGCGCGATCCGTCGCGGTCGCGCGCAGCGCGATGCCGCCGCGCCAGAAGGCGAAGACCGTGATCAGCACCGCCATCACGACGGCGGCGATCAGGAAGGAATAGGCGGTCTTCGAGGGAATGAAGGCGTCCGCGATGATGATCGGTTGCGAGGGCAGGAATTCCGGCAGGCGACGCGGCTCCGCCGACCAGATCAGTTCGACCACACCGATCAGGATCGAGGTCAGGCCGATCGTTACCATGAAGACCGAAACGGGATTGTCCTTCATCAGCGGCCGGATCATCGTCCGTTCGATGACGCCGCCGATGACCGCCGCGACAACCAGCGTCAGCGGCACGGAGGCCCAGATCGGCAGGGACAGGCCCGCCGAGAAGCCGTAGAACACGAAGGCGCCGATCATCAGCATCTCGCCGATGGCGAGATTGATGACCTTGGTGGCCTTGTAGATGATCACGAAGGCGACGCCGGTCAGCGCCATCAGCGCGCCGGTCCCGAGCCCGGCAAGGCTCGTTTCCACCACATCGATGAATTCGACGGCCATCAGGCGACCTCCTCGACAGCCGCCTTGTGCGGATCGCCCGACGATCCGAGATAGGCCTTGATGACATCCGGATTGGCGCGCACCTCGGCCGGCGTTCCGGCGGCGATGCGGCGGCCGAAATTCAGCACGCAGACGTGGTCGGAAATGTCCATGACCATGCCCATGTCGTGCTCGACCAGCAGCACGCTGATGCCCCATTCCTCGCGCACGTCGAGGATGGCGCGGGCCATGTCCTCGGTCTCCTCGCGGTTCATGCCGGCGACGGGCTCGTCGAGCATCAGGATGCGCGGACGCATGGCGAGCGCGCGGGCGAGCTCGACCTTCTTCTGCAGGCCGTAGGGCAGGATCGCCACCGGCACGTTGCGGATGTGGTCGAGTTCGAGAAAATCGATGACGTCACGCTCGATCTCGGCGCGCAGCTCCATCTCCTCGCGCTTGGCGCGGCCCCAGTAGAGGAAGGCGTCGAAGACGTTGGTGTTCAGGTGTGCGTGGCGGCCGAGCTTGATGTTGTCGAGCACGGTCATGCCGCGGAATAGCGCGATGTTCTGGAAGGTGCGGGCGAGGCCGAGCTTGGCGCGCTCGCGCGCCGGGACATGGGTGATGTCCTCGCCGTCGAGTTTCACCGTGCCGGTCTTCGGCTTGTAGAAGCCGGAAATGGCATTGAAGGCCGAGGTCTTGCCGGCGCCGTTGGGTCCGATCAGCGCGGTGATCGAGCCGGCGGCGACATTCAGCGACACACCGTCGAGCGCCTTCACGCCGCCGAACTGCAGCGAGAGGCCATCCACGTCGAGAGCGGCGGCTGGCGGCCGCACGGGCGCGGCCGAATGCAATGGCGACACCGCCATATCCTCCCTGGAAGGCGCCGCGCGGCTTGCCGCCGTCTTCGTCGCCGATGCGTTCCATGCCGGCCCCAAGCAGGTCCGACCCTCGGCCGCAACCTACTCACGGGTATGGTCAGGTCAATGCGATTTCGCGCCTCGGGAGCCCGATTCAGCCATTTGGACGATGGCGGATGGTCGCATGGGCGTCCCGGCTCGCGATTCAGCCGTCGAGCTTCGTCAGGCCGGCTTCCGCGAAACCGCCATCTGCGGCGATGGCGAGGCCGGTGATGCAGGCGGACTGGCCTCCGTCGAGCAGGAAGGCGGCGAGCGCCGCAGCATCCGTCACGTCGACTGCCGCATAGCTGCCCTTCGCGCCGAACGCGATCTCCGCGGAGGCGGTCCCCGTCGGCGCGGACCGTGGCAAGGCCGATGCCCGAGGCGCCGCCGGCAATGGCGACGATCCCGCGCTGCATCCGCCCCTCTCGCAGCGTTCCGCAGTCATCGAACCACCACGCGACCGCTACGTCACTTCCGGGGCTTTCCGGTCAGAGAACCCTTGCCAGCGCCGCCGTCATCGTCCCATCATCCCGCAACCAACCGGGCCGCCAGATGCCCGGGCTTCACAAGGGTCCGGAAACGTAATCGAGAAGGGAGGCGCCCGATGTCGGAGCGCAGCAACGGGTTTCGCGTGACGCGCCGCACGGCGGTCGCAGGCGTAGGCGCGATGGTCTTCGCGCCGTGGGTGTCCAGGGCGCAGACGCTCAAGACCGAGTACAAGCTGTCGGTGGTCGGCAACCGGCCGATCGCGCTGTCGGAAGGCGCCTTCCAGTGGGCCGAGATGGTGACCCAGCGCACCAATGGCCGCATCAACGTCAAGGTCTATCCGGGGTCTCAGCTCGTCGGCGGCGACCAGACGCGCGAACTGGTCGCCATGCGCCAGGGCGTGATCGACTTCACCGTGTCCTCGACCATCAACATCTCGCCGCAGGTGCGCGAGATGAACCTCTTCTCGCTGCCCTTCCTGATGCCCGATCACAAGGCCTTCGACGCCATCGTCAACGGCGAGGTCGGCCAGGCGCTGTTCAAGGTCATGGAGAGCCGCGACGTGGTGCCGCTCGCCTGGGGCGAGAACGGCTTCCGCGAACTGTCCAACTCCAAGCGACCGATCCGCGCGCCGGCGGACCTGCGCGGCCTGAAGATCCGCTTCGCGGCCGGCGCCATCTTCTCCGACATCTATAACGGCCTCGGCGCCAATCCCGTGCAGATGTCCTTCGCCGATTTGCAGCCGGCGCTTTCGACCGGCGCGGTGGACGGGCAGGAGAACCCGGTCAACCTGTTCCTCGGCCTGAAGATGGACGCGCTCGCCCAGAAGCACATGACGATCTGGAACTATTGCGTCGACGCCGGCCTGTTCCACGTCGCCAAGCCCGTCTGGGAGACCTTCTCCGCCGCCGACAAGGAGATCGTCCGCCAGAGCGCGCTGGACGCGGCGAAGGTCCAGATCGGGGCGACCCGCAAGGGCCTCGGCGTCCTCGACCCCAACGACAAGTCGTCGCTGGAGGAACTGGCCAAGCGCGGCGTCGCGACGGTGTCGCTGACGGCGGAGGAGAAGCGCGCCTTCGCCCGCGCCACGCGGCCGGTCTTCGACAAATGGGCGGCGCAGGTCGGTGCTGACCTCGTCAAGAAGGCCGAGGCCGTGGTCGCCGCCAATAGCTGAGGCCTTGAAGCCAAAGCCCACAGCCGGGCCCGGCCCGGCTGTGCTCTCTCCCGCCTGAAAGCACATCGCCTTGTCAGCCGAACCCGATCCGACGGCCCAGCAGCCGAATCCGCCGACGCGCGTGCCCCTGAAGATCGAGGAGGTGCTGATCGCAGCCGCCATGGCCGGCATGGCGCTGATCACCTTCGGCAACGTGGTCGTGCGCTACCTGACCAGCGTCTCCTTCGCCTTCACCGAGGAATATTCCGTGGTGCTGATGGTGGTGGTGACCATGCTCGGCACGTCGCTGGCGGTTGCCGCCGGGCGCCACATCCGCATCGGCTATTTCGTCGATCTGCAAAGGCCGGCGGTGCGCGCCCGCTTCGAGATCGGCGCGATGGCGCTGGTGATCGTCTGTTTCGGCATCCTGTTCGTCTATGGCGCGCGCCTGACCTGGGACGAATACCGCTTCGAGGTACTGTCACCGGGTCTTGGCCACCCGCAATGGCTGTATACCGGCATGCTGCCGCTGCTCGCTCTTGCCGTCATCGGCCGGGCTGTCGGCCGGATCATCCGCTTCGCCAGGGGTGAACAGGCATGACCGGCTTCATCCTCTTCGGTGCCTTCGTCGTCATGCTGCTCGGCGCCGTGCCGATCGGCGTCGCCCTCGGCCTCGCCGGCACGCTTGCCATCTGGCTCGCCGGGCAGAGCATCATGGCCGTGCCGACCAACGTCTATGCCGGCATCGCCAAATATCCGCTGATCGCCATCCCGATGTTCGTTCTTGTCGGCTCGGTCTTCGACCGCACCGGCGTGGCGCTGCGGCTGGTGCGTTTCGCCACCGCTCTCGTCGGCGCGGGGCGCGGCGCGCTCGCGACGGTGTCGGTGCTGGTCGCCATGGTCATCGGCGGCATTTCGGGCTCGGGTCCCGCGACGTCGGCGGCGGTCGGACAGGTCGTCACGCGCTCGATGATCCGCGACGGCTATCCGCGCGCCTTCATCGCCTCGACGGTCGGCGCGGCGGCGGCCACCGACATTCTCATCCCGCCCTCCATCGCCTTCATCATCTACGCCGTGATGGTACCGGGCGTCTCGGTGCCCGCGATCTTCGCGGCCGGCATGTTCCCGGGCATCCTCGCCGGCATCGCCATCATCGTGCCGATCCTGATCATCTCCTGGATCAAGAATTTCGGCGGCCAGATGCGCGAGACGGAGGACCGCCTCACCGTCTGGGGCACGTTCAAGGAGGCGATCTGGGGCCTGATGGCGCCCATCGTCATCCTCGGCGGCATGCGCATCGGCGCCTTCACGCCGACGGAGGCTGCCGTCATGGCCGTCTTCTACGGCCTGTTCATCGGCTTCTTCGTCTATCGGACGCTGACGTTCCGCGACGTCTACGAGATGCTGGTCGAGGCGGGCGAGCTCTCCGCCGTCATCCTCATCGTCGTGGCGCTCGCCTCGGTCTTCGCCTGGTCGACCTCGACGCTCGGCGTCATCGAGCCCGTGGCGAAATGGATCGTCGGTCTCGGCCTCGGCGAATACGGCACCATCGCGCTGCTGATGATCGCGCTGATCATCATCGGCATGTTCCTCGACGGCGTCTCGACCTTCCTGATCCTGCTGCCCGTCCTCATCCCCATCGCCAATTCCTTCGGCTGGGATCTCGTCTGGTTCGGCGTGATCCTGACCATGAAGATCGCCATCGGCCAGTTCACCCCGCCGCTGGCGGTCAATCTCATGGTGTCCTGCCGGATCGCGCAGGTGCCGATGGAGGCGACCATACCGTGGGTGGTGTGGATGATCCTCGCCATGTTCGTGGCGCTGGCCATGGTTGTCGCCGTTCCGGACATCGCGCTCTGGCTGCCGCGCGTGCTGGGCTACTGACCGGCTCTGCATTTCGGCCGAGGCGGTCCTGCCGAACCTGACGGCCGGTTCATCTTGATGCACCGCGCAAAATCCACCATTGTCCGCCGGTCAGTTCACCGGATGCACGAGGCATTCCAACCGAGGCCGCCGATGTGGCCCGTGGGAGGCGATTTCAGATGAGTTCAAAGGTTTATTCCTCCGCAAGGGAGGCCCTGGCCGGCCAGATCAAGGACGGCATGACGCTGATGGCCGGCGGGTTCGGCCTCTGTGGCATTCCCGACGTGCTGATCGAGGCGGTGCGCGATTCCGGCGCGAAGAACCTCACCTTCATTTCCAACAATGCAGGCGTCGACGGCGCCGGCCTCGGCATCCTGCTGGAGACCAAGCAGATCAGGAAGATGATCTCGTCCTATGTCGGCGAGAACAAGCTGTTCGCCCAGCAGTTCCTGTCCGGTGAGCTGGAGCTCGAATTCAACCCGCAGGGCACGCTGGCCGAGCGCATCCGCGCTGGCGGCGCCGGCATTCCCGCCTTCTTCACCAAGACCGGCGTCGGCACGATCATCGCCGACGGCAAGGAGGTCCGCGAGTTCGACGGCGAGAAATACGTGATGGAGCGCGGCCTGTTCGCCGACATCTCGCTCGTCCACGCCTGGAAGGCCGACAAGGAAGGCAATCTCGTCTTCCGCAAGACCGCCCGCAACTTCAACCCGATGATGGCCACCGCCTCGCGCATGACCATCGTGCAGGTCGAGCACCTCGTCGACGTCGGCGAGATCGATGGCGACGCCATCCACACGCCCGGCGTCTACGTGAAGCGCATCGTCCACGTGCCGAATGCGGTCAAGCGCATCGAGCAGCGCACCACCCGCCCGAAAGCGGCCTGAGAGGAGACGAGACCATGGCATGGACCCGTGACCAGATGGCCGCCCGCGCCGCCAAGGAATTGCGCGACGGCTTTTACGTGAACCTTGGCATCGGCATCCCGACGCTGGTTTCCAACCACATCCCCGCCGGCATGAGCGTCCAGCTCCAGTCGGAGAACGGCATGCTCGGCATGGGCCCCTTCCCCTTCGAGGGCGAGGAGGACCCGGACCTGATCAATGCCGGCAAGCAGACCATCACCGAGCTGCCGACGACGAGCTATTTCTCCTCGTCGGATTCGTTCGCGATGATCCGCGGCGGCCATATCGACCTGTCGATCCTCGGCGCCATGCAGGTGGCCGAGAACGGCGACCTCGCCAACTGGATGATCCCCGGCAAGATGGTGAAGGGCATGGGCGGCGCCATGGACCTCGTCGCCGGCGTCAAGAAGGTCGTCGTGGTGATGGAGCACGTCGCCAAGGACGGCCCGAAGCTGCTCAAGGCCTGCAACCTGCCGCTGACCGGCGCCAATGTCGTCGATCTCGTGATCACCGACCTCGGCGTCTTCTCGATCGACAAGAAGGGCGGCTCCGGCATGACCCTGGTCGAGACCGCCGACGGCGTCACCGTCGACGAGATCCGCGCCAATACGGAGGCGAACTTCACCGTCGCCCGCAACCTGCTAGCCGCCGCCGGGGCCTGATCCCGGCGCGCCGTTCCAGCGGCCCGATCAGGGGAGGCTGTCACAGCCTCCCCTTTTTCGTGCCGTGGGCGCCCCCTCCCGCGGCCATGGATTTGCCACGTCGGGCAGACATCTTCCGCTCAACGTCAGCATCGCTATAGTCGCCGCCCGTTACCTATCCCGGTACGGACCCTGCAGGATCGCGCCGCGTGAGCCTTGCCTCTTCCCTCAAGCGGGTTCTGATCGCCGCGGGCGTCACGATCGTCGCGCTCGGCGCGGCCACCGCGCTCGTTCCGGCCCTGCTGCCGGGCGAGTCCGTGCGCCACGACGTCGCCGCCGAGCTCACCCGCCGCATGGGCCTGCCGGTGACCATCTCGGGGCCCGTCTCGGTGAGTGTCGTGCCGCAGCTCTCGATCCGGCTCGACGGCGTGCGGATGGCCGAGGCCGACGCGGCCGAGCCGCAGGCCACCGCCGAGGCCGTCGTCGCCTCGTTCCGCCTTCTGCCGCTGATCACCGGCAAGGTCTCGATCTCCGAATATGTGCTGGTCCGGCCGCGCATCGCGGTCAGGGTGGCGCGCGATGGCGCGTCGAACTGGGACGGCGCATTCCGCCGGCTGCGCGAGGCTGCGCGCGAGACCGGCCGCACGGTCGCCGATCTCAGGATCGTCGAGGGCGAGGCGCTCGTGACCGACGAGAAGACCGAGAGCCGCGCCGCGCTCAGCGCCATCGAATTCGCCATCTCGTGGCCGGGTCCGAACCGGCAGGCCAACATTTCCGGCACCCTCACCGCGAATGGCGAGCCGGTCGAGATCAATGCCGTGGTCGCCCGGCCGCTGGCGCTGTTCACCGCCGAACCGACGGGCGTGAAGATGCGCGTCACCTCGGCGCCGATGAAGAGCGCCTTCGAGGGCACCGTGACCAACGGCGACACGCTGACCGCTGCCGGCGCGATGACACTGGAGACCGGATCGCTGCGCCAGCTCCTGCGCTGGCTCGGCCAGAATCCCGGCGTCGGGCCGTCTTTCGGCACCTTCGCGCTCAAGGGCGACGTCCAGCTGCAGCCGAATTCGCTGGCCTTCACCAAGGTCAACACCGAGCTGGACGGCAATGTCGCCGACGGCGCCCTGTCGATCAGCTTCGAGGGCGCCCGCCCGCAGGTGCAAGGCACGCTGGATGCCGGGCGCGTCGTCGCGACCACCTATTTCCGCGACCTCCGGTTCACCGCCGATGGCAATCAGGGCTGGAACCGCCGACCCATCGATCTCTCCGCCATTGCCGCCATCGACCTCGACCTCCGGCTCTCGGCGAGCGAGGTCGTTGTCGGCCACGCGAGCCTCGGCCGCTCCGCCGCCTCCGTCGTCGCCCGTGGCGGGCGGCTGACTGTCACGCTCGGCGAGGCCCAGGCCTATGGCGGCACGCTGTCCGGCGCGCTCGTCGTCGCCCCGCGCGGCGAGGAGATGGATGTACGCGCCTCGCTCAATGTCCAGCGCGCGCAACTCGGCCTCGGCCTCGGCGAGTGGTTCGGCTTCCGCCGGCTCGACGGGACGGCCAACACCCAGCTGTCGATCGAGGCGCGCGGCGCCAGCATGGCCGACCTTGCCCGAACGGCCAGCGGCCAGATGATGCTGACCGCCGTCGAGGGCGCCGTCCACGGCTTCAATGCCGAAGCGATCCTGCGCCGGCTCGAGCGCCGGCCGCTCGCCACGACCGGCGCCGACACGCGCTCCGGCCGCACCGCCTATGACCGGATCGCGGCGACGATACGCGTGGCCGGCGGCGTGGCCACGACCACCGACCTCGTGCTCGACGGGCCGATGGTGCGCGTCAATGTCGAGGGCGTCGCAAGCCTGCCCGCCCGTGAATTCGACATGCGCGGCATCGCGACACTGAAGCGCCGCACCACGTCGGGCAGCACGGCGGAGCAGAATTTCGAGCTGCCCTTCGTCGTTCAGGGCCCGTGGGACGATCCCTTCATCCTGCCCGATCCGCAGGCGCTGATCCGCCGCTCGGGTGCGGCGGCCCCGCTGCGCGACGTGACGCGCGACCGCGACGCGCTGCGCGCCGTGCTGGACGCGATCAATCGCCACGCCTCGCAGGAAGCCGACCTCTCCTCGCCGCCCCCTGCCAGTTCCTTCAATCCCTTCGCGCCGATCCTGCCCCGCGACTGATGCGCGCGGCGCGGCCCTCGGATGGCCGGATTTCCCGTGCCATGGTGCGGCCAGCGAATCGCCCCCAACCGGAAACGCCATGCGACACCGCCTTCGACAGGTCACGCTCAACGTCCTCCTCGCCGCCTTCCTCGCACTGGTCCATGTCGCGCCGGCTGTCGCGCAGACGCCGGCCGCGCCGCCCCCAGCTGCGGCTCCCGCGCGCGATGCGGCCGACACCGCCAAGGCCAGCCTCGATCAGGCCGAACTGACGCTGGAGCGCCGTCTGTCCGATCCGGAACTGACCGAGCTGCGCACCCGCCTCGACCCGATTCGCGAAGCCCTGACGGCGGCGCAGGCGCAGGTCGAGCCCCGCCTCGCGGAAGCGCGCGACCGGCTGACCCAGCTCGGCCCGAAGCCGGCCGACAACGCCCCTCCCGAGGCGCCGGAGGCGCGCCAGCAGCGTGACGAACAGACCAAGGCGGTCGCCGACCTCGACGCCCGGGTCCGCGCCATCCGCGTGCAGCAGTTGCGCGTCGACCAGCTGGCCGAGCGCATTATCGACCGCCGCCGGCAGCTCTTCACGGCACAGCTCTTCGAACGTTCCGTTCCGGTGGTCGACCCGACCTTCTGGACCCTGCTTGCCGAAGGCCTGCCGCGCTTCATGCGCTCGACCCGCTTCCTTGCACTGGACTGGTGGGGCTATCTGACCAATGTCGTCGGCTACAGCCGTTTGGCGGCAGCCGCCCTTGCCGGCCTCCTGACTGCTCTCGCGCTGACCGCGCTCTATCGCTGGCTGCGTCGCCGTGGCCTCTATGCAAACCCGGCCGACGAACCCGCCTCGAGACTCGCCGGAGTGCTCGCCACCTTCCGCGTCGCCGCCGAGCGTACCCTAGTCCTGCCGGTGCTCGTCGGCGCGGTGCTGCTGATCGCCGAGAATTTCGATCTCGTCCTGCCGCGGGCGCAGCCACTGGTGCCAGCCGCTGTCATCACGGCCGTCTTCATCATCTCGCTGACGCGCGGCATCATGCAGGGCGTGCTCGCGCCCGGCGCGCCGGCCTATCGGCTGATCAAGCTGACCGATGCCTATGCCGAGGCGGTGTTTGCAGCCATGCGCGTGGCCGCGTGGATCCTCGCCGCCGGCCTTGTCCTTCTCGCCTTCGCGCGCGTTATCGTGGCGCCCGTCTCGGTGACCGCCTTCATCACCACCCTGACCGCCGTCGGCATTGCCGGCGTCATCTTCTGGTTTCTCCGGCGGACGACCGACCCGGACGATGCCGGCGACGAGGATGCCACCGAGCCACAGGCATGGGGCTGGACGCGCCCTGCCCTGTGGCTCGGGTTCGCGGTCATATCCGTGGCGCTGATGGCCGGGTACATCCCGCTCGCCGGTTTCGTCGCCAGCCGCATCGCGGCGGCGGTGCTGATCGCGGCCGCCACCGTCATGCTGCTTGCGTTGATCGACGCGGTAATCGCCGAGTGGTTCGGGCCGACCACGGTTCGCGGGCGCTCGGTCTCTGTCGCCATCGGCATCCGGCCGGAGCGGCTCGACCTGATCGGCACGCTGATCGACGGCCTGCTGCGCGTCATCGTGCTGATCGCCTCGGCCATGGCGGTGTTCGGCCCATGGGGCTTCGGCGGCGCCGGCGCCTCGCTGGAGGACGCCTTCTTCGGCCTGCGCTTCGGCGACCTGCGCAACCTCATCCTGTCCATCGCGGGGGCCGGCGCCGTGGCGGCGGCTGGCTTCCTGGTGGCGCGTTCCGTGCTGAAATGGATCCGCGAGCAGGTCCTGCCGCGCAGCGGCATCGATGCCGGACTGCAGAACTCCATCGCGACCATTCTCGGCTATGCCAGCTTCGCCATGGTCGCGGGTCTCGCGCTGCGACAGCTCGGCCTCGACCTCTCCAACATCACGATCATCGCCGGCGCGCTGTCGGTGGGCGTCGGCTTCGGCCTGCAATCGATCGTGTCGAACTTCGTGTCCGGCCTGATCCTGCTGGCGGAGCGGCCGATCCGCGTCGGCGATTCCATCGTGGTGAAGGGCGAGGAAGGCTATGTCCGCAAGATCTCGGTCCGCTCGACCGAGATCGAGACCTTCGATCGCGCCACCGTGATCCTGCCAAATGCCGAGCTGATCTCCGGCGTCGTCAAGAACTGGACGCACTCCAACACGCTCGGGCGCGTGGCGATCCCGGTGCGCGTCGGCTTCGAATCCGATGCCGATATCGTCCGCGACGAACTGATCGCGGCGGCCTGCGACAACCGCTACATCGTGCAGCAGCCGCCGCCGCGCGTGTTCCTGATGCGCTTCGCCGATCTTGGCATCGAGTTCGAGCTGCGTGGCGTCGTCAGCAATGTCGAATATGCCTCGACCGTGAAGAGCGACCTTCAGCTGGCGATCCTGAAGCGATTCCGTGACCGCGGTATCGTCATGATGCCGACCGCATCGTTCCGCGATTCCGAGATCAAGCGCGAGACGACGCCGGCCGCATCGAGCGAGACCGGCACCGAGGTCGGCACGGCCGAACCCGTGGACAAGACGTCGCCGGAAGCCCGCAAAAGCTGATCGGCCGGCGGTCCGCTCAGTTGAACAGCCGCGCCACCGATCCGCGCGCCGAGGCGATCGCGCCGGTGATCCTGTCCTCCATCGGCAGACGGGGCAGCGACAGGCCGAACAGCTTTGGTCGCTCGGCCGCCGTCGGCGACGGACCGACCGAAACCGGTACGGTCATGGCGGCAAGCTCCAGCGGGGCCTGAGGCCGGGGCTCCGGCACCGGCGCCGCTGCCCGCCGGCGCTCGGCCGCGCGCGCCGCAGCCGGTCGCGGCATCGCCGCCACCGCCGCCGCCACGGGAGCGACAGCCACTGCCTTTTCCACCAGAGCGCTTTCGAGGCGGTCCGGCGGGCGTGCCGGCTGCCGCATGAAAACCTCGTCGAGATCGATGGCGGGTGCCGCGAGACGCGGCCCCGATGCCAGCTGGACCGGCGGATTCTGCGCGACGGTTCCGAACATCGACGCGACACGCGGCACGATCACCGCGGCACAGCTGGCCGCGACGACCGACACCGTGACCTGCACGGCAAGGCGCCGGCCGCCTGCCGCGATCTTGATGAACAATGCCTGCGCCATGATCTCTGGCCCCCGGATGCCGATACGCGGAAAAAAGCCCGGCATTGAGGCTGGATTCCGGATCGGACTGTGGCGGAGACCGCACTCTTCGGTGTCTGAATGTAACGATCAGGCCCGGCGGTGGAGCGCCTCCTCGGCCGAGAGCCATGCCTGAAAGGCCAGATGCCCCGGCGGCGTCACCGTCAGCGTCCGGCTGGTCGCCGATCGCCGCGCCCAGCCTTTCGCCATGGCCCGATCCAGGACTGCCTTGCCGAGCGCGCCGCCGAGATGCGGCCGCCGCTCGCTCCAGTCGAGGCAGGTGCGGCAGAGCGGCCGGCGGCTCCGCTCCAGCGCGGCGACGTCGATGCCCTCCGCGATGAAGAAGGCCCTGCCCGCCGGTGTCAGCGACACCGCTCCGTCGGCCAGCGCCAGCTGGCCCGTCGCGACGAAACCCTCGAACAGGCGCACGGCCCATTCGCCGGCCATGTGGTCGTAGCAGACGCGGGAGCGGCGCATGTCGGGGTCGCGCGGGCCCGTGCGCGTGCGCAGGTTGCCCGTCCGCGCGGCAATGCCCATCAGCCCCTCGATAACTTGCGCGATGTCGCTGCCCGACAGGCGGAAATAGCGGTGGCGGCCCTGCGCCTCGACCATCAGAAGGCCGGCGTCGCGCAGCTTCGCCAGATGTCCGCTCGCGGTCTGCGCGGTGATCCCGGCCTCGTTCGCGAGTTCACCAGCCGTCAGCGCGCGACCCGACATCAGCGCGCCCAGCATGTTGGCGCGCGCGGGATCGCCGATCAGCGAGGCGACCTCGGCGATGGATGGACCTTCCTTCATGGCGCGCCTCCATTGTCATGGGAGCACTCTAGGCCCGTCGCCGCAACAACGGTTCGGCCGCGGCCGAAGCGTCGGCGCGCCCGCACCGGGAGATTGACGGCCGGCGGGATCGCCCGCCAAGAGAAGTCCGGGAGCCGCCATGTTCATCCTTGCCGTTGCATCCGCCGTCTTCGTCCTTGCCGGTCTCGTCAAGGGCGTGATCGGCCTCGGCCTGCCGACCATCGCGGTCGGCATGCTCAGCCTGTTCGTGACGCCGGCTCAAGCCGCCTCGTGGATGCTGGTGCCCTCGCTGCTGACCAATATCTGGCAGGTCGCGGCCGGCCCGAACCTCTGGCCGCTGACCAAGCGCCTCGGCACCATGCTCGCCGGCATCGTCATCGGCACATTCGCCGGCTCCGGCATCATCACCGGCTCGTTTGCCGGCCACGCGGCAGTGGCGCTGGGCGTGGTGCTGATCGTCTATGCGGGACTGGCTCTCTCGTCATTCCGTCCGAAGGTGCCGGCTGCCGCCGAGCCCTGGCTATCGCCCGTTATCGGACTTGCGACCGGCATCGTTTCCGCCGGCACCGGCATCTTCGTCATGCCCTCGGTGCCCTACCTTCAGGCGCTCGGCTTCGAGAAGGACGACCTCGTCCAGGCGCTGGGCATCACCTTCCTGGTCGCGACGGTGGCGCTCGGTCTCGGCCTTGCCCGCGAGGGCACGCTGCAGATGGACACCGCGATCTTCTCGACCTGGATGCTGCTGCCGGCGCTGGCCGGCATGTGGATCGGGCAGGTGGTGCGCTCGCGCATCAGCGCCGCGACGTTCCGGACGTGCTTCCTCGTCGGGCTGATCATCCTCGGCGCGCATCTGGCGCTGAAGCCGCTGTTCTGAGGAGTGCCGATCGCGACCTTTCCGTCATGGCCGGGCTTGTCCCGGCCATCCACGCCTTGAACACGGCGATCGGAAGAAATTCGTGGATGCCCGGGACAAGCCCGGGCATGACGTCGCGGGTCCGGGAGCAGCAATGCGGCTCCACCAGCATTACCCCTCCAGCCATTCCCTGAGCTTCGTCGTGCGCGGCCGCGACCGTCCGCCATCCACGGCTATCCTCAGCGCGCGGCTCTCGCCGACCAGCACGACGAAGGCGCGGCCGCGCGTGACAGCCGTATAGATCAGGTTGCGCGCCAGCATGGGGTAGTGCTGCGTCGTCACCGGGATGACCACCGCCGGATATTCCGAGCCCTGGCTCTTGTGGATGGTGGTGGCATAGGCCGGCACGAGGTTTTCAAGCTCGGCAAAGGGATAGACCACCTGCCGGCCGTCGAAGAGAGCGATCAGTTCGCTCTCCTCCTGGTCGATCCTGAGCACCGAGCCGAGATCGCCGTTGAACACGTCGCGGTCGTAGTCGTTGGCGGTCTGCATGACGCGGTCGCCAGCCGCATAGGTCCAGCCATAGCGCTCGATGGAGCGGCCCTGCGAGGGATTGAGCACCTTCTGCAGTTCGATGTTCAGGTTGCGCGCGCCGAGCAGCCCCTTGTTCATCGGCGACAGCACCTGCACGTCGCGGACGGGGTCGAAGCCGAAGCGGCGGGGGATGCGCTCCTTGACGATCTCGATGATCTTGGCGAGCCCGTCATCCGGCGAGTTCATCTCGACGAAATAGAAGTCGCTGGGCTCGCCCGGCTGGGGAGGCTCCGGCATCTCGCCGTGGTTGATGCGGTGGGCGCTTGAGATGATCCGGCTCGCCTCCGCCTGCCGGAACACCTCCGTCAGGCGCGCCACCGACACGAGGCCGGAATTGATGATGTCGGCCAGCACCTGCCCCGGCCCGACCGAAGGGAGCTGATCGACGTCGCCGACCAGCAGCAGCGCCGCATCGGCCGGCAGCGCCTCGACGAGGGCCAGCATCAGCGGCACGTCGACCATCGAGGTCTCGTCAACGACGAGCAGGTCGCAGTCGAGGAGGTTCTCCCGCCCGCGCGAGAAAGCGCCGAACTCGGGATCGATCTCGAGCAGGCGGTGGATGGTCTTGGCTTCGAGACCCGTCTGCTCGGCCATGCGCTTGGCGGCTCGGCCGGTGGGCGCCGCCAGCACGACGCTGACGTCCTGCCGCGTGAGAATTTTCAGGATCGTGTCGAGCAGCGTCGTCTTGCCGACGCCGGGACCGCCGGTGATGACCGAGACCTTGGCGGCAAGGATGGTCGCCAAGGCCTCCCGCTGCGAGGGCGCGAGGGACTTGCCCGTGCGCTCCTCGACGCGGGGCACCTCGCGGGCAAGGTCGATCTCGCCCCAGGGCGCCTTGCCCTTCGCAAGGTCGCGCAGCCGCTCGCCGATGATCTTCTCGGCCCGGTGCAATTCCTTCAGAAACAGATGCGGTTCGCCGCCGATCGTGTCCGCGACGAGATTGCGCGACGCCACTTCCGCATCGGCGGCTTCGGCGATCAACGTCTCGTCGGCATCGAGCAGACGCGCCGCAAGCTCCACGGCCTGCTGGCGCGGCAGACCGGTATGGCCGTCGTCGCGCGCCTGCTGGAGCGCGTAGGTGATGCCGGCGCGCATGCGCTCGGGCGCGTCGCGCGCAAGCCCGAGCGACGTCGCGACACCGTCGGCGGTGAGGAAACCGATGCCGCGCACGTCTCGGGCGAGGCGATAGGGGTCCTGCCGGATCAGGCCGATGGCGTCCGTCCCCAGCGCCCGGAACACCCGTGCCGCCTGCCCGAGGCCGAGCCCGTGCTCCTGCAGGAACACGCCGAGATCACGGACGATACGGTCCTCCGCCCAGCTCTCGGTGATCCGCCTGATCCGGGCGTCGGTGAGGCCGGGCAGTTCCTTCAGCCGGTGCGGCTCGTTGTCGAGAACCTCGAAGGTGCGCTTGCCGAAGGCCTGAACGATCTTGTGGGCCGTGGCGATGCCGACACCCTTGATCGCGCCGGAGGCGAGATAGCGCTCGATGCCGTCCTTCGAGGCGGGCGGCGCGGTGACGAGGCTGGTCGCCTTGAACTGGAGGCCATGGGTGCGGTCGTTGATCCACGACCCCTGCGCGGTCATCATTTCGCCGGCCGCGACGGTGGCCGCCGTGCCGACGATGGCGACCGGCTGCGGCCGGCCGCGCACGCGCACCTTCAGCACCGCGAACCCGGTCGCGGGCGAATGGAACGTGACCCTCTCGATGGTGCCAGTCAGGGTCTCGACCGGGCCGGATGACGGCGAAGCGGCGCTCTCGCGCATGGCGGCGAATCGCGGATGACGATGGACGGGAACAGGCCGCGAACCTAGAACGGCGGAGCCTCCTCGTCCACGCCGAACCGGCGCACCTGCTCCCGGCCCACCCGCATGGCCTTCGCGCTTTCCGATGTCAGCCTCATCCAGGCCGCGATCGTGGCCGGCACGGCCTTCGGCGCCGCCATTGTCGGCGGCATGGCCGGCTATGGCACCGGGCTCCTGCTGCCGCTCGTTCTCGTGCCCGTCATCGGCGCGGAGAACGTCGTGCCGGTGATCGCGGTGTCCTCGATGTTCACCAATGTCGGCCGGCTGGTCGCCATGCGCGATTTTGTCGACTGGCGGAAGGTCGCGCTGCTGCTGCCGCTCTCGGTGCCGCTGGTCATCCTCTCCGCCTACGGCTTCACGCGCCTCGACGAGCGCGGCGCCTCGCTGGTCATCGGCACCATGCTGATCGTGCTGGTGCCGCTGCGCCGCTGGCTTGCCCATGTCGGCTTTCGCATTTCCGGCTGGCAGCTCATTCCGGCCGGCGGCGTCTACGGCTTCGTCACCGGCACGTCGACGGGGGCCGGCGTCATCCTCGTCTCGTTCCTGATGGCGGCGGGGCTGACTGGCCCGGCTGTGGTCGCGACCGACGCCGCTGCCTCCATCGCCATCGGAATCGCGAAGGCGGCGACCTTCGGCTGGAACGCGGCGCTGCCGCCGCCGGTGCTGATCTTCGCCCTGCTGGTCGGGCTTGCGACGCTTCCCGGCGCCTTCGTCGCGCGCTTCATCCTCGAACGCCTGCCGGTGCGGCTTCACACGCTGATGCTCGAAATGGTCATCGTCATCGGCGGAATCGGAGTGATGGCGCGAGGCCTCATGGCGTCACCTTGATGCCATGCTGCATCGCAATATGGACGCCTTGAACTATTTTGCTGGCTAATGATAAGCTTCGCGCGAAGCGATGTCGGCAACCCAGGTCATCATCCGCCTTCTCGGCGACGTGGCACTGCTCCTCTGGGGCATCCACATGGTTCACACCGGCGTCATGCGGGCGCTGGGTGGAGAGGTGCGGCGCGTTCTCGAACGCGGCCTGAAGAACCGCGGCTACGCGTTCCTGTCGGGTGTCGCGGTCACCACGGCCCTGCAGAGCAGCACCGCGACGGGGCTGCTGGCGACATCCTTCGCCGCCGACGGCGCGGTAAAGCTGGTTCCGGCCCTCGCCCTGATGCTGGGCGCCAATGTCGGCACGGCGCTGATCGTCCAGATCTTCTCCTTCGATGTCTCGCTGATCTTCCCGCTGTTCATCCTGGCCGGGCTCATCGCGTTCAAGCAGAGCCAGCGGACCAAGGTGCGCGATCTCGGCCGCGCCGCCATCGGGCTTGGCCTGATGCTGCTCGCATTGCATCTGCTGGCCGAGACCATGCGTCCGGTGGAGGGCGCCGTGGCGGTGCGCGACCTCTTCGCGGCGCTGACCCGCGATCCTCTCCTGAACCTTGCCATCGCGGCCCTGCTGACCTGGGCGGTTCACTCCAGCGTCGTCGTCGTGCTGTTCGTCATGTCGATGCTGGTGGCCGATGTCGTCGCCGCCCCCGCGGCGCTCGCCATGGTCCTCGGCGCCAATCTCGGCTCGGCGCTCAACCCGGTTCTGGAGAGCGCCGGCAGCGATCCCGCGCGGATGCGCCTCGCCATGGGCAATCTCGTCAACCGCGCCATCGGCTGCGCCGCCGCTCTGCCCTTCCTGCCCGAGATCGCCGATCTCATGGCCCGCGCGGGCCTTGCGGGCGGCGCGGCGGCGAGCAGCTTCCACCTCGCCTTCAACCTCGTCCTCGCCGCGGTCTTCATCGGCGTCCTGCCGCCGCTGGCGCGCCTCCTGACCCGCCTGTTCCCGGACGCGATCCGGCCAGATGATCCCGCGACGCCGAAATATCTCTCGCCATCGGCTATCGACACCCCGTCGGTCGCGCTGGCCAATGCGGTCCGCGAGACGCTGCGGATGACCGATGTCGTCGAAGCCATGATCCGCGGCTCGCAGGACGTGTTCCAGAACGCTGACCGCAAGGGCGTCGCGGAGGTCGCGCGGATGGACAACATCCTCGATCGCCTGCACGCCAGCATCGAGCGCTATCTCGCCTCCGTCGACGGCGAGGCACTGAGCGAGGCCGAGGCCCGCCGCCATGCCGACATCCTCGCCTTCGCCATCAATCTCGAACATGCCGGCGACGTGGTGGAAAAGAGCCTGATGAAGCTCGCCTCCAAGCAGATCAAGAACCGCATCGCCCTGCCGCCGGAAGCGCTGGACGAGATCGGCCAGATGCATGCGCGCCTGCTGGAGGATCTGCAGCTCGCGGTCGCAGTGTTCACCTCCGGCGATGTCGCGGCGGCGAGGCGGCTGGTCGAGGACAAGGAATTCTACCGCTTGCAGGAGCGCGCGGCGACCGACCGCCACTTCGCCCGCGTGCGTCGCGGCGATGCCTGGACCTACGAACTGTCCGGCATTCATCTGGACATCCTGCGCGATCTGAAGCGTGTCTCCGCCCACATTATCGCCACCGCCTATCCGCTGCTCGAACAGAGCGAGATGCTGCGTCGCAGCCGCCTGACCTGACACCCCTTGCATTCCCCGGAACCATCCCCATCTAGGCTTCAAGGCTGAACAGGCCCGTGCCCATGCGGTTCGGGCCGGCAATGGTCCTCCCCCTCCGGAGCCCTTGCCGACCGATCGCGTTGAGAAGCGCGAGGCCGGTTCTTCGCGCGACCGATGGCCACCCCTTCCGGCAGGCATTCAGCGCGCCAAGCGTTCAGCCCGAGACGCGAGATCACCTCATTCAGCCGACCGCGGATGTAACGGCGGCAAGAGGGTGGTCCCGCGTCGACAAATTCTGTATGACGCGAACCCTGGCATTTGGCGGCATTGCCGCCGGAGCCGGGGTTTTCTGCGCCGGACCGCCGGCGCACCGACGGAGAAGCCAGCCTATGGCGAAGGAAGACGTCCTCAATTTCGAAGGCCGGGTAACCGAGGTCATGCCCGACGCGCGCTTCCGCGTCGAGCTCGACAACGGCCACATGGTCATCGTCTACACGGCCGGAAAAATGAAGAAGAACCGGATCAAGACGCTGGTCGGCGACCGCGTGACGGTGGAGATGACGCCCTACGACCTCGACAAGGGCCGTCTGGTGTTCCGTCACAAGGGCGATGCCCCGCCCCCCGGCCCGCGCCCCGGCGGTGCCCGTCCCGGCGGCCCGCAGCGCCGGCGCTGATCCGCTTCGCGCGCGCCGCCCCCTGAGCGGCGCCGACAGCCCGACACGGCGACCCCAAACGGTCGCCGCATGCCGTTACGGGCCTTTCATGTCCTCAAACGCCGGAATCTCGTCCCGCTCCGCCACCCTGCTTGGCTTCGGCGCCATTGGCCTGTGGGGCCTTCTCGCGCTGTTCACGGCCGCGTCGGGACAGATTCCGCCGTTCCAGCTGACCGCGATGACCTTTGCGCTCGGTGGCAGCGTCGGCCTGGCCGTGGTCGCGGCGAGGCCCGGCGGTTTGCGGCTGCTCGCCCAGCCGCCCATCGTCTGGCTCCATGGGCTGGCGGGACTTTTCGGCTATCACGCGCTCTATTTCACCGCCTTGCGCTATGCGCCGGCGGCCGAGGCGAATCTCCTCAACTATCTCTGGCCGCTGCTGATCGTGGTGTTCTCGGCGCTTTTGCCGGGCCAGCGCCTCAAAGCCCACCATATCCTCGGGGCCCTGCTCGGCCTCACGGGCACCGTGCTGCTGATCGCAGGCCGCGGCGGCCTGGGCAGCGGCTTCGATCCCGCCCACCTCCCCGGCTACGCGGCGGCGGTCGGCTGCGCGCTGTTCTGGTCGGTCTATTCGGTGACGGCCCGACTCCTCCCCGGCGTGCCGACCGAGGCGGTGGCCGGCTTCTGCCTCGGAACCGCGCTGCTCGCCTTCCTCTGTCATCTCGCCCTGGAGACGACCGTGTGGCCGGTGGGCGCCGTGGAATGGGCCGCCGTCGCGGCCCTCGGCCTCGGGCCGGTGGGCGCGGCCTTCTATCTCTGGGACAACGGCATGAAGCGCGGCGATATCCAGATTCTGGGCGCGGCGAGCTATGCCGCCCCGGTGCTCTCGACACTGGCGCTGGTCGCCTTCGGCTTCGCGCAGCCGAGCGTCGTTCTTGCGATTTCGGTGGCGCTGATCGTCGCCGGCTCTGTGATCGCCGCGCGGGACCTGCTCCGGCGATAGCGGAGGTATCCTGCACCAGGGAATTGCGTCCTTCGAGGCTCGGGCTAACGCCCTCGCACCTCAGGATGAGGAAGGTGGGGTATTGCGCCTCCGTCAAATGAAGCGCGGCGATCGAGCTTCAACTCAGCCCAGTGCCACTCCCGACCGCCCTCATCCTAAGGTGCGAGAGAGCAAAGCGAGCGAGCCCCGAAGGACGCACTCGGCTGATGCGGGTCTCGTCGCTCGTGAGACGCTCAAGCCGCCGGCGGACGGCGGCACCAGTAGCGGTAGATTTCCGAGAAGCCGAGCCGCGCATACAGCGCCTGCGCCTTCACATTGGCCTCGCGCACCTGCAGATAGGCCGTGCCGGCGCCTTTCGAGCGCCCCCAGTGCAGGAGCGAGGTGACCATGCGCGCGCCGACGCCGCTGCCGCGTGCAGCCGGCGACACGGCGAGATCGTAGAGCCCGACATAGCCGCGCTCGGCGACCGCAATGCCGTAGCCGAGCGGCTCGCGCTCGACATAGACGGTGGCGAAGGCCGCCTCGACGCGGATGTTCGAGACAATGGCCGCCAGCATGTCGCGCTGCCAGTCGGCGAGTTCGTAGGCGGCGGCCGCGCCCTCGATCCAGGCGTCCGACGGCTCCTCGGCCATGACCACGCCGGCCGTGCCCGCGCCCTGGAGTTTCACGCGATCCTTCAGCGAGGCGGTCATCACCACGGTCGGGTCGTAGAAGGTCCAGCCTGCGGCTTCGAGCCCCGCATCGGTGCCGTCGGACGACAGCGGCGTGACCCGCACCATCGGTTCGATGCCCGCGCGGCGATAGACGCTCTTCACGATGCGGGCGAGCTCGTCTGTCGGCAGGGCCGAGGGATGCAGCTGGCTCGCCGCATTGGAGCGCTTGGTGTGGCCGCCGGCCATGCGCAGGAGCCAGCCATCGACGTGGACGGTCTGGAGCGCCGGCCAGGCATTGAACAGCCGCTCCTCCAGATCGCGGACGAGGGCGATATCGGTGGTGGTCTCGGTCATCGGGAGGCCCGCGAAACTCAGGAGCCCGGCCGCCAGCCGGGCGGGGCAAGCGTGAAGCCGGCGAAATCGAAGCCGGGCGCAACGGTGCAGCCGACCAGCGTCCAGTCGCCGAGGCTCTCCGCCGCCTGCCAGTGATGCGGCGGCACGACCCCTTGCGGCCGCTGACCGCCCGCGAAGTCGGTGCCCAGAAGATGATCGGCGACAGGTCCGGCATCGCCCGGCGCGATGGACAGCCTCAGGGCCGCGCCAGCATGCCAGTGCCAGACCTCCGTCGCATCCACCCGGTGCCAGTGCGAACGCTCGCCACGCTTCAGGAGGAAATAGATCGCGGTGGATGCTGCCCGGTTGCCCGTACCCGCCGCATCGCGGAAGGTCTCGCGGAAATGACCGCCCTCCGGATGGGGCTTGAGGTCGAGCAGGGCGATGATCTCGTCGGCGGTCAAGGACTGGGCGGTCAAGGGCTGGGCGGTCATCGGTGATCTATTTCCGGCCGCGGCCGAAATCCGGATCGGCCGTATCCTGCCGCTGATCGATGATCGAGCGGCGGATCGCGCGCGTGCGCGTGAACAGGTCGAAGAGCTGGTCGCCCTGCCCCCAGCGAATGTTGCGCTGGAGGGCTATCAGGTCCTCGGTGAACCGCCCGAGCACTTCCAGCACCGCCTCCTTGTTGTGGAGGAAGACGTCGCGCCACATGGTCGGGTCCGAAGCGGCGATGCGTGTGAAGTCGCGGAAGCCGCCGGCCGAAAACTTGATCACCTCGCTCTCGGTGACCTGTTCGAGGTCGGAGGCCGTGCCGACGATATTGTAGGCGATGAGATGCGGCACGTGGCTGGTGATGGCGAGGACGAGATCGTGGTGATCGGGCGCCATCACCTCGGTCTTCGAGCCCAGCGCCTGCCAGAAAGCCTCGACCTTCGCGACCGCCGCCGCGTCGGCGCCCTCGGTCGGGGTAATGATGCACCAGCGGCCGTGGAACAGTTCGGGGAAGCCCGAGTCTGGCCCCGAGTGCTCGGTGCCCGCCACCGGATGGGCCGGGATGAGCTGGACACCGGCCGGCATGTGCGGCGCCATCTGCGCGACGATGGAGCCCTTGGTGGAGCCGACGTCGGAGACGATGGCGCCGGGCTTCAGGCGTGGGCCGATGACCTCGGCGACCGCGCCCATGGCGCCGACCGGCACGCAGGCAATGATGAGGTCGGCGCCCTCGACGGCGGCGCCGAGATCGGTCGTCACCTCGTCGGCAATGCCGAGCTCCCTGACGCGCGCCACCACAGCCTCGGAGCGGTCGGCGGCAACCACATGGCCCGCGACGGGAACCTGCCTCAGGGCGCGCGCGATCGACGAGCCGATCAGTCCGAGGCCGATCAGCGCCACCTTGTCGAAATGGGTCTCCGCGCTCACCGCTTCATGAACTCGGCGAGCGAGGCGACGAGATGGCGGTTCGCCTCCTCGGAACCCACGGTGAGGCGCAACGCGTCGGGCAGGCCATAGGCCGCGACCCGGCGCAGCACGAGGCCCTTGGAGACGAGGAAGGCGTCGGCCTCGCCGGCCGTCTTGCCGGCATCCTTCGGGAAGTGGATCAGCAGGAAATTGCCGACCGACGGCGTCACCCTGAGCCCGAGCTTGCCGATCTCAGCCGTCAGCCAGGGCAGCCAGGTCTCGTTGAACGCGACCGCTTTCTGCACGAAGGCCTGATCTTCGACGGCGGCAGCGCCCGCCGCGATCGCCGCGGCATTGACGTTGAACGGCCCGCGGATGCGGTTCACCGCGTCGATCAGATGCGCGGGGCCGACCATCCAGCCGATGCGCAGCGAGGCGAGGCCGTAGATCTTCGAGAAGGTGCGCGTCATCACCACGTTCTCGTTCGACGCCACCAGTTCCAGCCCGCTCTCGTAGTCGTTGCGGCGGACATATTCGGCATAGGCCGCGTCGAGAACCAGCAGCACGTTCTTCGGCAGGCCGGCGTGGAGGCGCTTCACCTCGTCGAAGGGGATATAGGTGCCGGTCGGATTGTTCGGGTTGGCGAGATAGACGATCTTCGTCTTCGGCGTCACCGCCTTGAGAATCGCGTCGACATCGGCCGTGAGGTTCTTCTCGGGCACGACGACGGGCGTGCCGCCGGCCGCGAGGATGGAGATCTTGTAAACGAGGAACCCGTGCTCGGTGAACACGCCCTCGTCGCCGGGCCCGATATAGGCGTTGGTCAGGAGCGACAAGAGTTCGTCCGAGCCGGAGCCGCACAGGATGCGCTCGGGATCGAGGCCGTAGAGCTTGCCGATGGCCTCGCGCAGCGCGGCGGAGGAACCCTCCGGGTAGAATTCGAGCTTCGCGGCCAGTTCCTCATAGGCTGCCTTCGCCTTCGGGCTCGCCCCGAGCGGCGTTTCGTTGGACGAGAGCTTGTGGACCTTGGCGACACCCGGGGCGCTCGACCTGCCCGGCACATAGGCGTCGATGGCCATCACGCCGGGACGGGGAACGGGACGCAGGACTTCGGAGCTCATGACGACACCGGATTCAGGACGGACAGAAGATGCGAAAATGTCAGGCCGCGATTGGCCTTGCGGTGTAACCGACCGTGCGGGCGGCTTCAACTGCGAGGCCGGAGGCCGCATCGCGTGCGATCTCCTCCTCGGAGGCCTCGCGCGGCCCCCAGGCGAGGATGTGATGCCGGCCACCGGTATCGGCGCTGGCGAGCACCGCGTCGACATGGACGGCCGGCGCATGCGGCAGGGTCAGCGCGACGAGACGGGTGTCGAGCCCGGCCGTGTCGATGGACGGGTGGCCGATGACGAGGGCCTGCGGCGGCCGTGGACTTGCAGCGCGCGCGATGGCGGGTGCGGTCGCCATGCCGATCGGCTGATCCGGCAGGCCGAGCTTCTCCCACCAGGCTTCCTTGGTGGGCCCAAGCCCGATCAGGCCGAGATCGCCGCGATCACGGCCGATGGCCGATATCACCGATCCCGGGCTCGAATGCTTCACCAGCGGCACGCCGAAGCCGAAATGGAAGCGGGCGAGTTCGCGGGCATTCTCCTGTTCCGGCCCCATCACGACATGCACCGAATGCGGCGCCTGCACATAGGTGAAGGTGGAAATGATCTGCCGCCAGATCTGGACGATCAGCTCGACGGGCAGAATGCCCTTGTGCCGCTCGACGAGCGAGCGGACGACATCCGCCTCCCGCGCCGGGCGGAAGGCGGAGCCGGTCTCGGCGGTCTTCTTCACCTCGATCAGCGTCTCGATGATCTGGCCGCGCTCCATCAGCAGCGCGTGCATGGCCTGGTCGATCCGGTCGATCTCGGCGCGCAGGTCCGCAAGGTTCGGCTTGGTCGGCTCGTTCATGGCGTCACGAGAACAGCGCGTCGGGCGCGGCCGTCGCCGGCATGGCGGCGGTGACCTCGATCTCGATCTTCATTTCCGGCTTCAAAAGGCCCGCCACCACCAGCAGCGTCGCCGCCGGGCGGATGTCACCGAACATCTCGCCGAAGATCGGGAACACCTTCTCGGCGTCCTCGGCCTCGGTGATGTAGTAGGTGGCGCGCACCACCTCGGCCATCGAGGTGCCTGCCTCGCGCAGCGTCGCGGCAATGGTCTTCAGGCAGTTGCGCGCCTGTTCCTCCACCGTCGGCGGCAGGGTCATGGTCGTGTAGTCGTAGCCGGTGGTGCCGGCGACGAAGACGAAGCCGCCCTGCACGACGGCGCGCGAATAACCCGCCGCCTTTTCGAACGGGGATCCCGTGGAGATCAGGCGGCGTTCCATGGCGGCATGTCCTTGGTGCGTTACATCCAGGGCCGGGCAGCGCCGGCGGTGGTCTCGAAATCGTCGATCGCCTTGGCCTTGACCATGGTGAGGCCGATATCGTCGAGGCCGTTGAGCAGGCAATGCTTGCGGAACGGATCGAGGTCGAACTTGATCGTGCCGCCGTCGGGGCCGCGGATTTCCTGCGCTTCCAGATCGACGGTCAGCGTCGCATTGGAGCCGCGGTCGGCGTCCTCGAACAGCTTTTCCAGCTCTTCCGGCGTCACCTTGATCGGCAGGACGCCGTTCTTGAAGCAGTTATTGTAGAAGATGTCGGCGAACGAGGTGGAGATCACGCAGCGGATGCCGAAATCGAGCAGTGCCCACGGGGCATGTTCGCGTGACGAGCCGCAGCCGAAATTGTCGCCCGCGACCAGGATCTGCGCTTGGCGATAAGCCGGTTTGTTCAGCACGAAGTCCGGGTTTTCCGAACCGTCGTCGTTGAAGCGCATCTCGGAGAACAGGCCGGCGCCGAGGCCCGTCCGCTTGATCGTCTTCAGATACTGCTTCGGGATGATCATGTCGGTATCGACATTGATCGTGCGCATCGGCGCGGCGACCCCGGTCAGCACGGTGAATTTCTGCATGGGTTTCCCCCGTCAAAGCTCGTTGCCCGCGGATGTATCAGAGCCAAGACGTTGCCTGCAAGGCGACAGACGGGCGGCCGGCTTGCGATCCGCGCCCGGCTCGCCGATATGGGCGGGACGGGAGAAGATCATGTCCGTCCACGCATCCATCACCGCCAAGCTCACGCAAGCCTTCGCCCCGACCGCGCTCGACGTCATCGACGAGAGCGAAAACCATCGGGGTCATGGCGGCTGGCGCGAGGGTGGCGAAACCCATTTCCGCGTGAAAGTCGTTTCCGAGGCGTTCCGCGGCCGCTCGCGCGTCGACCGTCACCGCATGGTCAACCAGACGCTGGATGCGGAACTGAAGGGCCGGGTCCATGCGCTGGCCATCGAGGCCCGCGCGCCGGGCGAGTGACGCTAGAAGCCGGCGATCAACCGGTCAGCCGTCGCGAGATTGCAGGCCATCGGCACGTCATAGACCACGGCAAGCCGCGTCAGCGCCTTGACGTCGACGTCGTGAGGATGCGGCGAGAGCGGATCGACGAGGAAGACCATCAGCCCTATCCGGCCCTCGACGATAAGGGCGCCGATCTGCTGGTCGCCGCCGAGAGGCCCGCTCTTCATCAGGCTGATGTCCAGTTCCGCCATATCCGCCTTCAGCAGCGAGCCCGTCGTGCCCGTGGCGACCAGGGCGTGGCGCGACAGCACGGCCCGGTGCCGGCGGGCCCAGGCGATCATGTCGGGCTTCTTCTGGTCGTGGGCGATCAGTGCGATCATGCGGTCGTCGGTGTCGGCCATGACCGCACTCTACAGCCTCTGGCCGCCCTGGGTCGATCAGGCCGTCGCGACCTGATCCAGCGGCGTGATCTTGAGGGCCGTGATCCGGTTGCGCTGGCGGCGCAGCACCTGGAAGCGGAAGCCGTGGAAGGTGAAGGCCTGGCCGGCCTCGGGGATCGAGCGCGCCTCGTGGATGACGAGACCGGCAATGGTCGTCGCCTCCTCGTCCGGCAGGCGCCAGTCCATGACCCGGTTGAGGTCGCGCACCGGCACCGCGCCATCGACATTGACCGAGCCGTCGCGCTGCGGCCTGACGCCCGTGACCTGCACGTCATGCTCGTCGCGAATGTCGCCGACGATCTCCTCGATGATGTCCTCAAGCGTCACGAGACCCATCATGTCGCCGTACTCGTCGACGACCATGGCGAAATGGGTCTTGCGGCGCAGGAAGGCCTTCAGCTGGTCCTGCAGGCTGGTTGATTCCGGCACGAACCAGGCGGGCAGCGCGAGGCTCGCCACGTCGATCGTCGCGGCATCGCCGCCCGCCGCCGCCAGCGCGCGCAGCAGATCCTTGCCGTGCAGCACGCCGATAATATTCTCGGAGCTATCGCGCCAAAGCGGGATGCGGGTGTAGGGCGCGGCCAGCACGTCCCGCACCACCTTGGCGGGGGCGTCGCCAACATCGATGGTGACCATCTTGGTGCGGTGAACCATCACGTCCAGCACCGTCAGGTCCTTCAGGTCGAGGATGCCGCCGACCATGTCGCGGTCGAGCTTCTCGAACGAACCCTCCTTGTGCATCAGGTCCACCGCGCCGCGCAGCTCCTCGGCGCCGGACGAGGCGCTCGCCGCGCCGAGCTGGATGCCACAGAGCCGCAGCACGCCGCGCACGGCGGCGTCGAGCGCTGCCGCCACCGGCTCCAGCACGGCCATGGCTACGGCGGTCGGGCGCGCCAGCAGGAGGGCGGTCCGCTCCGGACGCAGGGTCGCGATCGTGCGTGGCAGAACCTCCGCGAAAACGACGATGATGCAGAGCATGCCGAGCGCGGCATAGGCGAGGCCCGCGACGCCGAAAGCCGCGACCGACAGGCTCGCGGCCAGAACGGTGACAGCGACCAGCAGGGCCGCGCGGCCGATCACCAGCGCGGCGACAAGCCGCTCGCGCTTGTCCATGAAGCCGATAACCAGCCCCGCGCGCCGGTTGCCGCCCGCCTCCAGCGCCGTCATCCGGCTCCGCGAAACGGCGGCGATGGCGGTTCGCGCCGCCGAGCTCATCGCCGCGAGCAGGAGCCCGATCGCGATCAGGAAAAGCGCCGGAAACAGGGGCAGTGCGAAGACGTCCATCGGGTCCTCGGCCGTGGAATCGGCTCACACTGCCACGGCTGGCCGCCCGAAACCTAGCGCCGGGCCAGTTCCTCGCCGAGGAATTCGCGCACGGCCGCCGCGTCGACATCCTTCGCGATGAAGCTCCTGCCGATGCCGCGCGCGAGAATGAAGGTGAGCTTGCCGCGCGCGACCTTCTTGTCCTGCGCGATGGCGGCCATCAGCGCATCGACGTCTCCGACCCCGCCGGGGATGGCCGCGGCCTCCGTCGGCAGGCCGACCGCCTTCAGATGCGCCGCCATGCGGTCCGCATCGTCGGGCGGGCAGAGACCGAGCTTCGCGGAGAAACGGAACGCCTGGCACATGCCGATGGCGACGCCCTCGCCATGGACCAGCCGCGCGCCGTCGTAGCGGGTGATCGCTTCCAGCGCATGGCCGAATGTATGGCCAAGATTGAGCAGGGCGCGGTCGCCGGTCTCCGTCTCGTCACGCGCGACGACCGCCGCCTTGGCGCGGCACGAGGTCGCGATGGCATGGACGCGGTCGCGGCCGCCCTGGAACACGCCGCGCCAGTTGGCCTCCAGCCACGAGAAGAAGCCGGGATCGTCGATCAGGCCGTATTTGGCGACCTCGGCATAGCCGGCGCGGAACTCGCGGGTCGACAGCGTGTCCAGGGCGTCCGTATCGGCGAGAACGAGGCCCGGCTGGTAGAAGGCGCCGATCAGGTTCTTGCCGTGGCGCGAATTGATGCCGGTCTTGCCGCCGACGGAGGAATCGACCTGCGCCAGCAGGCTGGTCGGCATCTGCACGAAGCCCATGCCCCGGCGGACGATGGCCGCCGCGAAGCCCGCGAGATCGCCGACCACGCCGCCGCCGAGCGCCAGCACGATGTCGCCGCGCTCCAGCCGGTGGCCGAGGATCTGGTCGACCACCTCCTCCAGCATGGCGAAGCGCTTGGTCGCCTCGCCGGCGGGCACCACGATGCGATGGTGGCGGATGCCGGCGGCGGCGAGCCCTGCCTCAAGCGTAGGCGCGTGCAGCGCGCCGACCGTCTCGTCGGTGACGATGGCCACTGCCCGGCCCGGAAAGCGAGTTGCGATGGTTTCGCCGGCCCGGGCGATCAGGCCCGACCCGATCAGGATGTCGTAGGAACGCTCGGCCAGCGCGACGGGCACGTGGGTTACGGCGTCCGGCTCGCGGGCCGCGGCGGTCGGGGTCATGATGCGGGCAGATCCTTGGCCGGGACGACATGGCCGGCAATGGCCGTGATCACGTCGTCGACAATGTCTTCGTGGGAGGCTTCGCGCGAAACGACGGTCAGATCCGCCTCGGCATAAACCGGATAGCGCTGGTCCATCAGACGGCGCAGCACTTCGGCCGGGTCGTCGGCTTTCAGCAGCGGCCGGTCGGCGCGGCGGCGCACCCGCTTCAGCAGCACGTCGAGATCGGCTTTCAGCCAGACCGAAACGCCCTGCGCCCTGATCCGGGCGCGCGTCTCCTCGTTCATATAGGCCCCGCCGCCGGTCGCCAGCACCTGCGCTCCGGCATCGAGCAGGCGCGCCACGACCCTGACCTCACCCGAGCGGAAATAGGGCTCGCCATGCTTCTCGAAGATTTCCGGGATGGTCATGCCGGCCGCCTTCTCGATCTCGGTATCGGCATCGACAAAGGGCAGGCCGAGCCGCTGCCCGAGGCGGCGGCCGATCGAGGACTTGCCGGCGCCCATCAGCCCGACCAGCACGACCGAACGGGCGCCCAGCGCCTCGCGAATCTGCTTGCAATCGATGTCGGCGGCGAGAGTCACGGCGTTTCCTTGTTGGAAACACCCTGTCTCACAAAACCGCTCGGCAGGGCAACCAATCGGATGGCCGAGCTCCCCCCGGCCTCAGGCCGAGGTTTCCCGCGCCCGCGGGTCTGTGCCCATGTTGTCGCAAACGAGAAAAATAGCCCTGCCGCTGCTATTCGACACCCGCACTTGCTTTACTCACCATGTATTCTAGCTGACTGTTTGCGGGGCTACGCAACGGGAGGCGAAGCAGATGTTAGAGGTCACTTGGCCCGATGGCAGGAAAGCGCAGATCGATCCGTCCCGAGTGCTTCGGATCAGGCGAGCTGTTTATGGTGAGGATGGTAAAACGCGCATCGACCTGACCGCTGCCAGATACCAGTTGGTCATGGAGCAGCCGGAGGAGATCGCCCGGCTGGTCGGCCTGGAGTTGCGCTCGCTCGCTTCCATTCGCGGAGTTGAAGGAAACCCTGTCTGGTTCAATGCCAAGACCGTCACAGGTCCGGTCTATGTCACGCCCTTCGAGCGCGAGGGGACGGCGATCAAGTCGGCCTTGCTGATTTTTCCGCCCAAGAAGCAGTACACGCTCGAAACAGCAGCCGAGGTCGCCCGGATCATCACCAACGCGGGAGGAACCCCCGAGCCTTTGCCTCCGGAAGACAACCTGCTCACGACGCTCGGCAATTGGGTTCGATCGATGTGGCGTCAGCCTGTACCGCCAGCCCAGCCGCCGGCCGATGACGGGCCGGAGGGTGCGGTGCTGGAGCGGTAGTCCTCACAGCGAGAGCCATCGGCGCCTCGCTCTTCGAAACCGGCGGACCTCGCAGACGCGGAACTACGCGCCTGCCTGAATCTCGCGCGCCGCGATGGCATCCGCGATGGCGACGAGCTTGCGCGCCATCTCCGCGTGCAGGCGTTCGACCATGCGGCCTTCGATCTGGATCGCACCCTTGGCCGAATTCTCCGGCAGGTCGAAAGCGGCGATGATCGTGCGCGCCCAGACGACCTCCTTCTCGCCGGGCGAGAAGGCGGCGTTGCAGGGGCCGATCTGCGAAGGATGGATCAGCGTCTTGCCGTCGAAGCCCATGTCGCGCGCCTCCGCGCATTCGCGCGCAAAACCGGCCTCGTCGCCGATCTCGTTCCAGACGCCGTCGAGGATGGCGAGCCCATGCGCGCGCGCGGCCGCGAGCGAGGTCATAAGCCAGGAATTCATCGGGGCGCGGCCGGGCACGATGCGCGCACCGGTCTCCTTGGCAAGGTCGTTGGTGCCCATGACGAAACCGGTGAGCCGCGTCGAACGATCTTTCGCCGCCGCGGCTATCGCACCCGCGTTCAGCATGGCGAGCGGCGTTTCCATCATCGCCCAGACGGCCGTGCGCTCCGGCGCGCCGGCGGCCGCGATAGCCTTGCCCGAGGCGATCAGGTCCGGCCCGTCATTGACCTTCGGGAGCAGGATCACCTCCGCGCCGGTCGGCGCGATCGCCGCCAGATCGTCGCGGCCCCATTGGGTGTCGAGACCGTTGATGCGGACGACCACCTCGCGATGGCCGAAACCGCCCTGCCTCACGGCGGCGGCCACCTGCTCGCGCGCCACCTGCTTGGCGTCCGGCGCGACGGCATCCTCGAGGTCGAGGATCACGATATCGGCGGCGAGCGTACGGGCCTTGTCGAGCGCGCGGGCATTGGAGCCGGGCATGTAGAGGGCGGAGCGGCGGGGACGGCTGGACATCAGGTTGATCCGGGGATGGGCTATGTGCGGGCGAGGCTAGCTGCAATGCAGCACGCATGCCATCGTCCTTCCGAACGAGTTTTGAACCAACGAGAACAAGCGTGACACACGCGGACGTGCTGATCGTCGGCGGCGGGATCATGGGGTCCTGCACCGCCTATTTCCTCAAGAAGGAGCTGGGTTTTCAGGGAACGGTGCGCGTCATCGAGCGCGACCCGACCTATGCCGAGGCTTCCACGACCCTGTCGGCGGCGTCCATCCGCCAGCAGTTCTCGACCCCTGAGAACATCCGCATGAGCCGCTTCGGCATCGAGGTCATCCGATCCTTGAAGGACCGTTTCGGTACCAATGCCGATATCGGCTTCCGCGAGGGCGGCTATCTGATCCTCGCCTCGGAGGGCGGCCGCGCCGTGCTGGAGGCCAACTGGCGTACGCAGGCCGCCGAGGGCGCCGACATCCTGCTGCTCGGCCCGGACGAGCTGAAGGCGCGCTTCCCCTGGATTTCGACCGAAGACATCGCGCTCGGCGCCTGGGGCCGCACCGGCGAGGGCTGGTTCGACGCGGCCATGCTGCTCGACCTCTTCCGCAAGGCGGCGCGCGAGGCCGGCGCGATCTACGAGAAAGGCGAGGTTGCCTCCCTGACGGCAGAGGGCGGCCGGATGACCGGCGTCGCGCTGAAGGACGGCACGACGCGCTCCTGCGGCACGCTGGTTCTCGCCGCCGGCGCCTGGGCCGGCAGGCTTGCTCAGGGGATCGGCGTGCCCCTGCCCGTCGAGCCGCGCAAGCGCACCGTCTTCGTGGTGAAATGCCCGGAGACTTTCGCGAACATGCCGCTGATCGTCGATCCCTCCGGCGTCTGGATGCGCCCTGAGCGCGATCTCGTCATTGGTGGCTGGGGACCGGGCGAGAATGACCCCGACCCCGCGGCCTATGGCGATTTCGAGCCGGCTCACGACGAGTTCGAGAACCATGTCTGGCAGGCCTGGGCGACGCGCATTCCCGCCATGGAGCAGCTCCGCCAGATGCGCGCCTGGGCCGGGCACTACGACTTCAACACGCTCGACCACAATGCCATCCTCGGGCCCCATCCCGAAATCGCCAACCTGTTCTTCATCAACGGCTTTTCCGGCCACGGCCTGCAACAGGCGCCGGCCGCCGGCCGCGCCACCGCCGAGCTGATCGTCCATGGCGGCTATCGCAGCCTCGACCTCTCCGTCTTCGGCTTCGACCGCATCCTGCGGAACGAACCCGTGCTCGAACTCAACGTCATCTGATCGGAAGCAAGTCCATGAAGGTCTGCGTCTATGGAGCCGGTGCTGTGGGCGGTCATGCCGCCGCGCGCCTCATCGCGGCCGGCCATGCCGAGGTCTTCGTCGTCGCGCGGGGCGCTCATCTGGAAGCCATCAAGTCCAACGGACTGTTCCTCGAAACCGAGGGCCAGACCATCGGCGGCAAGCCGATGGGGGCGACCGACGACCCCGCGACCCTGCCGAAGCAGGATCTGGTGGTCGTCACCCTCAAGGCCCATTCGCTGCCCGCCATCGCGGCGCGGCTCAAGGCGCTGCTGGCGCCCGATGCGCGCGCGCTGTTCTTCACCAACGGCATTCCCTGGTGGTGGAATGCCGGCATCAATGACGAGGGCTCGCTACCGCTGCTCGACCCCGACGGCGCGCTCTGGCGCGATCTCGGCCCGGAAAGCGTGCTCGGCGGCGTCGTCCATTCCGCCAACCAGATCAACAGGCCCGGCGTCGTCACCCACGCGGCCGCCAACAAATGGATCATCGGCGAGCCCGGCGGCGGTCTCTCGCCGCGCGCCGAGGAGGCCGCCGACCTGTTCCAGAAGTCCGGGCTCATCGCGCCGGTCTCTCAGGATATCCGCCGCGACATGTGGGAGAAGCTCACCCTCAACATCGCCGCCAACCCGCTCGCGGCGCTGTCGCGGCTGAGGCTCGGCCGCTGGCACGAGGCGCCGGGTATCACCGAGCTCGGCCAGACCATGGTGCTGGAAGTGATGGCCGTGGCGAAGCAAATGGGCTGGGACATCAGCGACAGGATCGATCCGGCGACGGCGGTCCCTGCCCGCCCCGGCCGTCCCGGCGGCTATCCCTCGATGCTGCAGGACGCGGTCGCCGGCCGCCCGATGGAGGTCGAGGCCATTGTCGGGCAGGTGCAGGCTTTCGCGCGCGAACATGGCGTGGCGACGCCGGCCATCGACGTGGTGCTGCCGATCCTCCGGTCGCTGAATGTGGTGATCTCGAAGCCGGACGCGTGAGGCGACTGATTGCTTGAAGCTCGCTCGCGTCATGGCCGGGCTTGTCCCGGCCATCCACGACTTGAACACAGGCGTGAAGAAAATTCGTGGATGCCCGGCACACGGCCGGGCATGACGGAGAGTGATCGCCCAGCCCGCGATATCGCTACTGGTTCGACATCGGCCTTCTGCGCACGTTCGGCCTCAGGTGCTCGAACGGGATGACGCCCGTGTCGTCCAGCGCCGCGCCAGGCGACGCCCCGACCACCACGGAATCGGCATAGGGCTGCCAGTCGCCGCGGAAGTGAACCGAACTCTTCAGCACGATCACGTCATAGCCATTGATATCGATGCCGAGATGCGTGCAGACCGCGATGCAATGCGGCTGCTGGCGCACCGAGCCGACGACGAGGTCGATGCCGCCGATCCTGAGCCAGGCGGACGGGCCCATATTGATCGGCTGGCCGCCGACCATCGGCCCCGTTCCAATGAAGCGGCCATCGGAAACCGCAACGACTTCGGCCTTCGTGGTCAGCGGCACCTCGCCCGGCCCCTTGCCGCTCGCGGCGAAGGTCACCTCGATGGTCGCGCCTTTGCCCGCAGCCTGCGCGGCGAGCGCGATATCCGGTTCGTGATAGAGCGCCATCAGCGTGTTCTGCGCGCCCCGGCCGATCATGGCCTTCAGGAAACCGGTGGTGATCGACGAGCCGCCCGCGCCGGGATTGTCCTGTGTGTCCGCGATGATCACCGGCTTCGACGCCAGCCCGGCCCGCTGGAAGGCGAGCGTCACCGCTTCGTCCTGCGGCTTGGCGAGGTGTTCGAGGAAGGCCGCTTCCGAGCGGACGACCGCCTGCGCGAGACGGCCGACGGCCGCGTCCACCTGATCCTGCGACGCGCCATAGCCGATGACGGTCGCGCCCATGTCGAAGATGTCGGCCGAGGGGAAGCCCGGGCAGAGCGACAGGTGCACGCCGGTCTCGGCCTCGATCTCCCCGAGCAGGGCGTAGAGCCCCTTCATCGGCTCGATCATCGAGCAGCCCGAGGCGATCGGGATCAGGAACGGCATCTGGCGGAAGGCGCGCGCCGGCTGCGGCCCCCACGCCACCACGCGGTCGAACCATTCGGCGACGCGCTGGCCGGTCTGCAGCCAGTCGATATGCGGATAGGTCCGGTAGGCCGACATGAAGCTGGCGCTGTCGACCATCTTCTGGGTGACGTTCGCATGCAGGTCGAGCGAGGCGACCACCGGCACGTCCGGCCCGACGAGACGGCGGACGCGGGCGAGCAGCTCGCCCTCAGCGTCCTCGATCGTCTCGGTGGTCATGGCGCCGTGCAGTTCGAGGAACACGGCATCGGGCGCGGCGTCCGCGATATCGGCGAGCAGATACGAGACGGCGCGCTCGAACACCGCATCCTCGACCGGGCCCGAGGGCTGCGCGAAGGACCAGGACAGCGGCAGCATCTGATGTCCGGCCTTCTCGGCGACGGCCATGAAGCCGGCAATGGCAATGTTAAACGGGCGGAACCTGGTCAGCACTTCCGGCCCGCGGGTGAAACCCGGCCAGGCGCCCTCCTGATTGAACATCGCCCAGGGCGTCGGCTCCGGAACGAAGGTATTGGTCTCGTGCATGAAGCCGCCGACGGCGATGCGCATGATCGGAATGTCCCCTGAATCTGTAGCGGCGCCATTGGTGGCCGATCACGGAGCATCCGTCATCCCCGCCGACGCGGGACACCCATGCGGATTGGCGGCGTGGCGAGATGCCGGATGCGGCAGCTAAGTTGCGGCAACGGGCGGGAAAATCGCCCGGCGGAAGCGGGCGCGGCGACAATAGGCCGCGCATGGAGGAAACATGGTTCGTATCGCGACGCTGTCGCTGGCGGCGGCTTTGGCATGCGCGACCGGCAATGCCGGGGCCCAGACCTATCCCGAGCCCGGCCGCGCCATCCGCGTGGTCGTGCCTTTCGCGGCCGGCGGCGGCACGGACGCCGTGACGCGCATTGTCGCCGAGCATGTCGCGCGGAAGTGGAGCGCCTCCTTCGTGATCGAGAACAAGGCGGGCGGCGGCACGATGATCGCGACGCAGTCGGTCGGGGCAGCGCCTGCGGACGGCTACACGGTGCTCGCCATCTCCAACAGTTTCCTCGTCTCGCCGCTGCTCGCCGAGCGCCCGCCCTACGATCCGCTCAGGGATTTCGTGACGGTCGCGCCGATGGCGTCGAGCCCGCACGTCCTCGTCGTCCATCCGTCCGTTCCGGCGACGACCGTCGCGGAATTCGCCGCCTGGGCGAAAGCCAATCCGGCGCGCGCCACCTTCGCCTCGTTCGGGCGAGGCGCCTCCAACCATTTCGGCTTCGAGGTGCTGAAACGGCGGCTTGGCATCGAGATCGTCCACGCGCCGTACGGCGGCAGCGCCCCGGCACTAAAGGATCTGATCGGCGGCCATGTGCCGGTCATGCTCGGCGACCTTCAGAACGTGCGCGAGCAGATCGGCGGCAACCTCAGAGCGCTCGCCGTCGCCAACGAGACGCGGCTCGCCGCCCTGCCCGGCGTGCCGACCATGGCCGAAGCCGGCGTTCCCGGCTTCACGTCGAAATCCTGGTTTGGGCTGGTGCTGAAGGCGGGAACCGACCCGGCCATCGTCGAGAAATGGAACGCCGCCGTGCGGGAAGCGCTGCGCGATCCATCCGTCAGGGCGCGGCTGGAGCCGCACGGGGTGACGATCCCCGATATGCCGGTGGCGGCCTTCGCCGCCTTCCTCGTCAGCGAAAACGAGGCCGCGCACCGGATCGCGCGGGAGGCGGGGCTCCGGTAGGGCTGAAAGCCCCGCCGAAGCCCCATATTCGATCAGATCATCCGTCCAATCATGCCATCGTCGGGATGACGAAGCTCGCGCCGTCCTTGATGCCCGAGGGCCAGCGGGACGTGACGGTCTTCGTCTTCGTGTAGAAGCGGAAGGCGTCAGGGCCGTGCTGGTTGAGGTCGCCGAAGGACGAGCGCTTCCATCCGCCGAACGTGTAATAGGCCAGCGGCACCGGGATCGGCACGTTGATGCCGACCATGCCGACCTCGACCTTGGCGGCGAAGTCGCGGGCCGCATCGCCGTCACGGGTGTAGATGGCGACGCCGTTGCCGTATTCATGATCGTTCGCAAGGCCGAGGGCCTCGGCATAGGTCTTGGCGCGGACGACCGACAGCACGGGTCCGAAGATCTCTTCCTTGTAGATCCGCATGTCCTTGGTGACGTTGTCGAACAGGCAGCCGCCCATGTAGAAGCCGTTCTCGTAGCCCTGCATCCGGAACGCCCGGCCGTCGACGACGAGCTTGGCGCCCTCGTTCACGCCGATATCGACATAACCGCGAACGCGCTCCAGCGCCTGGGCGGTGACGAGCGGACCGAAATCGGCATCGGCCGAGGTCGACGGGCCGATCTTCAGGCTCTCGACGCGCGGCACCAGCCGCTCCATCAACCGGTTGGCGGTGTCCTCGCCGACCGGGACGGCCACCGAGATCGCCATGCAGCGCTCGCCGGCCGAGCCGTAGCCGGCGCCGATCAGCGCATCCGCCGCCTGATCGAGGTCGGCGTCGGGCAGGATGATCATGTGGTTCTTTGCGCCGCCGAAGCACTGGACGCGCTTGCCGGCCGCGCAGCCGCGCGAATAGACGTACTCGGCGATCGAGGTCGAACCGACGAAGCCGACGGCCTTGATGTCCGGATCGTCGAGGACCGCGTCCACCGATTCCTTGTCGCCGTTGACGACGTTGAAGATGCCCGGCGGCAGGCCGGCCTCGAGGAACAGCTCGGCGAGCATGAGCGGCACGCCCGGGTCGCGCTCGGACGGCTTCAGCACGAAGGCGTTGCCGGCGGCGATGGCGGGACCGGCCTTCCACAGCGGGATCATGGCCGGGAAGTTGAACGGCGTGATGCCGGCGCAGACGCCGAGCGGCTGGCGCATCGAATAGATGTCGATGCCGGGGCCGGCGCCCTCGGTATATTCGCCCTTCATCATCTGCGGCGCGCCGATGGCGAACTCGACCACTTCGAGGCCGCGCTGGATGTCACCCTTGGCGTCGGGAATGGTCTTGCCGTGCTCGCGGGCCAGCAGCTCGGCCATCTTCTCGTTGTCGCGGGCGCAGAGCTCCAGGAACTTCATCAGCACGCGGGCGCGGCGCTGCGGGTTGGTCGCGGCCCAGGCGGGCTGGGCGGCCTTGGCGTTTTCCACCGCCTCGCGCACCTCGGCCTTGGAGGCCAGCGCCACCTTGGCGAAGACCGAGCCGTCGAGCGGCTGGAACACATCGGCGATGCGGCCGGACTTGCCGGCGACATGCTTGCCACCGATGAAATGACCGTAGGTGCGCATGGAATTCCTCCCTGGGAGCATTGTCGAGCGAAACGGCGGCGGCCCGCAGGATGCGGCAGGCCGGCATCAACTCCGGCGCCATCCCTAGAGCGAAGCCATGCGGCAACCAAGCACCAAGATGGCGCATGCGTTGTGCGCATTTTGGCGTAAGATGCGCATATGACGCCAAACTGGGATCATGTCCGGGTCTTCCTCGCCGTGGCGCGCACCGGCCAGTTTCTCGCCGCCGCGCGGGCACTGACGCTCGACCATGCGACGGTGGCCCGGCGCATCTCGCTGCTGGAAACATCGCTCGGCACCCAACTCTTCGCCCGCTCCACGGCCGGCGTCAGCCTCACCGTCGCCGGCGAGAAGTTCGTCGCGGCCGCCGAGGCGATGGAGACCGCCTGGCTCGACGCGCAGGCCGATGTCTCGCAGGTCGACCGCGTCATTTCGGGCACGATCCGCGTCGGCGCGCCGGAAGGCTTCGGCGCGCTGTTTCTTGGCCCCCGCCTCGGACGGCTGGCTGAACGCCACCCGGACCTCACCATCCAGCTCGTGCCGTTGCAGCGGACCATGTCGCTGTCGAAGCGCGACGCGGACCTCGCCATCGTCATCGACCCGCCGCCCGACGGCCGGCTGACCGTTCGCAAACTGACCGATTACGGTCTCGGCCTCTATGCCGCGCGCAGCTATTTCCAGCGCCGCCCGATGCCGGCGAAACCCGACGACCTGCACCGCCACCTGATGGTCACATCGGTCCAGGAACTGCATTACTCCGAAGCGCTGACCTACTATCCGCCGGCCTTCGACGCCGGACAGCGCCGGCTCGAATGCGCCAGCGTGCTGGCCCAGATGGAGGCAGTGAAGGCCGGCGCCGGCATCGGCGTCCTGCACGACTACGCCACGCGCGACATGCCCGAACTTGTCCGCGTGCTGCCGCAGCTGTCGATCCGGCGCACCTACCACCTCGTCGCCCATGTCGATACGCGCCGCATTGCCCGCATCGACGAGGCCTATCGCTTCGTCGTGGAGAGCGTCGAGGCCGCCGGGGACCTGTTCCTGTGAACCACCCCGGAAACGAGAGAAGCCCGGCGCAGGCGGGGGCGGACCCACCGGCACCGGGCTTCACCATCTCTCCGGCTTTGGGACCGGAGATCTGGATTCCTATTCGGCGGCGACCCTGATCGGGCGCTGCGACTCGCTGCCCTGAGGGGCGTCGGCGGGCAGCAGCAGCGGCGGGCGGCCGCCATGACCATGCCCCGCCTGCTCATCGTCCGGTTCGTCGGCGGGACCGACGAAGCGCCCGAAGATCCAGCCGAAGAAGCGGCCGACATCGTCCATCACCGTGTAGAACGACGGCACGAAGACGAGGCTCAGCACGGTCGAGACGATCAGACCGCCGATCACCGCGATGGCCATCGGCGCGCGGAACTCGCCGCCGTCGCCGGAACCGAGCGCCGGCGGGATCATCCCGACGCCCATGGCGAGCGTGGTCATGATGATCGGGCGGGCGCGCTTGCGGCCGGCATCGAGGATCGCCTCGGTGCGGCTCATGCCTTCGCGCTCCTTCTCGACCGCGAAGTCGACCAGCATGATCGCGTTTTTCGTCACGATGCCCATCAGCATGAGGATGCCGATCACCACCGGCATGGAGATGGCGTTGTTGGTGAGCAGCAGGGCGATGATGACGCCGCCGAGGGAAAGCGGCAGCGACATCAGGATGGTCAGCGGCTGGAACACCGAGTGGAACAGCAGCACCAGCACGCCGAGCACCATCAGGAGGCCGGTGCCCATCGCGAGCGCGAAGCCCTGGAAGACCTCAGCCATGATCTCGGCGTCGCCGCCGCGCTGGAACGACACGCCGGCCGGCAGGTTGCGCGCCGCCGGCAGGGCGAAGATCTGCTCCAGCGCCGGCCCGATCTCGAGCCCGCCCGAAAGGTCGGTGCCGATATTGACGCGCCGGACGCGGTTGTAGCGCTCGATCGAGGACGGACCCTGGCCGAACGAGATGTCGGCCACGGCCGTCAGCGGCACCTGCTGGCCCGACGCCGTCGTCACGGTGAGGGCCGAGATGATGTCGAGATCGGCGCGCGTCGCGATGTCGAGCTGCACGCGGATCGGCACAAGCCGGTCGCCGGCATTGAACTTGGCGAGGTTGGCCGCGACATCACCGATGGTCGCGACCCTGACCGCTTCCGAGATCTGGTCGGTGGTGACGCCGTAGCGCGCGGCTTCGTCGGCCTTCGGCACGACGCGGATTTCCGGGCGCTCGAGGCCAGCGGTCGCCGCGACGTTCACGAAGCCCGGAATCTGACGCATCTCGGCTTCCAGATTCGCCACCGCCTTCGACAGGTTCTCGGCATCGTTGCCGCGCACGATGATCGACACCTCGCGCTCGCCGCGATCGTTGACGTACCAGGCGCGAATATCCGGGATCTGGTTGAACAGCGGCGAGGTGGCTTCCTGAATCTGCCGCTGCGTGCGCTCGCGCTTGGTCTTGTGGGTGAGGCGCACGATGACGGTCGCGCGGCGCACTTCCAGCGTGCCGACGGGATTGGCGCCGCCGACGACGAGCACGGATTCGACCTCCGGGATTTCCTTCTTGATCAGCCGCGCCAGCCGGTCCGAGCGCTCGCGGGTGTCGTCCAGCGTCGAGCCCGGCGGCAGCTCCATCGAGACGACGAAGCGCGCCTCGTCCGGGAACGGAATGAAGCCCGTGGGCAGGAACTTGATCGCCCAGATCGACACCGCGAACACGCCGATGCCGGCGAGCAGCGTCAGGTAGCGGAACCGGACGGTGGTCCTGAGGAAGCCGAGATAGGCCCGCATCAGGACGCCGTCCTTCGGCTCCCTGTGCGCGTGCGGCCGCAGGAAATAGGCCGCGAGCATCGGCGTGACCAGGCGCGCGACCAGCAGCGAGAACAGCACCGCCACCGCGACCACGAGGCCGAACTGCTTGAAATACTGGCCGGCAATGCCGCCCATGAACGAAACCGGCGCGAAGACCGCGACAATGGTCAGCGAGATCGCGATGACCGCGAGGCCGATCTCGTCCGCCGCCTCCATCGAGGCGCGGTAGGGCGATTTGCCCATCTTCATGTGTCTGACGATGTTCTCGATCTCGACGATGGCGTCATCGACGAGGATGCCGGTGACGAGAATCACCGCCAGCAGCGAGACGAGGTTCATCGAGAAGCCCATCATCTCCATGACCCAGAAGGTCGGGATGATGGACAGAGGCAGCGCCACCGCCGAAATGATCGTGGCTCTCAGGTCGCGCAGGAACAGGAAGACGACGATGACGGTGAGGGCCGCGCCCTCCATCAGCATCTCCATCGCCGACTTGTGGTTGCCGGCGGTGTAGTTCACGGAATTGTCGATCTCGGTGAAGGTGATGTTCGGGAACTGCTTCTTGAGTTCCTCGATCCTGGCGCGCGCGAGCGCGGCCACGCGCACGTCGGACGCGCCCTTCGAGCGGAACACCTGGAAGGCGACCGTCGGCGTCTCGCCGTTGAGGCGCGTGAAGCTCTTCGGCTCCTCGTAGAGATCGGTGACGGTGCCGACATCCGACAGGCGCACCTCGCGCCCGCCGGGCAGCACGATCTTGGTGTTGGCGAGTTCCTCCACCGTCTGCGCGCCCGCGAGCGTGCGGATCGACTGCTGCTGGCCGCCGACATCGCCGCGCCCGCCCGCGAGATCCACATTGGTCGCGCGCAGCTGGCGGTTCACGTCGCCCGCCGTGACGCCGAGCGCCATCAGGCGGTTGGCGTCGAGTGAGACGCGGATTTCGCGCAGCACGCCGCCGTTGCGGCTGATGCGGCCGATGCCGCGCAGGCCCTGCAGCTCGCGTTTCACCGTGTCGTCGACGAACCATGACAGCTGCTCCAGCGTCATGCTCGGGGTCGCTACCGCCACCGTCATGATCGGCTGGTTCTCGACGTCGAGCCGCTCAATGATCGGCTCGTCGATGTTGCGCGGCAGGTCGGCGCGGATCTTGGCGATCGCGTCCTTGACGTCGTTGAGCGCGCGGTCGGTGTTCACCTCGAGCCGGAACTCGATGATGGTCGTGGAAACGCCGTCCGTCAGGTTGGAAATGACGTTCTTGACGCCGGTGATATTGGCGACCGCGTCCTCGACCTTCTTGGTGATCTGGGTCTCGAGTTCCGCCGGGGCCGCGCCCGCCTGCGTCATCGTCACCTGGATCAGCGGCACGTCGATATTCGGGAAGCGCGTGACCGGCAGGTTCGTGTAGCTCATCCAGCCGAGGAAGCAGAGCACCACGAACAGCACGATGGACGGCACCGGCTGGCGGATCGAATAGGCCGAAACGTTGAACGACATGGCTCCGTCTCCGCCTTACCTGGACGCGACATCGGTCGGCGTCACGCGGTCGCCGTTGCGCACGAAGCTCCCCGAAACCGCGACGACCTTCTCGCCCTCGGCGAGGCCTTCACGAATCTCGATCCGGCCCTCGGCGCGCAGGCCCGTGACCACCGGCCGGGTTTCCACCACGCCGTCCTTGACGACCTGCACCGTCGTGGCGCGGCCGAACATCACCGCCGACAGCGGCACGAGAATGCCCTGGGACCGCGCCACCTCGACGGTGCCGCGACCGAAGGCGCCGAGCGGCGGGCGCTCGTCGCCCTTGACGCTGATCCGCACGCGGCCGAGCCGGTTGGCGGTGCGCACCTCGGGAGCAACCAGGCGCACCGCACCGGCGAGCGGCTTGTCGAAACCCGCGGCGTCGATGGTGGCGGGCTGGTCCGGGCGCATCCGGGCGAGCGTCGTCTCCGGGACATCGGCCTCAAGCTCGACCTCGCCGCGCGCGATCAGGCGGAACAGCGGATCGCCGGACTGCGCGCCCATGGCGCCAATGGCCATCTGGCCGAGCCGGGCGGTGCGGCGCGAGATGACGCCGTCGACCGATGCCTTGATCTCGGTCCGCGCGATGCGCAGCTCGATGTCGCGGCGCTGGCTCCGGGCGAGGGCGAGATCGGCTTCCGACAGAGCCAGCGCGTTGGTCGTCGCTTCCAGCCGCGCGGCCGAGGTCCGGGCCGCCGAGACGCGCTGGTCGAGCGCATCGGCCGAGGCTGCGCCGGTCTGCTGGAGCTGCCGCGTGCGCTGAAGCTGCTGGTCGGCCAGCGACTTGGCCGCCGTCGCCTCGGCGATCGAGGCCCGAGCCTGCGCGATGGCGGCCTCGGCGCGGGCGATCTGCGCGCCGTTCTGCGCAAGCTGCACGTCGAGCATCTCACGGTTGAGGCGCGCCAGAACCTGCCCGGCCCGGACCCGGTCGCCTTCCTCGGCGAGGATCTCGATGACCGTCAGGCCCTCGATCTCGGGCGAGACGAGCACTTCCTCGCGGGCGACGAAGGAACCGGTGGCGATCACGGTCTCGCGCAGGTCGCCGCGCATGGCGGTGGCGACGGTGACGGAAGGCGCGCGTGTCTGGGCGAGCGCCATCGGCGCGGCGGCAACGAGCGCGACAAGGGCGAGAACGGGGGAAAGGGAGCGTGTCATGATGGCTCAGGTCGCATTATCAGTGGACGGCGCGGACGGTGTCAGCAGCATGCCCGCGAGCACGTCGAACATGATCGACATGGCGTTTACGGGGTCGAAATCGGGATCGCGGGCGCGCCGCAGCATCAGCCCGTCAGCGAAAGTAATGAGAAACTGGACGGCGCGGTCCAGATCGGCATGCGGCGAGGTCTGGCCGCGCGCCCTGGCCAATTGCAGGGCGCCAAGGAGCTTGTCGTGGATAAAAGCGTCGATGCGCGTGCGCAGCGCCGCGATCTGCGGATTGCGCGCCACCTCCGACATGCTCTCGATCCACATGGCGCAGTGCTCGCGCGGCTCCTCGACCATGTGCACCTTCGCCAGCTCCCGGAACGCCTGCCATATGTCGGGCGCGTCGGCGAGTTCGGCGAATTGCTGGCCGACCTCCTCGAAATCACGCTCGCACAGGCCCTCGATCATGGCTTCCTTGGACGGGAAGTAGCGGTAGAGGTTGCCCGGACTCATCCCTGCCTCGGCGCAGATTTCGCTCATCGACGCGCCATGGAAGCCCGAGCGCACGAAGCAGCGTTCGGCCGCATCGAGGATCGCCGCCTTCCGGTCGGTGCGCTGGATGTTGTCGATACGCGGCATCAGTGGGGGAAACTCCGGCGCAGTCACTTAGACCGGCGCCATGGATGGTGCAATGCAAAAATGAATGAACGTTCGCTTTTATGATACAATTGACATGACATGCGTCAATCAGCCGCATCGGGCGGGCGGGCCTGGCTGACCAAACGGAAAGCTGGTCGGGCGCCTGCGAATCCGGCATGAATTTGCCTGATTCCGCGCAACCAATGGCGCGACATCAGGGAGCCGCCGCATGCTGAAGACCCTTCTTGCCGCCGCCGCGATCAGCCTCGCCGCCTCGGTCGCCATCGCACAGACAACGCCGGCGCCCTCGACGCCGACGACGCGTCCGGCAACGCCCATGCCGACGACGCCGGTCAATCCGACCGCGCCTGCCGCCAACCTCATCGACATCAATTCGGCGAGCCGCGCCGAGCTCATGACCCTGCCCGGCATCGGCGAAGCCCGCGCGGATGCGATCATCCGCGGCCGGCCCTACCGCGGCAAGGACGAATTGCCGCGCAAGAATGTCATTCCGCAGGGCGTCTACGACAACATCCAGGCCCGGATCATCGCGCGCCAGCGCTGACGGCCGCGCCGCCCGGCCGGGACGGCGTGCCGTCCCGGTTCAGGCCGAACACTCGCGGACCAGTCCGGCGAGGAAGGCGTCGCACTTCGCGAGCTCCGAGACCTCGATCCACTCGTCGGGCTGGTGAGCCTGGGCGATGTCGCCGGGCCCGCAGATGACGGTCGACAGCCCCGCGCGCTGGAAGATGCCGGCTTCCGCGCCATAGGCGACGACCTGGACGCCGTTGTCACCGGTGAGCCGGCGCGCGAGCCGTTCGGCCTCGCCGTCCGCCTCGCGCCCGAGCGCGGGACTGCCGACGCGGTGGGTGATGAAGACGCCGGCATCGGGATGCACGGCCTTCATCGCCGGCTCGATCTCTGTGCGGACGAAGGCCTCGTATTCCTTGAGATAGGCGAAGCCGTCGTCGCCGGGGACCAGCCGTATGCCGGTCACGAAGCGGCAGTCCAGCGCCGTGATGTTGTGGGCGGTGCCGCCGTTGAGCTGGCCGACATGGAGCATGGTCCAGCCCGGCTCGAAATAGGGCACGCCGCCATTGCGCTCGGCCTCGGCCTTGTTGCGGAGGTCGCGGTCCTCCATCCAGCTGACCAGCCGGGCCGCGACGAAGATCGCGGAGACGCCGGCATAGCGGTTCGAGGAATGGACCTCGTGCCCGCGCACATGGGTATAGATGACGAAATAGCCCTTGTGGCCGGTGACGACCTTCATCCGGCTCGGCTCGCCGACGAAGCAGACGGCCGGCTTCGGCCAGTCGGCGCCGAGCTTCGCGGCGATGGCGCGCGCGCCGTCCATCCGCACTTCCTCGTCCGCCGAGAGGCAGATGTGGATCGGGCGCCTGAGGTCGGCCTTCATCATCGCCGGCACGGCCGCAAGGACGCAGGCGTCGAACCCCTTCATGTCGCAGGCGCCGCGCCCGTAGAGCCGGTCGCCCTTCGGCGTCAGCCTGAACGGATCGCTCGTCCAGGGCTGGCCTTCCACGGGCACGACGTCGAGATGGCCCGACAGCATCACGCCGCCATCGCCCTTCGGTCCGATGGTCGCGAAGATGTTGGCGTTCTGCCCGTCGGCCTGCGGCAGCACCTCGAAAGGCACGCCGTGCGAGGCAAGGTATTCGCCGATGAAGGCGATGCAGTCGAGATTGTGCGTCTCCGACACGGTCGGGAAGGAGACGAGGCGCTCGAGCAGTTCGATGCTGGTCAGGTTCATGGGAGAGGCTGTCATTGCCCGAGGGAGCCCGAGCCGAGCCATGCGCGTCAAGAGCACGTGACCGCATGGCAGGTCGATTGACCGCGGCATCCGGCTCCGGTTTGGTTGCCGCTTCGATTTCCGGAGGTTTCCATGCCCATCGTCAACCGCATCTCGGCCCTTCACGACGAGGTGACCGCCTGGCGGCGCGACATCCACGAATATCCCGAGTTGCAGTTCGACGTGCACCGCACGGCCGGCATCGTCGCGGATAAGCTGAAGGAGTTCGGCTGCGACGAGATCGTCACGGGAATCGGCAAGACCGGCGTCGTCGGCATCATCAAGGGCCGGAACACCGGCTCCGGCAAGGTCATCGGCCTGCGCGCCGACATGGACGCGCTGCCGTTGACCGAGATCACCGGCTTGGCCCATGCCTCCAAGGTTCCCGGCAAGATGCACGCCTGCGGCCATGACGGCCACACCGCCATGCTGCTGGGCGCGGCCAAGTACCTCGCCGAAACCCGCAATTTCGACGGTTCCGTCGCGGTCATCTTCCAGCCGGCGGAAGAGGGCGGCGGCGGCGGCCGCGAAATGGTCAATGACGGCATGATGGATCGCTTCGGCATCCAGGAGGTCTACGGCATGCACAATGCGCCGGGCCTGCCCGTCGGCCAGTTCGCGCTGCGCCCCGGTCCGCTCATGGCCGCCGCCGACCGCATCGAGATCCTCGTCGAGGGCAAGGGCGGCCATGCCGCCAAGCCGCATCTCGCCGTCGACACGATCCTGATCGCCTCGCAGATCATCGTGAACGCCCAGTCCATCGTCTCGCGCAACGTCGACCCGCTGCAGAACGCGGTCGTGTCGATCTGCGCCTTCAATGCCGGCTTCACCGACAACGTCATCCCGCAGACGGCGCGCCTGCAGGGCACGGTGCGCACGCTGACCCCGGAGATGCGCGACTTCGTCGAGGCCCGCCTTCACGCCATCGTCGAGGGCACGGCGGCGGTGTTCGGCGGCACCGCCAAGCTCGTCTATCATCGCGACTATCCCGTCACGAAGAACCATGCCGATAATGCCGTCTTCGCCGGCGACGCCGCCGCCGCCGTGGTCGGCGAGAACGCGATCAACCGCGACACCGTGCCGGTGATGGGCGGCGAGGACTTCTCGTTCATGCTGGAGGCCCGCCCCGGCGCCTTCATCTTCATCGGCCAGGGCGACGGCCCGAACGTCCACCACCCCGCCTATGACTTCAACGACGAGATCATCCCCATCGGCATGAGCTACTGGGCCAAGCTCGTCGAGAGCCGCCTGCCCGCCTGATCCCGACGCCCGCGCCCTTCCGCAAGCCGGAAGGGCGCCCCTTCCTCGCAGCCGCTCCGGGCCCCCATGCCGATCAGCAACCGCATTGCCGACCTCGCCCATGAGGCGGCCGAATGGCGCCGCGACTTCCACCAGCACCCCGAACTCCTGTTCGATCTGCCGCGCACCTCGGCCATCGTCGCGGAGAAGCTGCGCGCGTTCGGCTGCGACGAGGTGGTGACCGGCATCGGCCGCTCCGGCGTCGTGGCGCTGATCCGCGGCAGCCATGCGGGCACCGGCAGGGTCATCGGCCTGCGCTCGGACATGGACGCGCTGCCGCTGACCGAGATCACCGGCTTGCCGCATGCCTCCAGGGTTCCCGGCATGATGCATGCGTGCGGCCATGACGGGCACATGGCCATGCTGCTCGGCGCCGCCAAATATCTCGCCGAGACCCGCAACTTCGCCGGCACGGTGGCGCTCGTCTTCCAGCCGGCGGAAGAAGGCGGCGGCGGCGCGCGCGAGATGATCGCCGATGGCATGATGGAGCGCTTCGGCATCCAGGAAATCTACGGCATGCACAACGGCATCGACCCTGCCGGCACGTTCTCCGTAAAGGCTGGGCCGACCAGCGCGGCCGCCGATCGCATCCACATCCTCGTCGAGGGCAAGGGCGGTCATGGGGCGATGCCGCATCTGGCGGCGGATACGGTGCTGGCAACGGCGCAGATCGTCATCGCCATCCAGTCGGTCGTCTCGCGCAATGTCGATCCGCTGGAGGCCGCCGTCGTGTCGATCGGCTCGCTCAATGCCGGCCATGCCAACAATGTCATTCCGCACACGGCCGAACTGCGCGGCACCGTCCGCATTCTGACGAAGGACGTGCAGGCGCTGGTCGAGGCCCGCCTGCGCGAGGTCGTCGAGAAGACCGCCCGGACCTTCGGCGCGACGGCGACCTTCACCTACATCCATGGCTGTCCCATGGTGGTGAACCACGTCGCCGAGGCCGAGCATGCGGCGCTTGTCGCCGCCGCTATCGTGGGCCCGGACAATGTCCGCCGCGACAAGCCGCCCTCCATGGGCGCGGAGGACTTCTCCTTCATGCTGGAGGCCCGTCCCGGCTGCATGGTCGGCATCGGCCAGGGCGGCGATTTCGGCGTCCACCACCCCGCCTACGACTTCAACGACGAGATCATCCCCATCGGCATCAGCTACTGGGCAAGACTCGTCGAAACCCGCCTCGCTGCCTGATCACGCCCCGGAGCCCCCATGCCCATCGTCAATCGCATCTCGGCCCTCCACGAGGAAGTCACCGCCTGGCGGCGCGACATCCACGAATATCCCGAACTCCAGTTCGACGTGCACCGCACGGCCGGCATCGTCGCGGAGAAGCTGAAGGAGTTCGGCTGCGACGAGATCGTCACCGGCATCGGCCGGACGGGCGTGGTCGGCATCATCAAGGGCCGGGCCAACGGCTCCGGCAAGGTGATCGGCCTGCGTGCAGATATGGACGCCCTGCCGCTTCAGGAGATCACCGGCCTGCCGCATGCCTCCAAGGTTCCCGGCAAGATGCACGCCTGCGGCCACGACGGCCACACCGCCATGCTGCTGGGCGCGGCCAAGTACCTCGCCGAAACCCGCAATTTCGACGGCACGGTCGCGGTCATCTTCCAGCCGGCCGAGGAGGGCGAAAACGGCGCCGACGCCATGGTGAAGGACGGCATGATGGACCGCTTCGGCATCCAGGAGGTCTACGGCATGCACAATGCGCCGGGCCTGCCCGTCGGCCAGTTCGCGCTCCGCCCCGGCCCGCTTCTGGCGGCGGTCGACAATTTCCGCATCGAGGTCGAAGGCAAGGGCGGCCATGCCGCCAAGCCCCACCTCTCCATCGACACGATCCTCGTCGCTTCCCACATCGTCGCGGCGGCGCAGTCCATCGTCGCGCGCAACATCGATCCCCTGAAGAGCGCGGTGGTCTCGATCTGCGCCTTCAATGCCGGCTTCACCAACAACGTCATCCCGCAGACGGCGGAGCTGCGCGGCACGGTGCGCACCCACGACGCGGGCGTGCGCGACTTCATCGAGCAGCGCCTGACGGAACTCGCCGAGCGCACGGCCGCCGTGTTCGGCGCAACCGCCCGGGTGATCTACGAGCGGGTCGTGCCGGTCACGGTGAACCACGAGACGCAGACGCCTTACGCCGCCGATGCCGCCTCGGCTGTCGTGGGCGATGCCGCGGTCAATCGCGACACCACGCCGATCATGGGCGGCGAGGATTTCGCCTACATGCTCGAGGCCCGTCCCGGCGCCTTCATCTTCATCGGCCAGGGCGACACGGCCAACGTCCACCACCCGGCCTATGACTTCAACGACGAGATCATCCCGCTCGGCATGAGCTACTGGGCCAAGCTGGTGGAAAACCGCATGCCGGCGTGACGCACGACTGCCCCCCGGACCGCCTGGAACGCAGACCCCCCGAGGCGTCATGGCCGGGCATAGGCGGCTTTCAGCCGCCGTCCTTTTGCAAAAAGCGCCGAGGCAACGCCTCGGCTATGCAGGCCATCCGCGACTTGAGCATAGCGGCAAAGGCAGACGCGAATGCCCGGCACCAAGCCGGGCATGGCGGGAAAGCACGTCCGTCCTTGGGCCCACTCTCTCATTCGCATGAGCGGCGATAGCATCCTCCCGAACGGTGCCCGACCAGAATGGGCCCGGCAGGGAGGCTGCGATGGCCAAGGTAGTCTACGAGAAGGATGGCCGGATCGGCCGCATCACGCTGAACCGGCCCGAGGTGCTGAACGCCATTGACGACGAGGTGCCGGCCGAACTCGCGGACTGCGTCGCGCGGGCCAATGCCGATCCCTCCGTCCATGTCATCGTGCTGTCCGGCAAGGGCGATGCCTTCTGCGCCGGCTACGACCTCGCCTACTACGCCGAAGGCAACGGCAACGGCCAGGCGACTCAGGACATGCCCTGGGATCCCATGAAGGACTATGCCTTCATGATGCGGAACACCGAGGCGTTCATGTCGCTCTGGCGTTCCTACCGGCCGGTCATCTGCAAGGTGCACGGCTTCGCTGTGGCGGGCGGTTCGGACATCGCCATGTGCTCGGATATCACCGTCATGGCCGAGGATGCCCGCATCGGCTACATGCCCGTCCGCGTCTGGGGCTGCCCGACCACGGCCATGTGGGTCTATCGGCTTGGGCCGGAAAAGGCCAAGCGCATGCTGTTCACGGGCGACAAGATCGACGGCCGCGAGGCCGAGAAGCTCGGGCTGGTGCTGAAGGCCGTTCCGGCCGCCGATCTCGACCGCGAGGTCGAGGCGCTCGCCGAGCGGATGGCGACGGTGCCGGTCAACCAGCTGATGATGCAGAAGCTGGTCGTCAATCAGGCCATCGAGGCCATGGGCCTCAAGCAGACGCAGATGTTCGCCACCATCTTCGACGGCATCACCCGCCACTCGCCCGAAGGCATCAACTTCAAGACGCGGGCCGAACAGGTCGGCTGGAAACAGGCGGTGCGCGAACGCGATGCCGGCACCTTCGACTGGACGCAGAACCGGCCGATCAATCCGGGTGGGTGAACCGAGGGATCATGAGGCTGCCGCATCCCAGTGATCCGCACCACCCCCTCGCCTCCGCGCGCGCGAAGGGCTAGCTTGCCGCCTTTCGCATCGCCCTCCGGAGAGTTCCATGGCCATCATCAACCGCATCGCCGACCTTCACGACGAAATCACCGGCTGGCGGCGCGATTTCCACGAGAACCCGGAACTGCTCTACGACGTGCACCGCACGGCCGGCATCGTGGAGAAGAAACTGAAGGAATTCGGCTGCGACGAAGTGGTGCCCGGCATCGGCCAGACCGGCGTCGTCGCCGTCATCAAGGGCCGCAAGAACGGTTCGGGCAAGGTCATCGGCCTCAGAGCCGACATGGACGCGCTGCCGATCGAGGAGGCGACCAACGCCCCCTACAAGTCGAAGATCCCCGGCAAGATGCACGCCTGCGGCCATGACGGCCACACCGCCATGCTGCTGGGCGCAGCGAAGTACCTCGCCGAGACCCGCAATTTCGACGGCACCGCCATCATCATCTTCCAGCCGGCCGAAGAGGGCGGCGGGGGCGGCGACGCCATGGTCAAGGACGGCCTGATGGAGCGTTGGGGCATCCAGGAGGTCTATGGCATGCACAACATGCCGGGCATTCCCGTCGGCCATTTCGCGGTGCGCAAGGGCCCGTCCATGGCCGCCGCCGATCGCTTCATCATCGACATCGAGGGCAAGGGCGGCCACGGCGCCATGCCGCATCTGTGCGTCGATCCGGTGCAGGCCGGCTTTGCCATCGGCCTCGCCATGCAGACCGTCGTCTCGCGCAACGTCGATCCCATCGAAAGCGCGGTGATCTCCATCACCTCGGTCAAGGCGGGCGAAGCCTTCAACGTCATCCCGCAAACGCTGCGCATGCTCGGCACGGTGCGCACCTTCAAGCCGGAGGTGCAGGATCTGGTCGAGGCGCGGATGAAGGAACTCGCCGAGAACGTCGCCAAGGGCATGGGCTGCACGGCCAAGGTCGACTACCAGCGCGGCTATCCCGTGACGTTCAACCATGCCGACCAGACCGATTTCGCGGTCAAGGTCGCCAAGGCCGTGGTGGGCGACGACAAGGTCGATGCCGAGACCCCGCCGCTGATGGGCGCGGAGGACTTCTCCTACATGCTCAACCAGCGTCCGGGCTGCTACATTTTCGTCGGCAACGGCGACACGGCGGCCTGCCATCACCCCGCCTACGATTTCGACGACAGCGCCATTCCGGCCGGCACCAGCTACTGGGCCAAGCTCGTCGAAACCGCCATGCCGACCTGACGTGGCTGACATGGCCGACAACCGCATCGTCCTCGGCATTGTCGGGGCGGGCATCATGGGCGAGCGCCTCCTCGGCGCCGCCCTGTCGCAAGCGGGCGAAAGCATCCGCGTCGCCGGCATCTGGGACCCGTCCCCGGATGCCATGGCGCGGATCGCCGCCGCCTTCCCGGACGTGCCGTGGCTCGGCGATGCGGCAGCGGCGATCGCCGCCTGCGACTGCCTCTATGTCGCCTCGCCCCCGGCGTCGCATCTCGGCTATGCGCGGATGGCTCTGTCGGCCGGCAAGACCGTCTTCTGCGAGAAGCCGCTGGCAGTGGACCTCGCCGATGCGCGCGCCTTCGTGGCCGAGGCAGGAAGCAGGGGGGCGGTCAACTTCCCGTTCGCCTCGTCGCCGGCGGTCGCCACCTTGCAGCGCTGGATCGCCGAGGGCGTGATCGGCACGCCCCGACGCATCGCCATCGAGGTCGCTTTCGCGACATGGCCGCGCTCCTGGCAGGCGGACGCGGCGGGCTGGCTGGATGCGCGGGCGCAGGGCGGCTTCAGCCGCGAGGTCGTGTCGCATTTCCTGTTCCTGTCGCGCCGGCTGGGCGGGCCACTAGCCGGCTTGAAGGCAAGCGCCGATTTCCCCGAGGCGGGCCGCTCCGAACGACGCATCGCCGCGACGCTGACCGCCGGCAACCTGCCGGTGACGCTGTCGGGGACTGTCGGCATCACGACCAAGGACGACCACAATATCTGGATGATCGAGGGCGGCGCCGGCGCCGTCAGGCTCTGCGACTGGTCGGTCGCCGAGCGGCGGATGCCGGATGGCTCGTGGCAGCGCGATCCCGATGCGCTGCCGAACGAGAAGGCGCGCCCGCTCGTGCTGAAGCGCCAGCTCGAAGGCGTCGCGCGAATGACACGCGGCGAACCCTTCAACCTCGCGACACTGGCCGAGGCGCTGGATGTCCAGGAAGTGGTCGAGGCGGTGCTGGCATCGCCAGCATCGGCCTGAGACGCGCGCCTCAGCCCTTCGCATCCTCCAGGATCATCCGCGCGCCCTGCTCGGCGATCATCAGCGTCGGCGTATTGGTGTTGCCGGAGGTGATGGTCGGCATGACCGAGGCGTCGGCGATGCGCAGCCCATCGAGACCGATGAAGCGCAGCCGCTCGTCCACCACCGCCATGGGGTCGGAGGCGAGGCCCATCTTCGCCGTGCCGACGGGGTGGAAGATCGTCGTGCCGATATCGCCGGCCGCGCGCGCAAGGCTCGCCTCGTCGTCGCCGATGACCGGACCCGGCAGATATTCCTCGGGACGGTAGGGCGCGAGCGCCGGCTGGCTCATCAGGCGGCGGGTAACGCGCAGCGAGTCGGCGGCAACCTGCCGGTCCTCCTCGGTCGAGAGGTAATTCGGCGCGATGACCGGCGCGTCGGTCGTCTCGGCCGAGCGGATGTGGATGGACCCACGCGAGGTCGGCCTGAGATTGCAGGGCGCGACGGTGACCGCCGGGAAGCGATGCAGCGGGTCGCCGAACTTGTCGAGCGACAGCGGCTGAACGTGGAACTGGATATTGGCGCGCTCCTGACGCGGGTCGGACCGCGTGAAAATGCCGAGCTGGCTCGGCGCCATGGTCAGCGGCCCCGTGCGGCGGAAGGCATATTCGAGCCCCATCAGGCCACGCCGGATGAGGTTGTGGTAGGTCTCGTTCAGCGTGCGGATGCCGGACACCTTGTAGATCGCGCGGATCTGCAGGTGGTCCTGCAGGTTGGCGCCGACGCCGGGCTTCTCCTTCACGACGTCGATGCCGTGGCGCGACAGCACCGCGCCGTCGCCAATGCCGGAACGCTCGAGGATCGCGACCGATCCGATGGAGCCGGAGGTCAGCACCACCTCGCGGCGGGCGCGGACGATGACGCTCTCGGCCCCCTGCCGGTACTGGACGCCGGTGACGCGGCCGTTCTCGACGATCAGCTTTTCGATCAGGACGCCGGAATTGAGCTCCAGATTGTTGCGGGCGTCGATGACGGGCTTCAGGAAGCCGCGCGCCGAGGACCAGCGCAGACCCTTCTTCTGATTGACGTGGAAGGCCGCGACGCCCTCGTTGTCGCCGGTATTGAAATCGTCGAGCGCCGGCACGCCCATCTGGACGGCCGCCTCGCGCACCTTGTCGAGCAGGTCCCAGCGCACGCGCGGGGCTTCGACCCGCCATTCGCCGCCGGCGCCGTGATGCTCGCTGTCCCCGAGGAAATGGTCTTCCAGCTTGCGGAACACCGGCTTGACGTCGTCCCAGCCCCAGCCAGAGAGACCGAGCTGCCGCCAGTGGTCATAGTCCGCCGCCTGTCCGCGCATGGCGATCATGGCATTGATGGCGGAGGAGCCTCCGATCACCTTGCCGCGCGGATAGATCAGCGCCCGGCCGTTGAGCCCCGGCTCCGGCTCGGTCCTGAACATCCAGTCGGAGCGCGGATTGTTGATGGCGAAGAGATAGCCGACGGGGATGTGGAACCAGATCCAGTCGTCCTTGGTGCCGGCCTCCAGCAGCAGCACCCGGTTGCGCCGGTCGGCGGAGAGACGGTTCGCCATCAGGCAACCGGCCGTGCCGGCACCGCAGACGATATAGTCCCACTCCGCCTCGATGACGCGCGCCATGGTTCCTCCGAAAATGTGCGGGCTCTGGTCGCGGCCCTTCATCCGATCCATCGCGCGGGGCGGGGCCGAGGTCAATTGGACGGAGGGCGATGACAGGGCGGGATCAGCGGAATCTGCAAACCGCCCTTTCGCCGATGCCCCATTCCCCCCTGCCGCGCAGCGCGCTAGCCTCGCCTCAAATCGTTTGAAAAACTCCGCGAGGTCACGTCCATGCATATCCTGATCATCGGCGCCGCCGGCATGGTCGGCCGCAAGCTCACCGAGAAGCTGGTCAAGGACGGCAGCCTCGGCGGCAAGCCGGTCACGGAGCTGTCGCTGGTCGATGTCGTCGCGCCCGACAAGCCCGCCGGCTTCACCGGCAAGGTGACAAGCTGGGCCGTGGATATCTCGCACCCCAACACGGCGGGCCCGATGGTCGCGGGACGTCCGGAGGTGATCTTCCACCTCGCCGCCATCGTCTCCGGCGAGGCCGAGGTCGACTTCGACAAGGGCTATCGCATCAATCTCGACGGCACGCGCCAGATCTACGAGGCGATCCGGCAGGAGGGCGTCAAGACGCCCTACCACCCGCGCGTGGTCTTCACCTCGTCCATCGCCGTCTACGGCGCGCCGTTCCACGAATTCATCGAGGACGAGTTCTTCCACACGCCGCTGACCAGCTACGGCACCCAGAAATCCATCGGCGAACTGCTGCTGACCGACTATTCCCGCAAGGGCTTCTTCGACGGCGTCGGCATCCGCCTGCCGACCATCTGCGTGCGGCCGGGCAAGCCGAACAAGGCGGCCTCCGGCTTCTTCTCCAATATCATTCGCGAGCCGCTGGCGGGCATGGAGGCGATCCTGCCCGTCGGGGACAATGTCGTGCACACCCATGCGAGCCCCCGCTCCGCGGTCGGCTTCCTGATCCATGCCGCGACCATGGACACCGCCCAGCTCGGCTGGCGGCGCAACCTCTCCATGCCGGGCGTCGCGGCGACCGTCGGCGAGCAGCTGGAGGCCCTGCGCAAGATCGGCGGCGAGAAGGCCCTGAAACTGGTGCGCCGCGAGCCGGACGAACTGATCATCCGCATCGTCTCGGGCTGGTCCGAGCGGTTCAACGCCAAGCGCGCCACGGAACTCGGGTTCAAGGCAGAGACGAATTTCGAGGACATCGTCCGCGCCCACATCGAAGACGAGCTGGGCGGCAAGGTCGCCTGAAGGCGCGAGCGCCGAACGGCGCCAGCGCGAAAGGCGAGCGCCGCCACCCATGCGCCATGCCCGGCCTTGTGCCGGGCAGCCTGTTTCGGGCAGGGCATTGCGGCGGCGACTCTTGAGGGCACAGACCGGTACCGCGATGCAGTTCCCGACCGAATTGATCCCCGGCCGGCTGGTGAAGCGCTTCAAGCGCTTCCTCGCCGACGTGCTGCTCGACACCGGCGAGACGGTGACGGTCCACTGCGCCAATCCCGGATCGATGCTCGGGCTGAATGCTCCCGGCAACCGGGTCTGGCTGTCGCGCTCGGCCAATGCCGCTCGCAAGCTGCCGCTCTCGTGGGAACTGGCCGAAATCGATTTCGGTCGCGGGCCGGAAATGGTCGGCATCAATACCGGCCACCCCAACGGTCTCGTCGACGAAGCGATCCGCGACGGCACGATCCCCGAACTCGCGGGCTATGACGGCCTGCGCCGCGAGGTCGCCTACGGCAAGGCGAGCCGCGTCGACATGGTATTGTCGAGCGGGGAGCGCCCGCCCTGCTATGTCGAGGTCAAGAACGTCCACCTGATGCGCCAGCCCGGCCTTGCCGAGTTCCCGGATTCGGTAACGGCACGCGGGGCGAAGCACCTCGACGAGCTCGGCGACATGGTGGAGGCCGGCAACCGGGCCGTGATGGTGTTCCTGATCCAGTATGGCGGGGCCGAGCGTTTCGCGCTCGCCCGCGACATCGATCCGGCCTATGGACGGGCGTTCGATCGCGCTCGCGCGCGAGGCGTCGAGATGCTGGCCTATCGCTGCCGGCTCGACGTCCGGGAGATCGTGGTCGAGAGCGCCGTGGCAATTGCAGAGCGAGGATGAACCGATGACCGTGAAAGCCGGCTGGCAGGGCCGCTTCTTCGAGGATTTCGAGATCGGCGACGTCTACAAGCACCCGCTCGGCCGCACGGTCACGCAGGCCGACAATATCTGGTTCACCCTGCTGACCCAGAACACCGCCCATCCGCATTTCGACGCGAACTACGCGGCGCAGACCGGCTTCGGCAAGCCGCTGGTCAATTCCTGCTTCACCATCGCGCTGGTCACAGGACAGTCGGTCACCGACATCAGCCAGAACGTCTTCGCCAATCTCGGCTGGGACGAGGTGCGCCTGCCGAGCCCGGTCTATGAGGGCGACACGATCTACTCCGAAACGGAAGTGCTGGAGAAGCGCGATTCCGGCTCGCGCCCGGAGGTCGGCATCCTCACCGTGAAGACCAAGGGCTACACCCAGACCGGCGACGTCGTGATCACCTTCAAGCGCACCGTCATGGTCTATCGCCGTGGCCAGGGGCCGGGCGGCAAGCACCGGCCCGAACCGAAGGGCTGAGCTCAGCCCTTCTTCAGGAACTCGGTCCGCAGCACCAGTCCCTTGACCTTGTCGACATTGCATTCGACCTCGGCCGGATCGTCGGTGAGGCGGATGCCCTTGACCCGCGTGCCGCGTTTCAGCGTCACGGAGGTGCCCTTGACCTTCAGGTCCTTGATCAGGGTGACGCTGTCGCCGTCCTTGAGGATGGCGCCGTTGGAATCCTTCACGTCCATGGATCAGTCCTTCGGTGGTGGCGGCGGATAGGCATGGCGGCCGCCGCGGAAATCGGTGACCTCGCCCTCGCCGACATAGTCGGGCCCGACCGGCACCTTGCCCTCGCCGCCGGGTATGTCGAGCACGTAGGTCGGCTGCGCGAGGCCGGAGAGCCGGCCGCGCAACTGTTCCATGATCGCGCGCCCCTCGGCGATGGTCAGGCGGAAATGACCGGTGCCCGGCGCCATGTCGGGATGGTGCAGGTAATAGGGCTTCACCCGGTTCGCGAGGAAGGCGCGCATGAGATCCGCAAGGGTTTCCGCATCGGCATTGACGCCCTTCAGCAGCACCGACTGGCTGACGAGGGCGATGCCGGCATCGGCGAGCCGGGCGAGCGCCGCCTCCGCCTCCGGCGTGAACTCGCGGGCATGGTTGGCGTGCACTGCGACATAGACAGCCTTGCCCGGCGCGCGGATGGCGCGAGCGAAATCCGGCGTGACCCGGCCCGGATCGACCACCGGAACGCGGGTGTGCCAACGGATGACTTTCACATGCGGGATCGCGGCCAGCGCTTTCGTCACGGCCCGCGCGCGCCGCGCCGACAGGACGAAGGGGTCGCCGCCGGTCAGGATCACTTCGAAGATCTGGGGACGCGCGGCGATATAGGCGATGGCGGCGGCCAGTTCCGCATCATCCAGCCCGCCCCTGCCCTGCGGCCCCACCATCTCGCGGCGGAAGCAGAACCGGCAATAGACCGGGCAGACATGGACGATCTTGAGCAGAACCCGGTCGGGATAGCGATGGACGATGCCCGTTAGCGGCGAATGGGCGTCGTCGCCGATCGGATCGGCGCGCTCCTCGGGGCGGATGTCGAGTTCGCGGATATCGGGCAGGAACTGTGCAGCGAGGGGGTCGTGGGGGCCACCCTCGACCATCAATCCCGCCAGAGGCGCCGTCACCGCAATCGCGTAGCGATCGCCGACGGCCGCGGCCTCAGCAGCCTTTCCGGGCGCGACGAGGCCCGCCGCGACGAGGTCGGCGGCGCTGCGCAAGGTCGCGGATCGGGACGCTCCGGGCTTCATCGCAGCGCGTCTTGGCCGCCGCCGCCGAATAAGGCAAGCTGAAACGCTCCTCGCCGTTCACCCTCGCCCGAAAGAATGGGGGCTGAAACCCTTGCAGGCCGGCCGCCGGACTTGCCGGCAAAGCGCCTTTGGATTAGGGGGATCGCCTCTGCCGTGGCCCCGTCCCGGCGCCAGCGCATCTCACCATACGGTGCTGCCGAACCAGCGCCGCGACGAGACCCGAAGGGGAGGAATTCCTTGGCCGAGACCGGTATCTGGAACAAGGCGCATGGGGCAGAAGCCTTTGGCTTCTCCGGCCTGAAGGCCGTCCACTGGAACTATCTGGAGCCGCAGCTCGTCGAGGAGGCGATTGCCCGCGGCGAGGCGAAGCTCTCCGCCGGCGGCCCGCTGGTCGCCGAGACCGGCCAGCACACCGGGCGCTCGCCGAAGGACAAGTTCGTCGTCCGCGACGACACCACCCGCGACACCGTCTGGTGGGACAATAACGGCGCGATCGAGCCGGCCGCCTTCGACCAGCTGATGGCCGACATGCTGGCGCACGCCAAGGGCCGCGAACTCTTCGTGCAGGACCTGCATGGCGGCGCGGACCCGGCGACGCGCATCAAGACGCGCGTGTTCACCGAATATGCCTGGCACAACCTGTTCATCCGCAACCTCTTGATCCGCCCGGCCCGCGAGGAGCTCGCCTCCTTCGTTCCGGACATGACCATCGTCGACCTGCCCTCCTTCAAGGCCGACCCGAAGAAATACGGCGTCCGCACCGAGACGGTCATCGCCTGCGACTTCACCCGCAAGATCGTGCTGATCGGCGGCACCTCCTATGCGGGCGAGATGAAGAAGAGCGTGTTCACCATGCTCAACTTCCTGCTGCCGCCGCAGAAGGTCATGCCGATGCACTGCTCGGCCAATGTCGGCCCGGCCGGCGACGTCGCGGTGTTCTTCGGTCTCTCCGGCACCGGCAAGACGACGCTTTCCGCCGATGCCACCCGCACGCTCATCGGCGACGACGAGCACGGCTGGGGCAAGGACGGCATCTTCAACTTCGAGGGCGGCTGCTACGCCAAGGCGATCAAGCTCTCGCGCGAGGCGGAGCCCGAGATCTACGCGACCTCCGAGCGCTTCGGCTCCGTCATGGAAAACGTGGTGATCGATCCGATCAGCCGCGTGCCGGACTTCGACGACGGCTCGAAGACCGAGAACACCCGCATCGCCTATCCCCTGCATTTCATCGCCAACGCCTCGGAGACCGGCCGGGCCGGCCACCCGAAGAACATCGTCATGCTGACGGCCGATGCCTATGGCGTCATGCCGCCGATCGCCAAGCTGACCCCGGCCGAGGCGATGTATCACTTCCTCTCCGGCTTCACGGCGAAGGTCGCCGGCACCGAGAAGGGCGTCACCGAGCCGCAGCCGACCTTCTCGACCTGCTTCGGTGCGCCGTTCATGCCGCGCCACCCCTCCGAATACGGCAACCTGCTGCGCGAGCTGATCGCCCGCCACCATGTCGATTGCTGGCTGGTCAATACCGGCTGGACCGGCGGCAAGTACGGCGTCGGCCGTCGCATGCCGATCTCGATCACCCGCCTCCTGCTGCGTGCCGCGCTCGACGGTTCGCTCAACCGCGCCGACTTCCGCCGCGATCCCTATTTCGGCTTCGCGGTGCCGACCTCGGTGCCGGGCGTGCCGCCGCACATGCTCTATCCGATCAAGACCTGGCGCGACAAAGCCGAGTTCGACACGACCGCGCGCAAGCTGGTCGCCATGTTCCAGGACAATTTCGCCAAGTTCGAGCCCTATGTGGACGCCGACGTGAAGGCGGCCGCGCCGACGGTTCAGCTCGCGGCGGAATAGGCCGCTCCATCACTGGAGTGACGAAACGCCCGGCCATGTGCCGGGCGTTTTCGTTTGGGGTGCGCACCCGCCTCTCCCCGGTGAGGAGAGGTATTCCGCGCTTGCGAGAGATGAAGGCGCTGTTGGACCAGACGTCAACCGCGCGGCGCGGCCGCTGCCGCTGCCGGCGGCGTTGCCGCGCCTGTCCGCTGCTGCGCGGACGGCCGCCGCTCGTTCTGGCGGATCTGCGACCAGGAATTCTGCTGGCTGATCATCGAGCGCAGATAGGCGACGTTCTGCTCGGCCTCGGCCGGCGGCAGGTCGCGGCGGGCGATTTCCTCGGCCTCCTGGAAGCGGCCCTGAAGGCCGATCACCAGGGCAAGGTTCTGGCGCACGCGCTGGTCGGCCTGCGGATGGGTCGCCGCCTGCCGCAGCACCTGCTCGGCCTGCGGCAGCTGCCGCGACAGCGCATAGGACAGTCCGAGATTGGCAAGGATCGACGGCTGTCCCGGCGAGATCTTCAGGGCCTCGTTGTAGAGGCGCTGCGCCTCCTGCGGCTGGCCCATCTGGTCGTAGATGGAAGCCTGCACGTTGATGATACGCCAGTCCGGCTGGTCCGGCCGATGGGCGCGGCCGAGAACCTCCAGCGCCTGATCGTGGCGGCCGACATCGGCGAGCGCCCGGCCATATTCGCCGAGCAGCGCCATTTCGCGCGGGTTCTGGATGGCGACGCGCTCCAGCACGGCCACCGCCTGCGTCGACTGGCCGGTCGCCCTGAGGGCGCGGCCGTAGCGCATGGCATTGCCGAGATCGCCGGGGCTCGACCGATAGCGGGCTCCGAGGCCGTCGAGCTCCGCACGCGCCTGCTGCTCCGTATAGCGCGGCTGGGACACCGAACCGGTGACATCGCCGCCCCCGCTGCGGGCGTTCATCGTGCAGCCGCCAGCCGCCAGCGCCAGAACGGCGGCAACAGCAAGCGGCAGGAAAGCGGGACGCGTCATGGCGAACTCCGGTGCGGGCGGTTCGAACCCTTCCGGTCATAATCCGTTAACGTTAACGAGCCGCTAAGATCGGGCCGGGCGCCCGTTGCATCTCACCGCCGCCGGCGTGGCGATGCCGGTGGCGCAACCCAGCGCAGCGCCTGATCGGCGGCGCGTTCGCCCGAGGCCCATGCGCCGCCGACCGTGCCCCACAGCCCCTCGTCGGTCGCCTCGCCAGCGAACAGGATGCGCTGGCCCACCGGCTCTGCGAGGCGCAGCCGCTGCGGTGTCGCGCCGGGTCCGGCAACCGACCAGGCGCCGCGAATGAACGGATCGGTCGTCCACGACGTGATATGGACATCGCCCATCGCCCGGCGCGCATGTGGGCCGAATTCGTTGCCGATGAACTCGGCGGCAAAGGCCTTCATCGCGGCCGGACCGGCGGCCGCAAGATCACGCGCGAAGCGCCCGCCGATATCGAGATACCACCAGTCCGAGCCGCCGATGCGCGCCAGCGCCTTGGCCGTCGCGGCGGTGTCGGCCTTCACGACGAAAGCCTGATCGGGTTTGGCATCCATCGGATTGTCCGGCAGGTGGACGATCAGATGCTCGTAGGCGCCGCAGCTCAGTGCCTGGATCGCATCGAGCTGGCGTCTCGGAATGGCGGGGGCGAAGCGGATCGCGCCCGACGCGAGGACGGCCGTGGAGGCGGTCACGACGGCCGCTCTGCCCCGGATCGTGCCTGCCGGCGTCTCGACATTCACGCCCCGGCCCGACCAGTCGACCCGCGTCACGGCGGTCGCCAGACGGATCGGCAGGCCCTCCGCCAGTTTCGCGAGGATCGCGCCATAGCCCTGCCGGCAGAACAGGTCCTGCGTCTCCAGCGCGTTGTAGTAGTCGACGCAGGAGATCTCGCCGATCTCCTTGCCGGAATCCCAGGGCCCTTTCAGGAAATCGATGGTGGGCCGCCAGTCGCGCAGGTCGCCGGGCACGACCTCCGACAGCGCGACCTCGCGTCCCGCCTCCCCCGCTTCGAGGATCGCCCGCTGCGTGCGGGTCAGCGCCGAGGCGAAGGCCTCCCACTCGCCTTCGCGCGGATTGCGGCCCTTGATCACGAGGCGCTGGCGCGCGGCGTCGTCGTAGAGGCCGAACCCGGCCGCGCGGGCCAGCGGCACGAGCGGATTGTCGGCGGGCGCGTGAACCCAGTGCGCGCCGAGATCCATCGGCATGCCGAACGTCATCGTATCCGTGACGCAGCGGCCGCCGGGACGGTCTTTCGCCTCCAGAACCACGACCGACCGGCCGGCGGCGGCGACCTTGCGCGCGGCGGCAATGCCTGCCGCCCCGGCGCCGATCACCACGACGTCGACCTCCGACGGCCCGGAGCCGGCCCGCTGCGCCCGCACGTCGGCGGCGCCGGCGGCGAGCATGGATGCGGCAAGGAGGTTCCGCCGGTTCATCAAGGTTCCGTTCATCGTCCTTGGCGATTCCCGACCATGAACGAGGCCTATCACACCCTTATGGCGTCGTCTCGCGGCGCCGGGCACGCAAACGTGAACCCCTTGTCAACCGGATGCGACAGACACTCGGGGCTCGGAAAAGGGGGTCCCTTGGGGAGGGACATCATGGGAGATCGCGTGCTCGAGGCGCTCGGACGACGCCTCGCAGGATTCCTGGACAAGCGCTCGCCCGGCTACGAGCCGACCACGCCGAGCGACCCGAACGCGCTGCGCTCGGCCCTTCGGCTCGGCGACATCCTGCTGGTCGAGGGCGATACCCGCATCTCCGCGGTCATCAAGTATCTCACCCAGTCGACCTGGTCGCACGCGGCCATGTATGTCGGCCCCATCGAGGGCGTCTGCGAACCCGATGGCGAGCCGCACGTCCTGGTCGAAGCCTATCTCGGCGAGGGCGTGATCACCGCGCCGCTGTCGAAATATCGCGACTTCCACACGCGCATCTGCCGGCCGGTGGGGCTGACGCCCGACGATCAGGCGACGGTCTGCCGCTTCATGATCGAGCGTGTCGGGCTAGACTACGACCTGAAGAACATCCTCGACATGATGCGCTTCCTGATCCCGATGCCGATCCCGGTACGGTGGCGGCGGCGGATGATCGCCTTCGGCTCGGGCGACCCGACCCGCGCCATCTGCTCGACGCTGATCGCGCAGGCTTTCGAATCGGTGCGCTATCCGATCCTGCCGAAGATCGAGAAAGTGGCGCAGGAGGGCGAGGCGCGGGTCCGCGGCCGGGCAGCCCGCGCGGAAGTCCTGCACATCCGCCACCATTCGCTCTACGCGCCGCGCGACTTCGACATATCCCCCTATTTCGCCATCGTGAAACCCACGATCCTGCGCGGCTTCAACTACAAGAAGCTGCGCTGGAGCGACGCGCTGCCCGACGGCGACCTGTCGGCCGGCCATACCGAAGCACCGGAACTCTCGTCTGTGGCCTAAAGGGTCAGAGCAGCCCGTGCTTCCTGAAGGCGTCGGCGAGGCTCATGCCGGCTTCAAGGTCCTGGCGCATGTGACGCTCGCCGGTGATCTTGCCGAGAGCCGTCGCCAGAACCGGCAGGGCATGGTCGCGCGGGATCACCACCACCCCATCCACGTCGCCGACGATGATGTCGCCCGGCGCGATCCGCGTCTCCCCGATGCGGATGACCGTGTCCTTCTCCGTCATCATGCCGCGATATTGCGTGTCGGCCGGCGACAGCGCCCCGGTAAAGACCGGAAAGCCCATGGCGCGGATGGCGACGACATCGCGGGCCGCGCCGTCGGTGAGGAAGCCGGCGGCGTTGAGGTGGCGCGCGCGGGTCGAGAGCAGTTCGCCCCACGGGCCGATGGCCGGATTGCCGCCGGTGCCCATCACGCAGACCTCGCCGGCCTTCAGGTCGTCGACCAGTGCGATTTCGAGATCGTAGATATTGTCGACCTTGCCCGAGATCGGTGTGTAGGCGCCGGTCCGCGCCGGGCCGAACAGCACGCTGCGGTCATCGACCGGCCGGATCGACGGCGGCAGGATCTGCTTGTGGAAGCCGTGGGCGTCGAGCGCGTCGGATACCGGCGCGGCGGCGATCAGCGGGCGGGCGCGTTCGATGATCTCGGCAAACGTCTCGGTCATGGCGGCCCCTGTCGCGCGGTCTCCTCGCCGCCGGCGCTCTTGTCGGCGCCGGTCGGATACGGGAGCGATACTAGGGCGCGGCGCGGCTCCGGCCAGCCCCGTTGCCGGGGGCCAGCCCTGACGCCGCCGGGGCGTCAGCCCGCCTTCTTGGCAAGAAAGTTCTGCACGCCTTCCGCGAAGGCGGGGCGAACGATGAGCCCGATCTGGGTCTCGCGCTCGGCATCGAGCTGGGCGGCCAGATCATTGGTCTCGGCCTTGTCGAGCAGCCGCCTGATTTCGAAAAAGGCTTCGGGGGAGCCGCGGCCGAGGCGCACCGCCAGCGCGCGGGCGGTCGGCAGGCACGCCTCGTCATCGACGCAGGACCAGACGAGGCCCCATTCGGCGGCGCGCTCGGCGGGAAGCTTGTCGCCGAGGAGAGCGAGGGCGCGGGAACGTGCCCGGCCGATGGCGCGCGGCAGGAACCAGGTGACGCCGAGATCGGGCACCAGGCCGAGCTGCGGCCCGAAGGTCAGCACGAAGGAGGCCGAACGGGCGGCCACCGCGATGTCGCAGGCGAGCGCGAGGCCGACACCCGCGCCGGCCGCGACGCCGTTGATCGCGGCGATGGTCGGTTTCGGGAAATTGTCGATGGCGAGGATCAGCGGATTGTAGAGGTCGCGCATGGCGGCATTGACGCCCTCGGCCGTGGGGCTAAGGCCGCCCGCAAGATCGGCGCCGGCGCAGAAGCCACGGCCGTTGCCGGTCAGGATCAGCGCCTTGACATCAGGGTCGACGCGCGCGGCGTCGACCGCTTTCAGCGCGCCGCGCACGAGATCCTCGTTGAAGGCGTTGAGCCGCTCGGGGCGATCCAGCGTCAGCGTCGCGATGCCCTCGTTGATGTCATAGGTCGTTGCCATGGGTCAGGTCCTCCCGGCGACGAGACCGGAGGCCAGCGCCGCATCGATATCGTTCTGGGTGAAGCCGGCACTGCGCATGATGTCGCCGGTCTCCGCGCCCGCCCCTGCGGAACCCGGGGCGAGTTCGGTCGGCGTGTCGGAGAAGCGCGGCGCGGGCTTCGGCATCGGGCCGCGCTCGGTCGCCGCGAAGGTGCCGCGCGCGACATTGTGCGGATGGATCGTGGCCTCGACGGGATCGAGGACCGGCGCGAAGCAGACATCGGAATCGTCGAGCAGCGCGCACCATTCATCGCGCGTCTTCGTGCGGAAGGTCGTGTCGATAGCCGCGCGCAGGTCCGGCCACATCGTTTTGTCCCACTGTTTCACGAAGCGCGGATCGGTGAGGTTCAGGCCCTTCAGCAACGCTGCGTAGAACTGCGGTTCCAGCGAACCGATGGCGACATATTTGCCGTCGGCGGTGTCGTAGACGCCGTAGAAGGGCGCCCCGCCGTCGAGCATGTTGGCGGCGCGCTTCACCTTCCAGACGCCGTCATTGACCATGCCGTAGATCATCGTGCCGAGCACCGCCGCGCCGTCGACCATGGCGGCGTCGACCACCTGCCCCTTGCCCGACGACTTCGCGCTGTAGAGCGCGGCAACCATGCCAAGCGCCAGCATCATGCCGCCGCCACCGAAATCGGCGGCAAGGTTGAGCGGCGGCACCGGCGGCCGGTCGGCGGGGCCGAGCGGCCAAAGCATGCCGGAGAGCGCGAGATAGTTGATGTCGTGACCGGGCGCGGGGGCCCAAGGCCCCTCCTGCCCCCAGCCGGTCATCCGCCCGTAGATGAGCTTCGGGTTGGCCTTGAGGCACACGTCGGGGCCGAGCCCGAGGCGTTCCATGACGCCGGGACGGAAACCCTCGATCAGGCCGTCTGCCTTCGCGAGGATCTTGAGGATCAGGTCGGTGGAGCCGGGCTTCTTGAGGTCGACGGCGATCGACTTGCGGCCGCGGCCGAGCACGTCGCCGGCGATGGAACTGGCCGGCCCCGCACGGTCGATGCGGATGATCTCGGCGCCGAGATCGGCCAGCATCATGGCGCAGAAGGGCCCCGGGCCGAGACCCTGGAACTCGACGATGGTCACGCCCGCGAGCGGTCCGCTTCTGGTCACTCTGCATTCTCCCGGCCGCAGAAAATCGGCCCGTTTCCGTTGGGCCGGAACGCTAAAGGCGGGTCCTTCCAAGTCAAGGCGAGGCCGGCCCTGCCTTCCGGGGGATGGCGGCATGCCGCGCGGCGGACGGCATTTCTCCGTTGCATTTTGAGCCCGAGCGGCCATCTATGCCACGACCAAACGGATCGGCGCGATGACGCATGCGGCATCGAGGCCCAAGGAGACTGTCATGAGCGGCAACGGCAGCGCGAAATTCGGCGCAACCTTCGGCGGCAGTTATGGCGCGAGCTATGGCAGCCCCGCGCCGCAGGCGGCTGCCGCGCCCCAGCCGGCCGCCGAGGCCGCCGTCGATTCCGGCGACCTGATCAAGGACACCACGACCCGCGACTTCGTGAAGGACGTGCTGGAGGAATCGAAGAAGCAGCCGGTGCTCGTCGATTTCTGGGCGACCTGGTGCGGCCCCTGCAAGCAGCTGACCCCGGTGCTCGAAAAGGTCGTCCGCGCCTTCAAGGGCAAGGTCAAGCTCGTGAAGATGGACATCGACAAGCATCCCGAGATCGCCGGCCAGCTCGGCATCCAGTCGATCCCCGCCATCGTCGCTTTCGACAAGGGTCAGGGCATCGACGGCTTCATGGGTGCGCTGCCTGAGGGACAGGTCACCGCCTTCATCGAGAAACTGGTGGGCGGCAAGGCCGGCCCGGACATGGCCGAGGCGGTGGCGGCCGCCGATGCCGCCTTCGCCGAGGGAGACGTGGCCGGCGCGGCTGATATCTATGCGCAGGTGCTGGGCGCCGAGCCCGACAACATTGCCGCGCTGGCGGGCCTTGCCCGCTGTGCGGTGGCCACGGGCGACCTCGAACAGGCCAGGGGCCTCATCCGCGAGGTGCCCGCCAACAAGCAGAACGACCCGGCGGTCGCCGCCGCCCGCGCGGCCCTGGAGCTTGCCGAGAAGACCGCCGACCTCGGTCCGATCACGGAGCTCGAGGAAAAGGTCGCCGCCAACCCGGCCGACCATCGCGCCCGCTTCGACCTCGCCGTCGCGCTCAACGCCAAGGACAAGCGCGAGGAGGCGACCGACCACCTCCTTGAGATCTTCAAGCGGGATCGCACCTGGGACGAGGACGGCGCGCGCCGGCAGCTCGTCCAGTTCTTCGAGGCCTGGGGCCCGATGGACGAGGCGACGCTGGCGGGACGGCGGAAGCTGTCGTCGCTGCTGTTCCGGTAAGGGTGCGTCATCCGGGCGCCGCCATGGCGGCGTCCGGGCTTTAGGCCCGCATTCCGATCTACTGAAAATATTCCTTGACCAGCGTTGCGCTGGATGATAGGGATTTGGGTAGTTTCGGAAGTGTGTCCGGAGCTACCCCCGCCGCGTCAGCCCCAGCCGCTTCGCGGCGATCCGGTCGAGCCAGCGGGCCGGCAGCATCAGCGGCAGCAGCCAGTTCATCAGCGGCGCAGGCGTGATCGCATAGCGCACCTTCGGCGTCTCGGCGGTCAGCGCCGTGTGGACGACATCCGCCACGGCTTCGGGCGGCAGCGCGTCCTTGGCGCGGGCCAGCACCTCTTTCTCGAAGCGCTCGATGAGCGGGCCATAGATGGTCGCCTGATAGAGCGAGCGGTCGACGCCGGCGGCCGACTTCTCCCAGATCGGCGTCGCGATCGGGCCGGGGCCGACAATGACGACGTCGACACCGAAGGGGATGAGTTCGCGCCGGAGCGAATGGCTGATCGCCTCCAGCGCGTGTTTCGACGCCGCATAGCCGCCGACCACCGGCCATGACAGCCGGCCTGACACGGAGGACATCATGACGATGCGGCCGGGCTTGCCGGCAAAGCCTTCGCGCGCGCCGAGGAGCGACCCGAAGGCCTGAACGGTCGCGACCTGCCCGAGCACATTGACCTTCCACTGCCGGTCCAGTTCCTCCAGCGGCTGGTGCAGGATGGGACCGGGAATGGAGATGCCGGCATTGCAGACGAGGCCGTCAAGCGAGGCGCCGTCCAGCGCCTCGGCCACCGTGGCGGCGGCGCGGGAGAGGCTGTCCACGTCGGTCACGTCGGCGATGACAGGCGTGAAATTCGATCCGAGTTCGCTGGCGAGCCGGTCGGCGTCGTCCATGCGCCTGACGGTGCCGAAGACGCGCCAGCCGCGGCGGCAGAGATCGGCGGCGATCGCCGCGCCGATGCCGGTCGAGACGCCGGTGACGACGACGCTGGGCATGGCCTATTCCGCCGCCTGCGACGCGGCCTTGGCGGGCGCGCCGACGCCGTAGCGCCGGTCGATATAGTCGATGACCATGGCCTTGAAGTCGGCGGCCACCGTCGGCCCGCGCAGCGTCGCGACCTTCTGGCCGTCGACGAAGACCGGCGCTGCCGGATTTTCGCCGGTGCCGGGCAGCGAGATGCCGATATCGGCATGCTTGCTCTCGCCGGGGCCGTTCACGATGCAGCCCATGACCGCGACGTTCAGCGCCTCGACGCCGGGATAGCGCGTCTTCCACTCCGGCATGGAGGCGTGGATGAAGCCCTGGATGTCCTGCGCCAGCTCCTGGAACAGGGTCGAGGTGGTGCGCCCGCAGCCGGGGCAGGCGGCGACCAGCGGCACGAAGGTACGGATGCCCATGGTCTGCAGGATTTCCTGCGCGACCTTGACCTCCAGCGTGCGGTCGCCGCCGGGCTCGGGCGTCAGCGAGACGCGGATCGTGTCGCCGATGCCGTCCTGCAACAGGATGCCGAGCGCGGCGGAGGAGGCGACGATGCCCTTCGAGCCCATGCCCGCCTCGGTCAGGCCGAGATGCAGAGCATAGTCGGAGCGGGACGCGAGCATGCGGTACACGGCGACGAGGTCCTGCACCGCCGAGACCTTGGCGGAGAGGATGATGCGCTCCTTCGGCAGACCGATCTCCACCGCCCTGTCGGCGGAGAGAAGGCAGGACCGCACCATCGCCTCGTGCATCACGGCGCGCGCATCGAGGGGCGCGGCGCTCCTCGCGTTCTCGTCCATCAGGTGAGTGAGCAGTTCCTGGTCGAGCGAACCCCAGTTGGCGCCGATGCGGACGGTCTTGCCGTGCTCGATCGCCTTCTCGACGATCATCGCGAACTGCCGGTCCTTCTTGTCCTTGAAGCCGACATTGCCGGGGTTGATCCGGTACTTGTCGAGCGCCTCGGCGCAGGCGGGATGGTCGGTCAGCAGCTTGTGGCCGATATAGTGGAAATCGCCGACCAGCGGCACGCCGACGCCCAGCCGCATCAGCTTCTCGCGGATATGGGGGACGGCAGCGGCGCTCTCGTCACGATCGACGGTGATGCGCACGAGTTCTGAACCGGCGCGGGCCAGCGCCGCGACTTGGGCGACGGTCGCCTCGATATCGGCCGTGTCGGTATTGGTCATCGACTGCACGACGACGGGCGCGCCGCCGCCGACCTGAACGGCCGCGGCTCCCCGGCCGACCATGACGCCGGCTGTCCGGTGGCGGGGCTTCACGCCAAAACCCTGGATCATCGCTTCTTGCTCCGCTGCGGCCCCGACATAAACCCTCGGCCGGCCCGATGCCAGAGCGCCACGGGCCTGACCCAGCGGATATGCGCCCGAGGACATGGGCTTATCCGAGGACATGGGCTTAACCGAATTTTGACCATGCTCTGATGTCCTCCCGGCGACAAGAATGGGGAGCTGGCCGTGCCTGCACTGTATCTCCGTGGAAAACTGATCGTCGGCTTTGCCGCCCTCATCGTCATCGCGGCCGCCACGGCGGCCGTTTCCTTTTGGCGGGCGGCCGAGATTTCCCAGCGCGTCGATCAGGTCGCGACGCTGCGCTCGCCAACCGCACTGCTCGGCATGCGGATCGCCGACGAGCTGGCGCAGACCGGCATAGCCCTGCGCGATCAGATGATCGCCCCGGACGACGTCAACCTGTCCCGCTGGGAATATGCCTGGGTGGGCCTGAAGCGCAGCCGCGACCAGATGGACGCCTTCGCGGCCTCCTTCCCCACCGATGAGCAGCGGGCCAAATGGACCGAGGCGCGCTCGGTCTTCACCGAACTCGAGGAAACCCACAAGGCGCTGCTGGCGCTGATCGGTACCCCGGCGCAGTTCCCGGCCCTCACCACCTACGAGAAGACGGTGACCCCGCAGATCCAGCCGCTGGAGGCGGCGCTCACCGAACTGATCACCCGCGAGATCGGCAATCCGCTCACCTCCGAACAGCTCCTGACCACCGCCGTCGCCCTCCAGTCGAGCATCCTGTCGGCCGTGCGCGACCTGCGCGGCTTCGTCCATCTCGGCGTCGACGCCGACAAGGTGCAGTTCGAGAAGTCCTGGGCCAGGGTCAACGAGCACCTGAAGGCGATCGGCGACATGTCCGGCACCATGTCGGCGGAACAGACCCGCGCGCTGAACCGGGTGCGCGTCGGCGTCATCTCGATCCGCCGGGCCTCGGTCATCGTCATCACCGAGCGCACTGGCCCGACCTGGAACGCCCCGATGAACCACCTGACCGAGCGCGTCGCACCGGTCGCCGAGCGCATTCTGTCGGCGCTTCAGGGACCGATCTCGGCGGGCGGCGAACGGGCCGGCGGCCTCATCGACGGCCAGACGGAACAGCTCACCGCCGACACGGCGGCGGCGGCCGGCCTGACCACTTCGCTCTCCACCATCCTGCTGATCGCGGCGGCCCTGTCGGCGCTGGCGGGCCTTGCCATCGCCATGGTGCTCGCCCGCATGATCGTCACCCCGATCTCGGGCATGACGGTCGCCATGCAGCGCCTCTCCGAAGGCCAGCTCGACACGGACATTCCCGGCCGCGACCGCTCGGACGAGGTCGGCGCCATGGCCGGCGCCATGGTCGTGTTCCGCGACCGGATGGTGGCCGCCGAGGAGGCCCGCGCCGCGCAGGATGCGGAGCGCGCCGCCGAGGCCGAACGGCTGGCCCGCCGCAACGACGTGGCGGAGGCCTTCGTCGCCAGGATGAGCGGGCTCGCCGCCGAGTTCAGCACGTCGTCGGCACGCGTGGAGGAAGCCGCCCGCGACCTCTCGGCGACGGCGGAAGAAACCTCGCGCCAGGCCGGCGAAGTGGCGGGCGCCGCCGAAAGCGCCTCGATGAGCGTGCAGACGGTGGCCGCCTCGACCGAGGAACTTGCCGCCTCCGTGCGCGAGATCAACACCCAGGTCGTGCGCTCCAGCGAGAGCGCCGAGACGGCGGTGGGCGATGCCAAGCGCACCGAGACGCAGATCCGCAACCTCGCCGGCGCGGCCGACCGGATCGGCGACGTGGTGAACCTGATCAAGGCCATCGCCGACCAGACCAACCTCCTCGCGCTCAACGCCACGATCGAGGCGGCGCGCGCGGGCGAGGCCGGCCGTGGCTTCGCCATCGTCGCCTCGGAGGTGAAGAACCTCGCCGCGCAGACCGGCCGGGCGACCGAGGACATCGCCGCCAAGATCAGCGAGATCCAGTCCGCGACCGCCGAAACCGTGGAATCGATCACCGCCATCGCCGCGACCATCGACACGATCAGGGCGATCACCTCGGCGGTCGCGAGCGCGGTGGAGGAACAGGGCTCGGCGACGGCCGAAATCGCCGACAACTGCCAGCGCGCGGCGAGCGCCGCGACGGGCGTCACCGGCACGATATCAGGCGTCGGCCATGCGGCGGAAACCACCGGGCGCTCGGCCAGCGACCTGATGGGGCTGGCCACCGACCTCTCGGCCCATGCCGGCACGCTGCAGGCCGAGGTTCACGACTTCGTGGAGGCGCTGAAGGCGGCGTGAGGCTGCCTCAGGCCTTCGCCGGCTCGGCGCAGTGCTCGCAGCGGCCGAACATCTCGACCACCTGCGTCGCCGGCTTGAAGCCCGCGCCCCTGGCGATCGAGGCAAGGTCGCGCTGGACCGGCGCGCCCGACGCCTCCGAGACGCAGCCGCAGGTGTCGCAGATCATGAAGACCACGAGGTCGGAGGCCTCGTGCCGGTGCGCGCAGGCGACATAGGCGTTGCGGCTCTCGATCCTGTGCGCGAGCCCCGCCTCCAGGAGGAAGTCCAGCACCCGATAGACGCTGATCGGCGCGGGGCGGCGGCCGCTGGCGCGGTGCATCTTCTCGATCAGGTCATAGGCGCCGATCGGAGCAGGCGAGGCGGCGAGATGTTCCAGCACCTCCCGGCGGATCGGGGTGAGCTTCAGCCGCCTCTCCGCGCAGCGCGCCTCCGCGACCTTGAGCGCATCGGCCGGCGGATGGCCGTGGGCGCAGGCATGGTCGTGGACATGGCGGGTCTTCAGCATCGTCACGGGGTCCCGATCCTTGGTCGGCCGCTTCTATCACGTCGCCGCGAGGTGCCCAAACCGGTGCACCTTTGCGCCGTTGTTGCGTTGCAATAGGATCGGCGGCAAGGAACAACACGCCACGCCGGCCGAATGCGGCAATGAGGAGATGGGTATCATGAGCCTTCAGGGAAAGAGCGCGATCGTCACGGGGTCGACCAGCGGCATCGGTCTCGCCATCGCGACGGCGCTCGCGAAATCCGGCGCGGATGTCATGCTGAACGGCCTCGGCGAGGCGGCGGAACTGGAAGCGATCCGCGCGAAACTCGCCGCCGATACCGGCCGGAAGATCCTGTTCTCGCCCGCCAACATGATGAAACCGGACGAGATCGCCGGGATGGTGAAAGCCGCCGAGCAGGATTTCGGCAAGGTCGACATCGTCGTCTCCAATGCCGGCATCCAGTTCGTCTCGCCGGTGGAGGATTTTCCCGAGGACAAGTGGAACGCGATCATCGCGATCAACCTGACCGCCTCGTTCCACCTCGCCAAGGCGGTCATTCCCGGCATGAAGGCGCGCAAGCACGGCCGCATCGTCAACATCGCCTCGGCGCATTCGCTGGTCGCCTCGCCGTTCAAGTCGGCCTATGTCTCGGCCAAGCACGGGCTTCTCGGCCTCACCAAGACGCTGGCGCTGGAGCTTGCCACTTTCGGCATCACCGCCAACTGCATCTCGCCTGGCTATGTCTGGACGCCGCTGGTGGAAAAGCAGATTCCCGACACGATGAAGGCGCGCAACATGACCAAGGAGCAGGTCATGAACGACGTGCTGCTGGCGGCCCAGCCGACCAAGCAGTTCGTGCAGGTGGACGAGGTGGCGGCGCTGGCGCTTTATCTCTGCTCGGACGCGGCGCGAAACATCACGGGCGCGAACAACGTCATCGACGGTGGCTGGACGGCCGCCTGACATGGCCGTGGCGCGGGCGAAACAGCAGCCGAAGCGCATCAATCTCGCTCTTCAGGGTGGCGGCGCTCACGGCGCCTTCACCTGGGGCGTTCTCGACGAGATCCTGCGCGACGGCCGCCTCGCCGTCGATGGCATCACCGGGGCCTCGGCGGGCGCGGTCAATGCCGTGCTGCTCGCCGACGGGCTTGCCGAAGGCGGGCCCAAGGCCGCGCGCGAGCGGCTGTCGCGGTTCTGGAAGGCCGCCTCGCGCGACGGCAACATGCCGGCCATCCAGCGCCAGGCGCTCGACCGGCTGTTCTCGGTCATGCCCTACGAAGGCTCGTTCATGGAAAGCTGGGTCAATTCGGTCCAGCGCTATTTCTCGCCCTACGACCTCAATCCCTTCGACATCAACCCGCTGGAGGACCTGATCCGCCAGTTCGTCGATTTCGAGCGGCTGGCGGCCTACGAGCCGCTGCAAGTCTTCATCACCGCGACCAATGTCCATACCGGCAAGCTGACCGTCTTCCGGCGCGACCGCATCACCTGCCGGGCGGTGATGGCCTCGGCCTGCCTGCCCATGCTGTTCAAGGCGGTAGAGATCGACGGCACGCCCTACTGGGACGGCGGCTATATGGGCAACCCCGCGCTGTTCCCGCTCTATCGCGCGACCGAGACGGAGGATGTGCTGCTGGTGCAGATCAATCCGATCCGGCGCGAGGGCACGCCGACCTCGTCGCGGGAGATCATGAACCGAGTCAACGAGATCACCTTCAATTCCTCGCTGCAGGGCGAGCTGCGCGCCGCCGCCTTCGTCGGCCGCCTCGTCAACGAGGGCAAGCTGCCGCGCGGCCGCGGGCCGGGCCAGTATCGCCACGTCAACGTCCACCGGATCGCGCTCAGCGACGCGCTTGCCGATGTCTCAGCCGGCTCCAAGGTCGTCACCGACTACGATTTCCTGCTGAAGCTGCACGAGGCCGGCAAGAAATCCGCGAAAGCCTTCCTGAAGAAGCATTTCGACGATATCGGCCAGCGCTCGACGCTCGATCTCGAAGCCGAGATCGCGGCGGAATGGGCTTGAGGGGGTAGGCTTTCAGTCGCCGCGTCGCCGTTTCTCTCGCCCCGTGAAGGACGGGCGCGCCACCCCCCTCCCGCACGGGGAGAAGGATCGCAGCGGCACGGCTGCGCCCCTGCTGAACGGATCGCCTTCAGCTACTCACCGCGCGGGCATGTCGACGCCGAGCAGCTCGGCCGCGCGCTCGACCACCGCCTCCTCCAGCTCGTGCGCCCGGCCGTCGGCCAGCACCACGGCCCACATCATGTCGACGACGCGGCGACGGCCGTCCTCGTCGAGATGGCTCGCCAGCGTCTGGGCGAAGGAGGTCCAGTTGTCCTCGGCCGCCTCGGCATCGGTGGCGAAGACCACGAGCCGCCGCGTGTCGGCGGCCGACAGGTCGAAGCCTGCGGACAGAACCGCCTCGAGCCGCTGCCGCTCGACCGGCGCGGCAACGCCGTCGGCGCTCATGACATGGACCAGCAGGGCGGCCGCGGCGACCCGATAGTCGCCCTCCTGGAACGGCTCACGCGGTTCCTCGGTCATATCGGCGATCAGCGAGAACAGTCGGTCGAGCATCAAGGATATCCGGATTCGGCTGCGATCATCGGCTCTGAACGCCGGGCGGCGCAATGGGGTTCCCGGGCGCATGTCGCCCGCGCGGGCGCTTCTCTTGGCCGCGCCGCGCAGAGAGGCTAGGTAACGGGCCCTGCGATCAGGCAGCCTTCAAGGAGAGACAACCATGGCCATCGAGCGCAAGCAGGTCGGACCGCGCATGAGCGGCGCCGTCATCCACGGCAACACCGTCTATCTCGCCGGTCAGGTCGCCCACAAGGCGGCCGGCAAGTCGGTCACCGAGCAGACCAGGGAAATCCTCGAGACCATCGACAGCCTGCTCGCCGAGTGCGGCACCTCCAAGCTGAACCTCGTTTCGGCCAATATCTGGCTCTCGGACATGGCAACCTTCGCCGAGATGAACGCGGTGTGGGACGGCTGGGTCGCTCCCGGCCATACGCCGGCGCGCGCGACCGTCGAGGCGAAGCTCGCGGCCCCGCAGTTCACCGTCGAGATCATGGTCGTCGCGGCCCGCTGACGGACCACACGCCGGAAACGGAGAAGGGCGGCCCCCGGGGGGCCGCCCTTTTTCGTTGCGCCGTCGCGCGCCCGATCAGGCGGCGCGGACGCCGTCGAGGAAGGAGCGGATCTCGTGGTCGAGGGCCTGCGCCTCCTCGCCGAGCCGGCCCGACAGCGAGCGGACATCGGCCGCCGTGTCGCGCGCCGACTGGGCCGTACCGCCGACCCGGCTCATCGCCTCGGCGCCGCCGCGCGTCTCGTCCGACGCCCGGTTGACCGCTTCCGCAATGGTCGAGACCGCCGCGTTCTGCTCTTCGACCGCCGCCGCGACCGAAGCCGCGATCTGGCGCATCTCGCCGATCACCGTATTGACCTTGTCGATGGCATCGACGGCATCGCCCGAGGCTTCCTGGATCGCGCCGATCTGGGAGGCGATCTCCTCCGTCGCCTTGGCGGTCTGGGCCGCGAGGTTCTTCACCTCGGAGGCCACCACCGCGAAGCCCTTGCCGGCCTCGCCAGCGCGCGCCGCCTCGATGGTGGCGTTGAGCGCGAGGAGGTTGGTCTGGCCGGCAATGGCCTGGATGAGGTTGACGACCTCGCCGATGCGCGTCGCGGCCTGCGCCAGCGAGCCCATCGTCTGCGCGGTGCGCTCGGCTTCGGCGACCGCCGTTCCGGCGACCTCGGTGGACTTCGACGCCTGACCGGCGATCTCGGCGATGGAGGCCGACAGTTCCTCGGCCGCCGCGGCAGCGGAGGAAACGGACGCTGCCGCCTGTTCCATCGCGCCGGTCGCGCCGGCCGCCTCGCCGGTCACCGCGCCGGAGGCGGTGTCGAGCTGGTCGGAGGCGCCGTCAAGTTCGCCGGAGGCGCCGCGCAGGGCTTGAAGCGACCGCCCGGCGGCATCCTCGAAGCCGCGAATGAGCTGATCGACGGCGGCCGAGCGGCGGCCCCGCGCCTCGACCTCGGCGATCTGCTCGGCGGCGAGCCGCTCGCGCTCGATGGCGTTGTCGCGGAAGACGAGGACGGCGCGAGCCATCTCGCCGAGTTCGTCCTTCGTATCGGTCGAGGGCACCTCGATCGATGTGTCGCCGGACGCGAGCTCGCGCATCGAGGCGGTGATGCCGCCGATCTGGCCCGTCATCGACCGGCCCAGCACCAGCGCGACGACGCCGCAGAGCGCGACCACGGCGGCGATGATGCCGATGACCAGCGTCTGGGTCGCCGACTGCGCCGAGAGGCGGGCGTCGCTGGCGCGGGTCTTGCCGGCTTCGGCCGCCTCGACCAGCTTGTTCGTCGTGCCGTCAAGGGCGGTGAGAAGCCCGTCCATGGTCTGAACGGTCTGTTCGACCGTGCGGCTGCCCTCGACATAGGAATCGAGCGCCGGCCAGTAGGCTTCGCCCGCCTTGAGCAGTTCCTGTTTCATGGCCGGCGCGATGACCGAGCGCGAGACCTCGTTGACGAACTTGGTGCGCGCCTGCCGGAACAGTTCCAGATCCTGGTCATGGCCGCGCAGCATGAAGTCCTTCTCGTGCCGGCGCATCTGCAGCACCTGTTCGAGGATGCCGGCGCCGTCGTCGAAGTTCTGCGCGACACGGCGCGACAGCACTTCCAGCTGCTGCACCGACTCGTTCATGCGTCCGGTGAGGCCGGACGTGTCATCCTTGCCCAGCGTCTCGATGGTGACGCGCACGAGATCGAAGGCGCCGGCGGCGTCGCCGAGCTGCTTCATCGCGCCGTCGATCTCGGCTCTGGCATTGGCCGCCTGCGGCTTCTGCCGGGCCTGCCCGAGGGCGATCATGGCCTCCATGCGGGCGCGGCCGAACGTGTCCAGCGCCTGGTCGGAATGGCGCTCGGCGAAATCGACCGCCGCGAAGCGCAGGTCGCGCACCGCCGCGCGGACCTTGGCCGCATCGCTGGCAAGGCCGGCATAGGCGTCATAGGCCTCGAAGGCCTCGCTGGCGGTGCGCTGGCCGTACCAGGCGGCTGCGCCCGCGGCGAGAACGCCGGCGATCGGCACGATGGCGAGGAGAGCGATCCGCAGGCGGATCGACAGGGCAGGCATTCGAGCAGGCATGTCTGGGCGTTCCTCGGATTCCGGTTCGCCCATCATCCGCGGGAATGGTTAAGGAACGGCTAGCGACCAAGAATTGCGCTGGGATTATCTGTTATTTTTCATGATGTTGGCGCGCTCTCATCTGCAATGCCGGAGGATTTGTTGAGTTTTCGCAGCGCGACATCTACGGTCCGCGCCCCGCCGATGCCGTAAGCGGCCCCCGCCTTCCGCAGGTCCATGCCCGTTCTCGCCAAGGTCGCTCCCTTCGTCTTCGTGCTGTCCTGGTCGACCGGCTGGGTCGTCGCCGGTTTTGCCGCGCGCTTCGCCGATCCGCTCTGGTTCCTGTTCCTGCGCTTTTCGCTGGCCGCGGCCGTCATCGCCCTGATCGCCCTGGCGATGGGCGCGCCCTGGCCGAAGAGCCGGCGCGAGATCGGCCATGCCATGATGTCGGGCGTGCTGCTGCACGCGATCTATCTGGCCGGCGTCTGGTGGGCGGTGAGGAACGGCGTCCCCGCCGGCGTCTCCGGCATCATGGCCGGGCTTCAGCCTGTCATGACCGCGCTGCTCGCGCCCGCCCTGCTCGGCGAACGGATCACCCCCCGGCAGGGCGCGGGCATCGCCCTCGGCTTTCTCGGCATCGTCCTCGTCCTGATGCCGAAGCTCATCGGCGTCGATCCCGCCGCCTTCCGCGCCATCGCCGTGCCCCTGGCGGTCAATTTCGGCGGCATGATCGCGGTGACGCTCGGCACCTTCTACCAGAAGCGCTTCGTCTCCGGCGGCGACATGCGCACGACCACCGCCTGGCAGTACATTGCCGCGGCGCTCGCCATGCTGCCGCTGCTCGCCCTGTTCGGCACACCCGAGGCGGCATGGAACCAGACGCTGGCCCTGACCATGGCCTGGTCGGTGCTCGCCCTGTCGGTCGGCGGCATCTTCCTGTTCCTCTACCTGATCCGGCGCGGCGAGGTGTCCCGCGCCGCCGCCTACATCTACCTCGTGCCGGCGGTCTCGGCGCTGATGGCCTATGTCGCCTTCGGCGAGACGTTGACGCCTGTGCAGCTCATCGGCATGGCGGTGACCGCCTTCGGCGTCTGGCTGGCGACGCGCCAGCGCTGAGCAGGGCCGCGCCGGCGGCATTGGCGTCCCTAGTCTTTCGCCGGATTGCGATGCCGGCGTTCTCCGGTATTTTGCGGTGCAGCATCAAGAAGTCTCGCCGGAGAACACCATGGCCACCGCCCTCGCCGCCAAGAACCCGCCGGAAGGCCTCACCGACCTCGCGCAGGGCGCCGTCGTGGCGGCCGACGCGGTCCTCGCCGAGGCTGTAACCTCGGTGCGGGCGCTGGTCACCGAGAATGGCCGCATCTCCAACGCGGCGCTGGAGCGCGAGCAGCGCGCGACCCACGGCCTCTCCTGGCTGGCGACCTATGTGGAGAGCATCCGCCAGCTCGCCTCCTATGCCGAGCGGCTGAGCGCTCAGGGCAAGTTCGGCGAGATCGAGGACCTGATCGTCCGCATCGGCCTCGGCGAATATCTCGCCCAGATCCTCGGCGGCATCCCGATGAGCCAGGGCGAGGTCGTGCGCCCCTCCGACCTCGGCCTGTCGGCGGCCGAGATCGCCCGGCGTTTCGCCGGCGCGGCCGACACGCTGATCGCCACCGGCAACACCGCAGCCAACCGGGCGCGCCTTGCAAGCCTCGTCCAGCAGCAGGAATCCTCGGGTCATTTCGGCGAGCCGGCGCTCGACGAGACGCTGGAGGCGATCCGCGACGAGATGCGCAAATTCTCGCTCGCCGAGGTGATCCCCTTCGCCCACGAGTGGCATCTGAAGAACGAGTACATTCCGCTGGACGTCATCGCCAAACTGTCCGAACTCGGCGTCTTCGGCCTGACCCTGCCCGAGCATTTCGGCGGCATGGGCCTCGGCAAGGAATCGATGTGCGTCGTCTCCGAGGAGCTGTCGCGCGGCTATATCGGCGTCGGCTCGCTCGGCACCCGCTCGGAGATCGCCTCCGAACTGATCCTTGCCGGCGGCACCGACGCGCAGAAGGAATACTGGCTGCCGAAGATCGCTTCCGGTGAAATCCTGCCGACCGCCGTCTTCACCGAGCCGAACACCGGCTCGGACCTCGCCTCGCTCAAGACCCGCGCGGTCCGCGAGGGTGATGTCTACAAGGTCTCCGGCAACAAGACCTGGATCACCCATCCCGTCCGCGCCGACGTGATGACGCTGCTGGTGCGCACCAACCCGGACGAGCCCGGCTACAAGGGCCTGTCCATGCTGCTCGCCGAAAAGCCGCGCGGCAGTGACGAGACCCCGTTCCCGGCCGAGGGCATGTCCGGCGGCGAGATCGAGGTGCTCGGCTATCGCGGCATGAAGGAATACGAGATTTCCTTCGACGGCTTCGAGGTGAAGGCGGACAACCTGCTCGGCGGCGTCGAGGGACAGGGCTTCAAGCAGCTGATGCAGACCTTCGAGGCGGCCCGCATCCAGACCGCCGCGCGCGCCGTGGGCGTGGCGCAGGCAGCCATGGATCTCGGCCTTCGCTATGCGCAGGAGCGCATCCAGTTCGGCAAGCCGCTGATGTCGTTCCCGCGCGTCGCCGACAAGATCGCCATGATGGCGGTGGAGGTGATGATCGCCCGGCAGATGACCTATTTCTCGGCGCGCCAGAAGGATCTCGACCGGCGCTGCGACCTCGAGGCCGGCATGGCCAAGCTGCTCGGCGCCCGCGTCGCCTGGGCGGCGGCCGACAACGCCCTGCAAATCCACGGCGGCAACGGCTTCGCGCTGGAATATCCGGTCAGCCGCGTTCTCTGCGACGCGCGCATCCTCAACATTTTCGAGGGCGCGGCCGAGATTCAGGCGCAGGTGATCGCGCGGCGGCTGCTCGACGGCGGCAACTGAGCGAAAGCAGGCTCATTGGTCGCGTTGGCTTCACGCGAACCGGCACCCGCTTCGCCCGGCAATGCTTCTCTCAGCGCGGCGGCTCGGCGCGGAACCGGCTGAGGACGGCACGGTCGTCCTCCCCGGCCTTGGCGGCCCAGGCGTCGATCGCGGGGATCGCAGCCTCCTGAAGCGCGGCGAGCACGTCGGGCGGAACGGTCGTCGCGATCGTCATGCCGTTGGCGCGCATCGTCGCGTAGTTCTGCTCGACGCGGCCCGTCATGGCCAGCCACTGGCGGGCGCTGGTCTCGCGCCCGATGGCCTCCAGCGACGCGCGCGTCTCCGCATCGAGCCGGTTCCATACGTCGAGATTGATGGTGCCGAAGCTCAGTGGGATGGCGTAGCTGATCGCGGCGAAATGCGGGAGGCGCGTCCAGAGCCTGCGCCCCGCCCCGCCATCGCCCGATGACAGAACGGCATCGATGGTGCCGGCCGCGAGGCGTGGCTCGAGATCGGCGAAGGACACGATCTCCGCCGAAGCGGCGAGCCGGCGGAACAGGGTCGTGCCGGTCGCGTCATAGGTGCGCAGACGCAGCGAGCGCAGCGCCGCGAGGCTGTCGACCGGGCGCGTGGTCCAGAGGCCGGACGGCGGCCATGGCGTCACGAACAGCAGCTTCTGGTTACGGCTCGCGAAAGCCTGGACGTAGCGCGCCTCGGCGAGTTCGTAGAGACGCTGCGCGCTGGCGACGGTCGGTGTCAGGAACGGCAGCGACGCGATCGCGAAGACCGGATCGAGTTCACCGATGGCGCCGCCGAACGTATTGGCCATCGCGACCCGGCCCGACGCCACCGCGTCGATCTGCTCGCGCGAGCGAAGGCCGGATTGCGCGGCCGCCACCGGACGCACGGCCACGCGGCCGCCGAGGCGCGCCGCCACCTGCTCGGCGAAGAACCGGTCGGCCTCGCCCGGTATCGACGTCGCCGGATATTCGTTGACGAGATCGAGGCTGACGGATTGCGCGAAGGCGGGCAGGCAGCCGCAGGCGAATGCGAGAATGAATGCGATGAACCGGCGCGTCATGACCCCTCCCGAGAGGCCGGCAGCTAAACACGGGCCCGCACGGTCGTCATCAGGCATCGGAACAGTCGCGAAGCGGCTTTTTGCCCCTACCAGAGCACTCTTGATCCGGTGGTAATCCTATGCCTGACTTGCCCGGTTCTCGGGACGGGGCGGGCCATCCATGTTCAATCCGACGACGCTTGTGGGCTTTCACACCATCATCAGCTTCATCGCGATCTTCGCGGGCATCCTTGTTGTCGCGCGGGTGCTGGCGGGATCGCTGCCGGCGCTCTGGACCGAGCTGTTTCTCGCCACCGCCGTCATCACCAGCGCCACGGGGTTCCTGTTCCCCTTCACGCAGCTCCTGCCCTCGCACATCGTCGGCGCGATCGCGCTCGCGGTGCTCGCGGCGACGCTGCTGGCGCAATACGTCTTCCATTTCGCCGGCCCCTGGCGGGCGGTCTATGCGGCGGGGCTGGTCGCCAGCCTCTACTTCCTGCTCTTCGTGCTGATCGCGCAAGCCTTCATGAAGATCGGCGCGCTGAACAGGCTCGCGCCGACGCAGAGCGAGCCGCCCTTCGCCATCGCGCAGGTCATCCTGCTCGCCGCCATGGTCTGGGCCGGCTGGCGCGCGCTGCGCGCCTTCCATCCCGGCGGCTGGGTGGCGCGGCCCTGACGACGGTCAGGCGTTCGCCGCCCTCAGCGCGCGGTCGATGTCGGCATGGAGGTCGTCGACCGCCTCCAGCCCCACCGACAGCCTGAGCAGATCGGTCGGGCAGGGCGAGCCGGCTCCCTCGATCGAGGCGCGGTGCTCGATCAGGCTTTCGACGCCGCCGAGCGAGGTCGCCCGCTTCCAGAGCTCCACGCGCGCGGCGGTGGAGACCGCCGCCTGCTCGCCGGCCCGGACGCGGATCGACAGCATGCCGCCGAAGCCGCCGGTCATCTGCCGCGCGGCGAGCGCGTGCTGCGGATGGCTCGAAAGGCCGGGATAGAGCACGTCGGCGACCATCGGATGGGCCTTCAGCTTCTCGGCCAGCGCGAGGGCGGCCTTGGCCTGCGCCTCCGCGCGCACATGCAGCGTCCGCATGCCCCGCATCAGCAGGAAGGCTTCGAAGGGCCCGAGAATCTGGCCGTGCATCGAGCGCACGCGGCGCACCTTCGCCCAGAACTCGTTCGCCTCGCGCGTCACCAGCGCGCCGGCCACCACGTCGGAATGGCCGTTGAGATACTTGGTCGCGGCATGCATGACGATGTCGGCGCCGAGCGTCAGCGGCCGGGTGAAGACCGGCGTCGCGACGGTCGAGTCGACAGCGCAGATGGCGCCGGCGGCATGGGCGATCTCGGAGATCGCGGCAATGTCGGAAACGGTCCAGAGCGGGTTGGACGGCGTCTCCAGCCAGACCAGCTTCGTGCGGCCCGGCTCGACCGCCGCCTTCACTGCCGCCAGATCCGCCGTATCGACGAAGGTGGTCGTGTAGCCGTAGGTGACGGCATCGTTCATCAGCCAGTTACGCAACGCCCAGTACATGACCGTCGGCGCGACGATGTGGGCGCCCGCGGGCAGAGCCATCACGATCGCGGTGGCGGCGGACATTCCCGAGCCGAGCAGCATGGCTTCGGCGCCTTCCTCCAGCGCGGTCAGAACCGCCTCGCACTGGCGCACCGTCTGATTGTCCGGCCGGCCATAGATGAAGCCGTTGCGATATTGATTGTCGGGATCGCGGATGAAGGTGGTCGCGACGTGGATCGGCGTCACCACGGCGTGGGTCTCCGCCTCCTCCCAGCCGAGCGCCCGGGCGGCGAGCGTGCGCGGGGCGAGATGTGGCGGCTTCGATGCGGTCATGTCGGTTTCCTGAGAGGCGGAAAGGCAGGTCGCCACGGGAGGGCGGCGCCGGTCAAGCTCCGTGCCGTTGCAGATCAAGGAATAGATTTCTTATATGATGGAATCAAGCGCCAATCCGAACATCACGCGACTTGCCCGGTGACATCGGCGCGACGGCCACGGTAGTTTCACGCCATGTTCCTCCCCCTCGCCGACCAGAACCCCCACCGGCGCATCGACACGCCCTATGTCACCTTCGCGCTGATCGGGCTGAACATCGCGGTCTTCCTGTTCACCACCGGCCTCGTTTCATCGCAGGCCGCCAACATGAACGCGCTGGGCCTCGGCCTCATCCCCGCCGTCATCACCGACAAGGCCTCGCTGGCGCCGAACCTCGTCCTCGTGCCCGCACAGGCCACCTGGCTGACCTACATGTTCATGCATGCCGGCTGGATGCACCTCATCGGCAACATGCTGTTCCTCTGGGTCTTCGCCGACAATGTCGAGGACGCCATGGGCCATGCCCGCTTCCTGATCTTCTACCTGCTCTGCGGTTTCCTCGGCGGCGGCCTGCACCTTGTCCTGAACACCGGCTCGCAGGCGCCGCTGGTCGGCGCGTCGGGGGCGATCTCCGGTGTGCTGGCGGCCTATCTGATGCTGTTCCCGCGCGTCCGCGTCTTCGGCCTCGCCTTCAACATCATCCCCATCACCATTCCGGTCTGGCTGGCGCTCGGCGCCTGGGTCCTGCTGCAGGTCTTCCACCTGTTCACGGCGCAGGGCGGCGACACCGCATGGTCGGCCCATGTCGGCGGGCTGATCGCGGGAGCGGCGCTGGTCTGGCTGTTCAAGATGCCGGATGTCGGCCTGTTCGGAAGCCGTCGTCACCTGCCGGTCAGCGTTCCGCGCATCCCGCTGCCCCGCCGCCGGATCTGAGTTTCGTCATCGCAGTTGCCGCGCATCGTTTCGACATGCTTTTGCCGGAAGACCGCCGTTACAGCATCGAGGATGCGCGCCACGTGATTTCGTTGTCTTTCGGGCGGCATGCGCGGCAAGGCCATCGACGCATGGACGTCTTTCGGGTGAAACGGCTAGCGGCGCGCAGGATAAAAATGCGACACAACAGGGAAACGGAAGCGATGAACGATCCGGCCGGATCGGCGTTTGCTCCAATGCCCTGAACCTCGGACTGGAATCTCGTGGACGTCGCCCCGCTCGTCTCGGCCTATCGGTACCGCTTTCATGTGCTCGACGCCTATGGCGGGCGGATGGGCGGCCTCGCGCGGCCGGCGGGCACGATCGAGGAAGCGCTGAAGCGGGCGGCCGGCGAACTCAAGAAGACCGCGAATCCGCCCCTCGAACTGAAGCGGCTGGCGGCCCAGACCAATACCGAGACGCGCACGGCGCTGCGCGACGTGATCGCGCGGATCGAGAACGATCTCGCCATCGCCATCACCAAATACGGCACCGATATCGGCGCCCCGCCGACCGGCCCGCATATCGAGATGCGGACCACGCTCGACGGCATCGACCGCTCCTATCGCGCCAGCGACCCGGCGCCCGACGATTTCGACGGCTGGTATGACCAGCTCGACGCGCAGATCGCCCATCTCGCCTCCCTGCTCGCGCTGGAGAAGGAACTGGAGACGGTGCGCGGCGGCGGCGCGGTGCGCCTGCCCGACAATTCCCCGAAGCGCCTGCGCTGGTTTCTCGTGGCGCTGGTGGTCGCGGCCGCCGCGGCGCTGGGCATTGCCGGCCTGACGACGTTCCGCTGGCCCGCAGGCGGCGGTGGCGGCACGATCGCTTCGGCTCCGCCACCGGCAGCCACGGGCACCGAATCGCCGCGCATGGTTCGCACCGTGCCGATCACCGTGACAACGCCGACGCAGGAGGGCGCGGCCGCGACGCCCGCAGCGGCAGCGGGCGCCCAGTGCCGCACCTTCGAACTGGAGGTGGCGGCCGGCGGCGCCAACCTGCTCGACGCGCCGCTCGGCGGCCAGCCGGTGGTGCGCCTGGAGGCCGGCGAGAAGCTGGTGCTGAAACAGGTGCTGGCGCTCGGCGACAACAGGCTGGTCGAGGTCGACGTGCCGGCCCGGCTGGCGCGCGGCTTCGTCGCGGAGAGCGAGGCGCGCCTGCCGGTGATGACCTGGACCTGCGACCGCTGAAACCCGCCCAAACCGGCGGGGCGGTCAAATGCCGGCGATCTGGTCCATCGCCCTGGCGAGCGCCACGTCCTTCTCGGTCAGCCCGCCGGCATCGTGGGTCGAGAGCGTCACCTCGACCTTGCTGTAGACATTGGTCCATTCGGGATGATGGTCGAGCTTCTCGGCCACCAGCGCGGCGCGGCTCATGAAGCCGAAAGCCTCGGAGAAGTCCTTGAAGGCGAAGCGGCGCGTGATCGCGTCACGGCCCTCGACCTCGATCCAGCCATGGAGAGCGGCCAGCGCCTCTCTCCGACGCACGGCACTCAGCTTCTGAACCATCGCCGGCTCCCTGTCGCCGCGGCGCCCGCCGCGGAAAAAAAGCGGGCCGGCGCAAAGCACCGGCCCGCACGTTCGTGTCGGAGGGGATGACCGAACGTATCGCCACCGGCAAAGCCAGTGGCGCTCGACCTGACCGATCCGACACCCCGGGGGGCTGGGGGGCTGAAGAATCCGGAGCGCCGTCGATCAGGCAACGAGTCAACGCCGTCAGGCTCGCCTCAGCTCTTGGCTTCAAGGGGGCTGAAATTAGGCCATTGCGTGGCACGTAAAGCGGGCAGGATCAGGGTAAACCCGCATGGCGCAGGGGGCCGCAATCGTCAGCGCTGACCGGCAGGATCAGCGGGTCGTGGCCGGTGGCCTTCAGGAAAACCACAAGATCGTCGCGTGAAATGCTGGTCGTCGCGGTGTTTTCGAGCGGGTGGTAGTTGAGAACCTCGTGGCCGAGCATGGCGGCGTCGAGGACCACGGTGACGCGGCCCTCGCCATCCGCCGTCGCGCCGAACGGCGTCACCGATCCCGGCTTGACGCCCCAGACCTCCTCCAGCAGTTCGCCCGAACCGAAGGACAGCCGACCCGAGGCGCCGATCACCTCGTGCAGTCTCTTGAGGTCGATGACGGCATCGCCGAGGGCGACGACCAGGAACAGGCGGCCCTTCTTGTCCTTCAGGAACAGGTTCTTGGTGTGGCCACCCGGAATGCTCTCCTTGACGTGCCGGCTCTCGGCCACCGTGAACACCGCCTCGTGTTCGTGGGTGGTGGTCCGGATGCCGAGGCTCTCGAACAGCTGGAAGAGCGCGGCGCGGCGGGCGGCAATGTCGGTCATCATGGTTTTCGCTGGGAGGTCAGGTGCCGAGCGCGGCGCGAATGAGCTTCACGGCGTCGTCGCTGGCCCATTCGGCGGGCCCCGCGATGAAGCCGAGCTCGCAGCCATTGGCATCGATGAGCAGCGTCGTCGGCATGCCGAAGGCGCGTCCGGCGGCCTTGAGGTCCTGGAAGATCCTGGCCGAATGATCGGAATAGTTCGCCATGTGGCGAATGCCGGTCTCACGCAGCCAGTTGCCGGCACGCTCGGGGTTGCGGGTGTCGATATTGACGGCGACGACCTCGAATTTCGGCCCACCAAGCTGCTCCTGCAACCTGTCGAGGGCCGGCATCTCGTGGCGGCAGGGCGCGCACCAGGTGGCCCAGAGGTTGAGCAGGACCGTCTTGCCACGGAAGTCGGCCAGCGTCAGGTCGCGGCCGTCCGGCCCCTTGAAGGCAAGATTGGCGGCCAGAGCCGGCGTCTGGTTGACCTTGAAGGCGGCAACCTCGCCGCGCGCCAGCGGCGCCATGGCGGCGGTTGAGGGCCGCGCCGCCGTGCAGGCGGCAATCCCCGCATTGCCTGCACCGCCCGAGGTCCAGTAGAAGGCCGCAACGCCTCCCAGAACTCCGGCCAGTCCGGCGGCCAGCACGATGGCTCTGGAACGCGACAAGACCTTCACTCCACTCCGCAAGGGACGAGATGATGACCAAGGCCAACACCGCCGGCAACACGATGTGGGGCGGCCGCTATGCCTCCGGCCCCGCGGCCGTGATGGAAGACATCAACGTCTCGATCGACTTCGACAAGCGTCTGTATAGGCAGGACATCGCCGGCTCGAAAGCCCATGTGGCCATGCTGGCCGCTCAAGGCATCGTGAGTTCCGATGACGAAGCCGCGATCACGAAGGGGCTCGACAAGGTTCTGGCCGAGATCGAGGGCGGCACTTTCGTCTTCAGGCGCAACCTCGAAGACATCCACATGAACGTCGAGGCGCGGCTCGCCGAGATCATCGGCGCGCCGGCCGGCCGCCTGCACACTGCGCGTTCGCGCAACGATCAGGTGGCGACAGACTTCAAGCTGTGGGTGCGCGACGCGGCGGACGGGCTCGACGCCCAGCTGAAGGACCTTCAGGTCGCGCTGGCCGAGAAGGCTCTGGCCGAGGCGGCGACCGTCATGCCCGGCTTCACCCACCTGCAGGTGGCCCAGCCGACCACTTTCGGCCATCACCTCATGGCCTATGTCGAGATGGTCGGCCGCGACCGCGGCCGCCTCGCCGACGCCCGCAGGCGGCTGAACGAGAGCCCGCTGGGCGCGGCGGCGCTCTGCGGCACCTCCTTCCCCATCGACCGGCAGATGACGGCAAAGGCCCTCGGCTTCGACCGTCCGACCGCCAATTCGCTCGATTCCGTCGCCGACCGCGACTTTGTCATGGAGGTTCTCGCAACCGCGACGATCGCGGCGGTGCACCTGTCGCGCCTCGCCGAGGAGATCGTCATCTGGTGCTCCTCGCCCTTCTCCTTCGTGAAACTGTCGGACGCCTTCTCGACCGGCTCGTCGATCATGCCGCAGAAGCGCAACCCCGACGCCGCCGAGCTGGTGCGCGCCAAGGTCGGCCGCATTCTCGGCGGCTTCAACGCCATCGCCGTCGTTCTGAAGGGCCTGCCGCTGACCTATCAGAAGGACATGCAGGAGGACAAAGAGCCGACCATGGACGCGCTCACCTCGCTGTCGCTGGCCATCGCCGCCACCGCCGGCATGGTGCGCGACATGCAGGCGCAGGCCGCGACCATGAAAAAGGCAGCGGGCCAGGGCTATTCGACCGCCACCGACCTTGCCGACTGGTGCGTTCGCGCGCTCGGCATCCCGTTCCGCGAAAGCCACCACATCGCGGCGAAAGCGGTGGGCCTCGCCTCCGAAAAGGGCCTGCCGCTGCACAAGCTGACGCTTGCCGACATGCAGTCGGTGGACAAGCGGATCACGACGGACGTGTTCTCGGTGCTGTCGGTGGCGAAGTCGGTCGCGAGCCGCGTCAGCTATGGCGGAACCGCGCCGAAAAACGTCCGCGCGCAGGCCAAACGCTGGCTGAAGAAGCTCGGCTGACAGCCGGGGCGCGTTCACCGAAGAAAAAGCGCCCCAGCCTCGAACCTTTCCCTGCGTCGCCGCCACCCATGGTCACTCTCCTGCACGTGTTGGAGGGGCGAAACCGGGGAGGCGGCCATGTTTGCAATCATCGACATTCGAAAGTCGGCTCTCACGTTCCTGGCTGCCGCAGCTTTGTCGACCCTTGCCGGCATCGCCTCCTCGGTCGTCGCCTCGCCGCTCGCCGCCTCCGCCCACCTCGCCGCCGCGACCATCGCCCAGCAGTCCGAGCACGGCGCCCATAACGAAGCCGGCCGCAGCGCCCATCGCCTGACCCGTCCCGCCAACCGCTTCAACGGTTTCGTCGGCGATATCGGCGGCCAGACCGGTCCGGCCACCGCCCGCTGATCCCGGACGCCGCGCATGAAAAAGGCCGGGTCGCCCCGGCCTTCGTCGCGTCCGCAACCCGTCATGCCCGGCCTTGTGCCGGGTATCCACGAATTCCTTCAAGCGCGTGATCAAGTCGTGGATGGCCGGGACAAGCCCGGCCATGACGAAGCTGGTCTGGCGACTTACAGCCCCAGCTTCTTCTTGCGCTGGCCGAGCGTGCGCAGCCTCAGCGCGTTCAGCTTGATGAAGCCGGCGGCGTCGCGATGGTCATAGGCCACCGCGCCTTCCTCGAAGGTCACGAGGTCCTGATCGTAGAGCGAATAGACGCTCTCGCGGCCGATGGTGATGACATTGCCCTTGTAGAGCTTCAGGCGGACCGTGCCGGTGACGAATTCCTGGCTCTTGTCGATCAGCGCCTGCAGCATCTCGCGCTCGGGAGAGAACCAGAAGCCGTTATAGATGAGCTCGGCATATTTCGGCATGATCTCGTCCTTGAGATGCGCCGCGCCGCGATCGAGCGTGATGCTCTCGATGGCCCGGTGAGCCATGGAGAGGATGGTGCCGCCGGGCGTCTCGTACATGCCGCGCGACTTCATGCCGACGAAGCGGTTTTCGACGAGGTCGAGACGGCCGATGCCGTTGATCTTGCCGAGTTCGTTCAGCCTGGTGAGGATCGCCGCCGGCGACATGGCCTTGCCGTCGATGCCGACGGGATCGCCTTCCTTGAAATCGATGGTGATGACGGTCGCCTTGTCGGGCGCGGTCTCCGGGCCGTCCGTGCGCGAATAGACGTAATCGGGCACTTCCTTGGCCGGGTCTTCCAGCACCTTGCCCTCGGAGGAGGCGTGCAGGAGGTTCGCGTCGACCGAGAACGGCGCCTCGCCGCGCTTGTCCTTGGCAATCGGAATCTGGTGCTGCTCGGCGAAGGCGATGAGCTGCTCGCGCGAGCGCAGGTCCCATTCGCGCCACGGGGCGATGATGGTGATGTCGGGCTTCAGCGCGTAATAGCTGAGCTCGAAGCGGACCTGGTCGTTGCCCTTGCCGGTGGCGCCGTGGGAGACGGCGTCCGCGCCCACCTGCTCGGCGATCTCGATCTGGCGCTTGGCGATCAGCGGCCGGGCGATGGAGGTGCCGAGGAGGTAGAGCCCCTCGTACATGGCGTTGGCGCGGAACATCGGGAAGACGTAGTCCTTCACGAAGGTCTCGCGCAGGTCGTCCATGAAGATGTTCTCGGGCTTGATGCCGAGCAGCAGCGCCTTGTCGCGCGCCGGTCCCAGCTCCTCGCCCTGGCCGAGATCGGCGGTGAAGGTCACCACCTCGCAGCCATAGGTGGTCTGCAGCCACTTGAGGATGATGGAGGTGTCGAGGCCGCCGGAATAGGCGAGGACGACTTTCTTGACGGACTTCTGGGCGGCCATGGGTCTGATCCAGCGGAAAGGATATTGCGCCGCCGACTTAAAGAAGCGGCGGGCAAGAGGCAAGCGAGGCAGGTCAAATGCCTCGCGCCGCCGGTCAGCCTTGCCGGCCGAAAAGCGCGCGCAACGGCTCGCCGATACGGGCGAGGCGCTCGGCGACCACGGTTTCGCTGGCCGCCCCCGGCCGGCGGACCAGCCAGTAATGCGCTGACGCGACGATGACGAGCGTGGCGAGGATCGCCAGCAGCGTGTCGGAAAGGAAATGTCCGCCGAAGGCGATCCTGAGCCCCGAGATGACCGCCGTATAGACGGCGACCGCCGCCAGCGCGGCGGGGCGGGCGGCTGGCGGCGCCAGCAAGGCGGGAGCCGCGAGCCAGGCCGCTCCGGAAGCCTCGCCCGAGATGAACGAGCAATTGGTGCGGCAGGTCATGCCGTCGCCCGGCCGCCACCACGGCGTGAAGGTGCCGGAGCCGCCGAACTGGGTGACGTGGACCGGCCGGCCGCGCTCCCACTGCTCCTTGAGGATGCCGTTCACCAGAATGACCGGCGCGGCCATGACGGTCAGGAACAGGAACAGCGCCGCGCGGGCGCGCATGAACTGCCGCGTCGCCGGAAAGGCGATGTGCTGGACCAGCGAGACCATGGCGGCGATGCCCAGCGCGATGGTCGGCCACATGCTCACCCGCCTGAGGAAGGCAGCCCAGCCGTGCGATGTCAGCCAGAAGCCCTCGCCCTCGCGCCAGAACCAGCGCGTGGCGGCAAGGTCGAGTTCGGGCCAGATCGCGAGAACGAGGCTCGCCGCGGCGAGCGCCCCGATGGCGAGATTGAACAGGCGGCGGGTCAAGAGGGTCGGTCGCTCAAGAGGTCTTGCCGTCCTCTGCGCTGGCGTCGTGCCGCAGGATCAGCGGCATCTGCGCGAGCGCGAAGGCCATGGTCAGCGGCATGATGCCCCAGACCTTGAAAGCCACCCAGAAATCCGTCGTCTGCGTGCGCCAGACGATCTCGTTCAACGCCGCCAGCACGAAGAAGAAGAAGGCCCAGCGCCAGGTCAGCTGCCGCCAGCCTTCGTCGGTCAGGTCGAAGACCGAGTCCAGCACCAGCTTCAAGACGTTGCGGCCGGTGGCGGCCGCCCAGACCAGCACCGCGCCGAACAGCGTGTTGACGATGGTCGGCTTCAGCTTGATGAACAATTCGTCGTGCAGCACCAGCGTCAAGCCGCCGAAAATGGTCACGACCACGGCCGAGACCAGCGGCATGACGGGAAGCTTGCGCACCAGCGTCCAGGTCACGGCGAGCGAGACGAGCACCGCGGCAATGAAGATGCCGGTCGCCAGAAACAGGCGCTGCGTCGCATCGACGCCGAACCAGCGGTCGCCGTAGGAATTGGTCAGGAAGAAGATGACCAGCGGCCCCATCTCCAGCGCCAGCTTGACGAGCGGCGGCAGGTGCCTCTTTTCGGTATGCGTCATGAGCCTCTGAGCCATGGACAATTCGTCGCAGCAGTTTAGCTTGCGCGCGTCTTCATGACCACCGCGCAGCGGTTCTGGCAACCGCGCGTCCTGTCGCACCGGAGCCTTGCCCCTTGTCCTTCGTCTTCGAGCCCGCCGCCCGCCCTGCCCTGCCCGTCGTCGGCACGGACCAGCTGTTCCCCGTGCGCCGCGTCTATTGCGTCGGCCGCAACTACGCCGCGCATGCGCGCGAAATGGGCGGCGACCCGACCCGCGAGCCGCCGTTCTTCTTCAACAAGACCGCCGACGCGCTGCAGCCGGTGCCGCATGGCAAGACGATCGACCACCCCTACCCGACCAAGACGTCGAACTACCATTTCGAGCTGGAAATGGTCGTCGCTCTCTCCGGCGGCGGCAAGGACATTCCGGTCGAGAAGGCGCTGGACTGCGTGTTCGGCTATGCCGTCGGCCTCGACATGACCCGCCGCGACCTGCAGGACGAGGCCAAGGCGCTGAAGCGCCCGTGGGAGCTCGGCAAGTCCGCCGACTTCTCCGGTCCCGTCGGCCCGATCTATCCGGCCAGCCAGGTCGGCCACAAGCTGAAGGGCCCGATCTCGCTGACCGTCGACGGCGTGGTGAAGCAGAAGGCCGACCTTGCCGACATGATCTGGTCGGTGGCCGAACAGATCTCCTTCCTGTCGACCTATTTCGAGGTCTGCCCGGGCGACGTGATCTTCTCCGGCACGCCGGACGGCGTCGGCGCGGTGACGCGCGGCCAGACCATGGTGGCGGCGGTGGACGGCCTCGGCGAGATCAGCCTGAAGGTCGTCTGACAGACTTCCATCGAGACGGCGCGCAGGCACTGGCCTGCCGCCCGAAAACGAAAAGGCGGCCCGAGGGCCGCCTTTTTTGTTTCGCCGTGCGGCGCAGCTCAGAGCGAGCGCTTGATCTCCTCGACCCGGTAGCACTCGATCACGTCGCCGGCGCGCATGTCCTGGTAGCTCTCGAAGGCCATGCCGCATTCCTGGCCGACCTGAACTTCCTTGACCTCGTCCTTGAAGCGCTTGAGCGTCGAGAGCTTGCCCTCGTGGACCACGACGCTGTCGCGGATGAGGCGCACATTGGCGCCGCGCTCCACGCGGCCGTCGGTGACGCGGCAACCGGCCACCTTGCCGACCTTGGTGATGTTGAACACCTCCAGGATCTCGGCATTGCCCAGCATGGTCTCGCGCAGTTCGGGCGCGAGCAGGCCGGACATGGCGGCTTTGATGTCGTCCACCAGGTCGTAGATGATATTATAGTAGCGGATCTCGATATCCGCCTGTTCGGCTGCCGCGCGCGCTTCCTTGTGGGCGCGCGTGTTGAAGCCGATGATCACCGCGCCCGACGTCTGGGCGAGGCCCACGTCGCTCTCGGTGATGCCGCCGACACCCGACAGGATGACGCGTGCCGCGACCTCGTCATTGCCGAGCTTGCCGAGCGCGCCGACAATGGCTTCCACGGAGCCCTGCACGTCGCCCTTGATGATCAGCGGGAATTCCTTCTTGCCCGCGCCAGCCTTGAGCTGGCTCATCATGTCGGCGAGCGACGAACGGCCGGCGCCGAGACGGGCGGCGGCCTTCTCGCGCTTGAGGTTCTGGCGGTAGTCGGTGATCTCGCGGGCGCGCGCCTCGGTCTCGACCACCGCGACGCGGTCGCCGGCCTCGGGCGTGCCGTTGAAACCGAGCACCTCGACCGGCGCGGAAGGCCCGGCGTGATCGAGCGTCTCGCCCTTGTCGGACACGAGCGCGCGCACGCGGCCCCACTCGGCGCCTGCCACGACGATGTCGCCGGGATGCATGGTGCCGCGCTGGATCAGCACGGTGGCGACCGGACCGCGGCCGCGATCCAGCTTGGCCTCGATGACCGTGCCTTCCGCGAAGCGGTTCGGGTTGGCCTTCAGCTCGAGAACCTCGGCCTGCAGCTGGATCAGCTCCAGCAGCTTGTCCAGGTTTTCGCCGGTCTTGGCCGACAGTTCGACCTCGATGACATCGCCGCCGAGGCTTTCCACCTGCACCTCGTACTGAAGCAGGTCGGTCTTGACCTTCTCGGGACGCGCGTCGGGCAGGTCGATCTTGTTGATCGCCACGATCATCGGGACCTTGGCGGCCTTGGCGTGATTGATGGCCTCGACCGTCTGCGGCATGACCGAGTCGTTCGCCGCCACCACCAGCACGACGATGTCCGTCACCCTGGCACCGCGGGCGCGCATGGCGGTGAACGCGGCGTGGCCGGGCGTGTCGATGAAGGTGATGAGGCCGCCGAGCGGCGACGTCACCTGATAGGCGCCGATATGCTGGGTGATGCCGCCGGCCTCGCCCGAGACCACGTTGGTCTTGCGCAGGGCGTCGAGCAGCGAGGTCTTGCCGTGGTCGACGTGGCCCATGATGGTCACGACCGGCGCGCGCGGCTCCAGCATTTCTTCCGGATCGGGCAGGTCGAACAGGCCTTCCTCGACGTCGGATTCGGCGACGCGGCGAACCGTGTGGCCGAGCTCCTCTGCGATCAGCTGGGCGGTGTCGGCATCGATCACGTCGGTGATCTTGTGCATCGCGCCCTGCTTCATCAGCATGCGGATGATGTCGACGGCGCGCTCCGACATGCGGTTGGCGAGATCCGCGATGGTGATCGTCTCGGGGATCGTCACCTCGCGCATGATCTTTTCTTTCTGCTCCGTCTGGCGACGGCCGGTCATGCGCTGCACGCGGCGGCGGAACGAGGCTTCCGAACGCATGCGGTCGGACGAATCCTCCAGCGCGTTGGTCAGCGTCAGGCGGGTGCGGCTCGGCGCATCGCCGGTCGGACGCTCCGGACGTGCCGCGGGCGTGGCAACCTTGCCGCCGGGGCCACGGCGAACGCCGCGCGGCCCGTCATCATCGTCGCCGCCCGGACGCGGGCGGCCAGCCGACGGCGGGCCCGAACGCATCGGGCCGGCGCCTTCCGGGCGGGTCGGGATAGCGCTGGCGGCGGCACCGGCACCCGCGCCGAAGGGGCGCGGCGGGCGCGGGCCGTCGAGGCGCGGCGGGCGGCCGTCGCGGGCGCCGAAGCCACCCTCGCGCGGCGGACGGTCACCGAACGGACGGTCGCCCGGCGGACGCGGCGGGCGGTCGCCGTAGGGGCGGTCGCCCGGCGGGCGCGGCGGACGGTCGCCATAGGGACGATCCCCCTGCGGGCGCGGCGGGCGGTCACCGAACGGACGGTCGCCCGGCGGACGGTCGCCACGCGGGCCGCCGAAGCCGCCTTCACGCGGCGGACGGTCACCGTAGGGACGGTCGGAACGCGGCGGACGGTCGCCGTAGGGGCGATCGCCCTGCGGACGGTCGCCACGCGGGCCACCGAAGCCGCCTTCGCGCGGCGGACGGTCACCAAAGGAGCGCGCCTCGCGCGGCTGGGCCTGAGCCTCGGCGGGCTGGCGGGCTTCTGCCTCGGCGGGGGCATCCTGGCGGGGCGCGCGGCCGATATCGTCGAGGCTGCGCGGCCGGTTGTCGTCGCCGAACCGGCGGCGGGCTTCGAACTCCGAACGGCGGCGGGCTTCCTCGTCGCGGCGATGGCGATCGTCTTCCTCGCGCTGGCGGCGCTCCTGCTCGGAGCGCTCGGCGGCGCGGCGGGCATCCTCCTCGGCGCGGCGGCGGGATTCCACCTCGGCGACCTTGCGCTCCTCGGCTTCGCGCGTGCGCGCTTCGGCCAGGACGCGATCGCGCGCCTCGCGCTCGTCTTCCGAGAGCGTCCTGAGGATCATGCCGGGAGCCGGCGCCTTCGGGGCGGCGGGAGCGGCGGCCGGTGCAGCGGGACGCGGCTTCTCGGCCGCAGGCGGCGGCGCGGCCGGCGCCGCGGGGCGCTGGGGCGCGAAGGAGCGCGGCTTCGCCGAGACCTTCTCCACCACCACCGTCTTGGTGCGGCCGTGGCTGAAGCTCTGGCGAACCATGCTGTGCTCGGGTCCGGCCGGCTTCTTCAGGCTGAGGGTCTTGCCCGTCAGGCTGATCGTCTTGTCGCCGGGGGTCTTCTCATCGGTCATACGGTCTGGTCCTGCGCCTATCGGCTGGTCCTTGGGAATTCAGTGTTTCGGCTCGTTGACGGGAGCCGGGGGTCGTCGCCCGGCCATGTCGCCGGTGCGAAAAACCTCGAGGGCCGTACAGCGCGCGAGAAAATTCTTGCCGGGCCCGCCGGCGAGCAGCGCAGCATGTATCACATTCATGCGCCCCAATGCCAAATCCAATTGCAGCGAGGTGAACAGCGTCACCCGTGGCACGCTGGCAGCCTCCTCGCCGAAGCGGCGGCGCAGGCTCTGGCCGAGCTTGCGGACGCCGTCATCGCCGCCGTCGGACGCGTGAATGAGCCCCACCACGTCCTCGCCGACGATCGCGGCCTCGACCTTGGCGAAACCGGCGATCACCACGCCAGCCTTGTTGGCGAGCGACAGGGAGGCCGTCATCTGGGCATCCAGGAGCCGCTCCACAAGATCGGCGAGGTCCGCGGGCGTCTGAACCTCGCGTTTGAACGCGCGGGCGAACAGCTTGCGCCTGACCACCTCCGCGACAGCGGCACGGGTCGCGGTGACCCATGCCCCCCGGCCCGGCAGGCGGGCCTTGAGGTCCGGGACGACCGTCCCGTCCGGCCCGACCACGAAGCGCAGCAGACCCTCGGGCGAGCCGGCGGCGCGGTTGAGGATGCACGTGCGCTCGGAGCCGGCGCGCCCCGCGAGGGGCCCACCGTCCAAAGTCAGCTCAAGCGCGTCCTCGCCTGCCGCCGTCATCCCGTTCCATGTCCGGAGCTCAGGCCCCGGCCTCCTCGTGCTGCTCTTCCGGCGCCTCGGCCGGCGCCTCGATCCAGCCCGCCTTGACGCGGGCCTGCATGATCATCGCCTCGGCCTCGTCCTTCGACAGCTCGAAACCGTCGAGGAAGCCGGCATGCTTGGTGGTCTGGCCGTCCTTGCGCTCCGACCAGCCGACGAGATCGTCCGGAATGCAGCCGGCGAAATCCTCCAGCGACTTCACGTCGTTCTCGCCGAGCTTGACCATCATGGCGGTGGTCATGCCCTCGACCTCGCGCAGGTCGTCGGCGACGCCGAGTTCCTTGCGCCTGGCGTCGTGCTCGGCCTCGATCCGGGCGATATAGTCCTGGGCGCGGCGCTGCAGCTCCTGCGCGGTGTCCTCGTCGAAGCCCTCGATGGAGGCGAGGTCCGACATCTCGACATAGGCGACTTCCTCGACCGTGCGGAAGCCTTCCGAGGTCAGAAGCTGGCCGACCACCTCGTCGACGTCGAGCGCGCCCATGAACAGCTTGGTGCGGGCCTCGAACTCGGCCTGACGGCGCTCGGACTCTTCCTGCTCGGTGAGGATGTCGATGTCCCAGCCGGTGAGCTGCGATGCGAGGCGCACGTTCTGGCCGCGGCGGCCGATGGCCAGGGAGAGCTGCGGATCGGGCACGACGACCTCGATGCGCTCGCGATCCTCGTCGAGCACAACCTTGGCGACCTCGGCGGGAGCCAGCGCATTGACGACGAAGGTCGCGATATCAGGGTTCCACGGAATGATATCGACCTTCTCGCCCTGCAGTTCCGCGACCACCGCCTGCACGCGCGAACCGCGCATGCCGACGCAGGCGCCGACCGGGTCGATCGACGAATCGCGCGACACGACGGCGATCTTGGCGCGCGAGCCGGGATCGCGGGCCACCGCCTTGATCTCGACGATGCCGTCATAGATTTCCGGCACTTCCTGGCCGAACAGCTTGGCCATGAACTGCGGATGGGTGCGGGACAGGAAGATCTGGGGCCCGCGCTGTTCGCGGCGCACGTCGAACAGATAGGCCCGCACGCGATCGCCGTTGCGGAACAGTTCGCGCGGGATCAGCTCGTCGCGGCGGACAATCGCCTCGCCGCGACCGAGATCGACGACCACGTTGCCGTATTCGACGCGCTTGACGAGGCCGGAGACGATCTCGCCGACGCGGTCCTTGTACTCGTCGAACTGGCGGTCGCGCTCGGCCTCACGGACCTTCTGCACGATCACCTGCTTGGCCGACTGTGCGGCGATGCGGCCGAAATCGAAGGGCGGCAGCGTCTCGGCGATCCAGTCGCCGGGCTGGGCCGCCGGGTTCTTGCGCCGGGCTTCCTCGGTGGCGATCTGCGTCGCGATATTCTCGATCTCGTCGACCACCTGAAGCAGGCGCGACAGCCGGATCTCGCCCGATTTCGGGTTGATCTCGGCGCGCACCTCGGTCTCCTGGCCGTAGCGCGAGCGCGCGGCCTTCTGGATGGCGTCTTCCATCGCCTCAAGCACGATCTGGCGGTCGATCTGCTTCTCGCGCGCGACCGCATCCGCGATCTGCAGCAGTTCCAGGCGGTTAGCCGAGACGGCCATGACTATCTCCCCTCTAGCGGGTCGGTTTTGGTTTGGCGAAACGGCCGGGGCCTTTCGGCTTCGGGCCTTGCCCCCCGCCGGCTTTCCGGCCCGGGTGCGGATGGGTCTTCATCTTCTTCGGCGCGGCATCGGCCCGGACGGGGCGCGGTGTCGCGGGACGAACGAGCACGACATCGTCGGTCTCGGGTGCGTCTTCGACGGCATCCTCGCCGTCCTCGTCGAATTCCTCGTCCTCGTCGTCCATGGCGCGGCCGGCGGCTTTGGCCCGACGCAACGCCTCGCGGATGAGGTCGTCGGTCAGGACGAGGTGCGCCTCGCCGATCTCCTCGATGGGTAGCAGCACCTCGGCCGGCTCGTCGGCCTTGGCGTCGGTGCGCTTGAGCCTGGCCTTGGTGCCTTCCGAACCGAGCACGAAGCCGCGAAAGCGCTTGCGGCCGCCCTGCGCCACGGCCATCTCGACCTTCGTCTCGTAGCCGGCCCAGCGGTCGAAATCGCTGGGGCGAACCAGCGGCCGGTCGATCCCCGGCGAGGAAATCTCAAGATTGTAGGCGGCGACGATCGGATCCTCGACGTCGAGCACCGGCGACAGCGCGCGGCTGGCCGCCTCGCAATCGTCGATGGTGAAGGTGCCGTCCGGCCGCTCGGCCATGATCTGCAAGGTCGAGCCGCCGGTCTGCGAGCCCGACAGGCGCACGCGCACCAGCCTGAAGCCGAGGCCCTCGAGCACGGGTTCGACGATGGCGGCGACGCGCGCGGCCATGCCGGTCTCGACGATGAGACGCGTATCCTGGGTCAGGCGCGGGTCTTCCGCGGTCAATCGGCGCTCCGAAGATTGAGCCCTCGCGGCGGCCGATGCAAAAAGAGCGGGCCCCCGGAGGAACCCACTCTCACGATAGCCATCGATGAGGGTGTATGTGACTGAAGTCGCGCCTCACATACGCCCTGGCGCGCCGTTCCGCAAGAGGTGGCCGGCAAGAGGCGCCGGAACGGAGGCCCGCTCCGGCAGCGCAGCTTACTGCTCGTCGTCGTCGTCGCCGGCATCGCCGATCAGGTCGGAGACGTCACCGCCGTCCTCGTCCTCGTCTTCCTCGAGGAAAGTGTCGTCATCGTCGTCGCCGGCGTCCTCGACCTCGACATCCACGTCGTCATCGACCGGGGCGCCCTTGGCCGGCGCCGATTCTTCCTGGTCGGCCTCTTCGAGGCTGACGAGCTCGGCGTCTTCCACCTCGAGTTCGGCTTCCTCGTCGTTCGGCTTCGGCGCGGCCTTGGCCGCGGCGGCCGCGGCCGCCGACGAACCGCGGCGGGCCGGCTCGAACATCGCGCGCTGCAACACCTCGCCCGTGTAGGGCGACACAATGGGGTCGCGGTTCAGGTCGTAGAATTTCTTGCCGGTCGTGGGGCAGATACGCTTCACGCCGAGTTCGGGTCTCGCCACGTGCGGACTCCTTGAAGAGCAGTCGGACTGTGTCTGGAAGGCGGTCAGTTGGACGCACAGCCCCCGCTTGTCAAGAGGCTTGCGGCGCGGGATAGAGCGCAGCTTGAGAGTTTTATCGAGAATGGGCGAGGCGCAGTGAGCACATCGGCAACCAGGACTCCGTTGACCGCCCGGCGCGGAGCGGCCCTCACCGGCACCGTGCAGGTGCCCGGCGACAAGTCCATCTCGCACCGCGCGCTGATGTTCGGCCTGCTCACCGTGGGCAGGACCACCATCACCGGCCTGCTCGAGGGCGAGGACGTGATCAACACCGCGAAGGTCTGCCGGGCGCTCGGCGCAAGGGTCGAGCAGACCGGCCCGGGCGCCTGGACGGTCCATGGCGTCGGTGTCGGCGGGCTTGTCCAGCCGGCGGAGCCTCTCGACTTCGGCAATTCCGGCACCGGCTGCCGGCTGATGATGGGCGTCGTCGGCGCCCACCCGATCCGCGCGACCTTCGATGGCGACGCCTCGCTCAGGAAGCGCCCCATGCGCCGCGCGCTCGACCCGCTGGAACTGTTCGGCCTCACCGTCGTCTCCCAGGCCGAGGGCGGCCGCCTGCCGATCACCACGCAGGGCCCGAAGGACGCGGTTCCCGTTGTCTACGAATCGCCGGTCGCCTCCGCGCAGGTGAAGTCGGCGGTGCTGCTCGCCGGCCTCAACACGCCGGGCGTCACCACCGTCATCGAGAAGGAGGCGACGCGCGACCATACCGAGCGGATGCTGACCCATTTCGGCGCCGAGGTGACAGTGACGCCGCATGGCGAGCATGGCTGGCGCATCGACCTCGTGGGGCAACCGGAACTGAAGCCGGCCCCCGTGGTCGTGCCGGCCGACCCCTCCTCCGCCGCCTTCCCGATGGTTGCCGCCGCCATCGTGCCGGGCTCGGACGTGACCATTACCGGCGTGATGATGAACCCGCTGCGCACCGGCCTGTTCACCACGCTGGTCGAGATGGGCGCGGAGATCGAGATCCTCAACGCGCGCGTCGAGTCCGGTGAGGATGTCGCCGACCTGCGCGTGCGCGGCTCGAAGCTGACCGGCGTCGATGTGCCGGCGCATCGCGCGCCCTCGATGATCGACGAATATCCGGTCCTCGCGGTCGCGGCCGCCTTCGCCGAGGGGCCGACGCGCATGCGCGGCCTGCACGAACTGCGGGTGAAGGAATCCGACCGCCTGGCCGCAGTGGCGGCCGGGCTCGCGGCGGCCGGCGTCGATCACACGATCGAGGGTGACGACCTGATCGTCGCCGGCAACGGCAAGGTGCCGGGCGGCGGCACGGTGGAGACCCACATGGACCACCGCATCGCCATGAGCTTCCTCGTCATGGGCCTCGGCACGACGCAGCCGATGACCGTCGACGATACGGCGTTCATCGCCACCTCGTTCCCGGACTTCACCGGCCTGATGCGCGGCCTTGGGGCGGATTTCTCGTGATCGTCGCCATTGACGGTCCGGCCGCCTCCGGCAAGGGCACGCTGGCGAAGCGCATCGCCGCGCATTACGGCCTGCCGCATCTCGACACCGGCCTCCTTTACCGGGGCGTCGGGCGGATCATGCTCGACCGCGGCTTTCCGCTCGACAATGTCGAGATTGCCGCGACCATCGCGGACCATCTCGACATTGCTGATCTCAACGCGGAGCGCCTGCGCACCCGCGAAACCGGCGAGGCCGCTTCCGTCGTCGCAGCGCATGGCCCGGTGCGCAAGGCCCTCCTCGATCTGCAACGTCGCTTCGCCGGCCAGCCGGGCGGCGCGGTGCTCGACGGGCGCGATATCGGCACGGTGATCGCCCCTGATGCCGGGGCCAAGCTGTTCGTCACGGCAAGTTCCGAGGAGCGCGCCCGCCGCCGCTTCCACGAACTCGTGGCGCGCGGAGAACTGACCGATAGCGATGCCGACTACCGCGCCGTGCTCGCCGATATCGAGAAGCGCGACGCCCGCGATTCCGCCCGCGCCGACGCGCCGCTCATGGTCGCCGCCGACGCGACCATCCTCGACACGACGCAGCTCGGCATCGAGGAGGCCTTTGCCGCCGCCCTCGCCATCGTCGAGGCGAAGCGGGCATGACGCCGTTCGGCGCCCGCGTAAGGAGCCTGCGCGAGGCGAAGGGCGCCACCCTCACCGCCATGGCAGAGGCCATCGGCGTTTCCGCCGCCTATCTCTCGGCGCTGGAACACGGCAAGCGCGGCCGCCCGAGCTGGTATCTCGTCCAGCGCATCATCGCCTATTTCGGCATCATCTGGGATGACGCAGAGGAACTGGCGAAGCTCGCCGAGATCTCCCATCCACGCATCGTCATCGACACGTCCGGCCTGTCGCCGCAGGCGACCGAACTCGCCAATCTGCTGGCGCGGCGCGTGTCGCTGCTCTCCGACGAGGAGATCGCCGAACTGCTCTTCGTGCTGAAGTCCAAGCTGCCGGGACGCTGAGGGCTCGGAGATTCCGGCTCAGAGCCCCTTCAGGAAGGCGACGGCGCGCTCCAGCGCCATCCGCCCATCCGCATCGTCCAGGTTGAACTGATATTCGTGCGGCAGGGCCGGCTTGTGGTCAGCCGCGAAGAACAGCCGGTCCACCCGCACGCCCAGCCCCTCCAGCCGCCTTGCCAGCGCCACTGACTGGGGCGCTAGCGGATCGCCGTTGCCGGCCGAGATGAACGCGGGCGGGAAGGCGGCGGTCAGGTGGTCCGTGACGTCCATCCGCCGGAAGACCGGGTCGGACAGGAAGTCCTTCCGGCCGCTATAGGCCCACAGAACGGTGTGCACGAACCAGCCACCGATCCCGCCCCCGCGCGCGGCATCGATGTCGTAGCCGCCGCAGAACAGCAGCGTGCCGATGATCTGGCGACGCTCGATGCCCGGCGTGATATCGACCGCCCGCGCATAGTCCGGCGAACTCGCAATGGCTGCCGTCTGCGCCGCGATCTGCGCGCCGGCCGAATCGCCCGCCAGAACGATGCGGTCGGGGTCGATGCGATAGGCGGCCGCCCGCGCGGTCAGATAGGCCAGCGCCACCATCGCCTGACGCACTGGCGTTGGATAGCGCGCCTCCGGAGCGATGGAATACTGCACCGATACAACCGTGAAGCCGCGCGCCGCCAGAATGCGCGCATAGGGGCCGATCTGCGCCTTGTCGCCCGACACCCAGCCGCCGCCGTGGATCCAGACGATGGTGGTCAGCGGCGCGGTGCCCTCCGGCGGGTGATAGATGTCCAGCCGGCCATCGGGATCGCCCGGGTCGTAGGCGACATCGATATGGGCGACGACACCGGCGGGCACGTGTTTTTGCAGCGCCGCGACGGTGCGTGCATCGCCGATGCCGAACACCACGCGAACCAGCATCGCCCCCGGCCAGGGGCTGACCTGAAAGCTCGCATAGACGACCAGCGCGAGAACCAGCGGCACGGCGGCGATGCGCGCGAGCCGCCGACCGAAGCTCCGTGGCCCGGCGGGGGCTTGCGCACCATCCGTCACGGCGACACTCCGGGATGCCGCATCACGGTCTGCTCGCGCGCGGCGGGCGTCGGCTGAAGCACCGGCCGGAAGATGCGGACGCTGTCCTCGCGCCGGACCGCCGCGGGCCGATAGACCTGCTTGGTCGCCTCGACCAGATGAACCCCGGCAAAGGGCAGCGACAGCGCCGAGCCCATCCGCTCCCAGGCGATCGCCGAGCCGAGGATCAGCGATTTCTTCAGCGGCGGCACCCACAGCGCCTGGCTCCAGGCGACCGGGGTGAACGAGGACTGGCGCATCAGCTCGGTGAGCTGGCGCGCCGAATAGGGCCGCCCCTGCCCGAACGGCGTGTTGTCGCGCTGCGCCCATAGCCCCCTGCGGTTCGGCACCACCGCCAGCACGCGGCCGCCGGCCGCCAGCACCCGCCAGGCTTCGGCCAGCAGCGCCTGCACGTCATTGGACACCTCCAGCGCGTGGACGATGATGAGCCGGTCGACGGCCGCGTCGGGCAACGGCAGCATGTGATCCTCAACCAGCACGGAGCGGCAGGGACGCGCGGTCGGCCAGTGGATCACGCCCTGCTGAGCCGGCATGAAGGCCAGCGAGCGGTCCGGCTCGTCGCGGAACAGGCCGAGATAGGGCGTGCAATAGCCAAGCCCCACCGTGGTCATGCCGCGCGCCGACGGCCAGTGCGTGCGGATGGCGCGGCTCACCATCCGGCGCGCGACCGTGCCGAGCTGCGAGGTGTAGAAGACGCGAAGGTCGATGACGTCGGACACGAGCGGATGCTTCAGCGGTAGCGGGAGCGGCTGAGCCGGAGAATGGATTGCCGGGGGGCGGCAGGCAATGTGATAAACGCCGCCTGATGAATGCCCGGAGAATGCCATGACCGCCCAGACCCACCAGTTCATGTGCCTCAGCGACAATTTCGGCCTGCTGATCCACGACCCGGCAACGGGGAAGACCGCTGCGGTCGACGTGCCGGAGGCGGCGCCCGTGCTCGCCGCGGCGAAGGAAAAGGGCTGGACGATCAGCCACATCCTCGTCACCCACCATCACGCCGACCATGTGCAGGGCATTGCCGAGGTGAAGCAGGCGACCGGCGCTGAAGTCATCGCCAACGGCGCCGACGCGCATCGCATCCCGCTGGTCGATCAGAAGGTCGCTCCGGGCGGCAAGGCGACGTTCGGCTCGCTGGTCGCCGACGTCATCGACACGCCCGGCCACACGGTCGGGCACATCAACTATCACTTCCCCGCCGACAGGATCCTCGCCTCCGGCGACACGCTGTTCTCGCTCGGCTGCGGGCGGCTGTTCGAGGGTACGCCCGGGCAAATGTGGGAGGCGCTCAAGGTCCTGCGCGCCCTGCCCGACGATACCAAGGTCTTCTGCGGCCACGAATATACCGCGTCCAATGCGAAATTCGCCGTGACGGTCGACCCGGACAATGCCGCCCTGAAGGCGCGCGCCGAGGAGGTCGCGACGCTGCGCGCGGCTGGCAGGCCGACCTTGCCGACGACGATCGGCCGGGAAAAGGCAACCAATCCCTTCCTGCGCGCCGATGACGCGGCCATTGCCGCGACGCTCGGCATGGCCGGCAGGCCGGCGGCGGAGGTCTTTGCCGAACTGCGCGAGCGCAAGAACAAGGCGTGAGGCGGCGGATAGCCGGCGTCAGAAATCGACGGCGATGCCGCCGACTTCCCAGTCGTCGTAGCGGACGGGATCGGAGCCGCCGCGCCCGTGCAGTTCGGGATTGGCGGCGAGTTCCTTTGCCTTGGCGTCCAGCGCCGCGCGCCGCTCGGCCGCCTCGGCCAGCGCGCGCTTGGCAGCCTCCGGGAGCACTTTCCTGGGCGTTTCGATGGCTGCCGACGGTCGATCGACCGCAACCGCGGTGGTGAAGACGGGCTTGTCGCTCATGGCCCCCGAGAAACCCCCGGCAAGGCCCTGAGTCAACTCCCGAAGGCGTGAGACCAGCGGGCGGAGCCGGGTGTGTTGACCGCCCGGAGGCCATGGCTATAGTCCGCGCCCGTTGCCCCTATGGCGGAATTGGTAGACGCGCTCGACTCAAAATCGAGTTCCGCAAGGAGTGCTGGTTCGATCCCGGCTAGGGGCACCATCCTAAACCAGACATGCCGTCACTGCGGACAGGGCGCGCCCGCGGCAGCCCATGCGCCGAGTGCCTCGCCCAGTTCCGCGATGGTCAGCGGCGGCGGCTTGCGCTGCCCGCCACGGCCGTCGAGGCCGGGCTGCCAGGCCCAGAGCACCAGGGCGTCCTCGGTCATGTGCCTGACGAGGTCGGCCACGGTGCGGTTTCCATTGGCCTCCGGGTCCTTGAGCCGCCGGCAGAGGTCGCCCGACGACAGGCCGACCCAGCCCATCGAGCGTGGCGCCAGTCCCCAGTGCGGCGCGCCCGGCACGCCGCTCGCGGCATTGTTGCGCTCCTGATGGCAGGCCGAGCAATGCAGCCCGGGTGCGCCATGGTTGTTCGGCCCGCGCGTGACGCTCATCCGGTGGGGATGCATAGCGTCCGTCTGCGTCGGGCGGTCGGATGCGGGATGGCAGTTGATGCAGCGCGGCGAGGTGAGCACTTGCTCGATGCGCCCCCAGGCCCGTTCTCCCTCGGACGCTATCGGCTGGGCTAGCGCCGCACCGCTGGCGACGATCAGCGCCACGGCGAACAACGACGGACGCACGAATGCCATTCCCCACCTCCCGGGATGATGCATGCACCTGCGATGTTGCCTGAGCTCAAGCCCTGCCATACGCACGGCAATCCGGCATGTTGATCGGATCAGTCGCCCGCGGCGGGCCGATCGGCATTGTCGTTCGACGAACGGTTCAGCGCGGTCTTCACGAATGAGAGGATGTCGCGCGCATGGAAGGGCTTGCGAACGAAAGCCGCGCCATTCAGTTCATGCGGCAGGTCGGTCGGCAGAGAGCCCGAGACGAAAGCGAACGGCGTGCCCCTGCGATGGAGGGCCAGCGCGATTTCGAAGGTCTTGCCACCGATGACGTCGACGTCGAGCAGGGCCAGATGCACCTGATCGTCAGCCAGGCTGCTCGCCGTCCGCAAGCTGTCGGCCAGCAGAATCTCCGTCTGGTCGCCCAGATGGTCGATCACCGCCGCCTCGATATCCATCGCGATGAACGGATCGTCCTCCACGATGAGTATGCGCTGCCTCGACATACCGCCTCACCTACCGTCTGTCGCGGACATGCCTTCGCCATGCCCCCCGTCAACCCGTCCGCCGTGGTGCGATCCGCGCCCGGCGACAATATTGTCGATATGCACTTAACGGGCCGTGTCCGCGAGGACCCTCCCGTGCATGCTGCCGCGTCGAGGACGACCCGGCCGGCTGTCCGTGGAAGCCGGAGGCCCTCAATCCGGGCCTTCGAGCAACCCCATCCCCATATGCGCCCCGCTGGCCGCGAGGGTAACCACGGCGACGTCCAGAACGGCCGGGGTCACGGCGAGGAAGCCGCCAAAGACTGCCGTCCCGACCAGAACGGTCGCAATGGCCGATACCGTCCATGAGATCATGGAGGACCCTCCGACCGGCCGAGCGCCCTCGGGACGGTCGGCCTTACGCTACGATAACCGCCACCGCGGCGGAATTGTTCCAGCCCATGTCGCGAAAACCTGAATCGTTTTTGACGGCGCTGCACCGGGATGGCGAAGGTGCCGGTTACGCCACCTGGCGCTCGGGATTCCGCCCGAAGAACAGGGCCTGGCTGATGGCCGCCTTCACGGCGTCCGGCTGGAACGGTTTGGTGATGAGGAAGGCCGGCTCCGGCCGCGATCCGGTAAGCAGCCGCTCTGGATAGGCCGTGATGAAGATCACCGGCAGGTCGATCGATTGCAGAATCTCGGCCACGGCGTCGAGGCCCGACGAGCCGTCGGCGAGCTGAATGTCGGCGAGCACGAGACCCGGCCGGCGCTGGGTGACGAGCCCCACCGCCTCCTTGTGCGTGCGGGCGATGCCCGTGACCGAGTGGCCGAGCTCCTTGACCAGCGTCTCGATGTCGAGAGCGATGATCGGTTCGTCCTCGATGATCAGCACGTCCGTCGCCACCTGCTCCGCGATCTCGCGGCCGGCCCGGCCGATCAGGTCTTCCGCGGCAGCCACGTCCACATCCAGGATCCGCGCCACGTCCTCCAGGCTGAACCCCTCCACGGTGCGGAGCAGGAAGGCCTGGCGCGGTCGCGGGGTCAGCGCGTCGAGATTGCGTTCCACGGGTCCGGCCCGGAGCGGAGCGCGGGAAATCTGCGCCATGTTGGCCGGCATGGACGACCACAGCTTCAGGAAAATCCGGTAGAGAGCGATGCGCGCGGGAACATCGCGCGGGAAGGTCGAGGGATCCGCGACCAGCGCCTCGAGCGTCGTGACGACATAGGAATCGCCGCTCGCCTGGCTGCCGCCGAGCGCACGGGCGAAACGGCGGAGGTAGGGGATGTGCGGTGCAATATCCGCAGCGATCGTCATCTCTGGCACTCCTGTCCAACCGACCAATGGCAACTCGGAACCCCTTGTCGAAGCAAGCATTTTATTTTTCTGAATCGACGGAACCATGCCATTGTCGGCACGTTCTGGGTTGGATCGGCAGCGCCTCGCCGACGTGTCTGGTGGAGAATTCGATGGGTGGCTTGCCCGAACCGAACGAGGGTCGCGACAGCGATGACGATGGCCAGGACATCGTTCTCGACGCCCGGATTCAGGACGCCATCGGCAGATCGCTCAAGGCGCATTACGACGACCTGATCAGCGCGCCGATCCCCGACCGGCTGCTCGTCCTCCTGGCCGAGCTGGAAGCGAAAGAGCGTCGCGATGATCAGCAATGACTTCCGCGAGGGGCTGATCGCCGAACTGTCGAACCTGCGTGCCTTCGCCGTCTCGCTTTGCGGTTCGGTCCAGCAGGCCGACGATCTCGTGCAGGACACGATGCTGAAGGCCTGGAGCAATGCCGACAAGTTCCAGCCCGGCACCAGCCTGCGCGCCTGGCTCTTCACCATCCTGCGGAACACCTATTATTCGCTCTACCGCAAGCGCGGCCGCGAGGTGCAGGACAGCGACGGCACCTATGCCCAGCGGCTGGCGGTTTCCGGCGAGCAGGAGAGCGCGCTCGACCTTGCCGATTTCCGCGTGGCACTGGCCAAGCTGTCGGAGGAGCACCGCGAGGTTCTGATCCTCGTCGGCGCCAGCGGTCTGTCCTACGAGGAGGCTGCGGAGATCTGCGGGGTCGCCGTCGGCACGATCAAGAGCCGGGTCAACCGGGCGCGGGCGCGGCTTGCCGACCTCCTCGGCATATCGAGCGTCAACGACATCGGGCCGGACCGCAACAGCACGGCCGTGATCCACGCCTCGCCAGTGGATCTTGCGCGCACCTGATCGGTGAAAGTCATGGCGTTCCGCACCGTCCGGGCTCGTCTGCTGGCGCTGATGGTGCTGGTTGTCCTGCCGATCGCCGTGATCGCGGCGGTCACGGCGACGCTGACCTACCGATCGGTCCTGACCTCGATCGAGGCCGCGCAGGTCCAGACAGTCGGCAGTTTCGCGGTCCGCACCCGCATCTGGTATCGCGAGACCCTCCGTTCGCTGCTCACCGCCGTCGCCGCGGTCAAGGCGAGCGAGGCCGCGTCGGTCTGTGACGCGATCGCGAACCGCATCGTCGGCGACGCGACCGGGTTCGAGTTCATCTCCATCCGGGTCGGCGACCGTCCCGCCTGTCAGGCGAGCCGCGGCGTCGAGGTCACCTCCGGTACGCTCGGCGCGATCCTGACCTCGTTCCGCCAGCGACAGCGGGTCGCGAGCTGGGCCGGCACCGACCTCGCCGACAGCCGCTACGGCCAGATCCTCATCGGGCAGAGGCGCTTTCTGGGCGTTCACGCGCGCCAGGAGGCAACGGCCGCGGGAGAGCCGATCGAGGCTCTGCTGCTGGTCGATTCCGCGACCCTCGACCGCAGCTTCGACCTCGGCACCACAGCACCGGGCGTCGTCGTCGGCCTCATCCAGATCCCCGATCAGGTCATCATCGCGCGAGGCGCGCCGGAGGAGGACGCGTCCTGGCTGCCGCGCGAGGAGATCACCGGCGCCGGGACGACCCGTTGGGAAGGCGTCAGCCGCGCCGGCGTCCGCGCCACCTTCGCGGCGCAGGCGGTGGCCGTACCGGACCTCTACATCCTCGCCCGCTTCGATCGGGCAGCCGAGCGCGCCGCCTTCCTCCAGTTCATCGCGCTGCTGCTGACCCCGCTGGTCACGCTGGCCATTCTGTTCGCTGCCTATTCGCTCGCGATCGATTCCAACATCATCCGCTGGATTCGCGGCATCGAGGCGGCCGCCGTCGCCAGCACCTCGCAGGCCCCGAAGCCGGCCCCGGTCGATCCGGCCATGCCGGAAGACATCCGGCGCGTGTCGGAGGCGTTCAACCGGCTGACCGCGGAGCAGGCGGATCGTCTCGAAAACCTCAACGCGACCGTCGGCGCGAACCGCCATCTCGTGCGCGAGCTGCATCATCGGGTGAAGAACAGCCTGCAGGTGGTCCAGAGCTATCTGGGCCTTGCGCGACGCGAACACGGCGACCTCCATCGCAGCGTCCTGTCGGAGGTCGAGGCCAAGGTGCAGGTGCTGTCCATCGCCTACCGGCACGCATTGGCGCAGGGCGAGATGCGGCCGGTCGAGCTGCGGCCCATGCTGGACGAAGTCGCCGCCATGCTGGCGGGGCTGATGCGCGCCGGTGCGCCATGGGTCTCCGTATCCGTACCGGACGGCATCGCGCTGGTCATCGACCGCGCCATCCCGCTCGGCCTGCTGGTGGTCGAGGTGGCAGGATCGGTCCAGCGCGCCGATGCCAGTGCGCATATCGATGTCTCCGTGCGCCCCGAGACCGCCGATGGGGTCCTGCTCGCCATCGAGACCGGCGCCGATGTGCCGGGTGCCGCCGACACGCGCATCGTGCATGGCCTGCTGCGCCAGCTTGAGGCGACCTCGGCGCGACCAGCCGGCGGGCGTTCGCTCGGCGAGTGGCACGTGCCGCTCTGACCCCTGCCGTCAGGCGACGCCCGCGTGGCTCACCGCGCGCGAAATATCGACGCCGACGGCGAGGCCAAGCTGCGCGCCGAACGGGCCGGTGAAGCTGCCGGCGACCGGCGAGGCATCGCCGGGCACGCGGGCCACCGCGACGCGGATGAGATGCGGATCGGCGACCAGCGCATTGGTCGGGTCGAACTCCACCCAGCCGTCGCCCGGCACGAAGACCTCGGCCCAGGCGTGGGTCAGTCCCACCGCCGCGCGGCTGGCGGGATCGTCATTGCCCTGATTGTGGAGATAGCCCGTGACGAAGCGGGCCGCATAGCCGAGCCTGCGCACCGCCTCGATGAACAACCAGGCAAGGTCGCGGCACGAACCGGACCGGACGGCGATGGTCTGTCCCGGAGCCTGCGTCCCCTCCTCGAAACGCACCGAATAGCCAAAGCCGGAATGGATGGCGTTGGACAGGCGCGCGAGCGGATCGGGATCGCCGGACTGATCGGCCAGAACCTCGCCGATCCACGTGACCAATGCGCCGTCCTCGTCCTCGCTGGCCGGCGCCATGAACGGCTGCAGCACGATGCGCTCGCCGTCGGAATAGTGCGGAGCGAAGGGCGCCGTCGGCCCGGCGCGGGCGCTGGGGAAGGCCGACGCATAGCGTCGCAACACCAGCCCGCTGGCGATCTCCAGCCGGTCGCTCGGCTCGCCGAAGGTCGCGATCGCGACGGGATTGCCATACGCGTCGTGCATCCACTGCAGGCTGGCGGCGGGCGAGATCTCGATCCGGGTGTCGAGGATGCGGATGTCGAAACTGTCGCGCGGACGGATCATCAGCCTGTGCGGACCGAAGCTCACCGGGACAGAATAGGTGTAGGTGGTCACATGCCGGATGAAGAGGTCCATGACCGAACTCGAAGGCTGAGGCGCTGGCCGCTCCGCGCCAGCCTAGCGCAATGGGCAGCCGCGCAAAAATGAAGCCGCCCGAGGCGGCTTTCAGTTTGGAGAGTTGGAGAGGTCCATATCGCGGAAAGTGAAGCGATATGCCCGAACAACACCCGGGCAGGCCTCTGGTTCCCGTCTTGTGGCAAATTACCGCGCCTCCAGCGCCGGTTCGCGCCGGCGCATCATGCGCCAGAGCGACTTGCGGATCGGCTCGGATTTCACCTTGGCGCCTGCCGGCCGGCGCACCAGTACGATCTTGCGCTCGTGGAACTCATCGAGCCCCGCGCGATGGCCGACGCTGATCAGCGTTGACTGCGCCAGTTCTTCCGCGAACAGGCCCAGGAGGCTCGCCTGGCTGCCTTCGTCGAGCGCGGCCGTCGCTTCGTCCATGATGATGATCGACGGCTTCTGGATGACGAGGCGGCAGAACGCGATGCGCTGCCGCTCGCCACCCGAGAGGACGCGGTCCCAGTCGTCCTCCTCGTCCAGCCGCCTGACCATGTAGTCGAGGCCGCAGCGCTTCATGGCCGCAACGATGGTCTCGTCCGGCACGTCGCCCTCCGTGTCGGGGTAGAGCAGCGCGTCGCGCAGCGTGCCCTTCGGCACGTAGGGCTTCTGGGGGACGAAGGCGTATTTGACGCCCCTCGGGAACGCGATCGCGCCCGAACCCCATGGCCACAGCCCCGCCAGCGCGCGGATCAGCGTGCTCTTGCCGGAGCCGCTCTCGCCCGTGATCAGCACCTTCTCGCCGGGCGCGATATCGATGGACGCGTCATCGATCACCACGCGGCCGTTGCGGTGGGCAAGCGACAGGTCCTTGATGTGGATGTGATCATCCTCGCTGACGCCGAGTGCGATCTGCTGGTCCTCCTCCATGATCGTGCCAACGTCGATCTCCTGCAGCGTCTCGGCGAACTCATCGACGCGCACCAGCGAGGCGTACCACTCGGACAGCCGCACGAAATTGTCGACGAACCAGATCAGTGCCGCCTGCACCGCGCTGAATGCCGCCGCGACCTGCATCACCGCACCGAGCGTCAGCTCGCCGGACAGGTATTTCGGCGCGATGAGCAGCAGCGGGACGATGGGGAAAAGGGCGCCATTGGTATTCAGCACGAGCGCGATGAAACCCTGCCTGCGAACGACCGCGAGCCAGGCGCGCACCACCTCCGCATAGGTGCCGCGCACCGACTGGCGCTCGTCGGCATCGCCCTTGATCAGGGCGATGCTCTCGGCATTCTCGCGCAGCCGGGTCATCTCGGCGCGGAACAGCGCCTCTGCCTCGTTCTTGGCGGCGACCCTGCCGACCAGCGCCCGCCCGACGAAATAGGCGGCGGCCGAAGCGATCGCGGCATAGAGAACCGCCGCCATGGCCATGTATCCCGGGATCAACAGCGTCCGCCCGCCGAGTGAGACGCCGATCGAGCCGGCAACCGTCCAGAGGATCGCCGCAAAGGTCACCGCCGTCGTGAAGGCCGCGATCAGGCCTATCGCGAATTCCACCAGCGGCTCGGTGGCGATGCGGACATCCTCCGCGATGCGGAATTCCGGGGCGGTCTGCTCGGTCTCCAGAAATCCGAGGCGGTAATAGCGCTGGTCGGCGATCCACCAGCCCGCAAGGCGGTTGGTCAGCCATTCGCGCCAGCGTACCTGCAGCAGCATGCGCAGCACGACGAGGCCGGACATGGTCAGCGCCGCCGCGCCGACGAGAACGGGCAGCAAGGCGATGGCCGACATCACCGCCGGCAACTCCTTTTTCTCCAGCGCGTCGAAGAACAACCGGTTCCAGCTGTTGATGCCAACCTGCGCCGCGATCTGCGCGAAGGCGAAGGCCAGCACGGCGACCGTCAGGATCCACGCACGCCGGCGCGATCGCCCGGTCCAGAAGCCAAGCGCGACACGAAAGAACTCCGTCGTCCGGGAGCGCCGGTTCGCGGCCGCCGTCTCGTCGGGCTGATCGCTCATGGGATGGTTCTCTCGGGGCCTCCCCAACGCACTCTGCCGGCCCGAGCGGAGGAACGCCGCTAGGCGCCGCAGGTTCCTCGCGGCACAAGACACCCTGTGCTTTTTCCCGGCCTCGCGTCACAGGCACGCCCGCGCAGGAACAATTGCCGCGCCCCTTCGTTGCTTTAACAGCCATGGGCGACGCCCCGCGCCTTGCCCGCGGTCCGAGCCATCACCGACACCAACGGGAGATCACCATGATCCGGACCTTCCTCACCACCGCGTCAGTCGCCGCCGTGCTTGCCACGGGCGCGATCGCCCAGACCCAGACGCCGTCCACCCCCGCGACGCCCGCGCCGATGCAGCGTCAGCAGGCTCCGGCCGCGCGCACGGCTCCGGCCGAACCGACCGTCCATCTCTCGGCCAACGAGTTCTCGGTGAACAAGCTGATCGGCATCTCGGTCTACGCGCCAAAGCCGGACAATGCCGCAGCCGCGACCTCCGACCCGACGACAACGGCCTCGACCGCCGGTACCGGGGCCATCGCTCCGACGCCGGCCAGCGACGAGCAATGGCGGGCCATGCGCGAGCGCCACGACTCGATCGGCAAGATCGATGACCTCGTCATCGGCGCCGACGGCCGCATTACCCATGCCGTGATCGGCGTCGGCGGATTCCTCGGCATCGGCGAAAAGAAGGTCGCGCTGGAATTGCGCGAAGTGAAGCTGATGCGTCAGTCCGACGGCACCGTGTTCGGCGTCATCATGCGCACCAAGCAGCAGCTTCAGGAGATGCCGCGGTTTGCCGGCGAGCGGACCTGACGCTCCCGCAGAATGTAAGGTCTGTCGCCAAGAGGCGGCCGCGGGCCCCGCGCTCTCCGGAGCGCGGGGTTTCTTTTTGGGCTACTGGCAAAGGCGGGACTGCCCGTCCCGGCCGCGACGCTCGGCATCGAAATGCAGGTGATTGGCGTGGGCGGCATCGGATCCTGGCCCGAGGACCGTGGTGAACCAGCCGCAGGCCGCCTTGCGAACCGCCGACAGGAAGCGCCGCTCCGCGTCGGAGGCGGGCGTCTCGACAACGACGCGTCGCCGCCCATCCAGTTCGAACCATGCGATGTCCACCGCGAGCCCCTGGCCGTGGGCGCTGAGCTTCGCGCCAGCCAGCCGGCTGCGCGGACGACACTCGAAACCGCTCCCGGTGCCCGCCGCGACCAAGTCGGCGCCGAGGATGCCGCGCGCCATCGGCCGCAATGCATCGCGCGTGAAGCTCGCAAATCGCTCCGCCGCGTCGCAGGCGAGGATCGGGCGATCGGGCCAGCGGAGAACGGTCCCGCCATCCTGCATCCGCTCGATCTGGACGGCATCCTCGATCACGCAACGCGCATCGTTGCGGGCGGGTGGAGATGGCCGCTGGAATGTCACGCCCATCGCCGCGAGACGCTCCGCGCAGGTGCCGGGCCGCGGCGGAGCCGCGGCACTCTCCCCGGGCGGCTGGGCGGGCATCGCGGGAGCCGCCTCTGCCGGTTCGGCGGGAGCAGACGGCCGGGGCTCAGGCAGAGGCGCGGAGAATAGGGGCACGCGCTGCCGGCGCTGGCGCGCCTCGGCGATATCGAGCGCCGTGGCCATGCCAAGCGCTGACACGACCGTGATCGTCGCGAGCGCCGCGAACTGAACCCGTTGCCGTCTGCCGCGTTGTTCAACCATGCAGTCGACCTCGATTCCGGAGGAATGCCCCATGTCTCGCCGGACATCCCGCACGAACGGCTTCGTCCTTCTGGCCCGGCCCGCCCTGCTCGGCATGGCCGGCGCGATCGCCACGGTCGTCACCCTGACCGTCGGGGAGTTCCGGCCGGCCCGGTCGTTGGGTCCGATCGCCAGCGCTCAGGCGCTCGCGGTTGCGCCGAGCCATGCCGATCTCGACTATGCGCATGGCGCCTTCGAACGCTTCCGCGATCAGCCCGATACGGGTGCGCGCCCCTCGACCATCGCGGCCGTTCACCGCTCGATCAGCAACTGATCCGGCTCTCGCGACGGGGCGCGTCCGCCCGCTGGATGCGAAAAACCCGCGGAAGGCGATTTCGCCCTCCGCGGGTTTCAGCATGAGCGAATCCGGGCTCAATGGGTGGTCGTGAAGCGCGTATAGTAATCGAGCGAGGGAGCCTGCCCCGCGCCGTCGTTCTTTTCCCCGATCGATCATCGCAATATTCGGCCACGAGACCTGCGCCAGCCCTGCCCCGGCCTCACCGGCAATCGCCTCGATCTCGCTTGCGAGCAACCCGTCGTCCTCGCAGATCAGAACAGGCATCGTCGGTCCTCGCGGATGGCCGGCATGAGCGCGATGGGATGAGGGGTCAGCCGTTCTTGCCGAGCTGGCGACCGACAAGCGCGCCGAGCGCGACGGCACCAGTGATGACGCCGGCACTGACCGTGGCGCTGGAGGCGAGCGCGCGGGCCGCGGGCAAGACCATCGGCGCGGCGACCAGGGCCGCCGTCGCGACATTGGCCCGCCGCCTTGCCCGATGCCGCAGGATCATGCCGGTCAGGACCAGCATCAGCGCGATCCCGGCGAGAGCGCCGGCAATGATCAGGCTGGCGGCGATGGCGCCATGGGCCGCCGCCAGCATCATATGTGCCACGGCGATCAGGAAGCCGCAGGCAGCCGCGAAAACGATCAGCGCCACGGCATGGATCGCGAGAATCGCGACGTTGCGCCGGACGGCGCCACCGAGTTCCGATGCCGCCAGCAGTGAGAGAGCCCGCAGCATGGTGCTCACCGCGCCGAGAGATAACCGACGATGAGGCCGGCGGCCGCCGCAAGGCCCAGCGCGCGCAACGGGCGGGTCTTGAGCTCGTCGGCGACCAGCTTCTGCAGTTCGCCGGCCTGATCCTTCGCGGCCCCCAGCATGACGTCGGTGTCGACGCCGACGGCCTTCAGCTTCTCCTGTACGTTCGCGGCGAATTCTCCTGCTTCCTCGACGACCGCCCGACCCATGTCAGCGGCCCCGGCGGTGGTCTTGCCGCGCAGCTCCTCCGCGCGCCCGACCGCGTCTCCGGCGGTGGAACGGAGGACTTCCGATACCGTGTCGTCGTTCGTCTTGACGCGGGCCATGGAGCACTCCTGACTATCGCATTTCGTCGCGGCCCGGAGACCCTATGCCTCCGCGCCGCTCCGCAGCATTGAACGCGCCGCGCTCGCTTCTGTTCCGGCCGTGGGCACGCCGGAAGCCTCCTCCTCGTTCATCGAGCGATAGCTCGACAGCACCTCGAACATGACGAGACCGATGAGCAGCAGCGGCGTCGACAGCACGGCGCCGACCGGCCCCCAAAGCCAGAGCCAGAACACGAAAGACAGGAAGACGAGGAATGGCGACATGGTCAGCCGGCGGCCAATCAGGCTGGGCGTGACGATATTGCCCTCGATGGCATGCATGCCGAGAAACACCGCCGCGGGCCAGATCGCGCCGAACAGGCTGGTATCGGCCGTCAGCCCGGCGCCGAGGATCAGGACAGTGGCGATGAACGGGCCGACGAAGGCGAGATAGTTGAGTACGAAGGCCATGGCGCCCCAGAATGGCGGATAGGGGAAGCCAGCCGCCCAGGCGAGCACGGTGGCGAGCAGACCGACGACCAGATTGATCACTGTGACGACGCCGAAATAGGTCGCGATCCGGCTTTCGGTCTCCTGGAAGAAGGTATCGGCGACCTGTCGCGCGCCGCGCCCGAGGCACATGCGCAGCAGGCGCGCCTTCAGGGTGCGCCGCCCCGCAAGATAGAAATAGACCGTGGCGATAAAGATCAGCACGCCGCCGGCGGCGCTCGTCGAGGTCAACGCGATGTTGAGCAGCGGGCTGAACTGGTTGCCGGTGGAGACCTCCAGCGCCGGGCCGCCGGAGCCCGTCGCGCCCTGCACGCGATGAACGATGTCGAACAGCCCGTCGAGCTTCGTCCGCAAGGTCGCGAGGATCGCTGGAATCTGGTCGACGCCCATGGCGACGGGTGCCGCCAGCAGGCCGAAGATGGCGATCAGCACGAGGCCCCCGACCACCACCACCAGTCCGGCCGCTCCCGGAGCGGGAAGGCCCTTGCGGATAAGCCGGTCGGTCAGAGGGCCCAAGACGATGCCGAACACGATGCCGGCCGTGACCGGCAGCGCCACCGGCCGCGCGATGGCCAGCGCCGCCGTCCCGAGGATCAGGAAGATGCCGAGCGCCGAATAGCGCAGCACCGGGTCGTGATCGCCTATGTCGAACAGGCCCGGCTTTTCGTCGTTGGTCTCGGGCACCGGTTCCGCTCGCGGCAGGAACCACAGAATGTCGTTTCGCATCGTCGACCGTTCTCCGCCGCCCGGCGCGGGGCGAGGTTCCGGCGAACCTATGGAAAGGTCCGCCGCGCCGCTGTCGGCGGCACAAGAACCATCGGCGCGGGCAAGGGTTCCCGACCGTCAGGTCCGGTCGCTGGCGCGCAGCACGATCTCGATGCGTGCAACGATGCCTTCCGGCCGGTAGTCGATCGCGAGTTCGCCGCCAAGTTGGGCCGACAGGAGCCGATTGAGCAGCAAGGAGCCAAAGCCACGGCGCGTCGGCGTCCTGACTTCCGGCCCGCCGCTCTCCGTCCAGACCATGGTCAGTTTCGGTTCGACCGGCGCGCCGTCGGTCTCGATCGACACATGGACGCGCCCCTCCGGCACCGACAGCGAGCCGTACTTCACGGCATTCGTGGTCAGTTCATGCACGGCCATGCCCACAGAGACGACGATGTCGCGCGGGATTTCCACGAAAGGTCCGTCAATCGTCACCCGCCCGGCGTCGTCCAGATAGGGCTGGAGTTCGCTCTTCAGGATCTCGTGCAGGCCCGCGCCCGCCCACGCCTCGTGGGTTAGCAGCGAATGGGTGCGGCCGAGCGACACGAGCCGGTCCGAGAAATCGTCGCGGAACGCCGCGAACGTCTTGGCCGAGCGCCCCGTGGCCGAGGCTATGGCCTGGACCGTCGCCAGAATGTTCTTCACGCGGTGGTGCAACTCGCGAATGAGCACCTTCTGATGCTCGTCCGCCTCCCTGCGAGCGGTGATGTCGAGACCGGTACCGAGCACCTGGGCGACCTTGCCTTCGGCGTCCCGGGCGAACGGCGTCTCGCGGATCAGGAACCAGCGATAGCCTCCGTCTGCATGACGGATACGGTATTCCGCCTCGCGCACCTCGCCATCGGCCATCCGCCGCACCGACAGGCTGAGATCGGTCAGAACCTGCCGGTCGTCCGGGTGCACGAGCTCGTTGAGGGCCCTGATGCTGCGGCCCGAAAGCTCCGCCGGGGCATAGCCCAGCGACTCGTAGATCTGCGGGTTCATGAAGACGTTGCGCCGGCGCTCGATGTCGGTGATGTAGATGAGGTTTGGCGCCAGGATCATCAGGCGCTCCAGCCGCGATTTCTCACCCGCCAGCGCCGCCTCGGCCCCGTGTTCGGCAGTGACGTCGTCGATGATCGCACCCACGGCGGTCACCTCGCCCGCCTCCTGCCGCACGGGGTAGAAATCGGCCTGCCAGACGCGCCGCCGGGACGCATCGCCATCCGGGCTCCCGATCAGTTCGAGACGGCCGACCGCCTCGCCGGCCAGCACCTTCCGGATCGCCGGCTCCAGCGTTTCGGCGAATTGCGGCATGACCTCCGCGACGGTCTTGCCGCTCTCCGTCGCGACCGGGCGGCCAACCATAGCGGAAAGCGCGGCGTTGACCCGCAGGAAGCGCATCGCGCGGTCGATGACGGCCAGCCCCACCGGCGCGAACTGATAGACCGATTCCAGTTCAAGGACGCGCGCCTCCAGCTGGGCCTGCGCGCCGACCAGCGCGCGCTCCGCCAGCTTGCGGTCGTGGATATCGGTGGCGCTGCCCAGCCAGCGCTCGATGCCGCCCTGGCGCGTGAAGATCGGCACGGCGCGCACCACGAACCAGCGGAAGTCGCCGTCGCCCGCCTGCAGGCGGCATTCGAATTCGAACGGCTCCGCGGCAGCCCGCGACTGGTTCCACAGCGCAACGGCCCGGCGCTGCTCGTCCGGGTGAACGTAGTCGCTCCATGCCGTCGCGGCGACCATGCCGGGCGCCATGCCCGTGAAGGCATGCCAGCGGTCGTTGAAATAGTCGTGCCGCCCATCGGGCCCCGTCGACCAGATGAGCTGCGGGATCGTGTCGGCAATGGTCTGGAAGCGTCGCTCGGAGGCCCTGAGCTCGGCATCCATCTCGCGGAGCGACACGGCGTCGCGCTCCCGCCGCGTCTCCTCGACGGCGTAGTCGCGCCGGACCGCCGACAGGATGCGGCTCGACGCCAGCATGGCGATGCCCATGGCGGCCGCGATGAGGCTGACCCCGATGGCCGCGACCGGACCGATGGTTGACAGGAATGCCGTGCCGAACACCTGCTCGGGAATGGCGATGACCGTGCGATAGCCGCTCACCCGCGCGGTGGCGAAGGCGAGCACGACGGGCATGCCGTCGGCCGCCGCGGTGCGCGCCAGCCGGTCAGGCTCGTTGCGCATGCTGTCGCGGATGGGACCGATCACGCGCGACCCGACGAAGCGCTCCGCGTCGCGCGATCGGGTCACGACGATGTCGCGGGTGTCGATGACGGCGGAGATCCAGTCCGGCGGCATGTTCTGGTCGCGAAGCGAAGTGGTCAGCATGTCGGCCGGCATGATCAGCGCGACGGCGACCCGCTGGCCGGTCCTCGTGCTGGCGGCGATCGCGCCGAGGATCATCGGCGCGGCGCCGGGCTGGCCGACGATCAGGTCGGACACCACGATGTCGTTCCGGGCCAGCGTCCTGCGCGTGAGATCGGCCGCCGCCTCCGGCGCAAGCGTTGCCAGCGTCGCGGGCAGCGAGAAGGCCGACCCCAGAATGCGCCGGCCCTGATCGTCGAGCACCGCGACATGCGTACCGGCCGGCGCCGACTGGCGCGTCTGCTGGTAGACCGAGACCCAGTCGCCGCCCGCCAGCGACGACGAGGCCGCGACGACGCGCAGATAGATCTCCACGGAGCGCATTTCGCTGTCGATGCTGGCGGCAGTGGCGCGCGCGACATCGACGAGCCGCGCCTCCACGCGTGCGCGCTCGCTGAGATGCGCCTGCCAGACCGCGCCGATGGCGAGCGCCAGAAGCGGCACGGTGATGCCGGCGATCAGGAACAGGAGACGCGTCCGCAGCGAGCTCAGGCGCTGGCGGTAACTGCCTGTCTGCGTGTCGGGGGCGGGCTGGATCAGTCCGTTATTCATGAAGGGCGACGAAATCCCGGCGTGGCGAGGCGGGTCAAGGTTCGGGTGGCGCACGGGCGCGCCTGGACGTCAGGCCGCGACACCAACGCGCCTGCCGGCCTTCTGTTCCCACGACGCGGGGAAGAGTTTTCGGCCCGTCGGCCCGGCCTCCGATCGCGTGGAACTTCGCCGCCTCATCGCACGTTGCTGAACCGACATTGCGACGTCGGCGCGGCCAACCCGCCGTCATCGTCGATGACTATCGAAACCGTCAGGAGAACTGTCATGGGTAGCCTCCTCCACTGGGCCGTCATCTTCCTCATCGTCGCGCTGGTTGCGGCTTTCCTCGGCTTCGGCGGCGTCGCCGGAACCGCGATGAGCGGCGCCCAGATGCTGTTCTGGGTCGCGATCGTGCTCTTCGTCGTTTCCGTTGTCGCCGGCCTGATACGCCGCGCCTAGCGGCACCGGGACGGAGTTGCGCGAGGCCGGATCCGCCGAGGGTCCGGCCTCTTTCTTTGCGGGCTGTTCGTACGAGCGACGCACCCCGTCGCGTTCTTCCTCGGTCAGCGCTCCGATACCGGCATAGTGGTTCTCGGATGGACCGGCGCGCATGTCGTGCCCGAGGGCCGCAAACCCGCAACGAAAGCCGCAAGGTTGCCCCATCGGCATTGTCGCCGGGCGCACGGCAGACACCTGCGTCGGCTTGACCTTTGCAATCGATTGCAATAGATCTGCGGCAGGGAGTGAAACGATGATCATCGAGCGCCAGGAGCAGGTGACCGATGCGGTGCTGTCGGCCATGGCCGAAACGGCGGATCCGCGCCTCAAGGAGATCATGGAGGCGCTGGTTCGCCACCTGCACGCCTTCGCGCGCGAGGTGCGGCTGACCGAACCTGAATGGGAAAAGGCGATCGAATACGCGGTCGGCCTCGGCCAGTTCACCAATGACACCCACAACGAGGCGGTCCTCGCCTCTGACGCGGTGGGACTGTCGACCCTCGTCTGCCTGCTCAACAATGGCAATGCCGGCAATACGGAAACGGCCGCCGCGCTCCTCGGCCCGTTCTGGCGGATGCACTCGCCGCGCACCGAGAACGGCGGCTCGATCCTGCGGTCCGAGACCCCCGGCGCGAGGCTCGCCGCCTCATGCCTCGTGCGCGACGGCAAGGGGCAGCCCATCGCCGGCGCCGAAGTCGATGTCTGGCAGGCCTCGCCCATCGGCATGTACGAGAACCAGGACGAGAACCAGGCCGACATGAACCTGCGCGGCAAGTTCGTCACCGGGGCGGACGGCCGCTTCGCCTTCACCTCGGTCAAACCGGCGGGCTACCCGGTGCCGACCCATGGCGTCGTCGGCCGGATGCTGGAGGCGCAGAACCGCCATCCCTTCCGTCCGGCGCACATCCATTTCCTGATCTACAAGCCCGGCTTCAAGACGCTGATCACCCAGGTCTTCGTCGATGACGACAAGCACCTCGAGAGCGACGCCGTGTTCGGCGTGACCCGTTCGCTGATCGGCGACTTCGCCAGGGACGGCGACGGCTACACGCTCGACTATACTTTCGTGATGGAGCCGGGCGAAGCCGTGCTCCCCGTTCCCCCGATCAAGTGAAGGACAGCGCATGAGCGCATCCAGGCTTTCCGGCAAGGTTGCCGTCATTCTCGGCGGCTCGGGCGGCATCGGCGCGGCGAGCGCCCGCCTGTTCGCTGCCGAAGGCGCGACCGTCGTCGTCACCTATCGCTCGGACAAGGCAGCGGGCGAAAAGGCCATTGCCGGCCTGCCCGGTTCCGGCCATTTCGCCGCCAGCGCGACGGTGGAGGACACCGTGACGCTCACGGCGCTCGCGGCCGAAGTCGAGAGGCGGCTCGGCCGCTGCGACATCCTCGTCAATTCGGCGGGCTACACGAAGCCCGTCGCGGCCGGCGATTTCGACGCCCTGACCGACGACTTCATCGACGAGATGTTCCGCGTCAACTGGCGCGGCCAGTTCGCCGCCGTCCGCGTCTTCCGCAAACTGCTGGAGGCCAGCGGCGACGGGCTGATCGTCAACGTCTCCTCGCTTGCCGCTCTCACCGGCCAGGGCTCCAACATCGCCTATGCCGCCTCCAAGGCCGGCATGGACACGCTGACCAAGGCTCTGGCGCGCACGCTGGCGCCGGCCGTGAGGGTCATGAGCGTCTCGCCCGGCGCGGTCGATACCGATTTCGTGCCGGGGCGCGGGCCCGAACAGCTCGCCAAACTGGCGCCGACCATCCCGCTGAGGCGCGTCGCGACGGTCGACGACTGCGCCCGCGCCATCGTCGCCTGCGCGACCCATCTCACCTATTCGACCGGCTCGATCATCCTTCTGGATGGCGGCCGGGCGCTCTGACAGCCGGGGCTCTCGCCCCCAATCGACAACGAAGGCAAAAGGGTACCCTGATGAGGCCGATGCGGAACAAGGTCGTCATCACCTGCGCGGTGACCGGCAACCTGACGACCCCCGACCAGACCCCGCACCTGCCGATCACGCCGGAGGAGATCGCCGAGGCCTGTCTCGGTGCGGCGGAGGCCGGCGCTGCCGTCACCCATATCCATGTGCGCGAGCCCGGCACCGGCAAGCCGTCGATGGAGCTCGAATACTACCGCGATGTGGTCGCGCGCATCCGCGCGCGCAACCCCAAGCTGATCCTCAACATCACCACGGGGCCGGGTGGCCGCTTCGTGCCCTCCGAGGACGATCCCAAGGTCGCGGCGCCCGGCACGACGCTGGTGGTCCCCGAGAAGCGGGTCGAGCATATCGCCGCGCTGAAGCCCGATATCTGCACGCTCGACCTCAACACGATGAACTCCGGCGCGCAGGTGGTCATCAACACGCCCGGCAATGTCCGCCGCATGGCCAGGGTCATCCGCGAGGCCGGCGTCAAGCCGGAAATCGAGCTGTTCGATTCCGGCGACATCGCCCTGATGCACGACCTCCTGAAGGACGGCTCCATCTCCGGTCCGTCCATCGCCTCTTTCGTGATGGGCGTGAAGTACGGCTTCCAGCCGACGCCGGAGACGGTGCTCTACGCCCGCGACATGCTGCCGGCGGATACCGAGTTCACGGTGATCGGCACGGGGCGCTCGTCCTTCCCGATGGTGGCGCAGTCGGTGCTCGCCGGCGGGCACGCGCGCACCGGGCTCGAGGACGCGGTCATGCTCGACCGCGGCGTGCTCGCGCCGTCCAACGCCGCCATGGTCGCGAAGGCCCGCCGCATCGTCGAGGAGCTCGGCGCGCAGGTGGCGACGACCGACGAGGCCCGCGACATTTTCCACCTGCCCTCCCGGGCCGCGTGACAAGAGGACGCCATGACGGTCGCCACCGAGATCGAGGCCGAGACCGCAGCCCTCGCGATGCGCGCGGTCCGGCTTGCTGCCAAGGCCGAAACCATCGAGGCGGTCGCGCCCACGGTCGAGCCCGTGGCACTGGCGCGCCGTAGCGCCGACGACGTGCTGGTCGAGGTACGGGCCGCTGCGGTCAATCCGTCCGACGCCAAGGCCGCCATCGGCATGATGCCCTATGCCGTCTTCCCCCGGACGCCGGGCCGCGACTTCGCCGGCATCGTCGTCGAGGGACCGGCCGATCTCGTCGGGCGGGAAGTCTTCGGCTCGTCCGGCGATCTCGGCATCCGCCGCGATGGCACCCATGCCACGCATCTCGTCGTCGAGGCATCGGCGCTGGTCGAGAAGCCGGCAAACATTTCGCTCGCCGAGGCGGCCGGCATCGGCGTGCCCTTCGTCACCGCGCAGGAAGGCTTCCGCCGCACGGGAATGCCGAAGGCCGGCGAGACCGTGCTGATTCTCGGCCTCAACGGCAAGGTTGGCCAGGCCGCGACCCAGATCGCGACATGGCAGGGCGCCAGGGTCATCGGCGTCGTCCGCAAGGACGAGGGCCATGCCGGTCATGCCAGCGGCCCGGTCACCGTGATCAACGCCGCGACGGAGGACGTCGCCGCGCGCGTCAGGGAACTGACCGGCGGACGCGGCGCCGACATCGTCTACAACACGGTCGGCGAGCCCTATCACGAGGCGGGCACGAAATCGCTGGCCGTCACTGGCCGCATGATCATGATCGCATCGGTGAAGCAGCCGGTCGCCTTCGACATCTTCGCCTTCTACCGCGGCCGCCACACCTATGTCGGCATCGACACGCTGGCTCTGTCCTCGACCGCGACGGCCGACGTTCTCCGCGATCTCGTAGCCGGCTTCGCATCGGGTGCGCTGAAGCCGTTCCCGATCGAGAGCCGCGCCATCTACCCGCTGGACAGGGCGCGCGACGCCTATATCGCGGTGCTCGGCGCCTCACGCGACCGCGTCGTCTTCCTGCCCAACGGGTGATCCGATGCACGTCAACCGCTTCGCCGACCTGAAGCCCTATCAGTCTCCCGGCCATCACGACATGCGGATGCTGCGCATGCAGGGCCGCGAGGCGGGTCCCTCGGAAACGATGTGGCTGGGCGTCTCGCAGCTTCTGCCCGGCGGGCATATCGATCCTTCCGCCTCGCCGGAGGAGAAGATCTATGTGGTACTCGACGGCGAACTGACCATCCAGACCGACAGCGAGACGGCGGTTCTGCGCCAGTGGGACAGCTGCCGCATCGCTCCCAACGAAATCCGCGCCCTGAAGAACGAGACGAACAGGACCGTGGTCGTGCTGCTCGCCATGCCGCTGCCGAAGCCGGCGGCCTGAGCCAACGGCATGTCAGGACCAACGACAAGAATGACGCCCCCCGGAGGATCCCCCCATGCCCCTCGATCGCAGAGGCTTGCTCATAGGCGCCGGCGCGGCGTCGGCCGGTGCTTTCCTTGGAGCCCAGGGCGCCCGCGCCCAGGCCTATCCCAACCAGATGGTCCGGCTGATCGTGCCCTTCTCGGCCGGCAGCATGACGGACATCCTCGCCCGCTCCCTCGCCGAGAAGCTGCGCGAGAAATGGGGCCAGCAGGTCATCGTCGAGAACCGGCCCGGCATTGCCGGCACCGGCGGCGTCGCCCGGGCGGCGGCGGACGGCCTGACGCTGATGCTGACCTCCAACGGCCATGTGGTGATCCGCGCGGTCAACCGCGACGCGACCTTCGACCCGGTGAAGGATTTCGTCGCCATCGCCAAGGTCGCCTCCATGCCCTCGATCATGATCGCGCCGGCCGAGGGCGACATCCGCACGGTGGACGATCTGGTGAGGACGGCGAAAGCCCGGCCGGGCCAGCTCAACTATGCCTCCGCCGGCCTTGGCAGTTCCACCGGCATCGCGGCCGAGGTGTTCCGCCACGCGACCGGCACGCAGATGCAGCTCGTGCCCTATCGCGGCATGCCGGAAAGCCAGACCAGCGTACTTAGAGGCGATTCCGCCTTCTGCTTCACCTTCTTCAACGTCGGCGGCGACCTGATCCAGGCCGGCCGGATCCGCGCCCTCGCGGTCACCGGCGATGCGCGGATGTCGCAGCTGCCGAACGTCCCGACCTTCAAGGAGGCCGGCCTTGCCAGTTTCGCCTATGACGCATGGTTCGGCGTACTCGGCCCGGTCGGCCTGCCGAAACCGCTGGTCGACCAGATCGCGCGCGACATCAAGGAGGCGCTGGGCGCGGCCGACATGCGCCAGCGTTTCGAGCAGCAGGGCGTGACCCTCGTGACCTCGACGCCCGAGGCCTTCCAGGCGGAACTCGCCAGCGATGCCGAGAAATACGGTCCGCTCGTGCGGCAGGCCGCCGGCGGCTGACGCCGTTCAGGCCGCGATGGCCTCGCGGCCATCGTGGCCCGCCACGGTCAGGTCGACGATGACGCCGGGCTCGATGGGCGCGTTGAGGCGGACCGGCGTGAAATGCTCGGTGCGGCCCATGCCGGTCGTCTCGGTCAGCACGCGGTAGCCACGGCCCACCATGCCGTCGAGATGGGCGCGCAGCGCCTGTTCGCCGCGCTCGCGCAGGCGCTTGGCGCGGCTCTTCACGACCTCCCGCGCGACCTGCGGCATGCGCGCCGCCGGCGTGCCGGGTCTGGCTGAGAACGGGAAGACGTGGAGATGCGTCAGGTCGCACTCGCCGACGATGTCGAGCGAGCGGGCGAACATGTCCTCCGTCTCGGTCGGAAAGCCCGCGATGATGTCCGCGCCGAACACCATGTCGGGCCGCAGCCGCTTCACCTGATCCGTGAAGGCTATTGCATCCGCGCGCAGGTGCCGCCGCTTCATCCGCTTCAGCACCATGTCGTCGCCGGCCTGCAGCGAGAGATGCAGATGCGGCATGAACCGGGCCTCGCCGCCGATGACGTCGAGCAGGTCGCGGTCGGCCTCGACGGAATCGATGGACGAGATGCGCAACCGCTCCAGCTCCGGCACATGTTTCAGAATCGCCTTGGTGAGCGCGCCGAGCTTCGGCTCACCCGGCAGGCCCTGCCCATAGCTGGTGATGTCGACCCCGGTCAGCACGACCTCGCGATAGCCGTTCTCGACCAGCTTGCGGACCTGTTCCACCACCTCCCCCATCGGGACGGAGCGCGAATTGCCGCGGCCGAACGGGATGATGCAGAAGGTGCAGCGGTGGTCGCAGCCGTTCTGCACCTGGACGAAGGCGCGGGAGCGCCCGGTGAGCCCGTCGACGAGGTGCAGCGCCTGTTCCCGCACCGCCATGATGTCGTTGACCGCGACCTTCTCGGTCGCTGCGACGCCGAAATCCGGCCCACGTGACAGCGCCAGCCGGGTCTCGCCCCAGGCCTCCGCCTTCATCTTCTCGTCATTGCCGATGACGCGGTCGACCTCGGCCATCCCGGCGAACATTTCCGGCTCGGTCTGCGCCGCGCAGCCGGTCACGACGATCCGGGCGTTGGGGTTCTCGCGCTTCATGCGGCGGATGGTCTGACGTGCCTGCCGCGTCGCCTCGGCGGTCACCGCGCAGGTATTGATGACGATCGCGTCGGACAGGCCCGCCTCCGAGGCAAGCTTCTGCATCACCTCAGACTCGGAGGTGTTCAGCCGGCAACCGAAGGTGACGACCTCGACGCCCATGGCTCAGGCAGCCGACGCGAACAGGGCCGGGTCGAACGTGCCGGTATGTTCCAATTCGGTCGGCCCGGTCATGATGACGTGGTTGTCCTCGCGCCACTCGATGAACAGCTCGCCGCCGGGCAGGCTGATACGCGCGGCGCGGTCGGTCCGCTTGGTGCGGGCGGCCGCAACCAGCGCCGCGCAGGCGGCCGAGCCGCAGGCCCTGGTGATGCCGACGCCGCGCTCCCAGACCCACAGCACGATGTGATCGCGCGCCTTGACGGCGGCGAGCGAGATGTTGGCCCGCTCCGGAAAGATCGGATGGTTCTCCAGCATCGGCCCGATCTTCGGCAGGTCGAAGGCATAGGGATCGTCGACCCAGAACACCGCGTGCGGATTGCCCATCGAGACGACCGACGGTGAATGCAGGATCGGCGCGTCGATAGGCCCGATCTGCAATTCGATGGCGCGGGTGTCGCGGAACTCCTCGGCGAGCGGAATGTCCTGCCAGCCGAAGCGCGGCTCGCCCATGTCGACCGAGAAGGCATGCGGCCCGGTGCGGCGGCAGTCGAGCAGGCCGGCGACCGTCTCGACCACCAGATGGTCGCGGCCGGTCTCCTCGGTCAGCACCCAGGCGACGCATCGCGTGCCGTTGCCGCAGGCGCCCGCCTGCGATCCATCGGTGTTGTAGATGCGGATATAGGCGGCCGTGCCGGGCGTCCTCGGCCTGTGCAGCACCATCAGCTGATCGAAGCGCGATCGCTCACCGGCGGCGATCGCCCGCGCCTCAGCCGCGGTCACGACATGGCTCGATCCGCGCAGGTCGACCACGACGATCTCGTTGCCGGCGCCGTTCATCTTCCAGAACGGATGGTTTGCGAGGGCGCTCATGACGTTGGTCTCGTGACACCGGGCTCTCGTCGGGCCGTGATCCGATGACGGAGTTGGTGCGTCAATGTGATGAAAGGGACACGATGCGACTTTCCTATATAGGCTATCGTGCCGCGCATCAAAATGGCCGGCGCGGGGCGCTGGTGCAGGCGAAGGATGGGCGGGCCATGACGGCTCTCGTCACGACGGTCTTCCTGGGTGTTCTCGCGGCAGCGGCGCTGACAGCGGGAACAGCCTTCGCGCAGGCGCCCGCGGCGCCTCCCGCCGAAACGCAGCGCGCGCCATCGCCGCCGCCGACCGCGCCTGCCGATCCCGCGCCACCTGCTCCCGCGGCCCCGGCTGCGCCCCCCGCCGTCGCCGCACCCGACGCGCCGGCCTCGGTGCTCCCCTCCGACGAAGTCGTGCAGGGCGCCGGCTTCGGCGACGAGGTGACGCTTGAGGCGAGGCCCGCCGTCATCCTGCCCGGCAAAACCACCTGGGACGACCTTTACGGCACGTTTCGCAAGGCGATCGAGCAACTCACCCGCATCGCCAGCGCCAACGGGCTGACCGCCTCCGGCCCGCCGATGATCCGTTTTGTCTCGTCCTCCGACGATCAGGTCGACTACGAGGCCATCCTGCCCGTCACGCGGATCGACGGCGATCCCGCGCGCCTGACGCCGGCGAAGCCGGGCGAGACGCCCGCCGGCCGCGCCATCCGCTTCGTCCATCACGGCGGCTACGACACGATGGAACAGACCTACGACGAGATCACCAACCATCTCGACGAGCGGGGCATCGCCGCCGAGGACGCTTTCGTCGAGGAATATGTCCGCGATCCCGACAAGACTCCCGAGACCGAGATGGCCACCTTCATCTACGTCTTCCCGAAGAAATAGCGGGGCCCGCAATCTCGCAATTCGTTCCCGCGAGATTTGCACGATCTGATTGCGCGGACGCAAGGAATTCACGATAGCGCCGCCGGCGGCCGCTCCTATCTTGTCTCCAACACACGAGGCCTTCCGCCTCACCGGGAGACAGGACCATGACCCGCAACGGCATTCATCACGTCACCGCCATTTCCGGCCCGGCCCGCCGCAATGTCGATTTCTACGTCGGCACGCTCGGCATGCGGCTGGTCAAGAAGACCGTCAATTTCGACGATCCCGGCACCTATCACCTCTACTACGGCGACGAGACCGGCCAGCCCGGCACGATCCTGACGTTCTTCCCCTGGGAGCATGCCGCTCCCGGCCGGATCGGCATCGGCCAGACGCAGGAGACCATGCTTCGCGTACCCGCGGGTTCGCTCGGCTGGTGGGCGCAGCGCTTCATCGAGAAGGGCGTGCCGCACGAGACCATCACCAGGCGCTTCGGCGAGACGGTTCTGCCGTTCTCCGATCCCGACGGCATGAAGCTGTCGCTGGTCTGCCTGGCCGGCATCGGCGACGAGCCGGGCTGGGCCGGCGGCGACATCCCGGCCGAGCACGCCATTCGCGGTTTCCACGGCGTCAGCCTGCTGGTCGACGAGGGCAGCCGCACCGGCGCGATCCTCAGCGACGTCTTCGGCCTTGCCGAGGCCGGCCGCGAGGGCACGACCGTGCGCTACCGGGCAGCGGATACCGCCATCGGCGGCATCGTCGATGTCCGCTCGGCTGGTGGCTTCCTGCCGGGGCGCGAGGGTGCGGGCTCGGTGCATCACATCGCCTTCCGTGCCGCCGACGATGCGGAGCAGGCGGCGATGGTGAAGAAGCTGACCGAAACCCACGGCCAGCGCGTCACCGCGCAGCGCGACCGCAACTACTTCCGCTCGGTCTATTTCCGCGAGCCGGGCGGCGTGCTGTTCGAGATCGCGACCGACGAGCCGGGCTTCTCGATCGACGAGCCGGTCGCCAGCCTCGGCGAGGCGCTGAAGCTGCCGCCGCAATACGAGGCGCAGCGCAGCCGCATCGAGGCCGTGCTGCCGGCGCTCGCCTGACAGGACCAGACGCTCCCCGCGCATCCGGCGCGGGGAGTTCCTTCACTTCATCGCCGCGCCAAAGGCGCAGGCTTCGGGAGGTCGCCATGACCGTCGCCACTGCTTCCTCGTTCACCTATCGCCACGTGCCCGCCACGGATGCCTCGCGGCCGCCGCTTCTGCTGCTGCACGGCACCGGCGGCGACGAGAACGATCTCATCCCGCTCGGCCAGATGATCGCACCTGGAGCCGCCATCGTCTCGCCGCGCGGCAAGGTGCTGGAAAACGGCATGCCGCGCTTCTTCCGGCGGCTGGCCGAAGGCGTGTTCGACGAGGCCGACGTGATCCGCCGCGCCAACGACCTCGGCGACTTCATCGCGGAGGCCCGCGAGCGCCATGGCCTTGCCGCGCCCGTCGCGGTCGGCTTCTCCAACGGCGCGAACATCGCGGCGGCGCTGCTGCTGCTGCGGCCGGAGGCGCTCGCCGGCGCGGTCCTGATCCGCGCCATGACGCCGCTGGCCGACGCACCGAAACCTGATCTTGCCGGCAAGCCGATCCTCATGCTGACCGGCGCCATGGATCCGATCATCCCCGAGGCGAACGCAGCGGAGCTCGCCCGGCGGTTCGAGACGTCTGGCGCCAATGTCGAGCACGAAGTCCTGCCCGCCGGACACAGCCTGACCCAGGCCGACATCCGTCTGGCGCGGGACTGGCTCGGCAAGCTGAGGGCCTGAAAAGCAGAAGGCCCGGCCTTGCGGCCGGGCCCTCTTCAGCGCTCCCCTCCGAGCATCTGAATCAGCGCGTCACCACCACGCGGGTGCCGACGCCGACGCGATTCATCAGGTCGACCACATCCTCGTTCAGCATGCGGAAGCAGCCGAAGGAAGCGGCCGTGCCGATCGAGCGGCGCATGCCGGCGCTGGTGCCGTGAATGGCATATTCCCCACCCGCCAGCGTCAGGGCGCCTTCGCCCATCGGATTGTTCGGCGCGCCGCCCGGAATGACATCGGGCAGCGCCGGATTCGACCGCCGCACGACCGCCGGCGGCGACCAGGCCGGACGCACGTGGCGGCCGTTCACCACCGTCTCGCCGAGCCATTGCTCGGACGGGCGGCCGACTGCGATGCGATAGCGGATCGCCGTGCCGTCGGCCTGCACGAAATAGAGCCTGCGCTCCGAATTGCGGATGATGATGGTGCCCGGCTCGGCGCTTGAAGCCGTGAACCTGATGACGTCGCGGGCTTCTGCCGCGCCCGGCGCCGCGATACCGGCAAGCGCACACGCGCCCACCGCGGCGGCCGCCAGCCGCCGGATGACTCCAGTCCCCATGACCCTCTCCCACGCCGCCTTTACGGCTCCCGACGGATGACATCAGGAATCCGCGGCGGCGGTTTCTTCGCAGTTGCCAAGTCAGAAAAACCGGCAATCAGAGTCAACGAGTCATTCCATGTCCCGGCGCGGGTTTCCGTCCGATGTTGCGGCCGCGCAACGCTTGCGGCGGCGGCAGCCCGCACGGTGACGAAACCTTCACCACGATGCGCATTCACCCGGCATCAACCATGTCCGGCAACCCGGCCCAGACAGCTGCCCCCCATCATGGCCCCGAGGGATTGGGGAAGGTTGCCGATGCGCCTTGGGGGACGAGCCACCGTGCCGCTGCGCGAGCGCATGTCCGTTCGGACCGTCGCGCTCGCCGTGGTCTTCGGCGCCATTGTCGGGCTGCCGATCGCCGCGCTGTCGCTTGCCGCGCGCGCGGGCGGGCAGCAGGCGACGGAGCTGCGCGAGGCGGCCGACCCGGTTGAGGCAGCGCCCGTCTGGCGCACGGTCGCGACCCGCCATGCCGGCTTCGACGTCGATGCGCCCCGCTGGCGCCCGCTCGGCCAGCGCATGACCGTGCTGCGCCGCGCTGACGGCCTGTCGCGCGAGCATTTCCAGTTCGGCGAGGCCTCCGACGGCCGGCGTCACGCCGCCGTGGTGGTCGATCGCGGCGAGCTCGACCCGGCGTCGGCCGCCGACGAGCTGTCGGCGCTGTTTTCCGATCTCGGCCTGATCGCCCGCGTGAGCGCCAGCCCGCTGCCGCTGGAGACCAAGTTCGGCGCGGCCGCGACCGCCGACGTGATGCTGGCCGGCGATGACGGCGCCAAGGCCTGCCTCGCCTTCCTCGTGCGCGCACCGGATGCCCGCCTGCGCATCGCCGGATGGACCTGCAATGCCGGCCCGGAAATCGTCAGCCGCGCGGAGGCGACATGCTTCGCCGACCGCATCTTCGCCGTTGGTCTCCGGGACCCCGCCGTCGCCGGCATTTTCGCGCGCGCGGAACTGCGCCGGCAGGAGGCCTGCCCCGGCGCGGGCGCTGCCTCGGCGCCTGTCGGCACGACCGAGCGCGGCGGCCGTCCGGCCCTGCGCACGAACCGGCTCTGATCCGTCGCAAGACGGCCGCTTTACCCTTCATTAACCATAAACGCCCAAGGTGCGCGCCGAACCACGATGGAGGCGCACATGGCTGTTGGTCAGATCGGTCCGAATGCCGTCGGCCCCGCCGGAGCCGGCGGAACCGCCACGGGCCAGGCGGCTGCTCCCGCCCGGACGGAAGCCGCGCCGCGCACGCGCGTCGCCGGCGTCACCGTGACCCTCTCGCCGGAGGCGCGCCAGCACCTGTCGCGGATGGAAGGTTTCACCGCCACCATCGGCACGTCGAAGCAGCCGAAGCAGATGGCAAAGCCCGGCCTCAACATCGACTTCCGGACCTGAGCGCGGCCCCGTTCGCGCATCGCTCGTCGCGCGCGCAACTCTTTCCGTCATGGCCGGGCATAGGCGGCCTTTGACCGCCATTCCCTAGCTTGCACGTCGAGGCACTGCCTCGACTATGCCGGCCATCCACGAATTTCTTCATCGGTTGGGTTCAAGTCGCGGATGCCCGGCACAAGGCCGGGCACGACGCGAGCAGGCGGGCTCTCACGCCGCGAGGCGCTGAAGCTCCTTCACGATCGCGTCGCCCATCGCCGCCGTGCCGACGACATGGGTGTTTTCGGACTTGATGTCCGCCGTGCGCAGCCCGCTGGCCAGCACATTGGTCACCGCCTTGTCGAGCATGTCGGCGGCTTCCACCAGCTTGAACGAATAGCGCAGCGCCATCGAGAACGACGAGATCGTCGCGATCGGATTGGCCGCGCCCTTGCCGGCAATGTCCGGCGCCGAGCCGTGGACCGGCTCGTAGAGCGCCTTGCGCTTGCCGGTCGCCGGGTCCTCGGCACCGAGCGAGGCGGAGGGCAGCATGCCGAGCGAGCCGGTCAGCATGGCCGCCACGTCCGACAGAATGTCGCCGAACAGGTTGTCGCAGACGATGACATCGTACTGCTTCGGCCAGCGGACGAGCTGCATGGCGCAATTGTCGGCCAGCACGTGCTCCAGCTCCATGTCGGCGAACTCGGCCTTGTGGACGCGGGTGACCACCTGCTTCCACAGAACGCCTGATTTCATGACATTGTGCTTCTCGGCCGAGGAGACCTTGTTGCGCCGCGTCTTGGCCAGTTCGAAGGCGACGCGGGTGATCCGCTCGATCTCGGAGGTCGTGTAGAGCTGCGTGTCGATGGCGCGCTGCTGGCCGTCTTCCAGCGTGACGATCTCCTTCGGCTCGCCGAAATAGACGCCGCCGGTCAGCTCGCGCACGATCAGGATGTCGAGGCCCTCGACCACTTCGGTCTTCAGCGACGAGGCCGCCGCGAGCGCCGGGAAGCAGATGGCCGGCCGGAGATTCGCAAACAGGCCGAGATCCTTGCGCAGGCGCAGGAGGCCGGCTTCCGGGCGCTTGGAATAGGGCACGTCGGCCCATTTCGGCCCGCCGACCGCGCCGAACAGCACGGCGTCGGCGGCCTGCGCCAGCGCCATGTCGGCGTTGGAAATGGCCTCGCCATGCGCGTCATAGGCCGTGCCGCCGACAAGGCCGCGCTCGGTCTCGAAGCCGGCAATGCCCTGCTTGGAGAACCAGCCGACGACCTTCTCGACCTCCCCCATCACCTCCGGGCCGATGCCGTCGCCGGGCAGGATGAGAAGCTTGTGCGTGGCCATGGCCATGTCCTTGGAATTTTTGCCGCTGCGGCGCTTTACCGCCAAGCGCGGCGCGAGGGCAAGCGGCCGGAACGGGAGATTGCCATGCCGGCCGGCAAATCCGGGCCGGGCAGCAAAAAGGGCGCGCCCGGCGGACGCGCCCTTTGCAACCGGGATGGTGGGCCGGCCTACTCGGCCGCCGGCGTCTTTTCGGCGGCTTCCGCTGACGCGTCGTCCTCGACCCGCGGCGTCCTGCGCTTGCGCGGGCGCGGGGCGGGCGCTGCCTCGTCCTCGGCCTGAACGGGAGCCGGAGCGGACACGGCGCCACCGGTGATGAAGGACGGCAGGCCAAGGCTCCCCGTCTCCTCCTCGCGGACCGGCGACCTCTCGGCAGAAGACCGCTCGGCAGCCGGCCGGTCGCTGCTCACCCGCGGCGCATCGCCCGGCTCGCCGCCCTCGTCCTGATCGAAACCGGAACCCTCGCGGCGCGACTGCCGCTCGGCGAAGCGCTCGGCGCGGCGGCGCTCGAAGCGCTCGCGGCGGCTCTCGTAGGGACGCCCGTCCTGACGCTGGCCGTCACCCTCGGGCGCGGCGCCCTGAACGTCCGGCTGCTCGCCGCCGCCCGCATCCTGCTGGAAGCGCGGACGGTCCTGACGGTCCGGGCGCTCCTGGAAGCGCGGGCGATCCTGCCGGTCCGGGAACCGGTCGCGATCGCGGTTCTGGCCTTGGAAGTCGCGCCGCTCGCCGCCCTGGAAATCGCGGCGCTCGCCCTGGAAGTCGCGCTGGCCCCCGCCGAAATCGCCGCGCGGCTGCTGATTCTGCTGTGGCGGCTGTTCCGGGCGCACGAAGACAGGCGATTCGAACCGCTTGTCGAAGGGCGAGGCGAAATCGTCGTCGTCGTCCTCATCCCCTTCGTCCTCGACGACGGGCTGACCATCCGGACGTGGCTGCTGCTGACGCTGCGCCTCGTGAGCGGCCGCGATGATGCGGAAATAATGCTCGGCGTGTTGCAGATAGCTTTCCGCCGCGACCGGGTCGCCGGACGAATGGGCGTCGCGCGCCAGCTGAAGGTATTTTTCGGCGATGTGCTGGGCCGTGCCCCTGATCTTCACATCCGGTCCGTTCGATTCGTAGCTCCGCGACAGCGGATTCGGACCCTTGCCGCCGCCGCGATTGTTGCGGCCGCGCATTCGCTTGTTGTTGCCGTTCCTCATGTCGGTCCTTTGTCGACCTCCTCAAGCGGCGGCCGCATCTGCGCGGCGCGTCCATCTCATCCGGCCACCATGGGCAGAGCCGCAAGGGCTTTCAGGCCCGGCTCCGCCGATACGGCGGCAAATCCAACGATCTATCGGGTTCAAGGACGCGGGCATCTGCCCGGCCTTCCGCGCGCCTCGCGCGCCTAGTCCTCTTTCGGGATCGGATCGCCGCGCGCCCTGCGCCGCGTCTCCGACTTGCTCAGCCCCACCAGACCTGTTCGGTATCGATGTTCGATGCGCGGATATGACCCCGGACCGCATCGAATCCCATAAGCTCAAATTAGCGGGTCCGACGCCGGATTCCAAGCGGATTCTGCGAATCGCCCTCGCGCCCTCACGGAGCCGGATTGCCGCGAAGCTGATGAACCTCGTCGATCCGCGCGAGAATCTCGTCGGAAAGCACCGTTTCGCCACCGTCGATCGCCGTCTTGAGCTGGCTCAGCGACGTCGCACCGACAATCGCCGAGGTGACGAACGGCCGGCTCGCGACGAAGGCAATCGCCATTGCCGCTGGGTCGAGGCCGAACGCACGGGCTATGCCGACATAGTCGCGCACGGCCTCCTCCGATCCCGGCTTCTGATAGCGTTGCTGACGGTCGAACAGGGTCACCCGCGCGCCGGCCGGGCGGGCGCCGTCGAGGTACTTTCCAGTCAGAAAGCCCTGCGCGAGCGGCGAATAGGCGAGCAGGCCGACCTGCTCGCGCAGGGCGACCTCGGCGAGCGCCGTCTCATAGGTGCGGTTGAGGAGGTGATAGGCGTTCTGCACGGTCTGGACCCGCGGCAGGCCGCGCATGTCCGATTCCTTCAGGAACGACATCGTGCCCCAGGCGCTCTCGTTGGAGAGGCCGACGAACCGTACCTTGCCCGCCTTCACCAGGCCGTCCAGCGCGTCGAGCTGCTCGGCGATCGCCGTCTCGCCCGCGCGCGCCTGCCACAGGGCCGCGTCGAATCGCGTCGGATTGGCCCCGAAGGGCGCGGGCCGCTCCGGCCAGTGCAGCTGGTAGAGGTCGATATGGTCGGTGCCGAGCCGCTTCAGGCTCTGTTCGAGGGCAGTGATCATCTGCGCGCGCGTGAGACGCGTCGGCGCCTTGTCCGGCCGCAGCCAGTCGAACTGGCCAGCGCCCGCGACCTTGGAAGCCAGGAAAATGTCGTCGCGCTTTCCCCGCGCCTTCAGCCAGGAGCCGATGATCCGCTCGGTCGAGCCGTAGGTCTCGGCCTTCGGCGGCACGGAATACATCTCGGCGGTGTCGAAGAAGGTCACGCCGCGCGAGACCGCATAGTCCATCTGGGCATGGCCCTCGGCTTCGGTGTTCTGCTCGCCGAACGTCATGGTGCCGAGGCAGATGGCGGTGACGGTCTCGCCGGTGCGGCCGAGGGGGCGGGTCTGCATGAAAATATCCTGATGGGGGAAGTGGGGGGAACGCGTCAGCCTCGCGGCCGCGCCCGCGCACGCACAAGCAGTTCCTCGGCCCTGGGCACGATCCGCTCGACGATCACGTCGACGCCCTTCGCGTTCGGGTGCATGCCATCGGCAAGGTTGAGGCCGGCAGTCGCGGCGACCCCGTCGAGGAAGAAGGGGTAGAGCAAGGTTCCGTGCTTTTCGGCAAGCTCCGGGAAAATGCGGCCGAAGGCCTCGCCATAAGCAGGGCCGAGATTGGGCGGGGCGAGCATGCCGGCGATGAGAACAGGAATGTTGCGCGCCTTCAGCCGGGTCAGAATCTCGTCGAGCGCGCGGCGCGTCACCCCGGGGTCGATGCCGCGCAAGGCGTCGTTGGCGCCGAGCTCGAGGATCACGGCATCGACATCGTCGCCGACCGCCCAGTCGAGCCGCTCCAGCCCACCCGTCGATGTGTCGCCGGAGACGCCGGCATTCTCCACCGACACGGCATGGCCCCGCGCCCGCAGCGCCGCCTGCAATTTCACTGGAAAGGCATCGCCCGGAGGCAGCTGGTAGCCGGCGGTCAGACTGTCGCCCAGGGCGACGATCCTGATCTCGCGCGGGGTCTGCGCTTCGGCCGGACGGACGGCGACAAGCGCCAGGGCAACGACGAGAGCGGTCACGAAGTATCGCACGTGCGTTCCCTTCCCAAGCCGGCAACCCGTTGCCATCTAGGGTCGGCCGTGCCTTGTTGCAATGCCGAAATGGACCGAAGCGCCGCGATGGATGCCCTGAACCGCCAAGCCGATGCCTCTTCCGCCGTGCTGCTCGACCAGGTCGAGCTGTCGCTCGGCTCGGGCGCCTCGCGTGTCCACATCCTCAAAGGCATCTCGCTCAGCGTCGCGCGCGGCGAGAGCGTCGGGCTCGTCGGCCCGTCCGGATCGGGGAAATCGACGCTGCTGATGGTCATGGCCGGGCTGGAACGGCCGGATGCGGGAACCATCGCCGTCGCCGGCACGGACATCACCCGGCTGGACGAGGACGGCCTTGCCCGCTTCCGCGGCCGACATGCCGGCATCGTGTTCCAGTCCTTCCATCTAATCCCGACCATGACGGCGCTGGAAAACGTCGCCGTGCCGCTGGAACTCGCCGGCGACCGCGACGCCTTCGACAAGGCCGCCGCCGAATTGCAGGCGGTCGGGCTCGGCGCCCGTCTCGACCACTATCCCGCGCAGATGTCGGGCGGCGAGCAGCAGCGGACCGCGCTGGCGCGCGCCGTCGCGGGCAAGCCTGAAATCCTGTTCGCCGACGAGCCGACCGGCAATCTCGACGAGACCACGGGGCGCTCGATCATCGAGCTGATGTTCGCCAAGCAGGCCGAGCGCGGCGCGACGCTGATCCTCGTCACCCATGACCGGGCGCTGGCCGAACGCTGCGACCGGGTCGTGCGTCTGCGCTCAGGCACCATCGTCGAGGACATCCGCATGGCGGAGCGCGTGTCTTGATAACCTTCGTCGCGCGGCCGGCGCGCCTGCCCGTCGCCATCCGCCTGGGCTTGCGCGAATTGCGCGGCGGTTTGCGCGGCTTCGGCATCTTCCTCGCCTGCATCGCACTCGGCGTGACCGCCATTGCCGGTGTCGGCTCGTTCGCGCGCGGCCTCGTCGATGGTCTCGCCCGCGAGGGCCGCGTGATCCTCGGCGCCGACGCCTCCTTTCAGGTCATCCATCAGGAACTGCCGCAGGCGATCGTCCAGGCCCTGCGCCAGAAGGGCACGACGGCCACCATGGCCACCACCCGCGCCATGTCGCGGGTCGAGCCCGCCGGCGCGCCGCCACGCTCGGCCCTCGTCGAGATCAAGGCCGTCGAACCGGCCTTCTACCCGCTCGTCGGCGCGCTGGAGACCGAGCCGCCGCTCGGCGCGACCGAGGCGCTGGCCGAGCGCGACGGACAATACGGCGTCCTCGTCGAGCCCGCCTTGCTCGCCCGCCTCGATCTCAAGGCCGGCGACAGCCTGATCCTCGGCAACCTCTCCGTCCGCATCGCCGGTGTCATCCGTCAGGAACCGGACAGGCTCGCCGCCGGCATCGGCTTCGGCCCGCGCCTGATCCTTTCGCTCGACGCCTTCCGCGCCACCGGCCTGATCCAGCCGGGCTCGCTGATCCGCTGGATGTACCAGCTGCGTCTTGATGACCGCCTCGCCTCCGACGCCGATGTGCGACGCGCGGCCGAGGACATGACACGCCGCTTTCCGGAGGCCGGCTTCGAGATCCGCTCGCGCATGAACGCCTCGCCGCAGCTCGCCAACCAGGTACAGCGCTTCTCCCAGTTCCTGACGCTTGTCGGACTGACGGCCCTGCTGGTCGGCGGCGTCGGCGTCGCCAACGCGGTCGCGAGCCTCGTCGACCGCAAGCGCGACGACATCGCCACCCTGAAAGCGCTCGGTGCGACCGGCGGCACGGTCTTCGCCGCGACGCTGACCCAGATCGGCGTGCTCGCGCTTGTCGGCACCGCCATCGGCCTCGTTGCCGGCGCCCTGCTGCCGGGGGCGGTGGTCGGGCTGTTCGGCGCCATCCTGCCGCTGCCGGTCGATGCCTCGGTTCACCCGTCCGAACTCGCGATCGCCGCCGCCTACGGCCTGCTCGTCGCGCTCGCCTTCGCGCTCTGGCCGCTGGGGCGGGCCCATGACGTGCCGGTCTCCGCCCTGTTCCGCGACACCGTGGATGGCGAGCGACGCCTGCCGCGCCGGCGCTATCTGCTGCTCGCCGGCGGCGCGCTGGCGGCCCTCGTCACGCTGTCCGTCGTCTCCTCGTTCAACCCGCGCCTCGCCATGGGCTTCATGGCGGGGGCCGCCGCCGTCTTCGTCGCGCTGCGCCTTGTCGCCTGGGCGATCATGGAAGGGGCCATGCGCTTGCCCCGGCCGCGCCGAACGGGCCTGCGCCTTGCCATCGCCAATCTGCACCGGCCGGGTGCGCTGACCCCCGCCGTGGTGCTCTCGCTCGGCCTCGGCCTGACGCTGCTCGCGGTCATCGCACTGGTCGATGCCAGCTTCCGCCGGCAGATCGAGCAGGCGCTGCCGGCCCGCGCGCCGTCGTTCTTCTTCGTCGACATCGCCAATTCCGAAGCCCAGCGCTTCGACGCCTTTATCGCGCGCGAAGCGGCGGACGCCGAGCTGAACCGGGTGCCGATGCTGCGCGGCCGCTTCGTACGCCTCGGCGGCCGGCCGGTGGAGGAAATCCGCGCCCGCGACGACATCGCCTGGGCGCTGCGCGGCGACCGCGGCATCACCTATGCCCCCTCAGTGCCGCAGGGCTCGCAGATCGTGTCCGGCCAGTGGTGGCCGGCCGACTATGCCGGCCCGCCACTGGTCTCCTTCGACGAGCGCATGGGCAACGGCTTCGGGCTCAAGGTCGGCGACGAGGTGACGGTCAACGTGCTCGGCCGCAACATCACCGCCCGCATCGCCAATTTCCGCCGGATCCAGTGGGACAATCTCGGCATCAACTTCATCGTCGTGTTCTCGCCGAACACCTTCCGCGGTGCGCCGCATGCCCATCTCGCGACCCTCACCTTCCCGGCGCAGAAGAGCGCCGCCGAGGAGATCGCCCTCCTGCAGAAAGCGGCCGCCGTCTTCCCGGCGGTGACGACCGTCAGGGTGAAGGACGCGCTTGAGGCTGTCGGCCAGCTCGCCGCGCAGATCGCCGCCGGCATTCGTGGCGCCAGCCTCGTGACGCTGATCGCATCCGTGCTGGTGCTCGCCGGCGCCATCGCCGCCGGCCACCGGGCGCGTGTCTACGACGCGGTGATCCTCAAGACGCTCGGCGCGACGCGCCCCATGCTGATCGGCACCTATGCAACGGAATACGCCATTCTGGGCGCGGTGACGGCGCTGTTCGGGCTCGCGGCGGGCTCGGTCACGGCCTGGGTCGTCACGACCCAGGTCATGAACATCCCCTTCGCCTTCGCGCCGCTCGCCGCGCTCGGCATCGTGCTGCTTGCGGTGGTGCTGACCGTCGGCTTCGGCCTCGTCGGCACCTGGCGCGCGCTCGGCGAAAAGCCGGCCCCCGTGCTGCGCAACATGTAAGGCTTCGCGCCGGAGCCGGAGATGCGCTTCCCCTGTACGGAAGGCGTCGGGTGCATTGCGACAAAGGGACGCGTAAGCCCGGAATTACTGGGTTTTCGGGAAGTTTGGCCTTGTTTCCGCCGTGGGCTCAGCCATATTTGGCAGCGAGGAGAGCAGCGTCCATTCGCGTGCTCGCCGATGAGGGAAACCCAGAGGTTCTTCCATGTCGCACTACGATCCGAACGCTCAGGCCTATGGTGGCTACGGCTACGGGCAGCCGACGGCGGTCCAGCAGGCCCAGATCGACCAGGGTCTGCGGTCGTACATGATCGGCGTCTACAATTACATGATGATCGGCCTGGCCATCACCGGCTTCGCCGCTCTCGGCATCTACATGCTCTCGGTCACCGGCGACGCCAACCTCGCCGCCCGCGGTGCTCGTGGCGCGGCTCTCGCGATCCGCAGCGGCCAGTATCTGACGCCCTTCGGCGCCTTCCTGTTCACGAGCTGGTTCAAGTTCGTGGTCATCCTCGCCCCGCTGGGCGTGGTGATGCTGCTGTCGTTCCGGGCCGACCGGCTCAGCGCGCCGGCCGCGCAGATCACGTTCTGGGTCTATGCGGCGCTGGTCGGCGTCTCGATGACCACGATCCTGCTCGTCTACGCTCACTCGTCGGTCGCCCGCGTGTTCTTCATTACGGCGGCGTCCTTCGGCGCCCTGTCGCTGTGGGGCTACACGACCAAGCGTGACCTGTCCGGCATGGGCACCTTCCTGATGATGGGCCTGTTCGGCCTGATCATCGCCTCGCTGGTGAATATCGGCATCGCCGCCTTCACCGGTCAGGCATCGACCATGCTGCAGTGGATCATCTCGGTCGTCGGCGTTCTCGTCTTCGCGGGTCTCACCGCCTACGACACGCAGAACATCAAGAACGAGTACATCTACAGCCTGTCCTATGCCAATGACGGCTCGATCCTGCAGAAGGCCGCCATTTTCGGCGCCCTCCAGCTCTACATGGACTTCGTCGGCATGTTCCAGTTCCTGATGTCGCTGCTCGGCTCGCGCAACGAGTAACCGGCACGCCATCCCGGCGCTCCAATCGAACCCCCGGCTTCGGCCGGGGGTTTTTGTTTGGCCGTGCCGGTGCCGGCATCGCCGTGGTGGTGGCGATGATCCGCGATGTCGCTTCACGGATCGGCGGAGCACCGCGCCTTCGTCTTCGGCCTGCCGAAGCCCTGACTACCGGACGGCCAGAACCAGCGCGCGCGGAATGCCGGCGAGATCGGAACGCAGCGCCCTGATTGTCAGCCCGGCATCGCGGGCGATCGCCGCGACCGGGTGAGCCTGGCCGATGCCGAGCTCCAGCGCCACGACACCGCCGGGCGCGAGCAGGCGGCGTGCGTCACCGAGAATGGCGCGATAGGCGTCGAGCCCCTTCGCGCCGCCGTCGAGGGCAAGGCGCGGATCGTGGTCGCGCACTTCCGGGTCGAGCCGCTCGCAGTCGGCGGAGGGAATGTAGGGCGGGTTCGACACGATCAGGTCGAAGGGACCGCCGATCCCGGTGGTCCAGTTGCCCGTCGCGAAACCGGCCCGCGCGCCGAGGCCGAGCGCCTGGGCATTGGCGCGCGCGGCCGCCAGCGCCTGTTCCGAAAGGTCGACCCCCAGCCCTCGTGCCAGCGGTCGCTCAGCGAGGATGGCGAGCAGGATCGTGCCCGGCCCCGTGCCGAGATCGAGGATGCGGGCCTCACATTCGCGCGGGATCGCATCGAGCGCGGCGGAGACCACCGCCTCGGTATCGTCGCGCGGGATCAGGCAGGCGGCATTGAGGGTGAGGGACAGGCCGTGAAACTCGCGCTCGCCGAGGATGCGCGCGACCGGCTCCCGGGCAAGGCGTCGACTGGCAAGAAGCCCGATGCGCTCGGCCAAAACCGCGTCGACCGGCGCATCGGCCGCCGCTCCGGGATGGGCGGGATCGACGCCGGAGGCGTGCCTGACGATCAGCCGCGCGTCGAAATCGGCTTCCGCGATACCGGCTTCCGCGAAGGCCCCGGCGAGCCGCTTGCGGGCGTCGCGCAGCGGCGTGCCAGCCTCGATCACGCCGCGCCCTCGAGCGCGAGGAGGCCCGCCTGATGGTCGGCGACGAGCGCGTCGATGATCTCGCCCAGCGCTGTTCCCGCCATGATCTCCGGCAGCTTGTAGAGCGTCAGCTCGATCCGGTGATCGGTCACGCGCCCCTGCGGAAAATTATAGGTGCGGATGCGCTCGGAACGGTCTCCCGAGCCGACCTGCGTCCGCCGGTCCGCCGCGCGGCCGGCATCGGCTTTGCGCCGCGCCTCGTCGAACAGGCGCGAGCGCAGGATGGCCATGGCGCGCGCCTTGTTCTTGTGCTGCGACCGCTCGTCCTGCACCAGCACGGCCGTGCCGGTCGGGATATGGGTGATGCGCACGGCCGACTCGGTCTTGTTGACATGCTGGCCGCCGGCCCCCTGCGCCCGCATCACGTCGATCCTGAGGTCGCTCTCGTCGATGGCGACATCGACCTCCTCGGCCTCCGGCAGCACCGCCACGGTCGCCGCGGAAGTGTGGATGCGTCCACCCGATTCCGTCGCCGGCACGCGCTGGACGCGATGAACACCGCTCTCGAACTTGAGCCGCGCATAGGCGCCGGCGCCCTTCACCTCGGCGACGATCTCCTTGAAGCCGCCGACCGTGCCCTCCGAGAGCGAGATCACGTCCACAGACCAGCCCTGCAGCGCAGCATAGCGCTCGTACATGCGGTAGAGGTCGCCCGCGAAGAGCGAAGCCTCGTCGCCGCCCGTGCCGGCGCGGATTTCGATGATGACGTTCTTGGCGTCGGCCGCGTCCTTCGGCAGCAGGGCGAGCCGCAACCGGTGCTCCAGATCGGTGACCCGCTCCTCGAGCGCCGGCTTCTCCTCGCGCGCCAGCGCCGCCATCTCGGCATCGGTTCCGCCGTCGCCCAGCATCGCCTCGACGTCAGCCAGCTCGGCCAGCGCGGCGCGATAGGCCTCGACCGCCTCCACCACCGGCGACAGTTCGGCGAATTCGCGCGACAGGGCGACATAGCGTTCGCCATCGACGCCGGCGGCAAGTTCGGCCTCGACCAGCGCCCGCCGATCGACCAGCGCATCCAGCTTCTGGGTCGGCAGCATCAGAGCGTCACGCCTTCAGCCTCGGCGAAATGGCGCAGCCGCTCGCGGATCGACGGGCCGCCCTCCTTGGGCTGCTCGATCAGCGGGTCCAGCACGGCGGCCAGCCGGCGGAGATCGAGTTCGAGGATCATCGACTTCACCGGCCCGACCGCGGCCGGCGACAGCGACAGCGACCGGTAGCCGAGGCCGGCCAGCACCATGGCTTCCAGCGGCCGGGAGGCGAGCTCGCCGCAGAGCGTGACCAGTTTGCCGTATTCCTGACCCTTGCGCGCCAGCAGGCGCAGGGCACGCAGGATCGGCGGGCTCATCACGTCGAAGCGGTTGGCGACGCGGTTGTTGCCGCGATCCACCGCGAACATGAACTGGACGAGGTCGTTTGAGCCAACCGACAGGAAATCGACGCGCGGCAGCAGCTCGTCGAGCTGGAACAATAGCGCCGGCACCTCGACCATCGCGCCCACCTGCACCCGTTCGGGCATGCGGTGCTCGTGACGGCGCAGATGCGTCAGTTCGCGCTCGACGATGGCCTTGGCCTGGTCGAATTCCTCGGCCGCTGCGATCATCGGGAACATGATGCGGACCTCGCGGCCCGCGCCCGCGCGCAGCATGGCGCGCACCTGGCTGCGCAGCAGGCCCGGCCGGTCGAGGCCGAGGCGGATCGCCCGCCAGCCCAGCGCCGGATTCTCCTCCTGCACCACATCCATGTAGGGCAGCACCTTGTCGCCGCCGATATCGAGCGTGCGGAAGGTGACCGGACGACCATCGGCCGCGTCCAGCACCTTGCGATAGAGGTCGAGCTGCTCGGCGGTGCGCGGCAGCGAATTCGCGACCATGAACTGCAGTTCGGTGCGGAACAGGCCGATGCCGGCCGCGCCGGTCTCGCTGATGAACGGCAGATCGACCATCAGGCCGGCATTGAGGTTCAGCTTGATCTCGACGCCGTCCCTGGTGATGGCCGGCATGTCGCGGATGGCGGCGTACTGGGCCTGCCGCCGGGCGCGGAACCGCACCTTCTCGGCATAGGCGCTCTCGACGTCGCCGGTGGGGCGCAGATGCACTTCGCCGGTGGCGCCATCGATGATGATGGCATCGCCCGGATCGGCGAGGCTGGTGACGTTCTCCGCATGGCCGACCGTCGGAATGCCGAGCGAGCGCGCCACGATGGCGACGTGGCTGGTCGCGCCGCCCTCCTCCAGAACGAGGCCGCGCAGACGCGAGCGGTCGTAGTCGAGCAGCGCCGCCGGCCCCATGTGCCGGGCCACGACGATGGCGTTTTCCGGCAGGTCCTCGCGCGCGGTCGGCTTCTCGCCGGTGAGCTGGCGCATCAGGCGGTTGGCGAGATCGTCCAGATCGTGCATCCGCTCGCGCAGATAGGGGTCGGTCTGGCGCATCATCCGCGCGCGGTTGTCCGACTGGACACGCTCCACCGCCGCCTCGGCGGTGATGCCGGTGCCGATCGCCTCCTTCAGCCGCCGCACGAAGCCGCGATCATGCGCGAACATGCGGTAGGCTTCGAGAATGTCCTTGTGCTCGCCGCCGCGCGCCACGTCCTCGCTGTCGAGCATGTCGTCGATCTCGGCGCGCAGCGATTCGATCGCCGTCTCCAGCCGCGCCATTTCCCGGTTGGGGTCGTCCGCGATCAGCTTGGTGACCTGGATGCGCGGCTCGTGCAGCACGACGTGGCCGAGCCCGACGCCGTCGGCCAGACCCTCGCCCGGCAGGTGAAGCGGGCGGCGGGCGGCGGGCTCCTGGCCCGGCAGGGCGAGCGCGGAGAGCTCGCCCGAAGCGATCATCTCGGCGAGAACCATCGAGGTCGTCTGAAGCGCCTCGACCTCGTCTTCCTCGTATTTGCGGTGCGCCCGGTTCTGGACGACCAGCACGCCGAGCGTGTTGCCGCCGCGCAGGATCGGCACGCCGAGGAAGGAGTGGAATATCTCTTCACCCGTCTCCGGCTTGAACGAGAAGGACGGGTGCTCCTGCGCGTCCGACAGGTTCAGCGATTCGGCCGTCTGGGCGACGAGACCGACGAGACCCTCGCCCGCCCGCATGACCGTAAGATGGACGGCCTCGCGGTTGAGGCCCTGCGTCGCGTACAACTCCAGCGTGCCGTCGACGCGCAGCACATAGACCGAGCAGACCTCGGCCACCATGTTGGCCGCGATCATCACCACGATCTTGTCGAGGCGCTCCTGCGCCGAGATCTGCTCCGCCATCACCTCGCGAAGGCGACGAAGCAGAAGGCGCGGACCGCCGAATGCCGGACGCATCGGACTGGTCTCGATCTGGGCCCTGTCAGCCCTCGGGGACTTGCAACGGAACGGCGAACGGGCGCCGCTAACCCACCATTAAGGGCCGCGCCGCCGTTTGCAAAGCAGGTTGGAGGCCGCGCAGGGCAGGAAGCGGACCAGCGCGCGGCCCGCTGCCGGCATCACCTCAGGCCGCCTTGTCGAGCCCGTAGAGCGAGTGCAGCGTGCGGGCGGCAAGCTCCGTATAGGCTGCATCGATCAGCACCGAGAACTTGATCTCGGAGGTGGTGATCGCCCGGATGTTGATGCCCTTGTCCGCCAGCGCCTGGAACGCCTTGGCGGCAACGCCCGCGTGCGAGCGCATGCCGACGCCGATGCAGGACAGCTTCACCACGTCCGAGGCGGTCTCCAGCGCCTTGAAGCCGACCGTGTGCTTGGCGTCCATCAGCACCCGCCGGGCGCGCTCGAGATCGGCGCCGGGGCAGGTGAAGGTGATGTCGGTGGTCGCGCCGTCCGAGGAGACGTTCTGCACGATCATGTCGACATTGATATTGGCCTCGGCCAGCGGGCCAAAAATGGCGGCGGCCACGCCCGGCTTGTCGGCGACGGCGCGAATGCTCACCTGCGCCTCGTCCTTGGAGAAGGCGATGCCGGTGACGACCTGCTTTTCCACGATTTCCTCCTCGTCGCAGATGAGTGTGCCGAGCTGCGGGTTGTCGGGATCGTCGAAGGACGACCGGACATAGGTCCGCACCCCATGGATCATCGAAAGCTCGACCGAACGCACCTGCAGCACCTTGGAGCCGAGGGACGCCATTTCCAGCATTTCCTCGAAGCCGACCTTGTCGAGGCGCTTGGCCTTCGGCACGACGCGCGGGTCGGTGGTGTAGACGCCGTCGACGTCGGTGTAGATGTCGCAGCGCTCGGCATGGATGGCGGCGGCGATCGCCACGGCCGACGTGTCGGACCCGCCGCGTCCCAGCGTCGCGATGCGGCCGGTGTCGCGGGTGACGCCCTGGAACCCGGAAATGACCGCGACCTCGCCGGCCGCGAAGGAGGCGTCGAGATTGGCCGAGGGAATGTCGGCGATGCGGGCGACCGAATGGGCCTCGTCGGTGATGATCGGCACCTGCCAGCCCTGCCAGGACCGGGCCTTGAGGCCCATCGAGTTCAGGACGATCGCGAGAAGGCCGGACGTCACCTGCTCGCCCGAGGCGACGACCGCGTCATATTCGGCATGGTCGTAGAACGGCGCGGCTTCCTTGCACCAGGCGACCAGCTCGTTGGTCTTGCCGGACATGGCGGAGACGACGACGGCGACGTGATAGCCGGCATCGACCTCGCGTTTGACATGTCGCGCCACGTTCTTGATGCGGTCGATATTGGCGACGGAGGTTCCGCCGAACTTCATCACGAGGCGAGGCATGACTGGCTATCCGGCGCGATCTGCGCCCCCGGGGTCGAAAAGGCGCGTATGCATAACGGCCGATCGGGGGTATGGCAACGCATCCGGATCGATCCGTTCGGACGCTCAAGACCCCGGATGCTCAAGACCCCGGACGCTCAAGACGAGGCCGCCATGACCGGAGCCGCAACCAGCGCCGACCGCGCCGCCCCCTCGACCCTCGACGCCGCCGAGGTCGAGAAGTTCGCGCGCCTTGCCGAGGAATGGTGGAACCCGACCGGCAAGATGGCCGTGTTGCACAAGTTCAATCCCGTGCGGCTGGCCTATACCCGCCGTCTGGCCGTCGCCGAATTCGGGTTGGACGAGAAGTCCCCGCGCGCGCTCGCGGGCCTGCGCGTGCTCGACATCGGCTGCGGCGGCGGCCTCCTGTCGGAACCGCTGGCGCGGATGGGCGCCAATGTCGTCGGCATCGACCCCGCTGCCACCAATGTCGAAACGGCGAAGGCCCACGCCGCCGGCTCCGGCGTGCCGGTCGACTACCGCGCCACGACGGCGGAGGCCCTCGCCGCGGCCGGAGAGGCCTTCGACATCGTCCTCGCCATGGAGGTGGTCGAGCATGTCGCCGACGTCGACCTCTTCGTCGAAGCCTGCGCAAAACTGGTGAAGCCGGGTGGCCTGCTGGTCATGGCGACGATCAACCGGACGATGAAGAGCTACGCGCTCGCCATCGTCGGCGCTGAATATGTACTGCGCTGGCTGCCGCGCGGCACACATGACTGGAACAGGTTCGTCACGCCGGGCGAGCTCGACGCCGCGATGGCCGCCGGCGGCATCGGCGCCTTCGATCGGACCGGCGTCTGGTACGACCTCCTGCGCGACCGCTGGGCGGAGACCCGCGACACCGACGTCAACTACATGGTCGCCGGCCGGAAGGCCCGCTGATCCGGCGCTCCAGCGGACGCTTCTCCATTGGAGGCGGGCCCGGTCGGTGCTAGGCTTGCGCCATGCGCCGCTCGGCTTTCCTCATTGCCGCCGTCGTTCTGGCCGCAGCGCCGGTTGCGGCCGAGGATGTCGCCGCGCCGCGTCCGCAGCTCGTTTCCCAGCGCCAGCCCTTCACGCCCGGACCGCCCGTCGAGCTTCCGCCCTGCACCTGCCGGGCGTCGGGGCAGGATTGGCGCGTCGGGCAGACCGTCTGCCTCAGAACGACCGGCGGCGAACGCCTCGCCATCTGCACGACCGACGAGAACGTGACCACTTGGCGTATATCGAACGTACCCTGCGCCACGTCTTCTTTGGCGCCGCGAACAACGGTGGCATTGACGCAGCGAAACCTTCGTTGATTCAACGAAAGGGGGCTGTGCATCCCTGAATTTCCGGGTTACGCTTCTTGTGGCTCTCAGATCCGGGCGGCAAGGATCTGGCGGCGGTCCGGTCTCGCCCAGGGCCCGGAACATCGCGGATATTCCTGGTCCGGAGCTCTCCCAGGTCCGCAATTGTGCGGAACCGGCAGTGCATTCGGAAAGGCTGACCGGCATGTCGATGACGGGTACCGTCAAGTTCTTCAACACCGAAAAAGGCTACGGCTTCATCAAGCCGGACGATGGGGGCAAGGACATCTTCGTCCATATCTCGGCTGTCCAGCGCTCGGGTCTCGCCAGCCTTGCGGAAGGTCAGAAACTGTCGTTCGAACTCGAGCCCGACAAGCGGGGCAAGGGTCCGAAGGCGGTCAATCTCGCGGTCAAGGCCTGACGCCGGATCGACGGGATTTCGGCGCTGCGCGTCGTCGCGACGTGCAGCGATAAAAGAGTTCGGCCGCGATTCCGTGGCCTCTTGTCAGACCTGCGACGCCTCCTGTTGCATGGACGCGGCCGCAGCGCGGCTGGCTTCGGGCGCCGTTCACGGCATCCGCCGGCTGCGGACTATCGATCCCACACCCCAAGAATCCACACCCAAGAATACCGATCCCGCCTGCGAGGCATTGATCTCGGTCAGTCAGCTGGATCCGGCTCCCGGTATCGCCCGTCCGCCTGCCAAGCGCCTCGCGACCTCGTGCGAAATGCGCTAGACCATCGGCATGACGGCCCACCTATCCCAAACCGACATTCTCATCGCGGGCGGCGGCCTTGCCGGCCTGTGCCTCGCCGTGGCGATCAAGGACGCGCTGGGGAGCGGCACGACGGTCACCGTGGCGGACCCGGCCCTTGCCGCCCCGCCCGCCGAGGACGGCCGCGCCTCCGCCTTCGCGGCCGCGGCCTGCCGGATGTTCCGGACCCTCGGCGCATGGGAGCAGGTCGAGCCCGAAGCCCAGCCGATCCTTGACATGGTCGTCACCGACAGCCGGACGATGGACCCGGTGCGGCCGGTCTTCCTGACCTTCGCGGGCGAGGTCGCGCCGGGCGAGCCCTTCGCCTGGATGGCGCCGAACGCCGTCGTCACCCGCGCGTTGCGCGCCCGCGCCGAGGCGCTGGGCGTGACGCTGACCGCCGCCGGCGTGGACGGCTTCACCGCCGACACGGCCGCCACCACGGCGCGCCTCACGAACGGGCAGAGCATGACGGCGCGCCTGCTCGTCGCCTGCGACGGCGGCCGCTCGCGGCTCCGCGACATGGCCGGCATCCGCACGGTCGGCTGGGATTATGGCCAGTCCGGCATCGTCTGCACCGTCGCCCACGAATACGAGCATCATGGCCGCGCCGAGGAGCATTTCCTTCCCGCCGGCCCCTTCGCGATCCTGCCGCTGAAGGGCAACCGCTCCTCCATCGTCTGGACCGAGCAGACGGAACGGGCGAAGCGGCTCTGCGCGCTGCCCAAACCCCTGTTTCTCGACGAACTCGAGACCCGGTTCGGCCACCGTCTCGGCGTCATCGAGGTCGTCGACAAGCCGGCCGCCTATCCGCTCGGCCTCAAGGTCGCGCGCGATTTCGTGGCGGCGCGGCTGGCGCTGGTCGGCGATGCCGCCCACGTCATTCATCCGATCGCCGGCCAAGGCATCAACATGGGCTTCCGCGACGTGGCGGCGCTCGCCGAATGTGTCGCGGAGGCGATGCGCCTCGGCCTCGATCCCGGCGCGCCGGACGTGCTTGCCCGCTACCAGCGCTGGCGGCGCTTCGACACCGCGCTGATGGGCGCGACCACGGACGGGCTCAACCGGCTGTTCTCCAACGGCTCCACGCCGCTGCGCACGATCCGCGATCTCGGCCTCGGCCTCGTGGACCGCATGCCCGCGCTCAAGGGCTTCTTCGTCCGCCAGGCGGCCGGGATCACCGGCGACGTGCCCCGCCTGCTGCGCGGCGAGGCTCTCTGAGCCTTACAGCCGCGCCGCGAGCCAGTGCAGGCCGGCATCGCGGAAGCCCTGATCCTCGATCGACTGCACGGTGTTCTTCACATAGTCGGGATTGGCGCCCGACTGGCCATGGCCCTGCCGCACGATGTGCAGCTGCTGGTCCAGCGACAGCCGTCCGGCATATTGGGTGTGGCCACGGTCGACCACATAGGTCACCGCCCGGACCGCCGGGCTGCCCGGCCGCTCCAGTGTGACGCGGCGAAACACCTCCAGATAGACCGAGGTCACCTGCTCGCGCTCGCGCAGATAGGCGATGGTCGCGGCGCGCTTCTCGCCCGCAACGCGGTAGGCGATGCCGCGGCAGGCGCCGCCACGGTCGAGGCCGAGAACGAGACCCGGCCGCTCCGGCGTGCCGCGATGGACGTGGGAATAGACGCAAAGCGAGCGGTGCAGCCCGATCAGCTTGGCGGACACGCGCTCGACATAGTCGAAGCCCGGCCGCCACATGAGCGAGCCGTAGCCGAAGACCCAGAGTTCGCTGTTCTCGTGATCCATGGCACATGCTAGCCGTGAGGACGAAGGGCGCGGGCTCTGCTATAGAGCCCGCCCGCGCAAAGCAAGCTCAGGACCTGACCTCTCCCATGCCGCGTCTCAGGACGATTCTCATTCCGGTCGCCACCCTCGCCGTCGCAGTCGGCGGCTGGACCGCCATCTGGCACTGGGGGTCGAGCCGGGCGGAAGACCTGATCCAGCGCTGGCTGGCGGCGGAAGCCGCCAATGGCCGCGTCATCGAGTGCCAGAACCGCACGAGCGGCGGCTATCCCTTCCGGCTGGAGATCGACTGCGCGAAGCCGGTCGTGGAACTGCGCGACGAGACGCGCCCGTACCGCACGTTCCGGTTCGAGCGGCTGAAGGTCGTCTCGCAGATCTGGAGCCCCGGCCATGTCATCACCGAGGCGACCGGGCCGCTGACCATGGTGTCCGAAGGCGACCCCTCCGTGCTGACCGCCACCTGGACCCTCGCCCAGGCCTCGGCCCAGCTCGCCATCGGCGGATACGACAATTCCTCATCGGCCATCGACCAGCTGTCGGTCATGCGCGACGGCCAGCCGCTGCTGCGCGCCGAGCGCACCGAGTTCCATACGCGACCGAACCGCGCGGACCCCATCAGCGTCGATGTCGTCGCGAACCTGAGACAGGCGCTGTTCGGCGCGCAGGCGACGGGGCCGGTCGATGCCGAGCTTCAGATCGTCGCGCGCAAGCTCCTGCGCACGCCGAGCCGGCCGCAGGTCCTGCCGTTGCCGCAATGGCAGGCGGCCGGCGGATCGCTGGACATCGTGTTGCTGAAGGTTCAGCAGGGCGCGGCGCTCGGTCAGGCCAAGGGCGTCGTGCGGCTGACCCCGGACGGCAAGCCGGATGGCGAGATCGAACTGCGCGTCGCCAATATCGATGCCGCGCTGGATGCCACCGGCCTGCGCGCCTCACTCGGCCCGCTGGCCGCCGGCGCGCTGACCATGGCGAGCCGCCCGACCGATATCGACGGCAAGCCCGCCCGACTGTTCAACCTGCGCGCCAATGACGGGCGGCTGCAGATCGGGCCGCTGCGCCTCGCCTTGCCGTCGATCCTGCCCTGAACCGGTCATGACCGCCACGGCCAGCGCCCCGCCCCTGACTCGCGCAACGCGCTCCGAGGAACTGCAGGCGCGACTCGCCGACGCCATCGTCTCGGGCCGGCTGGCGCCCGGCGCGCCCTTGGACGAGATGCAGATCGCGACGGAATATTCGGTATCGCGTACGCCCGTGCGCGAGGCGCTGAGGCAGCTTTCGGCGTCGGGACTGGTCGAGATCAGGCCGCATCGCGGCGCCGTGGTCGCCAAGCCCGACCACGCCGAGCTCAGGGACATGTTCGCGGTGATGGGCGAACTCGAGGCGCTCTGCGCCGCGCAATGCGCGATCCGGATGAACAGCGCCGATCGGCAGGCGCTCGACGAACTGCACCGCGTCATGGCCGCGCTGGTGCGCGACGGCGACCTCGATGCCTATAGCCGCGCCAATATCGACTTTCACGTCGCCATCTATCGCGGTTCCGGCAATGCCTATCTCGCTGACCTGACATCCGCCACGCGGCGGCGGCTGGCGTCGTTCCGGCGTGCGCAGTTCGAGGGGCGCGACCGCCTGACCAACTCACATCACGAGCACGGGCTGGTCATTCAGGCGATCCAGCGCGGCGACAGCGAGCGCGCGGCGACGGCCATGCGCGCCCATATCGCGCGATCCGCGGCGGCATGGGACATCCTCGCAAAGACGTCGGATGCAGCATCGCCTTAGGGCTGACAGCCTAAATTTTAGGCTCTTTGTGCCGCGCATCGCCTTATTGCATACAATTACCGAGCGCACTGCCGCCCTCCCTCCGGGTCGCCATTCGCGGCGCGACGACCATTGAAGTCCGGCAGGCCTTGAATCTACAGCGCTTTCGCCCGCGCTATCCGTTCTCTCCCTTCACTCGGTCCCGCTTGCCCGCCCGGCCGCCGGCGCTTGGCACGTCGGTTGCGAAGGCTCCGCGTCACGTCACGCCGGAAGCCCATGCCGAACAGCGCGCCCACCATCGCCGGACTGCACAGCGCCTATGCCGCCGGAGCGACGCCAGCCTGGGTCGTGGCGGCTGCCTATGCCCGCATCCGCGCGGTGGACGATCCCGGTATCTTCCTGCATCTCGCGCCGGAGGCGGAGATTCAGGCCGCCGCCGCGAAGCTGCCGGCCTTCGATCCGACGCTCTACCCGCTCTGGGGCGTGCCCTGCGCGGTGAAGGACAATATCGACGTCGCGGGCATGCCGACCACCGCGGCTTGCCCGGCTTTCGCCTACACGCCGGCCCGCTCCGCCTTCGCCGTCGAGAAACTCATCGCGGCCGGCGCGCTGGTCATCGGCAAGACCAATCTCGACCAGTTCGCCACCGGCCTCGTCGGCGTGCGCACGCCGCATCCCGTGCCGCGCAACGCCTTCGACGCCGCGCGGGTGCCGGGCGGCTCCTCGTCCGGTTCGGCCATCGCGGTGGCGCAGGGCATCGTCGCCTTCGCGCTCGGCACGGATACGGCAGGGTCCGGGCGAGTGCCGGCTGGCCTCAACGATCTCGTCGGGCTGAAGCCCTCGGTCGGCGCCATCTCCGCGCGCGGCATGGTGCCGGCCTGCCGCACGCTCGACTGCATCTCGGTCTTCGCCCGTACGGTCGATGACGCCTTCGCCGCCTATGCGGTCATGCGCGGTTTCGACGCCGCCGACGACTATTCGCGGCCCGTGCCTGCCGAGGCCGCCCTGCCCCGCCGTATCGGCGTGCCGGATGCCGCGAGCCTGATGTTCTTCGGCGATCACGCCATGCAGGCCGCCTACGGCGCCGCGATTGCGCTGCTGCGCGATCAGGCCGACGAGATCATCGAGATTGACCTGACGCCGTTCCTCGCCGTGGCGAAACTGCTCTACGACGGCCCATGGGTCGCCGAGCGCCATGCCGCGATGCGCGCCTTTCTCGCGACCAATGCGAACGATGTCCACCCGGTGACGCGCGCCATCGTCGGCAATGCCGGCAAGTTTTCGGCGACCGACGCCTTCGAGGGCCTCTATGAGCTCGCCGCCCTGCGCCGCGCGACCGAGCCGACATGGTCGCGCGTCGATGCGCTGGCTGTTCCGACCGCCCCGATCTTCCCGACGCTGGCCGAGCTCGCAGCCGATCCGATCGGTCCCAACAGCCGGCTCGGCACCTACACCAATTTCGTCAACCTCCTGGATCTCGCGGCCCTCGCCGTGCCCGGCCCGTTCCGTCCCGACGGCTTGCCGGCCGGCGTGACGTTCATCGGGCCGCGCGGCAGCGATGCCGCCCTCGCGCGCCTCGGCGCCGCTTTCGAAATGCCCGCCGCCAAGCGGCGCGGCGCAACCCGCCCGGCCGCCGCATGATGGAGACCCCTTTGACCGACCTCCAAGCAAGCGACCTGATCGAGATCGTCGTCGTCGGCGCGCACCTGTCGGGCATGCCGCTGAATGGCGAACTGACCAGCCTTGGCGCCAGCTTCCGCCGCGCGGTCACGACCACCGCCGACTACAGGCTCTATGCGCTTGCCGGCGGCCCGCCGAAGCGGCCGGGCCTGATCCGCGTCGCGGACGGCGCCGGCGCGCCGATCGCCTGCGAGGTCTGGGCTCTGCCGCCGGCCGGCTTTGGCACATTCGTCAACACCATTCCGAGCCCTTTGGGCATCGGCACGCTGCGCCTTGCCGACGGCACCACGCCAAAGGGCTTCCTCGTCGAGCCGCAGGGCCTTGCCGGCGCGGAAGAGATCACCGCCCACGGCGGCTGGCGCGCCTTCATCGCGCATCTCGCGGGCAAGGCCGCATGAGCGAGATCGCAGAAGCACAGACCGCAGAAGACAACGAGTGCCGGGGCCAGTCCGGCCGAAAGCAGAAACAGGCGGGCGCGTTCCGTTCCGCCGCTTCCACAGGAGCCACGCCATGATCCGCCGTCGTCACTTCCTCATCGGTGCGGGCCTTGCCGCCGGCACGCTCTCCGCCCCGCAAGTGCCGCGCGCGCAGGAGCGCGTGATCAAGATGGGCGCGCTACGCCTCATCCATTCCATGCCGCCGCACTTCTACGAGCGCTTCGCGCCCGCCGGCACCAGGATCGAGATCATCACCTTCGATTCACCGACCGACGGCAAGAACGCCGTCGTCACCAAATCGGTTGATTTCGGCACGTTCGGCATCGCCGCCGCCATCCTGGGCGGCGCGGCGGGCGAACCGGTCACGGTGGTCGGCGCGCTCTCCAACAAGGGCATGGGCGTCATCTCCAAGGCCGGCTCGGACGTGCGCACGGTCAAGGACCTCAAGGGCAAGCGCGTCGGCATCTGGCCGGGCTCGACGCAGGAGGTGTTCATCATGGAACGCCTGCGCATGGAGGGTCTCTCCATCCGCGACGTCACCGCCGTTCGCGTGCCCTTCGGCGAGATGCACGCCATGCTCTCGCGCGGCGACATCGACGCCTATGTCGGCGCCGAGCCGGGCCCGGCCCTGTCGATCACCTCGGGCGTTGGCCAGCTCGTGGAATACCCCTACGGCACCGCCATGGGCGGCCTGAACATGATCTTCGGCACCCATGAGGAGACGGTCGCGAAAAATCCCGACCTGATCGTCACCATGCTGAAAGTCCACCGCCAGGCGGTGGAATTCATGAATGCCAACAAGCCTGTCGTCGCCGAGACCACCGTGCAGCGCCTCGGCGCGAACCGTGCGGCGGTGGAGCAGGCGCTTGGCGCCAACAACATCGAATATGTCTGGAAGCTCGATGAGACCGTGCAGAAGCAGGCGAAGACCTATGCCGAGCAGATGCTGTCGCTGCGCCAGATCCGTGCCCTGCCGGACTTCGCCAAGTTCCTGAACCCGAAATTCTCCGACCAGATCGCCACGGCCTGATCCGGTCCCGACCCGCGCCGTCCACGACATCGGCGGGCGGCGCTCGCCTCATTGACAGGAACGACGGGAGAATTGGCCATGGCCATGGTGGAGACAGGCGCGCCGCCCGCCTCCGTGCCGGTTGCCCGGCCGGCCGGCAAAAGCCTGTGGGAGCGGCTGAAGCCAACGGCACTGGCGCTGATCGTGCCCGCTCTGCTGCTCGCTTTCTGGCAGGTCGCGACCAGCCAGCGCTGGACCCGCCTGATCCCGACCCCCTACGAGGTCGGCGAGTACATGATCGATTTCGCCTGGGGCGGCGTCTACGACGACGCCTTTTCCGGCACGCTGGTCACACATCTCCTCGCCTCGATGGGCCGCGTCTATGGCGGCTTCGCGCTGGCCGCGCTCTTCGCCCTGCCGCTCGGCCTGATGATCGGCCGCATCCCGACCGCGCGCATGGTGCTGGACCCGTTCCTGCAGGTGATGCGGCCCATTCCCGTCACCGCTTGGCTGCCGCTATCGATGATCCTGTTCGGCCTCGGCCCGCGCTCCGCCTTCGCCCTCGTATGCCTCGGCGCCTTCTATCCGATCCTGCTCAACACGATCTTCGGCGTGCGCTCGGTGGACCCGAAGCTGTTCGAGGCCGCCTCCATGCTCGGCTGTCAGGGCAATGCCCAGTTCTACAAGGTGGTGCTGCCCGCGGCCCTCCCCTCGATCTTCACCGGCCTCAGGCTCGGCCTCGGCCTCGCCTGGTTCGTCATCGTCGTCGGCGAGATGACCGGCGTCCCGCAGGGCCTCGGCGCGGTCATCATGGACGGCCGCACCCTGTCGCGCACCGAACTCGTCATCTGCGGCATGATCATCATCGGCATAGCCGGTTACATCTCCGACCGGATCGTCGTGATGATCGGCAACCGCCTGCTTGCCTGGAGTCCGACCCATCATGGCTGAATCCAAGACGCCGATCATCGAGATCAGGCAGGTCTCCAAGGTCTTCAAGCTGCAGGACCAGACGATCAACGCCCTCCACGACGCCAATATCACGATCCGCAAGGGCGAGTTCGTCTGCCTGATCGGCGCGTCCGGCTGCGGCAAGTCCACGCTGCTCAGGATCATCGCCGGATTCGAGCAGCCGACGTCCGGCGAGGCGCTGATGTGGGGCACGCCCATCGCCGGACCCGATCCGACGCGCGGCATGGTGTTCCAGGACTATGCGCTGTTCCCCTGGCTGTCGGTGCGCGACAATATCGGCTTCGGCCCCGCATCGCGCGGCCTCGCGCGGTCGGTGGTGAAGGAGACGGTCGACAAGTTCGTCGAACTGGTCGGCCTCTCCAAATTCGCCAATGCCTATCCGCACCAGCTCTCCGGCGGCATGAAACAGCGCGTGGCGATCGCCCGCGTGCTCGCCAACGACGCCGAGATCGTGCTGATGGATGAGCCCTTCGGCGCGCTCGACGCCATGACCCGCGAGCGCCTGCAGGACGAGCTCCTCGACATCTGGCAGCGCACGGGCCTGACCGTGGTCTTCGTCACCCATTCCATCGAGGAGGCGATCTTCCTCGCCGACCGCGTGGTGGTGATGACGCCGGGTCCCGGCCGCATCGAGAGCGACAATCCGCTGATCCTGCCGCGTCCGCGCGACGTCGCGAGCCCCGAGTTCAACGACATCCGCCGCGAGCTTGGCGCGAAGCTCCACAGTCACCATGCCAAGAGGGCGGCCTGAGACGCTCCTTCGCTTTTCATGGACGTGCATCGCATGACCGAGCCCCTCCGCCCCGAACAGCGCCTCGCCTACACGGCCTCCATCGACCGGCCGCGCATCGCATTGCCGGACGGCAAGCTGCTGGCGATCTGGCCGGTGGTGAATGTCGAGAACTGGCGGATCGACAACCCGATGCCCCGGCAGGTGCTGGTGGCGCCGACCGGCGCCAGCCTCCAGCCGGACATCGCCAACTGGGCCTGGCACGAATACGGCATGCGCGTCGGCTTCTGGCGTTTCGCGGAAGCCTTCGCCAAACACGGCATCCGCCCGACCCTGTCGATCAACGGCTCCGTCGCCGTCGATTATCCACGCATCGCGGGTGCGGCGCGCGATGCCGGTTGGGAATTCATGGGCCATGGCTGGCATCAGGTGCCAACCCATCGCATCGAGGATCAGGCGGCGATGATCCGCCGGACGGTGGAGACGCTCTCCGCCTTCTCCGGCGAGCCGGTGGTCGGCTGGCTGGGGCCGGGCCTCACAGAAACTCTGGAGACCGCCGACCACCTCGCTGCCGCCGGCATCCGCTACATCGCGGACTGGGTGGTCGATGACCTGCCGGCGCGGCTGAAGACGACAGCGGGCGAGGTGCTGACCATGCCCTACTCGGTCGAGCTCAACGACATCCCTGTCATCATGATCCAGCACCACGGGGCCGACGAATTCCTGAACCGGACTCTGGCGCAGGCCGACCGGCTGATCGCCGAGGCGCGGAGTGAAGGCCCGCTCGGCGGCGCGAAGGTGCTGTCCTTCGCCATCCACCCCTACATCATGGGCGTGCCGCACCGGATCGCGGTTCTCGAGACGTTGCTTGCCGAACTGGCCTCACGCCCGGAGATCGCCTTCATGCAGGGCCGCGAGATCATGGACTGGTATCTTGGCTCAGGCGATCCGACCTGATCAGGTGGCCGCCAGCGGCTGGGCCAGCACCAGCGCCCAGAATACCCGGTAGCGCGAACCCGGCCGATAGCCGGTGGCGATGCCGATGCGGGTGACGTCCGGATTCAGCATGTTGGCGCGGTGCGGCGGCGAATCCCGCCAGCCGGAAAAGGCTTCGGCGAGAGTCATATAACCGGCCGAATTGTTCTCCACCGCCGCGCCATGGCGGAAGCCGGCGCCGGCGAGCCGCGTCGCCAGCGGCCCCGACCGGACACCAACCTGATCGGCCCCGCTCATGGCATTGGCCTGCGCCTCCGCCACCCGCATCAGCACGGGATCGACCGCGACGAGGCCGCGGCCGTTGTTGCGGCGATAACCGGAGATCATCTCGGCGGCCATGGGGGCGTCGACGCGCGCGCCGGCCTGCGCGAGATTGCGGTAGAAGCTCGGCTGCGACGGCTGCACCGGCGGCGAGGAACAGCCCGCCAGCAGAAGCCACGACCCGCCACCGACGAGCAGCGCCCGTCGCGGCGGAAACATGGCGAAATCCTTCAGCGCGCGTTCAGCCATCGAACCGTTACCTCGTCCCGGGACACTCACCCACCAGACGCACAGATGCGCGTCAATGGTTAAGCAAAGCTGTCAACGTTCTTTCAACTCTATGGTGATTGAACCGGCGGCAAAGGATTGGGACTGGACGGGATCATGCCCTGGTATCGTTGTGAAGCGCGCGGTGAACCGGCTCTTGCCGCCGGCTCGGAATTTGCCGCCACGAGGTTCGTCGAGGCCGACGCGGCCGAGACGGCGGCGCTCACCGTCCGCAAGAGCCTCGGCCGCGAACTCGTCCGCCAGGGTATCTGCCCGCTGAAGGCCGAAGGTCTCGTCTCGGTCGCCGCCGTCCGCCGCATCGATGAAGAGGACGTGCCGGGCATCGTGGCGCCGGACATCGTCTGGATGGCGCGCGCCTGACCCATTGGCCAGGCGAAGCAGTTCCAACCTGCGCGGAAGATGCGAGAGCCGAAAAGCGGGACGCCTACTGCGCCTGCGCCATCGCGGCGCCGATGATCGCGCCGGGCCGGCGCATCGTTCCCGCCTGGATCAGCACGACCACGCGTTCGCATTCCGCACCGACGAGGTCGCGCTTGGAGACCGTGAAGGTCCGGGCCGCGCCGCTCCACTCGCCGAGGCTGGCATGGGCGCGCACGACATTGCGATAAGTCACCGTCTGGCCGCGATTCTCGCCGCGGCTGATATCCACCGGCTGACGCGATGAAACGCCCAGCAAGGTGACGGTCGCGGGATTGTCGGGACCGACGAAGGGATTGGTCTGCTCGGGCAGCCGGACCGTGACGCTGTCGCCGTTGACCGAAACATTGACCGGCACCGCCAGCACGCCGACATGGCCCGTCGTCTGGGTGACCGACCGCTCGACCGCGACGCGGTCGGAGCCGATGGCATGGCCCATGCCGTTGACGATCATCTGCGGCGTGTAGACCTGACGGTCGCCGCGGACATAGGCATAGGCTTTCTGCCGCTTGGCGTGGAACGGGTTGGCGAGCGTGTCGCGCCAGCCGAGATAGTCCCAGTAGTCGACCGCGAAGGTCAGCGCGATCACGTCGGGCCGGTCGGCAAGGTCGGCAAGATAGCGGTCGGCGGGCGGACAGGACGAGCAGCCCTGGCTGGTGAACAGTTCCAGCACGGCGCGCGGACGCTCCGTCGCGACCGCAGCCCCCGACGCGAGGGAGACGATCGCCAGAAGCAGACCGCCGCATGCCTTGCCGAAGACCATCGGATTCCGCCCCGATCTCAATTCCACCCAAGCTTATCTGCGGTCGTTCTAGTCTCGCGGCAACCGCCAAGGCTACTCACGGTTGGGTGAAAATCACGCAAGTCGGCGTGAAACTCAATCGATTGCAGAATGCGGTCCCGCATGTGCCTGCCCGCTGGCCGGGCGACTTCCGCGCGGCGAATGCAACGCCGCGCGGCAAGACCGGAACAGGGCCTCAGGCCGCGAGATCGCGCAGCACGTACTGCAGGATGCCGCCATTCTTGAAGTACTCGATCTCGTCCAGCGTATCGATGCGGCAGAGGATCGGCACCCTCTTGACGGTACCGTCGGCGAAGGTCACCTCGGCCTCCATCTTCTGGCGCGGCTTCACCGTCTCCAGACCCTGGATGACGACGGTCTCGTCACCCTTCAGGCCGAGCGAAGCCCAGGTCGTGCCTTCCTCCAGCGTGAAGGGAACGACGCCCATGCCGACCAGGTTCGAGCGATGGATGCGCTCGAAGGACTGGGCGATCACCGCGCGCACGCCGAGAAGGTTGGTGCCCTTGGCGGCCCAGTCGCGCGACGAGCCATTGCCGTATTCGACGCCGGCGAAGATCACCAGCGGCACCTTCTCGGCGCGGTACTTCATGGCGGCATCGTAGATCGGCATCTCCTCCTTGGAGGGATAGTGGATCGTGAAGCCGCCTTCCTTGCCGTTCGGGCCCATCATGTGGTTGCGGATGCGGATATTGGCGAAGGTGCCGCGCATCATCACCTCATGATTGCCGCGACGCGTGCCGTACTGGTTGAAGTCGGCGACCTCGACGTGGTTGTCGATGAGGTACTTGCCCGCCGGGCTCGCGGCCTTGATCGAACCGGCCGGCGAGATGTGGTCGGTGGTGATCTTGTCGCCGAGGAGGGCGAGGACACGCGCACCCTTGATGTCGGTGATCGCGCCCGGCTTCATGCCCATGCCGACGAAATAGGGCGGGTTCTGCACATAGGTCGAACCATCGTCCCAGGCATAGGTCTGGCCCGAGGGAGCCTGCACCGCGCCCCAGTTCTCGTCGCCCTTGAACACGTCGGCGTATTTGGACTGGAACAGCTTGTTGGTGACATGCTTGGCGATGAAGGCGTTGATCTCCTGCGACGACGGCCAGATGTCGCGCAGATAGACCGGCTTGCCGTCCGAGCCCGTGCCGAGCGGCTCCTTGGTGAGGTCGGTATTGACCGTGCCGGCCAGCGCATGGGCGACGACCAGCGGCGGCGAAGCGAGGTAGTTCGCCTGCACGTCGGGGGAAACGCGGCCCTCGAAATTGCGGTTGCCGGAGAGCACGGCGGCGGCGATCAGGCCGGAATCGTTGATCGCCTTGGAGATCTCCGCCGGCAGCGGACCGGAATTGCCGATGCAGGTGGTGCAGCCGAAGCCGACGAGATTGAAGCCGAGCTTGTCGAGATCGGACTGCAGGCCGGACTCGGCCAGATATTCGGCGACGACCTGCGAGCCGGGAGCGAGCGAGGTCTTCACCCAGGGCTTGGACTTCAGGCCCTTGGCCACCGCGTTGCGCGCCAGCAGGCCAGCGGCGAAGAGCACGGCCGGGTTCGACGTGTTGGTGCAGGAGGTGATGGCGGCGATGACGACGTCGCCATGACCGATGGTGAAGTCACGGCCCTCGACCGCGACGCGGCGCGAGATCTCGGCGGACTTCTTGTAGTCGGTCTCCATGGCGGAGACGAAGCCGGCGCCGACGGCCTCCAGCGCGACGCGGCCCTCGGGACGCTTCGGGCCGGCCATGGACGGCACGACCTGACCGAGGTCGAGCTCCAGCGTGTCGGTGAAGACCGGGTCGGCCATGCCTTCCAGGCGGAACATGCCCTGCGCCTTGGCATAGGCCTCCACCAGCGCGATGCGCTCGGGCTTGCGGCCGGACGTCGTCAGGTAGTTCAGCGTCTCGCCGTCGACGGGGAAGAAGCCGCAGGTGGCGCCGTATTCCGGGCCCATATTGGCGATGGTCGCGCGGTCGGCCAGCGTCATGTTGCCGAGACCCTCGCCGAAGAACTCGACGAACTTGCCGACGACGCCCTTCTTGCGGAGCATCTGGGTGACGGTCAGCACGAGGTCGGTAGCGGTGACGCCTTCCTTCAGCTTGCCGGTCAGGCGGAAGCCGATGACTTCGGGCAGCAGCATGGACTGCGGCTGGCCGAGCATGGCGGCCTCGGCCTCGATGCCGCCGACGCCCCAGCCAAGCACCGCGAGGCCGTTGACCATGGTCGTGTGGCTGTCGGTGCCGACCAGCGTGTCAGGATAGGCGATGGTCTCGCCGTCCTCTTCCTTGGTCCAGACCGTCTGGGAGAGATATTCGAGGTTCACCTGGTGGCAGATGCCGGTGCCGGGCGGCACCACCGAGAAGTTCTTGAACGCCTGCTGGCCCCACTTGAGGAAGCGGTAGCGCTCGCCGTTGCGGGCATATTCGAGGTCGACATTCTGCTTGAAGGCCTTCGGCGTGCCGAACTCGTCGACGATGACCGAGTGATCGATGACGAGATCGACCGGCACCAGCGGGTTGATCTTCTGGGGATCGCCGCCGAGCGCCTTCATCGCGTCGCGCATGGCCGCGAGGTCGACGACGGCGGGAACGCCGGTGAAGTCCTGCATCAGCACGCGGGCCGGACGGAAGGCGATTTCCTTGCCGGCCTTGCCCTTGTCGTTCAGCCAGGCGGCGACGCCCTCGATGTCGGCCTTGGTCACCGAGCGGCCGTCCTCGGCGCGCAGGAGGTTCTCAAGCAACACCTTCATGGAGAAGGGAAGCGCCGAAATGCCCTTCAGGCCGTTCTTTTCAGCCTCGATCAGGCTGAAATAGACGTAGGACTTGTCCCCGACCTGCAGTGTCTTCCGGGCTTTGAAACTGTCGACCGACATGTGGCGATGATCCCCTCGAAAAGCGGAGGCCGACATCGCGCCCAAGGCGGGCGAAGTCAAATGACGCAGAAGGCGCGGCGGCCGATCGCGCGCGTTATAGAGGGATTCCAATCAACCCGCCATATGGCTGAAACCCGTTATGGCCCCTTCGCAGATCACCCTTTCGTCGCGTAAGAAGCTCGCATGCTGCGCCTCGTCGCCACCGACCTGACCTGCCGGCGCGGTGGCCGCACCGTGTTCCATGGGCTGTCCTTCGCCGCCTCCGGGGGCGAGGCTGTTCAGGTCACGGGGCCGAACGGCTCGGGCAAATCGAGCCTTCTGCGTCTCGTCGCAGGGCTGGTGCCCGCCGATGAGGGGACTGTCGCGCTGGAGGGCGGCGATCCCGAAGCGACAATCGGCGAGCAGGCGCATTATTGCGGCCATCAGGACGCGTTCAAGCCGTCCCTGACGCTCGCCGAGAACCTCGATTTCTGGACCGCCTTCCTCGGCGGGGACGGCGAAGCGCGACCCGCGCTCGCCCGCCTCGGCCTCGACCATCTCGCCGACCTGCCGGCGGGCTATCTCTCCGCCGGCCAGCGGCGGCGGCTGGCTCTCGCGCGGCTGCTCACGGTGAAGCGCCCGCTCTGGCTGCTGGACGAGCCGACCGCGGCGCTCGACGCGGCAAGCCAGAAGCTGCTGGCCGTCATCATGGCGGAGCATGTCGGCGGCGGCGGCGTGCTGCTGGCCGCCACCCACATGCCCCTCGGCATTGCCGCGCGCGAGCTCGCGCTCGGGGACACCCCGTGAGCAGCCCGCTCGCGGCCCTGTTCCTGCGCGACATCAGGCTCGCCGTCCGCGTCGGCGGCGGAGCGATGACCGGCATCGTCTTTTTCCTCGCCGTCGTCACCATCGTTCCCTTCGGCGTCGGGCCGGACATGAATCTGCTGGCGCGCATCGGCCCCGCGATCCTGTGGGTCGGCGCGCTGCTCGCCACCCTGCTTGGCCTCGACCGGTTGTTCCAGGCCGATGCCGATGACGGCTCGCTCGACCTCCTGATGATGGGCCAGACGCCCTTGCCGCTGGTCGTGCTCGCCAAGGCCACGGCGCACTGGATCGCCACCGGCCTGCCGCTGGTGATCGCCGCTCCCGTGCTCGGCCTCCTCGTCAATGTGCCGCCCGAGGCGCTCGGCGTCGTGGCGCTGACCCTCGCCGTCGGCACGCCGGCGCTCAGCCTCATCGGCGCGGTCGGCGCGGCGCTGGCGGTCAGCCTGCGGCGCGGCGGGCTGCTCATGGCGATCCTGGTCTTGCCTCTGACCATTCCAGTGCTCATCTTCGGTGTCGCGGCGACGACCGCCGGCATGGTCGGGCCGCTGCCCTTCGGCCAGCCCTTCGTGGTCCTGCTCGCCCTGTCGCTGTTCGCCTGCGTGCTCGGGCCCATCGCCGCTGCGGCAGCCTTGCGCTTCGGTCTCGAATAGCGCCGCAGCGACCGTTTCGTCTTGTCCCGTTAACCGCGGGCCCCCATAATTGCCGACTCCATTCGAACCCGACCGATGAAGCCCCATTCGCCCTATTTCGATCGCATCCGCGTCAAGCCCGAGGACGACCGCCGCGCCGCCGCGCGCCCGGGCGTGCGCGTGTGCTCGCATGCGGGCTGCAAATGCGAGGCGACCCATCGCGCGCCGCTCGGCCGCGATCGGGAGGGCCAGTTCGTCTGGTTCTGCCTCGACCACGTGCGCGAATACAATGCGGGCTACAATTACTTCGCCGGCATGAACGACGCGGCGGTCGCGGCCTATCAGAAAGATGCGATCACCGGCCACCGTCCCACCTGGAACATGGGCGTCAACGCCTGGAACAAAGACGGCCGGCGCGAAGGCGCCGACTCCCACGCCGAAACCCGTTTCGACCCGCGCAAGGCGCGCGATCCCTTCGGCATGTTCGAGGGCGCCGAGTGGCGGCACGCGAGCGAGCGCGCGGCCGAGCCCGAGGGCCGGATGATCCGCAATGCCGAGCGCAAGGCGCTCGACACGCTGAATCTCGACATCCATGCAACCGCCGTCGAGATCAAGGCGCGGTTCAAGGAGCTCGCCAAGCGGCATCATCCCGACGCCAACGGCGGCGACCGCTCGCGCGAGGACAAGCTGCGCGAGATCATTCAGGCCTATAACTACCTGAAATCCGTCGGCTTCTGCTGAGACAACACGACCGTATCGCTGATCGCGCCCATCAGAAAAGCGAATGGCTTTCCCGCAAAGGGCACCCTTCCGGGCGCGCGCTGCGATCTGGTAAGGTTGCTTCGATCACATCAAGACGTGGCTCGCCGCGCCCGTCGCGGCATCGGAGGTTTCTTTCGTGACAGTGCAGGCTGAAAAAGTGTCCGGCCTCCCGGATACCACCCTTTCCGTGCGCAAGGTGTTCGGAATCGATTCGGACATGACCGTCCCGGCCTATTCCCAAGGCGGCGACCATGTGCCCGACCTCGATTCGGACTACCTGTTCGACAAGGCGACGACGCTGGCGATCCTCGCCGGCTTCGCCTTCAACCGTCGCGTGATGGTCTCCGGCTATCACGGCACCGGCAAGTCGACCCATATCGAGCAGGTCGCCGCGCGCCTCAACTGGCCGTGCATCCGCGTCAACCTCGACAGCCACGTCTCGCGTATCGATCTCGTCGGCAAGGACGCGATCGTGCTGAAGGACGGCAAGCAGGTCACCGAGTTCCGCGACGGCATCCTGCCCTGGGCCTATCAGCACAATGTCGCGCTCTGCTTCGACGAATATGACGCCGGCCGCCCGGACGTGATGTTCGTCATCCAGCGCGTACTGGAATCCTCCGGCCGCCTCACGCTGCTCGACCAGAGCCGCGTGATCCGCCCGCATGCCGCCTTCCGCCTGTTCGCGACCGCCAACACGGTCGGCCTCGGCGACACGACCGGCCTCTATCACGGCACGCAGCAGATCAACCAGGCGCAGATGGACCGCTGGTCCATCGTCACCACGCTGAACTATCTGCCGCACGACAACGAGGTCGGCATCATCCTCGCCAAGGCGAAGAACTTCGCCAAGACGGCCGAGGGCCGCGACCAGGTCAACAAGATGGTGCGCGTGGCGGACCTCACCCGCAACGCCTTCATGAACGGCGACCTGTCGACCGTCATGTCGCCGCGCACGGTGCTGACCTGGGCCGAGAACGCCGACATCTTCAAGGATATCGGCTTCGCCTTCCGCCTCACCTTCCTGAACAAGTGCGACGAACTGGAGCGGACGCTGGTCGCCGAGTTCTACCAGCGCTGCTTCGGGCAGGAACTGCCGGAGAGCGCCGTCAACGTGGCGCTGAGCTGATCGGGGCGCCATGGTTGAGGTTCGCGTCGAGCCAACCTACGGCGCCGCGAAGAAGTTCATCGCGGCGGGGCTCGAGGATTTCAACCGCAGGCATATGAACGCGGGCACACCGAAGTCCTTCGCCGTCACGGCGTTGGACGAGGGCGCTGCCCGTGGCGGCGTGATGGTCGAGGGCGTGGGTGCCTGGATGTACCTGACCCTCCTCTGGGTCGAGGAGGGTTTTCGCCGCCGAGGATTTGGCACCTCGCTGCTTCAGAAGGCGGAGCTGGAAGCAAAGGAGCGTGGCGCCATGGGGCTTCTGGTGGACACTTTCTCCTTTCAGGCGCCCGATTTTTACAGGAAGCACGGCTACTCGGCTTACGGGCAGATCGCGGATTTCCCTCAGGCCGGAATGGTCTGGCATCGGTTCAAGAAGACGCTATGACGACGTCAAATTCCAAGGCCAAGCCGAATACCAAGGAAAGCCCGACCGAACCCTTCAAGCGGTCGGTCGCCTCCTGCATGCGCGCCATCGCCCGGCGCGATCTCGAAGTCACCTATGCCGCGGACAAGCCGGGCCTTGCCGGCGACAAGGCGCGCCTGCCCGAGCCGCCGCGCAAACTGGCGCCGCGCGACGCCGCCATCGTGCGCGGCCATGGCGACGCCATGGCGCTCAGGCTCGCGGTCCACAACGCCAAGATCCACCGCTCCGTTCTGCCGGACGGCCAGCAGGCCCGCGCCGTGTTCGAGGCGGTCGAGAATGCCCGCATCGAGGCCATCGGCTCGAACCGCATGGCCGGCGTCGCCAAGAACCTCACCGCCCGGCTGGAAGACCACTACCACCGCATGGGCAAATACGAGGACATCACCGACAAGGCCGATGCGCCGATCGAGGACGCCCTCGCGCTGATGGTGCGCGAGCGCCTGACCGGCCAGAAGGCGCCGGCCGAGGCCGCCAGGATCGTCGATCTCTGGCGCGACACGATCGAGGCCAAGGCGGGGAAGAATCTCGAGAATCTCGTCGGACTCGAAAACGATCAGCGCGCCTTCGGCAAGGCCGTGCGCGATCTCCTGACCTCGCTCGACATGGGCGACGAGCAGGGCCGCTCGGACGATGAGGACAATCAGGACGACGCCGACAGCCAGGAGCAGGAAAGCCCAGAATCCGGCGAGAGCCCGGACAGCCAGGACGAGGAATCCTCCGAAGGCATGCAGATGGAGGACGCCGAGGAGATGGCCGACGAGTCGCCCGACGGCGCTCAGGAAGCCTCCGACGCGGAAACCGCCGAACTGCCCGACGAGAACGATCTCGGCGATGCCGAGGACGCCTCCGAACCGTGGCGGCCGAAATCGCAGGGCAACGAGCGCAAGGGTCCGGACTACAAGCCCTTCACGCCGAAGTTCGACGAGATCATCGACGCGCCCGACCTCTGCGACGCCGAGGAACTGGACCGGCTGCGCGCCTATCTCGACAAGCAGCTCGCCCATCTCGGCCCGGTGGTCGCGCGCCTCGCCAACCGGCTCCAGCGCCGCCTGATGGCGCAGCAGAACCGCTCGTGGAACTTCGACCTCGAGGAGGGCATCCTCGACCCCGCCCGCCTGCCGCGCGTCATCATGGACCCGATGGCGGCGCTCTCCTTCAAGCAGGAAAGCGACACCAAGTTCCGCGATACCGTGGTGACGCTGCTGCTCGACAATTCCGGCTCCATGCGCGGCCGGCCGATCACGGTCGCCGCCACCTGCGCCGACATTCTCGCACGCACGCTGGAGCGCTGCGGCGTCAAGGTCGAAATCCTCGGCTTCACGACGCGCGCCTGGAAGGGCGGGCAGGCCCGCGAATTCTGGCTGCAGAACGGCAAGCCGGCCAATCCCGGCCGCCTCAATGACCTCCGCCACATCATCTACAAGGCGGCGGACGCGCCCTGGCGGCGCGCGCGCAAGAATCTCGGCCTGATGATGCGCGAGGGCCTGCTCAAGGAGAACATCGACGGCGAGGCGCTCGACTGGGCGCACAAGCGCCTGCTCGGCCGCTCCGAGCAGCGCAAGATCCTGATGATGATCTCGGACGGCGCGCCGGTCGACGATTCCACCCTGTCGGTGAACCCCGGCAATTATCTGGAACGGCACCTGCGCTGGGTCATCGAGGAGATCGAGACCCGCTCGCCGGTCGAACTCATCGCCATCGGCATCGGCCACGACGTGACGCGCTACTACCGCCGCGCCGTGACCATCGTGGATGCCGAGGAACTCGGCGGAGCCATGACCGAGAAGCTCGCGGAACTGTTCGACGAGAACGCGCCGGAGGGTGGCCACGCGCCGCAGCCGGTCCGCCGCAAGGTCGCCTGATGGACCGACGCAGGGTGCTGGGCCTCGCGGGCGGCCTCGCCGCTGCGGGCGCTATGCCTCATCTGGCTGTCGCGCAGCAGCGCGGCGTGCCGGCGGCGGCCGACATCGTCGTCCGCTCGTTCCCGATCAATGCCTTCATGCCGTCCGACAACGGCAAGACACGCTTCGGCCAGCTCGAATTCCGCGGCGGGCTCGAACTGCAGTCGGATCACGCCGCTTTTGGCGGCTTTTCCTCGATCCGCATGGACGCGGCGGGCCAAAGGCTCACCGCGATCAGCGACAAGGGCCAGTGGCTCACCGCGCATGTCGACACGGAAGGAGCGAAGCTGTCCGGCCTGTCGCAGGCGCGCATGGCGCCGATCCTCGGCCCCAACGGCCGGCCGCTCGCGTCCACCGGCAACTGGGATACGGAATCGCTCTGGATCGAGGGCGGCACGGCCTGGATCGGCGTCGAGCGCACCCACCGTATCTTCCGTTTCGACACGTTCGGCCGCGACGGGCTCAATGCACGCGGCGCGCCGATCCCCGTGCCGATGGGCAATAACCGCCTGCCGTCGAACCGGGGCATCGAGGCACTCGGCATCCTGCCCCGCCCCTCGCCGCTGGCCGGAACGCTGCTCGCCGTCTCGGAGCGCGGCCTCAATGCCTCAGGCGACATCCGCGCCTTCCTGATCGGCCGGGGCGATCCCGCCGAGGTCTTCGTCAAGCGCACCAACGATTTTGACGTCACCGACCTCGCCTTCCTCCCGAATGGCGACCTTTTGCTGCTGGAGCGCTGGTTCTCCGCCTGGCGCGGCGTCGCCTTCCGCATCCGCCGCATCGATCTCGCGGCGATCCGGGCGGGCGCGACGGTGGACGGCCCGATCGTCATGTCGGCGGACATGACCGGCCAGATCGACAATATGGAAGGGCTCGCCACCCACCGGAACGCCGAGGGCGAGACGATCCTGACCGTCGTCTCCGACAACAACTTCTCCTTCCTCCAGCGCACGCTGCTGCTGCAATTCGCCTGGAAGGGCTGAGAAACCCGACGCCAGATTGCCTCTGGCATGGCCCGCCAAAAGCGTGTATAGGCCCGCGTCTCAGAGATTTCGCCGCCGTGCGGACCCCAGTCCCCGGCCACGCCAGAAGAGAGTTCCATGGCCGTTCCGAGAAGAAAGACCTCGCCCTCGCGCCAGGGCATGCGCCGCTCGCATGACGGCCTCAAGGCCCCGACCTATGTCGAGGACAAGGACTCCGGCAACCTGCGCCGCCCGCACCATGTCGACCTGAAGACCGGCATGTATCGCGGCAAGCAGATTCTGAAGCCCAAGACGTCGACCAACGACTGACGTCGATCAACGCCTGATTCCGCCTGCCTGGCCTTCGCGCCGGGGCAGACGAACGAAAGCCGGTCTCGCGACCGGCTTTTTTGTTGTCTGTTGCAAGGCCCCGCTCCGGCAGCGGCGCAGGAAGTGATCAGACACACCACGTCATGCCCGGCCATAGGCGGCCGTTGGCCGCCGTTCTTCCAGTTGAACGCCAAGGCCTTGCCTTGGCCATGCCGGGTATCCACGAATTTCCTTCATCGCCGCGTTCACGGCCTGGATGGCCGGGACAAGCCCGGCCATGACGAGGAAAGTTACATCGCGCGGCGACCTGTCAGGCCCCGGTATCGGCCTTCAGTCCGGCAGCCTCGATGCCCGCGACGGCGGCAAGCTCGTCATTGTCGGACGTATCGCCGGAAATGCCGACCGCGCCGAGCAGCGTGCCTGCGGCATCGCGGATCAGGACGCCGCCCGGCACCGGGGTCAGGCGGTCGCGCGTCAGGCCGCCGAGGGCCGTGATGAAATGCGGCCGGTCGACCGCCATCTTCTGGAGCGTCCGCCCGCCAACCCCGACGGCGACGCAGCCATAGGCCTTGCCGTGGGCGATATCGGCACGCAGCAGCGCGTTGCCGTCCTCGATAGCCGTCATCTTCACCGCGCCGCGCGCATCGACGACGACCACCCCTATCGGCTTGAAACCGTTGGCGCGTCCATGGGCGAGGGCCGCATCGGCAATGGTGCGGGCCTGGGCAAGGGTCAGTGCGGTCATGAAAACTCCGGGAGGGTCACCTTCGGCGGGGTAGCGATCATGGACCATGGTCCGGTATGGACCAAGCCCTGCGTCCGGTGCACGGAACGCTGTCCCGCCGCGTCGTGGCGAAGCCCGGCATCTTTGTGTTAGGTCTGCCACAATCGAGAAGCATGGCTGCCGGCCGGGCTGGCGGGCCAAGGTCCGGGAGGACATTGAATTGACGTTCCAGATGCGCGACTTCCATCGCCCCGGCCGTTCCCCCGCCTATGCCACGGAAGCGATGGCGGCGACCTCTCACCCGCTGGCGACCGCCGCGGCCATCGACATCCTGAAGGCCGGCGGCACGGCGGCGGACGCCGCGATCGCGGCCGTCGGCGTGATGGCGGTGGTCGAGCCGCACATGACCGGCATCGGCGGCGACTGCTTCACGCTGATCTCGAAGCCCGGCAAGCCGATCTGGGGCTATAACGGCTCCGGTCGCGCGGCCAAGGCCGCCACCGCCGCCCGCCTGCGCGACCAGGGCCTCACGTCGGTCGCTCCGGACAGCGTTCATGCCGTCACCGTGCCCGGCGCCATCGAGGCATGGGAAACCATCCTCAAGACCCATGGCCGCTTCGATCTCGGCCGCGTGCTGCAGGCGGCGATCCGCTACGCCAAGGAAGGCTGGCCCGTGACGCCGCGCGTCGCCTTCGACTGGGCGCCCGACGCCGCGGCGCTGGCGAAGGATGCGGGCGCTGCCCGCCACTACCTGCTCGATGGCCGTGCGCCGGCCGCCGGCGAGCGCATGACCAGCGCGGCGCTGGGCGCGACGCTGGAGGAGATCGGCAGGCACGGCGCCAAGGGCTTCTACGAAGGCCGCGTCGCCGAGGACATCGTCAGGACGGTGCAGGCCAAGGGCGGCCTTCTGACGCTGGACGATCTCGCCGCCCATCGCGGCACGGTCGAGACGCCCGTCATCGGCGATTACAAGGGCACCGGCGTCGCCGAGCTGCCGCCGAACGGCCAGGGCATCACGGCGCTGATCATTCTCAACATCCTCGAGCAGTTCGACATCGCCAGTCTCGACCCGACCTCGCCAGAGCGTTTGCATCTGACCATCGAGGCGTCGCGGCTCGCCTATTCGCTGCGCGACACGCATATCGCCGACCCCGCGCACATGAAGGTCACCGTCGACCAGCTGGTGTCCAAGAGCTTCGCCAGGACACTCGCGGCGATGATCGATCCCGGCAAGCGCACCCCTCGCCTCATGCCGCCGCCGCCCGGCACCAACACGATCTACTGCACCATCGTCGATCGCGACCGCATGGCGGTGTCGTTCATCAACTCGATCTTCCACCATTTCGGCTCGAAGATCTGCACACCGGAAACCGGCATCCTGCTGCAGAATCGCGGCTCCAGCTTCAACCTCGACGACAGCCATCCGAACTGCATCGGGCCGGGCAAGCGGCCGATGCACACGATCATCCCCGCGATGATGCTGGAGAAGGGCGAGGTGACCTGCTCGTTCGGCGTGATGGGCGGCAGCTACCAGTCGACCGGCCATGCCCACGTCACCTTGAACACGGTCGATTACGGCATGGATCCGCAGGCGGCCATCGACTCGCCGCGCGCCTTCTTCGAGGGCGAAAAGACCACCATCGAGCCGACCTGGCCGGCCGCGACCATCGACAAGGTCCGCGCCATGGGCCACGACGTCGAGGTCACCACCAAACCGATCGGTGGCGGCCAGATGATCCGCATCGAGAAGTCCGGTTTCCTCGTCGGCGGCTCGGATGCGCGCAAGGACGGCCTGGCGCTGGGCTACTGAGCCACGGCGGGGCTGGGTTTCGCGGCAGCGTCCTCAGATGTCGCGGCGCAGGATGGCGCCGCGGCGCGTGCCGCGCGCCGCCGGATCGGAAGCCTGATAGCTCGCATCGGCCTCGTCAGCACCGGCCCGCCGGTTCGCACGCGACTGGGGCATGTCCAGGCGAGCGGCGAGAAGCTGGGCGACGAAAGCGGCCTGCGGCCGGCGCCCGCGATCCTGCCGCGCGGGCGGCTCCTCCGTCGCGACGGCATCGATCACGGCCACGCGGGCATCCGCCGCCGGCCCCTGCCAGTCGGTAGCGGCGCGGCTCCGGCGGCTGCCGAGATGGTCGGCGAAGCGGCGCCTCCAGCGAACCGACGACGCCCTGCCTGCTCCGTTGACGGTCACCATTGCGGCCTCCGATCGTCCGGGCGGTACACATGATCCGCCCCCGACCGGTGAATGGCAAGTTACGGACCGGTTAATTCCCGTATCGAAATGGCACAAGAAGGGCGCCTCTTGCCCGGTTTTGCCGTTCTTCGCGCCGCATTCGGCGTGTTGCCTGCACGAAGCTTACGTAACGATACGTTTCCTTCACCGTTTTGCCGTCTGATGAATGCGGCGATCGGGGTGGCAATGGCATTGGGCAGCAGCGAGGCTTCGACGGGCGGCACGGCGGTGTCAGGCGCGGCGCCAGCGACGGACGGCGCGGCCGACGCCATTCTCTCTTCCGTCGGCACGGCGACATACGAATGGGCGGTGCCCTCGGACCGCCTGAGCTGGAGCCCGAACGCGGCGGCGCTGTTCGGCGTTGAGGATCTCGCCCGCTTCGGCACCGGCCGCGCCTATGCGCAGCTTCTGGCTGCGGAGTCCCCTTCCGGGCGCTATGAGGCGGTGGTCAACTCGCCGCATGTCGATCGCGGCGACGGCGTCGCCTACGAGATCGAATATGCCGTCTCCCCACGGCCTGACATCATCCACTGGATCGAGGATACCGGCCGCTGGTTCGCGTCCTCCGACGGGCGGCCCCTGCGCGCCCACGGCGCCGTGCGCATCATCACCGACCGCTACGAGACCCGCCGCCGCCTGATCGAGGCGAGCGAGATCGACCCGCTCACCGGCCAGCTCTCGCGCCATCGCTTCTGCGAGGTGCTGGAAGAAGCGCTGGACGACGCCCACAAGGTGCGCGGCTCCATCGGCTTCATCGTCGCCGCAGTCGACAATCTCGCCCATGTCAACGATGCCTACGGCTTCGACATCGCCGACGCGATCATCGCGGCGATCGGCCGGCGCATCCGCACGCGCATGCGCGGCGGCGATCTGCTCGGCCGGCTCTCCGGCAACAAGTTCGGCCTCCTGATGCGCAATTGCCAGCCGGAGGACATGGCGGTGGCCGCCGACCGGATCCTGGCGGTGGTTCGCGACGACGTGTTCATGACCGGGGCGGGGCCGATCGCGGTCAGCGTCACCATGGGCGGCGTCATCGCGCCGCGCCATGCCTCCTCTCTCGCCGCCATGATGGGCCGCGCGCAGGAAGCGCTGGACGGGGTCAAGGCGCGCCGCCGCGGCGCCTTCCAGGCCTATGTGCCGAACCTCGAACGCGACCGGCAGCGCCGGGAGAACCTCAGGGTCACCGACGAGATCGTCGCCGCGCTCAACGACCGGCGCGTCGGCCTCGCCTTCCAGCCGATCGTCTCGGCGGGAGCGGACCGCCGCGTCTCGTCCTATGAATGCCTGCTGCGCATCCGCCGGTCCGACGGTTCGCTGCTGCCAGCCTCGACCATCGTGCCGCTGGCGGAAAAGCTCGGCCTCGTCAGGCTGATCGACGCGCGCGTCCTCGAACTCGCCATTGCCGAACTGGCCGGGTCTCCCGCTCTGAGCCTGTCGATCAACGTCTCGCCCGCGACGACCATGGACCATGCCTGGATCAGGGCGCTGGAGGCGCAGCTGCGCGCCAATCCCGGCGCCGCCGGGCGGCTGACCGTCGAGATCACCGAAACCTCCGCCATCGCCGATGTCGACGAGACCCGCCGCTTCGTCGCCAAGGTGCAGGGGCTCGGCTGCCGGGTCGCCATCGACGATTTCGGCGCCGGCTACACCTCGTTCCGCAACCTGCGCAGGCTTGGCGTGGACTGCGTGAAGATCGACGGCCCCTTCGTCGAGAACTATCACCGCAGCGAGGACGACCGGCATTTCGTCCGGACGCTGCTCGGGCTTGCCCAGCACATGGGCCTGTCGACCGTCGCGGAATGGGTGCCGACCGAGGAGGTCGCGCGCGAACTGGCGGCGCTCGGCTGCGACTATCTTCAGGGCGACCACACCGGAGCGGCCCTCGAAGACCGCCCGTGGCTCGCGGCCGCGAACCCCGTCGCGCTCAGGGCCTGACGGTCACTTCCGCGACAGGCCTTCGATCTTCTTCTGCATCGCGGCGAGCTGGTTCTTCAGCTCGTCCAGGTCACTGGCTTCGGACGCCGGAGCAGCCGCGGGCGGCTCGGGGGCGGCTTCACCGGCGGGCGCCTCGGCCGGACTGCCGTCCTCGCGCTTGCCGAACGGCGAGAACATCGAGAAGGCCCGCTCGAACATCTCCATGTTGCGGCGGATATGCTGCTCGAAGGGCGCGGTGAGCGGATTGACGCCAAGGGTGGAGGCGAGCTGCTGGCGCAGCTTGTCCTGCTCCTTGGACAGGGAATCGATGGACATTTCCAGATAGCGCGGCACCAGCAGCTGCATCGAGTCGCCGTAGAACCGGATGAGCTGGCGCAGGAACGAGACCGGCAGCATCTTCTGCCCGTCCTTGTTCTCCTGCTCGAAGATGATCTGGGTCAGCACGGACCGCGTGATGTCCTCGCCGGTCTTCGCATCGTAAACGAGGAAGTCCTCGCCGGCTTTCACCATCGAGGCGAGGTCCTCAAGCGTCACGTAAGTCGAGGTTCCCGTATTGTAGAGACGCCTGTTGGCGTATTTCTTGATGGTGACCGGACCGCTCTTCGCCATCTTTCCCCCTGGCATTCGTTCTGCGGTGCCATGCCCGCTGACGCCATGATTTCGTCACGATAGGTTTTTTTTGCACGCGCTGCCACGGTTTTGTGCAGCGCCGCTGCCGCCCTGCCGCATCCCGCACGGCTCCTTGGCAATTAGGCGCGGTTGACAGGCCCGCCATGCCGTAGACATGGTCATCGGGACCCCTCGCTGCCGGGCCCGGCGGCCACTTACTGGAGGAAACGCATGTCCGAGGACATCGTCATCGTTGGTGCCGCCCGCACCCCCGTCGGTTCGTTCAACGGCGCGCTGTCGAGCCTGCCGGCTCACGAGCTCGGCGCCGTCGCCATCAAGGCCGCGCTGGAGCGCGCCAACGTGAAGCCCGACGAGGTGGACGAGGTCGTGTTCGGCCAGATCCTCACCGCCGGCGAGGGTCAGAACCCCGCCCGTCAGGCCGCCATGAAGGCCGGCATCCCCGCCGAGAAGACCGCCTGGGCGCTGAACCAGCTCTGCGGCTCGGGCCTGCGCACGGTCGCCATCGGCCTCCAGCAGATCGCCAACGGCGATGCCAAGATCATCGTCGCCGGCGGCCAGGAGAGCATGAGCCAGGCCCCCCACGTCGCGCATCTGCGCAACGGCACCAAGATGGGCGCGCTTGAAATGGTCGATTCCATGCTGAAGGACGGCCTGATCGACGCCTTCCACGGCTACCACATGGGCATCACCGCCGAGAACGTCGCCGAGAAGTGGCAGATCACCAAGGAAGAGCAGGACAAGTTCGCCGTCGCCTCCCAGAACAAGGCCGAGGCGGCGAAGAAGTCCGGCCGGTTCAAGGACGAGATCGTTCCCGTGACCATCGCCTCGCGCAAGGGCGACATCGTCGTCGATACCGATGAATACATCCGCGACGGCGCCACCATGGACGCCATGGCCAAGCTGAAGCCCGCCTTCAAGAAGGACGGCACGGTGACCGCCGCCAACGCCTCGGGCATCAATGACGGCGCGGCCGCCGTGGTGCTGATGACCAAGGCGGAAGCCGACAAGCGCGGCCTGAAGCCGCTCGCCACCATCAAGTCCTGGGCGACCGCCGGCGTCGACCCCGCCATCATGGGCTCGGGTCCGATCCCGGCCTCGCGCAAGGCGCTCGAAAAGGCCGGCTGGTCGGCGCGCGACCTCGACCTCGTCGAGGCCAACGAGGCCTTCGCGGCGCAGGCCATCGCGGTCAACAAGGACATGGGCTGGGACACCGACAAGGTGAACGTCAATGGCGGCGCCATCGCCATCGGCCACCCCATCGGCGCCTCGGGCGCGCGCGTTCTGGTGACCCTCATCCACGAAATGCAGAAGCGCGACGCCAAGAAGGGCCTCGCCACGCTGTGCATCGGCGGCGGCATGGGTGTCGCCATGTGCATCGAGCGCTGAACCGGCATCGAGCGCTGAACCGGCGCTGAGCGCAAACCGACACGCGGGGGGCGGCGGGCCGCCTCCCAGCACCCAGAACGACAGGCTGGAACAACTCGTCACACAAAAGATGACGGGGCCGGCGAATCGTCTATCCAGAGGAAACCCCAAGGGAGGAACTGCATGTCACGGGTCGCATTGGTCACGGGAGGCTCGCGCGGCATCGGCGCGGCGATCTCGAAGGCGCTGAAGGCAGCCGGCTACAAGGTTGCCGCCAATTATGCCGGCAATGACGAGGCCGCCGCCGCCTTCAAGGCCGAGACCGGCATCCCGGTCTTCAAGTGGTCGGTCGCCGACTACGAGGCCTGCGCCGCCGGCATCGCCAAGGTTGAAGCCGAGCTCGGCCCGGTCGACGTGCTGGTCAACAATGCCGGCATCACCCGCGACGCCATGTTCCACAAGATGACCCCTGCCCAGTGGAAGGAAGTCATCGACACCAATCTCTCCGGCGTCTTCAACATGACGCATCCGCTCTGGACCGGCATGCGCGACCGCAAGTTCGGCCGCGTCATCACGATCTCCTCGATCAACGGCCAGAAGGGCCAGATGGGCCAGGCGAACTATTCCGCCGCCAAGGCCGGCGACCTCGGTTTCACCAAGGCGCTGGCGCAGGAGGGCGCGAAGGCCGGCATCACGGTCAACGCCATCTGCCCCGGCTACATCGCCACCGACATGGTGATGGCGGTTCCCGAGAAAGTGCGCGAGGCGATCATCGGGCAGATCCCGGTCGGCCGGCTCGGCGAGGCCGGCGAGATCGCCCGCGCGGTGCTGTTCCTCGCCTCCGACGAGGGCGGCTTCATCACCGGCTCGACCCTGACGATCAATGGCGGCCAGTACCTCGCCTGAGCGAGAGACGGCGCTGACAAAGCGAAAGGCCGGGCTGACGCCCGGCCTTTTCGTTGCGCTCTGCTGGAAGCGGCGAACCTATTTCCAGTTACCGACAAGCTTGCCGTAGAAATTCGTCTCGACCGTCCCGCCCAGTGTGTAGACAGCAACCATCACCGCCCCTGCGACACCGGCGGCGAGCATCGAATATTCGACTGCCGTCGCCCCGCTCGCATCGGCGGCGAAACGGCATCCAATGGCCTTCATCCTGCGAAAGCTGAAAGCCATCCTGGCCTCTCCTGTCAGTCGCGCGCCTCGCCGAGCAGCTCGGTGAGGAAGGGAATGAGGGGCTCGTCGGCGGGCGGCATCGGGTAGTCCCTCAGCCGCCCGGGCTTCACCCAGGCGAGCCTTTGACCTTCGAGGCTCTGGACGCTTCCCTCCCACCTCCGGCAGACCCACAGCGGCATGAACAGCTGGAAGGTCTCGTAGGCGTGGCTGGCGAATGTCAGCGGGGCGAGGCAGGGTTCCTCGACCGCGATCCCGAGCTCCTCGCGAAGCTCACGGATCAGGGTCTCCTCCGGCCTCTCCCCCGGCTCGACCTTGCCGCCGGGAAACTCCCAAAGACCCGCGAGCGGCTTGCCGGCGGGGCGCTCGGCGAGGAGGATCCGGTTGTCCGGATCGACCAGCGCGCAAGCCGCCACGAAGACGAGCTTCACGGTCATGGCACCATCCTTGTAGCGGCCAGAAGTTAACGTTTATGGCGGGCGATAGTCACAACGCAGTCATGCGCCGTAACGATTGGGTTCAGGAGCGGTAGTCGCCATTGATGGCGACGTAGTCCTTCGTCAGGTCGCAGGTCATGACCTTGGCCGTGCCCTTGCCCAGGCCGAGATCGGCGGTGATGACAATGACATCCTTTTTCATAACCGCGCTGGCCGCCTTCTCGTCATAGGCGGGGTCGCGCTCGCCCTCGTGGGCGACGCGGACATCGCCGAAGGAGATCGACAACCGGTCGCGCTCGGCCGGCTCGCCAGCCTTGCCGACCGCCATGACGACACGGCCCCAATTGGCGTCCTCGCCGGCGACGGCGGTCTTCACCAGCGGGGAATCGGCAATGGACTTGGCGACCTTGAACGCCGAGGCGTTCGACACGGCGCCCTTGACCACGACATGGACGAGCTTGCGCGCGCCCTCGCCGTCGCGCGCGACCTGCTCGGCAAGGTCCGCCAGCACCGCGTCCAGCGCTTGTCTGAACCCGGCGAGCCGGCGGTCGGCCGCCTTCTCGATAACCGGCGCGCCGAGCTTCTCGGCCGTGCCGGTGGCGAACAGCATCAGCGTGTCGGAGGTCGAGGTATCGCTGTCGACCGTCACCGTGTTGAACGTCGTCTTGACGCCCTTCGACAGCAGCGCCTGCAACGCCTCGGCGGCGATCGGCGCATCGGTGAAGACGAAGGACAGCATGGTCGCCATATCCGGCGCGATCATGCCGGCGCCCTTGGCCATGCCGTTGATCGTGACGGTCGCCTCGCCGAGCTTCGCCGTGGCGGTCGCGACCTTCGGGAACGTGTCGGTGGTCATGATCGCCTTGGCGGCATCGAGCCAGCCGCTCGATTTTCCGGCGGAGAAGGTCGCGTCCAGCACGCCCTCGTATTTGGTGGCGTCCAGCGGCTCGCCGATCACGCCGGTCGAGGCGAGGAAGACTTCCGACTGTTTGCAGCCCGCCGCCTTGGCCGCGATCTTCGCGGTCAGCGCCACGGCGTCGCGGCCCTTCTTGCCTGTGAAGGCATTGGCATTGCCGGAATTGACCACCAGCGCGCGCGCCTTGCCGCCGGCGAGATTGGCCCGGCACCAGTCGACCGGCGCGGAGGGGCATTTCGAGCGGGTGAAGACGCCCGCGACCGTCGTGCCCTTGGCGAGGCCGATGGCCAGCACGTCGGTACGACCCTTGTAGCGGATGCCCGCCTCGGCGGTGGCCATGGTCACGCCGTCGATCGGCGGCAGGGTCGGCACCTTTTTCGGCGCGAGCGGGGAGACGGGCGGGACGAACTTGGCCATGGCTTTCTCGGCGTTCCTCGGGTCGGCTTTGCTAAGCCCTTAGCCGAACGCCCGTGTGACGGGAAGCGGCGGCGATGCATGGGGCGGCATTGCCCGGCCGATTACCAAGCTTTCATGCGCAACCGCGCCGGCAAATGCTATGATGCCACCATGAGCATGCTCGAAGCCATCCGCGAGGCCCTCTCGGCCTTACGCGCGCACAAGCTGCGCTCGGCGCTGACCATGCTCGGCATGGTGATCGGCGTCGCGGCGGTCATCGCCATGGTCGCCATCGGCGGCGGCGCGCGCGAGCGCGTGCTGAGCCAGGTCAAGTCGCTCGGCGCCAACCTGTTCATCGTCCTGCCGGGCAATGTCACGCAGGGCGGCGTGCGCCTCGGTCTCGGCGCCTCCTCCTCGCTGACCGAGGACGATGCCCGCGCCATCGAGGCGGAAGTCCCCTCGGTGCAGGTCACCGCGCCCAACAGCCGCACGCGCACCCAGCTGGTCGCCGGCGGCAACAACTGGTTCACCGAGGTCGTCGGCGTCGATCTCGGCTGGTTCGAGGCGCGCGAATGGACCAACGCCACCGGCCGCCTGTTCGAGCCGGAGGAGATCCAGCGCGGCTTGCAGGTCGTCATCCTCGGCCAGACCGTCGCCCGCAACCTGTTCGGCGAGGGCGTCGATCCCATCGGCGAGACGGTCCGCATCCGCGCCGTGCCGTTCCGCGTCATCGGCGTCATGGACGCCAAGGGCCAGTCGATGATCGGGCAGGATCAGGACGATACCAGCTTCGTGCCGCTGGCCGCCGCCCGCCAGCGCCTGCTCGGCGTCAACCGCGCCAATGCCCGCGCGGTCGGCGTCATTCACGTGAAGGTGCGCGAGGGCGAGAGCATGGCGCAGGCGGAGGACGAGATGCGCCAGTTGCTGCGCCAGCGCCACCGCCTCCAGCCGGGGCAGGAGGACGACTTCCAGATCCGCAACCTCACCGAGATCGCCAACACGGCGGCCGGCGCCGCCACCACCCTGTCGCTGCTGCTGGCGGCGGTCGCTGCCATCTCGCTGGCGGTCGGCGGCATCGGCATCATGAACATCATGCTGGTCAGCGTCACCGAGCGCACCCGCGAGATCGGCCTCCGGCTCGCGGTCGGCGCGCGCCGCCGCGATGTCATGCGCCAGTTCCTGATCGAGGCGACCTCGCTCGCGGCCATCGGCGGCATTGTCGGCATCGCCACCGGGCTCGGCGCGGCGCTGGCCATTTCCACCCGTCTCGGCTGGCCGCTGCTGGTGGAGCCTCAGGCGGTGATCGGCGCGGTGCTGTTCTCCGGCCTGATCGGTGTCTTCTTCGGCTGGTATCCGGCGAAGCGCGCCAGCCTGCTCGACCCGATCACCGCGCTCCGGACGGTGTAGGCAGGACGCGCCCCGCCAGGGTCAGTCCGCCAGATCGACCGTCGCTCCCGAACGGGCGCTCCTGGCGATAGCATCCAGCGTCAGGGCGATATCGACCGACTGTTCCGGCGTGGCGCCCGTCCAGCGCGAGGGGCCCTCCAAAATCATGTCCCGGAACGATTCGGCTTCGGCGAGGAAGCCGTTGCCTCCCGCCACCTCGATGGTCTCGACCGGGATGCCGAGCGTCGTGCCGCGCCGGATATTGAGGATCGGCGGGCCGCCCATCGGCGGATGATTGAGATAGGTTGTCTCGATCCAGCCGGCATCGCCAGCGATCAGCGCATGCCGATGAAACGCCGTCGCGAAGCTGCTCGACACCTGCGCCAGAATGCCGCTCGGAAAGGTGAGCGTCGCGGCCACGCTGAGATCGACGCCCGTCTCGCCCCACGCGGCCATGGCATGGACGCGCGCCGGCCGCTCGCCGGCGGCAAGCAGCGCGAGGCTCACCGCATAGCTGCCGGCATCGAGCAGGGAGCCGCCGCCGACATCCGGGATCAGGCGGATATTGGCGGGATCGGAAAAGGCGACGCCGAAGCTCGACCGGATCAGCCTGACCTTGCCGATGGCGCCCTCGGCCAGCAGCTCCCGCAGCTTCAGCGTCTGTGGCTGGGCGCGATAGGGATAGGCCTCGACCAGATGCCGGCCCGCCTTGGCCGCAGCGGCGAACATCGCCCTGACCTCGCCGACGTTCATCGCCAGCGGCTTCTCGCACAGCACGTGCTTGCCGGCTTCCAGCGCGCGGATCGACCATTCCGCGTGCAGCGAATTCGGCAGCGGATTGTAGATCGCGTCGATGTCGGGATCGGCGAGCAGGGCCTCGTAGGAACCGACCGAGCGGGGAATGCCGCACTCCCGCGCGAAGACCTCGCCCTTGCCGGCATCGCGGCTCGCCACCGCCGCGACGCTGACGATCTTCGAGGTCGCCACGCCGCTCGTGAAGGCGCGGGCAATATTGGCCGCGCCGAGAATGCCCAGGCGCAGCGGGCGGGATGCCAGATCGTTCATCGCATTGGTCCTTCCCTGCGCCGTGCCGGCCTAGATGATCTTGCCCTGCGCCCGCCAGATCGCGGCGTTAAGCTCACCGCCCCACACGAAGATGGCGGCCGTGTAGTAGAGGAAGACCAGCGCCACCATGACCGAGGCAAGGCCCGCATAGGTGTTGACGTAGTTCTGCGCGAAGCTCGCGAGATAGCTGCCGAACAGCGTGCCGCCGATCAGCCAGAGCAGCATGGTGACGACGATCCCCGGCAGCACGTCCTGAAACCGCCGCCGGCCCGCCGGCAGGAACAGATGGACGATGGTCAGCGCGATGGCGATCACCACCGAGGCGATGATCACGCGCGCGAACAGCACGACCCAGCCGAAGGGCGCGAGCCAGGGCACCAGCCTGACCGCCGTCGCCCAGATCAGCGGGCCGAACACCACCAGCACGGAAACGAGAAGCAGGGCGGCCGCGCCGATCACCACATAGGCGATGGATTCGATGCGGCAGACATACCACCAGCGCATCTCCTTCACCTCGTAGGCGCGGTTGAGCGCGGTGCGCAGCGCCTCGATCCCGTTGGAGGCGAAATAGACCGCCAGGAAGACGCCGACGGTCAAAAGGTCGGTGCGGAACGTGGTCAGCACCGTTTGGATTTCGTGCGCGATGGGGCGCGCCACCACCTCCGGCCAGGCCTCAAGCAGGATGCGCGTCACCTCGTCGGCATAGGATTTCGAGCCGAGAAACCCGCCGAGCGCGGTCACGACGATCAGGAAGGGAAACAGCGACATCAGCCCGTTGAGGGCGATATGGCTGGCGATCGCCCAGCCATCGTCGGCAAGGAACTGTTCGGTCGCCTCCCAGGCGACGCGCGCTGCCTTCAGCATGAAATCCCTTCCGATCTGCCCGCCGCGACTGTTGCGGGAAACGACGCAAGCCTGCAAGCGTTCCACGGAATGGCCGGTTTGACGCATGGGGCCGGAGCCGCCATATGCGGGCCATGACCGCGCCGCGCCATTTCGACCGGGAGCTGATGGGGCTGCGACGCCTGCGGGCGGCGCGCACCGAACCCGCCGACTTCCTGCTGCGCCACGTGGCGGAGGATCTCGCCGATCGGCTGGATCTCGTCCAGCGCGACTTCCGCGCCATTGTCGACCTCGGCTCGCCCACGGACGCCATCCGCGCGGCGCTCGCCGCACGCGGCCGGCCGATGGCCATCGGCACCGAAGTTGTGCCGGCCCTTGCCGCCAGGCGCGCCGCGCCTGTCGTCGCCGCCCATGCCGACATGCTGCCCTTCGCGGCCGGCAGCCTCGACCTCGTCGTCTCCGGCCTTGCGCTGCAACTGGTCGACGACCTGCCCGGCGTCTTCGTGCAGGTCCGCCGCGCCCTGAAGCCGGACGGCCTGTTCCTCGCCGCCATGCTCGGCGGCGACACGCTCACCGAGCTCCGCCAGTCCTTCGCCGAGGCCGAGAGCGAGGTGGACGGCGGCCTGTCGCCGCGCGTCGCCCCCTTCGCCGATGTCCGCGACATAGGCGGACTGTTGCAGCGCGCCGGCTTCGCCCTGCCGGTCACCGATTCCGACCGGCTCACCGTGCGCTATGCGGACGTCTTCGCGCTGATGCGCGACCTCCGCGCCATGGGCGCGACCAACCCGCTTGCCGACCGCATCCGCCGGCCGCTGAAGCGCGCGACGCTGCTGCGCATGGCGGCGATCTACCACGAGCGCTTCGCCGATCCTGACGGGCGCATCCGCGCGACGTTCCAGATCGTCACCCTGTCCGGCTGGGCGCCGCACGAAAGCCAGCAGCAGCCGCTGAAGCCAGGCTCCGCCAAGGCGCGCCTCGCCGATGCCCTGAAGGCCGTCGAACTCTCCACCGGCGAGAAGCCGTCGGGCTCGTGACCGGCTCGACAGGGCGCGGCGCGGACACAGGTCGGGCATCACGCCGAAAACCGGTTCCCAGTTTTCGGGATCATGCTCTAGTCTCTTTCCATTCCAATCTCCGCATTCTCGGGAAACGCTTCCATGGACATGACCGGCACGCAGCGCATCGAGGCCCCGCGCGAGGTGGTCTGGGCGGCCCTCAACGATCCCGACGTGCTGAAACAGTGCATTCCCGGCTGCCAGAGCATGGAGCGCGTCGGCGACAATGGCTTCGCCGCCAAGGCCGTGCTGAAGATCGGCCCGGTGAAGGCGAGCTTTTCCGGCAATGTCACGCTCTCCGATATCGACCCGCCGAACGGCTACACGATCTCGGGCGAGGGCAATGGCGGCGTCGCCGGCATGGCCAAGGGCGGCGCGACCGTGAAACTCACGTCCGAAAGCGACGACGTCACCATCCTCGCCTACGACGTGAAGAGCCAGATCTCCGGCAAGATCGCCCAGCTTGGCTCGCGCCTGATCGACGCCACGGCGAAGAAGCTCGCGGGCGAGTTCTTCGAGAGCTTCGGCAAGGTCGTCGCTCCGCCGCCTCCCGGCACCGAGATGCCGGAGGAAAAGAAGAAGTGGTGGAAGTTCGGCAAGAAGGGGTGATGGGGCTTTCGGCAACGCCGGAACGCTGGACGCCGGCCCGCTGCGGCGAATGCGCTACCTCCCCATCATGGCCGGGCCTGGCCCGGCCATCCACGACTTGAATACACCGCGACAAAGGCAAGTCGCGGCTGCCCGGCACAAGGCCGGGCATGACGAAGTGCAAACCTGCCACCGCCGTTGCTGGCCGGGGCGACGGAATGCCTTGCAGGCTACATCTTCTCGCCCGGCAGGCGGCTCGCCTGCCGCACCCAGTCGATGATCCGCGCCTCGTCCGGCGCGTCGCCCTCGTGGATGTGGAAGTAGCGCACATGGGCCTGTTTCGAGGCGACGGGCGGCGCCGGTTGCAGCTCCGCGCCCCGGAAGAACGCCACTTTCACATATTTGGTCAGGCAGTGGATGCCGAGGAACCAGCGCCCCTCCTCCACGCCATAGAGCGGCGAGTTCCATTTCACTGCCTTGCGCACGTCCGGCACCGCCTGCGTGATCAGCGTATCGAGGCGCTGCCCGATATCCCGCTTCCAACCCGGCATGGCCGCGATATAGGCCTGCACCGGCTCGTCGCCGTAGCCCTTGGCGATCTGCGGATTGCCGCCGGAGAGAAGCACCGGCCCCTCTCCCTGCGCAGCCTTGGTCTTCCCGGCCATGCTGGCTCCCTTGATGCCGATCGCCTTCCCGACGGATAGGCGGCCTTAGTCTGCCCGTCGCTCGATCGCTTCCATGTCATCATCCGACAGGCCGAAATGGTGGCCGATCTCATGGATGAGCACGTGGGCGATGACCGCGCCCAGCGTCTCGTCGTGCTCCGCCCAGTAGTCGAGGATCGGCCGGCGGTAGAGCCAGATCATGTTGGGCATGGTTCCCGACGACTGCACCGACTGGAACGGCATGCCGATGCCCTGGAACAGGCCGAGCAGATCGAAATCGGTCTCCGCCTCCATCTCCTTCAGCACCTCCTCCGTCGGAAAATCCTCGACCCGGATGACGAGGTCCTTGCAGAGCGCGCGGAAATCCGCCGGCAGACCCTCATAGGCCTTGTGCGCAATGGCCTCGAAGGCGTCGAGATCGGGCGCCTTGAGGGCGGCGAGGTCGTCGTTGGTGACGGGCATGGAGCACTCGGCGATCGCGCTTCAGCGCAGATAGGTGAGGTAGAGATAGATCAGGCAGCCGAGCCCAACCGCGACCGACAGGATGCGGCCGACGCGCTTGCCCCAGATCTCCGCCGGGTCCGTGCTCTCGCCGCGCGCCGCGAAGAAATCCGCGCCGCGGCGCATCGCGGAATCCAGAATCGGCGCGGAATCCTGATGCACACGGCGAAGCGCGCTTTCGGCCTCGTCCTGCCGCCGCCGGTCGTCCTCGGATCGGTTGTCACGTCCATTCATGGCGCGACCTTAGGCGATTTGCGTGCCCGGCGTCAGGCCCGCCGCCGTCGCAGCCGCGCGGGCCGCCGGCCGTCAACCGATTGGTCACCATAACCTGCAAGGATGGCGGCCTGTACCGGAGTATCGCGATGACCCGCACGCTGGCCGCCGCCGCCCTTCTGACGCTCGCGCTGCCCACGGGCGAGGCGGTCGCGACGCCGTTCTGGTTCGGCTGGTTCGGTCATGACCGCCCGGTCGTCTATCGCCCGGTCGTGACGCCCGAGACTTTCTACTTCCAGCCCGCGCCCCATGCCCGTTCCGCGCCTGCCGAGCGCCACCGCGCTCGCCATTGCCGGGTGGCCGAGCGCCGCTGTCGCTGACCGGTCTCAGGCTTCCTCAAGCCCGACGATGGCCCGCGCGAAGTCGCGCGCCGCGAAGGGCTCCAGATCGTCGACGCCTTCGCCCACCCCGATGAAGTGAACCGGCAGTCCGGTCTTGGCCGCCACCGCGACCAGGATGCCGCCGCGCGCGGTGCCGTCGAGCTTGGTCATGACGAGGCCCGTGACGCCGGCGGTCTTGCCGAAGGCCTCGACCTGCGTCAGCGCGTTCTGGCCGGTCGTGGCATCCAGCACCAGCAGCACCGCATGGGGCGCGGTCGCATCGACCTTGCGCATGACGCGCACGACCTTTTCGAGCTCGGCCATCAGTTCGCCCTTGTTCTGCAGCCGGCCGGCCGTGTCGAGGATGACGATGTCCCGCGCCTCCTCCTGCGCCTGTTTCACCGCATCGAAGGCAAGGCCCGATGAATCCGACCCCTGCGGCCGCGCGACGACCGGAGAGCCGGTGCGCTCGCCCCAGATCTTCAACTGATCGATGGCGGCGGCGCGGAACGTATCGCCGGCGGCGAGCAGCACGGAGCGGCCCTCGGCGCGGTATTTCTGCGCCAGCTTGCCGATGGTCGTGGTCTTGCCGGCGCCGTTGACGCCGACGACCATGATGACGAAGGGACTGGCGCCCTCGATCGCCAGCGGCCGTGCCACCGGCGACAGGATCGCCTCGATCTCGTCGGCGAGGATGGTGCGTACCTCCTCCGGCGAGATGTCCTTGCCGAAGCGCCCCTGCCCCAGCGCGCCGGCGATGCGCGCGGCCGTGTCGACGCCGAGATCGGCCTGGATCAGCAGATCCTCCAGCTCCTCCAGCGTGGAATGGTCGAGCTTGCGCTTGGTGAACAGGTCGGTGACGCCGGTGCCGAGCTTCGACGAGGTGCGGGAAAGCCCCTCCTTCAGGCGCTGCCACCACTTCTTCTTCGGCGCGGCGGGCGCGGCTTCGGCCGCAACGGGCGTCGCCTGTTCCTCATGCCCGAACAGCCGCTTGAAGAAACCGGGCCGTTTCGGCTCGTCGGGCTTCGGCTGGTCGGTCATGGGCAGGCGGTTCTCACGAGGGCGATGGGCTGACAATTGCGATTGTCGCAACATGCGCCATGTAGGCCGGATGGACCGGATTGGCTAGGCATCGCCGCGAGGGTGCCCGGTCGCGGGCAGGCTCCCGCCCGGGGACAAGCTGGCGTAGAAGGACGGCGATGACATCGCCAGACCATCCTCTCCCGCCCGATCCGCTCGGCCTCATCGTCAGGCTGATCCACCGCGACGCCAGCGTGCTGATCCTCAACAAGCCCGCCGGTCTGCCCGTCCACAAGGGGCCGGGCGGCGGCGAGAACCTGTCCGACCATCTCTCGGCGTTGCGCTTCGGCCTGCCGCGCGATCCCGAGCTCGCCCACCGGCTCGACAAGGATACGGCCGGCTGCCTCGTTCTCGGCCGCCATCGCCGCGCGCTGGAACGGCTCGGCAAGCTGTTCAAGGCCAATCAGGTGGACAAGACCTACTGGGCCGTGGTCGAGGGCGGCCCGGCGATTGACGAAGGCGAGATCGACCTCGCCATGAGCCCACGCGACCCGAAGCGCGGCTGGTGGATGAAGGTGGACCCGAAGGGCCAGCCGGCGCTGACGCGCTATCGGGTGCTGGGGCAGGCCGGGGGACGGACATGGCTGGCGCTCGAACCCGTGACCGGGCGCACCCATCAGCTCCGCCTGCATTGCCAGGCCTCGGGGTTTCCGATCCTCGGCGACACGATCTACGGCACGGCGCCGCGCCACGGCGGCCCCGGCCTGCATCTGATGGCGCGCGCGATCAGCCTGCCCTACGACCCGAAGCGACCACCCATCCGCGCCGAGGCGCCACCGCCCGATCACATGCGCGTCGCGCTCGCGGCCTGCGGTTGGACCGGCGGTGATCCGTCCTGAAACAGATTGCGGTATCGGGGTCGGGTGGGCGAAAAGTGCTTCCGCCCGCCTCCGTGTTCCTTCGGACCTAAGACGGGCTTGGAGTCTCACCTCGCGGATCGGATAATCGGCTCAGAGGGAGACAACCATGGCTGGGCATCACGACAAGCGCGAAACGCGCGAGCCTCAGGCGCGCGAGCGCGATCTGATGAAACGCCTGCCGCCGGTGCTGGCGGCGGTCATGAAAGTGCCGGCCTGGAAGCGGCACCTCGGCAAGATCGACCCGCGCGCGATCAACACGCGCGAGGCGTTGGCCAGCCTGCCCATCCAGCGCAAGTCCGACCTGCCCGCCCTGCAGAAGGCGAACCTGCCGTTCGGCGGCCTCATGCCCGGCAAGACCGGCTCGTTCGGCCGGCTGTTCATGTCGCCGGGTCCGATCTTCGAGCCGGAGCCGATCGGCCAGGATGTCTGGCGCGTCGCCCGCGCGATGACCGCCGCCGGCTTCCGGCGCGGCGATATCGTGCTGAACACCTTCTCCTACCATCTGACCCCCGGCGCCTGGTGTTTCGATTCCGGGGCGCGCTCGGTCGGCTGCGCGGTCATTCCCGCCGGCCCCGGCAATACCGACGCGCAGCTCGACCTGATCGAGGCCTACCGCCCGAACGCCTATTCCGGCGTGCCGGACTTCCTGAAGATCCTGCTCGACGCCGCCAAGGAGAAGGGTCGCGACGCCTCGTCGCTCCAGAAGGCGCTGGTCGGTGGCGCGGCCTTTCCCGCCTCGCTCCAGAAGGAGATCGCCGGCCGCGGCGTCGATGCCTACCAGACCTATGCCGTCGCCGAATGCGGCGTCATCGCCTACGAGACCGAGGCGCGCGAGGGTCTGGTGCTGAACGAGGACATCATCCTCGAAGTGGTGCGGCCGGGCACGGGTGATCCGGTGCCGGCCGGCGAGGTCGGCGAGGTGGTGATCACCGTGCTCGACACCCACCATCCGCTGATCCGTTTCGCGGTCGGCGACCTGACGGCGGTGATGGCCGGCCCCTCGCCTTGCGGGCGCACCAACACGCGCATCAAGGGCTGGATGGGCCGCGCCGACCAGACCGCCAAGGTCAAGGGCATGTTCGTCCGGCCCGAGCAGGTGGCCGAGGTGCTGAAGCGCCATCCCGAGATCGGCAAGGCGCGCCTCGTCGTCTCGCGCAACGGCGAGGCCGATACCATGGTGCTGAAGGCCGAGACGCGCTCGCGCGCCGGCGGCTTCACGCAGGAAGTGGGCGAAACCCTTCAGGCGATCATGAAACTGAAGGGTGCGGTCGAGGCCGTGAAGCCCGGCTCGCTGCCGAACGATGGCAAGGTCATCGAGGACACCCGGCCGGTCGGCTGAGGCGGCCGCGACGGGCCGCCTCGCGCCATCAGCGGAACATCGCGGCGTAGCGGTCGCGCCAGGCCCAGACCAGCATCAGCCCCAGCACCACGAGGATGCCGGCGACCGGCAGGCCCTGCGGATTGAGGAAGGCGTGGAACAGCACGATCGTCGCCATGACCGGCGCGATCAGGGCAAGGCCGAAGGCCGGCGCGATGTTGAAGAGAAGGCTCAGCGCGCCGGCGAGATTGATCGCCTTCAGGAACGGCCAGAAGAAGCCCGACGCCTGCAGCGCCAGTTCGAACTGCTTGCCCTTGTCCGAGGTCGGCGGGTGGATGAGGTGATTGCCGGTGAAGATGAACCAGAAGCCGTCCACGGCGCTGACCAGGAACAGCAGGCCGAGCAGCACGCGCGGCGCGTGGACGAGGATGAGATTTTTCATGTCGAATGCCAGTGATGAGACCGATGGTTGGGCGGGCAGCCCGTCTCGCCGCCCGCCATTTCCATAGGGACCCGCGCGGGCGCCGTCAGTATTTCGTCGCGGCGGGCTCTGCCATGGCTTCCGTGCTCGCGCCCACCGCATGGTCGATCAGGTAGAGCCACCTCCCGTCGGGCTGGCGGCGCACGATCTCGGCCGAACTGCCCGATGCGATCAGCCTGCCGCCGTCGCTCAGGTTCCAGTCGGCGCGCAGAAGCGCGATGTCGCCGTGGACGAGACAGAAGGCGTTAACCGATCGCATCGTGCCCGGCGCGGCGAGAAGCTGCGCCAGCGCATCGCGGATGGCGGCGCGGCCCGCCGCGACGCGATCACTGGCATCCGTTTTCAGGATCGCTTCGGGCTCGTAGAGCGCCAGAAGATTGTCGATGCTGCGGCTGTTGAAGGCCCGCGCGAATGTCTCGTTCATCGCATCGGGCATGGTGACTGCGAACATTGTCGTCTCCTTGCTGGGGCGACAGGCACAGACCACATGGATCAGCAGCTATCCAAACGGGAAGGACCGCCGATGGACGCACTGCTCGCACTGCGCGGCCTTGACGAGCCCTCGCCGCGCCGCGCCGCCGACTGCCCGGTGGAGGACTGGCTGGCCTTTCTCGGCCATCGCTGGAATGCGCTGGCGCTTTGGCACCTCAAGGCCGGCCCGAAGCGTCATGGCGCGTTGATGCGCGACCTGCCGGGCATCACGCCGAAAGTGCTGGCCGAACGGCTGACGGGGCTCGAAGGACGCGGCCTGATCGCGCGCAGGGACCTGCGCGGCTATCCGCGCGGCGTCTCGTATGAACTGACGGCGCGCGGACGAGACCTCGTCGCCATTCTCGATCGCCTGGAACTATGGGCGCGTGCGGGCGAGCCGCCCCACTGAAGCTCACACCCAGCCCTTCAGCTCCCGCTCCGCCACGGCGCGGATCACGCCCATGCCGAGGTCGCTGTCGTTGAGGCAGGGGATGTAGGTGAATTTCTCGCCGCCATTGCCCTCGAAAATGTGGCGGTTCTCGCCGTCGAGCTCTTCCAGCGTTTCGAGGCAGTCCGCCGAGAAGCCCGGCGCAATGATCGCCATGGACTTCACGCCCTTCTTGGCCAGCGCCTCCACCGTCTTGTCGGTATAGGGCTTGATCCACTCGTCCGGCCCGAAACGCGACTGGAAGGTCATCACGAGCTTCTCCTCGCTCATGCCGAGCTTCTCGCGCAGCAACCGCCAGGTCTTGTGGCAGTGGCAGTAATAGGGATCGCCGGCCTGCACGTATTTTTCCGGCACGCCGTGGAACGAGGCGAGGATCACCTCCGGCTCGTAGTCGAGACTCGCGAGGTGCTCGCGGATCTGGGTCGCCAGCGCGTCGATATAGGCCGGCTCGTCCTGATAGGGCGGCGCGATGCGGATGGTCGGCTGCCAGCGCATCTCCATCAGCGCGCGGAACAGGTGGTCGTTGGCGGTGGCCACCGTCGCGGCCGCATATTGCGGATAGAGCGAGAAGGCGAGGATGCGGTCGCAGCCCTGGTCCAGCAGGCGCTGCACCGCCGGCTTGATGGCGGGATTGCCGTAGCGCATCGCCCAGTCGACGACGATATCGCGGCTCACGGCCTTCATCGCCTCGGCGAGCTTCTCCGCCTGATTGCGGGTGATGGTCTTGAGGAAGCTCTCATCCTTCTCGCGGTTCCAGATGGTCGCGTAATCGCGGCCCTTCTTCTGCGGGCGGCGCTGCAGGATGATCAGGTTGAGCAGCGGCCACCAGATCGCGCGCGGCGTCTCGATGACGCGGCGGTCGGACAGGAACTCCTTGAGGTAGCGGCGCATCGACCAGTAGTCGGTGCCGTCGGGCGTGCCGAGGTTCATCAGCAGGATGCCGACCTTGCCGGATTTCACCGGGACGTGGCCGGGGGGGAGCCTCATTTCTCGCATCATTCACTCGCGCGATCGTCGTCGACCGGGGTGATACGCCCGAACTGGAACCTTTGAAAGGTGATAGACCGCCGCGGCAGGCCGGATTTGCCCTGAATCAGGCGCGCGCCCTCAGCGCCGCCGCCGCGACCAGAGCGAGGCCGGCGGTCGCGCCGATCGTGCCTGCGGCGTTCAACGCCAGCGGCGAGCCGAACAGGCCGGGGCCGGCGACCGCCGCGACATAGCCGACCAGCACCGAGCCGAGGGCGATGACGGCCGAAAGCGCGAATTGCTGCGACAGCCGCGTGGTCAAGAGGCGCGCGGTGGCCGGCGGGCAGACGATCATCGCCACCGCGAGGACCACGCCGACCGACTTGAAGGCAGCGGTGCAGGCGAGCGCCGTGGCGGTGAGAAGCGCCGCCTCCAGAAGCCCGACCGGCAGGCCGGTGGCCCGCGCGAAGACCGGGTCGAAGGCGAGCAGCGCCAGTTCCTTGCGGAAGGCGAACAGGATGGCCGAGACCAGCACCAGCACCAATGCCAGTTCCGACACCACCTGCGGCAGGGTGGCGAGCTTCTGGAAGAGCGACAGGTTCTCGGCCCCCTCGCCGGTCACCCAGATCAGCCCCTCGAGATAGCCGGTGACGACGTGGTGAATGTCGAAGCCGGTATGCGAGAGGCCCGTCCATTCCAGCATCAGGATGCCGAAGGCGAAGAACGAGGTGAAGACGATGCCGAGCGCCGCGCCCGGCTCGACCCGTCCGACGCGGGTCAGGAAGGCGACGAGCCCGCTTGCCGCGAAGGCCGCGATGAGGCCGCCGGCCAGCACCACGACGCTGCCGGTCAGTCCGGTCAGCGCCACCGCCACGACCACGCCCGGCACGACCGAATGGCTGAGAGCGTCGGCCGCCATGGCGCGGCGGGTGAGAATGAGAAGGTTGCCGACGAGCGCGCAGGCGAGCGCTGCAAGGCTCGCGGCGGTGAGCGGCACGAAATCGACGGTCCAGAACTCGCCCATCAGACGCGCCCCGCGACGAGGCCGCGCGCGCGGCCGAACAGCAGGCTCGCCGTGAAGATCGCCGCCGCCACGAGGACGATGGCTGGCCCGGTCGGCGTGTCCGAGAGAACCGCCGACAGCGCTGCGCCGGAGAAGGCGGAGGCAGCACCAATGGCCGCCGCGACACTCACGACCACGCCCGCCCGGTCGGACCAGAAGCGGGCGGCGGCCGGCGGGATCACCACCAGCGCGACGGCCAGCACGAAGCCGGCGATCGGCAGGGCCGCGACCACCACCACCGCGCAGACCAGCGCGACCAGCGCGTCGAGCCGCGCCACCGGCAGGCCGGTCGTGACAGCGAAATCGGGATCGAAGGCAACCGCCGAGAGCTCCTTCAGCACCATTCCGATCACCAGCAGAACCAGCACGGCGAGCGCCGCCATGGCATAGGCCTCGCCCGGCAGCATGCCGGCGGCCGAGCCGAACAGCAGCGTCTCCAGCCCCGCCTGCCGACCGACCGTCAGCGTCTGCACCAGCGACATCAGCGCGAGCCCAAGCCCGAAGCCGCAGGCGAGCACCGCCGCCGTCGCCGTATCGGGCCCGACCTTCGGTTTGCGTCCGAGCCATTCGATGGCGGCGAGCGACAGGAAGGCCGCGATACCAGCGCCGCCCATCAGCCAGCCGGCCTCGCGCGGCTGCCGGCCGATCAGCGCCGCGACGAGGAAGGCGGCCGCGATGCCGGGCAGCGTCGCATGCGCCACGGCGTCGGAGACCAGCGTGCGGCCGCGCAGCATGGCGAAGGTGCCGGCGGCGCCCGCCGCGCAGCCGAGCGCGGCCGAGCCCAGCATCACTACGGAGGTGTTGAAGCCGGCATCGAAGGCGAGAACGCGCAGGAGATCGGCGAGGAAACGGTCCATGATCAGAACGCCATGGCCTCAGACGGCCAGGGGCACGCCATAGGCGCGGGCGAGCACCTGCGGCGTGAAGGCTTCTCCGGTGGGGCCGGCGGCGATGACCTTCTTGTTCAGCACCAGCACGTCGCGGAAGCGCTCGGCCACCGTGCCGAGGTCGTGATGGACGCAGATGACCAGGCGGCCGTCGCGCTCCAGCGCATCGAAGACATCGAGAATGATGCGTTCGGAAGCGGCGTCGACGCCGGCCAGCGGCTCGTCGAGAAACAGGATGCGGGCGTCACGCGCCAGCCCGCGCGCCAGGAACACGCGCTGCTGCTGGCCGCCGGACATCTGGCCGATCTGGCGGCCGGAAAGGTCGGCAAGGCCCACCCGATCAAGGAGGGAGAGCGCCCGGTCGCGGCGGGCCTTGCCGTAGGCGCGAAACCAGCCGGTCTCGCGCACCATGCCCTGAAGCACCACGTCGAGCGCGGTGGCCGGAAAATCCCAATCGACCGAAGCGCGCTGCGGCACGTAGGCCGTGACGTCGCGCGCTTCGTCGAACGGCCGTCCGCCGACCGTGACGCGGCCGGTGGAGGGCACGAGGCCGAGGATCGCCTTGATCAGCGTCGACTTGCCCGCGCCGTTCGGGCCGACGATGGCCGTCAGTCCGGTCGCCGGCGCGGTCCAGGTCACGTCGACGAGCGCCGGAACGCCGCGGTAGGAAACCGACAGACCCTCCACCACCAGCCGGTCGCGCACATGCGCGCGGGGCGCTGCTGGCATGGCGTCGGGGGGCGTGCGCGCAAGCATGGTCATTCCGTCAGCCGGTATGGGCCAGCCGGCCCGACATGCCCTTTTCGGGCGCGCTGCCGCCCAGCGCCCGCGCGATGGCCGTGACATTGTGGTCGATCATGCCGACATAGGTGCCCTCGTAGCTGCCGGGCTTGCCCATGGCATCGGAGAACAGCTCGGCGCCGATCTTCACCTGATGGCCGCGACGCGCCGCGCCCTCGATCACCGCGCGGATGTTGCGGTCCGAGACGGAACTCTCGACGAAGACGGCGGGAATCTTGCGCGACACCACCAGCTCGACCGTCGCCTCGATGGCCTTGAGGCCGGCTTCGCTTTCGGTGGAAATGCCCTGGATGCCGTGCACCTCGAGATTATGGGCGCGCGCCATGTAGTTGAAGGCATCGTGCGCGGTCACCAGCACGCGCCGCTCGGCCGGCACGCTCGACAGCACCTCGCCGGCATAGACGCCGAGCGCCTCCACCTTGGCGAGCGTCGGCTCGAGATCGGGCGTCACCTTGCGCCGGTTCGGCACGTTGACCCCGACCAGCGCGAGCGCGACCGAGCGCACCACCACGGCCCACAGTTTCGGGTCCATCCAGACATGCGGGTCGGGCTTGTCGGGCACCTCGTCGTCCTTGAGCAGCTGCTCCTTCGGGATCGCCTCGGCGGCAAGCACGGCCGGCCGGCGGCGCGCGAGCTGGGTGAAGGTCTCGCGGAACTGCGCTTCGAGGTTGAGCCCGTGGGCGATGACCAGATCGGCCTGGGTCATCTTCACGATGTCGGCGCGGGTCGGGCGGTAGAGGTGCGGATCGACGCCTTCCCCCATCAGCGCTTCGACGCGCACCTGCGCCCCCGCGAGCATCTTCACGGTGTCGGCCAGCATCGAGGTTGTCGCGACGATATTGAGCGGCTGCGCGCCCTGCGCCAGCACGGGCACCGGCAGCGCCGCCACGGCGGCTGCGCCGAGAACCATTCGACGGGTCGGACCTTGGCTCATCGGGCGTGGTTTCCAGTCTGGGCTGAAGCGCTGTTGCAAGTCATTTGCAATAACGTGAGGCCAGTCCAGCGTCCTGTCAAGCCGCCTGTGGCATCGCGGCGCAGCTCCCCCGGAAACAGGTGCGCGCCCCGTGCGTCACGGCGGCGCAATCTCCATCTGTTGACCTGAGCATGCCGCATCGCGCCTGCCCGTCGGGCGCGGCACGCGCCTGCGCCTCATTGAGCCCCGGCCCCGGCCGGACTAGGCTCGCCGTCTCACCGGAGAGACTTCATGTTCCCGTTCATCGGCAGCGACATCGCCCTCATCGGCCTCGTGATCCTCGTCATCCTGTTCCTGTTCGCCGGCATCAAGACCGTGCCGCAGGGCTATCAGTGGACCGTCGAGCGGTTCGGCCGCTACGTGCGCACGCTCCCCCCCGGCCTGTCGCTGATCGTGCCGTTCATCGACCGGATCGGTCACAAGGTGAACGTCATGGAGCAGATGCTGGACGTCCCCAGCCAGGAGGTCATCACCAAGGACAATGCCAAGGTGACCGTCGACGGCGTGGTCTTCTTCCAGGTTCTCGATCCCGCCCGCGCCTCCTACGAGATCACCCGGCTCGACCAGTCGCTGATGAATCTCGCCATGACCAATATCCGCACCGTCATGGGCTCGATGGACCTCGACGCGCTGCTGTCCAACCGCGACCAGATCAACGAGAGCCTACTGCGCGTCGTCGATCACGCGGCCTCGCCCTGGGGCGTCAAGGTCAACCGCATCGAGATCAAGGACATCGCGCCGCCCAACGACCTCGTCGCCGCCATGGCGCGCCAGATGAAGGCCGAGCGCGAGAAGCGCGCGGTCATCCTCGAGGCCGAGGGCCAGCGCCAGTCGGAAATCCTGAAAGCAGAGGGCGAGAAGCAGTCGCAGATCCTGGAGGCCGAGGGTCGCAAGGAAGCCGCCTTCCGCGACGCCGAGGCGCGCGAGCGGCAGGCGCAGGCCGAGGCCAAGGCGACCGAAATGCTGTCCGTGGCGGTCGCCGGCGGCAACGCGCTGTCGATCAACTACTTCGTCGCCGAGAAATACCTGAAGGCGCTGGAGGCGCTGGCCCGCTCGCCCAACCAGAAGACGCTGATCCTGCCCGTCGAGACGACGCAGATCCTCGGCTCGCTCTCCGGTATCGGCGAGATCGCCAAGCAGGCATTCGGCAGCGATCCGCAGGCCCCGGCCCGGCCCGTCGGCCGGGGCGGCAGCGTGCCGACCTCGGGAGGCTGACATGATCGTCGCGACCATCGCCTCGTGGGGGGCGTGGGCCTGGATCGCACTGGCGGCCGTGCTGATGGCCGCCGAGATTCTGGCGCCCGGCTATTTCCTGATCTGGCTCGGCCTCGCCGCCGCGCTCACCGGCGTGATCTTCCTGATGGTCGATGCCGTCTGGCAGATCCAGCTCGCGGTCTTCGCCGCCTTCTCGCTGATCAGCCTTTACGGCTGGTTCAAGGTCATGAAGGCGAGCAACGGCTCGGCCAGCGACCGTCCCGATCTCAACCGCCGGCCCGAGGCCATGATCGGCCGCGAATTCGTGCTGGACGAGCCGATCCAGGCCGGGCGCGGACGTATCCGCGTCGCGGACAGCGTCTGGGCCGTCTCCGGCCCGGACCTGTCGTCCGGCACGCGCGTCAGGGTGCGTGGCCTCGACGGCGCGACGCTGGTGGTCGAGGCGGCTTAGGAGCGCCGCTCACCCCCGCGCCGGCCAGGGCGTCTCGGCGACGGGCGTCAGCGGCCCCTTGCCGTCCGCCCACGAGACGAGGTTGTCGACCACGAGCTGGGCCATGCCGTTGCGGGTATGGACCGAGGCCGAGCCGACATGCGGGAACAGCACGATGTGATCCATGGCGATCAGCTCGGCCGGCACTTTCGGTTCGTCCTCGAACACATCGAGGCCGGCTGACAGGATGGTCTTCGTCTTCAGCGCCTCGATCAGCGCCGCCTCGTCGATCACCGAGCCGCGGCCGACATTGATGACGACGCCATCGGCGCCGAGCGCGTCGAGCACTTCCCTGTTGACGATCTTGTTGGTCGAGGCTCCGCCCGGCGCGACGATCATCAGCACGTTGACGTCCTTCGCCATCTCCACCAGCGAGGGGTAGTAGCGGTAGGCCACGTCCTTCTGCTCGCTGCGGCCATGATAGACCACCGGCAGGCCGAAGGCTTCGAGGCGCTTGGCGATGGCCTTGCCGATGCGGCCGAGGCCGAGAATGCCGACCTTGCGGTCGCGCAGCGTCGTGGTCAGCGGATAGGGCTTTTCCAGCCACTTGCCGGCGCGCAGATAGCGGTCGGTCTGCGGGAACTGGCGCATCGTGCAGAGCAGCAGGCCGAGCGCGGTGTCGGCGACCTCCTCGTTCAGCACATCCGGCGTGTTGGTGACGACGATGCCGTTCTGGCCGGCCCAGGCGGCATCGACATGGTCGTAGCCGACGCCGAAGCTCGACACGATCTTGAGGCCCGGAAAACGACCCATCAGCGCGGGGTCGCAGGGCACGTGGCTGCCCGAGGCGAAGGCGACGACGCTCGGCGCGAGCTGGCGCAGGAAGGCTTCCTTGTCGGCGGCCTCCCACAGCTTGTGGACCGTGAAGCGCTGGGCGAGCTGCTCCTGGATCATCGCCATCATCGGCCCGGTCATCAGCAGGTCCGGCTTCACCATCTGTCGCTCCCCTCGCGCTCTGCCGCCTGCACCATCCCAAAATCAGCGGAATCGGGCAAACTTCAAACGATTAAATTTCTAAGCCGCCAAGCCCGAACGAGGCTTGATTTCGATTTTTCGCGTGGCCACACTGCCTGCGTCAAAGCGCGCCAGCCGTGTCCGGGCACACCGGATCGGATCGCAGAGCCCGGGTCAAGGGCCACTGGCGGGTTTCGGGTCTGCGGACCCACGGGAGGATCAGCATGGCATCGGTGGACATCCGCGACGTCCGGAAATCGTTTGGCTCGACCGCGATCATCCACGGTGTGTCGGTTCCCATCGCGGATGGCGAGTTCGTCGTGCTGGTCGGCCCGTCCGGCTGCGGCAAGTCGACGCTTCTGCGCATGATCGCGGGGCTCGAGAACATCACCGGCGGCGAGATCGCCATCGGCTCGCGCGTCGTCAACAACGTGCCGCCGAAGGAACGGGACATCGCCATGGTGTTCCAGAACTACGCGCTCTATCCGCACATGACGGTCGCCGACAACATGGGCTTCTCGCTGAAGCTCCGGAACGCGCCGAAGGCCGACATCGACGCCAAGGTCCGCCGCGCGGCCGAGATCCTCAATCTCGGCGCCCTGCTCGAGCGCTTCCCGCGCCAGCTGTCCGGCGGCCAGCGCCAGCGCGTCGCCATGGGCCGCGCCATCGTCCGCGACCCGCAGGTCTTCCTGTTCGACGAGCCGCTGTCCAACCTCGACGCCAAGCTGCGCGTCGCCATGCGCACCGAGATCAAGGAACTGCACCAGCGGCTGAAGACCACCACGGTCTATGTCACCCACGACCAGATCGAGGCCATGACCATGGCCGACAAGATCGTCGTCATGCACGACGGCGTCGTCGAGCAGATGGGCGCGCCGCTCGACCTCTACGACAACCCCGTCAACATGTTCGTCGCCGGTTTCATCGGCTCGCCCGCCATGAACTTCCTGCGCGGCAGGATCGACGGCCAGAGTTTCGTCATGGAGGGCGGCGCCCGCCTGCCGCTCGGCACGGCTCCCGCCGGCTCCGCCGACCGCCCGGCCGTCTACGGCATCCGTCCCGAGCACTTCCTCATCGACAACGAGGCCGGCGCCGAGGCCGAGGTGATCGTCGTCGAGCCGACAGGTTCCGAGATTCAGGTCGTCGCCCGACTCGGCGGCCAGGATGTCATCGCCGTGTTCCGCGAGCGCCACGATTTCAAGCCCGGCGACCGCATCCGCCTCGGCACCGACCGGCGCGTCACGCATCTGTTCGACGAGGCGTCCGGCCAGACCATCGCCCGGCACTGATCGCCGGCTGCCAACATAAACCGCGGGACGAAACCCGCCCTGTCCATTCCGGCAAGGCCCGCACGAGACGGGCTCCGGCGTCCATCGGGAGGAAACCGACCATGACTTCGATCACCCGCCGCTCGCTCGTCAAGAGCGCCGCCGCCGCCGGCGCCATCGCCGGTTCCGGCCTCACCGACTGGGCCCGCGCCTGGGCGCAGGCCTCGCCATTCCGCCCCGAGCAGGGCGCCCAGATCAGCCTCCTGCGCTGGCGCCGCTTCGTCGAGGCCGAGGACGCCCAGTTCAACAAGATGGTCGCCGCCTTCACCCAGGCGACCGGCGTGCGCGTCAACGTGTCGAGCGAGAGCTTCGACGACGTCCAGCCCAAGGCTTCCGTCGCCGCCAATACCGGCACCGGGCCTGACCTCATCTGGTCGCTCTATTCGGTGCCGCACCTCTTTCCCCAGAAGTGCCTCGATGTCTCCGACGTCGCCGACTATCTCGGCAAGAAGTATGGCGGCTGGGTGCCGCTCGCCGAGGCCTACGGCAAGACCGGCGGCAAGTGGATCTCGATCCCCGTCGCGGTCAATGGCGGCTACATCAACTACCGCATCTCCATGCTCAAGGCGGCCGGCTTCAACGAGGTTCCGACCGAGACCAAGGGCTTCCTCGAAATGGCCAAGGCGCTGAAGGCCAAGGGCACGCCGATCGGCTTCCCGCTCGGCCGCGCCACTGGCGACGGCAATGCCTTCGCCCACTGGCTGCTCTGGTCTCACGGCGCGGCCCAGGTCGACGAGCAGGAAAAGATCACCATCAACTCGGCCGAGACCCGCGCGGCGCTGACCTATGCCAAGCAGCTCTACGAAACCTTCATCCCGGGCACGGCGGCGTGGAACGACTCCAACAACAACCGCGCCTTCCTCTCGGGCGAAATCTCGCTGACGGCCAACGGCATCTCGATCTACGCCGCCGCGAAAATCTCGCAGGACGCCAAGCAGCGCGAGATCGCGGCCGACATGGATCACGCCTTCTGGCCGACCGGCCCGCTCGGCAGGCCGGCGGAAATCCAGCTCGCCTTCCCGATGTTCGGCATGACCTATTCGCGCTACCCGAACGCCTGCAAGGCTTTCATGGCCTTCATTCTGGAAGCCGAGCAGTACAACCCGTGGCTGGAGGCGGCCGAAGGCTACCTCACGCACATGCTGAACGCCTACGATTCCAACCCGGTCTGGACCCGCGATCCCAAGGCCCGCGTGTTCCGTGAATCGGCGAAGCGTTCCTTCCCGGCCGGCTACAAGGGACCGATCAACGAGAAGGCCGCGACAGCCATCGCCGACTTCATCGTGGTCGATCTCTTCGCCAACCACTGCACCGGCAAGGAAGACGTGGAAGGCGCGATCCGGCTGGCCGAGCGCCAGCTCCGGCGCATCTACCGCTGACGGACCGGGCGGCCCTGCCGCCCGCATCGACCGGACGGGGACGGCTTCTCGCCGTCCCCGTGCCCGCAGTCTTCCGGAGAATCCCATGGCCGACGCCGCGATCGCCCGCTCCGATGCCCCCCCCGCTCCGGGCGAGCCTTCGGCATGGCAACAGCTCAAGGTGAACCGCAACTGGCTCGGCTTCTGGTTCATGGTTCCGGCCATGGCCTTCCTGGTGCTCTTCCTGGTCTATCCGCTGGGCAAGGGCCTCTGGATGAGCTTCACCGACGCGCGCATCGGTCGCGAGGGGCGCTTCGTCGGGCTGGAGAATTTCGAGTGGCTGAGCGAGGACAGCGACTTCCTGCGCGCCCTCGTCTTCACCCTCGTCTTCACCTTCTTCGCCTCGGCGGTGAAGTTCGCCATCGGCCTCTATCTGGCGCTGCTGCTCAACAACAACCTGCCGTTCAAGGCCTTCATCCGCTCGGTGGTGCTGATCCCCTTCATCGTGCCGACGGTCCTCTCGGCCGTCGCCTTCTGGTGGATTTTCGACACCCAGTTCTCGGTCATCACCTGGGGCCTGGTGAAGCTCGGCATTCTCGACCGCGGCTCGCCCATCAACTGGCTCGGTGACCCCTTCCTCGCGCAGTGCGTGGTGATCTTCGCCAATATCTGGCGCGGTATCCCGTTCATCGCCATCACGCTGCTCGCCGGCCTGCAAACCGTGTCGCCCTCGCTCTACGAGGCCGCGACGCTGGACGGCGCGTCGAAATGGCAGAACTTCCGCTATGTGACCTATCCGCTGCTCACCCCGATCATCGCGGTGGTCATGACCTTCTCGGTGCTGTTCACCTTCACCGACTTCCAGCTCATCTGGGCGATGACCCGCGGCGGCCCGGTCAACGCCACGCACCTGATGGCGACGCTGTCCTACCAGCGCGGCATCCTCGGCGGAAACCTCGGCGAGGGCGCGGCCATCGCCATCTCCATGGTGCCCTTCCTGCTCGCCGCCATCATGTTCTCGTGGTTCGGCCTGCAGCGCCGCAAATGGCAGCAGGGAGAGAACAATGACTGACGTTTGCACCTCGCCCGCAAGCCGCATTCCCTCCGCCGACGGAGCCATGTCATGACCGCCACCGCCGGAACCGACCCGAAGACCGCGGCAGCCCTGGCAACGGCGGCGCGCCCCCCCGCCAAGGACGACCATTCCGAGGGCATGAGCTATCTGGAGAGCCTGCCGCGCAAGACGGTGACGGTCTACATGCCGCTCATCGTCATCATGGTGGTGCTGCTGTTCCCGTTCTACTGGATGGTCATCACGTCCATCAAACCGGACCAGGACCTGCTCGATCTCCACGGCGGCAACCCGCTCTGGGTCAGCGAGCCGACCTTCCGGCACGTCTACAAGCTGCTGTTCGAATCCAATTATCCGACCTGGCTCTGGAACACGATGTTCGTGGCGGTCTGCGCCACCTTCCTGTCGATCATCGCCTCGGTCCTCGCCGCCTACGCGATCACCCGCATCCGCTACAAGGGCGCGCAGACCGTCGGCGGCCTGATCTTCCTCGCCTATCTGGTGCCGCCCTCCATCCTGTTCATCCCGCTATCGACCATCATCCACTTCTACGGCCTGTTCGACACGCCCTTCGCGCTGATCCTGACCTATCCGACCATCCTGATCCCGTTCTGCACCTGGCTGCTGATGGGCTACTTCAAGACCATCCCCTACGAGCTGGAGGAATGCGCCCTGATCGACGGCGCCAGCCGCTGGCAGATCATGGTCAAGATCATCATCCCGCTGGCGATCCCCGGCCTGATCTCGGCCTTCATCTTCGCTTTCACGCTCTGCTGGAACGAGTTCATCTACGCGCTGACCTTCATCTCCTCGAACCCCAACAAGACGGTGCCCACCGCCATCGTCTCCGAATTCGTCGACGGCGACGTGTTCCGCTGGGGCTCGCTGATGGCCGGCGCGCTGGTCGGCTCGCTGCCGCTCGTCATCCTCTACGCCTTCTTCGTCGAGCACTACGTCTCGGCCATGACCGGCGCGGTGAAAGAGTAACAGGCAGCGGACAGGCGTTTTCCGATGGCAACCATCTGCTTCGCCGGCCTCGGCGCCATGGGTCGCCCCATGGCGGCGAACCTCGCCAGGGCCGGCCATGCCGTCCATGGTACCGACGTCAATCCGGCCGCGCTCGACTGGCTGAAGGCCAATGGCGGCACGCCCTTCGCCACCGCGCGGGAGGCAGCCGCCGGGGCCGACACGCTCGTCCTCATGGTGGTCAATGCCGATCAGGCGGAGGCCGTGCTGTTCGAGGCGGGCGCGCTCGATGCCCTTGCCCCCAACGCCATCGTCATCCTCTGCGCCACCTGCGCCCCGGCGCGCGCCGCCGCCATCGGCGCGAAGGTGGAGGCGACGCAGCGCCGCTTCGTCGACGCCCCTGTCTCCGGCGGCGTGGTCGGCGCGGAAGCCGGTTCGCTCACCATCATGGCCTCGGCCTCGCAAGGCGTCTTCGCCGCCGCGGAGCCGATCCTGAAAACCATGGGCTCGCGCCTGTTCCATGTCGGCGAGAAGGCCGGCGACGGCGCCATGGTGAAGACCATCAACCAGCTTCTCTGCGGCGTCCATATCGCCGCCGCCGCCGAGGCGCTGGCGCTGGGCGAGCGCGCCGGGCTCGACACGAAGGTTCTGCTCGACATCTACGGGTCGAGCGCGGCCAGCAGCTGGATGCTCAACAATCGCGGCCCGCGCATGCTGATGGACGATCCGCCCGTGACCTCGGCCGTGGACATTTTCGTCAAGGATCTCGGCATCGTCCTGGATGCCGGCCATTCCACCCGCGCGCCGCTGTTCCTCGCGGCGGCGGCGCACCAGCTTTTCCTCGCCGCCTCCGGCATGGGGCTGGGCAAGCAGGACGATTCGCTGGTGATCGAGGCTTATCGGGCCATGGGTCCGAAGGACTGACGGGGTGTCCGGACGGCACCGGCGCAATTGCCGAACGTGCCGGAAACCTACCCGACCAGCGTCACGCTGTCAAGGATAAAAATCTTAGATAAGAATTTTTGCCCGAAGATGGAAGCCGAGGCTCACGCCTCTTCCAGCTCGTCTTCCTCCTCGGCCTGGTCGTCGGCCGTATGCGGCAGCAGCGTCTTCTCGATCCGGCGCAGCAGCTTGCGCAACCGCTTGACGTCCTTGCCGTCGAGATCGGCGAGCATCTCGTCTTCCGCCGCGAACCAGAGATCATCCAGCGCCGCCGCCTTCTCGCGCCCCGCCTCGGTCAGGCCGACGCGCACCAGCCGGCCATCGCCCGAGCCCGGATTCTTGCGTTCGACCAGTCCCTGCGCGGCGAGCCGACCGACCGTCTTCGAGGCGGTCGGCGGACGCACCCTCAGCGCCGATGCCAGATCGCCCATGGTCATGTCGCCGCCATCGGCGAGGATTTTCAGAACCTGTTCCTGACCCGGATAAAGGCCGAGGATGGTCAGCTTGCGCGCCACCAGCGCCCGGTGCAGCCGGGCCGCATGCTGGACATGGGCGCCGATCGACTTGCGGTAAGGTTCCCGACCAGCGTCGGCTGCGTCCTTGGTGCGACTCATCGCAATCCCCCCAGGGCCGGGACGGCGCGGCCGCTCCCGCATCGGCCGCAGGTTTGCAGCCGGCGCATGTTTCTCCGGGAAAGGTGACAGGAGCGTGACAGTGTCAGCCGGCTCATCAACCCGACCCTAGAACCGCGCGAAATGGCGCGTGACCTTGCCAAGGAAGGCCGCCCGCGTCTCCGGCGTCGAGCGGTTCATGTCGTAATGGGCGAGATAGTCGACCGAGGCCCTGAACCGCGTCACCGCGCGCAGCGAGCGCGTGCAGAACTTGCGCGGCGGATTGCCGAGCAGCGTCGCCTTCATCCAGGTCGCGCCGTAGCTGGTGACGACGCCGATCTTGCCGATATTGGTCAGCATGCCCTGCGTCGTCCCGTCGACCAGACCGAACGACACGCCCGGCAGGAAGACCCGGTCGAGATAGCCTTTCAGCAGCGCCGGGAAACCGAAATTCCAGACCGGGAAAACCAGCACCAGCGCCTCGGCGGCGCGCACGCGGTCGACATGGGCCTGAACCGGCCAGGTATTGGTGGCGAGGTCGTGATAGCCGGCGCGCTCCGCCCGCGACAGCACCGCGTCGAAGCCCTCGGCATAGAGGTCGCAGTCATCGACCTGATGGCCGGCGGCGGTCAGCGCTTCGACCACCGCGCCGTGCAGCGCCGCGCCGAAACTCTCCGGGTTCGGATGGCAGTAGAGGACGAGAACGCGCATCAGGACGCGACGCCCGCGTCGGCAAGGCTCTTGAACAGGAAGGTCTTGCCCGACTTGTAGTCATAGCTCGGATCTTCCCAGGCGATCATCTTGCCGGGATTGAGCAGCCCCTGCGGATCGGCCTCCTTCTTGAAGGCAAGCTGCACCTCGTCGGTCTGCTTCATGCCGCCTTCTTCCAGCGTGTAGCGGTGCGGATTGAAGATCGGCGCGCCCATGTCCTCGTGGATCGCCATGATCTCCTCCAGCCGCTCCTCCGTGGTGAAGCGCACCAGCGGCAGGCCGAAGCAGGTTACTTTGCCGTCGAAGCGAACGAATTCGAGATGGCCGACCACCTCGTCGCCGAACTTCTCATGGATGGCCGTCGCCAGCTTCACCTGATCGGGGAAGGGGTAGAGCACCTGCAGATAGGTGATCGCCGGATCGACGCGCAGCGCCCTCAGCGTCGTGTGGTTCCAGGTCAGCTCGAAGCCGGGTGGCATCTTGCGCCGCTCGTCCTCGTCCAGCTTGTCGGTGCGCAGCAGCAGTTCCGCGCCCTGGCGCCTGGCGAAGTTCAGCGCCGCATCCACGGCGAAATCGGCGATGATCGCGATCACCACGTGCTTGCCCGGCACCATGTAGTCCTGATGGCGCAGAAAGTAAGTCTGCGGCGCGGGGGCGGCCACCACGGCGATGTTCTTCTTGGCGATGCCGTCCTGCTCGCCGAGCGCGCCGGCAAAGGCGGCGGCGCGCTCGAACGTGTCGAAGCCGAGGAACAGGTCCACCCACCTGTACGAGGGGCCGAGCGGCATCTCGACCTCGGTGATGATGCCGTTGGTGCCATAGGCGTGGGCGACCTTGGCGAGGTCGTCGCCGGTCAGTTCCAGCACGCGCGGGCTCGCCTCCATGGTGACGACCTTGAGCCGGATGACATTGCCGGCATCGCGCAGGCCGCCCCAGGTGATCGACCCGACGCCGCCCGATCCGCCGGCGATGAAGCCGCCGACCGAGGCCGTCGCATAGGTGGAGGGGTGCATGCGGATTTCCTGCGCCTGCGGCCGCGCCACCTTGTCGATCTCGGCGATGACGGCGCCGGCTTCGGCGACGAACCGGCCGGGCTGCACCGCCAGCACCTTGTTCATGCCGGAGAGGTCGAGAACGATGCCGCCGGACAGCGGCATGGCCTGCCCGTAATTGCCCGTGCCGGTGCCGCGCGGCGTCACGGGAATGCCGAGCTCGAAGGCGGCCGCCAGCACGCGCACCACCTCCTGCTCGTTGGCCGGCGAGACGATGATGTCGCCGGCCACGTGGTCGAGCTGGCGCTTCAGCGTCGGCGAATACCAGTAGAAGTCGCGGCTCTTCTGGCGGACGAGGGCCGGATTGTCCTCGGTCTTGATGCCGGCGAGCTTCGCCTTCAGCCGGTCAATGTCATAGCGCGGCCTCGGGGTCTCCGGCGTGTCGGTCTCGGACGGCATGGGCTCAGCTCCAGAGATGATCGAGTTCGCGGTAATCGGGCAGGCTGGTGTCGATGGCGCGGCCGGCGCGGATGACCGTGCGATCGGTCTCCGGACGCGACAGGAGCTCGGTCCATGTCCGGCCGCGGAACACGACGAGGTCGGCCGGCGCGCCGGCCCTGATCGCCCCCCGACCCTCAAACCCGCAGACCGCGGCCGGCGTTCCCGTCACCGTCATCGGCCAGTCGGCGACCGGATGGTCGAAATGCAGGATGCGCGTCGCCTCGCGGTAGACCTCCAGCATGTCGAGATCGCCATAGGCGTAGAACGGATCGCGCGTATTGTCGGACGAGACCATGACGGGAATGCCGCGCGCCTTCATTTCGTGCAGCAGCGTCACGCCGCGCCGGCGCGGCGTGCGGCCGGCCTGCCGATCCTGCAGGTACATGTTGCACATGGGCAGCGAGACGACGGCAAGGCCCGCCTCCGCGACCAGATCGAGCGTGCGCGCCGCCTCCTCCTCCGGCTGGACCGCGACGGAGCAGCAATGCCCCACGACGATCCGGCCGTTGCCATTCTGCTGCCAGCCGAAGCGGATCGCCGCCTCCGCGATGAGCCGCAGCGAATGCGCGGTGGGGTCCATCGTCTCGTCGACGTGGAAGTCGAGCGGCAGGCCGTTGTCGAGCGCGGTACGGAAGACCGCCTCCAGCCCCCCGGGCAGGTTCGGCGACATGTAGGTGACGCAGCCGAGGCCCCCGCCATGGCGCGTCAGCACCCCCGCCATCCGGTCGAGATAGCCGGGCTCAACCGCGATATCGATGCCGCAGAGCGAGGAGCCCTGAAGGTCGATCCGGCCGCGCCATTCCTCCCGAACTTCGGCAAGCAGCGGCCAGGAAATATCGATCTGGTCCGCGATCGAATCGATATGGGTCCGGATCGCGACCGTGCCGTGGGCATGGGCGGATTTCAGCGCGAAGGTCATGCGGGCCCGGATATCGACCGCCGACCAGTTCGCCGCCCGGTCGGCCGCCACCGTCGCCAGCGCGCCCGGAAACGTGCCGTCGGGATTGGCCGCGCGTGGCCAGATATGGCCCTTGTCGAGATGCGTGTGGGCATCGACGAAGCCGGGAAACACCATGGCGCCGTCGAGATCGACGGCCTCGACGGTGGTCGCGCCGGGCGGCGTCACCGCCTCGACCCTGCCGGAGGCGATGACGATGTCGGCGCGCGCCAGCCCGTCACCGTTGCCGGCGAGCCCGCTGCCTTCCTTCGCCAGAATCACCGGTACGGTGGCATTGGCCAGCCGGTAGCGCTCCACAGGCGGCAGCGCGACGTAACCAAAACCCATTCATTCCCCCGCGCCGCTTGCGGCCTCTGCGGGGCTGTCCGGCCGCCGCCGGTCCGCAGATAACCAACCTCCCGCCACCCCGTCAAAGCGAACGCTGGAACGGCTTGTGGAGCCGCCGGCAAAAAAGTCTTGCAGCGCCCATTGCAATCGCCGGCATCCTTTGGCATAGAACCGCCCTCCCCGGCAGCCATGGCCGCCGCGGGTACCCGGATGCGGGAGTAGCTCAGGGGTAGAGCACAACCTTGCCAAGGTTGGGGTCGAGGGTTCGAATCCCTTCTCCCGCTCCAAACATTTCTCGTTTGGTTCCATACCGGTGGAGACGTGACATGACCTTCGGATCAGTGAAGTCATTCATGCGCGCTCTCGATGCCGACTTCGTCCAGGTCGATGGCGCTTCCGAGACGGCACGCTTCTTCATGCCGACGCAGGATCGCCGCATCGAGGTGGCCAATCGCGGCGTGACCGTGACCCGCCGCATCGCCAAGCCGCGCGCCCGCGTCCGCCGCTTCGTGCGCGTCTCCTGATCTATCAGGCTTGAACGTGCATTCGGGTTCCGCGCTGAGCCTTCGCGCCGCGACCCCCGCCGACATTCCCGCCATCACCGCCATCTACGGCCCGAACGTGCGGGACGGCATCGCCTCGTTCGAATACGAGGTGCCGGACGAAGCCGAGATGGCGAAACGCCAGGCCGCGGTCCTCTCGGGTGGCTATCCCTACCTTGTCGCAGAACTGAATGGCGCCGTCGTCGGCTATGCCTATGCCAGCGCCTACCGCACCCGGCCGGGCTATCGCTTCGCCTGCGAGAACTCGGTCTATGTCTCGCCATCGGCTCAAGGCAAAGGCGTCGGCAAGGCGCTCCTCGATCGCCTGATCGACGACTGTACGGCCAAGGGCTATCGCCAGATGATCGCGGTCATCGGCAATCTCGGCAACCATGGCTCGATCGCCCTGCACCGCGCTGCGGGCTTCACCGTGGTCGGCGTGCTTCCCTCCATCGGCTGGAAGCTCGACCGCTGGGTCGATTGCGTGCTGATGCAGCGCCCGCTCGGCGAGGGTGACAAGGTCCGTGCCGGGTGACGGGAAAGAGGTGTCGACGCACCGCCAAGACGCCTCGGTTACGGCTCGATTACACGCTCAACGCTGGTCGTACCTATGGCATCGCGGTGTCGAGCCAATTCAGGTCGCTGCAATCAGGTTGACCGGATTATCGTTAGCCGCGGCTGACCGCCTAGCCCATTCAAAGCGCATCCCGGACATGGCGGCTCACTGAGCTATTTTTCTTGGCGCTTGCCGGCTTTTCGTGTTCCCTTAGGGAATGCCGGGGCGCGCCATCACGATCCGGCGCCAGTCCCATTGCCTCCGGTCACGATGTGACGATCGCCGCTGCCGGTCCGCCGCCAAGTGCCTGTCCCGATCCGCCCCTCCGTGGCGCGCGCCGGACATCCGGCGCCGTCGCCCGGCGGCCGATGCGGATTGCTGCGCTGGTCGCGATCCTCTGGCTGGCGCTGACGTCATCGGCCCCGGCGGCCGATGCCGCCGAAGGCGCGCGCTTCATCGGGCCGATCGCCGATCACCTGCTCGACCGGACAGGCCAGCTCGGCATTGCCGACGTGGCGGCGCCCGGAACGGCCTTCATCGCCGCCGGCGGCACCCGCGCGCCGAATCACGGCCCGTCTCCGTCATCGCAGGCGGCCCTCTGGCTGCGCGTCGTGGTTCCCATCGTCGCCGACGGATCCGGCGACGACCGCGTCTTCGCGCTGCGCGAGCCGCGCGTGCGCGCCATGACGCTGTTCGTGCCCGCGGGCGCGGGCTGGCGCGTTCTCGAATGGCGCACCGGTCAGACCGCCACCGGAGCCGCCTGGCCGACGCGCTATCCGGCATTGAGCCTGCCGACCGGCGAGGTGGCCGGGCGCACGGTCTATCTGCGCATCCAGACGCCGTCGTCGATGCGCGGGTCGCTCTGGCTGCATTCGGACACGAATTTCCTCAGCGCCTATGCCGCCGAGAACCTGCTGTTCGGCATCGCCTTCGGCGTTCTCGCGGGCCTTGCCATCTACCTCGCGGCAGCCGGCATCGTCGCGCGCGACGCGCTCTCGGGCGCGCTCGCGACACTCGTCCTCGCCTATCTCGGCTATGTGCTGGGCGACCAGGGCTTCGTCGAAACCTTCATCTGGCCCGGGGCGGTCATGGCCGGCCGCTTCCTGTCATTCGGCGGCACCTTCCTGATCTTCGCCGCCATGCTCGTCTATGCGCCGCTCTTCCTGCAGGTGAAGCAGCGCTATCCGAGGGTCGCCGCCGTCGTCCGCGTGGCGGCGGCGGGCGCGCTGGTTCTGACGCTCGCGGCGGTCATCTCGGTCGCCACCGACAGCACGCTCCTGCGGAGGTTCGTCGCCCCGATCGGCATCACGTCGATTGCCGGCTGCCTGACCCTGGTGGTGCTCACCTATCGCGTGGATCGCCGGCGCGCGCTGGTCTTCATCCTGTGCTGGGGGCCGATGTTCGCCGGCGGCCTGCTGCGCATGCTCCACGACGTCGCGCCGGCCATGGGCGCCAACCCGCTCGCGGTCAATCTGACCTATCTCGCGGCCTGCCTGTCGCTGCTGCTGTCGGGCATCGCCAGCGCCGTCGACCTGCAACGGCGCGAGCGCGCGGCGCGCGAGGCCGCAGAGGAAGCGGCGGTCCGGCTCCTCGCCTTCGCCGAGAGTGCGTCGGACAGCTTCTGGGAGTGCGACGGACATGGCCTCGTGACCTTCGCCTCGGGACCGACATGCCTTGCCATCGGGCTGCGGCCGGGCGTCACGATGGGTGAGATTCTCGCGCGCGACATCTCTGCGGGCGGGCTGGACGCCAGCACGCGGTTCAGCGCCGCCCTCACCGGCGGAAGCGGCTTCGACGCCTCGATCGCCCTGCGCGATATCTCATCGCGCCTCGACCAGCGGCTCGTCCGCTTTCGCGCCAGGCCCGTTGGAGCGGGGCTGGGGCTGCGCGGCATCGTCTCGGACGTCACGCGGCAGATAGCGGCGGAGGAACGACAGGCCCAGCAGCGCAAGATGGCGGCTATCGGCCAGCTGGCCGGCGGCGTCGCCCATGAGATCAACAATCTCCTCCACCCGATCGTCAATCTGTCGCGCCGGGTGGCCGGCGAGTTCGCGCCGGCGGACGAGCGGCGAAGGTTCCTCGACATCGTGACCGATTCAGGCAGGCGCGCCTCGGCCATCGTCTCGGGCCTCCTGACCAGCGTGAGGCCGCCACCCGATCCGCAGCGGCGGGTGCCGCTCGGCCCCTCGCTGGCGGACGCGATCCAGCATCTGCGCACCATGCTGCCCGACAAGGTGACCCTGACCTTCGAAGCCGACGCGGAGCCCGGCCCGGTCGTCGATGCGAACGAGGCCTTTCAGGTGCTCGCCAACCTCGTCGCCAACGCGATCTACGCAACGCGGGGCGGCGGGCGGATCGCTGTGCGCTTCAGGGGGTCGCAGGCGTCGGGCTTCGCGCTCTCCGTCGAGGATGACGGCGAAGGCATGGACGAGGACACCCGGCAGCGCGCCCTGGAACCGTTCTTCACCACCAAGCAGCCCGGACAGGGCACTGGTCTCGGCCTGCCGATCGTCTACGGCATCGCCCGATCCTGGAACGCCGCCATCGACATTCAGTCCCAGCCCGGCGTCGGCACCCGCGTGACAATCGCGATCCCCGGTGCCACGCTTCCAGCCAAGGATAGAGACCATGCCTCCCAGGCCTGAAATCCTGATCGTCGACGATGTCGAGGCGGTGCGCGTGTCGCTCGCGGCGGCGGTCACCGCAGCGGGCTACGGCGCGACCTGCGTCGCCTCCGGCCAGGAGGCGCTCGACGCCCTCCGAGCGAAACAGTTCGCCGTCGCGGTCACGGATATCTGGATGGCCGGCATCGACGGGCTGAAGCTGATCAAGATGATCCGCGAAAGCAACCGGACCCTGCCGATCCTGGCGATGACGGGCGGCGGCCCACGCCTGACCATCGAGACCGCCGGGTCGCTCGCGGAGGTCTGGGGGGCGGAGCGGGTCTTCGTCAAACCGTTCGACGAGGATCAGCTGATCCAGACGATCGATGCCATCGTCGCGCGGAGCTCGGCCCTTAGGGTCCGTACTCGATAAGCTCTGGCGAGGATCGATCATTGCTGATTCAAGGCTCCTGGAAGGAGTCTTGGGATGGCGAAGCGGGTTCAATGGCTGAGTGATGAGGAATGGGCTCGTATCGAGCCTCTGTTGCCGCGTGGTCGTCGGGGTGCTCGCCGTGTGGATGACCGCCGGGTGATCTCGGGCATCGTTCACATGCTGAAGAGCGGTGCGCGTTGGCGGGACTGCCCGCCGGAATTCGGGCCGTACACGACGGTCTACAACCGCTTCAACCGCTGGAGCCGGCAAGGGCTATGGCTGAGGATGTTCGAGGCCTTGACGGGCCATAGCGGCATCTTCGACGGGGCGGCGATCGACGCCACCCACGTCAAGGCGCACCGCTCGGCGGCCGGCGCAAAAGGGGGGCCTTCGCTCAGGCGATAGGCCGCTCTCGCGGCGGTCGTACCACCAAGGTCCACGGCCTGGTCGATGAGCGCGGCAGGCCACGCGTGCTGCTGCTCAGCGCCGGCAACATCAACGACATCAGCATGGCTGAGGCCTTGATCCAGTCCGCCGGTCCCTTCCGCCGCCTGCTCGCCGACAAGGGATATGACGCAACCCATCTGCGCAGGCGCCTTGCCGAGCGCGGCGCCGAGGCCGTCATCCCCTCCACCGCCTCCCGCAAAGCACCCATTCCCTACGACACCCGCGCCTACAAGGAGCGCAACCGCGTCGAACGCATGTGGTGCAGGCTCAAGGACTTCCGGCGCGTC
>NZ_JAEULY010000029.1 GCF_016793595.1 Phreatobacter sp.
GATCTGGGTCGTCGTCAGGCCCTTCACGACCGTCGTCGTCAAGGCCCCGAACTGGGTCGTCGTCAGCTCGGACAGCGTCGTCGTCGTCAGCGCCGCGATCTGGGTCGAGGTGAACCCGCCGAGCTGGGTCGAGGTCAACTCGCCCACGTCGGTCGTCGTCAGGGCCGCGACCTGCGTGGTCGTCAGGCCCTTCAGCTGCGTCGTCGTCAGCGCCTGCGCCTGCGTCGTGTCGAGCTCGGACAGATTCGTGGTGGTCAACGCGCCGAGCTGCGTCGAGCTCAGCCCGCCGAGCTGCGTCGTCGTCAGCTCGCCGACCTGCGTGCTCGTGAGATTGGCGATCTGCGAGGTCTTCATCCCCGAGATCTGGGTCGACGACATCCCGCTGATCTGCGTCGTCGTCAGCTCCGCCGTCGCCGTCGTCGTCAGCGCGCCGACCTGGGTCGAGGTCAGGCCGCCGACCTGCGTCGACGTCAGCTCGCCCACGTCGGTCGACGTCAGCGCCGCGACCTGCGTCGTCGTCAGCCCCTTGAGCTGCGTCGTCGTCAGCGCCTGCGCCTGCGTCGTGTCGAGCTCGGAGATGTTCGTCGTCGTCAGCGCGCCGAGCTGGGTCGAGCTCAGCCCGCCGAGCTGCGTCGTCGTCAGCTCGCCGACCTGCGTCGAGGTCAGCACGGCGACCTGCGTCGTGGTCAGGCCGCCCAGCTGCGTCGAGGTCAGCTCGCCGATGTCGGTCGTCGTCAGCGCCGCGACCTGCGTCGTGGTCAGGCCCTTGAGCTGCGTCGTCGTCAGCGCCTGCGCCTGCGTCGTGTCGAGCTCGGACAGATTCGTGGTGCTCAGCGAGCCGAGCTGGGTCGAGCTCAGGCCGCCGAGCTGCGTCGTCGTCAGCTCGCCGACCTGTGTCGAGGTCAGGTTGGCGACCTGCGACGTCTTCAGACCCGAGATCTGGGTCGACGACATCGCGCTGATCTGCGTCGTCGTCAGCTCCGCCGTCGCGGTGGTCGTCAGCGCGCCGACCTGCGTCGAGGTCAGCCCACCGACCTGGGTCGAGGTCAGCTCGCCGACGTCCGTCGATGTCAGGGCCGCGACCTGCGTCGTCGTCAGGCCCTTGATCTGCGTCGTCGTCAGCGCCTGCGCCTGGGTCGTATCCAGCTCGGAGATGTTGGTCGTGCTGAACGCTCCGACCTGCGTCGAGGTCAGGCCGCCGAGCTGCGTCGTCGTGAGTTCCGCGACCTGGGTCGAGGTCAGCGCCGCGATCTGCTGCGTCGTGAAGGCGCCGAGCTGGGTCGACGTGAACTCGCCGATGTCCGTCGTGGTCAGCGCCGCGACTTGCGTCGTCGTCAGGCCCTTGACCTGGGTCGTGCTCATCGCGCCGACCTGCGTGGTATCCAGGGCCGAGAGCGCCGTCGTCGTGAGCGCGCCGACCTGGGCCGAAGTCAGGCCGCCGATCTGGGTCGAGGTCAGCTCGCCGATGTCGGTCGAGGTCAGCGACGCGGCCTGGGTCGTCGTCAGGCCCTTGAGCTGCGTCGTCGTCAGCGCACTCGCCTGGGTCGTGTCGAGTTCGGACAGATTGGTCGTGCTCAGCGATCCGAGCTGCGTCGAGGTCAGGCCGCCAAGCTGCGTCGTGGTCAGCTCGCCGACCTGGGTCGAGGTCAGGTTGGCGATCTGCGAGGTCTTCATGCCCGAGACCTGGGTGGAGCTCAGCGCGCTGATCTGCGTCGTCGTGAGCTCGGCCGTGGCCGAGGTCGTCAGGGCGGAAATCTGGGTGGAGGTGAAGCCGCCGATCTGCGTCGAGGTCAACTCGCCGACGTCCGTCGTCGTCAGCGCCGCGACCTGCGTCGTCGTCAGGCCCTTCAGCTGCGTCGTGGTCAGCGACGCGGCCTGCGTCGTGTCGAGCGAGGAGATGTTCGTGGTGGTCAGCGAGGCGAGCTGCGTGGAGCTCATGCCGCCGAGCTGGGTCGTCGTGAGCGCGCCGACCTGCGTCGAGGTCAGAACCGCTACCTGCGTCGTCAGCAGGGCGCCGAGCTGGGTCGAGGTCAGCTCGCCGATATCAGTCGTCGTCAGCGCCGAGACCTGCGTGGTCTTCAGGCCCTTCACCTGCGTCGTCGTCAGCGCTTGCGCCTGCGTCGTGTCGAGTTCGGACAGATTCGTGGTGCTGAGCGCCCCGAGCTGCGTCGAGGTCAGGCCGCCCAGCTGCGTGGTGGTGAGCTCGGCCACCTGCGTCGAGGTGAGGGCGGCGATCTGCGAGGTCTTCAGGCCGGAGATCTGCGTCGAGGACAGAGCGCCGATCTGCGTCGTGGTCAGCTCGGCCGTCGCCGTCGTCGACAGCGCGCCCAACTGCGTCGAAGTCAGGCCGCCGATCTGCGTCGAGGTCAGCTCGCCGACATCCGTCGAGGTGAGGGCCCCGACCTGCGTCGTCGTCAGGCCCTTGAGCTGCGTCGTGGTCAGGGACGACGCTTGCGTCGTGTCGAGCTCGGAGAGGCTGGTGGTTGTGAGCGCACCGACCTGCGTCGAGCTGAGGCCGCCGAGCTGCGTGGTGGTGAGCTCCGCCACCTGCGTCGAGGTCAGCGCCGCGACCTGCGTCGTCGTGAAGGCGCCGAGCTGCGTCGAGCTGAATTCGCCGATGTCCGTGGTCGTCAGCGCCGCGACCTGGGTCGTGGTCAGGCCCTTCACCTGGGTCGTCGTCAGCGCACCGACCTGGGTCGACGTGAGCGTCGAGAGGTTCGTCGTCGTGAGCGAGCCGAGCTGCGACGACGTCAGCGACCCGAGCTGCGTCGTCTCGAGGGTGCCCACCTGGGTCGACGTCAGCGATTGGATCTGCTGGCCGTTCAGCACCGACAATGCGGCACCGCTGAACGACGAGACGGGCGTGAGGCTCGGGATCTGGGTGGTCGTGAGCCCCCGCACCTGCGTGCCGGAGAGGACGCTCACCTGCGTCGAACTCAGGACCCCGATGTTGGTGGTGGTCAGCGCGCCGATCTGGCTCGACGTCAGCGCCGAGACCTGCGTCGTGGTCAGGTCGGCGACCGCGGTCGAGGTCAACGCAGCGATCTGCGCCAGCGAAAGGTAGGAAATCGGGGAGACCATGGCACTTCCTCTTCTTCACGCCGGACGCTGCGGCTTTCCGCGGGGCACCCCTCGCGATCGCCTGCCGGGACCCGGCATGTGTCGCAAGCGGTTCGCTCCGGCGCCGCGCATCGGTCACGCGTCGTCGAAACGGTCCGGCCACCCCAGAGGGAGGGCCTGACGGTAAAAGTGTCGTCGTGATCCATAAAAATCGGATTAATTCCCCAGAGATAATCCGTCGAATTCCGGCCACCGGCGGGAAACCAATGAACGGAAATCATGGGGGAAACGGCCGCAGGCCGGCGGCAGCGGCGGGCGAGCGCGGATCGGCCGGAGCCGGGACGCCGGTCGCCCGGCTCAGGCGAGCGCGGGTCTACGAATGTCGGGTGTCGAGCGGGAAAGTGGTGCCCAGGGCCGGAATTGAACCAGCGACACTGCGATTTTCAGTCGCATGCTCTACCAACTGAGCTACCTGGGCACACGGGCTCGGTCGAGCGGAGGGCGGCTTATAGACAATGCGCCCGAGGCTGTCCAGGCGCGGCGACCGCTCACAACACGGCCAACGGGGTCGGTCCGGTCGGCGGCGGAAAGGCGGCATCGAGATCGCGAAGGTCCTCCGGCGACAGCTCGAGATCGGCGGCCTTGCGATTTTCGCGCACATGGCTCGGATTGCCGGCCTTCGGGATCGCGATCACCCCGTCCCGCTGGAGCAACCACGCCAGCGCCGCCTGAGCCGGCGTGATTCCGTGCCGGGCGGCGACCCGGGCGAGCCCGCGATTCCCGAGGATCTCGCCCTGCCCGAGCGGCGTATACGCCATCAGCGGAAGGGAATGCTTGCGGCACCAGGGAAGCAGGTCCCATTCGATGCCGCGCTCCGACAGATTGTAGAGGACCTGGTTGGTCACCAGGCCGGCGCCGCCCGGCCGCGACCACACCCGCTGCAGCCCGCGGGCATCGAAATTGCTGATCCCGTAGTCGAGGATCTTCCCCTCGTCCTTCAGCCGCATGAAGGTCTCGAGCGTTTCGTCGATCGGCACCGACCCCGGCCAGTGCAGAAGGTACAGGTCCACGCGATCGGTGCGCAGGCGCTTCAGGCTCCGGGCGCAAGCGGCGACCATGCGCTCGCGCGAGGCGTTGTGCGGATAGACCTTGCTGACCAGGAAGACCTGGTCGCGCCGTCCCACGATCGCCTCGCCGACGAGTTCCTCGACCGCACCTTCGCCGTACATCTCGGCGGTGTCGACCAGGGTCATGCCGAGGTCGACGCCGAGTTGCAGCGCCGTGATCGCCTGCTGGCGCCCGGCGCCGTTCTCGGCCATCTGCCAGGTCCCCTGCCCCAGCGCGGGAACCTGCTTGTGCGACGGCAAAACGACCGACTTCATCCTTGGTCCTCCTCGCGGGCGCGATCCTCGTCCTCGGGCGGCTCTCCCGGCGACGCCGGAATGCGATAGGCGCCGACCAGCCAGCGTCGCAGATCCTCGTCCTTGCAGCGCACCGAGCAGAAGGGCCGGAACGCCGCCTGGGCGGGCTTCGCGCAGATCGGGCAGACCGCCCGGGTCGAACGGCGGCTCATTCCGCCACCTCTTCGCTGCGGCGCAACTCGAACAGCCCGCCGCGCGTCCACCCCAGCAGGTCGACATGGCGCCGGTCCAGTGCCACCGCGGCCTCGATCTCGCGCTCGAGACGGCGCTGCTGGGCCGCCGGCCCGCGCAGGAAATCCACGAGCACCGTGCCCAGCGCATCACGCAACCGCAACTGGCGCGCGATCACCGGCACCGCGCGGAGATTGACGCTGGCCGCGTCGCCACCGCTGCTGTCGATGTCGACCGCGAGCAGCGCGCGGGTCCGCTCGAGGGCGATCGACCCGCCGAGGGGCAGATCGACGACCACGGCTTCCGCGGCGGACAGTGCCTCGCCGACGCCCGCCTGGTCGAACAGGTCGCCGCCTTCGGCCAGGGTCGCGACGACGCCGAAGGCGGCGAACTCGCGCACGAGGTGCCGCTCCGCCACCAGCAGCCGTGCCGGCTCGGCGCGCAGCAGCGGCAAGGCCGCCCGCCAGGCCGGTGGATCCGCGTAGAGGAAGCTCGGCACGGCCGCGCCGGCGACGCGCGCGTCGACCGCCCGCCAGAGTCGCGACAGGCGGTCGAGCTCGGCCACCACCGCGTCCTCCGGCGCACGCGCCGCCGCCGATCGGATCGTGAGGCCGCAGCCCGCCGGGGCGCGCTCGTGGAGGGCCGTCGCCATCGCACGGGAAGCGAGCGCGCGCTGGGCGCGGCGCGCGACGCGCAGAGCGCGGCCGCCCGGGTTCAGCACGACGAGCTGGCCGGGAAGCGAGAGCCGGCGGCGCACGCGGACGGGCTTGCCGTCGCGCGCCGGCGCCGCGACCTGGACCAGCAGCCGCTCGCCTGGGGTCGGAACCTCGCGGCCGGTCTCCAGCGACGCCGGCACATCGCCCTCGAGCATCACGAAGGTCAGGCCGAGATCGGCGCGGCTCTGGTCGACGCGGGCCACGTGCAGCGCGCCGGCGGCGGTCGCGCCGAGTGCCGGCGCCAGCACGACGTCCTCCACCTCGCCGTCCTCGACGAGGGCCGCGGCGTAGCCGTCGGCCCAGCGCTGGACGAGCAGCTCGCGCGTCACGCGCAGAGGCCGCGCAGCATCTGGGCGACCACATGGAGATCGAGGCCGACGACGTTGCTGTACGAGCCGCCGATGAACGGGATGAACGCGGCCGCCCGACCTTGGATCGCGTAGCCGCCGGCCTTGCCGCGCCACTCGCCGCTCGCGAGATAGGCGTCGAGCTCGACGGCGTCGAGGCGCTTGAAGGTCACGATCGTCGTCGACACGCGGGCCACCTGCCGGCCGCCCGGCGCCCGGATGCAGATCGCGCCGAGCACGCGGTGGCGACGGCCCGACAGCAGCTCGAGGCAGCGCCGCGCCGTCGCCGGATCCTCGGCCTTCGGCAGGATGCGCCGGCCGCAGGCGACGACGGTGTCGGCGGCGAGCACGAGCGCGGCAGGATGTCGGACGGCCACGACCGCCGCCTTGGCGGCCGCGAGGCGCTGGGCGTGGGGACGCGGGAGCTCGCGCGGCAGCGGCGTCTCGTCGATCTCGGCGGGATCCACGGCGGCGGGAACGATCCCCACCTGCGCCAGGAGATCCAACCGCCGCGGCGATGCCGAGGCGAGAACCAGCTGCGGTGCCGACATCGACGCCGACGCGTCGACCGCGCGGTCCGTCACCGGATGCCGCCGATGGCGCGAGCGCCGCTCATCGCCGAACCAGACGCGGCGTTGCGGCGACGCGGGCGGACGCGTGGCGCGAGCCGGTCGTCACTTGAACCGGAATGTGATGCGGCCCTTGGACAGGTCGTAGGGCGTCATCTCGACATTGACGCGATCACCGGCCAGTACGCGGATCCGGTTCTTGCGCATCTTGCCCGAGGTGATGGCGAGGAGCTCATGGCCGTTGTCGAGTTTCACACGGAACATCGCATTGGGAAGCAGCTCGGTGACGACGCCAGCGAACTCGATCAAGTCTTCCTTCGGCATTGGCTCTCCATCGACGCACGGCAGGGCCGGACCAACGCCGCGACGTTGGGTCAGCGCGCCGCACGCGGTCAAGAGGGAAGCGCCGCTGAAGGCGGCTGCGCGACGTTGGCGGCCGTCAAAGCTCCGGCACAGGTGGCACCGGAAAGCGCTGTCGGATGCGGCGCAGCAATTGATCGCGCACCTCGCGATAGGCCGCGAGCGTCGCTTCGCGGCTGCCCTCGACCCAGGTCGGGTCGAGCGTCGCCCAGTACTCGACCTCGCAGGCCATGGTGCGCGTCATCTCGACGGCCTTGTGTTGCGCCTCCGGCGACAGCGTGACGACCACGTCGAACGACGTGTCCGCGAGGTCGTCGAAGGTCTTGCCGCGATGGCGCGACAGGTCGATTCCGAGCTCCTGCATCACCGTGGCCACGAAGGGATCTGGATCGCCGGCCCGCACGCCGACCGAGGCGACGTAGATCCGCCGGCCGTGGACATGGCGGAACAACGCCTCGGCCATCGGCGACCGGATCGCATTGTAGGTGCAGGCGAACAGCACGCTGCCCGGGAGCGAGGCCGGCATCGTCCCTCCCCGGTCAGGTGCCGTCGCCCCGGGTCGGGCGAATATGAAGTACGCAGATCAACGTGAACAGCCGCCGGGCCGTCTCGAAATCGACCTCCACCCGGTCCGCCAGCCGCGCCTGCAGCGCGTTCGACCCCTCGTTGTGGAGCGCACGGCGGCCCATGTCGATCGCCTCGATGCGGCTCGGGCTCGCGTGCTTGATGGCGTCGTAATAGGTCTCGCAGACCATGAAGTAGTCGCGGACGATCCGGCGGAACGGCAGCAGGGGCAGCTGCAGCCGGTCGACCTCGCTGCCGTCCGCTCGTGCGATGTCCAGCACGAGCCGGTTGTCCGCGATCGACAGCAGAAGCTTGTAGGGACCGCCGCGGTCGCCGACCGGGACGAAGCGGTTGTCGTCGAGCAGGTCGACGATCGCGACCGCGCGCTCCTGCTCGATGTCCGGGCTGCGGCGGACGACCGTCCGCTCGTCGAGCTCGATATGGACGATGCGGAAGTCGCCGTCCGTCATCGCCGCGCGGCGCGACGCACCGCGATCGAACGCGCATGCGCGTCGAGCCCCTCGGCACGCGCCAGGGCGACGGCCGCGGGCGCGAGGGCATCGAGGCCCGCGGAATCGGCGCCGATCAGGGTCGTGCGCTTCATGAAGTCGAGGACGCCCAGGCCGGAGGCGAAGCGCGCCGTTCGCGACGTCGGCAGGACGTGGCTCGGCCCCGCGACGTAGTCGCCCAGCGCCTCCGGCGTGTGCCGGCCGAGGAAGATCGCCCCGGCGTGCCGGATCCTGCCTGCCAGCCTGTCCGGCTCGGCCACCGCCAGTTGCAGATGCTCCGGGGCGAGCCGATCGACGAGCGCGGGCGCATCGGCGAGGCGCCGCACGACGATGACGGCACCGTGGTCGCGCCACGACGCGGCGGCGATCGCCTTGCGCTTGAGCTTCCCGATCAGCGCATCGACCGCCGCCCCGACCCGTGCGGCGAAGCGCGCGTCGTCCGTGATCAGGATCGATTGGGCGACCGGATCATGCTCGGCCTGCGCCATCAGGTCGGCGGCGATCCAGTCGGGATCGTTCGCGGCATCGGCGACGACGACGACCTCCGAGGGGCCGGCGATCGAATCGATGCCCACGGTGCCGAAGACCAGCCGTTTGGCCGCGGCGACATAGGCGTTGCCCGGGCCGACGATCTTGTCGACGGCCTTGATCGTCGCCGTGCCGAAGGCGAGCGCGGCCACCGCCTGGGCGCCGCCGACGCGATAGATCTCGGTGACGCCGGCGATCCGCGCGGCCGCCAGGACCAGCGGATTGAGCACCCCGGACGGCGTCGGCACGACCATGACCAGGCGCTCGACGCCGGCCACCCGCGCCGGGACGGCGTTCATCAGCACCGACGAGGGATAGGCCGCGCGTCCGCCGGGCACGTAGAGGCCGACGGAATCGACGGCGGTCCAGCGCCAGCCCAGGCGCAAACCGAGCCCGTCGGTCCATCCGACATCGCCGGGCAGCTGGCGGCGGTGGAACGCGTCAATGCGCTGCGCCGCCGTCTGGAGCGCCCGCCGGGCGGCAGCCGGAGTCTTGCGCCACGCGGCATCGATCTCCCGCGATCCGATCGCCAGCCGGTCGGCCGTGACCTCGAGCTTGTCGAAACGCGCCGTGTAGTCGAGCAGCGCCTGGTCGCGACGGCGACGCACGTCCTCCACGATCGCCGCGGCGACGGAATCGACCTGCTCGACCGTCTCGCGCGCCGAGGCGACGAGGCGGTTGAACCCAGCGGCGAAGCCCGGCGTGCCGGCGATCAGCTCAAGCGGCACGGGCCACCTCCTCCAGTCGTCCGATCCAGGGCGCGATCCGCGCGTGACGTGTCTTGAAGGCGGCCCGGTTGACGATCAGCCGCGACGTGATGTCGGCGATGCGCTCGATCTCGACCAGTCCGTTGGCGCGCATCGTGGCGCCGGTCGAGACGAGGTCGACGATGCGCGGGCACAGCCCGAGCGCCGGGGCCAGCTCGATGCCGCCGGACAGCTTGATGCACTCCGCCTGCACGCCGCGCGCGGCGAAATGGCGCCGCGTGATCCGCGGGTACTTCGTCGCCACGACGACGTGGCTCCAGCGCGACGGATCGTCGCGCCCGACGAGCTCGGCCGGCGCGGCGACGGCGATGTGGCACTTGCCGATGCCGAGATCGAGCGGGGCGTAGATCTCGTCGTAGTCGAACTCCATCAGCACGTCGTTGCCCGCGATGCCGATATGCGCCGCACCGAAGGCGACATAGGTCGCGACGTCGAAGCTGCGGGTGCGCACGATGTCGAGATCGGGGACGTTCGTCGCGAAGCGCAGCTGGCGTGCGGCGGGATCGCCGAAAGCGGGCTCGGGCTCGATCCCGGTGCGGGCCAGCAGCGGCAGCACCTCTTTCAGGATGCGGCCCTGCGGCAGGGCGAGAACGAGCTTGTCGTTCGCGGGCGTGGCGGTCGCTGGCACGGATCGAACTCGGGCGGGCTGGACGGGACGACGCGCCGACTGACCGGCGCGGGCGGCGGGCTTATAGCGTGTCGCCCGCCGGATGTCGCGGCCGCCACTGGGTCTGCCAGGGCTCGCCGATGTCGCTCAGATGGCACCAGATCCGCGCCCCTTCGAGGCGGATCGCCGCCTCGCCGGAGAAGGCGAGGACGACCGCCCCCTCCTCGAACCGCAGTGCCAGCAGCTCGAGCACCCGGCCGCGGTCCCGGAGGTCGATGCCGCGCCGGCGCACATGCTCCACGCCCTCGAAGCAGACCCCGCAATTGACCCGCTCGTAGGTGGCGCAGCCCGCCGCGAACGCGACATCGGCGACCGGCTCGACCGGCGGATCGACGACCGGCATGTCCGCGCTCTCGCGGCAGTTCTCCCAGCGGAAACGGTTCGCGACGAAGACGAAGCGCTTCTCCTCCGGCAGGAACTGGATCTCGGCCATCGGCACGATCGCATCCTGAAGGCAAGCCGAGACGACGCCGAGATCGTCGGCGTCGTTCGCTCGCAGCTTCAGGGGTCCGCTCATGCCGCTTCCTTCAGCCTCTCGATGTCCGCCCCGCAGGCGGCCAGCTTGGCCTCGACCCGCTCGTAGCCGCGATCGAGGTGATAGACGCGATTGACCACGGTCTCGCCCTCGGCCGCAAGCCCGGCGATGACGAGGCTGACGGAGGCGCGCAGGTCCGTGGCCATGACCGGGGCGCCGGTCAGGCGGCGCACGCCGCGGACCATGGCCGAAGCGCCATGGAGATTGATGTTGGCACCCATCCGACGCAGCTCCGGCACGTGCATGAACCGGTTCTCGAAAATCGTCTCCGTGACCATCGAGGCGCCTTCGGCGGTCGTGAGCAGCGACATCATCTGGGCCTGGAGGTCGGTCGGGAAGCCCGGATAGGGCTCGGTCATGACGTCCACGCCGACGAGTGGCGCATTGGTCCGCTGGACCCGGATCCCGCGCGCCGTCGGCTCGATCGAAACCCCCGCACCGCGCAGCGACACCACCGCAGCGTCGAGCAGGTCGAGGCGCGTCCCGGTCAGCTCGATGTCGCCGCCGGTGATCGCGGCGGCCATCGCATAGGTCCCGGTCTCGATGCGGTCCGGCAGGATCGAATGCGTCGCGGGCGCGAGGCGGTCGACGCCGCGGACGACCAGCCGGTCCGTGCCGATGCCCTCGATCTGGGCCCCCATGGCGACGAGGCAGTTGGCAAGGTCCTGGACCTCGGGCTCGCGCGCCGCGTTCTTCAGCACCGTCTCGCCGCGGGCCAGCGAGGCCGCCATCAGCAGGTTCTCGGTGGCGCCGACCGAGACGAACGGGAAGATGATCTCGGCGCCTCGCAGCCCCTCGGGCGCCCGCGCCTCGACGTAACCCTCGCTGAGCTCGATCTCGGCCCCCATGGCCTGGAGGCCCTTGAGATGGAGGTCGATCGGGCGGGCGCCGATCGCGCAGCCGCCCGGCAGCGACACGCGGGCGCGGCGCTCGCGCGCCACCAGCGGTCCGAGCACCAGCACCGAGGCGCGCATCTTGCGCACCAGGTCGTACGGAGCGGTGGTGCTGACGATACGGCTCGCCGTCAGCCGCGCCACGCGGCCGTCCACCGAGACATGGACGCCGAGCTGCTCGAGCAGCGTGCCCAGGGTCTGGATATCCGCGAGATGCGGGAGATTGGTGAGGGTCAGCGTCCCGTCGATGAGGATGCTTGCCGCCATCAGCGGCAACGCCGCGTTCTTGGCGCCGCCCACGGCGATCGTGCCGTTGAGCGCGCGGCCGCCGCGGATTCTGATCTTGTCCATGCCCGTCCAGTGGTTCGGGTTGCGAGGAACGCCAGCAGAGCGCAGGACTGCGGCAGCCATGAGGCCGAATCGCGAGGGGCTCCGCGCCGGCCTCCTTCTAGCGCCACGGCCCGCTTCGGCTCAATCGATGGTCGAAGGCATCGCGTTGCGACGGGCCGCGCCGCGGCCGAGGCGCGCTCAGAACGACGACATCGGCTCGCGCAGGAAGGCCGCTTCCTCGGGGGTCGTCGCCCGTCCCAGCGCGGCATTGCGGTGGGGAAAGCGGCCGAAGCGCGCGACGATCTCGTGGTGGCGTCGCGCATAGGCCACGATCATGTCCCGCAATCCCCGGGGCATCGCCGGCGGCGCCTCGATCATCGCCTCGAACAGCGCCACGGACCGCTCCTGGTCGGCCAGGTCCTCGCTGTGCTCCAGCGGCAGCAGCATGAAGACGCGCTCTACCGGACCCAGGAGCCGGTCGTCGCCGCGCGCGAGCATCCTGCCGGTGACTGCGCGGGCCGCCGGATCGCTCGCGAACGCCGTGGCCTGGCCGCGACAGAGATTGCGCGGCAGCTGGTCGAGGAGCAGCAGCAGCGCGATCGCCCCGGCCGGGGTGGCCGCCCAGTCGTCGAGCGCGCCGGTACGTGCCAGCGCCACGTCCGCGGCGAAGCGCGACCGCAACTCCGCATCGAAGGCGGCGGAGCGGCGGAACCACAAGCCGCGGAAGCGCGTCGGCACGTCCCCGGCGAACCAGAACCGCCGCAGGGCCCGCGCGCGCGCCGGCAGCGCGGCATCGATCGCACCGCTCACGACGGCACCGCCTCCTGGCCCTCGCGCCGCGGCAACGCGCGGGCCAGGACCCGGCTCGCCGGCAGGACGACGGTCGCCGTCGTCCCCTCGTCGAGCTTGCTCGCGATGTCGAGCCGGCCGCCGTGAAGCTCGATCAGGTGGCGCACGATCGCCAGCCCAAGGCCGGAGCCGTCGCCGCGCGTCCGCCCCGCCTGGAGCTGGACGAAGGGCGCAGTGAGCCTCGGGATGTCCGGTGCCGCGATGCCGATGCCGAAGTCGCGAACGCCGATGCGAAGGGCGCCGCCCTCCTCCGGCACGAAGGCGGTGTCGATCACCACCCGCCCCGCCGGACGCGAGAACTTGATGGCGTTGCCGAGCAGATTGACCAGGATCTGCCGGATGGCGCGCGGATCGGCGCGCAGCCGCGGCCACGCCTCGAGCTTGAGCTCGATGCCGTGCTGACCGGCCTCCGCCTGGAGCCGCACCAGCGCGACCGCCTCGGCGATGGTCGTCTCGAGGTCGAACTCGCTCTCCTCCAGGATCTGCTGGCCGGATTCCAGCCGCGCCATGCCGAGGATGTCGCCGACCAGCGCCAGCATGTGCTGCCCCGCCGTGCTGATGTCGCGCGCATAGGTCAGGTAGCGCTGCGAGCCCATCGGACCGAGCACCTCGCGGCTCATGACCTCCGCGAAGCCGACGACGGCATTGAGCGGCGAGCGCAGCTCGTGGCTCATGGTCGCGATGTAGGCGGTCTTCGCGGCGCTCGCCTCCTCGGCCTCGCGGCGGGCCTTTCGCAGCGACTCCTCGCGCGCGAACACGGCGCTGACGTCGCGCACGACGCCGGCATAGCCGACGAGCTTGCCGCCCGGCTTCGTGCGCGGCGCGCCCGAGATCGCGAAATAGCGCATGCCCTCGACGCCGTCGTCGCGCGCGACGATCACGTCGCGAAAGACCTCGTGGCGCGCGCAGCGCGAGGCGATGTCGTCGAGCCCCGATTGCGAGGCGGTCCCGAGACGCAGTTCGGCCCAGGTCCGGCCGCGGTCGCCGTCGACGATCAGTGGGCGGCCGCCGGTTGCCCCGGGCGGCGCAACGACGAGGCGCGAGAAGCGCAGCTTGTGGTCCAGCTCCCACGCCGTCTCGGCCCCGACCACATGCGGGTCCGGCACCGGGCCCGCGGCCACGGTGCCCGAGCGCAGGCCGCGCAGGGCGAAACCGATCACCGAGCCGCCCACCGCCGCAAGCCCGAGGGCTGCGAAGAGGATCGTGGGCGCATCGCGCTTGAAGTCGCCGACGACGGCGAGCGCAGGCGTCGTGGCCGTCGCCGACCCGACAAGCGCGGCGATCGCGGCGACGACCTCGCCGATGGCCGGCCGGCGGCCCCGGTACCGATCGAGGGCGACGCGCCACCGGCTCGCCGACCTCGTCATGTACCGTCCTCGTCGGTCGGCGGCTCGGCCGCCCGCGCGCGTGCCTGATCCTTGCGACGATGCAGATTGGCGCGCAGCGCGGCGGCGAGGCGCTCGCGTCGGCGTTGCGCGGCCGCCGCGCCGGCGTCGTTCGTCTCGGGTTGCTCGGGCTCGCGACGCGGCCGCTCGGTCATGGTTATTTTTATCGCAGCTACCTCGACCGTGTCGTGGCCGTCCTTGGCATCTTGAGGTAGCGCTGAGGTCATCGCCGCAAGCCCAAGGCCGCCATGCGTTCGCGCCCGCTCCGTCGTCCGTCGCTCGTGCCCGCCGTCGCGCTGCTGCTCGTCGCGCTGGCCGGCCTCGTGCCCGCCGCCGCCGAGCAGACCATCCGCTTCGCCGGTCATCCGCTCGACGCCGAAACGCTGGACCAAGGTGCTTTGACCGCGGCCCTGTGGCTCCCGGCCGGCGCCGGGCCGCATCCGGCGATCGTGATGATGCATGGCTGCGGCGGCCTGCGGCGGCGCGACGGCGCGCTGACCGCCCGGCATCGCGACTGGGCCGAGCGCTTCGTCGGCCTCGGCCATGTCGTGCTCCATGTCGACAGCTTCACGCCGCGCGGCCTGTCGTCGATCTGCGAACAGACGCGGCGCAGCATCGAGCCGGAGCGCGAGCGCGCACGCGACGCCTACGCGGCGCTCGCCTATCTCCAGTCGCGGCCCGACGTGCGGCCCGACGCGGTGAGCCTGCTGGGCTGGTCGCATGGCGGCGCGTCGGCGCTCAACGCGGTCGGCACCGACGCTCCGGCGCGGCCAACGGGGCTGGCGCGGGACTTCGCCGCCGCGATCGCCTTCTATCCGGGCTGCCGTGCGGTCGCCGAGCGGCGGCAGGGCTGGACCACCGGCATTCCGCTCCTGATCCTGGTCGGCGATGCGGACGACTGGACGCCCGTCGCGCCCTGCCGGACGCTGGTGGACCGCGCGGCGTCGTACGGCGCGCCGGTCGCGCTGGTCGTCTATCCCGGCGCCGTCCATGACTTCGACGCGCCCGACATGGCGTTGCACGTGCGCCGGAATGTCGGCTCGACGCGCTCGGGCACGGCCACGCTCGGCACCGATCCGGCTGCGCGCGACGACGCGATCCGGCGCGTCCGGGACTTCGTCACGGCGCGGACCCCGCCGCCCTGACCCGTGTCAGCCCAGCGGCGGGTTGGCGTAGAGATGCCAGAGGAAATGGGCGCCGGCGCCGCGATGCGGCCGCCACGGCTCGACCAGCCGGCGCAGCCGCTCCGACGACGGCCGCTGGCGCAGTCCCTTCAAGCGCTGGTACGCGACCTGCAGCGCCAGGTCGCCGGCCGGAAAGATGTCGGCGCGCCGCATCGCGAACAGCAGATAGACCTCCGCGCTCCAGGTGCCGATACCCTTGAGCGCGACGAGCTCGGCGATCGCCGCCTCGTCGCGCAGCCGCGCGAGCCGATCGAAATCGAAGGCGCCGTCGGCCACGCGTCGCGCGAGATCGAGAGCATAGGCGGCCTTCTGGCGCGAGAACCCGAGGCCGCGAAGCTCCTCGGCCGACAGCACCGCGATCCGGGGCGCGGCGACCGCCCCGTCCAGCGCCGTCTCCAACCGCGCCCACATCGACGCCGCCGCTTTGGTCGACACCTGCTGGCCCACGATGATCCGCAGCAGCGCGGCGAATCCCGGCGGCCGCGTCCGGTCGGGCGGCACGCCGATCCGCTCGTATTCCGCCGCGATATGGGGATCGCGGTCGGCGAGCGCGCGCAGGTCGTCGGCCAGGCGCAGGCGAGGCATGGCGCCGCGATAGCAGAGACCGGTTGCGCGGGCCACCACGCTTGACGCGCGCCCGGCGCGGAGGATTATGCGCCCATGAACGAAACGTCCGATGTCGTCATCATCGGCGGCGGCGTCATGGGCAGCGCCACCGCCTTCTTCCTGCGCAGCGCGCCGGGATTCACCGGCACCGTCACGGTGGTCGAGCGCGACCCGACCTACACCTATGCCAGCTCGGCGCGATCGGCGAGCTCGATCCGCCAGCAGTTCTCGACGCCGCTCAACATCCAGCTGTCGCTGTTCGGCATCGGCTTCCTGCGGCGGATCCAGGACCATCTCGCCGTCGACGGCGAGGCGCTGTCGATCGGCCTGCGCGAGCCCGGCTACCTGATCCTGTCCGGACCCGAGACGCTCGACATCCTGCATCGCAACGTCGCCACGCAACGCGCCCACGGCGCGAACACGACCGTGCTCACGCCCGACGACATCGCCGCGCGCTTCCCCTGGATCCGGACCGACGGGATCGCCGGCGGCGGCTTCGGCCTGACCGGCGAGGGGACCTTCGACGGCCCCGCCCTGATGCAGGCGTTCCGGCGCAAGGCGGCCGCGCTGGGCACGCGTTACGTGCACGGCGAAGTCGTCGGCATCGAGCACGACGGCCGCCGCGCCGCGGCAGTCCGGCTCGCCGACGGGACGCGGATCGCCGGCGGCACGATCGTGCTCGCGGCGGGCCCGCAGTCGGGCGACGTCGCAGCGCTGGCGGGGATTCCGCTGCCGGTGCGGCCGCGCAAGCGGACCGTCTTCTTCTTCAAGTCGCCCGCGAAGCTGCCCGGGCTGCCGCTGCTGATCGACATCAATGGCGTCTGGGTCCGGCACGAGGGCGACGGCTTCGTCTGCGGTGTGGCACCGGCCGAGCACGACGACTTCGACGCCGCGCCCGGCGACTTCGAGATGGACCATCACTTCTTCGACGATCCGGTCTGGCCGACCATCGCGGCGCGCGTCCCTGCGTTCGAGACGCTCAAGGTCCAGGGAGGCTGGGCCGGGTACTACGAGGTCAACACGCTCGACCACAACGCGATCATCGGACCGCATCCCGACATCGCGAACCTCCTCTTCGTCACCGGCTTCTCCGGGCACGGCATCCAGCAGTCGCCCGCCGCGGGCCGCGCGATCTCGGAGCTGATCCTGCACGGCCGCTACACGACGATCGACTGCAGCCTGTTCGGTTACGAGCGCGTTCGCGACAACAGGCCGGTGCGCGAGCTCAACGTGATCTGACCGCGACGCCGGATCGTCGCAGTTCGCGTAAAATCCGAACGATGCTTAAGCGCGCCGCAATGCGGCGCTGACATCCTGCCGGTGCCGGCCATCGCCGCGCGACAGAATCGTCGCCCGGCCGGGCCGCATCATGCCGGAGAAGTCCCTTGAAGAAGATCCTCGCGCTTTCGCTCGCCGTCCTGCTTTCCGCCTGCGCCATCGACTTCCATGGCGACGACGGCCGCCCGGTGACCGACGTCGTCGACATGAACGTCGGCGAGTAGGCGCGCCACCCGGCGCCCCGCGCGACCGGGGTGATCGACGGCACGAGGGGCCCCGCGCGGCGCCCCTCGTGCCGTCGCCGTTTGCGGGCCCGTCCGGCTCAGAATCTTTGACCTGCTGGCGCCGTCGAGCGAAAGTCCGGGCGCCCAGAGGAGCACCCCCCGAATGCCGCCTTTCGAGGGCGAGATGCCGATCGAGCTCTCGCCGATGGTCGCCGACGACGTCAAGACGACCACCTGCTACATGTGCGCCTGCCGTTGCGGCATCAAGGTCCATCTGAAGAACGGCCGCGTCCGCTACATCGAGGGCAACAAGAGCCATCCCGTGAACAAGGGCGTCCTGTGCGGCAAGGGCTCCGCCGGGATCATGCAGCAGTATTCGCCGGCCAAGCTGACGGCGCCGCTGTTGCGCGTCGGCGAGCGCGGATCCGGCGAGTTCAAGGAGATCTCCTGGGACGAGGCCCTCGCGCTGGCGACGGGTTGGCTCGGCGAGATCCGCGGCCGCGACCCGCGCAAGCTCGCGTTCTTCACGGGTCGCGACCAGAGCCAATCGCTCACCGGCTGGTGGGCGGCGCAGTTCGGCACGCCCAACTTCGCCGCGCATGGCGGGTTCTGCTCGGTCAACATGGCCGCCGCCGGCCTCTACTCGATCGGCGGCAGCTTCTGGGAGTTCGGCGAGCCCGACTGGGACCACGCGCGCTACCTGCTGATGTTCGGCGTCGCCGAGGATCACGACTCCAACCCGATCAAGACCGGCATCGCCAAGCTCAAGGCGCGCGGCGCCAAGTTCGTCTCGGTCAATCCGGTGCGCACGGGCTACTCCGCTGTCGCCGACGAATGGATCGGGATCCGGCCCGGAACCGACGGCCTGCTGGTGATGGCCCTGATCCACGAGGTGCTGAAGGCCGACCGTCTCGATCTCGACTTCCTCGGCCGCTACACGAATGCCACCTGGCTCGTCGTGCGCCAGCCCGGCGGCAACGAGGGCCTGTTCGCGCGCGACGCCGCCGGCCAGCCAATGTGCTGGGACGGCCGGCGCAACGCGGCGGTCTCGGCGCTCGGCACCGGCATCAGCCCCAAGCTGGTCGGCGAGGTCGAGTTGCCCGAGTGGGGAAGGTGCGTTCCCGTCTTCCAGCTGATCGCCGAGCGCTACCTCGACGCGCGCTATGCCGCCGAGGCCGTTGCCACGGAATGCGGCGTCGACGCCGCGACGATCAAGCGCCTCGCCGCCGAGCTCGTGCACGCGGCCTTCGAGCAGAAGGTGACCATCGACCGCCCCTGGACCGACTGGACCGGCAAGCGGCACGAGCGCATGGAGGGCAGGCCGGTCTCGTTCCACGCGATGCGCGGGATCTCGGCACACTCGAACGGCTTCCAGACCTGCCGCGCGATCCACGTACTGCAGATGCTGCTCGGCGCCATCGATCGTCCCGGCAGCTGGCGCTACAAGGCGCCCTACCCCAAGCCGATGCCCGGCGGGCCCAAGCCGGCCGGCAAGACGGTGGCGCCGAACACGCCGCTGGGCGGCATGCCGCTCGGCTTCCCGCTCGGTCCCGAGGACCTGCTCGTCGACGCCGAGGGCAAGGCGACGCGCATCGACAAGGCCTACAGCTGGGAAGCGCCCGTCTCCGCGCACGGCCTCATGCATCTCGTGATCGCCAATGCGCATGCCGGCGATCCGTACCCGATCGACCTGCTGTTCATGTACATGGCGAACATGTCGTGGAACTCGGCGATGAACAGCGCCGGCACGATCGCCATGCTGACCGACAAGCGTGCCGACGGCGAATACAAGATCCCCAAGATCATCTACTCGGACGCGTTCTATTCGGAGATGGTCGCCTATGCCGACCTGATCCTGCCGGACACGACCTATCTCGAGCGTTGGGACTGCATCTCGATCCTCGATCGCCCGATCGGCTCGCCCGAGGGCCCGGGCGACGCGATCCGCCAGCCGATCCTCACGCCCGACCGCGACGTGCGCCCGTTCCAGGACGTGATCATCGAGCTCGGCGCCCGGCTCAAGCTGCCCGGCTTCACGCGCGAGGACGGCGGCGCAAAGTTTCCCGGCGGCTATCCCGACTACATCGCCAATCACGAGCGCCGGCCCGGCATCGGGCCGCTCGCCGGCTGGCGCGGCGCCGATGGCGGCTCGCCGGGCAAGGGCGCGCCGAACCCCGGCCAGCTCGCGCGCTATGTCGAGAACGGCTGCTTCTGGCGCCACCACCTTCCCGAGGAGGCGCTGTACTTCAAGTACGCGAACAGGACCTATCTCGAGGAGGCGGTGAAGCTCGGCCTGCTCGACAAGGCGGAGCCCATCGTCCTGCAGCTCTATGTCGAGCCGCTGCAGCGTTTCCGGCTCGCGGCGCGCGGCCACGGCACCATCCATCCGCCCGAGAACCTGCGCGACCGCCTCGAGCGCCATCTCGATCCGCTGCCGATCTGGTATCGCCCCTTCGAGGAGGCGGCCGTCGACACCGCGGCCTTCCCGATGCACGCGGTGACGCAGCGGCCGATGCCGATGTATCACGCATGGCACTCGCAGAACGCGTGGCTTCGCCAGGTCCTCGGCGAGAACCGGCTCTACGTCAATCGCGGCCGCGCGACCACGCTCGGGATCGCCGACGACGACTGGGTCTGGATCGTCTCCCACCACGGCCGCGTCAAGGCGCAGGTCCGGCTGATGGAAGGCTGCAATGCCGACACGGTCTGGACCTGGAACGCGATCGGCAAGCGCTCCGGCGCCTGGAACCTGGCGGCCGACGCGCGCGAGGCGACCAACGGTTTCCTGCTCAACCACGCGATCTCGGAGTTCCTGCCCGGCCCGGCGCGCACGCCCAATGCCGACCCCGTCACCGGCCAGGCCGCATGGTACGACCTGCGCATCCGGCTCGAGAAATGCGCTCCCCACGAGGCCGGCGAGCCGAGCCCGCGTTTCGACACGCTTCCGCGGCCCCCCGGCCTGAAGGTGCCGCCCTCCATCCTCCGCTACAACGCGAGCGTCCCGGAATGACCTCGTATCAGGCGCCGGCGCCCGGCCAGAAGAAGCTCGGCCTCGTCATCGATCTCGACACCTGCGTCGGCTGTCACGCCTGCGCGGTGAACTGCAAGGAGTGGAATGCGTCGGGCCATTCGGCGCCGATGACCGACCTGCAGCCCTATTCGCGCGACGCCTCGGGAGTGTGGTTCAACCGCGTCCACTCGTTCGAGGCGGGCGACGGGGCCGCGGGGCGCACGGTCCATTTCCCCAAGTCCTGCCTGCATTGCGAGAAGCCGGCCTGTGTCGAGGTCTGCCCGACAGGCGCCTCGTTCAAGCGCCAGGAGGACGGCATCGTCCTCGTCAATCCGGACACCTGCATCGGCTGCAAGCTGTGCTCCTGGGCCTGCCCCTATGGTGCCCGCGAGTTCGACGAGGATGCCGGCGTGATGAAGAAGTGCACGCTGTGCATCGACAAGATCTACAACCAGAACCTCGCTGCCGAGGACCGCGTGCCGGCCTGCGTCTCGACCTGTCCGGCCAACGCGCGGCACTTCGGCGATCTCGGCGACCCCGGCTCCGACGTCTCGAAGCTCGTCGCCGCGCGCGGCGGCGTGGCGCTGATGCCCGAGCTCGACTATGCGCCGGTCAACCGCTATCTGCCGCCGCGCCCGGCGAAGACCAGCGGGTGCAGCGGCACGGCCAAGGAGGCGCTCGAGCCCGCCTTCGACGCCAAGGCGTTGCATCCGGCGCTGCGCTGGCTCGATCGCATCCTGTCCCGCTGAGCCGACCTTCGAGCGATCCATGCATCCCGCCTTCTCGGTCATCCTCTTCACGACGGCCTCGGGCGCCGGCTACGGCCTGATCGCCCTGACGGCGATCTGGTACGCGCTCGGCCGCGTGCCCGTGACGCCGGCCTTCGGGCTCTGTGCGCTGGGCCTGGGCGCGAGCCTGGTCACGCTGGGCCTGCTCGCTTCGACCTTCCATCTCGGCCATCCCGGCCGCGCCTGGCGCGCGCTCGGCCAGGTGCGCAGCTCGTGGCTCAGCCGCGAGGGGGTCGCCGCGGTCGCGACATACCTGCCGCTGGCGGCCTTCGGGCTGGGTTGGGTCTTCGCCCTGCTGTCGCCGGGTGCGGTCGTCGCCGCCGCGCTGCTGGCCGCAGTGCTCTGCGCCGTCACCGTGTATTGCACGGCGATGATCTACCGCTCGCTGAAGCCGATCCACCAGTGGTGCAACGCGCATGTCGTCCCGGTCTATCTCGCGCTGGCGCTCATGACGGGCGCCCTCGCGCTCGACGCGCTGCTGCAGATCTGGGGCCGGCCGGACCGCCTGCTCACAGCGCTGGCGGTGCTCGCGACCGTCCTCGCGGTGATCCTCAAGGAGCGCTACTGGCGCTTCATCGACGCGACATCGGGCGCCTCGACGGCGGGCAGCGCCACGGGGCTCGCGGGGCTCGGCACCGTGCGCCTGCTCGACCCGCCGCACACCGGCAGCAACTACCTGATGCGCGAGATGGGCTTCCAGGTCGCGCGCAAGCATGCCGCGAAGCTGCGCCGCATCGCCCTCGCCCTCGCCTTCGCGCTGCCGCTGGCGCTGACGCTGCTGGCGGCCCTGCTCGCGAGCCCGCTCGCCGTGATCGCGGCCGTGCTCGCGGTCGTGTCGGCGCTGGTCGGCGTGCTGGTCGAGCGCTGGCTGTTCTTCGCCGAGGCGAAGCACAGCGTGACGCTCTACTACGGCGCCGCGTCGGTCTGATCGTCGCGGAAGGGCTGCGTGAGCATGCGGTCGAGCCGCTGCTCGCCCGGGTCGCGGAACGCCGTCAGGCCGATGGTCATGCCGAGCTGGCCCGCCGCGGGCGCCGCGCGATAGGTGCCGAACATCCGGTCCCACCACGCGAGGCAGAAGCCGAAATTCGAGTCCGTCTCGTCCCGCCGCACGCTGTGGTGGACGCGATGCATGTCCGGCGTGACCAGCACGGCGCGCAGCAACGCGTCGAGCGGCGCCGGCAGGCGGACGTTGGCGTGGTTGAACATCGCGCAGGCGTTCAGGAGCACCTCGAACAGCAGCACCGCGAGCGGCGGCGCGCCGAGCAGGGCGATCACCGCGAACTTGATCGCCATCGACAGCAGGATCTCGATCGGGTGGAACCGCGCGCCCGACGTCACGTCGAGATCGAGATCGGCATGATGCATGCGGTGGAGCCGCCACAGCACCGGCACGTGGTGGAACACGACGTGCTGGGCCCATATGGCGAGATCGAGCAGGACCGCGGCGACGGCGACCAGCCATGGCCCCGACAGCCCCGCGAGCGGAAGCAGCCCGATCCCCTTCGCCTCGATCGCGGCCGCCCAGGCGACGGCCGTGACGGGGAAGATCACCCGCAACGCCAGGGTGTCGAGGACCACGATCCCGAGATTGCCGGGCCAGCGGCCCCGGCGCGGCAGCGGCCGCGGCCGTCGGGGCGCCAGCACCTCCCATGCCGCCATCGCCGCGAAGACACCGGCGAAGGCGCCCAGCCGCAGGACCGTCTGGTTGGCGAGGAGGTCGTTCATGACCTCCCCAATTAGACGTATCCCCTCGCGGTGTCAGCGCCTTGAGACCGGTAACTTCCCCGTCTCACGTCGAGTTGCGCGTCTGCGGGGCCTGTGGCATATCCCGCGCCCGCCGTGGGCTCTCGCGCCCCGGCGCATCGCGTCAGGCGCCGCCGTAGCTCAGTGGTAGAGCACGTCCTTGGTAAGGACGGGGTCGAGTGTTCAATTCACTTCGGCGGCACCATGACTCTTCCCGTCCCGGGCGCCGGCGCCAGGCGCGTCCTCCCCCTCGGGATGGTTGATCCTTAACCGATTTGGGTCAGATGATCGGGGCGTACCCCGGAGCCCCGAGCCCTCGATCCCGATGATCCGACGCCGGAATTTCCTCGCGGCGGGCCTGTCGGCCCTGATCGCGACGCCGGTCGGTGCCGCCATACCGGACGGCGAGCCGCGTCGGCTCGCGCTCGTGCGGAGCGACAACGGCGAGCGGTTCGCGGGGCCGTACCGCGGCGCGCAGGGCTACGATCCGGTCGCGCTCGGCGAGTTCGCGCATTTCATGCGCGACCGCCATGTCGAGCGGATGATCGCCGTCGACCCCGCCCTGCTCGACCTGCTTTCGGAGGTGCTCGCCGCCGCGCGCGCGCCCGAGGCCACGCTGCTTTCCGGCTACCGGTCGCCGGAGACCAACGCCAAGCTCGCGAAGACCCAGTTCGGCGTCGCCGAGAGGAGCCATCACATCGAGGGGCGCGCGATCGACTTCTGGATCCCGCAGCGTCTCGTCGATGCCGTGCAGGCCGCCCGCCGCCTGCAGCGCGGCGGTGTCGGGTGGTACCCCGGCTCCAACTTCATCCATCTCGACACCGGCCCCACGCGCTACTGGGTGCTGCAGGGCGCCGGCCTGCGCGGCCTGCTCGGCGTGCGCGCGAAGAAGCATCGCAATCTCGCCCTGGAGCAGTGCCTGAAGGATCCTGCCCGACGGGCGCGGTGCGGGCAGCGCGCCGCAATCCGGCCGGCGCCGCGCGGCTGAGCGCCGTCAACGGTCGTCGCGCGCGGAGCGGAGCGCCGCGTCGCCGAAGCCGCGGCCGTAATGCGCCTCGATGCGGCGCTGCACGAGCTCCCACGCGGTCGTCATGCCGAGATACAGCACGGCCACGACGATGAAGATCTCGAGCACCTGGAAGCGCTCCTGCATCAGGATCTGGCCGCGGCGCATCAGCTCCTCCATCGAGATGACGGAGACGATGGACGTCGCCTTCAGCAGGCCGTTCACCGAATTGCCCAGGGGCGGGATGATGATGCGCATCGCCTGCGGCCACACGACGAGCCGGAAGGCGCGCCAGCGCGACAGGCCGAGCGACAGCGCCGCCTCGCGCTGGCCCTTCGACACCGCCGAGATCCCGGCGCGGACGATCTCCGACAGGTAGGCGGACTCGTTGAGGACGAGACCGAGGACCGCCGACTGCGTCACGTCGAGGCGCAGGCTGTCGCTGATCTGCGGCAGGCCCGTGTAGATGATCACCAGCTGGACAAGCAGCGGCGTGCCCCGGAAGACCCAGATATAGACCTGCGCGAACTGCGCCAGGGCCGTGTTGAGCCAGCGCCGCGCGACGGTCCGCCCCGAGCCGGCGGACATGCGCATCACCGCGAGCAGGAGCCCGACGACGAGTCCGAGCACGAGCGCCGTCGCCGTCAGCGCGATCGTCACGATCGCGCCCTCGAGCAGGTAGGGGTTGATGAAGTAGCCCCAGAACCCGTCCCAGTTCCAACCCTTCATGATCGCACCCCGACTCCCCTCGCCGACCGCGCCTGCGCGTCGCCGGCCTCGCCCCGACTGCGGCGGGACGAGGCCGATGCCCCGGCCGGACCGGGGCGGAACGCGCGGCGCGCCGGCGCCGCCGGGACGGAGACCCCGTTCAGGCCGGGCCCGTGCCCATGATCGAGAAGGTCGCGCCCTCGCTCTTCAGGACGCCGTACTGGTCGAAGAGCTTGTCGTAGTAGCCGCCCTTCTTCAGGTCGTTGAGCGTGCCGACCACCGCGTCGGCCAGCGTCTTGTTGGCGAAGGCGATGCACACGATCTGCGGGAACAGCCCGGCGATGGCGCGGGTGAAGTCGCCGTTGTCCTGCAGCGCCTGCGCGGTCGCATCCAGCGTCACCGACGCGTCGACCTGGCCCGCGCGCAGCGCCTGGAATGCCTCCGCGAAGTTGTTGAAGGTGCGGATGTCGAGCGGCTTGAGGTTCTGCGACTGCAGCGTCTGGCTCACCTCGCGCGTGCGCCGCTCCTCGATGCCGCCGAGCTCGACGGACACGCGCTTGCCGGCAAGGTCCTTGACGTCCTTGATCCCCTGCGGATTGTTGCGCGCGACCATGAAGCTGAGCGCCGCCCGCTCGTAGGGCACCATGTACATCAGCTTCGAGCGCTCCTCGGTCCAGAAGATCCCGGTGTTGATCATGTCCCAGCGCTTGGCCGCGAGGCCGGGCACCTGGGCCGAGAACTCGATGCGGACGTATTCCGGGGTCAGGCCGAGCTGCTTCGCGATCTCGTTGCCGAGCTCGATGCGCATGCCCTGCAGCTCGCCCTTGTCGTTCACCCACTGCAGCGGCCGCAGGGTCGGATTGGTCGACATCACGAGCATGCCGGGCTTGATGATGCTGGGCGGCGCGATCTTCGCCTGGGCGCGGGCGCGCCCGGCGACGACGGCGACACCGGCAGCGCCGGCCGCGGCGATGATGCCGCGGCGAGTCGTCGTGAAACTGGTCTTCATGTCGGTGATCTCCCCTCTGCGGAACGGAAGCGAAGCCCCCTGGCGCCGCGGATGGCGGGGCCCGGGACCGGACGGAATGCGATTCAAGCCGCGGCCGGCTTGACGAGGCCGAGCGCTGCCAGGTCTCGCCGCAGCGCATCGCGCTCGCCGGCGGGCAGCGGCAGGCGCGGCGGCCGCGGCTCGCCGACCGGGCGGCCCATCATCCCGAACCCGACCTTGGTGGCGGACACGTAGCGATGGCCGCCGACCCAGCGCACGATCGGCAGGATGCGCCTGTACAGCGCCAGCGCCGCCGGCTGGTCGTGGCGATCGGCGACGAGCGTGAAGAGTTCGGCGGATTCCCTGGGCAGCAGGTTCGAGCACACCGCGACCCAGCCCTGTGCGCCGAGCCAGAAGCTCTCGTAGCCGAGGATTCCGGCGAACACGGTCATCCGGTCGCCGCACAGCTCGATGATGTCGCGCACGCGCGTCACCTCGAGGGTCGATTCCTTGATGTAGTCGACGTTGTCGATGCGGCTGAGCCGCGCCACCGTCTCGGGACGCATGTCGACATTCGCGGTCGCCGGGTTGTTGTAGATCATGATCGGGATCGAGATCGCCTCGCCGATCGTCTTGTAGTGATGGAAGAGCTCGTCCTCGGTCGGCGTCGAGTAGAAGGGAGGAATGATCATCACGCCGTCGGCGCCGAGACGCTCGGCCTCCTTCGACAGACGCACGACCTCGCGCGTGTCCTCGTGCCCGGTGCCGATCAGCACCGGCACGCGGCCTGCGGCCGTCTTGATCACGCACTCCGCGACCGCGGTCTTCTCCTCGTTCGACAGCGACATGAATTCGCCGGTCGAGCCCAGCGGGATCAGGCCGTGGATGCCCTGCCGGATCTGCCAGTCGACGAGGTCGCGCATCGCCGCGAGGTCGACGCGCGATCCGTCGGGCGTGAACGGCGTGATCAGAACGGTATAGGTCCCACGAAACGTCTTGGTCATGTCTCCCTCGGGCCGGACGAGGCGCGACTATACCCGCCGATCCGAGCCCGCCGCCATCGCCCGCGCCGCGCGGCCCGGCCGGCTGCCGCATGATCGGGCATCGGCCGAGCGTGGACCCCATCGCGGCGACGGGCTACTGATCGAGTCGTCAGATCACCATGCGCCTCGTCCACCCCGCCTTCGAGCCGGCCAGGCCCGCCGTCACCTTCACCTATGACGGTCGGCCGATCACAGCCTATGAGGGCGAAAGCATCGCCGCCGCCCTGTCCGCCGCCGGCGTCCTGGCCTTGCGCCACACCCGAAACGGCGCGCGGCGCGGCCTGTGGTGCGGCATGGGCGCCTGCTTCGAGTGCCTCGTGACGATCGATGGCCGGGCGAGCCAGCGCGCCTGCCTGGCGAAGGCGAGCGAAGGGCTCGTCGTCACCTCGGCGCCGCCTGCCGGCCAGTTCGCGGCACTCGCCCCGCCCGCCGGCGAGACGCCCGCCGAGCACGAGGTCGACGTCCTCGTCGTCGGCGCCGGACCCGCGGGCCTGGCCGCGGCGACGGAGGCCGCGCGCCACCTGCCCGCCCCGGCGGGCGCCCCGCGCGTGGTCGTGCTCGACGAGCGCCCGGCGCCCGGCGGGCAGTACTTCAAGCAGCTTGCGGACACGCATCGCTTCACGGGCGAGCGCTTCGCCGATCGCCAGTTCCGCGACGGCGCCGACCTGATCCGCGCCGCGCGCGCCGCCGGCGCGGGGATCGTCAGCGAGGCGGGCGTGTGGGCCGCCTTCGCCCCCGACGAGATCGGCGTTCTGGTCGCGGGGCGGGCGACGATCTTCAAGCCGCGCCAGCTGATCCTTGCCGCCGGCGCCTATGAGCGGCCAGTGCCCATCCCGGGCTGGACGCTGCCGGGCGTGATGACCACGGGCGCGGTGCAGACCCTCGCCCGCGCCTATCGCGTCGCGCCCGGCCGGCGCCTGATCATCGCAGGCAACGGGCCGCTCAACCTGCAGACCGCGGTCGAGCTGATCGCCGGCGGCGCGCAGGTCGTGGCCGTCGCCGAGGAGGCCCCGGCGCCGGGGCCCTCCCGGCTGCGCGCCCTGGGCGCGATGGCCGCGGCCGCCCCCGACCTCGCCTTCGACGGCGCGCGACTGCTGGCGACGCTGCGCAGCCGCGGCGTGCCGGTGCTGTGGGGGCATCGCGTCGTCGCCGCCGAGGGCGACGGCGGCTTTGCGCGCGCGCGGATGCGCGGCCCCGACGGCCGGGAGCGCACCCTTGATGCCGACATTCTTGCACTCGGCCACGGCTTCGTGCCGGCGACCGAGCTCGCGCGCATGCTCGGGCTGCGGCATCGCTTCGTGGATCGTCATGTCGGCTACATGGCGCCGGTGGTCGATGCCGACGGGCGCGCGTCGATCGCCTCGGTCTACGTGGTCGGCGACGGCGCCGAGATGGGCGGCGCGCGCGTCGCGCGCGCGCGCGGCACGCTGGCCGGCCACGCCGCCGCAACCGCCATTCTCGGCAGCGCCCCCGACGACGCGGCGCGGCGCGCGCGGCGCGACCTCGCGCGCGCCGAGGCGTTCCAGCGCGCGCTGTGGACCGTGTTCGCCGTGCCGGATTTCGACGTCGCCGCCCTCGCGGACGACGTGACCGTCTGCCGCTGCGAGGATCTGACTGCGGGCCGGATCCGCGCCGAGATCCGCACCGGCGCCACGGCGATGGGCGCGATCAAGAAGCTCGCGCGTGCCGGCATGGGCCGCTGCCAGGGGCGCAATTGCGCGGCCGCCATCGCGCGTCTGCTGCATGCCGAGACCGGCGCCCCGCTCGACGAGTTCGCCTTCTTCGCACCGCGCGCGCCGGCACGTCCCGTACCGGTCGGCGCCCTCGCCTTCGAGAAGCCCGAATGGGGCGGGCACAAGGCGCTCACGCCGCCGCCGCCGGTCGCCGCGCGCGCCGCACGCACCCGCAGCGAGACGGCGCATCGCACGGACGTCCTGGTGATCGGCGGCGGCGTGCTCGGCTCCTGCACCGCCTACTACCTCGCCCGAGAGGGCGCCGACGTGCTGGTCGCGGAGCGCGACGAGATCAACCTGCAGGCCTCGGGCGCCAACGCCGGAAGCCTGCATGTCCAGCTGCTGTCCTTCGATTTCGGCAGCAAGGCCGAGGCCGGCGGCGGGCCGGCGGCGCAGACCCTCGCGCTCGGCCCCGACAGCGTGCGGCTATGGCAGGCGATCGAACGCGACACCGGCGTCGATTGCGAGATCCGGGTCACCGGCGGCCTGATGGTCGCCGAGACCGATCGCCAGCTCGGCTTCCTGCGCGAGAAGGTCGCCCTCGAGAACCGCCACGGCATCGACGCGCAGGTTATCGACGCCGCCGAGCTCCGCCGGCTGTCGCCGAACCTGTCGCCGCGCTTCGTCGGCGCCGAGCTTTGTCCCATGGAGGGCAAGATCAACCCCCTCACCGCGACCTATGCCGCGGCGCGCGGCGCGATGGCCGCGGGGGCGCGCTTCCTCGCCGGCGCCGAGGTGCGAGCGATCGCGCGCGACGGATCCGGATTCGTCGCCACGACCAGCGCCGGTACCATCCGCGCGGGCCGCATCGTCGTGGCGGCCGGCGCCTGGTCGCCGCGCGTCTCGGCGATGCTGGGGATCGAGCTGCCCGTGCGCGGCGCGCCGCTGCAGATGATCGTGACCGAGCCGGCCCCGAAGCTGATCGACCATCTCGTCGCCCACGCCGACCGGCACCTGACCATGAAGCAGCTCGACGCCGGCGGGCTGCTGATCGGCGGCGGCTGGACCGCGGCCGCCGACATGACCACCGGCGTGTCGCGCACGCTGCGCGCGAGCATCGAAGGGAATCTCTGGGTCGCGCAGCGGGTCCTGCCGGCGCTCGAGGGGCTGCACGTGCTGCGGAGCTGGGCGGCGATGAACGTCAACATCGACGGCGCCCCGATCATCGGCGAGGCGCCGGGCGTGCCCGGCCTGTTCCACGCCGTGACGAGCACCGGTTACACGCTGGCGCCGATCGTCGGCCGGATCACCGCCGACCTGATCCGCACCGGCCGGACCGGGCGCGACATCTCCGCCTTCACGCTCGACCGCTTCGGCTGAGGCCGGTTGCGGCGAGTCAGGCCGCGCGCGTCATCCGGCGCGCTTCACGAGATCCGCATGCAGGGCGTCGGGGATCTCGATGCCGTCGGCCTGCGCCTTGGCGCGCAGCTTGAGGCGCCGTTCGCCCGGGAGCCGTGTCCCGGATTCGGTGAGGATCGCCTGCGCGAGGACCTCGACACGCGCGCCGAAGCCATCGCCCGCGAACTTGCCCGGATCGATGAGCAGGAAGAACTGGCCGACGCGCGGCGGCCCGCCCTTGTCGTCGAAGAACGAGCTCGCCTCGTAGCCGAAATTAGCACCGGTCAGCGCCGCCGCGAGGATCTCGACCATCAGCACGAGGGCAGCACCCTTGGCGTCGCCCATCGGGATCATCGTGCCCTTGAGCGCCGACTTGGCGTCCGTCGTCGGCCTGCCCTCGGCATCGAGCGCCCAGCCCTCGGGGATCGCCTCGCCCTTCTGCGCGGCGACCATGATCCTGCCGCGCGCCACCTTGCTGAGGCTGAGATCGATGACGAGAGGCGGCCGCCCGCGCTCGCGCGGGCAGGCGAAGGCGATCGGGTTGGTGCCAAAAAGCCCGCGCTTGCCGCCCCAGGGCGCGATCGCCGCCGGCGAGTTGCCGAAGGCGAGCGCGATCAGGCCGCGGCTCGCGGGCCCCTCGACGTGATAGCCGGCCATCCCGAAATGATGCGAGTTCGTCACGGCCATGCCGGCGACGCCGCAATTGCGCGCCATGCCGCCCGCGCGCGGCAGGCCCTGCGCGATCGCCGGAAAGGCGAAGCCGTCGCAGGCGTCGACGAGGAGCGCGGCGTGGCCGCGCTCGCTCAGCTTCGGCACCGCATGGCCGGCGACCTTGCCGGCGCGGGCCTGGTCGGCATAGGCCGCGACGCGACTGAGCCCGTGGCCGGCCTGGCCGTCGGCCTCGGCCGCGACCAGCGCCCGCGCGACGTCGCGGGCATTGTCCGCGCCGGTATTCCCGGCGATCAGCGCGCGGGCAGCCAGCGCCTCGGCATCGGCGAGCGTCAGTCTCATCGGTTCCCCCGGAGGGCGTTGCGAACGTGGTGCGCGGTGACGGTCGAGACGCGGGAATTTGCCTCCCGGGTGACGCCGGCGATATGCGGCGTCACGCGCAGCCGCGGCGCGCCCACCAGCGGCGAGCCGGCGGCCAGCGGCTCCCTGTCGAACACGTCGAGCACCGCCCCGCCGAGCCGTCCGGCCTTCAGCGCGGCGGCGAGCGCCGCCTCGTCGACGATGCCGCCGCGCGCCGTATTGATCACGACGGCCCCCGGCTTCATCACCGCCAGCCGCGCCGCGTCGAGCAGGTTGCGGGTCGAGTCCACGAGCGGCGCGTGGATCGACACGAAGTCCGAGGTGCGCAGCAGCGCATCGAGCTCGACCCGCGCGGCTCCGTGGCGCGACCAGGCCGGATCGTCCGCGGCGACGACCGGATCGCTCGCGACGATGTCCACGTCGAGCGCGCGCGCCCGGTCCGCCACCGCGCGCGCGATCGCCCCGAAGCCGATCAGGCCGAGCCGCTTGCCGGCGACCTCGCCGAGCATCAGGTCGTTGCGCGGCCAGGCTCCCTCCAGGACCGCCTCGCTGGCCCGCCAGACGTCGCGCGCGGCGACAAGCATCGCGGCGATGACGTACTCGGCAACCGAGACCGTGTTTGCACCGGTGGCCGGGAAGACCTTGATCCCGCGCCGTGCGCACTCCTCGACGTCGATGTTGTCGAGGCCGACGCCGAGCCGCCCGACGACCTTGAGATTCGGCAGGGCGGCGAGCAGCGCGCCGCGCACCTGGGTCACGTTGCGGACGACGAGCGCCGGCGCATCGGCGGCGATCTCCATGATCGCCTCGGGCCGCTTGGCCAGATCGCGGTCGTAGTGGACGGTGAAGTCGCGCCGCAGATCCTCGATCGCGGACTCGTCCATGAACTCGGTGATGACGATGTCGACCATGACGGTGGGCTCTCGGTGTTGACGGGACACGACAGTCTATCGCGCGCCGCGCGCTTGTCCCGATCCTTCCCCTGCTGCGCCGATCGGCCGCGCGCGCCGGCCCCGCTGCTCAGGCCGGCACCGGCGCGGCCGGGTCGATCAGCTTCTCGTGGCGCAGCTCCTGCCACAGCGCCGCCGGGATGGCGCGGCGCAGATGCGCCACGTTCTGCTCGATCTCCTGGGGATTGAGCGCGCCAGGGATCACCGCGGCGACGGCCGGATGGGCGAGCGGGAACTGGATCGCCGCAGCCGCCAGCGGCACGTCGTGGCGCCGGCAGACCGCCTCGAGCCGTCGCGCGCGCTCCAGGATCGCCTCCGGGGCGTCGGCATAGTCGTACTTGGCGCCCGGCTTCACGTTGCCCGTGAGGATCCCGGAATTGTAGGGCCCGCCGATCACGACCGAGATGTCCTTCTTCTCGGCCAGCGGCATGAACTCGTCGAGCGCCGCCTGCTCCAGCAACGTGTAGCGACCGGCGAGGAGCATGCAGTCGAAGTCCCCCGCGCGGGCGAAGCGCGCGCACATTCCGGCGTCGTTCAACCCGCAGCCGATCGCCGAGATCGTGCCGGCCCGCCGCAGCTCGTCGAGTGCGCGATAGCCGCCGTCCATCGCCTGCTTGAAGTGCTTCTCGAGCAGGTCCCGGTCGTTGAGGCTCCAGAAGTCGACGTCGTGGATGAACAGGATGTCCACGCGCGCAAGCCCCAGCCGCAGCAGCGAGTGCTCCAGGGAGCGCATCACGCCGTCGTAGGAGTAGTCGAAGGTGGGCGCGAAGGGCAGCCCGTTCGGGCGCAGGTTGGCGATCACCTCCCCCGGCTTCATCGGCCGCATCCAGCGCCCGATCTTGGTCGAGAGCACGAAGCTGTCGCGCGGCAGCTGGCGCAGCACCGAGCCCAGCCGCAGCTCGCTGCGGCCGTACCCGTAGAACGGCGAGGTGTCGTAGAAATTCGTGCCCGCCTTGTGCGCGGCCCACACCGTGGCGCTGGCCTGGTCCTCCGGGATCGTCGCGCGGAATCCGCCGATCGGCGCCGCACCGAAACCGAAGGCGGTGACCTCGAGCTTCGTGCGGCCGATGCGCCGCCTGGTCGTCGGATCCATGGCTCGTTCCCTCCGTTGTCAGCCCTTGAGCGCGCCGCCGGTCAGGCCGTGCACGAGATACTTGCGTACGACCAGCGAGAAGACGAGGACGGGCAGCATGATGAGCGTGCCGCCGGCCGCGATCCGGCCCCATTCCCAGCCCTCGTAGTTCATGAAGTTGACGACCGCGACCGGCGCGGTCATCGCCTCCGTGCGCGTCAGGATCAGCGCGAAGAAGAAGTCGTTCCAGGCGAACAGGAAGCAGAGGATCGCGGTCGCCGCCAGTCCCGGCCCGGTCAGCGGCAGGATGATGCGGACGAAGGCCTGCGCCAGCGTCGCGCCGTCGATCCAGGCCGCCTCCTCCAGCGAGCGCGGCAACTGGTCGAAGAACGGCCGCATCATCCAGATCACCAGCGACAGGTTGAAGGTGAGGTAGATGACGACCAGTCCGGTCAGCGTATCGAGCAGCTCGAGATGCCGATAGGCGAGGAAATACGGGATCGTGAAGGCGATCGGCGGCGCCATCCGGCTCGCCAGGATCCACAGGCTGATCGTGCCGCCGCCGCGGCCGACCCAGCGCGACAGCGCATAGGCCGCCGGCACCCCGATGATCATCGACACCACCGTCGAGGAGGTGCCGACCACGAGGCTGTTGACGAAGGACTGCCGGAACCCCGTGCTCCACAGCGCGGCATAGTTGTCCCAGGTCGGCGTGAACCACAGCGGCGGCGGGAACTGGAATATCTGCGCGTTCGTCTTCACCGACATGTGCAGCAGCCACAGGAACGGCGCCATCACCATCACCGCGAGCACGACGACGAGGAGATTCAGCAGCCGGCGCTCGCGCCGCAGGCTCGCGACATGGTCAGTCAACGCGCGCCCCCCATCCGACCATCCGCACGATCAGCCAGCTCAGCGCCACGGTCGCCGCCAGCAGGACGACGGTGATCGCGCTGGAATAGCCGAGAAAGGAGAAATTGAAGGCCTGCAGGAACGAATAGTAGTTCGTCACCTCGGTGACGCTGCCCGGGCCGCCCTCGGTCAGGATGAAGATCAGCGGGAACGCCTTGAGGCTGTCGATCAGCCGGAACAGCCCGGCGACCAGCAGCACGCCCCTGAGGAAGGGCAGGGTCACATGGATCGTCGACTGCCAGGGCGTGGCGCCGTCGACCTTCGCAGCATCGACCAGCTCCTGCGGCAGCATCTGCAGCGCCGCCAGGGTCATCAGCATCGTGAACGGGAACCACTCCCAGGTGTCCGCCACGATGATTGCGATCAGGGCCAGGCTCGGATCCGTGATCAGCGCCGGAACGCGCCAGCCGACCTCGCGGAAGAACCAGTGCATCGGCGAGATGTCCGGGGTGTAGATCACCTTCCAGATGATCGCCACCACGATCGGCGGCAGCACCATCGGGATCAGGAACACGGTGCGCAGCGCCTCGAGGAAGCGCGAGCGCGCGTTCAGCAGCAGCGCGAATCCGAGGCCGATCAGGATCTGCAAGGTGACGGTCCAGAACGAGAGCTTGGCCTGGACCCAGACGGAGTTGTGCAGGCGGCCGTCCTCGGCGAGCAGGACGAAGTTGCGCAGCGGATCGCCGAAGTTCCAAGCCGTCTCGGGCCGCGTCAGGTCGAGCGGCGTCAGGCTCGTGAGCAGCAGGTAGACAGCCGGCGCCAACGTGATGACGCAGAGCACCGCCAGCGACGGCGCGACGCAGAGCGAGAAGAAGCGCCGCCGCTGGCGCTCGAAGTCCAAAGCGGTCATGGGCCGCGCGCGACCACGACGGCCGCCTCCGGGACGGCGCGCCGCGGCCGATGCGCCGCGCCCGCCCGGCGACGGCCCGCCCCGCGGGCGGCGGGACGCCGCGAGCGCCCCGCGGCCGCGGCCATCGTCTTCGTCACGTCGGACGTCACGCTCAGAGGTCGAGCTTGTATCCCGCGCGCTGCAGGTCCTGGATCGCCTCGGCCTGCGCCTGCTTCATCGCCGCCGGCGCGTCCTGCTGCTTGGTCGCGATGCGCTCGATGCCCTTGTTGATCTTGTCGCCGACCTGCGGGAACACCGGAACGGTGCGGTACTTCATGTAGCCGGACTTCCCGCCGAGCTCGAGCACCTGGAGGTACATCGACGCGACGTCCTGGCCGTTGAGCGTCAGCGCCTCCTTGAACTCGGGGCTGTTGATCACCGAGCGCCGGCAGACGCTCGGATAGCCGTGCTGCTTGACGATGCGGGTGAGCATCTCCTTGCTCATCGCCCACTTGATGAACTCCCACGCCGCCTCCTTCTTGCGCGAGCCGGCGGGGATGCCGAGGCCGTGGCTGTTCGAGCCGGGAAAGTTGCCCTGCGGCCCGGGCGGCATCAGCGCGTAGCGCACCGTATTCTTGACCGTGGACTCCGCGTGCTTGGCGAGCGGCACGTGCCAGGTGATCGCCTGGGTGCGGATGTTGGCGCGACCCGACATCTGCGAGCGCATCGACTGGTCGTCGGAGTACGACAGCACGCCCTCGGGGCCGTACTTCACGAGCAGGTTCGCGTACCACTCCGCCGACTTCGCCGCCTCCGGCGTGTCCAGCAGCGGCGTGAGGTTCTCGGGCGGGTCCTTGAACACGCGGCCGCCCATGCCCATGAGATAGGGGATCCAGTTCCAGTGATGCAGACGGTCGGCCGTGAAGGCGGCGACGCCGTCCTTGCCATGGATCGCGTCGCACAACTTCACCAGCTCGTCGAAGGTCGTCGGCATCTTCAGGCCGGCCTTCTCGATCAGGTCGTAGCGCGATGCGCTGAGGATCATCGCGCCGGCCTCCCACGCGAAGCCGAAAGTGTCGCCCTTGGCGTTCTGCATCGCCGACTGCGCGCCGGCCACGAAGTCCGCGGCGTCCCAGTCGGGCGGCGTCATGTTCGGGTTGTTGACGAACTCGGAGAGATTCGTCACCCAGTTCGCCCCGATCCAGCGCCCCGAGTAGATGAAGGTGACGTTGATCAGGTCGAGCGCGCTGCCCCGCGTCGAAAGCTCGAGATCGGTGCGCTGGTTGTAGACCGGGAAGGCCTGCATGTTGAAATTGACCTTGATCCCGGTCTTCTCCTCGAATTCCGGGAAGTAGTTCTTCAGGTACTCGAAGAACGTGGTCTGGAACGCGGCCCCGTTGAGGGTCGTGCCCGCATAGGGCCCCTTGGTCTGGCCGATGATCGCCGGCGCATGCAGCGCCACGGCGCCGAAGCCGGCGCCCGCCGCGGCACCGCGCAGCATCGCGCGACGACCGCGCGCCCCCGTCGTCCTGAACATCGCATTCCCTCCCCGTCGCGGATCCGCTCGTGCCGCGCTTCCCGGCGCGGCATCGAGGGCCACGATGATGCGAGACCGGTCGGGGCAAAGCAATCGCGCTCGACGGACGGCCGGTGCGGCGCATGGCCGTCGTCTGCCCGCCGAACCAGCCGAAGGTGCCGCTACTCGGCCGCGCGCAGCAGGCTCTCGCCGGGCCGCACCCGCGTGAAGCGCACCGGCGCGCTGTCGACGTGCCAGCCGTCGCCCTCGAAGCGGACGCGCGTGAACGCGGACTCATCGTGCGCCCCGGAGTGCGGATTGTCGCGGCGGAAATGCGCGCCGCGGCTGTCGTCGCGCCGCATTGCCGCCAGCGCGATCGCGCGGCTCACGAACACGAGGTTCCGCAGGTTGAGCCAGTCGTGCCAGGTGAGATTGAAGCGCCGATCGCCGCCGACGCCGATCGCCTCCAGCGCCGCCTCGAGCTCGTCGAGCGCGGCGAGGCCGCGCGCGAGGCCCTCGGCATCGCGCACGATGCCGACGTCGTCCCACATCACCGCATGCAGGCGCTCGCGGATCGCCTCGAGATCGCCGGTCGGCCGCGCGAAGGGCGCCAGCGCCGCCGCGGCGCCCGCGTCCAAGGCGGTGGCGTCCGGCGTCCGAAGCCCCGCCCCCGCCCGCACGTATCGCGCCATCGCGGCCCCGGCCACGCCGCCGAACACGGTCGAGTTCGCGACCCCGTTGCCGCCCAGCCGGTTCGCGCCGTGCACGCCGCCGGTGTCCTCGCCCGCCGCGAAAAGGCCGTCCAGCGTCGTGCGGCAGTCCGCCGCGAACTCGACGCCGCCCATCATGTAGTGGGCCGTCGGCACGACCTCGACGCGGCCGCCGGCGAGATCGAAGCCGCAATCGGCGCAGCGCTCCACCATGCCCTTGAACTGGCGGCGGACGGTCTCGGGGCCGAGATGGTTCATCTGCAGCCACACGCCGCCGAGCGGCGTGCCGCGGCCGCTGCGGATCACGTCGTCGATGGCGCGGCTGACGATGTCGCGCGTCGCGCGCTCGCCGCGCGGGTCGTAGGCCTGCATGAAGCGCTCGCCCCTGCCGTCGAGCAGCCAGCCGCCCGCCCCGCGCAGTCCCTCCTCCAGCACCGTGCCGGTCATCCGCGTGTCCGGCCCCGCCAGCAGGCCGGTGGGATGGAATTGAACCATCTCCATGTCGCGCAGCGCGAGGCCGGCGCGCAGCGCCATCGCCATGCCGTCGCACGACTTGTCGCCCGACGGCGTGTGGTAGCGGTACATCGTCGGGCCGCCGCCCGTGGCGAGCAGCGTCGCCTTCGCGCGCACCAGCACGAACTCGCCGTCGCGCATGTCGACGAGCAGCACGCCGGCGAGGCCGCCACCGTCCGCCGAAGGGATCAGTTCGAGCGCGCGATGCTCCTCGAGCCGCTTCACGCCTTTCGCCCAGACCTGTTCGGCGAGACGGTTGACGATCTCGATCCCGGTCAGGTCGCCCTTGTGCACCGTGCGGTCGAAGGTCTGGCCGGCGAACGCCTTCTGGTGGACGGTACCGTCGGGATTGCGGTCGAAGAAGCAGCCGTAGTCGAGCTCGAGCTCGCGGATGCGCCGCTGCGCCTCGGTGACCAGGATCCAGGCGAGCTCCTGGTCGTTGAGCCACTGGCCGCCCTCGATCGTGTCCATGAAATGACGTTCGACGGAGTCGCCCGGCGCCAGCGCGACGTTGTAGCCGCCCTGGACCATGCGCGTGCAGCCGCACTTGCCGAGCAGGCCCTTGACCGCGATCGTGACGTCGAGCCCGGGGTCGACTGCCAGCGCGTGCAGCGCGGCGAACAGCCCGGCGCCGCCGGAACCGAGGATCAGGATGTCGGTGTCGATCCGCCTCATGCGCCGACGCCGAGCCGGGCGAGCGCCGCGGCGCGGCGCGCCTGCGCCGTGGCCTCGACCGCCGTGTAGAGCGAGCCCCCATGGCTGTCCATCGCCACCAGCAGCGGGCCGAAGCCGCGAACGCGGAACTTCCACAGGGACTCCGGATTGAGGTCGTCGAGATCGACGTCCTCGATCTGCTCGATCCACGTCGTCTCGAGCGCGGCCGTGCCGCCGATGATCGCGAGATAGGCGCCGCCCATCGCCGCGAAGGCCGCGGACGTGGCGGGTCCCATCCCGCCCTTGCCGATGACGATGCGGACCCCCTCGCGCCGCATGAGCGGTTCGGTGAAGCGCTCCATGCGCGACGAGGTCGTGGTGCCGATGCAGACGGGCGCGTAGCCGGCGGGATGCTCGTTCGAGCCGGCGGGCACCTTGCGCACGTTGGGCGCGGTGTGGATGACGGCATGGCCGCGCAGATCGAAACGCGTCCGGCGGCCGCGGTCGAACATGTGGATCAGCGTCGCGTCGCGGATCCCGAACAGCGTGCCGTCGAGCGTCACGTGATCGCCGACGCGCAGGCTGCGCGCCTGCGCCTCGTCGATCGGCATGGTGAATCGATGCTCGGTCATGATCCGGGATCAGCCTCGCTGCGGTCGCAGGATCAGGATCTCGCGCGCCGCGGGCAGCGTGCCGCGCGAGAAGACGGTCGATGGCCCCTCGTTGAGGCGCACCTGATAGCCGAGCCGCGGGTGGCTCACGACCCGCTCGGTAAATCCCAAGAGCGTCATCTCGCCGAAATAGTGCATCGGGACGATCACCTGCGGCCCGACCTGCTCGATGACCTCGACCATCTCCTGCGCGCCGAGCGTCCAGGTGCCGTCGACCGGGACGAACATGATGTCGATATGGCCGAGCTGCTTGAGGTGCTCGGGCGTGAGCCGGTGGTGGAGATGGCCGAGATGGGCGATGCACAGCCCGGCGGTCTCGAACACGAAGATGGAGTTGCCGTTGTAGGCGGTGCCCATTCCTTCGCGGATGTTCGTGGGCACGTTGCGGACCTGGACGTCGCCGTAGACGAGGTCGTGCTCGGCAGGCTTCTGCGGCGAGCCCCAGCCCTCGAGCACGTGCACCACACCCGGCTCGATGCTCCGGCTGTAATGCGTCGAGTGCGCGATGTTCATGGTCACGATGTGCGGCGTGACCCGGGCGCGGACATAGTCGTTGTAGTCGGTGGCGACGCGCACCCCCTCGGCGGACTCGATCAGGAACGTCGAGTGGCCGACATAGGTGACCTGGACCTCGCCGCGCTCGAGCGCCACCGGCGCCAGGCTCGCCAGGCGCTCGGCCCCCGGCACCCCTGCCACGTTGCGCAGGCAGACGGCGGCGGCCCGGTCGGCCAGCGCCGACAGCAGGATCGCGACGAGGAGGAGGACGGGTCGAAGCGTCATGGGCCGCTCCTCAGAATCCGATCTCGATTCCCGCCGGCGTGAACACCGCGGTGGCGCGGCGCGCCGAGTGGCACTGGATGTTCACGGCGACCGGATTCATCGTGATGTGCGTCGCCGCGGTCTCGACATGTACCGCGAAGGCGGTCGAATCGCCGCCGAGGCCCTGCGGCCCGATCCCGAGCATGTTGACCGCCGCCGAAAGCTCCGCCTCGAGCGCCGCACCCTCCGGGTCGCCGCAGCGGCTGCCCAGCGGACGCGTCGCCGCGACCTTGGCCAGGTGCATGCAGAGATCCGACGTGCCGCCGACCCCGACGCCGACGATGGTCGGCGGGCAGACCTTGCCGCCGGCCTCGATGACGCGGTCGACGACGAAGGCCTTGATGCCGTCGACGCCGTCCGCCGGGATCAACATGCGCAGGAACGAGCCGTTCTCGGAGCCCGAGCCCTTGGGGATCATCTCGATGGACAACCGCTCGGGCCCCTCGTCGAAGTCGATGTTGACGACCGGCACATGGCGGCCCGACGAGCTGTGCTCGTTGCGCCGCGTGATCGGATGCACGACCGAGGAGCGCAGCGGGTGCTCGCGCGTCGCGCGGGCCGTGCCGCGCGCGATCGCCTGCTTGAGCGCCCAGCCGTCGACCGCGACGTTTCGGCCGATGACGACGTTGTAGATCGGGATGCCGGTGTCCTGGCACAGGAGGTTCTCGGTCCGCTCGGCGACCGCGATGTTCTCGATCATCGTCGCCAGCACCGAGCGCGCCGTGGCGTCGGTCTCGGCCGCATCCAGTCGCCGGAAGCCCTGCTTGACGTCGTCGGGCAGGATCTTCAGGGCGCGGATGTAGAGGAGCTTGGCGGCCTCCTCGACCGCGTCGATGTCGACGTGGAGGGTCATCGCTGCATGCCCCATTTGCGTACGGTGTGCCGCTCGATCCAGCGGAAGATCACGCTCTCGACGAACAGCCCGATCAGGATCACCGCGAGCAGCCCGGCGAAGACGTTGGTCGTCTCCATCTGGTTCTTGTTCTCGAAGATGTACCAGCCGAGCCCGCCCGAGCGCGACGACGTCCCGAAGACGAGCTCGGCGGCGATCAGCGTGCGCCAGGCGAAGGCCCAGCCGATCTTCAGCCCCGCCAGGATCGACGGGAACGCCGCGGGGATCAGGATCCGTGTCACGTAGCCGAGGCCGCTCAGCCCGACATTTCGACCGGCCATGCGGAGGGTCTCGGGCACCGCGAGAAACCCGGTGTGGGTGTTGAGCGCCACGGCCCACAGAACGGAATGCACGATCACGAACACGAAGCTCGGGATGCCGAGGCCGAACCAAAGCAGCGCGAGGGGCAGCAGCGCGATGGCCGGCAACGGGTTGAACATCGCCGTGAGCGTCGACAACAGGTCGGTGCCGATGCGCGTCGAGACGGCGAGGGTCGTGAACACCGCGGCGAGCGCGATCCCGGCTCCGTATCCCATCGACAGGATCTTGAGCGAGGTCGCGATGCGATCGAGCAGTGCGCCGCGCGTCGTCGCGTCCCAGAACGCCACCAGCGTGTCGCTCAGCGTGGGAAACAGCAGGTCGTTGCCCACCCAGCGCGCGTAGCCCTCCCACGCGAGCGCCAGCACCGCGAGGATGAAGGCCTTGCGGGCGATCTCGTTGTTCCGCAGCCGGTCGGTCAGCGACAGCGGCCGCTCGGCGACGCCGAGATCCCCGCCCGTGACCTCGCGATGGACGAATTCCGGCCGCACCGGCGGGGCGGCCTTCTGCATCGCGGCCTCAGCCATGGGCCGCCGCCGGCGCCGCGCGCTCCGCGAAGAGCATGTCGTGGATCGTGCGGTCGAGCGCCTGGAATTCGGGCGACCCCTGCGTGCCGAGCCCGAACTCGTGCGCATTGAGCTCCGCCTTCACGCGCCCCGGATGCGGGCTCAGGACCAGGATGCGCGACCCGACGAGGATCGCCTCCTCGATCGAGTGGGTCACGAAGATGACCGTGAAGCGCGCCTCGTCCCAGAGTTGCAGCAGCTCCTCCTGCATCTCGCGCCGCGTGAGCGCGTCGAGCGCGGCGAACGGCTCGTCCATCAGCAGCACGTCGGGCTCGAGCGCCAGCGCGCGCGCGATCGCGACGCGCTGCTTCATGCCGCCGGACAGCATGTGGGGATGGACATCCGCGAACTTCGACAGCTTGACCTTGGCGATGAACCGGTCGGCGCGCTCGCGCGCCTCGGCGCGGCTGAAGCGCCCGCTGCGCAGCATCGCGAACATCACGTTCTGCCGGACGGTCTTCCACGGCAGGAGCTGGTCGAACTCCTGGAACACCATCATGCGGTCGGGCCCGGGCCGGTCGACCCGGCGGCCGTTGAGTCGGATCTCGCCCTCGACCGGGTGCATGAATCCGGCGATGCCCTTGAGCAGCGTGGACTTGCCGCAGCCCGAGGGGCCGAGGAGGACGAAGCGGTCGGCGGCATAGACGTCGAAGCTGACGCGGTAGGTTGCGGTGACGAGGTGATCGCGCGTCTTGTACTGCAGCGTCACCCCGTCGACCTCGAGGCGCTTGCCCGATGCGGGGTCACGGTCCATGCGGCGCTCAACTGCCGGCGACGCCGTGCACGTCGGGGAAGAACATGTCCTGCCACGACGCCGGCTTCTCGCGGATCGAGCCGACCTTGTGCATGAACTCGGCATATCTCATGACGTTCTGCGGCACGGTCGTGAAGACGTTCTCGGGGTCCCGGATCATCTTCTCGATGAAGGCCGGGGCGAGCTTCGACTTCTCCGCCTCGATCCACAGCGCCGCCATGCCTGCCGGATCGGCCTTGATCATCGCCATCGCCTCGGCGAGGGCCGCGAGCAGGGCACGATAGGCGCGCGGATTGGCCTCGCGCCACTTGGCCGTGCACCACACCGTGTTGAACGTCGCCGGTCCGCCGAGCACTTCGTACGACGACAGCACGCGGCGGACGCGCGGATCCTCGAGCTGCTGGTACATGAAGGGTGCCGAGGTGAAGTGCGCGTTGATCTCGCTGCGGCCCGACATCATCGCCGCGTGGCCGTCGGGATGCGACATCGACACGGTGAGCCGGTCGAGCGCGTCGAACTTGCCGAGTTCGCGCTCGGCCGCCATCTGCAGCGTGACTGCCTGGATCGAGACCTTCACCGCCGGCATCGCGATGCGATCCTTGTCGCCGAAGTCCTTCAGCGACTTCACCGCCGGGTTGATGGTGTTGAGGTAGAGCGGCATCGAATTGAGCGAGGCGATGCCGCGCACGCCGAGATTGGCCTTGGTCCGCGCCCAGATCGTCACCAGCGGCCCGACGCCGCCACCCGCGACGTCGAGCGAGCCGGCGACGAGCGCGTCGTTCATCGGCGCCCCCGCGGAGAGCTGCGACCAGGAGACCTTGAGGTCGGCAAGGCCGGCGGCGGCGGCATGCTTCTCGATCAGGCCGCGGATCTCGAGGATCGTCAGCGGCAGGTAGGAGATGCCGAACTGCTTGGCGATGCGCAGCTCCTTGGCCTCCTGCGCGCGCGCCGACCAGACGCCCAGCGACGGGGCTGCCGCCATGCCCGCGAGCACGGCGCGACGTGTGGTCCTCATGCATTCCTCCCTAGGGCGATCGTTTTCGAGTCAGCCTACCACAGCACCAGCATCAGTCCGGAAGCCATCAGCAGCAGCAGGACCACGCGCCGGAACCCCTGCTCGTCGATGCGCTGGTACAGCGTCATGCCCGTCCACACCCCGAGCAGCATCGCGGGCAGAAGCTGCAGGAAGAGCCACAGCGTCGCGACCGTGACGCCGCCGGCCAGTGCCAGCGCCGCGAAGCCCAGCAGCTGCACCAGCACGACGAAGGGCTGGTAGACCGCACGCTGCTCGTCGCGCGGCCAGCCGCGGAAGCCGCACCAGATCGTCGGCAGCGAGCCCGAAAGTCCGGCGAGGCCGCCGAGGAACCCGCCCGCGACGCCGACGGCCCCGTCCGCGGCCCGGCCGCCCCAGGCGAGCACGCGCGGCACGCCGCGCCACAGGCTGTAGGACGAGTAGGCGATGAGGAAGCTGCCGATGGCGTCGCGGAAGCGGCCGACCGAGACGTGCTGGAGCGCCCAGGTGCCGAACGGCACCCCGACGATGCCGCCGATCAGGAAAGGCGCAAGTCGGCGCGCGTCCATCGCATGGCGCAGGCGCCAGATGGTGAAGAACTGGGCGACGATCGAGCCGAGCAGGACGAGCGTAGTGGAGTCCGTCGGAGGCAGCACGTGGAGGAACGTGGCCGAGGCGATCAGCGCGAAGGCGAAGCCCGACAGGCCCGAGGCGAAACCGCCGGCGAAGCTTCCGAGCAGGAGCAGGACGAAGTCGATCGACAAGGACTCTCCCGGGCGGCCTCAGCCGGCGTGGATCGTGACGGTGCCGGCCGCCGGGTCGACGGTGACGCGCGCCCCGTTCGGGATCGCCGCCGTGACGTCGATGTCGAAGCGGTCCATGAACGCGAGGTCCGCGAAGGCCGCCCCCTGCGCCATGATCGGGTTCGAGGTATTGAGCAGCAGGGCCGCCGGGGCCATGCGCCGGGCGGCCATCTCGCGCAGCATCCAGGCGGTCGCGACGCCGCCCTTGGCGCCGAGCAACACGAGCACGCGGCCGACATAGCCCTGCCCGTACAGCCTGTGGGCGGGCCGCGAGAACACGCCGTTGATGCGGTCGAGGTCGTAGCGGGCGCTGAAATAGTCCGACGCGACGAGCGCGGCGGCGGTGACGCGCGGCCCGATCCCGGGATGGGCGCGAAGGATCCTGTCACCGCTCAAAGCACGCTCCTTCACAGCACCCTGCCCGCCACGGCGGACTCGATGCAGCGCTCCATCGTCGCAAGTGTCGGCTTGTAGCCGTAGCCACCGATGATGTTCACGAGCTTGGCCGAGTTGCTCATCAGCCGCGTCCAGCCGTTGGCCTCGCCGATCTCGCGCGCGTGCATCTGGTAGAAGCACACGCCGCCGAGCACGATCGCCCCGCTCGCCTCGATCCGCTGCACGAGCCCGTGGCGGACGGCCGAGGCGCGGATCTCGGGCGCGGTGATCGCCAGCATCGTCGTCGCGGGATGCACGCGCTTGCCGTCGAGCAGTGCCGCCAGCGTCTCGAGCTCGAACAGCGACAGCTGCGGTGCCGAGAACACGACGACGTCGAGCTTGTCGCCCGGCGCGTCGAAACCCTTGTAGAACGCCGCGAGGTCGTCGGCGGCGACCCGCACCGGCGACGGCCCGGCACCGTCGACGACGGCGGCGCGCGTCGGCGCCTCCGGCGTGATCCCCGGCATGTGGAACAGCGCGACGGTGCCGTAGCTCGCGAGCGCGGCGCCGAAATGCTTGAGCTGGTCCGAGGTCGGCCGCGCTTCGAAGCCTTCGATCAGCGGCACCGACCAGTAGCTCTGCAGCTTCCTGCCGATCAGCCCGCCGAGCGCGCCCCAATCGGCCCAGTTGTGCGGCTGGACCTCGATGCGGAAGGCGTGCGTCGCCCGCCGCCGCTCGGGCAGGTGGTAGCCGTAGCGCGGCGTACGGCCCGTGAGCGCGGCGGCGAGCGCCGAGGGCCCGCCCTCGAAGTTCGTCCGCGCGCCCTGCACCGAGTTGGCGTAGATCGTCGAGCCGGTGTCGCCGAAGGCGAGATGCTGGCCGAGCACCGGCGGCATGACGATCTGGTAGTTGATGCAGGTGTCGGTCATCAGCACGCCGAGCGCGCGGAAGGCGTCGATCGCGCGCCGCTCGAGATCGGCCATCCACTCCGTCTGCCGCAGCCGCCGATAGGCGTCGAAGTCGATCCCGCGCGGATCGGTGATCGTCGGCACGCGCACCCGGCGCTCGGCCTCGGGTGCGCGCGCGACTTCCTCGAGGAACTCGACGCCGCTCGCGCCGAGCGACTCGGTGTCGGCCATGATGTGCACCTGGGCGACCTCGACGAAGTCCTGCGCGTCGAAGAACCGGCCGACGCGCAGCTGCTGCTCGATCGCCCACTGGCGCGTCCGGCCCAGCTCGCCGGCCTGCATCGCCTTCTCGATCTCGCCGAGACGCATGTCAAAGCCCCGCGTTGAAGAGGAAGAGGAGACCGGCAGCGAGCGCGAAGCCGCCGCCGGCAGCGACGATCGACTGCGTGCGCGGGCGCCAGCCGAAGAACTCGAGGCCGAGCAGGCGCACGCCGCCCGCGAGGTGCGCCGCGAGCAGCACCACGAGCCCGAACTCGGCGAGCTTGACCAGCGGATGTTCGGCCCAGTGCAGGAATCCGTCGAGCCGCGCCGCGCCCTCGATCGCGGTGCCGAGCGCCCAGAAGTGCAGCGGCAGGAACAGCGTCAGCAGCAGCCCGGAGATGCGGTGCACGAGGAAGGCGCCGTAGCTTGCGTGCGCGCGATGCCTCATCGGAACAGCCCTCCCACCGCGCGCCAGCCGGCGACGACCAGGAGGACCGCGAACGCGGCGACCCCGGCGTCGAGCGGGCGGCCGCGCAGCGGCGTCCACTCGCGCAGGATCGCGCGCAGGCCCAGCGGTGCGTGCACCGCCACCGCCGCGACGAACAGGCCGTAGAAGCAGAGCCAGCCCATCGACTCGCGGGTGCGGCCGAGGATCTCGGCCGCCGTCAGGCCGCCGCGCACGGCGTAGAGCATGGTCGCGAGATGCACGACGACGCACAGCGCGAGCACCGCCGCCGAGGCGCGCTGCGCCAGCCACAGGCGCGCCTCCAGCGGGGCGCGGCGCATCAGATGTCGCCCCGGATCATCGCCCAGGCGGCGAGGCGCTTGAGGCCCGCGATCGAGCCCGTGGCGTCGATCGACTTCGGGCAATGCGCGCGGCAGCTCTCGTGGCTGTGGCAGCTGTGGCAGCCGGCGTCGCCGGATATCGCCGCGAGGCGCTCGAGCTGGGCGCCGTCGCGCACGTCGTTGACCAGCGTCCAGGCGCGGTTGAGCGCCGCGGGCCCGAGGTAATCGGCGTTCCATCGCACGCTGTCGCAGGCCGCGTAGCACACCGCGCAGCCGATGCACTCGATGGCCGCATCGGCCTCGCGACGCTCGGGCGAGGACGGCGGCACGACCGCGAACTCCGCGCCGCTCTCGGCCGGCGGCACGAAGCGGCCCATCGCGCGAGCCCACTTGTCGAAGAACGGGGCGAGGTCGACCGCGAGGTCGCGCAGGCGCGGCAGGTTCTCGAGCGGCCCCACCACGAGCCGGCCGTCCTCGGCGACCCGCTCGACATGGGTCCGGCAGGTCCAGCGCGGCCGGCCGTTGACCGTCATCGCGCAGGACCCGCACATGCCCACCCGGCAGGCGAAGCGGTAGGCGAGCGAGGGATCGAGCTTGCGCTGGATCCACGTGACGACGTCGAGGACCGTCTGGTTGGCGCGCCGCGGCACCGAGAAGCGCTCGTAGCGCCCCTCGGTGCCGCCGCGCCAGACCTCCACCTGCAGCTCGCCGGCTCGCGGGTCGGACATGGCGAGGCGCGGGCGACGGCCCGCGTGCTTCAGGCGCTCTGGTAGAGCTTGGTCATCACGAACTCGCGATGACCGAGCGCCTCGGCGCAGGTGTTCCGGCCGTTGCAGGTGCGGATCATGATGTCGATGAGCCGGTCGCCCGCCTCGTCGAGATCCATCTCGCGCCGCAGGATCCCCGAGACGTCGAGGTCGATGTGCTCGGGCATCTCGCGCGCCGTCTTCGGATTGGCCGTCAGCTTGATCACCGGTTCGATCGGATTGCCGATGACGTTGCCCTGCCCCGTCGGGAACAGGTGGACGACGAAGCCGGCGGCGGCCTGCAGCGTCACGCATTCGGCGGCGGCGGACGACGTGTCCATGAAGTAGAGGCCCGGGCCCTTCACCGGCTCCTCGGCCGGCTTCAGGACGTCGATGTACTTCGTCTTGTGGCCGATCTTCTGGAAGTTGCCGAAGGCCTTCTCCTCGATCGTCGACAGGCCGCCCGCGATGTTGCCCTTGGTGGGCTGGCTCTCGGACAGGTCGCTCGTCTTGTAGCGGTTGATCATGTCCTGGTAGGCGCCGAAGGTCGCCATGAATTTCGCGGCGACGTCCTTGTTGAGCGCGCGCTTGGCGCACTCGACCTCGGCCCCCGTCAGCTCGGACGTCTCGCCGAAGCAGGTCCACGCCCCCATCGGGTCGATCTTGTCGACGAGATTCCCGACCGTCGGGCAGGACGCGAGGCCCGACGTCGTGTCGGACTCGCCGCACTTCGTCGACACCCAGAGCTCCTCGATCGAGCACTCCTCGCGCTGCTTCTCGGTGGCGTCCATCAGGAACTGCTGCGCCTTGCGGCTGGCCATCTCGATGACCTTGAGGTCGCCGTTGCCCTCGATGGCGAAGCCGGCGACCGGCTTGCCCGTCTTGGCGATGCCCTCGACGACGCGACCGGTCCATCCCGGCTCGATGCCGATGACGATGACCGCGGCCACGTTCGGGTTCGTGCCGGTGCCGATCAGGGTGCGGAAATGAAGCTGCAGGTCCTCGCCGAACTGCAGCCGCCCGTAGGCGTGCGGCAGGGCCAGCGTCCCCTTGATGTTGTTCGCCACCGCCTCGCAGGCGGCATTCGACAGGTCGTCCAGCGGCAGGATGATGACATGGTTGCGGATGCCGACGCGGCCGTTCTCGCGGCGGTAGCCCATGAACTTGAGCTTGCCGACGCTCCGGGAGCGCTTCTTGATCAGGGCTGGGGCCTTGGCCATGGTCACCACCTCTTCGTCTTGATGTTGTGCACGTGGACGTGGCGACCCTTGGCGATCGCGCCCACGACGCGGCCGATGTCGTGCCCGTACTTGAGCACCGTGTCACCCTTCTTGAGATCGGACAGCGCGATCTTGTGGCCGAGCGGCACCGGATCGAGCGCCTTGACGGTGATCGTCCCGTCGCCCTCGATGACCCAGCCGGTCAAGGTCTGCCCGGCCTTGACGTCCTCCACGACAATGACGCCGACGTTGTCGGTCTTGTCGTGCACGATGAAATGGGTGGTCGGCATGTCGCTCCCTTGTGCGCGAGCACCGCTTGGTGCGGCGAGGTCGCGACCCTAGGAGCGCGGACAGGACGCGTCAACGCGCCCGCGCCGGCGACGGCGCTGGCGCCGGTTCCCCGGGGCGCGCGACGCGACGCCCCGGGGCGGCCTGCGGGCTGCCTCAGAAGACGAAGTCGCTCGCCTTCATCGCGAAGTTGCCGATCACGTCGATCTGCAGGTCCGCGACCCGGTCTCCGTTCACGTCGCCCTCGAGGAGCATGATGTTGTTCTGCCCGACCGTGTAGCGCAGCTCGCCCGCGACGCCCGTGAACGCCGCGGTGCCGATCAGCGTGAAGGCCTGGTCGCCGGCGGCGGCGGCGTCGGCATCGAGGGCGGAAAGGTCGATGCGATCGCCTTGCGCCTGCGAGAAGTCGACGATCAGGTCGCGGTCCGAGCCCGCAGGCGTGTCGGACAGCAGGGTCATCCGGAACGTGTCCGCGCCGGCATCGCCGGTCAGGCGGTCGCGACGGGCGCCGCCCACGAGCACGTCGTCGCCCGTGCCGCCCGACAGGTAGTCGATGCCGCCGCCGCCCGACACCGTGTCGTTGCCGGCGCCGCCGCTGAGGACGTTCGTGAACCCGTCGCCGGTCAGGATGTCGTTGCCGTCGCCGCCCGTGATGTTCTCGATCGATGCCAGCAGATCGTTCCCGGCACCGCCGGTGTTCTGCATGCCCGCGATCGCGAGGCTGACGGTCACGCCCGCGGCGGTGCCGGCATAGCTCGCGGTGTCGACCCCCGCCCCGCCATCGAGGATGTCGTCGCCGGTGCCGCCGATCAGCGTGTCCTGGCCGGCATTGCCGATCAGCGTGTCGTTGCCCGCGCCGCCGGTGAGGACATTGGAGAGGCCGTTCCCGATCAGCATGTCGGATCCGCTGCCTCCGACCAGGTTCTCGATCGACAGCAACGTGTCGATTCCCGCGCTGCCGGTGTTCTGGGGGCCGATGACCGCCAGCGAAACGATGACCGGCGACGTGAAGCTGGCGTAGGTCGCCGTGTCGAGGCCGTCGCCGCCGTTGATGACGTCGTTGCCGCCGCCGCCGTTGATGAAGTCGTTGCCGGCGCCGCCGTCGATCGTGTCGTCGCCGAGATTGCCGTTGAGCACGTTGGCCTGGGCGTCGCCGGTGATGACGTCGTTGCCGGTCCCGCCGGTCACCGTCTCGATCGAGACGAGCGTGTCGATCCCCGCCCCGCCGGTGTTCTGCGCGCCGCTCAGCGCAAGATTGATCGTGACCGCGGCGGTCGCGCTCGCGTAGTTCGCGTGGTCCTGGCCAGCGCCGCCGTCCAGGATGTCGTTGCCCGCGCCGCCGATCAGCACGTCGTTGCCGGCGCCGCCGGTCAGCGTGTCGTTCAGCGTGCCGCCCGTCAGCGTGTCGTTGCCGTCGGTCCCCACGAGCACGAGGCCGGACGGCGGAGGAGGCGGCGGGGGCGGGGGCGGCGGCGAGGCCGGCACCCACGGGCTCGTCGTGTCGAGGGTGACGGGCGTCGAAAGGATGGAGTTCCCCGTCTGGGTCGATGCCCCGACCACGACCTGGGTCAGGCCGTAGAGCTTGTTGCCGAGGACGGTCGCGTTGACCGAGCCGATGTTGAGGATGCCGTAGCCCGTGCCGCCGAAGCTCTCGATCGTGTTGTTCTGCACGAGCAGCGACGAGGTCGGATAGCCGATCCCCTCCGTGCCGTAGGCGATGACCGAGCGGTTGGGGCTGTTCGGCCCTTGGACGATGATGTTGTCGGCGATCGTCGCCTTGCCGCCGTTGGAGATATCGATCGAGTAGCTGATCGCGCTGTTGTTGTCGTAGAGGCGCGATCCGGTGACGACGGTCTCCGCGGCGCGGCTCTTGATCAGGTGCCCGGCGGCGCCGTCGTGGAAGTAGCTGTTGACGACCTCGAGCTTGGCGATGTTGCCGGTGTACACCGCGTGCGCCTGGCCGGTGTTCATGGTGTGGTTCGCGAACTCGGAGTTCACCAGCCGGATCGTGCCGGTCGCCACGCTGTTGGCCAGGATGTGCGTCTGGTTGTGGTGGAAGTAGCTGTTCTCCACGACCATGTTTCCGCCCTGGTAGCGGATGCCGGCGCCGTTCTCGTCGGGCACGCGCGCGCCGGTGAACTCGAAGCCCCGGATCGTGACGTCGTTGTTGACGATCAGGATGCCCTTGCCGTTGCCCGGCATCACGGTCGCCTCGAGCTTGGCGAGGCCGCCGACGGATTCCATCGTGATCTTCGCGTTCACCGTGCCGAAGTCGTTGGTGTAGGTGCCGGCCTGGACGCGGACGATGTCGCCGTCATGCGCCGCCGACAGCGCGTCCGCAATTCGCGAATAGGTTTGACCGGAACCGACGTTGAGAATGGCCATGGACAGAGATCCTCCGGAATGATCGGCATTGCGCCCGAACGTCGGACGCTATGCGCTGCGGAGTTAATCTCTAGTTGCCCCTCGCCTCTTCTGACGCGTGACCTGCGTGTGATCTCACGACGATCAGGATAAACCCGCGTCAACTTTGAACGATTGCGCAGTGATCGCCCGGCTGTCGTCGGCCGCGAGGAACAGGGCCATGCGCGCGATATCCGGCGGCTCGACCAGCGTGTCGAGGCACTGTTCGCGCCGGAAGCGCGCGATCATCTCCTCGCTCCACCATTTCGTCACCTGACGCTCGGTCCTGGTGGCGCCCGGCATGATCGAGTTCACTCGGATATTCTGCGGACCGAGTTCCCGCGCCATCACCGTCGTCAGGCCCTGGATCGCCGCCTTGGCCGTGGTGTAGCCGACCATGCCGGTCGTCTTCCGCTGCCAGCTGATCGAGCCGAAATTCACGATCGAGCCCCCGCCCGCCGCGGCCATCCCCGGCGCGACCGCCTGCAGCGCGAAGAACTGGTGGCGCAGGTTCACGTCCTGCGTCTCGTCCCAGTACGCCGGCGTGACCGCCTTCCAGTCGTGGCGGTCGTCGCGCGCGGCATTGTTGATCAGCGCCCGCACGGGCCCCAGCTCGCGCTCGACGCGCGCGACGGCAGCGCGCAGCGACGCGATGTCGCGCAGGTCGCACTCGATGAACAGCGGCGCGGAATGGCCGCGCCCGCGGACCGCCTCGACGAGCGCCCGGCTCGCCTCGACCGCGATGTCGATGAAGGCGACCCGCGCGCCCTGGGCGCAGAAATGCTCCGTGATCGAAGCGCCGATGCCCGAGCCGCCGCCGGTGATCAGCACGACACGGTCCCGGAGACTCGGATAGGATGCGAACGCCATGAACGATACCTCTCACCCGATCATTGCCTTGAGCGCCGGCGCGCTCGTCCTCGAACTGGCGCCCAGCGCCGGCGGCATCATCGTCGGATTCCGCCGCGGCGACACGCTGATCATGCGGGCGCCCGACCGCGCGGCGATCGCCGCCGGCAGTCCGCGCGGCGGCGCGAGCTGGCCGCTCGTCCCCTACTCCAATCGCATCCGCAACGGCCGCTTCCCCTGGGCCGGGCGCATCATCACCCTCGCGCAGGACGAGCTCAGCAGGGGGCACGCGATCCACGGCCAGGGGTGGCGCGCGCCCTGGACCGCGCACGACGTGTCGCAGTCCGCGGCGACGCTGCGCCAGGTCCACGCCGCCGACGGCTTCTGGCCGTTCGACTACGAGGCGCGGCAGTCCTTCGCGCTCACCCCCGACGGGTTCACCCTGTGGATGGCGCTCACCAATACCGGCAAGGCGCCGATGCCGGCCGGGCTGGGCCATCATCCCTATTTCCATCGCACCGCCGACGTGCGGCTGCGGGTGGCGACGCGCGAGATCTGGGAAACCGACGCCGAGGTGCTGCCGGTGCGCCGCGTTCCCGTGCCCCCGGCGGCCGACCTCTCCGCCGGCCGCGCGGTGAACTCGATCGAGTCCGACCACGTCCATGTCGGATGGAAGCGGCCCGCGGTGATCGAGTGGCCTTCCGCTCGCCTCGCCCTCGATATCGACGCTACGCCGATCTACGACCGGCTCGTCGTCTTCGTGCCTCCCGGCGAGCCGTTCTTCGCGATCGAACCGGTGAGCCACGACACCGACGCGCTCAACCGCCCCCAGGACGACACCGGCATGCGCACGCTCGCGCCCGGCGAGACGCTGCAGGGCGACATGCGATTCACCGTGCGGAGCCTCTGACGACCATGCTGAAGACCTTGCGCTGCGCCCTCGACTGCCGTGCCTTTCTCGGCGAGGGGCCGACCTGGGATCCGCAAGGCCAGGCGCTGTGGTGGTGCGACATCTACGGCCCCACGCTCGAACGCTGGGTGCCGGAGTCCGGCGACCGGCGAAGCTGGACGCTGCCCGAGCCGGTCGGCAGCTTCGCGCTCTGCGAGAGCGGCGACCAGGCGGTCGTCGCGCTCGCCGACGGGTTCCACGTGCTGAATCTCGGCAGCGGGACCCTCACGCCCATCGTCGACCCCGATCCGGAGCGACCGGGCACGCGCTTCAACGACGGGCGTTGCGATCGCCAGGGCCGCTTCCTCGCCGGCACGATGAGCATCGGCCTCAAGCGTTCCAACGCCGCGCTCTATCGCCTCGACGCCGAGCTCGACACCACACGGCTGTTCGGCGACGCGACCGTCGCCAATGGCCTCGCCTTCTCGCCCGACGGGGCGACGATGTACTGGGCCGACAGCCCGGCGCAGACGATCTGGGCATTCGAGTACGACGCCGCGCGCGGCGTGCCGGGCGAGCGGCGCGTCCTCCGCAGCTTCGGACCGGGCGACGGCTATCCCGACGGCGCCGCGGTCGATGCCGAGGGCTGCTACTGGACCGCGATGTTCGCCGGCGGCCGGGTGCTGCGCCTTCACCCGCAGACCGGCGAGATCCTGCGCGAGATCGCCATCCCGGTGCGACGGCCGACGATGCCGGCCTTCGGCGGCGCCGACCTGCGCACGCTCTACGTCACCTCCGCGCGCGAGCACGCCTCGGCGGCGGAACTCGCTCACCATCCGCAGTCCGGATCGATCTTCGCGATCGAGGTCGACGTGCCCGGGCTCGTCGAACCGCGCTTCAAGGGCTGAGCCGGTCAGCGCGGGGCGCCCGGCGCCTCGAAGTCGACGGCTGCGGCCCGCAAGGCGGCGTCGGCCGCCAGCTTGAAGCGCAGCACGCGCTGCGTCGGGCCATAGGGCACCGCATCCACGACCGCGACGAAGCGCGGCAGCTTCGCCGCCGTCAGCCTGGTCGCGAGGAAGGCGCGCAGCGCGGTCGCGTCGACCCGGCAGCCGGCGCGCGGCACGACGGCGAGCAGGATGTCGTCCTCGCCGAGCTCGGAGGGGACCGCGACCGCCGCGGCCTCGCCGACATCGGGATGGCCGAGCGCGGCCTGGTCGATCTCGACCGCGGCGATGTTCTCGCCGCGCCGCCGGATCATGTCCTTGTCGCGCGCGACGAAGGCGTAGGTGCCCGGCGCCACCTCGCGCACCCGGTCGCCGGTGATGAAGAACCCGTCGTTCAGGCTCGCGGCGGTGCGCTCGGGCTCCTCGAAGTAGCCCTGCATCGCCAGCTCCGTCTTCACGAGCAAAGTGCCCGGCTCGCCGACCGGCACGTCGCGGCCGGCCTCGTCGACGACGCGGATCCGTCCCAGCGCACGGCCGTCGGGATGGCGGCAGACGCGCCCCATCGTGCCGACCGCCGGCGGCTCGCCGTAGGGCTGCGCCAGGATGCCGGGAACCTCCGACATGCCGTACCCCTCGGCGATCCAGCGCACGCCGAATTCCTCGCGAAAGACCCGCTGGACGTCGCCCGGCATCGGCACGCAGTAGACGCGATCGAGGCGGTGGCCCGGCACGTACTCCCCGCGCGGGCGCAGGCTCAGGATCTTGCCGATCGAGCCGAGCATGTTGACCTGCGTCGCCGCGCTCTCGCGGGCCAGCGGCCAGAAGCGTGACGCGCTGAACTTGCCTCCGAGCACCAGCGTCGCGCCCGCGGCGAGCGCGCCGCCCAGCGAGTAGAAAAGCGCGTTCACGTGGAACATGGGCAGGATGCACAGCATCCGGTCGTCGGGCTGCAGCCATTGGCGCTCGACGAAGCCTTCGCCGGCAACCACGAAGGTGCGCTGCGCCTGCATCACGCCTTTCGGCGTGCCGGTCGTTCCCGACGTGAACAGGACGATGCAGGTCGTCTCCGGCCGCGGTGGCGGCACGGCCGCATCGAGGGCCGGCAGTCGATCGAAGCCGCCGAAGTCCCGCCCGATCGCGAGCAGCGTCGGCGTCGTGGCGCCGTCGCCGGCGCAGTCCCGCGCGAGCCCTTCGAGCTCCGCGGCGTGGATCAGCACCCGCGGCCGCGCGCGCGCCACGATCGGCCGCGCCTCCTCTCGCTTCAGCTCGGCATTGAGCGGCACGAACATCGCGCCGAGGCGGGCGGCCGCGAAGAAGGCGATCACCGTCTCGGCGACGGTGGGGGCGAGCAGCGCGACGCGGTCTCCGGCGACCACGCCGCGATCGGCGAGCAGCCGTGCCGCGGCCGCGACGTCGGCGGCGAAGCGGCCGTAGGTCCAGGAGCGCGCGCCGTCGACGAGGAACGGCCGGTCCGGTCCGGCCTTCCGGCGCGACTCCAGCAGGCCCGGCATGGTCGCGTCGTGGGACGCGTAGCGCGACAGGGTCTCGATGGGTCGCAGCATCTCAGGTCCGTGCCGTCGCCTTGAAGCCGAGCAGGCGGATGATCTCGGTGTGGTTGGCGCCGGCGCCCAGCGCGCCCGCCGCCTCGGCCCAGCGGCGCGCCGTCTCCGCCGCGAGGCCGCCGCGCGTGGCGGTCCGATCGGCGAGGCCGGCGGCGATCGCGACGTCCTTTGCCATCAGCCGCAGCGCGAAGCCGTCGTCGTGCGTGCCGGACAGCACGAAGGGCTTCAGCTTGTTCTCGGTGGTGTTGTTGCGTCCCGTCGACGCGTTGAGGATGTCGACCAACCGCTCCGGCTCGATCCCGAAGCGCTGGGCGATGGTCAGCGCCTCGCCCGCAGCAAGCAGCCCCGCCGCGGAGACGAAGTTGTTGAGCGCCTTGACCGCCTGGCCCGCGCCGAGCCCGCCGCAGCGGAAGATGCGCGCGCCCATCGCCGCCAGGACCGGCTCGCATCGTGCGACGATCTCGTCGTCGCCGCCGACCATGATGGTGAGCGACTTCGCCCTGGCGCCCTTCACGCCGCCCGACACGGGCGCATCGATCATCGCGACCCCGTGCCGCGCCAGCGCGCGCCCGATCTCGATCGTCGCCGCCGGCTCGCCCGAGGTCATGTCGATCGCGACCGTGCCGCGGCGCCATGGCAGGCCGGGCGCGAGAAGCGCGGCACGAACGTCGGCGCTGGCCGGCAGGATCGTGATCGTCAGCTCCGCGTCCTCGGTCGCCTCGGCCACCCCGCGTGCGGCGGTGCCGCCGGCCGCGACGAAGGCCGCGACCGCCTCGGCGCGCAGATCGAAACCGCGCACGGCATGGCCGGCGGCGACGAGATGGCCCGCCATGGGCAGCCCCATGTTGCCCAGGCCGATGAAGCCGATGCGCATGGCGGCGACGGTCAGGCCTTGGCCGCGGGCAGCTTGCCGAGCTCGGTCAGCACCTCGCGTGCCGAGCGGAACGCGTCGATCGCCGCCGGGACGCCGCAGTAGATCGCGGTCTGCAGCAGCACCTCGCGGATCTCCTCGACCGTGCAGCCGTTGTTGACGGCGCCGCGCAGGTGGAGCTTCAGCTCGTGCGGCCGGTTCAGCGCCGTCAGCATCGCCAGATTGATCAGGCTGCGCGTGCGCGGCGGCAGCTCGGGCCGCGTCCACACCTCGCCCCAGCAATAGCTCGTGACGAGCTCCTGCAGCGGCAGGTTGAAGGCGTCGGCCGAGGCGATGGACTTGTTCACGTAGTCCTCGCCGAGCACGGCCTTTCGCATCCGCAGGCCCTTGTCGAAGGTCTCGCTCGTCATGGCGTCGGCTCCGGAATCATGGTCTGACGGCCAAGCCAGACACGATGCCGGCATGCCGATCAAGTGCGGCGCGCGGCCGGCCGGGGGCGCTCCATGATCACGATCAGGGCGATCATCGCCCCGACGAGCAGGCTGAGGAGCAGGAAGATGTCGGCGAAGCTCATCACCAGCGCCTCGCGGCGGACGAGTTCGCCCAGGCGCTTGAGAGCGATCGAGTTCCCGTCCACCCCCTGGTCTCCGAAGCGCGCCGCCATCCCGGCAAGCGTCTCGACCGCGACCCCGCGCCCCCAGCCCACCTGCTCGCGCAGGCGCACGAGATGCAGGTCGAGGCGCTGGTTGAGGACCGTGTTGATCAGCGCGAGGCCGAGCGCGCCGCCGAGATTGCGCATCAGGTTGTAGAGGCCGGCGGCGTTCTTGAGCCGGTCGACCGGCAGCGTGCCCAGCGCCAGGTTGTTGATCGGGATCATGCAGAACATCAGCGAGCAGCCGCGCAGGATCTGCGGCACGAGCAGCTCCCGGAAGTCCCAGTCCTTCGTGATGTCGGTCAGCAGGAAGGTGCTTGCCGAGAAGAGCGAGAATCCGAAGAGCAGCATGGCGCGCGGGTCCATGCGCGCGACCAGTCGGCTGGCGATCGGCGCGGTCAGGAACATGAACGCGCCGGTCACGAACATCGTCTCGCCGATCTGCAGCGGCGTGAAGCCGCGGATGCGGGCGAGATAGAGCGGATAGAGGTAGGTGAGCCCGAACAGGCCGGCGCCCATCACCACCGAGTAGAGGGAGCCGAGCGCGAAGTTCCGGTTGGCGAAGGCGCGCAGGTCGACGATCGGCACCTCGGCGCGGAAGGCGCGCCAGAAGAAGAGCAGTCCGGTGGCGGCGCTCGCCGCGGCGACCGAGCACAGCGTGTCGTCGGCGAACCAGTCCTTCGACGGCCCCTCCTCGAGCACGTACTCCATCGTTCCCAGGAAGCCGGCCATGGCGAACAGCCCGGACCAGTCGGTCTTGCGGAACAGCCCCCAGTTCGGCTGGTCGTAGTCGATCAGCGTCCAGGCCGCGATGGTCACGCCGATGCCCGGCACGAGATTGACGTAGAACAGCCAGTGCCAGGAGAACGCGTCGGTGAGCAGGCCGCCGACGGTCGGGCCGATCGTCGGCGCGAGCGGCACCACCAGGCCCATCATCGGCATCACGATGTGCCGCTTCGACAGCGGGAACATCGCGAAGGATGCCGCGAAGGTGGTCGGGATCATGCCGCCGCCGATGAAGCCCTGCAGCGCGCGGAAGACGACCATCTCCTCGATCGACGTCGCCATGCCGCAGAGCACGCTCGCGGCGGTGAAGCCGGCCGCCGAGATCGTGAACAGGATCCGCGTCGACAGGATCCGCGCCAGGAACCCCGACAGCGGGATCATGATCACCTCGGCGATGAGGTAGCTGGTCTGCACGTAGGCGATCTCGTCGCTGCTTGCCGACAGCCCGGCCTGGATCTCGACCAGCGAGGCGGAGACGATCTGGATGTCCAGGATCGCCATGAACATCCCGAAGATCATCGCCAGGAAGGCGACGAGCCGGCGCGGATCGACGCGGTCCTCGGTGGACGCGCCGCCGGCCGCGCGCGCCGGGCTCATCGCGCCGGGGACGCGGCCAGGGCGCCCTCCGCCGCGCGGGTCTCGACGCGCACGACGACCGACAGGCCGGGGCGCAGCAGTCCCGTCGCGACCGCCTCGGGCGCGACGGCGATGCGCACGGGCACGCGCTGCACGATCTTGGTGAAGTTGCCGGTCGCGTTCTCGGGCGGCAGGAGGCTGAACACCGCACCGGAGGCGGGCGAGAAGCTCTCGACCCGGCCCTCGATCGGCCGGTCGGGCAGCGCATCGACCGCGAGGCGCACGCGCTGGCCGACCTGCAGCCGCGCGAGCTGCGTCTCCTTGAAGTTCGCCTCGACCCAGATGCGGTCCAGCGGCACGAGCGCCGCGAGGCGCGCACCCGGCTGCACGAAGTCGCCCGCCTGCACCGCCTTGTTGCCGATCACGCCGTCGAAGGGCGCCTTGACGAGCGTGAAGCCGAGATCGCGTTCGGCGCGCGCCAGCGTGGTCTCGAGCTCGGCGACCAGCTTGCGACCCTCCTCGCGCTGCGCGACCGCGACCTCGACATTGGCCTGGGCGGCGACCAGCGCCGCCTCGGCCCAGGCGACGGCGGCGATCGCGCGCTCGCGCTCGGCGCGCGCCTGGTCGAGGCGGCTGCGACTGGCGAAGTCGCTCGCCGCGAGCGCGCTGAAGCGCTGGAAGTCTGACTGCGCGCGCGATGCCTCGGCCCGGGCGCCCGCGATCTGCGTCGCGGCCTGCGCCGCGCCGGCCTGCGCGGCCTCGACCTGCCGGCCGAGCCGCAGCTGCGCCGCGCGCTGGGTCTCGACCCGGTTGCGCGCCGCCTCGACGGCCAGGCGAAAGTCGCCGTCGTCGAGCCGCGCGATGACGTCGCCGGCGCGGACCCGGTCGCCGTTGCGCACGTCCATCGCCGCCACATAGCCGCTGATCTTGGTGGCGACCGTCGTGACCTCGGCACGGACATAGGCGTCGTCCGTGACGACCAGGAAGCGGCCGTCGACCCACCAGTCCCAGCCCCAGCGTCCGGCAACGGCCAGGGCGAGCAGCACGACGGCCGCGAGCACGAACCGCGCGAATCCGCGCTTACGCGGCGGGGCCGGTGCCGGGCCCGCGGCGGGGGCGAGCGGCGTGTCGCGCGTCACCGGCGGCACCACGGCCGGCGGCGCCGCAGGTGACGGCGGAGCTGTCGGGGCCGAGATCGCCGGCGCGTCGTCGGGTCGGGGGCGCTTCACGCCGGCAGACTAGCGCAACGCCCCGCGCGGCACCGCTCCGGCCGTCGGAAGCCTGCCTTGCGTCAGGCGGCGAGCTTGGCGAGATCGGGCAGCGGCCGGCGCAAGGCCGGGTCGCTCGCCATCGCCTGCTCGAGCGCGAGGGCGATGGACAGCACCTTGGCGTCCCCGCCATACGGGCCGACGATCTGCAGATGCATCGGGGTCCCCGTCGGCTCGAGGCCGCAGGGGATGGTGATCGCGGGATGGCCGGTGAGCGTCACGCCGTAGGCCATCGACAGCCAGTGGAAATACGTGCGCATCCTCACGCCGTCGACCTCCTCGGCGTAGAGCTGCTCGATCGGGAACGGCGGGATCGTGACCGCGGGGCAGATCAGCACGTCGTGGGCGCGGAAATACTCCTGGAATCCCCGGAAGATCCGCGTCTGGCGGGCGTGCGCCTTGGCGACATCGACCGCGGAATAGCCGAGCCCCTGCTCGACATTGGCCACGATGTTCGGCCCGAGCAGATGCCGGCGCGTGCGGTAGTTCTCGAGCTGGCTCGCCAGGAAGTTCTGGGCGCGGATGACCTCGAACGTCTCGTCGGCCTCGGCCATGTCCGGATCGGCCCAGGCGCATTCCCTGAACCAGCCGCCGATGCGCTTGACGCGATCCGCGAAGGCGGCACGGATGCGCGCGTCGACGATCGCGAAGCCGAGATCGGTCGAGACCGCGAGGCGCAGGCTGCCGAGGTCAGCAGGCGCCGGCGGTCGCAGCAACGCCGGATCGATCCCGTGGAAATGCGGGTCGGCGCCGTCGGAGCGGACCTGGGCCGCCAGCAGCAGCGCCGCATCGGCGACGTTGCGCCCCATCGGTCCCTGGACCGAGATGTTGGTCCAGCCGAGCGGCCGCCGCTCCGTCGGCACCACGCCGGGCGAGACCCGGAAGCCGACGATGCCGCAGAAAGCGGCGGGCGTGCGCAGCGAGCCGCCGGTGTCCGAACCGGTGCAGATCGGCAGCATCGAGGCCGCGAGCGCCACGGCCGAGCCGCCCGACGAGCCGCCGCAGATCCGCGCGGTGTCGAAGGGATTTCGCGTCGGGCCGTAGACCGGGTTGTTGGTGTTGGCGCCGGCGCCGAACTCCGGAACATTGGTCTTGCCGACGACGATCGCGCCCGCGGCACGGCAGGCCGCGACCATGCGCTCGTCCTTGGCCGGGACGTGGTCCTTGTAGATCGGCGAGCCCCAGGTCGTGCGCAGCCCCTCGGTCTCGTTCAGGTCCTTCACGCCGAGCGGCAACCCCTCCAGGAGGCCCAGCGCCTCGCCGCGCCGGACCTTCGCCTCCGCCGCCGCGGCCTCGGCCCGCGCGCGATCCCAGCAGGTCGCCGTCACCGCGTTGAGCCGGGGATTGACCCTGGCGATCCGCGCCTCGCAGGACGCGAGCAGCTCGACCGGCGAGATCTGCTTGGCGCCGATGAGCCGCCGCAGCTCGACGGCGGTCAGGTCGCAGAGTTCCGTCATGGTTCAGAGTCCCTTCGACTTCGGGTCGTGCCACCAGTGCGCGAACGGGTTGGAATGGAGGATGCGCTCGATCGTCTCGTTCGACACCGGCGGAAGACCCGAATGGCCGATGACCCGGTTGACGTCGCGCAGGCCCTGGATCGATTCCTCGACCTCCGAGAACGGGAAGTCGGTACCCCAGAAGATCTTGTCGCGATGCGCGATCGTGTACTCCTCGGCGGTCTTGAGGATGTTCCAGAACTGCCACGGCCGGTAGAACAGCGCCGAGACCTCGCAGTACACGTTGGGCTGCTTGCGCGCGACGATGATGCATTCCTCGAACCAGGGATGGCCCATGTGCGCCATCACCATCTTCAGGTCCGGGTGCCTTCGGGCGACGTCGTCGACGTAGATCGCGCGGCCGTATTCCGCGACCGAGTTCGCCGCGAAGGTCGTGCCCATGTGCATCGTCAGCGGCAGGTCGTGCTTCACCAGGTAGCGGTAGATCGGCTCCATGCGCGGGTCGTTGAGCGACACGCCGTTGTAGATCGGCCCGAACTTCACGCCCTTGAGCCCGAGGTCCTCGATCGCGTGGACGAGCAGGTCCATGCAGTCCGGCATGCGCGGATCGATGCAGGCGAAGCCGACGAACTTGTCGGGATGCTTCGCCACGGCCGCAGCCGTGACCTCGTCGTCGCCGTCGATGCCGGCGGCGTCCCTGTAGCGCAGCGAGAAGATGATCGCCTTGTCGACCTTGGCCATCGCCCGGTGCAGCGTCTCGGCGTCGGCCTTGATGCCGACCGAGCCGGGGCGCGCGAAGCGCGTCTGCTCGCGGAACATCTCCGTGCAGTGGCGGTCTTCCCAGATGTTGACGTGGCAATCGACGATCATGCGGCGGCCCTCAGCCTCATCGCGCGCCAGCCGAGCCAGGCAAACGGCGCAATCCAGATCACGAGCGTGAGCGCGCCGAGCGTCCCGCCGATCGGGCGCTCGAACAGCCCCGCGACGTTGCCGCCGACCTTGATCATCGACAGCAGGAAGTTCTCCTCGATCATCTTGCCGAGCACGAGGCCGAGGATAGCCGGCGAAGTCGGTATGCCGTTCTCCTCGAACAGGTAGCCGATGATCCCCATCACCAGCATCACGCCGACATTGAACAGCGAGTTCTCGATCGCGAAGGAACCGACCACGCAGAACAGCAGGATGACGGGCATCAGCACCTCGCGCGGCACCGACAGGATTCGGCGAGACGCCTTGATCATCGCCCAGCCGAACGGGATCATCAGCAGATTGGCGAGGAAGAAGACGATGAACAGGGCGTAGACGAGCTCCTGGCTCTTGATGAAGACCGTCGGCCCCGGGTTCATGCCCTTCATGTAGAGGACGCCGATCACGATCGCCGTGATCGAATCGCCGGGGATGCCGAAGACGAGTGCCGGCACCCAGGCGCCGCCGAGCGCCGAGTTGTTGGCTGCGCCGGCATCGACGAGGCCCTCGACATGGCCGGTGCCGAACTTCTCCGGCTCCTTCGAGAATTTCTTCGAGACCGCGTAGCTGATCCACGCCGCGATGTCGGCGCCCGCGCCGGGCAGCGCGCCGATCAGCACGCCGATCACGTTGCCGCGGAAGTTGTTGACCGGATAGCGCTTGAACAGGTCCCACTGGCCACGGAACACCGAGCCGATCTTCTGCGTGACGACCTCGACCCGCCCGTAGTTGGCGGTGACGTTGCGGATCAGCTCGGGAATCGCGAAGAAGCCGACCAGCGCCGGGACCAGGTCCACGCCGCCGGAAAGGCTGATGCTGCCGAAGGTGTAGCGCGGCGTGCCGTGCACGACGTCGATGCCGATCTGCGCCACGCCGAGGCCGAAGCACAGCGAGATGACGCCCTTCAACGGATCGCCGCGCGACACGAACACGGCGCAGGTCAACCCCAGGCAGGCGAGCCAGAAATACTCGAAGGTCGAGAACTTGAGGGCGAACTCGGCCAGCGACGGCGCCGTGAGCACCAGGGCGGCCGATCCGAACAGGCCGCCGATCACCGAGAACACGAGGCAGGCGCCGAGGGCGAGCTCGGACTGCCCCTTCTTCGTCATCTCGTAGGCCTCGTCCGTGTAGGCGGCCGAGGCCGGCGTTCCCGGGATGCGCAGCAGCACGCCCGGCACGTCGCCGGAGAAGATCGCCATCGCGGTCGCCGCGATGATGGCGCCGATCGCCGGCACGGGATCCATGAAGAAGGTGACCGGCACGAGCAGCGCCGTCGCCATCGTGGCCGTGAGGCCCGGGATCGCGCCGAAGAACAGCCCGTAGAAAGATGCCAGGAAGATGATCAGGAGCGTCGTCGGCTCGAAGACGAGGCCGAGCGCCTTCATAAGGTTGGCGGTGTTGACCAGCCCCTCGAACATGGCGCGCGCCTCAGAAGAGCTTGAAATAGGGGACGATGCCCCAGGGCAGCGGCACCAGCAGGACCTGGACGAAGAACTGGTGGATCACGAAGCTCGAGGCGACGGCGACCGCGAGCGCGACGAACGGATGCCCCCATAGCAGCCAGATCAGCCCCCAAAGCAGGACCGGCGCCACGACGAGGAAGCCGAGCTCTTCGGAGAACAGCAGGTAGGCGAGCAGGAAGCCGAACACGCTGGCGCCCTGGAGCACCAGCCGCGGCTTCGAGAACCAAGGATCGAGCTCGATCCAGGGATGCGCGGCGCGATTGACCAGTCCCTTGACGATCAGGCCGATGGCCGCGACCGCCATCACCGACGCGACGATCGTGGGAAAGAAGCCCGGGCCGAACTTCTGGCCCTGCGGCGTGTGGAATCCCTGGGTGAGCGCGATCATCCCCAGGGCGAGCGCGAGGAAGATCGCGCCCAGGATCGCATCGTTGAAGCGCATGGCGATGGGGGCGAGCCGTGGCGGCCCGCCCCCGTCCCCGTCACTTCGCGAGGCCGACCGCGACGATCGTCTCCGCGAGCGACTTCTCGTGGCCCTTCATGAACTCCAGCGTCTGCGCCGAGTTCATCCACTTCAGGCCGAAATTGCGCTGCTTCATGCCGTCCTGGAATTCCTGCGACTTCCAGATCTTCTCGAGCGTCGTCTCGAGCGTCTTCACGATGTCCGCCGGCAGGCCCTTGGGGCCGGCCACCAGACGGAACGCGCCGCCCTCGTGATCGATCCCGACCGCCTCCTTGGAGGTCGGCACGTTCTGGAACGGCGCGCCCTGGCGGCCGTTGGCGATCACCATCAGCGGCCGCAGCTTGCCCGCCTCGATCAGCGCCTTCGCCTCCGGCAGCGACGCCATCACCATGTCGAGGCCGCCCGAGGCGAGGTCCTGCAGGCTCGGCGCGGCGCCCGCGGCCGGCACCATCACCGGCTTCTTCACGTCGATGCCGTACTTGATGAACAGCTCGGCGTTCGGAATGTGCCACGAGCCGCCGCACGCGCCGCCGCAGCCGATCTTGTACTTGCCGCCATCCGCCTTCAGCGCGTCGTAGGCGTCCTTGCCCGTCTTGAACGGCGAGGTGTCGGCCACGATGAGGGCCGAGGGATCGACGTTGTAGAGCGCGATCGGCGTGTAGAGCGTGTAGTTGATGTCGGCTTGGCCGAGCATCTTCCACTGATAGTAGTTGTAGACGATGCCGAGCGTGTACCCGTCGGGGCGCGCCGTCGCGATCTGGGTGTGGCCGACGATGCCGCCGCCCTGGCCGTTGTTGACGATGTTGAAGGGCTGCTTGAGCTCGTCCTGCAGCTGCTTGGCGAGCAGCCGCGCGGTCCCGTCGGTGCCGCCGCCGGCGCCCGCCGGGACGATGATCGTCACCGGGCGCTCCGGCCACGCCGCCTCGGCGCCGCCGACCAGGGCGAGCGCCGCAAGGGCCACACCACCGAGAATTGCCGTCGTCGTCTTGCGCATTTGTTCCTCCCCACGAGTTCCGACCGGCGGCGGCCTCCCGCGAGGCGCCGCGACGTCGACCCGATTATGGCAAGGCGCCGCGCGAAAGCCAGCCGCGCTTCGCCACCCGAAACGCGACGCGCGCGGTCAGGCGTCGAGCCGCCAGCCGTCGACCGCGACGACGCGTCGCTCGCGCACCGATTGTTCGGCCGCGAGTCCGACCGCGACCGCGCGCAGCCCGTCCTCCATCGTGACGTCGATCGCGCCGCCGTCGAGCACCGCGCGGCGGAAGCCGAGGTGCTGGAAATAGGTCGACCCGTGATGGTCGCCGAGCTTGAGCACGGCCTCGTCGACATGGACCGGCCGGCGCTCCGGTCGCTTGGCCGCGCGCGGCGACAGCTCGATCTCGGCGACGCGCTCCGCGCCGCCCGGCCAGAACCTCGCGGGGCCCGGGATGAAGCACTCGACGCGGCCGCCGTCGCCCGTCGCCGCGATGATCTCCTGCCAGTAGGCGCCGTCCGCGAACATGCAAAGGTCGAGCATGGCGCGGATGCCCGAGCGGAAGTCGACGACGACATAGGCGTTGTCGAGGATGTCCGGCACGGCGCCGTCGTAGCGTTCGTCGCGATGGTTCACGTCGGCGGCACCCGAGGCGTAGACGCGCACCGGCTCGTCCTGCGCGATCAGGCGCATCAGGTCGAAGAAGTGGCAGCACTTCTCGACGAGCGTGCCGCCCGTGCGGCGCGCGAAGCGGTTCCAGTCGCCGACCTTGGCGAGGAACGGGTAGCGGTGCTCGCGGATCGACAGCATGCGCAGGCGGCCGACATCGCCGCCGGCGACATGCGCGCGCAGGGCCGCGACGGGCGGCATGTAGCGATACTCCATCGCGACCCACACCGGTGCGCGATGCGCCGCGGCCGCCGCGGCGAGCGGCGCGCAATCCTCGATCCGGGTGCAGACCGGCTTCTCGACGATCACCGGCAACGCGCGCGGCGCCGCGAAGACGTCGGCGAGGATCGCGGCATGCGTGTCGTTGGGGCTCGCGATCACCAGGGCATCGACGAGGCCGCCGCGCAGCAGCGCGCGATGATCCTCGAACACGGCCGGCGCCGCGCCGAACAGATCCTGCGCGAGCCGCGCGCTCGCGGCGCGCGAGCCCGCATCGGGATCGCTCAGCGCGACCACGCGCGAGCCCGGGATGATCGCGAGATTGCGCATGTGCTCGCCGCCCATCATTCCGGCGCCGACAAGGCCGTAGCGAAGCGGTTCGGTCATGGCTCGGGCTTCCTCGCGTCTCGGGACGGGATGGCGCGCCCGCGGGCCGGACCCGCGTCGCGGGGGCGGGCGACACGTCCCCGGCGGGGGCCCCGGATCGATAGGCGGCAAGCCGCCGCGATGCAATGAGCGGTTCTCAGGAGCGGCGCGCAGCGACTATCCTGCCGCTCCGAGAAAGGCCCGCCATGACACGCAAGCTCCTCGCCACCCTCTCCCTCGCCGCCGCCACGTCCCTCGCCGCCTGCGTTCCCGGCGGCCCCGACGGCGGCCTCAACGCCTCCGCCGATCCGCGCGCGCGCATGGGCGCCCAGCAGGCCGGACGCAGTGGCGCGGCGCCGGCGGCGATGCTCGAGGCGATCGCCGACGCGCAGAGCGCCGAGTTCGACGCATTCGACTACCTCGATGCGGGCCAGTCCATTGCCCTCGGCGCCCGTGGCCGCGCGACCATCGCCTATTTCGAGAGCTGCCGGGTCGAGCAGATCCGCGGCGGCACCGTGACCGTCGGCAATGCCGAAAGCCGCGTCGCCGGCGGCCAGGTCAATGCCCGCACCATGGCCTGCAAGGGAACCAAGCCGGTCGTCGTCGCCGAGGCGCGCGAGGCAGGCGGCGGCGTGTCGCGCGCCTTCCCCGCCGACCGCTGGGCCGAATGGTCGCTCAAGTCGGGCCGCCCGATCTTCAAGTGGAGCGGAGGCGCCGGCGCGCCGGCGCACCGCATCACCGTCACCGAGCTCGAGCAGCGGCCGGGGCGCGTGGTGTGGACGGGCACGGCGCGCGGCAGCTACGTCGCCTATCCGCCCTCGGCGCCGGTGCTCGCGCCGGGCATGCCCTATCTCGTGAAGGTCGAGGGACCGTCGACGACCGCCGAGTCGGTGTTCTCGATCGATCCGAACCTGGATATCGCGGACACGCCCGCCTCTCGTGTCGTCGTCGTCGGCCGCTGACCGGTCGAGCTTCGCCGCACGCCGCCGGCGCGTCGAGCAGCGGCGCCGCGCGCTGCGGCTTTGGCGCGGCCGCGCCGCGGTCGCGCTGCTGTTCGGACTGATCGCCGGGCTGATGACCGTCGCGCCGTGGGCCGGCCCGCTCGAGCGCGCCGGGCTCGACGCGCTGTTCGTGGCGCGGCACTGGCTGTTCGGGCCGCTGTTCCCCGCCGAGCGCTCGGACGTCGCCGTCGTCGTGATCGACGAGGAGACCTATCACACCCATCCCTTCGCGGCCCGGCCGCGCGTCGCCTGGTCGCCCTACCTCGCCGCGGTCATCGAGGCGATCGACGCCGCGGGCCCGCGCGTCATCGGCTACGACCTGGTGGATCCGACGACCCTCGACCAGCCCGATCTCCTGCCGCGCTTCGACCGGCCGCTGTTGCGCGCGCTCGCGGGGCCGGGGCGCGAGGGCCGGCTCGTCCTCGGCGAGATCCGCCTCAGCGGCGAGATGATCGGCCCGACCCGCGGCCAGCGCATCGCCGTCGGCGGCGACGACAACGTGCGGCTGCTCAACCTGATCGTCGATCCCGACGAGGTCGTGCGCCGGCAGGCGATCTCCTTCACGACCGAAGGCGGCGGCGCGATGCCGTCCTTCGCGGTCGAGCTCGCGCGTCGCGCCGGTGCCGCGATCCCCGCCGCCGAATTCCTGGTGAATTTCAACACCGGGCCCGGCGACCTGCCGACCTACTCGCTGGGCGACCTGCTCGCCTGCGCCGAGGGCGGACGCCGCGAGTTCTTCGAGCGCGCGTTCAAGGGCAAGGTGGTGCTGATCGGGCTCGCGCTCGACGTCGAGGATCGCCGCTACGGCGCCAAGTGGCTGCTGCCCGAGCGGGCCGACTCGTCGCGGCAGGCGCGTTGCCTGCTGCCCGCGAACGCCGAGCGCTTCGATGCGCGCATCGAGCGCCGGACGATGCCCGGCGTCTTCATCCACGCGGCGGCGGTGAACACGCTGACCAAAGGCCTCGCGCTTGAGCCGCTCGGCCCTGCCGCCCGATTCCTCGCCGTGACGCTCGCCGGCATCGCGATGGCGCTGATCTTCTTCGCGCTGTCGCCGCCGGCCGGCCTGCTCGCCGGCGCCGCGGCCTTCGCGGCACAGGCGCTCGGCGCCGTGGCGGCCTTCCGCGCCGGCCTGGTCGCGCCGGTCGGCCTGCTCGCCGCGACGGCCGCCCTCGCCTTCGCGCTGGTCTACGCCTACCGCTTCGTGATCGAGGATCGCGACCGCCGGCGCATCTCTGCGGCCTTCCGCCACTACCTCGCGCCGGAACTCGTCGATCGCCTCGCCGCCGACCCCGACGCCCTGCGCCTCGGCGGGGAGCGGCGGCGGATCACGGTCATGTTCACGGACCTCGTCGGCTACACCGCGCTGACCGAGCGGCTGGGCGAGCAGCCGGAGCGGCTGGTCGAGATCCTCAATCGCTACCTCGCGGCGGCGAGCGCGATCGTCGGCCGGCAGGGCGGCTACGTCGACAAGTTCATCGGCGATGCGGTGATGGCGATCTGGGGCGCGCCGCTCGACCACGCGCAGGCCGAGCGCCACGCGGTCGAGGCGGCGCTCGACCTCGTGGCCGCGGTCGCCGAGCTCGCCGCGACGATGCCGGCCGGCGATGCCGGCCTGTCGGTCCGCGTCGGCATCAATTCGGGCGTCGCCATCGTCGGCAACATGGGCTCCGAGAGCCGCAAGAACTACACGGCGACCGGCGACGTCGTGAACCTCGCGGCGCGGCTCGAAGGCGCCAACAAGGCCTATGGCACGACCATCATGATCGGCGCCGGCGTCGCGGCGCGGCTGGGCGATGCGTTCGTGCTTCGCGAGCTCGACCGCCTGATCGTGAAGGGGCGGACCGAGGCCGAGCGCGTCTTCGAGGTCGTCGGGCGGCGAGAGGCCGTCGATGCGCGGATCATCGCCCGGCTGGAGGCCTTCGCGGCGGCCTTGGCCCGCTATCGGGCCCGCGACTTCGCGGCGGCGGCCGACGCCTTCGGCGCCCTGGCGCCGGTCGACCCCGTCGCGAGGCTCTACGCCGGCCGCGCGAGCGACTATGCTCGGCATCCGCCGCCGGCCGACTGGACCGGCAGCTTCGCGCTCGACACCAAGTGACGCCGGCCCGCGGCGCACCCGATCGCGCACGACGCGACCATGACGGCTACGATTTTGACGCCAACGACATCGACGGCAACGGCCATGATCTCGACGACCACGATTGCGACGACCACGATTGCGACGACCTCGACCGCGCCCCCCTCGACGCCCCGCTGCGGAGATCGCCCATGACCAGCCCTGATCCGACCCGCCGCACGCTGCTGACCGCCGCCGCGGCCCTCGCGGCCGCTCCCGCCGCGGCCCAGGTGCCGTTCAACACGCTGTTCAACGCCGGCAGCTCGGTGATCCGCGCGATGCAGATGAGCGAGCCCGACGAGCTCGCCCTGGGCCGCGACCTCTACCGGCCGCTGCTGCAGGAATCCGGCGGCGTCTACGCCAATCGCAAGGTCCAGTCGGCCATCCAGCGCTTCGCCGCGCCGCTGTTCGCGACCAGCGCGCGGCGGAACTTCCAATGGGAAATCGCCGTCGTCGACGACAATTCCGTCAACGCCTGGGCGCTGCCGGCTGGCAAGATCGCGATCAACAAGGGGCTGGTCCGCTACACCGAGACCGAGCACGAGCTCGCCGCCGTGGTGGCGCACGAGATCGGTCACGCCGAGCTCAGCCACCAGATCCAGGCGATGCGTCGCGAGAACTTCACCCAGGCGATGACCGCCGCGGGCCGTGACATCGTCGCCTCGCAGCTGCGCGGCCCGGGCGGCGCCCTGACCTCGGCCGGCATCGACGCGCTGCGCGCGCCGATGCATGCGATGATCCGGACCGGCTACGGCCGCGATGCGGAGCGCGAGGCCGATGCCCACATCCTCGCGGTCTTCAGGTCGACCGGCCACGATCCCGCCGGCGCCCCGGCCTTCTTCCGCACCATGCTGCAACTGGTGCCGCCGGGCTCGGAGGCGACGACGTCGCTGTTCAGCACCCATCCCGGCACCCAGGAGCGCATCGCCAATCTGGAGCGCGCCGGCGCCGGCTTGCCCCGCGGCGCGGGCAGCCGCGCGACGGCGACCGCCTTCGCGGAACTCAAGGAGACGTTCCCGACCCGCCGCAGCTTCCGCCGCAACATCGGCTGAACGGCGAAGTGGCGCCGCCGGCGGTGCGCGATTCGAATGGCGTCCGGATAGCGAACGCCCGGCGGGGCCCGCCGCGGCGCGAAAGTAACAATGCCTTCATGGGGCGCTGTTAGACCGGATCGACCGCGGTCGAGGCGGTCCGCGGCGATCGGGCGAGCTCCCGAGGAGCCGCGACCGAGCCGCGCAACCCGGGCCAGATGCCGACCGTCCAATCCTTCCTCGAGGGTCTCGCGACTTCGCAGCTGGTCGGCTTGCAACGGCCCCGCCGACGCATCCTGCTCGCGATGGTGGGCGTGCTCGTCCCGATCTGGACGATCGTGGCGCTCGCCAGCTTCCAGCAGCGCGAGGCCGCGCGCAGCGGCGCGCTCGCCAACTCGGCCACGGTCGTCAAGCTCGTCGAGGCCTGGGCGCTCGCCACGCTCGGCCGCATCGACGATCTCGCGACCTCGATCGAGGGCCACATCGCCTGGGGCGTCGAGGGCCGGGGAATTTCCGACATCCTCGACCGGCACAAGACCAACAATCCCGATCTCTTCCGCCTGACCGACGTCATCGCGCCCGACGGCACGCCGATCGCGTCGACGGCGCCGGGGCATGCCTCGCTCGCGACGCGCAACTACGACAGCGACAACGGCCCGACCACCGACGTCGCCATCGGCCTGCCGCGGTTCGTCGGCGACACGGTGCTGGTGCCGATGGCACGCACGCTTCGGGGGCCCGATGGGACCGCGCTGGGAACGCTGGTCGCCGAAGTCGATCCGTCCTATTTCGCCGGCTTCTACGGCGATCTCGGCATGCCGCCCGGCGCCTCCGTGCTGCTGTTCCGGACCGACGGTCCGCTGATCGCGCACAACATCCCGAGCGTCGGCGAGCTCGGGAGAAGCTATCCCGACATCCCGATCTGGCGGGCCGTGGAGTCGCGGCCCGACGGCAGCTACCAGGGCATCGACATCGACGGGACCAACCGCCTCGTCTCCTACCGGGTGAACGGCCGCATGCCGATCCTGGTCGCGATCGGCCTGCCGAGCCGCACCGTCTACGGCCAGGCCCACAACCGCATCCTCGTCGCGGTCGCGCTCACCGCCATCCTGTCGATCGCCGTGATCGCCTTCGGGGCCGCGACATTGCGCGGGCTGCGGCGCTACGACGTCGTCGCCAAGGCCCTGGCGCTGTCGGCGGCCGGCGTGCGCTCGGCAGGCAGCGGCATCGCCATCCTGCGTCTCGCCCGCGGCGATGCGGCGATCGTCCAGCACAACCCGGCCTTCGTGGACCTGTTCGGCGCCCGGCGGGACGGCGACCTGCCGGCGGCCTGGACGCGGATCGCCGGGCCCGCGGCGCTCGCGTGGCTGCCGCCGGCCGGCGACCTCGCGGAACGACGGCTCGAGGCCGAAATCACGCGCGCCGACGGCGCATCGTTCTGGGCCGAGATCCGCGCCGCGCGCGTGCGCGACGCCGGCATGGGCGGCGACCACGTCGTGGTGGTCGTCACCGACATCAGCGAGCGAAAGCACGCCGAGGCCGCGCTGATCCAGGCGCGCGACGCGGCCGAGGCCGCCAACCGGGCGAAGTCGGAATTCCTCGCCAACATGAGCCACGAGCTGCGCACGCCGCTCAACGCCGTGATCGGCTTCGCCGACATCATCGCCGGCGAGCTCATGGGCCCCGTCGGCACGCCGATCTACGGCGCCTATGCGCGCGACATCAGCATGTCGGGCAACCACCTGCTCGGGATCATCTCGGACATCCTCGACTTCGCGAAGATCGAGGCGACGGCGATGCGGCTCGACGAGACGGACGTCGAGATCGGCCCTCTGCTCGAGACCTGCCTTCGCTTCACCCAGGCGCGCGCCGCGGCGGTCCAGGTCGTCGTCGAGGCCGACTATCCGGACGACCTGCCTTTGCTCCGCGCGGACGAGCTGCGCATCAAGCAGATCCTCCTCAACCTGCTCAGCAACGCGATCAAGTTCAGCCCGGCACGCCGCACCGTCCGGCTGGTCGCGCGGGTGAACGGCCTCGGCGGCCTGGAGATCTCGGTCGTCGACCAGGGGCCGGGCATGACGGCGGCCGAGATCCGGCTCGCCGAGCAGCCGTTCCAGCAGATCGACAATCCGGCGAACAAGCGCACCGAAGGCACCGGCCTCGGCCTGCCGCTCGCCAAGCGCCTCGCCGAGCTGCACGGCGGCGATCTCGTGATCGAGAGCGTGCCGGGGCGCGGGACCTGCGTGACGCTGTTCCTGGGCGCCGACCGATTGCACGCGGCCGCCGCGCCGGACCGCCGCGAACGACGCGCCTAGCGCCGGAACAGCTGGCCGCGGATCTCCCCGCTGGGATGGCCGGGCGTGTGCACGTTGATGTACCAGCGGCCCGCCAGCATGTCCTGGACCTGCTGCTCGTTGATCGTCGCCTTGCCCTCGATCACGCCGCTGCGATCGAGCTTGCTCGCGATCGGGACGAGGATCGGCGCATTGCCGTTGGTCGCTGCGGGCCCATGGAAGTGCGTCGCACTCAGCGGGGTCGACAGGTCGCGAAAGCGCAGCGTCCAGCGGATCTCGCGCGTCGCGGTGTCGACCAGCACCTCGGCCTCGCCCTGGGCCGCGGTCGCGACCGGCGGGACCTCCATGTCGCCGCGCAGCTGGGCGCGCAGCCAGACCCCGTCGGCCCACGCCATCGCAGGCAGCGCGGCCAGCGCCGCCGCCAATCCGAAACGAACCGGAACTCCCATCGACGTCCTCCCGAGACGATCGCGCGTCGGCGACGCGCGGGGAATGCGGCTTAGGGAAACTCGGCTAACCAACCGTTAAGAGGCGCGGCGGCCAGCATCAGGGCTTGCCGGAAGCCTTGCCGACGAGGCGCGTGGTCGAGTGCCCCTGCTCGAGATCGACGAGCACGACCTTGCCGCCCCAGGACTGCACTTCGCGGGCGCCGACGACCTTGTCGATCGTGTAGTCCGCGCCCTTCACCAGCAGCTCCGGGCGGATCTGCTGGATCAGCTGCAGCGGCGTGTCCTCGCCGAACACCACGACGCCGTCGACGCTGGCGAGCGAGGCGAGCACGGTGGCGCGCGCCGCCTCGTCCTGGATCGGGCGGTCCTTGCCCTTGAGCCGCTTGACCGAGGCGTCGGAGTTCATGCCGACGATGAGGCGGTCGCAGGCGGCGCGCGCCTTGCGCAACAGCGTGACATGGCCGGGGTGCAGGAGGTCGAAGACGCCGTTGGTGAAGCCGACCTTGAGGCCGAGCCGCCGCCAGCGCGTCGTCTGGTCGGCGGCCTGCGCCGCCGTCAGGATCTTGGCCTCGGTCGCCACGTTGGCCTCGTGGACCAGCTCGCGCTTGATCTCGTCGGGATGGACCACCGCGGTGCCGACCTTGCCCACGACGATGCCCGCCGCGACGTTGGCCAGCAGGGCGGCGGTCGGCAGGTCGGCCTTCGCCGCCAGCGCGGCGGCGAAGGCGGCGATCGCCGTGTCCCCGGCGCCGGAAACGTCGAAGACCTCGCGCGCCGAGGCCGGCAGCAGATGCGGCTTGCCCGTCCGCCCGACCAGCGCCATCCCGTCCTTGCCGCGCGTGCACAGGATCGCGTCGAGCTGCAGCGTGCGGATCAGCTTGCGCGCCGCGGCCGCGATCGCGGCCGCGTCGTCGACTGCGGCGCCGGCCGCGAGCGCGAGCTCGGGCCGGTTCGGGGTCAGGATCGAGGCCCCCTTGTAGCGCGACCAGTTGCTCCCCTTCGGATCGATCAGCACCGCCTTGCCCGCCTTGCGGGCCGCGGCGATGACCTGGCGCGTCGTATCCTCCGCGAGCACGCCCTTGGCGTAGTCGGACAGGACGACGATGTCGCAGTCGCGCACCGCCTCGGCGATGACGCCCTGGATGTCGCGCGCGGTCACGCCGTCCAGCGCCGCGCTCGACTCCTGGTCGGCGCGCAGCAGCTGGTGGCCGTCGGCGACGAAGCGCGACTTGATGGTGGTCGGCCGCTGCGGATCGACGAGCAGATGCGGCTCGACGCCGGGCAGCTCGCCCACGAGGCGCATCACGTCGCGGCCGGCCGCGTCCTTGCCCACGACCGAGACGAACTCGACGCGCGCGCCGAGCGCCACGAGATTGCGCACGACGTTGCCCGCGCCGCCGAGCATCGCCTGCTCGCGATCGACGCGGATGACCGGGATCGGCGCCTCGGGGCTGATGCGCTCGACGCGGCCGTAGATGAACCGGTCGAGCATGACGTCGCCGACGCACAGCACGCGCACGCCGGGCAGGCGATCGACGACGTCGGCGAGGGACTGCGGAGCGCTCATCGCCGGCGCCTCAGACGCCGTGGTACTTCCGGAACCAGTCGACGAAGCGCGGGATCCCCTCGTCGATGGGAGTCTTCGGCTCGAAGCCGAGGTCGCGGCGCGAGGCCTCGATGTCGGCGTAGGTCTCCTTCACGTCGCCGGGCTGCATCGGCAGGAACTCGATCACCGCCTTGCGATTGGTCGCCCGCTCGATCTCTCCGATGAAGCGCATCAGGGGCTCTGAGCGGTGGTTGCCGAGGTTGTAGCGGCGATGGCGCGCGCCCGCGCCGGCCGGCGGGCGGTCGAGCGCGGCGATGATCCCGGCGACGATGTCGTCGACGTACGTGAAGTCGCGCTTCATGTCGCCGTTGTTGAAGACCTGGATCGGCCTGCCCTCGAGCACCGCGCGGGTGAAGATGTAGGCCGACATGTCGGGACGCCCCCACGGACCGTAGACCGTGAAGAAGCGCAGGCCGGTCTGCGGCAGGCCGTAGAGATGTGAATAGGAATGGCTGATCAGCTCGTCCGCCGCCTTGGTCGCCGCGTAGAGCGACACCGGGCTGTCCACCTTGTCGTCGACCGAGAAGGGCAGCTTGGTGTTGCCGCCGTAGACCGAGGACGACGACGCGTAGACGAGATGCCGGATCGCGCCGTGGCGGCGGCAGGCCTCGACGACATTGAAATGTCCGATGAGGTTCGAGCGGATGTAGTCGCCGGGATGCTCGATCGAGTGGCGCACGCCGGCCTGCGCGGCGAGATGCACCACCCGGTCGGCGCCGGACTCGGCCAGCGCGCGCGCGAAGGCGCCGTCCTCCTCGAGGGGCGCCTTCACGAGGCGGAACGCCTCGCCGTGGCGCGCCAGGCGGTCGAGCCGCGCCTGCTTGAGCTTCGGGTCGTAGTAGGCGTTGACGACGTCGAAGCCGACCACGCGCTCGCCGCGCGCGATCAGCGCCTCGCTGACATGGGAGCCGATGAAGCCGGCGGCGCCGGTGACGAGGACGGTCATGCGGGAGTGCCTGGGCCCTGGGAAGACGCGGAGGAAGCCGGGATGGCTCGGAGAGGGCGTGTTATAGAGGCCCGCCCCCGGAAAATCACGCCACCCCGCCATCCATCAGGGACAAGCTTCGTTCAATGGGCCTTAACGTTCTCGTCGCCGGCGGCGCCGGCTATGTCGGCGCGCATGTCTGCAAGGCGCTCGCCCGGGCCGGTCACCATCCGGTCGTCCTGGACTCGCTGGCCCACGGGCATCGCGAGGCGGTCCGCTGGGGACCGCTCGTCGAGGCCGACATCGCCGACCGGGCCGCGGTCGGCCGCGCGATCGGGTCGCACCGGATCGACGCGGTGATGCATTTCGCGGCCTGGATCTTCGTCGGCGAGTCGATGACCTCGCCGCTGAAGTACTTCGCCAACAATCTCGGCGGCAGCCTCGCCCTGCTCGACGCGGCGATGGCGGCGGGCGTGCGCCGGGTCGTGTTCTCGTCGACGGCGGCGGTCTATGGCGAGCCGCGCCAGGTGCCGATCCCGGAATCGCATCCCACCGAGCCGATCAATCCCTACGGCGAATCGAAGCTGATGGTGGAGCGCGTGCTGCGCTGGCTGGACCGGCAGCAGGGCCTGCGCTTCGCCGCCCTGCGCTACTTCAACGCCTCGGGCGCCGACCCCGATGCCGAGATCGGCGAGCGCCACGATCCCGAGACGCATCTCGTGCCGCTGGCGATCCTCGCCGCCCTCGGCAAGGCGCCGGCGCTGAACATCTTCGGCGACGACTACGACACGCCCGACGGCACGGCGATCCGCGACTACATCCACGTCGCCGATCTCGCCGGCGCCCATGTCGCCGCGCTCGAGCATCTCGCCGCCGGCGGCGCCAGCCTCACGCTCAATCTCGGCGGCGGCAGCGGCACGAGCGTGCGCGAGATCGTCGACGCGGTCGCCCGCGTCGGCGGCCGGCCGGTGCCGGCGAGTTTCGCGCCCCGCCGTCCCGGCGATCCGCCGCGGCTGGTCGCGGACATCGCCGCGGCTCGCGCCGCCCTCGCCTGGTCGCCGCGGCATTCGGACATCGACACGATCGTGCGCACGGCCTGGGCCTGGCACACGCGCGGCTGAGCTGAGCCGCGCCGCCCGACCGGCGACCGGCTCAGCCGCAGCGCCGGCAGCGGCGCTCGAGGAAGATGCGCTCCTCCTCGGCGTCGAACATCGCGTGGTCGAGGACCACGCGCAGCGCCTTCGAGGCGTCGGGCAGACCGTAGGCCCTGGCCATCTCGGCCAGCCATTCGAGCTGGTCGGACTCGAGCTCGAGCTTCTCGACGACCTTGTGCTTCTGCATCCCGCGGGGCTCCCTTCGCCGCCGCGTCAGGCGCGCAGCGGCTCCAGGATCGACACGTAGTTCGCGACCGCCGCGCCGCCCATGTTGAACACGCCGGCGAGGCCGGGGTTCGGCACCTGCATCGGGCCGGCCGTGCCGGTGGCCTGCATCGCCGCCATGATGTGCATCGACACTCCGGTCGCGCCGATCGGATGGCCCTTGGACTTCAGCCCGCCCGAGGCGTTGATCGGCAGCCGCCCGTCCTTCTCGGTGACGCCGTCCAGCGCCGTCTTGCCGCCCTGCCCCGGCTTCGCGAGGCCCATCGCCTCGTACTGCAGCAGCTCGGCGATGGTGAAGCAGTCGTGCGTCTCCACGAGGCGAAGATCGTCGACGCGCGTGCCGGCGGCCGCATGCGCCTGGCGCCACGCCGCGCCGCAACCCTCGAAGGCGACGATGTCGCGCCGGCTCATCGGCAGGTAGTCGTTGACCTGCGCGCGGGCCCGGAAGGCCACGGCCTTCTTCAGGCGCAGCGCGGTCTCGACGTCGGCCAGGACGAGCGCAGCCGCCCCGTCCGAGACGAGGCTGCAATCGGTGCGCCGCAGCGGCCCCGCGACGATCGGATTCCGGTCGGACACGGTGCGGCAGAACTCGAAGCCGAGATCCTTGCGCAGCTGGGCGTAGGGATTGTCGACGCCGTTGCGATGGTTCTTCGCCGCGATGCGCGCCATCGCATCGGACTGGTCGCCGTAGCGCTGGAAGTAGAGCTGCGCGATCTGGCCGAAGACGCCGGCGAAGCTCATGCCGTCGCGATCCTCCTCCTTCACGTAGCTCGCCTTCATGAGGATGCCGCCGATCTGCTCGCCCGGAGTCTCGGTCATCTTCTCGACACCGACGACAAGCACGACGCGCGCCTCGCGCGCCGCGATCGACGTGACGCCCTGGAAAACGGCCGCCGAGCCCGTCGCGCAGGCGTTCTCGACGCGCGTCGCCGGCTTGAAGCGCCAGGCGTCGCAGGCCTGCATCACCAGCGAGGCCGGGAAATCCTGCTTCACGAACCCGCCGCCGAAATGGCCGACATAGATCGCGTCGACGTCGCGCGGCTCGAGGCCCGCATCGGCGATCGCGCCGACCGCGACCTCGGCGATCAGCGCCTCGAGGTCGAGGCCCTCGCGCTTGCCGAACTTGCCGTGCGACCAGCCGACGATGCATGCCGTCATGGCGTGTTCCTTTCGATCGGATAGGCGAAGGACTATAGGCCTCGCGAGCCGCGGATCCAGCCGCGCCGTCAGGCCGCCGGCTCGATCCGCCAGGCCAGCGCGGTCTCCGGGAATGCGCGCACCCGCGTCGGCCCGGCTCCGACCGCCTCGGGTGCCGGCTGCTGCGCGCGCACCAGCACGATGCGCTCCTCGTTCGGCGGCAGGCGGTAGAAGCGCGGTCCGTTGAGGCTGGCGAACGCCTCGAGGCGGTCGAGCGCGCCCTCCTCGTCGAACACCTGGGCATAGACCTCGATCGCCGCGCCGACGTTGAAGATTCCGGCGGCGCCGCAGGCGCACTCCTTCGCCTCGACGCCGTGCGGCGCGGAGTCCGTCCCGAGGAAGAACTTGGCGTTGCCGGATGTCGCGACGCGGCGCAGCGCGATGCGATCCTCCTCGCGCTTGGCGATCGGCAGGCAATAGAGGTGCGGGCGCAGGCCGCCGCGGAAGATGTCCGTGCGGTTGATGACGAGGTGGTGCGGCGTGATCGTCGCCGCGACGCGCTCGGGCGCCGCGAGCACGTAGTCGGCCGCGCGGCGCGTCGTGATGTGCTCGAGGACCAGCCGCAGGCCCGGATGGCGCTGGACGAGCCCGTCGAGCACCTCGTCGATGAACAGCGTCTCGCGGTCGAACACGTCGACCGACGGTCGCGTCACCTCGCCGTGGACCAGCAGCGGCAGGCCCGCGCGCTCCATCGCGGCGAAGACCTTGTCGAGCTTCGCGACATCCGTGACGCCGTGCGCGGAATTCGTCGTGGCATGCGCGGGATAGAGCTTCACCGCCGTGAACACGCCCTGCGCCGCCCCGGCCGCGAGGTCGGCGGGATCGGTGTGATCGGTGAGATAGGCGGTCATCAGCGGCGTGAACCGCGCCGAGGCGGGAACCGCGGCGCGGATCCGCTCGCGATAGGCGATCGCCTCGGCGGTGGTCGTCACGGGCGGCACGAGATTGGGCATCACGATCGCGCGGGCGAAGCGCGTCGCGGTGAGCGGCGCCACCGCCGCGAGCATCGCGCCGTCGCGCAGATGGACGTGCCAGTCGTCGGGGCGTCGGATCGTGAGCCGATCGGTCATTCCGGTCATCCTGCGGGCGTGGAGGCGAGGCAGTCGAAGACGTCGCCGTCGGCCCCGAGGCCGAGGACGTGGCGGCGGTGCCAGAGGGCGTAGAACAGCAGCGTCCAGGCGGCGAAGCCCTCGCGCTTGCCGCCCCGCGTGAAGAGCCGCTCGATCGTGCCGGGCCGCGCGATCTCGGCGATGCCGGGCTGGCGCGCGACGAGCGGGCCCAGCCGCGCGCCCTCGGCGAGGATCCATGTCGCCACCGGCACGGTGAAGCCGCGCTTGCGCGCCATCGGCTCCGATGCCGGCAGCGCCCCGGCGAGCCAGCGGCGCAGGATCCATTTGCCGAGGCCGTTGCGGATCTTGAGCCCGTCGGGCAGGCGGAAGGCGGCGTCGGCGACCACCGGGTCGAGGAAGGGCGTCCGGCCCTCGATGCCGTGGGCCATCAAGCAGCGGTCGAGCTTCGCAAGCAGGTCGTTGGACAGCCAGTCCGCGCTGTCGAGCGCCTGCGCGACCTGCAGGCGCGTGCGCCCGTCCGTGCGTGCCGCCACGTCGGCCGCCTCGACGCCGTCGCGCCAGCCGCGGCTCGGCTCGCGCAGGATGTCGAGGGTCTGCAGATTGCCGCGACGGCGCATCGCGCGGCCGCCGAGCCACCACGGCCGCATCACCGCGCGATAGCGGCCGTAGCCGCCGAACAGCTCGTCGCCGCCTTCGCCCGAGAGCACGACCTTGAGGCCGGCGGCGCGCGCGGCCTTCGCCAGGTGCCAGGTCGGCACGATCGCGTAGTCGGCGGCGGGATCGTCCATCGCGGCGGCGATCGCCGGCAGCGAGGCGAAGAAGTCCCGGGCCTCGACGGCGACGTCGGTGAGCTCGGCGCCACAGGCCTCCGCCGCCTTGCGCGCCGCGCCGCGCTCGTCGCGCGCCGGGGCGTCCGGGAAATACGCCGTCAGGGCGCGCACCGGGCGCTCGTTCACCCGCGCCATCAGCGCCAGCACTGCCGAGGAGTCGATGCCCCCCGACAGGAACATGCCGTAGGGCACGTCGGAGCGCTGGTGGACGACGACCGAGTCCGTCAGCGCCGCCTCGAGCTCGCGCAGTGCCGCCGCCTCGTCGCGATCGACAGGGCCGCCGTCCGGCAGCGCGGCCCGGCGGCGGCGATCGACGATGCGGCCGCCCGAGACCACGATCGTCTCGCCGGGCATGACGCGCTGGATTCCCGGGAAGATCGTCTCGCGGCGCGTGGTGAACTGCAGCTCGAGCAGCTCGCCGAGCGCGGTCGGATCGACACCGCGCGCGGCGAAGCCGCCGGCCAGCAGCGCCTGCGGCTCCGAGGCGAACGCGACGCCGTCGGCGCCCTCGACGTAGTAGAGCGGCTTGATCCCGAACGGATCGCGGCTGAGGACCAGCCGCCCCTCGCGCGGATCGTGGATCGCCATGCCCCACATGCCGCGCAGCCGGTCGACGAAGCCCAGCCCCTCGCGGCGGTAGAGGACGAGCGGCGGCTCGCAGTCGGACTGCGTGGCGAAGGCGGCGTCCGGCATCGCCCGGCGCAGCTCGCGGTAATTGTAGATCTCGCCGTTGGCGATCAGCGCCGTGCCGTCGGCATCGAGGAGCGGCTGCTCGCCGGTCGTCAGGTCGATGATCGCGAGCCGGTTGTGCGTCATCGCGACGGCGCCGCTCTGGTAGTCGCGCATGCCGTCGGGACCGCGATGGGCCAGCGCCTCGCCCATCCGCGCGACATCGCGCAGGCGCAGGCCCTGGCGGTGCGCGGCCATCATCCCTGAGATCCCGCACATCAGCGTTGCTCCAGGGCCCGGGCGAAGAATTCGAGATAGCGGTCCACGACGGCGGCCTCGGTATAGCCGGCTTCATAGGTCGCGCGACCGGCCGCAGCAAGCGCATCGGCGAAGCCGCGGTCGGCCAGGACGGCGCGTATGGCGCCGGCAAGCGCGTCGGCATCGTCGATCGGCACGAGCAGGCCGGTCTGGCGGTCCTGCACGAGCTGCCGGGGCCCCTCGCTCGCCGCCGCCACCACGGGCCGGCCATGGGCCCAGGCCTCGATCACCACGTTGCCCAGCGGCTCGTGGCGCGACGGACACACGAGGAGATCGGCAGACGCCAGCAGCGCCGCGATGTCGCGGCGCCAGCCGAGAAAATGCACGCGCCCGACGAGGTCGCCCTGCGCCGCCGCCGCGCGCAGCTCGGCCTCGAGCGGCCCCTCGCCGGCGATCCAGAGATGCAGCGCGGGGAGCCGCGTGGCCGCCGCGATGAGCACGTCGAACGCCTTGTTGGGGTGCAGTCGGCCGAGCGCCAGCGCGACCGGCGCATCCGCGGGCGTGTCGAGGGTCGCGCGGTCGACCGGCGGCGCCGCCACCGCGTCGACGAAATTCGGCAGGTAGACGGCGCGCGACGCCGGCCATCCCGCGCGCACGACGTAGTCGCGGATGTCCTGGGTGTTGCCCACGAGCCAGTCGCAGCGACGATAGTATTTGAGATCGTAGTAGCCGCCCAAGCGCCCGACGGTGACGTAGCGCGCGCCGCGCACCAGGCTGCGCGGCGGCAGCGCGGTCGAGGCGCGATTCATCCACCCCAGCACGATACTGGGCGCGAAGGCGCGGAGCTCGCGCGTCAGGGCGATGCGCGTGGCGATGTCGAGCGGGCCGCGGAACCCGAGCTCGACGACGTCGACCGCCGCGGCGCGCAGCCGCGCCGCGCGGTCGGGGTCCCGGCGGATCGCGACCCGCTGCGCCAGGCCCCGGCGCTGGACCGCGGCCGCGAAGCGCTCGAAGAACGCCTCCGCGCCGCCGACCTTCGCGCCCGCCATCGCCTGGAAGAGTCGCAGCCTGTTCGCCATCGCCCGGCGGGTGTGCCCGATCGCGACGCCGGGAACAAGGCGCGTCGCGCGCGCGGGTTGACGGCACCGCGCTCGGGCGTCGAAGGTCGCGCGCGCCGTGATCCCCGACTCCCCACGACCCGAGACCGTCGTCCTCCAGGGCCTGCCCGGGATCGGCGACGCGCTGTGGCATCTGCCGGCCTGCCGTGCGATCGCCGCGGCGAGCGCGGCCGGGCGCATCGTGCTCGCCGCGCCGGCGCGCACCCAAGGCGCGCGCCTGTTCGCCGCCGAGCCGTGGTTCGGCGGCGCGATCGACCTCGCTCGCGGCTGGGCCGGCCTGCGGCCGCTCGCCGCCGCCCTGCGCGCCGGCGGATTCGCGCGGGCCATCATCCTCCATCACAGCCCGACCCTCGCCGTCGCCGCCTGGCTCGCGGGCATCCCGGAGCGGCACGGCTTCGGCTATGGCGCCCAGCGCGTCCTCCTGTCGTCGCGCATCGCCCTCGAGGCGTCGTTGCGCCGCGCGCCGCAGCTCGCGCGCGTCGAGGCCCTGCTCCGGCGCCTCGCGATCGAGCCCGTCGCCCCGACGCCGCTCGCCGTCGCGCCGGACGCGGCGCGACGGGTCGCCGCGCGACTCGCTGCCATGCCGGCACCGCGCCTCGCCCTGGGCCTCGGCGCCTCGGAGGCGTTCAAGCGCTGGCCCGTTCCGGCGATGGCGCGCTTCGTCGCCGACCTCGCTCCGGGCCGCTGGCCCAGCGTGCTGCTGCTCGGCGCCGCCGCCGACGCGCCGATCGGTGCCGCGGTCGCCGCCGCCGCGGCGCGCCGAGGCGTCGACGTCGTCTGCGACCTGGCGCTCGACGAGAGCGCCGCCCTGCTCGCCACGGTCGATCGCTATGTCGGGCCGGATTCCGGGCTGCTCAATCTCGCGCTGGCGATGGGCATCCCGTCGACGGGCCTGTTCGGCGCCACGCCCGTCTTCACGCGCGATCGGCGGCTGTCGGCGCTCGTGCCGCCCGGCGGGCCGAGCGCCGAGGGCATGGCCGCGATCACCCCGCAGGCCGTGCTGGCGACGCTGACACCACGCGCGTGAGCAGGGCCTCGGCGGCCGTCGTCGCGGCCGCCACCGAGATCGACTCCATGAGCCGGCCCGGCTGCGTCTCGCCGGCACGCGCCCGCGCCATCAGTGTCGCGAAGTCCTGGTCGGCGCGGAGCACGGCCGCGCGCGAGCCCCACGGCGCGTAGCGCGCGTCGGGGCTCGGCCCGAACAGGCCCAGCGTCGGCGCTCCTGCAGCGGCGGCGAGGTGCATCAGGCCCGAGTCGTTGCCGACATACAGGGCCGCCCGCTCGAGGCAGGCCGCGACGTCGAGGAGGTCGTCGCCGCCGGTCAGGTCGATCAGGTCGCCGGGCGCAATTGCCGCCAGCATCGGCGCGATGAGCGGGCGCTCGGCAGGCGCCGCCGCGACGAGCACGCGCGCCCCGGCCAGCGCCGCGCCCGGCCGACGCAGCGCCTGCATCAGCGCGACGAAGCGGTCGATCGGCCAGGTCTTGGGCGGCCAGTTCGCTGCCGGGCCGATCGCGAGCACCGGACGGTCGGCCGGCACCCGCGCGGCGGCGCGGGCGCGATGTTCGGGCGTCAGCCAGACCCGGGGTGCGGGCGGCGGCTCGACCCCGGCGAGACGGCCGAGCTCGACCACACGATGCGATCCGGGATGAGCGCCGCGATCGACGAGCGAGCGCGCACGCCACAGGAAGTTCGTGAGCAGCGAGCCGCGCAGGTCGACCGCGACCGTCCAGCGCGTCGGCAGCGTCGACGCCCAGAGCCCGAACCAGTGGCCGGCGAATTTCCGCTTCTCGAGCACGATCAGGCGCTCGAGCCCCGGCACTGCGGTGAACAGCGAGCGCGCAGGCGCGCCGCAGGCGACGGTCACCCGCGCGCCGGGATGGCGGTCGAGGAGATGTCCGAGCAGTCCGGTCGACAGGACCGCGTCGCCGATCCGCGTCGCGGTGACGAAGAGCAGCCTCACGCGGGCCGCCACCCGCTCACCCGACCAGGCCTTCGAACTCCGCAGCGGCGATCGGCCAGGTGCGGCCGCGGCGCAGCTCGCGACAGCGTGCGCTCATGCGATCGAACACGGCGCGATCCTGCAGCAGCTCGATCGTCTTCGCCGCGAACTGGGTCTCGTTGCCGGCGACCCAGCCGGTCTCGCCGTCGACGACGCGCTCGGCGAGCACCGCCGACATCGGCCGCACGACCGCGGGCAGGCCGAGGGCCTGACTCTCCGCCAGGGTGAAGCCGTAGGTCTCGTTGGCCATGCCCGGATAGAGGAAGGCGCGGGCGGCGCGGTAGGAGTCCGCCATGCCGGAATCGCCCTGCGGCCGCATCACCAGGATGCCGCGGTCGCGGGCCGCGTTCACCAGATCGACCAGCGGCTTCAGGCCCGGCGCCACCTCGCCGCCGAGGATGCCGCGATTGAGCAGCGCGGAGTACACGTGGAGTTCCGCGTTCGGGACCTGGGGCCGGATCTTGTCGATCCACAGCGGCAGCAGCCAGCCGAGCCCCGCCTGGGGATGCGCCGTCGTGACGGCGCGCGGCGGCTCGTAGACGCGCATCGGGTCGCTGTCGAGGTAGTTGGTCGCGAGCGCGGTCTCGAACACGCGCGCCTCGAGCTTGAGCGGATTGGCCCAGCGGTCGAGCTGCGACTTGGAGAAGAACAGCACCAGCGGCCGATGGCGCTCGAGCGGCGGCCGGTTGGCGGCGCCGTCCAGTTCCGCCGGATCGCCCGCACACCACAGCACGCGCTTGGTCGCCGTGGTGACGAAGTCGAGCAGTTCAGGCTTGCGCAGCGCCACCAGCACGTCGGTGTCGGCCGGCCGCTCGGTCTCGAACGGCTCCCAGCGCGCACCGTCGACCTGCAGGCCGTAGGTTGTGCGATTGAACACCGTCGCCTCGTGGCCGCGCTGGACGAGCGGACCGGGCAGCAACGCGAACGCCTTCTCGGGGCCGGCCATCGGCTGGCTCGAGGGGCTGTAGCCATCAAAGGCGAAGGAGTCGTCGACGAACAGGAAGCGCATCGGAGGAGCCGGGTTATAGGGACCGCGCCCGGCCTTGCCAAGCCGAGGGGCGGACCTTAGCTCTCCATACTCCGGCAATCCTCAACCGCGAGCGCCCGACCGATGAGCCCGCCGACATCCGTCGTCCTCGATTCCCGTGCCGTTCTGGCCGTGACGGGCGAGGACCGGCGCGCCTTCCTTCAGGGGCTGATCTCCAACGACGTGAACAAGGTGGCCGCGGACCATGCGGTGCACGCGGCCTTCCTGACGGCGCAGGGTCGGTTCCTGCACGAATTCTTCGTGGCCGAGCTCGGCGACCGGCTGCTGCTCGACGCCGAGGCGCCCCGGCTCGAGGACCTGCGCCGGCGCCTCGCCATGTACAAGCTGCGCGCCAAGGTCGCTCTCGAGCCCCTCGCGGACGGTTTCGCGGTGGTCGCCCTGATCGGCGACGGCGCCGCCGCCGCGCTGGGCTGCGGCGGCGCGCCGGGCGATGCGGTCGGGTTCGCAGGCGGCATCGCGTTCGTCGACCCGCGGCTGGCGGAGCTTGGCCTGCGCGCGATCCTGCCGCCGACGGAGCTGTCGGCCCTGGCGGCGCGCGGCTTCGTCCCCGGACGCCTCGAGGACTACGATGCGCTGCGCCTGACGCTGGGCGTCGGGGATGGCAGCCGCGATCTCGCCGTCGAGCACGCGCTGCTGCTCGAGAACGGCTTCGACGAGCTCAACGGCGTCGACTGGAAGAAGGGCTGCTACATCGGCCAGGAGCTCACGGCCCGAATGAAGTACCGAGCTCTGGTCAAGCGCCGGCTCACGCCGGTGCGGATCGAGGGTCCGCGGCCGGCGCCCGGCACGCCCGTGACGCTCGACGGCGCCGAGGCCGGCGAGATGCGCAGCAGCTCCGGAACCCTCGGGCTCGCCCTGCTGCGCATCGAAGCCCTCGAGGCCCTCCGGGCCAGGGGCGGCACCCTCGTGGCGGGCGAGGCGCGGCTGGCACCTCAGACGCCCGCCTGGCACGCCGGCGCCTGAGCGCGCAGCGCGCCGGGAGCATCAACGAAAGGTTAAGCGCATCGCCGCATCCTCCGCGGGACCCGTACGCGGAGCCACGCCTTGCGTCCGACCCTCGAAGCCTCCGGCAGCACGCCGATCCGCGAACCGCTCGCCGGGCTGCGCACCACGCTGTTCGCGGTCACGATCGGCCTCAGCGCGTTCCTGCTCTTCTCGGTCCAGCCGATGTTCGCGCGGCTGGTCCTGCCGCTGCTCGGCGGCGCGCCGGCGGTCTGGAACACCGCCATGGCCTTCTTCCAGGTGGCACTGCTCGCCGGCTACGCCTACGCCCACGGCGCAACGCGGGTCGCGCCGGCGATCCAGCGGCCATTGCAGCTCGCCCTGCTCTGCGCCGGGGCCTTCGCGCTGCCGATCGCGCTGCCCGCCGATCCCGGCGTGCCGGTCGACGGCTCGCCGATCCCCTGGCTCCTGGGCACGGCGACGACCACGATCGGCCTGCCTTTCCTCGCTCTCGCCGCCAACGCGCCACTGATGCAGGCCTGGTTCGCGCGCGCGAGCCGCGGCGCCGATCCGTACTTCCTCTATGCGGCCAGCAACATCGGCAGCGTCGCCGCCCTCCTCGCCTACCCCCTCGTGATCGAGCCGTCGCTGCCGCTGCCCGACCAGGCGCGGCTGTGGACGCTTGGCTATGCCGCGCTCGCCGTCCTCATCGCCGGCTGCGCACTGGCGAGCGGCCGCGAATCGCAGGTGCACGACGCCGCGGCCGAAGCACGCGCGACGACCCCGATCCGGATCCAACTGCAGTGGATCGCGCTGGCTGCGATCCCCTCGGCGCTGCTGCTCGGCGTCACCGGGCACATCACGACGGACATCGCCGCCGTGCCGCTGCTCTGGATCGGCCCGCTCGCGCTCTACCTGGCAACCTTCGTGATCGCCTTCGCCGCACGCCCGCCGATCGCCGCGGCGACGAGCCTGAAAATCGCGCCCTATGCCGTGGTCGCGCTCGTCCTCGGATTCTGGCTGCCCGGCGCGAAATGGGCCGCCTTCGCGCTGCATCTCGTCGGGTTCTTCTTCCTGGCGCTGGCCTGCCACGGCGCGCTCGTCGAGCGGCGCCCGCCGGCGGGCCAGCTCACCCGCTTCTACATCTGCCTTTCCGCCGGCGGTGCGCTGGGCGGGACGCTGACCGCGCTCGCGGCCCCGATGGTCTTCGCCGACATCCTCGAATACCCGCTCGCGATCGCCGCCGCCTGCCTCGCGCTACGCGCCGCCGATGCGCCGCGCGCCACCTGGCGCGATCCCGCTGTGGGCGGTGCCGCGGCGATCGGGTTCCTGGCGGTCGCGCGGCTCCTGGATCCAGGCGCGGGCGCTTCCGGGGCCGTGCTCGGTCTCGCGGTCGTGGGGCTGGGTGCAGCGCTCGTCTTCGCGACGCGCGCCCGTCCGGCTCGTCTCGCCGCGACCGTGGCGGCGGCGCTGCTTGTCGCGCCGGTGACGCGCAGCGTCTCTCCGCTGCTGCAGGAGCGCAGCTTCTTCGGCGTCTTCCGCGTGTCCGACGACGCCGACGCGCGCCATCGACTGTTCTGGCACGGCACCACGCTGCACGGCGTCCAGGCGACGACGCCGGGACGACGCCGCGACACGCTGGTCTACTACGACAAGGACGGCCCGGTCGGGCAGATCGCCGCGCGCTTCGCCCAGCGGCTCGAGGCCGCGCGCATCGGCGTCGTCGGGCTGGGAGCCGGCGCGCTCGCCTGCTACGCGCGGCCCGGCCAGGACTGGACCTTCATCGAGATCGACCCGCTGGTCGTGCGCATCGCGCGCGACAGCGGCCTGTTCACGCTGCTCGCCGAATGCGCGCCGCAGGCGCGCACGGTGCTCGGCGACGGCCGCCTCGTCCTGCAGCGCGAGGCGGCCGTGCGCTACGACGCGCTGATCGTCGATGCGTTCAGCTCCGACGGCGTGCCGACCCACCTGCTGACGCGCGAGGCACTGGCGCTCTACCGCGCGCGGCTCGCACCCGGCGGCCTGCTGCTCCTGAACCTTTCGAACCGCTTCCTCGCGCTCGAGCCGGTGCTCGCCGCGACGGCGGCCGAGGCCGGCCTCGCGGGAGTGGCGCAGGAATACCGGCGCGCGGCGAGCGCCCCGGGCGAACTCGCCGTCGCGGCGCACTGGGCGGTGCTCGCCGCCGAGCCCGCGACGCTGGCGCCGCTCGCGGTCGACACGCGCTGGCGCCGGCTCGTCGCCGACGGTCGCACGCGCGCCTGGACCGACACCTACTCGAACGTCTTCGCCGCGCTGCGTTGAGGGCCGCGCCGCGCCCGCGTCAGCGCTTGCGACCGCGCGGCTTGCCCTTGCCCTTGGGCGCGGAACCCCGCTTCGCCGGCCCCTTGGCCTTGGGTTTGGGCTTGGATGCGGCCGGCCGTTTGACGCGGCTCGGCTTGGCGGCAGCCGGCTTCGCAGCTGCCGTCTTCGCCGCCGATGGCCGCGGCTTCACGGATTTGACCGGTCCGCGCGTGGCGGACTTGCCGACGGAGACGCGGCCCGAGGCCGAGCGGCGGCCGGCGGCGAGCAGCACGCGGCGATGGCGCTCGTCGTTCGCCGTGCCGCGGGTCGGCGCCTTGGCCACCGCCTTGTCCGGCGTCGCCAGCGCGGCCTGTGCCGCGGCGAGCCGGGCGATGGGCACGCGATAGGGCGAGCACGACACGTAGTCGAGACCGACCTTCGCGCAGAAGCGGATCGAGGCGGGATCGCCGCCATGCTCGCCGCAGATGCCGAGCTTGAGCTTCCCGCGCGTCGCGCGGCCGCGCTCGGCCGCGATGCGCACCAGCTCTCCCACGCCGTCCTGGTCCAGGCTCACGAAGGGATCGACGCTGATGATCTTGGCGTTCTCGTAGGCGTCGAGGAACGCGCCGGCGTCGTCGCGGCTGAGGCCGAAGGTCGTCTGGGTCAGGTCGTTGGTGCCGAAGGAGAAGAATTCCGCCGTCTCGGCGATCTCGCCGGCGCGCAGGGCCGCGCGCGGCAGCTCGATCATCGTGCCGAGCTGGTAGGCGACGTCCGCGCCCGTCGCGGCCTTGATCGCGGCATGCTCCTTGGCGACGAGATCGCGCATCAGGTCGAGCTCGCGCCGGGTCGCCACCAGCGGGATCATCACCTCGACCAGCGGCGCCTTGCCGCCGGCGCGCGTGACGTCGACCGCGGCGCCGAAGATGGCGCGCGCCTGCATGGCGTAGATCTCGGGATAGGTCACCGCCAGGCGGCAACCGCGATGCCCGAGCATCGGATTGAACTCGTGCAGGCGCTGCGCGCGCGCCTTGATCGCGGCGATGTCCTTGCCGGCGATGCGCGCGAGCTCGGCGTAGTCCTCCTCGCGCTGCGGCAGGAACTCGTGCAGCGGCGGATCGAGCAGGCGGATCGTCACCGGCAGGCCGGCCATGATGTCGAACAGCGCCTTGAAGTCCTGGCGCTGCATCGGCTCGATCTTGGCGAGCGCACGGGCACGGCCCGCGCCGTCCTCGGCCATGATCATCTCGCGCACCGCCAGGATGCGCTCGGGGTCGAAGAACATGTGCTCGGTCCGGCACAGCCCGATGCCCTCGGCGCCGAACTCGCGCGCGGTGCGCGCGTCGAGCGGCGTCTCGGCGTTGGTGCGGACCTTGAGCCGGCGGAACCCGTCGGCCCATTCCATCAGCGTCGCGAAGTCGCCTGACAGCGTCGGCTGGATCGTCGGCACCTCGCCGACGAACACCTCGCCGGTGGAGCCGTCCAGCGTGATCTTCTCGCCGAGCCTCACGACCTTCTCGCGCACGGTCATGTGCCCGGCCTGGTAGTCGATTCGAACCTCGCCCGCGCCGGCGACGCAGGGGCGGCCCATGCCGCGGGCGACGACGGCGGCGTGGCTGGTCATGCCGCCGCGCGTGGTCAGGATGCCCTTGGCGGCGTGCATGCCGTGGATGTCCTCGGGGCTCGTCTCGACGCGCACCAGGACGACCGCCTCGCCGTCCTTGGCGCGGCGCTCGGCCTCGTCGGCGGTGAAGACGATGGCGCCCGAGGCGGCACCCGGCGAGGCAGGCAGGCCGCGCGCGAAGGACACGCGCGGCGCCTTCGGGTCGAGCGTGGGATGCAGCAGCTGGTCGAGCGCCGCGGGATCGATGCGGTTGACCGCGGTCGCCTTGTCGATGAGGCCTTCCTTGACCATCGCCACCGCGATCCGCAGCGCCGCGGCGGCGGTCCGCTTGCCGTTGCGCGTCTGCAGCATATAGAGCTTGCCGCGCTCGACGGTGAACTCGATGTCTTGCATGTCGCGGTAGTGGCGCTCGAGCCGCGTGCGCACGTCGGCGAGCTGCGCGAAGACGGCCGGCATGACCTCTTCCATCGCCGGCATCTTCGACTTCTGCTTCTGCTTGCCCTTGATCGTGAGCTGCTGCGGCGTGCGGATGCCCGCGACGACGTCCTCGCCCTGCGCGTTCACAAGGTACTCGCCGTAGAAGATGTTCTCGCCGGTCGACGGGTCGCGCGTGAAGGCGACGCCGGTGGCGCAGTCGTCGCCCATGTTGCCGAACACCATCGCCTGGACGTTCACGGCCGTGCCCCACTCCTCGGGGATGCCGTTGAGCTTGCGGTAGGTGATCGCGCGCTGGTTCATCCAGCTCGCGAACACGGCGCCGATGGCGCCCCAGAGCTGCTCGCGGGGATCCTGCGGGAACGGCTTGCCGAGCTCGCCCTGGACCATCTCCTTGTAGCGCCCGACCAGCGCCTTCCAGTCGTCGGCATCGAGCTCGGTGTCGAGATGGACGCCGCGCTCGTCCTTGAGCTGCTCCAGCAGCTCCTCGAAATGGTGATGGTCGATGTCGAGCACGACGTTGCCGAACATCTGGATGAATCGGCGGTAGCTGTCCCAGGCGAAGCGCGGATTGCCCGACGAGGCGGCGAGGCCCTCGACCGTGTCGTCGTTGAGGCCGAGATTGAGGACGGTGTCCATCATGCCCGGCATCGAGGCGCGCGCGCCCGAGCGGACCGAGACGAGCAGCGCGTTGTTCCGGTCGCCGAAGCTGCGGCCGACGATGCGCTCGATCTCGGCGAGGGCGGCCTTCACCTGGCCGTCGAGGTCGGCCGGGTACTTGCGATCGTTGGCGTAGTAGTAGGTGCAGACCTCGGTGGTGATGGTGAAACCCGGCGGCACCGGCAGGCCGAGATTGCTCATCTCGGCGAGGTTGGCGCCCTTTCCGCCAAGAAGGTTCTTCATCTCGGCGCGCCCTTCAGCGCGCCCATCGCCGAAGCCGTAGACCCAATTCGCCGCCATCGCCGTCACCTGTTCTCAGACCGGATTCGCGCCCAAGTTGTTACCGGGACGGATCGGGTTTTGTCAGCGCCAATTGGGAAGTAGGCGCCGCGTCCGACACCGCCGGAATCAGCCGGCAGGCCGCGGCACGACGACGCGCCCGGCCGGGACATCACGCTCATCCCTCGATCCGCGTGAAGTCCGCCACCTGCCCCAGCGTCGCGCGGATGCGCGACAGGAGCCGCAGGCGGTTCGCGCGCAATCCGGGATTCGAATCGTTAACCGTGACCTTGTCGAAGAACGCGTCGACCGGCCCGCGCAGCCCCGCAAGCGCCGTCATCGCCGCCGCGAAGTCCTCGCGCGCGAGTGCCGCCGCGACGACCGGCCCGGCAGCATCGAGCGCCGCATTCAGCGCCTGTTCCTCCGGCGCGACGAGATCGCCCGGCGCGACGGCGCCGCCATGCGTCGTCTTGTCCTTCTTCTCCTCGATCGCGACGATGTTCGAGGCGCGCCGGAACGCGACCAGCAGGTTGTGGCCGTCGTCGCCGCCCAGGAAACCCTTGAGCGCATCGACGCGCGCGAGCAGCCGCACGAGATCGTCCTCGCCGCCGAGCGCGAAGACCGCGTCGATCAAGTCGTGGCGCACGCCCTGCTCGCGCAGCGCGACCTTCAGTCGGTCGGCGAAGAAGGCGACAAGGTCCCTGGTCGGCGCGCTGCCAGCGACCGCGGACCCGAGCTGGTTCGCGAAGAGCCGGTGCACGCTCGCAAACACGCCCTCGAGCCCGATGCGCAGCCGGTTCTCGACGACGAGCCGGATGACGCCGAGCGCCGCGCGGCGCAGCGCGAAGGGATCCTTCGAGCCGGTCGGCTTCTCGCCGATGGCGAAGAAGCCGACGAGCGTGTCGAGCTTGTCGGCGAGCGACACCGCGATCGAGACGGGCGCGCTCGGGCAGGAATCGCCGGGACCCAGCGGCTGGTAGTGCTCGCGGATCGCCTCTGCCACCGCGGCGTCCTCGCCGTCGGCCTTGGCATAGTAGCGGCCCATGATTCCCTGGAGCTCGGGGAACTCGCCGACCATCCCGGTCGACAGGTCGGCCTTGGCCAGGAACGCGGCGCGCTCGGCCTTCGCCGGCTCGCAGCCGGGGATCATCGGCGCCAGCGCGGCGGCCAGCGCCTGCAGCCGGACGACCTTGTCCTCCATCGTGCCGAGCTTGGCGTAGAAGGTGCGCTCCTTCAGCGCCGGCACGCGTGAATCGAGCCGCGCCCTGCGGTCCTGGTCCCAGAAGAACTTGGCGTCGGACAGCCGCGCCCGCAGCACCCGCTCGTTGCCCGCGACGATGTTGGCCGTGCCGGCCGCCTCGGTCCTCATGTTGGCGACAACGACGAAGCGCGGCGCCGTCGTCCCGTCGGGCTTTAGCAGCGTGAAGTAGCGCTGGTGCGTGCGCATCGAGGTCGAGAGCACCTCGCCCGGCAGCTCCATGAACGGCGCGTCGATCGTGCCGACATGCGCGACCGGCCACTCGACCAGGCCCGCGACTTCGTCGAGCAGGCCGGGATCGTCCTTGAGCGCCAGTCCCGCCGTCGCCGCCGCGGCCTTGGCCTGGCGCTCGATCTCGGCGCGCCGCTCCGCGGGATCGAGGATGACGAAGGCGGCGCGCAGCCGGTCGCGATAGTCCGCGAAGTTCTTCACAGCGAACGAGGCCGGGGCGAGGAACCGGTGGCCGACCGTCGCGTTGCCGAAGGTCTTGGTGGCGCCGCCGAGGTCGATCGACTGCGGCACGACGACGCCGTCGAAGAGCACGACGATGCCCTGCAGCGGGCGCACCCAGTTCTGGCGCAGCGCGCCCCAGCGCATCGACTTCGGCCAGGGAAAGGCCTTCACCGTCTCGCCGAGCGCGCGCGCAACGGTCGCCGTCGTCGCCTCGCCGGCGACGCGGTTCACGAACACCCAGGACTCGCTCTTGCCGTCGCTGCGCTTCTCGCAGTCCGCGAGCGTGCGCCCGCCGCCGACCTTGCGCAGGAACCCCTGCACCGCCTGGTCGGGCGCGCCGACGCGCGGGCCCTTGATCTCCTCGCTGCGGTCGGGCGTCGCCGCGGGGAGGCCGTCGACGACGAGGGCGAGACGGCGCGGCGTCGCATAGGCGTCGGCGCGGGTCCAGGCGAGCCCGGCGGCCTTCAGGCCGTCGGTGATGAGGCGCTTGAGATCGTCGGCCGCGCGCGCCTGCATGCGCGCGGGGATCTCCTCGCTCAGCAGCTCGATGAGGAGCTCAGCCATGACGCGAGGCCCCTCGCCGCGACGACGCGATGGAGGCGCTCACGACTGGTTCTCCAGCCACTGCTCGCAGCAGGCCTTCGCCAACGCGCGCACGCGGCCGATATAGGCCTGTCGCTCGGCGACCGAGATCGCGCCGCGCGCATCGAGCAGGTTGAAGCGATGGCTCGCCTTGATGCACTGGTCGTAGGCGGGCAGCGCCAGCTTGGCACCGAGCAACGCCTCGCATTCCTTCTCCGCGTCCTTGAAGTGCTGCAGCAGCATCGCGACGTCGGCATGCTCGAAGTTGTGCTTCGAGTACTCGACCTCGGCCTGGTGGAAGACCTCCCGATAGAGGATCGGCGCGCGGCTGCCGGGATCGTTGAACGGCAGGTCGTAGACGCTCTTCTTGTCGAAGAGATACATCGCGAGGCGCTCGAGCCCGTAGGTGAGCTCGACCGACACCGGATCGCACTCGATGCCGCCGACCTGCTGGAAGTACGTGTACTGCGTCACCTCCATGCCGTCGCACCACACCTCCCAGCCGAGGCCCCAGGCGCCGAGCGTCGGGCTCTCCCAGTCGTCCTCGACGAAGCGGATGTCGTGCAGCCTGTGGTCGAGGCCGATAGCCTCCAGCGAGCCGAGATAGAGCTCCTGCAGGTTCGGCGGGTTCGGCTTCAGGATCACCTGATACTGGTAATAGTGCTGGAGGCGATTGGGGTTCTCGCCGTAGCGGCCGTCCTTCGGGCGGCGCGAGGGCTGCACATAGGCGGCGTTCCACGGCTTCGGTCCCAGCGCGCGCAGCGTCGTCGCGGGGTGGAAGGTGCCGGCGCCCACTTCCATGTCATAGGGCTGCAGGATCACGCAGCCCTTGTCCGCCCAATAGGAATGGAGCGTCAGGATCAGGCCCTGGAACGAGCGTTCGGGCCGCATATGGGCGGGAAGGTCGGAAACGGACATGGGTCTGGCGGCCTGCGGCAAGGTGCGCGCCGACCCTTAAAGTCAGGGTGCGAGGGGGTCAACCGCCGTCAGTAGGGGCGGTACTCGCCCGTGACCGGATCGCGGCGCAGGCGACGGATCGGCTGTTCGGCGCGAACGGGGCGCGCCTGCAGCGTCAGGCTGCGGCGGACCAGGATGAAGGTCGCGATCACAACGGCCGCCACGGCGGCCCCCATCAGAACTGGCGGCATGAATCCCTCCTGCCCCGCATGATGCATTGCGGCATATCGCTCCGCAATTCCGGCAAAACCGCGGCGAATCGCGCTGACGAATAGTTTATCCGCAGGCCGGTTGGCCGAGCCGCACGCCCTCGAACAGGCCCTTCACCTCGGGCGAGGTGTCGATGCCGAAATCGAACGGGGCGAGCGCGCCCTTCTCGGCGAGTTCGTGGACCGTGCGGCGAACGGTGCTCGCCTCGGTGCGCGACCAGAAGGAAGTGTTGGCGGCGGCGCGGCTGTCGATGGGCGCGCGCAGCGGCATGAACGAGGCCACGAACAGATTGATGTTGGCGGCGGCGAGATAGCGCAGGCTGCGGTCGCAAGGCGTGAAGGCGAGGCCGCGCAGGTCGTTGGACAGTTTCATGGCATGGTCGAGCACGGCCCGACCGGTTCGCTGCTGGCCGATGGGCGGGACGATCAGGCGCTGGCCGTCGACCTCCACGAAGGACTTGTCCATGCGCATGACCACCGGGCCGACGGGCACGTAGCTCAGCGACAGGCCCTGCGTTCCCTGCAGCGACATGCCGGTGACGCCGCCGCCCTCGATCTCGCGCACGCCCGGCACCACCGCGATGACACGCGGTCCGGCGGCCGGCGGCGCGCTCGCGGCCGGTGGCGCCTGCGTCGAGCGCAGGAGGCCGAACAGGCCCCCGCCGATGCCCCCCTGCGAGACGAAGGCATAGGCCGCGAAGCCGATCGCCGCCGCCGCGACCACGAGCCAGATTGTCGACAGCCCGTCCTCGCCCTTCGGCTCGGCGGCCGCCGGCTGGCCCCGCTTCTTGCGGAAATTCATCGCGACATTGTCGGCCATGGCCCCTCGCGGCGTAACGCAACAGCCGGAGATGATGCGGGCCAAGTGATGAGGGGCGGTTTAACGGATCGGGCCGATTTGAGGAAAAATCTCAGTGGGATGGGGGAGATCGGGGCGCGGTCACCACGCGCCGATCTTTCCCGCTCGCCCTTGTCTCTCGCTCAGCGCGGCAGCTTTTTGCGCAAACCCTCTCCCCATGCGGGAGAGGGCGCATGCGCCGCGGGCGAGTGAGGGGCATGACACGGCCGCCCCTCGTCCGGCGTCTGCCGGCGCCACCTTCTCCCAACAGAGGGAGAAGGATCGCGGCGGTGCGGGGCGCGCCTATACTGAAGCTCCTCGCCTCAGGTCAGCGTCCAGTCCAGCGTGATCTCGGCATTGAACAGACGGGAGATCGGGCAGCCCTCCTTCGCGGCCTTTGCGATCTCGCCGAACTTGTCCTTGTCGACGCCGGGCACCTTGGCGGTCAGTTTCAGCGCCGATTTGGACACTTTGAAGCCCACGGCATCCTTCTCGGCCGTCACCACGGCCTCGGTCTTCAGCTCGGTGGCGGTGAGGTTCTCGCGCTGCAGCGCGAAGGCGAGCGCCATGGTGAAGCAGCCGGCATGGGCGGCGGCGACCAGCTCTTCGGGGTTGGTGCCCTTCTCGTTCTCGAAGCGGGTGGTGAAGGAATAGGGCGTCGCATCCAGCACGCCCGACTGGGTGGTCAGGCTGCCTTTTCCGTCGCGGCCGGTTCCGGTCCAGACGGCGCTCGCAGTGCGGTTCATGTCATTCTCCTCCGGGGGTGAACAAGGCTAGGCTAGCAGCATATGGGGCACCGGGCCCATCCGGCGATGGTCGTCCGGCGCAACTCTGCGCGGCTTGTCTCAAACGACCGTGACGGCCGGACTGTTCCGGTCCGCGACGGCGACCGAGACACGCCCGCCGCAGAACCGGCCGATCAGGTCGTGCGCATCCGCCACCGCCGCGTCGAGGTCGCCCCAGCCATTGGTCTGGATGGTCAGGATCGCGCGCGAGGTCGCCGGCGTGATGATGGAGCGGGCATCCTGCCGCCAGTTCCAGCGCCGGCAGAGCACGTGCGCGGCGCCGGCATAGACGACCTCGCCGTCCTTGGGCGGATCGTTGGGGTCCTCGCCGGCTTCCGCCGCCATGTCGATGAAGCTGTCGCCGGGGCGGGAATATCTGAACGCGAAGGGGCCCTCAGCCTTGCCGAGGTCGTCCGCCCCGACGCAGGCGACGGCCGCGAGCGAGACGGCGTTGTATGCGTCGACGAAGGGGTTGATGGCGGGCAGGGGGCGTTCGGCGAGCGCGTTCTTCATCAACCGTTCCACCGAGCAGCGGTAGCTGGTCTTCTTGATGCCGAAGCCCTTGTAGGCGGCGCGCCAGGCCGCGATGCCGGGTATCTCCGCAAGCTCCGAACCGCCGTAGCGGGCGCGCGCCGCGGCCTCGCGCTCAGCGATCAGCCGATCGAGCTCCGGCGGCCGCACGGCGGGGATGGCGAGGTGGTCGCAGACGAGGACGGCGACGCGGAAGTCGGGGAAGCGTTCGGTCAGTTCGGTGATGGTGAGGCTTGTCGGCATGGCGCTCTCGCGGGCGAAAGCCGATGCCTATCACGCCGTGCCCGCATGGCCATCCGGGTGTGGCCAGCCGCGCTGCTGTCATGCGCGCGGAGGGCGGGTTAGTGTCGCTGACACGGATTCGCCGCAAGCCGCCCTCTACGATGGCCGGCAAATCCCGAGGGATCACCGCCATGACGTTTCGTTCCGCCGCCGCGGCCTTCGCCGCCACCGTGCTGATCGCCCTGCCGGATATGGCGTCGGCCCAGCAGCAACGCCCGCCGCAGGCCGGCGGCGGTCACCGCATCGAGGATTTCACGGGGCAGTGGGCCGCCCGGCCGGGCGGCCAGCCCGGCGTCGAGATTCGCAGCCAGCGCGCGATCCTGATCGCGCGCGAACTGTTTCGCCACTCGGGGGAAGGCCGCTGCGGCACCGAGGGGCGCGGCCGCTGGACCGGCCGCACGTCGCATATCAACTTCCGCGGCGTCTGCGACAACGGCCGGCCGATGCCCTATTCGCGCTGCGCGGTGACGGTCGAGACGCCCGACCGGCTCTCCACGCGCTGCCAGAACGGCCACCGCATGGTCCTGTACCGGGTCTCGCGCTAGGACCGGATCAAGCCTGGAAATCGGGTGGAGGGATCGGGTGGCCGGCCGGCCGCCCGATCCTGCATGTCGCGCTCCTCGGTGGCGGATGGCCGCCGCATGACAGGAGCAGGACATGGCAAGGCTCAGGGACAAGGTTGCGATCGTCACAGGCGCGAGTTCCGGCATCGGCCGGGCGGCGGCGATCCGCTTCGCTGCTGAAGGCGCGCGGATCGTGGCGGTGGCGCGCGGGCGGGAAGGGCTCGACAGGCTGGCCGGCGAGGTCGTCGCGTCGGGCGGCGAGATCGCGGTGCTCGCGGGCAGCGTCGCCGACGAAGCGGTGGCGGAAGAAGCGGTCGCCATCGCGCGGGAGCGGTTCGGCGGCCTCGACATTGCCTTCAACAATGCGGGCGCGCTTGGCGAGATGGGGCCGGCCGCGACCGTTTCGCTGGCCGGCTGGCAGGACGCCATCGACGTCAACCTGACCGGCTCGTTCCTCTGCGCGCGACATCAGGTGCCGGCCATGATGGAGCGCGGCGGTGGGTCGATCCTGTTCACCTCGTCCTTCGTCGGCCACACGGTCGGTTTTCCCGGCATGGCGGCCTATGCGGCGAGCAAGGCGGGACTGATCGGCCTGATGCAGGTGCTGGCGGCCGAGTACGGTCCGCAGAAGATCCGCGCCAATGTCCTGATCGTCGGCGGCACCGACACGCCGATGGGCCGGCAGGTGATCAGCACGCCCGAAATGCGCGCCTTCGTCGAAGGGCTCTACCCCTTGAAGCGGCTGGCCGAGCCGGACGAGATCGCCGAGGCCGCGCTGTTCCTCGCCTCCGACGCGTCGAGCTTCGTCACCGGCGCGGCCCTGCCGGTCGAGGGCGGCGTGTCGATCAACCGGACCTGACGGGGCACCGAAAAGCAGAAGGGGCGCCGGTGGGCGCCCCTCGCTGATTGTCTCACATGCCCGGATAGTTCGGGCCGCCGCCGCCTTCCGGCGTCACCCAGTTGATGTTCTGGGCGGGGTCCTTGATGTCGCAGGTTTTGCAGTGGACGCAGTTCTGCGCGTTGATCACGAATTTCGGGTCGGTCTTCGCCTCCGGGTCGGCATAGACCACCTCGTAGACGCCCGCCGGGCAGTAGAGCCGCGCCGGCTCGCCGTATTTCGGCAGGTTGTCACGGATCGGGACCGACGGGTCCTTGAGCGTGAGGTGGATCGGCTGATCCTCCTCGTGGTTGGTGTTCGAGATGAACACGCTCGACAGCTTGTCGAAGGAGATCACCCCGTCCGGCTTCGGATAGACGATCGGCTTCACCTGATCGATGGGCTTCAGCGTCTGGAAGTCGGCCTTGCCATGCTTCAGCGTGCCGAAGGGCGACCACCGGAACAGCGAGTTGATCCACATGTCGATGCCGCCGAGGACGACGCCGCCGATCGTGCCGAACTTCGACCAGAGCGGCTTGACGTTGCGCACGGTCCACAGGTCCTTGCCGATGGCGCTGGACCGCCAGGCATTCTCGTAGGCCGCCAGTTCGTCGTGCTCGCGACCGGCCGCGATGGCCTCGCTGAGGTGCTCGGCCGCCAGCATCCCCGAGAGGATCGCATTATGCGAACCCTTGATGCGCGGCACGTTGACGAGGCCGGCAGCGCAGCCGACCAGCGCGCCGCCGGGGAAGGCGAGCTTCGGCACCGACTGCCAGCCGCCCTCGGTGATGGCGCGCGCGCCGTAGGACAGGCGCTTGCCGCCCTCCAGAACGGGGCGCACCATCGGGTGCTGCTTGAAGCGCTGGAACTCGTCGAAGGGCGAGAGCGTCGGGTTCTCGTAATTGAGGTGCACGACGAAGCCGACGTAAACGAGGTTGTCCTCGGCGTGATAGAGGAACGAGCCGCCGCCGGTCTTCATGTCGAGCGGCCAGCCGAACGAGTGCTGGACGAGGCCTGGCTTGTGGTTTTCCGGCTTCACCTGCCAGATTTCCTTCAGGCCGATGCCGAACTTGCCGGGTTCGCGGCCCTCGTCGAGCTTGAAGCGCTTGATGAGCTGCTTGGTCAGGTGGCCGCGGGCGCCCTCGGCGAAGACCGTGTACTTGCCACGCAGCTCCATGCCGCGCGTGAAACGGTCGGTGATCTCGCCGTCGCGGGCAATGCCCATGTCGCCGGTGGCGATGCCGCGCACCGCGCCCTTGTCGTCGAACAGCACTTCCGCCGCCGCGAAGCCCGGATAGATCTCGACGCCGAGCGCCTCGGCCTGCGCCGCCAGCCATTTCGTCACGTTCGACAGCGAGCCGATGAAATTGCCGTGGTTGTTCATCAGGCCGGGCATGCCGAAATTCGGCAGGCGCAGCGCGCCGGAATGGCCGAGGAAATAGAACCGGTCGTCGGTGACTTCCTGCTTCAGCGGCCGGTCGGGATCGCTGCGCCACTCCGGCAGCAGCTTGTCGAGGCCGACAGGATCGATCACCGCGCCGGACAGGATGTGCGCGCCGACTTCCGAGCCCTTCTCGACGACGACCACGGTCAGGTCGGCATTGAGCTGCTTCAGCCGGATCGCGGTCGCAAGGCCCGCCGGCCCGCCGCCGACCACCACCACGTCGTAGTCCATGCCTTCGCGCTCGGGCAGGTCGGCAGGTTCGGCCATCGCGAATTCCCCTTGTGATTTCAAGCGCCGGGCGGGCGCCATACTCTGGAGTTTGTTGGTTTTCTAAAGCACGCTCCGCGCGGGATGACAACGCGCCGAGCGGGAGAGGGTTCGCGGTCGGGGGCGGCCTTCGGCCCGATATCGCAAAGGAGCGGATGTCCGGAGCGGCCCGGCGCTGAAATCCGGGCCCGAGGCCGGCAGCCGGCCGAGCGCCTCCCGGGGGCAATTGCACGGCTGGACGCCCATTTTATCGCGGTTGCCCGCCGATGCGCGGCGGCCGGGGCGACGGCCTCAGGCGATCGACGCCCGCTCCGGGCTGCGCGTATTACAGAGAATATCGACCGGTGCGCCGACGCCGTAGGGGCCGGTGAGCAGGCCCCGGACGCGCCTTGCATCCGGATGGCTCTCGCGTGCGACCGGCAGGTCGAGCGCCACCTGTTCCATGCCGCCAATGACATAGGCGACGGAGAGAACCGGGAAATACTGCGTGACCGACCCGGTGTCGTTCTCGCCGAGCCGCGCGGCGACGATCCGCGCCTCGATCCTGGTCCAGCCCGGCCGCCGCGCGGCGCGAACCAGCAGGACGACCGGAACCGCCAGCAGCAGGACAGGAAGGAGGATGAAAGCGAGCTCGGTCATGGCTCCTTGTCACACTTATAATGCTCAGTGAGCATAATATAATATGCCGGCGCTGCAACAATGAAGGGAGGCGGCGAAGGACCGGACCTTGTTCGGCAACCGGATGGCGGCAGGATTCTCGCCTGCATCCTCGCGGGTTTCGCGCTGGCGGCGGCGATCGCCGTCCTGAAGGAGGGCGGGCGCAATCTCGGCATGGTCTTCGGGATCATGGGCAGGCTGGTCGCCTTCTGCTTCCTGCTGCTCTGGCTGGTGACGAGCCTCGCCATGAAGCGCCAGATCGCCGAACTGACGCGGAGCGGCGACGTGCTGCTGGCCGAAATGGTCCACATGTTCGGACGCGGCAGGCGCGTCGAAATCCCCGTGTCGTCGGCCGGCAACTCGCGGGGATGGGCCTCGCCGCTCGCTAGCGCGCCGCCCGGGAACTCGCATCGCCGGCAAACCGGGAGGCCCCTGTGGCGGCGTGCCGCCGGCATTCGCATCGGGCTGATCGCCGCTCGGAGGGGGCCGGTGTTGCCTGCCCGGCACTCGGGCCGGGCCATCGTTAACGATATATTAACGTCGCACTTGAGCCGGAAAGATTAACAGGAGATTAATGACCCCGGGTCGCAGGGCAGTCATCGTTGGTTCAGGGGTTTTCACCCATGCGTCGCTTTGCGTCCTGGTTTTTTGTGTGCGCTGTCGCCGCGGTTTCGGGCGGATTGTCGGTCGAGGCTTCCGCCCAGCAGGCGGGCCGCCGGCCGGTCTCGCTGCCTGCGGGCGCCATTTCCACCCCGCCCATCGGCTGGGTGCAGTTCTGCTCGGAAAACCCGGCCGATTGCGCGCAGCGCTCCGCGTCGGCGCGCAGCCTGACGCTGACCTCCGCCGCTTTCGCCCAGCTCGCCCGCGTCAATCTGGCGGTGAACCGCGAGATCGCGCAGGTCTCCGATCAGGAGAATTTCGGCGTCGAGGAATACTGGACCTATCCCGTTGACGGGAAAGGCGACTGCGAGGACCTGGTGCTGGAGAAGAAGCGCCGCCTCATCGCCCTCGGCGTGCCGCGCGAGGCGCTGCTGATCACCGTGGTGCGCGATCTTGCCGGCGACGGCCACGCCATCCTCACCGTCGTCACCGACCGCGGCGACTACGTGCTCGACAATTTCACCAACGAGGTGAAGCTCTGGCACGAGACCGGCTACCGCTTCATCAAGCGCCAGGCGCAGACCGACCCGAACCAGTGGGTCTCGCTGAACGGCGGCGGCGCCGGCCCGGCTCTTGTCGCCAACCCCGCCCAGCAGCCCGTTCGCCGCTGATCGATCGGAACGTCTCCCTGTTGTCGCAGGCAGGTCGAGACCGAAGGCCGGAGCGGGTCGCAGCGCTCCGGCCTTTCGCTTTTCAGCCCGCCGTGGCTTAAGCTCCCGCGATGACCGCACTCATGGACAGGGACGCTCTGGAGGCCTTGCTCGCCTTCTACCGGGATGCCGGCGTCGATGCCGCCATCGACGAGCAGGCGACCGACTGGCTGGCGAAGGGCGAAGCGGAGATCGAGGCCCGGGAAGAGGCTCGCCCGGCGGCCCGTCCCGCGACCCGCGCGCCCGACGGAGAGCGGCCGTCCGCGCCCGTCGTGCAGCGGCCGCAGCCCGTCAGCGCCGCCGGGGCGCCGCCCGCGCCCGAATCCGCCGTCGTTTCCGCCCGCGAGGCGGCCCGTTCGGCCGGCGACCTCGACCAGCTGCGGGCGGTGCTTGAAGGGTTCGATGGTTGCGCCCTGAAGGCGACCGCCTCCCGCACCGTCTTCGAGGACGGCGCACGCGACGCGCGGATCATGTTCGTCGGCGAGGCGCCCGGCCGCGACGAGGATGTCGAGGGCAAGCCCTTCGTCGGCCGGTCCGGTCAGCTGCTGGACCGGATGCTGGCCTCGATCGGCCTCGACCGGCGGGCCAATGCCTACATTGCCAACATCATTCCGTGGCGGCCTCCGGGAAACCGCACGCCGACGCCGCAGGAGATTGCGATCTGCGAGCCGTTCATCCGTCGCCAGATCGAATTGAAGGCGCCGGAGCTGCTGGTCTGCGTCGGCGCGCCCTCCACCGAGACGTTGCTGGGCCTAAAGGGCATCATGAAATCGCGCGGCCGGCTCATGCCCTTTCAGGCCGGCGGCCGCGAGATACGCGCCATCGCCACCCTCCACCCGGCTTATCTCCTGCGCAGCCCGATCGCCAAGCGGCTCGCCTGGCGGGACATGCTGACGATCCGGCAGACGCTGGGACTCTAGCCGCGCGGCGCTCAGCGCTTCTTCAGGCTGCCGAAGGTCATCCGATGATGGACACAGGCGCCGTGAGCCGCGATGGCCGCGCGATGCGCCTTCGTGCCGTAGCCCTTGTGGATCGCGAAGCCATAGGCCGGATGCGCCGCATCGACATGGCGCATCAGCCGGTCGCGGTGGACCTTGGCGATGATCGAGGCCGCGGCGATGGACAGAACCAGCGCGTCGCCGTCGATGATCGCCTCGCCGGTGACGCCGAGCGGCAGGGGCGGAAGGTCGCGGCCGTCCACGAGGACATGGCGCGCGGGGACCGCGAGGCCGGCGACCGCAGCCGCCATGGCGTGGAGCGTCGCCTTGCGGATGTCGGTCGCGTCGATCCGGGCAGGGGAGGCGGAGGCGACGGCGACGGCGAGCGCGGTCGCCATGACCGCCTCGTAGAGGGCTTCGCGGCGTGCCTCGTCCAGCACCTTGGAATCGGCAAGACCCGGCGGCACCGCGTCGGGGTCGAGGATCACCGCCGCCGCGACCACCGGCCCGGCGAGCGGGCCGCGCCCCGCCTCGTCGACGCCGGCGACGGGCGCGAAGCCTTGCGCGAGGGCGCGGCGTTCGAGGGTGAAGGTCGGAACGGGAGCGGTCATGAACGCGGTTTCGCCCAACCGGCCCCGGGGAGCAAGCCGCGCGTTGCCAAGCCGTGCCGCGGCTTGCCGTTCCGATTCAGATTCAGGGGTGAAACCCGAATCGCATCAGCGGCTTGTGGTGGGCGGCTGATGATTTGAATCCGGCTGCTACATTCCGATTCAACTGCCTCAGGGATCGATTCAGGAGATCCCGCCAAACCGCCGGGTTGCAAGCTGCGGCGATATCGATGCGGCAGAGGGACCGCCTCGGCCCGGCTCCGCGATCCGGTCAGCCGCTGGCGGGCCAGGGGGATGGCCTTACGTTCCACGGGCGCGCCGGGTGGCTTGCTAGCGTCCGGGTCTGACCAGAGGCTTAACGGCCGGGCCTCTCACCCGCTCCGCGTCTCTGCCACCGTTCGAACCTACCCGGGCAGATCGATGCCGCCGTCATCCCGGAGGGGAAAGAAGGGGTTCCAGGCGAGTTCCAGCGGATGGCCGTCCGGGTCCGCGACATAGCCGGAATAGCCACCCCAGAACACGTCCTGCGGCGGCTTGAGGGGGGCGGCGCCAGCGGCTAGCGCCTGCCGGAACGCCGTGTCGACGGCCGCCTTCGAGGGCAGATTGCGGGCGATGGTGATGCCGCCGAAAGGGCCGCGCGGCGCGTCGGAAAGGTTCGCGTCATGGGCAAGCTCGGCGCGGCCGAACAGGGCCAGCACCACGCCGCCTGCCTTCAGGAAGGTGACCTGCTCATTGCTCTGCGAGGCCGAGCGGATGAAGCCGAGCGCCTCGTAGAAGGCTGTCGCGCGGGCAAGATCGGCGACGCCGAGGGTGATCAGCGCGATGGCGGCGGGTGTCAGGGCTTCGGTCATGTGCGCGTCCTTGTCCTCGTCCCCGCTTCCTAGAACAGGCTGAGCTGTTCGGCGGCGGCGGGCCCCTTGCGCGGCGGCGGGGTGAAATGTTCGGTGGCGAGCCTCAGCGTGCGCTTGTTGAAGCCCAGCCTGTTGCGCGCCACCTCGAAACGGCGGCCGATCATCCAGGCGAAGGGCCCGGTTCCCTTCTGCCGCATGAAGAAGGTCGAATCATAATCCTTGCCGCCGCGCGTTCCCTGCACCAGCGAGAGGACGTGACGGGCGGCATCCGGCCGGTTCGCGACCAGCCATTCCCGGAACAGGTCGCGGATTTCCAGCGGCAGGCGGAGGAGCACATAGCCTGCCTCCCGCGCGCCCATGTGCCAGCAGGCGTCGAGGATGCGCTCGATCTCGGCGTCGTTCACAGCCGGAATGATCGGCGCGACCAGCACGGCGGTCGGGATGCCGGCCTCCGACAGCATGCGGATCGCTTCCAGCCGCTTCGGCGGCGTCGAGGCGCGCGGCTCCAGCGAGCGCGCCAGCTTGCGGTCGAGCGTGGTCACCGAGATCGCCACCTTGGCGAGCCCCTTCTTCGCCATGCGCGAGAGGACGTCGATATCCCGGGTGACGAGGTGGTTCTTGGTGACGATGCCGACGGGATGGTTGGCCTTCTCCAGCACTTCGAGGATGCGCCGCGTCAGCATCCAGGTCTTCTCGATCGGCTGATAGGGGTCGGTATTGGTGCCGATGGCGATGGTGCGCGGCTGGTAGGCGGGGTCGGCGAGCTCCTTTTCCAGAAGGTCCGGGGCATTTGGCTTGGCGAACAGCCGGGTCTCGAAATCGAGGCCGGGGGAGAGGCCCATATAGGCGTGGGTCGGCCGCGCGAAGCAGTAGGCGCAGCCGTGCTCGCAGCCGCGATAGGGGTTGATCGACCTGTCGAAGGACAGGTCCGGCGAATCGTTGCGGGTGATGATCCGGCGCGCCTTCTCCTCGGTGACGGTGGTGGCGAGCTCGGGCAGCTCGTCGATCGTGCCCCAGCCGTCATCGACGGCCTCGCGGCTCTGTTTCTCGTAGCGGCCGGAAGCGTTGGTCAGCGCGCCGCGCCCGCGGCGGCGGTCCTCGCCGACGCCAGGGCCCGACGACAGGTCCAGCGCCCGGGCCGTGCGCGTACCGAACAGACGGGCGGCGGCGGCCTCCATGCCTCCGGCGTTCAGCCGTTCGGTGAGATCGATGTCCTTCCGGGAGAGGGGGGGTGCCATGGCGAAATGTGTATCATTGGCACTGGATCAAAACAAGAACAAAAACGGATCATAGGAGAACATTCCGTGTGACGCTCCCTCCTGCGTGTGGGCGGCAGCGCTACCCCTTGAATCTAAAACGATAACGGCATAAAGATATCTTTATATGTGAGTGAGGCCCGTGGCGACGCTATCCCCGAGGATTTCCAAGGCGCACGATTTCGACGATGCCGTGGCGGTGCTGCGGGCGGTCGGCGAACCGACGCGCCTGCGTCTTCTGGCGCTGACGGCGGAAGCGGAGCTCACCGTCACCGATATGGTCGACATCCTCGGCCAGAGCCAGCCCCGCATCTCGCGCCATCTGAAACTGCTGCTGGAGGCCGGGCTCGTCGAGCGGGTCAAGGAGGGCTCCTGGGCCTTCTTCCGGGCGGCGGGCGAGGGTGCCGGCGTCAGGGCTGTCGCGGCGCTGGTGGCGCTGGTCGACCACTCCGATCCGATCCTCGCCAGCGACCGCGACCGGCTCGCCGAGGTGCGCGCCAAGCGCTCGGAGGAGGCGCAGGCCTTCTTCCGCCGCCATGCCGCCGACTGGGACCGCCTGCGCGCGCTGCATGTCGCGGAGGAGCGGGTCGAGAAGGCGGTCAGGGATGCTCTTGCCGGCCGTCCGGTGCGCTCGCTCCTCGATCTCGGCACGGGTACGGGGCGGATGCTCGAACTGTTCGCGCCGGAGATCGAGCGCGGGCTCGGCATCGACGCCAATCCGGAAATGCTGACGCTGGCGCGCGCGGCGCTCGACCGCGCCGGCATCCGCCATTGTTCCGTGCGCACCGGCGACATCTATTCGCTGGCCTTGCCGCGCGATGCCTATGACGCTGTCATCATCCATCAGGTGCTGCACTTCCTCGACGATGGCGCGCGCGCCATCCGCGAGGCGGCCCGGGTGCTGCGCCCCGGCGGCCGTCTGGTCGTGGTCGATTTCGCGCCGCACGAGCAGGAATTCCTGCGCGAGGCGCAGGCGCACCGCCGCCTCGGCTTTTCCCGCGACGTGATCGAGGGCTGGATGGAGGCCGCCGGCCTCGAGCCCGTCCGCTTCCAGAACCTGGAACCCGACAGCCGTCGCGACGGCGATCTCACCGTTTCCATCTGGGTCGGCCGCGACCCGCGCATCATCACCGATCTTCCGGTCCAGCCGGATGTGTCAGCCGTCGAGGTTGCCTGATGTCCTCCTCCTACAAGCCCAGCCGCTATGTCTCGCGGTCGCGCCTCAAGGTGTCGTTCGAGTTCTTCCCGCCCAAGACGGAGGAGATGGAGGCGACGCTGTGGGACTCGATCGAGCGCCTGGCGCCGCTCAATCCGGCCTTCGTCTCGGTGACCTACGGCGCCGGCGGCTCGACCCGCGAGCGCACCCATTCGACGGTTGCCCGCATCATCAAGGAAACCAGCCTGAAACCGGCCGCGCATCTCACCTGCGTCGCAGCGACGAAGGAGCAGGTCGACGAGGTGATCCGCGACTACTGGGCGGCGGGCGTGCGCCATATCGTGGCGCTGCGCGGCGATCCGGTCGGCGGCGTCGGCACGAGATACGAGAGCCATCCCGGCGGCTATGAGGGTTCGCCGGAGCTGGTCGCGGGCATCAAGGCCATCGGCGATTTCGAGGTGTCGGTCTCGGCCTATCCGGAAAAGCATCCGGAGAGCGGTTCCATCGACACCGATATCGAGATGCTGAAGCGCAAGGTCGATGCGGGCGCGACGCGCGCCATCACCCAATTTTTCTTCGATAACGACGTCTACCTGCGCTATCTCGACCGGGCCCGCGATGCCGGCATCACCATCCCGATCGTGCCGGGCATCGTGCCGGTGCAGAATTTCAAGCAGACGGCGGGCTTCGCGGCGCGCACGGGCGCGAGCGTGCCCGACTGGCTCGCCCGCCGCTTCGAGGGGCTGGAGAACGACCCGGCGACGCGCAAGCTGATCGCGGCGGCGGTCGCGGCCGAGCAGGCGCTCGATCTCGTCGATCGCGGCGTCACCGATTTCCACTTCTACACGATGAACCGCGCCGACCTCGTCTACGCCATCTGCCATCTGCTCGGCATGCGCCCGCAGGAGGCCGGCGTCAGCGCGGTTGCGGCCTGATGATTCACGATTCCCTTCGTTCCGGAGGACATGCCCGATGACCCAGTTCACTCCCCGCCATGCCGATGGCGCCGAAGTCCTCGCCGCCCTGGCCAAGGCCGCCTCCGAGCGCATCCTCGTGCTTGACGGAGCCATGGGCACGATGATCCAGCGCTACAAGTTCTCGGAAGCCGATTTCCGCGGCGAGCGCTTCAAGCACTGGAACCACGACCTCAAGGGCAATAACGACCTGCTGATCCTGACCCGGCCCGACGTGGTCGAGGCGATTCACCTCGAATATTTCGAGGCGGGCTCGGACATGGTCGAGACCAACACCTTCTCGTCCACCTCCATCGCGCAAGCCGATTACGGCATGGAGGAACTCGCCTACGAGCTGAACTACGAGGGGGCGCGGCTCGCCAAGAACGCCGCGAAGACGGCCGAAGCCAAGGATGGCCGCCGCCGCTTCGTCGCGGGCGCCTTCGGCCCGACCAACCGTACGGCGTCGATCTCGCCGGACGTCAACAATCCCGGCTTCCGCGCCATCACCTTCGATCAGCTTCGCGAAGCCTACGCCGAGGAGGCGAGGGGGCTCATCGATGGCGGCGCCGACATCATGCTGGTCGAGACGATCTTCGACACGCTCAACGCCAAGGCGGCGCTGGTCGCCATCGAGGAGGTGTTCGAGGAGAAGGGTGCGCGCCTGCCGATCATGATCTCCGGCACGATCACCGACCTGTCCGGCCGCACCCTGTCCGGCCAGACGCCCGAGGCCTTCTGGTATTCGCTCATGCACGCGAGCCCGTTCTCCATCGGGCTCAACTGCGCGCTCGGCGCCAAGGAAATGCGCGCCCATATCGCCGCCATCGCGAAGGTCGCGGACACGCTGGTCTGCGCCTATCCGAATGCCGGCCTGCCCAACGAGTTCGGCCTCTACGACGAGAGCCCGGAAGCCATGGCCGCCATGGTCGGCGAGTTCGCGACGAGCGGCCTCGTCAATGTCGTCGGTGGCTGCTGCGGCTCGACGCCCGACCACATCGCCGCCATCGCCAGGGCGGTGAAAGGCGTGAAGCCGCGCGCTATTCCCCAGATCGAGACCAAGCTCCGGCTTTCCGGCCTCGAAGCCTTCGAGTTCGCGGCGTGATGCGCTGCGAACTTCCTTCCATTCCCGTGAGTGCCCGATGACCACCCCCGCTGTCGCGTCCTTCATCAATATCGGCGAGCGCACGAACGTCACCGGTTCGGCGAAGTTCCGGAAACTGATCACCAACGGCGATTATTCCGCCGCGCTGGATGTCGCCCGCGAGCAGGTCGAGAACGGCGCGCAGGTTCTCGACGTCAACATGGACGAGGGCCTCTTGGATTCCGAGAAGGCCATGGTGACCTTCCTCAACCTGATGGCCGCCGAGCCGGACATCGCCCGCGTGCCGGTGATGGTCGACAGCTCCAAATGGGAGGTGATCGAGGCCGGCCTGAAATGCGTGCAGGGCAAGGCCATCGTCAACTCGATCTCCATGAAGGAGGGCGAGGAGAAGTTCATCGAACAGGCGAGGAAGGTGCGCCGCTACGGCGCGGCCGTCGTGGTCATGGCCTTCGACGAGGTCGGTCAGGCCGACACTTTCGCCCGCAAGACCGAGATTTGCGCGCGCGCCTACAAGATTCTCACCGAGAAAGTCGGCTTCCCGCCCCAGGACATCATCTTCGATCCGAACGTCTTCGCGGTGGCGACCGGCATCGAGGAGCACAACAATTACGGCGTCGACTTCATCCAGGCGACGGAGTGGATCCGCAAGAACCTGCCGCATGCTCATGTTTCGGGCGGCGTGTCGAACCTGTCCTTCGCGTTTCGTGGCAACGAGCCCGTCCGCGCCGCGATGCACTCGGTCTTCCTCTACCATGCGATCAAGGTCGGCATGGATATGGGCATCGTCAACGCCGGAGCCCTGCCGGTCTATGACCAGATCGACCCGGAACTGCGCGATCTCTGCGAGGACGTGATCCTCAACCGCCGGCCCGACGCGACCGAGCGGATGGTCGACAATGCCGCGCGCTTCAAGGGCGACGGCGCCGCCGCCCAGCAGGACTCGAAGAAGGACATGTCCTGGCGCGAGAAGCCGGTCGGCGAGCGGCTGACCCATTCGCTCGTCCACGGCATCACCGAGTTCATCGAGCAGGACACCGAAGAAGCGCGCCAGCAGTCGGCGCGGCCGCTGCACGTGATCGAAGGCCCGCTGATGGACGGCATGAACCATGTCGGCGACCTGTTCGGCTCCGGCAAGATGTTCCTGCCGCAGGTTGTCAAGTCGGCGCGCGTGATGAAGCAGGCCGTTGCCTATCTCCAGCCCTTCCTGGAGCAGGAAAAGCGCGACATGGGGCTCGCCGAGAAGCCGGCCAACGGCAAGATCCTGATGGCGACCGTCAAGGGCGACGTCCACGATATCGGCAAGAACATCGTCGGCGTCGTGCTCCAGTGCAACAATTACGAGGTCATCGACCTCGGCGTCATGGTGCCGGCGCAGCGCATCCTCGACGAGGCGAAGAAGCACAACGTCGACATGATCGGCCTGTCCGGCCTGATCACGCCGTCGCTCGACGAGATGGTCCATGTCGCCGGCGAGATGGAGCGGCAGGGCTTCGACGTGCCGCTGCTGATCGGCGGCGCCACCACGTCGCGCGTCCATACGGCGGTGAAGATTCACCCGAACTACAATCAGGGCCAGACCGTCTATGTGCTCGACGCCTCGCGCGCGGTCGGCGTCGCCTCGGCGCTGCTGTCCAGCGAGCAGAAGCCGGCCTATGTCGCCGACATCAGGGCGGAATACGCCAAGATCGCCGAGGCGCATCTGCGCGGCGAGCAGAACAAGCAGCGCCTGCCGCTGGCGGACGCCCGCGCCAACGGCCTCAAGCTCGACTGGAAGGATTATCAGCCGCCGAAGCCCGGCTTCATCGGCACGCGCGTCTTCGAGGATTTCGATCTCGCCGACCTCGTCAGCGCCATCGACTGGACGCCGTTCTTCCAGACCTGGGAGCTGAAGGGCCGCTATCCCGCGATCCTCGACGACGAAAAATATGGCGAGGCCGCGCGCACCCTGTTCAAGGACGCGCAGGTCATGCTCCAGCGCATCGTCGGCGAGAAGTGGCTGACGGCCAAGGCCGTGGTCGGCTTCTGGCCGGCCAATGCCGTCGGTGACGATATCGCGCTCTACGGCGATGAGGGCCGGACGCAGGAGGTCGCGCGCCTCCACACGCTGCGCCAGCAGATTGCCCGCCGCGAGGGCCGCGAGCGCGCCCATATCGCGCTGTCGGACTACGTGGCGCCGAACGGCACGAAGGCCGACTGGGTCGGCGGCTTCGTCGTCACCGCCGGCATCGGCGAGGAGGCGCTGGCGAAGCGTTTCGAGGCGGAGAAGGACGACTATTCCTCGATCCTGTCCAAGGCGCTGGCCGACCGCCTCGCGGAAGCCTTCGCCGAGCGCATGCACCAGATCGTCCGCAAGCAACTCTGGGGCTATGCGCCGGACGAGGCCTATTCCAACGAGGAACTGATCCTCGAACAGTATCGCGGCATCCGCCCGGCGCCCGGCTATCCGGCCCAGCCCGACCATACCGAGAAGGACACGCTGTTCCGCCTGCTCGATGCCGAGCGCGCCATCGGCGTGAAGCTGACGGAGAGCCGCGCCATGTGGCCGGGCTCGTCGGTCTCCGGCCTCTATTTCTCGCACCCCGACAGCGAATATTTCGGCGTCGGCCGCGTCGAGCGCGATCAGGTCGAGGACTACGCGAAGCGCAAGGGCTGGGCGGTGGAGGAGGCCGAGCGCTGGCTCGCGCCGGTGCTCAATTACGATCCCGCGCTGATGAAGACGATGAGCGTCGCGGCGGAGTAGAGCAGCGGCCGGCGGCCGATACCGGCGGGTCGATCAGGACTTCGGCCGGGAGGCTGTCTGGCCGGAGCGCTTGTCAGCCTTCCTCCAGCGTGCCGCCCCCCTGCCGGGCGACGCGCACCAGCCAGCGCCGGACCGCTCCGATATCATCCGGTGGAGTTTCGGCTACCAGCTCGGCCTCGATCGCATGGACGCGGTCGCGGCACCGGGCCAGCAGTTGCCGGCCGGCGTCGCTCAGCTCCAGGTTCAGGATGCGACCGTGTACCGGGTGGGCATGGCGGACCACGGCGCTGCTGCGCAGCAGGTTGGCGACGATCACGCTGAGGGTCTGCGGGGTGAGCAGGGCAAGGCGCGCCAGCTCGGCATTGGACAGCCCCGGATAGGCCGACAGCATCGTCAGCACCGCGAATTGCGGCGGCGTAACGTCCAGGTCCGCCAGGGCACGGGCCATGCGCAGGCGGAACACACCCGCGGCCTGTTGCAGCAGGTAGCCGATATGCCCGTCCTCGCCGCGCTTGCCCTGGCCGATCTCCGGCGCACCAGTTGAATTTTCCATCTTGCTCATAATGTAAGAGTTCTTATATTATATTCGTGCTCTGATAATAGGCGCGACGAGCCATCGCTGTCGATGGCCACGGGAGGAGAGGGCGATGGCCACGAAGGACGAGAACGGTGCTTGCCTGGCACGGCATCTGGAGGCCGAGGGCCGCCACGACATGGCGGTAACCTTGGCGACGCTGCACCCGGACTGCGTGTTCGAAGACAGGCCGATCGGCATGACGCTGCACGGCCGCGAGGGCGCGCGGCGCCACTACGAGCTCTGGTGGAATGCCTTCGGAGTGGTGACGGAGGAGGGGCGGTTGCATTGGGTGCGCGATGACCTCGCCATCGGAGAGGCGTGGTTCGCCGGCGTTCACCGCGGCGAATTCCTCCGCATCCCGCCGACCGGCCGGACCATCCGCTTCCCGTTCACTGTGGTTGTCAGTTTCCGCGATGGGCTGCTGGCCGGCGAGCGCTTCACCTACGATTTGAACGACATCCTGCGGCAAATCGGCCAACCCTTCTTCGACACGGCCCAGGCGGCCTGATGCCGTCGCAAGCTGCCCGTCGGGCTTCGCCCGGCGGGAATCGGATCGCCACTTGCGTTGCGACCTCGACAATCCGCCCCGTCGACAGGTGAAGATAGTCCGAGGCTGCATTTGTGTTCACCCCATGCCGACGAGGATGTAGTCCCGTCAGAGCAACATGCCGATACGATCCGGGCCTGATGAAGCCGACGAATGTCGCGACCGAATGAACTGAAGCGCTGACTCACGTTCTGATGACTCGGCCGTCGCCTCCGCGGCGTCTTTCGGCTATCGAGTGTCGATTGCGGGCGCGGGATCGCTTCAGGGACTTATGGCCGCCGAGACCTCAAAGACGCCGCCGGTCTGGGCCATCGCGACGGTGTTCCTGGCGGCCTGGATCGCCAGGACGGCAGTGGTCCTGATCCTGCCGAACGTCCATCATCCCGACGAGGTCTTCCAGAGCCTCGAGCAGGCCCACCGCATCGTCTTCGGCTACGGCTTCGTGCCATGGGAGTTCGAGCACGCGGTGCGCTCATGGCTGCTCCCCGGCTTCATCGCGGGGCTCATGCGGGCGAGCCGCTTCCTGGGCGAGGGGCCGCAGATCTATCTGCCGGTCGTCGGCTCCGCTCTGGGGGCGATCGGGGCCACGGCCGTCACCTGCGTCTTCCTCTGGGCCCACCGGCTGTTCGGCCTGCGTCTCGCGCTGGCGGCGGCAGCTGTGCCGGCCTTCGCGCCGGAACTGGTCTTCTTCGGCGGCAAGGCGCTGACGGAAGTCGTCGGTGGCCACCTGCTCGTCATCGCGCTCTACCTCGCCTTTCCGGGCAGGGTGGTCGAGAATCGCGGGCGGCTTGTGCTGGCCGGAATCCTTGCGGCGCTGGCGGTGGCCGTCCGCCTGCAGATCGCCCCCGCCGTCGCTCTTGTCGGGCTGTTCGCCCTGATCCGCTGGCCGCTGCACAGGGCGATCTGGCTGGCTGTCGGCGCGGCGCTGGCGGTGGCCTTTGCCGGCGCGCTCGACTGGGTGACGTGGGGCACGCCGTTCCTCTCCTACTGGCACAACTTCACCTACAACCTGACCTATGGGGTCTCCTCGCATTTCGGCGAGCATCCCTGGTTCGACTATCCCGCCCAGTTGCTGGTCGTCTGGGGCGGCGCGCTCGTCGCCATCCTTGTTTTCGCTGCCATCGGCGCGCGCTTCCTGCCGTTGGCGGCCGGCATTGCTCTCGTGGTTCTGGCGACCCATCTGCCCATCGCCCACAAGGAGCTCCGCTTCCTCTACCCGCTGATGTTCATCGTGCAGGCGCTGGTCGGGCTGGGGATCGCGGCCTCGGCGCATTGGTTCGTCCGCTCCGGCATTCTTGCCAGCTTGCCTTCGAGGGCGTCTGCCCCGCTGTGGCAGGCGGCGGCCGGAACGGCGCTGCTCGCGCTGTTCATCGTCGGTCGACTGCCGGGATTCATGATGACGCCGGCAGCGGGCTCGGCGTGGATCGAGAAGAAGGACGATGTCGAGGCCTCGCTCGCCATTTCCCGGCTTGGCGCTGTCTGCGGGATCGGCGGCTATGGCGTGCGGTGGGCGCAAACCGGCGGCTACTCGCAGATGCATCAGCCGGCGCCGTTCTTCGAGATTGCCGGACCTGACGATTTCGCGGCCAGGCTCCCGGCATTCAACACCGTCATATTCGACCGGGTGCTGCTGCCTCACGTCGGCCTCCCCGACGCCCGCTGTTTCGGTTCGCGCTGCGTGGCGCAGCGACCGGGGGTCTGCGAGGCGCGCCCGGCCGATCCGCTGCCATTGCCGCCGCAGTTGCAGGGCGTCCGGCGCGTCAGGGAGCTATGGCCGCCGCCCGCCGGCCAGTGGCGCGCCGCCCGGCCTTGACGCCGTTCAGGGGGCCCGGGAAGCCGTGGTCCGGGCCGCCGCCTCGATGCGGCAGATGTTCCGCCTCAGCAAATCCACCCGCGCGCGGGGCGCGAGGCTGCGTTCGGCATCCATGGCGCCGATGGTGGCGCACGTGATCGGCGTGAAGCCTGCCGCCGGCATCACCACGATGAAGTCGCGCCCGGCCTCGCCGAGATTGACCGCCGACTGATAGGGCAGCGACCAGTCCCAGGCGACGGGCCAGCCCCGCTGCGGGGCAATGGCGGTTCCGTCCGTGCGCGAACCATCCGAAAAGACCAGCGACACACCCTTCGGCAGCGCTGCGGCCGGGGGCGCAGGTCCGGCGACCACAGCCTCGAGAGCCTGCCAGTGAAAGAGGAAGCGGGCGGCCTCGAACGCATGGCCGAAGGCCGACACGGCGACGACGATGGCGAGGTTGAGCGCCAGCGTTTTCTGGTGGCGGCGGAACAGGGCCCCGGCCCTTCCGGCGAGTTCGGGCCGCAATGTCTCGGCGAGGCGGAACAGCAGCATCAGCCCGAGAAAGGCGGCGAGACCACAAAAGACGATGGTTCGCGCGATGTAGCGGCGCAGCACATGCGGCTCGCCCGGCCAGACGACCATGATCACGGCTGCGACGGCCACGATCGAAGCGACCATGACGAGCGTCGCCGCACGCGTCTTCGGCGTCCTGAACAGCAGCAGGGCCTGCAGCAGGACGAGGCCGATCACCACGGTCAGCGAGATGTTGTTGAGCAGATTGTCGGGGCTGAGGAAGTTCAGCGCGTTCTCGTGGACGGTCCGCTGGATTTCAGCGTTGGGGATGCGGACTGCCACCTTGACGATGAGCGCCGGCAGGACCGTGGCCGTCAGCACGGCGAGAAAGCGTGGCTCGCGGTTCACCAGATAGCCGTTGAGCAGCACCAGTGCGACCAGCGGCGCTGCCGCCTCGTGGACGAAGGCTGTGACCAGCGCAAAGATCGCCAGCGGAAGCGTGCGGACATTGGCCCTGCGCGTCGCATAGGCGAGCAGTGGCCAGACCAGCGCATGGGCAAGCCACATCTCGGTCGGAAAGAAGGCGACGCTGAGGGCCAGTACGATGGTGGAAACCGCACACCAGAACGACAGGCTGGAACCCCTGTCCTCGAGCAGGCGCGTCGCGAGCAGGCCGGCGAGCGGCAGGGACGCCATGATCACGCCGTAGAGGCCGACCGCGAACGACGCGCTGCCGGTGAGGCGTCCAGCCAGGAAGGGCGGCAGGATGGTGAGGACGAATGCGCTGAGGCGGTTCGGGTAGCTCGCCCAGGCCAGCGTCCAGGGGTCCGGTGACAGGATCGACAGGACGAAGAAGCTGCCGTCGGCAAAGCTGACGACGCCGAACAACGGGTAGATGACGATGAGGGCTGCCGACAGTCCGGCCGCGACGACGAACGTCGCCGACCGGAACAGGCGGAGGTCAGCTTCGCTCATGCCGGATCAGATCGTCACCTGCGTACCGACCTCGACCACGCGGCCGGTCGGCAGGTGGAAATAGTCCGAGGCCGCATTGGCGTTCACCGCCATGCCGATGAAGATGTAGTCCTGCCAGAGCGGCATGCCGAGCTTGCCGGAGGCTTTCAGGTGCCGCCGCGACAGGAAGAACGAGGTCGACATCATGTCGAACTTCAGCCCCACCTTCTTGCAGGCGATCAGCGACTTGGGGATGTTCGGCGTCTCCATGTAGCCGAACCGGATGATCAGCTTCGAGAAGCGGTCGTTGATCTTCTCGTAGGTGATCCGCTCGCCCTCCGGCACGCGCGGCGTGTCGGCGCTCTTCACCGCCAGGAACACGTTGTGCTCGTGCAGCACCTTGTTGTGCTTGAGGTTGTGGAGCAGCGAGGCCGGCGCATAGCCGTGGTCGGAGGTCAGGAAGATGGCCGTGCCGGGAACCTGATGCGGCGGACGCTTCTCGAAGCTCTTGAGCAGATCGACGAGCGGCACCTCGATGCGGCGCGTCTTGTCGGCGAGAATCCGCGTGCCGGTCCGCCAGGTGATCATCAGGAACAGGATGACCGCGCCGATCGCCAGCGGCACCCAGCCGCCATCGACCAGCTTCAGCAGATTGGCGCCGAAGAAGATGAAGTGGATGACGATCAGCGGCACCATGACGATCAGCGACACGGCGAGGTTCCACTGCCACAGGCGGCGGACGACGAAATAGGCGAGGACCGCGGTGATCAGCATGGTCGCGGTGACCGCGATGCCATAGGCGGAGGCGAGGTTCGAAGACGACCGGAACATGAGCACGAGCGCCAGGACGGCGACAAGCAGTCCCCAGTTGACGGCCGGCAGGTAGATCTGGCCGGAATGCTCCTCGGAGGTGTGGCGGATCGCCATGCGCGGCAGCAGGCCGAGCTGGATCGCCTGCCGCGACAGCGAGAAGGCGCCGGTGATCACTGCCTGGCTCGCGATGATGGTCGCCAGTGTCGCCAGGATCACCATCGGCAGCAGCGCCCAGGACGGCGCGAGCAGGAAGAACGGATTGGACAGCGTCTCCGGATGCGCGAGGACCATGGCGCCCTGACCGAGATAGTTCAGCGTCAGCGCCGGGAACACCAGCATGAACCACGCCCACTGGATCGGCTTGCGGCCGAAATGGCCGAGATCGGTATAGAGCGCCTCGCCACCGGTGACCGCCAGGAAGACGGCGCCGAGCGCCAGCAGGCCGACGGTGCCGTTGTTCGCCACGAACACCAGCCCGTAATAGGGGTTGAAGGCATAGAAGATGGTCAGGTCGTCCCAGATGTGCAGCAGGCCGGCAATGCCCATCGCCAGGAACCAGACAATGCAGATCGGGCCGAAGAAGCGGGCCACCCGCGCCGTGCCGTGGCTCTGCACGGCGAACAGGCCGACGATGATGACCACGGTGATCGGCACGATGTAGGGCTCGAAGACCGGGGTCACGAGCTTCAGACCTTCGACGGCCGACAGGACCGAGATGGCCGGCGTGATCGCCGCGTCACCGTAGAACAGCGCCGCGCCCGCCATGCCGAGGAGCGCCACGACATAGCTCGGCTTGCCGAGCGCGCGGTTCGCGAGAGCGACCAGCGTGAGGATGCCGCCTTCGCCCTTGTCGTCGGCGCGCAGCAGCAGCAGCACATATTTGCCGGTGATGATCAGGATCAGCGACCAGAGGATCAGCGAGATGACGCCCAGCACGAGGTCGCGGCTGGGCACGACGCCGGGGACATGGCCGGTCGCCGCCGCGACCGCCTCGCGAAACGCGTAGAGCGGACTGGTTCCGATATCGCCGTAGACGACGCCGATGGAGCCGATCAGGAGACCCCAGAAGCTCGCCTGCGAGTGCCCGGCGCCGGTGGTGGCGTCGTGCGGAAGCTCGCTGGCCGCGGCGCTTGCTTCGGAAGGCGCGGCGGCAGCTGCCGCAGCGGGTTCATTGGTCATCTGTTCGGAACCTTCGGCTCGCCCGGACGTGTCAGCCTCTAGGGACGCAAGCTCATGCCATTCCGGCATTGCCGCCGGACCGCCGGCGGCGGGCAGGATGGCTCGCCATGTCCGATCGTGGCGCGCCTCATAGCGCAACCGGGCATCGCTGATCAACCGTCGCGCAAATCGGCGCGGGCCGCGTCGCCCGCGCCGGACGCTTCATTTACTGGAGGACGGAAGCCGCCGGCCGGCGCGTGATGTCCAGAACGCGAACGGTTGCGTTGGCAGTCGAGGCAGCGACGGGCGCGGGCTGCTGCGCGGGCGTGATCGCGCCCAGCCGGCCAGTGCGGGCGACGGGAGCGGCCGTGCCGCTGTCGCGGGCCTGAATGCCGGCCTGGATCTCCGCGACGCGGCGCTGGATGTCGGCCGGCAGCCGGCCATAGGCGCGGGCCTCGACGAAATCCTGGTTGCGGTAGGGGAACCGCGCGGCGCCCCGGAACACCCGCACGCCCTGCTCCGTCACGACGACGTCGCCCGCGCGCAGGGTGAAATCCCGGTTGATCGGCAGCCGTGCGAGACCGTTGGTCGCGACACTCTGGCAGGTGCATGCGCGATCCATGGTCTGGCGGAAGCGGAAGGCGGTGCGCAGCGCCGAATAGGTCTGGCCGCGCGGCCCGACCGCGTCCTCGATGCTGCCCTGGCGCGCAACGGTGTAGAGCGTGACTTCGGCGCCCGGGCACATGCTGCTGCAACTGGTCTGCTGGGCCGCCCGGCCCTCGCCCGACATGGCGGGGCCGGCCGGGAAGAAGAAGCCGTCGCAGGTGCGCACGCAGAAGGCGCGCGGACCGCCGACATTCTCGCCGGATGCGGTGCGGCCCTGGCTCTCGTTCGACCGCGGCGGGCCGTTCGGGCGGACGGTGACCTCCGGCAGTTCGCGCCGGTTGCCGCCGAACAGGGGGAGGCCGGGAAAGCTGAAGCCGCGGCTCTGCTGGGAAGCGGCCGGGCGCCGGCCGTAATCGCCGCGCGCGATCGCATAGAATTCGTCGGAATCCTGCGCTGCGGCCGTTCCGATACCGGATCCGAGAAGCGCAAGGGCGACGACGAGCGCGCGGCCGTGGATCGGCCTTCTCATGATCAGTTTGGTCATGGCTGCCCTGCCGGACTGGAGACGCGGAACGTGATGCTCGGAACGAGGCGGGAGGCGGATGGAAGGCGGCCCTTGTCGCAGGGCAATGTTGCGGCGAGATGTCGGAGGATGCCGCGCCGGGAGCGAGGAGCCCACGCCCGCGCAACAAACCGCGCCGGGACAGCGCATGCGACAGGGTAGAAGCGGCCCCCGGAAAAGACAACGCCGGACCTCGGGTCCGGCGTCGTTAGCGTTAAGGGCGAGACGTTGATCGTCTCCGCATTCGATCGATTGCGCCGGAGCCGCAGGCCCGGCCGTCCGCGGCGGGGATGGCTTAGAACGCGCCGAACAGGATGGCCCCCAGGAACGCGAAGGCCGCACAGGCGGCAACCACGTTGGTGTGTCGCACAAGCTCCACGGCTGACCTCCCTTTTCAGGAACCGGGCTCGCAAAGCTAAGGCGGCTTGGCGAAGCCCGCAAAGCGGATTCTGGCAATCCACAGGGGGAAACGGACATTGTCGTCGAACCCTCCCGGCGCCTTCATTGACATGATTGGGGAATTTCGACGCGTTCAACGCGTGGCGATAGGTGAGGGTTCCTGTCCCATGCGATGTTTTATCGAGCGACGTCGCATGGAGCCGGCGCTTGACCTCCGTTGCCGGCGATGTCAATGCTCTTAACTTCATGGTGAAGCTACCCGATTCCGAACTGGCCGAGCGACGCGGCTACCATCACGGCAACCTGCGTGGCTCGCTGGTCGAGGCGGCGCGCCGGCTGATTGCCGAACGTGGGCCGGCGGGCTTCACACTGTCGGACGCGGCCAAGCTGGCCGGTGTCTCGCCCGCCGCACCCTACCGGCATTTCAAGGACCGGCAGGCGCTGTTGCGCGAGGTGGCGCGCCAGGGTTTCGAGGAGCTTGGTGGGCGGCTCGGCGCGGCTGCGCGCGGTGGTGGAGAAGACGGCTTCCTCTCCATGGGGCGCGCCTATCTCGCCTTTGCGCGCGAGGAGCCGGCCTTCTACGCGGCGATGTTCAATACCGGCTCCGCCGACGGTCCGGCGCGGCCGGATGACGATCCCGGCCTCGCGCTGCTGCGCGAGGCGGTCGGCCGAAAACTCGGCACGTCCGATCCGGAAACGACGCGGCTTGCCGCGCTGCTGGTGTTCGGCCTGACGCACGGTCTCGCGTCGCTGGCCGCGCCCGGATCCGTGGCCATGCCGGAGGGTCTCGTCGATCCGGAAAGGGCGCTGGAGATCGGCGTCGAGGCCCTGCTGCGCGGCCTCATGCCCGCCCTGAAGGACCGCGGCCAGCCGGTCTGAACGCATCGGACTGTCAGGAGCGAGGCTTCTCGCCTTGACATCTCGCATCGAAATGATAATGTAATTTACATTCTCAATATGCAGCGCGTGTGAGGAGAATGTCATGACCCAGATGCAGCTTGAGATGAACAGATGGTCCGGCATGGCGCGTAGCGGCCGGCTTCCGCCCTTTGCGGGCTCGTGGCGCGGCGCCGCCGCCCGCCGCTAGCATCCGTTGGAACTGGTTGCGATGATCGTCGGCTTCGCGCTGTTCTGGCCGGTCGGCCTTGCCGTTCTGGCGTGGAAAAAATGGAGCGGCGCGACGCGGGGCGAGCCCTCGGCTCAGGAGCCGATGCGCCTCGGCGGCGGCCTCGATCACGATACCGGCAACAGCGCTTTCGAGGACTTCAAACGCGCCGAGCTGGCCCGGCTGGAGGACGAGCGGCGCAAGCTGGTCGATGCGCAGGCCGAGTTCGGCGACTTCCTCGATCGCCTGAAGCGGGCGCGCGACCGCGAGGAGTTCGAGCGGTTCATGGCTGATCGCAACGCGCCCAGGCCCGCCGTCTGACCGGGGCGGCACTCGAAGACACTGCGGGCGCCTTCGGGGGCGCCCGTTGCCGTTCAGTTCTGGACGGCGCGGGCCAGCCCGAGAACGATGCTCAGCAGCGCGCTCGCGACCAGCAGGCCGAATTTCAGCGCCGATATCCAGGGCAGGACCCCGGCCGGGTCGGCGAGGGCGGAATAGGCGGCCGCGAGCAGGATATCCTCGGCAAGGTCGGTGGCCGCGAAGGCCAGAGGCAGCAGGATGAGGATGCGGCTGTTGCGGTCCGAAAGCGGCAGGCCGCGTGTCGCAAGCCCGGCGGCCGTCAGGAGCGCCGTGGTGATGGCGGCGATCAGCGGCAGATCGGCGACGAGCGCCCACAGCGCCTGCCGACGCAACGGGCCGATGGCCGCGAGGAACTCACGGAACTCGGCCGCGGAGTAGCCGGCATGGCGGGCCTCGGGACGCTGCGGCCGGAGGCAGTCGAGCAACTGGCAGTCGCCGGTGCGCAGGGCCTGTTCGACCGGCAGGTTGGCATAGGCATTGAGCAGGAAGGCGGCGGCGACCGCGCCCAGCGCGAGGGCGAGGCGCGCTGGCGTCGCCGCGCCCGCAAGGCGCTCGGCCGCCGTCGGCACCGTCAGTATCCCTTGGCTTCGAGCCAGCCGACGATGCGGCCGGTGGCGCGCCGGGCAACGGGGATGGCGATATAGGCCGCGATCGCCGCGGCCGGCCAGGCAATGACGAAGGCCTTCATCCAGCGTGCGAGATAATCCGGGGGAACCCCGAGATTGAGATAGGTGATCAGCGCGGTCATCAGGAAGGCCATGACGCCGGCCATGAGGATGGGCTGGATGATGGCGGCTTTCGGGGGCATGCGGGCTCCGGGTCGCGATGCCCGATAGCCGCCAGATTATGCTGCGCCGCGCAAGAGGGCTGGCGCGCGTCAGTCCTGTCAGCTCTCGCGTTCGTGAATGCGGCGCATCAGCCGGCGGTTCTGGTCGGCCAGTTCCCTGACCTGGCGCGTCAGCGCGTCTTCGGACTGGGCTTCGGCGGCAGCGAAGCTCACGCCGATCTCGGGGGCGCGGCGCCAGATGACCCGGCAGGCGAAGGTCTCGCCCTTCTGCGGGATCTTGAGGTCGAAATGATCGGGAATGTCGATGACGCCGCCGCAGTCGAGGCGCGCGCCCTTCGCCGTGAAGTTCCGCACCGTGCATTCGCTCGAGCGCAGGCCCCCGGGGAACAGGATCGTTCCCTTCCAGAAAGTGCGGTTGCGCGGCAGGGTACGGCGCTCGGCGACGGGTTCGGCGGACACGGGATGCCTGACCTGATACAAAATCTGCGAAATTGTCCTATCAGAGCTTCTTTAATCTTCCGTTGAGACGGCGGCCGAGGCGAAGACGCCTGAATAGGTCTTCGGTCGCGGCGGGGCGTAGCCGCCGACCTTGGACGTCCTCAGCCCGAGGCCGTGCAGGCTTTCCGCGAGTTTCACCGCGGCGGCGACCCCGTCGATGACCGGCAGGCCGTGCTCGGCCGACAGCGCCGCCGCGAGGTCCGCCATGCCGGCGCAGCCGAGCACGACGGCCTCGGCGCGGTCATCGGCCTTGGCGCGGGCGATTTCGGCGGAGATGCGGGAGCGCGCGTCGGAGGCCGGGTTTTCCAGTTCGAGCACGGGCACCTCGCAGGCGCGCACGCGCGCGCAGTGGTGTGCGAACCCGTATTTGTGGACGTTGTGCTCCAGCGCCGGCACCGAGACTGCGAGCGTCGTGACGACCGAGAATTTCGTCGCGAGCAGCGTCGCCATGTGCATCGCGGCTTCGCCGATGCCGATGACGGGCACTTTCACCAGCGAGCGCGCGGCGTCGAGGCCGGTATCGTCGAAACAGGCGATGACGAAGGCGTCTGCGTGCGGGCGCGCGCGCATTTCGGCGAGCATGCCCGGAATCGAGAAAACCTCGTCGTAATAACCCTCGATCGAGGCGGGGCCGCTGTCGGGATTGACCGCCTCGATCCGCGTGCCCGGCGCGGCGACGGCGCGGGCGGCCTCGCCGATGGCGCGGGTCATGGAGGCCGTGGTGTTCGGATTGACGATGGTCAGATGCATGACTGTCCGGATCGGCTGAGGGGGCCGCGGTTTCAGGGGCGAGCGACCCGTCGCAGCATGGCAGGGACGATCATCCGATGGAACGGCAATACCGCCTTGAGGTAGCCGCGGCCGAACAGATTGTGGGTGCGCACCAGTGTCGTTGCCATGACGCGGCGGGTCGCGCCGTCGCCCATCACGTCGACGACCACGCGGAAGTCGAGATGGCGGTCGTCGAAGCCGAGCACGACGCGTTCGGGCGTCTGCGAGATCACCGGAAAGAAGCCCATCCGCTCGGGCGTGGAGGTGCGCTCCGGCGGGGCGCCCCTGAGGCCGAAAGGTGCGACGGCGAGGTTGCGGACGACGAGGAGCCCCGCCACCCAGCGCGGCGTGCGCGCCATCATGTGGCGTGCAGCCGCGATGGCGTCCAGATCAGGCTCCTCGACCGCGATCCCATAGGTGTCCGAGAAGTCAGCGCCCTCAAGGAGATGACCGGTATCGGATGCCGGTCCGGTTGCCTGAGCCTGCATGGCTGTTTCCTGCTGCAATTCCCGCCCCCCGCAGATGGCGGCGCGGGCGGCGTTACGAAAGCCGTCGCGGCGCTCTGCCGCAGCTTGGCCGGGCCGCACTCTCGCGGGTCCGGCTTCGCGACGCAATGAAGCGGAAACGCAGCGGCGGGAAGACTGGGATGACCGATCTTCCGGAGTGCATGTCATGAAGCGCTTGGCGACAGTTCTGGCCGCCGCCGTCGCACTGGCAGCGGGCGAGGCCGCCGCCGGGCCGGGGGACTGCTACGGCGACAGTTTCCGCGCCAGCGCCGAATTGCGCGCGGCGGTGGTCCGGAATGATGCGCCACGGGTCAATTTCGTGAAGAACGTCACGGCCCGCACCGGCTGCCCGGCCGCGACGGAAGCCTGTCGCGAGCGCGCCTATCTCATTCCCGGCAACGGCGTAGTGGTCGGCGAGGAGGTCGGCGGCTTCCGCTGTGCGGTCTATCTCGCCGGCAACGGGCAGGCGCGCGCGGGGTGGCTGCCGGCGGCGGCGCTGATGCTCATCCCGCCGGCCAATACGCCCGACTGGACCGGGCGATGGACGGCAGGTCCCGAACAGACCATCACGATCACGCAGAACGACAATCGCGAGTGGGTTCTGGAAGGCGAGGCCACCTACGGCGCGAGCGATCCCGAGCGTGTCCGGCGCGGCGGCGTCAACATGGGCAATTTCAACGCGGCGGTGCCGCGCGGCGATGTGCAGGCCGGCACGTTCATGGCCTTCGCCGAAGGTCCGAACGGGACGCTGGCCTTCGACACGGGCGGCGAGGGGCTCTGCCGTGTCTCCCTCAGGCTGGTGGGACCGTGGATGATCGTCACCGACAATGGCGGCTGCGGCGGCCATAATGTCAGCTTTTCCGGGATTTATCGGCAGTCGCGCTGACCCATCAGGCAGCAGCCGTCTCGTCCGTGCGGAAGCACCGCGCCTCGTGGCCGGCGCCGACGGCGACCGGTTCCGGCACCGCCTCGGTGCAAGCGGGCGTTCCGAGCTTGCAGCGCGGCGCGAACGAGCATCCCGGCGGCAGGTTGGCAAGATCGGGCGGCGAACCGGGAATGGCGTCGAGGCGAGTGCCCTTGGCCATCGCGGACGTCTTGTGATCCCCTTGGGCGCGGCTCCTGAGGAGGCCGATCGTGTAGGGGTGGCGCGGCCTGCGGATGATGTCGCGGATCGGCCCGGTTTCGACGATGCGGCCGCCATACATGACCGCGACCCGGTCGGCGACCTCAACCGCGACGCCGATATCGTGGGTGACGAAGATGACGGCGATGCCGAACTCGCGCTGCAACTCGCGGATCAGCAGCAGGATCTGGATCTGCACGGTCGCGTCGAGGGCGGTGGTCGGTTCGTCGGCCAGCAGGACCTTGGGATTGCAGGCGAGCGCCAGCGCGATCATGGCTCGCTGGCGCATGCCGCCGGACATTTCGTGGGGGTAGTTTTCCAGCCGCCGCTCGGGCGAGGGGATGCGCACGCGCTCGAACAGGTCCAGCGCCTTGGCCTTGGCGTCGGCGTAGGAGCCGCCATTGTGCTTGACGATGGTCTCGGCGATCTGGTGGCCGAGCGTATAGACCGGGTCCAGTGCCAGCGCCGGCTCCTGGAAGATCATCGACACCGTGCGGCCCCGGAATGCCTGGAGTTCGCGGGACTTCAGCGCCAGCACGTCCTCGCCGCCGACCGCGATGCGGCCATCGACCTTCGTGCGCTTCTCCGGGTTGAGGCGCAGCAGTGCGCGCAGCGTCACCGACTTGCCGGAGCCGGATTCGCCGAGGATCGCCAGCGTCTCGCCGCGCTCCAGCGCGAGGTCGACGCCATTGACGGCGCAGATCGGCTTCGGCCCGCCGGTGAAGGTGACCTTGAGGTTCTGGACGTCGACAAGGGGAGGCGCGGTCAGCATGGTCTCGTCCTCACGCCGCGATTGCCGCAGACGGCGCCATCGTGTGACCGGAACCCGGTTCGGAGCGCAGGCACGCGACGTGGTGGAAGGCTCCGCCCGCCGTCAGCACGGGTTCGCGCTGCGAGCAGACCCCTTCGGCGAAGGAGCAGCGGGTGTGGAACCGGCATCCCGGTGGCGGGTCGATGGGGTTCGGGGGATCGCCGGACAACGGCGCGGCCGTGGTGCGGTTATCCGGGTCCATGGTCGGCATCGAGCGCGTCAGCGCGGCCGAATAGGGGTGAAGCGGGGCGTCGAAGATCGCCTCCGACGGGCCGATCTCGGCGACCTTGCCGAGATACATGACCATCACCCGGTCCGACATGTAGCGGACGACGTGCAGGTCATGGGAAATGAAGATGTAGGTCAGCTTGAACTCGTCCTTCAGGTCCATCAGCAGGTTCAGAACCTGCGCCTCGACCGACTTGTCGAGGGCCGAGACGGCCTCGTCGAGGATGACGATGCGCGGCCTCAGCGCCAGCGCGCGCGCGATGTTGATGCGCTGCCTCTGCCCGCCGGAGAGCTCGTGCGGATAGCGGCCGGCGAAACGCGAGGGCTCCAGCCCGACCTTGGCGAGCAGGTCGCGGGCGCGCTCGATGGCCTCGCGCTGCGGCACGCCGTGAACCTGCGGGCCGAAGGCGATGGAACTCTCGATGGTCAGGCGCGGATTGAGCGAGGCATAGCTGTCCTGGAACACCATCTGCACCTGCCGCCGGTAGTCGGATAGCGACAAGTCGGGCGAGCCGACCTTCGCCGCATCGAACAGGATCTCGCCCGAGGTCTGCGGCATCAGGTGCATCAGGAGGCGCGCGGTGGTCGACTTGCCGCAGCCGCTCTCACCGACGATGCCGAGGGTCTCGCCGTCCAGCACGTCGAAACCGACGCCGTCGACCGCGCGCACCACTTTCTTCGGGCCGAACAGGCCGCCGGCAATGGGGAAATGCTTGACGAGGCCGCGGACGGTGAGGAGGGGCTGGCTCATACCTTGACGTCCATGGCGTTGCGCAGGCCGTCGGCCAGCACGTTGAACGAGATCGAGGTGATGAAGATCATCGCGCCCGGCAGCGCCGCCACATAGGGCTGGGTATAGATCGCCGTGCGCAGCGTGTTCAGCATCAGGCCCCATTCGGGTTCGGGCGGGCGGACGCCGAGGCCGAGGAAGGAGAGGCCCGAGGCGAGGATCATCGACACCGAGATGAGGCCGGTCGCATAGACGAAGATGGGACCGAGAACGTTGCCGAGCACATGGACGCGGATGATGGTCAGCGCATTGGCCCCCGATGCGCGGGCGGCCTCGACATAGTCGCGGTTGCGGACCTGCGTGGTGACAGCCTCGGCGACGCGCGCGATCGGCGGGATGAACACGACGGTCAACGAAACGAGGGCGTTCTGGATGCCAGCGCCCAGCGCGCCGGAGAGGGCGACCGCCAGCAGCACCGAGGGGAAGGCGTAGAACACGTCGATGGTGCGCATCATCACCGTGTTGGTGGCCCCGCCGACATAGCCGGCGACGATGCCGATGAGGCTGCCGATGCCGAAGGCCATGATGACCGGGGTCACGCCCATCATCAGCGAGAAGCGCGCGCCGTAGATCAGCCGCGAGAGCATGTCGCGGCCGAGTTCGTCCGTGCCGAGCGGGAAGCCCGTCGTGCCGATGGGCCTGAGGCGCCGGATGGTCCGGCCGGCATAGGGGTCCATCGGCGCGACCAGCGGCGCGAGGATCGCCATGAGGATGAGCAGCAGCACGATGACGCCGGCGGCGATGGCGAGCTTGTCGCGGCTGAAACGCTGGAACACCCCGGCCCAGTAGCCCGGCGACTTCTCGATTGGCGCGACCCTCTTGGCCGGGTCTTGCGGAATGAACGAGGTGACGGAGGTCATCGGTTCAGCTCCGCTGGATCCGCGGGTCGATGGCGGTCTGAACCACGTCGACGATCAGGTTGAGCATGACAAAGAACAGGGCGAGGACGAGGATCGTGCCCTGGAGCAGCGGCAGGTCGCGCTGGAAGATCGCGGCGTTCAGGAGGAAGCCGGTGCCGGGCCAGGAGAACACCGTTTCGATCAGGATGGAGCCGCCGAGCAGGTAGCCGAGCTGGAGGCCCATGACGGCGAGGGCGGTCGGGGCGGCGTTCTTCACGACATGGCCGAAAATGCCGAGCTCGGAGAGGCCCTTGGCCCGCAGGGCGGGGACGAAGTCCTGCGAGAGAATGTCGGCGACGAGCGCCCGGATGGTGCGCGCCACGATGCCCATGGGGATGACGCTCATGGTCACCGCGGGCAGGATCAGATGGCGGATATGGGCCCAGTCGGGACGCCATTCCGACGAGCCGCCGGGGCCGGCGCCGGTGGGCGGCAGCCAGTTGAGCTGGGCCGCGAAGACGATCACCAGCACCATGCCGAGCCAGTAGTGCGGCACCGAGACGCCGATGACCGACAGGATCGAGGCGATCTTGTCGACGGCGCTGTTGCGGAAATAGCCGGCGACGAAGCCGAACAACAGGCCGAAGAAGAAGCCGATGAAGGTTGCGACCACCGCCAGAAGCAGGGTGTTGCGCACGGCGTTCAGCACCTCTCCCGTCACCGAGCGACCGGAGGCGATGGAGGTGCCAAGATCGCCCTGGAGGGCGCGCAGGCACCATTTGAAGAACTGCTCGTAATAGGGCCGGTCGAAGCCGTAGGCCTGCATCATCTGGATCTTGAGCTGCTCGGAGGCATCCGGCGGCAGCACGGAGACCAGCGGGTCGCCCGGCGCGATATGGACCAGCATGAAGCAGACGATCGAGACGCCGATGACGATCGGGATCGTGTAGACGAGCCGCTTGCCGAGATAGACGAGCATGTAACTTCAGGCCTCGCGATGCAGCCGTCGGGGAGCCGCCGCTTCGGGCGAGCGGCAAGCTACGCCGGTAGAGTCCGACGCAGCCGAGAGGTCCGGCAAGGCCGGCGCGGTTTCCGCGCGCCGGCCTGAAGGGGCGTTACGAGCCCGGGCGGATGTCCATCGGCGCGATGTCGATGAACCAGGAGCGCGGCTGCACCACGCCTGAGACGCGCGCGGACATGGCGCGCGGGCCGACGTCGTGTGCGACCCAGAGGAACGGGGCTTCCTCGACGAGCCGCTTGTGGAGCGCGGCAAGCGCCCGGTCGCGGCCGGCATTGTCGAAGGTGGAGCGGGCCGTCGCGGCGAGCTGGTCGAACTCGTCGGAGTTGAAGAAGCCCCAGTTGTTCGAGGCCGGCGGGTTGGTCTGCCGCGTCACGAAGCGGATCATGCCGAAGAACGGGTCCATGGCCGAGAAGGTGACGTTGGTGGCGTTGGCGCCGCGCGCGCCGGCCGAGCCTGCGCCCTCGCGCCAGTTGGTAAAGACCTGATTCCATTCGCCGACTTCGAGCTCGACGTTGAAGAAGCACTCCTTCAGCGCCTGCTGGAGCCACTCGTTCATGACGATCGGCTGCATCTGGCCGGAGCCCGAGGCCGACGTCAGGATCTTCACCGTGATCGGCCGGGACGCGGAGAAGCCCGCCTCGGTCATCAGGCGCTTGGCGGCCGCGAGGTCGTATTTGATCTCGAAGCTCGGATTGCCCCACCAGGGATGGCCCGGCGGGTAGGTGCCGCGCGGCACTTCCATCTGGCCGTTGAGGAGCTGCTTCAGCTCGTCGCGGTTGATGCAGAGGTTCGCGGCATGGCGGACGCGGCGGTCGAGCCAGGGCGAGCCCTCGCGGAACGAGAACTGCCAGGGCCAGACGTGCGGCTGGGCGTTCTGGTACATCTTGAAGCCGCGCGAGGTGATCTGCTGCACGGCGTCCGGGGCGGGAGCCTCGATCCAGTCGACCTGACCGGCGAGGAGGGCGGCCGTGCGGGCATTCGCCTCCGGTAGCGGCAGCAGCACGACGCGATCGATCTTCGGCGTGCGGGCCGGGTCCCAGTAGCCCTTGTTGGCGACCATCTCGAACCGCTCGCGCGGCACGAGGCGCACGCCGCGGAACGGGCCGGTGCCCGAGGGATTGGCCGCAAACGCGGTCCATGCCGCCGCCGCCCGGGCCTTCGGATCGGCGACCGAGGCCGGCACCTCGCCCAGCAGCTTCTGCCAGTGGGCGGGCGAGGCCATGAACAGGTTGGTCAGGTTGATCGGGATGAACGAGTCCGGCGCGCGCGTCGTCAGCTCGACCGTGAGGTCGTCGATCTTGCGGGCCGAGACGAGGTTCGGCATGCGCGAAACGGTGACGCCGACCTGGCTCTGGTCGAAATGCGATGCGGCCTGATCGAGAACCTTCTGGACGTTCCAGACCACGGCATCGGCGTTGAAGGCCGAGCCGTCGTGGAATTTCACGCCCGGGCGCAGTTTGAAAATCCACTTGGTCGGGTCGGTGGGGCTGACCGCCCATTCGGTGGCGAGGCCGGGGATGATCACCGACGCCGCGTCGCCCTTCGACAGATCCCAGTGGACGAGCGCGTCGTACATGGGAATGCCGGTGAAGCGGTTGCCCTCGAAGCCCTGATCGGGCTGGCCATGGGTGCGTGGAATGTCGGCAGCCGTCATGCCGATTCGCAGAACCTTCTCCTGAGCGATGACCGAGCCGGATGCCAATAGCGTCCCGGCGATGGCGATGGCGCCGGCAAGAACGGCCGGGCGAAAGCGAAACCACATGCAGACGTCTCCCTAAAGCTGCTCGGATCAGGCTCGCAAGCCACATGCCATCAGCTCCGAAGCGCCGGTTTTTCCCGGCTTGTCCTCTCCGGATCGATCCAAAGTCCGGCCCCATGCCGGACCGGATGGCAAGAAGCCCAATCCTTATGCAGATCGATTCACGCCGCAAGGGTGCTGCGCGATGTGACGCAGGGAGAAGATTGTATTCGTGGGGTCAGAATGCCTGCGAGGCGGGCACGGGGTCTGGCGTTGCCGCATTGTTCCGCAAATGCCGCGACGGCATCATCCGGATGGCGGCCCGCTGTCCGGGCGGCACGTCGCCGCGCCGGCCGATGGTCTGGAACGCCGGGGCGCGCAGCGAGCCGGCCCCCGAAACGAGGCTGGACAGGCCGATCAGGCCTCACATCGGCAGGGGCAGGGGGCCCCCGGACGCCGTCTCGACAGCCTGCGCAACCCGCAGCGCCAGTGCGTCGTCGAACTGGGCGGCTACGATCTGGAAGCCGATGGGCAGGCCGCCGGCCGTCTTCGCCACGGGCACGGAGATGCCGCACCATTCCAGATAGTTGGCGAAGCGGGTGAGGATGCCCGGCGCTGCCGTCTCATCCACCTGCGCGAGCGGCACGGCCGGGGCCGGTGTCGTCGGCAGGACCAGCACGTCGATGCCGCGGTCGTGCAGGAATGCGTTGGCTGCGCGGATGCGCGCGCGCCGCGACTCGACGGCGGCGAAATAGTCCGTGGCGGTGATCTTGAAGCCACCGCCGATGCGCCTGGCCGCCCACTCGCCGAGCCGGCACGGGGTTTCGGTGACGAGATGGCCATGGTTATGGGCACCCTCGACCATCATCAGGTCGCCGCAGGCCGCGGTGTAGCGGCCGAGCGCCTCCGGCAGCGTCACGGCAACGAGCCGCGCGCCGGCCGCCTCGAGCGCCTTGACCGTCCGGTCGAAGGCGGACGCCACCTCCCGGTCGATGGCGATGTCGGAATCGAGCGTGAGGACACCGACCGTCAGCCCCTTCACGCCGCCAGCGAGCCCCGAGACGAGATCGAGGCCCGGCGCGTTCCAGGTGGAGGCATCGGCAGGGTCGGAGCCAAGCATCGCCTGGCTCATGACGGCGGCGTCGCGCACCGTGCGCGCCAGCGGGCCGATCGTGTCGAAGCCCAGCGCCAGCGGCACGACGCCCGCCCGGCTGATCAGGCCCATCGAGGTCTTGTGGCCGACCGTGCCGCACCACGAGGCCGGCAGGCGCACCGAGCCGCCCGTATCGGTGCCGAAACCGATGGGCACGAGGCCGGCGCCGACCGCGACGCCCGTGCCGGAGGAGGAGCCGCCGGGATTGCGCGGGGTGGCCGCGTCGTGCGGGTTCACCGGCGTCCCGGCGATCGGGTTGGTGCCCCAGCCGCCGAATGCATATTCGACCGTGTGGCTCTTGCCGACGACCACGGCGCCGGCCGCGCGCAGGCGCGAGACGACGAAGGCATCGGCTGGGGCCGCCGGCAGGTGATCGCGCGTGAGCGAGCCGGCGCGGGTCTTCTGCCCCGCGACGTCGATGATGTCCTTGACCGCGACCGGCACGCCGTGGAACGGTCCGCGACGGACGCCCCGCTTCACCAGCGCGTCCAGAAGGTCGGCTTCGGCGCGCGCCTCCTCCGCCGTCACGGCAATGAAGGCGTGCAGGCGGTCGTTGGTCTTCGCGATCCGGTCCAGCGAGGCGTCGACGACGGCGCGGGCGCTCGTCCGACCGGCGGCGATGGCCTCGGCGGTGGCGACGGCGCCCTTGGCGAGAAACGATGCGGCATCGGACATCAGACGGTCTCCAGATGGGGCAGGCCGAGCCGGTCGGCGACGATATCGGCGAGAGCGAGCGAAGCGGTGAGGCCCGGGCTTTCGATGCCGAGCAGGTTCACGAGACCGGCGACGCCATGCGCCTCGGGGCCGTCGATGCGAAAATCGGGCATGGGCGTCGTCGCGTCGTGCAGCTTCGGCCGGATGCCGGCATAGTCGGGCTGGAGCGCGTTGTCCGGCAGGCCCGGCCAGTAGGCGCGGATGGCGGCGTAGAACTGGTCGGCGCGCCTGATATCGACGATGAGATCGTCTTCGCTTGCGACCCATTCGACATCCGGGCCGAAACGGCATCGACCCTGAAGATCGACGGTCGCATGGACGCCGAGCCCCGCAGCGTCCGGCATGGGGTAGACGAGCCGCGAAAAGGGCTGGCGGCCGACCAGCGAGAAGTAATTGCCCTTGGCATACCACTGGCGGGGAATGTGCCCGGCCGGAAAGCCCGCGAGCCGCGACAGGAATTTCGGCGCGAAATGGCCGGCGGCATTGACCACGATGCGGGCGCTGACCGAAGCCGCCTCGGCGCCGCCCGTCTCGATCAGGATGCCGCCCGGCGTGACGGTGGCGGCGGTCACCGGCGTCTCGAAGGCGACCATGCCGCCGGCATTCTCAAGATCGCCCTGCAGCGCCAGCATCAGGCCGTGGCTGTCGACGATGCCGGTGGAAGTCGAGAAGAAGCCCTTGATCGCCGCGACTTCGGGCTCGAGGGCGCGGATCTCGTCGGCGCTGGTCCATGACAGGCCCTCGACGCCATTGGCGTGAGCCTGGTCCCAGATGGCCTGCAGCTTCGGGAGCTGGCTTTCGGAGGTTGCGACCATCAGCTTGCCGCAGCTGATGGCCTTCACGCCGCGGTCCGCGCAATAGCGGTAGAGCAGGCGCTTGCCGGCGAGGCAGGCCTTCGCCTTGATCGAGCCGGTCGGGTAGTAGAGCGCCGCGTGAATGACTTCGCTGTTGCGCGAGGACGTGCCGGTGCCGATGGCATCGGCGGCTTCGAGGACGAGCGTCTCGAGGCCCGAGAGAGCGAGGCGGCGCGCGCAGGCGAGCCCCACAACGCCCGCGCCGATTACCACGGCATCGATCGAATAATCTGTCATGTCTGCGGCAGGGTGCTTTGGCCGGAGGCGGGCATTACCCCTTCATAGGGCGCAACCGGGACCCCGGAAAGCGCGACGCCCGCGAAGCTGGTCTTCGCGGGCGTCAGGGATAGCGGGAGATCGCCGGCCTACTCGATGAGACGGAGGACCGTGGTGCTCGTCGTGGTGCTGGAAGGGCATTCGACGATGACGCGGATGTCGTCGTAGTCCGAGTCCGTCCAGCCATAGCCGGGCGGCCGGTCTTCCCAGCCGAAATAGATATACTTGCCGGGCGAGCAGGCCTTGGTCGCCTGCTGCGGCGTGCGGTTGGTGCCGCTCGGCAGGATGCCACCATTGCCCTTGTTCTTGCACTGGCCGAGGTTGTCGCAGATGACCGTCTCGAGGATCGGCACGTTGTTGGCGAACTGGTGCGTGGGCACGCCGGCGACCATGCGCGTGTCGGAATAGTAGTTGTAGGAACGGTTGTTGGACCACGGATCGGCCCAGTCCGCCGCGTTGTTCGCGATCAGCGTGCCCGGCTGCGCCGTATCCCACAGGGCCGGCTGCGTCCGCGCATTGCGCACATTGTAGAGGCGATACGAGAAGGTCTCGTTCGGTTTGCAGGCCGGCATGTTGAAATTGTACGTCGTGCCGGCATTGTCGGCGATCGCCGTCATCTGCGAGCGGCCCTGGCTCGGTTCGTTCCGCCGCGCATCGTCATAGCAATAGACGTACATGCGGTTGTAATCGCCGGCATTGGGATCGAGCTGGGCGACGACGGGCTTCTTTTGCGTGATGGTCTGGATCGTGGTGGCCGTGGCGGTCGACTTGGCGACGACGTTCATCGTCTTCATGCCTAGCACGCCGAGAAAGGTCGTCTCCATCGTGCCATCGACGCTGATCCGGACGGTCTTGCCGCCATCGGAGACCGCGACGGAGATGGGATAGGCCTTCAGGCGGGCCGGGAGGTTGCCGTCGAGGTGGTTCTGCGCCGCCAGCGTCACCGCGGCCACGCCGAGGGCGGCCTGCTTGACGCCGGCGATGGAGGCCGCGTCGAAGGCTGACTGGAGCCCGGCCATGTCGCGCGTCGCCTGATGCAGGTCGACGGCGCCGCCGGCGAGCCCCATCACCGGAATGACGGAAAAGCCGAAGATGACGGCCACGTTGCCGCCGCGGTCGCGGCGGAAGCTGGCCAAGCTATCGCGGATGAGTCCCAACATTGTCTTCTTGCCCTCTGATCGGGTTTGCCAGAGGTTATTCGATACCTATTGACGCAATCTGATCGGTATTTGCCTCAAAGTGTGTAATTGAGGTCAACCTTAACAATGTGCTGAAGCGACGTGTTTCAGCCGGCGACGGCGGCGCCGACCAGCGCGGCGATGGCGCCCCAAAGCGCGAGGCTCGCCAGCAGCGCGATCCGCCAGGAGCCGGAGAGGCGTCGCGTGCGCTCGGCAAGGACCGGCATCTGGCTCGATTGCTGGATCAGCGGAACATGCATCGGGGCTGCTCATCGCGATTCGACGAGACAGGTTAGCGGAGCGAGTGCCGGACAAGCCAGATAGCGCTCCGCAAAACCCACAGGTCATGTCGGGAAATATCCGCGCCTGCATTGACTGCGCTAGCATTGCGTAAGGAGCATGGGCGATGCTACGCGCATCGCGGTATCTCTTTCATTCCTCTACGGCCGGTGGGTCGTGAAGCGGTCGTCATCGGTGCACATTCATGAATTCGCCGGACGTGCATGAATCCGATGATCGCGTAATTCCGGCGATCCTCGGCCTCGCCGCGATGGCGGTCCTGACGCCTGTCTTCCTGGTCCAGATTCCAACTCTCTGGGACTACCCCAACCATCTGGTGCGTCTGTGGATTCTGGCCGGCGGCGCCGAAGGGACGCCCGTGGCGGCCATGTATCAGGCGGACTGGTCGCTCGCGCGCACCAATATCGGGATCGATCTTCTGGGCAGCCTTCTTGGCCGCCTGATGCCGGTCGAGCAGGCCGGCAAGGTTCTGGTCTGCCTGGGGCTGACGGTTGCGCCGTTCGGCGCGATCGCGCTGAACCGGTCGATCTTCGGGGGCCGGCACTGGTGGATGATCGCCATCATGATGTTTGCGTGGAATTTCGTCGTCGTCGGCGGGCTTCTGAGCTTCCAGATCGGGCTGGGCCTCGCGCTTTTCGCCGCGTCCACGGAGACTCTGCTGGCGCGCCGGTCGATGCTGGTAGCCGCGCTGGTTCGCATTGCGTTCGGCGCGGTCATCCTGACCGTCCACGTGTTTGGCCTTCTCTTCTATCTGGCGCTCGTCGTCGGAATCGCTTTCGGCTCGGACTGGCTGGCCCTGCGCGATGCCCAGAGGTTCAGGCGCTTCCTCCGCGGGGCGATTCTTGGCGGGCTTGCCTGCGTCGTTCCGCTCGTGGCCATGCTGGCGCTGGCGAGCAAACTGCCCGGAGCGCATGTCGAGGCATCGGCCGGCGGGGGCGCGCGCCAGATGTGGGAGGGCATGAGGTTCCCGCCGCTGGAACTGCTGGAGCGGCTGTCGATCACGCTCACCTCGTTGAAGACCTACGCGCTGGCTCCGGACCTGCTGGCCCTTGCCGCGGTTGTCACCCTGCCGCTCTACGCGCTGCTTACGCGGCGCCTGGCCATGCACGCGGGTCTGTTCGCGGCCAGCATCCTCTTGTTCGTGCTCAGCCAGTTCATGCCGGCCTCGGCACTGGGCACAGGATATATCGACGTGCGGCTGCCCGCCATGGCCGGCCTCATGATGGCCGCCTCGGTGCGCCCCGATTTTCGCGAGTCGATGCGGGTTCGGCGGGCCCTCGCACTGCTGATGCTGATCGCGGTGTCCGCGCGCGCGGCATGGATATGGTCAGTCTGGTCCGAGCGGCAGGGGGACGTGAGGTCCATCGCCGCCGTGTCGGCCGATATCCCCGCAAACGCGGCGGTTCTTCTTGCGCGGCATTACACCGGAGACGTTTCCGACCCGCGTCTTCCCGCCGGTCGCTATGCCCATGGGCAACCGATCTTCTGGCACATGCCGACACTGATCACGATCTGGCGCCACGCCTTCGTGCCGACGATCTTCACCGCCGCGGGCAAGCAGCCGCTGCGCGTGCTGCCGTCCTGGATCGACAAGGCCGTACCGGAAGGCGGGATTCCCATGGTGGACGAGCTCGACCAGCCGGCGTCCCTGCGTGAGTATCATTACCTGCGCGACTGGCGGCGGCGGTTCGACTATGTGCTGCTGGTGAACGCGGACATGCCCAACCGGGAGCCGGGGGCGGAAGCCGTGCCGGGCCTTCGCCTCGTGTCGGATGGAGGGTTCGCGCGTCTCTATCGGATCGAGCGAGCGCCCTGATCTGACCTCAGCGCCAGCGCCGGTGCAGCCAGAGCCACTGTTCGGGATGCTCGCGCACCCAACCCTCGACGATGTCGGTCATCATCTGCATCGAGGCCTTCACGTCGATGCGGCCTTCGCCGTCGCGCGGCAGGTTCAGTTCTTCCGTCGCCTCCAGCCGGAAGCGGTTGCCGGGCAGGCGGATGACGCGCGCGCCGTGGACCGGGCAGTCGAACTCGCGGGCGAGGCGCGCGGCGGTCGGGTTGGCCTTGGCCGGGCGGCCGAAGAAGGTGACGTCGACGCCGCGATGGAGATGCTGGTCGATCAGCATGCCGACATGGGCGGATTTTTCGAGTTCGCGGGCAAGCTGGAGAACGCCTGCGCCGCCTGACGCCACCATCTTGCCCATGGTTTTGCCGCGGATGCGCTGGATGGCGCGGGCGACGAAGCGGTTGTTGGGCATGCGGTAGAGCGCCGTCATGTCGAGGCCGTGGGCGGCGGCGGCAACCGCCGGCATCTCCCAGTTGGCGAGATGGGCGGCGAAGAAGATGGCCGGCTTGCCGTCGTCGCGCAGACGCTCGAACAGCGGCACGTCCTCGGTGATGATGCGGCCCTCGTTCGGACGGGCGGGGTCGTAGTCCCAGAGATCGTCCATACAGGCATATTCGAAGGCCGTGCGGCCGAGATTCTCCCACACGCCCTTCAGAATCGCGCGGATCTCCTCCTCGGATTTCTCCGGGAAGGCCGCCTTCAGGTTGTTGTAGCCGGTCCGGTTGGCCGAGATCAGCGGTGCGATGGCGGGCAGGATGCGGCCGCCGAGGTCGCTGGCGCGGTCGGGGCCGAGCGAGCGGATCGCCTTCATGGCGCCAAGCACGAGCATGCCGACAAGCCAGTCGAGCGGCAGCATCGCCCAGGGGATGTTGTGGCGGATCCAGCGGACCAAGGCGGTCGCCCTCAGATATGAACGAGGATCTTGCCGAAGACCTTGCGGCTTTCCAGCCTGTCGAGAGCCTCGGAAAAGCGGGCGAGCGGCAGCTCGGTGTCGATGACCGGGGCGACGCCCGCCTCGATCCGCTTCAGGCCGTCGGCGATCGCGCGGATCGGCGCGCCGAACGAGCCGAAGATCTTGTACTGCTGCTGGAACAGCTGCATCAGGTTGAAGGTGATGGTCGCGCCTGAGGTCGCGCCGCAGGTGGCGAGGCGGCCACCGCGCCGGAGGCAGAACAGCGACTGGTTGAACGTGTCCGCGCCGGTATGCTCGAAGGCGACGTCGACGCCCTTCTTCTTCGTGATCTTGCGCACGACGCCCTCGAACCGCTCGGTGCGGTAATTGATGGCGTGATCGGCGCCGATGGCGAGGGCCTTTGCCGCCTTGTCGTCGTCGCCGACCGTGGTGATGACGGTGCAGCCGAGCGACTTCGCCAGCTTGATGGCGATGGTGCCGATGCCCGAGCCGCCGGCCTGCACCAGCACGGTCTCGCCGGGCTGGAGGCGGCAATTGTCGATCAGCATGTGCTCGACGGTGGAGAAGGTGATCGGGGCGGTGGCGGCGTCGCGTAGCGAGACGGAAGCCGGGACGGGGACGACGTGGCGCGCCTCCATGGTCACATATTCGCAGGCGAATCCGTCGATGTGGAAGCCCATAATGCCCTGCACGTCGGTGCAGAGGTTGTCCTGCCCCGCCTTGCAGAACTGGCAGGTTCCGCAGGTCTTGGCGCCGAACATCGCCACCTTGTCGCCGGCCTTGAACGCAGTGACATCAGCGCCGACGCTCTCGATCGTGCCCGAGGCCTCGGCCCCGACGACCAGCGGCATCTTGCGCTTGGCGAAGGCCATGCCGCGATAGCCCCACACGTCGATGTGGTTCAGCGCGACGGCGGCGATCCTGATCCGGACCTCGCCGGCACCGGGGGCGGGGGCATCCTCGATCTCCTCGATGCGGAGGTCACGGTCGCCGTGGAGGCGGAGAGCGCGCATGGAACGGTCCTTTCGGGGCGACGGAGCCCGAACAAGGGCAGCAGGCGCCCGTATGACATGGAGTGGCGCTGCCTAAAGCGCGGCGCGCGCAACGTCAACCGAAGCGGGCCGGCGTTTGACCGCCTTTCCGGTGCGGGCGTAACCTTTGGCCCGGTGGATCGGGCAGGGAGCTCGGCTTGCGACGGCTGGCGCGCAGAATGCAGGTGGCCGGGATCGCCCTCGCGGCGCTGCTGCCGGTCGCGCCCGTCTGGGCCATGGGCAGCGCGCCCGCCATTCCGCCCTTCCGCGAGATCGACAGCGATCCGTCATGGCCGCCGAAGCCGCCGCGCCTGCAGGCCGCTTTCGCCGTTGTCCCGTCGCTATCGACAGGCGTGCATTCGCTGGTCCTGATCCCGAGCCTGTCGGCGCGTGGCTCGTTCGGACCCGTCTTCGACTACGGGCTGGCCCTGCAGGCGCGCAGCGAGCGTTACGGGCGAGGCGCGGAGCAGGGCGACAATACCGACGTGGTCTGGGCGACCGTTGGAATCGCGCGCAGCGTCGGCCCGGTCACATTCACGGCTTTCGCCAGCAGGGGCACCGGCTTCTACGCGACTTTCGGCCCATTGATCGGCCATGCGCAGGAATATGGCGGCAGCGCCGGCGTCGACTTCGCCGGTTTCTCGCTCGGCGCGGACCGCTGGTGGGTCAGCCCGTCGGTCGAGCTGTTCCGGCGGGTCTCCGCGCTGCCGGAGCTGCGGTTCCAGCAGGTTTCGCCGGGTGTCGATCTGAGCGGGCGGATCGGCGACCTGCCGGGATGGTTCCGCCTCGGTGCCTACGTCGACTTTCGCAGCTACGAGGACGGCCGGCGCGACCGGATTGTCACCCTCAATGCCAGCTGGGCGCGGCTCGTGGCGCGCAATCTCGCGGTCGGCCTGCGCGCCGAATATAGCCGCAACACGGCGATGCCGCGCGACAACGGCTACGCCTCCTTCGAGTTCGGCCCGTTCCTGGTCCTGCTGTTCTCGACCGCCCCGCCATCGCCGCGCGAGGAGGAGGACGTGCTTCGGGGCCGCCGCCGCCGGTTCTAGTTCCGGCCCCGGAAGGGTTGAAGCGGCAGGCCTCGTCCTCTATAGCAGCAGCAACTATACCGGACGCCCCTTGCGGGCGAACGTGCCCCTTTGCGCTACGCGAGTTTGCACGGCGCGACATAGTCGCGCCGCCCGCACGGAGACTTCAGAGCCATGTCGTCCACTTTCGAAACCGTCTCGAAGATCATCTCCGAGACCTGCGACATTCCGCTGGAGAAGATCACGCCCGAGAGCCACGCGATCGACGATCTCGGCATCGATTCGCTCGACTTCCTCGACATCGCCTTCGCCATCGACAAGGCGTTCGGCATCAAGCTGCCGCTGGAGAAGTGGACGCAGGAGGTCAACGAGGGCAAGGCGAAGACCGAGGACTATTTCGTGCTCGGCGCGCTCTGCGCGAAGATCGACGAGCTGGTCGCCGCCAAGGGCGCCGCCTAATTTGGGGCGCCGCCTGATTTTGGGCGCCGCCTGATTTTGGGCGCAACCTGATCCCTGTCGCGGGCCGGCCGAGCGCGGGCCCGCCATCCTCTCCGATCTCCAGCGCGGGAGACCCGCCTCCCATGCGGCTCGAATATTTCCAGATGATCACCCGCGTCATTTCCTTCGACGCGGAGGCGAAGACCCTGACGGCCGCCGCCGACGTGCCGGCGGAAAGCCCGGTCTTCGAGGGCCATTTTCCCGGCTACCCGCTGCTGCCGGGCGTCCTGATGATCGAGGCCATGGCGCAGACCTCCGGCTGGCTGATCCTCGGCCTGAACGGGCTCACCGCCATGCCGTTCCTCACCGGGGCCAATTCGGCGAAGATGCGTGATTTCGTGCCGCCCTCGACCCCGCTCCAGGTCCATGCGCATCTGATCGGCGACGGCTCGGGCTATGCCGTCACCAAGGCGCACATCACCCGCGAGGGCAAGAAGGTGGCCGAGGCGGAGATCCGCTTCGCCGTGAAGACCTTCCCGGACCCGAAATTCGCGCAGATGATCCGCGAATGGGGCGAGCGCCTGGAATTCCCCTTCGAGAAGCTGGCCGCGGCCTGAGCCGGCGTGCAGGGCGCGGAGGCGCTCCCTTGTTGTCATGGCTGGGACAAGCCCGGGCAAGACGAAAGCGGCATCTCAAACCATTGTGGGTTAGTCTTTGAGGCGGCGCGGCCTTGCGGTTCACCCGGCCGATCTTGCCCTTCCGCCGGTCGGTCGTTATGTCCGGGCTCCCGCCGCCTTTAAGAATCCGCAGGAACAATCCCGATGGCGCACGAAAAGCCCCGCCCCGAGAGGGAAGCCTGGATCACGGGGATCGGCCTCGTCTCCGCGCTTGGCGAGGGGCTGGACGCCCATTGGGCCGCGTTCAATGGCGGCCGTGAGGACTGGCTGAAGCTCGATACCGCGACCTATTCGCCCTATCAGCTCCACCCGGCCGTCGCCATCGACGTGGCGAAGCAGATTCCCGACCGCGGTGACCGCCGGCAGATGGAGGCCTGGCAGCGCCTCGGCACCTATGCGGCCGGCCTCGCCCTCGACGATGCCGGCGTGAAGGGCAACGACGACGTCCTGAAGAGCATGCACATGATCGTCGCGGCGGGCGGCGGCGAGCGCGACTATGTGGTGGACGGTCAGCTCCTGTCGGGGCTCGAGGCCTCCAACGAGCCGGCCAAGTTCCTCAACGAGCGGCTGATGAACGACCTCCGGCCGACGCTGTTCCTCGCCCAGCTCTCCAATCTGCTCGCCGGCAACATTTCCATCGTCCACGGCGTCGTCGGTTCCTCGCGCACCTTCATGGGCGAGGAAATGGCAGGCGTCGACGCGGTGCGCGTCGCGCTCGCCCGCTGCCACGCGTCTCAGGGCGACATCTTCCTCGTCGGCGGCGCCTATTCGGCGGAGCGGCCCGACACGATCCTGCATTTCGAGCTCGGCCATATGAACTGGACGAAGGAATGGGCACCGGTCTGGGAGCGCGCCAAGGACGGCGGCGGCGCAATTCTCGGTTCCGTCGGCGCCTTCCTCGTCATCGAGGCGCGCGAGCACGCCGAAAAGCGCGGCGCGAAGCCCATCGCGAAGCTGGCCAAGGTTTCCTCCGACCGCACCATCCGCAAGGACGGCAAGGCCGAGCACACCATGGCGGTGCAGTGGAACGAGATTTCGCCGAGCCTCATTCCCGGCGCGACGGTGGTCGTTTCCGGGGCGACGGGTGTCACGGATGCGGTCGCCATCGAGCGCGACCTGCTCGACCAGCGCCGCGTGCCGACGCGCGCGACCGGTTCGGTCATCGGCCACAGCGTCGAGGCGGCTTTCCCGGCCAATGTCGCGTTGGCTGCGATGATGGTCCAGCGTGGCGCGGCCATCCCGCCGGTCGGCGGTTCTGGCGCCGAAGCGGCGATGACCCGCAAGGTCAAGCAGGCGGTGGTCACCTCGGTCGGCCACTGGCGCGGCGAGGGCATGGGCCTCGTGGAAGCGATCTGAGGGAGGACGTGGTGGCTTCGATGAAGGACAGGCACGGCCGGCCCGTTGTGGTCGTCACCGGCATGGGCGTCGTGACCTCTCTCGGTCAGGGCAAGGACGAGAACTGGGCGAAGCTCACCGCCGGCCAGTCCGGCATCCACACGATTTCGCGTTTCCCCATCGATGGCCTGCGCACGACCATTGCCGGAACGGTCGATTTCGTGCCCTTCGACAATGCGCCCGACCTGACCACCAAGATGGCGGCGCTGGCGGGCGACGAGGCCGTGGCCGAGGCCGGCATCGGCGAGGCTGGCGGCTTCCCCGGTCCCCTGTTCCTCGGCATGCCGCCGGTGGAGCTCGAATGGCCGCAGCGGCAGGATCTTGCCCGCGCTTCGGGCAAGGCCGCCGACATCACCTATGCCGACATCCTGAAGGGCGCGGCCGCCAGGGATTTCGGCGCCATGCAGAAGCGCTTCCTGTTCGGCTCGGTCGGCGACGAACTGTCCGACCGCTTCGGCACCAGGGGCGCGCCGATCTCGATCTCCACCGCCTGCGCCACCGGCGCCACCGCCATCCAGCTCGCCGTCGAGGCGATCCGGCGCGGCGAGACCGATGCGGCGCTCGTCATCGGCGCGGACGGCTCGGCCAACCAGGAATCGCTGGTGCGGTTCTCGCTGCTCTCGGCGCTGTCGACGCGCAACGGCGACCCGACCGCCGCCGCGCGGCCCTTCTCCAAGGACCGCGACGGTTTCGTCATGGCGGAAGGGGCGGGGGCGCTGGTGCTCGAATCCTACGACCACGCCAAGGCGCGCGGCGCGACCATTCTCGGCGTTGTCGAGGGCTGCGGCGAGATGGCGGATTCATTCCACCGCACGCGGTCCAGCCCGGACGGCGCGCCGATCATCGGCTGCATCCGGAACGCGCTTGACGATGCCGGCGTGACGCCCGCCGATGTTCAGTACGTCAACGCCCACGGCACCTCGACGCCCGAGAACGACAAGATGGAATATGTCGGGCTCGCCGCCGTGTTCGGCGATCATCTCGCCAATGTCGCGGTGTCCTCCAACAAGTCGATGATCGGCCATACGCTGTCGGCGGCCGGCGCCATCGAGGCAGTGTTCACGCTGATGACCATTGGCCGCGGCGTCATTCCGCCGACGATCAACCACACCGAAGCCGATCCGGCGATCAAGATGGATCTGGTGCCGAACAAGGCCCGCGAGGCCAAGGTGACCCGCGCCATCTCCAATTCCTTCGGTTTCGGCGGCCAGAACGTCTGCCTCGTGCTCGCGGCGGAGCCGGCCTGATGGGACGCGTTCTCGTCACCGCCGGCGCCAAGGGCATGGGCGCGGCCATCGTCCGCGCGCTGGTCGAGGCCGGCCACGACGTCACCTTCACGGTGCGCTCCTCCGGCGAAGCGGCGGAAGCGCTGGCGACCGAGCTGAAGGCCGCCCATCCCGGCCGGGATGTCGCGGTCGCGACGCTCGACCTCGCCGACAAGGCGGCCGTGGACGCCTTCTGCGCCGAGCTGGAGCAGGGCGAGGCGCTCTATGGCCTCGTCCACAATGCCGGACAGCCCTACGACCAGCTGGCCGCTGTGATGGATCAGGCCAAGGCCGAAGCCGTCATGCAGGTGAACTTCTTCGCCTTTACCCGCCTCGTGAACGCCGCCGTGCGGCCGATGATGCGGGCGCGAACCGGGCGTATCGTCGCCATCGGCTCGGTGACCGCCGAGCGCTCCAATCAGGGCAATGCCGCCTATGGCGCGTCCAAGGCGGCGCTCGCCGCCTACTGCCGGACGCTCGCCATCGAGAGCGCCAAGCGCGGCGTGGCCGTCAACGTCGTCGCTCCCGGCTTCGTCGATACCGACATGATGGCGAAATATGCCGACTATCGCGACAAGATGGAGAGCCAGATTCCGGCGGGCCGCTTCGCGCGACCCGAGGAGATCGGCGCGCTCGTCGCCTATCTGATGTCGCCGCTGGCGGGCTATCTGACCGGCGCGACCATTGCCATGGACGGCGGACTCACGGCATCGATGGGCCTGCAACGTTAGGTTGGGGACTGCGGGACGCCATGACGGCCGCCGATCTGCCGGCTCCCGACGCTCCGCCCCCCGGTCGCTCGCCGCTCGGTGCGGCATGGGCGTGGCTGTGGGCCACCATCGACGACCCGAACCGCGCCGCCTGGCTCTATCTGCCGGTGCTTGCCTTCCTGCCGCTGACCTTCGGCAGCGTCGCGACCTTCTTCTATTTCGGCGCCTGCATCTATGTCGGGCTGATCTTTCTCGGGCGGCGTCTGACATGGGTCTGGCCGCCGACGACGGCCTTTGGCTGTCTCGCGACGCTCGGCTATTTCGCGGTGACCATCGTCTCTCCGCTGTTCTTTCCCGACAAGGTCGATGGCTGGCGCGACGTCGGCACGGCGTTCCACTACCTGGCGCTGACCATGCTGGTCGGCGCACTGGTCCAGACGCCGAAGGTCGATGTCTTTGATCTGTTCCTCAACGGCCTGCGTGCCGGCGCCATCGTCTCGTTCGGCCATGCGCTCATCCAGGTCTTCGTCTTCGGCCATCCGCGCGCGACGGCCGGCATGGCCAACGCCATCCCCTTCGGCGACACGGCGATCCTTGCCGCCGGCCTGTCGATGGTCGGTTTCGCGCGGCTGTCGCCACGCATGCGGACCTTCGCCTTTCTCGCCGCGCTTTCCGGCATCGGAGGCTGCCTGTTGTCGCAGACGCGCGGCGCTCTGCTCGCCCTGCCGCTGATCGTCGTGGTCGTCGGCGTGCATCTGTGGCCGCTGATCCGCAGGCGGGCGGCGCGCGCCGCGCTGGCGCTCGGGCTCGTCATGATGGCGCTCGGCCTGTTCGGTACCCTCGCCAAGATTCCCGATCGGATCGCACAGGTGCGACAGGGGATCGAGACCGCCGAGCCGGCGCGCCACCGCGACCCGGCGACGGCGCATCGCGTGATCCTCTGGACCTACGGCCTCGACGCCTTCCTCGACCGGCCACTGCTGGGCTACGGCAGTCAGAACTCCGTCGACGAGGTGCGCGAGCGCGCGGCCCGCGCCGGCTTCCCCCTCCCGGCCTACAGTCACCTTCACAACGAATACGTGACCACGGCGGTCGGGCGCGGCCTCGTCGGCCTTCTCGCCCTGCTGCTGCTGCTGGCCGCCCCTGTCATCATCGCTCTCGGCTCGCCGCCGGACGAGCGGCAGCGCGATCGTATCGCCTTCGCCGTGATCCTGTCGGGCAGCTACGGCCTGTTCGGCCTCACCAACCTGCTGTTCAGCCACGACCAGACCAACACGGTCTATGCGTCGGCCTATCTGGTTCTGCTGGTGGCCTCGCATCAGGCCGCGGTTGGGCTGACGACGTTCCGGCGGCCCTTTCTCGGCGTGCCGCCGGCCCGCGGGGTGTGACGCTGGCAACCATTCCCGTTGACCATGCAGGGCGAAGTCAGTGGCGCGCTGCAATGCGAGGAGCTAGGGCTTGCCGAGGCATGCCGAACGAAGCGTGAAGGGTTTGGTTACAATGGCCGAGAAGTCGCGGATCGTCCCTGTGATCCTGTCGGGCGGCGCCGGAACGAGGCTCTGGCCCGCCTCGCGCGAGGCTTATCCGAAGCAGTTCCTGCCGCTGCTCGGCGAGCGCTCGACCTTCGAGGAGACGCTCAGGCGTGTCGCCGATCCGGACGTCTTCGCCGATCCGGTGGTGGTGACGGGCGAGGATTTCCGCTTCCTCGTCGCCGACCAGCTCGCGCGCGCGGGCACGGCCGGCCGGATCGTGCTGGAGCCGATGCGCCGCGATTCCGGACCCGCCATCGCGGTTGCCGCCGAATTGATCGCCGCCGCCGATCCGGACGCGGTGATGCTGGTGCTCGCCGCCGACCATCTTGTCTCCGATGCCGCCGCCTTCGCGGCGACCGCGCAGGCGGGCCTTGCCGCTGCCGAAGCCGGCGCGCTGGTCACGTTCGGCATCAGGCCGACCCACCCCGCCACCGGCTACGGCTACATCCGCCCGGGCGACATGATGGACGGGCGCGTGCGCATGGTTGCCGCCTTCGTCGAGAAGCCGGACGAGGACCGTGCCAGGGCCTTCCTCGGCGAAGGCTATCTCTGGAATTCCGGAAACTTCCTGTTCCGCGCCGACGTGTTCCTCGCCGAACTCGCCCGTTTCGAGCCGGCAATCGCCGCCGCCGCCAAGGCCGTGGCGGGCTCGATCGCCGTCGACAAGGCCGGCAACGTCACTTTCGAACGCATCGACCGCGAGGCTTTCGCGGCATCCCCGGCGAAATCGGTCGACTATGCGGTCATGGAGCGCACCGACCGCGCCGCCGTGATCGAGGCCGACTATGCCTGGTCGGACCTCGGTTCCTGGGAAGCACTCTGGGACATGGCGGACAAGGATGAGGCTGGCAATGCCGTGCGCGGCGCCGTGTCGCTCTCCGGCACCCGCAATTCCTATGTCGCGAGCGACGACATCCATACCGCCGTGATCGGCCTCGACGATGTCGCTGTCGTCGCCACCAAGGATGCCGTGCTCGTGGCGAAGCGCTCTGTCGCAGCCGAGCTGAAGGGCCTCGTCGCCGACCTGCGCAGCCTGCCCGAGACGCGCCGCCTCGCCGACGAGCACCGGCAGGTGCTGCGTCCCTGGGGCTCCTACGAGAGCGTCGATCGCGGCGAGCGCTTCCAGGTGAAGCGCATCGTGGTCAAGCCGGGCGCGCGCCTGTCGCTGCAGAAGCATTTCCACCGCGCCGAACACTGGATCGTCGTCAAGGGCACGGCGACCGTCGAGGTCGATGGCAAGGCGACGATCGTGCGCGAGAACGAGAGCGCCTATATCCCGCTCGGCGCCTGGCACCGTCTCACCAACGAGGGCAAGATCCAGCTCGAGCTGATCGAGGTGCAGTCCGGCAGCTATCTCGGCGAGGACGACATCGTGCGCTCCGAGGACGACTACAAGCGAGTCTAGCTTTCGCCGGGGAGCGGGACCATCTCGTCCTGACCGGACGACAGGCGGCTGGCTGCTGCCGTCTAGTTGCGGGCGAGGCGGGCGAGGCCCGCCGCGGAGGTTTCCGGCGGCACCCAGCCACGGGCGCGCAGGCGATCGGACGACACCGACAGTCCGTCACGAATCTGCGCCGCGCGCGCGCCGGCCAGCGCGGCCTGCAACAGGCGCGGCGCGGCGACGATCCGGGGATCGCGGCCGAGCGCCACGCGCATGGCGCCGACAATGTCGGCGAGGCTCAGCGGGGTGCCGTCATCGACGTGAAACGTGCCGCCGGCCGCGCCCGCATCCTCGGCGAGATGTGCGACCGCGGAAGCGAGATTGACGTCGGAGACAAGGGAGTGGCGGCCCGTGAGGCCACGGAGCGGCAAGGGCAGGCCGGATCTCGCGAGGGCGGCGAGCCGCCCGAGATTGCCGCGCGCTCCCGCGCCATGCACGGCTGGCGGCCGAAGGATGATCGCCTCGGGAAGGGCCGCGCGGACGGCCCGTTCGCCGGCGAGTTTCGAGCGACCATAGGCGTCCGTCGGCGCGGCAGGCGCATCCTCGGCCAGCGGCGCGGCCGATGACGGCCCGGATATCGCGCGGATCGACGAGACCAGGATGAAGGTCCGCACGCCCGCCGACACGGCGGCGCGCGCCAGTTCGCCGGTCGCCAGCGCATTGACGCGCATCAGCATGGGCTCGTCGTGGCCGCGAGGCTGATGGGCGAGGCCCGCCGCGTGGACGACGGCCTCGATGCCGTTCATGAGCGCGCCCGCATCGAAGGCATGGGCGAGCTCCGGCAGCCGCACGGCTTCGACAGGGCCGCTCGCGGCCAGCCGCGCGGGATCGCGGGCCGCGCCGCGAACCTGATGTCCGGCGCTGGCGAGATAGCGCGCCACGGCCGCGCCGACGAAGCCGCTCGCTCCCGTCACCAGCACTTTCATGGCCGCGCCCTCTCGCGCCGCAGCCAGACGAGGATCGGGATGAGGGTCCAGGCCGCGCCGAGGGTCAGCGCGCCGATGCCGCCCGCGCGGCTGGCCCAAAGGACCGTCGCCAGGGCCAGCAGGGCATTGCCCGTCGAGATCAGGCCGACGGTGATCGCCACCCGCCGCATCGGCACGCCTGTATCGACGGCCCGCTGGTAGGCATGGTCGCGGTGAGGGCGGGCGAGGTTCTCGCCGCGCATCAGGCGGCGGATGAGCGTCAGGCCGCCATCGACGAGCGGATAGAGCAGGATCAGAACGGCCGCCGCCGCGTGGCCTGCCGCCGCCAGCGCCAGCGCCAGCCAGCCGAGCAGCAGGCCGAGCGGCAGGCTGCCGGAATCGCCGAGAAAGACCCTGGCGGGATGCCGGTTCCACAGCCAGAAGCCGAGGGTCGCGCCGAGGCCGGCGGCGGCGAGCGGCCCCGCCGCCAGCGCCAACCCCCCGGCCGATGCGACGGCGGTGGCCGCCGCGAAGGCGGGCGCCGCATGGGCGACGGTGATCTCGTCGATGCCGTCGATGAAATTGACGAGATTGACCGTCACCAGCAGGACCATCGCCGACAGGACCCATGCGACGGGAGCGGGGAGCGGCGCGAAGGCGCCGGGCGGCATGAACGCCGCGACAGCTGCCGCCGTGAGAGCCTGCGCAACCAGTTTCGAGCGCCAGCCGAGCGGGCGGCGGTCATCGGCAAAGCCCAGCGCGCAGAGCGCGGCAAGGCCCGCGCAGCAGGCGAGGGGCGGAAGGCTGAAGGCGCCCGACAGGTAAAGCGCCGGCAGGCCCGTTGCCAGCATTGCCGCCACGGCTCCGATGCCGCCGCCTTGAGGGGTCGGGCTTGCATGCGAGGAACGGGCGTCGGGAACGGCCGCGGCGACCCGGCCGAGCCAGGGCAGCATCCGTCCGATCAGTCCCCATGCGAGCAGGGCCGCGACGACGGCGATGGCGGAAGAGGCGGGGATGGCGACGCTCCCGATTGAGGCCGATCATCCGCCACTAGCCGGGCGCCGGCGCGCCCGCAAGCGTCCTGCCTCAGGAAAGGCTCGCGCGGACGCTGTCGATGATCCGGTCCTGCAGCGTCTCGTCGATATAGGGATGCATCGGCAGGCTGATGACCTCCTCCGCGAGGCGGTCGGAAACCGGCAACCCGTTGCCGGCGATCGGATAGTCCCGGTAGGCCGTCTGCCGGTTCAGCGGGCGCGGATAGTAGATGGCGGTCGGGACGCCCTTGGCCTTCAGGCGGTTGGCGAATTCGGTACGGTCGCGGCCGCGCAGCAGGATCGTGTACTGAGCCCAGGCGGAGACGAGGCCGTCCCGCACCACCGGCACGTCGACAAGGTCGCCCAGCGCCTCGTTGTAGCGCGCGGCGACGCGGTTGCGGGCGGCGATCTCGTCCTCGAAGATCTTCAGCTTCTCCAGCAGCACCGCCGCCTGGATCGTGTCGAGCCGGCCGGTGAGCCCGACGCGCTGGTTGTCGTATTTGTCCTCGACGTTCTGGCCGTGGATGCGCAGCGAGCGGAGGACGGCGGCGAGTTCGGCGTCCTCGGTGAAGATCGCGCCGCCGTCGCCGTAGCAGCCGAGCGGCTTGGCGGGGAAGAACGATGTCGCAGTCGCCATGCCGATGGTGCCGATCTTGCGGTCCTTGTAACTGCCGCCGAAGGACTGGGCGGCATCCGACAGCACCCAGAGGCCGTTGGCGGCCGCGATCGGCTCGATGGCGTCGTAGTCGGCGGCCTGGCCGAACAGGTCGACCGGAATGACGCCCGCGGGCTTCAAGCCGAGTTCGCGCGCCTTGGCGACGGCAAGCTCCAGCGAGCGCGGATCAGTGTTGAAGGTCTCGGCATGAACGTCGAAGAAGACCGGCGTCGCGCCGAGCCGGACGATGACAGAGGCGGTCGCCGCAAAGGTGAAGGCCGGGCAGAACACGGCATCGCCCGCCTTGACGCCCTTGGCCATGAGGATCAGCAGCAGCGCGTCGGTGCCGCTGGCGCAGGTGACGACATGGCTCGCGCCGCAGAATGCGCCGAGCGCCTTTTCCAGTGCCGGCACTTCGGGACCCATGACATAGGCGCCGTGGTCGACGACGCGCAGCACGGCCTCGTCCATGGCCGCGCCGATCCGGCGGCGCTGGGCGCCAAGGTCGATGAACGGGATCGGGGCGAGCGGGGCGGATTGGGTCATCGAGCGGGTCTGCCTTGGGGCCTGGCCGGCAACGGTAGGTGCCGCGAATCATCGGCGCGCCGGCAAAAATCTAGGGCGAACCCATAGGCAGTTCGGCCCGGCGGCTTAAATCACTTTGTCTTTCCGTCGGTTACCGCGGCGGGCCGCGGCCTATCCCGCCTCCGCGGCGATCTCACGGAGCAGCGGGGCGGTGCGATCCTTGTCAGAGAGCGTCGCCTCTAACTCCGCCACAGGCCATTCCACGCCGATGTCCGGGTCGTTCCAGCGCACGCCGGCATCGTGCTCGCGACTGTAATAGTCGGTGACCTTGTAGATGACCTCGGTGTTATCGCGGAGCGTGCAGAAGCCGTGCAAGAAGCCGGGCGGCACCCAGATCTGGCGCCAGTTCTCGGCCGAGAGCTCCATCGCAACGTGCTTGCCGAAGGTCGGCGAGCCCTGGCGGATATCGACGGCGACGTCGAGGATCGCGCCGCGGACGACGCGGATCAGCTTGCCCTGCGCCCGCGGCGCTTTCTGGTAGTGCAGTCCGCGGATCGTGCCGCGGGCGGCCGAGAGCGATTGGTTGTCTTGCACGAAAGCGAAGGGGCCGGCCGTTGCCTCGAAGCGGTCGGTGCGGAAGATCTCGGAGAAAAAGCCACGTCCGTCCGGGATGCGTGCCGGCTCGATCACAAGGAGACCGTCGATCGCCAGCGGTTCGATTTTCATCTGACCTCGTCTCCCGACATGGAGGCGTGGAGGCCCTCCTCGAGCACGCGCTCCAGATAGGCGCCATAGCGGCTCTTGCCCAGCGATCCGGCGAGATCACGCAGCTGCGCCGCGTCGATGAACCCCTTTTTGAATGCGATTTCCTCGGGGCAGCAAATGCTGAGCCCCTGCCGCCGCTCGACCGTGCGCACAAAATTGGAAGCATCGGCGAGAGAATCTGGTGTTCCCGTGTCAAGCCAAGCATAACCCCGGCCTAGTCGTTGCACGTCCAATTCTCCGCGCTCCAGATAAGCGCGGTTCACGTCGGTAATCTCCAGCTCGCCACGTTTAGAGGGCTTAAGAGCCTTCGCGATGGAAACGACATCGTTATCGTACATATACAGACCCGTCACCGCCCAGTTGGATCGCGGTCTTGGGGGCTTTTCCTCGATCGAGACGGCCCGGTTGGCTCGGTCAAATGCGATAACGCCGTAGCGCTGGGGATCCTCGACCTGATAGGCAAAAACAGTCGCTCCTTTTCGCCGCGCGATCCTGCTCATGAGCAGCTCGCCTAGGCCGGCGCCGTAGTAGATGTTGTCGCCGAGGATCAATGTCGCAGGCTCATTTTCGATGAAGTCTTCGCCGATGATGAAGGCTTGTGCCAGTCCATCGGGTCTTTGCTGTTCGGCAAATTCAAAGCGCAGACCCCATTGTCGCCCGTCCTTGAGCAGTCGCCGAAACATCGGCAGATCGCCGGGTGTCGAGATAATGAGGATGTCTCGTATCCCTGCCAGCATCAGGGCAGACAGGGGATAGTAAATCATGGGTTTGTCGTAGACCGGCACGAGCTGCTTTGACACGGCGAGGGTGATTGGATGCAGCCGAGTGCCGCTGCCTCCGGCGAGGATGATCCCCTTCATCGGGTCAAGGCTCCCTGTTCCTTCAGCCTGTCCATGCAACGGGCGAGCGCCTCGCGCCACTCGGGCAGGGCGACGGCGTGGGCCGCCTTCAGTTTTGTACAATCCAGCCGGGAATTGGCCGGCCTTGCCGCGGGGGTTGGATAATCGGCCGTGGAGATCGGCCTGACCGTGGCCGTAGGGCCGCCGCGCGCCGCCGACTGGCGGAATATCTCCTCGGCGAAGCCGGCCCAGGTCGTCTCGCCGCCGCCGCTCATGTGAAAGACGCCGCGCAGGTTGTGGCGTGTCGACTCAGCAAGTAAGTTCCGCGCGACCTGCACCACCGCCACGGCGATATCAGGCGCATAGCTCGGCGCGCCCTGCTGGTCGGCGACCACCGAGACCTCGGGGCGGTCGGCCGCGAGCCGCAGCATGGTCCGGAGGAAATTCTTGCCCTCGGCGGCATAGACCCACGAGGTCCGGAGGATCGCATGGTCCGGGTGGGCGGCGGCCATGGCCCGTTCCCCGGCGAGCTTGGAGCGGCCATAGGCGCTCATCGGCGCCACCGGATCGGTCTCGACATAGGGCGCGGGGTTGGCGCCGTCGAAGACGTAGTCGGTCGACAGATGCAGGACCGGCACGCCGAGCGCTGCGGCGGTCGCGGCGACCGCGCCCGCACCCGTACCGTTGACCTGCATGGCGAGATCGCTCTCGGTCTCGGCCCTATCGACGGCGGTATAGGCGGCGGCGCTGACCACGGCGTCGGGCCTCAGGCCGCGCAGCACGCCCTCAACGTCGGTAGGTTCCGCCAGATCGAGCTGCGGCCGGCCCACCGGCAGCACCACGAGATCGGCGCAGTCCGCGCCCAGTTCCACCAGCGCGGAGACGACCTGTCCGGTCAATCCGGTCACGACCAGCCGCATGTCAGCTCACCGTCGCCACGGGCAGGCCCAGCCGCTCGCCGGCATAGACCTTGTCGCGCAGGGGCCGCCACCACCATTCATTGTCGAGATACCAGCGCACCGTCTTCTCGATGCCGGTCTCGAAGGTCTCCTCGGCGCGCCAGCCGAGCTCGGTTTCCAGCTTGGTCGCGTCGATCGCGTAGCGCAGGTCGTGGCCGGGACGGTCGGTGACGAAAGTGATCAGCTGCTCGTGCGGGGCCGCTTGCGGCCTCAGCCGGTCGAGAATGGCGCAGATGGTGCGCACCACGTCGATGTTGCGCCGCTCGCTGCGGCCGCCGACATTGTATTTCTCGCCGATCCGCCCGTTCGCCGCGATCATGTCGAGAGCGCGGGCGTGGTCGTCGACGTAGAGCCAGTCCCGGACGTTCTCACCCTTACCATAGACCGGCAGCGGTTTGCCGTGCAGCGCGTTGAGGATGACCAGCGGGACCAGCTTCTCGGGGAAATGGAACGGCCCGTAATTGTTCGAGCAATTCGAGATCAGCCCCGGAAAGCCGTAGGTGCGCGCCCAGGCCGAGACGAGATGGTCGGCCGCCGCCTTGGAGGACGAATAGGGCGATGACGGGTCGTAGGCCGTCTCCTCGGTGAACAGGCCGTTCGGCCCAAGCGAGCCATAGACCTCGTCGGTGGAGACATGCAGGAAGCGGAAGGCTTCCATGCGTTCCGTCGCAATAGAGGACCAATAGGTGCGCGCCGCCTCCAGCATGACGAAGGTGCCGACGATATTTGTGTCGATGAAGTCGCTGGCCGCACTGATCGAGCGGTCGACATGGCTCTCCGCCGCGAGATGGATGACCCGGTCGGGCCGAAAGCCGTCGAAAGCCTCGGCCACCGCGGCGCGGTCACAGATGTCGACCTGCGCGAACCAATAGTGGCGTGAATTTTCGATCGGGCGTAGCGAGTTGAGGTTGCCGGCATAGGTTAGTTTGTCGAGGTTCAGCACCGCTCCGCCTGCGCCGATGAGGTATCGACAAACCGCCGAACCAATGAAGCCAGCTCCGCCCGTGACAAGGATGCGGCTCCCTTCAGACGAGCTCCTGGGTGGAGTCATTGTCATGCTCTCGGCGTTGCTGTTGAGGATGCCAGATCATTCTCTCGGTCGCGGCGGTTCTCCCCGGTCAGTCCAACGTGTTGCACCATTGCGTCAGCGTGATGGCGTTCGACGGGAGTGTCGGTGCTCGCAGCTGCTGCCCCTTCGAGCTAATCAGTCCTCCGCTGGGGGGGGCACAGTGAGTTGAATCGCTTGGGCTCACGCGTTTTGGGGTCTCGGTGGCGGCGGCTGCTCTCCCCGAAAAATCGCTCTCTTACCCGATCGGAGTTGCCGGCAGCGGCCGGCTGGACATGGTTATTGCTATCGGGCAGGGAGGTAGTCATCGATCTTGCGCAACTTAAGATTTGCTTATCTTATGTCCCCTGGACCCCCAATTGCCGACGCTCAGCCGCCCGGACGCTCGCCTTTCGCTGCGGCCTGGGCATGGCTTCTCGCCACCATCGACGATCCGAACCGCGCGGCCTGGCTCTACCTGCCGGTGCTCGGTTTCCTGCCGCTCACCTTCGGCAGCGTCGCGACCTTCTTCTATTTCGGGGCCTGCATCTATGTTGGGCTGATCTTCCTGATCGGCCGCCTCACATGGGTCTGGCCGCCGACCACGGCCTTCGGCTGCCTCGCGACGCTCGGCTATTTCGCGGTGACCGTCGTCTCGCCGCTGTTCTTCCCCGACAAGCTGGAGGGATGGCGGGATGTCGGTACGGCGCTCCACTATCTGGTGCTGACCATGCTGGTCGGCGCGCTGGTACAGACGCCGAAGGTCGATGTCCTCGACCTGTTCCTCAATGGCCTGCGCGCCGGTGCCATCGTCTCCTTCGGTCATGCCCTTATCCAGATGTTCGTTTTCGGACATTGGCGGGCGACGGCGGGCATGTCGAACGCCATCCCCTTCGGCGATACGGCGATCCTCGCGGCCGGCTTGTCGATGGTCGGCTTCGCGCGCCTGTCGCCACGGATGCGGGCGTTCGCCTTCCTCGCTGCGCTCTCAGGCATCGGCGGCTGCCTCCTGTCGCAGACGCGCGGCGCGCTGCTCGCCCTGCCGCTGATCGTCGTGGTGATCGGCGTCCACCTGTGGCCGCTGATCCGCAGGCGCGCGGCGCGGGCGGTGCTGGCGCTGGGATTGGTCATGATGGCGCTCGGCCTGTTCGGGACGCTGGCGAAAATCCCCGACCGGATCGCGCAGGTCCGGCAGGGTTTCGAGACGGCCGAGCCGGCCCGCCATGTCGATCCGGCGACGGCGCATCGGGTGATCCTGTGGACCTATGGGCTGGAAGCCTTCCTCGAACGGCCGCTACTCGGCTACGGCAGCCAGAATTCCGTGGACGAGGTTCGCGCACGGGCAGGGCAGGCCGGCTTCACCCTGCCGGCCTACAGCCACCTGCACAACGAATACATGACCACGGCGGTGGGGCGCGGCCTCGTCGGCCTGCTCGCGCTCCTCCTGCTGCTGGTCGCGCCGATCATCATCGCGCTCATGTCGCCACCGGACGAGCGGCAGCGCGACCGGATCGCCTTCGCGGTGATCCTGTCGGGCAGCTACGGTCTTTTCGGCCTGACCAACCTGCTGTTCAGCCACGACCAGACCAATACGGTCTACGCTTCCGCCTATCTGGTGCTGCTGGCGGCGTCGCATCAGGCGGCAGTCGGCCTGAAAGCCTTCAGCCGGCCTTTTCTCGGCGTGCCGCCGGCGCGTTGAGCACCCCGGCAACCATTCCCGTTGACCATGGATCGCGAAGATTGTGGCGCCTGGCCGGGCGAGCGGATAGGGCTTGCCGGGACATGCCGAACGAAGCGTGAAGGGTTTGGTTACAATGGCCGAGAAGTCGCGGATCGTCCCTGTCATCCTGTCGGGTGGCGCTGGAACGAGGCTCTGTCCCGCCTCGCGCGAGGCCTATCCCAAGCAGTTCCTGCCGCTGCTCGGCGAGCGCTCGACCTTCGAGGAGACGCTCCGGCGCGTCGCTGACGCCGCCGTCTTCGCCGATCCGGTGGTGGTGACCGGCGAGGACTTCCGCTTCCTCGTGGCTGACCAACTTGTCCGGGGCATTCCTCAACCTCGCTCTCCCTTGCCCTAGTCCGAGCGAGCCGAATAGCATACTCCAAAACACCCGCGGCGGATCATCAATTCCGGACGGGTCAACCCCGCGGCGTTGGCGTCGTCGGGACAGCGACTGAGGAGCAGCATGATCAGTTCAGGTTCTGGAAAAGTTGCGCTGATCACAGGCGTGACAGGGCAGGATGGTGCTTTCCTCGCCGACCTTTTGCTCAACGAAGGCTATACTGTACACGGCATCAAACGCCGCTCGTCATCTTTTAATACGAGCCGGATCGAGCACCTCTATCAAGACCCTCATGCGAAAGATCAGCGTTTCATCCTGCACTATGGCGACATGACGGATGCCACAAATTTGATCCGCATCGTCCAAGAGGTTCAGCCCGACGAAATATACAATCTAGCGGCCCAGAGCCATGTGCAGGTTTCGTTCGAGACGTCAGAATACACAGCCAATGCGGACGCGATGGGTACCTTGCGCCTGCTAGAGGCGATTCGTCTGCTCGGCTTGACCAAGAAAACGCGTTTCTACCAAGCCTCGACCTCTGAACTCTATGGCAAGGTTCAGGAGGTTCCCCAGCGAGAGGGCACGCCCTTCTATCCCCGCAGTCCATATGCGGCGGCCAAACTGTATGCTTACTGGATCGTTGTGAACTACCGCGAGGCCTATGGCATACATGCCTCGAACGGCATTTTATTCAACCATGAGAGCCCACTGCGTGGCGAGACCTTTGTCACTCGCAAGATCACGCGCGCGATCGCGGCGATCCATCTCGGCTATCAGGAGAGGCTGTATCTCGGCAATCTCGACGCCAGGCGCGACTGGGGACACGCACGCGAGTATGTTCGCGGTATGTGGCTGATGCTACAGCAGGAGGAGCCTGACGACTATGTTCTGGCCACCGGTGAGACCACGATGGTAAGGGACTTCGTCACGCACGGTTTCAGGCAGGTCGGGATCGATATCGTCTGGCATGGCAACGGCATCGGCGAGAAAGGCGTGGACTCCAGAACGGGCAATGTGTTGGTCGAGGTCGATCCACGCTATTTCCGACCGACCGAGGTCGATCTGCTCATCGGCGATCCCACAAAGGCTTTGACCAAGCTCGGCTGGAAGCACCAGACGAAATGGCATCAGCTGTGCGAAGAGATGGTTGCATCGGACCTCAAGCTCGCCGAGCGGGAGGGCCACCGGCATGCACGCTGAAACTATGGTGCCAAGGGCTGCCTTTGGTCTCGCGGGGAGGCGGGTGTGGATCGCGGGCCACAGCGGCATGGTGGGATCGGCATTGGTGCGCAGGCTGCGCAGCGAGGCCTGCGAGATTTTGACCGCCGTGCGTAGTGAGGTAGATCTCGTGCGCCAGGACCACACCGAACGCTGGCTCGCCCGCAACAAGCCCGACGTCGTGATCGTTGCGGCAGCAAAAGTTGGTGGCATCCTCGCCAACGACACCTATCCCGCCGATTTCCTCTATCAGAACCTGATGATCGAGGCGAATATTGTCGAAGCGGCGCGTCAGGTGGGCGTAGGCAAGCTCCTCTTCCTCGGCTCGAGCTGCATTTATCCAAAATTCGCGCCCCAGCCGATCCAAGAGGCTTCCCTGATGACCGGTCCTCTCGAGTCGACTAACGAGTGGTACGCGATCGCAAAGATTGCAGGCCTCAAGCTCGCCCAGTCCTATCGCAAGCAGTATGGTTGCGATTTCATCTCAGCGATGCCCACCAACCTTTATGGTCCAGAAGATAATTTCGACCTTCAATCCAGTCATGTGATGCCGGCCCTGCTGCGCAAGGCGCATGAGGCCAAGCAGCGCGACGATAAGCAGATTACCATCTGGGGCACGGGAACGCCGCGCCGCGAGTTTCTTCATGTCGACGATTGTGCCGATGGGCTGGTGCACTTGCTCAAAACCTATTCGGGGCATGAGCATGTCAACATCGGCTCCGGCGAGGATGTGACCATTCGAGAATTAGCCGAAACCGTCTGTGAAGTCGTAGGCTTCAAAGGAGAGATTATCAACGACACCAGCAAGCCGGACGGAACGCCGCGCAAGCTGATGAGCGCGGACCGGCTGCGGGCGCTGGGGTGGGCGCCGAGGATGGGGCTGAAGAAGGGCATCGCACATACGTACCAGTGGTTCCTCGCAAATCGCGCATGAGCGTCGTTTTGTTGGCCGAAAAGCCTGCAGCGGTCTCGACGGTCCTTGATCGTGGTACCGACGGAGAAGGCTCTCTGGCCCGGGATTCGAGGGTTCGTTAAGACATCCATCGATGGACAAACAAGTCTCGATCGTCATTCCTGTTTTTCAACGCCAAGCTGTTTGTGAGGCAGCGATTGCCTCTGCGTTGGCCCAGACCGGCGTCGACTTTGAGCTGATTGTGGTAGATGACGGCTCGCCTGATCCCTTCACGCTGTCTGAAGCGATGGCGGCGGAGTCACGAATCAGGCTCATACGGCAAGAGTGGAACGCAGGCGCCGCAGCTGCTCGAAACCGTGGCGTTCATGAAGCCAAGGCCCCCTGGATCGCTTTCCTCGATTCCGACGATGTTTGGTTGTCCGGTAAGCTCGCGCCTCAGCTAGCGCTTGCGCAGAAGGCAGTCCGTCAGAATCCTTTAACCTGCGTGATGACGGGCTTCAAGCAGGTCGATATGGCAACGGGCGAAAGTAAGGATCGGGTCCCGATCGAGAGCACCGATCCTGCCGATTTCGCCTCCGCTTGCTGGTTTGCACCAGGCTCGACCGCCCTCGTTCCAAGGGAAGCGTTCGAGCGTATCGGGTTCTTCGACGAATCGCTGGAACGCTTGGAAGACCTGGACTGGTTTCTTAGGTTGGCGCTCGCCGGGGGGAGTATCCGTGTGTTGCCGCGAATCGCGTCGCGAGTTCACATAGGGAGGCGCCCCTCGCCGGAGAAACTGGATCGAACCATCGGAAAGCTGGAAGCCAAATGGGTGGTCTCGGACGCCCCTGGCAAGCTAATGCCTGTCCTGCGCCGTAACCTCGCTGCGTATCTAGCCGTCGAAAAAGCTTCGACACGCTATTCCTCGGGTCGATATATCGATTTTTGTTTGGCTCTGGCGAAGTCCCTCTTTCTCAAACCTCGCCTGCGTGTGCATCTGCGCGACTGGTGGGCCAGCCCGACTTAAAAGCCTGAGAGCTTCCCGCGCCACCGATAGGCGAGCATAAGTCCCCGGCTCAGGTCGAGTAGGGAGATGTCACTGAAGCGGGCGGCTGAAGCATCCTTCCATTGCAGCCTCAGCAACGCGAAAGCGCGGTTGGCGTGCGCCAGCTTTCTTAGATTGGTCTCTGTCGGCTCCCTTCCGATGAGCGCTTCTGCGAGCTCAAGTTCCGCTCGATAGACGCGCAGCTTTCCAGTCTGGTCGCCGGAAATCGTGTGCGAGCCGACATGGATTCGATAGAGATAAAGCGGAGCGAAGAGCGCGCACCCGCGCCTTCCGTTGCGGACCCAGCGCGCCATCCACTCCCTGTCGGCGGCCAGTCCGAGATCGGTGCGAATCGGACCGAGTTCGCGCAGGGCGTCAACGCGAAAGATTCTGGCATTGATCGCGGGAATACCGAACATCGCGCCTTCTAGAGACAAGGCGCCGGCATGCGACCGCACGGTGGCGTTGCTTGCATCTCTGCCGAATAGCGCTTGGCCGCTAACAAAGCTGCAATCCGGTGCCTGCTCGATCACGTCCAAAGCATCTGCGATGGCCGAAGGCAACAGCAGGTCATCACTGTTAAGGATTATGGCATAGTCGCCCCTTGCAGCCGCCAAGGCTCGGTTCATGCCGCAATAGATGCCACTGTCCTCCCGCGAAATGATTCGCAGTCCTGGATAGCTGGCTGCGATTGTGAGTGTCTCGTCGGATGAGCCGCCGTCGGCTAGCAGGACTTCGGTTTCAATATTTGCTCCACACGAAGGCCCGATGCTGGCGAGCGCCTCCGAGAGATAGCGAGCTGAGTTGCGTGTCGCCATTATGATGCTGAGCCGAATCATGCGGCACTCGATCTGGACGGGGAAGTCGCGAACCGTCTATAGCCCGGGGCCAGCCGTTCCCGGCAGGTGGGTCGGCTGGTCGACGGTGATCGTCCTTAGCATTTTTTGGACACGGATTTAGCCTGCATTGCACTCGACCTGCTCGGGATGAGGTACTCGAGCTGACGTGCTCCCCGCGATCTAGGCCAGTTTGAACTGGAATTTTCCACTTATGATCCCCGGGTTGGGGACGAGGAGAGTTCCATGAAGACGTCGAAGTTCACGGAGGCGCAAATTGCCTTCGTGCTGAAGCAGGCGGAGGACGGTGCGCCGGTCGCCGAGGTCTGCCGGAAGGCGGGCATCTCGGACGCGACCTTCTACAACTGGCGGAAGAAGTATGCGGGGTTGATGCCCTCGGAGATGAGGCGGCTACGGCAGCTCGAGGAGGAGAACGCCAAGCTGAAGCGGATCGTGGCCGACCTGTCGCTCGACAAGGCCATGCGTTCTGGCAAAAAAGCTCTAAGGCCTGCGCGCAAACGGGAGCTTGTCGACAAGGTTCGCGGTGATTGGAAGGTGTCGGCCAGGCGAGCCTGCGCCGCCCTTCGGATCGATCGGGCTCTCTACGTCTACAAGTCGAAGCGTGGCACGCAGGCAGAGCTGAAGCAGCGCATCAAGGAGATCTGCGAGACGCGGGTACGGTACGGCTATCGCCGCGTCCACGTCTTGCTGCGCAGGGATGGCTGGGCGGTCAATCCGAAGCGGATCTATCGTCTTTACAAGGATTTAGGGCTGCAATTGCGCAACAAGGTACCCAAGCGCCGGGTAAAGGCAAAGCTGCGGGACGACCGCCGTGAGGCCACCCGAACGAACGAGACCTGGGCGATGGACTTTGTCCACGACCAGCTCGCCACAGGACGCAAGATCAGGGTGCTGACGGTTGTCGATACCTTCTCGCGGTTCTCGCCGGCGGTGGATGCGCGGTTCAGCTACCGGGGCGAGGATGTAGTGCTGACCCTTGAGCGGGTCTGTGCATCAGTGGGCTATCCCGCGACGATCCGGGTTGATCAGGGGTCGGAGTTCGTCAGCCGCGACCTCGATCTCTGGGCCTATCAGAAGGGCGTCATCCTCGACTTCTCACGGCCCGGCAAGCCGACCGACAACAGCTTCATTGAGTCGTTCAACGGCAAGTTCCGGGCGGAGTGCCTGAACACGCAATGGTTCATGAGCCTTGACGACGCCCGCTCGAAAATGGAGGCTTGGCGTAGAGACTACAACGAGTTCCGGCCACACAGCGCCATCGGCAATAAGCCACCGATCGCGCTGATGAATGGCTCTCCGGTGCCCCTGCCGGCATGAGCCTTAACCCCGGAAAATCCCAGCGCCGGCTGGCCTAGAAACGGGTAGCGCTTCAAAACCCCGGAAAATCCCAGCGCCGGCTGGCCTAGAAACGGGTAGCGCTTCACCAACCGCCGGAACGAACTCATCGCTGGATAAAAACTGGGGGCAACGTCAGAGCGCTGAGTGGACACTGGTTAAATTATAGTAGCCCATATATAGACGAAAGGCCTCGAGGCTTTGGCGTCGGACTGTCGAGTGCCGACGGTTGTGAGCATAAGGCGGTCTGCCGATCATGTTTGCGAGCTGCGCGAAGCCAGCCTCGCCCCTTTTCGGCCGCCGCGTTTTAGCAGCCGCGCTGAAGCGGAGCAGCCGGATGTTCGCCACCTCGCGGAGCGTCAGAGGTGATGGCAGCCTTCGGAGGCATGCGGTCTTGCGGTCAAAGGGACGCTGCTGAGGCGGTCTATCGGCTGCGAAATCGCATTGGGCGCTGCTTCACTACGCTCGAAAAACGCTCACGGTTCGAGCTTCTCCAATGTGGCGCTAAGCAATCCACCGCAGATCGGACACAAGCGCGTGCCCTTGTCTTACAAATAAGATATCGCATTGCCCCATCGCACCGTCGAGCGGCCGCCGGAGCAGATCTACGAACTCATAAGGAATGAAACCCAGCGACGACATGTGGGCGATGGTCTGGTCCAACGTCCTCATGTCGGCGCAAAAGGGCAAAAATTGGCATTCCAACAGCACGAGATCTGCACAGCAAATGAGGTCGACCCCGCCGTCGATCACGCGCTTCTCGAACCCTTGCACATCGACCTTAACGAAATTCGCATCAGGAATCCGGCCCTGCGCACGCAGAGTGTCGAGCCGGTACACCGGCACACTGATCGATGACTTACCGCCGTACGCAAAGCTGCTGTCGAACAAAGAGTCGGTCACGCCGATGCTGAGGCTGGAATCGGAATCGGACACGCCGCATGCGAGCACCTGAACCCGCCCCGGGAAGTCGTATTGAAGAGCGTCCAGTGCCGCCATTCGCTGTGGTAGTGGTTCAAAACACACCACCTTGCTGTGGGGCCAGGTCTGAAGAGCCGTGCGGGACCATTGGCCGTCGGCCGCGCCAATGTCGAATATTACGGCAGGCGCGTAACCACGCTGCACAAGGCCCCGGAGAGCGACGTTCATGCCGAAATCTTGATCCGCGATTGACATGCTGTTGCTCATATCGAACTTTCTGGGGGAATTTCCCGAAGCAATTGAACGTAGCGGCTGAACGTTGAGACTCTTCGATCGCTGCTGTAGTGGGAGGTGAGCTACTCCGCAACGTTGCTCAACGCATAAAAGCAATTTTCAATGTCGTGATCGTACGGTCCATGTTACGGACAGTGTTGAGATCCCGCCTGTCCTGATGCGAACGGTCGCAGGCGAGATTGGCGCAGCCGCGCTGGACACAACGAGCCATCGGCGGATTTGTTCGATGTTGCTCAGCGATGGTTTACCCTACGAGAAAAAGCGTGGTGTATTCCGCCCGTCTAAGATGGGCAGGCGCTGAGTTTTGGCGGCGCTGGTAACAGCTGGTAGACATTCAATCCTCGGTGAACTTTGGGACCTGTGTCGAGGCGAGTATGACGTTCGTGGATTCGCTTAATTCGCTGTCCGTGGAACGGGCAGCGGGCCATGGTCCGGGCGGGCGCCGATTAAGGTGGAGTTGAAGTGGTAGCGGTGCGGCTTCGCCTAAGGAACGTGGTGTTCCACAATATCCAACCGGATAGCGCTTCCTTCGCTTTGTCGCACTTCCGTCGCGTTTGCGCAGTCAGGCGTTTAGCGTATCGTTGCAAAAGGAGCAGTTCGCAGAAAAGTGATCATTTCGAGCGAGATTGGCACCGATGGCAGCTTTGTGATAATAGCTAGTTTGGCAGCCTGATTCTGCTGAACTCCTTGTAGATTTTCTGCTGAGGCATGTCGACTGGCCGGGGACGATGTTGTACGAGCGAATGGGATGAGATGCTCTTTTTATTTAGTTGTCTAAGCAGATCAGATGTACACGTAATGCTTGTTTTTCTATTGGAATGCCGCTAATGCGCCGAGCGTTCGCGCCGTTGGCCAGTCAATGTACCTGCGTTCTATGAGCTTTGACTCCCGTCTTCCTACTTCGCAGGCGCCGGGTTCTTCTGTGGTTTCGCGCGAGCCCTTCATTGTCCTTGTGCGTCACATAGCATTGGCTCTTGCATTGGTACGGCGGGACGTTGAATCCCGCTATCGCGGCAGCCTTGGCGGCTGTCTTTGGATTCTGTTGACACCGCTTCTGCTGCTCGGCGTCTACGCGACCGTGTTCGGCCTCATCTTGCGAGCAAAGTGGGCTCGCACCGACACAGCGGCCGAGTTCGCGCTGGTCCTTTACGTTGGTCTGTTGATGTTCGGTGTGCTCCAGGACTGCCTATCGCGCGCTGCAACGTCGATATCTTCTCAACCGAACCTCGTTCGAAAGGTGGTGTTTCCGCTCGAGATCTTGTCGTGGGTGAACGTGCTGGGTTCGCTCGTAACGTTCAGCAGTGGGCTGGTCGTGTGGACCGTATTCTGCTTGGCAGTGAAAGGTTCGCTCTCCCCCACGATGTTAGCACTGCCTCTCATTCTGTTTCCGGTTGTCATGCTGGCGTTGGGGGTCGGTTGGCTGTTCGGTGCACTCGGCGTCTACCTTCGAGATTTGCAACAGACGGTTGGTCCTATTTCTATGGCGCTCCTCTTTCTCACGCCAATCTTCTACGATCTTTCACTCGTGCCTGCGGAGTATCAGTGGTTGTTCATCCTTAACCCGCTGACATTCGTCGTTGCGCAGGCAAGGGCGGTGATGCTTGAAGGACTGTGGCCGGATGTGGCCGGCTTGGCGATCGCGAGCGCCGCGACCTACTCCTTCGCGTGGACTGCCCTCTCGTTCTTCCATCGGGCGCGCGGTGACTTCTCCGATGCACTCTGAGACGCCGGCTTGGAGCTCGAGCATTGGCGTCCGCGACTTGCTTGGCTGCAGATGGATCTGGACGACGGCGAGGCGGCCGCGATCAACGCTGGCATCGCGCGGGCCACGGGGGCTTTTTTGTCGCCTGGCCGAACGCCGGCGGCCTGTACTTGCCGGGTACACCGGGCAAGCTATATGAGCTGCTCTCGAACGATCAGTCTGTTCCTGCAGCGTTCGCTCATGCCAACGTGATCGCCAGGGCACGGCACATCAGCCGCTATGTTACGGAACGATTCGACCATGACCACCTTGCCAGGCATTGTTTCATATCGCTGCCGGCGGGGCTTATTTGTCGCGAGTGCTGGTAAGTCAGATTGTTGCCACGCCCCGTGCTCACTTGGCGACCAAGACCGTCCGGGTACCTGTTTGCGTACGATCATGAAGCATTCGCCATACTGCGCGGTCATTACGGACGTGTTCCCTTCCACTGGTTCTCCAAGGCGCCGATGTCGATCAGCTTTCGTCTTGTCGTCGGTCTACTCGACCGTGTGAGAAATGACCCCACCCGTCATTGAAGTCAGTGGCGTGTCAAAGGCCTACCGGGTCTTCGACCGACGAGAAGACCGGCTCAAGGAGCTTCTGCTGGGACGGTTCAAACAATGGCATCGCGAGTTCTGGGCGCTGCGCGACATCAGCCTCGAGATCAGAGCTGGGGAAACGGTTGGGATCGTCGGGCGCAACGGCAGCGGCAAAAGCACACTCCTGCAGATCATTACAGGGACGATGCGGCCGACGACTGGCAGCGTGCAGGTGCGCGGGAGGATCGCCGCGCTGTTGGAGCTCGGGTCCGGGTTCAATCCGGAGTTCTCTGGGATCGAAAACTGTTATCTCAATGGCGCGATCCTCGGTATGTCGCGCGCCGAGGTCGACGCAAAGCTGCCATCGATCCTCGCATTCGCAGACATCGGCGAGTTCGCCGAGCAGCCCGTTAAGACGTACTCAAGCGGCATGTTCATGCGCCTAGCATTTGCGGTGCAGACTCATGTGGATGCGTCAATCATCATCGTGGACGAGGCCCTTGCAGTGGGAGACGTGTTCTTCCGGCAGAAGTGCTATCGACGACTCGAAGAGCTGCGGGAGCAGGGGGCATCGGTGCTCATCGTTACTCACAGTATGGGCGACATCGAGGAACACTGTGACCGTGCCCTGGTGCTTGATCATGGTCGTTGCACGTTCAGCGGTCTGCCCTCGCAGGCGATCAAGCACTATCATATTAGCGTTCAGGGCCAGCCAAGTCGGCAAGAGGTCATTGCCGACATCGAGAACTCGCTCGCGTCGACGCAACGTCCTGCGTTGCCCGACGGAGCGGAGTTCCGAGTCGCCGGCCTCCCTCAGTTCAACAACGGCTCGGCTCGCTGTGTCCGCGTCGGGCTACTCAGCGGCAGTGGTGAGGCCGCGCGCGTCTTTCGGGCCGGCGAGTCTGCGGTCTTCGTTCATGAGTACGTAGTCGACAGTGATATAGAGGTACCCTTTGCCGGTGTTGTTTTACACTCGGAGAAGGGCACGATTGTTCACGGCCGCAATACCCTTCAACTCGATGCACCGGCGCCTAGCAGGCTCTCCGCGGGAAGCTTCGTGCGTATTGTGCAGACGATTCGGCTTGACCTGTCGCCTGGCGAGTACACGTTTGAAGTAGGGCTCGGCGAGTTGCCCCGCGACGCGTTTGCCCGAGCTGGGGCGCTGACATGGGCCGAAATCGATGAGAATCGAACACGCGTTGTGCAGGTACCGGATGTCGGATCCTTCAGCGTCATTTGGCCCTCGACACGGGGCATTGGTGCTTTGCCGCATCACGGACTCGTCAATCTGCAGGGCGCTGCCTCGATCGTCGCATTCGGTCCAGACGGATTGCCTATTGACCTAGACGCCGGTCGATTGCGAGCGACATCACATGAGTAGCGTTGGTCTGTCCGTCGAGTGGTCGGCGCAAGTGGATGCTGTGCGGCGTCCTAAAGTGTTGAACTACCAAGTCAACGACATCTGCAATGCCCGCTGCGTGATGTGCATGATTTGGAAGAAGCGGCGCGATGTGGAACTGTCACCGGAACAGTTCGGTGCGATGCTGCGCGACCCGTTCTTCAGCGAAGTCGAACACATCGGTATCACGGGCGGCGAACCCACACTGCGGCCTGATCTTGACCGCTTCTACACCGCTGCGCTTGATGCCGTTCCGTCTTTGAAGGGCGGATACTTCATCACGAATGGATTCAGCACGGCGCGATGTCTTGACGTCTACGGCAAAGCGGGCGCCGCTTACGGAAGCGCCGGTCGTGTGTTTGCCGGCATGGTTTCCATCGACGGCGTCGGACAGGTCCATGATCGGGTGCGCGGCAGGCTGGGTTCATTCAGTCGAGCGGAGCGCTCGCTGTTGGGGCTGCGGGAAGCCGGAATCGATGCGACAGCCTGCTGCACGATCGTCAAGTCCAATGTCTATGGTCTGGAAGACCTCCTTGAATGGGCCCTGCGGCATGGGGTTTATGTGAGGTTCCGAGTGGGTGAGTTCATTCGCCGCCTGTACAACACCGGCGCGGTGGATGAAATCAGGGCGTTCGAACCGGCGCAGATCAAGCACCTTGTCTCGTTCTTCTATCGGCTGCTGCTGGAGTACGAACCGGCCGATCACGTCAAGCGCACCTATAAATCCATCTTGTCGCTCCTTACGGGCGGCGAGCGTCTTGTCTGCTGCCCTTACCAGCGCCCAGACGCGTTGAGTGTCGATTGTCTCGGCAGGATCGCCGTCTGCGCCCCGCAAGGCGAACTACACGCAATGACAGTTTCGCCCATCGAAGTCGTCGAGCACTTGCGGACGGACCGCGAACGGATCATTCGGGACCAGTGCCGCAGTTGCATCCACGACTACCACGACGAATGGTCCGAGGAGACCGTGTCGAAGATGCAGGTTGGCGCTGGCGAGTCCGACGACTTGTTCGCGCGCCCAACAGGGTCGGACACTGACTGGGAAGCCGCGGCCTTCGACGCGAAACGGTGCAAGCACCTGATGCTCGTCGGCTGGTACGGCACCGAGACGGCAGGCGACATTGCGATCCTGGCCGGAATTCTGGCAGAGCTTCTACAGGCGAATCCACAACTGTCTTTCACCTTGGTCAGCCTATTCCCGGAGTACACGCGGGTGACCTTGCCCGATCTGCCGGCTCGCCTGACATCTCGGCTCCAACTCATCGGCCGGGACGAACCCGGCATCGCGCTGGCCGCCGAGAAGGCCGACGCAATCGTCATGGCCGGCGGACCGTTGATGGACATCGACGAGACCCGCCTCATCGCATCGGCCTTCCTGCGGTTTCGCGCAGCGGGCAAGGCTGCGGTCGTCTACGGTTGCGGATTGGGACCATTGCGTGATGAGCGGTATCGTGGTGAGGTCGCAACGATCCTTCGTCGGGCGTCGGCGATCTCAGTTCGGGATCAAGCCTCGGCTGACCTGGCTCGCCGCTTAGGCGTCGACAAGCCAATTGTGGTCCGCGAGGATCCAGCGGTCAGGTACGTCCGCGAAACAGGACGAAAGGCGAGCGGACGCCGGTCGCATATCATCCGCTGCTTCCTGCGGGAGCTCACATGGCACTACCGGCAGGAGACGACGCCCGAGGAAGCAGAGGAGAAGCTGGCGAACCTCATCAGGCGATTGCTCGACGCAAACCCGACGCACAGCATTGAGCTTTGGTCGATGCACTACTTCCATGTGGGGCACGATGACCGACTATTTGCCCGGCGCCTTGCCGCGCGGTTGGACGACTGCAGGCTTTCCGTCGTGCTGGAGCCTAAGTCGCCCGACGACATCATCCAGGCGATGGCTGAGGCCGATCTGTGCGTCTGCATGCGGTTCCACTCGGTCGTGTTCGCACATGTGATTGGCGCACCGTTTGTTGCAATCGACTATACCGACGGAGGGAAGATCCGCAGCTACCTGCAGGACGCTGGCATCTCGGAGCGGTGCTTCGCGCTGTCCAACCTGGGTGCCGTCCCAGTTCAGCTGGACGGGCCGATCTGCGCCGGATCGGCGTCAGTGGCGGGGCGGTGACGTGAAAGTGCTGCACCTGAGCACTTCGGACGCCGGTGGCGGCGCTGCGATTGCTGCGTCGCGCCTGTGTCACGCGCTGCGAGGAGCTGGTGCCGAAGCTCTCATGTTGAGCCGCTGGTCCGCCGCGCCGAGCACACTCTCGTTGAACTCGGTATCTGATGTCGACGACGCCATCGCGCTTGGCGAGGCATTGCAGGACGGCTATATCGACAGTCGGCGAAGCGATCTGAGCGACACCTTGTTTTCGCTCGAGACATTCCGGCTTCCCTTGCGGGCAGCAGTGGAGCGCCATCAGCCGGACGTCATCCATCTTCATTGGGTGGCGAGGTTCCTGTCCTCGGCGGACTTGATTGCGCTCGGCGAACTCGGGCGACCTATCGTCTGGACGCTTCACGATATGTGGCCGTTCACGGGGGGGTGCCACTATTCTGCTGGATGCCGCGGCTTTGCCACGGACTGTGACGCTTGTCCTCAGCTGCAGGCCGATCCAGCCAGAGCCGTGTCGATACAACTGGCCTCCCGGGCTGAGGCAGTCGCTGCGTTGGGTTCGCGTCTTGTGTGTGTCTGTCCCAGCCGTTGGCTTGCGCAGACGGCACGATCGAGCCTGCCGCTGCGAACGACAGCAATCGAAGTTATCGCCAACGGCGTCGACACGGCGGTCTTTAGTCCCGAGCAGCAGGCGCGAGTTCGGCGACGTCTTGGACTCGACCTAAGTGGCGGATACATCGGCTTCGGCGCGGCTGACCTGCGCGAACGACGGAAGGGCTTCGGCGAACTCAAGGCAGCGCTCGAGCAGGCTTCCGCTAACCGGCCCCAAGGCCGATCACCGATCGGCATGGTGTGCTTCGGTCACTTCGCAGACGATATCCAGGTCGATGGGGTTCAGGTCATTCGGCTCGGTGCGCTGACGAGTGAAGCGCAGCTCGCCGATGCCTACCGTGCAGTCGACGCTTTTGCGCTGACCTCGTTGGAAGACAACCAACCGAACACAGGGATCGAGGCCGCGGCCTGTGGCACCCCATTGATCGGTTATCGCGCGGGGGGTATCCCGGAGATCGTCATCGATGGCAGCACCGGATTGCTCGTCGATGTAGGTGATCGGATGGGGCTTGCTGATATAATTGCTCGTGTGGCGGACGACGAAGCGCTTCGCGTAAAGCTTGGTATCGCCGCTCGCGACGATGCGTATCGACGTTTCTCTCTGCCGCGTCTTGCCGACGATCACTTAGCTCTCTACGAACGCCTGCTCCGTCGCGGGTCGAGCATGCCAAAGAAGGTGGCCGTTGCACTTCCGGGCCTTGCACCGGGTGTCGCGGAAGTTGCCTTGCCAGCCGCCTTTGTGCGAACCTCTCGAGAGTTGCGCCGTACGACCACCGAGCTCGCGGCGGCTATCGAGTGGGGTCGAAGCTCGGACAAGCTTACCGCAGCGGAGCGCAAACGCGCTGGCGATGCTGAAGCATGGGCAAATCAGGCCGAGGCCACGCTGGAGCAGCAGCGTGCGCTGGAGCATTCGCTTCGGCACTGGATTCAGCAGTCCGAAGAAACGGTGGCTAAAGCTCGTGCCGAAGCGTTGGAATTCAAGAGCTGGGCAGAACGGACGGAGGCCCTGCTCGCCGAAGCTAGGCGTGAAGCGCAGCAGGCTTACGAGTGGGCCAGAAGGTCCGATGAGCAGCACGGGCGCGATCAGGCCCTTCTAGCGGAACTGCGACAATGGAACGAAGATGCAGAACGGCGTGTCGCCGCTGTTCAAGCGGTGGCGGGTGAAAACTGCGCCTGGGCGGAAAGGACTGAAGCGCTGTTGCAGCAGTCTCGAGTGGACACGGAACAGGCTCGGGAGTGGGCGCGCCAAGCCGACGAGGAGCGCGAACGTGGCAAGGAACTGCACGCGCAGCTTGTGCTCTGGGCTGAGAACGCCGAGAAGAAGGCAACTGCTGCTCAGCGTTTAGCGGCCGAGAATCAGGGATGGGCAGAGCGCACGGAAGCGATGCTTACAAGCGCGCGTGCTGAGGCGGAAGCCAATCTAGCCTGGGCTCGGCGTGCGGATGCCGTATGCGAACGGCTTGGCGCGATGGCTGATAGTCTGGAACGCAATGTGGCCACCGTCTCGGCCGGGCTGGAAAACGTCGAGCGCCAGTTGGCGCAAGCTAGGGATCGCATGGCGCGCCTGGAGGCCGAGATTGAGCCGTTGCGACGATTCGCGAAAACATATCGATGGGTCTACGTGCTGCATCATGGAAAAGACAAAGCTTGACGTCTGCATCTGTACTCACAACCCCCGTGCTGACGTCCTTCGATTGACGTTGGAGTCGCTGGCAGCACAATCGGTTGCCCCATCGACCTTTCGAGTCCTGCTAATCGACAACGCCTCCTCACTCCCGCTGACGGCTGCGGACCTTGCGCCACTTGCCCGACGTGGCATAGAGCATGAAATCGTCGTCGAATCTCGTCTTGGCTTATCTCGGGCGCGTATCCGCGCGATCGACGAAACGCGCGGCGGTTGGATCTTGTTTGTAGACGACGACAACGAATTGCAGTCGGATTTCATTGAGATCGGACTTGCGCTGATCGACCGCCATCCTGAGTACGGTTGCTTCGGAGGCAAGCTGGTTCTCCCAGAGCACTTGCGCCCCGTCGCCTGGGTCAACCCGTTCTTGCCGTATCTTGGCATCAAGGACTATGGTGACGATGTCATCGTCGGAGATAAGGATGAATGGGGTCCTTGGGAGCCTGCCGGCGCTGGCGCTTGGGTGCACCGCCGAGTACTGGATGCCTATAAGGCGCAGTCGTTGCAAAACGAAAACTTCTTCAAGCTCGGCAGGACTGGCCATAATAATCTAGCCTCGTGCGATGATTCCATTCTGATGCGAGGTGCTGTCCGCATTGGCATGAAGAGTGCCTATGAGCCAAGCTTGGTGCTCCATCATCACCTGAGTCCGCATCGATTCCGCTTTAAGTATTTGATGAAGCTGATGCATGCGTATGGGGGTAGCCATGTAGTGCTTGAGACCCTGCTAAAAGGGCGACAGACGCTTCCCGACTATTACAGAACTGACGGTGCCTTCTACAAGTTGCTTAGATGGGCCTTCTATGGAGAGAAGAAGAAGTCCCTGGCGTTTGCAGTGGCGCAGGTTGCCTACCATTTTGGCGCGCGTGCGCAGCATCGCAAAATGAAATGAGCTTTGGCATGAGTTTGCGCTTAAGTGTTGTGACGGCGTCGTTCAATGCGGTGGGGACGGTAAGGCGGACGTTGGATTCGATTCGGACGCAGGGGTGGCCAGATGTGCAGATGATTTGCATTGATGGCGGCAGCACGGACGGGACGGTGCAGGCAATCCGAAGCTACGGCGGGTTCGTGAACTACTTTGTCAGTGAGCCGGACCGCGGAGTGGCCGATGCGATCAACAAGGGGTTCCGCGTTGCCGATGGCGATGTGCTGTGCTGGCTGAATGCGGATGACGAGTTCACGCCCGGCGCAATCGCGCACGTGATGCAACTGTTCGAGCAGCATTCGGAGACTGACGTGGTGACCGGGGGCTGCCGGCGGGTGTTCGTCGACGATAGCGAGGCAGTGACGCAGGTGCCGACCGGCTTCGAGCGCCGGATGGCGCTGAAGAATGAGATCGAGCAGCCGAGCACGTTCTGGCGTGCGCGGGTGCACCGGCAGGCGGGGGAACTGGACGAAAGCTATCGCCTGGCCTTTGATTGGGAGTGGTGGAACCGGATAAGCCGGGTGGGCGCGCGTTGGCTGACAACCCGCCAGGTGCTGTCAGTATACTACTTCACCGAAAACAACCTGACGAGCACGGCCGGCCAACGTGTGATTGACGAGATGTACCGCGTCACAAAAAGCTACGCCGCCCCACATGTCGCTGACATGTACCGTTTTCTATTCCAGTCGTTTGACATGCGCGGCTTCTACGATGTGCCTTTCTCGCAGCTGCCACCCGAGCGTCAGCAAACGTTGGGCGAAACGCTCAACTTCCTGTACGGTGTATTTGGCGAGGATGTTGTCAACAGCTATAACTGGAACTGGGCGGCGAAGCAAATTCGCGGCGTGACATGGTTCAGCTAACGGTCAGGATGACTGGCGTGACTACGCTGTCGGTGGGGCATCTGCACGCACAATCCTCGTCTCGAGATCCTCCAGCGCGTGCTGGCAGCGATGGCGCAATGTGCTTTCACGGACAGCGCTCTTCTCGTTGACAATGCATCGATGTCGCCGATTCCGGGGATGCTGTCGGACCGCTGGGGGCTTTGGGAGTCGACCAGCGCTGCCGAGTGATGTGCTTGAGCCTCGAAATGGGGGCAGGCCGCCGACATCGGCCGGTTGGTCGTCAGGGCCGCGCGGTGCTGACCTCATACAAGGCTCGCTGCAGCTGATGATGTCGGCTGGACAGGTTGGTCTCAAGAATGCGTACGTGTCCTCGCTGGTGCTTTTACCACCATTTCGTTCCGCAGCGCTTCCATGCTGGGCACTTACTACGACTGGTGCGCGCGAACGACGCGGGCGATGCGCTAGTCAAGCACGTCACGAGAGGTGATCGGACCTACCCGCGATTTCTGATTCCACGGTGGGGGCGTTGGTCGTGACACCGCATCACAGTGCCAAAGGTGCGGGGCGTTTGCTGTGGTTCGCCCTCGGCCGCCGGATGTACCATCTCGGCGTCCGTGAAGAGGTTCGGCACCTGGCACACGGGGGAACCTCGGCATGACCTTGCGCTTAAGTGTTGTGACGCCGACGTTCAATGCGGCGGCAACGATCGGTCGGACGCTTCAATCGATTCGAGTGCAAGGGTGGCCAGATTTGCAGATGATCTGCGTTGATGGCGGCAGCACCGACGAGACAGTCGAAGTGATTAGGAGCAACGGCGGGTTCGTGAACCATTTCTTCGGCGAGCCAGATCGCGGGGTGGCTGATGCGCTCAACAAGGGGTTTCGGGTCGCCGATGGAGACATATTGTGCTGGCTGAATGCGGACGACGAGTTCGCGCCGGGCGCGGTGTCGCACGTGATGGAGTTGTTCGGACGGCACCCTCAGATCGACGTCGTGACGGGCGGCTGTCGGCGGGTGTTCGCCGATGGGAGTGAGGCAGTGACCCAGGTACCTGAGGGGTTCGAGCGGCGTATGGCGCTGAAGAACGAGATCGAACAGCCAAGCACGTTCTGGCGCGCTAGATTGCACCGGCAGGCCGGGGAGTTGGATGTTAGCTATCGACTAGCTTTTGACTGGGAGTGGTGGAATCGGCTGAGCTGTGCGGGCGCCCGTTGGCTGAGGACCCCTCAGGTGCTGTCGGTGTACCACTTCACAGAGAACAACCTGACGAGCAAGGCCGGCCAACGTGTGATCGATGAGATGTACCGTATCACGAAAAGCTACGCCGCTCCGCATGTGGCCGACATGTACCGTTTCCTATTCCAATTTTTCGATATGCGCGGCTTCTATGACGTGCCGTTTCATCAGCTGCCAAGAAGGCGCCAGATCATCTTTGGTATTGCCCGCGTTGGGCTTAATACGCTATTTGATCGTGAATTGATTGAGAGCTACAACTGGAACTGGGCGAGCAAACAAATCCGTGGGATGAAGTGGTATTGACCCGCGGCGATTTGCGGGATCAAATCGGCTTGAGTTTCCTAGTCATGGAGAGGAAGCTTCGTTCAGGAGGACGAAGGCCGGTCACAAAGGAGAGCTCAGTTCGGCTGGCAGCTACTTGATCGAGGCGAACCAAGCCTTCGGTTCGGGTCATGCCCAAAGGTTCTGTGTTATCCACCGCTCGCGGCGGCCAGCAGCCCATCAATCGTTTGCGGAAGAGCTAGTCGGTTGTGACACAATCTCCGGGCTAAGGACTCCTCTAAGGGAGCGTGCTAGGGTGGCGGCTACCTGTGCCTCCGAAGCCCTCTGGGCGAAGTCTCGCAAGAGCTGCGGCGGCAGTCGCGGTGCAAGCGCCGACACCAAGTTAACAAGCTCCTTAAGCGCTATCTCGAAATGCAATTTGAGTTCTTTTGCAACCGAGAAGGGCAGGCGCCCATGAAGTTCCCTGGCTACCTCGATCGCCGCTTCATCCAACCGCGCTCCGCTCGCGACGACGCCGTTGACGCAAAGGCGAATAAAATAGGGTAGGCAGCGTTCGACTTCTTCCGAGACCGATTGCATGAGTTTCCGTTATTAGTGGCGCTGTTCCTGCCGACCCGATTCCGCTACGGTCGGCAGAATTGGCGCTGTTGTCTCACTGTGGGCGGCCAAAGGCAAGAATTCGATGACGGATCGACCGCAGGAGGCAGACGGGCTGTCCAAAGGTATCTAATGACCAAGCCACTGGTGGTCTGCGTCATCAACGAAGCCTGGTTCTTCCGTTCGCATTTTCTGCCTTGGGCAAAGGCGGCTGTGGCAGCCGACTTCGAAGTCATCGTCGCGGCGGCTTCAGGTGATGCGGATCGCGAGATTACTGCTGCTGGCATCGGCTTCGTGCCGAGCCCGGCCGAGCGCCGAGGCCTTGTACCGCGTGGTCTGTGGGCGGCCGCCCGGCAGGTGGCGCGCCTCGTTAACCCGTCGCGGCCGACCATCATACATGCCTTCGGCCTGCATGGCATGGCCATCGCTGCGCTCGCCCGCCGCTTGGCGCGGCCTGCCGGAACTGTCGTCAGCGTTACCGGCCTCGGCTTCCTCGCCATTAGCACAGGCATTGGCTGCGGCGTAGCCAAGGTGGTGGCGAAAGGCCTCGCCCGCTCGCTGGATGGGTCGGCAACGATCTGGCTGACGGAGAATGCCGAGGACAGCGTGGCGCTTGGACTCGATGGTGCCGCGCGCGCCGGCCGCCTGGTACAACTTGTCGGGGTCGGTGTCGACCTCGCCGCCTTCAAACCGCAGCCTTTTCCGCCCCTCCAGCCGCTGCGGCTGATAATGGTGGCCCGCATGATCCGATCGAAGGGTGCTGATCTGGCCGTGGCGGCGTTGGTGGAGGCCCGCGCCCAGGGGATCGATGCGACTTTGTCGATTGCAGGCGACCCCGATACCGCCAATCCGCGATCTTACGGTACTACCGAGCTTGCCGCCTTCGCCGAGACCCCCGGCGTCTATATTTTGGGAGCGAGGAACGACGTTCCGGCTCTCCTCGCCGGCGCCCACGTTTTTCTCTTGCCATCGCGCGGTGGGGAGGGGCTGCCGAAGGCTCTGCTGGAGGCAGCCGCTGCCGGCCGCCCGGCCATCGTCACCGATGTCCCCGGTTGCCGCGATTTCGTCACGGCTGGCAAAACCGGCTGGGTCGTCCCCGCTGGTGATGCGGGAGCTCTCGCTTCGGCCATAGCCGAGGCCGCTTGCGCCGATCTCGCAGCCATGGGCACCGCAGCGCGAGCCGAGGTTGAGGCGTCCGCCGTTGACGGCGAAATCGCCGCTCGGGTTGTTTCAGTCTACCGACGCGCGGTCAGAGCCTGAATCATCCCCGCTGGTGCGGGTCGTTTGTTAGGAAACGCTTCTCGATATCGGGAGCGATACGACTTTTCCGGGCGTACCGATCTGTGGGATAAGGCTGCTGATGATCTGTCGCGCCTTCTGATCGTCACCGGCGTCGGAGGCGGCGAGCAAGTCGGCGAGCGTTGGTTGGAGCATGGGCCAGGGCAGGGTTTGGGCCTCAGCGGCCACGATGCCATGGATGCCGATATCGAACTGAGATTCCCGTTCCTCGAAAAGAATCTCCGACATGCGCTCCCCAGGGCGGGATCCGACATAGGTGATATCGATCCCATTGCCAGGTACGAAGCCTGCGAGGCGGATCATCCGCCGAGCCAGATCGTCGATCCTGACAGGCTGGCCCATATTAAGTACGAGGATCGCTGACGGAGCGCTGGCGGCCTCTGCTGTGGTCACTTGGGCCGCGGTCAGCAACAGGTCGGTTGCCTCTCGCTTGGTCATGAAAAAGCGGACCATGTCCTGGTGTGTGACTGTGACCGGGCCGCCGGCCTCGATCTGCGCTCGGAATCGCGGCACGACGGACCCTGCGGTGCCAAGCACGTTTCCGAAACGAACCGCCACAAGTCGCGTGCGGCGGCTCGGGCTCTGCGAAAAACCGGGGCGCGACCCAACCGATTGCGTATAGAGCTCGGCAATACGCTTGGTGGCGCCGAGGATGGAAGCAGGTTTGGTCGCCTTGTCTGTCGACACGAGGACGAAGGCCGCTGCGCCGGCGGCAATCGCGGCATCGGCCGCGTTGACCGTCCCCGCCACATTGGTCCGGACGGCATCCGATACCTCACGTTCGAGATGAGGCAGATGCTTGAGCGCGGCCGCGTGGAACACGACGTCGGGAGCAAACGCTTCGGTGATTTCAATGAGCCGGGCGCGATCGCGCACGTCGCATAGCCGGCCCTCAATGGCGGTCATGCCGTCCAGGCCATTCAATTCGGTGCGCTGAAGCAAGGCATGGAGCGCAACTTCCGAATGATCCAGCACGAGGACACGCTCAGCCCCGAATTCAGCGCTTCGCAAGGCAAGTTCTGCGCCGATCGAGCCGCCGCCGCCTGTAACTATTATGCGCTTTCCTCGTACGAACTCGCGCAGCGGCGCATCGTCGACATGAACCAACGGCCGCAGAAGCAGGTCGTCGTCGATGATCGCGTGAAGGCGCGCTTGGGGCGCCAAGCCTGTGGCTTCCGTCGTATCGAGACGGATGGCAGGAATACCAAGCCGTCTCAACGAGCCGATCACATTCTCGATTAGGGGCACATTGCGCATCGCCTGCGGAGCAATAATTGCTCGTTGAAGCGTAATTCCGCGCTCAACCGCCGCTTGCACCGCAGCCTCCAAGTTTTCGATTGTTCCCCAGACCGGCACACCTCGGACACCTTGATGGGTTTCCCGAACGAGTGGCGATACAATTCCATAGACGCGAATAGGGCCGGCCAAGCCTGCCTCGACGGCGCGGATAACGGAGTCTGCGTCAGACGCTCGGCCAATTACAATCGCAGCCAATGGGTCACGCCGGACCAAGTCGCTTTGCCGCCAGCCTCGATAAGCTCGATAGGCAACACGGGGTCCCCCCAGCAGAATGATTTGCAAGCACCAATAGATAGCTAAGGTCCGGCCCCCAAGCAGCTTGGTCCCCTCGTAGAGGCGAGGAGAAATCATGTAGTCGGCGGTGAGTAGAACCACGGTCAGGATGGTCACCGCCTTGACGATGCCAAACAAATCGAAAAGCGACGCAAACCGCCAGCGCGCAGCATAGAGCGAGCAAGAGTGATAGACCACCAAGGCGAAAATACCGAAAGCAGTGGCCGGTATCAGAAGATTGACAGAGCCTAAATTTGGCTCCCCGCGCAAATGGACCGCCAAGAGCAACGCGGCAATTGTGACCGCGTAGTCGTGTAAAACAACCGAACCGACCTTCAGTGCGGGTTCAGTGGCGTTTCGTGTGAAGGGAATAATTCGTCGCACGTAAAATGCCGTTTGTTGTTCAGGCCGCCATTCTAGTGCGGAAATTCAAGTTAACGCAGTTTCCTGGGCCCTTTTCCATTGCTGCAAGGACGAAGGCTCCAGTACGCAGGCCAATAGGCCTGAAGCCTCCTACCACAACTGAATGCGCTTATGCACTTAGGTGAAGTCACTCAGCGTTCTTTCTGGCAACGGAGCCGCCATCGCCGCACGGAAGCCGGAGGCCGCGGACGGCCAGGCACCTTGAGGGCAATGAGGGCCCTATGCTTCTCTTCGAGAATTGCCTGACGCTTGGCCTTCGCGATCTGACGCAAGTCTCGTGCTGTTTTTTGTTCATGGCATACCGAGCACAAAGCCTGAAGCCCTGCGGGATCGTGAGGAGCGTCCCGATCTAAGCGCAAAGCTAGCGGCGGGTGATGGTCAATTTCCGTGAAGTCGGGCCCGAGAAGACACCCACAGCATGCGCATTGGCCATTCTGGCGTTCGATGACAGCAACGCGCAAACGTGTTGGCAAACGATCTCGCGTTCTGGCGAACGGATGTTTTGGGCACTGAATGAACCACGGTTTCTTGCGCTTCATCACAAGTTACCCCGCGTTGTCAGAGAGTCCGGTGTCGACCGGCCAGCGTTCTGCGCCACCGCCGCGTCGACCGCGGGCCCCGCTGCCGGCGGTTGAGAGCCGGCGCGCCGGTTCCGGTCAAGCTCGCCCATGGCTGTGGCGGGCTTCATCCGTCGTGCGGTCACCGGCCCTTGATCTGCCGGGCATTGTGCTGTCGATGGCTCGCCTTTCTTGCCTGAATGGGATGTGCAGGCTCGATAGTGTTCGTTCAAACGCGCGCGATCCTCGGGAAGCAGAGACTTCAAGCGCTTGATGTTCGCTATTGCCCACTGTCGACGCTCAGAATCATCCGCGGCCTGTGAGATTTCCGCGATGAGCACGTCAGCGCGTAGAGCGGATGTCCGCGGATCAGCGCAACTACCCATGTCGCGGCGCCCTACGTTCGTCTGATCGGGCGTTCGCGGTCGAGCAGGCGTCGATTGCGTCCGGCTATGTTCTTCTTCCTGATTCGCTTCTGCGGCTGGAGATTTGGAGAGTTGCACCTCCTGGAGACCAACTTGGCCATCCAACGCGGTGCTCGGCGTGTCGCCGGTTGTCGTGGGGAGAACGCCGTCGGTGTCAGCCTGCCCGGTAATGCCGATGAGTGCAAAGAGTGACTGGCGACGTGCATATGTCAGCGCAGCGCCGGTCTGCCTGGGATCGTCAGACCCTACACCGTCAAGGCGCGTGACCGGATAGTCGGACGATAGCCATTCACCGGACTCGTGGATGAGACGTGTTTCAAGGATCAGGAGGCCCGACGCCTTGTCTGCCCGAGTGACTTGGATGACCGACAGGCCATGTCGGCCAAGCACCGGACGGATTAGCGCCAATCCATCGCCGAGACTGGCATAGCGATAGGGTTCAAGAAGCGACGAGCCCGACGCTAACGATCGTCGGATTTGGCCTTCGTGCCGTGCTGCAGGGTTCTGAAGCTCAAGCTGCGCACGCGACAGGGCGCGGGCAATGTGCTGTTGAGCGCGAGAATGGTTCGCCATGATGCGCTCCTCACCGCAACAGTTCGAACGAAAGAGCGCCAGTCTTCGATCGCTTGGCCCTTAGACCCGCGCCAATCGCCTCGACCGCATCGCGGGGAACCAGCCCTTTCAAGTCTTCCTTTGTCTGCAGGTGTTCATCGTGCGCCTGCTTCGTTGCGCGGTAGCGCCCGGCGAGCGAGCACCATTCTGTATGCGAATTCATATCGGCGATGCGGACGACCTCTGCTTTTGGTAGGGGCGGGGGAGCATCGATCAGCGAGGGAGCGCGACCGGTTTTCACACAGTCCCAGAACCTGACCTCAGCCTCTCTGAGCGCGGCCTGATAAATGGCATCCGCTTCGGCCTCGATCAGGACCCACCGCCCACCGCCGGTAATAATAGAGAGCTGCGCACCATTCGCCCCAGACACAGCCATGTTGTGCTGGAGTTGCGGCATATGTTTCTCAGCCGCGGCTTCTTCGCTGAAGGACCATGGCAGCATGAATTTCGCTTCAAAGACGTGGCCTGAACCTCCTACCAGCCCGTCGAGGGTCGCGGCCAGGTAGGGAAAATCCCGGTCAAAAATTCGCTGCTGAACATGGCTCACGCTTTGCCGTGTTTGCCGTTCGAACCAGCGTCGGTTGAGATCTTCCGTGCAGATACCGAGTTGTACGGGTAGACTTCCCGATAAGTCGTCGCCGTCTCGCAGCCCGCGTTTGAAAAGCCAGAGGTCGCGAAGGGCTTTTTCATCGGAGCCCATGATAACGCGCGCATCCGAGCCGCCGATCATGGAACGGCGTACGTCGTCACTATTGGACGGCAAGTGCCCCGTTTGATCGACGATCGATAGCACTGGTCGGGCAGAGACGTTTAGTTGGGACATCGGGCTCTTGTACTCCTCTGAGGTAGCGCCTGGCCTCGGGGGCCGGCACTGCCTTGAGCCCGCCGAACGCTATCGTCGGGCGGCTAGGGGAGACTGAGAGAAGGAGGGTCGACTATAGTGGTGGCGCGGCGCCCTTTAACGTTCGATACATTCGGGTCGCGGCATTCAAGAGGTGCTGCGTCTCGAAAAGTCGCGGTTCGACATCCAATACTCGGTCCAAGGCAAGTTTAGTCTTTCCCTTCACCGCTAGGTCGTCGGCGTGACGCAGGAGCATCACGCATTCCTCGATATCCGCCCGGGCGATGGAAATCGCGGTTGAAATAGCCGGGGCAATGTTCGCCTCCAGCGGTCGCTCGATTCTCGCGCAGTCAGCGACGACTGGATTCCCCAAGTGCGGATTTCGAGGTCCGCGGCTCCGACGTCTTCTGCCGCGCTTTGTGCTGGAGGTACCGGAGGTGCTCATCTGTTCCTTAGTCGCCGTGGCCATTGCCTTGTGACACACAGACGCTCCGTTCCCCGGCGCAGTCCAGTCCTATTTGACGGTTCTGAGTTATGCTCGGCCCCGCGGCGCCATGACGGGCAAGCGAAACCTTTGGCCGTTGAATACCTTGCCAGGTGAGCAACTCTATCGGTGCGGAGGAGTTTGTCGGAAGACGGTGGTGAACCGCGCCGCATGCGCGCGCGAGTAATGTGCCGATCCGTGGCCCGTTCACCTAGCACGCGGCGAAGAGGGGGCGGTCGTCCCGACGTCGTGGCCCTGCCATAGCTTCAGTATGCGTTTGAACAGGACAATCGGCGCTACCTCGATCGCCTCGGCATATTCGGTGAACTCGACCACGTCCAAACGCCGCTCACCGTTTTCGACTTTCGCGACGAAGGATTGGGGCCGGTTCAATTTGGACGCTAGCTGAGCTTGCGTCAGCCCAGCGCCCTTGCGAGCTGCGATCAGCGTGGCGCGGAACGTCTCGTAGTGATCCTGAAGGTGGGCGCTTCGCATGACCGACCGAAAGCGGGAGAGCGCCGGTCAAGCTGATCCCAAATTCGGTTTATCCCAAAACTGGATATTCTCCATGCACCATGGTTATGTGGTCGGCGCGACGCATACGCAGGGGGCAGGGCATGAAGGATGGGCGGATGCCTGGCGGGGCCAACCGGGGCGCTTGGGCACGTGATGTACCGCTGCGCTTCCAGGTTCGTAATGGCCAGGTCATCCACACGATTCCGGAAGCAGTCGCCGTTCATGGCGGAGCTGCGCCGGGCAAATTCAAGGATGATCGGCAGGCGGTAGACGGGGCAACAAATAGAACTGGCCCACGGTCCGCTCGGGCCGATATTCAGCCGCCGCAACCCGCGCACCTGCAAGTCAAGCTACGCGGCAACGGGCGCGAATATCTTGCAGCTACGGTATTTTTTACCTGTGTTTTGGCGGTCGTAGGGCTTTGCGGCTATGGGCTAGTCGTTGCGGTCCGATCCGCTCTCCACACACCGTCTTCAACGGTTCAGCGGCCAGCAGCGAAGCTCGATTTCGACACAAGTGCGCTCTACGAGGCCTGCGAGCGAGTGGTGCGCTCCCGGCTGCATTATCCCACCTCTTTCTCGGTCAAGCTGTTCACGACAAGCTATGGCCGCTCGACCACGACCAATGAGCCCCTCGTCCGCTTCGACTTCGACGCTTTGAACGGCTTTGGCCTTCGCGTCCCGCAGGTCGCCCGCTGCATTCAGCGCGCCACCGGTCTGGAGGTCTACGTCGATGTGGAATAGCGCCGCCGCCGCGCCTGACGGGGCTATGCGCCGCTCTCGCCACCGATTGTCCATTAGCAGGAACTAGGAACGATGATGAACCGCTCTTCGGGTGTCGTGGCAGCTATGGTGCTGCTCCTTGGCGTCTCGGTCGCCGAAGCCACGCCCTCTTTCACGCTCGATCGAACCCAATCTCGCGTCTTGCGATTGGCCAACCTCTACCCTGATCGCGAATGTCATCCCTCATCGATCACGGGCCGTGTTGTTGCGCGCCGCTTCGAGGCGGGCGGGACCAGCCCTACCACGGTCATCTTGGAGGACAGGGCTGGTCGCAGGACCGCCCTCAACGTTCACGTCGAAACGCGTGACCTTGGACGCTATCAGATCGATTGGATCGTCGAGGGCCTCCAAACGCTGCTCCGAGAAGGAAGTCGCGTGAAGGTCGGCATAAAGCTGTGCGGTGCCTCCGGTCGCGTCATCATGGTCGACGCAGTCGAACTCGCACGATGATCAGGTTCTTTCATCATCCCGCATGCGCTGGCAGTGAGCTGAATGAGGCGGCCACGAAGCGCGACTCTCGAGCCGGACGCCGGACGATGGGGCTCTGCGCCGGTCTAGCGGTCGCTGCGCTGACCGGTGGATGCGATGTCTTCGAACCGAAGATCGTGAGCATCTGCGAGGAGGCGCTGCATAGCCGCTTGCGATCGCCTGCCGGGTACAAGCGACTGAAATATGCTCACTACGAAACGCCGCTGACCCGAGAACAATTTGAGCAGAAGCTCGCGGGAGCGTCTCCGAGCAACCGAACTATGGAACTTTGGGCATTCGACAATGGGAAGACAAAGCCCATGAAAATACAGGTATTCCTAACCTATGACGCGCCTAATGCCTACGGCACTGCGGTCCGTGGGATTGTCATGTGCGAACACACCAACATGAATGGAATTCTTCCCCGTCCCGACGATGTGTTGCTGAACGGGAAGACCAATTTTCAATGGGTCATGGAGGGATTGCGCGAGTAGCTCGGCACGGAGGTCTGCACTGGGCATGTTACGCCATCGTGGAAATGGGAGCTTCCGTAGCCTGCTACCGGAGGTGGCGGCGCCGACATGTTGCTACTGTTCTGACCTTCCAATCCTCTTGCGCACCGCCGAGTGATTACCTTGCAGACTCGTTCAAACGATGTTTCCGAGGCCCTTTCAGCGTGCCGTGGAGCGCTGATCGTCGCGGGAGTTTTTCAGGGCTTGTGAGCTTGCTGATGCTGGGTGGGGCGATCTACATGCGACAGGTGTACGATTGCGTCCTGACCAGCCGCAGCTTGCAGACCCTCGTCGATCTGACCCTGCTCCTGACGGTCGTGCTCCTCGTGCAAGGCGTCCTCGATGTCAAGCGCGCGCGCCAACAGCTGCGTTCCGCAGCAGTTGGTCGATCTGATCAACCGGCTCCGCCCATACGGGTGCGGAGCCAATCTCCTAGCCTTCCGTAGTAGCGGCAATACCGCGGGGATCCCTCCGAGCCTCGACAAGCAGGGTCGTTTCGGTCGCATGGACGTGATTGCACCGGGAAGCCGTGAGGCGGCCAAACCAGGTGCCTAGTCCGGAATGGGGACGCCAAGGCGCGCAGCCAGCACCCGGTATGCAAGCGCAATGGGTCGGCGCCAGTCTTCGGGTTCGGTCAGATAGCTCGATGCGAGGGCCTTGACCTGTACGGGGTCGGCGGTACCCGTTTGGCGAAGGGCTGTGACCTCGCGGCCGAACAATTCCAGTCCTTCGCGCAGCCTGGCGCGTCGGTCCGCTTCGTAACCCAGCAGTGCCGCCGCCACGACCGGCACCGACCGGTAGGGCGCAAAAGCCTGCTCTAATCTTCTCCGTTCCTCGCCGTTCAGACGCAGCCCTTCGGCGGATCCCCTTGGTGTCTGTTCGAGCCTTTGCAGATAGGGCCGAACCTCGCGTCCTATCGCATCTGCCTTCCATGCATCGGTTGCCGCCACTAGCTCCTTTCGCACCGGTTCCGCCAGCTGAGGAAGGAGAGGCTGCAGGGAAGTCAGCTCCTGCTCGAGCCGGCGCAGCCCTTCCAGGCTACGTTGGGTGGCGGCCATCGTTTGTTCAAACGGGCCGATGGCCGCTCGCGAAGCCGTCTCATGCTCTTGCCGGAGGGCAGGAATGGCCTGCGAGCGCAAGGTGGGCGAGGCACGTGAGAACCATTGCGCCCGTCCCCCAGTCACCTCGGCGAGAGCGCGCAGGCGCGACGTCGGGTCGGGTTCGGCGCGGATGCGAGCAAGCTCGATGTTTGCGGCATGGTCGAACAGACGTCCCTCGATCGCGGCGATGCGACGGTCGGCCTCGCGTGCCTCGGAAGGCCAGAGCATGGCCTTGTGGGCCTCCAGGAGGCGCTTGCTGCGCTCCAAGACGCCCAGACTTTCGGTGGGCGCGGGAATCTGTCCGCTTTCGACCACTGCGGTGAGCCGGGCAAGGCGCTCCAATTCGTGGCGCACTTCCCGCTGTGTTTCGACGACATAGGTGATGGAGATCTGCCCGAAGCTGGTCAGGTGCCCAGGGCTTAACCCTCGGATCAACGACATTAGGTCGCGCAATTCCTGGGCGAGCAGCGGGTCTCGCCGACATTCCTGGATGAGGTGATGAGAGGCCTCGGTCTTCTGGGCGTCACTCATCTTGTCGAAGGTGACCGCAAAAGCCGGGACAAAGACGTCGTCGCCGAAGGCAAGGACAATGCGGGAACCCACATTGCTCATGCGATCAAAGGCAACGCCTGGAAACTCCCGCCGCAAGCGTTCCGGCCAGGCCCCCAATGCCTCGCATCGGGCGCGCAGACTGGTTCCCCGCAAGATTGCCCCGTCCGAGGGGCCGGCCGTTCGGGTTGGCCGCTGGCGATCTGGCGAGATCCGCAGGGCCTCGAACGGAGTGCAGGTACTCCCCTCAAGAGCGATAGTGAGGCGATTGTTCGCAAGTTTCGCGCGGGCGCCGCTTACTTGCATTCCGGCTCTGTACTGCCGTTCTGTTGGGGCAAAACGTAGATCGCGCTGTCGCGCGTCCCACTCGCCAACGAGAGGGACTACAATGGGTCCACTTTCGAAGTGACGAGGCCCAAAGCTCACGAGGGTTGCAGCAACACGACCTGCAGCCCCTGAGCTTACGGTCAAGAACGTGTCATTGCCGCTTGCCGCCTGCCCGCATTGAAGTATGCCGCGCCACCCGCCGATGACGCCGGCAGCTTCCGCCGGCAAGCGCGGTTCAGCTTCTTCTGCCCGCGCCATGGTCCGACGCGAGCAATCGCCCGGGAAGGCGTATTCACCTTCCATCCTGCGCTCATCAATGGCCCGCATCGAGAACTGGAGGCTACGCCAGACAGATCGCGGAATATCCGCAGCCGATAGAGGCACGAACGTTACTGAGCCATCCGGCGACGTCCTGATGGCATAGGTGATGCTTCCGGTGCTGGAATCCGCTCGCCAAGTTTCAACTGCCGTCAGGCGTCGGCCTTCTTCACGGATTTCAAGATCGAACGTGATGGGCGCGGACCCTGCACATGTCGCCTGGCCCGCCCATCTGCCAACCAGGTTCGTTTGGGCTTCGGCCGTGCCGAACCAGAGCGGGGGCGCAGCGGCTGCGACCAGGAGGGCTGTTACGCAGGAGCGATAGGCGATCATGGCCTTGGTCTCCCACCCAGGCGCTCACAGGCAAGGATGCGTTCCTCCAGAAAGGCGAGGTCGATGGGAAGGCTGACGATCCGGTCAAAGGACGGGGAAAGGGCGCGCAAGGTCTGGTTGTCACTCAAGCCTCGCACCGAATCCACGACACATCGACAGAAGGCTTGCTGCGCATAGCGCGCCACGCACGCCGCTTCTGCCTCGCCCGTGGCGTCGGCGGTCAGGCGATCGCGCTGGAGGCGGTCTGGGTCCGGGATGTTGTTGCGCGCTCGAAATGCCGGACTCATCAAGGCTGCAAACTTGACTGGATCCTGAGGGCTCGCCGCCCGTGGGGCGCGCGATTGGATGAGCCGGGTGTAGTTTCCGATGAAAGTGTTGAAGGGATTGCCGACACAGCCGATGCGGGAGATCAGATAGCGCGCATCGGCGAACCCCTCGGCGCGGAACATGACGTTAAAGCCGCCCCGGAATTCGTTCGATGCGTAGCGAAACATCGCAAGGGCAAGGTCGACCGCTTGCTCGCCGCAGGCCTCGTTGATGATCCTGAGATAGGAGCTGACGAGCGCGCGGGTATCGAGATCATCCGGCAAGGCGTTGAAGTCGCCGCGCAGGATTGCGGCTGGAATTCCGGGAAGATTGAAGTTGTTGTCTGTTGACAGCACCTGGGCGAGATCGCGAACGCCTGTTGGATCTGCTGCCTGCTGGGGAGGCCTTTGCTCGGGCGCGATGATACCGCGAAGGCCCCGCTGCGGTTCCGCGGGTGCAGGGGGCGCAGTGGCTGGCCGTCCGGGCAGATGAGGCGGCACAGGTTGCGCGCCTGGAAGGACGGGCGCAGGCTCATTGAACGATGGCGAGGCGGGAGCGCCAGGCAATTGAAGCTGGGCATGAGCCGATAGTGCGATCACGACTAGCCCGATGCCCAGCACGAGGCCCATCATCTCGAAGGCTCCCCTCGCAGATATTCGACGATACCGGCAAAGATCTGCTTGGAGGTGGGGCCCTCACAGCCGTGGCGGCGCACGAAGGTGTTTCCATCATAGTCGCCCACCGACGCATAGACGGTCATGCCAACTCTTGCTTCCGCCTCGCCGGACCACCCAGAGCCGAAGCGCAGATTGTAAAGGCGCAGCATGGCGTCGGGGGTCAGGATGCGTCCGCATTCGGAGACAAGCTTTTGAGCGAGCGAGAAGAAGTAGGCCCGTTCGGGCCAGCGCTCCGATTCAGGGCCGCTCGTCATCCGGGTGCGCAGCGCTGCATGGCGGGAGTTGAACAGATCGTCGAGGACGGAACTGGCAAAAAGAGAGCGGTCGAAGTTCAGTTGATCGAGCAGAGACTGAGCGCGGGTGAAGCCACCGGCAAGAGCCTTTCCGTAGGCGGCAAACGCCTCGGGGGGACTTGGGGCCGCCCCTTGGCCAAGCTGGTGAGCATCGCCGATATAGGCCCAGGCTGCCGCATGGCCTGCCTCAGCCGCGACCCTGAACTGTTTGACGGCGTCCTCTGCTCGGCCAGCTGCCAGGAGCGCTCGCCCGAGTTGAAACGCAAAGCGCGGATCCTGAGGTGTCTCCTTATGCGCGGCCTCGCATTCCCTGATGGCAAGGCGCGGGATGATGCGGTCGTCGGCCACCCCTTCGGCCATACGCTGGGGGTCAAAGGGATGGGCGGCGAGCAGGTCACATTCATGCACAGTCGCACCGCGGCCGACCTGCGCAATTGCGGCGCCTGACGTAAGGGTCGCTACAGTCGATGAAAGGACGAGCAGAAGACGCGCTATGAACATGAGCGCTTTCCTCGTGACCATTCACAAATAATCAAGCATATTTATTGGATTGCGGAAAGGGGGAGAACATGGCCCGTCTCATCCTTGTCGGCGCCCTTGTCGGATTGGCGCAGCCGCTCATTGCGCTGCCAGCGATGGCTGCGGCCGCAATCCCGGTTCCTCTCCTTGAACGCGATACCGCGGATCAGCCAGCGCCCCGGCTCTTGCTGGTCCAGCGCCGGGGAGGGTTTGGCGGCGGAGGTGGGTTCGGTGGCGGGGGGGAGGGGGCTTCCGAGGCGGCGGCGGTGGCTACCGCAGCCCACCCATGGATTATGGCCGGGGGGGAGGTATGCGGCAGGGCGGTCCATTCAGTGGACCTCGTCGCCCCTCGAATGACAATGTTCCGCTCGGGCGGTCATCTCCTCCTCCTCAGCCGAGGCTTGTTCCGCCTCAGCCTCGCCCACCCCAGCTCGGTATTCCCGGTCTGCCCGGCGCTCAAGATCCGCCTGTGGTCCTGACCCGGCCGCTACCCGGTGCCGTCGCTCCACAAACAAGCCTCTTGCGCCCTCGCGGTGGACTGGATCAGGGAGGGCTTTTGACGGGCGCCTTCAATCGCGCAAGCGGAGCTACATCCCTGTCCAGGGGCGGCAGGGGCGGTCTCCCAGGGCAGCCACCAGGCGGGAGCGGTTCGTCGCCTCCCGCGGGGGCACCGCCGTTCAGCCTCACACGCGTGTTCAATCAAGCTGCCGCGCCACCTCGCTTGCCGAGCGGGGTAGCTTCCAGCGCCTTTAACAGGGCTGCGGTCGGCGCCGCCGTCGTGGTGTCTGGTGTCGTGATCGCGTCGCCGCTCAAGGCTCAGGTTCTGGCGCGGCCCGCAAACGACAGCATAGCGTCGCCTCCAATAGCACGGCAGGCAACGGATCTGCACCGCAATTCCCTGACCCTGGCGTTCGAAGCGGTTCGCTGGCAGCCCTCAAAGCCCTCCATACATCGCATCGCTGCACGACCCGAGGCGAGCGATCCTGCCTTGCGCAACACGATTTCCCACCTGTACCGGGGGCGACTTGGATCGGGAAGCACGGCCGATGCGATCCGGTATGAGCGTGAGACCGGCCGCCGGTTCATTCGGGAAGGCGGCGTCTCCGCCAATCATCTCGACAAGGCCCGAAACCGTATTCGCAATCTGGAGAACTGGCTGCGACAGAATACAAATGCCTCGCTGAGCGACAGGAGTGTTGCGCAGGCGATCATCCGCGACCTTCAGGATGCCTGTGGGGGCCTTTGCTAAAATCGCGCTTTGCTTCAAGGGGCCGGACCATAGATGTTTGATGCTAGGTCTTCTGGGCGCGATGTGCATGTCTCCAGCCCGACCTCGCCATGCCATCGCGTTTGCGCTCCTACCGTCGTCGGCTGCTACAGCAAGCATGCGTAGCCGGGATCCGGCGGCTACAGCCAGACCATCACGATTCTCGCGCGTGAGAGGACTTTCGTTCTGCCGGCCGCCCCTGGCGCCTCCGTCTTTATCGTGGGCGTCCACGATGGGAGGCTGGCATTAGAGCGCGCTGCTTTTTGTTGGAATCGGGATTCGCAAATCGGTTGGCACGTGATTCAAGATGTCTGTCGGGAGAAGGTGGTCGGCAGGGATGACACGACCTTCGATTTGCGGGAACGGGCGCTGGCGCGGTTCGAGGCGGGCGAGACGATCCGTTCGATCGGAGCGGCGCTGAAGATCAGCCCCTCCTGCGTTTCGAAGTGGCGTAAGCTGAAGACGCGGACAGGATCGTTCGATCACGGCAAGATCGGCGGGCACAAGAGACCGCGCCTGTCGGGTGAAGTGGCGGACTGGCTGCGCGAGCGCTGCCGCTTGGGGGGGGGCGTTCACGACGCGTGGTCTGACGGCGGGAACTGCTGGTGCGGGGGAGCAAGAGCGGCCGGCATATGGTGGTGCCTCTTCCTGCATGCCGAGGGGCTGAGCTTCAAAACCGTGCTGCCGGCCGAGCAAACCCGGCCCGACATCGCCCGCAGGCGCGAGCGCTGGAAGGCGCATGAGGCCAGGATTGATCCGCGCCGTCTGGTCTTCGACGAGACCTGGATCAAGACCAACATGGTGCCGTTGCGCGGCTAAGGAAATTTGTCAGCTCAGAGAGCGTTTTCGTTCATACAGAAAGCGTTCAGCCTTCGGAATTCGCGATCGTCCTTACAATGTCTTTGGCCTTCGCTATCAGGAGATCTTGATCAACTTCTCTGGAAATAGCTTCATAATTCATGTCACGAAAGCTAATCGTAACGCTATCATCTAAATTCGAAGTTCCAGAGAAACGCACCGATACGTCGCGGATCCCCTGACCCACTTCAAGTACGGAAACGCTTATGCTCGTCACTGTGCTGCCCCTCAACGCGCCCACCAGCAAATACGTTACCTTCTAAACGCTACATTACGCAAGGTATGCCTTTGCGCGGCACCAATTGCGGCGCATTCAAGGGACCAAGGCCCGCATGCATGAGGTTGCCCCGCCCACGACCATGCCCGATTACATCAGATCACGGCAGTTGACGCTTGCTCTGAGCCCCCGATAGAGGCGCTTGGGAAGGGATTGGTGGAACTCGAAGTGTGTGCCGCGAGGCTGCGGAGGGTATCGTGTAAAGCAGCATGATCAATAAGCGTGGATCGAATCGAGTGTTACCGTTATATTCTCGGCTATTCAAGTAATTCGATGTGGTTTCATTATTGCAGTTTACCTATTGTTGCCGTTCGTTTCTCATGCTTTCGCCGTTGCGGTCACGGTTGCAAGTGCTGATGTGCAGGCGATATTCTTGTTATTCAGGGTGATCGGTTCGAGCAACTACCTGCGGCTTCTTTGTCGCTGAACTGCTGCTCAGTGTTCTTGGCGATAGCGACTCGCAACTAACGATCGCCGGCTGTATGCTATGGGAGTTCTGTTGGCTCTTCCGTGGTCGCTGACGCCGCGAGTATTCCCGAGCTGAACGCGTCTTGTGTGTCGCGGACGGGCATCGGCGCGAACTGGACAAAGGCCCACGTCACGTCAGGATTGCACGTCGCCCTGAGATGCCCTCCGTACGGGCCGCTTGTCGCATCATTCGACATTCCTCCTGTATCCCTTCGGTCTCGCCATTCTTGCCGGCCGCTCGCGCGCAGGTCTTGTCTGAGCGATCTCGGCCCGCTTGAGGTGAGCGGTTTGCACAGTCAGGTAGTGCAGTGCCTGGCTGGTTGAATCGACTTGGTCATCGTGGCGGCCATTCGGGAAAGCGAGGAGCTCGGAGAGCCATTCTGCGAGCCATGTCGCTTCGCTTGGAACGTGGACCTGGCCTGACTCGAAGCGCGCCGATTGGGCGAGGATGCGCGCCTCCTTATCGAAACGCGGCGGTCGCAGGATGCAGCGCAACTGGTCCGTGATTCTGAGTTCCTGCACGATCGCTCGGCCGATATCGGTTTCTTCGACCAGCGTTGCGTTGGCCGACCACTGCGTCGAGAGCGCCACCAAACGGCGTCGTAGATCCGGAACCTCGAAGCGGCCGCGAACGAGATCGAGGAGATAGTAATCGAGGCCCTTGGCGCCCCAGACCGTCCCAACCGAATAATCTGACGTCTCTCCGATGGTCGACGCTGTATCCCAGCTGGCAACAACCAGATCGAAGGTCTCCGGGCGGGTCTCGTAGCGGCGGAGCCAATCGCGCTTGACGATATTCCCCTCTGGCGGCACCGGCGCCTGTTGATACTGCGCCGAGAAGATCAGCGATCCCATCGAGCGGCGGAGGGCTTCAAGGATTTCCCGGGGCTCGCGCTCGGCGTGGAGGACCTCGCCGGCGGCGCGGTGATAGATATCGCTAGGATCGTCTGACAATCGGTGCACAGTCGGCTCGGTGGCGATAGCGGGGAGTGAGATCACCTCCCAGTCCTCGTTCTGGGTTACATGGGCGACGAGGTCGTCCTCGTGCAGGCGCTGCATGACGATGACGATGGCGCCCTCGCGCTTGTTGTTGAGGCGCGACTGCAGAGTGCCGTCGTAGTACTCGATGGCCCGCCGTCGCATGGCTTTGGAAAGGGCATCCGCTGGCTTTATCGGATCGTCGATCAGGATGATGTCGGCGCCACGCCCCGTAATCGCACCGCCCATGCCGGCAGCGAAGCGATACCCATTGAGGGTGGTGCCGAAGTCTAAATCACGCGCTCGGCCGCGCGGGATCTCGAAATCGCGAAAAATCTCCCGATACCAGGCCTCGTCGACAATCTTGCGCGTATCCAAGGCGTGCTTGCGCGCCAGATCTTCGGCGTAAGAAATGCACATGATTCGTTTGCGCGGATCGCGGCCTAGCACCCACGCGGAGAAGGCGACCGATACGAGGATCGATTTGAGCGAACGCGGCGGCACGTTGATGATCAGCCGTTTTAGCTCACCGCGTTCTACCCGCGCGAGAGCCTCGGCGATATGGTCGAGGTGCCAGTTGTGCAGATAGGGTTGTCCGGGCTCGAGAGCCCGGAACACTTTCTCGGTGAAGGCTCCAAGGTCGTGGAGCAGCAGGGCCTGGAGGAGGAGACGATCGCTCATCCCAGGCGACCGGCATGCGAGACGATGACCGTGCCATCAGCCTTAGTGAGGATGCTGGTCACGGCTTCTGCGATCGCCAGCCGGTGCGGCTCGCGTACCGGCGCGCGCTTTGCCAGGCGGTTCCGGATCCATTCTCGGATGAAGCGGATCAGATCATCAATGTGATAACCCTCGACCTGACGCTCCATCCACGCCTCGGTCGCCTCGAGAAGCTGGGCTGTGAGCGTTTCGTCGAAGGACATGAGGTCGATCGTGAGCGCGCCGTCGGGCGTTATCACGCACCGGAACTCACCTTCGGTCGAGGGCTCGCTCCAGTCATCGATCTGCGAGCGTTCTTCCCGCGCCCACCCGCGTTTGGCCATCCCTCGCCTGAGGATAGCGAGATCATCGGCCGGCATGGCATTTTCGCCTTCTGCCGGTTCGGGCTCGCTAAGGTTCGACCTGTCGATTGCGAACGCAAGTTCCGTTGCCTTTTGATCTCCCTTCATTGCCCGGTTCAGCAGGTTCTTGACGACCACGACGATCTTCGGCGCCGTCTTGATCTTATCGCCATCCTTATAGCTTACCTGCTCGTGGCCTTCTTCCCGGAGCACTGTGGCGAATGTCTTGCGGCCCTTCGGGCGGCCATTGGGATTGCCCGAACGGCCGGGCTTGAACTGATGCTCGAGCGGGGGGTCGCAATAGCCACCTTTGCCGGTTTTCGGGCGCTTGGATTTTTTGCCATCGTCAGACATAGCTGTTCCTTTCTGCAGGGTCGGGGACGGGAAGAGAAAAATCAGTTCCGGCTCGGCCTGATCCGGCGGCGCACGGGCGCCGCGTCGGCGGGGACATCCTGATTGTCGTTGTCGGCATCCGCGGGCGCCTCGGCGGTGCGCCTAGCCGCTACCACCGCGAAGGTCTCGGGAGCCTCCGCGTGTACCGCCTCGGTGCCGGTTAGCGTCTCGAAGCGGCGGATGGCGACATCGACGTAGGCGGGGTCGAGTTCGATTGCCCGCGCAACGCGGCCGGTCTTCTCGGCCGCGATCAGCGTCGTGCCGCTGCCGGAGAAGGCATCGAGAACGATGTCGCCGCGGTTCGATGCATCCCGGATCGCATCGACCACCAGTGCAACCGGTTTGACAGTCGGGTGCATGGCAAGCTCGTCGAGCCGCCCGGATTTGAAGGTGTTAACGCCGGGATACTCCCAAACATTGGTCCGGTTGCGCCCGAAGCGGCCGAGCTGCACGTTGTTGAGGATCGGCCCGTTGCCTGCCTTCCACACCGTTACCAGCTCGTGGCGCGAGCGATAGAACGAGCCCATGCCGCCATTGTCCTTGACCCAGACGGCGAGGTTGACGAGCTCGCTATAGGCCTTCCGTCCCGCCGTCAGCAGCTCGTGCATGTGCCGCCAGTCCATGCAGACGTAGTTGAGGGCGCCGTCCATTGAGTGCTCGGCTAGCCGCGTGAGCACCGCCTTCAGGAAGGCGATGAATTCGTCGACGCTCATCTCACCGGAGGCCATCGCGAACTCGCCATGCCGCACCTTGCCGAGGCCCGAGACGTTCCCGCCGATCGGCACGTTGTAGGGCGGATCGGTGAAGACCAGGCGCGCCTTCTCACCCGAGAGGAGGCGGCGATAGCTCTCCCCATCCAGCGCGTTGTCGCAATAGATAAGGTGATTGCCGCAGCGCCAGAGATCGCCGGGCCGCGAGACCACTACCTTGGCCGGCTCCGACGCTGCATCAGCGGGATCTTGATCAACGGCACCGCCCTTACCGTCGATCAGCACCTCAATCTCTGGCGGATCGAAGCCGATGGCGTCGATGACCTCCAGCTCGTCGAGCGAAACGAGATTGGTCAGTTCCAGAACCAGTTCCGGCTCATCCCATTCGCTCTCATCGGCGATCCGCTTCAGGCCGATGGCGAGCGCGCGCCGCTCGTCCTCGCTCAGGTGCGCCACGACGACGACCGGGGCCTCGGCATAGCCGAGCCGGCGCGCCGCCTCGAGGCGTGCGTGCCCGGAGATGAGCCGGAAGTCCTCACCAACCAGCAACGGCACGACCATGCCGAAGCGCATGATTGAGGCCATGAGCTTCTGGATCTGGCGTTCGGTGTGCTTACGCGTGCGCCGCTTCGCCTGCAGGAGGCCGTCGATCGGCTCGTAGCGGATCAGCATGGCTACCGCGGCGTGCCGCGACTTCACGTCGGCAAGGCGAGAGGCCGAGTCGGTCGGACGCGGCGCGCCTGTGCCGGCTTTGTCGGTGTCGGCGGGTTTGTGATTCTTGTGCGGCTCCTGAGGAGCTATCGAACCGGTCGGCTCGTCGGTCATGGGAACTTCCTTGTGGTTGGACAAAGCACGACCGACCATGCGCACGGTGATGCGCGCGGGGATCCGCTTGGATGAGGATTTTAGTCATTCTCTTTTGGCCCCGAGGCAATAACAGAGGGCACACAAGATATCGGCGCCGCTCCGAATCGATATCGGGCGGACTAAATCTTATCGGGCCTGCGTATGACGGCGATCGGTTCGGCCATGTCAGCGCGTATGGCTTGACAAAGACAGTGTACTTTCTTAGATGTGCATCTCCATCAGGGTTGAAGTGTCCTGATGAGAGATATCTATTGTTAAGTTGGTGTCAATGGGAGGCGCCCGCGCGCGTCGTGACTACGAAGTCACTCCGCTGCGGTCGCCATTACCGATTGCATTCCGTGCATTTGGCATATTCGAGGTGCGCCAATCGCACTGGAGTCGGACCGTCCGATCTTAGCCCGGAAGGTGCTTAGACTTCGACGCCTCAGTTCCCCGGTTTCCTGCTTAGTTTCCTGTTCACCGGGAAACGTCGCCTTCGCGGCGACCTTCAGACTTAATCTTCAGCGTGCCGCAAGCGCTTGTGCGACGTCCGCAACAAGGTCGTCTGGATGCTCTACCCCGATCGACAATCGTATTGTCGTATCCAGCACCCCGATCCGCTGCCGGACGGCCTCGGGCACGCCGGAATGAGTCGTGGAGGCCGGATGGCTCGCCAGTGACTCGGTGCCGCCGAGGCTGACCGCCAGCTTGAAGATCTGCAGCGCGTTGAGGAAGGCGAAGGCGGCGGCCTCTCCGCCGGCTATGTCGAAGGAAAAGGTGGAGCCCGCACCCTCGCTCTGCGCCCGGAAGACACGGCCGGCAAGCGTTTCGGCGTCGAGGAAGGGGAGATAGTGGACCTTCGAGACCTTCGGATGGCCGCGCAGGAATTCGGCGACGATGCGGGCATTGTCGTTGGCCCGCTCCATGCGCAGGCCCAGCGTCTCCAGCGAGCGGCCCAGCATCCAGCAGGAATGCGGGTCGAGCTGCGTGCCGATGGCGCCGCGCAGCGCCTTGATCGGTTTCGTCATCGCCACCGTGCCGAGCGCCGCCCCCGCGATCAGGTCGGAATGACCGCCGACATATTTCGTCAGCGAATAGACCGAGACGTCGGCGCCGTGTTCGATCGGCCGCTGGAAGACGGGCCCGAGCAGCGTGTTGTCGCAGACGATCACCGGGCGGTGGCCCTGTCTGGCGCCGATCTCGTCGGCAAGCCGCTTCATCAGGGCGATGTCGGTCTGCGTGTTGATCGGGTTGGAGGGCGTCTCGATCAGGATCACGGCGACGCGGCCCTTGGCTATCGCCTCGGCGGCGGCCGCGCGGACGCTCGCCTCGTCGACGCCGTCCGAGAAGCCGACCGCGCCGATCTGGAGCGCCGAGAAGGTCTTCGTCAGCAGTGTCTCGGTGCCGCCGTAGAGCGGTTGGGAGTGCAGGATCACGTCACCCGGTCGGGCGAAGGTGAGCAGGGTCGTCGAGATCGCCGACATGCCCGAAGAGAAAAGGATGCAGGCTTCCGTGCGCTCGTAGACGGCGAGGCGGTCCTCGACGATCTCGCTGTTCGGGTGGTTGAAGCGCGAATAGACGAGACCCGCGCCGGTGCCCTTGGGCGGCTCGCGCCGGCCGGAGACGAAATCGAAGAAGTCGCGGCCTTCCTCGGCCGACTTGAACACGAAGGTGGAGGTGAGGAAAACCGGCGGCTTCACTGCTCCCTCGGAGAGCTGCGGATCGAAGCCGTAGCTCAGCATCAGGGTTTCGGGATGCAGCGGATGGTTGCCGACATGGGTCTTGGACGGGCGCGGCGCGGTCAAGGCGTTCCTCCCTCGGGGATGCCGACCGCGAGCAGCGGGCCGACAGTCAGCGAGGAGCGTGCGGCTTTGCGGCCGCGAAGTCCATGACGGGCTTTTTGCGGGCTGGACGCCGCGCCGGTCAGGCCCGGTGGCGGTTGGCACCGTGCTCGGGAATGCCGGTATTCTCGAAGCAGATGCGCGCGAGCTCGCCGACGCCCCTGCGGATCGTCTCGATGTCGGGAAGCGCGAAGCAGAGGCGCATGTGGCTCTTGGCCGCCTCGGGGTCGCAGGACCATTCGGGACCGGGGTTGAAGGCGAGTCCTTGCGCCAGCGCTGCCTGGGTGAAGGTCCGGACATCGACCTGATCGGGCAGTTTCAGCCAGAGGAAGATGCCGCCGTCCGGTATGAACAGCTCCGCCGAGGTGCCGAACTCTTCGTGCAGCGCTTCGACCATGGCGTCGAGCTTGAGCTTGAGGGCGGATGTCAGCGCCGGCACATGAGCGTCGAAGCGCGTCTCGACATATTCGGCGACGACCATCTGCTCCAGCGCGCCGGAGCCGGCATCCGACTTGGTCGCGACGATGCGCGACAGCACGTCCCAGTTGGCGACGATGTAGCCGATGCGCAGCGCGGGGGCCAAAGACTTCGAGAACGAGCCGACATGGATCACGCGGGAGGGATCAAGCGCGTAGAGCGCCGGGGGACGCGTGCCGGCCCAGACGAGGTCGGCGTAGCATTCGTCTTCGAAGATCGGTACGCCGAATTCGCGCGACAGCGCCAGCAGTTCGTGCCGGCGCTCCAGGCTCATGATGCTGCCGGTCGGATTCTGCACGGTGGGGATCGTGTAGATGTATTTCGGCCGGACGCCCTTCGCCTTCAGGTCTTCGAGGATCGCGCGGAGCGCGTCCATGCGGATGCCGCCGGCATCCAGCGGCGCGCCGATCACCTTTGCGCCGAGCTTCTGCACCTTGGTGATCGCCCCGCCGTAAGTGAACTCCTCGAGGATCACCGTGTCACTGGGGGCGATGAGCAGGTTGTTGACGAGGTCCATGCCCTGCAGCGACCCGGAGGTCAGCAGCACGTCATCGGCGGTGCAGGCAATGCCGCTGCGCTTCGCCAGCTTGTCGGCGACGAAGGTCCGCAGGCGCTCGTGGCCGAGCGGCGAGCCGCCGAGCGAATAGACGCCGAGCAGGTGGCCATGCTCGCGCAGCACCTTGGCCGCGGCTTCGGCGAGGGCTTCCGCGGGCACCTGCGAGGGATCGTTATGGCCGCCGACGAAATTGTAGGCGGGATGGCCGCTGAAGCGCGGAGAGGGCGCAGGCAGCCCGGCCCGGAACATGTCCGGCAGGGCGAAGCGGCTTTCGCCGGGGTTCTGGCCATCCATGCGTCGTCTCCCTCGCGGGCCGACGTTCGTGCAGCCCTTCGCCTCCTGTTTGAAGGCGCTGGCGGTTCTGAGCAAGGCTGGACAAAGCAAGGCCGCCGGTCGCATGGCGCAACCGGCGGCCCGGATCAAGGCGAAGTCGAGCCTTATTCGGCAGCTTGAGCCAGCGTCGGATAGTCGGTGTAGCCCTTCTCGGTGCCGCCGTAGAAGGTCGCGCGATCGGGTTCGTTCAGCGGCGCACCGAGGCGCAGGCGCTCGACAAGGTCCGGGTTGGCGATGAAGGCCTTGCCGAAGGCGACAAGGTCGGCCTTGCCGTCGCGGACCGCCTCGATGGCGAGATCGCGCGTATAGCCGTTATTGGCGATATAGGCGCCCGAGAAGGCCTTGCGCAGCGCGCCGTAGTCGAAGGCGACATTGTCGCGCGGGCCGCCCGTCGCGCCCTCGACGACGTGGATGAAGGCGATGCCGCGCTTCGACAGTTCCGAGACGAAATAGCCGAAGACCTCGGCCGGGTCGCTGGTCACCGCGTCGTTGGCCGGGCTCACCGGCGAGAGGCGGATGCCGAGGCGGGTCTTCGGGAAGACCTTGAGAATGGCATCGACCACTTCGAGGCCGAAGCGGGCACGGTTCTCGACCGAGCCGCCATAGCCGTCGCGGCGCTGGTTGGCGCCGTCCTTGAGGAACTGGTCGACGAGATAGCCGTTGGCGCCGTGGATCTCGATGCCGTCGAAGCCCGCCTTCTGCGAGTTCTGCGCGGCCTGCGCATATTCGGCGACGACGCCGGGGATTTCAGCAGCCTCAAGAGCGCGCGGCATGGAGACGTCGGCGAAACCCGATTCCACGTAGGTCTTGGACTTGGCCTGAACCGCGGACGGGGCAACCGGAGCGGCGCCGTCCTTCAAGAGCGAAGAATGCGAGATGCGGCCGACATGCCAGATCTGCGCGAAAATGCGCCCGCTGGCGGCGTGAACGGCGTCCGTGACGGTCTTCCAGCCTGCGATCTGAGCGTCGCTGTAGAGGCCGGGCGTCCAGATATAGCCCTGGCCCTGCCGGGAAATCTGCGTGCCTTCCGAGATGAGCAGGCCGGCGCTGGCGCGCTGGGTGTAGTACGCCGCGTTCAGCGCATGGGGAGCGTCCGTGCCCGGCGTCGCGCGATTGCGCGTCAGCGGCGCCATGGCGATGCGGTTGGGCAGGACAAGGTCGCCCAGCGTGAAGGGCTGGAACAGCGGGCTTGCGTCTTCGCTCATGAGTAGCTCCGTCAAGGGGAGGGCGCGGAAGGCGCCGGCATCGGCCGAGGACATGGGGCCCATGGCGCGCTGCAGCAAGACGGCAAATGCATGGCAAGTCCGCGCCGTTCGGTGGATAACGCCGACGTGTCCGCGCGCGAGGCGGCGTGATCAGCCGGCCATGGCTGTCGCGAGCCGCCGCCATGCGGCTTCGTCCTCTGGCAGGCCGAAGCGCAGCCGGCGCGAATGGGCGGCGAAGCGGCGAACGTGGATGCCGTGCCGCCCAAGACGTGCGAACAAGGCCGGGGCTTCAGGTGTTTCGAGCAGCCGGAACAATGCCGTTCCGCCGGCAACTCGACCGGCCGGGGCGAGCAGGGCATCGAGACGGGCGGCATCCTTCTCGCGCTCCGCGCGGGCGGCAGCGAGCCAGTCCGTATCGGCCAGCGCCGCTCGCCCGACATGGAGAGCCGGCCCCGGAACGACCCACGGCCCGAGCCGGCCGGCGAGGCGGGCGGCGAGATCAGCAGGTCCGATGGCGAAGCCGAGACGCAGACCAGCGAGCCCGTAGGTCTTGCCGAACGAGCGCAGGACCACGGTCGCCGGCGGCAGGTCGGGGACGATGCTGGCCTCGGGGGTGAAATCTGCGAAGGCCTCGTCGACCACCAGCAATCCGCCCATGGCCGCGAGACGGGTGGCGGTCCGCTTCAGCTCCGCCTGCGGGACGATGCGGCCATCCGGGTTGTTCGGATTGACGATGACGACGATGGCGGCCGCGCCTGCCTCGTCCGGACCGGCCACCTCACGAACCGCGAAGCCCGCCTTGCACCAGGCGTGGGCATGCTCGCCATAGGTCGGCCCGAGCACGGCGACTTCGGCGCCGGCAGGCGCCAGCGCGGGAAGCATCTCGATCAGGATCTGCGTGCCCGGCGCCGCGACGATCCCGGCAGCATCAGGCACCCGATAGGCCGTCCGGGCGGCCGCCAGCAGCGCCGTCTCGTCGTCGCGCGCGGGCAGCCGCTGCCATGCTGCGGCAGGAATGCAGGGCAGGGGATATGGAACGGGGTTGATTCCGGTCGAAAGGTCGATCCACGGTTCAGGCGCGGCCGGAAACTGGCGGCGGGCTTCGCCAAGATCGCCGCCATGCTCCAGTCTGGCTCCGCTGCCGGCTTCCAGGGTCTCGCCCACGCATGTCCCCCTTCTCGCCTCTGGTGATCCTCGCCGCCGCGCTCGTGATCGAGGCGCTGGCCGGCTACCCACCCTGGCTGTTTCGCGCCATCGGCCACCCGGTGACGTGGATCGGCGCGCTTATTGGCACACTCGACCGGCTGATGAACAGGGAGGAGCACAGCCACCAGGATCGCCGTCGGGCCGGCGTCATGGCGCTGGTCGCCGTGCTGGCGGCGACCGGAGGCGTGACGCTCGCCATCGTCGCGCTCTGCGAGAGCCTCGATGTGTTCGGCCTCGTGCCGCTGGCTTTCGCGGCCTCCACGCTGATCGCGCAGCGCAGCCTGCACGACCATGTCGCGGCGGTGGCCGCCGGGCTTGAGCGGGAGGGACTCGCCGGCGGCCGGGCGGCAGTGTCGATGATCGTCGGGCGCAATCCCGCGAGCCTCGACGAGGCCGGCGTGTCGCGGGCGGCCATCGAGAGTCTCGCCGAGAACTTCTCGGACGGCGTCACCGCGCCCGCCCTCTGGCTCGGCGTCGCGGGCCTGCCGGGCATTGCGCTCTACAAGGCGATCAACACCGCCGATTCCATGATCGGCCATCGCAATCCGCGCCATGAATCCTTCGGCTGGGCGGCGGCGCGGCTGGACGACCTCGTCAATCTGCCGGCCTCGCGCCTCACCGCCGGGCTGATCATCGGCGCGGCGGCGCTCGATGGACTGAAGCCGGCTCGCGCCTCCCTGGATGCGGTGCGCCGCTATGCGCGCCACCACCGCTCACCCAATGCCGGCTGGCCCGAGGCCGCCATGGCCGGGGCGCTCGGCATCAGGCTCGCCGGCCCCCGCACCTATGGCGACGTCGTGGTGGAGGATCGCTGGATGGGGCAGGGCCGGGCGGAGGCGAATGCCGCGGACATTCGCGCCGCGCTCCGGCTCTACCGGCGCGCGGTCGGCCTTGGCTGGGCGCTGGTCGCCGGGCTGATCGCGCTCGTGGCAGCGATCTGACTGAGGGTCGCGCCCCGTCCACACGCACCGAGGCGTTGCCGATATTGACTCGCCGCCACTGCTTTAGGTAAGTAACTGGTGAGTTATATAGAGCCGACACGCAGAGGTCGGATGCATGGGAGCGAGACGGATGGCGGAGCGCGCGCAGAGCGGCTGGTCGACGGTTGCCCGGTGGCTCGACGCGCCCTGGCTCAAGCCCTTCGCGATGCTGGCTCTGATGATCGTCCTGTGGGACGTTGCGATCTGGCTGTTCAACGTGCCGCCCTACCTGATCCCGCGCCCCTGGGACGTGGTGAAGGCGTTCGGCACGGACGGGCCGCTGCTGCTGCGCGAGTCCGTTCCGACGACGGTCGCGACGCTCGGCGGCTTCCTGCTCTCGGCGCTGTTCGGCATCCCCATCGCCATGCTGATCGCGGGTTCGCGCACCGTGGAATCCTATTTCTACCCGCTGCTGGTCTTCTCCCAGTCCATCCCGAAGGTCGCCATCGCGCCGCTCTTCGTCGTCTGGTTCGGCTTCGGCCTCGCGCCGAAGGTGATCACCGCCTTCCTGCTCGGCTTCTTCCCCGTGGTCGTCGCCGGCGTTCAGGGCTTCAAGGCGCTCGACACCGACATGCGCGACCTCGCCCGCTCGATGAAGTGTTCGCGCTGGCAGATGTTCACGATGGTCAGCCTGCCGAACGCACTGCCGGCCATCTTCTCCGGCCTGAAAGTGTCGGTGACGCTGGCCGTGGTCGGCGCGGTGGTCGGCGAGTTCGTCGGCTCCAATTCCGGCATCGGCTTCGTGCTGCAGCGTTCGATCGGCAATTTCGAGCTGCCGACCATGTTCGCGGCGCTCGTCCTGCTCGCGCTGATCGGCGTCGTGCTGTTCTGGATCGTCGATATCGTCGAGCGCTTCGCCCTGCCGTGGCACACCAGCCGCCGGCATGAATTCGTCGCAACCACCTGAAAACAATCGGCCCGAGCCAACGGGCTCCCAACCTCGAAGGGAGGACAATATGGATCGCCGCACATTCGTCATCGCCACCGGTGCCGGCCTCGTTGCCGCGCCGGCGCTCATCCGGTCGGCGCATTCGGCCGACAAGGTTCAGCTGCTGCTGAACTGGTACCTCTATGGCGAGCATGCACCGTTCTTCTACGGCAAGAAGCTCGGCCTGTTCGAGAAGGAGGGCATCGACCTCACCATCATGGAAGGTCGCGGCTCCGGCGTGACCCTGCAGGCGGTCGGCGCGAAATCCACCCAGTTCGGCCATGTCGACATGTCGGCCGTGGTGCGCGCCGGCATTCGCGGCGCTCCGGTCGTCTCGACCGGCGTGCTGCTGCAGAAGAACCCGGCCTCGGCCATGGGCTTCGCGGAGAAGAACATCCGCACCGCCAACGACCTGAAGGGCAAGACGGTCGCCACCACGCCGGGCGATGCGCTCTCGCAGGTCTGGCCGGCCTTCCTCAAGAAGGCGAACCTTCGCGACAGCGACGTGCGCCTGGTGCAGGGCGACGCCCAGACCAAGCTGAACGCGGTGATTTCGGGCCAGGCCGACGTGCTGCTCGGCTTCTCCCATGACCAGTCGATGAAGATCAAGGACGCGACCGGCAAGGCCGTGTTTCCGATCATGTTCTCCGACTACGGGCTGAACGCGGTCGCCACCGGCATCGTCGCTCATCGCGATACGCTTTCCGGCAGCCCGGACCTCGTGCGCCGCTTCATGCGCGCCGCGACGCTGTCGGCCGAAGCCGCCGAGAAGAACGCCGGCGCTGCCGCTGACGCCATGCTGGAGGCCGATTCCAAGGCCGGCAAGAAGGAGACGCTGACCGAGGGCTTCGAGATTTCGACGAAGCTCTACCGCGTCACCGCCGACCAGCGGCCGTTCCACACCAACGCCAATGCGGTGAAGGAAACCGTGGACCTGCTGGTCGAATATGGCGGCGTCGACCCCTCGGCGAAGGAGAAGCTCGCGACCTTCTTCACCACCGACTTCCTGCCGGGCAAGGCGACGAACTGAGCCCCGACAACGGCGGGCCGGCGCATGGCGCCGGTCCGCCGGCCGGCCTGTGCCATGACGAAGCGGACACCATGACCAGACCCAATCTCCGCCTGATCGAGACGCCCGAGGTGCCCGCCGCGCGTGCGGGCGAGCCGGCCATCGGCATCAAGGCGCTGACCAAGACCTATCGCACGCGCGACGGCGACGTGCCGACGCTGCGCCCCATCGACCTCGACATCGCCGATGGCGAATTCGTCGCGGTGGTCGGTCCCTCGGGCTGCGGCAAGTCCACGCTACTCAAGCTGATCGCGGGCCTGATCGAACCCACCTCCGGCTCCATCGAGGTCGGCGGCAAGGAGGTCGTCGAGCCGCCCGACGATGTCGGTATCGTGTTCCAGAGCCCGGTTCTGCTGGCATGGCGCTCAGTGCTCGCCAACATCATGATGCCGGTCGAGGTGCGGAAACTCGACTATGCCTCGCATCTGGAACGCGCGAAGGCGCTGATCAAGACGGCGCGGCTCGAAGGCTTCGAGAACAAATATCCCTGGCAGCTTTCGGGCGGCATGCAGCAGCGCGCCGCCATCTGCCGGGCGCTGGTCCACGACCCGAAGATCGTGCTGATGGACGAGCCTTTCGGCGCGCTCGATGCGCTGACCCGCGAGCGCATGAACCTTGAACTCCAGCGCATCCATTTCGAGACGAAGAAAACCATCGTCCTGATCACCCATTCCATCCCGGAATCGGTGTTCCTCGCCGACCGCGTCGTCGTCATGAGCGACCGGCCAGGCACGATCGAGGCGATCTACGAGGTACCGCTGCCGCGCCCGCGCAGCCTGGAAATGATGGGCACGCCGGAATTCTCGGCTCTCGCCAAGCAGGTACGCTCACATTTCTACGCCGAGGGAGGCATCGACTGATGTCCGCGCCCCTCATCCGCCTGCACGATGTGGAAGCCTTCGAGCGCTGGACGCCGTTCGTGCGGCCGTTCCGTTTCGGCGCGGTGACGGTGGAGGGCGCTTTCCAGGCGTTCGTGCGGGTGGTCGTGGAGGTCGAGGGCCATGGCCGGGCGACCGGCATGGCGGCCGAACTGATGCCGCCGAAATGGTTCGACAAGCGCGCCGAGCGTTCGGCCGACGATACCGTGCGCGACCTGAAACGCAGCCTGAGCCATGCGGTGGCGGAGGCGAATGCTCTCGGCCGGACCGATACGGCCTTCGGGCTGCATGCCGAGCTGAACGGCCGCCAGCTCGCCTTCGCGCGTGCCAAGGACATCACGCCGCTGTCGGCGAATTTTGGCGTCGCCGAGATCGACAAGGCGGTGCTGGACGGCCTGTCCAAGGCGCTTGGCGCGAGCTTCGTGTCGGTGCTGAACGGCAATGCGGTCGGGCTCGACAACAGGCTGACGCCCGACCTGACGCAGGCGGCGATCAACAGCCGCCTTGGCCTCTTGAAACCTGCTTCCTCTATCGCCATCCGCCACACGGTCGGGCTCAACGACCGGATTGAGGGCGAGGACAGCCTCGCGAGCGAACTCGATGCCGCAGCGCTGCGCTATTTCAAGATCAAGGTCGGCGGCGATCCGGCGGCGGATATCATCCGGCTGAAGGCGATTGCGGCCGTGCTCGACGCGCGCGGTATCGATTATCGCGCGACGCTGGACGCCAACGAGCAATATGCGCCCGAGGATCTCGTGAGGCTCTATGCCCTCGCCGAGGGCGACCCGACACTTGCCAACCTGTTCTCGCGGCTCATGTTCATCGAGCAGCCGCTCGACCGGCGCGTCACTTTCGTCCGCGAGCTTGACCCGCGCATCGCCGCCAAGGGCGTCATCATCGACGAGGCCGATGACGGCTACGACGCCTTCCCGCGCGCCAAGGCGCTCGGCTATCGTGGTGTCTCGTCCAAGTGCTGCAAGGGCCTCTACAAGTCGCTGCTGAATGCGGCGCGCGTGGCGCTGTGGAATGCCGAGAAGACCGGCGGCCCCGACTTCATCATCTCGGCGGAGGATCTGACCTGCCAGCCGGGCCTTGCCGTGCAGCAGGATACGGCGCTGGTCGCGGCCCTCGGCCTCACCCATGTCGAGCGCAACGGTCACCATTACGTCGATGGCTTCGGCCTCGCGCCGGCCGGGGAGGCGCAGCGGTTCCACGATGCCCACCCCGCCCTCTACGCGGGTGCAGGCGGTGCTGTTCGCCTGAACGTCGCCTCCGGCGATCTTGATACGACTTCGCTCTATGGCTCCGGCTTCGCCTCTGGCGCCGAACCCGACTGGGCCTCGCTCGAACCTCTTTCGCTCTCCGTTTCCGAAGGACTGCCCGCATGACCACCAAGAGACTCGGCCTTGTGATGAACGGCGTGACCGGCCGCATGGGCACGAACCAGCATCTCGTGCGCTCGGTCGCGGCCATCCGCGCGCAGGGCGGCGTGAAGCTGTCCGACGGCACGCGCGTTCAGCTCGACCCGATCCTGATCGGCCGCAATGCCGACAAGGTGGCGGCGCTGGCCAAGGCCAATGGCGTCGAGCGCTGGGGCACCGACCTTGATGCCGCCATCGCCGATCCGAACAACCAGATCTTCTTCGACGCGGCGACGACGCAGATGCGCCCGACCCTGCTCGAAAAGGCGATCCATGCCGGCAAGCACATCTATTGCGAGAAGCCGATCGCCACGAATCTGCCCGAGGCGCTGAAGATCGTGAAGCTCGCCAAGGACAAGGGCGTGAAGAACGGCACCGTGCAGGACAAGCTGTTCCTGCCGGGCCTGATGAAGCTGAAGTCGCTGCGCGACAGCGGTTTCTTCGGCCGCATGCTCTCGGTGCGCGGCGAGTTCGGTTACTGGGTGTTCGAGGGCGACTGGCAGGAGGCGCAGCGTCCGTCGTGGAACTACCGCAACGAGGACGGCGGCGGCATGATCCTCGATATGGTCTGCCACTGGCGCTACGTGCTGGACAACCTGTTCGGCGAGGTGAAGTCGGTCTCCTGCCTCGGCGCGACGCATATCCCCGAGCGTTGGGACGAGAACGGCAAGCCCTACAAGGCGACGGCCGACGATGCCGCCTATGCCACGTTCGAACTCGACGGCGGCGTCATCGCCCACATGAACATGAGCTGGGTGACGCGCGTCTATCGCGACGACCTCGTGACCTTCAACGTCGACGGCACGCTCGGTTCTGCGGTCGCCGGCCTGCATGACTGCGTGATCCAGCCGCGCAACGCCACGCCGCGCCCGGTCTGGAACCCCGACCAGAAGCAGACCATCAACTTCCGCGACACCTGGCAGAAGATGCCGGACAACGCGACCTACGATAACGGCTTCAAGGTGCAGTGGGAGATGTTCATCCGCCACGTCGTGGAGGACGCTCCCTACAAGTACGGGCTGATCGAGGGCGCCAAGGGCGTGCAGCTCGTCGAATGCGCGCTGCAGAGCTGGAAGGAGCGCCGCTGGGTCGACGTTCCCAATCTGACCGTCTGAGGAGGCCGGCGTGGCGAATTACCAGATCGCCCAGCTCGACGAGATTCCCGGCGTTCCGTGCCCCTGCGGCACCGCGCGCCGGGCCTTCGCCGAGTTCGGGGAGGGGCTCGCCACCGTCCACATGACGACGATCAGCGCCGAGGCGCAGACCCACTACCACAAGAGGATGACCGAGATTTACGTCATCCTCGAAGGCGAAGGGTTCATGGAACTTGACGGGGAGCGCATTCCCGTCAGGCCGCGCTCGTCGATTTTCATCAAGCCCGGCTGCCGCCACCGCGCGGTCGGCAATCTCCAGTGCCTGATCGTCCCCATTCCGGCCTTCGATGCCGCCGATGAGTGGTTCGACTGACCCCAACAGCCAAGGAGCCAAGGCCATGCTCGACAAACCCCGCACCTCGGCGACTGTTCTCCTGCCGACCGCCGACCGTTCGCTGGAGCGCTACCAGCTCTCCGTGCCGAAGAATTTCCCGGACAAGATCACGCGGCCGCTGAACCGCGTGGCGCTGGCGGCGGCGCACATGGTCGCAGACCCTTTCGTCGACAATGATCCCTGGCTGTCGAACGCGATCGACTGGGACCGGACCATGGCCTATCGCGACTACCTCTGGGGCCTCGGCCTCGGCGTCGCGGAGGCGATGGACACGGCGCAGCGCGGCATGGGCCTCGACTGGGCCGGTGCGCTGGACCTGATCAAGCGCTCGGTGAAACAGGCCAAGGCCACGCCCGGCGCGGTGGTGTTCTCCGGCGCCGGCACGGATCATCTCGACCCGGCCGAGGCGAAATCCGTCGATGACGTCATCCGCGCCTACGAGATGCAGTTCGAGGCCATCGAGGCGGTCGGCGGGCGCATCATCCTGATGGCCTCGCGCGCGCTGGCGAAGGTGGCCAGGAGCCCCGACGATTACGGCCGCGTCTACGACCGCATCCTGTCGCAGTCGGCTCAGCCGGTGATCATCCACTGGCTCGGCGACATGTTCGACCCCGCGCTCGCCGGCTACTGGGGCTCGGCCAATGTCGACGCCGCCATGGACACGGCGGTCGATGCCATCAACCGCAATGCCGCCAAGGTGGACGGCGTGAAGATCTCGCTCCTCGACAAGGACAAGGAGATCGCCATGCGCCGCCGCCTGAACAAGGCGGTGAAAATGTACACCGGCGACGACTTCAACTATGCTGAGCTGATCGCGGGCGACGAGCAGGGCTATTCGCACGCGCTGCTCGGCATTTTCGACGCCATCGCGCCGGCTGCGGCGGGCGCGCTCTCGGCACTCGCCGACAACGATCTGAAGACGTTCCACGACATCTTCGCGCCGACGGTTCCGCTGTCGCGGCACATCTTCAAGGCGCCGACGCGCTTCTACAAGACGGGCGTCGTCTTCGTCGCCTATCTCAACGGCCACCAGGACCATTTCACCATGGTCGGCGGCCAGGAGAGCACGCGCTCGACCCAGCACCTCGCCGAGTTGTTCCGCCTTGCCGACAAGGCCGGCATCCTGCGCGATCCCGAGCAGGCGGCGTCGCGCATGGCGACGGTGATGGCCAGCCGCGGCATCGGGGTGTGACGATCGGCGATGGATTGCCTTGTCGTGGAAAGGCTCCGGCCGCAACGTCATGGCCGGGCTTGTCCCGGCCATCCACGCCTTCCTTCATACAGCGAGTTCAAGTCGTGGATGCCCGCCACAAGGGCGGGCATGACGGCTTGGGATCTGCCCTTCTGCCGATGGTTCCCATGCGCGATTTCTCGTCCGACCATTCCCTCCTCTCGATCAATACCGCGACGGTGCGGAAGCAGGGGAACCTTCTCGAGATCATCGAGGCCTGCGCGCGCCATGGCATCCGCGCTATCTCGCCCTGGCGCGACCAGGTCGCGACGGTCGGGCTCGACGCAGCCGTCAAGGCGGTGAAGACACACGGCTTCCAGCTTTCCGGCTATTGCCGGGGCGGCATGTTCCCCGCCGACGCCGCCCACGCCCAGGAGGCTCGCGACGACAACCGTCGCGCCGTGGACGAGGCCAAGGCGCTGGGCGCCGTCTGTCTCGTGCTCGTCGTGGGCGGACTGCCGCACACGTCGCGGCCGGGCTCGGCGGTGTCGCACGATCTCGCCGGCGCGCGGCAACAGGTCGAGGACGGCATCGCGGAACTGCTCGAATACGCCAAGACCGCGAACATGCCGCTCGCGATCGAGCCGCTGCATCCGATGTATGCCGCCGACCGGGCCTGTGTGAACACGCTGGAACAGGCGCTCGACATCTGCGACCGGCTCGATCCGGCCAAGTCCGGCGTGCTGGGCGTCGCGGCGGACGTCTATCACATCTGGTGGGACCCGAACCTCTACCGCGACATCAGGAGGGCAGGGCGGGAGCGGCTGCTGGCCTATCACGTCTGCGACTGGCTGGTGCCGACGCGCGACATGCTCACCGACCGGGGCATGATGGGCGATGGCGTGATCGAACTGAAGAAGATCCGGCAAGCGGTGGAGGCCGAGGGCTTCGCCGGCTTCTCGGAAGTGGAGATTTTCTCGGAGCTCGACTGGTGGACGCGTCCGATGGACGAGGTGCTCAAGACCTGCATCGAGCGCCACAAAAGCGTGGTGTGACGGCCTCGTGAACCCTCTCCCCATGGGAGAGGGTTTGGGGGCGCCCCTACGCCCTGACGCCCCTGACCACGAACTCCACGACATGCGCCCGCCGTTCCGCGATGGAGGCGGGCGCTTCCATGTCGGCGTCGAAGATCACCGACAGCGTATAGATGTTCGAGAAGAAGAAGTAGCAGGCACCGGTAATGGTGATCCACACGTGCCGCGCGTCGAGCCCTTCGCGGATCGTGCCGTCGGCATTGCCGCGCGCGATGATGCGGCCGATGGCGTCGATGACCGGCGAGTTCATCGTATTCACCTTGGCGGACTTCTTCAGCACCTTGGCGCGCTGGCGGTTCTCGGTGGCCAGCAGGTTGATGAAGGTGCGGTCGCGCACGAAACTGTCGAAGGTGAACTCGACGAACCGCGTGAGGGCATCGAGCGGCGCGAGCCGGTCGAGGTCGAGCTTGGTTTCAGCCGAGCGGGCGCGGTCGTAGGCGGCTTCGAGGACCGCCAGATAGAGCTGCTCCTTCGAGGAAAAGTAGTGGTAGATCATGCGCTTGTTGATGCGCGCGCGATCCGCGATATCGTCGGTCTTCGCTCCCTCGTAGCCCTTGTTGGCGAATTCGCGGGTGGCGACGTTGAGGATGCGCGCGCGCGTGCCGGCGCTGTCGCGCTTCCGGACGACTTTCTCCGGTGCAGGTTCGGTCATGCCTTCGCCCTCAGGCATGGTAACCCCTTCCACGATTCGCGCGCGCCCAGAGTGGCACGGGGCAGGACGGGCGTCATGACGGCGCGCTGGCCGACAGCGCCTCCATGAGGCCGCGCACATATCCGGCGGCACGCGCCGCGCAGGCCTGGCCGTCGGGCTGGTAGATGAAGGGTTCGATGGCGATGTCGCCGGCATAGCCGGTCTCGCGCAACGCGCGGATAACGGGGGCGAAAAGGTCAGTGCCTTCGCCGGGGCCTCGACGGTTGCGGTCGTTCAGCTGCACATGGCCGATCAGGCCGGTCGGGACCCATCGGCGGATCGCGTCGGCGACGGATTCGGGCTCCTCGACGCCCGCAGCCGAGGCATCGATCATGGTCCGGAAAGCGGGCGCGCCGATCTCCTCGACCATCCGGGCGGCTTCCGCGACGGTCGTGACGAAGACGTTGTCGGGCCGGGCGAGCGGTTCGAGGCAGTAGGTGAGGCCGCGCGCGGCCGCCTCCGGCGCGATGGAGGCGAAGATGTCGCGGGCCTTTGTCCAGGCGTCGTCATAGGCCTGTCCCTCCGCCGGCCGGCGCTGGGCGGGCGAGCCGTGGACGAGGACGCGCGCGCCGAGGCCCGCCGCGAGGTCCATGAGGCCGAGGATGGCATCGCGGGTCCGGCTGCGGACCGCGTCGTCGGGCGAGGTGATGGAGAGCCCCTTCGGGGCCATCAGCAACCAGTGAAGGCCGGTCACCGCGAGGCCGCTGTCCTCGACGGTCCGGCGGAGGGCAGCGATCTCGCCCGGGCTCAGGCGGTGAGGTTCGTCGGACAGCGTGAAGGGTGCGATCTCCAGCCCGTCATAACCAACAGCCTTCGCGAAGGCGCATTGCCGGGCGATGTCCCAGGGCTGGAGCACTTCGTTGCAGAGGGAAAGACGCATGCTCTTGGACTTTCCCGAAGAAGGCGCGCCGGGACGGCAGCGCCACCCGGCACCCCGTTATCACTGCACGCGGATATTGGCGCCGCGGATCACATCGCCCCACTTCTGCACGTCGGCGGCGTGAATGGCGCGCAGCGCCTCCGGCGAACGCTGGGCCTCGGCGGGAGCCTCGGCGCCGAGCTGGAGGAAACGCTCGCGCGCCATCGGATCGTCGATCGCCTTGCGCAGCGCCGCATTGAGGGCCGCGATGACCGGGGCCGGCGTGCCCTTTGGCGCAAAGACAGCGTTCCAGACGACCATGTCGACGCCCTGCATGCCGGCTTCCGTCGCGGTCGGCACGTTGGGCAGGACCGGCGAGCGCGTCGGCGCGAGCACGGCGAGCGGGGTCACCGCGCCGGCCTGCACCTGACCCATCAGGCTCGTCACCTGATCGCACATGTAGCCGACATTGCCGGCGACGAGATCCTGCAGGGCCGGGCCGGTGCCGCGATAGGGCACGAGGGTCGGGTTCGCGCCGATGCGGTTGTTGAGCAGCGTGCAGGCGAGATGCGAGGTGGAGCCGACGCCGGCATTGCCGTTATTGATCGAGGCCGCATTGGCCTTCAGGTGCGCCGAGAATTCGGCGAGCGTCTTGCCCGGCAGGTTCTTCGAGGCGACCAGCATGATCGGCGCGGAAGCGGCGATGCCGATCGGCTCGAAATCGGTCAGCACGTTGAAGGCGACGTTCGGATAGAGAGCCGGCGAGAAGCTCATCGTGCTCATCGGCCCCATCAGGATGGTGTGGCCATCGGCCTCAGCGCGCGCGACGCGCGCCGCGCCCGTCGTGCCGGCGGCACCGGCGACATTCTCGACCACGACCTGCTGGCCGAGAGTCGTCGACATGCGCTCGGCCACGAGGCGCGCGACGATGTCGGTGGGGCCGCCCGCCGCGAAGGGCACGACCATGGTGATCGGACGCTGCGGGAATGTCTGCGCACCGGCCGTGGCGGCCGCGAGCACGGAGAAAACGGCGCCGAGCGCCAGCCTTTTGCTGATCAAGAATGCCTCCCGGATGATCGACGCTGCGCGCCTTGTTCGGTCGCGGTACGGCCCATCAGGGCTGCGCATCCGCATTGCGCGGAACGATAGGCAAGCGCTCCGGCAGCGTCAATCAAGTAAGTAACCGGTGAGGTGGTTAGCCGCAGCCGGACGACCGATGGTTGCCGGTTTTCCGGTTGCCGGAATAAGCTTGCCCGGCCTGCGCGCGGCGCGGGCCGGCAGCCAGAGAATGGAGACGGGCATGCCCTCCATCGACCAAGCCATCGTCTGGATCATCGTGGGACTGCTGGGTGGCGGCCTCGCTGGCCTGGTGATCACCCGGGATCGGCAAGGATTCGGCCTCTTGCGCAATCTGGTTGTCGGGCTGGGCGGGGCGCTGCTGGGTGGCCTGCTGTTCCGCGCCTTCGGGCTCGCGCCGGGCCTCGACCGGATTTCGGTATCGCTGCGCGATGTCGTCGCCGCCTTTGCCGGTTCGCTTCTGGTTCTGGGCCTGCTCTGGCTCTGGCGGCGCTATTCCGGCACGCCGACGGCCGGTTCCTGATCCAACCGCGAGCCGGATCGCGCCCGCTCAGACCGCGGGCGACCCGTTGGCGAGGCGGCGCTCCCAGGCATAGGCTGCCTCGACGATCTCCTCGAGGTCGTCATGCGCCGGCTGCCAGCCGAAGGTCGTCTTGGCGCGGGTCGGATCGGCGACGACTGCGGCGGCGTCACCCGGCCGGCGCGGAGCGTAGTCGGCGCGGAAATCGACCTTCGTGACGCTGCGCACCGTGTCGATGACCTCCTGTACGGAATAGCCGCGACCATAGCCGCAATTGGCGACCATGCTCCCCCCGCCCGCGCGCAGGTGTGCGAGGGCGGCGAGGTGCGCGCGCACCAGATCTGTGACGTGGATGTAGTCGCGCACGCACGTCCCGTCCGGCGTCGGATAGTCGGTGCCGAACACGTCCATCTTCGCCCGCAGGCCGAGCGCGGTCTGGACCGCGACCTTGATGAGGTGCGTGGCATTGGGCGTCGATTGTCCGGTGCGGCCCTTGGGATCGGCGCCGGCGACATTGAAATAGCGCAGCACGACGTAGGAGAGCTCGTGCGCGGCCGCCGCGTCGCGCAGCATCCATTCGGTGATCAGCTTCGACGTGCCATAGGGGCTCTCGGGCCGTGTCGGTGCCTCCTCGCTGACCGGCATGACCTCGGGCGTGCCATAGACGGCGGCCGTGGACGAGAAGATGAAGTGCTTCACGCCGGTCGCAACAGCGGCGGCCATGACCGCGCGGGTCTTCACGGTGTTGGAAAGATAGTAACCGAGCGGGTCCGACACCGATTCCGGCACGACGATCTTGGCGGCGAAATGGATGACCGCATCGATGCGGTGCATGCGCATGACGGTCTCGACCAGCGGCTGGTCGCCCATGTCGCCGACGATCAGTGTCGCGCGCGGATCGACCGCCCAGCGAAAGCCGGTGGACAGGTTGTCGAGGACCACGACGCTTTCGCCGGCGTCGAGCAGTTCGAGCACCATGTGGCTGCCGATATAGCCGGCGCCGCCGGTCACGAGAACGGTCATGAAAGCTCCCTGCAATTCTGTTCCGGCAATGCGGACAAGGCGTCGGAACAGGCGTCGCTGAAGATTAGGGAAAAGACGTCAAGAAAGTGCCAAGCGGCTCGCTCCGATCGCGCTGCGTGGCAGGGGCAGTTGCAATCGGATGCGCCAGTGCTCTGACGATGTGGAGCTTTTGCCTATTCCGCTGCCTGCCGCATAGCGGAATGCGACGCGGTGTCGACGAGCGCAGCCTGCCGGCCGATGCGGTGATAGGCGAGCCCGGCCCGGATGGCGGCGAGAGGATCCATGAGATTCCGCAGATCCACCAGAACGGGGCGGCGCAGAAGCGTTGCCACGCGCTCCAGGTCGAGCGTGGCAAAGTCGGGCCATTCGGTGAGGATCACGGCGAGATCGGCGCCTGCCAGCGCGCCTTCAGCGCTCGCCGCCATGATGACGCCGGGCAGAAGCGGCGCGGCATTGGCCATGGCGGCGGGGTCGTGGGCGACGATCCGTGCGCCGTGACGCTGAAGTTGCGGGAGGATCACCAGCGAGGGCGCCGAGCGCATGTCGTCGGTGCCCGCCTTGAAGGCGAGGCCGAGGACCGCGATGGTTCTGCCGGCGACAGAGCCGCCGGCCGCACGGATGATCTTGCGGACCATCTCGCCCTTGCGCGCGTCGTTGACAGCGACGGCTGTCTCGACCGTGCGCATGGGCATGCCGTGATCCTGCGCGGTCTTCATCAGCGCCAGCATGTCCTTCGGGAAGCAGGAGCCGCCGAAACCGGGTCCGGCCTTCAGGAATTTGCCGCCGATCCGGGTATCGAGGCCGATGCCGCAGGCGACATGCTCGACATCGGCGCCGATCTCCTCGCAGAGGCTGGCAATCTCGTTGATGTAGGTGATCTTCAGCGCGAGGAACGAGTTGGCAGCATATTTGATCAGTTCGGAAGCCCGGCGGCTGGTCGCGAGCAGCGTCGCGCCTGTCTCCGTCAGCGGTGCGTAGATGGCTGCCATGACGGCGTGTGCACGGGCGTCGTCCGTGCCGACGACGATGCGGTCGGGACGCATGAAGTCGCCGATGGCGTCGCCCTCGCGCAGGAATTCCGGGTTGGAGACCACCGCGACGTCGGCATCGGGGCGGCGGGCGCGGATCAGCGCCTCGACCTCGTCGCCGGTGCCGACCGGGACGGTCGATTTCAGGACGACGATGGCATGGCGGTCGAGCCCGCCGGCAATGTCGGCCGCCGCCGCCATGACATTCGCCATGTCGGCATGCCCGTCGGAGGGGCGGGGCGGGGTGCCGACGCAGATGAAGACGGCGGCGGATCCAGGGACGGCGGCTGCAAGATCGGTCGAGAAGGCGAGGCGGCTGGCCGCGACCTGTTCGGCGACCAGAGCATCGAGGCCCGGTTCGTAGATGGGCATGATGCTGGCTTGCAGGCCGGCGATCCGCGCGGCGTCGCGGTCGATCACCGCGACGTCATGGCCCATAGCGGCGAGGCAGGCCCCGCTGACGAGGCCGACATAGCCGGCGCCGACAATGACGATTCGGACCGGAGCCCTGCGCGCGCGTTCCATGCGTCATGGCAAAGCACCGGACGATGACATCAGCACGACAACCTGGGTTTCAAATTTGAATTGATAGTCGTTGATTTTTGTGAAAAACAACAACTGTTCAAAACAAAGGAGTTGAACATGTCGCTGGCATCTCGCATCAAGGAAACCCGCGAAGCGCGGGGCATGAGCATGACTGATCTGGCAGGAATCGTTGATGTTACCACGTCTGCGGTCTCGACCTGGGAAAGCGGACGGTCCGCCCCGCGCCCTGCAATGTTGGCCAAGATCGCCAAAGCCCTCGGCGTCAAAGTTGAGTTTCTCAATGAGGAGATCGACGAGGAAGACGGGCCTATGGATGGCGTGGAGGAGATACTGCAGAAGGCCAAGGAGGATATCGCCAATGTTCTTGGCGCATCACTCGATCGCGTTAAGCTGGACCTCCATTTCTCGGTTTGATCTGGAGGCCAACGTATCGGCCGGGCTTTGTCTAAGCTCGGCCCGTCCGTCATGAGCGTCAAATGACCGGAAATCACATCACTGGCGGCGGGGTGCGGGTCATCATGGTGCGGCGCTGGTGCCAGTAGGGGTAGGGCGGCGGCGCCGCGCTAGCCTTGTCGAGCGTCGCGATCTGGGCAGCCGTCAGCTTCAGCTCGGCGGCCGCGAGATTGTCGCGGAGCTGCGCCTCGTTGCGGGCGCCGATGACGATGGACGAGATAGTCGGACGCGTCAGCAGCCAGGCGAGCGCGACCTGCGGGATCGAACGGCCGACCTCGGCCGAGACCAGTTCAAGCGCGTCGGTGACCTTGTAGAGCTGCTCCTCCGGCACCGGCCAGCTGGCATCGGTCGCCACCCGGCTGTCGTCCGGCGGGCGCTTGTTGCGGCCGATCTTGCCGGTCAGTTTCGCGCCCGACAGCGGCGACCAGACCAGCGTCCCGACATTCTGGTCGAGGCCGAGCGGCATCAGCTCCCATTCGAAGTCGCGGGCGGCCAGCGTGTAATAGGCCTGATGGGTCACGGGCTTCGGCCAGCCGTGACGTTCGGCGAGCGCCAGCATCTTCATCAGGTGCCAGCCGGAATAGTTGGAGACGCCGAAATAGCGGATCTTGCCGGCGCGAATGAGGGCGTCGAGGGCCTGGAGCATCTCCTCGATGGGGGTCAGTCCGTCGAAGGCGTGCAGCTGGTAGAGGTCGACATAGTCGGTGCCGAGGCGCTTCAGGCTGGCCTCGCAGGAAGCAATGATCTTCGCGCGCGAGGTGCCGATATCGTTGGGGCCGGGGCCCATCGGCATGCCGGTCTTGGTGGCGATCAGCACCTTGTCGCGGCGGTCCCTGACGGCCTCACCGAGGATTTCCTCGGACAGGCCGGTGGAATAGCCATCGGCCGTGTCGAACATGTTGCAGCCGAGATCGAGTGCGACATCGACGAGCGCGGTCGCTTCGGCGACGTCGGTCGTGCCCCATTTCTTCAGGAAGTCGCTGCCGCCGCCGAACGTGGCCGTGCCGAGCGTCAGGGCCGGAATCTTGAGGCCCGAGCCTCCGAGCGTGCGGTATTCCATCGTTGCGTCCCGTCTCCGTCGAACCAAGGCGCGAGTGTTCGACGGGAGGGATGCCGGCACAAGCGCACCGCCGGCGCGGGAGTTATGCGCGACTGGTCGCCAACTGGCCTTGTGGTCAGTTTCGCCCACCCGCGGCGAGTTTCGGCTGGGCTGCCGGCGCCTGGCGGTCGCCGAGGCAGCGCATGGCGATGTCGAGGCTGGCAAGGCCGTCGGCGCCGCCGGTAACCGGGGCGGTGCCGGTGCGGACGGCGTCGACGAAGGCGACGAGCTCGGCGCGCAGCGGCTCGGCATAGGCGACCGAGAGATGGCGCATCGAATAGGAGCCGTCCGGCTTGTAGTCGAAGCACTCGGTCACCTGCCGGGTGATCAGGTCGCCGGTGATGTATTTGTTGCGCGTCGCGACATGGACGGTGCGCGCCTTGAACGGCGTCAGCCAGTTCGTGTTGATATGTGCGAGAACGCCCGACTGGGTGCGGAACTGCAGGAGCGCGATGTCCTCGCGCTCGGCATGGACCGAATTGGTCTGCGGCTGGATCTCGGCGATTTCCGAGCCGGTAAACCAGCGGATCAGATCGATGTCGTGGACCGCGAGGTCGATGACCACGCCGATATCGGACATGCGCGGCGGGAACGGGCCGACGCGGGTGATCTGGATCGACAGGATGTCGTCGCCGGCAATCGCCTGCCGGATCGACTGGACCGCCGGATTGAAGCGCTCGACATGGCCGATCATCAGCGTGACGCCGGCCTTGGCGGCGGCGTCGATGATGCGGCGGCCTTCCTCGACCGACTGGGCGATGGGTTTCTCGACCAGCACGTGGATGCCACGGGCGATGGCCGCCAGCGCGATGGGCGTATGGAGCTGGGTGGGCGCGGCGATGGTGAGCGCGTCGATGCCGGCATCCATCAGCTCGTCCAGCGAGGCGAAGCCGGGGCAGGCGAGGCGGGAGGTGACGAACTCGACCTGCGCCGCATCGGGATCGGCGACGCCCGCGAGCACGACACCCGGCAGTTCGGCCAGCACGCGCGCATGGTTCTTGCCCATCACGCCGAGGCCGACGACGCCGACGCGCAGGAGTTTCGCCGCGGGCTCAGAGGTGGTCATGGACGTGCCTTGGTGTCGAAGCAGCGGCGTCGAAGCGCCTGCCGGAGGCGCGACCTATACGATTTCGCGGGGGCGGAGCGCAAATCCGGGCCGATCACGTTGAGTGACGCCGGGTGTCAACGACCGCGATGGGTAGCTAGCTGCGCACTCGCGTTCCGTTCGCGGGCCAGCCGTGCGACTTCAATGGGAACAATGCGCTGGCCGAGCGGGAATACCGAAGCTGCCGCAAGCTTCAGATGTGCCCATCCGAATGGAATGCCGATTATCGTGATGAAGCAGGCCATTGCAGCCACGACGTGGATGATCATCAGCGAAAGGCCGATAGGGATGAACCAGATGACATTCCCGATCAGGCGCAGCACGCCCATCGCGCCCTGAGGCTCGTCGGACAACTCACTCTTCCAGACGATCTCGCGGCCGAACGGAAAGAACGTGTAGGTGCCGATTCGGAAGCATGCTCGCGCCCAAGGCAATCCGATGATGGTGACTGCGGCGACCATGCCGGCAAGATACCAGCCGAGCCCCGCGACAACGCCGCCGAGCACGAACCACAGCACATTTCCCAAGAAGCGAATGCCATCCATGGTCGATATTCCTGTCGTCGCAACTTTTCCGCGATTTGCGCCGGGCGTGACCACAGATAGCGCATCGCGGGTAGCAGCCAAAGCAGTTGGACACCCGCCCCCCGCCGCCTTAAACACCTCGGCAACGACATCCGGGAGCGAAAACATGCCGGCCATCGCAGACCTCAAGGTCAAGCTGTATACCGACGGCGCCGAGAAGGCCTCCATCGTCGAGATGGCGAAGAAGCCGTGGATTCAGGGCTTTACGACCAATCCCTCGCTGCTGAAGAAGGCCGGCGTCTCCGACTATGCGGCCTATGCGAAGGACCTCGTCGCCGCCGTGCCAGACCATCACATCTCCTTCGAGGTGTTCTCTGATGAGCTGAAGGAAATGGAGGCGCAGGCGCGCGTCATCGCGACCTGGGGCAAGAACGTCTACGTCAAGCTGCCGGTGACGAACTCCAAGGGCGAGCCGCTCTACGACCTCATCCACAAGCTCTCCCGCGAGGGCGTGAAGATCAATTTCACGGCGCTCTACACCGAGGCGCAGATCAAGGCCTCCGTCGATGCCCTACGGGGCGGCGCCCCTTCCATCGTCTCGGTCTTCGCGGGGCGCCTCGGCGATGCCGGCCACGACTATATGCCGGTGATGAAATACGCCGTCGGCCTTGCCCGGGGCACCGACACGATCGAGGTGATCTGGGCCTCGACCCGCGAGGTGTGGAATGTCATCGAGGCGGACCGGATCGGCTGCCACATCATCACCGCGCCGGCCGATATCCTGAAGAAGCTGGAAGGCCTCGGCCGGGCGCCGGAGGATATCTCGCTCGACACGGTGAAGGGCTTCGTCGCGGACGCGCAGGCGGCGGGCCTGACGCTTCAGGTCTGAGCGGCTGCCGCGCATCAGCCTGCCGAACGGCGGGGCTTGAGAAATGTCGCAAGGAGATGCGACATTCGCCGCATCATGGATCAGTTGAATGTGACGGCGGGCGCGCCGCCCGCGGGTTTCCGGCCGTTCGAGGATCGGGAGGGCTTCATCGGCCTGACCGGGCCCTATTACTGGCGCGAGAACGGCGACGGGACCGTCGAATACGGCTTCCGCGCGGATGAGCGCCACGGCAACCCGAACGGTGTGCTGCATGGCGGCTGTTTCACCACCTTCATGGACACGGTGCTCGGCTACGAGATCATCCGCACCACGGGGCGGCGCTGCGCCACCATCGCGCTCGACACGAAGTTCATGTCGAACGGCAAGGTCGGCGACTGGATTCTCGGCCGGGTGAAGATCCGGCGCCTCACCAAGTCGATGGCCTTCATCGACGGCGAGGTCTTCGCGGAAGACAATCTCGTGGTGATCGTCTCAGCGGTGTTCCGGGTGTTTTCGCCGGATGCCGATATCGTGCGTCCGCCGGGCGGTCCCGCCGCGCGGATCGCCTGACTCTCCGCCCGCCGAATCGCTCGCGCCGAATCGCGCGACCTCGTAAGCCTTCGTTTCGTCAGAAACGCCGGTTACCCGCCGCGTTACTTCCGCTGCGGGCCTAGCCTGCCACCATCGACGCCCGAAGGATCCGGCCGACCGTGATCAGGAACATCTTCTCGGTCTCGGCCCTGACGCTGGTGAGCCGTCTCTTCGGCTTCGTCCGCGACCTGATGTTCGCGGCGGTGCTGGGGGCAGGGGCGCTCGCCGACGCCTTCTTCGTCGCCTTCCGCATTCCCAATCAGTTCCGCGCCATTTTCGGCGAGGGCGCCTTCAATGCCGCCTTCGTGCCGGCCTTCGCGCGCGCCACCGCCGAGCGCGGGCAGAACGTCGCGCTGGTCTTCGCCGATCACGTCTTCGCCCTGCTGCTGTTCGCGCAGCTCGTGCTGCTGGCGGCGGCGATGGTGTTCATGCCGGCGGTGGTGATGCTTCTGGCGCCGGGCTTCTCCGACGATCCCGTCCGCTTCCCGGCGGCGGTGGAACTGACGCGCATCACCTTTCCCTATCTCGCTTTCATCTCGTTGACCGTGCTGGTCGGCGGCGTGCTCAACGCGGTCGGCCGGTTCGCCGCCTATGCCGCCGCGCAGATCCTGCTCAGCGTCAGCATCATCGCGGCGCTGCTGCTGGCCGGGCGGTTCGAGTCGCCGGGCCATGCGGCCGCCTGGGGCGTGGTCGTGGCCGGCCTGCTGCAGTTCCTGGTGGTCACCGGCGACGCGCTCAAGGCCAATGTCATGGTGGAACTGCGCCGCCCGCGCGTCACGTCCGACGTGAAGCTGTTCTGGCGCAATTTCGTGCCGGCGACGGTCGGGTCGGCCGGCAGCCAGATCGCTGTGCTCGCCGACACGATCATCGCCAGCTATCTCGTGGTCGGCGCGGTGTCGTGGCTCTACTATGCCGACCGGCTGAACCAGCTGCCGATCGGCGTCATCGCGGTGGCTGTCGGAACGGTGCTGCTGTCGGAAATGAGCCGGAGGATCGCCGCCGGCGACGAGGCTGGCGCGCGCCATGCCCAGCTTCGCGCCATCGAACTGACGCTGGTCTTCTCGCTGCCGGCGGTCGCTGCCTTCGTGCTGGTGCCGGACGTGATCATGAAGGCGCTGTTCATGCGTGGCGCTTTCACCGAGGAGGATGCGCTGAAATCCGCCGCGGCGCTGGCCGCCTACGGGCTTGGCCTGACGGCGCTGGTGCTGGTGCGCCCGTTCACCATCAGCTTCCATTCGCGCGGCGACACGCGCACGCCGGTCATCGCGGTGGGCGTGTCGGTGGTGATCAACGTGGCGCTGAAAGTGGCGCTGATGCGCCCGCTCGGCCATGTCGCGCTGGCGCTCGGCACCAGCGCCGGCGTCTGGGTGAACGTCATGATGCTCGCCTGGTTCGCGCGCCGGCAGGGGCTGATCGGCCTCGACGACCGGGCGAAGCGCGTGCTGCCGCGGCTGTTCCTGTCGTTCGGCATTCTCTGCGCGACGCTGGTGCTCGTCGGGTTGGGGATACGCACGGCAGCTCCGCGCCTCGATGCCAAGCTGATGCTCGTGGCGCTGATGGGCGCGGGCGGCCTCGCCTATGGCGCGGCTCTGGTGATCCTGTTCGGCAAGGATTTCATTGCCGATCTGAAGCGGCTGCGGCGCGGCGTCGCCGGATAGGGCGGAAGCGCCGCGCGCCCCCGCCCATAACCGTTCTTACTGCGCGGCGGGCCGCGCGACGCTTTGCGGACAGATATCCTGGCCGCCACGGATGATGATCCGGTCCCCGCACTGGTAGGAGCAGCGCATCATGCCCTGCGCGGTGATGCGGGTGGACGAGTAGAGCAGGCAGCGCGGCAGCGGGCTTTGGGCGAGGCGCTGCGTGACGTCGCCCTGCGGGTCAGCCGAGGCCGCCGGTGCCGCCCATGCGGCAGGGGATGCGAGGCCGAACATCAGGGCCGCCGCCGGGATCGTGAGAACAGATCTCGATTTCAAGAGGTCTCTCCATGCTCATGGTCCGCCGCTGGCCGATTGGCCTTTGGCGGCGGGCACAGGTGTCGGGGGGCAATGTTGCCCGCCGATGCCGGAGAGGACCCTTGCCTGCTTCGTGGCGGCGTTCGGACGCGTCAGCGCCGCTCGCGCTCGATCGGCGTGACGCCGGCCTTTTCCAGCTTACCGCGCCGGATGTAGCTGACCTCGACAGGCAGGCCGATCCGCGCGCCGACCATCAGCCGCACCACGTCGTCGGCCCCGGTCACCGGCTGGCCGTCGATGTAGAGGAGTATGTCGCCCTCGCGCAGGCCGGCCTTGTCGGCGGGGCTGCCGGTCTCGACCGAGGCGATCATGGCGGCTGAATCGCCGGCGAGGCCAAGGGCGAGCGCGGCACGGCGCGGCACGGCCACCTGATGCGCGCCGATGCCGAGATAGGCGCGCCTGACGCGGCCGTGCCGGATCAGTTCGGACAGCACCACCGAGGCGGTGTTCGAGGCGACCGCGAAGCAGATGCCCTGCGCGCCCATGATGACGGCGGTGTTGACGCCGACGACCTCGCCGGTGGAGGCGACCAGGGGCCCGCCGGAATTGCCGGGATTGAGCGCGGCGTCGGTCTGGATGACGTCGTCGATCAGCCTGCCGGTCTGCGATCGCAACGACCGGCCGAGCGCCGAGATGACGCCTGCCGTGACCGTCGATTCGAAGCCAAGCGGATTGCCTATGGCGACGACGAGCTGGCCGCGCCGGAGCGCCTTGGAATCGCCGAGCCGGGCCGCCGGCAGCAAAGCGGGATCGTCGACCCGCACGAGGGCGAGATCGGTGTCGGGGTCGTCGCCGACGAGGCGCGCGGACAGATCGCGGCCGTCCTGGGTGGCGACGCGGATGCTGGTCTTCTCGCCCTTCCGGCCGCCCGCCACGTGGCTGTTGGTCAGCAGAAGGCCGTCCGGCGAGATGATGACGCCGGAGCCGGTGCCGGCGCGACGGGCATCGGCGCCGGAGACGGTCAGGCGCACGACGGCCGGGCCGACCTCGTCGACGATGCCGGTCACGGCGTTGGAATAGGCGTCGAGCAGCGGCCTGTCATCGACGGGCAGGACAGGGGCGGTGGACGGGGTGGCCGACGTGGCGGTCGCCGCGTCGTCACTGACGAAACGGGGGCTGAGGTCCAGCATGGGGGAGCTCCGGGGGTGTTTCGCCGGAGATGGTGATTTCACCATCGCAATGCGAGGGGTCGGACCGTTCGCGGAGCCCGCAGCCTTCGCTGCCAGCGCCGCCATTGCCTCCGCCGCGGTCACCCTGCGGAACCTGTCGCGCACCGACCGATCGCGACGGCGCTGACGCCGCCTATTTTCGGCGCTGCTGCCAGGTCTGGTAGAGGCCGACGGCGAAGGCGAGCATGCCGGCGTACCAGAAGGCTGGCACGTAGCGCGGCACAGGCCCGCGGATCTGCTGCTGGAAGAAGTAGCATTCCTTGGTGGGCCAGGAGATGCAGGCCAGCTTCAGGTCCATCAGGCCGAAGGCGCCGCCATATTGCGCGTAGTAGGCAAACCACCACACAAGCGAGATCACCCACAGGCCGAAGCCGAGTTTGGTGGCGAGCGGTGTCTGGGGTCTGTTTTCCGGCATGGATTGCGAGGGCGTCCCTGAGCGCGCGCACGACGACGCGGCGCTGATTCCATTTAGACGCGTGCATCGCGGCCGTCCAACTCGTCCGCTTTCGCGGCTTTTAATTGCTCACTGGCGCATTAACCTGATTTCAGCGATCATGGCGCGGTTTTCTGAACGGGGACGGAGAGACGCCATGATCGGCCCGCTGATCGAAGCCCTGATGCCTCTGTTTTCCGGGCCGCGCTTCGTCGCCAGCCTCGTCTTCGCCATCGGCGCGACCTTTCTGGGGGCCTGGCTCGGCGGCGAGACCGGGGCGGCGATCGCCTTCTTCGTTACCTTCGTGCTGATCTACGCACTGATCCTGTTTGCCGAGCGGACGGAGGGCAAGGAGCTCTGACCGGCCCCGCAGGCCGCATCGCGCATCTGCCCCGGCAAGGGTTGCGCGGCAGGCTGGAAAGGTTCCATGCTGGTGCTTCGCACCCCGGAGCACTGTCATGACGCCGATGAAGTTCGGAATGGGCCAAGCCTTGACCCGGATCGAGGACGATCCGCTGATCCAGGGCAAGGGCCGCTACGTGTCCGATCTGGTGCCGGAAGGGACGCTGGTCGGCTATGTCGTGCGCTCGCCCTATGCCCATGCCGACTTCAGGATCACGGACACCTCCGCGGCGCGGGCGATGAAGGGCGTGAAGGCGATCTACACGGCCGAGGACGTCACCGAGCTCGGCTCGCTGCCGTGCCTCTCGCAGGTGCCGAGCAAGGCGCCGATCGCCCACCCGACCTGGGAAATCCTCTGCTCGAAGACCGTTCGCCACGTCGGCGACGGTGTCGCCTTCGTGGTGGCCGACACGGTGGAGCGGGCGAAGGACGCAGCCGAGGCGATCATCATCGAGTGGGACTCGCGCGATCCGGTCATCGATGCGGTCGATGCGCTGAAGCCGGGCGCGGTGCAGGTCTGGCCGGAGGCGCCCGGCAATCTCTGCGCCGAAGTCGAGCTGGGCGATGCCGCGGCCACCGACAAGGCTTTCGCCAAGGCGCATCGGACGGTGAGCCTGACCATCGTCAACAACCGTCTGGTCACCAACTACATGGAGACGCGCGGCTGCCTTGCCGAATATGACGCCAAGGCGAAGAGCTTCACGCTGACGCTTGGCAGCCAGGGCGCGCATGGCGTCCAGCAGATTCTGGCGTCCAAGATCTTCAACATGCCGAAGGAGAAGATCCGCGTCGTGACGCCGGATGTCGGCGGCGGCTTCGGCACCAAGACCTTCATGTTCCGCGAATACCCGCTCTGCCTCGTCGCGGCGCAGCGGCTGAAGAAGAAGGTCGCCTGGATTCAGGAGCGCGGCGATCACTTCGTCAATTGCAGCCAGGGCCGCGACAATGTCTCGACGGCCACTGCCGCCCTCGACCGGCGCGGCAAGGTGCTGGCGGTGAAGGTCGAGACGGTCGCCGACATGGGCGCCTACCTGTCGCAGTACTCGACCATCATCCCCTATGTAGGCGCGCTGATGCTGGCGGGCGTCTATGCCTTCCCGGCCATGCACGTGCACCTGAAATACGTCTACACCAACACCGTGCCGGTGGACGCCTATCGTGGGGCGGGGCGGCCGGAGGCTGCCTATCTCGTCGAGCGGCTCATGGACCGCATCGCCATCGAGACCGGCATGACGCCGGCCGAGGTGCGCCGCCGCAACTTCATCCAGCCCGGCCAGTTTCCGTGGAAGACGCCGGTCGGCCGCACCTACGATTCCGGCGAGTTCGACGGCCACATGACCCGGGCCATGGATGTTGCCGGCTGGGAGACGTTCAAGGATCGGCTCAAGACGGCGCGGAAGGCCGGCAAGATCCGTGGCATCGGCATGGCGACCTATATCGAGGCTTGCGGCGGCGGCTCTCCGGAGAATGCCTGGATGAGCCTCGAGAAGGACGGCACGGTGACGATCCGGATCGGCACCCAGTCGAACGGGCAGGGCCACAAGACCGCCTATGCCCAGCTCGCCTCGCAATATCTCGACATCCCCATCGAGCGGATCAACGTCGTCCAGGGCGATACCGCGACGATCCCCTCCGGTGGCGGCACGGGCGGTTCGCGCTCGCTGCCCGTTGGCGGGGCGGCCGTTGATGTCGGCGCACGGGCGCTGGCCGACGTCATCAAGGATATGGCGGCCGCCGAGATGGAAGTCGGCATCGGCGATGTCGAGATCCGCGATGGCACGGTGCGCGTCGTCGGCACGGACAAGTCGATTTCCTACGAGAAGATCGCCAGCCTTCCCGGCGCCGAGGAAAAGCTGAAGAGCCACGGCACCTGGCGCCCGCCGGAGCCGACCTTTCCAAACGGGACGCATATCTGCGAGGTGGAAATCGATCCGGATACCGGCGCGACAGAGATCGTCGCCTATACGGTGGTCGATGATTTCGGTGTCACCATCAACCCGGTTCTGCTCGCGGGGCAGGTGCATGGCGGCATCGTCCAGGGCATCGGGCAGGCGCTGCTGGAGCGAACGATCTACGACAAGGAGAGCGGCCAGCTGCTGACGGCCTCCTTCATGGACTACGCCATGCCGCGGGCCGATCACATCCCGAACTTCCACTTCGAAACGCGCAACGTGCCCTGCGTCACCAACCTGCTCGGCATCAAGGGCGCGGGTGAGGCGGGGACGATTGGCGCGTGCCCCTCGGTGATGAACGCCATGGTGGACGCGCTCTGGCGCGCCTACGGCATCCGCGAGATCGACATGCCGGCAACGCCGGCTCTGGTCTGGCAGGCCATCCAGGACGCAAAGGCGGCCAAGGCTGCGTGAGTTGGCTCGGCGCGTGCGTGGATGTGATCTTGCGCACGTTCGATGTCCAAGACGACCTCGGGTCGTGGAAGGCGCTTGCCTCGATGGCTGGCCCTTTCGGAGCGATCCCGCGAAATCGGTAGAATGGAATCGCGACGCCCATCTCGTGGGCGGGGCCGGCCATTGTGTCGCGCGGCCCCGCGCGAGCCGGGGGCTGCTGCGTCGGTGCTGCCGGGCGCTCACGCGGTCGTGAACGGAAGACGTGATTTTGTGTCCGGGAAACAGCGGTTTCCCGCAGGTAACTATCTGAATTCCGAAACGAAAACGGCCGCGGGACCCAAGGTCGCCGCGGCCGGTGATTCTGGCGTGAACCGTATTGATCTCAGGGGTTGGACGAGCGCTGCGCGTCGATGCTCCACGGGCCGGGGCCGGCGAAAACCAGATAGAGGAAGACGAAGCAGTACATGATCGCGAGGTTACCGCCATTCGCAATCGGGAAGAAATTGCGCGGTGCATGACCGATGAAATAGGCCGCGGCCATGGTTCCGGCGAGAAGAAAAGCGGCTGGACGCGTGAACAGGCCGGCAATGATCAGTATGCCGGTGACGATTTCGATCAGCGCGGCGAACCAGAACATCGAGAACGAAGCGACCGGCATCGGGAATGCAATCGGGAAACCGAACATCTTCACGAGGCCGTGCTGCAGAAGAACGAGGCCGGCGACGATGCGCAGGAGCGAGAGCACGCGCGGCGCCCAGGCGTTGAGGGTCGAATTGAGGCTGTCCATTGTCGGTTCCGTCAGTGCAGGGATCGGGGGGATCGTCGCCCATTCCGGGCGGCATCACGACCTTATCGATGGCAGGGTGACGCACAACCGGGGGGCAGTCGGTCCAGCGTCTCCGATCACACGCCGTCACGACCGCGTGTGAGGCGATAGCGAGGGACCGCCTGCGCTGGGCCGAGAGGGAAGGACTACCTGCCGCAGGTCCCCCGTGCAGCAACGAGCCTCCCCAATTCTGCATGGATGTGGTTCAAGAAGGTCCGCCCACCGCCCGGCTTTCCCTCATCCATGCCCGTCCTCTCCTGCGCCGTCACGGGAATCATCCTCAAGCTCCTGTCGACCATGGCCTTCACCTGCATGTCGACGCTGGTGCGCGTGGCAGGACAGGACGTGCCAGTCGGCGAAGTGGTGTTCTGCCGGTCGTTCTTCGCGCTGATCCCGCTGTTCCTCATGCTCGCGTGGCGGCACGAGATCATGGACGCATTCCGCTACACGAGCTTCGCGTCGCACATGAAGCGCGGCGTCATCGGCGCCACCGGCATGTTCTCCGGCTTCGTCGGCCTGACCATGCTGCCGCTCGCGGATTCCACCGCCATCAGCTACGCCGCGCCACTCATGGTCGTGCCGCTCGCCTACTTCCTGCTCGGCGAGCAGGTCAGGATCTATCGCTGGTCGGCAGTGGCCATCGGCTTCGTCGGCGTCGTTGTCATCCTCTGGCCGCATCTCGACATCACCGCCTTCGCCGGTCGCGACCGCCAGTCGACCGGCGCGCTGTTCGCGCTGGGCGGTGCGGTCTGCGCGGCCTTTGCGACGATCCAGGTGCGCAAGCTGGTCAATGTCGAGACGACCGCGTCGATCGTCTTCACCTTCATGATGCTCTGCGCCTTGCTCGCCCTCATCACCTGGCCGCTCGGCAAGGTCGTGCCGTTCATCGGCCAATGGGTCATGCCGACGCCCTGGCAGGGCTTCGTTCTGGTGATGGTCGGGGTGTTCGGCGGGCTCGGCCAGATCTTCCTGACCATCAGCTACCGCTATGCCGACACCTCGCTGATCGCGCCGTTCGAGTATTTCTCGATGATCTGGGCGATCACCATGGGCTATTTCGTCTTTGCCGATCTGCCCAGCCGTTACGTGCTCGCCGGCGGCGCCATCGTCGTCGCCTCGGGTATTTTCGTCATCTGGCGCGAGCAGAAGCTCGGGCTGGAGCGCGCGCGGCAGAGGAAGGTCTCGACGCCGCAGGGTTGAGGCAGGCTGTCAGAACGCCTTGAATGTGATGATCGTCCGCGTGTCCTGGATGCCGGGCACGATCTGCACCTTCTCGTTGACGAAATGGCCGATATCGGTGCCGGGCTCGACATAGAATTTCACCAGCAGGTCGAACTCCCCGGCGGTCGAGTAGATTTCCGAGGCGATCTCGCGGTCGGCGAGCTGGGACGCCACCTGATAGGACTTGCCGAGCTGGCACTTGATCTGGACGAAGAACGGGATCATGGCGGGCATCTCCGGGACTGGCCCTGACATGCCATCAAAGGGCGGCCGCGTCATCCCCTGCGGGCAAGCCATGCGCTGCCCGCTGCCCGCCGCTCTTGCGCGGCCCGGCGGGTTCCCCTAACTCTTGCCACGTTCTCGTCGGGGTGCCCTTTCCGGGCTGAGAGGCTTTCCGCCAACCCGCGTACCTGATCCGGATCATGCCGGCGGAGGAAACCGAGATGAATGCCCTGTCAGGCGGGGGTTCCCCGTCATTTTCACCCATCGTCGATGCCGCGCTCGCGACGGAACTGCTCGGACGCGTCCGCCAGCGCCGCCCGCGCGTTCACTGCATCACCAATACGGTGGCGCAGGAGATCACCGCCAATGCCGTGCTGGCGGTCGGCGCTACCCCGTCCGTGACCATTTCGCGCGACGAGATTGCCGCCTTCGTCGCGAGCGCCGACGCGCTGCTGGTCAATCTCGGCACGCTGGAGCCCGCCCATCGCGAGGTCATCGCCATCGCGATCGCGGCGGCCCGCGACAAGGCCATTCCCTGGGTTCTGGACCCCGTTTTCATCGACCGTTCGCCGGTTCGCGCGGCCTTTGCGCGCGAGATCGCGGCGCAAGGACCGGCGCTGGTGCGCGGCAATACCGGCGAGATCGCCGTGCTGGGCGACGGTGCCGATGCGGCTATCGTTGCACGCGCGCTTCGCACGGTCGTCGCCGCTACGGGCGAGACCGACTGGATCAGCGATGGCGGGCGGAGCGTTGGCGTCGCCAACGGGCACCCGATGATGGCTTCGGTGACCGGCATGGGCTGCGCCGGGGCTGCTGTCACCGCCGCCTTTCTGGCGGTTGGCGACGATCCGCTCGTCGCGACCGCCTCGGCGCTGCTGGCGCTTGGCGTTGCGGGCGAGATGGCCGCCGAGACGGCGAGGGGACCGGGCACGTTCGCGCCCGCCTATCTCGACGCCCTGCATCATCTGGGCGCGCGCGACCTGTCGACCCGCGCGCGCATCGTCGATATTGCCGGGGAGATCAGCCCATGACCGCCATCGCCGTGACCATTGCGGGCTCGGATTCCGGCGGCGGCGCCGGCATCCAGGCCGACCTCAAGACCTTCTCGGCGCTCGGTGTCTATGGCGCCAGCGTGATCACGGCGCTGACCGCGCAGAACACGCTCGGCGTGCAGGCCATCCACGACGTTCCAGCCGCCTTCATCGCCGCGCAGATGGATTCGGTCTTCTCTGACCTTGCCGTCGGCGCGGTGAAGATCGGCATGCTGTCGCAGGTCTCGGTGATCGAGACGGTCGCCGCCGGCCTCGACCGCCACAAGGCCGCCAATATCGTGCTCGATCCGGTGATGGTCGCGACATCAGGCGACCGCCTTCTCAACCCCGACGCCGTTTCGGCGCTGCGCAACGTGCTGATCCCGCGCGCGGCCCTCGTGACGCCCAACCTGCTGGAAGCGGCAGCCCTGCTCGACCAGCCCGTGGCGCTGGACGAGGACGACATGCTGGCGCAGGGGCAGACGCTGATCGCGCGCGGCGCCAAAGCCGTGCTGATGAAGGGCGGCCACGGGCAGGGCGAGCGCTCGACGGACCTCCTGGTCGCGCCGGGCAGCGTCGTCAGGCTCGACGCGCCGCGCATCGATACCCGCAACACCCATGGGACCGGCTGCACGCTCTCCTCGGCCATCGCCGCCGGTCTCGCCAAGGGATTCCCGCTGGGGCAGGCCGTCTCGGAGGCCAAGGACTACGTGTCCGCCGCCATCGCTGCTTCCGGCCGCCTGTCGATCGGCAAGGGCCATGGCCCGACCCATCATTTCCATGCCTGGTGGTGAAATGAACAGACCCGACCGCCGAACCGCCCTTGCCGCTGCCGCGACCGGCCTCCTGGCCGCGCCTTCTCTCGCCGGTGCGCAGACGCCCGTGCGCTGGCGCATGGTGACGTCCTGGCCGAAGAATCTGCCCGGGCCCGCCTTCTCCGCGCAGCGCATCGCCGACCGCATCAGGCTGCTTTCGGGTGGGCGCATCGAGGTGCAGGTCTTCGCCGCGGGCGAGGTGGTGCCTGCCTTCGCCGTCCATGAGGCCGTCGGCAACGGCACGGTCGAGCTTGGCCACACCGCGTCGTTCTTCGCCATCGGCCGGGAGCCGGCGCTCGCCTATTTCACCTCCGTACCCTTCGGCTTCACGCCGCCGGAGCACAATTCCTGGATCATGAATGGCGGCGGACAGACACTGTGGGACGAGACCTCGGCTCGCTTCGGCCTGAAGCCGCTGCTTGGCGGCAATACCGGCGTCTCCATGGGCGGCTGGTTCCGCCGGGAGATCGCCTCGGCCGAGGACGTCCGGGGCCTCAAGATCCGCATGATCGGGCTCGGTGCCGAACTGTTCCAGCGCTTGGGCGCGACGGCGCTCGCCGTGCCGCCCGGCGACATCTATCCGGCGCTGGAGCGCGGCGCGATCGATGCCGCCGAGTTCACCGCGCCGGGCTCGGATATCCAGCTCGGTCTCTGGAAGGTCGCGCCGTTCTACTACGCGCCGGGCTTCAACAAGCCGAACGGCTCCAGCGAACTGCTCGTTCACAAGGCGCACTGGGACGCGCTGCCCGCCGATCTCAAGAGCGTCGTGCAGGCGGCCTCCGACGCCGAGCAGGCCGTGGCGCTGGCCGAGATCGAGAAGCTCAACATGGATGCGCTGGCGCAGATGGTCGGCGCACAGGGCGTCCAGCTGCGCGGCTTTCCGACGGAGCTGATCCAGATCGCTCGCCGCCACGCTGCTGATCTCGCGCGTGACCTCGGCACGCGCAGCCCGATGGCGGCGAAGGTCGCGGAGAGCTATGCCGCGTTCCAGGCGCGCATCTCGCCCTGGACGCGCGTGTCGATGCACGCGGCCCTCGGCGCGCGCGAGGTTTAGGCGGCGCGCGTCCGGCCATCGAGGGCGGCCATTTCCTGCGGGGTCGGCCGCTGCCAGAGCCGCTCGACGAAATCGAACATCGGGCGCGTGACAGCGAGGCTAAAGGTCTCGCCCTGCCGGGCGTTGCGTGCCTCGACGCGACGCCAGCGCTCGCCCGGATCGACGTCGAGCACATGCAGGCGAGGGGCAAGGCCTGCCCCTGCAACACCTCTGGCCACGCGATCCCGCTGATCCCGGCCGAGGAATCCGAGATCGAGAACCGAGGACACGTTGAGCCGGCCGAGGCGGATCGCCATGGCGACGATCTGGGCCTCGCTCCGGCCGACGCGCTCGGCGATCCAGTTCCAGTCGGGCATCGACGGGGCATCGACGGGGCATCGGCCGAGAACAGGGTCATCATCCACTCGTCGATGGAGAAATGCACCGCGCCGACCGCCTCGCAGAGCTTCAGCGCATAGGTCGTCTTGCCGGCGCCGGTCGGACCGCAGATGAAGTGGACGATGGTTGGCGTGCGATCCATGACCGGTTCCTCAGCTCAGGCGGCCGGGCTGGCCGGCTGTCAGACGGCCGAGCAGATCAGCGAGCGTCGCGATTTCGGCCTCGTTCCAGCGGTCGCTGAACAGGTCGGCGGACTTGTGCCGAAGCGTCGCCTCGGCCTCGGCCACCCGCGCGCGCCCAGCCTCGGTGAGCACCACGTAGGAGAGGCGGGCATCCCGCTGGTCGTCCTCGCGACCGACGAGGCCGAGCTTCTCCAATGGCAGGCAGGTGCGGGTGATGGTCGAGGGGCTGGCATTGAGCCTCCTGGCGAGATCGACGCGGCTGAGGCGCATCAGCGGCGCCCGGGCGAGGTGCATCAGCAGCAGCGCGTCCTTCAGGGCAAGGCCGTGGATGGAGGCGAGTTCGCCCGCGAACCGCTCCTCCAGAAGGGAGTGGGCTCTCAGGAGATGCAGGACGGCGGCAAAGGAAGCGTGTGACATCCGCCATGTTTATTGCATAATAATGCCGCATGCAAGTATATTTGAAATACGAACGACCTGGCAGCCGAGCGTCGCGGTCCGGGGCGTCGCGATGCGGACTCCGCGTCTCGTCTTGCACCGCAGCGACGCGGTCTCTAGGATCGTTTCAACGAACGATCGTTCGTCACAACGACCGGACCCCCACTGTCACGATGGCTGACCGCGACCCGAAGAAGCAGGAACTCGACGCCGGGGCGCACGTGCTCTCGGGCAATCTCGGCAAGACCGTCCAGCGGCTTCGCAAGGCCTATAACCTGTCGCTGTCCGAGCTTTCCGAGCAGTCGGGTGTCGCGAAATCGATCATCAGCCAGATCGAGCGCAACGAGACCAATCCGACGCTCGCCACCATCTGGCGGCTCAGCCAGGCGCTGGACGTGTCGATCGAACGGGTGCTGGCGACCGGCACGGAAGAGCCTTTCCTCGAAAAGCTGTCGAAGGCCGACACGCCGCTGCTCGTCTCGGACGACGGCAAGTGCCGCCTCTCGATCATCGGCTGGATCAAGACGGTCGAGTGGTTGCAATGGTACGACTTCCAGTGCGATCCCGGCGGCGTTCTGGAGAGCGAGGGCCACCAGCGCGGCTCCATCGAGAGCCTCTCGGTGCTGTCGGGCGAGCTGAAGGTCGAGGTCGCCGATCGCGTCGAGATCGTCGGCCCCGGCGAGAGCGCCCGCTACCGCTGCGACGGCCGGCACGTCATCCGCAATACCGGCACCGAGACGGCCCATGCGGTCATGGTCTGCATTCTGAAAGCCGCCGTGATGGAGTGAGTTCCGCAAGCCCGTGCCGTGGCTTGCGGACATCGGGGCAGGCGATGATTCTGGCTCGGCGGGCTCCGCGCTGATCGCTGTCCGTCCTTCGGACGAGGCCGGACCACGGATTTGCTTCTCGCCAGCACAGGGCAGGCCGTGCAGGAATCCGCCGCGTAGCGGCCCTCGCATGGGGCGGCAGACGGAGAGCCGGCATGAGCGAGAGCCTCTATTCAGGCGGCACGGTAGGCGCGCTGATCATCGGTGCGATCATCCGGCACGGCGACCGGCCGGCGCTCGGCGACGGCACGGTGCGCTGGACCTACGCGCAGCTCGGCGACCAGATCGGTCGCTATATCGCCGTCTATAAGGCGCTGGGCCTGAAGCGCGGCAATGCGCTGTCGATCCTCGCCAGCAACCGCGCGGAATCCTGGGCGGCCATGTGCGCCGGCCTGATCATGGGCATGCGCTACACGCCGCTGCACCCGCTGGCGGCCGAGGACGACCAGGCCTTCATCGTCGAGGACGCCGAGATCGACCTCCTGATCGTCGAGGGCGCGAAGTTTGGCGCGCGCGGCGAGGCGATCCGCGCGCGGGTGCCGGGACTGACCCATGTCCTGTCATTCGGCCCGATGGACGGCGTGCGCGACGTGCTGGACCTTGCGGCGGCCACGAGGCCGGCGCCGCTCATCGACGAAAGCGATGCCGACCAGATCGGCTGGCTCGCCTATACCGGCGGCACGACCGGCCGTTCCAAGGGCGTGATGCTGCCGCATCGCGCGATCATCGCCATGACGCTGCTGCTCTACGGCGACTGGGACTGGCCGGCCGATATCCGCTACCTCGCGGCGACGCCGATCAGCCATGCGGCGGGCGTGACGATCTATCCGGTCATGTATCGCGGCGGCTATGTGCGCCTCACCCAGGGTTTCGAGGCGGAGGCCTATTGCCGGGTGGTCGCCGAGGAGAAGATCACCGCCACCTTCCTGGTGCCGACGCTGATCTATGCGCTCATCGACCAGCCGGCGCTGCGTGCGCAATACGATCTCTCCTCGCTCGACATGATCGTCTATGGCGCGGCGCCCATGTCGCCCGACCGGCTGAAGGAGGCCATGGGCATATTCGGGCAGGTCTTTGTCCAGCTCTACGGCCAGACGGAAGCCCCGCAATGCATCACCACGCTGCGCAAGGTGGATCATGATCTCGCGCATCCGGAACGGCTCGGTTCGTGCGGGCGGCCAAGCCCCTTCGTCGACGTGAAGCTGTTCGACCAGGACATGTGCGAGGTCGGCGTCGGCATGCCCGGCGAGATCTGCGTGCGCGGGCCGCTCGTCATGGCGGGTTACTGGAAGCGTCCGGAAGCGACGGAGGAGGCGCTGCGCGGCGGCTGGCTGCACACCGGCGACGTCGCGGTGAAGGACGCGGAGGGCTATCTCTATATCGTCGACCGGACCAAGGACATGATCATATCCGGCGGCTTCAACATCTACCCGCGCGAGGTTGAGGACGCGCTGATGGCCCATCCCTCGGTCGCTTCGGCGGCGGTGATCGGCATTCCCGACGAGAAATGGGGCGAGGCTGTCACGGCCTTCGTCGTGCTGAAGCAGGGCGCGAATGTCGGCGCGGCGGAGCTTCAGGCTCACGTGAAGGACAAGCGCGGCGCGCCCTGGTCGCCGAAATCGGTGAATTTCGTCGATACGATCCCGGTTACCGGGCTCGGCAAGATCGACCGCAAGGTGCTGCGCGCGCCCTATTGGGAGGGGCGTCGGCGCGGCGTGGCGTGATGCCCGGATTCCGGCGCGCCGGAATGCCCGTGCCTCAGTGCATCCGCACCACGACCTCGCCCTTCGCGCGACCGGCTTCCAGATATTCGAAGGCCTGCCGGATCTCATCGAACGGAAAGACGCGATCAATGATGGGCGTCAGCTTCCCGTGCGTGATCAGCTGCGCGAGCTCCTCCAGTTCGGGGCCGCTCGGGTGCATGAACAGATAGCGATAGGTGGCGCCGTGCCGCCTGGCCTCGGCGCGTATGCCATAGCTCGCGATCCAGAAGAGTGCCGCGAGCGCCGCGCCTCGCCCGAGATCCTTCCGCGCTGTTTCCGGTTCGGGCATGCCCGCAACAGACACAACCTTGCCGCCGGGCTTCACCACCCTGAACGACTGCATAAGCGTTTCGCCGCCCAGCAGGTCGAAAACACCGTCCATGCCGCGGACATGATCGACGAAGCGCTGCGTCGTGTAGTCGATCACGATGTCCGCGCCGAGCCGCTCGACCAGCGCCCTGCCGCGCGGCGAGGCCGTGGTGGTGACCTCCGCGCCAAGCCATTTCGCGATCTGGATGGCGAAAGTGCCGACACCGCCGGCGCCTCCGGGGATGAAGACGCGGCTGCCCGGCTTCAGGGCGAGTTCGTCGCGCAGGGCCTGGAGCGCCGTCAGCCCGGCAAGGGGGACCCCGGCCGCGCTGTCGAAGTCCAGCGACGGCGGCATTCTGGCGAGGAGGTTCTCCGGGACGATCGCATATTCGGCGAAAGCGCCCATGGACGATTTGGCCATGCGGGCGAACACGCGGTCGCCCACGGCGAAGCCCGTGACGCGGTCGCCGCAGCTTTCCACGACGCCTGCAAGCTCGTTGCCCATCACCGCCGGTAGCGGGTAGCGCTGGACCACCTTCAGCTTGCCGTCGCGCGTCTTGAAATCCACGGGATTGAGGCCGGCGGCATGGACGCGCACCAGAACTTCTGTCGCGGCCGGCCGCGGGCGCTCGACATCGCGGATTTCCGCCGCTTCAGGTCCACCATATGCTGTAAGGACGAATGCGCGCATGGCCACGACTATGCCTGATGCGCCGCCGCGAGGCCAACGCTATTGGCCAGCGCTGGCGCTTCTGCGCCGATCGCCCGCGATGATCGTGATGCCAATGCCGCCGATGATCACCGCCGACGCAGCGACCAGCCGCGGTGTCAGCGGCTCGCCGATGAACAGGACCGCGCCTGCCGCGGCGATGGCCGGCACGGTCAGCTGGACCGAGGCGGCGCCGACACGCGACAGGCCGGGCAGGGCGGCATACCAGATGGCGTAGCCGATGCCCGAGGCGATGGCGCCCGAGGCGATGGCATAGGCGAGCCCGGCGGGCGCGGGAGTTGAGGTCCAGAGCCCCACCGCGATGAGCACGATGGCGACGGGCAGGCAGCGGACGAAATTGCCGGTGGTGTCGGCGAGCGGGGTGGTCGAGCCGCGCCCGAGCAGCGAATAGGCTGCCCAGCAGAGCCCCGAGACAGCCATGAGCGCCGCCGCCCAGAGGGGTGGGGCGGCAACGCCGGGCGAGACCAGATAGACGAGCGCCGCGAATGCGGCGACGAGCCCGGCCCATTCCCAGGGGCCCGGCCGGTCGCCGAGCATGACGGCGCGGCCGACCATGCCGAGCTGCACGCTGCCGAACAGGATGATCGCGCCGACAGCGGCGCCCAGCGCCAGATAGGCGACCGAAAAGGCAATGGCATAGCCGAACAGCGCCGCCGCCTGAGCCCAACTCCCGGCGGGGCGATAGGAGGTCGGCGCTGTCCTGTCGATGATCGTCACGATGAGGACGAGGGCGACCGCTCCGGCGGCGAGCCTCACTCCCGTATAGCCGGCCGCGTCAATGGCGCCCGCGCCGAGGGCGAGCCGGGCCAGCACCGAATTGGTCGCGAAGGCCACCATGGCGAGGCTGGTGAGGGCGACCGTCCGGATCATGGATTTCAAGCTCCGCCTCGCCGGTCGCACGGGCAACCGATTGTGCGGCGACAGCAGACATCGATTCCGGCGATGCGTCCATCCAATTGAAAAACCCCGGTTTTCACCGGGGCTTTCAGATTTCGATTCAGGGTGTTGCCGGCGCGCCTCGCGCCGCCGGATCCAATTCAGGCGATGGCGGGAGCCGCCTCACTTCCAGGCGATGACCTTTTGCTTCTGCTCGCCGAGACCATCGATGCCGAGCGACATCACGTCGCCGGCCTTCAGGAATTTCGGCGGCTTCATACCGAGGCCGACGCCGGGCGGCGTGCCGGTGGTGATGACGTCGCCGGGCTCCAGCACCATGAACTCGGAAACATAGGAGACGATGGTCTTCACATCGAAGATCATGGTCTTGGTCGAGCCGGTCTGCATGCGCTCGCCGTTGACGTCGAGCCACATGCCGAGCTTCTGCACGTCCTTGATCTCGTCGGCCGTGACCAGCCAGGGGCCGAGTGGGCCGAAGGTCTCGCAGCCCTTGCCCTTCATCCACTGGCCGCCGCGCTCGATCTGGTACTCGCGCTCGGAGACGTCGTTGCAGACGCAGAAGCCGGCGACCACCGACAGCGCGTCCTTCTTGGAGACGTAGCGGGCGCGTTCGCCGATGACGATGGCAAGCTCGATTTCCCAATCGGCCTTCACCGACTTCTTCGGCAGCATCACGTCGTCGTTCGGGCCGACGATGCAGGAGCGCGCCTTGTTGAAGAGAATCGGCTCGGTCGGGATCGCGGCGCCGGTCTCGGCGGCGTGGTCGGCATAGTTGAGGCCGACGGCGATGAAGTTGCCGACATTGCCGACGCAGGCGCCGAGCCGCGGCTTGCCCTTCACCAGTGGCAGCTTCTCCCAATTGGCCTTGGCGATCTTGGCGAGGCCCTTCTTGGTCAGCGCATCGCCGGCGATGTCGGGCACCACGCCGGACAGGTCGCGGATCTTGCCATCGGGATCAACGAGGCCGGGTTTTTCCTTACCCGCGGCGCCATAGCGAACCAGTTTCACGACCGTCTCTCCCCTTCGTCAGAACGTCGTTGAGCCGGGATCATGATGTCGGATTCAACCGTTTCGCAAGGCCGTGGCGCGCATGGTTCCCCGGCGCGAAAAGCGGCAGCCCGCGTGGTCAATGCGCGGCGAGGATCGAGGCGACGATGTCGTGGGTCGCCTGCGCGCGGCCGAGCGCCATGGCGCGGGCGGCCATGACCGACCGATCGGTGACGCCCGAGGTCATCAGCCGCGCGACCTCCGCGCCAAGCCTTGCGGGATCGGGCTGGAAGAAGCCCGCTCCAGCCTCGACGACGTGGTCGACATTCGCCGCCTCCTGGCCGGGAATGTAGCCGTAGATCGCCATGGGCAGGCCACGGATGCTGGCTTCCGCGATGGTGCCGGGCCCGGCCTTGGTGACGATGAAGTCGCTGGCATGCATCAGGTCCGACATCTTGTCGACATAGCCGAGGGGCGTGACCGGCACCGGCCAGCGGCGGCACTCGATATCGGCCTTCAGCCGGGCATTCTTGGCGCAGACAACCGCGATCTGGGCCGCTTGGCCACCGGCGGCCGCCAGCTGGTCCGCCGTCGCGGCGACGATGGCTTCGATGGGCCCGATGCCACCGCCGCCGCCGATCACAAGCACCACCGGCAGCGCGGGATCGAGGCCGAAATGCCGGCGCGTCTCGGCCCTGTCGCCGGGCTCGCGCGCGAAATCGGCGCGGACGGGCAGGCCGTGGGCGTGCAGGCGGCTTCGCGGCAGGCCGTTCGCGGATGCGACCTCGATGGCGCGCTCGGTCGGCAGGTAGACGGCGGCGTTCTCCGGGTGCAGCCAGAGAGGGTGAATGCCGCCGAGGTCGGTGACGACGGTCACGTAACGGGTCGATGGCGAGACGCGCGCCAGTACCGGCAGCATCAGGTGGTTGACCAGCGGATGGACCGAGACGACGAGGTCCGGCCGGGTCGTCGCCAGCAGCCGCTCCAGCCTGCCCCGCGACAGATGACTGACCAGCGCGGTCGTCGCGCCGCCGACCTTCGCGCCGGCGGTCATGCGCCAGAGCGCGTGCCACAGGCGCGGGGCGCGGTTGACGATCGTGTCGTAGGTCTTCGGCAGGAGCGAGAAGGGCGGGCTGATATGATCGGTCAGCATGTCGACGATCAGCACTTCCGTATCCGGCCGCTGGGCCTGGAATTCGGCCTCGAGCGCGCGCGCGCTCGCGAGGTGCCCGCCGCCGGTCCTGCTCATCAGGATGAGCACGCGCAGCGGTTTCGCGGCGGCGGCCGGCGGTCGCAGGTCGTCGGTCGGCAGCGCGTTGTCCAAGAACACCTCCGGTGCCGTGTCTAGACCGGCGGCGCGCCCAAGGCGAGGGCAGGTGGTGTCGCGGTGGCGACCGATCAACACCCGTGATGGCCGGGGCACAAAGCTTGGCTTGTCCGAAGCGCCCCGCAGGGCTCATATGGCGATCCGCCGAGACCCGAGAGGACCAGTTCCCGATGCCCGCGCTGCCGACCGCCGCCGATGTCGCCGATGCCGCCCGCCTGATCGCGCCGGTCGCACGTCGCACACCGCTGCTCACCCTGCCCGAGCTCGACGCCATCACCGGCGCGCGGGTGTTCCTGAAGGCAGAGCCGCTGCAGCGCACGGGTTCATTCAAGTTCCGTGGCGCCTACAACCGCCTCGCCCGGCTGAACGAGACCGAGCGCCGGGCCGGCGTCGTCGCCATGTCCTCGGGCAACCATGCGCAGGGCGTCGCGACCGCCGCCCAGCTTCTCGGCATTCCCGCGCTGATCGTCATGCCGAAGGATTCGCCGGTGCTGAAGCGCGAGCGGACCGCCGCGGCGGGCGCCGAGATCGTGCTGTTCGACCGCGAGAAGGAAGACCGCGTCGCCATCGCCAACCGCATCGCCGCCGAGCGCGGCGCGACGCTGGTGCCGCCCTTCGACGATTTCCACATCATGGCGGGGCAGGGCACGGTCGGCCGCGAGATCGTCGAGGACCTTGCGGCGCAGGGCCTGAAGCCCGACGCGGTCATCGTGCCGGTGTCCGGCGGCGGCCTGCTCGCTGGCGTGGCGCTGGCCGTGCACGAAGTGGCGCCAGCCGCCAGGATCTATGCCGGCGAGCCCGAGGGCTTCGACGACCACGCGCGTTCGCTGGCGGCCGGCAAGCGCGTCTCGAACGAGAGACTGGGCGGATCGATTTGTGACGGCCTCCTTTCCGCGGCGCCGGGCGCGCTTACCTTCGCCGTGAACCAGCCGCATGTGACTGGCGGGCTGGTCGTGTCGGAGGATGAGGTAAAGCGCGCCGTCGGCTTCGCCTTCCGCGAGCTGAAATTGGTGGTCGAGCCGTCGGGCGCAGTGCCGCTGGCGGCGCTGCTCGCCGGCCGCCTCGATGCCAGGGGGCAGGTCGTGGTGGCCGTGCTGTCGGGTGGCAATGTCGATCCTGCCCTGTTCGCCAAGCTGGTGGCATGAGGGCAGGGACGAGCCCTAGCTCGTCAGGGCCACCTTCTCGATGAAGCTCAGCTTCTCGATGTCCTCGATGGTCGGCCGTCCGGAACGTACGGGCGGCGCATCCGGCCGGGCAGGGCGCGGCGCGGGCGCCAGCGGCGCCTCGCCGGTCGAGAGGGCGGCAGCCGCTGTCGCCCGCGCGGTGACCGGCAGTTCCTCCGCGAGTGGCGGGACCGGGGCGAGCGGGGCGAAAGCGGCCGCATTGTCTGGTGCGGCGGGCATTTTCGCCGCAGGCTCCAAGACCTGAGCAAGCTCCAAGACCTGAGCAGGCTCCAAGACCTGAGCAGGCTCCAAGACCTGAGCAGGCTCCAAGACCTGATCGGCGAACAGGCCGTCATCCATCATCATGTCGACGTCGGACTGGCCGAGGCCCTCCCCGGGGCGCGCTGGCCCGTTGAGCAGCGATGGTTCGCTGGTCTTGGCGGCGGGGGGCGGCGTGGCGGCAATGCCGGTCTCGCCCCAGATCGCCATCATCGAATCGATGCGCTCCTCCAGGAAGCGCAGGACGCCGATCACCTTGCGCGTGCGCTGCCCCGTGATGTCCTGAAACGAGCAGGCCGTGTAGATGTCGGTGGCCTTGGTGTCGATAAGGTCGCAGACCTCGCCCTCCGTGCCCATTTCACGCAGAGTCCAGGCGATCTCCTGAATGGTCTCGGCCGCGCCCAGAATGTCGCCGGTAGCGGTCGCCGTCGCCTGCACGATGGCGTCGAGCTCGACGGACGCCTCCTCGAAGCGGCCGCCCTCGGCGCCCTCCGGCTTGATCGCGGCGATCTCCGCCTTGGTGCGCGAAATGGCATTGGCCATCTCGCGGATGTCCATGCGGATGCGGTCGATCTCGGGTGCGGCGCGCGGCGCGCCCACGGCGCTTTCGAGCCGGCCGATGGCTTCCAGCACGGCGAGCGTGTCGGCCGCGCGGTTGCGGCGGGCATATTCGGCGAGGAACCAGCGACCGCGCGCCGTTTCCATCACCGCATCCTCGATGGCGCCATAGTCGGCGGTGGTCAGGGGCGAAGGCTCGAGCCGCGCCGGAAGCTGTGTCTCATCTGACATGTTCGAGCTTGCTCTCGCGGGAAGGGCCGGGGCCGTCTAGAACGATTGCGAACACGCGAATCTCTCCGTGAAATCATAATGCTCTCCGGACCGGCCGCCAAATCAGACGACGCCAAGCTGTTCGCAACGCGACTTGCGTTGTTCTATGCGGCCCTGTTCATCGGATTCGGGCTGCATCAGCCGTTCTTCCCGGTCTGGCTCAAGGCCAAGGGTCTCGATGACGGCCAGATCGGCACGGTGCTCGCCGGCGGCATGCTGATCCGCATCATCGCCAACCCCATCGTGACGACGCTCGCCGATCGCGGCGGGAAACTGTCCATCGCCATCGCCATGTGCTGTTCGGCGACGGCGGTCGCCTTCATGGGCGTCGGGCTCGCCGACGGTTATGCGATGATCCTGATCGGCGTGGTCATTACCGGTTTCGTCTGGGGCCCGCTGACGCCGCTGACCGACGCCTACGGCCTCGCCGGCGTCGCGCGACGGGCGCTCGACTACGGCCGGATCCGCGTCTGGGGTTCCGTCGCCTTCATGGTGGCCAATGTCATGGGCGGCATCGTGCTTACCTTCATCGCGCCGCCACAGATCGTCTGGATGATCGCGCTGACCATGATTCCGCTGGTGATCGCCAGCGTCATGCTGGTGCCAGACACCCGCGACAAGTCCATTGCGCCCACCGGGCCGGGCTTCTTCAACACGCGTTTCGTGCTGGTCATGGCGGCGGCGGCCTTCCTGCAGGCGAGCCACGCCGTCTATTACGGCTTCGCCTCCATCCACTGGAAGGCACTCGGCTACTCGCCGGCCACCGTCGGTGCGCTCTGGGCCGTTGCTGTCTTCGCGGAGATCGCCTTGTTCTGGTGGGGCACCCGGTTCACGCGAGGCTGGCGGCCGACCACCTTCCTGCTGATCGGCGGAGCCGGGGGCGCCCTGCGCTGGGCCGTCATGGCCTTCGATCCGCCGCTCTGGTTCGGCGGCCCGCTGCAGATCCTGCACGGCGCGGGCTTCGGTCTCGTCCATCTCGGGACGATGTCCTACCTTGCCGCGCGCGTGCCCCCGCACATGCGCGCGAGCGGCCAGGGGACGGTGTCGGTCGCAATCGGCTCGGCCATGGCGGTTTCGACGCTGCTGGCGGGTTATCTCTATGCGCGGATCGACGCGAAGGCCTATCTCGCTATGGCCGCGCTCTGCCTCGTCGGCATGGCGGTCACCGCCATTGCCCGGTCGATGCCGATCGAGCGGCCGGCGGTCCCGGCCGCCGGCCGCTGAACGCGCCTCAGCCCCAGAGGGACGAGGCGGGCGGATAAACGGTCGAGCCGTCGTAACGCAGGCCCTCGGGACGGTCCTCGCGCAGCAGCAGAGGGCCGTCGAGGTCCACGAGGAAGGCGCGCTGCGCGATCAACGTCGCCGGCGCCATCGACAGCGAAGTGCCGACCATGCAGCCGGTCATGATCTTGAGGCCGCGCGCCTCGGCATCGGCCGCCAGCATGAAGGCCTCGGTGAGGCCGCCGGTCTTGTCGAGCTTGATGTTGATGGCGTCGTACTTGCCGGCGAGCTTGTCGAGCGAGCCGCGGTCGTGGACGCTTTCGTCGGCGCAGATCGGGATCGGCCGGCGCACGCCCTTCAGCGCCTCGTCGTCGGCGGCGGGCAGGGGCTGCTCGACCAGCGCGATGCGGAAGCGCTCGCAGACGGCGAGGTTGGCTTCGAGATTGGCCGGCGTCCACGCCTCGTTGGCGTCGATGACCAGCGTGGCATTGGGAACCGCCTGCCGGATCGCCGCGAGGCGGTCGGCGTCGCCCTCGCCGCCGAGCTTGATCTTGAGATGCGGGCGGCCGCTGGCCTTGGCCTGCTCGGCCATGTCGGCAGGGGCGCCGAGCGAGATCGTGTAGACCGTCGTCAGCGGTTTCGGGGCCGGAAGACCGGCGAGCTCCCAGGCACGCTTGCCCGCGAGCTTCGATTCGAGGTCCCAGAGGGCGCAGTCGACGGCGTTGCGTGCCGCGCCGGCCTTCATGGCGGAGAGAAGCCCCTGCCGGTCGAGACCGCCGGCAATGCCGTCCGCCATGGATTCGATGTAACCCGCGACGCCGTCCACGGTCTCGCCATAGCGCGGGTAGGGCACGCATTCGGCGCGCCCGACCGCCGAGCCCTGGCGGATCTCGCAGACGACGACCAGCGCCTCCGTGCGCGAGCCGCGCGAAATGGTGAAAGTGCCGGCGATCGGCCAGCTTTCGGTGCGGACGGTCAGTTCGCGGGAGGTCATGCTCAACACCTTGGAAAAGTGAGGCTGTGCGCTCTTCATCGTCATGGCCGCCCTTGTGGCGGGCATCCACGACTTTCATTCTGGCGCGTGTTCAAGGCGTGGATGGCCGGCATAGCCGGGGCAGAGCCCCGGCGTCTAGTCAGGGCCGGCGGCCGGGCCGCCTTTGCCCGGCCACGACGTCTCGGAGGGGCAGCGCCCGTGGTTTGACGCTCAGTTGGCCTTTTTGGCCGACTTCTTCGGAGCCGGCTTCGGCTCGGGCTCGCCATAGAGCTCGGCGATGGCATCGACCAGCGGCTCGACGCCAAAGCGCACCGGATCGGTCGCCGGCAGTTCGTATTCGCGCGACAGGCGATCGAGGCAGGTGAAGGCGGCTTCTTCCGACAGGTGCTCGGTATTGACCGACAGGCCGACGCAGGTGATCGCCGGATTGGTCAGGCGGCCGAGGGCTATCGTCTGATCGATGACCTCGCCGATGGAGGGCAGCGCCGTCTGGACGCCGCGCATCGTGCGGCGGGTCGGCTCGTGGCAGACGATGAAGGCGTCGGGCTGGGCGCCGTGCAGCAGGCCGAGCGTGACGCCGGCGAAGGAGGGGTGGAACAGCGAGCCCTGACCCTCGACCACGTCCCAGTGCAGCGGATCGGCCTCGGGGGTCAGCCATTCGGCCGCGCCGGCGATGAAGTCGGCGACGACGGCGTCAACCGCGACGCCGCGGCCGGAGATGAAGATGCCGGTCTGGCCCGTGGCGCGAAAATCGGCGTCGAAGCCGCGGTCGCGCATGCCCTTTTCCATGGCCAGCGCGGTGTACTTCTTGCCGACCGAGCAGTCGGTGCCGACCATCAGCAGACGCTTGCCGGAGCGCAGGGCCCCCTTGCCCGTGGCGAAGGTCTGGGTCGGGTGGCGCACATCGTGAAGCTTGGCGCCGTGCTTCTTGGCGGCGGCGGCGATCTTCGGAATGTCCGAGAGCTTGGCATGCAGGCCGGTGGCGATGTCCATGCCGGCCTCGATGGCCTCGACGATCGAATCGACCCAGTGGTCGGGAAGCACGCCGCCGGCATTGACGACGCCGACGACCATGGTCTTCGCGCCGGCCTTCTTGCCCTGCGCGATGGTCACGTCCTTCAGCCCGGTATCGGCCTTGCAGCCTTCGAGGCGCAGCTGGCCGACGCACCAGTCACGGCGCCAGTCGACGATCCCCTGCGCGGTCTTGGCGGCGAGCTGATCGTGAACGTCTCCCAGGAAAAGGAGATAGGGCTTGGCGATTTCCATGGGTGTATCCGCAACAAAGCAAGGGAAGAGCCGGCAGCCTCGACGGCGCCGGGCGGCTCCTTTATGGAGAGGAGGAGGGCGCATGCCAAGCCGGGCGCGCGCATGCGACTTATCGAAAATCGAGCCGTGACCGAGACGAGCCACGCGCAGCAAGCAAGGGTGTCGAGCCACGTCGAGGGTAGCCGACTGACGGTCGCGCTTGCCGGCGTCTGGAATTCCGAGACTGCGGGCGCGATCGAGGCCAAGGTCCGCAGCCTCGTGGCCGAGGGCGGGACGCCGGGCGCCGTCACGCTCGATTTCTCCCAGGTGACGCGGCTCGACACGCTCGGCGGCGCGCTGGTGCGGGCGATCGAGGAGGGCTTCTCGGCACGCGGCGTGCCGGTGGAGCGCACCGGCCTCTCGGGCGCGGCGCGGACCATCTATGCAGAGGTCGCCGAAGGTCTCGCCGAACCGCCGCCCGCGCGCCCCGTGCCGAAGCCGGGCTATGTCCAGGCCCTCGACAAGGTCGGCGAGCAGATGCTCGACGCCAAGGGCGACCTGGTCGCGCTGGTCGCCTTCTTCGGCCGGGTGGTGCTCGCGGCCGGCTCGATCTTCACCGGAAAGGGCCGGTTCCGGCTCGCCGCCGTGGTGACCCAGCTCGACCGCGTCGCCTTCCGCGCCGTGCCGATCATGTTCCTGATCACCTTCGTGATCGGCGCGATCATCGCACAGCAGGGCATCTTCTTCTTCCGCGCCTTCGGCGCCGACACCTATGTCGTCGATCTCGTCGCCATCCTGACGCTGCGCGAGATCGGCGTGCTGATCGTCTCGATCATGGTGGCGGGGCGCACCGGCTCCGCCTTCACGGCCGAACTCGGCTCGATGAAGATGCGCGAGGAGATCGACGCGCTGAGCGTGATGGGCCTCAATCCCGTGGAGGTGCTGGTGCTGCCGCGCCTCATCGCGCTGGTCGTCGGCCTGCCGCTGCTGACCATCATCGGCGACCTGTCGGCGCTAGCCGGCGGCGCCATCGTGGCGCAGATCTACGGAAACATTCCGATCGATATCTTTCTTCAGCGCATTCAGGAGGAAGTCGCGCACCGGCACGTCTGGGTGGGGCTCGCGAAGGCGCCGTTCATGGCGCTGATCATCGGCCTCGTCGCCTGCGTCGAGGGCCTGCGCGTGCAGGGCTCGGCCGAGAGCCTCGGCATGCAGACCACGGCCTCTGTCGTGAAGGCGATCTTCATGGTGATCGTCGTGGACGCGCTTTTCGCCGTGTTCTTCGCGAGCCTCGGCTACTGATGGCGCAGGACGTCATCATTTCCGCGCGGGGCGTGGTCGTCGGTTTCGGCGACCGACTGATCATCAACGGGCTCGACCTCGACGTCTATCGCGGCGAGGTGCTGGGGGTCGTCGGCGGCTCCGGCACCGGCAAGTCGGTGCTGACCCGCTGCATCATCGGCCTCGTGCCGAAGCGCGCCGGCAAGATCCATGTCTTCGGGCAGGATCTGGACGAGGCCGACGACCATGGCCACAGGGCAATCGAGCGGCGCTGGGGCGTGCTGTTCCAGCACGGAGCGCTGTTCTCGTCGCTGACGGTCAAGCAGAACATCCAGGTGCCGCTGCGCGAATATCTGAAACTGTCCGAGCCGCTGATGGACGAGATCGCGCGGCTGAAGATCGCGATGGTCGGCCTCAGGCCGGATGCGGCGGACAAATATCCGTCGGAATTATCGGGTGGCATGATCAAGCGCGCGGCTCTGGCGCGGGCGCTGGCGCTCGATCCCGAGATCGTCTTCCTGGACGAGCCGACCTCCGGCCTCGACCCGATCGGCGCGGGTGAGTTCGATACGCTGATCAGGACGTTGCGGGACACTCTGGGCCTGACCGTGTATATGGTCACCCACGATCTCGATAGTCTGGCGCGAATCTGCGATCGAATCGCCGCCCTCGCCGAGGGCAAGGTGATCGCCACGGGCACGATGGCGGACATGGTCCGGCATCCGCACCCGTGGCTCAGGAGCTATTTCGGCGGGGAGCGTGCACGCTCCGCCGGCATCAAGGGTTAGGACGCGGTCCAAGCGGCTGATGGAAACCAAGGCGAATACCACGCTGATCGGTCTGTTCACGCTGGCGGTGCTGGCGGTGTTCGGTCTGTTCCTGTGGTGGTTCCTGCGCGCCGGCGACAATACCAACCGCGAGGATTACCGGATCGTCTTCACCGGCCCGGTCGGCGGTCTGAGGACCGGCGCCAACGTGTTCTTCAACGGCATCCGCAAGGGCGAGGTCCGCAAGATCGACATCGATCCGGCCGATCCGCGCAAGGTCGTCGCCATCGTCGCGATCCAGCAGGGCACGCCGATTTCCTCGGCGACGCGCGCAAGCCTCAATGTTCAGCTCCTCTCCGGCATCGCCTCCATCGGCCTTGCCAACGGGCTGGGTGTCGCGCAGCCGATCCAGCGGCCGGCCGACGGCGCGCCGCCGCAGATCGGGCCCGACGTGCCGGGCGGACAGGACCTGCTCGCGGGCGCGCAGGAGACGATGAGCACGCTCAACAACCTCGTGCGCCGGCTCGACGAGACGATTGCGACCGGGCAGGGCTCGTTCCAGCGCAGTCTGCAGAATGTCGAGAATTTCACGGCGGCGCTGAACGACAATACCGACAACATCCGCAACTTCCTCAACCAGACGGGAGCGGCCGCCCGCCAGATCGCCGCGCTGGCCGAGCGGCTCGACCGCGTGACGACCCAGGTCGAGAGCATGATGGAGGGCTCGCAGCCCGGCCGGATCGCGTCGATCCTGCGCAATGTCGACGAGCTGACCGGCGGCCTGAACGCGCAGCGCGAGAATTTCGCCGATCTCATCCGCGACGCCCGCCGCGCCTCAGGCGCGCTGACCCAGACGCTGGGCACGGTCAACGAGGCGGTGACGGCCTTCGACGTGCGGGCGCTGAACCGCACGCTCGGTAATGCCGACCGGGTGATCGCGGCGCTCGACAGCGAGCGGATCGGCCGGGCCATGGCCAATATCGACCGCTTCACCCAGTCGCTGGGCGACAATTCTGCCAATGTCGATCAGTTGCTGAAGAATGCCGCCGAAGTGTCCGCCAAGCTCAACGGCATGGCGGACCGCCTCGACAGCCTGCTCAAGGGCTTCCAGGGCGAGGGCGGCAGCAACATGATGGCGGAGTTCACGGCGACCGCGCGGTCCGTGCGCACGCTCGCCGAGCGGCTCGACACCCGCACCGCCCAGCTCACGACATCCATCTCCGGCTTCACGGATCGCACGATCCGCGATATCCAGTCGCTCTCCGCCGACGGGCGCCGCACCCTGACGGAGCTCGAACGGACCCTGCGTTCCCTGGAGCGCAATCCGCAGAGGTTCATCTTCGGTGGTTCGGGCGTGCCTGAATTCAATCGCCGGTAAAGGCTAGAGGGGCTTGTCCGGCATGCGGGAGGGGAATGCGGGGTTGGGGTTGGACGCGAGGCGGCGCAGCCTGACATTCGGATCCTTGGCAGTCGCGGGCCTTGCTCTCGCGGGCTGTTCGTCGACCAGCGCGCCGCGCGTCTACGATATTCCGGCGCCCTCGACCTTCCCGGCGCGCGCCGGGGCCGTGCGCGGCCAGCTGCTCGTCGTCGAACCCAAGGCCATTGCCAGCCTCGACACCGAGCGGATCGCCGTGCGCGGGCCGGGTGGGGCCTATTCCTACCTTTCCGACGGTGCCTGGGCCGACCGGCTGCCGAAACTGCTTCAGGCGCGGATCATCCAGGCTTTCGAGAATGCCAGCCGGCTGCGCTCGGTTGGCCGTCCGGGTGACAGGCTCGCCTCCGACTGGCAGTTGCTGGCCGACATCCGCGCCTTCGAGGTGGTCGCGCAAGGCGCGACCGAGGTGGTGGTCGAGATGTCCGTGAAGCTGGTCAACGACCGTTCCGGCCGCATTCTGGCGGGGAGGGTGTTCGCCGCGCGCGCACCGGCCGCCGGCACCGATGCCGGCAATGTCTCGGCCGCCTTTGCGGGGGCCGTGCAGACGGTGATGCGCGACATCGTGCTCTGGACCACCGGCCAGATCTGACCGGTTCGCGCGAGGTTCGCCCCGCCAGAATCGGCGCTGCCGCTTCATGCCTGGCGGAGCATGACCCCCGGGAATCGGCTCCCACTTTTCGGGATCATGCCCTAGGGTCCGGACTCAATTGAGCCAGTATGCGGTTGTTGCGGCGATGAGGACGGTCGAGAGGTAGTTCCGGGCGAGCTTGTCGTAGCGGGTTGCGACGCGCCGGAAGTCCTTGAGCCTGCACCACATGCGTTCGACGCGGT
>NZ_JAEULY010000005.1 GCF_016793595.1 Phreatobacter sp.
CACGCGGCAACAGAGGCTCGATACGAGCCCATTCCTCATCACTCAGCCATTGAACCCGCTTCGCCATCCCAAGACTCCTTCCAGGAGCCTTGAATCAGCAATGATCGATCCTCGCCAGAGCTTATCGAGTACGGACCCTAGGAGAATGAAGCGGTTGGGTGAGCCCAAACCGATCAGCGTGATTGCTATGTGATTGCTAGAGGGCTCAATGACGACCGCCAACCCGCCAACGGGGTCGGGGCAATCGTCTAAGTCATTGATATTATTTAAGGAGTTTGGTGGCGGACGCAGTCTCGGTAGCGTGGGTCTGCGGTCTGTTATTCCCTGAATTCCCTGCAATTCACCCGGGCACTTGGAAACTGTCTCCGGTGACGGCAATTCCTGTCGGTAGTTCAGCGCTTTAGGGGATCAATTCCCTGTTCTGAGAAACAGGGAATTGGGCACTTGCGCAGGGAATTGCCTTGGCAAAGGGACGTGCAACAGGCGGGATTTTGGGCTTCGGACGCTACCTTTAGCGGGTTTGAGCCTCTGGTCTTCGGGAAATCACCGGCACGATACGGGATATGGGCGCCGTTTCCCGGGATGAGAGACGCGAATTTCGGGATCGGCCGGGTCAATTCCGGGATTTCGTCGCCGGTATCTGCGATTTCGAGAGTGATATCCGGGATCTTGAAGCCAGTATGTGGGATTTTATACTGACGTTGGAAGCGTCGACAGAATTTGAATTTCGCATTGGTTGCTACGGAACAAAAGGTAAGGAAAATTGCCTTCTATGTTTTTACTTGAAATATCCGACGAGGTTGCGTCACCGTTTCGCTGTCGGGGCTGATTCGCCCTAGGTCAGCGTGAGGCGTTGATTCATGACGAGGACGACATCCTCCATTGAGCTGCGGCGCGTGTCGCAGCTCAAACCCTATCCAGGCAATGCACGGCGCCATTCGAAGGCGCAGGTCAAGCAGATTGCCACGAGTATCGAGCGGTTTGGGTTCACGAACCCGGTGCTTGTTAGCGATGACGACGAGATCGTCGCCGGCCACGGTCGCGTCATGGCGGCGAAGCAGCTTGGCCTTGCCGAAGTTCCTGTCATTCGCCTCTCGCATTTGTCGGCAGCAGAGCGTCGCGCCTATGTCCTGGCCGACAACAAGCTGGCGCTCAATGCGGGCTGGGATACTGAGCTCCTGGCGATCGAACTGCAGGGGCTCATCGATCTCGACTTCGATCTGTCGTTGACTGGATTCTCGATTGCCGAGATCGACCTGGTTCTGGACGAAGCCAAGGAGAGCGGAAGCACGGAGGCGGGCCCTCTCGACCATGTGCCGCCCGTGGGATCGCAGGCGGTGACGCGCCACGGCGATCTCTGGATCATGGGACGGCACAAGCTGTTATGCGGGGACGCCCGGCGGGGCAGCGACTATGCTCTGCTCCTCGGCAATGAGCCCGCCGATCTCATCTTCACAGACCCGCCCTACAACGTACCCATCGACGGTCACGTTTGCGGTTCTGGCCGCATCCGCCACCGTGAGTTCGCGATGGCCTCCGGCGAAATGTCCTCGACCGAGTTCACCGCGTTCCTGCGGACCTGCTTGTCCAACGCCGCCGATCACAGCCGGGACGGAGCGATCGCCTTCGTCTGCATGGACTGGCGCCACATGGCAGAGCTGCTTGCGGCTGGCAGCGCCGCATTCACTGAGCTGAAGAACCTATGCGTCTGGAACAAAACCAATGGCGGCATGGGCAGCTTCTATCGGTCCAAACACGAACTCGTCTTCGTCTTCAAGGTCGGAACCGCGCCGCACACCAACAGCTTCGGCCTTGGCGACACGGGCCGTTATCGCACCAATGTCTGGGACTATGCCGGCATCAGCTCCGTAGGGCGCGGACGCATGGAGGAACTTGCCATGCACCCGACCGTCAAGCCGGTCGCGCTCGTCGCTGACGCGATCCGCGATTGCTCGCGCCGCGGCGAGATCGTCCTCGACGCATTCGGTGGATCGGGAAGCACCCTCATTGCGGCGGACTCATGCGGCCGGCGTGCGCGATTGATCGAGTTCGATCCACTCTACTGCGACACGATCGTGCGGCGCTGGGAAGCGGTCACTGGCAAGGAGGCTCTGCTCGCAAGCGATGGCCGAACATTCAGCGATCTTGCCGACGAGAGTGCGGACCAGGCGACCTCGCCCAAGGCGAATGAGGTGCTGCAGTGAAGCGCCGCGAACCGCCTGACGCGCTGTCGAATACCTACGCAGTGGGATACGGCAAGCCGCCCGTCGCGACACGCTTTCAGAAAGGCAAGTCCGGCAATCCCAATGGCCGGCCGAGAAAGGCTGCTGCTAGCAAACAGCCAGGTCAGTCATTGACAGACGCTGTCCTCGATCTTGCCCGCCAATCGGTCACCGTGCGGGAGGGCGAGGACCATCGTCAGATCTCAGGTCGCGAGGTCGTCCTGAAATCGATCATGAAGTCGGCCGCATCCGGCAACTCGCGCTCGCAGCGGCACATGATGGAATTGTTTGCCGAAGCGGAGGCTGCAGAGACAGCACGGATTGAAGAGGATAACCGCGTCTGGACCCGGTACGTCGAGGTCAAAAAGGCTGAGATCGCTGACTGTGCGCGTCGCGGTGTCACTCCGCCGCGCATGGTCCCGCATCCCGAGGACATTTATATCTTCGAGGGCGAGCCGGTTGTGTTTGTCGGGCCCCGCACGGAGAAGGAAGCCGACGACCTGGACAAGCTTGCTTGGCTGAACGAGGCGCTGCTCCTCCACTATATTTGGGAGACCGACGTGCTTCCAAAACATCCGGAAGCAAGCGGCAAAGGGATATCGCTAGCGGGGTTGGCATTTTACTACATCAATCCTCTGCTTCCGAAGCGCATGCGACTGAGCGATGAGGACATAAGCCGCCAGATCGGACGGATGAGTTTCTGCTCCCGCGCTCGGGAGCGTGCGATGGTTGCTGACGCTTGGCAGAGGGCCTTACCCGGCCACTCGATCAAGCTGAAGCCCGTTCTGCTCACAGAAGAACTCCTGAAGAGCAGTGACGTCAGCCAACCTGTGCGTGATCAGCTAGCGAAGTTTCTGGCGACCATATCCTGACGCAATTGGACGCCAATGGACATGTCCCGCCAAGGCATGCGGGACGAGGTGTCCCATGGCTATTTTGATCGACAGTCGGAGTGACGAGACGGCCACGCCGCTGAAGCTCTCCATCCGCTGGAGGAGAATCTTCAGCAACGGGCGCGAATGGGACCGCAATGGCGAAATGGCCATCGGCCTCTACATCGGCGACGAACCGATATTCTCGCCAGCCGTCTTCGATTCCGGTTTCATGCGCGGCTTGCAACTGAGGCCTGGTGAGTTCTGTGGGGACAGCGACTACTGCGAGATTCTGCGCGACATTCCGCGCGCACTGAAGACCGGCGAGCGAACGGTCATCGAGGATTTCATCTGCCTCTTCACTCGCATCGTGATCGGCCCCGATCTGTTTGGGCCTGCGCCTAAAGCTGACCCTGAAGCCCGCTTCTTCGATGTCCTCGTCATCATCGACCACGGTGGCAGGTGGCACGGCCCAGCTGTCGGCAGCGGCGGACCAGCCGTCCTCCTGGGCGTGACGCGCAACGCGCTCGAACAGTTCTGGCGCGACCTCGTCTCAGAGGCCTTGGACCCCTCGGTGTGCGATGAGGTTTCGCGCGAACGGCTGGCGAAGGAGTTCAATGCTGAGGATGCAAACGAGCGCTAGGCACGCGCAATAGCTCCGAAGGACATGGTGGACGAGCGCTGCACCCGCGCGCCGCTTGCTCGCTGAGTTCGAGCGTTAGGCCCCTCACAGCTTGGCTATAACCTCGGCAATGGCGGGCACTGCTACCCCTCACGCGAAGGGCGCCACCACGGCAATCCATTCTACGGTGGTTTCGGCCTTTCGGCGCTGGGCGGGAGGGCTTCGGAATCGCCCTCGACGCTGCTGGCGGGCGACAATCGCCCAGCGCCTGGCTCGCAGGATTTGCTTTGCTGAGCTTGGCGATTTTTCTCGACCCGCTGGCGCTTAGGTGGTCCGGCAACAATCTTAAGAGTGCGTGGCATGAGCAAAATGGGCTGCGGATCAATCTGCTCGCTCCCGTTACGATCATTCTCGCACATTCTGTTCTGCGTCCTAGAAGCAGACACTGGGTGATAGTTCGACAGCGGACGTTCGGCCTCGGGATATGCAGCTTTCAGTTCAGGCTCCACTCGAGAAGACGGCGATCCGCCGTTGCTGCATCTATCGGATGCCCTGCAGGGCCGCCGAGCCTAAGCGTCGCGGCCGGCTGCGAAATCCGGCTTGCGCTTCTCAAGGAACGCGCGAATTCCTTCGGCACACTCTTTGGATCTGGCCGCAGTCACGACGGAGCGCGCTTCCCGCTCTAGATGATATTCCAGCGTGGAGTTGAAGCTTTCCGAGAGCAGATTGCGTGTCAGGCCTATGGCCTCGGTGGCAGCGCCAGCCAGCAGCGCCGTATACCGCTGTCGTTCATTCTCAAGCTCCGAATCCTCGACAGCGCGTGTGATGAGGCCGATCGCTTCGGCTTCGATTGCCGACACCCGGCGGTTGGTTAGGAGCATGTCCTGCGCCTTGCGCATCCCGATCAGGCGCGGCAGGTGCCAGGAGGTGCTGACGTCCGGGCTGAGGCCGATATTGATGTACCCCGCCGAGAAATGAGCCGATCTTGCCGCAATGACGATGTCACCGGCAGCGGCAAGGCCGAGACCGGCACCGGCTGCCGGTCCATTGACAACCACCAGCAAAGGCTTGGGCATTCGCATGAAGCGGGTGACCGCCATGTGCAGAACGCCGGCCAGTTCGCTGAAGTACGAGGGCATGCGGTCGCCGGCATCGATGAACGACTGGATGTCGCCTCCGCCGCAGAACAGGCGGCCGTTGCCAGAAAGGACAACACTACGGATTGAGCGATCCTGATCACAGCGGATCGCCGCCTGCAGCAGCTCCCGGGCAAGCGGCATATCGAGAGCGTTGCCCGTGCTGGGACGGTTGAGCGTAAGGTTGGCAATGCCATCCTTGACGACGACCAGCAGTGAACTGTCCATGGGACCTCCGGTGTGAGTGGTGATTGAAGCGAAGGGTGTCCTGGAACCCATTGACCTCGGGGGTCGCATCAGGGCGGCGATCGCCCGGCGGTGGTCAAAAGAAGGGGCAATCCCGAGCCGGGATTGCCCCAGGTTCAGTGACCGGAAAGGGAAGTCACCGCGCTACGAGATCATCCGGCCAAGGCACAGCCGCCGGCGTTGAGTGGACGGAAAGCCTCGACGGCGGGGATGCTGGAAATCTGCTTGTAGAGATCCCATTCGCCCTTCGACTCGTTCGGCTTCTTCACCTCAAAAAGGTGCATGTCGTGCAACTTGCGCCCATCGCGCCGCACCGTGCCCTTGCCGAACGCCAGGTCGTCCGTGGGCAGTTGATCGGCGCGCGGACGCGGCCGAGAACCTTGCCGCCGGCAGCTTCGACGAAGCTTGTGGTGTCCCGCTCCAGCGCATGACCGAAGGCGTAGTCGGCGGTGATGAAGAACCACTTGTCACGCCCGGCACGAGTAAGCGCACCGCCTGTGCCGCGGCTAAGCGCATAGGTGTCGTAGGTCCATTGAATCGTGTTCGGCGTGCAGGCGCGGCCGGTGAAATCGGAGCTCGCGGGGCCCGACGCCAGGAACACCTTGTTGCGTTCCTTGGTAAGCGAATTCACGGCGAGGCCTACCGCGGAGTTTGCCACGTCCACGATCGCGTCGACACCGGCCTCGTCATACCAACGGCGCGCCAGGGTGGCGCCAACATCGGCCTTGTTCTGGTGATCGGCGGAAAGAATCTCGACCTTGAGGTCGGGTCGGGTGCGATTGAACTCCTCAGCCGCGAGACGCGCCCCGATGATGCAGCCCTGGCCGGACAGGTCGGCATAAGGCCCGCTGAGATCGGTCAGGACGCCGAGCTTCACCGAGGTTGTCGCAGCTCTGGCCGTCACGACGAAGGGCGAGAGCATCAACGAAGCGCCAGCGGCCGCCGAGCCAAGCCACTGCCGGCGTGAAAGTGCAAGCGCGCCTGCGGGCGGTTTGGATCTTGTCATATGGGGTCCTCCTCGGGATGGCGGCGTCTGAGCGCCTTGGATCCATGTTTGCGACAGTGTTCATTTATGTCAACATATTGATCCTTATCGAGCAAAGATTCTTTGAGTCGCCTGTCATTAATGCCAAATATGCGACTCATTTATCGAAGCGTCGTGCAATATCGTGATTCTATATAACAATATATTGACGTAATTGGTCAGCACGGTGGCGCAGCAAGTTGCACGCCGCCGGTCGCTCGCCGGCAGCTGCCTGGACGCAAGAGGGAAATGGGGGCCTATTTGCCGTGGCGCTTGGGCAACCCGACCTTTGAGAGTTCGACCTTCGCCAGATCGCTCTGCAGAACATTCAGGGAATGAACGAGCGAGACGCGCGCATCGAACGAAAAGTGCGCAGAAGCCTGGTCGTAGAACAGCGAGATTCTGGCTCTGATTTCTTTCCAGAACGTCCGCCCTCGCGGCGTGAGCCGCACGATGCGTGAGCGCTTGTCTCCATCGTCGGCGACCCTTCGGACAAGGCCATCGCGTTCCAGCCGCTTCAGAACGCCGTCGAGGTTCTGGCGCGTGACGACGAGATACTCGCCAAGCTGGCTGAGCGGGATTCCCGAAGCATACTTCTCGCGGGAAAGCGCGCCAAGGACGGCCCACTGAACGGTCGTGATACCGAGTTGTTGCACCGACTGGCGTTGCAGCTCGTTGCCAAGCTGAAAGAGCCGGAAAAAGATCCGATTGTTGAGCTGATCGGTCGCATTGTCGCTGGACGAGAGCTCGGGCGCCACCGGTATGCCCTCCTGGGGTGGCTGGCGCGTGGAACGCCGGCGCACCGCAGTCGAAGCGTCGGCTGCAATAGCCTTACGGGACTTTCGGCCAGTTTGGCTGTCCTTGCTCATCCGCCTGCCTTCGCGTTCATCCGCCGCCTTAATAGCGAAGACGTTGCCTTCGCAACAGCAGAACGTGCCGGCCCAAGATCAACGGCTCGGGCCGGCGAGCGGTCAGGCCTGGCGGAACTTCGCGGGCCGCTTTTCCAGAAAGGCTTTGACCCCCTCCTTGGACTCTTCGGTCTGGTAGAAGAGGGCCAGCGCCTGCATCCCCAGAGCCGAGATGCCGCGGATGGAGTCCGAGTCCTGGTTGAAGGACTTCTTGGCGATCGCGATTGCCGTGGGGCTCAGCGCCGCGATTTCCATGCACCAGCGTTCAACCTCTTCGTCGAGCTGCTCCGGGGGCACCACGGCGTTGATCAGACCCATCTGCAACGCCTGCTCCGCAGGGTAGCGACGGCAGAGCATCCAGATTTCGCGAGCCTTCTTCTCTCCGACCACTCGCGCCAGCAGGGCGGTGCCGAAGCCGGGGTCCACGGAACCGACCTTGGGGCCGACCTGACCAAACACAGCATTCGACGAAGCGATAGCCAGATCGCAGCAGGTCACCAGCACGTTGCCACCGCCGATCGCGAATCCGTTGACGCGGGCGATGACGGGCTTGGGCACATCGCGGATGAGGGTCTGAAGCTCCTCCACGGGCAGGCCGATCGTGCCGCGGCCATCATAGGCGCCGTCATGCGCCGACTGGTCGCCGCCGGTACAGAATGCCTTGGTCCCGGCCCCTGTCAGAACAATTGCCGCGATGGATTTATCCCATCCGGCCTTCGAGAAGGCCGCGATCAGCTCCTCGCAGGTCTGGCCGCGGAAGGCATTGTATTTGTCAGGCCGGTTGATCGTAATCCATGCGGCCGATCCCCTGACTTCGTAGGTGATGTCCTGATAGCTCATGTGCGGCTCCTCATCCGTGCATCGTCAAACCGCCGGACACGCTGATCGTTTGTCCGGTAATGAAATCGGCGTCGCTGCTGGCAAGGAATGCGATGATGCCAGGCAGATCGTCCGGCTGCCCCAGCCGCTTGAGCGGAATGGACTTCTGCAGCTTGTCGTAGATCTTCTGGCCGTACTCGCCTTCACCGATGAAGGAGCGCAGCAGGGCCGTATCGGTCGGGCCGGGGCAAACGACGTTGACGTTGACGCCGCTGCGCGCGCACTCGCGCGCGATGGTCTTTGAGAAGGAAATGATTCCACCCTTGCAGGCCGCATAGACGGACTCGCCCGAAGAGCCCACGCGGCCCGCATCCGACGCGATGTTGATCACCTTGCCCCTTCCGGACTTGAGAAGGTGGGGCAGTACGGCCTTGTGAAGATTGAGGGGGCCGCGAAGGTTGATCGCGATGATGTGATCCCACAACGACGGCTCGGTCTCGAGGAACGGTTTGGCGACGTCCCAGCCCGCGTTGTTCACGAGAATGTCGAGCTGGCCGAAATGCGCCACGGCCCGCTCGACGGCGTTCTGCACGGCGGCATACTGGATGATATCGAAAGCCAGCGGCAGGACATCTCCGCCCTTCGCCGCAAGCTTCTCCTTCAGCACCTGCAAAGCGGCCTCATTGAGGTCGCAGGCAACAAGCCTGATGCCTTCTTCGACGAAGCGCTGGCAGATGGCTTGGCCGATGCCGCCGGCAGCGCCGGTCACAAGGGCAACCCGGTCCTTAAGGCCCTTCATTATATGTCTCCAGGAATGCGTTGCGTTAAACTGCGGTCGATCTTGAATCGACCAACTCGCGCAGCTTGAATTTTTGCACTTTGCCGGTCGCCGTCCGCTCGATGGGGCCGAAGATCACCTTCTTCGGCACCTTGAACCTGGCGAGCCTTGCCCGACAGAACTCCAGGATGTCCTCGACCGATACGCGCCCCGCATCCGGCTTGAGCTCAATGAAGGCGCAGGGGGATTCTCCCCACTTCTCGTCCTTCATCGCGATGACCGCGGCCGAAGAAATGGCTGGGTGCTTGTAGAGGATGTCCTCGACCTCGATGGAGGAAATGTTCTCGCCTCCCGAGATGATGATGTCCTTTGAGCGGTCCTTGATCTCGACGTATCCGTCCTGGTGGAGCACGGCGAGATCGCCCGTTCGATACCAGCCGCCCGCGAAGACCTCCTCCGTCGCCGTTGGATTCTTCAGGTAGCCCTTCATTCCGCAATTGCCGCGGAACATGATCTCGCCCATGACCCTCCCGTTGCTGGGAACGGCGTTCATCGTTGCGGGATCCGCGACGAGCATGCCGTCGGTAACGACCGTGCGAACGCCTTGCCGCGCCATGACCGCAGACCGCGTATCGGGCGAAAGGGCGTCCCATTCGCGGTGCCAGTCGCAGAGCGACACCACGCCATGCATTTCGGTCGATCCGTACACGTGCCGAACGACGAATCCGAGCTCTTCCGTCGCCTTCAGGATGGCGGCCGGGGGAGCCGAGCCCGCCGTCATGACGGCCACCGGCTTGGCAAGTTTGCGGCCAACGCGATTGGCACCCTCGACGAGCATGGAAAGGACTGTCGGCGCGCCGCACAGATGCGTCCCACCGTGCGTTTCAATGGCATCGAAGATTTCGTCCGCAACCACGCGCCGAAGGCAGACATGCGTGGCCCCCAGCGCGGCGACCGCCCAGGAAAAGCACCAGCCGTTGCAGTGGAACATCGGCAAGGTCCAGACATAGACCGAATTGCTGTCCATCTGATGATGCAGGAGCTGGCCGAGGGCATTGAGATACACGCCCCGGTGATGGAACAGCGCCCCCTTGGGATTGCCGGTCGTACCGGAGGTGTAGTTCAGCGAAATCGCGTCGAACTCGTCGTCCGGCCAGACGATCTCGTCGTCCGGCTTTCCCGACCGCAGGAAGTCCTCGTAACTGTGGTCGCCGATCCGCTCTCCACCTTCGGCGTAGATGTCTTCGATATCGACGACGAGGGGGCGTTTGGTGAGCTTCGACAGCGCGTCCCGAGCGACACCGCTCCACTGCTTGTCGACGAGGAAACCTTGGTCTCGCTATGCTCGAGGATGAAGGCGATCGCCGCTGGGTCGAGCCTGGTGTTGAGCGTGTTGAGGATGCCGCCGGACATAGGCACGCCGAAGTGCGCCTCAAGCATGGCGGGCGTGTTGGGGCTCACCACCGAGACGATGTCACCGCGGCCGACGCCAACCTTCCGCAACGCCGACGCGAGGAGCCGGCATCGCGCGGCATGCTCCCGCCAGGTAAAGCGCTGATCACCGTGGATGATCGCGACCCGGTCCGGAAAAACGTCCGCCGACCGGAACAGGAAGTTGATGGGCGACATGGGGCGGAAATTTGCCGGCCGACGCTGGAGAAAATCGGCATCGAGATCCAGGGCCATTGGAGCCTCCCAGGAAGAGCCGTCGTTCGACGGCATTTTTGATGGACGTGGGGAGCAAGTTAGAGGCGGTTTCCGATCACGGCGCCCTCGTAGATGGCGCGTTTGGCGTCGAGCTCGCCCGCCAGTTTCGCGCCGCCGACGAGATGCACGGACTGCCCGCGTGCCTCGAGCTCGTCGGCAAGGCTTCTTGCCGAGACTTGGCCAGCGCAGACGACGATCGTGTCGGCCGGTAGAACCTCGATGCGGTCGCTGACCGCGATGTGAAGCCCTTCGGCGTCAATCTTCAGGTACTGAGCCTCGGCAATCTGTCGAACGCCGAAGTCCTTGAGCTCCTGCCGCAGGATCCAGCCTGTGCTCTTGCCAAGCGTCCGTCCGAATGGGCCTGCCGAACGCTTGAGCATGGTGATCGAGCGCTTGGCGGGATGCAGCGTTTTTCCTGTGCCGATGCCCCAGCGCTGCTCGAACTGTTCGACCGATTGCCGTCCGGCATGCTCGCCTGTTGCGAGGAGCAGCGCCACGTCGTGGCCAATGCCGCCCGCCCCGATGATGACGACACGGTTGCCGGCCGTGACGGAGCCGTCGAGAATGCTGGTGTAGCCAACCACGCGAGGATCATTCGCCCCCGGGATATCCAGCGGGCGCGGATCGATGCCGGTCGACACAATGACTTCGTCATAGTTGTCTCGGCTGAGAGCCTCGATGCCGACGCGCTGGCCCGTGCGAACTTCGACCCCCGCAGCGTCCAGCTGACGCCGAAGACTCTCGATCGCCAGACCGTAGTCCTCCTTGCCGGGGATATGCGCCGCCAGAGAGAACTGGCCACCGATCTCTCGGCCGCCCTCGTAGAGGGTGACGGCGTGACCTCGCCGGCCGGCCTCAAGGGCGGCCGCAATGCCTGCGACGCCGCCGCCGACGACACCGACCCGCTTCGTCTGGGCGGCAGGCTCGTCGGAAAATTCGACTTCGCGCGCCGCTCTTGGATTGACGAGGCAGCTAATCACCTGACCGGTGAAATAGTGGTCCAGACATGCCTGGTTACAGGCAATGCAGATGTTGATCTGATCTGGCCGGGCGTCGCGCACCTTGTTGACGAAATCGGCATCGGCGAGGAACGGCCGCGCCATGGAAATCAGATCGGCCGCGCCGCTTGAGAGCAGATGCTCTGCGACGTCGGGAAGATTGATCCTGTTGCTTGCCGTCACCGGAATGCCGACGGCTTCCTTGATCCGGCGCGTCGCATTGGCGAACGCTGCATGAGGTACCGCGCCAGCGATCGTCGGCACGGTCGATTCATGCCAGCCAATGCCCGTTGAAAGCAGGTCCGCGCCGGCCTTTTCGACCGCCTGTGCAAGCCAGACGGTGTCGTCGTCGCTCAGCCCGCCCTCGATCAGTTCGAGCGCCGAAATGCGGTAGCAAAGGATCTTCTCGCCGACGGCCTCGCGAACGGCCCTCACGACCGAAAGAGGAAACCGTGCCCTGTTCTCAAGCGAACCGCCCCATTCGTCCTCTCGGAAATTGGTTCGGACGGCCAGGAACTCGCTGATGAGATATCCTTCCGAGCCCATCACCTCGATGCCGTCATATCCGGCCTGAATGGCGAGCCTGGCCGTGTTGGCATAGGCATCGACGGTCTTGCCGATTTCCGCCGGAGTGAGTTCGCGAGGGACATCGCGATTGATCGGTGATTTCACCGCTGATGGGGCGACAATGGCGGGGTGGTAGCCGTAGCGGCCGGCATGGAGGATCTGCAGCAGAATCCGTCCGCCGGCTGCATGAACGGCTTCGGTGATAACGCGGTGGGCGCTGACCTGATCAGCCCGCTCCAGCGTGCCGGGCTCGTCCTTCATCCGTCCTGCATAGGTGGGCGCGAATCCACCGGTGACGATGAGCGCCGCACCGCCGCGCGCCCGGTCAGCGTAGAAGCGGGCTAGTTGATCGAACCGCTCGGGGTGGCATTCGAGGCCGGTGTGCATGGAGCCCATCACCATGCGGTTCGGCAGCGTGGTCTTGCCGACGCGAATGGGTTGCAGAATGGGCGAAGATGCCGCTGACATCTCGTTTCCTCCGTGGGCGCCCTGTCGCGCTCGTCATTGGTTTCCAGAGACAAACCCATCGGCGATTCAATGTCAATATGTTTGCGTATTACCCATCCGTCGACACCTTGCGCAGCATCACTATATGCCAAAATATGAGATTTTCGATGACGCTCAAATCTCAGATGGGCAAATATTATAACAACATATTGACACGATTGAGAGCCAGGTTTAGCTAGCAACGGCGGACCGCCATTTCCTGGAAATGCGGCTACTTTCGACGAGAAAGCGCGCGAGGAGGCCTACCGATGCTGAAGTCCTTTGCTCACCTCGACCAGTCGCGAAAGTGGTCACCGGAGGAGAATATCGCGCTCGATCAGGTCCGGCGGCTGGCCACCGACGTGCTGAGGCCCAATGCCGATCGTTTCGATGAAACCAAAGAGTTCCCGTGGGCCAACATCGAAGCGTTCAGGGCGGTTGGCTTGAACGGCATTTTCGTGCCCGAGGAGTATGGCGGGTCTCCCATCAGCTACCGGTGTTATCTCGAGGCCGTTCGCATCATCTCGGAGGCTTGCGCTGCGACCGGAATTATCTTCGGGACCAGTGCCGCGACGATCAATCCGATCCTCGAATATGGGAACGAGGAGCAAAAGCAGCGTTTCATCCGTCCGATCGTCGAGGGGGGTCTGGGCGCGCTGGCGATCACCGAGCCTCACGCCGGATCGGACGGTGGATCGGTCGTCACCAGGTTTGAGCCGCAGGGCGATCAGATCGTCATCAACGGACGCAAGATTTTCATCACCACGGGCGACGTAGCCGACATTCTGCTGCTGTTCGGCAAATGGGCCGGCCCCGAGAATTCGCCGAAGGCGGTCAGCGCAGTGGTCGTCGAGAAGGGCACGCCCGGCTTCGAAGTCGCGCGCCTCGAAACAAAGATGGGCACCCATGCCTCATCGACCGCCGAGCTTGTGTTCACAGACTGCCGGATTCCGCGAGCCAATCTGCTTGGGAACCCGGGCGATGGCATGAAGATCATGATGGCGACCTTGAACAAGTCCCGCCCGAGCGTTGCCGCTCAGGCCCTCGGTATCGCATCCGCCGCGTTCAGCGACATGGTCGCCTACGCCAACGAGCGCCGGCAGGGCGGCAAGCGGATTGTCGAGCACCAAGCCATCGCCTTCATGATCGCGGATCTGGCGATCGAACTGATGGCTGCCCGGACGCTGATGGATCACGTCGGCATGCTGGTCGACGACGGCGTCAAGGACATCAGCGTTGAAGCCTCCATGGTGAAGGTGAAAGCGTCCGATCTCGCCATGCGGCTCAGCAGCGCCTGGCCTCGCAGCTTGTAGAGCGCACCAAACGGCCAAGCCCAAACGGACTGCTACGCGGCCTGCTCTTCGACTCGCGCGGCAATCGGATGTCGCCGAGCTACACGATGAAGCATGGTGCTCGATACCACTACTACATCTCCAGGGCGCTCTTGGAGAACCGCAAGGCGGAGGCAGGCTCGCCGCCACGCGCCAGCGCCACGACGATCGACGACATCGTGCTCGGCGCTCTGCGGCAACATGCGCGGGAGATTCCGTTAGCCGACGCTGCACAGCGTGAGCTGGTGCTTGAGCTGATCGAGCGGGTTGAGGTTCACCGTAGCCAAATCACAATCACGTACGCGAACCACCTCGCCGGTAATGATCGCATCGTCGCGCTGCCATGGTCACCGCGGCAGACGAAGCCTGAGAAGATCGTTCACGAGGCAGCGGCAGCGAGCAACAAGGTCGCAGCTGCCGCCCCTCAGCAGCGCGCCAATCGCGAGCGCCTGATCAAGGCGATCGTCAAGGCGCGCTCATGGCTCGATGACCTGATCGCCGGTCGCACCGAAAGCGTTGACGCAATTGCCGACAGCGAGGGTAAGAGCAGCCGCAACATACGCATGATGATCCAGCTCGCCTTCCTCGATCCTCAGATCGTCGAGGCGGTCGTCGATGGCCGATTGCCCGACAGCATCGGCGCGACAGAGATCGTCACGGACCTCCCGATGGCCTGGCACGAACAGCGTCGGCTCCTGGGCGCTTAAGCCCGACCTCCGATCCACGAACAATCCCGACAACCATCAGCAGGCAACGAGGGCTGGGGCAATCTGGGCCTCGCAAACGTTCGTAGTGCTCCGACGTTGGACAAAAGGTCGAACCACTCTCCGGGCAAGTTCGAACCCGTCTCGGCCATCAACGATCGGACATTCTACTTCCGCCCCGGAGAATGGTCGCCGTTGAAGAGGTTGAAAGGGCGCAGAACAGAGTCTCAGACGTGCTCGAATGCCGAACCGGGTCGCTAAGTCCCTAGAAAAACGCGAGAATTACGCTGGCAGGGATAGCCGCGAGTTAGAACCGGGTGGTTGGTGGAGCCAGGCGGGATCGAACCGCCGACCTCTTGAATGCCATTCAAGCGCTCTCCCAGCTGAGCTATGGCCCCACATGCTCTGACGAGCCTTGGCGGATCTTGGGTCTTCCGCCTGTGTGCCGGCCCCGGAGGGGCAGGCGGCGCGGCGAGGCAAGGCCCCGCTGCGGAGCGCGTGTTTGGCACATTTCGCTGGAGGCATCAAGCGCGCGATTGGTGTTTTTTCCACCGGGCCAATCATGACCTGGCGGCGGTGGTGCCGGGTGGCGCAGGCCGGCCCGCACACGGCTGAAATGCTGCTTTGCATGGAATGTGCTCCACTCATTCAACTTCTTCTTAATTGGCCCGGAATTACCGTCGCCTACGACGAGCTTTCGGCCTTCGGGCAGAGCAGGGCGAGAATGGCGGCGGCATCCATCATCGAGGAACTGGAGGAGGTCATCTCCCGCGGCACGAGCGATCGCCGGGTGGAAACCCTGCGCCGCGTGACCGACCTGTTCCTGAACGATGCCGACCGCTACACCGAAGCGCAGATCGAGCTGTTCGACGACGTGATCATGCGGCTGTCGACGGCGATGGAGAGGGCCGTCCGCCAGCAGCTCGCCGAGCGTCTCGCGCCGGTGATGAGCGCTCCGAAGACCGTGATCCGCAGCCTCGCGCAGGACGACGAGATCGACGTCGCGCGGCCCATCCTCATGCTGTCCGCGCAGCTGGACGACAAGACCCTCGCCGGCATCGCCCGCACCAAGAGCCAGGAGCACATGCTGGCCATTGCCGGGCGCAAGACCATTGGCGAGAAGGTCACAGACGTGCTGGTCGAGCGCGGCGATGCCCGCGTCGCGTTGTCGGTCGCCTCGAACGATGGCGCGAGATTCTCGTCGGAAGGCTACGGCGCGCTGGTGGAGCGCGCCAAGGGCGACGACACGCTCGCCGAATGCATCGGTTTGCGACAGGACATCCCGCCCTACCTGTTCCGCGTGATCCTCGCGACCGCGCGCGAGAACGTTCGCAAGCGTCTGATTGCCTCGACCACCGCGCGCGAGAAGGTGCAGCTTGCAGGAGCGATCGCCGGCGTCGCCGACCGCATCGCGGTCGGAACCGCGACCTCGGCGCGCGATCTGACCGCCATCCACCGCGCCATTGTGGTGATGAACAACCGGGGCGAACTCGGCGAGGCTCAGCTCAAGGCCTATGCCGAGGCCGGCAAGACCGACGAGACCGTCTGCGCGCTGTCGGTGCTGTGTGGTGTTCCGCTCGACATGGTGGAGCGGCTGTTCATCGGCGAGCGCCCGGACCCGATCCTCATTCTCGCCCGCTCCGCCGGCCTGTCGTGGCCGACGCTGCGCGCGGTATTGAAGACGCGGCCGGGAGCGGCCGGAACATCGGCCGCCGGGCTCGACGAGACGCGGGAAAGCTACGACAAGCTCACCGCCAACACCGCGCTGCGCGTACTGCGCTTCTGGCAGGTGCGCGAGAGTTCGGCCAAGGCGAGCTGAACGGCGGCGCCGCAGGCAGAGCCGGCGGCGCCACGCCCAAGGGGTCAGTGCAGGCTGACCGTTTCCAGTTCGTTCTGCCAGGCATTGGCCTCGGCATCCTCGCGCCTGTCCGTCACCATGATCGGCGTGCCGTCGGCCGAAACGAGGGCGAACAGGTCCAGGCCCGGCGGCAATTCGGGCGCCTGCGGGAACATCCGCGAAATGTCGTCCGAGCGCATCGGCTTCACATAGGCGACCTTCGCCATGCCGAGCTTGGCGAGGATTTCGGGGGTGATGGTCTGAGTCAGGTCATTCTGCGTCAGGTCGTGGGTCATGATGAACCTCCTCGATAGGCAGGTTGCAGGTCGCGGCGGCTGGACCGGTCAGTCCTGGGCCGCGATGTCGATCCGCCGCACGATCCTTTCAGGCTCCGGACGGGCAAGATCGATCGACAGGAGCCCGTTCTTCAGGTCGGCTCCGATAACCTCCATTCCGTCGGCCAGCACGAAGACGCGCTGGAACTGGCGGGCGGCGATGCCGCGATGGATGAAATTGCGCGTCTCGCCGTCATCCTGCTGGCGGCCGCGGATGGTCAGCTGACTTTCCTCGACCGTGACGTCGAGCTGGTCGCGGGTAAAGCCCGCAACGGCCAGCGTGATCCGCAGCCTTTCGGGTTCTCCGCCACCCGGCGCGATCCGCTCGATATTGTAGGGCGGATAGCCGTCACCGGCCTTGGCGACCCGATCCAGAACCCGTTCGAGCTGATCGAAGCCGAGCAGGAAGGGCGATGACAGCGACGGCATGCGCGACATGGGGCGAAGTCCTCGAAAGAGCGACATCGGCAGGGCCCCGAAGGCGCCCCGCGGCCCGGAAAAGCTCCGGACATCGGCGAATATGGATATGGCCGCGACGGATCGCAAGGACGGCCGCAAGCTGCCGGCGGAACTCCGGCGTCAGCCGCCGATGCGCTTGCCGCTGTCCTTGTCGAACAGGTGCAGGTGGTCGGCGGTTGCCACGACCGAGACTGGCGTGCCCGGCTCCAGCAGCGCCTTGCCGGGCAGACGGGCGATGATGTCCTGCCCCGAGCCTCCCAGCGGACCATAGACGAAGGTCTCCGCGCCCACGGCCTCGACGGCTGTGACGGGGAAGGAGAGGCCGACCGCGCCATCGGGCGGAGAATTGGTGGTGACGATGAGATGCTCCGGCCTGATGCCGAGGATCGCGCCGCCGGCGGGCACGGCGAGGCCCTTGCCTCCCGTCAGTCCCCCCGCCTTCGCGCCGCCGTCGCCGGGCTCCACCGGGATCAGGTTCATCGGCGGCGCGCCGATGAAGCTCGCCACGAAGGTCGAGGCCGGCTTCTCGTAAAGGTCGAGCGGCGCGCCGGCCTGCTCCACCAGGCCCTTGTTCATCACCACCAGCGTATCGGCCAGCGTCATCGCCTCGAGCTGGTCGTGGGTGACATAGACCGAGGTGACGCCCAGCGCCCGCTGCAGCTTCTTGATCTCGACGCGCATCTGGATGCGCAGCTTGGCGTCGAGGTTCGACAGAGGCTCGTCGAACAGGAACACTTTGGGCTTGCGCACGATGGCGCGGCCCATGGCGACGCGCTGGCGCTGACCGCCGGAAAGCTGGCGCGGCTTGCGGTCGAGGAACGGCGTGATCTCCAGGATTCGGGCCGCCTCCTTCACCCGCGCATCGATCTCGTCCTTCGGCGTCTTCCGGTTGCGCAGACCATAGGCCATGTTGTCGTACACGCTCATATGCGGATAGAGCGCGTAGTTCTGAAACACCATGGCGATGTCGCGCTCGGCGGGTTCCTTCTCGTTCACGCGCCCACCGGCGATGCGGCAGTCGCCGGACGTGATCGTTTCCAGCCCCGCGATCATGCGCAGCAGCGTGGACTTGCCGCAGCCCGACGGGCCGACGAGCACGCAGAAGGCGCCGGACGGCACGGTGATATCGACGCCGCGAACGGCCTCGACATTGCCGGCATAGACCTTGCGCACCTGGTCGAGAACGACCTCGCTCATGGGAGTTCCTTACTTCTCGGTCTCGACGAGGCCCTTCACGAAGAGCCTTTGCATCAGGATCACCACGAGCACTGGCGGCAGCATGGCGAGCACGGCCGTCGCCATGGCGATCTGCCACTCTGTCAGCGCATCCTGCGTCACGATCATTTTCTTGATGCCGATGACGATGGTCTGCATGCTGTCGCGCGTCGTGATCAGCAGCGGCCAGAGGTACTGGTTCCAGCCGTAGATGAACTGGATCACGAACAGCGCGGCGATCGAGGTGATCGACAGCGGCAGCAGCGTGTCCTTGAAGAACTGCATCGGCCCCGCGCCGTCGATCTTCGACGCCTCCACCAGTTCGTCCGGCACGGTCATGAAGAACTGGCGGAACAGCAGCGTCGCGGTCGCCGAGGCGATCAGCGGGATGGTGAGGCCGGCATAGCTGTCGAGCAGGCCGAGGTCCGAGACGATCTTGTAGGTCGGGTAGATGCGCACCTCGACCGGCAGCATCAGGGTGACGAAGATCACCCAGAAGGCGGTCATGCGGAAGGGAAAGCGGAAGTAGACGATGGCGAAGGCCGAGATGATGGAGATGGCGATCTTGCCGATGGCGATCGTCAGCGCCATCACCAGGCTGTTGAACATCATGCCGCCGACCGGCTCGCGGGTCGTGCGCGACGTGCCCACGAAGATCGTCTGGTAGTAGTTCTCGAGGAAGTGTGGGCCGGGCCGTAGCGGCATCTGCCCGTTGGAGATCGTGGCGGGGTCCCAGGTCGAGGCGACAAAGGCCACGTAGACCGGGAAGGCGACCACCGCGATGCCGATCAGCAGGATCAGGTGCGGCAGGTAGCTGAAGATCGTCTTTCTCTCGACCATCAGTACTGCACCTTGCGTTCGATGTAGCGGAACTGGATCGCGGTCATGCCGATGACCAGGATCATGAGGACCACGGATTGCGCGGCGGAGCCGCCGAGGTCGCCGCCGAGCCGGCCGTCGGAGAAGACCTTGTAGACCAGCGTCGTGGTCGCCTGGGCGGGGCCGCCGCCGGTCACCGAGTCGATGATGCCGAACGTGTCGAAGAACACGTAGACGATGTTCACCACCAGCAGGAAGAAGGTGGTGGGCGACAGAAGCGGGAAGATGATCGTCCAGAAGCGGCGGGCCGGGCGCGCGCCGTCGATGGCTGCCGCCTCGATGACGCTCTTCGGGATCGACTGGAGGCCGGCGAGGAAGAACAGGAAATTGTAGCTGATCTGCTTCCAGGTCGCGGCCATGACGACCAGCGAGAGCGCATGGTTGCCGTTCAGCGTCGGGTTCCAGTCGAAGCCGAGCGAGCGGATCGCCTGGGACACGAGGCCGAGCGAGGGCTGGAACATGAACAGCCACAGCACGCCGGCGACCGCGGGGGCGACGGCATAGGGCCACATCAGGAAGGTCTTGTAGGCGCCGGCCGCCTTGATCTGCTTGTCGGCCTGCACCGCCAGCAGCAGCGATAGCGACAGCGAGAACACCGTGACGAGGATGGAGAACACCGCCGTCGTCAGCATCGAGCGGTAGTAGTCGGGATTCGAAAACAGGTGCGCGTAATTCTCGAACCAGACGAACTGGCTTGACGTGCCGAAGGCGTCCTCGATCAGGAACGACTGCCGGACCGCCTGCGCGGCAGGCCAGTAGAAGAATACCAGGGTAATGATGAGCTGCGGCAGGAGGAGCGCGTAGGGCAGCAGCTTGCCGTCGAAGACAACGCGCTTTTCCATTCAGGAATTCCTTGGAAAGGGCGAGGGGCGGGTGTTCAAGCCCACCCCTCGGATTGTCGTCAGCGGGTTACGGTGCGCTCGAACTGGCGCAGCATCGCGTTGCCGCGCGAGACGGCCGCATCGAGCGCCGCCTGCGCCGACTTCTGGCCGGCCAGCGCCGCCTCGATCTCCTCGGCCCAGACGTCGCGCATCTGCACCATGTTGCCGAGGCGAAGGCCGCGCGAATTCTCGGTCGGCGGCTTGTTGGTGAGTTCGAGGATCGGCGTCTCCAGATAGGGGTTCTGGTTGTAGAAGCCGGATGCCTTGACCTGCTGATAGGCGGCCAGCGTGATCGGCAGGTAGCCGGAATCCGTATGCAGCTTGGCCTGCCGATTGGTGTCGGAGAGGAAGGCGAAGAACTTGGCGACGCCGCGATACTCGGCCGCCGCCTTGCCGCCCATCACCCACAGCGAGGCGCCGCCGAGGGTCGAGTTCTGCGGCGCGCCCTGCACGTCCGGGTAATAGGGCATCGGCGCATTGGCCCACTCGAACTTCGCATTGGCGCGCACGTTGCCGTAGAAGCCCGAGGAGGTCAGCATGATCGGGCACTCGCCCGAGGTGAAGCGGCCCTCGCCGGTATTGGTGCGGCCGGAATAGCTGAACGTGTTGTCGCGTTGCAGTTCGATCAGGCTCTGCAGATGGCGGACATGCAGCGGCGAGTTGAAGCGCAGTTCGGTGTCGAAGCCGTCGATGCCGTTGGCGCGGGTGGCCAGCGGCACGTTATGCCACACCGAGAACTGCTCGAGGTTCAGCCAGGTGATCCAGGCCGAGGAGAAGCCGCATTTGTCGTGACCGGCGGCGCGCAGCTTCTTGGCCGCGTCGAACAGTTCGGGCCAGGTTTTCGGCGGTTGGTCGGGGTTGAGCCCGGCGCGGCGGAACGCGTCCTTGTTGTACCACATCACGGAGGAGGACGAATTGAACGGGAACGACAGCATCTCGCCGCGCGAGGTGGAATAATAGCCGGCGACCGCCGGCAGATAGGCCTTCGGGTCGAACGGCTCGTTGGCGTCGGCCATGAGCTGGAACACCGGCTTGATGGCGCCGCGGGCGGCCATCATCGTGGCGGTGCCCACTTCGAAGACCTGCAGGATATGCGGGGCGTTGCCGGCGCGGAATGCGGCGATGCCGGCATTCATCGTGTCGGGATAGGAGCCCTTATACGTCGGGACGACGCGGAACTCGGTTTGCGAGGCGTTGAATTCCTGCGCCAGCTTGACGACCACCTCGTTGTTGGCGCCGGTCATGGCGTGCCACCACTGGATCTCGACCTGGGCGCTGGCGGGGCTCGCGGTCAGCATGGCTGCTGCGGCGGCCGCAAGCATGAAGCGGCGGTTCAACATCGAATACATCCTCCCAAAGAGCGCGACGGGGCGCCTGTTCGGCTTGGCGCCCCTCGGAGCGTGCCGTTCTGGGTCCGCGAAACGACGGACAAGTGACACCTTAATGAAGCTTCAGTGACAGGGTAAGGGGGCCGGAAGCGCTGTCCTGCGGCATTTTGCAGTCGATGTTCGCATCGACCGGATGATGCCGTGGCACGGAAGGTTGCGCCGGCGCCTATTGCACCCGGCATGCATCGGTCAGGCCCGGTGATAGGGGTGGCCGGCAAGAATGGTCATGGCGCGGTACAGCTGCTCCAGCACCATGACGCGGACGAGCTGGTGCGGCCAGGTCATGGCGCCGAAACAGAGCGTGCGGTCAGCTACGCGGCGCAGGGCGGGATCGAGCCCGTCGGGTCCGCCGATGACCAGGGTCATCGCGCCTTCGCCGGCATCCTTCCAGTCGCCGACAAGGCCCGCGAAACTCTCGCTGCCCATGGCCTCGCCTCGCTCGTCGAGGAGGATCATCCTGCCGCTCGCGTGGCGGCGGATGGCGGCGGCCTCGTCGGTCTTGCGGGCCGCGGCATCCGCCAGCCGGCTTTCGTCGATCTGGACGATGTCGAGCGAACGAAACCCGAGCGAGCGGCCTGCCTTGGCGGCGCGCTCGCTGTAACGGTCCGCAAGCTCCGCCTCGGGGCCGGACTTCATCCGGCCCACCGCGACGATCAGGAGGCGCATGGTCGGCCGGACGTCAGCCGGCCAGCCGGTCGCCGGGGCGGGCGGCGGACCACATCTTCTCGAGATTGTAGAACGTGCGAACCTCGGGCCGGAACACGTGGATGATGACGTCGCCGGCATCGACCAGCACCCAGTCGCAGGCGGGCATGCCCTCGACGCGCACGTCCTTCACGCCGGCCTCCTTCAGCGCCTTGAGCAGATAGTCGGCAAGGGCGCTGACGTGACGGTTCGACCGGCCCGACGACACCACCATGGCATCGGCGATCGAGGTCTTTCCGGCGAGGTCGATGGTCTGGATTTCCTCGGCTTTGTTCTCTTCCAGGGTCGCGAGGACAAGTTTCAGGACATCCGCGGCCACGGGGCTGGCGGGGGGCGTCCCGGCGGGCGCGGCCTTGGCCTTGCGCCCCGGCAGGGTTGTGGTGGACAGGGGTCCGATCCTCTCGGTTCAGGCGCGCACGGGCGCCGCAAGCCCAGACTATAGCCGAATCGGTGACGTTTGGAAAACGGCCTTCGGCGCGCGGATTGTTGGCCGCCGGTGCGAAGGCAGCCTGAAACCGGTCCGATACAGGGCGGCCGGTGGTGGCGCGCACGGTGCTGATGTCAGGGCTTGACCGCCATCAGTGGATAGGGTAATAAACCAATCAGTTAAATAACCATACGGTTCACTATGCCGCTGGATCCCCTCAGCACGACCCTCCAGGCGCTCGCCGACCCCACCCGCCGGGCAATCCTCGCGCGCCTCGCGGAGGGCGAGACCTCGGTGACGGAGCTGGCGAAGCCCTTCGCCATGAGCCTGCCGGCGGTCTCGAAACATCTGAAGGTGCTCGAACATGCAGGCCTCATCACGCGCAGCAGGGAGGCGCAGTGGCGGCCGTGCCGTCTCGAGGCTGCCCCGATGCGCGAGGCGGCGGAATGGCTCGAGCGCTACCGGGTGATGTGGGAGGCCAAGCTCGATCGTCTCGCGGACTATCTCGCGAGCATCGAGGACGAGCGCGATGGCGTGGCTCCGCTCGCTGCTGACGCCACCGCGACCGGGAGCGTCGACGATGACCGCTGACCGGAACGACGACAGGATCGGCGTGTTGAACGTCAACCACCCCGGCAACGTGCAGCGGCGCGATGCCCGCCGCGTCGCCGAGGTGCGCCGTGCCTATCTCAGCGTCCTGCCCGAAGCCTCGCCGGGGCTCACCATCGCCGAGGCAGAACGCCGCTTGATCCCGCTCCTGCCCGTCGAATTGTTTCCGGACGGCGTCAAGGCGGGATGGTGGGCGAGGGCCATCCAGCTGGACCTGGAGGCGCGCGGCATCATCGCCCGCGAACCCGTCCGCCCGCTACGCCTGCATCGTCGCCCCGAGGCGCGCGATTTCTCACCCGCTACGCCCTGAACTCTTCCCCCGACCCTGAATTTTCCCCCGACAAGGAGCAGACCGATGACCATGAGCCCGATCATTCCGCATCTGAACATCGACGGCGCGACCGCCGCGATCGACTTCTACGCCAAGGCGCTCGGCGCGACCGAAATGGCGCGCGTGCCGGCCGAGGACGGCAAGCGGCTGCTGCACGCGGCGCTCGTCATCAATGGCGGCCACGTGTTTCTTCACGACGATTTCCCTGAGTTCCAGAGCCCGAACGGCCGTTTCGCCCCGCCTCCCAGGATCGGCGGCGTCTCGGTGACCATGCACCTCACCGTCGATGACTGCGACGCCTGGTACGCCCGCGCCATCGCGGCTGGCGCCGTCGAGGTGGTCGCGCCGCACGATGCCTTCTGGGGCGACCGATACGGCCAGGTGAACGACCCCTACGGCCATTCCTGGAGCTTTGCCCACACCCTGTCGGCCAAGAGCTGAGCGACAGACGCCCGGAGACATCGCAATGACCATCGCAGCGCATGTGGCGGCGCTGTCCCGCGCCGCCAGCCGCACCGGCTGGGTGCTGAGCGGCATCCTGATCCTGTTCCTCGTCGTCGACGGAGCCATCAAGCTGGTGCCGATCCAGGTTGTCCTCGACACGATGGCGGAGCTCGGTTGGCCGGCCGACCCGGCCAAGGCGCGCATCCTCGGTGTGCTGACGCTCGGCTGCGCCATCCTCTACGCCGTGCCGCGTACATCCGTGCTCGGGGCGATCCTGCTCACCGGCTACCTCGGTGGGGCGATGGCGACGCATATGCGGATCGACAATCCGCTGTTCAGCCACCTGCTGTTCGGCCTCTACCTCGGCGTCATCGCCTGGGGCGGCCTGTGGCTGCGCGAGCCGCGCATGCGGGCGCTCATTCCCCTGAAGTCCTGAACCGCTGTCTCGAACGGAGGCCAAGCCATGCTCTACGTTCTGCTCGCAATCCCCGTTGTCGTCGTCCTCGTGCTCGTCATCGCGGCGCGGAAGCCCGATCGTTTCCGCACCGAGCGGTCGGCTCTGATCGATGCTTCTGCCGAGCGCATCTTCCCGATGATCAACGATTTCCGCGCCTGGCCGACCTGGTCGCCGTGGGAGAAGAAGGACCCGGACATGAAGCGCTCGCTGTCCGGCGCGGCTTCCGGACCGGGCTCCATCTATGCCTGGGACGGCAACCGCAACATCGGCGCCGGGCGCATGGAGATTCTCGATGTGGCCGCGCCGGAGCGGGTGACGATCCAGCTCGACTTCTTTCGGCCGTTCAAGGCGCGCAACACGGCGGAATTCACCCTGAAGCCCGAGGGCGCGGGCACCCGTGTCACCTGGGCCATGTTTGGCCCCCAGCCTTTCGTCGGCAAGCTGATCTCCATGTTCATCGACTGCGACCGCATGGTCGGCAAGGAGTTCGAGACCGGCCTTGCCAACCTGAAGGCCGAAGTCGGGCGCGGCTCGCCGGGCGAGGCGCGCGCGGCGGCCTGACCCCGACGATCAACAATCAGCGAAGGAGGACGCGATGTTCGGTGAACCGCAGCAGGAGCACGGCTGGCTGCAGCAGCTGGTCGGCGACTGGACCTACACGGCCGAATGCGACGGCCCGCCCGGCCAGTCCGATCAGAAGATGAAATCGAGTGGCACGCAGACTTATTCCTCGCTCGGCGGCTTCTGGATCGTCGGTGAAGGCGAGGGCGAGATGCCTGGTGGCGGCCCGGCGAGCACGCGCCTCACCATCGGATACGATCCCGCGAAAGGCCATTACGTCGGTTCGTGGGTTGGCTCGATGATGCCGATGATGTGGATCTACGAGGGCGAGCTGGACGCCGCCGGCAAGGTGCTGACGCTGAAATCCGTCGGCCCGAGCTTCTCCGGTGACGGCACGATGGCGACCTACCACGACGTGGTCGAGGTCGTGGACGCCGACACGCACATCTTCCGCTCGCGCGTTCAGAACGCCGACGGCAGCATGACCGAGTTCATGACGGCCGAGTACAGGCGGGTGAAATAGGCGCTACACGCGCTTGCGAAACATCAGGATCACCGCGACCGGCACGACGAAGCCGATCGCGGTCGCGGTGATCAGCAGAGGGCCGAGCTCGGCATACATGCCGCGACCAACCGTGAAGACCTGGTTCAGGTATTTGGTCTGGAGCTGCCCCGCGACCAGCGCGAGGTTCATCAGCGAGGCCATCAGCGCGAACCACGTCGCCCGCCGCCCCTCCGGCGCGTAATAGGCGACGAGGGTCAGAAGCGGGATCATCGACAGCTGCGCGAAGGGCGAGGACGTCGCCGCATCCACCACCGCGATGGTGCGCGCGCCGAAGCCGAGATTGGCCTCGGTCCAGCCGGCGAGCCCGTAGAACAGGCCGATATTGGGCAGTGACAGGATCGTGCCCGCAACCGCGATCCAGAACAGCACGGACGGCACGGAATATTCGGTGAGTTGCTTGGAGAACAGCCACATGGCGGCGATGGCGATGACCGCGCCGGTCTGGCGCAGCACGCCGTAGAAGGCCTCGTCAAACTTCAGCACGTCCAGCGACCACCAGAAATAGCCGTCCCCTACGCCCGGCGTCGCGCGGAACGCAAAGATGATCACCGAGGCGAAGAGGATGGAGCGCCGCGTCGCCGGATCGATGTCGCGGGTGACGATGTGCAGCATCGTGATCACCACCACCATGGAGCCGGCGAAGACCACCTCCTGCGCATAGGGAACGCCGCCGAGCGCCACCGCGACGACGAAAGCGCCGAAGCCGATGCCGCCGCCAAGGATGCGCCAGTCGAGCGGGCGGCGCTCCGCCGTCTCCCCCCGGTAGAGCAGGATGCCGGTGACCGAGATCAGCGGAATGACCAGCCCGGCGAGAAAGACCTGCTCGCGGGTGAAGTGCTGGGCCAGGAAGCCGGACAGACCAGCGACCGACAGGATGCCGATGCCGAGCGCGAGGCGGCCGAGCACCTGCACCATGCCCAGATCGGCGCGAATCTCGGCATCCGCGCGCGGATTGCCGGCTGCATCGACGCGCTCGACCACTTCCGACGACATGGCGTCCGCCACGACGTCCTGGATGACCGCGCCGAGCACGATCAGCAGCGCTCCCATCACATAGGCCTGATCCGACCTCAACGCGGCGAGCCAGCCGCCGGCGGCGCCTGCCAGCGTCACCAGTCCCGAGGCAGTAAAGGCGGCGCCGATCAGCACGTAGACGCGCCGCTGCAAGCCGAACAGCGGCACGGAATCGACGAGTTGCCCGAACACCATCTTGATGGTCCAGGGCAGGCTCAGCCAGACGCCGATCCCCGCCAGTTCGGCCGGGGACAGCGACAGGCTCTCCTTGATCCACATGTCGCGGGCGACATCGATGATGCCCAGCGCGCCATAGGCGAAATAGACCATCAGGAGCGGCAGGTAGGCTGCCTTCAGCGCTCGCACGGGACGGGCGACGTTGTCGCGCCAGATGGTGGCGAGCCGCGTTTCCGTCGCGGGCGACGGCTGGCCGGGAACGGCGGATGTGGTCTCGCTCACGCTGTCCGGGCCCCGCTGTCGTGCATCGCCCTGTCTGTCACCGGCGCGGCGGGCGCGTCAATGCGCCACCGCAAGGACTGGTCAGGCGAGATTACGCAACACGGCGTCGGCGAAAGTCAGGAGGCCCTGATACGGCGTCTCGACATCCGCGATTTCAGGCGCCCAGCGCTTGGGTTCGGCGGGAAACGTCGAGATGCGCGTGCGTGCCTGGCGCATGGCGGCGAGATAGTTCCGGGCCGATCGCTCGAAACCGATCATCGCCTGCGGATTGGCGGCGGCGAAGGTCTCCGCTTCGCCGAGCACGGCTTCGTAGGCGTTCATTGCGTCGTCGAGCCTCCCGAGCTCGATCACGCCGCCGGCACGCGGGAACACCGCCATGACCCGGCGCGCCTCGATGGTCGTGCGGCGGATGGTCCAGCGACCATCGCGGCCGGCGCGGCGCTCGAAGGCGGCGAGTTCCGCCTGCTCGACCACTTCCCGCACCGGTTCCAGCGTCGTCTGGGCCTCGCGGTAGGCCGTGAGGAAGGCCGGCACGGCCTTGCGCAGGCGGGCATGATATTCGCGCGCCTTCGCGCCGCCGTCCTGTCTGTGCTGGCCGGAGGCATGGTAGGCGGCGGCCTCCGTCACGAGGGGCGCCACCTCGCCATGCAGCTGGATGACCATGGCCATGGCCGGGTCGCATTCCGCGAGCGACGGGCTCTGGCTCACCTCGGCGCGGGCGGCGGCCAGCTCGCGCGAGAGGTCGCGCGGTTCGTGCAGGCCGTTGATGCTGGCCTCGTTGCCGCTCGGCCCGCGGTCCGGGTTCACCAGCCAGGTATATCGCTGCCACATGGTCCGCATCTGCCCGGCGAGGTCCAGCAGGTCGGCATAGGCGTTGACCTTGGCGCGGACACGCACGAGGTCGGAGCCAATGGCCGCGCCGCCGGACGCCCGGGCCGGCGCGAGCGCCACCAGCGGCAGACCGGCGAAGGCTAGGGCGATGCTGCGGCGGGAGAGCTGCGAGGAAGACAGCGATCGGGACGGGGAAAAGCGCATGGCGATCTCGTCGGAAGGGCGTTGTTGTTGGCCCTTCTGTCGATCACCGCGGTTTCGCGCCAACGATCCTCGGCGCTATCAGCTGTTTCAGTTGCTTCCAGCCGACATCAGGCCGGACGGCGCCAGGCCGCCCCGCCGCATTCCTTCCAATTCAGCGCGCAAAGCGTCTCCGCGATCCGCTCCTCGGCTGCTTGAACGGAAGCGGCCGGCCATTCGCCGACGACCACGTCGTCATGCTTGAAGACAACCTTGAACGGGCGTGCCTTGAAGGCAGTGGGACGAACTTCGGCGGTGAGTTGCATCGCTATCCTCCCAAGGCGAACCGGACCATGCGGCGAGGATAGAGATGGAGACGGCGACAGTGTGGCGCATCCCCGCATTTTTCGTGGAATTATCAAACAATTGCGAGCAGCCGGCTAAGGGCCTTGCCGCAATCTCCAGACCGCCGTGCGCTTGATCTCTAGATCCTCCAGCGCCCGTGTCACCGGCACTTCGTATTCCGCGAGTTTCACCAGCCGTTCCCTCGGCAGGTAGGTGCGGCCGGGGTCGCCGATCAGCACGGGGCGGCCCTCTGCGGCGATCGGGCCGAGCCAGGCCATCATCGCCTCGGTCATGTCGCGCTGGTAGCAGATGTCGCCGGCAAGGATCACGTCCCAGCCGTCGTCCGTGCCGGAGGGGTCGCCAGTGCGCGCCGTCACGGTGACGCCGTTGGCGCCGGCATTGAGACCCACCGCCACCTCGGCGAAGGCGTCGATGTCGACGCCGGTCACCTCGGCCGCCCCGGCCTTGGCCGCCGCGATGGCGACGAGCCCCGAGCCGGTCGCGACATCCAGCACGCGCCGGCCGCGCACGACGCCGGGATTGTCGAGCACATAGCGCGCCAGCGCCTGTCCGCCGGCCCAGGCGAAGGCCCAGAACGGCGGCGGCAGGCCGATCGTGCCCAACTCCTCCTCGGTCTTCTGCCAGAGGGCGGTGGCCTCGTCCGCGAGATGCAGCGCGATCTCCGGCGCATGCGGCACCGGCATCAGCCGCGTATGGGCCCGGACAAAGGCGGCGCGGTCGGCGATCATGGTGCTTCTCGCGAAAAAGCCGGGCGCTGAGCCCGGCTTTCCGTATCGGTCGAGGCGGAACCGCTCACTGGGTGAGGGCCGGGCCGCCGCCCTCCGCCGGGGCCTGCGCCATGCGCTGGCGATAGAGCGCGACGAAATCGATCGGATCGAGATAGAGCGGCGGGAAGCCGCCGTCGCGGGTGGCGTTGGCGATGATCTGGCGCGCGAAGGGGAACAGCAGGCGCGGGCACTCGATCAGCACCATCGGATGGATGGAGTCCTCGGGAACGCCGGCGATCCGGAAGATGCCGCCGAAAATCAGCTCGAACTTGAAGAGCGTCATTTCCTTGGTCTTGGCGTCGCCCTCGATGGTGAGTTCCACCTGGAACTCCTCGGCGCTCATCGGATTGGCGTTGACATTGATCTGGATGTTGATCGCCGGCTGGTCGTTCTGCGGCATCAGCGAGCGCGGCGCATTGCGGTTCTCGAACGAGAGATCGCGCACATACTGGGCCAGCACGTTGAGCTGCGGGGCTGCGTCGAGCGCGGGTTCGCCGTTGGTGGTCATGCTTCTTCGCTCCGTTCGCGGGCTTGGCGTCAGGTGAGGGGCGCTGTGCGGAACCGCAAGGCGCGACGATGTGGCGCGCCAGCTACCACGCGGGGCGAACAGGGGCAAGGACGGGGCGCGGAGCCGCTCGGACGGGTTGATGCCCGGGGGGCGGTTCCGCCAAGGTCTGCATCGCGAAATGGGGAGTGTGGCGATGGCCGAGCCAGGCATCAGGGTCGAATTCAGGGAACGGGCGGGCAACCGCGTCGCCGAGATTGCCATCGACAACCAGCGCCGGCTCAACTGCCTCTCGACGCCGCTGCTGGTGGAGCTTGCGGCGGTTTTCTCACGGCTGTCCGAGGACGAGGCGCTGCGGGCCGTCATCCTGACCGGTGCGGGCGAGAAGGCCTTCATCGGCGGCGCGGACCTCAACGAGCTTGGCGCCTTCGACGCGGACACCGCGCGTCTGTTCATCACCCGCCTGCATCAGGCCTGCGCCGCCGTCCGTGCCTGCCCGGTGCCGGTGATCGGGCGGATCAGCGGCTTCTGCCTCGGTGGCGGGCTGGAGGTCGCCGCCTGCTGCGACATGCGCGTCGCCTCCGAGACGGCCGTTTTCGGCATGCCGGAGGTCCATATGGGCATCCCCTCGGTGATCGAGGCGGCCTTGCTGCCGGGCCTGATCGGCTGGGGGAAAACGCGTGAGATGCTGCTCACCGGTCAGCTCTATGGGGCCGAGGAGGCCCGCGCGATGGGCTTCGTCCAGAAGGTTGCACCGGCCGGCGAACTGGACGGGGCGGTCGATCACTGGCTCGCCGGCATCGCCAGAGGCACGCCGAAGGCCGTACGCGCGCAGAAGGCGCTGATCGGCCGCTGGGAGCGTGTCTCGATCGAGGAGGGCATCTATGCCGGCATCGACGCCCTGTCGGATGCCTACAGGACGGGCGAGCCGCAGGCGGCCATCGCGGCCTTCTTTGCAGCCAAGGCGAAGGGCTGAGGCGTCAGCGCGGTCCGAGTCGCGGATCCTGCGGCGGCCGGCGCGGTTCCTCGCGCCAGTCGGCGGGGTCGAGATCGACCACGCCGGGCGGTGTCGGACGCCGGGCCGAGGCGGTCTGCAGCGTTGCGCCGCCCGACAGCAGGCCCTTGATCGCGGGCAGTAGCAGGAGCACCGCGATGACGTCGGTCACATAGCCCGGAATGGCGAAGAGAAGGCCGGCAAAGGCGGTCAGCATGCTGCCCTTGGCGGCATCGCCCGACATCAGCACGACACCGCCGCGCGCCATCTGCGAGAACAGCAGTCGCGCGCCGCCCTTGAGGATCATGACGCCAAGGAACGATGTCGCGAGCACGCCGAGCAGCGCGGCGAAGAAGCCGACGCGACCCGCGACCCAGAAAAAGGTCGCGAATTCGAGAAAAGGCAGCGCGATCAGGCCGAGAACGAGCCAGCGCAGTTGGATCATGGACAAGTCTCCCGCCGCCATAGCTGGGATGCTTTAGGTAACGTTGCAAGCGGACGGCCTGTCGCAGGCCCTGCCTTCCCACCGCCATCGTGCAGCCTATGATGGCGAAAATCCCGTTGAAAGCCATGTCAGGACCGATGCCGCTATGACCGATGCCGAGCAGAAGGCCGCAGCCGCGGTGTCCGCCTTCGCCCCCGACCGCCGGTCCGTCGTCCTCGCTCCGTTCGCCGCCGCCATGTTCGGCCTGCCGGCCGTGGCGCAGGAGACGCCGGTCTGGCGGCACGCGCTCAGCCTCACCGGCGAGATCAAGTACCCGCCCGGCTTCCGGCACACCGGCTACGTCAACCCGGCCGCGCCGAAGGGCGGCCTCGTCCGCGATTCCGTCGAGGGGACGTTCGACAGTTTCAACACGGTCATTCCCAGAGGCTCGGCCGCCCCCGTCACCGCGCACCTCTACATGCCGCTGTTCGAGGACGCGATGGACGAGATATCCACCGCCTACGGCGCCATCGCCGATGCGGTTCGTCATCCCGCGGATTTTTCCTCCGTGACCTATCGCATCAACCCGGCTGCGCGCTGGCACGACGGCCAGCCGATCACGCCCGAGGACGTGATCTGGACCATGGAGCAGGTGAAGAAGCTCGATCCGCGCCGGGGCTTCTACTATCGCAACGTCGTGAAGGTGGAGAAGACCGCCGAGCGCGAGGTCACCTTCACCTTCGACGCGCCCGGCAATCGCGAGAAGCCGCAGATCGTCGGCCAGCTCCAGATCCTGCCGAGACACTGGTGGGAGGGAACGGACGCGCAGGGGCGCCGCCGCGACATCTCGCAGACCACACTGGAGCCGCCGCTCGGCTCCGGCCCCTACCACATCAAGAGCTTCGAGGCCGGCCGCTCGCTGGCCTTCGAGCGCGTGCCGGACTGGTGGGCGAAGGACCTGCCGATCTATGTCGGCAAGCACAATATCGACGAGCTGCGCTACGAGTTCTTCCGCGACGGCACGGTCGAGCTGGAGGCGTTCAAGGCCGACCAGATCGATTTCCGCACCGAGATTTCGGCGCGCGTCTGGGCGACGCAGTACGATTTCCCAGCGGTCAGGGACGGTCGCGTCATCCGCGAGGAGTTCTCCGAACGCGCCTCCACGCAGATGCAGGCGATCATCCTCAACCTGCGCCTGCCGAAATTCCAGGACGCGCGCGTGCGCCGAGCGCTGATCGCCATGTTCGACTTCGACACGATGAACGCCAACCTGATGTTCGGCGCCTACAAGCGCACGACCAGCTTCTTCGTCGCGACCGAACTTGCCGCGACGGGCCTTCCGGAGGGCCGCGAACTCGCCATCCTCGAAACCGTTCGCGACAAGGTGCCGGCGGAAATCTTCACGAGCGCGCCGTCGCTGCCGGCCGGCGGGTCGTCGGAGAACCAGCGCAACAACCTGCGCGAGGCGCTGCGCCTGATGCAGGAGGCGGGCTACGTCGTGCGCAACCGGCGCATGGTCAACGCACAGACCGGCGAGCCCTTCCGTATCGAACTGCTGCTGAACGGCCCGACCTTCGAGCGCCACGCCCTCGCCTTCAAGACCGCGCTCGAACGCCTCGGCGTCGATCTGCAACTGCGCGTCGTCGATTCATCGCAATATGTGAACCGCATCCGCGAGCGGAACTTCGAGGCGATCTTCGGCTCCTACCCTCAGACGCTGTCGCCCGGCAACGAGCAGCGCGACTTCTTTGGCGCGGCGGCGGCGGACAGACCCGGATCGTACAACTATGCCGGCATCAAGAACCCGGCTCTCGACGCGATCATCGAGAAGATCATCTACGCCAGGGACCGCACCGAACTGGTCGCCGCGACGCGCGCCATGGACCGCGTGCTGCTCGCCAATCACTACATGATCCCGACCTGGTATTTGGACCAGCAGCGCACCGCTCGCTGGAACCGCTATTCGCGGCCGGAGACCATGCCCTATTACGGCGCGGCCGCCTTCCCGACGATCTGGTGGTGGGATCAGGCCAAGGCGCGGGCTTTGGGCAGCCGCTAGCGCATCACGCCGCGCGGGCCGGAAACACGCCCGCCCGCAGCAGTGCCGAGGGCATGGGCTTGCCGAGCACGCCGGCCAGCCAGCGCGCCGTGTCGATCACCGTGTCAATGTCGAGCCCGGTCTCGATGCCCATGCGGTTGAACGCATAGACGAGATCCTCGGCGGCCACGTTGCCGGTGGCGGCGGGCGCGAAGGGGCAGCCGCCGACGCCGCCCGTCGAGGCGTCGAGGAAATCGACGCCCGCCGCCACCGCCGCGATGGCGTTGGCGATGCCGGTATTGCGCGTGTCGTGGAAATGGCACCGCCATTTCACTGTCGAGGACAGCTTTTTCGCCCGCGTCAGCATATCCGTGACCTGCGAGGGCACGCCGCAGCCGATCGTGTCGGCGAAGCCGATGTCGAAGGGGTCCAGCGGCAACAGGGCCTCGACGACCTCCATGACCCGCTCCACCGGCACCTCGCCGTCGAACGGGCAGCCGAAACAGGTGGTCACCGAAATCGACATCGGAATGCCAGCCACCCGCGCGATGGCGGCCACGTCCCTCGCGCCGGCGATGAGATCGGCGGTGGAGGCGTTCTGATTGCGTCTGGCGAAGCCCTCGGACGCCGAGACCACGTAGTTGATCTGCGTGCATTTCGCCGCCACCGCCCGGTCGGCCCCGCGCGCGTTGAGCGCGAGCCCGATCAGGTTGCGGTCTGCGTAACGCCCCGCGAGCCCGGCCATCACGGCCTCGGCATCGGCCATCTGCGGCACGTGCTTCGGATGGGCGAAGGACACCGCCTCGACATGGCGGAAGCCGGCCGCGAAGGCCCGTTCGACGAGGGCGATCTTGTCCTCGGTCGAGACCATCGCCTTCTCGTTCTGCAGGCCGTCGCGGGGCGCGACCTCGATGATCTCGACGGAACGGCTGACAGTTTCAGGCATGGCATCCTCCGGGAGGGGAGTTGTCAGCGAGGGACCGGGCGAATGCAAGCGCCGGCATGAGGGGCTTCGGGAACGCCGCCACTCTTTCGTGCGTTTCTCCCGGTCAGCTCGTTCCCGATCGACAGGAGACCGTCATGACCGAACGGATCGCAAGGCGCGGCATTCTGGCCTTGGCTCTTGCCGCCGCCGGCTTCGCCTTCGTCGCCGCGCCGGCCGGAGCGCGCGAGATGCAGTGGCGCCGCCGCCATCGCCGCCGCTGGGTCAGGCGTCGCCGGTGGCGCGATGAACCCGATTACGTCGAACGCCATTATGGTCCGCCGCGCCGCCGGTATGGCCTGTCGGCACGCGACCGCATGCTGATCGACCGCCAGCAGGTGCCGAGTTCCTATGGTTCGACGTCACCCTTCTTCGACTGACGCACGAGCCGTCACGTGCCGCGCGGCTTCGCCCTGTGCGTGGCCGCCGCCGAGGCCGGATCGTCAGGCCAGGGATGGCGCGGGTAGCGGCCCTTCATCTCGGATTTCACCGCCTGCCAAGAGCCCTTCCAGAAGCCCGGCAGGTCGCGCGTGATCTGCACCGGACGGTGGGCCGGCGACAGCAGTTCCACGACCAGCGGGATTTTGCCGCGCGCGACGCTCGGGTGAACGCCGAGGCCGAACAGCTCCTGCACGCGGATCGACAGAACCGGCTCCTCGCCCTCGTAGTCGATGGCGTGGCGTTGCCCTGACGGAGCGTCGAAATGGCTTGGCAGGTCTGCTTCGACCCGTCGCTTCACGTCCCATGGCACGAGCTGGTCGAGAGCATTGCCGAGATCGTCGGCGCCGATCTGCGGCAGCGCCGTCTTGCCCATGAGATGCGGCGCGAGCCAGTCGGCGGCGCTGGATGCCAGCGCGTCGTCGGACAGGTCGGGGAAGCTCTCGTCCACCCGCCGCAGGAAGGCGACCCGGTGGCGCAGCGCGAGCTGGGCCTTCGACCAGGGCAGGCGGGACAGGCCGAGGCTGGCAATGCCTTCGGCGAGGGCGGCAGCGCTTGCCTCCGTCGCCGGAACAGCGAGCGTCTGCTCGCCGAGGTTGACCGCGCCGATGCGTCGCGAGCGGCGCGCCCTGAGCGCGGCAGCGGTCTTGTCGAAGGTCACGTCCTCCCGCGTTTCGATCCGGTCGGCGAAATCGACCTCGATCTCGGCAAGGCTGATGGGGGCCGCGGAGAGAATGCGCGCGCGGGCCGCGATGCCGCCGATCTCCGCGACGGCCAGGAAGGTTTCGCGCGCCAGCGGCGAAGCCGGGTCGACCGAGCCGCCCCGGCCGTTGGCGAGCACGAAGTCACCATCCTTGCCGCGCGCCCGCGCGATCCGGTCGGGAAAGGCCAGCGCCAGCACCGCGCCGGCGCGCTCATGCCCGGAACCGATATCCGGCCGGGCATCGACCTCGCGCAGCCAGCCGGCAGCCATGCGACGCGCATCCTCGGCGCGACGCGAGCGATCCGAGCGCAGCCGGTCGAGCCGGTGGCCGATATGGATGTCGTCGCCGCCGAGGCCGCGCTCGGAGACGAGCAGGGCCAGTTCTGCCGCCAGGCGCCCTTCGCCGCGCCGCGATCCGTCCACCACCATGCGCGCCAGCCGGGGCGCGAGGGGAAGGGCGCGCAGGCGCTTGCCTTCGTCGGTGATGCGCCCATCGCGTTCCAGCGCGCCGAGGCTTTCGAGCAGGGCCCGTGCCTCGCTCAGCGCGGGCTTCGGCGGCGGGTCGAGGAAGGCGAGCGCCGCGGGATCGGTGACGCCCCATGCCGCGCAGTCCAGCAGCAGCGAGGAAAGGTCGGCGGCAAGGATCTCCGGGGTCGCATAGGCCGGAAAGGCACCCTCCTGCGCTTCGTCCCAGAGCCGGTAGCAGACACCCGGCTCCGTGCGGCCGGCACGGCCGCGCCGCTGGTCGGCGGCCGCGCGCGACACGCGCACCGTCTCCAGTCGCGTCAGGCCGAGATCGGGCTCGAAACGCGGCACGCGGGCAAGGCCGGAATCGACCACCACGCGAACGCCCTCGATGGTCAGCGACGTCTCGGCGATCGAGGTCGCCAGCACGACCTTGCGGCGGCCAGGCGGCGCCGGTTCGATGGCCCTGTCCTGATCGGCACGGTCGAGCGCGCCGAACAGCTGGACGATATCGACGGTTGGATCCCTGACCGTCGCCGCGAGCAGGTCGGCGGTGCGCCTGATCTCAGCCGCGCCCGGCAGGAAGACCAGCGCCGAGCCGGCCTCCTCGGCAAGCGCCCGCCGCACGGTACGCGCCATCTCGTCCTCGATCCGCGCGTTCGGGTCGCGTCCGACGTGACGCGTCATCACCGGATAGGCGCGGCCCTCGCTTTCCACCACGGGGCAGTCGCCGAGGAGACGGGCCACCCGCGCCCCGTCCAGCGTCGCGGACATGACGAGAATGCGCAGATCCTCGCGCAGGGCCCCTTGTGCGTCGAGGGCGAGCGCGAGGCCGAGATCGGCATCGAGGCTGCGCTCGTGAAATTCGTCGAACAGCACGGCCGAGACTCCGGTCAGCGCGGGATCGTCGAGGATCATCCGCGTGAAGATGCCCTCGGTCACCACCTCGACGCGCGTTCGCGCGGAGACCTTCGAGCCGAAGCGGACCCTGAGACCGACGCGGCCGCCGACCTCCTCGCGAAGTGTCTTCGCCATGCGGTCGGCCACGGCGCGGGCGGCGATGCGGCGTGGCTCAAGCACGAGGATCTTGCCCGCCCCCGACCAGGCTTCCTCCATCAGGACGAGCGGCACGCGGGTCGACTTGCCGGCGCCGGGCGGCGCGACAAGAACGGCGCGCGGACCCGCTGCAAGGGCGGTCTTCAGCGCCGGCAGTGCCGCGTCGATGGGCAGGGAAAGCTGGGACACCGGGCGCGTTTACGGTTCCTTCACCGCCTCCGCAAGCAGGCGGCTCCACCGGGGCGTGAAACCGGCATCCGGGCCTCCCGCTTGCGACGCCTGCCCTGAAGGCGCGCCGCTGTCTCCGGACGGGACGACGGCGTGCCGGATCGGGAGGCTCCGACGCCGGCCCGGTCGACGCATCGCCCGGATCACGGTGACCGCCTCAAGAGCGGCGCCGCCGGGCGCGGGGCGGCCAGTCCCCATCGCTCCTCATGGCCGCCCTCATGGGACGGCCCGCGGGCGCCGCCGCGGGCCGTTCTCCGCGCGCGCGTGCGCTCGGGAGGCGTGTCTTGCGCTGCCACCCCCGCCTTGGCTATGGTCCGCGCCGACGCGGGTGTAGTTCAATGGTAGAACGGCAGCTTCCCAAGCTGCATACGAGGGTTCGATTCCCTTCACCCGCTCCAGCCCGCTTCAATCGGTCATTTCTTGCGTGACGCCGCGTTCAGCGCCGCTGCCGCGCGGATCAGTTCCTTCAGCGCGGTCTCGTTGATCGTATCGCCCTCGCGCAGATCAATCGCGCGCCGCGTATTGCCGTCGAGGCTGGCATTGAACAGGCCGGCGGGGTCGGCCAGCGAGGCGCCCCTGGCGAAGGTCAGCTTCACCACGGCCTTGTAGGTCTCGCCGGTGCAGATGATCCCGCCATGGGACCAGACCGGCACTCCGCGCCATTTGATCTCCTCGCTCACCTCGGGCCCGGCTTCGTGAATGAGCGTCCGCACGCGCGCCAGCACCGCGCCGCGCCAGTCGTCGAGCGCCGCGATCTTCCCGTCGATCAGGCGGGATGCGTCCCCGGCCGGCGCGCTGCCCTTGGTCATCACCACCTCGTTGCGGTCCTGTGCGCGACCGTCGCGGATTGCCCGGGACGCGTCCAGCCGCTCGCGCTGCCGCATCAGCCCGCAAGGAAGCCGTCGCGCCGGAGCCTGACCACCGCCAGATCCATCGCCGACAGGAAGGCCGAGCGGTCCCGTGGCGAGAAGGCCGGCGGCCCGCGCGTTGCCCCGCCCGCCGAGCGGATATCGTCCATGAGGTTGCGCGTGGCGAGCGCCATGCCGATCGAGGCCATATCGAACAGCCGCCCGTTCGGAGCAAGAACGGTTGCGCCGGCCTTCACCGCCCGTGCCGCCAGCGGGATATCGGCGGTGACAACGACGTCACCGCGCCCGGCCCGCTCGGCGATCCAGTCGTCCGCGATATCGGGGCCCTCGCTGACCACCACGCGCTCGATCCACGGCTCACGCGGCACGGCCAGCGGCGCATTCGCCACGACGAAGACATGCAGCCGGTAGCGCTGGGCGACGCGATAGACCTCGTCCTTCACCGGACAGGCATCGGCATCGACATAGACCGCGATGCGCTTGGTTTCCTCCGGCATGGCAGCGCGACCTATTCGGCCCAGGTCACGACCTCGTCGAGGCCGGCGCGCGCGGTGCGATAGGCATTGACGGGATGGGCGGCGTCGGCAAGGCCGAAGGAAATGCCGCAGACGACGCGGCGGTCTTCGCCCATGCCGAAATGGGTGCGGATCGCCCTGGAGTGAACGGCGAGAGCCGCCTGGGCGATGGTAGCCACGCCGAACGAGGTAGCCGCGGTCATGAAGTTCGAGACATAGGCGCCGCAATCGACGGCGCCATAGACGCCGAGTGGCTCCTCGGTGCTGATGATGGCCACGTGCGGCGCGTCGAACAGCTGGAAATTGCGCAAGGCCTGGCGTGCATAGGCCACCTTGTCGCCGCGCGCGACGCCCACCGCGTCATAGAGCTGGAAGCCGCAGGCGCGCCGCCTGTCCAGCGCCGCACCGCGATATTCCCGCGGGAAGGGGAAGTCGGCATCGGGCTTGGCCTCGGCGGAATCAGGCGAGCCGCTGCCGGTGGCCAGCGACACCATGAGGTCGCGGAAGGCATCGCGCGCCGCGCCGCTGGCGATGGTCACCTGCCAGGGCTGCGTGTTGTTCCAGGAGGCGGTCTTCTGCGCGACCGTCAGGATCGCCTCGATCGTCGCGCGCGGCAGTGGATCGGGCAGGAAGGCGCGGCAGGAATGCCGTGCCGTCATCAGGCGGTCGAAGACGAGCGCATCAGCGGTCGGCGCGGGCGAAGGCGTCTGCTGGTCCATCGTGTGGCGATCCATGACAATGCGGGTCGTATTTGCGGAGGTGCCGCCATGGTGGCGCGCGGACGCGCCGCCCGTCTACCGGCCGTTCGGCCAGCCCATGCGCGTCAGTCGGCCGACCTGTTGCGGAACGACGCGTTGCCGAGGCCGGTGCCGATGGTCACGACGCCCCATTCCTTCACGTCCTGCATGAACGGCACCTCGCTGAGGCCCTGAACGACGGCGTCGTTGTGCATCACGACGACCGTCTCGTGCCCGCCGATCTCGGGAATGGCTCTGGCGATGTGCGCCGGCAGATTGAAATGCTCACTCTCCCAGTTGCCGCCCGGGAGGTTCTGGCCGCCGCGCGCGATCGCGCCGTCCTCGCGGATGAGGCCCGGGCAGCCGATGCCGATCACCGGGGCAAGCGCCAGCTCCTCTTTCTTCGTCTTGCTGATCAGGCCCTCCAGCATCCCGATCAGCTTGTCGATCGCGGCTGTTCGTGACGGCGCCTCGTCGGCATGGCGCCAGAGCTCGGACTTCCAGACCTCGGCCTTGGACAGATCGGGGTTCTTCTTGATGCCGAGACGCACCACGCCCGCTCGGATGTTGGAGCCGCCAATGTCCACGGCGAGAATCGCGTCATGGCCGGCCAGCATCCATGCGGGCATCAGGTGCGCCGCGCCGATCAGCCCAGCCTCGTCGGGATGGTTGCGGATCGGGTGGATGCCGATCTCGACGCCCTCGGATTTCAGCAATGCGCTGGCGCGCGCGATGGCCAGCTCGCCCACGCGGCTCTCCCGAAATCCGCCGCCCGCGGCGATTCTCTCGACATTCTTCCAAGCTTTTGTGCGGCGGTAGCGCCGGATGACGCCGGCGAGCGCCGCAGCGAAATCCTCGACCGCCGCGTGGATCAGCGCCGCGGCCTCGGCATCCTTGCCCGTCATGAGCTGGTCGAGCTGTTTCTTGCCGAGGTCCTCGGTCGCGACCTCGCCCAGCGGATCGGCATCGAGCCTGGCGAGGCGCTTGCGCCATTCCTCCAGAGTGTCGGTGAAGGCTGATTTCGACGCCCGGTCGCCGATAAAGCCTTCCTTGTCGCGCAGTTCCAGATTGTAGCTGGACACGATGACGGAAGGCAGCTGCTCGAGGCCGTGACCGATCACGCCCTCGGTCCGCCGCGCGGGCTTCCGTTTCACCGCTTGCCTTGCCATGGCTCTCCCCCGGCTTCCGACCGGTGGGGAACGCGGTCTGGCGCCGGGGCGTTCCCGGACATGACCCGGACATGATTTCCGCGAGCAGTGGAACCGATGCGGAGGTGGCGCGTTGCCTTGAGCATGGGGTCGCTTCAGGGGCCGGATACGGCACGCATTGCGCATCGGGACAAGAGATCGGGCGGCGACATTCGCCCGGCGATCAATGGACAGGACCGATGCTGACAAGATCCAGGAACGAGACCGGTTCCCACAACGATGAGGCGAGCCTCGTTGCGCACCAGGCCGCGAGCGAGCGCGGCATCGTCGCTTCCCTGGCCCTCGATATCGCTGGCAATCCCGACGGTTTCGCCATCTTCACCGATTTCGACGGCACGCTGGTCGACATCGTCGGCCGGCCCGAGGATGTCGTGGTGCCGCGCGGGCTCAGGACCGACATAAGGCGGGTGAGAACCTTGCTGGGCGGTGCTTTCGCCATCGTCACCGGCCGCACGCTTACCGAGGTCGGCCGCTTCCTCGGTAAGGGGCTCGACGCTTCCGGCCTGCACGGCATCGAATTCACTTTCGCCCCGCCGGCCGGACAGTCGCCGCGCGCCGGCGATGCGCCGCGCGAACTGGTCGAGGGCATTGTCAGGATCGTCGCGGCCGATCCTGGGTTAAGGCTTGAGAACAAGGGGGCCATCATCGCGGTCCACTACCGGCAGGCGCCCGCCGCCCATGGTCGCCTCAGGTCCGGGCTCCTCGATCTGATCGCGGCGCTTCGGCTCGACCATCAGATCAAGGAGGGCAGGGCCGTCATCGAGGTCATGCCGCGTGGCCAGTCCAAGGGCACGGCGCTGCTCGAATTCATGCAGCGCACGCCCTTTGCCGGCCGGCGTCCGATCATGATCGGCGACGACCGCGCCGACGAGGACGCCTTCGCGGTGGCGCGCGAGGCGGGCGGCTTTGGCCTGCGCGTCGCGGGCGAGCATTTCAACAGGGGTGACGAGCCCTTCGCCCATGCCCGCGAGGTAAGGGCCTGGCTCGCCACGCTGGCGGGGAGGATGTCCTGATGGAAGTGCATGCGGACAGGCCCGCGCCGCCCGAAATGGCGGTGATCGGCAACAGCACGGTCGCGGCGCTCATCGACAGGCAGGCGCGCATCGTGTGGACCTGCTGGCCGCGCATCGATGGCGACCCCTTGTTCTCGTCGCTGATCGGCGGTCCGGACCCGCAGCGCGGCTACATGGCCATCGAACTGGAGGGTCTCGTCGCCAGCGAACAGGCCTACGAGCGCAACACCGCGATCCTGACCACGGTGCTGACCGCGGCGGACGGATCGGCGGTGCGCGTCATCGATTTCGCCCCACGCTTCAAGCAGTACGATCGCGTGTTCCGCCCGCCCATGATCATGCGCCGCATCGAGCCAGTCGCGGGCAACCCGATGGTGCGCGTGCGGATGCGGCCGACCATGGCCTACGGCCGTCATGACGGCTTGCCGATCCCCGGCTCGAACCATATTCGCTATGTGTCCGATGCCGGCTCGGTGCGCCTGACCTCCGACGTCCCGGTCGCCTACCTGTCGAGCGAGGCGCGCTTCGTCGTCACCCGGCCGATGACGCTGATCGTCCATGCCGACGAGACCTTCCCGAACTCCATCGACGGCGTCTGGGGCGCGTTCCTGCGCTCCACTCGCCAGTACTGGCTCGATTGGGTGCGCTACCTCTCGGTGCCCTACGAATGGCAGGAAGCGGTGATCCGCGCCGCCATTACCCTGAAGCTCTGCTCGTCGGAGGAGACCGGCGCCATCGTCGCGGCGCTGACAACCTCGATCCCCGAGGCTCCCGGCACCGGCCGCAACTGGGACTATCGGTTCTGCTGGCTGCGCGACGCCTATTTCACGGTTCACGCACTGAACAAGCTCGGCGCGACGCTGACCATGGAGCGCTTCCTCGACTACATGCGCACGGTCATCGCCACCGAGAAGAGGCCGAACCTCAAGCCGGTCTACGCGATCGTGCCGGAAGATTCGCTGGAGGAGCGCATTTCGGAATCGCTCACCGGCTTCGGCGGCGACGGGCCGGTCCGGATCGGCAATGCCGCCGCCGATCAGGTGCAGCACGACGTCACCGGCAGCATGATCCTCGCGGCGTCGCAGATGTTCTTCGACCACCGCCTGCCGGAGCTTGGCGGCGTCGCGCTGTTCCGCGAGCTGGAGCCGCTCGGCGAGACGGCCGCCGCCAATGCCTTCGAGCCCGATGCCGGCATCTGGGAATATCGCGGCCGCCAGTCGACCCACACGCATTCGGCCGCGATGTGTTTTGCCGCCTGCGACCGCCTCGCGCGCATCGCCGGGACACTCGGTCTGGACGAACGCGCAGGCTACTGGCGCGCCCATGCCGAGCGTATCCGCGAGGCGATCCTGACACGCGCCTGGAACGAGCGGGAGGGCTTCTTCGCCGCGAGCTTCGATGGCGCGGGGGCCGATGCCAGCACGCTGCTGCTGCACGAACTCGGCGTGGTCGAGGCGAGCGACCCGCGCTTCGTCGCCACTGTCGGCAAGCTGCAGAAGCGGCTGACGCGCGCCGGCTTCCTGCTGCGCTACGACGAGAAGGACGATTTCGGCACGCCCTCCACCTCGTTCAATATCTGCACCTTCTGGCTCGCCGACGCGCTGTTCGCCATTGGCCGCGTCGAGGAGGCGCGCGAGATTTTCGAAGGGCTTCTCGCCCGCCGCAACCATGTCGGTCTCCTTTCGGAGGACATCGATCCGGCCAACGGCGCGCTGTGGGGCAATTTCCCCCAGACCTATTCGATGGTCGGCATCATCGTCACCGCGATGAGGCTGTCGCGCGACTGGGTGCATTGACGGAAGAATCGGCTTCAGAACCCGAAGCGACAGCGACCGGCAACCCGCGCGTGACGCGGGAACCGGCAAACAGGAGCGGGTTCGTCGCGAGCGCCTGATGCGCGAAGCGCCGGCCCGGCACAGTCCATGAGTAATGTGTCCCGCGGCTTGTTGCTGCTGGCATTTTTCGCCATTGCCCTCCTCGGCCTGATCGCCGCGCTGGTGCCGCTGTCCACCTCGCTGATCGAGCAATGGTCGCGCCGCGATGTCGAATTGCGCTCGGAGCTGGTCTTCAATTCGATCCGCGACCGGATCGAGCGCGAGGTGACGAGCCCCTCGCAGGAATTGAGGCCGCTGTTCGAGCGGCTCACGAGCGACGAACGCATCCTGGCGCTCGGCCTGTGCGACGCCTCCGGCCAGATCGTCGTGTCGACTCGCCGCATGCCGCGCGACGTGCAGTGCCACCCGATCATCGCGAGCGGCACGCCGGTCGCGCGGTCGGTGCGCTTCGAGCGCACGCGCATCGACGGCGAGCGCGTTCTAGTCGGCATCTTCCCGCTGACCGGAGCGGCGACGACCGGCAGCCTCGTCATTCTCCACGAGCTCGCCTTCGTCTCGAGCCGTATCGTCGAGGCGCGCTGGTACATGGTCGTCGTCGGCATCGCCCTGCTGCTGCTGGTGGGCACGCTCGCCTTGCTGATCCTCGGGCTCATGCAGAGGCGCTACATGGCCGGCGTGCTGGCGACCATTCAGGACATGAGGACCGGCCGGCCGCAGCGCGGCGTCATGGACCCGGTCCTGAAGGACGAGAGCCGGGAGATCCGCGGCCTCTTGCGCGATTTCCGGGAGAAGATCCGCCAGGAGGATGGGACGCCGCTCGAATGGTCGCCGTCGACCCTGCAGGACCTCCTCGAGAACGAGCTGCCGGACGCCGAGGTCTTCGTCGTCTCGAACCGCGAGCCCTACATCCACAATCATGCCGACGACGGCCGCGCCGTGGTGCAGCGGCCGGCCAGCGGTCTCGTCTCCGCGCTGGAGCCGGTCATGCGCGCCTGCGGTGGCACCTGGGTTGCCCACGGCTCGGGTTCGGCGGACCGCGAGACGGTCGATGCCAGCGATCATGTGCTGGTGCCGCCGGCCAAGCCTGCCTACCGCCTGCGCCGCATCTGGATCACCGATGAGGAGCAGGAGGGCTACTATTACGGCTTCGCCAACGAGGGGCTCTGGCCGCTCTGCCACCTCGCCTATGTCCGGCCGATCTTCCGCGAGAGCGACTGGCTGCAATATGTCGCCATCAACCAGCGTTTCGCCGATGCCATCGTCAGGGAGGCGAGTCGGCCAGACCCCGTCATCATGGTGCAGGATTACCACTTCGCCCTGCTGCCTCGGATGATCCGCGCGCAGCTGCCGAAGGCGACCATCCTGACCTTCTGGCACATCCCCTGGCCGAATGCCGAAGCCTTCGGCATCTGCCCGTGGAAGGAGGAGATCATCGCCGGGCTCCTCGGCTCGACCGTGCTCGGCTTCCACACCCAGGCCTACTGCAACAACTTCTTCGAGACGGTCGACCGCTTCATGGAGAGCCGCATCGACCGCGAGCATCGCTCGGTTGTCTTCGGCGGCGAGGAGACCATGGTGCGGCCCTATCCGATTTCGATCGAATGGCCGCCCGCGGCGCTCCTGTCGCAGCAGCCGGTGGCCGAATGCCGGCGCGCCGTGCGCGAGCGCTTCAATCTGCCCGAGGACATGAAGATCGGCGTCGGCATCGAGCGCTTCGACTACACCAAGGGCATACTCGACCGCCTCATGGCGATCGACGAGCTGCTGGCCCGCCAGCCGCAATGGAAAGGGCGCTTTGCCTTCATCCAGATCGTCGCGCCGACGCGCTCCAAGCTGCCGAGCTATACGAGCCTCCAGAAGGAGGCGTTGCGCCTCACCGATGAGATCAACGAGCGGCACGGCGCGGGCGGCTACAAGCCGATCCTGCTGGTGATCCGCCACCACGAGCCGGACGAGGTCTATGAGCTGTTCCGCGCGGCCGACCTTTGCGTCGTCTCGTCCCTGCACGACGGCATGAACCTCGTCGCCAAGGAATTCGTCGCCGCCCGCGACGACGAGCAGGGCGCGCTGGTCCTGTCGCGCTTCGCCGGCGCGTCGAGCGAGCTCGGCGAGGCGCTGATCATCAACCCCTACGACGTGCAGGGCATGGCGGAGGCCATCGGCCGGGCGCTGGTCATGCCGGAGGACGAGCAGCGCGAGCGGATGCGCCTCATGCGCGCGCAGGTGCGCGAGCGCAACGTCTACCGCTGGGCCGGCCAGATTCTGCTCGACGCCTCGCGCCTGCGGAAGCGCCAGCGCGTGAAGGAGTTCGAGGAGGGGCTGTGACGGACACGCAGGACAGGGCTCATTGGCGGGCGTTCGGGCCCCGCCGCGCGTTGCCGCCGGTCAGGAGTTGCGCATGACGACCAGGGCGAAGCTGGCAGCGGATGGGCCTGTCATCGAGACCGACATCCCCGCGCGGCTCGACCGCCTGCCCTGGGCGCGGTTCCATACGCTGGTCGTCGTCGCCCTCGGCATCACATGGATTCTCGACGGGCTGGAGGTGACGCTTGCCGGCACCGTCGCGGGTGCGCTTAAAAGCAGTCCGACGCTGCAGTTCTCCAATGCCGATGTCGGCCTTGCCGGTAGCGCCTACCTCGCCGGCGCGGTGCTCGGCGCGCTGTTCTTCGGTTGGCTGACGGACCGCCTCGGGCGCAAGAAGCTCTTCTTCATCACGCTTGCCGTCTATCTGGTCGCGACCGCCGCCACCGCCTTCTCGTGGAATCTCTGGAGCTTCATGGTCTTCCGCTTCCTGACCGGTGCCGGCATCGGCGGCGAGTATGCCGCGATCAACTCGACCATCCAGGAACTCATCCCGGCGCGCGTGCGCGGGTGGACCGACCTCGTCATCAACGGCTCGTTCTGGATCGGCGCGGCGCTTGGCGCCTTCGGCGCGATCATCCTGCTCGACCCCGCATGGTTCGCGCCGGATCACGGCTGGCGGCTTGCCTTCCTGATCGGCGCGCTGCTGGCTCTGTTCATTTTCCTGATGCGCATGTGGCTCCCCGAGAGCCCGCGCTGGCTGATGACCCACGGCCGCGCCGCTGAAGCCGAGGCCATCGTCGCCGGCATCGAGCGGCGGGTGCGCGCAGAAGGCCACGTCATCCCCGACACGCCGCTGGCGAGGGTGCGCTTGGTCGCGCGCTCTTCCACGCCCTTCTCCGAAGTCGCCGAGACGCTGTTCCGCCGCCAGCGCGGTCGCACGGCGGTCGGCTTCACGCTGATGGCGGCGCAGGCCTTCTTCTACAACGCCATCTTCTTCACCTATGCGCTGGTGCTAACCGACTTCTACGGCATCGAGGCCAACCATGTCGGCTGGTACATTCTGCCCTTCGCGCTGGGCAATGTGCTCGGCCCCATCCTGCTCGGCCGCTTCTTCGACACGCTCGGTCGTCGGCCGATGATCGCCTTCACCTATACGATGTCGGGCCTGCTGCTTGCGGGCACCGGCTGGCTCTTCGCTGAAGGGCTGCTCACCGCGCAAACCCAGACCGTCGCCTGGATGGTGATCTTCTTCTTCGCCTCCGCCGCGGCCAGTTCGGCCTACCTGACGGTCAGCGAGACATTCCCGCTGGAACTGCGGGCGCTCGCCATCGCCTTCTTCTACGCCGTCGGCACGGGCATCGGCGGCATCATCGGGCCCTGGGCCTTCGGCCAGCTCATCGAGAGCGGGTCGCGCTGGTCGCTGTTCGGCGGCTACATGTTCGGCGCGGTGCTCATGCTGATCGCGGCCGTCGTCATGTGGCGCTTCGGCATCGCTGCCGAGCGGCGCTCTCTGGAGGATGTCGCCCGGCCGCTCTCGGCGGTGGACTGAGGATCAGGCCGCCAGCTCCGCCGAAAGCCCGCGCGCGAATTCCGGATAGGTCTCGGCGAGCTCGTCCAGCACCCGGCCGCGCAGCAGCGCCATGACGCGCGCATCGGGATCGGGCGTCGTCGCGGCAATCGCGTCATGGTCGAAGGCAAAACCCGTCGCCGCCTTGATGCTTTCCAGCGTATGGCCGGGATGGACGCTGGTCAGGCGGAACCGCCGCTTCTCCCTGTTGAACGAGAACTGACCCATGCCGGTCAGCAGCGCATGCGGCCCGCCGGTGCGGTGGACGCCTTCAGGGCTGGTGCCGGGCGCCGAGATGAAATCGACCTTCTCGACGAAGACGCGCGGCGAATGCTCCTCGCGGAACAGGATCACCCGCGGCACCACGAAATAGAGATAGGCCGAGCCGAACGAGCCCGGCCAGCGCACCTTGGTTTGTGGATAGTCGCCGGTCCCCACCAGGTTGATATTGGCCTCGCCGTCGATCTGTCCGCCGCCGAGAAAGAACGCATCGATGCGGCCCTGTCCGGCACAGTCGAACAGCTCGGCGCTGCCGTTGGTGAAGAAGTTGTGCGCCACCGATCCGAGGATCGAAATGCGCACGCGCGGGGCGTCGGCCGCTTCTGCCAGCGCCCGGCGCAACATGGCGCCCGCCGCCGGTATCGGGGAGGATGCGCCGACCGCGACATGACGCACGCCATCGAGCAGATTGGCGATGGCGACGATCAGCCTCTCGCGCGGAAGCACCGGGCTCATCGGGCGGCTTCCAGCGCATGGTCGGCGCCGTCGAGGAACGCGCGGAAACCGGCTTCGCTGCGGGCTTCCCGCGCGTAGCGCGCCACCTCCGTCATGTCGGGACCGTATTCGCCCCAAAGGCCAAGCGGCTTCGCGCCCCCTGGCGCCACGGCCACCGCCTCGACATAGAGGGAAGGGATGACGCCCGCCGCCGTGCGTTCGTCGCTCAGCAGACTTTCCTCGACGATCCGCTCGACGGTCACCAGCGTCTGCTCGGAGGCATAGGCGAGCGAGGCAAGCTCGCGCCGCCGGCCGATCCACACATTGCCGTCGCGATCGGCGACCGGCGCGTGGAAGATCGCGACATCCGGCCGGATCGCGGGAATGGCGACGATGGGGTCGGGCGTCTCGGAGAAGGGATTGTCGATCACCTTCCAGTCCGGCCGGTTGGCGAGGATGTCGGTGCCGATCAGTCCGCGCAGCGTCGCGAAGGGCACGCCCTTCTGCGCCGCGAGAAAGCCGGCATGGACAGCCGGGCAGGTGGAATCGACCACCTTGATCGCGCCGGTCGCGATCGCCCGAGCGAAGCAGGGCGCGCCGCCGGCTTCGCCCAGCGTCATCGCGCTCGTCTCGATGGTATCGACCAGGCCCGCCCCGATCAGCATGTCCGGCTGCATCCCGCCTGTGGGCAGACACACGACATGCAGCCGTCCCGCGCCATGGGCGATCAGCGGCCGGGTCATCGCCATGGAGACGCCGGCATAGTCCACGGGCAGGGCGAGCTTCATGCCGGGCTTGACCCGGCGGGCCATGGCATCGAGCGTCAGGACAGTGGACATGGCATCGCTCCGTCTCGCGGCCGGGTCATTCCTCGGTCGCCATTTCCTTGCGCTTCGCATTGATCCACGGAACCAGCGCGGTTGCCAGGATCAGCACGGATGCGACGACGAACACCGCCGAGAGTGGCCGCTCGATGAAGGTCATCCAGCTGCCGCGCGACAGGATCAGCGCCTTGCGCAGGTTGTTCTCGAACATCGGCCCCAGCACGAAGCCGAGCACCAGCGGCGCGGGCTCGTAGCCCCAGCGCGCCACCAGCCAGCCGAACACGCCGAAGGAGATCATCACATAGAGGTCGAAGATCTGTCCCGACGAGGCATAGACCCCGATGCAGCAGAGCAGCAGGATCATCGGAAAGAGGATGCCGTAGGGCACCGACAGGCAGCGGACCCAAAGCCCGATCAGCGGCAGGTTGAGCACCAGCAGCATGACGTTGCCGACATACATCGAGGCGACCACGCCCCAGAACAGGTCGGGGCGCTGGGTGATCATGGTCGGCCCGACCGGCACGTTGTGAATGATCAGTGCGCCGAGCAGCAGGGCCAGCACCGCGTTCGGCGGAATGCCCAGGGTCATCAGTGGAATGAAGGCCGAGCCCGCCGCGGCGTTGTTGGCGGCCTCCGGGCCCGCGACGCCTTCGATGGCGCCCTTGCCGAAGCGCTCGGGCGTCTTCGAGATGCGCCGCTCCAGCGCATAGGACACGAAGGAGGAGATCACCGCGCCGCCGCCCGGCAAGATACCCAACACGAAGCCGAGCAGCGTGCCGCGCACGATGGCCCAGCGGCTGGCGACCCAGTCGGCGCCGGTCAGCCAGAGCCGCGAGATCTTCGCGGTGACGACAGTCCGGTCGGTGCCGTGCTCGAGGTTCTTGAGGATTTCGGCGATGCCGAACAGCCCCATCACGACAGGCACGAGGCCGATGCCGTCGAGCAGTTCCAGGCGGTCGAAAGTGAGGCGCGGCAGGGCGTTGATGGAATCGATCCCGATCAGGCCGAGGATGAGGCCAAGCCCGGCCATGATCAGCGATTTCAGCACCGAGGCCTGCGACAGATAGGCGATGAGGCAGAGGCCGAGCAGCATCAGCGCGCAATATTCGGCCGGCCCGAAGGCGAGTGCCGCGGCGATCATGACAGGCGCCAGCAGCATGAGGCCGACCAGCGCGACCGTGCCGGCGAAGAACGAGCCGATGGCGGCGACGAACAGCGCCGCGCCCGCGCGCCCCTGCTTCGCCATTTCGTGGCCGTCGAGGCAGGTGACGACGGAAGCCGCCTCGCCCGGAATGCGCACGAGGATCGCCGTTGTCGAGCCGCCATACATCGAGCCGTAATAGATGCCGGCAAGCATGATGACCGCGCCGGTCGGCGGGATCGCGAAGGTCGCCGGCAGCAGCAGCGACATGGCGGCGATCGGGCCGATGCCGGGCAGCACGCCGACCAGCGTGCCGATCAGCACGCCCGCGAAGCAGTAGAACAGGTTGTCGAGCGAGAGCGCGACGAGGAAGCCGTTGCCGAGCTGGCCGAGGAGGTCCATGGCTCAGTTCCCCAGCATCGTGCCGGCGAGCAGGCCGGCAGGCAGGTTGCTGGACAGCAGCTTCACGAACAGGAACCAGCTGGCGAAGGCGCCGCCGATGCCGAGGGCCGCCGCCAGCGGCGGCCGGTAGCCGCCGACATAGATGAACAGGCCGGTGAGCAGCGCGGCCGATGTCGGGATGAATCCGACGCGTTCCAGCGCCACGGCGTAGATGGCGAGAGCGACGACACAAGCGAAGGCCAGCGACAGCCGCCCGTTCGGCTGGATATCCGGCCCGCTTGCCGGCGCGCCGACGAGCGCGAAGCCGCCGAGTGCCGCGGCGGCGACGAGCATCGCCACTCCGATCCACCAGAACATGAAGCCGGAGCCGGGCTCGGTCGGGTCGCCGAAGCCGAGGCTGCCGCCCTCGCGGACGAGGAAGAGGCCGAGGCCGCCCACGATGGCGGCGCCCACGAGGTCGGGAATGCGCATGGCGTTCAGCTGCGGCGCAGGTTGAGCCGCTCGACCTGTTCGCGCATGTCCTCGTACATCTTTTTGACGAAGGTCTCGTAGGTCGCCGTGTCCATGTAGTCGACCTCCTGGTCGAGCTGATCCATGACGCGCATGTGCTCGGGCTCCTCGATGCCCTTCTTGAAGGCATCGTGCAGCACCTTGACGATGCCGGGGTCCATGCCCTTCGGACCGGCAAGGCCAAACGGCGAGTTGGCCACGATGTCGATGCCGCTCTCCTGCAGCGTCGGCACGCTCGACCAGGTCTTCGTGCGGTTCTTGCCCCATGTGGCGAGCAGGCGGAGCTGGCCGGCATTGACCAGCGGCGCCCAGCCGCTGGAATCGGCCTGCGCCGTGACGTGGCCGCCGAGTACGGCGGCATTGGTCTCCGCTGCGCCGCGGAACGGCACATGGGTCCATTTGATGTTCTGCCGCGCGGCGATGTCCATCATGGTGATGTGCAGCGACGTGCCCGCCCCCGGCGTCGCATAGGTGACCTTGTCGGGATTGGCGCGGGCGAAGTCGATCAGGTCCTTCATCGTCTTGTGCGGGCTGTCGGCGCGGACCGTCGTGCCGAAGCAATAGCCGGCGACATGGATGACGTAGCTGAAGTCGGTCAGGGGGTTGAACGCCACGCGCGTCATGTGCGGCAGGCGGAACATGGTGATCGGCATCTGCGCCAGCGTGTAGCCGTCGGGCCTCGCGCTCGCGGCCATCTGGGCCGGGCCGAGCGTGCCGCCGGCGCCGGGCTTGTTCTCCACGATGATGCGTTCGCCGAGGTGCTTCTGCGTCGCCTCGGCCAGCGCGCGGAAGCCGGCATCGGTGGAACCGCCCGCCGTCCAGGGCACGATCAGCGTCACCGGCCGGTTCGGGAAGCGGCTCTGGGCGAGGCCAGGCGCGGCGAGGCCGGCGAGCGCCAGCGTCGAGGACGAGGCGATGAAGCGGCGACGCGTGGGCGTCCAGACGGTCTTCGGCATGTACGTTCCTCCCCGATGGCATTTCACCGCGCTCTTGCCGGCGCGCTCGACGGTTGTCCGTCTGGTCGGACAGTAGAGCGAAATCGCTCCGGCCGTTCAACCCTTGCGGGATCGGTGCGGCGTTCCGCCTCCTGATCTCTCGCCCGAATGAAGGACTGGCGAGGAAACGCCCGATCGCGTGGAATGAAACGATGCTTCAAAGGGCGAATGGTGGAACAGGCCAGATGGACCAGACGGTGATGACGGATTCGGTGAAGGTTTTCCGCGATGGTGCCGTGGCGGAGATCGTGCTCAACGAGCCGCAGTCGATGAATGCGCTTTCCGCCGGTATCAAGGCGGGGCTGGAGACGCACCTGCCGGCGGTGCTCGATGATCCCACGGTCCGCGCGATCATCCTCACGGGCACGGGCCGGGCCTTCTGCGCGGGCGGCGACATCCGTGCCATGGACGACCGGGGTGCCGTCTCGGTGCAGGGCCGCATGGAGCGCAGCTACCGCTGGCTCGCGCCGCTCTTGAATGCCGGCAAGCCCATCGTTACCGCGATCAATGGGGCGGCGGCCGGCGCGGGCCTGTCGCTGGCACTGACCGGCGACGTGGTCATCGCCTCACGCGACGCGCGGTTCAAGGCCGGCTTTCCCGGCCTCGGTGCGGTTGCCGATCTTGGTCTTGGCTACACGCTCACGCGCGCGGTCGGGCATGTGCGCGCGAGCGACATCCTCCTCACCAATCGCGAGGTTTCGGCGGAGGAGGCATTCGCCATGGGGCTCGCCTCCCGCCTCGTCGATGCAGCCGATCTGATGGCGACGGCGCGGCAGGTCGCGGCGGGGCTCGCCGCCGGGCCGACCGTGTCGCTTGGCATGACCAAGCGCCTTCTGCGCCGCGCCTACGACCTGCCGCTCGAAGCCTATCTCGAGGAGGAGGGGCTGGCGCAGGTGCTCTGCTTCGGCAGCGACGATTTCGCGGAGGGGGTCGCGGCCTTCAAGGGCAAGCGCAAGCCGGCCTTCCAGGGGCGCTGAAGAACCACAAGAACGAGAACCAGAGGGAGACGGCGATGACGATGTTCAGGGACGACCTGCTGAAGGGCAAGCGCATCCTCGTGACCGGCGGCGGCACCGGGCTCGGCAAGGAAATGGCCGAGGACTATCTGCGCCTCGGCGCGACGGTCCATATCTGCGGCCGGCGCAAGGGCGTGCTGGACGAGACGGCTGCCGAGCTGATGGGCAGGCACGGCGGCAAGGTCATCACCCATTCCGTCGATATCCGCGTCGCGCAGGCCGTGGACGAGATGATCGAGGAGATCTTCGCCGCCGGTCCGCTGACCGGCCTCGTCAACAACGCCGCCGGCAATTTCATCAGCCCGACCAAGGATCTCTCGCCGCGCGGCTTCGACGCCATCGCCGGCATCGTCTTCCATGGCTCGTTCTACGTGACCCTCGCCTGCGGCAAGCGCTGGATCGCGGGCGGCCACAAGGCCAGCGTCATCTCGATCCTGACCACCTGGGTCTGGAACGGCGGCCCCTTCACTGTCCCCTCCGCCATGTCCAAGGCCGGCATCAACGTCATGACCCAGTCGCTAGCCGCCGAATGGGGCCGCTACGGCATCCGCCTCAACGCCATCGCGCCCGGTCCTTTCCCGACCAAGGGCGCCTGGGAGCGGCTCAATCCGGGTCTTGCCGCCGACGAGGACAAGGGCCGTGATGGCAATCCCATGGGCCGCAACGGCGAGATGCAGGAACTCAAGAACCTCGCCACCTTCCTGATGGCGGACGGCTGCGAATACCTGACCGGCCAGACCATTGCCATCGACGGCGCGCGCTACAATGCGAGCGGCGGCAATTTCTACAACCTGTCGAAGCTCACCGACGAGCAGTGGGCCGAGATGGCCGAGATGATCCGCGGCGCCAACGAGAAGGATCGCGCTAAGCGGACGGCCTGATCAGGCGTGCCGCATTTGCGATACCCGCCCTCAACGTCATGCCCGGGCTCGGCCCGGGCATCCACGAACTCCTTCAACTGTCGTGGTCAAGTCGTGGATGGCCGGGCCGGGCACGGCCATGACGGAACAGGCCAGCAAGTCTGGATTTGTGTCGCGCCGTTGTTCATCGGCGCTGGTCGAACCGCCGGCCGACCAGCGCCGCGGCGATGTTGATCTTCTGGATGTCGATGGAACCGCCGGCTATGCCCCAGCCCCACGAATCCCGGAAGCGCTGCTCGGCCTTGAACGACTTGGAATAGCCGTAGCCACCCATGATCTGGATGGCGGCGCCGCAGACCTCGCGCGTCATCTCGTTGGCGAAGCACTTGGCGACCGATGAATCGATGATCGAGGGCAAGCCCGCCGCCGCGTTCGTCACCGCGCGGTGGATGAGCAGGCGCGAGGCTTCGACCTTCATCGCCATTTCCGCAAGCTTGATCTGCACGGCCTGGAAATCGACCAGCGCCTTGCCGAACTGCTTGCGCTCCTGGACGTAGCCGAGCGCGTCCTCCAGCGCCGCTGCCGCGATGGCGAGGCTCATCGTGGAATTGCCGCAGCGCTCCAGATCGAAAGCCTCCATCAGCTTCTTGAAGCCGCCGGCCGGGACGATGATGTTCGAGACGGGCACCCGCACGTCGTCGAAATGCATGTCGGCGCTCGGAATGCCACGGAAGCCCATGAGCTGTTCGGGCGCGCCGAACGAAAGGCCCGGCCTGTCCTTCTCGACCAGCACCGCGCCGATGCCCTTGGCGCCCGGCTCGTCGGACAGGCGGCAATAGACGACATAGGCGTCCGAATGGCCGGCGCCCGAGCACCAGCGCTTCTGGCCGTTGATGACGACCGTATCGCCCTCGATCCGCCCCCGCGTCTTGAGGTCCGTCAGCGCGCTGCCGGCTTCGGGCTCGGACATGGAGACCGCGACGATCATGTCGCCCGAGACGACCTTGGGGATGATCCGCCGCTTCAGCTCCTCGCCGGCAAAATGCTGGATCGCCAGAACCGGACCGAAGCAGGATTCGAAGATCGGGAAGGCGACGGCCGGCGAGACGCGCGCGACCGCCTCCAGCACCAGCACGGCGTCGAGATGGCCGAGGCCGACGCCGCCATGCTCGGCGTCGAGATTGATGCCGAGATAGCCCATGGCCGCCAGCTTCTTCAGGTAGGCGTGCGGCAGCGGCTGTCCCGATGCTTCGATCTCGGCGGCGATGCCCGTCAATTCCCGCCTGGCGAACTCGGTCGCGGTACGCTGCAATTCCTGCTGCTCGGGCGTCAGGCTGAAGTCCATGGCGTCGTCCGTCCCTGCCGCCACGCAAGGGTGGCGGAATTTCAACTGATGAAATATAGTTTCATATCAAATATCCTCGAATCCGTGATGCGCCGTCAAGGACGGATGCCATCGGCCGTTCGAACGTGTCGCATCGAGGTCGGCGGCGTGCCGACAGGATGATTTCATCCTTCATGCCGCTGGTGCTAATCATGCCGGAAAGGGCAGGGGCAGACCATCATGCCGTCATTTGAACCGGTGATCGCATTGTCGCGCGGACTTGAGGTCCTGCGCGTCCTCAATGCCGAGCGGCAATCCACGGTGGGATCGCTGCACAAGGCGACGGGGCTGAACAAGGCCACCATCGTTCGCATGCTCGAGACGCTGGAGCATGAAGGCTATGTCATGCGTGACGCGGACCGGGCGGTGTACCTGCCCACCGGCCGCTGCCTGCTCCTGTCCCATGGCTATGACCAGCATCTCTGGATCGGCGGGGTGGCCGAACCGATCATGCACGAGTTCCGCAAGCAGATCGGCTGGCCTTCCGACATCGCCATTTTCGACCGCGATGCGATGATCGTGGCGCAGACGACGCGCGAGCCCGGCTCCATGCTGTTCTCGCGCCGGCCGGGATTCCGCTTTCCGCTGCTCTCCACCTCCATGGGGCGGGCCTATCTCGCCTATTGCACGCCGGAGCAGCAGGAACGCATCATTGCCTCGCTCGCCGCCATTCCCGGCAAGTCGACCGAACTCGCCCGCCAGCCGAAGAAGCTCGCCCAGCTCCTCGCCGAAGTGCGCGAGAACGGTTATGCGGTGATGGACGAGGCCTACAGCCAGCACGTCTTCGACGGCCGCGTCTGGGCCATGGGCGTGCCCGTGCGCGAGGGCGACGAGGTCTATGCCAGCATCAACATCATGATGCTTCACGGCGTCATCTCGCTGCGCGAGGCCGAGAAGACCTTCCTCAAGCCGCTGCAGGCGACCGCCCGGCGCATCGCCGAAGCGCTCTCCGACAAGTTCCGCGCGACGCTCTGGGCGCCCGGCGGCGCGAGGGCCGATTAAAGCCGCCCGATGGGACGGCGTGTCGCATATTTCATGTTCTGAAACAGCCTTTCATTGTTTGACGGCCCATTCCTTCCGTGACAGCCTTCCCGCGGGCCGATGGAGGACGCCGGGCTTTTCCGGCTGCGGAAGGAAGGCGGCATCCGCCGGCACCCGACAAAAAGAACGTCCAGACCGGGAAACGCCGATGACCTTCCTGACCGACCGACGCCGGCTGCTTGCAGCCGGCGCAGCTTCGTTTGTGGCTGCGCCGCTGATTGCGCGGGCGCAATCGCCCTGGCCGAACAAGCCGCTGCGAATCCTCTGCGCCTTCCCGGCCGGCGGCATCACCGACGCCTATGCCCGGGCCTATGGCGACTACATCGCCCAGAAGAGCGGCCAGACCGTCATCGTGGAGAACCGCCTCGGCGCGGGCGGCGGCATCGCTGCTCAGGCGCTGAAGAGCGCGCCGGACGACGGCCACACGCTGATGATCACCATTTCCTCGACCATGCTCGGCAACCGGGTCATGTTCAAGAACCTGCCTTACGATCCGGACAAGGACTTTTCCTTCCTCGCCATCATGTCGACCGGCCATCTGCCGCTGGTCGTCCACAAGTCGACGGGTGCGAGAACGCTGGCCGAATTCGTCGATTACGCCCGCAAGAACCGGGTCAGCTTCGGTTCCTACGCGGCCGGCTCCTTCGCGCACATCGTCGGGGCCGAACTGAACCGGCGCTTCAACCTCGACATGACCATCGTCCATTATCGCGGTGAGGCGCCCATGTGGCAGGACCTGCTCACCGGCAACAGCCAGGTGGCCATGGGCAGCTACACCGCCTGCAAGGGCGTGCTCGACGCCGGCGCGGGGGTTGCCGTCGCGGTGCCGACCAGCCAGCGCATGAAGACCCTGCCCGACGTGGCGACCTATGCCGAACAGGGCGTCTCGGACAAGGTCTTCGATCTGCTGAGCTGGGCCGGCTTCTTCGGCAAGGCGTCGATGCCGCCTGAAATGGTCCAGCAGATCTCCGACCTCATGGTGGAGGCCGGCAAGACCGAGCGCATCCAGCGGCTCACCGCCACGTTCGGCATCGACGAGGCCGCGCGCGATCACAGGTACTTCCGCCACATCTACGAGACGCAGGGCCCGATCTGGCTCGACCACGTCAACCGGCTCGGCATCACGCCGAGCTGATCCGCCGCATCGCTGCCGCCATCAATGTCGAGGGAACCGCCATGACCGTTCTGCCGACCCGCCGCGCGATGATCGCCGGCGCCACTGCATCCGCCCTCGCCGTCCCGCACCTCGTGCGAGCCCAGGCCAACTGGCCAACCGGTACCATCCGCATCATCTGCGGCACGGCCGCGGGCGGTCTCACCGACCTCTTCTCCCGTGCCTACGGCGAATACATCTCGCGGCAGACGGGCCAGACCGTGGTGGTCGAGAACCGGCCGGGCGCGTCAGGAGGCATCGCCGCGCAGGCGGTGAAACAGGCTCCGCCCGACGGCCTGACCTTCATCCTGACCATCTCGACGACGTTCTTCGCCAACCGGATCCTGATCAGCAACCTGCAATACGACCCGGACAAGGACTTCAAGTTCATCTCGGCCATGCCGGCGGGCCATCTGCCGCTGATCGTCCATCGCTCGACCGGCGTGACCAATGTCCGGCAGTTCCTCGATTACGCGAAGAACAACAACATCTCCTTCGGCACCTATGGCGCGGGCTCGTTCCCGCACACCGTCGCCTTCGAGTTCAACAAGATGCTCGACCGCAAGATGGTGCCGGTCCACTACCGGGGCGAGGCGCCGATGTGGAACGACTTCAACAGCGGTGCGCTACAGGCGGCGATAGGCAGCTATCTCGGCTCGGCCGGCGTGCTGCAGAGCGGCGTTGGTCGCGCCATCGCGGTGCCGACCGACAGGCGCATGGGCAAGCTGCCGGACGTGGCGACCTTCTCCGAGCAGGGCATCAATATCCGCGTTCTCCAGCTCAAGGGCTGGGTCGGCCTGTTCGCGCCGGCCGCCCTGCCGGATGCCATCGCCGACCGCGTCTCGACGCTGATGGTCGAGGCCGGCAAGACGGAGGCGATCCGCAAGATGCTGGATACGTTCGGCATCGACGAGGCGGCGATGAGCCGCGCGGCGTCGCAGAAGCTCTACGACGAGGAAGGTCCGGACTGGATCGCCGCCACTCGGCAGCTCGGCATCACGCCGTCCTGATCTGATGAAGCATTTTCGAGCGAAGTGGGTACCGGTTCGCGTGAAGAAAATGCGACAAAATAGGTTGGCGCGGAGTCGCGCCAATTCAAAGGCCCGCCGCGCCGCCGTCGGCGCGCGGGTCGTGGGCGCCCGACAGCGACCGGTCGGCGTGCAGCGTCACGCCGCCCGCATGGCCCATCGTGTCCGAGTAAGCCTCCGGGATCGTCTCGGCCTGATGGTCCATCCGCGACAGTTCCGCGATCAGCCTGTCGTCGAAGCGGTCCTCGAAGCGCAGGCCCGTCACCGACGAGCCCCAGGTGCGGCCGAGCAGCCAGCGTGGCGCATCCAGCGCCTCCTCGAGCGAGGCGCCGTGACGCACGTGGCGCTCGAAGACCTGCGCCTGCGTCTGCGGCTGGCCCTCGCCGCCCATCGTGCCATAGGCGAAGGTGCGCCCGTCCCTCAGCTCCGCCAGCGCCGGGTTGAGCGTATGGAACGGCCGCCGGCCGGGCTCCAGCGGGTTCAGCGCCTTCGGGTCGAGAGCGAAGCTCGCGCCGCGGTTCTGCATCAGGAAGCCGGTCGACCTCGACACGCAGCCCGATCCGAACTCCCAGTAGATCGACTGGATGTAGGACACGACGCGGCCTTCGGAATCCGCCGCGCCCATCCAGATCGTGTCGCCGGCTGCGCCGCGCTGCGGCCAGGGCAGGGCGCGGCCCATATCGACGGCCTGTGCTTCGGCCTGTAGCGCGCGCTCGGTGAGGAAGGCCTGCGGATCGCCGTTCAGTCGGTCGAAATCGGTGACGAAGCGGTCGCGCACCAGGAAGGCCCGCTTGGTCGCCTCCACGATCCGGTGGACGAAGGCGGGGGTATCCGGGCGCACGGAGCCGTGCATCGCCTCCAGCCGGTCGACGATGCCGAGGATCATCAGCGAGGCGATCCCCTGCGTCGGCGGTGGCATGTTGTAGACGCTGCCCAGCGAGTGGGCGAGTTGCAGCGGCGCCCGTTCCACGGCGTAGTAGGCTTGAAGGTCGGCGCGCGTGACCGGCGAGCCCATCTCCTCGAGGTCCTTCGCCAGCTCGCGCGAGACGTCGCCGCGATAGGTGTCCTGGAAGCCGTTGCGCGCAAGGTGTTCCAGCGTGTCGGCGAGCGCAGCCTGCTTCATGATCGCGCCTTCGGCGGGCGGCTTGCCGTCCATCAGGAAGGTCTCGGCGAAGCCGGGGCAGTCCTTCAGCTCGTAGAGCTTGTCGAGGGTGAGGCGCGCCTGCGAACGCGACACGACGTAGCCCTCGCGCGCCGCCTTGATGGCCGGCTCCATCATCACCGTGCGGGGCAGCGTGCCGCCTGACGCCTTGGCCATGGCGTTGGCGAGGCGCCAGCCGCCGATGGCGCCGGGCACGGTGAGCGCGGCCAGCGGCCCGCGCGTCGGCATCTCGTAGTGCCCCTTGTCGAGATAGGCGCGCAGTGTCGCGCGCTCGCCGGCGAACCCGCAGGCCTCGATGCCGTGGACCCGGCCGTTCGGTTGGCGGATCAGCCAGAAGCCGTCACCGCCGACATGGGTCATGTGCGGATAAACAGCCGCGATCGTCGCGGCCGCCGCGATCATCGCCTCGATGGCGTTGCCGCCTTCGGCGAGGATCAGCCGGCCTGCTTCCGCCGCTTGTTGGTGCGGGGCGGCCACCACGCCGCGCGAAAAGGGTCCGTCCGCCATCGATGCACTCCCGTTGCCGCACGATAGCCGATGCGCCGCACAGGGTGTATCGGGCAAAAGCCCCGATCACGAAGAGTCGCAAGCCTCAGATCGCCATGCTCCGGTGGAGCGCGTCGCGGTCCACCTCGCCCTTCAGGCCCTGAACCACGATCCGGCCGCGCTCCATCACGTAGAAGCGGTCGCCGAGTTCCTCCGCGAAATCGAGATATTGCTCGACCAGCAGGATGGCGATGTCGCCCTTGCGCCTGAGATAGTCGATGGCGCGGCCGATATCCTTGATGATCGAGGGCTGGATGCCCTCCGTCGGCTCGTCCAGCACGATCAGGCGCGGGCGCGTCGTCAGCGCGCGGCCGATGGCCAGTTGCTGCTGCTGGCCGCCGGAGAGGTCGCCGCCACGGCGCCCGAGCATGTCCTTCAGCACAGGGAACAGCGAGAAGATATCGCCGGGGATCGAGCGGTCCGCCCGTTTCAGCGGCGCGAAGCCGGTTTCGAGATTCTCCTTCACGCTCAGCAGCGGGAAAATCTCGCGGCCCTGCGGCACATAGGCGATGCCGCGCCGTGCCCGCTCGAAGGGCGGCATCCGCGTGATGTCGCGCCCTTCCCACAGGATCTCGCCGCCGGAGACCGGCTGATGGCCCATGATCGCCCGCATCAGCGAGGTCTTGCCGACGCCGTTGCGGCCGAGCACGCAGGTCACCTTGCCCGGCTCGACCACGATGGAGACGTCGCGCAGGGCCTGGGCCGCGCCGTAGTGGAGATCGATGTTCTTCACTTCGAGCATGCTTCAGCGCCCCAGATAGACTTCGATGACGCGCTCGTCGGAACTCACCTTGTCGAGCGTGCCCTCGGACAGGACCGAGCCTTCGTGCAGGCAGGTGACCTTCACGCCGAGTTCGCGGATGAAGCCCATGTCGTGCTCGACCACCACCACCGAATGGGTCCTGGCGATGTCCTTCAGGAGGTCGGCGGTAGCCCCGGTCTCGACATCGGTCATGCCGGCTGCGGGTTCGTCGACCAGCAGGAGCTTCGGGTCCTGCGCCAGCAGCATGCCGATCTCCAGCCATTGCTTCTGGCCGTGCGAGAGGTCGCCGGCCATGCGCCTGCGATGGTCGCCGAGCCTGACGATGCCGAGGATTTCGTCCACGCGCCGCCATATCTCCGCCGAATGGCGCGAAAACAGCGTGCCGAACACCGTGCGGTCGGCCTTCACGGCCATCTCGACATTGTCCTCGACCGTGTGGCTCTCGAACACGGTCGGCTTCTGGAATTTCCGGCCGATGCCGAGATTGGCGATGGCCGTCTCGTCGAGCTGGGTCAGGTCGATCTGGCCGTCGAAGATGACGTCGCCGGTGTCCGGCTTGGTCTTGCCTGTGATGATGTCCATCATCGTGGTCTTGCCGGCGCCGTTCGGGCCGATGATCGCGCGCATCTCGCCGGGCGCGATGACCAGCGACAGGTTGTTGATGGCGCGGAAGCCATCGAAGCTCACCGAGACTCCGTCGAGATAGAGCAGCGACTGGGTGACGACCAGCGGCCGCTCGATGGCCTGCACCGGCTCGGTCGGCACATGCATGTCCATGGGGTCGATCAGCATGGCGGGCCCCTATTGCGCGGGTTGCTCGGCCGCGACCGGTGCCGGCGGCTCGCGTTTCGCCGCCCGCGCGCGCCACCATTCGGTGAACGTGCCGACTATGCCCTTCGGCAGGAACAGCGTCACGAAGACGAACAGGCCGCCGAGCGCGAACAGCCAGCCTTGCGGGAAGGCGCCGGTGAACCAGCTCTTGGCGAAGTTGACGACGCCGGCGCCGAGCGCCGCGCCGACCAGCGTGCCGCGTCCGCCGACCGCGACCCAGACGATGGTCTCGATGGAATTGGCCGGCGAGAACTCGCTCGGATTGATGATGCCGACCTGCGGCACGTAGAGCGCCCCGGCAATGCCCGCCATCACGGCCGAGACGGTCCAGACGAACAGCTTGTAGTTCTCGACGCGGTAGCCGAGGAAGCGCGTGCGCGCCTCGGCGTCTCTCACCGCGATCAGGATCTTGCCGGCCTTGGAGGTGACGATGGCGCGGGCGACGAGATAGCCGGCCATCAGCGCCAGTACCGACAGCGAGAACAGCGCCGCGCGGGTCGTTTGCGACTGGATGTTGAAGCCGAGAATGTCCTTGAAATCGGTCAGGCCATTGTTGCCGCCGAAGCCCATGTCGTTGCGGAAGAAGGCGAGCATCAGGGCATAGGTCAGCGCCTGCGTGATGATCGACAGATAGACGCCGGTGACGCGCGAGCGGAAGGCGAACCAGCCGAAGACGAAGGCGAGCAGGCCCGGCACCAGGCCGACCATCAGCATGGCATAGGGGAAGGACGAGAAACCCCACCAGGTGAAGGGCAGCTCCTTCCAGTTCAGGAACACCATGAAGTCCGGCAGGAAGGGGTGCGAATAGACCCCGCGCGGGCCGATCTGGCGCATCAGATACATGCCCATGGCGTAGCCGCCGAGGGCGAAGAAGGCGCCGTGGCCGAGCGAGAGGATGCCGCAATAGCCCCAGACCAGATCGACCGCGAGCGCGAGGAGCGCATAGGTCATGTATTTGCCCCAGAGGCCGACCGCCGTGTTCGACACGTGGAACATCGAGCCCGGCGGCACGGCGAGGTTCAGCACCGGCACCAGCACGGCGGCGACGCCAAGCAGGACGAGGAAGATCCAGCCGGCCCGGTCGATCTTCTCGAAGAGGAAGCGGGTCAGCATCATTCCACCGCCCGGCCCTTGAGGGCGAACAGCCCTCTCGGTCGCTTCTGGATGAACAGGATGATGAAGACGAGCAGCAGGATCTTGCCGAGCACCGCGCCGGCATAGGGCTCGAGGAACTTGTTGGCGATGCCGAGCGTCATGGCGCCGACCAGCGTGCCCCAGAGGTTCCCGACGCCGCCGAACACCACCACCATGAAACTGTCGATGATGTAGCCCTGGCCGAGATTGGGCGAGACATTGTCGATCTGGCTGAGCGCCACGCCGGCGAGGCCGGCGATCCCCGAGCCGAGGCCGAAGGTGAGCGCGTCGACCCAGTTGGTGCGGATGCCCATGGCGCCCGCCATGCGCCGGTTCTGCGTCACCGCCCGCGTCTGCAGACCGAAGGGTGTGCGCTTCAGGAACAGCAGCAGCGCCGCGAAGACCAGCGCCGCGAAGACGATGATGGCGAGCCGGTTGGCGGTGATCGCGAGATTGCCGATCTCGAACGAGCCCGACATCCACGAGGGGGTCGTCACTTCGCGGTTGGTCGGGCCGAACCAGGAGCGCACGGCCTGCTGGAGGATCAGGCTGACGCCCCATGTCGCGAGCAGCGTCTCCAGCGCGCGCCCGTAGAGGTGGCGGATGATGAGCCGCTCGATCGCCACGCCGATGGCGCCCGCGACGAGAAAGGCCATGGGCAGGGCGACGAACAGCGAGGCGTCCATCAGGCCGGGCGCGATGGCGCGAATGGCCTGCTGCACGACGAAGGTCGTGTAGGCGCCGATCATCACCATCTCGCCATGCGCCATGTTGATCACGCCCATGACGCCGAAGGTGATGGCGAGGCCGATGGCGGCGAGCAGCAGGACCGAGCCGAGCGACAGGCCGTACCAGACGTTCTGCCCGGCCTCCCAGAAGGCCAGCGACCGGCGGATCGCCGTGGCGGCGGTCTCTGCCGCTTCGCGCACGGGCGCTGCCGTATTGGCCGGCAGCGAGCCGAGCATGGCCAGCGCATCCTGATCTCCCCGGCGCTGGATCACGCCGATGGCGGTGATCCGGTCGACATCGGGCGCGGAGGCGTCGGCGACGGCGATGGCGGCGCGGGCTTCCTCCATCAGGCGCTTCACGCGGGCGTCGCGCTCCTGTCCGATCGCCTGCGTCAGGGCCGCGAGCGCGCCGGCGTCACGGGACTTGAACACCGCTTCGGCGGCGGCGGCGCGGCGTCGGGCATCGGGATGCATGAGGGTCAGTGCGCCCATCGCCGCCTCGACGGCGCGGCGGACATTGTTGTTGAGCCTGACCGGACGGGTCGTGCCGGCATCAGCGGCCGTGCCCGTGGCGGCATTGATGAAGGAGCCGTCCGCCTGCCGGATGAAGACGGCGCGGTCGCCCTGGCGATAGACGAGGCGGTTGTCGCGCAGGGCCTCGATGACAGGGCTGGCGCGCTCGGAGCCGGAGGAGGCCAGCGCGTTCACCGCATTGGCGATGTCGTTGAAGTTCTCGGTGGCGAAGCGCTGGACCAGCGCGGCATTGTCCTGCGCGGAGGCGGGCGCGGCGAGCCCGGCGATCATCGCCAGCAGAGCCGCGAACAGGATGAGAGGGCGTCGGATCGTGTCGTTCAAGCTCGGCCCTCTTCTCGCAAGCACGGCGAATGAAGATGCAGGGGTCTGGGAGGCGGAGCGCGCCGACAGGCGCGCCCCGCTATTCGCTAGCGCTGAGCCGCGCCGCAGCGACCGGTGCGGACGTTGAAATTGCCGCAGTTCATCGGCGCGCGATGGTCGGCGATGAGGTCGCGCGAGCCTTCGAGATGCGGCGACCATTCCTGAGCCACCACCGTTCCGGGGGTCTGCCAGACAGTCGAGATCTGGCCGTTGTCCTGGATCTCGCCGATCAGCACCGGCTTGGTGATGTGATGGTTCGGCATCATCGTCGAGACGCCGCCCGAGAGGTTCGGCACCGCGATGCCGATCATCGCGCGGCGAACAGCCACCGGGTCGGTCGTGCCGGCCGCTTCCACCGCCTTCACCCACATGGCGAAGCCGATGACATGGGCTTCCATCGGGTCGTTGGTGACGGCGCGCGGATTGTTCTTGAAGGCGCGCCAGCGGGCGATGAAGTCGCGGTTGGTCGGGTTGTCCATCGACTGGAAATAGTTCCAGGCGGCGAGGTGGCCGACCAGCGGCTTGGTGTCGATGCCGGCGAGTTCTTCCTCGCCGACCGAGAAGGCGACGACCGGGATGTCGGTGGCCTTCACGCCCTGATTGCCGAGTTCCTTGTAGAAGGGAACGTTGGCATCGCCGTTGACCGTCGAGACGACGGCGGTCTTCACGCCGGTCGAGCCGAAGCGCTTGATCGCCGCGACGCGCGTCTGCCAGTCGGAATGGCCGAACGGCGTGTAGTTGATCGAGATGTCCTCCGGCTTGATGCCCTTGGAGAGCAGGTAGGCCTCGAGGATCTTGTTCGTCGTGCGCGGATAGACGTAGTCGGTGCCGGCGAGCACCCAACGCTTCACGTCGCCGCCTTCCTTCGACATCAGGTAGTCGACGGCGGGGATCGCCTGCTGGTTGGGGGCGGCACCCGTGTAGAACACGTTGCGCTCGGACTCCTCGCCCTCGTACTGCACGGGATAGAACAGGATCGAGTTCAGCTCCTTGAATACCGGCAGCACCGATTTGCGCGACACCGAGGTCCAGCAACCGAAGACGGCGGAGACCTTCTGCGCCGTGATCAGCTCGCGCGCCTTTTCCGCGAACAGCGGCCAGTTCGACGCGGGATCAACCACCACCGCCTCGAGCTTCTTGCCGAGCAGACCGCCCTTCTTGTTCTGCTCCTCGATCAGCATCAGCATGACGTCCTTCAGCGTCGTCTCGCTGATGGCCATCGTGCCCGAAAGCGAATGCAGGATTCCAACGCGAATGGTGTCTTGGGCGGCAGCGGGCCCGGCAAACGCCGAGGCTGCGAGCAAGGAGGCGCCGGCAAGTATTCGGCGACGACTGACGTGCATGGAATTGTCTCCTGGTTACATGACGCCGCGCGCGGCGATAGTTAACGAAAAGCAACCCGCATGCCAATTTGGCTGGCTCTTGGCTGATGGGTTTTAAGGGTCTGAAATAGCGAGATATTATGATCTGCGGGCACATCAATTTGTGTTTGGGCGAGGCGAATGCGCAAAAATGTGCACGAAAAACAGGCTGCGATTGCTGTCGCGCCGATTAAAAAGGCGCCAGTGACAGTTCACGCATGAAAATCCGGCAAAACCGGGTGAAGCTGATCGTCCAATCCATTCTGCTCGCCGCCTCGAGAGATGGAAAATGCCGGCCAATGCGTCGGCCGGCATTTCCAGTGTTGGCGACGGATCGGGTCGTTAGGCACACTTCACGACTTTGAACTCCACGCGACGATCGAGCGCGTCACTGGCGTCATCGCGTCCGGTGCCGACGATGTTCTCGCGCCAGCCGACGCCGTTCGAGCGCAGGCTCTTGGCCAGTGCTGGCGCCAGCCGCTCCATGCGCTGGCGGATGGCAGCAGACCGCAAGGCCGACAGGCGGTCGTTGAACGGCTCGGTGCCGGTGCGGCTGGTATGGCCGACCAGTTGAAGGCAGGCGTTGCCGGCTTGCGCCTTCTCGGCCACGGCCTTGATCCAATCCGGATAAGCCCGGGCGATCGCGGAGGGTGCGAACGCGGTCGAACCCCGGGTGAACAGCATCATCATGCCGAGCTTCTCGCTCTTCAGTCCGAAATCGACGAGTTCGCCCAGGGCCTTGCTGGCGTCCGCGCGCCGGTTCAGCTTGAGCTGGCTGAGGTAAATGCCATTGAGGACTCTCAGCTGTGCCCCGCCCGGCTGCGCCCGCGCCCGCGTATACAGGTCGAGTGCCTGGCCATAGCGGCGTTCGTCGTAAGCCTTGATGGCTTCCGCGATCAGGGCCGCCACCGATGTCTTGTCGACATAGTTGGGATTGATGGGATCGCCGACCTTGGTGCCCTGGCAGGTGCGGATGTAGCCGTCGACAGCCGGATCCTTGGTCCACACGGGGCTGTCGGCGTAGGCGGGTGTCGGCACGGCGTTGATGCCGGCGGTCGTGGCACGGGCAAAGCCCTTGGACACGATCTGCTTGGTCTTCAGGTCGAGGATGGCGAAGCACACGCGGTAGGCATCCTTGGGACCAGCCGCTTGGGCAGTCGCATGGATGGGCGTGAACGTGCCGATAAACAGGTAGGGGTTTTTGGCCACGTTCTCGGCCGAGAACGGCTGCACGGCGAACTTGTCGCTGAACTGCTTGCCGATCAGCTGGCGCAGCTGTGCCTCGAGCGAGCGCGTCGCCGAGGACTGCGCCCCCGTGTTGCCGTCGATCAGGGGATCGATCAGCAGGTCGACGCGGGTGCCCGCGGGAACAGCGGCGTTCTTCAGCACGTCGCCGGCAGCCTTCTCGAACGCCTGCCGAAGCGGGACGGGCGGCGGCAGGGCCGGCGGTGCGGCGGCCGGCGCGGCGGGAGCTGCCGGCGGTGGTGCCTGCGCGGCGGCGTCCGCCAGCGGCAAGGCCAGTATGGCCAGCAGGGCGGGCAGCGTGGATTTCAGGTGCTTGGGCAATCGGGACACGGTCGTCACTCCTCTCTCGGTCGGTTGGACGTCAATCAAGGTTTTGATTTGGATGCCGGCGATCCCGGCGGCCGGCCGTTCGGCACCAGCCGAGCCTCGCCGACGGGGTGCCAAAACCTCGGAGCAGCGGTCGCACATAGTGCGCACGGCACCCGCAAGGTGGCAATCCGTGGTCTGATTCATCGACAATTCAGGCGTCGCAGCGTCTCGCGATCCTCCTCCGTCAGGATGCCGAGCTGCGCGCGCTCGTTGATCTGCTGGCATTGCACGGTCGCCGATGGCGCCGTCACGGCGGGCGCCCGCTGGCATTGTCCATCGACGACACTCTCGCCTGGCCGGCATTCGAGTGGGCAGACGCGGCGCTGGAACCGGATCAGGATCGACACGACATCCCGGTTGAGTGCCGGAATGGAAAGGCTCTCGCCGCTGTGCTCGACGAACAGTTGAAGCGCCCGCTGGTCGGCGTCGGTCCAGTCCGGACCCGTGCTTTCGGCGCGGCAACCTACCCGGTTCAGCTCGCGCCGGACGTCGGCTACGACGAGGCGCCGCTCATCCGCGGCCTGTTTCTCGGCCAGCGCGCGTTTCTCCGCTTCGCCGCGCTGGCGCTCGGCCTCGGCACGCTCGGCGGCGCGCTGGCGCTCCTCTTCGGCCTGTTTCTCGGCTAGCGCGTGCTTCTCGGCTTCGGCGCGTTGGCGCTCGGCCTCGGCACGCTCGGCGGCGCGCTGCTGCTCCGCCGCGGCCTGCTTCTCGGCCAGTGCGCGTTTCTCCGCCTCGACGCGCTGACGCTCGGTTTCTACCCGTCGCCGATCGAGCTCCACCGTGCTCACCGCCGCATCGGGGTCGCGTGTGAAAATCCCCGCCGCTTGCCAGCCGACGAACGCCAGCAACAAAAGCCCGGCAATCACGGGGCCTGCGAAACCAAAGCGGTAGCCGCGTGCCTCCGGTTCCGGCTCTTCGAACTGCGGGAAGCGGATCGCCTGCCGAACGCGAGCCGGCGTTTTGGCGACATCGTTTGCGTCGGTCGCCGAGATCTGCAGCGCCTGCCTCAGCGCCGAGAGCGTCTGCGGACGGTCACCGGGCTGGATCGCCAGCGCCTTGTCGATGCCCTCGAGGAATGACGCGCGATAGCCCGGTTCTGCGGCTTCTACGGCCGTGGCCATCTCGATGCCGAGCTGGCGCTCCGGCGCCGGCAGCGGCTTCTTGCCGGTGACCATGAGGTAGAGGATCGCGCCTAGCGCGTAGATGTCCGTCCAGGGACCCTGCAACTTCTGATCGAGCGCATACTGCTCGGGCGGCGAAAACCCTTGCTTGACGATTCCCGTTAGGTTGCGGCTGACCTCGGCCACCACCTGCCGGGCGGCGCCGAAGTCGATCAGCACGGGGTTGCCGTCGTCGCGAATGAGGATGTTGTCGGGGGCCACGTCGCGGTGGATGAAGCTGGCGGCGTGCAGGATCTCCAGCGCCGCCGACAGCGGACCGACAATGCGGTCGATCTCGCCTTGGG
>NZ_JAEULY010000022.1 GCF_016793595.1 Phreatobacter sp.
GAGACCAGTGCGCGGCGCAGCAGGACCGCACCCGGATCGTCGGCCCGGCCCATCTGGCCCATCAGCGTCGTCCATTCCTCGTCGCTGGCCGTATCGGCATAGTCCGCGACGCACTCGGCCGCATAGATGCCGGCGGAGACACCCGCCGCGTCGGCCCGCACCGTGACCGAAGTCGCCAGCGCGAGATCGTCCAGCGCCGCCAGCGCCTGTTCGGCCACCAGCGGATCCTGGAAGCGGGCAAGAAGATCGCCGAGCAGCATGACAGCCTCCTCAGTGCACGCGATGGTCGGCGGCGGTGGCCATGTCGACGCCGCTGATATCGGCGGCGGAGACCAGGCGGGCGATGTACTGCGCCTGGGCGCGATGCGACGCCGCCTGCTCCAGATAGGCGGCGATGCGGGCTCTCACGGCCTCGAAGGGCAACTGCGCCCCGTCGATGCGGCGTTCGAGGCGAACCACGTGGTAGCCGAAGCGCGTCTCCACCGGCTGGCGCGAGATTTCCCCGGGCCGGAGCGCCGCCAGGGCGATCTCGAATTCCGGGACGGTGCTGCCCGGCTGGAGCTGGCCGAGCGAGCCTCCCTGCCCGGCCGACGGGCAATGCGAATGCGCGCGGGCGAGCGCCTCGAAGAGGGCCGGGTCGCGCGCGAGCTGGTGGCAGAGGTCATGGGCGGTGGCCTCGGCCGCCTTGCGCGCCTCGGCATCGCCCGGCGCGGCGGCCAGCAGGATGTGCGAAGCCTCGCTCAGCGTCGCCGAGCGGAAGCGCGCGCGATTGCTCTCGAAATAGCGCAGGCATTCCTCGGCCGTCGCGCGGGGCACCGCGACTTCACCCTCGACCAGGGCGCGGATCGCCGCCTCCTCGTCTGTTTCCGTGCGTCCCTCGCCGTCGGAGAGCGGCGCGCCGGCAATGCCGAGGCGGCGCGCCTCCTGCACGAGCAGCTCCTTGACGACGAGGGCGGCCGCCGCCGCCCGCCATGCCTCCGCCGGCAGGTGGTCGGCGTGGTTGCGCGCCTCGCGCAGGATGTCCTGCCCGGCGATGGCGACGCCGTTGACGCTGACGCGCTGGCGCCCGGGCCGGGAGATGAGGGTGCGGGTCGGAGCGGTCATGACGCCCTCCGCGGCTCGGCGCTGGCGGCGGCGACGCGCCGGCCGTCGCGGGTGCGCACGATCTGGTAGCCGCGCCGGCCGAGATACCAGACGGGCGCCGACCAGACGTGGACGAGGCGGGTGAACGGGAAGACGAGGAAGATCGTCAGGCCGAGGAAGATGTGCGCCTTGAAGACGGGGTGCACGTCGGCGATGGCCTGCGAGGCGCCCGGCTGCAGATAGGCGATGCCCTGCGCCCAGGTCATGAACTTCACCATCTCATGGCCGTCCAGATGGCCGAGCGACAGCGGGATGGTCGCAAGCCCAAGGCAGAGCTGCACGAACAGGATGACGAGGATGGACGTGTCCGCGAAGGACGAGTTCGCCCGGATGCGCGCGTCGAACAGGCGCCGGTGGAGCAGTAGCGAGATGCCGACGAAGCAGGCGATGCCGGCGACGCCGCCTGCGACGATGGCGAGCATCTGCTTGGCGCCATGGGACACGCCGATGGCGTCGAAGACCTGGATCGGCGTCAGCAGGCCGACCAGATGGCCGGCGAAGATCGCGAGGATGCCGAGGTGGAAGAGGTTGGAGCCCCAGCGCAGCTGCCGCCTGCGCAGGATCTGCGACGAGGAGGCCTTCCACGTATATTGCTCGCGGTCGAAGCGGATGAGACTGCCGGCGAGGAACACCGTCAGGGCGAAGTAGGGATACCAGCCGAAGACGATGTGGTTGAGCGTTGCGGCCATGGCGCAAACTCCTTCAGGCGATGGGCAAGCGGTTGTGGGTGAAGACGGTGCGGGCGCCGGCGGAGGCCGGCGGCGCCACGCCCTCGGCGGGGCGGCCGGCGGCGCGCAGCTTCGCGCCGAGCGTGTCCTTGCCGCAGGCGGCCGCCGCGGCGCCCGGACCGAAGGTCACCTCCTCTTCCTGCCAGACGGCGTCGAGGGCCTGGAGATCGTCGGCCTCGATGCCGTCATCGGCGACGACGGCGGCCATGTCCTCTGCCTTGGGCCGCACCCGCGACAGGGCGACGAGCGCCCTGAACAGGCCGCCATAGGGCGAGGAGCGCTTCTCCAGCCGCTCGGCGAGGGTGACGAGGATATGGACCGTCTCGCCGAGCAGAGGCACGGCTTCCGTCGCCGGCCGCGTCGAGAGATATTCGAGGAAGGCCGGGATGTAGTCCGGCAGTTCGGTGGGCGACAGTTCGAAGCCCGCGGCCTCGTAGAGCTGCTTCAGGTCGACCATGGCCTGGCCGCGATCCCGGCTTTCGCCATGGACATGTTCGAACAGGTGCAGCGACAGCGACCGGGTGCGGTCGAACAGGAACACATAGCGCTCCTGAACCTCCATCAGATCGCCCGCCGCGAGACTGGCCATCAAAGGCTCGACGAAGCGGCGCGACGAGGCCGGCAGGAGCGCCTCGCGCTCCAGCACGGCGCGCATCGCGGGGATCGCCGCGATCATGTCGGGGCCCGGATAGGCGGCGAGCGCGGAGAGAACCTTGAACGTCTTCATCACGCGACCCCCATCGGGTTCTTGGCCTTGGGCTTGCCGAACAGGCTCGGCTTCGTATCGCCGTCGGAGCAGCCGTTGCCGAAGGTGAAGCCGCACGAGCCGCGCAGCTCGTAGGCATCCTCGGTCCATTCGCGGTGGCTGGTCGGGATGACGAAGCGGTCTTCGTAATTGGCGATCGCCATCACGTGGTACATGTCCTCGATCGCCGCGCCGGTCATGCCGACGCGGCCGGCGATGGTCTCGTCGATGACGCCCTCGATGGTCTTGGAGCGCATGTAGGCGCGCATGGCGAGCATCCGCTCCAGCCCCGTGACGATCGGCTGTTCCTTGCCGGCCGTGAGGAGGTTGGCGAGATACTTCACGGGGATGCGCAGCGAGCGGACGTCCGGCATCTCGTTGTCGATGCCGATCTTGCCGGCTTCCGCCGCCGACTGGATCGGCGAGAGCGGCGGCACGTACCAGACCATGGGCATGGTGCGGTATTCGGGATGGAGCGGGAAGGCGATCTTCCACTCCATGGCCATCTTCCAGACCGGCGAGCGCTTGGCGGCCTCCAGCCAGTTCTCCGGAATGCCCTGCCGGCGCGCCTCCTCGATGACCTTCGGATCGTTCGGGTCGAGGAACAGCTTGAGCTGCTCCTCGTAGAGATCCTGCTCGTTCTCGGTGGCCGCCGCCTTCTCGATGCCGTCCGCGTCGTAGAGCACGACGCCGAGATAGCGGATGCGGCCGACGCAGGTCTCCGAGCACACCGTCGGCTGTCCCGCCTCGATGCGCGGATAGCAGAAGATGCACTTCTCGGACTTGCCGGAGCTCCAGTTGAAATAGATCTTCTTGTAGGGGCAGCCGGAGACGCACATGCGCCAGCCGCGGCACTTGTCCTGATCGACGAGGACGATGCCGTCTTCCTCGCGCTTGTAGATCGAGCCCGAGGGGCACGAGGCGACGCAGGCCGGGTTGAGGCAGTGCTCGCAGAGGCGCGGCAGGTAGAACATGAAAGTGTTCTCGAACTGCCCGTAGATCTCCTTCTGCACGTGGTCGAAGTTCTTGTCCTTCGCGCGCTTGGCGAATTCGGTGCCGAGGATCTCTTCCCAGTTCGGGCCCCAGACGATCTTCTCCATGCGCTCGCCGGTGATCAGCGAGCGCGGCCGCGCCGTCGGCATCGTCTTGCTCTCGGGCGCCGTCTGGAGGTGCTCGTAATCGAACGTGAACGGCTCGTAGTAGTCGTCGATCTCGGGCAGATGCGGGTTGGCGAAAATCTGCGCGAGGATGCGCCACTTGCCGCCGAGCTTCGGGCGGATCTTGCCGTTTTTCCCGCGGACCCAGCCGCCCTTCCACTTCTCCTGGTTTTCCCACTCCTTGGGATAGCCGATGCCGGGCTTGGTCTCGACGTTGTTGAACCACGCGTACTCGATGCCCTCGCGCGAGGTCCACACGTTCTTGCAGGTAACGGAGCAGGTGTTACACGCGATGCATTTGTCGAGGTTCAGCACCATCGCGATCTGTGCGCGGAATTTCAGGGGATCCCTTCCTCTCTACTCGGCCGCGGCCTGTGCGGGGGCGCCGGCGTGCGGCTCCTCCATCCAGTCGACTTTCGACATCTTGCGCACGATCACGAACTCGTCGCGGTTCGTACCGATCGTGCCGTGGTAATTGAAGCCGTAGC
>NZ_JAEULY010000004.1 GCF_016793595.1 Phreatobacter sp.
CTTGAAGTTCGTGTTGACCTTGTTGAAGGCGTTGAGCGTGTTGGTGCCCATGGTGTTGACCGCGACGATGACGACGGCGGCGATGCCGGCGGCGATCAGGCCGTACTCGATGGCGGTGGCGCCCGAGTTGTCCTTGGCGAAGCGAGCGAGAAGATTGGTCATTGGTGGTCTCCCTTTCTGATGGAGCCATCACACCACACAGAGATTGAGGAACTCGCCTCGCAACAGCCGATAAAGACGTTTGCGCGTATTAACCTTGCCGCTTCGTTAGGCCCTTGGAAGACCCGCCATTCCCGGCCAGCGCCGGCCGGAGGCCGGCCCCGCGACGGTCGATGATGGCGACGAGCGGCGTCACCGCGCCGCTCGTTCTTGCCTGATGCGCCCGGCGTGCCCCCGATAGGCCGGCGTGCCATGGCGCCGCGCAACGAAAATGGGGCCGCCCAAGGGCAGCCCCAAGTTCATGAAGAAGATGCACTGCTGCAGAAATCAGTACCGGGCGACAACGGCCGAGGGGCCGGTCGTGAACATGTAGCTCACGCCGAGACGGACCGTGTGCGTGTCCAGACGCTGGGCGATCGAGCCGCCGGCGAAACCTGTTCCGAGCGTCGTGCGGGTCCCGTAATTGGCATAGAGATATTCGCCGCGAATGGCGACATTCGGCGTGACGGCGTAGGCGACGCCGGCGCCGACCGTCCAGCCAGCGCGCGTTCCGCCGAACTGGGTGTTGGCAACGCAAGCCGCGCCGGGCACAGTGACGCCGCACCCGGAAATCCCGATGAAGCTGACGCCGCCCGTTGCGTAGAGGAGCGCCCGGTCAACCGCGAAGCCGGCGGTTGCCCGGATCGATCCGTCCCAGTTCGCGCGGGACTGATAGGCGTTCGGTGCGAAGCCGTTGATCGTGAAAGCCTTGGTGCCGGCGCTCAGCCAGGACAGATCACCTTCGACGCCGAGCACGAAGTTGTTGGCGAACTGGTAGCGATAGCCGACATGCCCGCCCAGCTTCACGCCCGACAGACTGCCGGACGCAGTGAACGTGTTGGCCGGCTGCGCGAAGCTGTTCTGTGCGGAGTAGAAGCCAAGATCGGCACCGACATAGAAGCCGGTCCAGCTGAAGGCGGGCATCACCACGACGGCCGCAACCGGCGAGCGCGGCACGCCGAGATCGGCGGCCTGCGCGCCCGAAGCCAGAGCGACGACAGCGGCGCTGGCGAGAAGGAACTTTTTCATGGAACGACCTCCGATCTGTTACCATAAAAGAACATCTACCCCAGCGTCATGGCAACCGATATTCACAGTTTGCCATATTAACTGAACTGCGCTGTGGCAATTATCCCACATTCTCGAGGAGCCCCTGCCGGCACCACGCGGGGGACGAGAGCGGCGCCGACGATCGGATGCCCCCCGGATTGTCCAGCGCTCCCGCGACATGCCGCAGGTGGTGCCCCTCCCCGGTTTCCCGCAGCCTGCCAGCCGTGCCATGGTGCCGCCCGCATCGCATCAGGAGCGCCGCCATGTCCGACAGCCAGATTTCCGACAGCCCGGCCACTGATGCTCCGGCCGGAGCAGGCGCCCTTCCCGACTGGCTGGAAGCTGCCCTCGAATATGTTCCACGCTGGGTCGACTTTCAGCTCCAGCAGGTCGACCAGCCGGGCTGCGCCATCGCCGTCGCCCACAAGGGCCGGATCGTCATGGAGGAGGCGTTCGGCGTCGCGGACCTTGGCTCCGGTGAGGCGCTCACCCCACGCCACCGCTTCCGCGTCGCCTCGCACTCCAAGACCTTCACCGCCGCCGGCATCCTGAAGCTGAAGGAGCGCGGGCTGCTGCGGCTCGACGACGCGGCCGGCAGCTTCGTGCAGGGCCTGCATCCGGCCATCGCGGACGTCTCCCTGCAGCAGATCCTGTCCAACAGCGCGGGTCTGTCGCGCGACGGCGGCAATGCCGGCTATTTCCCCGGCCTGCGCCCCTTCCTCTCGGCTGCGGAGCTGAAGGAGGCGCTGACGCTGCCGCCGCCGCTGCCGGCCGCCGAACGCTTCAAGTATTCCAACCACGGTTTCAGCCTGCTCGGTCTCGTCATCGAGCAGGTGGCGGGCGAGCCCTATCGCGACTGGATCATGCGCGAGGTGGTCGGCGCGGCCGGCCTCACCGAGACCTTCGCCGATATCGGGCTGATGACCGAAGGCCCCTTCGCCAAGGGCCATTCGACCCGCCTGCCGGTCGGCCGCCGCCTCGTCCTGCCCGGCGACATGGCGACCGCCGACATGGCGGCAGCGACCGGATTCGCCTCGACCGCCGGCGATCTCGCGCGCTTCTTCGCCCAGCTCTCGTCGAATTCCGAAAGCCGGCTCCTGTCGCCGCTCACCCGGCGCGACATGAGCCGCCCGCACTGGCGCGACCGCGAGACGGCGCTCGACCGCGCCTATGGGCTCGGCACCATATCCGGCACGCTCAGGGGCTGGGACTGGTTCGGCCATTCCGGCTCGTTCATCGGCACGCTGAGCCGCACCGCCGTCTTTCCAGCCGAGGATCTGACCATTTCGGTCATCACCAATGCCATAGACGGGCCGGCGCAGGCCCTGGTCGACGGTATCGCCCTGATCCTGAAGACGTTCCGCGAGCGCGGCGCGCCGACCCCGGAGGTCGCCGACTGGGCGGGACGCTGGTGGATGATGTGGGGCGCCATCGACCTGGTGCCGGTGGGCAACCGCGTATTGGCTTACGCGCCCGCCCTGCCGGCGCCGCTGTCGGAGGCGAGCGAGATCGCCGTGACGGGCCTCGACGCCGGCACCATCGTCCGCGCGCCGGGCTTCGCCAGCCCCGGCGAGCCGGCGACCCGCACCCGCGACGCCGATGGCATGGTGTCCGAGGTCTGGCTCGGCGGGGTCGGCCTCGTCAGCGAGCCGGACTTCATCGAGACCATGCTGTCGCGCTTCGAGACCTGACAGCCGTCACGTTTCGGCTTCGACGGGAGCGGGCTCGGCTCGCGCCAGCAGCGCCAGCGCGACGAGGGCTGCCGCGACCGAAACGCAGGCGGAGATGAGCGCCGTCAGTTCCAGCGCATCGGTGAAGGCCATCCGCGCTGCGCCGATCAGCTCCCCGGCGGCCGGCCCCGTGAGCCCGCTCGCCACCGCGACGGCGCCGCCGAGCGTGTCGCGCGCGGCATCGGCCGCCGCCAAGGGCACGCCAGCGGGCACTGCCGCTGCCATGGCGCTGCGGTAGATGGCGGTGACGATGCTGCCGAGCACGGCGATGCCGACCGCGCCGCCGAACTCAGCGCCGGTCTCGGAGATCGCCGAGGCCGAACCGGCCTTTTCCGGCGGCGCGGCGCCGACGATCAGGTCCGTCGTCAGCGTCACCACCGGCGCCATGCCCAGCGACAGGATCACATAGCCGACAACCACCACGGCAAGGCCGTGCGGCCCGCCGATCTGGGTCAGCAGCGCGAAACCCGTGGCGCTGGTGAGAAGCCCACCGGTCATCACATAGGCCGGCCGGAAGGCACGCGTCAGCCGGGGCGCGATCATCGATCCGGCGATGAAGCCGAAGGCCGACGGCGCGCTCCAGAGCCCCGCCTCCAGCGCGGTCATGCCGAGGACGAGTTGCAGATATTGCGCGATCAGCAGGAACGAACCGAAAGCGACCGAGAAGCCGAGCACGTTCACCACCACAGCCGCCGAAAAGACCCGCGACCGGAACAGGCGGAAATCGATCAGCGGATCGGCAAGGCGCTTCTGCCGCGCCACGAACAGCAGCCCGATCAGGATGCCGGCCGCGATCGGCGCCCAGGCCAGCACGCCGACGCCATGTTCCGCGATGCGCTTGATGCCGAAGATCACCGCCAGCACCGCGACCAGCGACATGGCGGCGCTGACGAGGTCCAGCCGGCCGGCATTCGGATCCTTGTATTCCGGCAGCAGCCACGGCCCGACCGCCAGCAGCAGGATCATGATCGGCACGTTGGCGAGGAAGACGGAGCCCCACCAGAACTGGGTCAGCAGCAGGCCGCCGACCAGCGGCCCGATGGCGCCGCCCGCCGAGAAACTGGCGATCCAGACGCCGATGGCGACGGTCCGCTCCTGCGGGTCGAGAAACATGTTGCGGATCAGCGAGAGCGTCGAGGGCGCGAGCGTCGCCGCGGCGATGCCGAGCAGGGCGCGGGCCGCGATCAGCTGGTTCGGCGTGGTGGCGAAGGCCGCCAGCACGGAGGCGATACCGAAAGCGGCGGCGCCAATCAGCAGCAGCTTGCGCCGGCCGATCCGGTCGCCGAGCGTGCCCATGGTGATCAGCGAGCCGGCGACGAGAAAGCCGTAGATGTCGACGATCCAGAGGAGCTGCGAGGAGGTCGGCTTCAGATCGGCGGAAAGATGCGGCACCGCGAGGTTCAGCACCGTCAGGTCCATCGAATAGAGCAGGCACGGCAGGGCGATGACCGCGAGGCCGATCCACTCCCGGCGGCCCGCCTTGGGGCTGTCTGCGATGGCCGTTTCGGTCGAGTGGGTCATGGCATGCTCCAATGGCGGACGGGCGGTGCGCGGCCCCTTCGGGGCGGCGCGAGCAGATCGAATTTTCGGGACGCTGGACTGTCTCACGGGCTGCCGTCCGATCCTGTCAGCAGGCGGACCGCCGGCCCTGCGTCAGCCTGACGCGCGGGCGCGCTCCTCGATCCAGCCGCCGAGCCAGGCGCAGGGCATGGCCGAGGCGATCAGCGCCAGCGGATACCAGGCCGGGCCGTGGTTCCACATGGCGACGGCTCCGAGGCTCGCCAGAACCGTGCCGATGCCGCCGAGGATCAGCGCGTGGCGCAGCGGGCGGGCCGGCGCCAGGACGGCGGTCACGAGGCAGCCGAGCACCGCGATCAGGCAGCGATAGGCGAAGGCGAACAGGAGCAGCCCGTCGGGCACCGGCCGGCCGTAGTGCGGGACGATGCCGGCGACGTGCATGACGTGATCGGCCGCGTGCGTCAGCAGGACGGCGGTGCCGAGACCGGCGAGGATCGCGAAGGCGCTCCGGTGCAGCGCGCGGCGACGGGGAACGCGGACGGTAAAGGCGGTCATGACGGGCTCCTCCCCTTCGGTCGGCCGGGCAAGCAGGCTTGGTACCGGGCGTCAGTCCGTGACGAGTCCGCAGGAGAGGTTCATGACCGCGCCGGTGATTGCGCCCGCGCGCGGCGAGGCGGCGAAGACGGCCGCCTCGGCCACCTCGTCGAGCGTCGGAAACCGACGCAATGCCGGTATCTCCTGCGGCTGCGCCAGCATCTCCTCCACCGTCAGGCCCTCGCGGGCGGCGAGCGGCGCGAAGACCTCGCGGGCGTGGGAGCCGCACGCGATCGTCTCCGGAACCGCATTGGGCATCAGGCAGACGACGCGAATGTTGTGGGGGCCGAGCTCCACCGCGAGACGCCGCGAAAAGCTCTCCTTGGCGGCGCAGGCGATGCCGTAACCGAGGAAGCCCGGCCAGGTCAGGCGTGAGCCGGGCGTCGACAGCGTCAGGATCACGCCGGAGCCGGCCTTCACCATGGGCCGTGCCACCGCCTGCGCCGTGACGAACAGCGCCCGCAGGTAGGCATCGACCGGGTGGACGAAATCCGCGAGCGTCAGGTCGAGGAAGGGCGTGCCCTGCACATGGGCGAAGCCGACGGCGACCATGGCGATGTCGATGCCGTCTGCCTCGGCCGCAACCGCATCGACCAGATCGCGCACCGCGACCGCATCGAAGACATCGAGCACCGCCGTATCCGCCGTGCCGCCCGCGCCCCGGATGTCGCGGGCGATCGCCTCCAGTTTCGACGCGGTTCTGCCGGCAAGGACCACGCGCGCGCCCTCACGCGCAAACGCGCGGGCAGCCGCGCCGCCGATAGCGCCGCCGCCTCCGAACACAATGGCTGTCCTGTTTGCCAGCATCATGACGCTCTCATCCTCGCTTGGGGCGGGCAATGCAGATCCTTCGCGCGCGCCGGGTGACGCGAGCGGTTTCGTCGATCGTTGCTGCACGCATCAGCCGGAAGGCAGCCGGGGGCCCTCCCCGCGCCAAATTCGGCGCGAGGAGGGTCGGCGGGGGCCAATCCCTGGCCCCGTGACCTCGGCAAATCTGGTGTTGCGGCCGTTTCCGGCCGGCCGCCTCAGGCGGCTGCGGCGGCGCGCTCGGGCCAGGGGTCGAGCCAGCCCTTCAGGCGGCTGAGCTCGTCGTGCCAGCGGCGGACATGGGCGAAATCGGCCAGCGGAATATTGGCCTTCTGCGCCCAGGGCAGCGTGACGCCCGCCGCAATGTCCGCGATGGTCAGGCTGTCGCCCGCGAGCCAGCGGCTGGCGGCAAGCCTGCCATCCAGCACGGACAGGTGGCGCTTCGCCGCCTTGATCGTAGTCGCTTCGGCCTCGGCATCGACCGGGCCCATGCCGAAATGCGACTTGATGATGTGCTCGAAATAAAGCGCGCCGGTCTGCGGGTTGAGCTCATGGGCGGCGAAACTCAGCCAGCGCTGCACCTCGACCTGCCTTGCCGGATCGGACGGCCAGAGATCGGAACCGGCCTTGACCGCGAGGTGCATGGCGATGGCATCCGCCTCGGATAACGTCAGATCGCCATCGACGAGGACCGGCACCTTGCCGGCCGGGTTCATCGCGCGGAAGGCCGGCGTCCGGTGTTCGCCCTTGCCGAGATCGACAAGGACATAGTCGAGCGGCATATCCAGCAGCTTGGCCACCGCGCAGACCTTCCGCGGCATCATCGTCTCGGCGTAGTAGAGCCTCATCATCTGACATCCTCCCGGACGAAGAGCCGTTCCATCTTGTTGAGCGAAGCGGTCCAGCCGCGGGTATGACCGAGGCGCGCGGCCTCGTCGTAGAGTTGTTCGTGGATCAGCGTCAGCATGCAGCCGTCGCCATCGGGGCGCGTCTTGACGGTGACCTGGGAGACGCGCTCGGCCGTCGACTTCCAGAACCAGGAGAAGACCAGCTTCTCGTTCTCGACGACCTCGCGATACTCGCCGTGGACATCGTGCCGCTCGCCCTGGAACTCGAAGCCGACATGAAAGGCGCCACCGACGCGCACGTCGAGCTCGATCACCCGCATGTCCTCAGGCGCGCCCGGTCCCCACCACTGGGCTAGCCTTTTGGGGTCCGTCCACGCGGCGTAGACCTTGGCCGGCGAGGCGTTGAGCCAGCGTCGGATGGTGAGGCTGGGCCTGACGCCGGCACCAGCGAGAGGCCGGGCGGCGACGGGTTGCGACTGGGCTGACATGCGTCCTCCTCGAGCAGGGCCTGGAGACGGTCGAGCTGGCGTGTCCAGAAGATCTGGTAGCGGGTAAGCCAGTTCATCGCCTCCTCCATGGGTGCGGCGTTCAATTGGCAGGTGACGGTGCGCCCGGTCTTCGACCGTGTGACGAGGCCGGCATCCGACAGCACGTCGAGATGCTTCATCACCGCTGGCAGCGACATGGCGAAGGGCCTTGCGAGCTCGCTCACCGATACCGCCTCGTGGTCGCCGAGCTGGGCCAGGAGCGCGCGCCGCGTCGGGTCGGCGAGCGCAGAGAAGATCCGGTCCAGTTCGGGATTCTGATACTTAACCATTAAGTTAAGTCTTATGCGCGCCACCGGCCGCCGTCAAGAGGCTTCCCATGAACATCCGAAGATGTCGGCGATGGCCTGTCGCGATGGAATGCGACAACGCCCGGGATCACGCCCGGGCGCTGGTTTCATTCCCGGCGCCGCGCTCAGGCCGCGAGCGCGGCGCTGGCCGCGGTCAACCGCCGCTCGATGCGGACGAGACGCGGATCCTCCCGATGGCGCGCCTCGATGGCCCCGACCTTCGCGGCGAGCGCCAGCATGGCATCGTTGCCGCGCAGCGTTTCGCCATGAAGCAGTCTCGCGCCGGCCTTCCCGGCGCAGCTCGCGATGGCGGCAAGCAGCGCGGCGCCTATGCCCCTGCCCTGCCAGTCGTCGCGCACCGAGAGCGCGAACTCGACGGACCCGGCCTGCCGATCGATCGCATAGACCGCTTCGCCGACCATCGTCCGCCGGTCGCATTCGACCAGTTCGGCGATGAGCGGGAACACGGTTCCACCTGCGCCGCCCAGCAGCCGCTCGACCTCGGCGCGCGCGAGCTCGTTGACGCCGCCCAGATAACGGTTGTGCCGGGAGCGCACGGACAGCCCGCGCACATGCGCCAGCAGCGCCTCCGAATCCGCCGCGACCATCGGCCTGATGTCGAGCATCGTGCCGGCACCGATGCGCAACCCGGCGCGCCAGACCGGGCGCGCCATGCAGAGATGGACGGCGATCGCGATGCTCATGATCAAGCCGCCCGCCGCGTGTCGATGACGCTGTCCGGGCCCGCGCCGGACGCCTGCGTCCCGGCGGCGCGATGCGGATCGCGGATCGTCACGTCCGCCGGCCCGGCAATGGCGCAGACGAGGCTGAGCCCCGCGCGGTCGATGACGAATTCCTGACCCGGCTCGAGCAGGATGTCGCGATCGTCGCGCTCCAGCGTGACCCACACCGCGCCGGACAGGCAGCGCACGGCGGTGCCTTCCGCATCGCCGAGGCGGATGAGGCCACCGCGCTGGACATGAATGCGTGCATCAGCTTCGAGACAGACCATGGCGGCCTCCTCCGATACGGGATCTGGATGAGTGGTGCGAATGTGACGGCCGGCTATTTGTCAGCAGGAAGCTGCGCCGACCTCGACATGAGCGAAGGGTGCGCGCATATGTGGCAGCGCACAAACGATCAATTCTCACTCACTGCATGAGTTCTGAGAATGTCAAAACGCCGCTATGACCTGCCGCCACTCGGCTTCGTCCAGGGCTTCGAGGCAGCCGCGCGTACGCTCTCCTTCACCAAGGCCGCGGAGGAGCTGTTCCTGACCCAGTCCGCCGTCAGCCGGCAGATCAAGACGTTGGAGGACCATCTCGGCGTGCAGCTTTTCGAGCGCCGCCACCGCGCGCTGGCGCTGACCGACGATGGCAAGGCGTTCCAGCGCATCGCGGCGGACGTGCTCGACCGCCTGCAGTCGTCGATCAACCAGATGCGCGCGCGGGGCGCGGAGAACCAGCTCTCGGTGACGACGGTCACCGGCTTCGCCTCGCTCTGGCTTATCCCGCGGCTGAAGCGCTTCACGCGGCTCTATCCGCATATCGACGTGCATATCGTCGCCAATGACAAGCTGCTCGATCTCGAGCGCGGCATGATCGATCTCGCCATCCGCTATACCAAGACCGAACGCGTGGCGCCGGGAGCGGAACGGCTGTTCGACGAGGACATCCTGCCCGTCTGCCACCCCTCGCTCGTCGCCAGCAACGTGACGCCGCTGCGCCGGCCGCGGGATCTCGCGCACCACACGCTGCTCCACCTCGACTATCACGGCGCACGCAAGACCTGGTTCGACTGGGGCACCTGGCAGACCGTGCTCGGTATCGAGGATCTGAAGCCCGCCGGCCATCTCTATTTCAGCCGTTACGACCAGCTCATCCAGGCGGCCATGGCCGGCCAGGGCGTCGCGCTCGGCGTCTCGCCGCTGATCAACGAGGCGATCCGGTCCGGCTCGCTGATCGCCCCTTTCGACAAGCAGGTCGCCGGCCCGCATGGCTACTATCTCGTCCGCTCATCGACCGGGCAGGCGAAGCCGCAGGTGGCCGATTTCATCGCCTGGCTGCACGAGGAGGTGCGCGAAGGGGCTGTCGCCGAGCCGCTGATGGACACCGTCGACCTTTGAGAGCCGCCCCTCGCCTCTGCCGCCTTGCCAAGCCCGGCATTCGCGGGCATAGAGGCGCTCGCAACGGAGACGTGGCCGAGCGGCTGAAGGCACTCGTTTGCTAAATGAGCATACCCCAAAAGGGTATCGAGGGTTCGAATCCCTCCGTCTCCGCCAAGCGTTTCTTCTTTTTGTTTTCAGCCGCTTCCGTTGAGCGTCAATGCTGACTTTGTGGCATCTGGCTGGCTGCCCGACGGTCGGCCGCGCCGCCACCCACGCTTCGCCCCTCGCCCGCAGCAGTTCCGGATTCTCGCGCGGCGTTGAACCGATCAACGGGGTCATGTCCACCGCCTCGTCACCGAGCAATCGCAAGCCGGATTGTCGAGACCGCTCAATCCGCCGTATCGCGCCGGCACGGCGCGAACGATCTTGACCCCTGCCGCTCCGCCTCGTGACACGCGACGGCGGTCGCGCGTAGCTTGTGCCGCGAATTTCGAGGAGAGACACCATGGACATTCATCGCTGCGGCACCATCAAGTCCCGGCGCCCTCCAAGCGACTGGTTCACCGGCGATGTCTGGCAGGAGCCCATCGTCGAGGCGCCGGCCCCGGCCCGCGTGCGCTCCGCCGTCGTCCGCTTCGATCCCGGTGCCAGAACCAACTGGCACACCCACCCGCTCGGTCAGACGCTCTATGTGATCGCGGGGAGCGGGCTGGCGCAGACGCTGGGCGGCCCGATCCAGGAAATCCGCGCCGGCGACGTGGTCTGGATTCCGCCGGGGGAAAAGCACTGGCATGGCGCCGGGCCATCGACCGCGATGACCCATGTCGCCATTCACGAGGCCCTCGACGGCAAGCATGTCGATTGGATGGAGCCGGTCACCGACGCGCAATATGGCGGCACGGCCGGCTGACGGGTGCGGCCGCTGGCGTCAGGCCTGATCGCGCTTACCCGTTCTTCTGGTCGCGGCGAAGTGTCGGCAGGCCGATGCCGGTGGCCTCGAACCCGCCATCGACGGCCAGCGTCTGGCCCGTGATATAGCTCGCCCCGGGTCCGCACAGATAGACGATGGCGTCGGCCAGCTCTTCCGGCAGGCCGTACCGGTTGAGCGGGATGGCATCGTGATAGTCGGCCCTGATTTCCGGCGAATGGACCCTCTTGGCCATTGCCGTGTCGACCGGCCCCGGCGCCACGGCGTTGACCCGGATGCCGTAGCTCGCGAGCTCCACCGCCATCTGCTTGGTGAGATGGCCGAGCCCGGCCTTCGACGTGCCGTAGGCGACGCGCAGCGTCGAGGCGCGCAGCGAGGAAATGGACGTGATGTTGACGATGGCGCCGCCGGTTTCGCGCATCAGCGGGACGGCGGCCTTGGTCATGATGAACGGTCCCGTGAGATTGACCGCCATGATCTCGTTCCATGCCTCGAGCGACGTCTCCATCAGCGGGCCGAAATGGGCGATGCCGGCATTGTTCACCAGCGCGTCCAGCCGGCCGAACCGCGCGCGGACGGCGGCAATCGCCTGATCGGCATGATCCGGCCGCGAGACGTCGAACGGCAGGGCCAGCAGCCTGTCCGGCTGCTTCAGCGCGCGAACGGCCCCGTCCAGCGTCTCGGCCTTGATGTCGAGCATGGCGACCGACCAGCCATCGGCGAGGAACCGCGTCGCCGCGGCAAGGCCGATGCCCTGCGCGGCTCCGGTGACGAGCGCGACTTTCGAAAGATTATCGGACACCACGACCTCTCATCTCCGCGCCCTGCCGGCGCCGTGCGCATCCTTGCGAAAAGGGCGCAGCGGTCAACATCGCCAGAAGGAGCGAGCCCAGACGGGAACAGGCCTCACCAGGCCAGCGTCTCGCCCTGATAGTCGAGGAAGCGGTGCGCCGGATCGTCGAGGGCCGCTTCGAGCACCCGCGTCATCCCGCCGACGCTCTCGGGAATCGTGAGCGGCGCGCTGGCGCCGCCCATGTCGGTCTGCACCCAGCCGGGATGCAGCATCAGGACGCCGACCCCGGCGGGCAGCGCGTCCCGCACGGCGAAGGATCGCCCGAGCGAATTGAGCGCCGCCTTGCTGGCCCGGTAGAGCTCGCTGCTGCCGGTATCGTTCAGCGCGACGCTGCCCATCCGGGAGGACATGAAGGCCATGACGCCGCCGCGCCGGACCAGCGGCAGAAGGTCGCGCGCCAGCCGGATCGGCGATATTGCATTGGTCAGGAACAGATCCGCGACCTCGGCTGCACCCGCCTTGCCGGCATCCTGATGATCGGGGCCCTTGATGCCCGCATTGACTAGGACGAGATCGAAGCGCGACCCGGCAAGCGCGCCGACCAGTTGCTCGCCGCACCGCGGATCGTTCACGTCCAGCGGCAGGGTCGCGATCCCCTTCGTCCCGGCAAAAGGCGTCCGCGCGGCATCGCGCACCGTGGCGACGACCGACGTGCCGCCCGCTGCGAGGGCCTCCGCCATGGCGCGGCCGAGGCCGCGCGAGGCGCCGATGATGAGAGCTTGCTTCAGGGCTGACACGATGACCTCGCCTTGGCGGACCTGCCGGATGCGCGGTCATAGCAGGCAGGACGGCCGCGGTCAGGATGGTTGTGCGGATCGACCCGGTGGACGGACCGCGCCCGCTCCTCGGCCCCGTGGCCGCCGCGCGCATTGCCCCGCCGCCCTGCGGTACCCGCGATGGAGCGATGCCGCCACGCGGTGGACGTGGCCGCCCCGTTATGGGATCAGGCCGCCCCACGTCAGCGCGGCGGCCCCGATTGTCCTCACTGTTCCAGAGACCCAACAATCTCCTCGGCATCGCCATGATGCTGATCGGCTTCTTCGTCTTCGCGGCCAATGACGCGCTGGGCAAATGGCTGCTGGCGACCGCGACGGTCGGCCAGCTGATGCTCGCGCGCGGCGTGGTGGGGCTGATGGTCGTCGGCTCGACGCTGGCCCCCTCGGGCCTCGCCCCGATCCGGACCCAAAAGCAGATCTGGTTGCAGATCGCGCGCGGCATGCTGTCGGCGACCGAATCGTCGCTGTTCTTCGCCGCCCTGATCTTCCTGCCGCTGGCGAGCGTCATGACCTACTATCTGGCGGGCCCGATCTATGTGACGGCGCTGTCGCCCTGGCTGCTCGGCGAACAGGTCGGCTGGCGGCGATGGCTGGCCGTCGGCATCGGATTCTGCGGCGTCGTCATCGCCATTCAGCCGGGCGCGGACAGCCTGTCGTGGGGCGCCATCGCGGCTCTGGGAGGCAGCATCGCCTATGCCTTCGTCATGATCTTCACGCGCAAGCTCGCGGCGACCGACGGTCGCGTCCTGATGGGTTGGCAGCTCATCAGCGCCGTCGTGGTCGGGATCGGACTGACCGCCTACCAGGGTTTCGCGCCGCTCGGCACACTCGACATCGTCCTGATCGGCATCCTCGCCATCGGTTCGCTCGCGGGCAACTGGTGCGTGAATATCTCGCTGCAGCTGGCCCCGGCATCGGTGGTCGTGCCCTACCAGTACTCGCTGATCATCTGGGGCGTGCTTTTCGGCTATCTCGTGTTCGGCGAGGTGAGCGAAAGCCACACGCTGATCGGAGCCGCGATCATCGTCGCCGCCGGCCTGTTCATCTTCCTGCGCGAACAGCGCCTGCACCGGGGCGCCACGAGCAGCAGTCCCTCGGTGAACAACTGACGCTGCACGAGCCTATCGCGCCGGTCGGTTGTGGAACCGCATCGACCTCCGCAGCCACATCGGGAGCCAGCCGGCCTTGCCGCGCGAGGCTATTGATCGGCTCGCGCAGGCTGTGGGCGCGCCCGGAGAGCGGTGGTTGCTGAACGGCGACATCACCACCTGTTCATTGTCAGGTCATCGTGCCAGCATCAGGCTGCCTTCGCCACAAAGGAGGCGCATATGAGTATCTTCTCGTCGATTCTGAACAAGATCCTGCCGGGCCGCGCACAGGCTGCGGAGCAGCCCGCGCCGCCAGCGGCGACCACGACCGCCCAGGCCGCTCCGGCTCCGTCCGCGGCGCCCGCGACACCGGCGGCGACGGCGGCGACGGCCCCGGCCGCCGTCCCGGTCGATGTCGTCGCCATCCTGACCGAAAAGGCCACGAAGGCCGGCCAGAAACTCAACTGGAAGACGTCGATCGTCGACCTCCTGAAGCTCCTCGACCTCGATTCCAGCCTCGCCGCCCGCAAGGACCTCGCCAAGGAGCTCGGCTATACCGGTGATACAAACGACAGCGCGACCATGAACGTCTGGCTGATCAAGCAGGTGATGAGGAAGCTCGCGGAGAACGGCGGCAAGGTGCCGGACGATCTCAAGGACTAGCAGCGGCCGTGCAGTGCATGGGCGACGGCGGTCTTTTCGCCCGTCGTCGCCGTTCGACCACGTCGTGACAGGCTCAAATCAAGGGGGCACTCATGGAGCAGATTCTGATCAATCTCGTTGCCGGCGCGCTCGGCGGCAACGGCGTCGGCAAGGCTTCGCCGCAATTCGACCTCGGCACCATCGGCAATACGATCGCGGGGCTCATCGGTGGTGGCGCGCTGGGGCAACTCGTGCCCTTGGTCCTCCCGGCCGTCCAGGCCTCGATCGCCAGCGGAAACTTCAGCATCGGCGGCGTGGTCGCCAACCTGATTTCGGGTGGCGCCGGCGGCGCGATTCTCACCGCCATTGTCGGCCTGATCAAGAACAGGGCCGGCTAGGCGCTCTTGCCGGGAGATGTCGCGCCGACACGCGGCGCGGCATCATCCCACTGGATCGGGCTCGCGCGGCTCAGCTCAGCTGCGGCGCATCCCATCTCAAGCACATCTTGGACAGCCGCAAGATCAGAAACACTCCAATCTTCGACATGTTCATTGATATTTGTTGACACAATAAATCAACTTATCTAGCAGGGCCAAGGGTCATCGCCGAGCGGTGACCCGTGCCAGCCAGCGTTTCAAGCCAGCCAGCCGAACAATCAGGTCAGGCATAGGGGCTTGAGACAATGTCTCGTTACAGATACGGCGCGCTCGTCGCGTCGGTTTCGGCGTGCGCGCTGATGGCATCGTTTTGCGGCGCGGCCGCGCAGTCGGGCGGCGATGAAATCACGGTGACCGCGACGCGCGAGGAGCGGCAGCGGCTGGACGTTCCGGCCACCGTCGACGTCATCTCCCGCCGGCAGATGGAAGAGCGCCAGACGCGCGACATCCAGGACGCCGTTCGCTACATCCCCGGCGTCAGCGTCGAGCGCTTCACCTCGGCGACCGACCCCTGGAAGAACCTTGGCGGCTTCACGGTGCGCGGCGTGTCCGGCAACCGGGTCGCCATCACCGTCGATGGCGTGCGCATCATCGAGCGCATCACCGACGGCACCCGCGACCTCATCGACATCCCCTATATGAGGTCGATCGAGATCATGCGCGGGCCTGCCTCGGTGCTCTGGGGCGCCGACGCGCTCGGCGGTCTGGTGGCGTTCCGCACGATGAACCCGCAGGACCTGATCCGCGGCAACGAACGCGGCTGGGGCGCCCGGCTGCATACGAGCTTCGACAGCTTCACGCGCTCGATCGTCAAGACCGCCATGGCCGGCGTCACCATCTCGCCCAATGCCGAAGCGATCTTCTCGCTAAGCCACGGCACGGCGTTGCAGCCGACCTACTCGACGGCGCGTGCGGACGGCGGCATCTGGACTTGCCCAACGATCCGCGCCCTGCCCTGCAACATCACCGACCCGTTCCGCGCCCATAACTGGAACGGCTTCGCCAAATTCGTGTTCAGGCCCGCCGACAATCACGAGCTTCGCCTGACTGTCGAACACTATTCGAAGATGACGGTCGCCACCCAGCTCTGGGATCGCGGCATCGTGGCAACCGGCAGCTGGCGGAACGACAACTTCTCCCGCGACCAGTATCTGGAGCGCCAGCGGGCAACACTGTCCCATGACTGGACGCCGGGATGGGGCTGGATCGATGCGATCCGCACCAATCTCACTTACTCGCCGCAGCGCCGCAACCTTGACAGCTATCGCTACCAGACAGGTGTCGGCGGCACCAATCTCAACCAGCAGCGCCTGACCTACGACATTCTCGACTATTCCGAGAAATTCTATCAGGGCGACGTGCAGCTGACGTCCAGCTTCAACTTCGGCCCCTCGCGCCACGTCTTCACCTACGGCTTCCAGGGCGACGTCGCGCGCACCGATTACTACCGTCAGGGCACCATCACCAACCTGACGACGGGGACCAGCACAACGACCATCGCCGGCGGCTTCAACTTCGCCAACGCGACGACGACGCGCGCCGACTTCTACATCCAGGACGAAATCAGGCTGCTGGACGACCGCTGGACGATCACACCGGGTCTACGCTGGGCGAACTACCGCATGACGCCGCGTCTCGGCGCCGGCTATCAGCCCGTGCCCGGCGCGGAGCCGCGCGAGGTGACGTCGAGCCGGTTCATTCCGCAGATCGGCACGATCTTCAAGCTGACCGACGTCTATTCGGTCTACGCACGCTATGGCGAAGGCTTCAAAATGCCGACCGCCCAGCAGCTCTACCTGTCGGTGCCGAACGCCTGTGGCGCCGGCTGCAGCCTCATTCCGAATCCGACGCTCCAGCCGGAAAGCGCCCGCTCCTACGAGGCGGGTTTCCGTGGCCGCTTCGAGCGCGGATGGTTCTCCATCGGCGCGTTCCACACGAACTACAAGAACTTCATCCAGAGCTTCCAGACCGCGCCTGACGGCGTGAACATGACCAATATCAACCTGTCATCGGTCGTGCTCTGGGGCATCGAAGGCTCGGCCGAGTACCGCGTCACCGACGATATCCACGTCCATGCCGGCTTCTCCTACCAGTTCGGCAACCAGCGTTCGCGGCCGACGTCCCCGATCACGGCCTTCGACGCGGCGAGCCCGTTCAACGGCGTCCTCGGCCTGCGCTGGTTCAAGCGCGACTGGAACCTCGACGGCGAGGTGGTCAGCCGCTTCTCCGCTCCGGTTTCCCGCGCCAGCGTCGCGACCGTCTACAAGCCGGGCGGCTGGTTCGTCCTCGACAGCTTCGTCAACTGGCGGCCGCGCGAGAACGTGACTCTCCGCGCCGGCGTCCAGAACATCTTCGACACCCGCTACTTTCAGAACCTGATGGGCAGCTACCCGATCACCCCGACCACGGCCGTCGCTCAGCAGAATCCGCTCGAACTCCAGGTCCAGCCGGGTCGGACGTTCAAGGCCTCGATGACCGTCGATTTCTGATCGTCCCATGAACCGGCCTGCCTGTGTCCGGGCGGCCATGCAGCAGGGCGGCCCGCACCTTCCGAAAGGCAAGGCGGGCCGCCCACCCGTTTCCAGCACGAGACCAGACCCATGACCGACCCCAAAGCCATCCGCGAAGTCCTCGCCTGCTCCGTCGCCGCCGCCGTCGAGACGACCCGCGGCATGGGCCGGGTCATGCTGTCGGTCTCCGACAGGGGCGCGACCCACGAGCGGATCGGCGTGGTGGATATGGTGACGGTCGAACCGGATGCCGTTTCGCTGTCGGGCGCTGCTCACGATTCCCGCATCGACCTGACTGTCATCAAGGGCGTCGTCGCCGACCGCTCTGGCAAGATGAAGGACAAGGTGCTGCCGCGCCTCGAATTCCAGGATGCCGCCGGCACGACGCTATTCAGCATTATCGGCCTCGACGGCATCGAGCCGTTCGACGCGGCGCTGGAAGCGGTCGGCGGCGGCTCGCCGCTGCCCGAGAGGGAGCGGCCGACGCCGCCTGCGGGTGGCAATCCGCCGGCCGAGATTGACCCTGAGGATGCCGGTGCCAAGCCGCTTCATGCCGCGAAGGACAGCGGCGCGACCATTGGCGTCGTCTATCGCGGCAATGGCCTTGAGCAGCGCTGGACCGGCACAGTGGCCGAGGTGCGCCCCGCCATGGGCTTCATCAACATCATCCAGCCGGACTTCCATCTGCACCTGAAGGCGGGGGCCGTCGCAAGCTGGCGCCGTGAGGACAGTGAAGCCGGTGTCGCGCTTCACGGGCAGAACGCCGAGGGCCGGCCGCTCGGCCTGATCCTCACCGGCCCCGCCTCCCTCGCCTGAGCGTCGTGCGGCCGTGATCACCAGCCTGAAGCAGATCTGGCGGCTCGCGGTCATCTGCGCCTGGCGGCCCGGCGGGCGGCTCGGCATCCTGATCTTCGCGGCGGTGTTCGGCCTCGGGCTCGTCGGTATCCACATCACGGTCCGGCTGATCCGCTGGACCAATGACTTCTACAACGCGCTGCAGCGTCTCGACGTCCAGGCGGCGGTGCACCAGATCGGCGTGTTCTTCGTGCTGGTCGCGATCAGCGCGGCGCTGCATCTGGCCGCGAACTACCTGCGCAAGCTCCTGCAGATCCGCTGGCGGCGCGTGCTGACCGATGCGGCTCTGGAGGTCTGGCTGGCCGGCCACGCCTACTGGCACATGCGCGACCGCACCGAGCACGGGCTCGACAATCCTGACCAGCGCATCGCCGATGACTGCCGCATCTACGTCTTCCGGCTCACCACCGAGGCGCTGGAATTCATCACCGCCATCGTCGCGCTGTTCACCTACGTCTCCATCCTCTGGTCGCTATCGACCTTCCCCCTCGCCTTCACCCTGTTCGGCTTCGACGTCTCGATCCCGCGCTACATGGTCTGGGCGGCGCCGCTCTATGTCGCGGTCTCGTCCGGCGTCACCCATTGGCTGGGCGCGCCGCTGGTGCCGCTGAATTTCGAACAGCAGAAGACCGAGGCGGATTTCCGCTTCGCTCTCGCGCGCTTCCGCCAGTCCGGCGAGCAGGTGGCGCTGCTGTCCGGCGAAAAGGCCGAGCGGCGGCTGTTCGACCGGCGCTTCAGCGCCATCGTCGGCAACTGGCACCGGCTGATGAACCGCGAACTGATTCTTGGCTGCTTCACCCGGCCCTACATGCAGACGGTGCTGCGCATCCCGCTATTTCTCGCGCTGCCGGCCTTCCTCGCGGGGCGCGTGACCTTCGGCGGACTGATGCAGATCGGCTCGGCCTTCCAGAACGTCGTCACGACCATGTCCTGGTTCATCTTCTCCTACCGCGACCTCGCGGAACTGGCCGCAGCCGCCAAGCGCCTCGACAGCTTCCTGGAATCGGCCGGGAGCGCGGCAGGCACGCCGAGCGGGGTATCCCGCAACCCTGAAGGCGGCGACACGTTTCGTCTGTCCGACGTCGTTCTGAAGAGTCCGGCGGGCCGCGACATCCTTGATGTCGACGGCCTCGACATCCGCCGCGGCGAGGCCGTCTGGCTCAGAGGCCCCTCCGGTCGGGGCAAGACGACGTTGGTGCGCATGCTCGCCGGCTTGTGGCCGGACAGCGCGGGCCACGTCGACCATCCCGACGGGCGGATGCTGTTCCTGCCGCAGCAGGCCTATCTCCCCATCGGTTCGCTCAAGGACGCGGCGGTCTATCCGGCCGACGCCGCCGACATCGATGACCGAGAGGTCATTGCTGCGCTGGGGGTGGTCGGCCTTGGCCGGCTCGCGGAGTCCGCGCATCTCGCCGCCGACGTGACCTCGCTCGGCCTTTCCGGCGGCGAGCGCCAGCGGCTGGTGCTGGCGCGTCTCCTGTTCGAGAAGCCCGACTGGGCCCTGCTCGACGAGGCGACCGGCGCGCTTGACGAGCCGGCGGAAACACGGCTGTTCTCGGCCCTGCGGGAGACCCTGCCCACCACCACCTTCATCCTCATCGCCCATCGCCGCCCCACGGGTCTCGGCGACGTGCGCGAGGTTGAGCTGGGCGGCGTCGCTCGGGCGCCAGTGCCCGCCTGAATCCAGGCGGGCAAGGTCAGGCGCGATGTCGGCGCAACGGCCAGCATGATGCGAGAGGCTTCGCGGACCGGCAGGCAGCGCGACCATCGAGAACGCGCGATTCCGCGCCTCATGACCCGCGCCGTCCGGCGCGACCTGCGGTCGGGGCTGGAAAATCCGTAAGTATCAGCTGATTGCAAGGGGATGGTGGGGGAAGCAGGACTCGAACCTGCGAAGGCGTAGCCAGCGGATTTACAGTCCGCCCCCTTTGCCGCTCGGGACATTCCCCCGTCCCAGACCCGTTGGACCAAGGCCGCGGGGCGAGGTGCGCTTGATAGGGACGGCCCCCTGCCCTGTCAACCGGCAAAGCTTCGCATTCACCTACCGGCATTGCGAAGCCGGGCGGGCCGTGGGATGGAGAGCCCATGAGCAAGCAGCCGACCAAAGGTCCCGGAAAGCCGTTCCGCCCCTTCTCCCGGCCGGGAAAGCCGTTCAAGGGCCGTGGCGGCCGTGTGCTGCGCGAGCCCGCGCCCGACTACGAGAGCGGCACGGTCCTGCTCTACGGCTGGCACACCGTGTCGGAGGCGCTGCGCAATGGCGGCCGGCGAATCCGTACCCTGCTCGCCACCGAGAACGCCGCCAAGCGCCTCGACGAGGAAGGCATCGCCCATTCCGCCGAGATCGTGCCGGTGCGCGAGATCGACAGGCGCCTCGCCGCGACGCCCGACGCATTGCATCAGGGCCTGTTCGCAGAAGCCGATCCCCTGGACGCACCTGATATCGAGGACATGCCGGCCGAAGGCGTGCTGCTGCTGCTCGACCAGATCACCGACCCGCACAATGTCGGCGCCATCGTGCGCTCGGCGGCGGCCTTCGGCGTCAAGGCCATCGTCACCACCAACCGCCATTCGCCGGAAGCCACAGGCGTCCTCGCCAAGAGCGCCTCGGGCGGGCTGGAGCACGTGCCCTTCGTGACGGTGCAGAATCTCTCGCGCGCGATGAACGAACTGAAGGATCGCGGCTTTCAGATCATCGGCCTCGACAGCGAGGGCGAGGCCGATCTCGACGCGGTGAAGCTGCGCGAGCCGGTCGCGCTGGTCCTCGGGGCGGAGGGCAAGGGCCTCCGGCAGCTGACGCGCGAAACCTGCGACGCGCTGGCGCGTATCGACATGCCCGGAGCGATCAAGAGTCTCAACGTGTCGAACGCCGCGGCGCTGGCGCTCTACGCGGTCACGACGCGGCTCGGCCTGCGCCGCTGATCAGCGACGGCGGCGATTCGACCGGACCGGCGGGTCGTTCAGCGTGATTACCCGCGCCTCGGAGCCGCTGGGATAATAGGGCCGGCGCTCCATCATCGGCGAGCGGCCGGGAGCCCCCATCACGGGATAGGCGCCCGAGCGGGGGAAGATCGGATAGACCGGCACCACCTGGCGGGGATGGGCATGGATCGGCGGCTGATAGATCGGCAGCGCCATCCCGTAATCCACCCGGGGCGCCTGCGGCACGACATAGCGCCACTCGCCCGCGCGGCGCTCGACCACGAAGCCGCAGCCGCTGCAATGGTGATGATGCCGGACCTCGTAGCCGCCCGGCGTGCGGTCATCGGCGATCTCGATGCGCCGGTACTGCGCCAGCGACGCCGTGGACATGATCGGCGTGACGACGATGGCGGCCAGAGCCGCGCGACCAAGGGACCATCCCATGACGGCCGATCCTTCCCTGCGAGGGCGCCACACCCGGGAACAGCCTAGCGCAGGCCACGAGCGCCGGATAGCTCCCGCCGTGAATGCCTTACCGCATGATGAATCGACAGGCCGCCGACGCCTGATCCCCGGCACGACTCAGCGTGGAAACCCCGTCCCCCATCGACCGGACTGGGCGTCCATGGTGTTGCGCACCCAAAGATGCGACGGCCGTCAGACTTATACTTTCGTCTCTTAGACTTTCGGTATGGTCACGCGGCCCGACGTCTGTTCGCAGATGCAACAATCCAGAACTGGACTGGACCTGCGCGGCGAAAGGCGCGGCAATGACGGGTAGAGTGAGCAGCTGCGAAAGAAGTCCGCGCGTTTCTACGAAAGTCTTATCTACGATTTGCCAAGGGACACGCGCGCGGACCTCGGCCTACCGAGGATCCATCGCGAGGGCGCTCGACCTTACGCCAACAAGAACAAGGACCGGATCGTCGAGACGACGACAGCCGGGTCCGTCACCAGGACAGCAGGAAGGAAACCGCCATGTCCATGAGCACCGCCTCGGGTGCGGGGACCACCCCCCGCCCGATGACCAAGGAGGAGCGGAAGGTCATTCTTGCCTCCTCGCTCGGCACCGTCTTCGAATGGTACGACTTCTATCTCTACGGCTCGCTCGCCGTGATGATCGGCGCGCAGTTCTTCGCGCCCTTCGACGCCAATACCCGTGCCATCTTCGCGCTGCTGGCCTTCGCCGCCGGCTTCCTCGTGCGCCCGTTCGGCGCTCTCGTCTTCGGCCGCCTCGGTGACCTCGTCGGCCGCAAATACACCTTCCTCGTGACCATCGTGATCATGGGCGCCTCGACCTTCCTGGTCGGCCTGCTGCCCTCCTACGCCACGATCGGCTGGCTCGCTCCGGTCATCCTCATCGCGCTGCGCATGGCCCAGGGCCTGGCGCTCGGCGGCGAGTATGGCGGCGCGGCTGTTTATGTCGCCGAACACGCTCCTCCGGGACAGCGCGGCTACTACACCTCGTTCATCCAGACGACGGCGACGGTCGGCCTCCTGCTCTCCCTGATCGTGATTCTGACCCTTCGCCTCTGGATGGGTGAGGCGCAGTTCGCGGCCTGGGGCTGGCGCGTTCCGTTCCTTCTCTCGATCTTCCTGCTGGCGATCTCGGTCTGGATCCGTCTCCAGATGAACGAGAGCCCGGCCTTCAAGAAGATGAAGGAAGAGGGCACCCACTCGAAGGCGCCGCTGTCGGAAGCTTTCGGTCAGTGGAAGAACGCCAAGATCGCGCTGCTCGCCCTTATCGGCGGCACCGCCGGCCAGGCCGTGGTCTGGTACACGGGCCAGTTCTACGCGCTGTTCTTCCTCCAGAGCATCCTGCGCGTCGACCTGTTCACCGCCAACGTGCTGATCGCCTGGTCGCTGGTTCTCGGCACCGGCTTCTTCATCGTGTTCGGTGCCCTGTCGGACCGTATCGGCCGCAAGCCGATCATCCTGGCGGGCTGCCTGATCGCGGCCGTCACCTACTTCCCGCTGTTCACCGCGATGACCAAGGCCGCCAACCCGGCCCTCGCCCGCGCGCACGAACAGGTGAAGGTGGTGCTGACCGCCGATCCGGCCGGTTGCGGCAACGTGTTCAACCCGGTCGGCACCCGCGTGTTCACGGCGCCCTGCGACGTGTCCCGCGTGGCGCTCGCCAACGCCGCCATCAAGTATGACTTCGTCAACGGCCCCGCCGGCTCGCCGGCGACCGTCACGGTCAATGGCACGGCGGTTCCGATCGACGCGCAGTTCGCCGCGGCTCTCGGCCGGGCGACGCAGGCCGCCGGCTATCCGGCTGCCGGCAATGCCGAGATCATCAAGGTCAACGGCTTCTTCTCCGCGCTCGGAGACGGCCGCGCCCTGTGGATCATCGGCATCCTGTTCATCCTCGTCATCTACGTGACGATGGTGTACGGCCCGATCGCGGCCCTGCTGGTCGAACTGTTCCCGACCCGCATCCGCTACACGGCCATGTCGCTGCCCTATCACATCGGCAACGGCTGGTTCGGCGGGCTTCTGCCGGCGACCTCCTTCGCGATGGTGGCCGCCACGGGCGATATCTACTACGGCCTGTGGTACCCGATCATCTTCGCGATGATGACCTTCGTGGTCGGCCTGTTCTTCCTGCCGGAGACCAAGGACCGCGATATCTTCACCTACGACGGCAACAAGTAACCTCCTCTCGTGGAGGCAGGGCAGGCGCCGGGAGCGATCCCGGCGCCTGTTTCGTTTCGGACGCCGGTCGCTTGCCTTGCGCGCGACAGGTTGATAGCGAGGGCGCTGGGCCGGCGTAGCACAGCGGTAGTGCAGCGGTTTTGTAAACCGAAGGTCGGGAGTTCGATCCTCTCCGCCGGCACCAGCCTCCACCGCGACAAACGGTGTCTTTTCGTGGTCACAACCCCGTGACCGCACTGGACGCCCCGCGACATCGGGCAATCTCCATCGCAGTCTGTCGGCGCCTGTTCCGCCGCCGGGACGCAGACTGCTGGGAGAACCTCATCGATGACCACGATCAATCGCCGCCATGCGATGGCTGCCGGCGCGGCCGCGCTCGCCGCCCCCGCCATCGCCACGGATACGCTCGTCACGCGCGCGCAGGCGCAGGCTCCAGCCGCCGCGGCGCAGGCCCCCGGCTTCTACAAGTACAAGGTCGGCGACATCACCGTCACCGCCATCAATGACGGCTTCTTCGCCCGCCCGGTCGAAGGCTTCGTCCGCAATGCCGAACTGCCGGCGGTGCAGGCCGCGCTGACGGCCGCCTTCCTGCCGACCAATGCCCTACCGATCCCGTTCAACACGCTGGTGGTGGAGACCGGCGGGCGACTGGTCATGATCGATGCCGGCAACGGCAATAACGGCGCGCCGACCTCCGGCACCTGGATGGCCAATTTCCGCGCCGCGGGCTTCGACCCGGCGCGCGTCAACACGATCCTCATCAGCCATTTCCATGGCGACCACATCAACGGCCTGCGCCTGCGCGACGGCACGGCGGTTTTCCCCAACGCCGAGATCCAGGTGCCGGCTCCGGAATGGGCCTTCTGGATGTCGGACGAGCGCATGAACCAGGCGCCCGAGGGCATGCGCGGCGGCTTCCAGAACGTTCGCCGTGTCTTCGGCCCCATGGCCAACGACGTGAAGCGGTTCGAGCCGGGCGGCGAAGTCGCGCCGGGCATCACGTCCATCGCCGCCCATGGCCATTCGCCGGGCCATACCTGCTTCGGCATCGCCTCCGGTACGGGCAAGATGATCTACATGGCCGACACGACCAACCACCCCGCGCTGTTCGTGCGCAATCCCGACTGGTCGGCGGTGTTCGATCAGGATGCGGATGCGGCGCGCGCGGTGCGCCGGCGCCTGCTCGACATGGCCGCGACCGAGAAGACGCGCGTCCACTTCTACCACGCGCCCTTCCCCGCCAACGGCTATGTCGCCAAGGACGGCAACGGCTACCAGCTCGTGCCGGCGCAGTGGACGCCGTCGATCTGAGGCAGGGCTCCGCCGTCGGCTGAATTGACAGCCGCAGCGCGGCGACGCATCACATGACCGTTCGCATCGGCGGCCGCCTCATCGGGCGGCCACGGGAATGCGGTGTGCGGGGCGGCTCCGGCCGGCCCGCAAATCCGCGGCTGCCCCCGCAACTGTAAGCGGCGAGCCGGCTCCAAATGCCACTGGGATATCCCCGGGAAGGCGGAAGTCCGGCGACGACCCGCGAGCCAGGAGACCGGCCGGCGCGACGTCACTGTCCGAGCGTGCGGGAGGCGCGCCCGGGAGCGGCTCGCCGCTTCATCCGTGACACGCATGTCGCGGAGGGCCGGGCGGCTCCACACAGAGGCAAACCTCTCCGCGATCCCATCGTGATCTCACGCGGAGACAAGCCATGTCGCGCCAGCGCGCACCTTTCCCACCCCTGCCGGCCTCGGCCCGCCTCGCCGCCCTCGGGCTGTCGGCCGCGCTGCTGCCGGTAACCGCCCTCGCCCAGCAGCCGCCGACGCAATTGCCCGAGATCGTCGTGCACGGCGCCAGCACCGTGCCGGTGGAGGCGCTGCGCGTCGGCTCGGCGGTGACGGTCGTCACCGAAGAGCAGATCCGCGATCAGGGCGCGACCTCGGTTCCCGACGTGCTGCGCCTTGTTCCCGGCGTCGCCGTCAACCAGTCGGGCGGCCGCGGCGGCCTGACCCAGTTGCGCCTGCGTGGCGCGGAGGCGAACCAGACGCTGATCGTCGTCGATGGCATTCCGATCAACGACGTCAACTCCGGCGATGCCGACCTCGCCAACATTCCGGTCGACGCCATCGAGCGCATCGAGGTCGTGCGCGGACCGCAATCCGGCATCTGGGGGCCGAACGCGCAGGCCGGCGTCATCCTCATCACCACCAAATCCGGTCGCGGCCTGACGCGGCCGGAAGTGACCGCCCGCATCGAGGGCGGCTCGTTCGGTACGATGCAGGGCTCGGCGACGGTGCGCGGCGCGCAGGGGCCGTTCTACGGCGCTCTGTCGATCTCCGGCCTTCGCTCCGGCGGCTTCGTCGTCGCGCCCGGCACGACGCGCCCGAACGGTTCGGACATGGGCGCCTTCACCGCCAAGATCGGCGCGGACCTCTCCGAATGGTTCAATGTCGAGGCTGTCGGGCGCCTCGTCAGCCGCACCGGCTTCTACAATCCCGGCGTGTTCGCTTACGGGCCGCCCTGCATCGGCTTTTTCTGCACGCCAGATCCGCAGACCGGGCTGCTTGCCAACGGCACGGGTCGCGGCGTCGCCACCGACGCGCAGGGCCGGATCGTCGCGACGTTCAAGCTTCTGGAAGGCGCCTGGACGCACCGCTTCTCGGCCGACGCGTCGCACCAGACGACCAATTCGCGCAGCAGCTATCTCAGCAGCTTCGGTTTCCTCGAATCCGAGGCCTTCTGGTCCAAGACCGAGCGCACGCGGGCAGAGTACCGCACCGCCTACACGTTCGAGACGCCGTCGTTCCTGGGCGCCCGCCACACCATCGTCGGCGGCGTCGAGGCCGTCCGCGAGCGCTTCCGCTATTACTACGAGAGCGACGGCTTCTTCGGCTATTCGCCCAACGACAGCTACGCCACGACGGGGCGCGCACGCGAGCGCAAGGGCCTCTACGGCGAGTATCTCCTGAGCCTGCAAACCGGATTCGCCCTCTCGGCCGCGTTGCGTCACGACTGGAACTCGTCGTTCCGCAACGCGACGACCTGGCGTCTGACCGCCGCGCAAAGCTTCGAGACCGGTACGCGGCTCCATGCCTCGATCGGCAAGGGCGTCACCAATCCGACCTTCTTCGAGCAGTTCGGCTTCTTCGCCAATTTCACCGGCAATCCGGCGCTCAGGCCGGAAAGCTCCATCGGTTGGGACGCCGGCGTGGAACAGCGCTGGTTCGGCGGGCGGCTCGTGACGGACGTCACCGTCTTCCGGGCCAGCATCCAGGACGCCATCGTCCTGTCGGGCGGCACGGCGATCAACCTGCCGTTCCAGACGACGCGGCAGGGCGTCGAGGTCACCGCCACGGCGCGGCCGGCCGACTGGCTGCGCGTCGTCGCCTCCTACACCTACACCGACACACGCTCTGCCGAACTGGTCAGCGGCGTCTATGTCGCCAAGGAGGCGCTGCGCCGCCCGCGCCATGCGGCGAGCCTTTCGGCGACCGCCACCCTCCCTGACGACAAGACCAAGGTGACGCTGACGGTCGCCCATAACGGCAATATGCGCGACACGTTCTTCGGCCCGGCGGGGTCGAGCGACGTCCGGCTTGGCGCCTATACGCTGGTCGGCGCGCAGATCTCCCACGACCTCACCCGCAACGCCACGATCTACCTGCGCGGCGAGAACCTGTTCGGCCAGCGCTTCCAGGAGGTCTACGGCTATCAGGGTCCGGGCGCGGCGGTCTATGGCGGCCTGCGCGTGCGCTTCGGTGACTGACACCCTTCGCGAGGTTTCACCGATTCAAACGTTTCGCATCGCTCCATTGCCGCGCGCCCGTCGACAGGGCGCGCGGTTTCGGCCAGTCTCCTGCCCAACGAGCCGGACTATCGATCCGGCCTGACGGGAGGGAATCATGTCGCAGCGGATCGCGGTCGTCACCGGCGCGGGATCGGGAATCGGGCGGGCCTCGGCGCTTGCCCTCGCGAGGGCCGGCTACGCAGTGGTTATCGCCGGCCGGCGCAAGGACGAGCTCGACAAGACCGTGACCATGGCCGCCGGCGGCACCGTGGTCGCCGTGCCGACCGACGTTTCGGACGAAGCCTCGGTCGCCGCCCTGTTCAAGACCGTCAAGGACCGGTTCGGCCGCATCGACGTGCTGTTCAACAATGCCGGCATGGGCGCGCAGGCCGTGCCGCTCGACGAACTGCCGATCGAGAAGTGGAAGCAGGTGGTGGACGTGAACCTCACCGGCTCCTTCCTCTGCGCCCGCGAGGCGATGCGGATGATGCGCAAGCAGGACCCGAAGGGCGGCCGCATTATCAACAACGGCTCGATCTCCGCCTATGCGCCCCGCCCCTATTCGGCCCCCTATACGGCGACCAAGCACGCGGTGCTGGGCCTCACCAAGGCGATCTCGCTCGACGGGCGGGCAGACCGCATCGTCTGCTCGCAGATCGACGTCGGCAATGCCGCCACCGAGATGACCGAGCGCATGACCAACGGCGTGCTGCAGGCGGACTTCTCGGTGAAGGTCGAGCCGCGCATGGACGTGAGGCACGTCGCCGAGGCGGTGGTCCATGTCGCCAACCTGCCGCTCGACGTCAACGTGCTGACCATGACGGTGATGGCCAACGACATGCCCTTCGTCGGGCGTGGCTGAGGCCGCTCAGGCCACCTGCCCGCGCAGCCAGGCGAGGTAGTCGGCATCGCCCTCCGGCACCTCGATGACGAGAAAGGCCGGCGTCTCGTAGGAATGGGCCGCGCGAAACGCGATCCGCGCTGGCTCCAGCTTCGCGCGGGTCGTCTTGACGATCATCACCGCCTCGTCGGAGCGCTCCACCGCGCCGTTCCAGCGGTAGATGGAGCGCATCTGCGGCAGGATGTTCACGCAGGCGGCATGCCGGCCCTCCACCAGCAGCGCCCCGATCGCCTCCGCCTCGACAAGGGTTCCGGCGGTCGTATAGATCAGAACCACATCGTCCGGCGCTGTTCCTGGCGTCATGTCGTCCCTCCCCGCATGCATCCTTCACGATCGCATGCCAGACTGGCCTGCCATGCCGGACTTCAAACCCGACCCGAAGAAGATCGCCTTCGTCGCCTCGCCGGCCGCCGAGGCGCAGGACGCTTTCACGCGCCTGACCGAGCGCTATGGCGCCGTCGGTACCGACGAGGCCGAGGTGATCGTCGCGCTCGGCGGCGACGGCCTGATGCTGCAGACGCTGCACAAGTCGATCTCCACCGGCAAGCCGATCTACGGCATGAATCGCGGCTCGGTCGGCTTCCTGATGAACGAATATGCCGAGGAAGCCCTGATCGAGCGCATCTGGACCGCCGAGCAGTCGGTGATTCATCCGCTCGCCATGACCACGGTCGACATCCACGGCGAGCGGCACGACGCCCTCGCCATCAACGAGGTGTCGATGCTGCGGCAGACCTCGCAGATCGCCAAGCTGCGGATCCTCGTCGACAACCAGCCGCGCATGGACGAACTCGTCGCGGACGGCATTCTGGTGGCGACCCCGGCGGGCTCGACCGCCTACAACCTCTCCGCCAGCGGGCCGATCCTGCCGCTGAACGCGCCGCTGCTCGCCCTGACGCCCATCTCGCCGTTCCGGCCGCGGCGCTGGCGCGGCGCCCTGCTCCCCGAGCGGGTCTCGCTCAGGATCGAGGTTCTGGAATCGGCGAAGCGGCCGGTCAGCGCCACCGCCGACCATCACGAAGTCCGCGACGTCGCCAGCGTCGACGTCAAGATGGACACGTCGAAGTCGATGGTCCTGCTCCACGATCCCGGCCATTCGCTGGACGAGCGAATCCTGCGGGAGCAGTTCGGCGCGTAACGCCGCCGTTGCGACGGGACGTCGCCGACAGGCTTAACGCTTCGCTAATGGCCGCGCGCTAGAGTTGGCGTCGATGATCCGCATCGATTTCAACCGGCTGCGCTTTCTCGTCATTGACGACAACGCACACATGCGTCGCATCGTGCGGACGCTGCTGCATGGTTTCGGCGCGCGCGAGGTCTATGAGGCGGAGGACGGCGCGGCCGGCCTCGAAGCCTTCACCCATTACATGCCGGACATCGTCATCACCGACTGGTCGATGCCGATTTTCGACGGGCTTGAGCTGACCAGCATGATCCGCCAGCCCGGCGCCAACGCGAACCCCTATGTCGCGATCATCATGCTGACCGGCCATTCCGAGAAGAAGCGCGTGCTGGAGTCCCGCGATGCCGGGGTCACCGAGTTCCTTGCCAAACCCATATCGGCAAAGGCGCTTTATCAGCGCATTCTGAACGTCGTCGTTAACCCGCGACCGTTTATCAGGACCAAGACCTTCTTCGGTCCGGACCGTCGGCGGAACCACAGTTCCAGCTATGTCGGCCCCGAGCGTCGAAAAGGCGAGAAGGCCGACGTGATCAAGGTCCAGCCGCTTCTCGACAAGACCAAAAGCTCAGTGTGACGGAACCCAGCATGCCCAAGCCGAAGCAGCCAGCGCTCGACGAGGCCTCGGTCCAGGGATTCAAGGACCATGAGGTCATCACGCCGACCCGAAACCTCAAATCCTATGGCCGCAAGGCGAAGATCAAGGTCGACGAATTCGGCTTCGACATGGAGGCCATCGAGCGGGCCGAGGCGGCGCTGGCCGACCTTGCCGGCGAATTCGACGAGTGGATGGCCAAGGAAGTCGAGCGGCTGACCAGGGCACGCGACGCCATCGCCGCGACCGGGCTCAATGCCGACACGCGCAGCGCGCTCTACACCGCCGCCCACGACATCAAGGGCGAAGCCGCGACCTTCGGATATCCGCTGGCCGCGCGCATCGCCGACAGCCTGCGCCAGCTGCTCGACGGCATCGAGGACGATCAGGCGGTGCCTCTCGGGCTCGTGCTGCAGCATGTCGAGGCGGTGCGCGCCATCGTGCGCGAGGGCGCCAAGGGCGAGGACCATCCGCTTGCGGTCGCCATGGCCGACCAGCTTGGCGCCGCAACGAGCCAGAAGCTGATCGCCATCACCGGCGCGCCGTCCATCGCGCCCTGAGGCGCGGCATCTCTATCGGCGCATCGCGACGGCGCGGCCGTCAGGCCGCAGCGACCAGCGGAATCTCGACATCCCCATCGTCAAGCGCGTCATTGCCCGCGATCAGGTCGCGGGTGAAGGCGCGGGCTTCCTCGCGCGCGGCCTCGGCGGCGAAGCGGCGCAGCAGGGCGAGGAGCTGGTCGAGTTCGGTCGGCGCCAGGGGCGCATAGGCGGTCAGCACGCGCTCCACCATGCGGCGGCGCAGTTGCGCGTCGCCGCCGCGGAACGTGCCGGCTCCGTCGTCGTGCCAAGCATCAAGCGCCGCGCGAAAGGCCGGATAGGCCGAGAGCGGCAGACCCGCCTTGTCGTAAAGGGCCCGGAAACCCGCCCCGCGACGGTCGTGGACGAAGCCGGCGGCCCGGCGGATGCCGAGCCCGGAGAGTTCCGCCAGCGCCTCCTCGAACAGCCGGACATGACCCGAGAGCAGCGCGCGCAGCACGAGGCCGGTGGTGAGCTGGCCCGACAGCCGCAGATGTCGCACCAGCGGCATCAGCCCCTCCCCGCCACAGCCGGCGGCAATCACCACGGTCGCCTTCTCGGACGCCTCGCGGACGATGCGGTCGGCCCGGTCGGCGGCGAGCCATTCGCGCCCCGTGACAAAGGCGGAGAGCGCCGACGACAGTTTGACGACCAGCGCCTGCCGCGCGCCGGGCGAGAGATCCTCGCGCGCGAACAGCGCCTCGCGGATGTCGCCGTCGTCGCCGAAGCGCTCGACGATCCGGTCGATGGAGAAGGCGGGAATGTCGGCGTCGAGCGCCACCAGCGCGAGACAGGCCTCAAGGCAGCCGACTTCGGCGATGGCGGCGCAGACCGGGGCCGGCAGATCGTCGCGCTGGGCGATGGCATATTGCACCAGCGGTTCGCCGGAGCCGACGAGATCGACCAGCTCGGCATCGAGCAGCAGCGGCGAATGGCGCGCGACGAGGCCGGCGATCTCCGGCTGATCCTGCAAGAGGCCGATCAGCACGCTGTGCGGCGCGTCCTCGGCGGTTGCGAAAGCATCCGCGAGAGCCCGGCGAACCAGCGGCGACGGGTCGTCCAGCAGCGTGACCATCGCCGATTCGGCAGCGGCGCGATCATCGACCGAAAGGTCCGAGTAAAGGTAGGCACGGGCGAGAGCGGAGGTCGCATCCGCCCGGTCACCCGCCGATGCGGTTTGGATCCAGCGCAGGAAATGCCGCACGATCATCGGAACAGGAACCTGAGGCGAGCTACTCGGGAGGTGGCGGAAAATCCGCCTGCGGGAAGGCTAGAGCGACGCGCTTAACAAAGCGTTCACCACGAAAATTAACGGGTCGGGGATTGCCGGCGGGCGTCAGCGGCCGCGCACGTCAGGCCGCAGATATTGCGACAGGTCGAGCGGTCCCGCGCGCCGGACAGTCTGAACCTGAACCGGGTAGAACGGCCCGCCAACGGCCTGCTGGCCGGGAGACGCCGAACTGGCGGCCGATGAGGCCTGCGCCCCGCCCGAAGCCGCCGAAGGCGGCGTCAGCGCCGTCGCCAGATTGACGCGCGGCGCGCCGGCCTGATTGCCCCGCCCGAGCGCGGTCCAGGTCGCCGCGACGAAGGCATTGATGGGCCCGCCATTGCCGGAGAACATCGAGTGGAACGGCCGACCCGGATCGGCATTGATCCGCGGCACGGCGGACCAGCCGGCCGAGGCCGCCTCCGTTTCCAGCGCCGGCGTGCCGGCAGCCGCCGCCGTCTGGGTGGCGCCCGCCGTCTGGGTGGCGCCCGCCGTGGCGGCGACCGTCGAGGTCCGCCCGGACGACAGGACGCCGTAGACCTCGGCGATGGTCCGCGGCCGGCCCTGATCGAAGAAGATGCGGCGATTCGCGCCGGCAGCGTCCGGGAACATGCGCGCGGCGGTCGCCTGCGGGTTGGTCTGGTTGAGGTTGATCAGACGCGAGGCGCCGCCCGAACCGAGGAAATGCGCCATGTAGAGCTCGCCCTCGGTCGGGTCGCGCCCGGTCGCGGAGCGGAGCTCGGCGGCATTCCGATTGGTGAAGGCGCCCGCCATCAGGGCTGACACGGCGGGATCGTCGCGCAGGGCCAGAATCTGCTGTCGCGCGGCCGGATCGGCGACGGTCGGGCGGCCCGAGCCGTCGCGTCCGATCTGTTCGGCATAGCGCGAGAGGCCGAGATTGCGGCCCTCCTCGCGCATCATGGTCAGCCAGGTCGAGTCGATGAACTGGAACAGGCCGCGCGCCGAGGACGACGGGGCCTGCGCGGTCGGCTGGAGGCTCGATTCGCGCTGGGCGGTGCGCAGGAGATAGTCGAAGCCGGCGCCGGTCTTCTGCGCCGCCGTCTGAATCGCCGAAACGACGCGGCTGACCCCGGCCTCGGCGGCCGTGGTGGGTCTGCTCTGCGGTTCGGCTGATGAGCGGAAGAGAAACATCTCGGCTATGTCCGGAGGGGAAGCCCCTCTGAACTTAATGGTGCTTCATTATGGTAAACGAAATCGTAACGAGCTGACCTAAGGGGAGCCAGGCCATGGCCGACACCGCCGCGATCCCGGATGTCCGCCGCCATCAGCGCGGCGGCATTTACTTCGACGACTTCGCCGTCGGTCAGGTGATCCAGCACCGCATCACCCGCTCGGTCACGCAGATGGACAACATGCTGTTCTCCACGCTGACGATGAACCCGCAGCCCCTGCACATCGACCGGCAGTTCTCGGAGGCTTCCGAATGGGGCCAGCCGCTGATGAACTCGCTGTTCACGCTCGGCCTCTTGATCGGCATCTCGGTGCCGGACACCACCAACGGCACGCTGTTCGCCAATCTCGGCATGACCGACGTGAAGTTCCCCCATCCGCTGTTCGAGAACGACACGGTCCACTGCGAGAGCACGGTCGTCGCCAAGCGCGAATCGAAGTCGCGGCCGACAATGGGCGTCGTGGAATTCCATCACCGCGCCTTCAACCAGAACGACAAGCTGGTCGCCGAATGCCTGCGCCAGTCGCTCGTCCTGAAGCGGCCGGAGTGACCGCAATGCGTTCCATGCTGTTCGTGCCGGCGGATTCGGAGAAGAAGCTCGGCAAGGGTCTCGAGAGCGGGGCCGATGCGCTGATCCTCGATCTTGAGGATTCGGTCGCCGCCGCCAACAAGCCGGCGGCCCGCGCAATGGCGCGCGCCTTCCTCGCGCAGCACGTGCCGACCAGGAACCGGCCGCTGCTCATGGTGCGCGTCAACGCGCTGGATACCGGCCTCACCGACGCCGATCTCGACGCGATCGTCGGCGTCAGGCCCGATGCGATCATGCTGCCGAAGGCCGAGGGCGGACGCGACGTCTCCCACCTCGACGCCAAGCTGACCGCGCGCGAGGCCATTGCGGGTATCGACGACCAGACCATCAAGATCGTCGTCGTCGCCACGGAGACCGCCAGAGCCGTGTTCAGCCTCGGCACCTACGAGGGCGCGAGCCCGCGCCTCTCCGGCCTCACATGGGGCGCCGAGGACCTGTCCGCCGATATCGGCGCGGAAACCAATCGCGCGCCGGACGGCCGCCACACCGAGCCGTTCCGCATCGCCCGCTCGCTCTGCCTGTTCGGCGCGGTCGCCGCCGGGGTCCAGCCCATCGACACCGTGTTCCCGGCCTTCCGCGACACGGAGGGCCTGACGCGGGAATGCGAGGAGGCCCGGCGCGACGGCTTCACCGGCAAGATGGCGATCCATCCGGCGCAGGTGCCGGTCATCAACGCCGTGTTCTCGCCGACGCCGGAGGCCATCGCCGAGGCCGAGGCCGTGATCGCGGCCTTCGCGGCAAATCCATCGGCGGGCGTCGTCAATATCGGCGGCGAGATGTTCGACCGCCCCCACCTCACCCGCGCCGAGCGTTTGCTCGCGCGGGCGGGCAAGCGCTGACCGGCGTCAGGCCTTCCGCTTCTCGTCGAAATTGCCGCCGCCGGCGGGCCGCGTCATCTTGAACATCTGTTCCGACCCGACCTGGAAATACTGATCGTAGCCGCCGCGCATGATCGGGTGCATCCGGCCCGTATCGACGATGCCGTCGACGATGAAGTCGTCGTTGATGTACATGCCGACGACCTGGCCGATGACCAGGAAATAGTTGGTCACGCCTTCGAGCGAGGTCAGCGGCACCGTCTGCAGCCATTTGCATTCGAGCGCGGCGGGGGCTGCCTTCACGCGCGGCGCCTTCACATAGTGCGAGGGCGCGGCCTCGAGGCCCGCGAAGTCCAGCTCGCTCTCGCCGCGTGCCAGTGGCGCGGATGTCGCGTTCATGGCGTCGCGTAGTTCCCACGACACGAAGGAGCAGGTGAACTCGCCCGTCTCCTCGACGAAGGCGCGGGCGTCCTTCATGCCACCGCCGGCAAAGGCGACCATGTGCGGCTTGTCGGAAATGGCGTTGAAGAACGAATAGGGCGCGCAGTTGACCCGCCCCTGTCCGTCGAGCGCTGTGATCCAGCCGATCGGCCGGGGCGAGACGATGGCCTTGAACGGATCGTAGCGCAGGCCGTGATTGGCGGCGGTGACGTCGTAATGCATCGGATTCAGCCTTCGAAACGCGAGGTGATGGCGGTCATGTCGGGGCGCACGCGATCCTCGGCCCTGGCGGAGGGCGTGCCGATATGGACGAAGCCGGCGATCTTCTCGTGTGCGTCGAGGCCGAGGCGGTCCAGCACCCGGCGGTCATAGGCCGGCCATTCGGTGACCCAGTTGCCGCCAAAACCATGCGCGATCGCTGCATGGAGCAGGTTGAGGCAGACAGCGCCGGCCGACAGAACCTGCTCCCATTCCGGGATCTTCACGTGCGGGGCCGCGCGCGAGACCACGGCGACGCAGACCGGCGCGCGCGTGAAGCGCGCGGCATCGATCTCGACCTTCTTCGGATCAGCCGCCGCATCGTCGGACTTCACGAGATCAGCCAGGAAACCGCCGAGTTTCTCGCCGGCCTGCCGATCGATGATGACGAAGCGCCAGGGCGCGAGCTTGCCGTGATCGGGCACGCGCGCGGCGACCGCCAGCATGGACGCGAGCGCTGCGGCATCCGGACCGGGCCCCTGCATCAGGGCGAAAGGCGTGGACCGGCGGGTCGTCAGATGGTCGATCAGAACGGGGGATGCACTCATCGTGGGTCTCGCTTGGGGCGTGGTTGCGGCGGGGGCCGGCGGCGGCTCGCCCTCACCTGGGATTGGCGCGTCATTCCGCCAAGGGGCACGATCGGCGCTTGCCTGCAAGCCTCTGCCGCACCAAAAAGGCCATAATCGCCCGCGACATGGGTCACGACATGACGATCACCCCTCGCCGCCTGCCCCTTGCGGCCCTCGCGCTTGCCCTCGCCTGCCTCGCCGGCGGCGACGAGGCTGCCGCGCAGTTCAGCACGGGCGGACCGGGCTCCGTCACGCCGCAGACCCCCGGCACCGACGCAGCGCCGCTCGCCACCGAGCCGCAGCGCCGGCGGCGGCAGATGCCCGGCGGCGCGGCGACGCCGTTCTTCACGCTGCCCGACGGCGCCATGACCTTCACGCCGCAGACCGGCACCAATCCGGCGCTGATGCCGAGCATGCCGGCAACCCCGACCATGCCACCGCAGTTCTCCGACCGGGCGGCCATCGCCTTCGACGCGCGGTTCCGGCAGGGTGGGCAATATGTCCGCGACGGCCTCCACTGGCGCGTCTTCGCCGACAAGCCCGAGCCGAGCGGCGCCTTCGCGCTCGTCGCCGAATCGCGCGACCCCGCGCCGGTCTTCGCGCTCAGGCCCGGCGGCTACATCGTCCATGTCGCCTTCGGCACCTTTTCGCAGACGCGCCGGCTTGCGGTCGGCGAGACGCCGCAGCGGGATACGATCATCCTCAATGCTGGAGCCGTGCGCCTCGTCGGCAAGGTCGGCGAGCGTGACATCCGCAACGCGCGCTTGTCCTTCGACATCTTCGCCGGCGGCCTGTTCGAGGGCGGCGAACCGCGCCTCGTCATGCGGCAGGCGCCAGCGGGCGACCTTATCGCGCTTCCCGAGGGCACCTATCACGTCGTCTCGGTCTATGGCGACGCCAATGCCACCATCCGCGCCGACCTGCGCGTGCGCGCCGGGCAGATCACCGATGCCACCATCCACCATCGCGCGGCGCAGGTGAGCCTGCGCCTCGTCCGGGGCGCGGCTGGCGGCGAGCCCATCGGCAATGCCGCCTGGACCGTGCTGACGCCGGGCGGCGACGTGATCAAGGAATCGATCGGGGCCTTCCCCGACATGGTGCTGCAGGAGGGCGAGTACCTCGCCATCGCCCGCCACGAGGGGCGCGTCTTCAACCAGAAATTCCAGGTGGAAGCCGGCAAGGACCAGCAGGTCGAGGTCATTGCGCGGTAAATGCGCGTGCGCGGGCTGACCGCGGCTTGACGCCCCCGGGGCGCGGCACGCGGCGGCAAAGTCGCGGACCGCTGGTCCTGCCGCCTATTTGGCGCAGACAACGGAATAGAACATCACCATCCCCGAGAGCCTCACCTCGTCAATCTGCTGCGCAGTGACATCGACGACGACGCTCGAAAACCGCCCGTCGGGCGTTGGCGGCAAGCGCTCCGACCTCACCCTTTGACCGTTTCGCATCAGGTCGACGCGAACGTTTGCCGGGTTGGTGGTGTATCGCAGCAGAAGCCGCTCGAAACGCGAGCCGTCGAGAATCCTGATCGATAGCGGCCCGGTGTCGAGAACGAGAATGGGGCTGGGGTCTGTGCCGCCAACGTGGTCGCTCGCCTTGCCCACCGCGAATTGCTGCACCATGCCGCCCGGCAAAGCAGTGAGCTCCAGCGGGCCGGCGCGTAGGCTGACGTATCGACCGATGGCGATCTGCGACAATGGCAGGCAGTAGGACGCGCCTTGCGCCGACGCCGGGTGAGACGACGTGGCCAACGCGGCCAACGCGGCCGCAAGGAAAAGAACCGCCCGGTTCGCTGCTCGCATGTGCGCCTCGGAAATGGTCGCAATTGCCGTTTTCGACAATCAACACTTCCGGTTGTGCGGCGAGCGGTCAATATCCGGACTGTACCGCACAGGATCATCAGCACGTGCCGACGGGGCCGGCTCGGCTGCCGACGATCTTCCCTGCGCCTTCAGCTGGCGCAGCGCGCGGGGTTGCTCTGCAAGCTCAGGTTCGAGGCCTCGAACGACGCCCGCATGCCGCAATCGCTCCGGCGGCAGACGTGATCGAGGTCGCGGACGTTGATGGCCCCCGACGCCGCACGGGTGATGTCGAGCCGGCAATGTCCGGTCCCGTCGCGTCGTTCGTAGCGCCAGCCGCCGGCGGTCGGCGTCGTGCTGCCTTCGAGATGGCAGGAATGCCCGCCTCCCCCCACGGTCTCCATGCGAAAGCGGGCGCTGCCGTTCGCGCCGACATCCAGCCGCAGGAGAGCGTGGCGGTTCCGGTAGCAATAGGCCCCAGCAGGGCTGGCCGCAGCCGCGCTGCTCACGACCCGCCCGGCCGCAGCGGGGCGGCCTGCCCTGCCGCAAGCGGTCTGCGACAGCCGCCAGTTGCCCTCGCCGAGCGAGGCGATGTCGGCGATCTTCCAGCGATCGCCCGCGCGCTCGAACTCATAGCGGTAGTGGTTCGGTTTCCCCAGGCTCATGAAGCGGACATCGACGCTGGCGCGATCGCCTTCGGTCCGCGCCTCCATGCGGATCGTCCGGGCGATCTCCGCCTCGTCGTAGTTGTTGCCGTCGCTGGTGAGCGCGAAGTCGATGCATTCCTCACGGTCGTTCGCCGCGAGCAGGCGCACCAGCGGTGGCTGGAAATGACGGGCGCGGTTGGCCGGCGCGCGCATCCGGTCCAGGGAACTGCGGGTCAGGCCGCCAGCATAGATGCCCTCGACGATCGCCTGGGGCGTCTGGGCCTCCGCCGCCGAGGCCAGGCCGAGCATCCCGGCCAGGATAAGGGCCGCGGTCCATTGCATGCCGAACCTCCCGGGCGGATCGTCGCCCGTGAAAGCTGCAAGCGGGTGGCCCTCGCCGTCTTCAGCCTTTCAGATGATGACGGGCAGCGGCCGCGGCCGCCGCGCCGTTCCGCGCGACCGGATCGCGCATGGCAGGCGGGGACCGGCCATTCGCCGGTCCCATTGCTTCTCGTCCATCCCGAATGGCGCCGGTCAGCCCGCCGCCAGCTTCCGCCGGACATCGGGCGGCGTCGCCTCGTCGGCGAGCTTCGCCACGAGGTCGTCGAGGCCGATCACCTCCTGCGCCTGGCTGCCGAGGCGACGCACCGAGACGGTGCGTTCGGCGGCCTCCTTCTTGCCGACCGCGAGGATGACCGGGATCTTCTGCAGCGAGTGCTCGCGCACCTTGTAGGAGATCTTCTCGTTCCTGATGTCGGCGTCGGCCTTCAGCCCGGCCTTCTTGCAGGCAGCGAGCACTTCCAGCGCATAATCGTCGGCCTCCGAGGTGATCGGGCAGACCATGACCTGTTTCGGCGCGAACCAGAACGGGAAATTGCCGGCATAATTCTCGATCAGAATGCCTATGAAGCGCTCCATCGAACCGCAGATGGCGCGGTGGACCATGACCGGCGGGGTCTTCTCGCCGCTGGCGTCGATGTAGAAGGCGCCGAATCGCTCCGGCAGGTTGAAGTCGACCTGCGTGGTGCCGCACTGCCAGTCGCGGCCGATGGCGTCGCGCAGCACGTACTCGAATTTCGGCCCGTAGAACGCGCCCTCGCCCGGATTGATGGCGGTCTTGATCCGTCCGCCGGACTGATCGGCGATGGTCTTCAGCACCTTCTCCATGACGGCTTCGGCGCGGTCCCATAGCGCATCCGCGCCGACGCGCTTTTCCGGCCGGGTCGAGAGCTTCACCACGATCTCGTCGAAGCCGAAATCGGCATAGGTGGTCAGGATCAGGTCGTTGATGCGGATGCACTCCGCCTCAAGCTGCTCGTCGGTGCAGAAGACATGGGCGTCGTCCTGGGTGAAGCCGCGCACGCGCATCAGCCCGTGAAGCGCGCCCGAGGGCTCGTAGCGATGGACGACGCCGAATTCGGCGAGCTTCATCGGCAGGTCGCGATAGCTCTTCAGGCCGTGCTTGAAGATCTGCACGTGCCCCGGGCAGTTCATCGGCTTGATGGCGAACCAGCGCTTGTCCTCGGCCTCGTCGCCGGCCGAGATCGCCGCGAACATGTTCTCCTTGTACCAACCCCAGTGACCGGACGTCTCCCACAGCGACTTGTCCAGAAGCTGCGGGGCGTTGACCTCGTCATAGCCGTGCTCGGCGAGGCGGCGGCGCATATAGGCGACGAGGGTCTGGAACATCGACCAGCCCTTGGGGTGCCAGAACACGACGCCCGGCCCCTCCTCCTGGAAATGGAACAGGTCCATCTCGCGGCCGAGCCGGCGATGGTCGCGCTTCTCAGCCTCCTCCAGCATGTGGAGATAGGCTTTCAGCTCCTCGTCGGTCCGGAAGGCGGTGGCGTAGATGCGGGTCAGCATCGGCTTGCTGGAATCGCCGCGCCAGTAGGCACCGGCCACCTTCATCAGCTTGAAGGAATTGCCGATCTGGCCGGTCGAGGCCATGTGCGGGCCACGGCAGAGGTCGAACCAGCCGCCCTGGTCGTAGAGCTTGATGTCCTGACCGGCGGGGATCGCCTCGACCAGCTCGACTTTGAAATTCTCGCCCTTGTCGCGGAAGATGTGCGCCGCCTCGTCGCGCGAGACGACGCGCTTGGTGAAGGGCTTGTTGGCCGCGATGATCCGGCGCATCTCGGCCTCGATCGCCGCGAAGTCCTCGGGCGTGAACGGCTCGTTGCGGAAAAAGTCGTAATAGAAGCCGTTCTCGATCACCGGACCGATGGTGACCTGCGTGCCCGGCCAGAGCTTCTGCACGGCCTCGGCCATGACATGGGCCGCGTCGTGGCGGATCAGTTCCAGCGCCTCGGGGCTTTCGCGGGTGACGAATTCGATGCGCGCGTCGGCCGCGATCGGATCGGAAAGGTCCGCAACGACGCCGTCGAGCTTCACGGCGATGGACTTCTTGGCAAGGGAGGGGGCGATGGCCTTGGCAACGTCGAGCCCGGTCACACCGGAATCGTAGGAACGCTGGGCGCCATCAGGGAAGGTCAGGACAGGCATTTTTCTCTCCGCTCACTCCTGCCGACAAAGCAGGTAAGGGGTGGGTTCGGGCTTGGATGCGCGTTCCCCGGGAGTTGCCGACACGAGCCAGCATCCGGTCGGGAAACACGGCAGGAAATAGCCGAGGGCGGCATCAGGAGCAATGCACTGGCGAAGGCGGATGCGGTGCGACGGTCGCTGCGTTAGGTTCGGCCGATGCGGACCCTGGTTCTCCTGTTCGGCCTGCTCGCCTGCCCGGCCGGCGCGGCGCAGGCCCAGTCCACACCGCCCGCCGCCGCGCAGGCGATGACGCCGATGACCTTCGCGCTGGTGACCGGCGCGCCGGATTCCTGCGGCCCCGGCTGCGCGCAGTGGATCGTCGCGGAGGGCGTGATCCTGCCCGGATCGGTCGTCGCCTTCGACGAGTTCGCGCGGCAGCTCAGGGGCGCCCGCCCGCCGCTCGTGATCCATTCGCCGGGCGGCATCCTCGACGTCACGCTGGCGCTGGGGCGGATCGTCCGGCGGGCCGGCCTCGACACCATTGTCGCGCGCACCGACCGCTCCGGAGAGACGCCGGCACTGGCGCTCGACGGCGAGTGTTTCGGGGCCTGCTTCTACCTGCTCGCGGCCGGGCGCGGGCGCAGCGCCGCTCCCGGCGCGGTCATCTCGATCAGCCCGGTCGATTTCCGTCACCCGGCCGGCGGCGAACTGCCGGAAGCGCTGCGCGCGCGCCTCATCACCGCAACGCTGGAGAGGGTCCGCGCCTATCTGTCTGAAATGGGCATCGACCCCGCGCTCGCGCTTTATCTCGACGGCGAGCGCTACGAGCCCTTCTATCCGGCGCGCGGCCTCCTGGAGACCTACGGCCTGATCACCCGCGATCCGTCGAACTAGGAGCAGTCACGGCCTCGCAGACCGGGCCGCCCCGCCGCCAGCGCCAGTTGCCGTAGCGCCAGGGGCGGAGCCAGCCTGCGCCCGGAGGCAAGCCCGATGGCGGATTGTCGATGCCCGAGGTGCCGTAGGGGTGGCAGCGGCACAGGCGCGCCAGTCCCATCCAGCCGCCGGCCCAGAGACCATGGCGCATCACCGCCTCGTCCATATAGGCCGAGCATGTCGGCAGATGCCGACACCAGCGGCCGACGAGCATGGAGATCGAGAGCTGATAGGCCCGGATCAGGCCGTGACCGGCAAGGCGCGGCCAGCGCGACGGGCGGCGGTCGGCGAACAGGCTGTCGAGATCGTCCGCGCGGCTCATTCCGCCGCGGCGGCCGTGCGGGCGGCCTCGATCCGTCCGATGGCGTCGACCACGGCGTCGAAGGTCAGCAGCGTCGAGGCGTGGCGGGCCTTGTAGTCGCGCACCGGTTCCAGCACGGCGATATCGGCCCAGCGGCCATCCGGCGGCGGGCCGTTCTCCTTGAGCATCCGGCGCACGGTGTCGCGCAGGGCGCGCAATTCGCCGGCGGTCGCCCCCACCACATGGCGCGCCATGATCGAGGAGGAGGCCTGCCCCAGCGCGCAGGCCTTCACGTCATGGGCGAAGTCGGTCACCGCATCGCCCTTCATCGCGAGATCGACCGTCACGGTCGACCCGCAGAGCTTGGAATGGGCCGTGGCGCTCGCATCCGGCTTGGCCAGCCGGCCGAGCCGCGGAATGTCCGCCGCCAGTTCAAGGATGCGCCGGTTGTAGATGTCGTCGATCAAGGCCGAGGTCTCCGCGCCCAAGATGAACAGCCGTTCATGACGCGTTCACATGCCAGCATCATATATGCCTCGCAGGCAGGCATTAAAGCCCGGCGGCAGTCCGGGCAGGTCAGCGATCGGAGGCCGATTGGACAGCTCCGGACGAGGGCAATTTGTCGCACCCCCTCAAGGTGCCTTTTGCGCGTCCGAAACGTTCTGGCCTTCGTATCCGGAAACGTCCCTCATCGGAGTATCAGTGCCATGGATGCCGTCGTTAAGACCCTTCCCCTCCCGAAGGGCGCGGAGGCTCTGCGTCATCGCCGCCCCAGCCGCGAGGAAGCCGAGGCGGCAGTCCGCACCCTGATCGAATGGGTCGGCGACAATCCCGATCGCGAAGGTCTTCTCGACACGCCGCGCCGCATGGTGAAGGCGTGGGAGGATCTGTTCCGCGGCTATGGCCAGTCGGCCGCCAAGGAACTCGGCACCGTCTTCGAGGAAGTCGGCGGCTATGGCGACGTGGTCCTGGTGCGGGACATCCCGTTCTTCTCGCATTGCGAGCATCACATCGTGCCGATCATGGGCCGCGCCCATATCGCCTATTACCCGCGCGAGGGCGTGGTCGGCCTCTCCAAGCTCGCCAAGGTCGTCGACATCTATGCCCGCCGCCTGCAGACGCAGGAGAACATGACGGCCGAGATCGTCAATGCGGTGGAGGAGAACCTTCAGCCGCGCGGCCTCGCCGTGCTGGTCGAGGCCGAGCATATGTGCATGTCGATGCGCGGCGTTCAGAAGCAGGGCGTCTCCACCATCACCACTGGCTTCACCGGCCTGTTCAAGAACGATGCCTCGGAACAGGCGCGCTTCATGCAGATGATCCGCGGCTTCCGCTGACGCGAGACGCCATTTCGCCCAGCCCCTCAGCGCCCGCCTTTCCGGCGGGCGCTGTCGCTTGCGGCCTCAGAGCGCGACGCTTTCGCCCGGCTTCGGCACCGCCACCCTGGTCTTGCCGCCGCCCATGGCGCCGACGAACTTGTCGGCGGTCTGGTCGATGATCGGGAACGTGCCGTAGTGGCAGGGGATCGCCGTCTCGAACTGAAAGAACTTGCGGCAGGCGAAGGCCGCGGCATCCCCGCCCATGGTGAAGCGGTCGCCGATCGGCACGAGGCCGATGGACGGCTTGTGCCACTCCGCGATCAGCGCCATGTCGGCCATCATGTCGGTGTCGCCCATGGCGTAGATGTTCGGGCCACCTTTCACCTTGATGACGAGGCCGTTGGGATTGCCGAGCGCGTCGCTGACGCCGTCGTGGAAATCGGCGGAGGAATGCAGCGCGTTGGTCAGCGACACCGTGAAGTCGCCCTGATCCGTCGTGCCGCCGGTATTCATCGGGTCGAAAGCCTTCAGGCCCTTGTGCGCCAGCGCCATGCACAGGTCGAAATTGGTCACGACCTTGGCGCCGGTCTCCGCCGCGATCGCCAGCGTGTCGCCGACATGGTCGGAATGGCCGTGGGTCAGGAGGATATGCGTCGCGTCGGCGATGGCCGCCGTCCGCTCGCCCTTGAACGAGGGATTGCCGGTCAGGAAGGGATCGATCACCACGACGGACTTGGCAAAATCGAGCCGGAAGGCCGAATGGCCGAACCAGGTGAGCTTCATGGCGACTTCTCCTGCATGTGGGGATGTGGGCGTGACCGAACCCGAGTATAGGCTCCGGGGTGATACCCTCAATGTGACGCAGGGACTTTTCCGCTCATGGCAGTCATCGACCTGGCCGATCTGCGCGGCGCGGTGGCGACCGGCCAGCGCCTGATCGGTATCGATCTCGGCACCAAGACCATCGGCCTCGCCTTGTCGGACGTGATGTGGACCATCGCCACGCCGCTCGAGACGATCAGGCGGGTGAAGTTCACGCCGGACGTCGAGGCCATGCTGGCACTGGCCGGGCAGCACGGCGCCGGCGCGCTCGTCATCGGCCTGCCGAAGAATCTCGACGGCACCGAGGGGCCACGCGCCCAGTCGACCCGTGCCTTCGTGCGCAATCTCGTGCCGAAGACCGGTCTGCCCATCGTGTTCTGGGACGAACGGCTGTCGACCGCGGCCGTCACCCGCACCCTGCTGGAGGCCGATGCCTCACGCGCCCGACGCGCCGAGCTGGTCGACAAGATGGCGGCCGCCTACATCCTGCAGGGCGCGCTGGATCGGCTCGGCTATGGAGATTTTGGCGCCGAGTAGCAGGCAGCGACCGCCGCTGGCGCCAGCACAATGCGATCCGGTTTAGCTTTTCAGAAGATCCAGTTCCCAGGTCTGCCCGACGAGATCCACGCCGAAGGAATGGTGCTTGTCCTCCGCCGTCAGCACGAAGCCCTCCGCCTGATAGATGCGCCGGGCGCTGGCGAGGATATCGTTGGTCCAGAGCACCATGCGCCGATAGCCGGCCTGCCTCGCGAAGGCGATGCAGTCGGCGACCAGCCGCCGGCCGAGACCAAGGCCGCGCGCGGCCTCATCGACGTAGAGCATCCTGAGCTTGGCGACGCCCTCCCCCGCATCGATGCAGAAGACCGAGCCGACCACCTGCCCGCCGCGCTCGGCGATGAAAGCGCGCTCCCGCTGGGGATCGTGATCTTTGAGAAATTCCGCCCCGATCTCGGCGACCAGCGCCTCGAACGTGTCGTCCCAGCCGAATTCCCCGGCATAGACCCGCGCCTGCCCCGCGATGATCGCGCCCATGTCGCCGGGCCTGTGGCGGCGAACGATCACGTCCTCGCCGCCCTCGGTCATCAGCCGCTCGATCAGTCCCATCGCGCCGACCAACCGGCCGCGATCGGCCTCTCCGAGCCGTTCAAGCACCGCGCCCATCTCGTCCCGCGACGCCCGGTCGTAGGGCGCGAAAGCCGCGCGCCCCGCTTGCGTCAGCCTCAGGATGGACCGGCGGGCGTCATCGACCGACGGCGTGCGCGCCAGCCAGCCGGCCGCCTCGAATTTCTTGAGGATGCGCGAGACATAGCCGGCATCCAGACCGAGCTCGTCGCAGAGCTCGGCCGCCGTCAGCCCCTCGCGGGCGAAGAGCTCGTAGAAGACGCGCGATTCCGTCAGCGACCAGGGCGCGTCGAGATAGCGGCCGAGCAGGCCGATGGCGCGCGTGTAGAAGCGGTTGAAGCCGCGCATGGCGGCGATATCTGGATCATCGGCGGGCAACGGCATGGCTTCACTCCCGATGGGAGGATCACGCCATTGGTTGACGGCGTCAACTATTTACCGCAGTTCGATGGGCCTTGGCAGCATCTCGGTGATCTGCACGCCGATGCGGTTGCCGTTGATGACCACCTGCCCGCGCGCGATCGGCATGTCATTGGCGAGGATTTGCACCTCGTCGTCCTCCGTGGCATCGAGTTCGATCACCGCGCCGCGGGCCATGCGCAACATCTGGTGGATCGGCATTGTGGTTGTGCCGAGGACCACCGAAATATCGAGCGAGACTGTTTCGAGCTGCGCCATGTCACCCATTGCCGATGCACTTTTCCAAGTGCCGACCACCCTGACCAAACATGGTGAACGAGTGGTAAACAACCGTGCCGATTTGGCAGTCTCGATGCTGGCGCCCGCCGACGCGCCGCCGGTCGAGTGGCTGATCAGCAACGCACCCGTCGCCTATGACGAGGCGCTCGCCGCCATGGAGGCGCGCGTCGCGGCGATCTCCAAGGGCACGGCAGCCGAATGCGTCTGGCTGCTGGAACATCCGCCGCTCTACACGGCCGGCACCTCCGCCCGCGACGGCGGCGTGGTCGATGCACGCTTCCCCGTCTTCGAGGCCGGGCGCGGCGGGCAGATGACCTATCACGGACCGGGACAGCGGGTCGCCTATGTCATGCTCGACCTGAACCGGCGCAAGCGCGACCTGCGCGTTTTCGTGGCGGCGCTGGAGGACTGGATCATCGCGACGCTCGCCGGCTTCAACATAAGGGGCGAACGGCGCGAGGACCGCGTCGGCGTCTGGGTGAAGCGCCCCGACAAGGGCGAGGCCCACGAGGACAAGATCGCTGCCATCGGCATCCGCGTGAAGCGCTGGGTGACGCTTCACGGCATCTCGCTCAACGTCGAGCCGGACCTGACCCATTTCGACGGCATCGTGCCCTGCGGCATCGCCGATCCGCGCTACGGGGTCACCAGCCTCGTCGATCTCGGCATACCCGTCACCATGCCAGAGGCTGATGCCATCCTGCGGACGGCCTTCGAGGATCGTTTCGGGCCGACAGTCTAGCAAACGCGAGGAAGCGCCATGCCGGCATCGAGGGTCCAGACCTATCGCGCCATGGCCTACAACAATGCCTGGGCGAACCACCGCCTGCTGACGGCCTGCGAGAAGTTGACGCCGGATGAGTTTGCGGCGACCCGCACGAGCTTCTTCCCCAGCATTGCCGCGACCCTCAACCACAACCTGACCATCGACTGGTTCTATGTCGATGCGCTGGAGGGCGGCGACCTTGGGCCCAGGGCGTGGGCGGTCGAAATCCCTCATCCCCTCGTCGCTGACCTCAAGCGCGAACAGGCCGCCGTGGACCGCCGCCTCCTCGCGGTCTGCGAGGCGCTGACGGACGAGGCTCTCAGCGCGAACGCCCATGTGAACCGGATCAAGCGTGTGCAGCTGGAGCGTCGCGACCGGCTGCTGCTGCACCTCTTCCAGCATCAGGTCCACCACCGCGGGCAGGCCCACGCCATGCTGGCGGGAACGCCGGTCAAGCCGCCGCAGCTCGACGAGTTCTTCTCCATCGGCGAAGCGCCACTACGGGCGGAGGAGTTCCGGGAACTCGGCTGGACGGAGGCGACGGTGTGGGGCCGCACCGGGTAACCAACGTTCGTCAAAGGTTGCGGATTGATAGCATAATTGCTACGTTGATAGCACTGCTATCACTTTACGGGATTCGCCTCTGGTGCCCGCCGTGACCATTCGCAATCTATCCGAAGAGGCGCATCGCGCGCTCAAGGTCCGTGCCGCCCGCCACGGCCGCAGCACGGAAGCGGAAATGCGCACCATTCTGGAAAGCGCCGTTCGGCCCGCGCAGCGGGTCCGCCTGGGCACGGCGCTCTCCCGGCTCAGCCACAAGGCCGGGCTGACCAATGCCGATTTCGAAGGCCTCGACGAGGTGCACGACCGTAAGCCTGCCGCCCCCCTGAGCTTCGGATGATCGTCCTCGACACCAATGTCGTTTCCGAGGCGATGAAGCCGGAACCGAACCCTCGCGTCCAGGCATGGCTCGATGAGCAGGCGGCGGAGACACTCTACCTGTCGAGCGTGACGATCGCGGAACTGCTGTTCGGTATCGGCGCGCTTGCCACCGGCCGCCGCAGGGACAACCTGACTGCGGCACTCGACGGTCTGCTCGACCTCTTCGATGGTCGGATCCTCTCATTCGACCTGTCAGCGGCTCGTCACTATGCCGATCTCGCGGTCAAAGCCCGCAATGCTGGCCAGGGCTTTCCTACGCCCGACGGCTATATCGCGGCGATCGCTGCCTCCCGCGGCTTTGCCGTCGCGACACGCGACACGACCGCCTTCGATGCCGCCGGCTTGGCGGTCATCAATCCATGGATGGTCGCTCGTTGAGGTCCGGCGACGGCGGTGCTCCAACACTCACACCGTCGGCAATATCACCATTTCCCCGGCGCGCACGGCCTTCGTCTCGGCCTCCGCAGCCTCACGCCGGTCGATCCGATCGACCTTCGCGCCTAGCGGCCCGTTCATCGCCTCGCGCACGAGGTCGTCCACTGCCGCGCGCGGCCCGGACATCACCGCCTCCACGGTCTCGTCGGTGCAGTTGCGCACCCAGCCCGCGACGCCGCGCCTCTCCGCCTCGCGGCGGAACCACTGGCGGTAGCCGACGCCCTGCACGATGCCGGCGATGGTGAGATGCTCGCTCACGTCGCCCACGGCAGCACGCCCTCCCGTCCCTTCAGATCGGCCTCGCGCGCCGTGATGAAGTCGCGCGTCACCGGCACGGCGTCGCGCTTTTCGGAGAGGAGGAGCTGGTAGACCATGTTGGAGCCGTGCAGGAAGCCGAGCTCGACGGCGGCGAGATAGAACTCCCACATGCGGGCGAAGCGCTCGCCCTGCATCGCCACGACCTCACCACGCACGGCCTCGAAATTCTCGCGCCAGGCCTTGATGGTCCAGTAGTAGTGCAGGCGCAGCACCTCGCAGTCGTCCACCCACAGGCCGCAGCGCTCGGTGGAAGCGAAGACCTCCGACAGCGCTGGCACATAACCGCCGGGAAAGATGTATTTGCGGATGAAGGGCGCGGTCGTGCCGGGCGGCGACATGCGGCCGATGGCGTGGATCATGGCATAGCCGTCCCGCCCGCAGAGCCGCTTCACGGTGGCGAAATAGTCGTCGAAGTGATTGACGCCGACATGTTCCATCATGCCGACCGACACCACGCGGTCGAAGGCGCCGGTCAGCTCGCGATAATCCTTCTCGAAGAAGGTGACGCGGTCGGCGACGCCGGCCTTGCAGACCCGGTCCTTGGAGGCCGCGAGCTGGTCCGGCGAGACGTTGATGGCGGTGACCTTCGCGCCGCAGACGGCGGCGAGATAGGTCGCAAGCCCGCCCCAGCCGGAGCCGATCTCGGCCACCGTCATGCCGGGCTCGATGCCAAGCTTCGCCGCGATGTGCCGCATCTTGGCGACCTGCGCGTCCTTCAGCGCCATGTCCGGCCGCTCGAAGTAGGCGCAGGAATAGCTCATCGTCTCGTCGAGCCAGAGTTCGTAGAAGGCCCGGGGGTGGTCGTAGTGGCTGGAGACATTGGCCGCCGCCTGCCCGACCTTGTTCGACTGGTGCCGCGACTTCAGCGCCCGCCAGACCTTGCGCAGCGCCTGCTGGACGGGGTGCGAGCCGAGCCCGGTGCGGTTCACCGAGAACAGCATCAGGAGGTCGAGGACCTTGCCGCCCTCGATGGTCAGGCGGCCGTCCATATAGGCCTCGGCCGAAGCGAGTTCCGGATTGAAGAACAGGTCGCGCTGCACCTTGGCGTCATGCAGCTTCACGGTCACGTCCGGGCCGTTCTCGCCCGAGCCGAAGCTCTCCTTTGCCCCGTCGTGGTGCAGCACGGTCAGCCGGCCGTTGCGGATGAAGCGCGAGAGAAGGTGACCAAGAATGCTCATGGGGAAAACGCCTCGGACTATTCTCGATGCCGCGTCAGCCGCGAAAACCCTGCCGCCTGAAGCGGTCGAGACCGGCGATATAGCGGTTCGGCAGGTTCCATGCGAGCGCGGAGCCGCGCATCGCCTCGCTAAAGTAGCGCCGGCGCGGCCGGGCGCCCTCCAGAACGCTGCCGCCGTCATAGACGAGGCATGACACCGAGCGGGCTGCCAGCCGCACGCGCACCGTGCGCTTCACATACCAGCCCTCGTCGATGCCCTCGTAGCGGTCGAGCACCGCGCACAGCCCTGCTCTTCCCGCACCCACCTCGCGATTCCCGATCCGCCATGCTTTGGTGCGATTCCAGAATTGGGGAAACGCATCATGGCCAAGAAGCCAAAGGGTCCGACCGGCATGCGCAAGGGGCTGACCGCCTATGGCGATCCCGGCTTCTCGCTGTTCCTGCGCAAGGCTTTCATCAAGGCGGCGGGCTTCTCGGACGATGCACTGGACCGGCCGATCGTCGCCATCACCGACACCTATTCCGACTACAATCCCTGCCACGGCAATGTCCGCACGCTGGTCGAGGCGGTGAAGCGCGGCGTCATGCTGTCGGGCGGCCTGCCCTTCGCCTTCCCGACCGTGTCGATCCACGAGAGCTTCTCCAACCCGACATCGATGTTCCTCAGGAATCTGATGGCCATCGACACCGAGGAGATGATCCGCGCCCAGCCGATGGACGCGGTTGTCATGATCGGCGGCTGCGACAAGACCGTGCCGGCGCAGCTGATGGGCGCGGCTTCCGCCAACGTGCCGGCGATCCAGCTCATCACCGGCCCGATGCTGGTCGGCCACTACAAGGGCGAGATCCTCGGCGCCTGCACCGATTGCCGCCGGCTCTGGGCCATGCACCGCGCCGGCAAGATCGACGAGGCCGAGATCGAGGCCGTCTCCGGTCGCCTCGCGCCCACCGTCGGCACCTGCATGGTCATGGGCACGGCCTCGACCATGGGCTGCCTCACCGAGGCGCTGGGCATGGCCCTGCCGCATACGGGCACCATTCCCGCCACCCATGCCGACCGCGTCCGCGCGGCGGAGGCCTCCGGCCGCGAGGCCGTGAAGCTGGCGAAGTCCGGCCTCAAGCCGACCGACGTGATCACCCAAGGCTCCCTGCGCAACGCCATGGTGGTGCTGCAGGCCATCGGCGGATCCACCAATGCCGTCGTCCACATGGCGGCGCTGGCTGGCCGTCTTGGCCTCAAGTGGGACCTTGAGGAACTCGACCGGATCGGCCGCGACGTGCCGGTCCTCCTCGACCTCAAGCCCGCCGGCTCCAACTACATGGAGCATTTCCACTGGTCGGGTGGCGTGCCGAAACTGCTGAAGGAACTGCGCGGCCATCTCGACCTCGACGCCCCGACCGTCACCGGCGAGCGCATCGGCGACTGGGCCGAGCGCGCCGAGGAGGTGCCGAACCAGACGATCATCCGCCCCCTCGCCCAGCCCTTGAAGAAGACCGGCGCCCATGCTGTTCTGCGCGGCTCGCTCGCCCCCGGCGGTGCGGTGATCAAGGCGGCGGCCGCGACGCCGAAGCTGATGGTCCATACCGGCCGCGCCGTGGTCTTCGAGGATGTCGAGGACATGACCAACCGGATCGACGATCCGAACCTCGACGTCACCGCCGACGACATCCTGGTGATGCGCAATGCCGGGCCGAAGGGCCATCCGGGCATGCCCGAGGCGGGCCTCCTGCCGATCCCGAAGAAGCTGGCGACGCAGGGCGTCACCGACATGATCCGCATTTCCGATGCGCGCATGTCCGGCACCGCCTACGGCACCATCGTCCTGCACGTGACGCCCGAGGCGGCGGAGGGCTCGCCGCTGGCGCTGGTGCGCTCCGGCGACCGGATCACGCTGGACGTTCCCAACCGGCGCGTCGACCTGCTCGTATCGGACGAGGAGCTCGCGGCCCGCCGCAAGGCGTGGAAGAAGCCCGCCCACATGCGCAAGCGCCAGCGCGGCTATCGAAAGCTCTACCTCGACCACGTCACGCAGGCGGACAAGGGCTGCGACTTCGACTTCCTGGAGAAGTAGGCGAGCGGGTATCCAGAAGCTCGATGACTGTATCAGAGCAGCGCGCCTTTCGAGGCTCGCTTCGCTCGCACCTCGGGATGAGGAGGTTGGTGCTCTGCACCAGGGCCAGAAGGGGGAACAGCTAAGCATCACTCGGCCGCCGAGCAATTCTCCACCTCCTCATCCCGAGGTGCGAGAAAGCGAAGCGAACGAGCCTCGAAGGATGCACTTGGCTGATGCAAGTCACCCCGTCGCAGGCCCCTGACACGGAGGCCGGCGCATCGCTCATGCGCCCCACCCAGTTGCGCGCGGAACGATCCCGTGATGGAAGACGCGGGCCCTGCCCCCCGCGACACCGCTCATGTTTCCGATCATCGCCAGCCTGACGCCCGTTTTCCTGATCATCGTGCTCGGCGCGTGGCTGAAAGCCGTGCCGCTGATGGAGGATGCCGGCTGGCGCGGGCTGGAGCGCGCCACCTACTACGTCTTCTTCCCGGCCATGATCATCATGACCATGGCGAAGGCGGACCTGCGCAGCGTGCCGGTCATCGCCATGGGCCTCGCGCTGATCGGCGGCATCCTCGCCATGACCGCGATCCTGATGGCGCTCCGGCCGCTGCTCGCGCGCTCCTTCGGCATGGACGGACCGGCCTTCACCTCGGTCTTCCAGGGCGCGACGCGCTGGAACTCCTTCGTCGCCATCGCCACGGCCGGCGCGCTGTTCGGCCAGATGGGGCTGACGCTCACCGCCATATCCGTCGCGGCGATGATCCCGCTGCTCAACGTGCTGGCCGTTGTGATGCTGCAGCACTATGCGCAGGACAAGCCGATCGTCCTCGGGCCGACCCTCAAGGCCATCGTCACCAATCCGTTCATCTGGTCGTCCGCCATCGGCATCGCGATCAACGCCATCGGCGTGCCCCTGCCGACGATTGCCATGCGCTTCGGCGACATTCTCGGCGCCGCCGCGCTCGGCACCGGCCTGCTGCTGGTCGGTGCGGGGCTGGACGTCCGCGCCGCGCTCAGGCCCCGCGCGCTCACCTGGGTCACGACCGCGCTGAAACTCCTGCTCATGCCCGCCATGGCCGCCGGCATCGCCCTGGCCCTTGGCGTCGGCGGCGTGCCGCTGCAGGTCGCGATCCTCAGCGCCGGCATGCCGACCGCCTCCGGCTCCTACATCCTCGCCCGGCAGATGGGCGGCGACGCGCCACTGATGGCGGAAATCCTGACGGTCCAGACCTTGATCGCGGTCGTTACCATCCCGCTGATCCTCGCCCTCGCCGCATAGAAAAAGGCGCGGTCCCTGCGGACCGCGCCCTTCATGCTCAAAACCGCGCCGCCTTAGCGGAACGTGTGCGGATAGCGCTCGTCGGCGCGCACGCGCGGGTGGCGCACGCGCGGCGGCGCCTCGTAGTAGTAGGCCGGGCGCTCGTAATAGGTCGGACGCTCGTAATAGGACGGGCGCTCGTAATAGCCGTAGCGCGGCCGCGGCGCGTAATAGCCGTCGTCGTAATAGTAGGCGCGGCGGTTCTGGTCGGCGGCGATGGCCGCAGCGCCGAGGCCGAGCACGCCGAGCGCGATGCCCGCGCCGATCGCGGCGCCCCGGTCCCCATGGTAGTGGCGGCGGTAATACTGCGCCTCGGCGGGAGCCGCGGCCGCGGCAACGCCGGCGGCGACGACAATGGCGGCCACGGTGGCCTTGAGCTTGTTGGAAAGCATGACGATGCCCCTTTCCGTTCGCTTGGGACGCTTCGTGGCGCGACGCGCCTCGACTTCAAGCTCCCGTTCAAACGTTGCCGGACACTAGGGGTTCCGCGCTGAACCCGTTCTGAACGAAGAATGTCCGCACCATGGCACCGCGATGAACAGGCGTTCAGCCGGCATTTCGGTTCCGTCGTTCGTCAAGGAGCTCACCATTTCCGTCATGGCCGGGCTTGGCTGGGCCATCCACGACCGGAACACAGCGGATGATGGAATTCGTGGATATCCGGGCCAAGCCCGGGCATGACGCAGCAGTAGCCGAGACGCGCTCAGCGGCGCTCAGACCTCAGGCACCGCCTCGATGATGACGAAGGCCTGCGCCATCGGGAAATCGTCGGTGATCGTCAGATGGATCAGCGCGCGATGGCCGGCCGGCGTCAGCGAGCGCAGCATGTCCAGCGCGCCGCCGGTCAGTTCCATGGTCGGTTTGCCCGACGGCAGGTTCGCGACGCCCATGTCGCGCCAGAACACGCCCTTGCGGATGCCGGTGCCGAGCGCCTTGGCCATCGCCTCCTTGGCGGCGAAGCGCTTGGCATAGGTCGCGGCGCGATGAGCCCTGCCCTCGGCCCGCGCGCGCTCCTTCTCGGTGAACAGGCGATGCGTGAAGCGCTCGCCGTGGCGCTCCAGCGATTTCTCGATCCGCCTGATGTCGCAGAGGTCGGAGCCGATGCCGATGATCACTCAGCGCCTCCTGACGGCGATGATCGTCAGCGCGAGGCCACCGGCCGCGACCAGCAGACCCAGCAGAACCAGCGGGATGCGTTCGCGCGGCGGATCGTCCAGCACCACGATGTCGTCGCAGGTGGTGCCCGGCACGACGCGCAGCGTCTCGTGCAGCGGCCGGCCGTTCGGCGCATGGCGGTATTTCACCAGCGCCACCCGGCATTCCTGCACCATCGGGCCGATGCGCCGCTCGTAGACGAAGGTCGGCACACCGACCGTGTCGCGCGACGAGGTCGCGATATGCGATTCGACCCAGCGCGCCGTCACCGGCTCGCTGCGGCTCGCCACCGCATACTGGATCAGTGGCCAGGCATTGGGCGCGGTGATCACGAGGCCCATGAACAGCACGAACAGGCCGACGAACAGGCGCGAGCGCGAGGCCCCCGCCTGCGGCGCGTCGGCAGTCGTGCTGTCGCTGCCGCTCATGCTTTAGCTCCTTGAATGCCGCGCGAGCCGGGCTTCACCGCCGGCAGGCTGGCGAGTTCCGGCGGCAGGTCGTTCGCGTCGTAGTCGGGCACGTACCAGGACAGCAGCGAGACCAGCGGCACGCCGATATCGGCCTTGCCGGCGGAGCGGTCGACCAGCACCGCCGCGCCGACGATCTCGCCGGGATGGCCGGCAATGGCCGCAAGGCACTCGCGGGTCGACAGGCCGGTGGTGACGATGTCCTCGACCACCAGCACACGCGCGCCGGCTGGGATCTCGAAGCCGCGGCGCAGCTTGAACTCGCCGTTCTCGCGCTCGACGAAAATCGCCTTGGCGCCGAGTTGTCGCGCCATCTCGTAGCCCGGCACGATGCCGCCGACGGCGGGCGAGACGACGTAATCGATGCGGCCGAAGCGCTCCTTCACCTTCTCGGCGAGCGCCGCGCAAAGCCGCGCCGTGCGCTCGGGGTCCATGAAGACGAACATCTTCTGCAGGAAGACCGGGCTGCGCCTGCCCGACGACAGGATGAAATGGCCTTCGAGCAGCGCGCCGGCGGCGCGGAATTCAGAGAGCACGTCGTCGGGGGTCATGGGCGGTCGCGTCCGTTCGAGTTTGACGGGAGAGACGCCGAATGGGGGGAGGAGTCAACGGGGGGCAGCCCCCTACTCGAACATCCTCGTCGCATCCGCCGCCATCGGCAGGCTCTTGATGCCGCCGATGATCGCGTTGAGGTGCTTCAGGTCCCAGACCTCCACGTCGATCACCACATCCGTATAGTCGGCCGTCTTCCGCTGCATCCTGAGGTTGTCGATATTGCCGTCATTGTCGGCGATGACCTGGGTGATGCGCGCAAGCGAGCCCGGCTCGTTGCGTGACTTGACCGCGACGCGCACGGGGTAGCGAACGCGGCGGGCCTCGTCGATGTCCCAGCGCACGTCCAGCCAGCGCTCAGGCTCGTTGTCGTAGGCCGCCAGAGCCGGCGACTGGATCGGGTAGATGGTGATGCCCTCCCCGGGGGTGAGGATGCCGACGATGCGGTCTCCCGGCACGGCGCCGCCATCGGCTGCGAAGCGCACGGGCAGGTCGAAATTGATGCCGCGGATGGGGATCGCCCCCTCCGTTTCCGGCACCTGGAATTTCAGCGCCGCCTGCCCGCCGACGCCGAACCACTCGGCGGTCGGCTTCGGTCCCAGCGGCACCTCTTCCTTGAAGTCGGGATGCACCGCGCGCAGCACGTCCTCCGCCGGTATCTCGTCGCGCCCGACGCCCCAATAGACGTCCTCGACGCTGGCGCGCGCGAGGCGTTTGAGGCCCGCCTTCAGCACCTCGTCGGAGAAGGGCATGCCGGCCCGGTTGAACAGGCTCTGCACGATGCGCCGGCCGAGCCCGAGATACTGGGCGCGGGTGGCGGCGCGGGTGGCGCGGCGGATGGCGGAGCGCGCCCGGCCGGTCACCACGATGTTCTCCCAGGCGGGCGACGGCGTCGCCTTGGGGTCGGTGATGATCTCGACCTCGTCGCCGTTCTGCAATTCGGTCACCAGCGGCCGCTCGACGCCGTTGATGCGCGAGCGCGAGCAGTGGTTGCCGATGTCGGTATGAACGGCATAGGCGAAGTCGATGCAGTTGGCCTTGCGCGGCAGGGCGATCAGGCGGCCCTTGGGCGTGAAGCAGTAGACCTGGTCGGAGAACAGTTCGAGCTTGGTGTGCTCGAGGAACTCCTCGGGGTTGTCGCCATGCGCCAGCATGTCCACGGTGTGGCGCAGCCAGGCATAGGCGCTGCTTTCCTTCTCGAAGGCCGAGGGCTCCGCGCCGTCCTTGTAGAGCGCGTGGGCGGCGATGCCGAATTCGGCGATCTGGTGCATGCCGTGGGTGCGGATCTGCATCTCCACGCGCTGGCTGCCGGGGCCGATGACGGTGGTGTGGATCGAGCGGTAGTCGTTGCCCTTGGGGGTAGAGATATAGTCCTTGAACCGCTGGGGCACCGCCGGCCAGGTCGTGTGGATGACGCCGATGGCGCGGTAGCAGTCGACCACGCTGTCGACCAGCACGCGGAAGCCGACCACGTCCGAGAGCTGCTCGAAGGAGACCGACTTGCGCTCCATCTTGCGGTAGATCGAATAGGGCTTCTTCTGGCGACCGCTGACATCGGCGCTGATGCCCTCGCCCGCGAGCTTGCGGGCAAGCTGTGTCTCGATCTCCTCGATGGCGGAGGCGCTGGCCTCGCGCTGGCGCGCCAGCCGGGCGGTCAGCGCGTTGTAGGCCTCCGGATTGATCTGGCGAAAGGCCAGATCCTCCAGCTCCTCACGCATTTCGTGCATGCCCATGCGGCCGGCGAGCGGCGCATAGATGTCGAGCGTCTCCTGGGCGACCCGGTCGCGCTTGGCCGGCGGCACGTAGTGCAGCGTGCGCATGTTGTGGAGCCGGTCGGCGAGCTTCACCAGCAGCACGCGCACGTCGGAGGTGATCGCCAGCAGCAGCTTGCGTAGGTTCTCCGCCTGCACCGCCTGCTTGGAGACGAGATCGAGCTTCTTCAGCTTGGTGAGGCCGTCGACGAGTTCGGCGATATTGGCGCCGAACTTCTCGCGGATGTCCTCCTTGGTCGCCGCGGTGTCCTCGATCGTGTCATGCAGCAGGGCCGCGACGATCGTCGCGTCATCCAGCTTCAGGTCGGTGAGGATCGCCGCCACTTCCAGAGGGTGCGAGAAATAGGGGTCGCCCGAGGCGCGCTTCTGGCTGCCGTGCGCGAGCATGGCATAGACATAGGCGCGATCGAGCAAGGCCTCGTCGGCCTTGGGATTGTAGCGCTTGACGCGGTCGACCAGCTCGTATTGCCGCATCATGGGGTGGGCACAACTCCTCGCGATCCGCGGTAAGCGTTCAGGATATCATCCCGATACCGGCGCACCGCAACAATCCGTCGCGAATAGCCGCCAACGAAAAAGGCGGCCCGAAGGCCGCCTCGACGTAACAGCGCCGAAATCGGGCTCAGAGGCCCTCGTCGTCGTCCGTGTCTTCCGGCGGCTTCAGCCCTTCGAGGCCGCGCAACAGGTCTTCCTCGCTCATGCGGTCCATGGCGACCTCGGAATCGTCCGAATCGGCGCTGCCGCCGGCGGAGATCATCGGCACCGCATCCGGCTCCGGCTCGTCCACCTCGACATATTTCTGCAGCGAGTGGATCAGGTCTTCCTTCAGGTCGTCCGGCGAGACGGTCGCATCGGCGATTTCGCGCAGGGCGACGACGGGGTTCTTGTCGCGGTCGCGGTCGATGGTGATCGGCGCGCCGGCGGCGAGCATGCGCGCGCGGTGGCTGGCGACCAGAACCAGCTCGAAGCGGTTGTCGACCTTGTCAATGCAATCCTCGACGGTGACGCGAGCCATCGGTGTTCCTTTGAGAGCGTGGCGCCCGGAAAGCGGGTCGGATGTGCGGAAAGTGGCGGTGTATAGCCGCAGCCGGCTTCGGAAACAAGTGCACAGGCCGGCTGCGGCTTCTGGCCTGTCCCGCCGTCGCAGTCCGGCGCTTCCTGCCATACCAGTTGACGGGCGAGCCCGGCCGGCTTCATAAGCCGATATCGGTCAAAGGCGACCGCTTGAGGGGGCGCATTCATGACGCCGTCACGGCGCGATCTGGTCGGCGCTGCCGCCGTCCTGTCCCTGGCCTGCGGGGCGGGAGCGCGCCACGCGTCCGGACAGGCTGCCTCACCCATCAAGGTGGTCATCGCCTTTCCGCCCGGCGGCACCAGCACGGCTTCGATGCAGCCGATCATGCCGTTCCTCGCCCGCGCGCTCGGCTCCGACATCGCGCTCGAATACATGGCGGGCTCGGGAGGCGACCTCGCGGCCTTCGCCGTCGCCAAGGCCAGCCCGGACGGCCGTACCCTGCTGTTCGGCCATGCCGGCCCGCTGGCGATCAATCCGCATCTGCTCCAGCAGAGTTTCTTCGATCCCGCGAAAGACCTCGTCCCGGTCGCGCAGGTCATCGCCTTCCCCATCGTCCTCTGCGCGCATGACAAGCTGAACGTGAAGGATCTCGACGGCCTGATCGCCGCCGGCAAGTCGCGTGCGCTGGTCACCGGCTCGTCGGGCAACGGCTCGATGCAGCATCTGGCCGGCGAGGTGCTGCGCCGCGCGGTCGGCATCCAGACCCTCCACATTCCCTTTGCCGGCGGCGGCCCGCTTCAGGAGGCGCTGGTCAAGGGCGCGCTCGACATCGTCTGCGAGACCGGTTCGAACGTCGTGCGGCACATCCAGGAGGGCCGCCTCGTCCCGATCGCGGTGATGGCCGACAAGCGCCTCGCGAAACTGCCGGGCGTACCGACTTTCGCTGAGCTCGGCCGCGCCGATCTGGTGATCGATGCATGGTTCGGCCTCGTCGCGCCGGCCGCGACGCCGCCGGACATCCTCGGCCGCATCGAACGGGCCACCCTGCAGGCCCTGCGCGAACCCTCCATCGCGACCGCCTATGATGCCATCGGCGGCATTCCCGCCCCGCTCGGACAGGCGGCCTTCGCCGCCAAGATCGCCGCCGAAACCGTGCGGTGGCGTGATACCATCGCCAGCGCGCGCATTTCGCCGCTCGGCACGCAGACCGGCCTGCCCGACCGGCGCTGAGGGGATAACCCTCCCGAACCGGCGCGATCTTGCGGTATCGCTGAAAAGTTATGTTAGGATGATTCCAGACAGGGCCGACCTGTCGACAACACCATTGCGCGTGCGGACCTTTTCAAAAGCCCCGACTTTTCAAAACCCACGACGATTGCCGGCCAAAGGGATTTCAAGGCATGCAGAACGGCCAGGAACGGATCGCCCTCTTCATCGACGGCGCCAATCTCTACGCGACCGCCAAGACGCTCGGTTTCGACATCGACTACAAGCGCCTGCTCGGCGAGTTCCGCGCGCGCGGCTATCTCCTGCGCGCCTACTACTACACGGCGCTGGTCGAGGATCAGGAATATTCCTCGATCCGGCCGCTGATCGACTGGCTCGACTATAACGGCTTCACCGTCGTCACCAAGACGGCCAAGGAGTTCACCGACTCCATGGGCCGCCGCAAGGTGAAGGGCAATATGGACATCGAGCTCGCCGTCGATGCCATGGAGCTCGCTCCGCGCGTCGATCACATCGTCCTGTTCTCCGGCGACGGCGACTTCCGCTCGCTGGTCGAGGCGCTGCAGCGCAAGGGCGTCAAGGTGTCGGTGGTCTCCACCGTTTCGGTCCAGCCGGCCATGATCGCCGACGAACTGCGCCGCCAGGCCGACGAGTTCATCGATCTCGCCCACCTCTCCCAGCGGGTTGGCCGAGACCCGTCGGAGCGCGCGCCGCGCCCGCAGGTCGGGCAGGACGTGCCGGGCTTCGTGCGCGATCGCCCGCGCCCGGCAAGGCCCGTCGCCCCCACCTCTCCCGTCAGCGGCGACGATTTCGCCGACCGCTGACGCACCATGTCCGTTCCGCAGAATCCGGGCCGGGACTGCCCGCTCTGCCCGCGCCTCGCCGCGTTCAGGCAGAAGCACCGCGCGCTCAATCCCGGCTGGCACAATGCGCCGGTGCCCTCGTTCGGCGCCGACGACGCGCGGCTGCTGATCGTCGGCCTCGCACCGGGGCTGCAGGGCGCCAACAAGACCGGCCGCCCGTTCACCGGCGACTGGGCCGGCGACCTGCTCTACGAGACGCTGATCGCCTACGGCTTCGCGAAGGGCACCTATGACGAGCGGCCCGACGACGGGCTCGAACTGATCGGCACGCGGATCACCAACGCCGTGCGCTGCGTGCCGCCGGAGAACAAGCCGACGACCGAGGAGATCCGCACCTGCCGGCCGTTCCTCTCGGCGACCATCGCCGCGATGCCGCGCCTGTCGGCCATCGTCACGCTTGGCAAGATCGGCCATGACAGCGCCGTCAGGGCCCTCGGCGAGAAGCCCGCGCGCCTGCCCTTCCGCCATGGCGGGGTCGCGGTGTCCAGCGGTATTACCGTATTCTCCAGCTACCATTGCTCGCGCTACAACACGAATACCGGGGTGCTCACGCCGGAGATGTTCCGCGCGGTCTTCGCCGCCGTCCGGGCTCATCTCGACAGAGGCTGAACCTTTTCGGCCGCCGCGCGCACGTAAGTCCGGCCAGCACAACCGGAGAAAGCGCGGCGCCATGACCACCCTCACCCGCCGCAGCCTGCGCATCGCGGTGCTCCTCGCCGCCGCCATCGGCACGCTCTTCTGGCTCGCCGTCTGCGTCAGGGTGCTGATGATCCCGCCGTCGCGGCGCGACGGCTTCGAGATGCTCGGCGCCATCCTCGCCACCGCCTATTTCCTCGCGCTGGTTCTGCCGACGCTGGCGCTCGGCATCCTCGGCCGCTGGCTGCCGTTCGGCGCCGTGCTCGGGGCCACGGCGCTTGCGATCGCGACCGACGCCGTCATGCCCTGGATTCCGTGGTCGGTCTTCGCCAACGGCCTGTTCTGATCACGGTTTCGTGACCTCCCCTGCGGCATCCACAATTATGGCGCTAGGTGTTCCCATGACGACCAGCCGCACATTGCCGGTCCGATTCACGGGAGAGAACACGATGAACCGCCGCCACGCCCTCAAGCTTTTCGGAACCGCGGCCGCCGTCGGCGCGGCCATGTCGATCCCCGCCTCCCACAAGGTCTTCGCGCAGGCCGCCGCCGGCCCGTTCACCCTGCCGCCGGTCGGCTACGCCTATGACGCGCTGGAGCCGCATATCGACAAGATGACGATGGAGATTCATCACTCCCGTCACCACGCCGCCTTCCTCGCCGGTCTCAACAACGCCTCGCAGACCTATGCCGACCTGAAGCCCGCCAATACCGAGCAGGTGCTGCGCGAGCTGTCGAAGGTCCCGGAGAACCTGCGCACCGGGGTCCGCAACGCCCTCGGCGGTTATTGGAACCACGTGCATTTCTGGGACATCATGACACCCGGCGGCGCCAAGCAGCCCTCCGGCCCGCTGCTTCAGGCCATCAACTCCGCCTTCGGCGACATCGACAAGATGCGCCAGCAGTTCAACCAGGCTTCCGTCGGCCGCTTCGGTTCGGGCTGGGGCTGGCTGGTGGTCGGCCGCGACGGCAAGCTCGCCGTCGTCTCGACGCCGAACCAGGACAACCCGCTGATGGACAACGTCAAGGGCGTGGTCATGGGCATCGACGTGTGGGAGCACGCCTATTACCTGAAGTACCAGAACCGCCGCCCCGACTACGTCACCACCTGGTGGAACGTCGTCAACTGGGACAAGGCCGCCGCCAATTTCCAGAAGGCCATGGCCTGACGGACCGGCGCATTCCGCCTGCCGCATGACCTCCTTCAAGCCCCGCCCGCCCAGGCGGGGCTCTTTTTCGACCGGATCAGGTCTTGGCGTGGTCAGGGCTTGGCGTGATCAGGTCTTGGTGTGATCAGGTCTTGGCGTGGTCAGGGCTTGGAGTAGCTGAGGAACTCCAGCAGCGAGCCATCGGGATCGCGAAAATAGACACTGGTCGCGGATCCCCTCACGCCATTGGTCGCCACCGGCCCGAGTTCGACGGCGACGCCATGGCGTTCGAGATGCGCCGCCGCCCCTGCAATCGGCCCCTCCCATTCGAAGCAGATGTCGGAATTGCCGGGCATGACCGGCACCCGCGCCACCGCGTTGACCTTGCCGATGCCCGGGCCATGGCAGTTCAGGCGGATGTCGCCGATGCGGTAAGCGAAGCCCGCGCCGCGCGGAACGATTTCGGCGCCGAGCACGTCGCGGTAGAAGGCGTTGGACCGCTCCCACTCGCTGACATGGATCACCACGTGGTCGAGCTTGAAGGGCATGGTTTCGGTCCTTCGTTCGCGGTTGAGCTTCGATGGCAGAAGGTCCATCTGCCGACGCCCTTGCCGTCATGGCCGGGGTGCCCGCACCGATCAAATGCGTTCTTCGAGGCTCGCTGACGCTCGCACCTCAGGATGAGGGTGGCGGCGATTGGCATCAGCGTCATGGAGCGCGAGCGCCGGGGCTCGGCGACCGTGATGCAAAGCTCAACTTACCTCATCCTGAGGTGCGAAAAAGTGAAGCGAACGAGCCTCGAAGGACGCACGTGATCGATGCAGGGCTCGGGAAATGCCGCAGCCAGCGCCCCTCTATCCGCGATCCCGCATGATCCGCGCCTGGTCGCGCTGCCAGTCGCGCTTCTTCTCGGTCTCGCGCTTGTCGTGCAGCTTCTTGCCGCGGGCGAGCGCCAGCTGCAGCTTCGCCATGCCCTTCTCATTGAAATAGAGCTTGAGCGGCACCACCGTCAGACCGTCGCGCTGCACCGCGCCGGTCAGCTTGGCGATCTCGCGCTTGTGCAGCAGCAGCCGGCGCGGCCGCTTCGGCTCGTGGTTGAAGCGGTTGGCCTGCAGATATTCCGGGATATTGCAGTTGAACAGGAAGAACTCTTCGCCCGAGGGGCCGGCATAGCTCTCGCCGATCGTCGCCTTGGCGGCGCGCAGCGATTTCACCTCCGTGCCGGTCAGCTGGATGCCGGCCTCGAAGGTTTCGAGAATCTCGTAATCGAAGCGGCCGCGCCGGTTATCGGCGATCAGCTTGATGTTCGGGTCCTGCTTGGCGGCCATGATCCCTGCGACGATCCCGTCAGTTCATCAGGCCGGCGTGAACCAGCGCCTTCTTCACCGCCGCCTTCGTGGCATCGGTCGTCGCAACCATCGGCAGGCGTGTTTCCTCGGCCATCCGTCCCAGCATGGCGAGCGCCGCCTTCGAGGGCGACGGATTCGGCTCCAGGAACAGCGCCGTGTGCAGCGGGAACAGCTTGTCCTGGATCGCCAGCGCCTTGGCATAGTCGCCGGCAAGGCAGGCGTTCTGGAACTCGGCGCAGAGGCGCGGCGCGACATTGGCCGTCACCGAGATGCAGCCATGGCCGCCATGGGCCATGTGGGCGAGCGCCGTGCCATCCTCGCCGGACAGCTGGATGAAGTCGCGGCCGCAGGCCTCGCGCTGGGCGGAGACGCGGTCGAGCTTGGCGGTCGCGTCCTTCACGCCGACGATGTTCCTGATCTTCGACAGGCGCGCCATGGTCTCGACGGTCATGTCGACGACCGAGCGCGGCGGGATGTTGTAGATGAAGATCGGCAGCGAGGTCGCCTCGGCAATGGCCTTGAAGTGCTGGTAGAGCCCTTCCTGGTTCGGCTTGTTGTAGTAGGGCGTCACGTGCAGCAGGCCCTGCGCGCCAACCTTCTCGGCATGCTGCGAGAACTCGATGGCGTCGATCGTATTGTTCGAGCCGGCGCCGGCCATGACCGGCACGCGACCACGGGCCTCCTCAACCGCCCATTCGATGCAGCGCTTGTGCTCGTCATGGGTCAGGGTCGGACTCTCGCCGGTGGTGCCGACCGGCACGATGCCGTGAGAGCCCTCCTCGATCACCCAGTTCACATGGGCGCGGTATGCCTTCTCGTCGACCTTGCCGTCCTTGAACGGCGTGACGAGAGCGGGCATCGATCCCTTGAACGTGGCTGTCATGGTCGGATCTCCGGCAGCGGGCGGGCGGACGCGGCAGGCGAGCCCCGCGAAAGGTCGGTCACAAAGCCTTCAGAAGGCGCGAACGTCAAGATCGAATGGCGTAAAGTCGCGTGATCGCTGTCATTCGCAGAGGCACTCGCCGTCCGTGACGCCACCAAACGCCACGGCGCGCGGTGTTGGATCGCAACTCTCCATTGCCCCGCCCGCAGCGGTGCCAGAGTCGCTCCGAACCCACCTCCGGGAACATACCTGAAACCATAGCACAGAGCGTTACGCTGTGCAAATTTTCCTCCCATCGATCATTTTGTCCTATCTCGCCGTCAACGCCCGCTTAACCAAGCCAACCTGTTTCACCCCTCCCTGTTCAGGACTCGCTAAGGAAAACGGCGTGATAACGACCCTTCATTGGCCATAATCCGCCTGCGGATAAGGGCCGCCCGCGTTGCGTATCAGGACGGATCCCCATGGCGCCGACCTTATTCCCCGTGCCGCGTCTTGCCCTCATGGCCGGCGTCGCCCTTACCGCCGTCGTTGCCGCCGGCTGCGCCAACGGCCAGTCCGAGATGGACGCCGTTCCCGCCTCGGCGCAGGCCTATGCCGCGGCGCCCGAGACGACCGCCTCGATCGCACCGTCCGAGCGTGCCTGGCGCCCCGCCGGCGGCGCGGCGAGCGAGGCCGATGTGACGCGCCTCGGACAGGTGATCGCGGCGGCCCGCGCCGGCCGCATCGAGCAGGCGACGGCCGCCCGCGCCCAGATCGCCGATCCGGTGGCGAAGGTCGTGGCGGAATGGGCGATCCTGCGGTCCAGCGACAGCATCGGCTTTCCGCGCCTTGCCGCCTTCCTGCGCGAGAATCCGAGCTTTCCCGGCGCCCAGCGCATCCGCATGCGCGCCGAAGGCTCGCTGCTGGAAGACAATATCGCGGCGTCCGAGGTCCGGGCCTATTTCGCCCATCGCCAGCCGTCCTCCGCCAAGGGCCGCATCGCGCTCGCCATCGCGCTGAAGCAGGCCGGCGACAACGACCGCGCCGTACGCCTTGCCCGCGAGACATGGCGCAGCTTCGACCTCTCGGCCGATACCGAGCAGCGCCTGCTCTCGGCATTCAGCGGATCGCTGACATCAGCCGACCACAAGGCGCGGCTCGATCACATGCTGCACGACAGCCAGGACGCGACCGCGATGCGGGCCGCGCAGCGCCTCGGCTCCGGCCAGGTTGCGCTGGCCCGCGCCTTCCTTGCCATCGGCGCGCGGCGCACGAATGGCGGCGCCCTGCTGGCGGCCGTGCCGGCATCCCTGCATCGCGATCCCGCCTATCTCTTCGCCCGCGCCCAGTGGCTGCGCCGCGAGGACCGCGCCGACGAGGCAGCGGCCATCCTGATCAACGCCCCGCGCGATCCCGCCGTCCTCGGCAAGCCCGAGGACTGGTGGACCGAGCGCCGGGTCATGGTCCGCAAGCTGCTCGACGCCGGCAAGGCCCGCCTCGCCTATCAGGTGGCGACCACCCACGCCGTCCGCGGCGGCGCGGCGCGGGTCGATGCCGAGTTCCACGCCGGCTGGCTGGCGCTGCGCCATCTCAACGATGCCGGCGCTGCGCTGCGCCACTTCGAAGCGGCGCGCCATGCCGCCAACACGCCGATGTCGCAGTCGCGCGCCTATTACTGGATCGGCCGCGCCCATGAGGCGGCCGGCCATCAGGCGCAGGCCCGCGCCGCCTACGAGGCTGCAGGCCGCCACTCGACCCACTATTACGGCCAGCTCGCCCGCGCCAAACTCGGCCTTGGCACCCTGCCGATCCGTCGTCCGCAGGATACGACACCGTCGAGCGGCGCCTTCGCGCGCGCGCTGAACCTGCTCTATCGCCTCGACGAACGGGACATGGCCCGCGCGATCCTCGCCGATCTCGGCCTCAGGGCCAGCGACCAGGGCACGCTCTACGCCGCCGCCGAGGTTGCGGCGCGCAGCGGCGACGCTCGCGGCGTGACCACGCTCGGCAAGCTCGCCAACAATCGCGGCCTGCCTTTCGACACCCATGCCTTCCCGACCATGGGCATCCCCTCCTACGCCCATGCCGGCCCGCCGGTCGATCGTTCGGTGGTATTCGCCATCGCACGACAGGAATCGACTTTCGACGCCCGGGCGATGAGCCATGCCGGAGCCCGCGGTCTCCTCCAGTTGATGCCGGCGACGGCCCGCGCCACGGCCCGGACCTACGGCCTGCCCTTCGATCAGGGCCGTCTGACCTCGGATCCCGCCTACAACGCGCGCGTCGGCGCGGCCCATCTCGGCGAGCTGATCGCCGAGTTCAACGGCAGCTACATCCTGACCTTCGTCGCCTACAATGCCGGCCGCTCGCGCGCCCGCGAGTGGATCGAGAAATACGGCGACCCCCGCGACCCGCGCGTCGACCCCGTCGACTGGGTCGAGCGCATTCCCTTCACCGAGACGCGCAATTACGTCCAGCGGGTGATGGAGAACGTCCAGGTCTACCGGGCGCGGCTGGAGAACAGCCAGGGCCTGCGCATCGAGGCCGACCTCCGGCGCGGCCGGCCGAACTGAGCCGGCGGTTCCGCTTCAGCTTCCGATTCAAGGCGGGCGCGAAAGCCGAGTCGCGTCAGAGGCTTGGGTTCGACATCTGAGGCTCTGATTCCGATTCAGGAGCCGTCGACAAGATTGCGGCGGTCATATCGCCAGCGGCGGCAAACCGTAGCTGGCGCAGCCTCTCGCCAAGCGCGCCCTTCGAGACCCGCTTCGCTCGTGCCTCAGGATGAGGACGGTGTGCTTCGCGATCCGGGATGAACGAAGCGCCGCAATCGAGTTTCAATCGAGACTGGCGCAAAGTCGCCAACCGCCCTCATCCTGAGGCGCGAGCCCAAAGGGCGAGCCTCGAAGGACGCACTTGGCCGATGCAGGGCGCCGGTCACCCTGCTCGGTTATTTGAGGACCGAAGGATTGGGGGCCTCAGCCCCTGAGCGCCTTCCTGATGGGAGCCTGCACTTCGGCGACCGGCTCCATGGCCTCGACGAGCTGCACATAGGACGACCCCGGCAGCGGCGGCGCGAACACATAGCCCTGCGCGCTGCGCACGCCGCGCCGGCGCAGCGCCTCCACCTGGTCGAAGGTCTCCACACCCTCCGCGACCACATCCATGTTCAGATGGGCCGCGAGGTCGATCAGGCTGTCGACGATGGCCGTCGACTGCCGCTCGGCGCCAAGGGCGTCGATGAACAGCTTGTCGATCTTCATGACGTCGACGCGCAACTTCAGCAGATAGCTCATGCCGCCGTGGCCGGTGCCGACATCGTCCAGCGCCACGCGCACGCCCATGTCCTGGAAGCGCGCGATGATCGCCCGCGCCACGTCCATGTCCGGCAGCGGATCGCGCTCGGTCACTTCCAGCAGCACCTGCGACAGCTTCACGTCGGCATTGCCGAAGATCGCGGTGACGTCCGCGATGATCTTCTCGTCGCGGAAATGGGCAGCGCACAGGTTGAAGCCGCACTTCAGTTCCGGGCGACTCCGATAGGACGGCCCAAGCTCGGCCGCCGCCTGTCGCATGACCTCAAGCGTCAGCGGGAAGATGAAGCCGGAGCGCTCGGCCTCGCCGATGAAGGCGCCGGGCGAAATCATCGTGCCGTCGGGCTTGCGCCAGCGCACCAGCACCTCGCAGCCGACGATCCGGCCAGTGTCGATGTCGAGGATCGGCTGGTAGTGGGGAATGAACTCGCCGTTCGCCAGCGCCTGCCGCATGCCGACCATCGGGTCGCCACGGCGGCCGGCGAGCAGCATCAGCCCTGCGATCAGGAGGCCGAGAATGGCGCCCAGCACGGTCGTCAGCACGACCATCCAGCCGTCACGGTTGCGCCATGCGCCCTCGGAGGCCGTGACCGTCACCTGAACGGGGAACGACCGGGAGGCGATGACCGCGTGAACGTCGCCGCTGCCCTCGACGCCGCCGGGACCACGCATGGACACGAGCTTGCCGCCCGGCGTCACCTCGATGTCGATGCCCAGCCCTATGTTGGAATCGTGGACCGACTGATAGGGCACGAACAGGCCGACCGAAACAAGGCCGCCAACGGCGCTCGACGCGCTCGAGCGCCAGATGACGCGCAAGGCGCGCGCGTGCGGCCCGCGCGCGACGACCACCGCCAGCGACAGGCGGCGGTCGCGGGTGACGAAAGGGGTCGAGGCCGAGGTGATCTGCACCAGGCTGCCGATATTGTTGCAGCGGATCGCGCCGTTGGCGTCGAGGACCGCGACCTCCTTGAGCACCGGCGATTCGAATACCAGCAGGCGCATCGCCTCGCGGTCTTCGGGCAGGCACTCGTCGAGGCCGCGCGAGTCCGCGTCGCGAAGCGCCAGGACCGCACGCTCGATGGAGCCGTCGATGCGCTGGACGATCATCTGCGCGGTCTCGCGCAGATGCTGATTGAGCGAGCGGGCGAGCCAGGCCTCGGCGCCAAGGAAGGCGCCAACAGGCATCATGACGGCGACAATCGTCGCAGCCATCCAGATGAGGCTTCTTGACCCCGAGCCTGCGCCCACCGCTGCCCCGCCTAAGACCACGCAACCCGCATTTGTCGGCAGGATCACGCAAGAACTTAAGAAGTTTAACGGCCGGGAATTAATGGTCCATTGCTTAACGGGGCGTCAGGAGCCCCGTTCACGCGCATTTTCCTGCGCTTCGACCACAGCAAGCGCGGTCATGTTCACGACGCCGCGCGCCGTGACCGAGGGCGTGAGGATATGGGCGGGGCGCGCCTGACCGACCAGAATCGGCCCGACGGGGAGCGCGTCCGCCAGAACCTTGATCACCTGGAAGGCGATGTTGGCCGCCGACAGGTTGGGCATGACGAGCACGTTGGCGACACCGGTGAGGCGCGACTGGGGCATGACGCGCTCGCGGATGTCCGGCTGCAGCGCCGTGTCGGCATGCATTTCGCCATCCACCTCGAGGTCAGGCGCGCGGTCCCAGATGATGCGCAGCGCCTTCTGCATCTTGGCCGCGTCGGCATCGTCGTAGCTGCCGAAATCGGAGTGCGAGACCAGCGCGACCTTCGGTTCGAGACCGAACCGGCGGACATGCTCGGCTGCGATGCAGACCATGTCGGCCAGTTCCTCCGGCGATGGATTGGCGGTGACATGGGTGTCGGCGATGAAGAGCGGCCCCTTCGAGGTGATCAGCAGCGACATGGCGGCAAGCCCGTTCGCCCCGTCCTTCAGCCCGATGACCTGACGGATGTGGCGCAGATGCGTGTTGAAGCGCCCCTCGACGCCGCAGATCATCGCGTCCGCGTCGCCGCGCGCCAGCGCCACCGTGGCGATCGCCGAGTTCGACGTGCGGACAATCGTGCGCGCGGCGTCCGGGGTCACGCCGAGACGACCGGTCTTCTCGTGATAGGTCGCGACATAGTCGCGATAGCGCGGATCGGATTGCGGATCGATCAGCGTGAAATCCTTGCCCGGCCGGATGGACAGGCCGAACCGCTCCAGCCGCTGCTCGACCACGGCGGGACGGCCGATCAGCACGGGATGGGCGAGCCCTTCCTCGATGACCACCTGCGCGGCGCGCATGATCCGCTCGTCCTCGCCTTCCGCGTAGATGACGCGCTTCGGGTCCTGCCGGGCCTTGTCGAAGACCGGCTTCATGAGAAGCCCGGATCGGAAGACGAAGCGCGTCAGGCTTGCCTCGTAGGCATCGAAGTCGGCAATCGGACGCGCGGCGACACCAGTCTCCATGGCCGCGCGGGCGACCGCCGGCGCGATGCGGAGGATCAGCCGGGGGTCGAAGGGCGACGGGATGAGGTTGCCGGCGCCGAACGTGCCGACCTCGCCGCCATAGGCGCGCGCCACGACGTCGGACGGGGCCTCCCGCGCCAGATTGGCGATGGCGTGCACGGCGGCGAGCTTCATCTCCTCGTTGATCGCGGTCGCGCCGCAATCCAGCGCGCCGCGGAAGATGTAGGGGAAGCAGAGGACGTTGTTGACCTGGTTCGGGTAATCCGAGCGTCCCGTGCAGATCATCGCGTCCGGCTTCGCCGCGCGAGCCTCCTCGGGCATGATCTCGGGATTGGGATTGGCCAGCGCCATGATCAGCGGGCCGGCGGCCATGCGCTTGACCATGTCGGGCTTCAGGACACCCGCCGCCGACACGCCGAGGAAGATGTCGGCATCGCCGATGATGTCGTCGAGCGTGCGGGCATTGGTGTCCTTGGCATAGACCTCCTTGTAGGGGTCCATGAGCTTCTCGCGGCCCTTGTAGACGACGCCCTCGATGTCGGAGACCCAGATATTCTCCGTCCTCGCGCCGAGCTCGCGCAAGAGGTTGAGGCATGCCATGGAGGCCGCCCCCGCGCCGGAGGCAACGATCTTCACGTCCTCGATCTTCTTGCCCATCAGCGACAGGGCGTTGGTGACAGCCGCGCCGACGATGATCGCCGTGCCGTGCTGGTCGTCGTGGAAGACCGGAATGGCCATGCGCTCGCGCAGGCGCTTTTCCACCTCGAAGCACTCGGGAGCCTTGATATCCTCGAGGTTGATACCGCCGAAGGTCGGCTCCAGCGCCGCCACCACATCGACGATGCGATCGACCTCGCGGGCGTCGATTTCGATGTCGAAGACGTCGATGCCGGCGAACTTCTTGAACAGGACGGCCTTGCCCTCCATGACAGGCTTGCCGGCGAGCGGGCCGATATCGCCGAGGCCGAGCACGGCCGTGCCGTTGGAGACGACCGCGACGAGATTGGCGCGCGCCGTCAGTTCGGCGGCTTGAGCGGGATCGGCGACGATGGCTTCGCAGGCCGCAGCCACACCCGGCGAATAGGCGAGCGCGAGGTCGCGCTGGTTGCCGAGCGGCTTGGTCGCCTGGATCTCCAGCTTTCCGGGTCGCGGATAGCGGTGATAGACGAGCGCGCCGGATTTCAGGTCGTCTGTGATGTTCTTGGACATGCAGCCTCCCCACACCGCATGGTCATGCGACGCCTGCCCCTGAAGGTCAATCGCCGGATGCCAGCCATGCCGCGGACGAGACCACGGGCCGGCTGGGCAGCCTCATCGGCGAGGAAAAACCGCCATTCAGGCGCTTCCCGATTGCGGCAGCGCCACGCGCGGGCTAATCCGGCTGCGATCAACGGGATGCGAACGTGACCACAGAACGCAGGAATGGCCTGACCTATGCCGAGGCGGGCGTCGACATCGACGCCGGCAACCGCATGGTCGACATGATCAAGCCGCTGGTGCGGGCAACCGCCCGGCCGGGCGCGGACGCCGAGATCGGCGGGTTCGGCGGCCTGTTCGACCTGAAGGCTGCCGGTTTCAAGGACCCCGTGCTGGTCGCGGCCAATGACGGCGTCGGCACCAAGATCAAGATCGCCATCGAGACGGGCCGGCACGACACGATCGGCATCGATCTGGTCGCCATGTGCGTCAACGACCTCGTCGTGCAGGGTGCCGAGCCCCTGTTCTTCCTCGACTATTTCGCCACGGGCAAGCTGTCGCCGGAAGCCGCCGCGCAGGTGGTCAAGGGCATCGCGCTTGGCTGCAAACAGGCCGGCTGCGCCCTGATCGGCGGCGAGACGGCGGAAATGCCCGGCCTCTATGCGGACGGCGATTACGACCTTGCCGGCTTCTCGGTGGGGGCTGCCGAGCGCGGCACGCTGCTGCCGCGCCGCGATGTCGCGGCCGGCGACATGGTGCTGGGCCTCGCCTCCTCCGGCGTCCATTCCAACGGCTATTCGCTGGTGCGCAAGATTGTCGAGGTCTCCGGCCTTGGCTGGGACGCGCCCGCCCCCTTCGATACCGCGAAGACGCTGGGCGAGGCGCTGCTGGAGCCGACCCGCATCTACGTGAAGAGCGTGCTCGCCGCCCATCGCGGCACCGGCGCGATCAAGGCGCTGGCGCATATCACCGGTGGCGGCTTCGTCGACAACATCCCGCGCGTCCTGCCCGAGGGCCTCGGTGTCGAGGTGAATCTCGCAGCCGTACCGGTACCACCGGTCTTCGGCTGGCTGGCCAAGGTCGGCGGGCTCGACCAGGCCGAGATGGTGCGGACGTTCAATTGCGGCATCGGCATGGTGGTCGTGGTGGCCGAGGCCGAGGCCGCAGCGGTGCTGGACGCCTTCCGCGCCGCCGGCGAAACCGCCGTCACCCTCGGCCGCGTCACGACGGCGGCGACCGAGCCGCTCGTCACCTTCGCAGGGGCGCTCAAGCTGTGAGCCGCAAGCGCGTCGGCGTGCTGATCTCCGGGCGCGGCTCGAACATGGCCGCGCTGATCGAGGCGGCGAAGGCGCCGGATTATCCCGCCGAGATCGCGCTCGTCGTCTCCAACAAGCCTGACGCTGGCGGGCTCGCCACGGCGGAGGCGAACGGCATTGCCACGGCGACGGTCGACCATCGCGCGTTCAAGGGCGATCGTGAGGCCTTCGAGCGGGCCTTGCAGGCGGAGCTTGAAAAGCAGCGCATCGACATCGTCTGCCTCGCCGGCTTCATGCGCATCTTCACGCCCTGGTTCCCAAGCCAGTGGGACGGGCGAATGATCAACATTCACCCGTCCCTCCTGCCCGCCTATAAGGGGCTCGACACGCACGCCCGCGCTTTGGCCGATGGGGCAAAGGTGCACGGCGCTACCGTCCACTTCGTCGTGCCCGACCTCGATGCCGGACCGATCATCCTGCAGGAGGAAGTGCCGGTGCTGGCTGGCGACACGCCGGACACGCTGGCGAAACGCGTGCTCGAAGCCGAACACCGCATCTACCCCGAAGTGCTCCGGATGATCAGTACGGAATACCGGCTGGTCTGACTGGACTTCAATCCCGCACGCCGATGTGTCGACCCGGCTCCATCCGCTCGTGCAGAACGCGAATGACCTCGATAACATCGCCATCGACGACGCGGAACCAGACGAAATGAACCGGCGCCGCTACGTCCTCGTGGACATGGCGCAGGTGAAGACTGCGCAAGCCCCGCAGCAATACCGAATGATCGCGGGTCAGAACGCCACGGGGATCCGCAAGGATGGCGCGAAGAGCCTTCTCGATCAGCGCCTCGTAGCGCCGCCTGGCGTCAAAGCCCCATGCAGCGTCACTGGCCTCCAGGATCTCCGCAATGTCCCTAGCCGCCGGCCGTGAAAGCCGAAGCCGCGCCATGGGTTCAGCCAGCCCTCTCGGATGAACTCAGACGACTGAGGAAAGCGCCGATATCATCGTCGTCGAGGGCAATGACATCGCCCCTCTCAATGGCGTCGATGCCCATCTGAAGCTGGCGGCGCAGGCCCTCGAGCCTGAGGGCGTCTTCCTCGCGGCGGCTACGCAGCAGACGCAGGGCGTCGCGAACCGCCTCGCTGGCGTTCTGATAGTCGCCAGTGCCGACGACTTCATCAATGAAGGCGTCCTGCTCAGCGGTGAGGCTGATATTGCGCGTAGCCATGGGCGAGAGGTATCACAATTGGCAAAGATTGCCAATCACGCCACCCTGATCCACGCCTTGTTGTCGTGGAAGGCTGCGCCGCCGAAGGGCGCGACGGCATCCGCGCCCGTCAGCGTGTTGATGCCGCGGCCGCCTTCATGGGCGGAATTGGCCCAGATACCCTCCGCGATCAGCGTGCCCGCGCGCGTCTGGTCGGTCACCTTGGCGTGGAGCACAATGGCCCCGCGCGGCGAGCCGAGTTCCACCCGCGCGCCGGTCTCGATGCCGAGGCGCTCGGCATCCGCCGGGTTGATCATCACTTCCGGCCGCCCTTCCCGCTTCCTCGAGGACGGCGTCTCGGCGAAGGTGGAGTTGAGGTAGCTGCGCGACGGCGAGGTCGCGAGCTTGAAGGGATAGTCGGCATCGGTCTCCTCGATCACCTCCCAGTGGTCGGGCAGCGAGGGCATGCGGTCGATGGGGCCGAGACCGCCGATATTGGCGTTCGGCACGTTCGGCCAGTCCGGCTTGAAGCGGAACTTGCGGTCGCCATAGGCGAAACCCTTGAGATAGTGGGCGTCGTCGAATTTCGGCTGCACGTCCCGGAAATTGGTCGCCTCCAGCTCGGCCAGCGTGCCCCAGCCGGAATTTTGCAGCGTCCAGTCGATGATCTCCCGCGGGCTCATGGCAAAGCCCTTGTGATCCGCGCCGACACGCGCGGCGAGATCCGAGATGACCTCGTGATTGGAGCGGCATTCGCCGGGTCCATCGACCAGCTTCAGCCCCAGCATGATGTGCTGGTGGCCGCCGCCCTGGTACATGTCGTCATGCTCCATGAACATGGTCGCGGGCAGCACCAGATCGGCCATCTTCGCCGTATCGGTCATGAACTGCTCGTGGACGACGGTGAACAGGTCGTCGCGTGCGAACCCTTCGATCACCCTGGTCTGGTCGGGCGCGACATTCACCGGATTGGTGTTCTGGATGATCATGGCCGTCACCGGCGGCCCGTCCGAGCCGTCCGGCCGGGCGAGCGCAGCCCGCTCGCCGGTCAGAATCGCGCCGATCCGCGACTGGTCGAGTGTGCGGATCGCGGCGTCCTTCACGTCCAGACCCTCGATCAGCGATTTGCGCCAGTGGTAGATCGCGCCGTTATTGTGGAAGGCTCCGCCCCCCTCGTATTTCCACGCGCCGGTCACGGCCGGGATGCATGACGCGGCGTGCATGTTGACCGCGCCGTTGCGCTGGCGGCCGAAGCCGTAGCCAAGGCGAAAGAAGGTCTTCCTGTTCTCGCCGACGAGCTTGGCGAAGGTCTCGATCTCCTCGACCGTCAGGCCGGTGATGCCGGCCGCCCATTGCGGCCCTCTGGTCTGCAAATGCGATTCAAGCTCGGCCGGCACGTCCGTGAATTCGCTGAGATATTCGCGGTCGGCATAGCCGTCGCGAAACAGCACGTGCATCACCGCGCAGGCGAGCGCGCCGTCCGTGCCGGGCTTCAGCACGAGGCCGAGATCGGCCTGCTTCACCGTATCGGTGCGGTAGATATCGACCACGACGATCTTGGCGCCACGCTCCTTGCGGGCCTTCATGGCGTGGGTCATCACGTTGACCTGCGTGGAGACGGGGTTGGTGCCCCAGATCACCACGACGTCGGATTTCGCCATTTCGCGCGGGTCGACGCCGGCGAGCCGCCCGGTGCCGGCGATGAAACCGGACCAGGCCATGTTGGTGCAGATGGTGGAGAAGAAGCCGGAATATTTCTTCACATGGCGCAGGCGGTTGATGCCGTCGCGCTGCACGAAGCCCATCGTGCCGGCATAGTAGTAGGGCCAGACCGTCTCGGAGCCGTAGCGCTTCTCGGCCTCCAGGAACCGCTCGGCGGTCATCGCCATGGCCTCGTCCCAGGAGATGCGCTGGAACTCGCCCGACCCCTTCGGCCCCTTGCGGATCAGCGGGTGAAGCAGCCGGTCGGGATGGTGGATGCGCTCGGCATAGCGGGCGACCTTGGCGCAGACAACGCCGGCCGTGTAGCTCTGCCGTGCATCGCCATGAACGCGACCGATGGTCTTGCCGTCGATCACCTCGACGTCGAGCGAACAGGCGGACGGGCAGTCGTGCGGACAGGTGGACTGGCGGCGCTCGATGCGAAGGGGTGCGTTCATCAGCCGTTCCCGGGGGAGAACCTCAAATTGGATCGGCTCCAGTCTATGTCATGAAGCCGCAACGAAAAAGGCGGGCCGAGGCCCGCCTTCGCGCATGCGATATGTGCAGATTCGATCAGGCCGAGATGATCTCGTTCTCGGAGAAGAACTGCGCGATCTCGATCTTGGCATTGTCGGCCGAATCCGAGCCGTGGACCGAATTCTCGCCGACCGACAGGGCGTAGAGCTTGCGGATCGTGCCGTCGGCGGCCTGCGCCGGGTTGGTCGCGCCCATCACTTCGCGGTACTTGGCGATGGCGTTCTCGCCCTCGAGCACCTGGACGACGACCGGGGCCGACACCATGAAATCGACGAGCTCGCCGAAGAACGGGCGCTCCTTGTGGACGGCATAGAAGCGACGCGCCTCCGGCAGCGACATGCGGATGCGCTTCTGCGCGACGATCTGCAGGCCCGCCTTCTCGATCACGGCATTGACGGCGCCGGTCAGATTCCGCTTCACGGCGTCCGGCTTGAGGATGGAAAAGGTGCGCTCGATGGCCATGGTCGGTCCCTTGGGATGGCGTGGAAAGCTTGAGGTGGCGCGCTTCTAGCAGCGGCCCTGCCTGCCCGCAACGCCCACTCGGCCTGTCGCCTGCCTCAGTCCCGCTTCGCAGGTGCGCCAGCTCGATGAACCGCATATGAAGGGCGGGATCAGATCGAGTTCAGCGCGCCGGCCCTAGCTTCCATTCAACGGTTGCGGAATGCGCAGCCGCTGCGACTGGAGATCACAGAATGCGCAAGCTCGTTTTGACCGCGATGGCAGGCCTTGCCGGCCTCTCGGCGGCAGCATTCACACCGTCAAAGGCGGATGCCAACCCGGCCGTCGCCCTCGAGCTCGGACTGTCGGCCGGGACGCTGACCCCGGTCCAGTGGGGTGGCTATGGCGGCGGCTATTATGGCCGCCCGCACCGGCCCCACGGCTTCTATCGTCCCTACCGCCCCTATCGCCCCTACGGCTTCTACCGTCCCTACCGCCCGGCCTATGTCGCGCCGAGCTGCTGGGTCGAGCGTCGCTGGGTGCAGACGCCCTGGGGGCCGGAGCCGCGCCGCGTGCGCATCTGCCGCTGACATTCCGGAGTAGTCGCGCGGGTCTCCGACGCCCCACCCAACCTGATCCGCGCGGATGCCGACCCGTCGCCAGTACCACTGGCGGCGGGTCTCGTCGTTTTGGGGCAAGCGCTTCTTGCGCCCTACCCGACCCTCGCCGGTCAGTTTTCCAGGGTCTTGGATTTGAACAGCATGCCCGCGACCGCTCCGGCGAGCGTCGGCACGACCAGGAACAGCCAGACCTGCGCCAGCGCCGTTCCCCCGACGAACAGGGCCGGCCCGAAGGAGCGCGACGGATTGAGCGAGTTGCCAGAAACCGGCACGAAGGCGAGGTGAAGCACCGCCAGCGTCAGGCCGATGGCGAGCCCGGCGACCGGCGTGGACCCGGCCTTGGAGGTGGCGCCGAGGATGACGACGAGGAACAGGAAGGTGGCGACGAACTCGGCGATGGCCGCCGAAACCATCGAATAGCCGGACCAGCCGGTCTGTCCGAGGCCGGCTGTCGCGACGTCATAGCCGCCGACCTTGCCGGCCAGCATGACGTAAAGGATCGCAGCGCCGGCGATGGCACCGGCGAACTGCGCGATGATGTAGCCGGGCACTTCGGAGGTCGGCATGCGGCCGGCGGTCCAGACGCCGATGGTCACGGCCGGATTGATATGACAGCCCGAGACCGGGCCGATGCCGTAGGCCATGGCGGTGACCGCAAGACCGAAGGCAAGACCGATGGGCAGGATCGCGAGGGTCGACAGAGGCTGGGCGCTGGCGAGCGCGCCGCCATGCCCGCCGAGCGTAATCGCGCCGCAGCCGATGATCACCAGCGCTGCGGAACCGACGAACTCGGCCAGATATTTCTTCATGGACCCGTTCATGATCTCGTCCTCTCCATGCCCGACTCATTGGCGGCCGGAACGGACAGATCATAGCACTGGCGACAAGCCGCACTCCTGCGGATTTCGGGAGAGACCAAGGCGCTGGCGGCGACCGCGCGCCAGCATGAAACTTGCCTAGACCGTCCCGTTCGGCGAAAAGCCTGCCATGCTGCAGATCAACGACCTGACCGTGCGCGTCGCCGGCCGCGTGCTCATCGACAGTGCTTCCGTGGCCCTGCCGCCCAATGCGCGAGTGGGGTTCCTCGGCCGCAACGGCGCGGGCAAGTCGACACTGTTCAAGGTCATCCAGGGCGATCTCTCGGCCGATGCCGGGACGATCAAGCTGCCATCGCGCGCGCGCATTGGCGGTGTCGCCCAGGAGGCGCCCGGCGGACCGCAGACGCTGGTCGAGTTCGTGCTGGAGGCCGACAAGGAGCGGCAGTCGCTGCTCGCGGAGGCAGAGACGGCCACCGATCCCCACCGCATCGCCGAGATCCAGACGCGCCTCGTCGATATCGACGCGCATTCGGCCCCCGCCCGCGCGGCCTCGATCCTCGCCGGTCTCGGCTTCGATGCGGCGGCGCAGGCCCGCCCCTGCTCGGACTTTTCCGGCGGCTGGCGGATGCGCGTCGCGCTGGCCGCCGTGCTGTTCGCCGAGCCCGACGTGCTGCTGCTGGACGAGCCGACCAACTATCTCGACCTCGAAGGCACGCTCTGGTTGCAGGACTATCTCGCCCGCTATCCGCACAGCGTCCTTCTGATCAGCCACGACCGCGACCTGCTCGACGCATCCGTCGAGCACATCCTGCATCTCGATCAGGGCAAGCTGACGCTCTGGCGCGGCAACTACACGACGTTCGAGCGCTCGCGCTCCATCGAGATCGCGGTGCGCGAGAAGACGATCAGGAAGCAGGAGGAGCGCCGCGCGCATCTCCAGTCCTTCGTCGACCGCTTCAAGGCCAAGGCGTCGAAGGCGCGGCAGGCGCAGTCGCGCATGAAGATGCTGGAGAAGATGGAGACGGTGACGGCCATCGTCGATCGCGACGTGCCGCCCTTCATCATCCCCGCGCCCGCGCGCAAGGCTTCGCCCCCCATCCTCAACCTCGAAGGCGTGTCCGTCGGCTACACCGAGGGCCATCCGATTCTGCGCCGTCTGGACCTCAGGATCGACGACGACGACCGGATCGGCCTCCTCGGCGCCAACGGCAACGGCAAGTCGACCTTCCTGAAGCTGATTTCCGAGCGCCTGCCGGCCATGGGTGGCCGCCTCGTGCGCGCCGACAAGCTGAAGATCGCCTATTTCGCGCAGCACCAGCTCGACGAACTCAGGCCCGCCGAGAGCGTCTACCAGCACATGCGGCGGCTGATGCCGGCCGACCCGGAGGCCAAGGTGCGCGCCGCCTGCGCCCGCGCCGGCTTTTCCGGCGAGCGCTCGGACAGCAAGGTCTCCTCACTCTCCGGCGGCGAGAAGGCGCGGCTCCTGTTCGCCATCGCGGTGTTCGAGGGGCCGCATCTGCTCATTCTCGACGAACCGACCAACCATCTCGACATCGACAGTCGCACGGCGCTGATCGAGGCGCTGAACGATTTCGACGGCGCGGTCATGATCGTCTCGCACGACCGGCACCTGCTGGAGGCGACGGTCGACCGGCTCTGGCTGGTGCGCGAGGGGACGGTGAAACCCTTCGACGGCGATCTCGACGAGTATCGGCGCATCGTGCTGTCAGGCGGCGCGACGCCGGAGACGAAGCCTGGCAAGGGCACCGGCAAATCGGCCGAGCAGGCGGCCGCGGGTGTCGCCGCTGCTCCGATCTCGCGCTCCGATGCCAAGGCCCTCGCCAAGAAGGTCGCCGACATCGAGGCGACGATGGACAAGCTGCGCGCAGATATCGAGAAGATCGACCGCATCCTCGCCCAGCCCGGCTATTTCGAGGCCCACCCGGACAGCGCCGCGCAGGCCGCGAAGACGCGGGGGATGCGGGAAAGGCAGCTTGCCGATGCGGAAGAGGCATGGCTCGCAGCCAGCGGGGAGCTTGAAGCGGCGGGCTAATGCTCCTTCAGCGTCTTGCGCCAGCGTGCGCGCAATACGCTCGGGCGCTCGGGATAACGGTCGTCGAGGAACGTCGCCGCGAGAATGCGGTCGGTACGGAAGCTCCTGAAGTCCTTGCGCATTTCGCACCATGCGACGAGATGGCGGACGCTGTCGAAATAACCGACCGCGACCGGCCATATCGTGCGGTCGGTCTCGCGGCCCTGCTCGTCCTTGTAGCCCAACGTGATCTTGCGGCCGTCATGAATCCATGAGCGCACGCGTGCGACGTCGATCCGGTCCGGCGTCGGCTCCCAGGCCGGCCCCGTGCGCGAGGCCGGGTCGAGGGCGAGGTCGCGCAACCGCTCGGGCACGATGGCGGCGAGCTTGGCAATGAGATCCTCCGCCGCGCGCGCGAGCGCCGGGTCGGCGCGCGACTGCACCCAGCGGGCGCCGAGGGCGGCAGCCTCGATCTCATCGGCCGTCAGCATGAGCGGCGGCAGGTCGAACCCGCCCTCCAGCACATAGCCGAGCCCGGCCTCGCCCCTGATCGGCACACGCTGGCCGACGAGGGCCGAGATGTCGCGGTAGATCGTGCGCTTCGACGTTTCGAGTTCGGTCGCGATCGCCTCGGCGGTCAGCGGCCGGCGCGAACGGCGCAGGATCTGGATGATCTGGAAGAGTCGGTCCGACGGTCTCATGCGGTGATGCTCCGACAGGACTACTGACAGCATTCTGTCAGCACCGTGGCATCAGACTAATCACAAGACATGAAGCCGCCCATCGACGGCGCTTATGGAATGCGAAAACGCCTCATCCAGGCGGAGACCATGATTCCCGCGAGAACGATACCGGTCGCGGAAATGAAAACCATGACCGGCACGTAGCCGACGCGGCCGATGGCGACGCTCGCCGGTAGCGCGACGAAGGTGATCGCCGCGAAGAAGGTGGCATTGAACAGGGCGAGCGGGATGGCTCGCTTCTCCGGCGGGGTGCCGTCGCAGATCCAGGCCGAGATGACCGGGAAACCGACGGAATGGCCGAGGCCGAAGACGAAGCCTGACGCCACGGCAAAGGTCGTGTTGTCGGCGAAGGCAGCCAGCAGGAGCCCGGCGGCCAGCACGATGGCGCCGCCCGCGACCACCAGGCGGCGGTCGATATTCTCGACCAGCGCCAGCAGGCCGAACCGCGCGCCGAAGATCGACAGGGTGAAGGAGGTGAAGAAGGCGCCGACCGTCATGCCGCGTTCGAGCATGAGCGGCGCCATATAGGCGCTGATGAAGCCGAACATCGAACCATAGACCACCGCCGCCAGCATCGGCAGAAAGATCCGCCGCGATGTCATCAGTCCGGTCAGGCCGCCGACCTCGGGCGTCGCCTTCTCGCCGGGCCGGACGGTCCAGAGCAGCGGCAGGGCGAGCAGGCCCGGCAGGCTGCCGAGCAGCAGGAAGGTGCGCGCGCCATGGGCGTGATAGACATATTCGGCGAGGATCGGGCCGAAGGCGTAAGGCAGCGGCGCCATGGCCGAGAGCAGCCCGAAAAGCTGGACGAAACGCTCCTGGGTCAGCCGCGTGGTGCCATAGGTCATGATCGGTGCGTGGAACAGCGCGAAACCGACGCCCTGCACCAGCCGCGAGGCGAGCGAGCCGAAGAAGCTGTCATAGGTGACGGCGAGGCTCGCCAGCCCGAGGCAGGTCAGGACCGCGCCGATGCGCACTGTCGGCAGCAGCCCGATCCGGTTGGCCACGGTCCCCGAGAACAGGCTCATCAGCACCAGGGGGATGCCGTAGATCGCGATGAGCAGGCCGATGTCGCGATGAGCGAAACCCGCCTCCTCCCAGACCACAGCCAGCAGGACCGCCTGCTGGTTGGTCAGCGCCGTCAGAAAAATGGAGATGCCGAGGCGGGCATATTCAAAGCGGGCGGCGCTGTCGATAAATCCGCGTGGGCGCCCTGGTTCGTCGGGAACGTTCACGCCCGCTTCTCCCAGCGGCCCGCCTCGCTCTGCTGCCAGTAGGTGCAGGCATGGCCGCCGGCCTTCGCCTCCTTCCACTGATCGCGCGCGCGATCGATCGCATCGGGATCGTTGCCGTCGAACATCAGCACGACGCGCTCGTAAGAAGCCATGTCCGCCGGCAGCGGCGCGCCATCGACCAGAAAGCGCACCGTCGCGCCATTCGGCCGGCCCGGCTCGGTGGTGATCAGCACGGGCTGCGCAGCCGGGTCGGGCTCACGGTCGGTGCCATGTGCGAGAAAGCTCTCGTCCGAATAGGTCCAGAGCAGCGCGTCGAGGGCATCGGCGCGCTCCTGCGTGGTCGCCTCCACGGCGACCCGCCATCCCCGTTCCACCGATTTTTCGAGCAGCACCGGCAAGACCCTTTCGAGCGGCTGGTGCTGCAGATGGTAGAACAGGATATCGGTCACGAGTTCAGTCGTTTTCGCATGGCTCGGCGCAGACGCTTAGCTTTCGCAGGCGTCCGCCACCAGCCGGTCGAGCAGGCGAACGCCCCAGCCGCCACCCCACGAGCGGTTGAGATCGTTCTTTACCGAATTCATCGCCGTGCCGGCGACGTCGAGATGCGCCCAGGGCGTATCGCCGACGAAACGCTGGAGGAACTGCGCCGCGGTGATCGAGCCACCATACCGCCCGCCCGTGTTCTTCATGTCGGCGAACTGGCTGTCGATGAGCTTGTCGTATTCGGGCGACAGCGGCATGCGCCAGACACGCTCGCCGGTGGCGAGGCCGGAGGCGGTGAGGTTCTGGGCGAGTTCGTCGTTGTTGCTGAACAGGCCGGCATGCTCGCTGCCGAGCGCCACCATGATCGCGCCGGTCAGGGTCGCCAGATTGATCATGAATTTCGGCTGGAAGCGGCCCTTCGCGTACCAGAGCAGGTCGGCGAGGACGAGGCGGCCCTCGGCGTCGGTGTTGATGATCTCGATGGTCTGGCCGGACATCGAGGTCAGGATGTCGCCGGGACGATAGGCATTGCCGTCCGGCATGTTCTCGACGAGGCCGATGATGCCGACGGCGTTGACCTTGGCCTTGCGCGCGGCGAGCGCGTGCATGGCGCCGACCACCGCGGCGGCGCCGCCCATGTCGCCCTTCATGTCCTGCATGCCCTCGCCGGGTTTGAGCGAGATGCCGCCGGTGTCGAAGCAGACACCCTTGCCGATCAGGCAGACCGGGGCCGCGCCGTCCTTGCCGCCGTCCCAGCGCATGACGACCACCTGGCTTTCCTTGCGGGAGCCCTGCCCCACGGCCAGAAGCGCGCCCATGCCGAGTTTCTTCATCTCTTTCTCGCCGAGAATCTCGACGTCGACGCCGAGGCGCTCCAGCGCGGCGGCGCGCTTGGCGAATTCGGGCGGCGAGAGCACGTTCGGCGGCTCGTTGACGAGGTCGCGGGCGACATCGACGCCGTCAGCGATACCCTCGCGCGACTTGAACGCCTTGCGCGCCGCCTTCTCGTCAGCGACGAGAATGGTCACCGAGCGCTTCTTCGGCCCCTCGTCGCCGTCCTTCTTCTTCGTCTTGTAACGGTCGAAGGCGTAGAAGCGCAGGCGCAGGCCGAGCGCGAGGTCGGCCGCCTGATCGGCGGAAAGCGCGCCGGCGACCGTATCCGCGACAATCGTCGCCTCGGTCACCGCGTCGGGGAGGCGACCGCAGATGGCGCCGCCGAGGCGGATGACATCGAGCTCCTTCCAGTCGGCGGGTTTGCCGATGCCAGCCACCAGCAACCGGCTGGCCGCCACCTTTTCCGGCGCCACGATATCGAGGAACGAGCCCGACTTGCCCTTGAACCCGTCGGCGGCCGCGGCGCGGGCGAGCAGATCCTTGGCGGGCGCGAGCAATGCTGCTGCCGTTTTCGAGAGCGCGAGATCGGAAGCTGCGAGAATGACGGCAAGACCCGAGGGGGCCGATCCGAGCGGGGCGAAGGTGATCTTGAGGCTGTCTGGCATGGGCCCGAGGATGAAGCTCAATGGAATCAGGCACAACGCCTGCGAGACATACATTATCGTGACGTTGTGGCCGGGGGGAGACGCCATGGCGGGAATCGGCTCTGCGACCTTGCGCATGCCACGATCGGCCACTACCCCTGATGGATCGATCAGCGGGCGGCCAGCTGACGAGCTGGACTTCCGCCTGCGAGCATGAGCCGGAAATGGGATCCCTCGAACGCTACATTTTCCGGCAGGCGCTGGTCGCCTTCGTCGCGGGCCTGTTCGTCCTGACGCTGGTCGTCTGGATCACCCAGGTTCTGCGGCAGCTCGATCTCGTGACGAATAGCGGCCAGACGATCGCGCTGTTCTTCCTGATGACCAGCCTCGGCATTCCGGTCCTTCTGGCGCTGATCGCGCCGATCGCGCTGTTCATCGCGGTCATGCAGACGCTGAACAAGCTGAACGGCGATTCCGAACTGATCGTCATGGCGGCGGCCGGCGTCTCGCCGGTCCGGCTCGCCCGCCCCCTGCTGGTGCTGACCGCCATGGTCATGGTGCTGGTCGGCTCGCTGTCACTGTGGCTGACGCCGTCCTCGATCCGGCATTTCCGCCTGCTGCTGACGCAGGTTCAGGCCAATCTGCTCACCGCCATCGTGCGGCCGGGGCAATTCACGCAGGCCGACCGGGGCCTCACCTTCCACATCCGCGACCGCGCGCCGGGCGGCGTGCTGCTCGGCATCGTCGTGTCGGACACCCGCGACACCGCCGTCCACATGACCTATGTCGCCGAGCGCGGCGTCATCAGCGAACAGCGGCAGGGCACGTTCTTCGTGCTGGAGAACGGCAATCTTCAGCGCCGCGAGATGAAGGACGGCACCACCTCCATCGTCGTCTTCGACCGCTACGCCTTCGACCTGTCGCAGCTGACCCAGGCGGCGGAAACGGTTTATAGACCATCGGAGCGCTATACGTCCGAGCTCATGAATCCGAACCCCGCCGATCCCATGCTGGAGCGGTGGCAGGGCCGGTTTCGACAGGAGCTGCACGACAGGTTCGCCGCGCCGCTCTACCCGCTGGCCATGATGTGTATTGCGTTCGCCATGCTGGGACATGCCCGCACCACCCGGCAGAGCCGGGGCGCCGCGATCGCCGGGGCGATCGCCTTGATGGCCGCTATCCGCGGGCTGGGCTTCGCCGTGTCCGGCATGGTCGCGGCGCGGCCGTCGGCCGTCCCGCTCGTCTATCTCATCCCGATCGCAACCATCGTGCTGTTCGGCGCGATCTCGCTCGGCTGGCTGAGGCCGCGGGCCCCGCAGGCGGTTTCGGCCTATTTCGGCGACCTTTCCGACCGGATCGTCCAGCGTCTGACCGAGCGGTTCGCGGCGGGAGGCAGGGCGTGATCGTCTCGACCTTCTCGCGCTACATGACCCGCAAGTTCATCGGGGCGGTGGGAAGCACGTTTCTCGGCACGTTCGGGCTGGTGCTGATCGTCGATTTCGTCGAGCAGCTGAGGCGCGTCGAGGATTCGACGCGGGCCCCGACCCAGCTCGTGGCGCTTCTGACCATCTATCGCGTGCCGGCCTTCGTCGAGGTCGTGCTGCCCTTCGCCGTGCTGGTCGGGGCGATGCTGTGCTTTCTGGGCCTGTCGCGGAAGCTGGAACTGGTCGTCGCCCGCGCGGCCGGGCTCTCGGCCTGGCAGTTCCTGGCGCCGGCGATCATCGTCGCCCTGCTCATCGGCGTGTTCGCCGCCACCGTCTACAATCCCATCGCCTCCGACTTCCGCGAGCGGTCGATGAAGCTGGAATCCCAGCTTTTCGGACGGGTCTATGTCGCGGAATCCCGCACGAACTTCTGGCTGCGGCAGGCGACGCCCTCGGGGCAGGCGGTCATCAACGCCGCCTCCGCGACCAGCCGCGGCCAGCGGCTCACCGGCGTCAGCGTGCTGGTCTACAATACCGACAACAGCTTCAAGGAGCGGATCGACGCCGACAGCGCCGACCTGTTCGACGGCTACTGGCAGCTAAGCAAGGCGCGGGTGACACCGGTCGGCCGGGAGCCGGAGAAGCACGAGACGCTGCGCCTTGACACCCGGCTGACCGCCGAACAGGTGCAGCAGAGCTTCGTGATGCCCGAGCAGGTCTCCTTCTGGGAGTTGCCGGAGTTCATCGAACTGGCGCGGCGCTCGGGCCTTCCGGCCGCCCGTTTCGAGCTCCAGTACCAGCTTCTGCTGGCCCGGCCGCTGCTGCTCGTCGCGATGGTTCTGGTGGCTGCCGCAGCGTCCTTGCGGTTCGCGCGGCTCGGCGGCCTCGGCCGGACGATTCTGGGTGGCGTCGTCGCCGGATTTTTGCTTTACGTGGGGTCCGAACTGGCTGGGAATCTCGGGCGCTCCAATCTGGTGCCTCCGGTGCTCGCGGCCTGGTCGCCTGCATTTATCGGTGCGTTGATGGGTTTCATGGTTCTTTTGAAGCAGGAGGATGGTTGATGCGCCTTGCATCCATCCGGCCTCCGGCTTCTTCGACCCGAATCGCCCGCCCCGCCCTGACCGCGACCGCAAGCGCGCTGACGCTGCTTGTCGCGGCGGGAGGGTTCGCGCCCGCACGCGCGCAGCCGGTCCCCGCTGATCCGATCGAGCGACGCCTGTTCATCCAGGACCCGACGGTCATCCAGAACCAGTCGACGGCGCGTTCGCCGATGTCGCCGTCGCTGGAGCAGCTGCCGGCCACGGCGCCGACCTTCACGACGACGCAGCGCGGCTCGCCGATGCAGGTGAACGCCAACCAGCTCGTCTATGACGAGCGGACGAGCCGCGTCTCCGCGCGCGGCCGGGTGCAGATCTATTACGACGGCCGCACCATCGAGGCCGACCTCGTCACCTACGACCAGCGCGCGAACCGGGTTCGCGCCACCGGCAATGTCCGGATCACCGAGCCGTCGGGCGTGATCGCCCACGCGCAGGACCTCGAATTCGACCAGAACTTCGCCGACGGCTTCGTCCGTTCGCTGAATCTCGAAACGCCGGACCGGCGCTTCATCGGCGCCGCCAACGTGACGCGCGAGAACGGCGAGACGACGATCTTCGACCGGGCGGCCTATACGGCCTGCGATTCCTGCCGCGCCGACCAGACCAAGCCGCCGACCTGGGTCATCAAGTCGAAGCGGATCATCCACCGCGAATCCGAGCGGATGATCTATTTCGAGGATGCCCGCTTCGAGATGTTCGGCCTGCCGATCGCCTACATGCCCTACATGCAGGCGCCGGATCCGACCGTCCGCAAGGCCTCGGGCTTCCTGATGCCGGGCGTCGCGGGCTCGAACCGCACGGGCATCGGCATCGAGGTGCCCTATTTCTGGAACATCCAGGCCAATTACGACCTGCTGATCGCGCCGCGCTACTATATCCGCCAGGGCTTCATGCCCGTGGTGGAATGGCGCCACGGCTTCGAGAGCGGCTACTACACGATCCGCGGCGCCGGCATTTTCCAGCAGGACCGCAACGCCTTCACCTATTCGGACGGCACGCCGGAAGTCGGCAACCGCAGCTTCCGCGGCATCATCCACACGACGGGCATGTTCCGCCTCACCGAGCGCTGGTCGGTCGGCTGGGACCTCAACCTGATGTCGGATACGGCCTTCCTGAGGGACTATTCCCTGATGCTGCCGGGGCAGACCGAGGCCAATTCCCGCCTGTTCCTGCGCGGACAGGGCGAGCGCAGCTGGTTCGATCTCTCGACCACCCGCTATGTCGGCATCACCGCAACCGACACCGACAACAAGGTGCTGCCGGTCACCCATCCGGTGCTGGATTATTTCCGCGTCTACGACCGCTCCGTCGTCGGCGGCGAACTGTCGTGGCGGACGAGCATCGTCAGCATGTCGCGCGAGGCGGCGGACGTATCGGTTCGCAACCCGCTCGTCCCGATCACCTGCAACCGGCTCCAGCCGCGCGCGCCGGGCGTCAATCTCGATCCGTCGAACTGCCTTGTGAACGGCATCGACGGCACCTATTCGCGCGCTTCGGCGGAAGTCGCCTGGCGCCGGCGGATCACCGACGCCCTTGGGCAGGTCTGGGAACCCTTCGTCTCGGTGCGCGGCGACGTGACCTACCACCACCTGAAGGACAATGCCGCCGTCCTCGGCTCGTTCGACCGGCTGGCGACGGGCAGCGGCCAGCAACATACGCGCGTCATGCCGACCGTCGGCATGACCTATCGCTATCCGTGGATCGCCGGCACCGAATACGGCACCACCGTCATCGAGCCGATCGTCCAGTTCATCGCCCGTCCGAACGAGACCAATATCGGCCGCATCCCGAACGAGGATGCCCAGAGCCTCGTCTTCGACGACACCAGTCTGTTCCAGGTCAGCAAGTTCTCCGGCTGGGACCGCGTCGAGGGCGGCGGACGGCTGAACTACGGCCTCAACCTCACCCACCGCTTCGTCAACGGCTCCAGCGTCAACGTGCTGTTCGGTCAGTCGCGGCACCTGTTCGGCGTCAATTCCTTCGCCTATGGCGATCCCGCCGTCGTCGGGACCGGCGTGGACATGGCGAGCGCGGGCGCCAATTCCGGCCTCGACAAGCCGCGATCCGACTATGTCGCGCGCTTCATGTACCAGATGGACAGCAATTTCCGGTTCTCGGCGCGCGGACGCTTCGACGAGCGGAGCTTCGCCGTCCAGCGCGCGGAAGTGGACGCGACCGGCCGCTTCGGCAATGTCGCGGTCACCGGCACCTATGCCTATCTCGCGCCGCAGCCGGTGCTCGGTTACATCGTGCCCCGCAGCGGCGTCGGCGCGGCCATGTCCTACACGGTCGCCACCAACTGGACGCTTTACGGCGCGGCGCGCTTCTCGTTCGAGCGGCAGAACCTCGCGGCCAATTTCACCAACACGCTGCCGATCACCGAACGCAACAAGATCGAAGGCCTGACGCTCGGCGTGAACTACCTCGACGACGCCATGCAGCTCGGCTTCTACTATTCGCGCGACTTCGCCGCCGAGGTGGTGACGCTCAACAATGTCACCACGACACGCGACGTCCACCGCTTCATGTTCCGCTTCAATCTGCGGACCATCGGCGAACTGACCCTGTCGCAGAACGTGTCGAACTGGTTCAACCCACCGGCGCAGTGAACGGCCCCGCTGCCCTGATTGCGCCACCGTCTTGCGCAACGGAGCCATTTCCCGCCATCAACCCAAGGAAGGCGCAGCCATGACCTTCGCGCGTCCGTTCCTCGCAGCCGCCCTGGCGGTCACCCTGTCGGCCATGGCCGCTCCCGCCCTGGCGCAAGACGGTCAGGTGATCGCCATCGTCAACGGGCTGCCTATCACCAGCTTCGACATTCCCCAGCGCCAGCGGCTTCTGCAGGTCCGCGAGGGCCGGCCGCATTCGCGCGAACAGGCACTGGACGACCTGATCAACGACCGCGTCAAGTTCAGCGAGGCCCGGCGCTTCAAGGTCGAGGCGAGCGAGCAGCAGGTCAACGCCGCCTATGCGCAGGTCGCTCAGCGCTCCGGCATCGATCCGCGCGGCTTTGATCAGGTGCTGCGCTCGCAGGGCATCGAGCCGCGCGTCTATCGCGGCAAGCTGCGCGCCGACCTGTCCTGGTCGAACATCGTCGGCGCCCGCTACGGGCGAACGATCTTCGTCACCGACACCCAGCTCGCCGACGCTATCTCGCGCCGCCAGCAGGGCAATACCCGCGCGGTGAACTTCGTGCTGCGGCCGATCGTCCTCCTCGTTCCGGCCAATGCCCCCCCTGCCCGCGTCGCCCAGCGCCTCGCCGAGGCCAATGCCTTGCGCGGCCGCTTTTCCAGCTGCGCGACCGATCTCGAGCAAGTGAACCGCATCCCGGATTCGGCCGTGCGCGAGCAGTTCCGTCGGCTGAGCACGGATCTCTCGCCGCAGTTCCGCCAGGTGCTGGACCAGACCGCCGTCGGCAAGCTGACCCAGCCGAGCCGCACCCAGCAGGGCATCGAAATGGTCGCCGTCTGCGCCAAGGAAGACATCAACGCCAACGACACGACCGTCCGCAACCAGGCGCGCGACGAGATCCAGACCGCCGAGATGCAGCGCATCTCGCGGGATTATCTGGCGCGAATCCGCCGTACGGCGGTGATCGAATACAAGGACGGACGCGGCGGGCGCGGCCGTAGCTGAGCCGCGGCCATGCTGCCACTCGCGGTGACCATGGGCGAACCGGCCGGCATCGGGCCGGACATCGCCCTGATGGCGTGGCGCGACCGCGCCAGCCAGCAATTGCCGCCCTTCTATCTCATCGGCGATCCCGACCTGATGGAGAAGCGCGCCGCGCGGCTCGGCATCGGTGTGCCCATCGTGGAAGTGCTGCCCGAGGAGGCCATTGACAGCTTCGCCTTCGGCCTGCCGGTGGTCGCCGTGGAAGGCGCCGAGGAAGGCCCGGCCGGGGATCTGCCGGGCGCGCCGACCACGGACACGGCCTTCATGGTCATCGAGGCCATCCGCGCCGGCGTCGACCACATCCGCTCTGGCCGGGCGCGGGCGGTCGTCACCAACCCCATCGCCAAATCGGTGCTGGCGGCCGCCGGCTTCAGCCATCCCGGCCACACCGAATTCCTCGGCGAGCTCGCCCGCCCGTTCCGGGTCGGCCCTGTCAGGCCGATCATGATGATCTGGAGCCGCGAACTGGCGGTGGTGCCGGTCACCATCCACATGCCGCTCGCCGACGTGTCGGCGCGGCTGACGACCAATCTCATCGTCGAAACCGGCGCCATCGTCGCCCACGACCTCGCGACGCGGTTCGGTATCGCGGCGCCGCGCCTCGCCATATGCGGGCTGAACCCCCATGCGGGCGAGGACGGCCTCATGGGCACCGAGGACCGCGACGTCATCGCCCCGGCGGTCGCCGAGCTGAACCGCATCGGCATCGCCGCCACCGGGCCGCACCCGGCCGATACGCTGTTCCACCCCGAGGCCCGCAAGGGCTATGACGTCGCGCTCGGCATGTATCACGACCAGGTGCTGGTGCCGGTGAAGACGCTGGCCTTCGACGAGGGCGTCAACGTCACGCTCGGCCTGCCGTTCATCCGCACCTCGCCCGATCACGGCACCGCCTTCTCGCTGGCCGGAACGGGCAAGGCGCGGCCGTCCAGCCTGATCCACGCCATCGCGCTGGCCGGTCGCCTCGCGACGCCACGGACCTCGTAGCGTGGGCGCGATCGACGATCTGCCGCCGCTGCGCGAGGTCATCGCCCGGCACGGGCTGATGGCGAAGAAGTCGCTCGGCCAGAACTTCCTGCTCGACCTCAACCTGACCAGCCGGATCGCCCGCGCCTCCGGCCCACTCGAGGGCGCAATCGTGGTCGAGATCGGCCCAGGCCCCGGCGGGCTGACACGAGCCCTGCTTGCGGGCGGGGCCGCGCGCGTGATCGCGGTCGAGCGCGACCCGCGCTGCCTGCCGGCGCTGGAAGAAATCGCGGCGCATTATCCGGGGCGGCTGACGGTGATCGAGGGCGACGCGCTGGAGGTCGACCTCACGCCCCATATCGGCGACGCACCGGGCCGGATCGTCGCCAACCTGCCCTATAATGTCGGCACGCAATTGCTGACCGGCTGGCTGACGCCCGACCGCTGGCCGCCCTGGTATCAGTCGCTGACGCTGATGTTCCAGAAGGAGGTCGCCCAGCGCATCGTCGCCGCGCCTGATACGGACGCCTATGGCCGGCTCGGCGTGCTCGCGGGCTGGCGTACCGAGGCGCGGATCGCCTTCGATGTCGGCCCCTCGGCCTTCGTGCCGCCGCCGAAGGTGACATCGTCGGTGGTGCATCTCGTGCCACGCGCAGAGCCGATACCCTGCCGCGTCGGCGCGCTGGAGCGGGTGACAGCGGCCGCCTTCGGCCAGCGGCGCAAGATGATCCGCCAGAGCCTCAAGGGCCTCGGGCGCGATCCCATGGCGCTGATCGGGGCCGCCGGGCTCGATCCGACCGCGCGGGCCGAGACGCTGACAATCGACGAGTTCTGCCGGCTGGCGCGCCTGCTGGACGCTGCCTGAAAGCACTCAGGACGGCAGGCGCCCCGCCGCCAGCACCGTGTCGAGATCTCGCCCCAACTCGCCGATCAGCGCCTCCAGCTTCGGCCGCCGCCGCTGCTTCAGCCGCTCGGCATGGAGGATGGCGCGCAGTTCGGAGAAGGCGCGGGCGATATCTTCGTTGACGAGGATGTAATCGAAATCCGCCCAGTGACCGATCTCCTCGCGCGCCGTGCGCAGGCGCTTCAGGATCGCGGCATCATCGTCGCTGGCGCGGCGCTTCAACCTTGCGATCTGTTCGGTGACCGAGGGCGGCAGCAGGAACACCGTCGCCATGTCCTCGCGCACCATGTCGGCAAGCTGCCTGACGCCGGCGACATCAATGTCGAACAGCACGTCCTTGCCGGCCGACAGGGCCTCTTCCACCGCCCTGCGCGGCGTGCCGTAGCAATTGCCGTGGACCTCCGCCCATTCGAGCAGTTCGCCGGCATCGCGCATCCGCTCGAAGGCGGGGCGGTCGATGAAATGGTAATGCACCCCGTCGATCTCGTCCTTGCGGCGCGAACGCGTGGTGACGGAGACGGACAGCGCGATGTCCGTCTCGTTCTGCAGAAGCTGGCGCGTCAGCGTCGATTTTCCCGCGCCCGAGGGCGAGGTGAGGATCAGCATCAGGCCGCGGCGGGCGGTGACGGCATCCGACATCGGCCTACTCCAGATTCTGGACCTGCTCGCGGAACTGCTCGACGGCAGCCTTGAGCGAGAGACCGGTCGCGGTCAGCGACACGTCGTTGGCCTTGGAGCAGAGCGTGTTGGTCTCGCGGTTGAACTCCTGCGCGAGGAAATCGAGCTTGCGACCGACCGGGCCGCCCTCGGCCAGCAGCTTGCGCGCGGCGGCGACATGGGCGTCGAGCCGGTCGAGCTCCTCGCGGATATCGGCCTTGGCGGCCAGCAGGATTGCCTCCTGATGCAGGCGGTCGGGATCGAAGGCCTTGCCGGTATCGAGGAGGACCGCGACCTGTTCGCCCAGCCGGGCGCGGATCGCCTCCGGCCGGCGCGCGGGATTGTCCTCGGCCTGCTTCTTGAGGGCGGCGATCTCGTCGAGGCGGGTGGCCATCACGGCCTCCAGCGCCGAACCCTCGGCGGCGCGCATGGCGGAGAGCCCGACCAGCGCCTTGTCGAGGCCGGACAACGCGGCCGACTGGAGCGCCTGCCGCTCCTCCTCGCCCTCTTCCGGCTCGACCACATCCACGACGCCGCGGATCTGCAAAAGGCCGTCGATGGCGGGGGCACGGGCATCGATCCGCTCGGCGATCAGGCGCGCGGCTTCCGCCACCTGCGCCAGCACCGTCTCGTTGATGCGAACCTCGCTGACGGCCGCCTCGCGCTTCACGTTCAGCGAGGCGAAGATGCTGCCGCGCGTGACGGCGGCGGCGATCTTCTGCCGGACGGTCGCCTCCACCGCATCCATTCCGGATGGCATGCGCAACTTGATGTCGAGGCCCTTGGAATTGACCGACTTGATCTCCCACGCCCAGACGGACGCGCCGGAGATACCTTCCGACCGGGCAAATCCGGTCATACTTGCAAGGGCCATGGAAACCTCGGAAACGCGCTGACTGGCAGGCGGTTAAGTCGCCGCCGGGCAGAGGTCAAGCGGGGTCGCCCGCGTGCCGGTCAGCGGGTCGCGCGGGGCGGCGTGCCGGTCGTGGCCGGCGCGGGCGTGTCGGCGGCCGAGGTACGGTCCTGCGCAGCGTCCGGGCTACCCCGCTCGCGCTCGATCCGCCGCCAGTTGGCGACGTTGCGGTTATGCTGCTCCAGCGTCTCGGCGAAGACGTGGCCGCCAGTTCCGTCGGCGACGAAGAACAGGTCGCGGTGCCGGGCGGGGTTGGCGACAGCCTCCATGGCGGCGCGGCCGGGATTGGCAATCGGCGTCGGCGGCAGGCCGTCGATCTGATAGGTGTTGTAGGGCGTCAGCCGCTGGATCTCGGAGGCAAGAATCCCGCGCCCCAGAGATCCCCGGCCGCCGACGATGCCGTAGACGATGGTCGGATCGGATTGCAGGCGCATGCGGCGCGTCAGGCGGTTGACGAAAACGCCGGCGACACGCGGGCGCTCCTCCGCCTTGCCGGTCTCCTTCTCGACGATGGAGGCGAGGATGACCAGTTCCTCGGGCGTGCGGATCGGCAGGTCCGGACCCCGCCGCGCCCAGATCTGCTGGACGAGACGGCTCTGGAACTGCGTCATCTGGTCGACCATCTGCTGGCGCGACGTGCCTCGGGTGAAGCGGTAGGTGTCGGGCAGCAGCGAGCCCTCGCGCGGAATCCGCGCGATGTCGCCGACCAGCACGTCGTTGTCACGCAGGCGTCCGACGATCTGCTCGGAGGTCAGGCCCTCGGGGATCGTGATGCGGTACTCGATCGGCTTGCCTTCGAGCACGATGGCCAGCGCCTCGGCGGTCGAGGCCCCCTTGGGGAACATGTACTCGCCCCATTTCAGGTCGCCGCGCACGCCATAGAGCTGAACCGCGCCTGAGAAGACCAGCGCGCTGTTGATGACGCCGTTGCGCTCCAGCGTCTGGGCCACCTGCTCTGCCGTCGAGCCGCGCTCGATGAAGACGGCGCGGTCCTGCTGCAGCGGGCCGGGCGCGACGAAGGCCTGCCGCGCATAGACGAAGCCGAGCAGGCTGCCAACCAGGCCGACCAGCAGGATCGACATGATGAGGTTGCCGATCACCACCCACTGGTTGCGCGCGTGGCGCGAGGCCGGCGGCGGCGGCGGCGCGGCCTCGGGTTCGAGGGCGGCGCGAGGGGACTTGAGGGCCGGGCGGGAGCCGTTCTGCGGCGTGAAGGGGCCGGAAGAATCGTTCATTCGTCTCAGCTCTGATGAGGGGCGCGCGTCATCCGTAGTGATGCGGAGGGAATGTGGCGAAAGACGGGTTTCCCCCTTACGCCGCGGCCCTGAATATCACGGAAGCGTTGGTGCCGCCGAAGCCGAAGGAGTTCGACAGGACGGTCTCGATGGAGCGCTTGCGGGCGACATGCGGCACGAGGTCGATCGCCGTCTCGACGTCGGGATTGTCGAGATTGAGCGTCGGCGGCGCCACCTGGTCGCGGATCGCGAGGATCGAGAAGATCGCCTCCACCGCACCCGCCGCGCCGAGCAGATGGCCGATGGACGACTTGGTCGAGGACATCGACACGGTCGAGGCGGCGTTGCCGACCAGCCGCTCGACGGCCTTCAGCTCGATGCCGTCGGCCATCGTCGAGGTGCCGTGGGCGTTGATGTAGTCGATGTCGCCGGGCGTGATGCCGGCGCGCTTCACCGCCGCCTGCATGCAGCGGAAGGCGCCGTCGCCATCCTCGGCCGGAGCGGTGATGTGATGGGCGTCGCCCGACAGGCCGTAGCCGATCACCTCGGCATAGATCTTCGCGCCACGCGCCTTGGCGTGCTCGTAGGATTCGACAACGACCATGCCGGCGCCCTCACCCATGACGAAGCCGTCGCGGTCGCGGTCATAGGGGCGCGAGGCGCGGGTCGGATCGTCGTTGAAGGCGGTGCAGAGCGCCCGGCAGGCGGAGAAGCCGGCGAGCGACAGGCGGCTGATCGGCGATTCGGTGCCGCCGGCGACCATGACCTCGGCATCGCCGAAGGCGACGAGGCGGGCGGCGTCGCCGATGGCATGCGCGCCGGTCGAGCAGGCGGTCACGACAGCGTGGTTCGGGCCTTTCAGGCCATGGGCGATGGAAACGTAGCCGCCGGCGAGATTGATCAGCCGGCCGGGGATGAAGAACGGCGAGATGCGGCGCGGCCCCTTCTCGCGCAGCAGCAAGGCCGCCTCCGCGATGCCGTCAATGCCGCCGATGCCGGAGCCGATGAGCACGCCGGTCTCGTTCTGCTCCTCGGGGGTCTTGGGGTGCCAGCCGGCATCGTCGAGCGCCTGTTTGGCCGCGGCCATGGCGAAGACGATGAACTGGTCGACCTTGCGCTGCTCCTTCGGCTCCATCCACATGTCGGGATTGAAGGTGCCGCCGGTGCCGTCGCCGCGCGGGATCTGACAGGCGATCTTCGCCGCGACGTCGGAAACGTCGAAGTGCTCGACCTTCGAGGCGCCGCTGTCGCCGCGAACCAGCCGCGACCAGGTCTCCTCGACGCCGCAGCCCAGCGGCGTGAGCAGACCCATCCCGGTGACAACAACACGGCGCATCATCGTCTCACCACTCCCGCCCGGTGAACGAAAAGCCGGAGACGCTACGCGCTCCCCGGCCCTTCCGAAGTCGATAGTCGAGTTTGTGGCGCGCGATCAGGCGCTGGTCGCCTTCTCGAGGAACTTCACGGCGTCGCCGACCGTGAGAATCGTCTCGGCGGCATCGTCCGGAATCTCGACGCCGAACTCTTCCTCGAAAGCCATGACGAGCTCGACGGTGTCGAGGCTGTCCGCCCCGAGATCATCAATGAAGCTCGCGGTCGGGACGACCTTCTCGGCGTCGACGCCAAGCTGCTCCACGACGATCTTCTTCACGCGCTCAGCGGTATCGCTCATTAGATTATCCTCGTTCCATCCGATGATTAGGCACCGCCCTCGATCGGATGCGGTGTGCGGCGTCTAGACTTGCAGGTGGCGAGCCGCGCCGCCGTAATTTCTGGATCGTGTCGGGATGCCCCCTGCCCGAACCTGAAGGCTCTCTATCACAGGGCCATGGGATTTGCCAGCGGCCACCCCTTCTGCCGTTTTCCCGAATTAAATCATAGCCATACCGCCATTCACGTGCAGCGTCTGGCCGGTCACGTAGGCGGCTTCCTCCGAAGCGAGATAGATAGCGGCGGCGGCGATTTCATCCGCCTTGCCGAGACGGCCGGCGGGAACGCGCGTCAGGATCGTCTCTTTCTGCTTGTCGTTGAGCGCATCGGTCATCGGCGTCTCGATGAAGCCCGGCGCGAGGCAGTTGACCGTGACGTTGCGGCTCGCGACCTCGGCGGCGAGCGACTTGGTCATGCCGATCATGCCGGCCTTGGACGCCGCGTAGTTGCCCTGGCCCGGATTGCCGGTGACGCCGACGACCGAGGTGATCGAGACGATGCGGCCCCAGCGCTTGCGCATCATCAGCTTGGCGGCGGCGCGGGTCAGGCGGAACGTCGCTGTGAGGTTCACGGCGATGACCTGATCCCACTCCTCGTCCTTCATGCGGATGAAGAGGTTGTCGCGGGTGATGCCGGCATTGTTGATCAGGATATCGAGCCCGCCCATCGCCTTCTCGGCGGCCGGCACGAGCGCCTCCACCTCGTCCAGGGACGACAGGTTGGTCGGCACGACATGCGTGCGCTCGCCGAGGCTCGCGGCCAGTTCCTCGAGCTTCTCGCGGCGCGTGCCGGACAGCGCGACGGTCGCGCCCTGCCGGTGCAGGGCGGCGGCGATGGCGCCGCCGATTCCGCCGGTGGCGCCGGTGACGAGGGCGGTCTTGCCGGTCAGGTCGAACATGGGTCCAGTTCCTTATCCGCTCAGCCGCGCGAAGCCTTGAAGGCGGCGATGTCGTCGGGCGTACCGATGGCAGTGCCGGTCGCGCCGTCCGCGATGCGCTTGACGAGGCCGGTCAGCACCTTGCCGGAGCCGACCTCGTAGAAAGTGGTGACGCCGGCCGCCGCCATGGCCGCGACGCATTCGCGCCAGCGCACCGTGCCGGTGACCTGCTCGACAAGGCACCGGACGATCTCGGCCGGCTCGGAGACCGGCGCGGCGCGGACATTGGCGACCACCGGGACCACGGGGCGGGCGATGCTGACTTTCGCCAGCGCCTCAGCCATGGCGTCGGCGGCGGGCTGCATCAGGGCGCAATGGAAGGGAGCCGAGACGGGAAGCGGGATGGCGCGCTTGGCGCCCTTGGCCTTGGCGATCTCACAGGCGCGCTCGACCGCCGCCTTGTGGCCGGAAATGACGACCTGGCCGCCGCCATTGTCGTTGGCAGCCTGGCAGACCTCGCCCTGGGCCGCCTCGGCGGCGACCGCCACGACGGCATCGAAGTCGAGGCCGAGAATCGCCGCCATGGCGCCGACGCCGACCGGGGTCGCCGCCTGCATCGCCTTGCCGCGAATCCGGAGGAGCCGCGCCGCATCCCCGATAGAGAAGGCTCCGGCGGCTGCGAGCGCCGAATATTCGCCGAGCGAGTGGCCGGCGACGAAAGCCGCGTCCCTGGCGAGATCGAGCCCCGCCTCGGCCTGCAACGCGCGGATACCCGCGAGCGAGGCGGCCATCAGGGCCGGCTGGGCGTTCTCGGTCAGTGTCAGCGTCTCGATCGGGCCGTCCCACATCAGGGCCGAGAGCTTTTCGCCCAGTGCCGCATCCACCTCGTCGAACACCGCACGCGCGGCCGGGAAGGCATCGGCAAGCGCCTTGCCCATGCCGACGGCCTGGCTGCCCTGACCAGGAAAGGTGAATGCCGATGTGGAGGATTCTGCCATGGGGATCCCGCGCGAGCCTCTTGAAGGTGCGCGGGACTGGCATCGGGGCGCGCCGGAGTCAAGCGATCCGGCTTGTCGAGCCCTGGTTGTGGGTGGGGACAGGCCTCCTCTTGCCGAGATGGGCAGGCGTGTGATTTATGTAATACTATAACATCGAAAGCAGATAATGACCCTGACCGATCAACGCGCCGACGGCCGCCTGCCCGTCACCGTCCTGTCCGGCTTCCTGGGAGCGGGCAAGACGACACTCCTCAATCACATCCTCAACAATCGCGACGGCCGCCGCGTCGCCGTCATCGTCAACGACATGTCCGAGGTGAACATCGATGCCGACCTCGTCCGCGAGGGCGGTGCGAACCTGTCGCGGACCGACGAGAAACTGGTGGAGATGACCAACGGGTGCATCTGCTGCACCTTGCGGGACGACCTCCTGACCGAAGTTCGCCGGCTCGCCGCGGGCGGTCGGTACGACTACCTGCTGATCGAAGGCACCGGCATCGCCGAGCCTTTGCCGATCGCGGCCACCTTCTCGTTCCGGGATGAAGACGGCCACGCGCTGGAGGATGTGGCGCGGCTCGACACGATGGCGACCGTGGTCGACGCCATCAATCTCCTGAAGGACTTCGGCAGCCAGGATTTTCTGAAGGACCGGGGCGAGACGGCAGGCGCAGAGGACGAGCGGACCCTCGCGGACCTGCTCACCGACCAGATCGAGTTCGCCGACGTGGTCATCATCAACAAGGTCTCGGAGGTCAGCGCCGATCAGCGCGACCTCGTCCGGAAGGTCGTGCGCGGCCTGAACCCCGACGCCCGCATCATCGAAACCGACTTCGCCGATGTCGCCCTCGACGAAGTGCTGGATACCGGCCGCTTCGATCACGAGAAGGCGCAGATGCATCCGCTGTGGGCCAAGGAACTCTATGGCTTCAGGGACCATGTGCCGGAGACGGAGGAATACGGCATCTCCTCCTTCGTCTACCGCGCAGCGCGACCGTTTAACCCGGCAGCCTTCGACGCCTTCCTGAAACGCACCTGGCCGGGCCTCGTCCGCGCGAAGGGGCATTTCTGGCTGGCGACGCGCCCGGACTGGTGCGGCGAACTGTCGATAGCCGGCGCGGTTTGCCGGACATCGGCTCTGGGATTCTGGTGGGTCGCCGTCCCGAAGGCTCGCTGGCCGCAATCGGACGAATGGCGCGAGACGGTCAAGCGCCACTGGCACCCGGTCTATGGCGACCGCCGGCAGGAACTCGTCTTTATCGGCATTGGAATGGACGAGGCCGCGATAACAGCCGAACTCGACGGCTGCCTTGCCGGACGCGCATCGGCGACGCGGTTCGATGCGCAGGAACACGCGCGCCTGCCGGACCCCTTCCCCGCATGGAGGCGCGAGGCCGACGCTGCCTGATGCGTCAGTGCGCCGGGCGGTCGATAATGGCGACGACGAGTTCCTCGCCCTCGAAACGCAGGGTCTCGACCGCAGTGATTTCGCCCGCGCCCTCGTCGGCGAGCCTGATCTCGCCACGGGCCACCGCCGCCACCAGCGCGCGGCCGAGCTTGCAGCGCGCCTCATCGTCCTCTGCGAAGACTCCGAGTTCCTCGCAGGTGCGGTCGAAGCGCCGCTTCATCAGGGCGATATCCTGCGCGCTGAGCACACAGGTCGGAACGGAACGGTGAATCTCGGTCATGGCGCAGCTCCCGGATGGGTCCGCCTCGCGAACTGTTGCACTATCTTTCACGGCATCACGGCAGAAAAACGTCCGCCGCGATCAATCCTGAGGACATGGCCGGACGTCTCCCCGTGTCGCGCCGAAGAAGGACAGAGGCGCCAACTGACTTCCGCTGACGTGCCGGCTTTTCGCTTGAAACCGGCGTCGTTTCGCGTATAAGGCCGCCTTCGCTTCGGTCGGCCGGTGGCTGAACGGACGGCAGGTCCGCCTGCAGGGTGCTTCTGAAGTATCCGTCGTCCGGTGTCTCCGCCTTCGAGAATACTGTCGGGCCTGTCCAGGGCTCGAGGGGCTTCGCGCCGGACAAAGCGTCACTCGAACCGGAGACAGGCCATATGCCTCTCTATGAACACGTGTTCCTGGCGCGCCAGGACGTGACCTCCCAGCAGGCCGAGGCGCTTGCCGAGCAGTACAAGGGCGTCGTTGAGTCGCTCGGCGGCTCGGTGCCCAAGGTCGAGCCCTGGGGCCTGAAGTCCATCGCCTTCCGCGTCCGCAAGAACCGCAAGGCCCACTACACCCTCATGAACATCGACGCCCCGCCGGCCGCCATCGCCGAGATGGAGCGTCAGATGTCGATCAACGAGGACATCCTCCGCTTCATGACCGTCAAGGTCGAGGAGCTCGAGGAAGGCCCGTCCGCGATGCTGCAGAAGCGCGACCGCGACGACCGCGGCGAGCGTGGCTTCGGCGACCGCGGCTTCGGTGGCGGCGGTGGCCGCGACCGTGGCTTCGGCGGCGGTGGTGGCGACCGCGGCTTCGGCGGCGGTGGCGGCGGCGGTGGCCGTCGTTTCCGTGACCGCGAAGGCGGCGATATCGAAGGCGGCTCCGACGCCGCAGCGACGGAGGAGTGAGCATGTCAGCCGCAGCAGCCGGTGGCGCTCGCCGCCCCTTCTTCCGCCGTCGCAAGACCTGCCCGTTCTCCGGCCCGAACGCGCCGAAGATCGACTACAAGGATGTTCGTCTCCTGCAGCGCTACATTTCCGAGCGCGGCAAGATCGTGCCGTCCCGCATCACGGCGGTCTCCGCCAAGAAGCAGCGCGAGCTCGCCCAGGCGATCAAGCGCGCCCGCTTCCTGGGTCTCCTGCCCTACGTGATCAAGTAAGCATTCTCGCCTTTGCGGCGGGGCGTCCGCGCCCCGCCGCCATGCATACATATTGATCGTCGGCCGTCGCGGGAATGAACCCGCCGCGGCTGGAGCTGGGGATGATCCCCTAACCCTCGATACCGAGCGGGACAGCTGACGATGGGACCGACCCTCGCCATTGCCTTCGGCGCAGGCCTTGCCTCCGCCCTGCTCTTCGCGACGCTTGCGTCGGGGAGCCCGCTGGCGCTCGTCCTGTTCTATTTCGCCGCCCTGCCCGTTCTCATCGCCGGCCTCGGCTGGGGGCATTATGCCGGCGCTTTCGCCGCCGCCATCGGCGCGCTGGCCCTCTCGCTCACCATCCGTTCGCAGCTCGGCGTCTTCTTTTTCTGCTCGGTCGGCCTGCCGGCCTGGATCCTCTCGTTCGTGGCGCTTTCCGCCCGCCTTCCCGCCGCCGACGACGAGACGCAGGAACCGCGCTGGGCCGATGCCGGCCTCATCCTGTCGCTGATCGCGACAGGCGCCGTGCTGCTGACCCTCGTCGGCATCGCGGTCCTCTACGGCTTCGACTTCGCCGCCTATCAGGCGACCCTGCGCACGGCGGTCGAGCGCACCCTCCAGCAGGTGCCGATCCGCGCCGGCGACCGCGAGACGCTGGTGGCGCTGATGACCGCCGCCGTGCCGATCGCCGCGGCCGTGATCTGGATTCTCGTCACCACCATCAATCTCTATGCCGCCGGCCGGATCGTGAAGGCATCCGGGCGGCTGGTGCGGCCCTGGCCGGATCTTTCCGCCCTGCGCCTGCCGAAATGGATGGCGGGCGCCCTGCTCGCCGGCTCGGTCGGCTCGTTCATGGGCGGCTTTCCCGGCCACCTCTCGGCCATTGTTCTCGCCGCCTCGCTCACCGCCTTTTCCCTGCAGGGCTATGCGCTTGCGCATGACCTCACGCGAGGCTGGTCGATGCGTGGCTTCGCGCTCGGTCTGCTCTATGCGCTGACGCTGATCATCTCCTGGCTGATGGTCTTCGTCGCGATGGCGGGCCTTGCCGACACCCTCTTCAACCTCAGGGCGCGCCGCCCTGAACCCCCTCAGCAGTCCTGACATTCCAACGCATCAAAGGAGATAATCCATGGACGTGATCCTGCTCGAACGAGTCGCCAAGCTCGGCCAGATGGGCGAAGTGGTGAAGGTGAAGCCGGGCTATGCCCGCAACTTCCTGCTCGCCAAGGGCAAGGCGCTGCGCGCCACCGACGCCAACCGCGGCAAGTTCGAAACGATGAAGGCCCAGCTCGAGGCCCGCAACCTCGAACTGAAGAACGAGGCCGACGCCGTCGCCCAGCGCCTCGACGGCACCAGCTACGTGCTGATCCGCCAGGCTGGCGAAACCGGCCAGCTCTACGGCTCGGTCTCGGCCCGCGACCTCTCGGACGCCATCACCGCCGCCGGCATCTCGGTCGCCCGCGCCATGATCGAGCTCAACACGCCGATCAAGACCATCGGTCTCCACACGGTCGCCGTGACGCTGCATCCGGAAGTGTCGGCCAACGTGACGGTCAACGTCGCCCGTTCCACCGGCGAGGCCGAGCGTCAGAGCCATGGCGAGGACCTCACCCAGCGCGCCGACGAGCCGACCTTCGAGACCTTCAATCCCGAAGACTTCACCGACGGCGAAGGCGACGATCGCCAGGGCTGAATGCCCTGAAGGAGACGCTTGCCGGCCGTGTCGACGGCCGGCGGGCTTTCAGCGGCAACCGCCGCACAGCAAAACGCCCGGCCTTGCGGCCGGGCGTTTCGCGTTTCGGACTATCGCTTGCGATCAGTAGCGGGCGACAATCGGCGCCATCGGCATGGCCGGCGCACCGAACAGGTAGCTCACGCCCACGCGGACCATGTGGCTTTCGACCCGGTTGTTGATGTCGGACGCATCGACATTGATCGAGCAGGCATCGGTGGAGAAGCAGTTGCGCGAGCCGAAATTGGTGTAGCGGTACTCGGCGCGCATCGACCAGTTGTAGCTGAACTTGTGCTCGATACCGGCACCGATGGTCCAGCCGAGCCGCGTGCGGGTGTAGCGAACGACGTGGTTGGCGCCGGTGACGCAATCATCGAGCACCGTGCAGACCGTCATGTTGGCGAAGGCGAGACCACCGGTCAGATAGAACAGCGACTTGTGGTGGACGAAGCCGACGCGGGCGCGGAGCGAACCCTGCCAGTTGAAGCCGACACGCTGCTGGTAGGAGTTGCCGGCGACGCCGCCGGAGAAGGCGACATGGCCGTTGTACCAGGGCGAGGTCGCCTTGCCCGACGGACCGTCGAAGTCGAACTCAGCACCGATCAGGAAGTGGCCGAACAGGCGCTGGATGCCGATGTGCAGGCCGTAGTTCATCTTGGCCTGGGCGTAGTCGTAGCTGAAATTGTAGACGAGGCTGGGCGGAGCGCCGCCATCCGGGATCGGGCCGTTCGTGCCGTTGCTGTGATGGCCAGTGTTGCGGATGATCTGCATGCCGACATGGCCGCCGACATAGACGCCGCTCCACTTGTCGACATCCTCGTACGGGGCGACGACTTCGGAGCCACGCAGGATGGGCGGCCCGCCGATGTCGGCCGCCCCGGCCACGCCCGAGGTCAACAGGACCGCGGCTGCGGCAACGGGTAATGCGACACGCTTGAACATGGGAGCGCCCCTTCGAGAAACGATTCACCGCGTTTGCGGATCGCACGAGGCATCGCATGTTAATCTTAACGTTGCGTTTCCAGCGGAGGCCCAAGTAAAGCCGTGGCGAGGTCCCGGCCGGCGACTGCGAATGCTTGCGCGGGACTGTGACTCGGGTGCAACAGCCTGTCCGAACTGGCGCGCGGGGGCCGGAGTCGGAGTGCCCCCGGAAGTCAACGACATATCGGTGCTTCGCGGTCTGCGATTTCTCCGGCTGTGGGAATCGGGGATGCTGGGGTCATGCGCCACGTTGGCGACGATTGCTGACGCCAGCCTCAACTTCGCCTGCTAGGGAGGCTATCCCGAAGCGCCGCTGACAAAGACCGAGCCATGTCCGCCCTGCCAGCCCTGCGACCCGTCGGCCCCGCCGATCTGCCGTTCCGCCAGGCCCCGCACAATATCGAGGCGGAACAGGCCCTGCTGGGAGCCGTCCTGGTCAATAACGAAGCCTTCTACCGCGTCGCCGACTTTCTGGAGCCGAAGCACTTCTTCGACCCGCTGCACCAGAAGATCTATGAGATCTCCAGCCAGCTCGTCCGCGCCGGCAAGATCGCGACGCCGGTGACGCTGAAGACCTTCCTCGCCGATGCGTCCATCGAGGTCGGCGGCATGACCGTGCCGCAATATCTCGCGCGCCTCGCGGCGGAAGCGACGACCATCATCAATGCCGAGGACTACGGCCGCGCCATCTACGACCTGTCGATCCGCCGCAACCTGATTCAGATCGGCGAAGGCATGGTCAACGTCGCCTACGACGCGCCGGTCGACATGCCGCCGCGCCAGCAGATCGAGGATGCCGAGAAGAGCCTGTTCGAGCTCGCCGAGACCGGCCGCTACGATGGCGGCTTCCAGCGCTTCACCGACGCCATGGCGAAGGCCATCGACATGGCCGCCGCCGCCTACCAGCGCGACGGCAAGCTGTCGGGCATTTCGACGGGGCTGAACGACCTCGACCAGCGCCTCGGCGGTTTGCAACATTCCGACCTCGTGATCCTCGCGGGCCGCCCCGGCATGGGCAAGACGGCGCTCGCCACCAACATCGCCTTCAACATCGCGAAAGCCTACCGCTTCGAGGTGGAACCGGACGGCACCCACAAGACGACGAACGGCGGTATTGTCGGGTTCTTCTCGCTCGAAATGAGCTCGGACCAGCTGGCCACCCGTATCGTGGCGGAACAGGCGGCCATCCCTTCCTACAAGATCCGCCGCGGCGACATGCGCGAGGACGAGTTCTACAAGCTCACTGAAGCCGCGCGCGAGATCCAGTCGCTGCCGCTCTACATCGACGATACCGGCGGCCTGTCCATCGTCCAGCTGGCGGCGCGCGCGCGGCGACTGAAGCGCCAGCGAGGCCTCGACTTCATGGTCGTCGACTATCTGCAGCTATTGTCGGGCTCGTCGAAGAAGAGCGACAACCGCGTGCAGGAGCTGACCGAAATCACCACCGGCCTGAAGGCGCTGGCCAAGGAGCTGCAGGTGCCGGTCATGGCGCTGTCCCAGCTCTCGCGTCAGGTGGAAAGCCGTGACGACAAGCGTCCGCAGCTCTCGGACCTGCGCGAATCCGGCTCGATCGAGCAGGACGCCGACGCCGTCATGTTCGTGTTTCGCGAGGAGTACTACCTCAAGAACAAGGAGCCGAAGCCCGGCACCGAAGAACATCTCAAGTGGCAGACGGACATGGCCTCGGTCCATGGCCGCGCCGAAGTCATTATCGGCAAGCAGCGCCACGGCCCCACCGGCACCGTCATGCTGCAGTTCGAGGATCAGGTGACCCGCTTCTCCGACCTCGCCGACGCCGACAAGCTTCCCGAGCGGCTCGAATAGGCATGATGATCCCACAGAATGAGGCGGGCGCGACGCTAACCATCGATCTCGGCGCGCTCCAGCGGAACTACCGGACGCTCGCCGCCATGGGGCCGAAGGCACAATGCGCGGCCGTGGTGAAGGCGGACGCCTACGGCCTCGGCATCGAGAAGGCCGGCCCCGCGCTGGCGCAGGCGGGTTGCCGGACCTTCTTCGTGGCGCATGTCTCCGAGGGCAAGCGCCTGCGCGCGGCCGTGCCGGACGCGGCGATCTACGTGCTCAACGGCCTGTTCGGCGCGGCGCTCGACACCTACGCCGCCCACGACCTCCGGCCGGTGCTGGGCAGCCGCGAGGATGTCGAGGCCTTCGCCGCCTTCTGCGACACAGCCGGGCGCCAGCTGCCGGCCGCCGTTCATGTCGATACCGGCATGAATCGGCTCGGGCTCGACCTTGCGGAAGCCGCACTGCTGGCCGAGCCGGGTCCGGCCGCGCTCGCCTTCGAGCCGGCGCTGCTGATGAGCCATTTCGCCTGCGCCGACGAGCCTGGCCATGCGCTGACAGCGAGGCAGATCGACCGTTTCGCCCAGCTGCGCGGACTGTTTCCGGGCGTGCCCGGCTCGCTCGCCAATTCGGCGGGCTGCGCCCTGCCCGCCTCGCATCACGACATCATGCGCCCGGGCGTCGCTCTCTATGGCGCGCGCTTCGTGTCGGGCCGCGATCCGCTGGAGCCGGTGGTGCGGCTCGATGCGCCGGTCGTTCAGGTACGCGGCGTCGCAAAGGGGCAGACCGTCGGCTACGGCGCGACCTGGACAGCGCCCCGGACCAGCCGCATCGCGATCGTCTCCGTCGGTTATGCCGACGGCTATATCAGGCAGGCGGGATCGACGGACCGCAAGACGGGCGCACCCGCGCGCGTGAACGGCGTCCTCTGTCCCCTCGCCGGCCGGGTCTCCATGGACCTGATCGCCATCGACGTCACCGATGCGGGCCAGGTCACCAGCGGCGATGCCGCGACGCTGCTCGGCGACGGCATTGGCGTGGACGATGTCGCGGAAGCCGCCGGCACGATCGGCTATGAAATGCTGACCAGCCTCGGCAGGCGCTATCACCGGCGCTATATCGACTGATATGGCGCAGCGACGGGCGGATGGGACCGTGATATACGAATGCGCATACGTATATCATGGAGGTTGCCATGAAGGTCGCAAAGTGGGGCAACAGCCTCGCGGTCAGGCTTCCGCAGCCGGTCGTGGATGCCCTTGAGCTTGCCGAAGGAGACGAGATCGAGCTCAACGTCGCTGGTTCGCGGGTCATTGAAGTCGCACGCGCGCCCGACGACGAAGCACTGCTTGCCCGTTTGAGACGTCTGCGAGGCTCCCTACCGAAAGGCTTCCGCTTCGATCGGCTGGAAGCCAATGAGCGCGCGTAGGCCGTTCCTTGATACCAATGTCCTGCTTTATCTCCTCTCGGACGATGCGGCGAAGGCGGCGCGCGCCGAGGGCCTGCTGCGCGGGGGCGCCATCGTCAGCGTGCAGGTCCTCAGCGAGTTCGTCGCGGTCGCGCGGCGCGAGACGAGATTGACCATGGCCCAGATTCGAGACGCACTCGCGATCATCCGCGCTTTCTGCGTGGTGCGCGCCCTCGATATCGAGACACACGAGCGCGCGCTGACGATCTGCGAGCGCTTCGGCCTCTCCATCTATGACAGCCTGATCGTGGCAGCGGCAGGCCTTGCCGATTGCCGACAGCTGTTGACCGAGGACTTGCAGGACGGCCAGACCATCGACGGCGTGACCATCGCCAACCCCTTCCGGGCTTGACGCCCGGCTCATCGGAGCAAAACCCTTCGCCATGGCTCGCGCTCTCACCACCTATGTCTGTCAGTCCTGCGGAGCGACCTACGGCCGCTGGCAGGGCAAGTGCGAGAGTTGCGGCGCCTGGAACACCATCGCCGAGGAGAGCCTGGCTGCGACCGGCGTCGGCGGCGCACCGGTCAAGGGCGGCAAGGCGGGCGGCGGCAAGACCAAGGGCCGCGCCTTCGCGCTGGCCGGCCTCGACGGCGCGAGCGAACAGGCCCCGCGCACGGAGACGCAGGTGGGCGAGCTCGACAGGGTATTCGGCGGCGGCCTCGTTCGCGGATCCGTGATCCTGCTCGGCGGCGATCCCGGCATCGGCAAGTCGACGTTGCTGATCCAGGCCTCGGCGCGCCTCGCGCGCATGGTTCACCGGGTCGTCTACATTTCCGGCGAAGAGGCGGTCGATCAGGTGCGGCTGCGCGCCGAGAGACTGGGCCTGACCGCCTCGCCTGTGGAACTCGCGGCCGAAACCAATGTCGAGGACATCGTGGCGACCCTCGCCGAGGGTCCGGCCCCGCGCCTCGTCGTCATCGATTCCATCCAGACCATGTGGACCGATACGGTTGAAAGCGCGCCCGGCACCGTCAGCCAGGTGCGCTCGGCCGCGCAGGTGCTGATCCGCTACGCCAAGAAGTCGGGCGCGGCGGTGATCCTCGTCGGCCACGTCACCAAGGACGGACAGATCGCCGGCCCGCGCGTGGTCGAGCATATGGTCGACGCCGTCATGAGTTTCGAGGGCGAAGGTGGCCATCACTTCCGCATCCTGCGCTCGGTGAAGAACCGTTTCGGTCCGACCGACGAGATCGGCGTGTTCGAGATGACCGGCAAGGGCCTGCGCGAGGTGCCGAACCCGTCCGAGCTGTTTCTCGCGGGACGGGACCTCGGCGCCCCCGGAACCGCCGTCTTCGCGGGCATGGAGGGGACGCGGCCGGTGCTGGTGGAAATCCAGGCGCTGGTCGCGGCGTCGACGCTTGGCACGCCGCGCCGCGCGGTGGTCGGCTGGGATCCCCAGCGCCTCTCCATGGTGCTGGCGGTGCTCGATGCCCATTGCGGCGTCAGGCTGGGCGGCCACGACGTCTATCTGAACGTCGCGGGCGGCCTGCGCATCGCCGAGCCGGCGGCGGACCTCGCTGTCGCTGCGGCGCTCGTCTCCTCACTGTCAGGAGCAGTGCTGCCGTCGGATGCCGTCCATTTCGGCGAGATCAGCCTGTCCGGCGCCGTACGGCCGGTGGCGCAGGCGGCGGCGCGCCTGAAGGAGGCCCGCAAGCTCGGTTTCGTCCGTGCCGTGGTGCCGGAGATCGCGCGCGGCGAACAGGCCGAAAGCGGCCTGACCGTGCAGGCCGTGACCCATCTCTCGACGCTCGTCGCGGACATCGCCGCCTCCGGCGTCGGGCGCGCCAAGCCGAAAGCCGTCGCCGGCGAGTAACCGCGCCGCCGCGATAGACGTTGGTATGGTTCTTGATACAGTCACCCCATAACAAGGGGAACCGAACCATGTCCTTCGTCATCCGCCGCCGCACGCTGATGGCGGGCCTCGTCGCCGGCCTTGCCGCCCCTTCCCTTGCTCGCGCGCAGAGCCAGTTCGAGGGCAAGACGGTCCGGCTGATCGTCCCCTTCCCCGCCGGTGGTGGCACCGATGTCGCGGCGCGCCTGCTGGCGGAGCGCCTCGGCCCGGCGCTGAAGGCCCGCCTCGTGGTGGAGAACCTGCCGGGCGGCGGCGGCTCGATCGGCTACCGGGCAGCGGTCGCTGCACCCAATGATGGCACGGCGATCCTGCTGACCTCCTCGGCCATCGCGACCATGCCGTTCCTCTATCCCGCGCGGAACTACGACCCGCAGAAGGAACTGATCGCCGTCTCGATGATCGGCCAGGGACCGAGCCTGATCTGCGTTGGGCCGCATGTGCCGGTGCGCACGCTGAAAGAACTGATCGACCTTGCCAAATCAAAGCCTGGCGAACTCTCCTACGCTTCCGCCGGGATCGGATCCGGCCTGCACCTCTCGTCCGAAGTCTTCATCAAGATGGCCGGCATCAACATCAAGCACGTGCCCTATCGCGGGGCCGCGCTCGCCACCAGCGACATCCTCGGCGGGCGGATCGACATGATCGTCGACATCCTGACCTCGGTGCGACCGCTGGTCGGCGACGGCAAGCTGCGCGCGCTCGCCATTACCTCGAAAGGACGGTCTCCGCTCGCGCCGGAATATGTGCCGGCGGCCGAGACCGTGCCGGGTTACGACTTCGCGGCCTGGTTCGGGGTCTACCTGCCGGCCGGCGCGCAACGGGCGCTGGCCGACGAGTTGCAGGCCGCGATCGCGACGACGCTGACCGATGTCGCGCTGAAGGAGCGCTACGCCGTGCTCGGCATGGAGACCGCCGGCACGACGCCCGCCGCCTTCCGCGCCTTCATGGCGTCCGAGCTCGACCGCTGGGGCCGGGTGATCAAGGACCTCGGCATCACGGCGGAGGGCGGCTGACCCCGCCCGACGCTTCGAACCGCGACCATGGCCGCCATGGACACATCCCTGTCCGAATAGGATGATCCAAGGCAGCGTCCCCGATCGGTTCGCGCTATCTTCACGCGAGTCGGCATCCACTTCGCTCGAAAGCGCCGCAAGCGTCCGGAGCCCGACATGAACTACATGCGCCGCGTCTTCCTCGCGGGCGTCCTGCTGCTGCTGCCGCTCGCCGTGACCGCCGGCGTGATCGGCTGGGGCGTGACCTTCATCTACGGCTTCGTCGGACCAGGAACCTTTGTCGGCCGCTTCCTGACCTCCATCGGGCTCGGCTTTTCGTCCTCGTCGCTCGTGGCCTATCTGATCGGCATCCTCGTCGTGCTGGCCGCTGTCTATGCGCTTGGCCTCATCGCCATCCTCGTGCAGGAGCGCCTTCAGGATGCGCTCGACCGGATCATGCGGCGCATCCCCCTGGTCGGCACGCTCTACGACCTGATCCGCCGTTTCGTCTCCATGGTCGACCAGCGCGACGTGGACGGACTGAAGTCGATGAGCCCGGTCTGGTGCTTCTTCGGCGGGTCGGACGGCGCCGCCGTGCTCGCCCTGCTGCCGAGCCGCGAGCCTGTCATCGTCGAGGGCCGGAACTATCTCGGCATCCTCGTGCCGACCGCGCCGGTGCCGATCGGCGGCGGCCTGATCCACGTGCCGGAGGACTGGGTGAGGCCAGCCGAGATCGGCATGGACCAGCTCATGAGCATCTATGTCTCGATGGGTGTCACGACGCCGAAGGGCCTCGCCATCGCGCCTCAGACAAAGGCGCTGCCACCCACCAAATCCGCATAACTCCCCACACCTTTTCCAGAACCCGCTCTCCTCTACCTTTGGCCGCTACGCGCCGCAGAGCGCGAATGACCACGGGAGAGCGCCATGACCATCGACCGACGCCTGTTCCTCGCCGGCGCCGCTGGCTTCGCCACGGCCGGCCTGGCAAGCCGCGCAATCGCGCAGGCGGCCTGGCCGAACCGCCCCGTCCGCGTGATCGTGCCGTTCCCGGCCGGTGGCACCACTGACGTCGTCGCCCGCATCCTTGCCGAGCGCCTGCAGGCGGGTCTCGGCCAGCCCTTCGTGGTCGAGAATCGCGGCGGCTCCGGCGGCGCCATCGGCGCCGACATCGTCGCCCGGGCCGAGCCGGACGGCCATGTCGTGATGATGCACAATCTGACCTTCCCCTTCACGACCATGGTGATGGAAGTGGCCGGGCGGCGCATGCACCGGTTCGAGGATTTCGCACCGGTCTCGCTCGCGGTGAACGTGCCGATGATGCTGATGGCGCATCCGAGCGTCAGGGCCAGCAACCTGAAGGAATATGTCGAGCTGCTGAAGTCCGACCGCTCGCTCAACTACAATTACGGCTCGACCGGTCCCGGCTCGACCATGCACCTGCTCGGCGAGATGGTGAAGAAGACCGGCGGCATCGAGATGCAGCACATCCCGTTCCGTGGCGCGGCGCCGCTGGTGCAGGACCTGCTTGCCGGGCGGGTGCAGTTCGGCGGCGACCAGCTGTCGTCGTCCCTGTCGCATCTGCGCGGCGGCACGCTGAAGGCGCTGGCCACCGTCGGAGACAAGCGACCGGCCGCGCTTCCCGATGTGCCGACCGTGCGGGAACTGGGTTTCGCCGGCATGGAGGTCAATGGGTGGAACGGCATATTCGCACCCGCCAAAACGCCGCCGGAGATCATCGCGCGGCTGCAGGGCGCGATCGCGGCGGCCATGGCGACGGAGGCCGTCCGCACGCGCCTGACCGGCATGGGGGCCGAGGCGACCGGTTCGGCACCCGCGGAACTGCAGGCCGCCGTCGATACGCAGATCCGCAATTTCCGGCCCATCATCGAGGAATTGCGCATCAACCCGGAGGGGTGAGCAGCTTCGGCCACAGGTCGCAAGAGAGCCCCCGGTAGCCGCGCCGCGACGGGGTGACGCGGGCAATCGGCCCCGCTATAAGCGCGTGGTCGCGCGAGACGACGACTCGGGCGCGCCTGCCACGTCCCTGCCTGTAACGTCCCTGCGGAGCCGAAAATCGATGCCGGTCACCTATCTCGATATCGGCCTCGCCGTGATCATGCTGATATCGGCGCTTCTGGCGATGGTTCGCGGCTTCGTCCGCGAGGTTCTGTCCATCGCTTCGTGGGGCCTTGCGGCGCTGACCACCTGGTACGCCTATCCGCGCCTCCTGCCGCTCGCACAGACGCAGGTTTCCAACGAGCTGCTGGCCAAGGCGATCGTCATCGCCGGCGTGTTCCTGACCGTGCTGATCGTCGTTTCGCTGATCACCATCCGCATCTCGGACGCCATCCTCGACTCCAAGATCGGCGTGCTGGACCGGACGCTCGGCTTCCTGTTCGGGCTCGCGCGCGGCCTCGTGATCGTGGTCGTGGCCTTCGCCTTCTTCACCTGGCTGGTGCCGGGTCCGAATCGGCCCGACTGGGTCACCAAGGCCAAGTCCTATGCCGTGCTCGACCAGACCAAGGACTGGCTGATCGCGCAATTGCCGCAGGACATCGAGGGATCTGATATCCTGCGCCGCCTCAACCGCAGCCAGACGCCGCCAGCGGCGCCCGGCGCGACGCCCCCGGCAACGACGCCGCCGGCCGCGGGCACCCCGCCCGCGACGCCGCCGCGCCAGCCCTGAGGCCAGGTCCATACGGCCATCGTGCATGGTCGCCGTGCATGGGGAGGCCCTTCTGTTCCGGCGTATCGGCCCGCATATGACGCGACGGGCAGACGACCGAGGCTTTTGAGACGAGGACCCGATGACGCCGTCGCTGGAAATCCGCCATCACGAGGCGGACCTGGACGAGACCGACCGGACGGATGGCCCGGATCTGGAGTCCGACCGCCTGCATGAGGAATGCGGCGTGTTCGGTGTCTTCAACCATCCCGACGCCGCGGCGCTGACCGCTCTCGGCCTGCATGCGCTCCAGCATCGCGGCCAGGAGGCGGCGGGCATCGTCTCGTTCGACGGCCAGCGCTTCCATTCCGAGCGCCGTCTCGGCCTCGTCGGCGACAATTTCTCCAAGCGCGAGGTCATCGAGCGCCTGCCCGGCCAGTCGGCCATCGGCCATACCCGCTATTCGACCACGGGCGGCACGATCCTGCGCAACGTGCAGCCGCTGTTCGCCGAGCTCGAGACCGGCGGCTTCGCCGTCTGCCACAACGGCAACCTGACCAACGGCCTGACGCTTCGCCGCCGGCTGATCGCTGACGGCGCGATCTATCAGGCGACCTCGGATACCGAGGTGATCCTGCATCTCGTCGCCCGCTCCAGGCGCAACCGCTTCACCGACCGCTTCATCGACGCGCTCGGCCAGATCGAGGGCGGTTATGCCTTCGTCGGCATGACCAACAAGAAGCTGATCGGCGCCCGCGACCCTCTGGGAATCCGGCCGCTGGTCATCGGCGAGCTTGACGGCAAGTTCATCCTCACCTCGGAATCGGTGGCGCTCGACATTATCGGCGCCCGTTTCGTGCGCGAGGTCGAGAACGGCGAGGTCGTGGTGATCGACGACAAGGGGCTGGAATCGATCAAGCCCTTCCCGGCCCGCCGCAAGCGTCCCTGTATCTTCGAATATGTCTATTTCGCCCGCCCGGACTCGATCGTCGACGGCAAGAACGTCTATGGCCTGAGGAAGCAGATCGGCGCGATCCTCGCGCAAGAATCCGGCGTCCCGGCCGATGTGATCGTTCCCGTGCCGGATTCCGGCGTTCCGGCGGCCATCGGCTACGCCCAGGCGGCTGGCATCCCCTACGAACTCGGCATCATCCGCAACCACTATGTCGGCCGCACGTTCATCCAGCCGACCCAGTCGGTGCGCGACCAGGGCGTCAGGATGAAGCACTCGGCCAACCGCGCCGTGGTCGAAGGCAAGCGCATCGTGCTGGTCGATGATTCGATCGTGCGCGGCACGACCTCGCGGAAGATCGTGCAGATGATGCGCGACGCGGGCGCGCGCGAGGTGCATTTCCGCATCGCCTCGCCGCCGATCAAGTTCCCGGACTATTACGGCATCGACATGCCGGATCAGGAGAAGTTGCTGGCCGCCCACATGTCGATCCCGCAGATGAAGGACTATCTCGGCGTCGACTCGCTGGCCTTCATCTCCATCGACGGGCTCTACCGCGCCCTCGGCGAGCCCGGCCGCAATGCCGCGCAGCCGCAATTCACCGACCACTACTTCACCGGCGACTATCCGACGACCATCACGGATCTCGTCGGCGAGGCCGCCAAGCAGCTGTCCCTGCTCGCCGAAGCGAGCTGAGACGGCGATTCGGGACAGTCAGCCAAGCCCATGACCGACAAGCCTCTTTCCGGGCGCATTGCCTGCGTCACCGGCGCCTCGCGCGGCATCGGCAAGGCGACGGCCCTCGCCCTGTCGGCGGCGGGCGCGCATGTCATTGCCGTGGCCCGCACCCAGGGCGGCCTCGAAGCCCTCGACGACGCCATCAAGTCCGCCGGCGGCGAGGCCGCAACGCTGGTTCCGCTGGACATCCGCGACGGCGACGGCCTCGACCGCCTCGGCCTCGCGATCCACGAGCGCTGGGGCCGGCTCGACGTGCTGGTGGCGAACGGCGCGATCCTCGGGCCGATCTCGCCGCTCGGCCATGTCGTGCCGAAGGAATGGGATCAGGTCGTCGCGGTGAACCTCACGGCGCAATGGCGGCTGATTCGCTCGCTCGACCCGCTGCTCCAGCAATCCGATACCGGCCGCGCCGTGTTCGTGACATCGGGCGCGGCCACGTCGTGCAAGCCGTTCTGGGGTCCCTATTCCGCGACCAAGGCGGCGCTGGACGCGCTGGCGCGAACCTATGCCGCGGAGACCGAGCAGACGCCGATCCGCGTCAATCTGTTCAATCCCGGTCCGATCCGCACCACGATGCGCGCGCAGGCCATGCCCGGCGAAGACCCGCAGACGCTGGAGGCGCCGGAAGCGCCCGCCGCCGCGATCCTGTCGATGTGCCTGCCGTCCATGACCGAGACCGGCCGGCTCTACGACTATCCGGCCCGCGCGTGGAAGGACTTCCAGCGCCCGGTCTGAGCAAGGTCCTCGATCAGGCCGCCCGGTCGACCCTGCCCGCTCCGGCATCGTAGCGCCGGCGCGCCGTTTCCACGGCGCCGATATGGGTCTCCGCCCAGAGACGCAGCGTGTCCACGGCCTGATGCAGCGTCATGCCCAGCGGCGTGATGGAGTACTCGACCGTGACCGGAACGGTCGGGATGGCGCGGCGCGACACAAGTCCATCGCGCTCCAGGCTCTTCAATGTCTGCGACAGCATCTTCTGCGACACGCCGTCGATCTCCCGCCGGAGCTCGTTGAAGCGCTTCGTGCCGCGCGCCAGCAGGATCAGGATCAGCACCGCCCATTTGTCGCCGATCCGGTCGAGCACGCGCCGCGTGGGACAGTCCGCAGCGAAGACATTGGGCGGCAAGCTGGCGACGACAGGCGGGGCGAGCTGAGCCATGGGCGTATCCTTCACGTAACCTCGTGACCGAAAAGTGCCTTCTTTACAGGTCGGTCTAGACGGCGCACTTAGTCTCCATTGGTTACTTACCACATGGAGCCTTTTCATGAAAGTCGCACTGCTCGGCGCTTCCGGCATGGTCGGATCGCGCATCCTCGCTGAACTCTCCCGTCGTGGCCATCAGGTTACCGCGCTGGCGCGCAATCCGGGCAAGATCGCCGCGCTGCCGGGGGTCACCGCCAAAGCCGTGGACGCCTCCGACCAGGCCGCGCTGGCGGCGGCGTTCGGTGGCCACGACGCCGCCATCAGCGCCGTGCATTTCACCGCCTCCGATCCAAAAGTGCTGATCGGCGCGGCCAAGGCGTCGGGCGTCGCGCGCTATCTCGTCGTCGGCGGCGCCGGCAGCCTCGAAGTCGCGCCGGGCAAGGCGCTGTTCGACACACCGGAATTCCCGGCGATCTACCTGAACGAGGCCAAGGCGGGCGGCGTATTCCTTGACCTGCTGAAGGCCGAGGCCTCGCTGGACTGGAGCTTCCTGTCGCCCTCGGCGCTGATCAGCCCCGGCGAGCGCACCGGTCGTTTCCGCCTCGGCGCTGACCAGCTTCTGATTGATGGCAGCGGCCGGAGCGCCATTTCGGCCGAGGATTATGCGATCGCCTTGGTCGATGAGCTGGAGGTCCCCAAGCACAGCCGCAAGCGCTTCACCGTGGGGTATTGAGCCGGGCGCGGCGGCTGGCTGCCTCGCGGGTCAGAGCTGTGCTTCGCCGCACAGGACCGGCACGCAGCCACCGCCGACCGTCGCCCGAAACCCGTCTTCGGCGCGGCGGGCCGTGACCCGAAGAAGGCTCGGCCGTCCCATCTCGACGCCCTGCGTCACCTCGAAGCCAGCGGTCTCGCCGCCGTCGAGAGACAGCAGCAAAGCGCCGAGCGTGGCGCTGGCCGAACCGGTCGCCGGATCCTCCCAGGTCCCGGCGAGCGGGGCGAACATGCGTGCGCGGATGCGGGCGCCGTCCCGCGCGTAGAGAAACAGCGACAGCCGCCCCCCGAGCCCGGCATGCGCCGCTTCCAGCCGACGAAAAGCGGCGATATCCGGCAGGGCGCGACCAAGTGCCTCCGAGCGGACCTCCGCCAGAACGAACCGCACGCCGACCGACGCTTCGATCGGCCGATGCGCGCCGGTGACGATGTCCGCCGCCGACAGGCCCGCGCAGGCGGCGATGCCGTCGACCGGCAGGACGGCGCTGGTCGAGAGCGCCTGGGGCGCTGCGATGGTGGCGGTCGTCACGATGCCGGCGGCATCGCGCTCGACCCTGATCTCGACCAGCCCGGCCAGTTCCTCGAACAGCAGCACGCCACCGCGATCGCGGCCGTGGCGCGCCAGCACGCAGGCCGTCCCGACATTGGGATGGCCGGCGAAGGGCATCTCGGCCGTGCGGTGGAAAATGCGCACGCGCGCGGTATGGGCCGGGTTCTCCGGCGGCAGGACGAAGGTCGTCTCCGAGAGGTTCATCTCAGCCGCGAGCGCCTGCATCTCGGCATCCGACATGCCGCGCGCGTCCGTGAACACCGCCAGCGGATTGCCCCCGAACCGGCGGTCGGTGAACACGTCGACGGTCTCGAAAGCATAGCTCGGCATGGCGGCCTCCCGGTCAGGACCGTGCCTTCATGCCATCGATGGCGAGCGTGCAGAAATGAAGATCGGCGATGATTGGGATCACGCCGACGGCGATCCGCACCCGCTACTGAATCTTCCGACCCGTCTCGGCGTAGGGGTTGTCCGTCTTCTTCAGGTGGAAGCGGATTGGCGTCCCGGCGAGGTCGAACGTGTCGCGCAGGCCGTTCACCAGATAGCGCAGGTAGCTGTCGGGCAATTTTTCGGGACGCGAGCAGAAGGCCACGAAGGTTGGCGGCCGCGTCTTGGCCTGCGTCATGTAGCGCAGCTTGACGCGCCGGCCGGAGACCGCCGGCGGGGGGTGGTGGTCGACCGTCTCCTGCAGCCAGCGCACCAGCGTGTTGGTGGTGATGCGCTTCTGCCACGGCACACGGGCGTCGAGGATCGCCTGCATCAGGCGGTCGAGGCCCTGCCCCGTTTCGGCTGAATTGGCGACGACCGGGCAACCCTTGATCTGCGGCAGCCAGTGGTCGGCCTCCTCGCGGAGCTTGGCGGCCTTGCCGCCCTTGTGCGGCACCAGGTCCCACTTGGTGAAAGCGAGCACGACGGCCCGGCCTTCCTTGGCGGCGAGATCGGCGATTCGCAGATCCTGGTCCTCGAAGGGCTTCTCGGCGTCCATGCAAACGACGACGACCTCGGCGAAGCGGATGGCGCGCAGCGCGTCGGCCACCGACAGCTTCTCCAGCTTGTCCTCGATCTTCGCGCGCTTCCTCAAGCCAGCCGTATCGACGAGCCGGAACCGGCGCCCGCCCCATTCCCAGTCGACGGAGATGGCGTCACGCGTGATGCCGGCCTCCGGGCCGGTCAGCATGCGGTCCTCGCCGATCAGCGCGTTGACCAATGTCGACTTGCCGGCATTCGGACGGCCGACAATGGCGACGGGGATCGGCTTCTCGAGATCCTCGGGCGGCGCTTCCTTGTCACCGGCACTGATGCCGTCGTCCTCGTCAGCCTGGGCGTCGTCGTCCTCGGCGGTCGGCTCGGGCATGAGCGCCGCCAGCGCGTCGTAGAGCTCGTTGAGACCCTCGCCATGCTCGGCCGAGAGCGGCACCGGATCGCCGAGCCCGAGGCCGAAGGCCTCGTAGGCCCCGGCCATGCCGACCTTTCCCTCGCTCTTGTTGGCGGCGAGGATGACCGGCTTGCCGGACTTGCGCACCATCTCGGCGAAGGAGCGATCGTCGGGGGTGAGGCCGACGCGCGCGTCGATCATGAACAGGATCGCGTCGGCGAGGCGGATGGCCTCCTCCGTCTGCTGGCGCATGCGCGATTCGAGCGTGCCCTCGCGGCTGTCCTCGAGACCAGCGGTGTCGATGATGGTGAATTCGAGATCGGCGAGGCTCGCCTCCCCCTCGCGCCGGTCGCGCGTCACGCCGGGCCGGTCATCGACCAGCGCGATGCGCCTGCCGACGAGACGGTTGAACAGCGTCGACTTGCCGACATTCGGACGGCCGACGATGGCGAGGGTGAAGCCCATGGGATCTGGTCAGCGGCCGCGGCGCGGCTGTTCGGCCGGCGGCTGCTCGGCCGGCGGCGCCTGCGACGGCGCATTGGCCGGCTGCGGGATGGAGCGGTCGATGCCGGGGACGCCCTCGGGGAACACCGCCTGGCGATCACCGGGCAGCGGCGGCTGCCGGCGCTCGAACATCGCGGGGATGTCCTGCAGGCTCTCGCAGCCGCCAAGGGCGACGGCGGCGAGCGAGACCGCCCCGGCGCGCAGGAAGAAGCGGCGATCGGCGCGGAGACGGGTCACGGGGCGGGAGCTATTCATGGTGCGTCCATCGGGCTCGCGGAAAGGGCGCGCCGGCTCAGGAGCCGGCGGTGAAGACGGTCGACATCAGTTCGGCGCGGCCGCGCACGCCCTGCGGCGTCTCCGTGTCATCGGAGATGGCCTTCAGCCAGCGCTCCGCACCGGGCTTGTCGCCCGCCTTGAGGGCAGCCAGCGCCAGAAGCTCGCGCGCCGAATGGCGGAAGGCATTGCCGGCAACCGCAAGCGTCTCGACGCGGCGCGCGACCTCGGCGGCGGGCGCGGTATCGACCAGGAGGTAGGCGGCGCGGACGCGGGCGACGTCCTGCAGCAGCGGGCCGATCGCGGCATCGGCGGCGAGCGCGTCGTAGGCGCGCACCGCGCCGTCCTTGTCGCGGGCCGCAAGTTCCGTCGCCTGGCGGAAGCGGGACAGGATGCGGTAGCCGGACGGGGCGTCGGCCGCGAGCGCCTGAAACTGCTTCTCGGCCTCCGTTCCATCGGTCCGCGACAGGCGCAGCGCTGCCTCGAAGCGCGCGCCGGCCGCCGCCGATGCCTGCGCCTGCTGATATTCGTAGAAGCGCCAGCCGCCGATGACCGCCACCACCAGCACGGCGATGGTCAGCATGTGCGGCCAGAATTTCTTCACCAGCGCCTCGAAGCGGGCCTTGCGCAGGTCCTCTTCGACTTCGTCGAAAATGTCGGCCATCGTTCCGTCCAGGGCAGCCGGCGGGAGCATCGGTCACGCCAGCCTGAAAAGCGGCGCGGAACCTATCAACTCCCCCTCTCCGACGCAAACGCGGCGGAGGTACGGCAGGAGCGGTTCGCTCGGAAGATGCCGGGCGCGGCAGTGCCACTTGCACGATTGTTGTGACAAATGTGCCCGCCTTCCCCATCCACGCCACAATTGGGGACCACAGGAGCTTATCCTCGATCCATGTCCGCTGCGGTCCGGCCCGATCTGGCCACGCCGCCTCGGAAGTGTTAGCGGTTACGTCTCACGCGTGCTCCCGGTCGAATGAACACAGCTCTTCAGACATCCGCCGATCCCGCCGCCGTCGAGGCACCGCCCTTCCCCGGCGATTCCTACGATCCGGCGCGCGCGCGTCAGGCGGCACGCCGGCTGAAGGGCGCTCGCTGGCGCCGTCTGGTCCTGTTCTTCTCGGCCATTGTCGTGGCAGGCGCCGCCGCCGGCGGGTTCACCCTTGCCAACCGCGATGCCCTGATGGCCGCCATGCCGCCGCCGGCTTCGCCCGCACCGGTCGCCGTGGCAACGCCGGATGCATCCGCCCCCTCCCTTGCCTCCGCCTCGTCGCGCTCCGTGCAGCTGCCGGGCGCCGCCTCGCCGGACAGTGACCCGAACAAGGTTCAGGCGCGCGTGGTGATGCCTGCCGATCCGGAGCCGCCGGCGCCCGCGGCCGTGCCGGTCCAGATGCAGGACAGCCAGAGCCCCGCGACGCCGCGCTCGATCCCCCTTGGCGGCGGACGCTTCGCGGCTGCCGACGAGACGCCCGCCTTGCCGGCCGGCGCGCTCGGATTCGCGCCGGTCCCCGCGCCGCGGCCCTCCTCCGCTCCCTGAGCGGGACCTCCCGGACCGAAACATCCCGGCGAAAGCCAGCCACGCGGCCGAAATGCCGCGCGCCTAGGAAGTCCGAACTCGTTCGGAGCCTTTTCCCATGCGCGTGTTCGGCTGGGCCTTCGCCTTCGCCCTGATCGGCCTCGTCGGCGGCTATGCCGCGACGCTCGGCATCGGCATCGTCCTGATGGAGGTTAATGGGGTCTCGCAGCGCGAAGGCGCCGCTGCCATGGGCCTCGCCTTCATCATCGCGCCGATAGGCGCCTGCGTCACCGCCATCGTCACCGCGTCGACGGCCGCCGTGATCACGGGCAGGCGGGAGCGAGACCGGCTCGGCGGCACGCTCCCCCCGCGCCAGCCATGGGGCCGGACCGCGCGCGGGGCAGCCGGCGGCCTCGGCGGCTTCGTTCTTGGCTACGGCGCGGCGGTGCTGATCCTGTTCGCCTTCTACCAGCTTCGCGGATCGCCCTATTTCGAGACCTATGTCTGGGCGCTCGCCGCCGCCTGGCTCCCCGTTGTCCTCGGCATTGCGGGCGCTGTTGGCGGCGCGCAACTCGCGATGCGCGAGAAAGCCGCCCCCGCGACCTGACGCATCAGGCGAAGGCTTCGGCGTAGCGCTCGGGCTTGAAGCCGACCATGACGTCACCCGAGCGCTCCAGCACGGGCCGCTTCACGATGGTCGGATTGGCGAGGATGAGGCCGAGCGCCTTGGCGCGATCGAGCCCCGTCTGGTCGGCCGGCGGCAGCGCCTTGAAACTCGTGCTCTGGCGGTTCAGCACGGCCTCCCAGCCGAGCGTGTCCATCCAGCTTTCGGCCTTGAGCCGCTCCAGCCCCTCCGCCCGGAAGTCATGGAAACGGTAGGCGATGCCCTTCGCGTCGAGCCAGTTGCGCGCCTTGCGCACCGTGTCGCAGGTGGTGATGCCGTAGAGGGTGACTGCCATGCCTGGCTCCGCCGGGGTCGCGATTCGCGGACACCTGCCGCGCGGCGCCCCTTCTGCGCGGGCCCCTACGGATCGGCAAGTGCCCAGCGCCCGAGCTCATCGTACCGCGCCTCGCCGTGGCGGCTGCGCACCAGCACGACATCGCGGACCACCCAGCCCGGCACGTGCTCAGCCGGGATGGGATCGACGCCACCATCGACATATCCAATCGTCAGGTGCGGCGTGAAACTGTCACGTGCGGCAGGCCGGAGGCCGACCGCCGCGAGCCTCTGCCGCAGCGTCCTGGCCAGCGCCGCCAAGGGCGGAATGCAGGGCGGGTCGCAGACCAGCGCCAGCGCCCGACGGCGGGCCGTGCCGAAGCTCAACGCCTGAGCGAAGCGAACGGGAATCGCCGCGACGTCCAGATCCGCGCCGGCGCGCCGGGCCTGACGCAGCGCATTCGGCGACAAACCGTCCCAAAGCCCGACGCCCGCCAGCGATACATGCAGCACGCGCGGCGGCCGCCAGGCGATACAAAACCGCTGTCGCGCCACCAGTCGCTGCCCGCAAGCGGCAACCGCAGCGGCGACTTCCGGCGGCGGCAAGGCCGTGAAAAAGACGGTGTCGCGGTTCGCCTGCGGCGGCAGGCCGAGTGCAAGCGAAAGCTGGCGACTGTCGGAAACGCGCATGAACCTGCTCCACGCCGAGCCTATGTTCATATTTTGTTCTCGTCTACTCCAGCGCATGGGCACTGGCTTTGACGGCGCGTTGAGCGGACGCCTCAGAGCACCGGCTGTTCCCGGCCGCCTCGCTCGTGCCGCCGCGCCCGCTCACTCTCGCTCCATTGCTTCTGACGGCCATAACTGGTTGATCTAAAATAATCATGACATCGCAAAAAATATACATAAATCTAAACCGCCTATACTCAGCATCACTCGCCCGGTCAATTCTTTAATTGCTTTGCCATCTATCAATACGTCTGCCTGATTTTCAGCACCGGCGCGTCTCTTCGGCTCGATGGGAAATGTCATCACCTTCCCTGACTGAAGCGACTTGAGGACAGAACTTGCCATTGCGAAGCGAACACGAGAAATGGCTGCACTCGGTAGCGCGACCATCCACTCCGAAGAAGCGATCAGAAATGACGGAAGGCCCCGCAATGGGGGCGCCCTTGGGACCACAACCTTGCAAATCGGCGCCCCGGAGCCAATCTCGTCGGCATGGTGGACGCTTCATGATGACCGGTTCTGCATCCGGGCGAGAACATTGGTTGCCGGGCACGATCTTCACGATCGGTCATTCGGCCTTGCCGATCGACCGCTTCATCGCCGTGCTCGACGTCTACGGCATAGAATTGCTGGCCGATGTGCGGACGGTTCCGCGATCGCGCCACAACCCACAGTTCAACGCCGATACCCTGGCCGCCAGCCTGGCGGACGCGGGGGTTGCCTATCAGGGCATGCCCGCGCTGGGCGGCCTTCGTCATTCCCGCGCGGATTCGCCCAATACCGGCTGGAGGAACAAGAGCTTTCGCGGCTACGCCGACTATATGCAAACAGCCCCGTTTCACGATGCAATCGACAAACTTGTCATGACCGGCAGGACGATGCGGACCGCAATCATGTGCGCCGAAGCGGTGCCATGGCGCTGCCATCGTTCGCTGATCGCCGATGCACTCGAAGTGCGTGGCATAGCAGCCGTTGAGATACTGTCCGAAGCGAACTGGCGCATGCATCATATGACGGCTTTTGCACGGGTCGAGGGAGAGGAGATCACCTATCCCCCTGAACAGGCGCCGTTGCTGTAACCGCGTAACACCCGAAAGCGGACCCGCTGGATTGTCTCCTGACCGAAACTGGATGCCGCTGCCGCATCCTTCGCCACGCAGCCGACCGTGGCTCGGCGAGAATCCGTGGTTCAGGACCGAACTGGTGCCGCCGGTTCAAAACCTCGTGCACTCTTTCAAATTCTGATCGTCAATCGGCGATCTTCTGCAAGGCCGTGCCCTTGTGCATGGCGACATGATCGGTCCGATCACTCTTGATCTCGTACTGCGGCACATCCGGGCTGGCATGGTGGATAAAGCCCTTGTCGTTCACGTCGGAGGTATGAACGGCGATGATCCTGCCGCTCACATAACCCGCTTCGGAATTCCACCGGACGTGATCTCCGACCTGTAGATGCCGAGTCATGCGCGCGCTCCTGTCATCGAGGTTGGCGCTCTTTTGGTCGCCATCGGGCCTTCGGCGAGCACCAGGATGAGCGGATGGTCGCCCGCCGCCGAGGCGTGGGGTTTGGGTGCAACGCGCAATCTCAGCCCGTGCCCGACGAGATGTTCAGTCCGTGCCCGACGAGATGTTCAGTCCGTGCCCGAGGACATGGACAGCGCCCGACGCGATCCGTCGATCATCGCCCCCCGGAACGCCATGCGAAAGCGGAAAGAGCAGCTCGATCCCGCTTATCCGCGTCTTGCTCGACAGGAAAGGAGCCCCCGTCGGCAGCGCCCCTCACTCCCACTCGATCGTGCCGGGCGGCTTCGAGGTCACGTCGTAGACGACGCGGTTGATGCCCCGCACCTCGTTGATGATGCGGGTCGCGGCGCGGCCGAGGAAGTTCATGTCGAAGGGGTAGAAATCCGCGGTCATGCCGTCGACCGAGGTCACGGCGCGCAGCGCGCAGACATGGTCGTAGGTGCGTCCGTCGCCCATCACGCCGACGGTGCGGACGGGAAGCAGAACCGCGAAAGCCTGCCAGATCGTGTCGTAGAGCCCAGCCTTGCGGATCTCGTCGAGATAGATGGCGTCGGCCTTCCTGAGGATGTCGAGCTTCTCCGACGTGATTTCTCCGGGGATGCGAATGGCGAGGCCCGGTCCGGGGAACGGGTGACGGCCAACGAAGCTCTCGGGCAGGCCGAGTTCGCGGCCGAGCGCCCTCACCTCGTCCTTGAACAGTTCGCGCAGCGGCTCGACGAGCTTCATGTTCATGCGCTCGGGCAGACCGCCGACATTGTGATGGCTCTTGATCGTCACCGAGGGTCCGCCGGAGAAGGAAATGCTCTCGATCACGTCCGGGTAGAGCGTGCCCTGCGCGAGGAACTCGGCGCCGCCGATGGCCTTGGCCTCCTTCTCGAACACCTCGATGAACAGGCGGCCGATGGTCTTGCGCTTCGTCTCGGGGTCGGTGACGCCGGCGAGTTCGCCGAGGAAGAGATCGGCCGCGTCCACATGGACCAGCGGGATGTTGTAATGGCCGCGGAACAGGTCGACGACCTGCGTCGCCTCGTTCTGCCGCATCAGGCCGTGGTCGACGAAGACGCAGGTGAGCTGGTCGCCGATGGCCTCGTGGATGAGCACGGCCGCGACCGACGAATCCACCCCGCCGGACAGGCCGCAGATGACCTTGCCCTTGCCGACCTGCGCACGGATCTTGGCGATCATCTCCTGCCGGTAGGCGGACATGGACCAGTCGGCCTTGGCGCCGGCGATCTTATGGACGAAGTTCTGGATCAGCTTCGCGCCGTCCGGCGTGTGCACCACCTCGGGGTGGAACTGCACGGCGTAATAGCTGCGCTTCTCGTCGGCGATGGCCGCGAAGGGCGCATTGTCGGAGGTGGCGACCACCTCGAAGCCCTCGGGCAGATCGGTGACGCGGTCGCCGTGACTCATCCAGACCTGGTGGCGGCTGCCCGGCTCCCAGACGCCGTCGAACAGGCGGGTCTTCTTGTGCACGTCGAGGAAGGCGCGGCCGAACTCGCGGTGATGGCCGGCCTCCACCCTGCCGCCGAGCTGCTGGGCCATGGTCTGCTCGCCGTAGCAGATACCGAAGACCGGCAGTTGCTCGTCGAAGATCAGCTGCGGCGCGCGCGGCGAGAAATCCTCGGTCACCGAGGCCGGGGAGCCTGACAGGATGACGCCTTTCGGCTTCAGCCTCCGGTAGGCGGCTTCCGCCGACTGGAAGGGATGGATTTCGCAATAGACGCCGGCCTCGCGAACCCGTCGCGCGATCAGCTGGGTCACCTGCGAACCGAAATCGATGATCAGGATCGTGTCGTGATGGGCGGTCGGGTGCTGGGTCATGGAAAGCCCCTAAAGGATCAGCCTTTGCGCTGCAAGATCGCGCAATAGAAGCCGTCGGTGCCAGTTCGCAGGGGCGACAGCTGGATGCCGAACCCGCGCGGCGAGACCAGATCGTCGCGCTCCGACAGCGTGTCGGGCGCCAGCGCCAGAATCTCGCGCGGATCGACCGATGTGAAGCCGGGATTCGCGTCGAGGAAGGCGGCGACCCGCTCGTCGTTCTCGCGCGGGATGACCGAGCAGGTGATGTAGCAGAGGCGTCCGCCGGGCTTCACGAGCATGGCTCCGCGGGCCAGAACGAGGTCCTGCTCCTTCATGCGCTCGTCGAGCGCGCCGGGGCGCACGCGCCATTTGGTGTCGGGATTGCGCCGCCAGGTGCCGATGCCCGTGCAGGGCGCATCGACGAGAACGAGATCGATCTTGCCGGCGAGATCGGCGAGCGGCTCGTCGCCCCTGCCCTTTGGGGTGCGGACCTGAACGCTGCGCGCGCCCGCGCGCGTGAGGCGATCATGGATCGGCGCGAGCCGGCGGGCGTCGGCGTCGGTGGCGTAGATCTGGCCGGAATTGTCCATCAGGGCCGCGAGTTCCAGCGTCTTGCCGCCGCCGCCGGCGCAGAGATCGACAACCTGGAGGCCCGGTGCCGCGCCGGCCAGCGCCGCGACGATCTGCGAGCCCTCGTCCTGAATCTCGAACTGCCCCTTCAGGAACTCGGGCGTCACCTGCAATGTCGGGCCGCGACCATCCTCTCCGGCGGAGAAGCGCAGGCCAGTCGGCGCGTGGGGGGTGATCACGGGGTGGAGATGGGCGAGCTCGGGAACGATGCGCGCGCGCTCGGTCTTCAGCGTGTTGACGCGAATGTCGATGGGCGCGCGCTGGCTGAGCGCCTGCATCTCGGCGACGAGGGTCGCGCCAAAGGCGGCTTCGAGATCGCCGGCAAGCCATTCCGGGAAGTCGCCGGCAATATGGGCGGCAGCGTCGTCGAGTTTCAGGGCCTTCAGGCGCTTCTGCTCGGCCTTGGACAATGGCTCGGGCGCGAAGCGCTCGCCGGTGCAGAGCGCCGCAATGGCGGCGGCGTCGAGCCCGCGCGCCAGCGCGAGGGAGCCGAGGAGGACGGCGCGCGGGGTCGCCTCGCCCATCACATGCGCGCTCGACGCCTTCCGGCGCAACGCGTCATAGACGAGGCTGGCGATCGCGGCGCGGTCCTTGGAGCCGGCGAACCGGTGCGCAAGGCCCCAGTCCTTCAGGGCATCGGGCGCCGGCCGGCGGCGGCCCTCGATATCGGCGAGAACCTCGATGGCGGCAGTGAGGCGGGCGGAAGGGGTCACGGCAACTCCGGCGGGGCGCCCTCGCCCCGCAAGGCCGTTCTGTTAGACGGATCGGCGGCGGGACCGCAAGGCTTGCGGTGCCTCAGGCCACCCGCACGGGCTGGAATGCGGTCACGCTGTTGCCGACAGGCGGGCGGACGCAGTTGCGGCCAGCCGCCTTGGCCGCATAGAGCGCCGCATCGGCGGCCGCAATGGCGGTTCTCAGGCTCTCGGCCTCTCCGAAACGGCCCGTCCCGACACCGATGCTGATGGTGACGATGCCGGCATGGCTGTGTTCGTGGCAGATGGACAGAGCCTCCACCAGCCGGCGCATGCGCTCCGCGACAAGCACCCCGTCCAGCATGTCCGCATCGGGCAGGATCGCGATGAACTCCTCGCCGCCATAGCGGCCGACGATGTCGACCCCGTCGCGAACGGCTTCGCGAATGGCAGCACCCGCCAGCGAAAGGCAGCGGTCGCCCTCGGGATGCCCGTAGCGGTCGTTGAAGCCCTTGAAGTGATCGACATCGACCATCAGCACGGCGAAGGGCCGCCGACCGGCCTCGGCGCCGGCGAACAGCGCCGCCGCGCGCACATCGACGCCCCGGCGGTTGGCGAGCCCGGTCAGGGCATCGACATGGGAGATGCGCTGCAGGTCATCCGCCGTCCGGCGCAGATCCTTGGCGACGAGATTGTCCTTGAGCCGCAGGAGGTAGGTGCGGCGAACATCGCGTTCGATATTGTAGTTGGCGATCAGCGAAACCCAGGCGGCGATGGCCAGCCCGTAGGAGGCAGCGGCCGCCGCTTCGTTCGGCATGCCGCTGTCGATGTAGCACGCGAGGCCATGAACCACCGCCGTAACCACGGAGAGGCCCAGCGCATAGGTGTAGGCCGGCCGCAGGACGGCATTGGCGTAGATCAGCACGATCACGACGAAATACTGATAGTGGGTCGCCAGCGGATCGGCGGAGACGAGGAAGATGGCGAGGATGCCGGCGATCATCGACGCCGGAACCGACGTGATGATCAGGTTACGCGCGACCGCGCCAAGCGGCCGGGCGAGGAGCAGCGAGGCGGCGATCATCCAGGGCGTGACCAGCGCCAGATGGATGACCAGTGCCAGGGCGAACGTGTCGTTCGCGAGGAAATAGTCGCCGACGAGGAAGGAATTGTAGACGACCACCGTGCGCGCGCTGACGACGCGCAGCAGCTTGGCGCGCCGCACGCCGAGGTCGGCGTCGAAGCGGCTTTCCAGCGGCTCGGGAAAGGCCAGATTCCAGCGCGGGCTGGCCTGGGCCTTTGCAATGTCGTCGGCGGTGACCTTGATGTCCTGCATCCTGACCGGCGGGAATGAGGGCATTTGCGCGGGCGAAGATGCGCCCGAAGCGTCAATAGGCGGCTAATTCGGTCAGTCGGATTTGCTGAAATTCCCGCCTTATGCGGCCCGATGGTTGATCGTTCCTTGCGCGGCGGCGGCTCCGCATACACGGCCCGGTCGCGGTTCGCCGTTGGTCCTGCAAAAAAATCGGCGGGCGGTTGAACCATCGCGCGACCAGCGGCCACCCATGGCCGAAGGGGTGACATCCTTCCCCGAACCCAAGGACCTCACCATGAACGCTCTCAAGTCTCTCGCTCTCGCAGGCGTCGCCGTTGCCGGCCTCGGCATGTTCGCCACCACTGACGCCGAAGCCCGCGGCTTCCGCGGCGGCGGTGGTTTCCACCGCGGCGGCGGGATGCATTTCGGCGGCGGCCGACACTTCGGCGGGCGCCATCTGCATCTGGGCCATCGCCACGGCTTCCACCGCCATCACCACCATCATCGCCACGGCTTCTGGCGCCACGGCCACTGGGTTGGCGCGGGTCTCGGCGTCGCCGTGGTCGGCTCGAGCTGCTACCGCTACCGCTGGACCGACACCCCCTACGGCCCGGTCCGCCGGCTCGTGAACGTCTGCGCCTGGTAAGGCCGCAGCCCGCAGTGCCTGCCTCCCGTTCCCAACTTGGCCCCGGTTGCAGGACCGGGGCCTTTTCCCGATCAGGTCTTTTCGCCCGCCATCAGAGTGCGGCGATCAGCACGCCGATCAGCATGGTCATCAGCACGATGCAGCCGAGGAAGAAGATGCCCGAACGGAAGCGCAGGTCGTTCGAACCGATATGGATGAAGGAATGGCCGATGCGCGTGGCGACGAACAGCCAGGCCAGCGTCGTCATCAGCCAGCCGGTGGCGCCGACATGGATCGCCATGATGGCCAGCACGTAGAACAGGACCGGCGTCTCGAACTGGTTCGAAAAGTTGTTGGCAGCCTGCTTTGCTCGCGCCGGCCATGCTTCGCCCGACAGGGCGATTTCCTTCAGCTTCACTTCGCGTCGATACAGAGCCTTGCGCCTGAAGAAGCCCATCGTGAGAAGGATAACAATGGTCCAGCCGACCTGCGCCAGCAAAGGCCAAACAAGCGAGGTTCCACCCGGATTCATCAAACCCACCGAATTTTCTCCCTACATTCCCGCTATGCGGCGATTTGTCTGGTGTGTCGCTAGGGAACCGATCATTATACAGGGAGGTTGGTCAAGGAAATACCCGATTTCATCGGTTCGATGCCGCCTAACGACGTGACTCGCGCGTCGGCGTTCCGCGGAAGGCAGATCTTCCGCCTCGAGTTTTGGGGAGACCACACATGCGTCTTACATCCTTCAGGAATCTGGCTGCGACGGCTGCCATCGGCGCTTTCGCTCTCGGCTTCACCGTCCTGGCCCCCGCTTCGGCCCAGGCTTCGTCGGCGGCCCGTTCGGCCGTCACCGCGCCGGTGATGGACCATGCAGCGCCGGTTGAAATGCAGCGCCGCCACGGCTTCCGCGGCGGTCCTCGCCATGGCTTCCGCCCCGGTCATCGTCATGGCCACCGTCATGGTCGCGGCTGGGGTCCGGGCGCTGCCGTCGGCCTCGGCGCCGCCGCGCTGATCATCGGTGGCGCTGCCGCCGCTGCCTCCGCTCCGGCCTATCGCGAGTGCTGGGTCGAGCGGCGCTGGGTCGACACCCCGTGGGGCCCGGAGCCGCGCCGCGTGCGCGTCTGCAACTAAGCAGCCACGCTTCAAACCTTGAGAAAATGGCCCGGCCTCGCCCGGGCCATTTTTGTATCGGGAACTGCGGCGCCAATCCGGAGAACGCCCATGGCCGCCGCCTCGATCAGCCGCCGCTTCATCCTCGTGTCCATGCCGGCGCTTGCGCTCGGCGCCTGCGCCCAGCCACGCGCGCAGGTGGACGAGACCCGGCCCGCGCCGCGCATCGTCGATCCGAAGACCGAACTGGAGCGGCGCGGCCGCTAGGCGCGCGTCAGACCCGCCCGCCGTTCGGATAGTTCGGGCTCTCGCGGGTAATGGTCACGTCATGGACGTGGCTCTCGCGCAGGCCCGCGCCGGAGATGCGGACAAACTCGGTCTTGGCGCGGAAATCGGCCAGATCCTTCGCGCCCGTGTAACCCATCGCGGCGCGCAGGCCGCCGACGAGCTGATGGACGACGGTATTGACCGGCCCCTTGTAGGCGACCTGGCCCTCGATGCCCTCGGGCACCAGCTTCAGCGTGTCCTTCACCTCGGCCTGGAAATAGCGATCGGCCGAGCCACGCGCCATGGCGCCGACGGAGCCCATGCCCCGGTAGCTCTTGTAGGAGCGTCCCTGCCACAGATAGACCTCGCCGGGCGCCTCGTCGGTGCCGGCGAGCAGGCCGCCGATCATGGCGACTTCAGCACCCGCGGCGAGCGCCTTGGCGAGATCGCCCGAGAACTTGATGCCGCCATCGGCGATGACCGGGGTGCCGGAGGCCTGCGCCGCCTCGACGCTCTCCATGATGGCGGTGAGCTGCGGCACGCCGACGCCGGCGACGATGCGCGTCGTGCAGATCGAGCCCGGGCCGATGCCGACCTTGATCGCGTCGGCGCCGGCGTCGATCAGCGCCTTTGTCGCCGCACCCGTCGCGACGTTGCCGGCGACCACCTGAACCTTGTTGGACAGGCGCTTGATGCGCGTCACCTGGTCCAGGACCTTCTGCGAGTGGCCGTGTGCGGTGTCGACCACCACGAGATCGACGCCCGCGTCGATCAGCAGTTCGGTCCGCTCGAAGCCCTGCTCGCCGACCGTGGTGGCGGCGGCGACGCGCAGGCGGCCCTGCTCGTCCTTGCAGGCATTGGGATTGGCGACCTGCTTCTCGATGTCCTTGACGGTGATGAGGCCGGTGCAGCGGTAGTGCTCGTCGACGACCAGCAGCTTCTCGATGCGGAATTGGTGAAGAAGGCGCTTGGCCTCTTCCTGCGTGACCCCCTCACCGACCGTGACGAGGCGGTCCTTGGTCATCAGTTCGGAAACCGGCTGGTCGGGACGGGTCGCGAAGCGGACGTCGCGGTTGGTGAGGATGCCGACCAGCTTGCCCGCCTTGCCGTTCGGACCGCGCTCCACGACGGGGAAGCCCGAGAAATTGTGCTTCCGCATCAGCGCCTGCGCGTCCGCCAGCGTCTCGTCGGGATGGATGGTGATCGGGTTCAGCACCATGCCGCTCTCGAACCGCTTCACCTGCCGGACGTGATCGGCCTGCACGTCCGGGTCGAGGTTGCGGTGGATGACGCCGATGCCGCCGGCCTGCGCCATGGCGATGGCCATGCGGTACTCGGTGACCGTGTCCATCGCCGAGGAGATGACGGGGATATTCAGCGAGATCGAGCGGGTGATGCGGCTCTTCACATCGACATCGCCCGGCATCACGTCCGACAGGCCCGGCCGCAGGAGCACGTCGTCGAAGGTGAGAGCTTCCTCGAAGGTCTTGATGAGGGCCATGGCCAACTCCGCGCGGGTTGAGGGAAAAACCGTCTCGGCCCTCTCGACTCGGCAAGAAGGACGGCGGCGGCTCGCTTTAGGGTTGGCGATGCCTGCTAACACGACTCGATGACGGCTCCAATAAGCGTTTTGCGGATTTTTCAGCCTTTTTGCCGGCACAGCCATGCGCGCATCGCCGCGACGCCATCCGCTCGCGATTTCGTGACACGGACAGCCACGGGCACGGCGCGCGTGGACATCCATATTCGCGATTGAACCATTCAGACCGCCACAGCGACACACGGGTGAAATATCCGGAGTCGCATATGTTTCTCGATCCTCGCTTTCTTGCGAACGCCACGATGATCGCTGCCCCGACACTGATGTTCCTCGCCGCCTCCTCGGTCCTGCTCCTGATGACGGGGCCGGGTCCGGCACGGTCGCAGGAGATGCAGCGCGTGGAGATCCGTGGCGGCGAAAGCATCGTGGTGCCCGGCGCCAATGGCCGCCAGATCACGCTCAAATTCTCACGGGTGATCTCGGACGGGCGCTGCGCCAGCGCCGCCGGCTGCCCGCGCGCGGGATCGCCGGTGGTCGAGGTCGAGGCGGTCGGGGCCGGCACGCCGACCTTCCGTATGTCGCCCGCCGCCCATCTCGCCGCCCCCTTCGTGCCGGTCCAGGGCCGCTTCGTCGCCTTCGGCGAGCTCGTCTCGCCGCCGCGCGAACTCTCCACCGCCAACCGCGCGCCGGCGCTCGACGCCTATGTCCTGCGCCTGACCGTCAGCCCCTGAGCCTTCCGCCCTTCCGCACTCCGGCCCGATGCCCTATGTGACCGGTGATCGGTCGAGGGCATCATGGTCACACGGGACGAAGTCGCGCGCGCACTGGAAAAGGTGAGGCTGCCGACGAGCGGGCAAACGCTGACGGCTTCCGGCCGGCTCTCCGACATTCTCGTCAACGGCGACAAGGTCATGGTGTCGATCGGCATCGACCCGACCGAGGCCGCCGCCATGGAGCCCGTGCGCGCCGCCGCGCAATCGGCCATTTCTGGCATTCCCGGCGTCGGGCAGGCGCTCGTCGCGCTGACAGCGGACCGGCCCGCCGAGCGGGGCCAGCGGCCACCGCCGGCCACCCAGCCGCACGTCGCGCCGGGCCGGCCGAGCCAGCCGCCGACACCGAAGGCCGCAACCCTGCCCGGCGTGAAGCATGTCATCGCCGTCGCCTCGGGCAAGGGCGGCGTCGGCAAGTCGACGACCGCCGCCAACCTCGCGCTGGCGCTCGCGGCGGACGGCCGCAAGGTCGGCATCCTCGACGCCGACATCTACGGCCCGTCCATGCCCAAGCTGTTCGGCCTGTCGGGCAAGCCGCGCGTCGTTCAGGGCCGGACCCTCGCGCCGCTCGAGGGCTACGGCGTCAAGGTCATGTCCATCGGCTTCATGGTCGAGGAAGAAACACCGATGGTCTGGCGTGGGCCGATGGTGATGAGCGCCATCACGCAGATGCTGCGCGAGGTCGCCTGGGGCGAACTCGACGTGCTGGTGGTGGACATGCCGCCCGGCACGGGCGACGCGCAGCTGACCATGGCCCAGGCGACCCCGCTTGCCGGCGCCGTGATCGTCTCGACACCGCAGGATCTCGCCCTGATCGACGCGCGGCGCGGCGTCGCCATGTTCCGCAAGACCGAGGTGCCAATCCTCGGCATCGTCGAGAACATGAGCTATTTCATCGCGCCCGATACCGGCAACCGCTACGATATTTTCGGCCATGGCGGCGCACGGCGCGAGGCCGAGCGGCTCAAGGTGCCGTTCCTCGGCGAGGTGCCGCTCGACATGAAGCTGCGCGAGCGCTCCGATTCCGGCCAGCCGATCGTCGCGACCGAGCCCGGCAGCCCGCACACTCTCGTCTATCGCGACATCGCGCGGCAGGTCTGGGCGAGTCTCACCGGCACCGGCGATGTGACGATCAAGGCCCCGCCGAAGATCGTGATCGAGTGAGCGGGACCATGGCCGACACCGCTTCGCCCACCGGGGAAACCCGTCTCGACCTCAAGGGGCTGAAATGCCCCCTGCCCGCGCTCAAGGCGCGCAAGGCCCTGACGCGCCTGCCGGCAGGGACGCTGCTGATCCTCGACTGCACCGATCCGATGGCGGCCATCGACATCCCCAACCTCGTGCGCGAGACGGGCGATGCGCTGGAGGGCCAGGAGCGCGCGGACGGCGTGCTGTCGTTCCGGATCAGGAAGGCGTGAGGCGGCTCACACCGCGCCCTGCAACACGCCGCGCGCATTGAAGTGGCAGGTGAAGGCGCGCTGGCCGTAGCGGCCGTGGCTGGCGAAGCCGCGCAGCTCGTAGCGCCCGCCGGCCGTGCGGGCGGCACGCGGTTCGAGGCTGATGGCGGCGCGGCGAATACCCATCATCTCAGCGGCATCCGCCCTGCACCAGCCGTGCATGGTGCCGTGATGATGGCGGCGGTGCCGCGCCTCCGCCGGGACGGATGTGGCGGCGGTGACGGCTGCGAGCGAGAGGATGACGAGGGCGGGCTTCAGCATGCGGATCTCCCGAAAATCTTGCCACGCCATTCAAACATGAGTTCCGTGTCGGTGCCGAGACGCCCGGCCGGGCTTTACGTTACGCGGCCGGCGTCCCATCTTGGCCCCGACAAGGAAGCGCCGATGTCCCTGATTGCAGCCGTGATTTATGGCCCCGACGACGATTGCGACGGCCTTCTGGCCGAGGTCGCGCGCGGCTGGATGGCGCGCGGCCATTCGGTTGCCGGCGTCGTGCAGATCAATGCGGGCGCCAGTTGCGCCGATCTCGACATGGAGCTGGAAGTGCTGGGTTCCGGCCGGCGCATCTCGATCTGTCAGGATCTCGGCGCGGGCAGCGTCGGCGCCTGCCGGCTCGACCCCACCGGCCTCGCCGAGGCGGCAGCGGCGGTCAGGGAGGCGATCGGCCGGCCGGTTGACGTCGTGCTGATCAACAAGTTCGGGCGCATGGAAGCCGAAGGCGGCGGGCTGAGCGCCGAAATCGGCGCCGCCGTCGCGGCGGACCTGCCGCTCGTCGTCGGCGTGCCCACGCGCTTCATGGCGGCATGGGATGCATTCGCCGGCGGAATGGACGTGAAGCTCGCCTGCGACCGCGCCGCGATCGACGAATGGTGGGCGCAGGCGCGGCTGGCTGCCCCGGTTGCCTGACTGGCGGCGAGAACCCGGCGCGGCCGGCGACGCCGGAGCCTCAGCTCCGGCGCCGATGTCCGGCGATCAGAGGCCGGTCGCCCCGCCGAAGGCGCTCGAGGGAACCTGCTCGACATCAACCCGCGGCACGGCCGCCGAGGTTCCGAAGATCGGGCGGGCGGCCCGGTGGCCGCGCATGGTCGCGCCATGGCCCATGCTCCTGGCCTGATCGACGCCCGCGACACCGGGGTTCACCGTGAAGCCGGCGGACCCATCCTCCGCAAGGGCCGGAGCGGACAGGGCGAGGCCGAGGGCGGCGGCGAGAATGATCCTGTTCATGGCGTCTCTCCGTTGGTCTGTTGCCGTGCCTTCCGGCACCGAAGCACGGTCGTGCTTCTGCAAGCGCATACGCAGGACGGAGGGCCGCCGTTGCACGCTCACGCGTCGTTGATGCGCCGTGAGGCGCGCGTGAAGACCGGCGGTGCGGCGGATGTCAGGCCACGAGATCGCGCGACAGGGTCTCGAACAGGCGCACCCACAGCCGCGTGCGCGGCACGAGGCATGAAATCTCGATGTTTTCGTAGTGTGTATGCGGCCCGTCGCCGATGACGCCGAGCCCGTCGAGGGTCGGAACGCCCAGAGCCCCGGTGAAATTGCCATCCGAGCCGCCGCCGGCAATGCGCTCACCCGCAGCCGGCCACTCCGTGCCTTCCAGCAGCGCGGCGGCGTGATCATAGAGCCGCTGGATCGCCGGCGTCTTGGCGTAGGACGGCCGGTAGAGCCCGAGCGTCACGTCGAGCTTCACGTCGGGGTCGTGCGGCTGGAGCGCCAGCAGCTGGCCTCGCACCTCGGCCTCGGCCTCGGCGGTCGGCACCAGCACGTAAACGCAGGCGCGCGACGAGATCGGCACCATGTTCTCGTGGGTGCCGCCGGAGATCGTGCCGACGTTCAGGGTGATGGTGCGGCCATAGTCGGTCATGGCTTCGACGGTCAGCACCTGCCGGGCCATCTCGCGGATCGCGCTGCGCCCGCGCGTGTGATAGGCGCCGGCATGGGCGGGCTTGCCGGTCGTCTCCAGATAGTAGCGGGCAATGCCGTGGCGGCCGACGGTGAGCTTGCCGCCCTCGCCCGAGGGCTCGGCCACCAGCACGATGGCGTGGCGCTTCGCCTCCGCCTCGATATGCGCGCGCGAGAACGGGCTACCGACTTCCTCGTCCGGGATGAACATGACCGAGACCGGCAGGCGCGGCCGGCGTCCAGTGTCGTGCAGATGGGTCAGCGCCGCCACCGCCATGGCATTGCCGCCCTTCATGTCGTAGATGCCCGGCCCGTAAGCGCGGCCGTCCTCGATCCGCCAGGGCAGCGGCCCCGCCAGCGTGCCGACCGGGTGCACCGTGTCGATATGGCCGAGAACGAGAATGCCCGGGCCTTCCTCGTCGCCCGCGATGCGGCCGATCAGGATGTCGCCGTAGCCGTCCGTGCCGGGAATGCGCTCGATGGACGCGCCGGCTGCGACGAGCAGCCGCTCCGCGTGATCGGCCATGCGGTTGACGCCGGCGACGTCCTGCGTAGGGCTCTCGATGGCGACCCACTGCCGGACGGTTTCGAGCAGGGATTCGGTGGTGAAATCGCTGAATGCCAGACCGTCGCTCACGCTGGGAGGACCTTTCCGGGGTTGAGGATGCCCTTGGGGTCGAGCGCAGCCTTGATCATGTGCATCACATCCACGGCCTCGCCGTGTTCCTCGCGCATGAACTTCATCTTGCCGATGCCGACGCCGTGCTCACCGGTGCAGGTGCCGCCGAGCGAAATGGCGTGACGCACCATGCGGTCGTTGATCTCGTTGGCCTGCTTCCACTCGTCGGGGTCGTCCGGGTCGATCTGCATGCCGAGGTGGAAATTGCCGTCGCCGACATGGCCGACCAGAGTGGTGCCGAAGGTGCGCTGGGACGTGTCCTGACGCACGGCGCGGATCACGTCGGCCAGCGCGGAGATCGGCACGCAGACATCGGTGCCGAAACCCTTGGCGCCCGGCCGCAGCGCGCGGATCGCCCAATGGATGTCGTGGCGGGCCTGCCAGAGCTTCGCGCGCTCGTCGGCGTCGGTGGACCATTTCCAGTTGGTGGCCCCCTCGCCCTTGGCGAGCTCCTCGACGATGCTGGCCTGCTCCTCGACCGCCGACTGGCTGCCGGCGAATTCGAAGAACAGGGTCGGCGTCACCGGCAGGCCGAGCTTGGAATAGCCGTTGACGGCAAGGATGGCGTTGTCGTCCAGCAGCTCCACCCGCGAGATCGGCAGGCCCATCTGGATGGTCTGGATGACCGTGTCGACGGCCGCCTCGACGCTCGGAAAGGCGCAGATCGCGGCGGCCATGACCTCGGGAATGCCGTAGAGGCGAACGGTTACCTCGGTGATGATGCCGAGCGTGCCTTCTTGACCGACGAAAAGGCCGGTGAGGTCGTAGCCGGCCGACGACTTCTTGGCACGCGAGCGGGTGCGGATGACGCGCCCGTCGGCCAGAACCACGGTGAGGCTGACGACGTTCTCGCGCATGGTGCCGTAGCGCACCGCATTGGTGCCGGAAGCGCGGGTCGCGGCCATGCCACCGATGGTGGCGTCGGCGCCGGGATCGATCGGGAAGAACAGCCCGGTATCGCGCAGGTGGGCGTTCAGCGTCTTGCGGGTGACGCCGGCCTGCACAGTCGCGTCAAGGTCTTCGGCGCGGACGGCAAGGATCTGATTCATGCCGGTCAGGTCGAGCGAGACGCCGCCCTTCACCGGGATCAGCGCGCCTTCCAGCGAGGAGCCGGCGCCGTAAGCGACGACCGGCGTGTCATGCGCGTTGCAGAGCCTGACGATGGCCGAGACCTCCTCGGTCGACAGTGCCCGGCAGACGGCGTCCGGCAGGTGAGCGGGGTGACGCGACTCGTCGCGTCCGTGCTGCGCCCGATCCGACTCGGACGTGGTGACGCGGTTGCCGACGAGCGCCTGCAGCGCCTCCAGCAAAGCGGGCTTGATGTTCGAGGCAACGGGCGCGTTCATCGGGGCGATCTTGGGTCGAGCTTCGGAAGGGCGGACATTCAAGACACCAAGCCGGCGAGATTCCAACCGGCAAGGCGCAGGCCAGCCCCGCAAGGCGGTGTCAGGTCACCGCGCGGGTTTCGACTCGCCAGGTCAGGTCCGGCGCGATGGTGACGAGATTGAAGGCCGGTCCGTCCTCGCCATGGCGGCCGGTGGCCGAGGCGGAGGGAGCGCCGATCAGCGCGATGCGGTGCCCGAAAGCCGTCCATTCGTGCCGGCGCGCTTCATGAAGATGGCCGTGCAGAACGAGCGGACAGCGATGGCGAGCCAGGAGATGTAGCAGCGCCTCACCGTCGCGCAGGCGCTTCAGGCGCGACAGGCCCTCGGCCGCGGGAGGGTGGTGGACGGCGATGACCGGCAGGTGCGCCGTCCGGTCGATGCCGGCGAGCAGGATGTCGAGACGGGCAAGCTGCGCCGGACCAAGCGCGCCCTCGGCCGAGAAGGTCCATGTCGGCGTGCCTGAGCAAAGGGTGATCACCGCCGCCCGGCCGACGAGATCGAGGCGCGGAAAATGCGCGCGCAGGTCGCCAGGCGCCTGAGCAGGGCCGAGCCAGCGGAACAGGCGTTCGCGAATACGGGCGGTGGTGTCAGTCGTGTAGGCGTCGTGATTGCCCGGCGCCCATGAGACGGCCTCGGGATCGCCGAGCCTCGCCAATGCAGCCGCCGCCCGCCCGTATTCTTCCGACAGGCCGAGCTCGATCAGGTCGCCGGTGACCACCGCGAAGTGGGGAGAGGCAGCAAGCACGGCCGCAGCCGTCCGCTCCCACACCGCATTGTCATGCGCGCCCGGCTGCCGGCGCCAATTGATCCAGCCGAGCACCGGCTTCAGCCGCCAGGGCCATTCCGCGGGGAACGGCACCGGCGACAGGTGCAGGTCGGACAGGTGCGCGATGACGGTCACGCCGGCTGCGTCGCATGTTCGGCCGCAACCAACAAGCCGTCAGGTGAGCATCTGCATGTCGCCGTCGATGGAGATGGCCTGACCGGAAATGGTCCGCCCCTTCGGCGAGGCGAGGAACAGCATCTGATCGGCAAGTTGCCGGGCGGTGACGAAGGTCTTCAGCGACGTATAGGCCACCGCCTGCTGCTCGATCTCGCGATAGGCGACGCCGCGCGACTGCGCCTTCGCTTCCAGCACCCGGCGGATGCGGTCGCCTTCGACGAGCCCCGGCAGGATGGCATTGGCGCGGATGCCGAACTCGCCGAGCTCGACGGCCAGCGACTTGGTGAAGCCGATGACGCCCCATTTCGCCGCCGAATAGGGCGTGCGCAACGCAAACCCGAAGCGGCCCGCCACCGAGGCGAGGTTGATGATCGAGGCGTTGTCGCTCTTCTTCAGATGCGGCACGGCGAGACGGGCGCAGTTGAACTGGCTGGTCAGGCAGATGTCGATGCAGCGATCCCAGTCCTCCGGGTTGATCTCCTCGACACGTCCGGTCGGACCGGCGATTCCGGCATTGTTGACCAGCACATCCAGCCCGCCGAGACGGTCGATGGCGGTGTCGAACAGAGCCTTCACCTCGGCGCGGTTCGATACGTCGCAGGGGCTGGACCAGATGCCGGGATCGGTACGGGCGAGTTCGTTGATGGCCTCGCGGTCGACGTCGCAGACATGGACCTTCGCCCCCTCTTCCGCGAAGGCGCGGGCGACCTCGCGGCCGATGCCGTTGGCGCCCGCCGTGACCAGCACGCGCAGGCCCTTGATGCCGAGATCCATGGAATGCTCTCCCTGATGCTTGTTGATGTCAGTCCGCGGCCACGTCGGCGGCAAGGCCGCCGCGGGCGATGATGAAGTCAGCGGCGCCCCGGATGTCGGCGGCGATGGCGGCGCGCGCGCCCTCGCAGTCACCGGCCTTGATCGCCGCCAGCGCCTCGGCATGGAAGCGCACCGCGCCGCCGGTGGCGAACCGGTCGGGATTGGCGCCGAGGTCGAGATTGAGGATCGGCCCGGCCTTCAGCCAGAGACCGCCGATGATCTCGACCAGGGTCGGCAGGCCGGTGGCCGCATAGATCGCGAAATGCAGGTCCTTGTTGAGGCGCACCGCCTCGGCGAGGTCGGGCCGCCTGACCGTGCTCAAGCCCCGGAACGCCGCCTCGGACTCCGCGATCCGGGCAATGTCGGCGGGAGAAGCGGAAGCAGCGGCGCGCTCGGCGGCGAAGCCTTCGAGCTCGATGCGCACGGTGGTCAGTTCGCTGAACTGGCCGATGGTCAGGATCGGCACCCGCACCGCGCGGTTCGGCGCCACTTCCAGCGCCCGGTCGGCAACGAGGCGGCTGACCGCCTCGCGCACCGGCATCATGGATACGCCGAGCGCCTCGGCCGTGCCGCGCAGGGACAGCTTGTCGCCAGGCGCGAGACGACCCTCCATCAGGAGCTCGCGCAACTGGCCGTAGACCTTGTCGCCGAGGGTCTCGCGCTCCAAAGGGCCAAGGGCGGTGAGGGCTTCGGCGACGCTCATAATCTGCTGGCGTTTCCGTGGAGGGGCTGGACAAAGCCGGCCGTTTGAGGAACCATAACTGTGATCACAGATCACGGCAAGCCGCATGGCCGCCGGCTGCGAGAGGGGAACAACCGCTCCGCAGATGAACAGGTGGAAACGCAAAGGAGACGTCCCATGCCGCTCGATACGAGCCTTTCACGCCGCACGATTCTCAAGGCCTCCGCGGGCGCGGCCGCCCTCGGCACGCTCGGCGCTCCGGCGATCAGCTACGCGCAGTCCGAGGCCATCAAGCTCGGCCATATCACGCCGCGCACCGGCTTCCTCGGCCCGCTCGGCGAATATGCCGTCCAGGCCATGCAGCTGGCGGTGGAGGAAGTGAACGCCGCCGGCGGCGTCAACGGCCGCAAGATCGAGGTCATCTACGACGACAGCCCCAATCCGCAGCAGGCCTCCGCCAAGGCAGAGCGGCTGATCCAGCGCGACAAGATCTCGGCGCTGATCGGCGAAATCTCGTCGGCCTCCGCGCTCGCCATCGCGCAGGTCGTGCAACGCGAGAAGGTGCTGTTCATCAACACGGGCGCGAACTCGGACGCGCTGCGCGGCTCGGACTGCCAGCGCTACATGTTCCACATCGAGGCGCAGAACTCGATGTATGTGAAGGCGGTGGGACGCTCACTGGTCGCCAACGGCCTCGTGACGGGGAAGAAGTGGTATTCGCTGACGGCGGACTATGCCTTCGGCCACGACCTCCTGAACGTCGCCAAGCGCTTCATGGCCGGCAACAACGCCAACCATGCCGGCGACGACCTGATCCCGACCGATCTCGCCGACTTCTCGCCCTTCCTGCTGAAGATCCGCCAGGCCCGCCCGGACGTGGTGATCCTCAACCTCGCGGGAACGCAGATCACCAACTTCCTCAAGCAGTATGCCGAGTTCGGCCTGACCTTCCCGGTCGCCGGCTTCGGCTTCGACACGGCGCTCGCCTGGGGCGCGGGTCCCGGCAATTTCGGCGGCATCTGGCCGGCGCTCTGGCACCATCTCGTCGACACGCCGAACAGCAAGAAGTTCGTCGCCGCCTTCACAGCCAAGCACCGCCGTCCGCCGGAGAACCAGGCGTGGGGCGAGTACTGCTCGCTCAAGATCATCGCCCAGTCGATGGCCGAGACCCGTTCGACCGATCCGACCAAGATCGTCGAGCATTTCGAGAAGGGCGCGAAGTTCGACGTTCTGAAGTCGCGCGAGAGCTATTTCCGCGCCCGCGACCATCAGATGATGACCGAGATGTACGCGATCACCGCGCTGCCTCAGGCGCAGGTGAAGAACCAGTGGGACATCTTCTCCTCCTCGCCCCCGGTGCCGGGACCGAACGAGAGCCTCGAGGTGATCGCGGCGACCGAGGAAGAGAACAAGTGCGTGTTCCGCTCGGCGTGAGCCGTTGAATGACGGGCATCGGTTGTCGTTCCGAGACGCAACCGTTGCCCACCGCTTCAATCGTCATGCCCGGCCTTGTGCCGGGCATCCACGACTTCTCATTTCGTCGCGTTCAAATCGTGGATGGCCGGGACAAGCCGGGCCATGACGCGACTGGACAGGAAATGCGCTGCGTCAGGCGGGCTTGAAGCCTGCCCTTAGCCAGGAACCGAGCGTGCCAGACCTGATTCCGCTCATCTCCCAGATCCTCAACGGCCTGCTGTTCGGCGCCTATTACGTGATGATCGCGCTCGGGCTATCGATGATCTTCTCGCTCGGCGGCATCGTGAACCTCGCCCACGGCGCGTTCTACGCCATCGGCGCCTATCTCGCGGTGACTCTGGCGCCGCATATCGGCTTCGGCGGGGCGCTGATCGTCTCGCCGCTGGCGGTGGCGCTCATCGGGCTGGTGATCGAGCGCTACCTGCTGCGCCGGTTCTACACGGCCGACCCCATCCTCGGCCTGTTGCTGACCTTCGGCCTCGCCATGGTGGCCGAACAGTCGCTGCGCATCCTCTATGGCGCCGCGCCCGTCCCCTTCTCGATCCCGCAGGCGCTGCGCGGGCAGGTCTTCCTCGGCGATTTCGTCTATTCCCGCTACCGGCTGATGATCCTCGGCACGGCCGTTCTGTGTGTCGCCGGCCTCTGGCTGCTGCTGGCGCGGACCGCCTTCGGCAAGGTCGTCCGCGCCGGCGTGCAGAACCCCGACATGGTCGGCGCGCTCGGCATTTCGCTGAAGCCCTACATGACAGCCGTGGTGATGATCGGCGTCGGGCTCGCGGCCCTTGCCGGCGTGCTGATCGCGCCAATCGCGGGCGTCCATCCCGCCATGGGGCAGGAGATCATCACCTTCGCCTTCGTCGTGGTGGTGATTGGCGGCCTCGGCTCGTTCTGGGGCGTGGTGGCGGCCGCCTGCATCGTCGGCGTGACGCGCGGTGTCGCCGCCCATTTCTACCCGGCCGCGACCGAAGCCTCCGTCTATCTCCTCATGGTGCTCGTCCTGCTGCTCAGGCCCCGCGGCCTGTTCGGCGAGCGCATCCAGAAGTTCGAGTGACCGCATGACCGCCTCGACGCGCAACCTTCTCGCGGCCCTCGCCGGGCTGGTCGTCCTGCCCTTCCTCATGCTGTCGATCGGCCTGACGCTGACGTCCGCGACCGACGTCGTGATCTTCGCCATCGCCGCCCTCGCCCTGAACATCCTCGTCGGCCATACCGGCCTCGTCTCGTTCGGCCACGCAACCTTCTTCGGCATCGGCGCCTATGCGGCGGCGCTCGCGCAGCGTCACTTCCTGCCCGGCCAGATGCTGCTGCCGATCCTGTTCGCCATTGTCTTCGTCGGCGCCTTCTCGGCGCTGGCCGGCCTGCTCATCCTGCGGCGGCGTGGCGTCTATTTCTCGTTGCTGACGCTCGCGCTCGCGGCGGTCGCGTTCACCGTATCGTTCCGCTGGACCGAGCTGACCGGCGGCGAGAACGGGCTCGGCGGCCTCGTGCGCCCGATCTGGCCGGGCCTCGACCTCAACGACCCCTGGCTGTTCTACGGATTCGTCGCCGTGATCGGCTTCGCCGTCGTCTTCCTGCTCCAGCGCTTCCACCGCTCGGCGGTCGGCACCGTGCTGGTGGCGATCCGCGAGAACGAGACGCGCGCCAGCTTCGTCGGCTACGACACCACGCGCTACAAGCTGATCGCCTTCACCATCTCGGCGACGCTGGCGGGCTTTGCCGGCGCGCTCGCGGCCTTCCACCATCGCTTCACTTCCGCCGATGCGATGCATATCCAGGCTTCCGGCGAGCTCCTCGCCATGGTGGTCATCGGCGGCATGCGCTCGTTCCTAGGCCCTGCCCTCGGCGCGCTCTTCTTCATGCTGTTCCGCGAGTATCTGTCGCTGTTCACGTCGAGCTGGCTGCTGTTCTTCGGCCTCCTGTTCGTCGCCTTCATCGTCTTCTCGCCGACCGGCCTCGTCGGCGTCGCCGAACGGCTCATGGCCCCCTTCCGCAAGACGGAGGAGACCGATGCGGCCATGGCCGCCCGGCGGGTCGAGGATGTCGGCCCGGTGCCGCGCGAATTCGTCCGCGAGGGCAAGGCGGGTGGCGGCGCGGTGCTGGTGGCCGACGGCATCGTCAAGAGCTTCGGCGGCATCCGCGCCGTCCGGGGTGTCTCCTTCACCATCCGCGACCGCACGCTGCACGCGCTGATCGGCCCGAACGGCGCCGGCAAGACCACCGCTTTCAACCTGCTCTCCGGCATGTTCCCACCCGACAAGGGGTCGGTGACGCTGGAGGGCCGCGAGGTCGGCGGCCTCTCGCCGCAGGCGATCACGCAGGCCGGCATCGGCCGCTCGTTCCAGATCACCAACCTCTTTCCCGGTCTCACCATCGAGGAGAACGTGCGCCTCGCCATCCAGGCGCGCCATTCCGGCCGCTTCGGCGTCTGGGCCGAAGCAACCGCCCTGCCCGGCCTCGGACAGGATACGACGACGCTGATGCGCTATCTCGGGCTCGCCGGGATCGAGAAGGCCGAGGCGGGATCGCTGTCCTATGGCGGCCAGCGCCTGGTCGACATGGCCCTGGCGCTCGCCACGCGCCCGCGCGTGCTGCTGCTGGACGAGCCGCTGGCCGGCCTCGCCGCCGCCGAGCGCAAGCGCGTCGGCGACATCATCAAGACCATTTCCGGCGACATCCCTGTGCTGCTGGTCGAGCACGACATCGACCGCGTGTTCCAGCTCGCCGACCACGTGACGGTGATGAACGACGGCGAGGTGCTGGTCGACGGCACGGTGGAGGATGCGCGCTCGTCCGAGAAGGTGCAGGCGGTCTATCTCGGCTCCGGCGCCCATGCGGTCGCCGCCAAGGAACGGGTGTCCGCCGCGACGACCGAAACCCTGCTGGCGATGAGGGATGTGAACACCTTCTACGGCAAGAGCCACATCCTCAACGACGTGACCATGGACGTGAAGGCCGGCGAGATCGTCGCCCTGCTTGGCCGCAATGGCGCGGGCAAGTCGACCGTGCTCAAGACGATCACCGGCATCGCGCCGCCAGCCTCCGGCACGGTGTCGCTCGGCGGCGACGCGCTCGCCGGCCTGCCGCCGGACCGGGTGGCTCGGCTCGGCGTCGGCTACGTGCCGCAGGGGCGCGGCCTGTTCGCGGGCCTGTCGGTCAAGGACAATCTCATGCTCGGCCGGCTGAAGCGGCGCACCGGCGCCGGCCGCCACTGGGACGAGGACCGTGTTCTCGCATTCTTCCCGCGCCTCAAGGAGCGCTGGAACACCTCGGCCGACTTCCTGTCAGGCGGCGAGCAGCAGATGGTGGCGGTCGCCCGCGCTCTCGTCGGCGACACGCGGCTCCTGCTGCTCGACGAACCCTTCGAGGGCCTGTCGCCGGCCATCACCGAGGAATTGTTCGAGGCCTTCGACAAGCTGCGCCACGAAGTCTCGATCATCATCGTCGACCACCATCTGGAACTGGCGCTGGCCCTCTCCGATCGCACCGTCGCGCTGGAGCGCGGCTCGGTGACATGGTCCGGCGCCTCGAAGGACCTGCGCGAGGACCTTGAACTACGCCGCAAGGTGCTGTGGCTGTGACGGCGGCCGGATCGGCCGCTCAACGAATGTGATTGCGAGGTTCATGACATGCCGAAAGTCGCCATCGTCGGTTCGGGCCTGATCGGCCGGGCCTGGGCCACCGTCTTCTGCAGCCACGGCTGGACGACGGCGCTCTATGACCCGGTGCCGGGCGTCGCGAAGGCCGCCAAGACGCACATCGCGCGCAACCTGAAGGAACTGGCGGCGCTCGGTCTCGTGAAGGACCCCAAGGCTTCGGCGGAGAACCTCGTCGTCGCCAGGGACCTCGCCGACGCCCTGAAGGGTGTCGCGCTGGTGCAGGAAAACGGCCCGGAGACGGTCGAGGCCAAGATCAAGATCCACACCGAGATCGACAAGCTGGCGCCGCCCTCGGCCATCGTGACGTCCTCGACCTCGTTCCTGTTCGCCTCGCTCTGGGCGAAGGACCTGAAGCACCGCAAGCGCGTGATGGTGGCCCATCCGGTCAACCCGCCGCATCTCGTGCCCATCGTCGAGCTCTGCCCCTCGCCCTGGACCGATCCGAAACTGGTGGAAAAGGCGCGCGGCTACTACGAGAAAGCCGGACAGGTGCCGGTCACCGTCCGCAAGGAGGTCAACGGCTTCGTGCTGAACCGCCTGCAGGCGGTGCTGATGGCGGAAGCCTTCGATCTCGTCGGCTCCGGCGTCGTCAGCCCCGAGGATCTCGACAAGACGATCCGCGACGGGCTCGGGCTGCGCTGGTCGTTCCTCGGGCCGTTCGAGACCATCGAACTCAACGCGCCCGCCGGCATTCCCGACTACAACCGCCGCTACGGACCGAGCCTCGCCAAGCTGACGGGACGCGACGTGTTCACCGCGAAGAACGAGAAGGCGATCATGGCGGAATGGTCCGGCGAGCAGACGCCGGAGCGCATAGCCCGCCTGTCGAAATGGCGGGATGGCCGTTTGGCGGCCTTGAAGGCGCACAAGAGGCAGGCCAAGAAGAAGCCGTCCTGATCAATCGATCAATCAGGGGCGAGGCATGCGGTCCGCCCCTGCCGCCCCGCGAAGGAAACGCGAAGGAAACCTCCATGGCCAAGTCCAAAAAGGTCATCATCACCTGCGCCATTACCGGCTCGATCCACACGCCGACCATGTCGGAGTACCTGCCGATCACGGCCCAGCAGATCGCCGAGAACGCGATCGCCGCGGCCGAAGCGGGCGCGGCCATCGTCCATCTCCATGCGCGCGACCCGAAGGACGGCCGCCCGGACCAGTCGGTCGAGGCCTATGAGCCGTTCCTCAAGGTGATCAAGCAGCGCTCCAACGTCGCGGTGAACATCACCTCGGGCGGCGCGATGACCATGACCGTGGAAGAGCGCGTGAAGCCCGCCGCGCACTACGCGCCGGAAGTCGCCAGCCTCAATATGGGCACGATGAACTTCGGCCTCTACCCGATGCTGGAGCGCTACAAGGACTTCAAATACGACTGGGAGAAACAGTATCTGGAGGGCTCGCGCGCCGGCATGTTCAAGAACACGCTGGCCGATATCGAGTACATCCTGACGACCTGCGCCAATAACGGCACCCGCTTCGAGGTCGAGTGCTACGATATCGGGCATCTCTACACCCTGCGCCACTTCGCAGATCGTGGCATCATCAAGCCGCCGTTCTTCATCCAGTCGGTGTTCGGTATCCTCGGCGGCATTGGCGGCCATTACGAGGACGTGGTGATGATGAAGCGCACCGCCGACCGCCTGTTCGGCGACCAGTATCACTGGTCGGTGCTTGGCGCGGGCCGCAACCAGATGCCGATCGCGGCCATGTCGCTCGCCATGGGCGGCAATGTGCGTGTCGGCCTCGAGGATTCGCTGTGGCTCGGAGCCGGACGGCTCGCCAAGTCGAATGCCGAGCAGGTCACCAAGGTGCGCCAGATCATCGAGGGCCTCGGCCTCGAAGTAGCGACGCCGGACGACGCCCGCGAAATCCTGGAGCTGAAGGGCGGCGACAAGGTCAATTTCTGACCGGGCGGCGATTGCCCAAGAGCGTCATGACGTACAAGGCGGCCGGGCCAGTCCCGGCCGCCTTTTCGTTTCGGCTCAAGGCGCCGACGGGCGCGGCTCGACGATCGGAAAGGCCGGCGAGAACTCGTCGAGGAGACCGGCCAACTCGCCGAACTTCAGGGGATTGCCGCTGAAGCGCACCTCGCCAAGCGCGATGGCGGCGGGAAAGGTGCGCTGCCGGGTGATGATCCTGTCGAATGTCTCGCGCGTCAGCGTGAAGGCCGCATCGGCGTCGGCGGCATGGCGCCCGGAAACATTGGTCAGCGTCGCGTTTTCAAGGTTCAGCGTGAAGGTCTGGTTCGTGTCGGTAAAGGTCCAGTTGATGACGATGCGCCGGCCCTCGGCCTTCTCGGCATTGAGCCTGACAGCCATGAAGTCGAACAGGAGATCGAGCGGCACGGCCTTGAGCATGTCGATATTGACCGAACTCGTCGCGGCTGCCCCGCCGGGCGGGCGCGGCACGCCGGAGCGCAACTCCATGGCGCCCATCAGATAGGCGTTGCGCCATGTGCCGGCCTCGGTCTGGTAGCCGAGCTGTTCGAGCGCGGCTGCGCCGAGCTCGCGCGCCTCGCGGTTGGTGGGATCGGCGAACACGACCTGGTTCATCACGCTCGCGACCCATCGGTACTGGCCGCTCGCGAAGTCGGCGCGCGCCCTGGCGATGACCGCGGTCGCGCCACCCATATATTCGACGGTCTTCTTCGCCGCCTCGACCTCCGGCAGGGGCGAGAGATTGGCGGGGTTGCCGTCATACCAGCCGAGATAGCGCTGATAGACGCCCTTCGCATTGTGGCTGAGCGTGCCGTAATAGCCGCGCACCGACCATTCGCGCGCTAGCGAGGCCGGAAGGCGCAACCGCTCGGCAATTTCAGCTGGCGTATGACCGTGATTGGCGAGCCTGAGCGTCTGGTCGTGGATGAACTTGTAGATGTCGCGATGGGCCTTCAGATAGGTCGCGATCCGCTCGCGGCCGAAAGTCGGCCAGTTGTGCTGGGCGATGACGATGTCGGTGCGCTCGCCGTAGCGGTCGAGCGAGTCCTGGATGTAGCGCGACCACGCGCGGGCATCGCGGATTTCGGCACCGCGGATCGTGTAGAGGTTGTGCATGGTCTGGTTGGCGAGTTCCGCCATGTTCAGCACGCGGAATTGCGGGAAGAACAGCGTCATCTCCGCTGGCGCCTCGGTGCCCGGCGTCAGATGGAATTCGACCTCGACGCCATCGATCATATGCGTTTCGTATTCCCGGGCGATGAGATCGGTCGGCGGGATCAGCGTCAGCGTGCCACGGGCGAGCGTGCGCCCAAGGCCGGTGTCGACCTGCCCGCGCGGGCCGGGCTCCAGATAGGAGCCGAACTGGTACCAGGCGCGCCGGCTCATGGCATTGCCGGCGATGACGTTCTCGGAGACCGCATGCTCCATGAAGCCTGACGGCGCGTAGATGCGCGTACGGCGCGCCTGAACGTCCTGATCGCCGACGATGCCCTTCACGCCGCCGAAATGGTCGGCGTGGCTGTGCGTATAGACCACCGCGACCACCGGCCGGCGCGGACGATGGGCGAAATAGAGTTCGAGCGCCGCCTTGGCGGTCTCGGTCGCGAGCAGCGGGTCGATGACGATCAGGCCCGTATCGCCCTCGACGATGGTCATGTTGGAAATGTCGTAGCCGCGCAGCTGATAGACGCGCTCCGTGACACGGAACAGGCCGTGGATGTTGTTGAGCTGGGCCTGCCGCCAGAGGCTCGGGTTTACGGTGGCTGGCGGAGCGCCGTTCAGGAAATCGTACGGCCGCATCGACCAGGCCGGCACGGGCAGAGGCCCGGGAACAGTGCCATCGGGGATGGCGGCGATGAAGCCGCGCCCGGCGTCCTCGAAAGCAGCCCGGTCGGAGAAGTCGAGCGCGCGCGTCATGGCCTCGTTGGCCGCGCGGGTCGCGGGTTCGGCGTCGCGCGGCTGGGCAAAGGCCGCGGATGCGATGACGCAAGCCGCCAGGGCGGCCGCAATAATGGTTCGCATGGTCATGTCATGGCTCGCGATGTCAGTGAGCGGTCTGTCCGGCACGCACCATGTCCGCCGCCTTCTCGCCGATCATGATCGACGGCGCATTGGTGTTGCCGCCGATCAGCGTCGGCATGATCGAGGCATCGACGACCCTGAGCCCCTCGACACCGCGCACCCGCAATTGCGGATCCACGACCGCGCCCTCATCGACGCCCATCCGGCAGGTGCCGACGGGGTGATAGACCGTGTCGACCTTGCGGCGCAGCAGATCGACGATCTCGTCATCGGTCGAAACGCCGGCCGTCACGATATCCTTCGTCGCCTGTCCGGCCAGCGGCGGTGCATCCATGATCCGCTTCGTCAGCTTGAAACCCTCGACCATGGTCGCAACGTCGTCGGGATGTCCGAAGAAGTTCGGATCGATCAGCGGCGCTGCCGCAGGATCGGGGCTGGCCAGCATGACGCTGCCGCGGCTCTTCGGGCGGAGCACGCAGACATGGCAGGAAAAGCCATGGCCGAGCGTCTGTTTGCGCGCGTGGTCCTGAACGATGCCGATGACGAAATGCAACTGGATGTCGGGAACCGCAAGGTCCGGCCGCGTCCTGAGGAAGCCGCCGGCCTCGGCGTAGTTGGTTGCGAGGAGCCCGCGCCGCTCCCGCTTGTAGCGGCCCCATTCCCGCATCAGCTTGACGCTGCCGGCGGGTGACAGGCCCACGAAGTCCGAATTCGCCGACTTGTAGGCGAAGACGAAGTCCGGGTGATCCTGCAGGTTCTGCCCGACGCCCGGCAGGTCGGCGACAACGGGAATGCCGAAGCGCGCGAGGTCCGCTGCCGCGCCCAGTCCCGACAGCATCAGGATCTGCGGCGACTGCAAGGCGCCCGCCGAGACGATGACCTCACGCCGCGCGCGGGCAATGCGGGTCTCGCTGCCGAGCCGGTACTCGACGCCGACCGCCCGCCTGCCCTCGAACAGGATGCGCGTCGTACGCGCGCCGGTGACCGCCTGCAGGTTCGTCCGCTTGCCGAGATGGGGCAAGACATAGGCGCGCGCGGCGCTGCACCGCTCGCCGTCCTTGTGGGTCACCTGATAGTAGCCGACACCCTCCTGGTCCTCGCCATTGAAGTCGGCGTTCTCCCGCAATTGCAGGTGCCGGCAGGCATCGAGGAAGAACTGGCCGCAGGGATTGTCGCTTCTCAGGTCCTGCACGGACAGCGGCCCGTCGCGTCCGTGCAGCGGCCCGTCGAGGCGCTCGTTGCCTTCCGACCGGCGGAAATAGGGCAGCACCTCGTCATAGGACCAGCCGGCATTGCCGAGGCTCGCCCAGTGATCGTAGTCCCATTTGTGGCCACGGATGTAGATCATGGCGTTGATCGCCGACGAGCCGCCAAGCCCCCGCCCGCGCGGCTGGTAGCCGACACGTCCGCCCAGCCCCTTCTGCGGCACGGTCGAGAAGCCCCAGTTATTGATGCGTGTCGGCAGCATGGCGACGACCGCCATGGGCGTGTTGACGACGAAACTGTCGCCGCCGCCCTTGCCCGCCTCCAGCATCAGAACCGAGGTTTGCGGGTCCTCGCTGAGGCGGCCGGCCAGGGCCGAGCCGGACGATCCTCCGCCCACGACCACGAAATCGGCGGTCCCGTCCACTGCCATGGCTCGCTCCCTTGAAGCCGATCGACCGGGGGGCGTCGGCTGGTGTCTTTACGACCTGGGGAGCAATGAAGGCGCGGCGGGCGCTGACCACAAGAGCGGTAAAAACCGCACCGCCGGGTCAGCGGCGGTGCGGCTTGCCGGCCCTGCCATTCCCGGCGGTTCAGGCGTATTTCGCCCGAAGGGTCTCGAACCGGGCGATCTGGTCGGGCAGCAGCTCGCGCTGGGCGTCGCGGCGCACGAAGATCTTGAACATGGCCTCGCCGGCGCCGTTGTAGAACTGGATCGACAGCGAGCGGCGGCCGTGGAACTTGCGGTCCACGAAGCAGACTTCCGTGCAGTTCGACGCCTTCAGGTGGCCGCCGATGGGGCTGTCGCCATGGACGTTGAACCAGCCATGGCCGGACGAGCCCTTCACCAGCGGGCCGTGGCACTCCAGCACCACGTCCGGCGTGTTGACGATGAACAGGATCTCGCCCCAGCCGGTGACGTCGTTCCAGACGTCCTCGAAGGCGGAGCCGGGAGCAGCGACACTCTCGCCGGCCGGCAGCATGGCGAGAACGTCGCGGACGGGCACGCCATGCTCGCGCGCGACATTCTCGATGACGCCGTCAGGCTTGGCGGCCAGCGCCGCGCGGGCAGCCGCCCGCCGGTCGTCGATCGCGATCACTTGAGCGGTCATGATCTCACTCGGCCGCGATCGAGGGCTTGCCGCGGTTGTCGTCGATCATGACGGCCTCGAAGCCCTCGAACTCCGGATGGCCCATGGAGGTCGGCTTCGCCTGCGGCTGGCCGGCGCGGGCATGCGACTTGCGGAACTGATCGGACTGGGTCCAGGCGGTGAAATCGGCCTTGGTTTCCCAGACGGTGTGGGAGGCGTAGAGCGTGTGGTCCTCGCGCTCCGGCCCCTTCAGCAGGGAGAACTCGACGAAGCCGTTGAGCTCGTTGAGATAGGACTGGCGGGTGCGCCAGATCGTCTCGAAATCGGCTTCGGCGCCCTTGATCACCTTGAAGCGGTTCATCGCGATATACATGGCAGTCTTCCTTCCTGGCTGGCGTTCCGGACGATCCGGGCGGCTGGCTGTTAGTGGAGCGTGTAACCAATGCGGGTGGAGATGGTCATCGAGGCCGGCCCCCCTTCGGGGATCGGCGGGAACGGCACGGCGCGGCGGACCATCGACAAGGTCGCCTGATCGAGCATCGGCACGCCCGACGAGGCGGTGACCGCGACGGAGGTGACCTGCCCGCCGCGCGTCACGGTGAAGGTGAAGCCGACGCTGCCGCGCTGGCCGCGATCCTGAGCCGCCTGCGGGAAGATCTTGAACCGCGCGACATGGGCGATAGCGCGCTGGCGATAACTCGCGACGGCCGCCGCATTGGCACCGCCCGAGGCCGCATTGCCTGCTGCGGCCTGCCGGTTCTGGCGGCCGACCCCCTCGCCGCGCGGCGCGGAGGCGGCGCGGCTCTCGGCCTGGCGGGCGGCGCGCGCCTCCCGCTCGGGCGAAGGTGTCGCCGCCGTCTGGCGGGTCGGCCGGGTACGCGACGCGTCGGTCGGCGCTTCGCGGCGGGTCGGCGGAGGCCGCGTCGCCTGCCGGCGCATGGCGGGCTCGCGCCGCTGCTCGCGTTGGACAACCGGCGGCGTTACCGGACGGGACGGGGTCGCGGCCAGTTGGGGCGGCGCGGGCGGCGGTTCGACCGCCGGCGGCGAAACCATCGCCTGAACCTCGGAGGGCTGCGGCGTCTCGACACGCTGGGTCGGGTCCTCGACCGGTTGCGGCGGCGTCTCCTGAACGGGCTGCGGCTGGACCTGGGGATTCGGCGGAGGCGGTGTCTCCTGCACCGGCTCGGTGACCGGCTGCGTCTCGACCGGCGGTGGTGGAGGAGCGCGGTCCATGATCGGCAGGGTGTCCGGCATGGGCGGGGTCGGAAGCTGGTCGATGATGCGCTCGGCTGTGGTCACCGGGTCCGGCTGGGCGACTGGCGGCTGTTCGGCGGTCGCATCGGTTGGCTCGGTGGCGGGGCGCTCGGGCGGCGTCTCGGCCGGCGGCGCCTCGACAGCCTGACGCGCCTCCGTCGTGGTCGCGGGCGCCTGGCCGTCTTCCTTGCCGCTGGCGATCTCCTGCTGCGACGCCGCCGCCTGATCGGCAGCGGCGACGAGCTCCACCGGAATGCCGTCCTCGCCGTCGGCCGGAAGGACCGGCGCATTGAGGCTCGCCCATGCGAACAGGACGACAGCGCCGACATGGAGCAGGACCGAAGCGACGACCGAGGCGGTGACCCGCTTCGCCGGCCTGTCGACCGGGAGTGCCGCGTCGCGCTCCGCCAGTGCAATGTCGGGAGCAACAGCTGCGGTGGCGCCGGCCGATGAGACCAGAACCTCCGGCGCGGTGGCGGCGGGCGATGGCGACGCGATGGCAACGACCGGCGGAGCGGCGGTCTCCCCGGCCTCCTGCCGGACCGCCTTCACCGCCATGGCGATGATCGCGGCCTCCGTTTTCGTCGTGCCGCTCGCGGGAGCGCCATCCGCCGTGAAGAGGATCGGCTCCAACCTGTCGGGAAGCCGGACGCGGGCGCGGACCGGCATCGCCGTCGCCGCCTTGCCCCTCCGAGCTGCCGCACCGCGGGCCATGGCCGCCTCAGAACTTCGCGGCCATGCTGACGGACACGGAACGGCCCGGCGAGCGCAGGAGTTCAAGCGTCGGCAACGTTGCCGACTGGCCGGCCACGTCGATGGCATTGAAGTAGCGGGCGTTGAAGACGTTGAAGATGCCCGCGCGCAGCGTGACGTTCCGATTGATCTCGTAGGAGCCGAGCAGGTCGAAGACGGCATAGGCCGGCGGCTGGAAGATGTTCGCAGCGCTGACCCGCGTCTTCGTCAGCGCGGCCTTCATCCGCGCCTCGATCATCCAGTTCTGCGGGCTCGTGTAGCGCACGCCGGCAGTGCCGGTGAGCGGATCGACCGAATCGAGCGGGGCGCCAGTCGTCTGGTCGGTGCCGTTGGCATAGGCCAGGGCGCCGTAGACCATCCATTCCGGCGTCACCCTATATTCGCCGCGCGCCTCGAAGCCCCAGATCCGGACCGACGACAGGTTCTGATATTGCGAGACGCCGAAGGGGAAGGCCGGGTTCGTCCGGTCGATCACCACCGTCTGGATGAAGTCCTTGTAGAGGTTGTAGAACGCGCTGACCTGGAAGCTCGAGCCATTGGCAAAGCGGCCGCGCAGACCCGCCTCGAAGCTGTCGACGGTTTCCGGACGCAGGCCGAAATTCGGCACGATCGCATAGCCCTGCGCCGGATTCTCATAGGCGAAGTTGGCGTTGTCGTAGGGCGGAGCGCGGAAGCCGCGCGCATATTGTCCGAACAGCCGGAAATTCTCGGTGAGGTCGTAGGTGAGGCCGAGCTTGGGCGAGACGGCGAATGCAGAGACATTGCCGACCTGGAGGCCGGAATTCGTGTTGTAGAAGGCGGCATCCGGCCTCGGCGACAGATGGTAGTAGTCGAGGCGGATGGCGGGAATGATCCGCAGCGCGCCCCAGGTGATCGTGTCCTGGATGTAGAACGCGGCCTGCATCGTCTGCGTGTCGGGGAAGTTCTTGTTCGGATAGACCTCGCCGCCGACCGGACCGGGAATCGGCAGGCCGGTTCCCAGGTTGATCTCGATGCGGTTGCGGGGACGCGAGGTCCGGGTGAAGTCGGCCGTCAGGCCATAGACGAAGCGGTGGTCGAGGCCGGCGAACTGGCGCTGGGCCGAGAACTGGGCGCTGGCGCCGAAAATCTGCTGGCGGAAATCGAAGTCCGAGACCCTCAGTCGGTTGGCGGGCGCGGGAGCCACGACGCCCGAGCGGCGGGATTCGTCGAGATGCTCCTGGCGGTCGAAGTCGGTCGCGAAGGCGGTGAGCATGATCTCGTCGGCGATCGCCCACGACAGCTGCTGCGTCCAGTCCAGGCTCAGGCGAAAGCGCTTGTTCGTGTCATGCGCGATCTGCTCGGTGACGGTGGCCGAACGCGAGGAAACGATGTCGGTCGCGACCCCGCGCCAGAGCGCCTCGCCGGTCAGCCGCCAGCGACCCGATTCCGGCGTCTCGTAGATGAGCTTGGTGAGGATGTTGTTGGACTGGAAGGAGGCCGGGTTGGCGCGCCGCGTCGCCGAATTGATCTGCGTCTCGGTGCCGTCGCGCCGGGTGTAGGAGAACAGGAACTCGAACGGGCCCTGCCGGGCAGCCCCGGTATGGGTATGGGCGAACGAACGATTGACGCTGTCGAAGGACAGTTTCGTCCCCGCATACCAGTCGCGGCCGACCTCGCGCAGGTAGTCGGCGGGATCCTTGGTCACGAAGGAGACGACGCCGCCAATGGCATCCGATCCGTAGAGGGCCGAGGCCGGGCCCCGGATGACCTCGACGCGCTTCAGGCTGTCGTAGTCGATGATGTCGCGGGTGTAGAGGCCCGGGCCGACATTCGAACCGGGATAGTCCGGCACGCGCTGGCCGTCGACCTCGAGGCGAACGCGATTGTCGCCAATGCCGCGGATGAAGAAGTTGCCGGCGCCGACGCGGGTCGGCGAATTGCTCACCGCAAGGCCCGGCTCGCTCCGCGCGAGATCGCGCGGCCCCTGGATCAGTTGCTGGTCGATCTGGCGGTCGGTGATCACCGTCACGACGCCGGGAGCGTTGTAGACGGTCGACGGCGCGCGCTCGGCGGAGACGGTGATCTCGTCCTGAGCGGAGGAAACGCGGCCCGCGGCGTCCTGCGCGAAGGCCGGACCGGACGAAAGGGCGAGAAGGGAAACCGACGCCATGAGCGCCGAACGTCCGAGACGGATGTACATGATCGAGACCGCAAGCCTGAATTCAATTGTGTTCGGCTGGCTGGCTTCGACGCCTCGGCGTCCGGCTGGCTGGCATTCTTGGCCGTGGATAGTGGTCGTCCCGGCTCACTTGACGATGCCTAAATAACCTGACTACCAATGTCAACAATAGGTCCAGCCAATGCATTTTTGAATGCTTCCAAGATATTGGGCCTGATTGTTGCAGTTCTAAACTAGGTGCCCCCGATGATGTCCGCTCCCATTCAACCGTCGTATCGGGCTTCATCCACGCCGCATTCCGACGCGGCCAAGGACGGCCCAGAAACGATCCCGACGGTCGAGGTCGGATCGATCATCGGCACGGGGCGGGAGGCTGTGATCGTCCACAAGGGCGAGCGCTACCGTCTGCGCATCACCGCCAACGACAAGCTGATCCTGACCAAATGACCGCGCCTTCGCTTCACCGGACATCGCTGCTGTCGCGCCGTGCCCTGCTCGCCGGCCCGGCGCTGGCGGCCTTGGCCCTGCGGCCGGAGATCGGTCGCGCGCAGGCTGCCCAGCGCATTGTCGCCGCCGGTGGCGTTGTCACCGAGATTCTCTATGCGCTCGGTCGTCAGGACCTGATCGTCGGGGTCGATACGACCAGCCTGCATCCGCCCGAGGCCATGCGCGACAAGGCCAATGTCGGTTATGTCCGCGCGCTTTCCGCCGAGGGCGTGCTGTCGCTGAGACCGACGGTTCTTGTCGCCATCGAGGGCGCGGGCCCGCCCGATACGGTGAAGCTGATCGCCGAGGCCGGAGTGAAGGTCGAGCGGATCGGCGAGGACACGTCCGAGAAGGGCGTCGTCGAACGCATCCGCGTCATCGGGCGCTTTGCCGGTGTCGAGGCGAAGGCCGAGGAGCTGGCGGTGGCGGTCGAGCGCGATTTCGCGTTGCTGAGGCAGCTGCGCGGCGCTGTGACGGCGAAGAAGCGCGTTCTGTTCGTCCTGTCGCTGCAGAACGGCCGCGCCATCGTCGGCGGCAGGGGCAGCAGCGCCGACGCCATCATCGCCCATGCCGGCGCGATCAATGCAGCCGAGGCCGTCGAGGGCTACAAGCCGGTGACGGACGAGGGAATCATCTCGGCTGCGCCCGATGTCATCCTGATGATGAAGCGGGGCAATCACGCGGCCGCCCCGGACGAGGTCTTCGCCCTGCCCGCCTTTTCCGCGACCCCGGCCGCCGCCGCCAAGGCGCTGGTGACCATGGATGGCCTCTACCTGCTCGGCTTCGGTCCGCGCACCCCGGAAGCCGCGCGCGACCTGATGGCGGCGGTCTACGGGCTCAACGGTGACAGCGGGAGCCGCCGGCCGTGACCATGATCGCCGAGGCGGCCACCGTCTCGACCCTGTTCGCCTCCCAGCGCCGCAAGCTGGCGGTGGCGGCCGTCCTGTTCGCACTGCTGATGGCCGCACTCGCCGTCGCCTCCCTCGGCAGCGGCGCGGTGAAGATCGCGCCCGGCCGCGTGCTCGAGGTGCTGCGCGGCTGGATTTCCGGCGATGCCCAGATCATGCAGAGCCGCGAAGCGCTGGTGATCGTCTCGATCCGCGTGCCGCGCCTGCTGCTCGGCGCGATGATCGGCGCCGCGCTCGCCGTTTCCGGCGCGCTGATGCAGGGCCTGTTCCGCAATCCGCTGGCGGATCCGGGCCTTGTCGGCGTCTCGTCCGGCGCGGCCCTGGCCGCGGCCTTCACCATCGTTCTCGGCGATCGCATCTTCGGCACGGTCTCGGCGCAGCTGCCGTTCATCCTGCTGCCGTTCGGCGCCTTTTTCGGCGGCCTCGCCTCGACCCTGATCCTCTATGCCATCGCGACCCGCCACGGCCGCACCTCGGTTGCCGTCATGCTGCTCGCCGGCGTCGCGCTCGGCGCCTTCGCGGGGTCGCTGACAGGTCTCCTCTCGTTCATCAGCGACGACCGGCAGCTGCGCGACCTCACCTTCTGGGCGCTCGGCTCGCTGTCCGGGGCGAGCTGGACCAAGGTCATGGTCATCGCGCCGCTGGTCCTGCCGGTGCTGCTCGCCGTTCCCATGCTGGCGCGCGGGCTCAACGCGCTGCTGATGGGCGAGGCCGAAGCCTTCCATCTCGGCATTCCCGTGCAGCGACTGAAAAGCGCCGCCATCGTCATGGTCGCGGTGGCGGTCGGGGCGAGCGTCGCGGCGGCCGGCGTCATCGGCTTCGTCGGCATCGTCGTGCCGCACCTGCTGCGCCTGATGTTCGGGCCCGACCATCGCATGCTGCTGCCTTTCTCGGCGCTCCTCGGCGCGACGCTGCTGACCGGCGCGGACCTGCTCGCCCGCACCATGGTCGCGCCGGCGGAACTGCCGATCGGCATACTCACAGCGGCGATCGGCGCGCCCTTCTTCCTCTGGCTGCTGCTGCGCCGCGACCGGAGTCTCGACGCATGACCACTCTGCTCCGTGCCGACAATGTCGGCGTCGCCTATGGCCGGGCAAGACCGGTGGACGACGTGTCGCTGACGCTCGCCGCCGGCGAGCTGATGGTCGTCGTCGGACCGAACGGCGCCGGCAAGACGACGCTGATGAAGCTGCTGACCGGCGAGATCAGCCCCTCCGGCGGGCAGGTCTTTCTCGACGGCGAGGACCTCGCCCGGATTCCCGCCTGGCGGCTGGCATCGAAACGCGCGGTGATGGCGCAGGCGACCCGCCTCGCCTTTCCGTTCACGGTCGCGGAAGTGGTCAGGATCGGCATCGACAGCGTCGGCCGGGCGCTGACGCGCATCGACCGCGAGCGGACCATCGGCGAGGCCCTGCGCGCCGCCGATATCGGCCACCTCACCGGCCGCAGCTACCAGACGCTCTCGGGCGGCGAGCAGCAGCGCGTGCAGTTCGCGCGGACATTCGCGCAGCTCAAGGCCGGGCAGCGCATATCCGGCCGGCAGGTGCTGTTCCTCGACGAGCCGGTGGCCAATCTCGACCTCGCCCACCAAATCGCGCTGATGGAAAGCGCCGCGACGCTCGCCCGCGACGGCATGGCTGTGATCGCCGTCCTGCATGACCTCAACCTCGCGGCGACCTTCGCCGACCGCATTCTCGTGATGCACCGGGGCCGCGCCCATGCGCTCGGCAAGCCGGCAGAGGTCGTGACGCGCGCCAATGTGGAACTGATCTTCGGCGTCGACATCTGCCGCGAGAACGGCTCGGTAGGCGGCCTGCCGGTGGTCCTGCCGCAGAATTATGCGCGCAGCCTGATGGAGCGCGGGGCCGCCTGACCCGCCTTGCGCGCGAGCGCGCGCGGCTCGATGTCGGCGAGGCTGGTCTCCTCGAGCGGCTGGAAGAAGCCGCGATGCGCCCGGAACATCAGCTTGGCCACGGGATCGCCGGACTGGTCGGTCATCAGGAAGTTGGCCGGGCAGTCGGCCGGCTCGAAGGCGCGGACGATCTCGGCGACTTTCATCTCATCGGCGGCGCGCACCAGGCGCAGGCCACCGTAGCGGCCGCGTTCCGCCTCAAGCAACCCCGCGCGGGACAGGGCATGGGCCGTCTTCTGGACGTTCAGGAAGGTGATGCCGGTCGCCTCGGCGAGCTCCGCCGCCTTGACCGCATGGGGCCAGCGGGCCGAAAGCTCGGCCATCAGGCGAATTGCATCGACGGTGCGCTGGTTGAGCCACATGTATCGTGTCTAGCCCAAGAGCGGCAGCCGTGAAAGCACATTCTGCCCTGATTTCAGCTGCTTGACCGGGCATTCCGCCGCAGTGGCCGGCGCCCTGCCATATGGCGCGGCGCGGTGTGCCGCAGGCCCCGCAGGTTTCCCGCGGAAACAATTGAACGGTTCGCTTCCCCGCCACGACACACAGGCGATGGCCTTCTGCCACACCCCAGGGAGAGCCCCGATGAACCGCAGACCGCATGCCAAGGCCGCCGCGATCGTCTCGTCCTTCGTCGCCGCCACCCTCTTCGCCGCCAGCACCGCCCTCGCCTCCACGGCAAGCTCCTTCGCCCCGCCTCCGCCCCCGGACGAGGCGCCGGCCCCGGCTGCGGCCGCGGCCGCGGCCGCGCAGCAGATGCAGCAGGCCAATCCCGTCGACCAGTTCCGCCAGACCCTCCAGGCCTTTGGCTCGTTCCACACCCATCCGCTCTACGGCGAGGTGTGGAATCCTTCCGAGCAAGTCACGCCACCCGGCTGGTCGCCCTATCCGGCCTGCCACTGGCAGTTCGACCGCGAGCAGCGGACGTGGGTGTTCAACGACCCGACTGAGTGGGGCAGCATCGTCCATCGTCACGGACGCTGGGCCAACGACCCCCAGCACGGCTGGATTTGGGTCGCCGACGCCAATTTCGGACCCGGCTGGGTCATCTGGCGCAGCGAGGCGCAGAGCGTCAGCTGGGCGCCGATGCTGCCCGAACAGCTCGGCAACCAGCCGCCGCGCGACGGCTGGCAGCGTCAGGACCTCGCCTCGCTCCATTCCGGCTGCCGCCAGAGCCCGCCGCCGGCGCCCGTCGCCGCCTACCGGCCGCTGCCCGATCCCGGTTCGGTCGCGATGATAGGCCATGGCGGCCCCGCCTACATGTCCGATGGCCCGGTCTATGTGCCCGGCCGCCCGGTCTTCATTCCCGGCAGGCCGATCTTCGTGCCCGGCCGGCCTCCCATCGTCGGTGGTGGCCTGCCGCCGTCCTGCAGCACGGGCATCAGGCCGTCGTGGTGCCGCCCGATCTGCGCGGTGCGGCCCCATGCGCCGGGCTGCCGGCCCCATGGCCCGCATATCGGCCACAGGCCCGGCCATATCGGCAATCCCTGCGGCCGCTTTCCGACCCTCGTCGCCTGCCGCACGGCCCATCGCCCCATGCCGCACCGACCCTTCGCTCATCGTCCGGTACCGCACCGCCCCTTTGTGCAGCGCCCCTTCCACACGCCGCGCTTCGTGGCCCGGCCGATGCAGCACAGGCCGTTCGCCGGGCAGTTCCGCGGCGGTCCGAGGATGGCCATGGGTCACCGCGGCTTCGCCCGCCGCTGATCCCGGCTGAGCAATAGAGGCAATGGCAGCCCCGGAGCGATCCGGGGCTGTCGGCCGTTCAGACGCTCGGGATCAATTGGTCAGGCGCAGGCGTGTGAGCTGGCCACCGATGTCGCGCAGCGTGCCGTCGAGCTGCGCCGCAGTCGTCATGTAGACGAACTTGTCGGTGCTCGAGGCGCAGGCCCGCAGCACCGAGGAAACCGGATCGCCGCTGGTATTGATCTGGATCGTGTAGATCATGATGCCCGCCGACTTGATCGCGTCGCACATCAGCCGCTGCCGGGCATCGATCTGCGAGGCGCGCGAATAGAAGCGGCTTTCCGTGTTCTGTCCGTCCGACAGCAGGATGATGACGTTCTTGTAGGAATATTGCGGGTCCAGCGGCGGCGCATTCATGGGAATGCCCGGCGTCAGCGTCTGCCACGCCCAGGCAAGGCCGATGCCCTGGTTGGTGTTACCCGCCGGGCGCATCTGGCCGACCGTGGTGCGGAGCTGCGCCCAGTTCGAGGTGAGCGGCAGGATCTCCACCGGCGTACCCCCGGTGTCGCCCGACGCGATCGAGGGGAACCGGCTCGCCGTGCTGTTCGGCAGGGCATTGGAGATGTCGAAATTCTGGTCGCGGTCCTGAATGACGCCATCCCATTGGACCGAGCAGACTTTCTTGGAGCAAACGGTAGCGCCGTCCCAGCCGATCCAGGTGGCGTCGCGATAGCGCGTCCCGACATTGACGACCTTGGCGAAGGGTATGACCGAGACCAGCACGTCACCGTCGGTCCGGGCGCTGGACTGAAGCTGGGTCAGAAGGTTGAGGGTCGCGGTCTGGAGCGCGGTCATCTTGCCCGCGCTCGCCATCGAGCCGGTATTGTCCAGCGCCAGCGCCACCCGCAGGCGCGTGATGCCCCATGCCGTCTTCGAGGAGGTGCCGATTGGAACCTCGGGGATGCCGACAAGGGGCAGGAAGGTGGTCGGCATGTTGAGCTGCGCGGTCAACTGCAGCGTCGAATTGGTGACCTGAATGGTCAGGACCGGCGTCCCGACGCCGCGCTCCTGGAACTGCGCCGCAAAGAAGGCCTGCGCGTCGGCGGCGACCTGCGCCGCCGTCCGGCCGCTGGCGTGGGTAGAGGCCGAAATGGCGGCGGCATCGAGGGCGGCCTGCAGCTTGGATTGCAGTCTGGCCGCCGCGGCATAGTCCACGGCAGCGCCGATCAGCCCCATGATGGGCAGGATGCAGATGGCGAACAGCACCGCAACCGCGCCCTGCGCGTCGGACGAGAGACGGCAGGCAGCCCGGCGAAGGATCAGAACCGAGCGGGCCACTATGATACCTCAGGTAACGGGGAATGAGGCGTAAGCTCGCGCCAAAGTCTTAAAGTTTGTTAGGCTGATTTCTGCAAATGCAACACAGAGGCCCTCATCGCAACGCATGGCGCGCGGCTATGCCGCATCGGGCAAAGGGCTGGGTTTTGCTGCGATTTGCCTCCTGAGAGACCATATAGAACGATCGAACGACGCTACAGGGAAACGGAATCACAACGCATGATGGCATCACGCATCGAACGCCGGCCCTCCGCGCTCCGCGCATTCCTTTCGAGCGCAGCCGCAGGCGGCATCGTGCTGATGATGGCGGCCACGGCCGCGATGATCGTCGCCAATTCACCGCTCGCGCCAAGCTATTTCGCGGTGCTCAAGGCCTATATCGGCCCGCTCAACGTGCTGCACTGGATCAACGACGCGCTGATGGCCGTGTTCTTCCTGCTGGTCGGCCTGGAGATCAAGCGGGAGTTCGTCGACGGGCGGCTCTCGACTTGGTCGCGACGCATTCTGCCCGGTGTCGCCGCCGCTGGCGGCATGATCGCCCCGGCGCTGATCTTCATCGCCATCAATGCCGGGCAACCCGCAACGCTGCGCGGCTGGGCGATCCCGACCGCGACCGATATCGCCTTCGCGCTTGGCGTACTGGCGCTGCTCGGCAACCGCGTCCCGGTCTCGCTGAAGATCTTCCTGACCGCGCTGGCGATCATCGACGATCTCGGCGCGGTGGCGATCATCGCCGCCTTCTACACCGCCGACCTGTCGCTTGCCTGGCTGGGCGGCGCCGTCGCGATCCTTGCCGTCCTCACGATCCTCAATCGCCGCGGCGAGGAACGGCTGCCGATCTACCTGGCCCTCGGCGCGGTGCTCTGGGTCTTCGTGCTGAAGTCGGGAGTCCATGCGACACTCGCTGGCGTCGCGCTCGCGCTGACCGTCCCGGTCCGGACGACACCCGGACAACCGGACGACCCGCATTCACCGCTTCACATCCTGGAACATGCTCTGCAGCCGTGGGTCGCCTTCATGATCGTGCCGATCTTCGGCTTCGCCAATGCCGGCGTGTCGCTGGCCGGCTTCGACCCGGCGACCCTGATCGCGCCGGTGCCGCTCGGCATCGCGGCCGGCCTGTTCTTCGGCAAGCAGATCGGCGTGTTCCTGACGACGTTCGCGGCCGTCAAGCTGCGCTGGGCAGATTGTCCCGAGGACGCCACCTGGCCGCAGGTCTATGGCGTGTCGATGCTCTGCGGCATCGGCTTCACCATGAGCCTGTTCATCGGGCTCCTCGCCTTCCCGACCGCTCCGGCGCTGCAGGACGAGGTCAAGATCGGCGTCCTGACCGGGTCGCTGCTGTCGGCCTTCGTCGGGACGCTGGTCCTGCTCGTCGCCAAGCGGGAAGTCCATCCGACGCCGAGCTGACGCGCGCGGGGGTAACGCGCCTCAGCGCAGGAAGCCGTCGAGGATGTCGTCGAGCCGCTTGGTGGGCGCTGCCTGGCACTCGCTGGTGACGCGGGTCAGCACCTGCTCGTAGGTCATGGTGCGCAGGATGTCGCGGTTCTTGTGGAAGGCCGAGGCGGAGAGGTAGCCAAGGAACCACTCGCGGTATTCGGCGGCCTGCGGCGTCGTGCGCACCCGCAGCCAGACCGAGCACTGATCGGTCCCGTGGCCGAGAATGCGGATGGCCTCGGCCGGCGAGGCGGCGCCGAGAATGGCTGCGAGGGCGAGGATCGGTCCGAGGCGGCGCATGGTCGTCTTCTCCGGGAAGCGCACCGGACGGCCCGGCTGCGCGGCGGCGAGAGACTAGCCGCCGGCCATGCCTTGGCAAGCGCAATTGGGCGCCAATGCCGATACGGAATGCGAAACGATTGAAATCATTGCGCCGCAGCACGGCGGAAAGCGCATCCGGGCCATGCGCGGCGACAGAAAACCCCGTCCCGGCCGTGACTTAGGCTTGCCATCCGGCGGCGGAGGCCGTTGGATGGCAGCAATGGCCGGTCAAGAGCCGCCCGATGCCCGAAACGCCCGACGAGACGCCCATGGCCCGCAAGTCCCCTTCCGATCTCCGCAGCGCCCGCTGGTTCGCACCCGACGACATGCGCTCCATGGGGCACCGATCTCGCTGGATGCAGATGGGCTACGCACCCGAGGACTGGGTCGGCAAGCCGATGATCGCCATCCTCAACACCTGGTCGGACGCCCAGCCCTGCCACGCTCACTTCAAGGACCGTGTGGAGGACGTGAAGCGCGGCATCTTCCAGGCCGGCGGCTTTCCCATCGAACTGCCGGCGCTGTCGCTGTCGGAGAGCAACGTCAAGCCGACCACCATGCTCTACCGCAACATGCTGGCGATGGAGGCCGAGGAACTGATCCGCTCGCATTCCGTCGACGGCGCGGTGCTGATGGGCGGCTGCGACAAGACCACGCCCGCCCTGCTGATGGGCGCGACCTCGGCCGGCCTGCCGATGATCTATGTGCCGGCCGGCCCGATGCTGCGCGGCAACTGGAAGGGCAATACGCTGGGATCGGGCTCCGACGTCTGGAAATACTGGGACGAGCGGCGCGCCGGCAACATCTCGAACCGCGACTGGTCGGATGTCGAGGCCGGCATCGCCCGCTCCTACGGCGTCTGCATGACCATGGGAACGGCCTCGACGATGACAGCGATCGCCGAGGCCATCGGCATCACCATGCCCGGCGCTTCGGCCATTCCGGCGCCCGACGCCAATCACAAGCGCATGTGCGCGGCGGCCGGCCGGCGCGCCGTCGAGATGGTCTGGGAGGACCTCACGCCGACCAAGATTCTCACCCGTGCGGCCTTCGAAAACGGCATCACCGTCGCCATGGCCATGGGTTGCTCGACCAATGCCATCATCCACGTCATCGCGATGGCGCGGCGGGCGGGCGTCGACATCAGCCTCGCCGATTTCGACAAGGCCAGCCGCAAGGTGCCGGTCATCGCCAATGTCCGGCCCAGCGGCGACACCTATCTCATGGAGGACTTCTTCTATGCCGGCGGCCTGCCCGCGCTGATGACGCGGCTGACGGACCATCTCCATCTCGGCGCGATCACCGTCACCGGCCGGCCGCTCTCCGAGCAGCTCGAAGGCGCCGAAGTCCACAATGACGACGTGATCCGGTCGGTCGACAACCCGATCTATGCCGAGGGCGCGCTCGCCGTGCTCAAGGGCAATCTCTCGCCCGACGGCTGCGTCATCAAGCCGAGCGCCTGCGAGCCGCGCTTCCTCAAGCACACCGGCCCGGCCCTGGTCTTCGACGACTATCCCAGCATGAAGGCGGCCATCGACCGCGACGACCTCGACGTGACCGCCGACACGGTGCTGGTGCTGCGCAATGCGGGCCCTCACGGCGGCCCCGGCATGCCCGAATGGGGCATGTTGCCGATCCCGAAGAAGCTGGTGAAGCAGGGCATCCGCGACATGGTGCGCATTTCCGACGCCCGCATGTCCGGCACCAGCTACGGCGCCTGCATCCTGCATGTCTCGCCGGAGGCCCATATCGGCGGGCCGCTGGCGCTCTTGAAGACCGGCGACATGATCGAGCTCGATGTTGATGCCCGCACGCTCAACATGAAGGTCAGCGACGAGGAGCTCGCGGCGCGGCGCGCCGCCTGGCAGGCGCCCAAGCCGCATTACGAGCGTGGATACGGCTGGATCTTCACCAAGCACATCAAGCAGGCGCATGACGGCTGCGACTTCGACTTCCTCGAAACGCAATTCGGCGGGCCGGTCGATGAACCCGTGATTTTCTGACGGTAATTTATCGAACTAATCGATTTAACCGGGCTACTTGCTGCGATATCGTAGCCTCGAAACGGCCGGACGACGAAACTGGCCGTACAGGGAGAGCCCGATGAGCCTGAAGCCCGAAACCGCCGAGAAGCTGAAGGGCGTCTCGACCGCCACCCTGTGCACGGCCCTGTTCAAGCGCGGCCTGCGCAACCAGTTCATCCAGGACGTGCGCCCGCTCAACCCCTCGCTGCCCAACATGGTCGGCGAGGCCTTCACGCTGCGCTACATCCCCGCGCGCGAGGACCTCAATCCGCTGTCGGTGTTCCTCGACCGCGGCCATCCCCAGCGCAAGGCGGTCGAGGATTGCCCGCCCGGCGCGGTCATGGTGATCGACAGCCGCAAGGATGCGCGCGCGGCCTCCGCCGGCGGCATCCTGGTCTCGCGGCTGATGAAGCGCGGCGTCGCGGGCGTCGTCACTGACGGCGGCTTTCGCGATTCACCTGAAATCGCGACCCTGTCGATCCCCGCCTACCATCATCGTCCGTCGGCGCCGACCAACCTCACCCTGCATCAGGCCATCGACATCAACGTGCCGATCGGCTGCGGCGACGTTCCGGTCTGGCCGGGCGACGTGGTGGTGGGCGATGGCGAGGGCGTGATCGTGATCCCCGCCCACCTCGCGGACGAGGTCGCGACCGAGGCGGTCGAGATGACCGCTTTCGAGGATTTCGTCACCGAGAAGGTTCTGGAGGGCCGCTCGATCCTCGGCCTCTACCCCGCGACCGAGGAGCAGACCAAGATCGACTTCGCGGCATGGCGGAAGGCAAAGGGGCGCTGAACGCGCCTCACCACCACGGGCCCGGCAGCCAGTTGAGCATGTGGAGCGCGGTCAGGACGATCATCACGGTGATCACCGAGCCGTCGCCGCCGGGATAGCCGTCGAAGACCCGAACCGCGGTCGGCAGGACGACGGGAAGGCCGGTCCACATGCGGCCCTCTCCGTATCGGCCGGAGCCGTCGGGCTCCGGTCTTCAGGAAAGGCAACGCGCGAACCAGTATCCGGTTCAGGCTGGCTCACTGCGGCTCGATTCGGGCTTCGCGCACGATCCGCTGGTAGCGCTCGCGCTCGGAGCGGGAGAAGGCGGTGAACGCGTCCGGCGTGTTGGGCGAGGCCACCGCGCCGATCTCCTTCAGCCGCGCCACCACATCGGGCCGCGAGAAGATCTCCCTCACGTCGGCGGCGATCTTTTCCGCAACATCCCGCGGCACGCCGGCCGGCGCGAACAGGCCGTGCCAGGTGCCGATGTCGAAGCCGGGGAAGGTTTCCGCGATGGTCGGGACATCGGGCGCGGTGGGGCTGCGCTGCGCCGAGGTGACCGCGATCGCCCTGACCGTGCCGCCCTGGGCCTGCGGCCAGGCGAAGGTGATGTTGTCGAAGGCGAGATGAATGTGCCCGCCGACGAGCGCGTTCATGATCTCGTTCGACGACCGGAACGGAATGTGGGTCATCGGCGTCCCGATGAGGTTCGAGATGATCTCGGCGGGGATATGGTTCGACGCGCCGATGCCCGAGGAGCCGTAGTTCAGCTTGCCGGGATTGGCCTTCGCATAGGCCACGAACTCCGCGAAGTTGCGCGCGGGGATGTTGTTCGCGATCACCAGCATGTTCGGCAGGGTCGCGAACAGGCTGATGGGCTGGAAGTCGCGGTCGGCGTCGTAGTTCAGCTGCTTGTAGACATAGGGCGCGATGGCGTGGGTGCTCGCCGTGCCGACGAACAGCGTATAGCCGTCCTTCGGGCCGCGCGCGGCAGCGCCAGCGCCGACCGTGCCGCCGGCCCCGGCGCGGTTCTCCACCACGAAGGGCACGTTGTATTTCTGCTGCATCGCCTGCGTGAAGATGCGGGCGAACAGATCCGTCGTGCCGCCGGCCGTGAACGGCACGATGACGGTCACCTGCCGCTGCGGCCAGGCAGGCGTCTGGGCCACGGCCTGGGTGGATAGGAGCGCAAGGGCGCCGGCCAGCGCGGCGAATAGCTTCTTCATCGATTTCCTCCCGGCAGTTCTTGATGGTCGCGCCCGTGGGCGGCCAGCCTTGAAGCCAGCCTAAACCGGTTGAATCGCCGCGCGCAATGGCGGAGCCATGCGACAAACAGGGGCGGCGCGCGGCATTCTCGGAACGAAGTCGGGCGTCGCCCGTTACCTCTCGAAGAGCAGCCCGGGAGAGTTCGATGAGGATTCAGAGCGCGGAAATCGACTGGCGTGTTTCGCGGGGTGCGATGGGCATGAACGCGATGACCATGGGCGACCCGCAACCGCCCATGCCGGAGCCGTTCCCCTCACCCATGCCGCCGCCGATTCCACCGCAGCCGGAACAGCCGGATCCTGATCCGGGGCTGCCCGAGCCGGCAGACCCGATCAATCCACCCGACACGATGTGACGGGCCGCCCGATACGATGTGATGGGCCGCCAGACGCGATGGCGTGGTTCGTAGCGCGTCGCAATTTCGTGATCGCGGCGGCGGGAACGTCGCGGCGTCCCGCCCGTTGTTCCGCCGAGGGCTGGGATAACACAAGGAATGCGACCTATGGGCAATCATCCTCAGGGCCAGAAGCCCGACATGGACAAGGATCGCGACCAGCAGAACAAGCAGCACCAGCAGGGTGGCGGCGCCCCGCAGCAGCAGGGCGGCAAGCACGAGCCCGGCCGGGGCGGTGACAAGGACCAGATGCGTCCGGACCACGACCGCGACAAACAGCGCCGCTGATCAAATGCCGGATCGAGATGGAAAGGCCCGCCAAACCGGCGGGCCTTCTGCATGCGTTCGATAATCGAATGAAGATGGTCGAATGAAACGACACCGCCTCGGTGCGGTGGCTCGCCGCGATGGGCGAGCCATCCTCGGGCCGGGTTACCAGTAGTAGCGCCGGCGCCAGTAGCGGCGGCGCCAATAGCGACGACGCGGCCCCCACCAACGGCGACGCCAGTAGCGACGGCGCCAGCGACGGCGACGCCAACCCCACTGCATCTCGGTCGGAGCCTCGGAAGCCGACGCGACCGGAGCCGGCGCGACCGGAGCCGGCTGCGCCGCAGGCGCTGCCGTGGCCGCGGTCGACCCGATGGCGCAAAGCGCAACGGCCCCTGCGGCGACGGATGTGAAGAAATGTCTGCGATCCATGTCTTCCTCCTTGCTTTCGGTCCGCCGACGATGGCGGCGGCCAGTTGAACTCGGAATGAACTTCCCTGTTGGGCAATTGTTCAGGAAACTGTTTCCCTTTCGCGCGCCCGAGGCGATAACAACGTACTGCGTGCATGCATTCGTGGAGCGGACCGCCATGGCGGCGACCAATGAGCCTCTGGTCATCGGGCTGTTCGAGAAGCGGACTTTTTCGATCCAGTACATCGTCGCCGACCCCGAGACGCGGCGCTGCGCCATCATCGACCCGGTTCTCGACTACGACGAGAAGTCCGGGGCGACGGCGACGCGCAGCGCCGATACCCTCCTCGGTCTGGTCGCCGAGCACGGCCTCACCGTGGAATGGATCCTCGATACCCACCCGCACGCCGATCATTTCTCGGCCGCGCCCTATCTGAAGGGCCGCACGGGCGCGCCAACCGCGATCGGCGCAAAGGTGGTCGCGGTGCAGAAGCTCTGGCGCGACATCTACCACCTGCCGGATTTTCCCACCGACGGCTCGCAATGGGACCGCCTGTTCGCCGACGGCGACACATTCGCCATCGGCACGATTCCGGTGCGGGTGATGCACTCGCCGGGCCATACTCTCGCCTCGGTCACCTATGTCGCTAGCAATGCCGCTTTCATCCACGACACGCTGTTCATGCCCGACAGCGGCACGGCGCGCTGCGATTTCCCGGGCGGTTCGGCCGTCGCGCTCTGGCGGTCGATCCAGGCCATCCTCTCGCTCCCCCCGGAAACGCGCCTGTTCACCGGCCACGACTACCAGCCCGGCGGACGCGAGCCGCTCTGGCAGAGCACGGTTGCCCAGCAGGCGCGCGAGAACATCCATCTCACCAAGGCCGGGAGCGAAGCTGAGTTCGTCGCGGTGCGGACGGCACGCGACCGGACCCTGCCGATGCCGAAGCTGATCCTCCACGCGTTGCAGGTGAACATCAACGGCGGCGCGCTGCCGCCGCCCGAGGCCAACGGCAAGCGCTATCTCAAGATCCCGCTCGACGCCCTGCCGGACGCGGTGTGGGGCTGAGAGGCGCCGCCGCTAGCGTGGCGGATTGAGCGCCTCCATCGTTTCCAGCAGCAGCGGCCGCATCCGGTCCAGGAACGCGGCCGGCGTCCAGTCGCTGACGCGCGCGGCGATGTGAACCGCGCCGAGCGGGTGGCCCTCCTCGTTCACCAGCGCGCCCGCCAGCGTGATGTCGCCCGGCACGGCCTCCTCGACCGCCATTGAGTAGCCGTCGGCGCGCGCGCGATCGATCAGGTCCATGATGGCATCGACATCGGTGATGGTTCGTGGCGTGCGGGGCTCGCGCGGAGAATCCGCGATGATCCGCCGGGCTTCGTCGCGCGGCAGCCTGGCGAGGATGGCCCGCCCGCCGGCCGTGCAGAAGATCGGCATCCGGCGGCCGACGACGGTCGTGTAGAAAGGCGCGAGCCGGCTCGGCTGGCGCATCACATAGACGATCGTCGGCCCGTCGAAGAGGCTGAGATCGACACGCTCGTCGCAGCGCTTGCGCAACTCGATCAGGTGCGGCGTCGCCAGTTCGACAAGCGGATGAGAGCGGATGAACTGGAACGAGAAATCGAGGACGGCGGTTCCCAGCGTGTAGCGACGGGTAGCCGCGCTTCGTTCGAGGTACCCGAGTTGCACCAGCGTGTGCACCATGCGCTGCACGGTGCTTTTGTCGAGGCCGGAGCGCTCGCTGAGCTCCTGCAGTCCGAGCTGCCAGCTCGTTCCGCCGAAAGCGCGCAAGACTGCCATGCACTTGGCGATGGAATTCACAAATAGCGGATTCTCTTTGTTTTTTTTGTCCAGAGCCATTGCCTTCCCCACATGGACGCCTGCAAGCCTCAGTATTACAATACACTATTACGTATTGCATTGTAATACATAGGAGGGATCAAAATGAGTTCTGCTACGACCGCGCCGGCGACAAGCGACGGCGCCCTGAACGACAAATCACGCAAGGCAATCTGGGCCGCGTCGATCGGCAACCTGCTCGAATGGTACGATTTCGGCGTCTATGCCTATCTGGCGACCCTGATCGCCGCGAAATTCTTCCCCAGCACCGACCCGACCGCGTCGCTGCTGGCCGCTTTCGCCGCCTATGGCGTCGGCTTCCTCGCCCGCCCCTTCGGCGGCGTCGTGATCGGACGTCTCGGCGATACCAAGGGGCGCAAGGCCGCGCTCGTGCTCACCATCTTCATGATGGCCTTCGGCACGATCGGCATCGGCATCCTGCCGTCCTACGACTCCATCGGCATCTGGGCGCCGATCTTGCTGGTGCTGCTGCGGATCGTTCAGGGCATCGCCGCCGGCGGCGAGTGGGGCACATCCACGGCCTTCATCATCGAGTGGTCGCCCGCCAAGCGCCGCGGCTTCTTCGGTTCGTTCCAGCAGGTATCCACCGCCGGCGGCTCGCTGCTCGGCTCTGCCACCGCAGCGATCCTGACCTCGACGCTGACGGCCTCCGCCATGCTCGAATGGGGCTGGCGCGTGCCGTTCCTGCTCGGCGCCGTCCTGCTGGTCGTCGGCGTCTACATGCGCCGGAACGTCGAGGAGACGCCGCACTTCGAGGCGAGCCGCGAAGCGGCAACCGACGCGCCGGTCGCCTCGGGCTTCCCGCTCGGCGCGATGGCCTTCGGTTTCACGATCTTCTGGACCATCGCCTACTACACGCTGCTCGCCTGGATGCCGAGCTTCACCCAGCGCTTCGCCGGCCTCACGCCGTCCGAGGCGCTCTGGGCGAACACGATCGGCCTGATCGCCATGGTCATCGCCATCCCCGTCTGGGGCGCGCTGTCCGACCGCATCGGCCGCCGTCCGCTGCTGATGGCGAGCGCGCTGAGCATCGGCGCCCTCGCCTATCCGCTGTTCTCGCTGATGGCGGCGAAGGGCGGTTTCGCGCTGGTCCTTCCGATCCAGATCCTGTTCGGCGTCCTGCTGGCGCTCTATTCCGGCCCCGGCCCGGCGGCGATCTCGGAGATCTTCCCGACGCACCTGCGCTCGACCTGGATGTCGGCCGGCTACACGCTGGCGGTCGCGGTGTTCGGCGGTTTCGCGCCGTTCATCGCGACGTGGCTGATCCAGAAGACGGGGTCGCCGGTCTCGCCGACCTACTTCTACCTGGTGCCGGCCGCGGTCATCTCGCTCGCCGTCATCCTGAAGCTCAAGGAAACGGCCGGAACCAAGCTCCACTGACGGAACGGCGCGGTCCCCTTGGGGGCCGCGCCATCCATTTGGCCCCGTGCATCACCGGAGCAATGCGCGATGAAACTGCCGAACCGCCGCATTCTCATCACCGGCGCCGCCTCCGGCATCGGGAGGGCGACGGCCGGGCTCTTCGCAAGTGAGGGCGCGCAGGTTGCGCTTCTTGATCGTGACGGTGACGCCGTCTCTGCGGTGGCCGCCTCGATGTCCGGCGCCAGCGCGCATGCCTGCGACGTCACCGACCATGACGCCGTCGTCACGGCCGTCGCCGAGGCCGCCGACGCCATGGGCGGCATTGACGGCGTGGTGAACGCCGCCGGCATCGACCTCATCCGTGACTTCGCGACGATGACGCCCGCCGAGTGGCAGCGCGTCTTCGCCGTCAACGTCACCGGCACCATGTCGGTCTGCCACGCAGCGCTCGACGGGCTCTCGGCCAACGCGACCGCCAGCATCGTCAATCTCGCCTCGGGCGCGGGCCTCTTTCCCATCGCCAGCCGCACGGCCTATTGCGCCTCCAAGGCGGCTGTCGTGATGTTCTCCAAGGCGCTGGCCGTCGACCTGGCTCCGCGCAACATCCGCGTCAACGTGGTCTGCCCCGGCGCCATCGAAACGCCGATGCTGCGCTCCGGGATCGACGCAGCCGACGACCCCGTGGCGATGCAGGAGGCCGTACGCAACCGCGTGGTGCTCAAGCGCATCGGCCGGCCGGCCGATATCGCCGCCGCCATTCTCTTCCTGACCGGGCCGGACTCGACCTTCGCGACCGGTTCAACCCTCGTCGTCGACGGAGGCCGGGTCTTCCACTGACCGGTCCGTCCCCGGCAACAGCCATGCGCGGTGCCCGCGGCACCGCCGATCCGGAGTTCGCCCATGCTGATCCGCTTCGACGGACAGACCGCCATCGTCGCCGGGGCCGCGCGCGGCATCGGCCAGTCCATCGCCCGTTCGCTCGCGTCCGATGGCGCGCGGGTCGTCGCCTGCGACCTGCTGGTGGATCAGTTGCAGGCGATCGCCGGTCCCGTCGCGGGCGGCGGCGAGATCATTGCCGCGAAGGTCGACGTGACCGACGAGGCCTCGATCGCAGCGGTCGTCGCGACCGCCGGCGCGCCCGACATCGCCGTCTATGTCGCGGGCGGCGTGCGCGGGCAGAAGCCCCGCCCGCTGGACGAAGTCAGCGCCGCCGATTTCGACGCCATCGTCGATGCCAACCTCAAGGGTGCGTTCCTGTTCGCGAAGGCGGTGGCCGCCCCGATGAAGGCGAAGGGCCGCGGTCGCCTCATCACCATTTCGAGCCGCGCCGGCCTGGCCACCTCCTTCACCGGCATCCAGAGCTACGCCGCCTCCAAGCACGGCCAGATCGGTCTGGTGAAGCAGTTGGCGCAGGAGCTTGGCCGCTTCGGCATCACCGTCAATTCGGTCGCGCCTGGCTTCATGGCGACCAGCCCCGACTATGAGCGCCAGTGGAACAGCTGGACGCCGGAGTTTCGCCAGAAGTTCGCCGAGAACATTGCCATGCGCCGCATGGGCGAGCCGAAGGACATTGCCGACGCGGTGACCTTCCTCGCCTCCGACCGGGCCTCGTGGATCACCGGGCAGACGCTGGCCGTCACCGGCGGGCCGCTGCTGTAATCGCCGAATCCACCCTTCAAGATCAGCCAAGACGGGAGAGAGACCATGACCGACTATTCCAAGATGGAACCGTGGCAGTGGCCGGAGGCGCACTGGCGCGGGCTCGTCAATCACGTCCGCGCGGGACGCACCTACAAGCCGAAGTCCTGGAAGGGCGGCGCCCGCTGCGCCTTCGCGCTCTCGTTCGATTCCGACCACGAGACCAACGAACTGCGCGACGGCGGCAAGTCGGTCGGCCGGATGGCCTGGGGCCAGTACGGCAACCGCGTCGGCGTGCCGATGATCCTCAATCTGCTCAAGAAATACGACGTGCCGGCCACCTTCTTCGTGCCGGCGGTCGCGGCCCTGCTGCATCCCGACGAGCAGCGCCGCGTCGTCGCCGAGGGTCACGAGATCGGCCTTCACTCGTGGATCCACGAGCTCAATTCCGTGCTGTCCTATGACGATGAGCGCAACATCATGATGCGTTCGGCCGACACGCTGGAGAAGGTCACCGGCGTCCGTGTCGTCGGATCGCGCACGGCTTCGTGGGATTTCTCGCCCCACACGCTGCGCATCACCAAGGAAATGGGTCTCGCCTACGACACCTCGCTGATGGCCGATATCGACTGCTACGAGCTGCTGCTGGACGGCGAGCCGACGGGCGTCGTCGAGCTGCCGGTCGAGTGGATTCGCGACGACGCGCCCTATTTCATGATGCTGCGCTTCCAGAACCTGCGGCCCTACACGCCGCCGGAGGGCGTGTTCGACATCTTCCGCCGCGAATTCGAGGCGGCCTACGAGGAAGGCGGCATCTTCCAGCTGACCTGCCATCCGCACATGATCGGCTACCGCTCGCGCATCTGGATCATCGAGGAGCTGATCCGGCTCGCCAAGGCAAAGGGCGACGTCTGGTTCGCCACCCATGCCGACGTCGCGGCCTTCGCCCGCGACAACGCGGCCGACTGAGCGGCGGGGCCATGGCCAAGGTCGCACTGGTCACGGGCGCGGGACGCGGCATCGGCCGCGCCTGCGCCCTCTCGCTGGCGGGAAGAGGCTTCGACATCGCGCTCGTCGATCTGCTCGAGCCGGAAATGGAGAAAACCGCCGACGATATCCGCGCGCTCGGCGTTGCCGCCCTCACCTACCAGGCGGATGCGAGCAGCTTCGCGCGCGCGCATGAAGTGGTCGATGCGGTCATGGCCGACCGGGGCCGGCTGGACGTGCTGGTCAACAATGCCGGCGCGCCGGCACCGAAGCCGATCCTCGACATCACCGAGGGCGAGTTCGACCGCGCCATCGCGGTCAACCTCAAGAGCTGCTTCAACTACATCCACGCGGCGGCTCCGGTCATGCTGAACCAGGCCGAGGGCGGGCGGATCGTCTCGATTTCGTCGCTGAACGCCCTGTCGGGCGGCGTCACCAGGGCGGTCAGCAAGCATGCCTATGCGGCTGCCAAGGCCGGCATTCTCGGCCTGACGCGTTCGCTCGCCAAGGAACTCGGTCCGAAAATCTCGGTCAACGCCATCTGCCCGGGTGTCATCGCCACCGAACTGCTGCGCGACCTGATCAGTCGCCGCGAGGACGATCTCGTCTCCGGCATCGCCATGGGGCGCGTCGGCACGCCGGAAGACGTCGCGAGCATCGTCGCCTATCTCTGCACCGACGCGCACATGTTCATCACCGGCCAGCACTTCGTCGTGGACGGCTTTCAGTGGAAGTGCTGAACGCGAGACGTAAGGATTAGCGCTTGGTCTTCTTGGGCTGGGCCTTCGGCTCGGCGGGAGCCTCCTGACCGAGCCGCGCGGCCCGCAGGCGGGCCATGTTTGCGGTGCGTTTGGCCTGTTCGGCGTCAACGATAGCGCGGAATGCCTTGTCGGTGGCGGTGTGACGATCAACTGCTGAAGACTTGGACATGGGCGTCATATGGGGTTGCGCGCAGAAATTGCCACCCCATGGGCCCGGCAGCGCCTGTTGCAGCCGCAAGGACTGACAAGCTGCCGCGCCGGGCATCCGCTGGCCGCTACCAGATCCGGCGCTCGCCGAAGACCTGGGGCGTCACCCCGCGCGGGCGCGCCGCGTCGGCCGGCGTGGTCGCCACGAACGAGGACTTGCCGCCTTCCAGCTCGGCCGGCAGGATCATCATGCGGATGAACGTGTTGGTGCCGGTGTTCAGATTGGTGCCGACCACCGGCTCCCGGCCGGACTCGAACCAGGCCTGCCCGGAGGTGATGAGATCGGTGTGATCCCCGACCTCGGCCAGCAGCCTGCCGGTCAACAGTCGTCTGATGCCCGGCCCGCGATGATGATGCGACGGGGTTTGCATCCCCGCGGGCTGGTCGATCCGGTCGACGCGGACGATCGTCGGCCCGCCAACCGGCGGAGACCGCCGCGACAGGACCGGGGTCAGGGCCTCGCTGCGATGGACTTCGTCGCCCTCCGAGATCTGGAACAGCCAGGCCTCCTCCGCCGCCGCCACCATGTCGCCAGCGCTCAGGAACATGCCGGTCTCGGCGCTGATCCGCTGTTCGCCGCCGCCCGACGAGACGATCGCCTCACCCGCAGGCACGAACAGGAAGCCGAGCGTCGCGGCTGGGAGGCGGCACGCCTGCGCGGCTTTCAGGTCGAAGACGGAGATGCGCCAGGATCGGTCGGTCATGGTCGCTCAGCCCTTCGCGTGCCGCATCACGGCGCTCAGGATCGGGCTGCCGGGCTCCATATACTCCGACAGAATGTCGAAATGACCCCAGCGAGGCAGGACGTGAACCTCCGGGTTCAGGCCGCTGCGGTGGAGGTGGTGGCCATAGCGATAGGACTGGTCGATCCACTGCCACGGCTCCAGTCCACCGACGAAGATCGATACCGGGCAGGACGCCCTCACCGGCCGCCGTTCGACGTCCCGACGGCGCGCGATATCCTCGGTGAGACGCACCTCGGCATTGACCGTGGTGCCCATGACCGGGCGCGGATCAAAAATGCCGCTGATCGCGACCATTCCGGTGATGAAGGACGGATCGTCCCATTCATGCGCCAGCACCTCGGCCGCGAGATGCGCGCCGGCGGAATGACCCGACAGCGTGATGCGGGAGGGGTCGCCGCCGAGGCGGTCGATATTGCGGCGGACCCAGTCGACCGCCGCGATTGCCGATTCCGCCACGCCGTCGAGGGTCGAGCCCGGGCACAGCTCGTAGTTGATCACGACCGTGACGATGCCGGCCGCGACCAGCGGCTCAGCGACAAAGGCGAAGTTCTCCTTGTCCTGGGCGCGCCAGTAGCCGCCATGCACGAAGACGTGCACCGGCTTCGGGCCCGCGGCGCCGGCCGCGGCATAGACGTCGAGCCGGCGCAGAGGATGGTCGCCAAAGGCGATGTCGGCCTCGCGCGCCAGCCTTTCGAGCGCGGCCGCATTGACGCGGGCACGCCCTGCCTGCGCGTCCTTGAAATTGGGAAACGCCGCCTGCGGATTGTACTGAAACTCGTGCTCCTGCGGCGTGAGACCGGTCCAGAGCGGGGCGAGGCTCGACATCGCTTGGTCTTCCTTCATGCGCGGTGTCCATCATGACGACGGCGCATCAACCATTACCACTCCATTCGAAACCAATACGCCCGTTTCGCGCATGCCAGAGCCGCGCGTCACCGACCTTTTGAGTATTGACGGCAAATCATGTAGTGACGGACCTTCATCGGCATAACCAAATCGGACCATGCTCCACCCAATGCGCCAGCAGGCCGGATCGGAAGCGATCAACTCTCGCCAGAAGGCCGATTCCGACGGGCAGATCATCTATCAGAGCCTGAGCGGCTCGATCGTTGATGGCCGCCTGAAATCGGGAACGCGGCTGCCGACGGAGCGGGCGCTCGCCAGCCGCTACGGCGCTGCCCGCAATACCGTGCGCCGGGCCATGTCGCGGCTGGCGGAGGAAGGTCTCATCGAGCGCCATGTCGGCCGCGGGACTTTCGTCGCCAAGGTCGCGACTCCCGCGTCCGCCCCCCGCTCCGAGCCGGAATTCAGCCTTGGCGACCTTCTGGAAGCGCGGCTGATGTTCGAGCCGATGCTGGCGGAACTCGTCACGGAGCGGGCGGCCGATACGACGCTCGCGGCGCTTTCGACCTATCTTGAGGCCTTGAATACCGCCTCCACCTGGGCCGAGTTCAAGGAGGCGAAATACGCCCTGCACCTTGCGATCGTGAAGGCTTCGGGCAACGCCTTCCTGGTCTCCGTCTTCGAGCGGATCATCGCGGCGCGCAGGCAGGCCGGCTGGGGCCGGCCGGGCGGCCATCACGTTCCCATCGGCGCCGTGCGCGAGGCCGCCGTCCGCGACAATGCCGCCATCGTCGAGGCGCTCGGCCGCCGCGACACGGAGGCGGCCCGCGAACTCATCCGCGCCTATCTGCTGCGCACGCTCATATCCGTCGGCGGCAGCTGAAACAACCGCCGCTCAACGGCGATCGAAGCGGCGCTGGACGGCGCGGCTGACCAGCATGAAGGCAAGCGCGGTGATCAGGATGGCGAGGCCCGGAAAGGCCGACATCCACGGCGCGAACAGAATGTAGTCCTTGCCCTGCTGGAGGATCGACCCCCAGTCCGGCGTCGGCGGCTGCACCCCAAGCCCGAGAAAGCCGAGCGCCGACTGGATCTGCAGCACCAGCGGGAACAGAACCACGCACTGCATCAGCACCAGCGGCACGACATTGCGCGTGACGTGGTTGACGAGGATGCGGCTCTCGCCGAGCCCGGAGCTGCGGGCGGCCTCCACATAGGTACGCCCGGTTTCCGAAATCGCGCCGGAACGGGCGATCCGATAGAAGGACGGCACGTAGACGACGGTCAGGGCAAGAGCCAGATTGGTGGTGCTCGGCCCGAGAATGCCCGTCACCATGATGCCGAGAATGATCGGTGGGAAGCTCAGCACGACATCGGCGAGCCGACCCAGCAGCATGTCGATCCGCCCGCCGAGAAACCCGGACACGATGCCGAAACCTCCGCCGATGAAGGCCGCAGCCGCGAGCGCTCCGGCGCAGACCAGCAGCGTGATCCGGGCGCCGTAGACGATCCGGGCGAAGACGTCGCGGCCGACATCGTCGGTGCCGAACAGATGCAGCGCGGACGGGCCCTCCAGCGACTTGTCGACATTGATCGCAAGCGGCGAGTAGCCGGTGAAAAGGCCGGGAAACAGCACGACGACGGCGATGAAGGCGGTGATGGCGAGCCCGACGGCAAGATCAGGCTCGCGGCGGAGCCTGCGCAGCAAGGCGGAACCTCTGCGGGGCGAAACGGTCTCCACCGCCGTCATGATTTCCGTCCCTCGCCGGATACGCGCATCGTGCCCATGAAATCCGCCCCCTAACCCACCTGCACGCGCGGATCGATCACGCGGTAGAGCATGTCGACGCCGAGATTCACCGCCATGGCCAGAACAACGACGATGAGCAGCGCCCCCTGCAGCACGGGATAGTCGCGTGTCTCGATGGCCGAGAGCATGAGCCGACCGAGGCCCGGCAGCGAGAACAGGCTCTCGATGATCACGGCGCCGCCGAGGATCTGGACGAGGATCAGCCCCATGAAGGTGACGAGCGGGATCGCGACGTTGCGCAGAACATGGCGGAAGAACACCACGTTGCGCGTCATGCCCTTGGCGACGGCCGTGCGCACGTAATCGTCGGTGAAAGCGGAGACGACGCTCTGCCGGACGAACTGGCTGTAGGCGGCGGCCTGCAGAACCGCGAGGCTGACGATCGGCAGCGCCATGATCGACAGGTTTTCGCTCAGCGACTGCGTCGGCGACACGTAGAGCAGCGGCGGCGACCAGCCCGTCGCCGTCGAAATGCCGACGAGCAGCATCAGGCCGACCCAGAAGACCGGCGCCGCCAGCCCGAACAGCGTGAAGGACTGGACGATGCGGTCGACAAGCTTGCCCTCGTTCATTGCCGCGATCACGCCGAGCGGCACGCCGATGGCGGTGGCGAGGACGAGCGTCGCAACGGCGAGCTGGAGCGTCACGAGGAGCGCCGAGCCGATCAGCCCGCCGACCGGCTGGCCACGCGTCCAGCTGGTGCCGAGATCGCCCGAGACGACCCGCGACAGCCAGCCGAGATATTGCCGCCAGGCGGGCTGGTCGAGCCCGAAGAACTCGCGCAGCGCCTGCGTCGCGACGGGATCGCTGGTCTGGCCGAGCATCTGGCCTACCACGTCCCCCGGCACGCTGCGCATCATCAGGAACACGACGATGGAGGCGAGGAGCGCGGTCAGCACCGATGCCGCCAGTCGCTTGATCAGATAGACGGCCATGGTTCCCTTTCAGATGGGCCGGGCCGGCCGGAGCGAGACTGCCCCGGCCGATCGCTCCGTCGCGTCAGGACGCGATCCAGGTCTTGGCGAGGCCGTAGAACCAGCCGGTGGCGTGCTGGTCGTAGTTGCGCACCTTCTCCGCCCGCACCGTCACATGGTCGGCGCTGAACAGCATGATGGTCGGGACGCTCTCGGCCACGATCTGCTGGAAGCGGGCGTAGATATCCTTGCGCTTGGCCGGATCGCTCTCCGTCCGCCCCTCGTCTAGCAGCTTGCTCGCCGCCTCGTTCTTCCAGTTGCGGAAGTCGGCGCCCTGCGGCATCGATCTGAAGTGCCGGTAGAACAGCAGGTTCGGATCGGGAACCGTCGCCCAGTCGTTGAAGGTGAAGCCCATCTGCTTCGACTGGAAATTGCGGATCCAGACGCCGATCTCGACGCGCTGGATGGCGAGCCTGACCCCGATCTTGGCGAGCTGTTCGCGCAGCGTGACGGCCGCCGCATCCATCCAGTCGTAGCCGATGATGGTGGTCAGCGTCAGGTCGAAGCCGTCGGGGTGGCCGGCATCGGCAAGGAGCTTCTTCGCCGCCGCGATATCGACCTTCTGGTTCGGCAGCTTGTCGATCGGCACGCCCCAGGCTTCCTGCATGCTCGCGACCATCGTGCCGATGACCACGCCATAGCCGCCGACCGAGGCGCGCATGATCTCGTCCTTGTCGACAGCCAGCGAGATGGCGCGACGCACGCGCTCGTCGTCCAGCGGCTTCAGCTCGGAGCCGAGATCGATGGCCTTCTGGTTGAACGACGGCGTCCGCCCGACGACGAGGCCGCGGACGTTCTCCACCTGCCGGATGTCCTGCGGCCGGGTCAGCGGCGCCATGTCGATGCGGCCGTTGCGCAGGCCGACGAGCAATGCCGCGCCGTTCGGCACGCTGACGAAATTGATGCGGTCCAGATAGGGAACGCCCGGCTCCCAGTAATCGGCGTTCTTGGCCAGCGTCACATTGCTGTTCGGCTTGAACTCGGCGAGCTTGAACGGGCCGGTGCCGACCGACACCTGATTGAGCCTGGTCTTCGCGTCGGGCGCGTCGAAATAGCCCGACGGCACCACCGCGCCGTACTTGTTGCCCATCGTCATCAGGATGGCGGCATTGGGCGAGGACAGCGTCATCTTGATCGTGTGGTCGTCGGTCGCCTCGATGGCGCTGATCAGACCGAAATCGCCGGCGCCGGGAGAGCCGTTCTTGGAATCGCGGATGTAGTTGTAGCTGTAGGCCACATCCTTCGCGGTCATGGCCCCGCCGGTGTGGAACTTCACGCCCTTGCGAATGCGGATCGTGTAGGTCAGCCCGTCGGGCGACAGGTCATAGCCCTCGGCCAGCAGCGGCAGTGCCTTGCCGCCGGAGGTCTCGTAGAAGAGGCCCTGATACATCAGCACGGTGATGCGGATGCGCGCCTCGGCGCCCTGATGGAACGGGTCGAGCCCAGGGGCCTCCAGCAGCAGGCCGACATTCAGCGTGCCGCCGCTCTTGGCATCGGTCGCCTTCGGACCGTAAAGGTCATCCGCAAGCGCGGGGCCGACCAGTGCGGCGGCAACGGCCATGCCGCCAAGCGCCAGCAGCGCGCGGCGATCCAATTGATTGAGAAGGGTCGGTAGCGTCATAGCTCGTCTCCGTTCGGGCCGTGTCCCCTCAGTCCCCCGTCCGAGCCCGCGGCGGAGGCGGTTGAATGGCGTCGTCGGCCTATTCGCGATAGGCCACGGTCATCTCGATCTCGACCGCGGCATTGCGCGGCAGTTCGGCCACGCCGATGGCGGAACGCGCGTGGCGGCCTGCCTCGCCGAAAATGTCGCCTAGCAGGTTCGAGGCCGCGTCGAGCACCTTCGGCTGGTCGTTGAAGCCGGGTGCCGAAGCGACGAAGCCACCGACCTTCAGGATGCGCTCGATCCGATCGAGCGAGCCGAGCGCCTGTTTCAGGCAGGCAAGCCCCTGAAGAATGCAGATGCGAGCCTCGCCCTGCGCGATCTCCAGCGACACCTCGGCGCCGACCTTGCCGCGAACGACGATATCGTTGCCGATCTTCGGCAACTGCCCCGAGACATGGGCGACGCCGCGATGCAGCGTCACGGGAATGTAGTTGAAGGCCGGTTTTGCAGCCTCGGGCAGTTCGATGCCGAGTTCGGCGAGCTTCTTCTCAAACATGGGCGGGCTCTGTTGCGTTCAGGAGCGACCGGACGAGGCCATCGAGATCATGGGCCGGCCGAAATCCCGTATCGGCCGCGAAACGGCGGCCATCGACCAGCGGAAAGAGCGTCGCGGGTTCGGTGCGCTCGTAGGCAATGCGCGCGGATGGGCGGAGGCCGCGAACCCGGTCGATGACATCCGGCACCGAGGCGGTGAAGCCCGCGAGATTGTAGATGCCGCGCAGCGGCGCTCCATGCGTCAGGGCCGCGAGCATGGCCTCGGCGACGTCGGAGACGGCCATGAAATCCAGCGGACGGTCGTGGAAGGCGATGCTCGCCGTCCGGTCCGCGGCGACATCGGTGAAGACCCTGGCGATGGCGCTCGCGACGCCTTCGTACCAGAGGCCCGGTCCGAGAACCAAGGGAAGGCGCAAGCCCACGATCTCCAGCCCGTCGCGGCGCGCGTGGTAGGCGGCGGCGCGCTCGGCCAGTTCCTTCGTCAGGCCGTAGGCGGTCAGGGGGCTGGTCGGGTCGTCCTCGGTGACGGGCGTGGGACCATAGGCCGAGGCCGGCCCATAGACGACCGTCGAACTGGTCCAGACGACCCGCGACACACCGGCCCTAGCGGCCTCGTCCAGCAGCGTCGAGAAGCCGTTGACGTTGACCGCGATGGAGCGGGCGAGATCGGCCTCGCCGGTGCGCATCAGGCCGAGACGGCCGGCGCCATGGGCGACGCAGGACACGACGAAGCGCGGCTCGTAGCGCGCGAAGAGCGCGGCGACAGCGTCGCGGTCCTCGATCGAACCGGTCACGTCGATCATCTGACCCGCCACATCGGCGAGCAGATCGTCCGCCATGGCCGGACCGAAAACCACAGGCCTGGCCCCCGCCCGCACCAGTGCGCGCACGACATGGGAACCCACGAAACCACGCCCGCCCGCGACCAGAACGGTCGCGCCCGAAAGGTCCTGAGGGACGGAAGGCGCGCTCATCGCCCGTGCCTATCTGACGGCGAAGCGGTCGACCGCCTGCCAGTCGATCTCGACGCCAAGGCCCGGCGCTTCCGGCACGGCAAGGCGATCACCCGAGGCCCGCAGCGGATTGCGCAGAAGACCATCGCGCAGGGGATTGGTGCCGAGATCGTATTCGACCAGCGTCGGTCGCGGCACATTGTTGGAATGGGGTGAAACCGGCAGCGAGGCGACGAAATGCACGGCCGCGGCAAGGCCGATGCCGCTGCCCCAGACATGGGGCGACAGCCTGAGATGATGCTGGATGGCGAGGGCGGCGATCAGCCGGCCCTGCCACAGCCCGCCGCAGAGCGAGAGGTCGGGCTGGAGCACGTCGACCGCGCGCCGCTCGACGAGGTGCTGGAAGTCGTGAACCGTGTAGAGCGCCTCGCCGGTCGCGATCGGCACCGGGCTCCAGCGCTGGAGCAGCTCGTAACCGCGGATGTCCTGCGGCCCAAGCGGCTCCTCGACCCAGCCGATGCCGTGCGGGGCCATGCGGGCGATGCTCTCGCGGGCGAGATCGAACGTGTAGTTGGAGTTAATGTCGACCATGATCTCGACATCGGGTCCAAGAATGCGGCGCGCCGTCGCGACGCGGTGCTCGTCATTGGCTGGCGAGACGCCGATCTTGATCTTCACCGCCTTGTGGCCCGCCTCGGCCATGGCGGCGATCTGCGGCTCGAAATCGCGCTCGCTGTTCTCGGTGAGATAGCCGCCCGACGCGTAGATGCTGACCTCGCTGGCCTGCCGGCCGCCGATGAGGCGATGGACGGGCAGTTTCAGCGCCTTGCCGGCGGCATCCTTGGCCGCCATGTCGATGCCCGAGATCGACCAGGTGAGCGCGCCCTGCACGCCGAAATGGTAATGGCGCGCGTAAATCAGCGCGAAGACCTGCTCGACATCGAAGACGTCCGCGCCGACCAGATAGGTCTTCAGCAGCGGCAGCATGGCGATGTTGACCTGCGGAATGCCCCAGGCCTCGCCGATGCCCTCGGTGCCGTCCTCCAGCGTCAGGCGCACGATCGTGGTCGCGCGGGCGGTGGCCAGCGACTTCGCCATGCCATAGGCCTTGCCCGCCGGCAGGGCCGTCTGAACCGCGATGAAGGCGATATCCTTGATTTTCATGGGCGCTGCGCCGCTCACCAGTTCAAGCCGGATCAATCTCGCCCAATAGTGAGCCAATCGAGCAGAGGGTCAAGCTTGCAGGGCCGTCGGCGGGGAGCAGGGCCGCCATGCCCAATTGCTTCCGGTCAGGTCAGGGGGAGCAATTCGACGAGCCGGCGGACGTGGAGACCGGAGTGGCGGGGCGGCGCAGGTTCGGCGAACGCGCCGGGACCGCCGGCGATTCTCTTGCCGGCCATCGGGCTCTTGCCTGCGCCGTGCCCCTTGTCGAAACAGCGGCGCTCCCGCGCCGCGAAGCCCCCCCGAGCGGACGGCGCGAACGCGAGTACTGGCGAGGCCCCGAAGACCTGCGTAAATGACTGATCTTGCTGGGAAACGCCGGCTGGCTGGGGGACCTGGATTCGAACCAAGATTAACGGAGTCAGAGTCCGCTGTTCTACCGTTGAACTATCCCCCAGCAGGGCCGTGTGAAACGGCCCGGTCGCCGGTGCGAGGCGCGGTCATAGTCGATTGCCGCGCGGTGTTCAAGACCCGAAGCCGGAGCCATGCGCGCGACGGCCTTCGCGCTTGCGGCGCGGGGTGCGGCTGTTACATTGGGAGCAACTGAACAGATCAATCGGTCCGTCCGTCGAGCGCGCCCGCGTGCTCCGGGCTCCGATGGAAAGGTCGCCATGGCCCACGGACCGCCGAGCGGTTCGCCGGGAGTATCGGGCGTGCAACCGGCAACGGCGGCTGGAGCGGGGGATGACCGCGCCCGGCAGCCGCACCGGCCGCGCAGGCTATATGCCGCGCTCGACCTCGGAACCAACAATTGCCGCCTGCTGGTGGCGAAACCCGAAGGCGCGAGCTTCCGGGTCGTGGACGCGTTTTCGCGCATCGTCCGGCTCGGCGAGGGCCTCGGCCAGACCGGCCGCCTGAGCGACGCGGCCATGGATCGCGCCGTCGAGGCGCTGAAGGTCTGTCGCATGAAGCTGCGCGACCGGCAGGTGGCGCGCGCCCGACTGATCGCGACGGAAGCCTGCCGGCAGGCGACGAACGGCGAGGAGTTCATCCACCGGGTGAAGGACGAGACCGGCCTCGCGCTGGAGATCGTCGACCGCCACACCGAGGCGCAGCTGGCAGCGCAGGGCTGCGTGCCGCTGGCCGACCCGAAGGCGCGCGGCGTCATCCTGTTCGATATCGGCGGCGGCTCGTCCGAACTGGTCTGGCTGCTGCCGCGCGGGCCGGGCCGCAATGGCGGACCGCCGACGGCCGAGATCCTCGGCTGGACCTCCCTCCCCGTCGGCGTGGTGACGCTGGCCGAGCGCCACGACGGCAAGCATGTGACGCGCGAGAGTTTCGACCGCATGGTCGACGAGGTGGCTGCGATGATCGAGCCCTTCGCCCATCGCGCGGCGATTCAGGGTCAGATCGAGCACCTGCACATGCTCGGCACGTCCGGCACCGTGACCACGCTCGCGGGCGTTCATCTCGGCCTGCCGAAGTACGACCGCCGGCGTGTCGACGGCGCCTGGCTCGGCGCCAACGAGGTGGACGTGATCCTCGACCAGCTGCTTGCCATGACCTACGAGGACCGCATCGCTCATCCCTGCATCGGGGCCGAGCGTGCCGATCTCGTCCTTGCCGGCTGCGCCATTCTCGAAGGCATGCGCCGGCATTTCCCCTGCCAGCGCCTGCGCGTCGCCGATCGCGGCCTGCGGGAGGGCATCCTCGTTGGCCTGATGCGGCAGGACGGCGTCTGGCGCAGGCCCTTCCACCACCGGCCCCATGATTCCGGCTATCAGGGAGAGCGGCGATGACCACCAAGACCGGCGGCGGCCGCCAGCTTGCGGTGCGCCTGAAGACCGCCAAGAAGCGCACCACCAGCCAGCAGAAGTGGCTGGAGCGCCAGCTCAACGACCCCTACGTCGCCCGCGCCAAGCGCGAGGGCTGGCGCTCGCGTGCGGCCTTCAAGCTGCTCGAGATCGACGACAAGGCGAAGCTGCTCAAACCCGGCCAGAGGATCGTCGACCTCGGCGCGGCCCCCGGCGGCTGGCTGCAGGTCGCGGCCAAGCGCATCGGCCTCGATCAGGGCAAGGGCAAGATCGTCGGCATCGACCTTCTCGACATCGACCCCGTCCCCGGCGTCGCCTTCATGAAGGGCGACTTCACCGCCGACGATGCGCCGGAGCGGCTCAAGGACATGCTCGGCGGCGAAGCCGATATCGTGCTGTCCGACATGGCGGCCAATGCGACGGGCCACCGCAAGACCGACCAGATCAAGATCATCTATCTCGCCGAGCTTGCGATCCAGTTCGCCCGCGAGGTGCTGGCGCCCGGCGGCCATTTCCTGTGCAAGGTGCTGCAGGGCGGCACCGAGGGCGACCTTCTCAACGACCTCAAGCGCGATTTCGCCACGGTGAAGCACATCAAGCCGCAGGCGAGCCGCGCCGATTCCAAGGAACTCTACGTGCTCGCCATGGGCTTCCGGGGCCGCGCCGAAGAGGCGTGACCGGCTCCGGGCCCGGCCCGCGCTCGCCATGCGCGATCGGAGACTGCGGCCATGGACAAGTCTGCCAGGATCCTGATCGCCGGCGCCGGCCCGGTCGGCCTTGCCGCCGCGCTGGAACTGACGCGCCGTGGCTTCCGGCCCGAGATCATCGACAATGACGGCGAGCCGACGCCGGAATCGCGGGCGCTGGCGGTCAACCCGCGCACGCTGGCGCTGCTGGCCCCGAGCGGCGTCACCCGACAACTGCTCGCGAAGGGACACAGGGTCGACGGGTTCCTGCTGATGGACGGCGACCAGCCGCTGGTCCAGCTGGACATGGGCAATGCCGGCAGCCCCTACCCCTTCCTGCTGAGCTATCCGCAATCCGAGACCGAGAAGCTGCTGATCGACGCGCTGGCGGAACGCGGCGTCGCCGTCGGCTGGCACACCCCGCTGGAGAGCCTCGATACCGACGGGACGGGCATCGTCGCCAACGGCGCGCCCTACGAGGCGCTGATCGGCGCGGACGGATCGCATTCCTTCGTCCGCAAGGCCATGGGCATCGGCTTTCCAGGCACCAGCGAACAACAGGAATTCGGGCTCGCCGACATTCGTTTCAAGGACTGGCCCCACCTCTGGGACAAGGCGGTCGGCATGTTCCGCGACGACCACGTGCTGGCCTTCATTCCGATGGGCGAAGGCTTCGGCCGGTTCATCTCGACGCGGCCCGACACGCTCTCGGTCCTGCCGGACGGCGCGAAGGCCGGCGACGTCATCTGGCAATCGGCGTTCAGGATCAGCTACCGGCAGGCCGAAACCTATCAGAAGGGCAATGTCTTCATCGCCGGCGACGCCGCCCACATCCATTCGCCGATCGGCGGGCGCGGCATGAATCTCGGCATCGAGGACGCCTGCTGGCTCGCCTGGATGCTCGCCGAGGGTCGCAGTGATGGCTATACGCAGGCGCGCCATCCGGTTGGCGCGGAGGTGCTGCGGATGACCAGCCTTCCCACCAGCTTCCTCGCCTCGAAGGCACGCTGGCGAAAGCTCTTTCTGCGCCTCGTCCTGTCACCGCTGCTCGGCCATTCTTTCGTCCAACGCAGGGTCATCCCCGCCTTGCTCGGCCTCAACAGCCCGGCCGCGCCCTGGCTCGCCGCGAAGGGGCGGCTGGCATAGCGGTCCTAGCCGCGCGCCGACGGCCGCGCTTCACCGAAGCGGCGGCGGAACCAGTCGCGCAGCATGGCCTTCTCATAAGGCAGCCACTCGCTGGAATTGCGCGCGCGGACATTCGACAGGTAGTTCCAGTCGAGCAGCGTCTCTTCGCCGCGCGCCACCACCCTGCCCCGCTCCTCCAGCACGTAGCGCAGCCTGACGCTGGGCGGCGACATCTCGCGCATGACCCGGACATCGCCGAGCCGCGAGGCGAAGGGCTGGTTCCGGCCGGCGAGGTCGATGTCGAGCACCTCGATTCGCAGGGTCTGCCCGGCCCGGACATGGCGTGCGCCCTCGGTCTTCAGGAAGCGGCCGAACTCCGCGACCAACCGCTCGCGCGTGTAGCTGTTGCGGAAATCCTCATCGACGAAGCGCTCGGGCTGGACGAAGCGAATATCGACGCGCGCGGCGGCGGCACTGGTCAGGGCGGCAAGGGCGGCAAGAGCCACAAGAAAGGCGCGCAGCAGCTTCATGGCAGTCTCCCGCGTTCACGAGGTGCACCTGACGCCGCGATTACGGCGGGTGCAGGGCGGAACCGATCAGGATGCCGCGACGGGGCGACGCTCTCCCTCGCCCTGCGCCGCCTCGATGCAGGCGGCGAGGTCGATTGCGGCGCCGGCCCGATGCACCATGACCATCGCCAGCCGCGTGAGGAAAAGCGCTTCGTCCTTCGGACCGGCGCGGTCGATCGCCGCGGCCAGCTGCTCGTAGGCGCTTTCCATGTCTCCGGAAGATCGCGGTTCGGCTGGATGGTTCATGCGGTCCTCCCGAGACAGGCATCGAGCGTCGAAACGACTTCAGCCGGCACAAGCGTCTTCCAGCGCCCCGCGACATGCAGATCCGGACGGATGAGATAGACAGCCCCTCCCGTCGCGCCGTAGCGCTCTGCAAGGTCACCGCCGTTGCCGATCCTGACCGTGCCTGCCGGCAGGTCACCGGCCTCTCCGACCACGACCGCCCGGAACAGCGAATCGCGAGCGGCGAGCGCTTCAAGCAACGCGCCAACCGAATCCGTCACGGGGCCATTGGCAAAGACCAGCGCGGTGAACCCCGCGCCCACCAGGTCGCTCAGGAAGCGCCCGTCCGGCAGCCGGACGTTGGCGAGCGCGGCACCGGAAGCCGGCCCCGCGGAGAACGCCCCGTCGCGCGCCGGATAGGGGGTCAATGGGCTGTCCGCGTAGGTGTGCGGCTGCATCTGGCGCGGGTTGGCGAAATCGCGCGCGAAAGCCTCGGTCGCGGCCAGCGACAGCACGGCCTCGCGCACCAGGCGGTGCCCACGCGTCGGCGGCGTCATGAAGCGCGCGCTCTTCCCCGCATTGGCGAAGACGTCGAGCGTCGCGCCGCGCCGCTCCGGCGTGTAGCTGTCGAGCAGCGCCTCGCCCGCCTGTCCCTTCAGGACATAGGCGAGCTTCCAGCCGATGTTCTGGGCATCGGCGAGGCCGTTATTGAGGCCCCGCACGCCGAAGATCGGCACGATATGGGCGCTGTCCCCAATGAAGGTCACCCGGCCGTGGCGATAATCGTCGAGCGCCAGCGTGTTGGCGGTGTAGATCGACCACCATTCCAGTTCCCAGGGGCCCTGATGGCCGATCTCGGCGAGGATGGCGCCTACCCGGGTGCGAATGTTCGCCTCGCCGATCGCCTCGTCCGGGTTCTCGCCGTCGCGCAACTGGTAGTCGATCCGCCAGATGTCGTCCGGCTGCCGGTGGATCAGGACGGTGCCGCCGGGGTTGGAGGCCGGCTCGAACAGCGCCCGCCGTTCGGTCGGATAGGCGTGGTCCATCCTGACATCGGCGATGACGTAGCGGCCCTCGTAGTTCTCGCCCTTCAGCCGCAGGCCGAGCTGCGAGCGGATGGCGCTGCGCGCGCCATCGGCCGCGAGGACATGGGCGGCCCGGAGCGAATAGCCGCCGAGCGGCGTCTCCACCGCCAGCGTCGCGCCGTCCGGCCGGCTGTCGATGCCGACCACGGTGCTCTGCCAGCGCAGGTCGACCAGTCCGGTCGCGACGCAGGCATCGTGGAGAAACTGCTCGATGTACTGCTGCTGCAGATTGTACATCGGCCGGAACTTCTCGTGGTCCGAATCCGGCATGTCGAACCGATAGATCTCCTCGCCGCGATAGAAGCTGCGGCCGGTGGTCCAGCCGAGCGCCTTGGCGAGGAAGGGCGCGACCGCCCCCACCTGCTCCAGGATGTGGAAACTCTGCCGGGCGACACAGATCGCCCGGCTGCCGTCATTGAACGTCGCCTTGGCGTCGAGCACGACAGACCGAACGCCGTATTTCGCCAGCGTCAGCGCGGCGGTCAGCCCGACCGGACCCGCCCCGACGATCACCACCGGATGGATTGCGGCGGCGCCGTCCTGCTCCGGCGCGCGCCGCGCGGCGAAATGCGGATAGGCGAAGTAGAGCGAATCGAGCGGTCCCCTGCCCTCCGGTCGCATCGTGGGCCCCGCGCCGCTAGGGAACCGCCGGCCGCCAGCAGCTTTCCGTTCCCGCCGATGCCGCCGACTGGATCGGCGGGCACGGCACGTCGCCGTAGGAACAGAACACGCAGCAGTCGCCGGCCTTCGGTCGCAGCAGTTCGCCGCATCCGCTGCAGCGGTAGAAGAACTGGCAGGCGTCCTTGGGCATCGCTTCGGTCGCGCGGTGGCCGCAAAGCGGGCAGGTGATCGTCGATTCGTCCGTCATGACCCCGCTCCTGTTCCGGTTCGCATGTGAACCGATCGCCGCGCAGCGCGCGAATGTCCGCTCAGGCCGCCGCCTCGAAGCCGCCGAGCACGGCGGTCAGGTTCGGACCGAGTTGGTCGGACAGATAGCCGCCTTCCTGCACGAACAGCGTCGGCAGGCCGAGCCGGGCAATGGCCTCGCCCGCCCGCCGGAAGCCGTCCGCCGTCACCTTGGCGCCGCCGAAGGGATCGTCCGCCGAGGCGTCGAGGCCGAGGGCAACGACCAGCGTGCCCGGCGCGAAGGCAAGGATCGTCCGCGCCGAGGCTTCGACCGCCGCGACATAGACGTCGTCGCCGGAGCCGACCGGGATCGGCAGGTTGAGGTTGGCGCCCTCGCCGGCCCCTTCGCCGCGTTCGTGGGCATAGCCCCAGAAGAACGGGTAGAAGCGCGAGGGATCGGCATGGACCGAGACGGTCAGCACGTCCGGCCGGTCGTAGAAGATCTCCTGCGTGCCATTGCCGTGGTGGATGTCGATGTCCAGCACCGCCACCCGGTCATGAACCGAGCGCAGGTGCTGCGCCGCCACCGCCGTGTTGTTGATGAAGCAATGGCCGCCGGCCATGTCGCGATAGGCATGGTGGCCGGGCGGGCGGCAGAGCGCATAGGCGGCGCGCTCGCCCTCGATGACAAACTCCGCGGCCGTTACCGCGACATCGGTGGCCGACGAGGCGGCCGTCCAGGTATCGGGGCCGATGCCGCAGGCCATGTCCTGCATGTACCAGCCGGCCCGGCCGGTGAGCGAGGCCGGCATCGTGCCCTGCCGGCGGACGGGGTGGACGTTGCCCAGCACCTCGTCGGAGGCATCGGCAAGCGTCTTCCACTCGACGGCCGCCTCTTCGAGGAAGCGCAGGTAGTCGACAGAATGAACGCCGAGCCGCGGCCCCTGCCCGAAAACTTCCGCCGGCACGAGTTCGTGCTTGCCCGCCTTCAGCCCGGCCGTCAGCCGCTCGGCGCGCGCCGGCCGCTCCTCGCCCTGCGCGAATTTGCCGCGCAGAATGAAGCGCTTGGGGTCGTGGCCTTTGTGCAGGTCGGTGAAGACGGCTTTCATGGATGTGGACTCGGCATTTCAGGGAAAGCCAGACACTGCCGCCGCCGCGCCTCGCGAGCAAGGACCGATGGACATCGCGCTGAACCGCCTCGCTCCGCGATACGCCGCGCCGGCGCATCTCGGCTGCGGCCGCGGCGGTTGTCCCGCGCCGAGGCGCGGCTAGGCTGCCGGCCAAATGGAGCCCTGCCACATGCCTCTCGATCCCGCTCTCGCCGACCGTATCGTCAAAGCCGTGGATGACGGTTTCGACGCCCAGCTCGACTATCTCAAGACGCTGGTGCGCTATCCCTCGCAGCGCGGCGACGAACATGCCGTTCAGGACTTCTTCTTTCAGGAATTGCGGAAGCGCGGCTTCGCCATGGAGCGCTTCGCCATGGACGAGGAGGCGATCAAGCGCCATCCCGGCGGTTCGCCCTTCTCGCCCACCCATTCGACCGCGCCCATCGTGGTCGGCATCCATCGGCCGAAGGACGAAACCGGTCGCAGCCTGATCATGCAGGGCCATATCGACATCGTGCCGGTGGGCCCCGAGGAGATGTGGACCTCGCCGCCCTACGAGCCGCGCATCGACGGAGACTGGTTCTATGGTCGCGGCGCGGGCGACATGAAGGCCGGCCACGGCGCCATGGTCGCGGTCTTCGACGCGCTGAAGCGGGCGGGCGTCCAGCCGGCGGCAACCGTCTATGTGCAGTCGGTGGTCGAGGAAGAGTCCACCGGCAACGGCGCTCTCCAGTGCCACCTGCGCGGTTACAAGGCGGAAGCCGCCCTCATCCCCGAACCCAGCCAGGGCCGCATCACCCGCGGCAATGTCGGCGTGGTCTGGTTCCAGTTCACCGTGCAGGGCCATCCGGTCCACGTCCGCGAGGCCGGTTCCGGCCAGAACGCCATCGAGGCCGCCTACGGCGTCATGCGCAAGCTGCGCGAGCTTGAGGCCTTCTGGAACACCAAGACGCCGGATCATCCGATCTTCAAGGACGAGCCGCATCCGATCAATCTGAACTTCGGCAAGATCGCCGGCGGCGACTGGGCCTCCTCCGTGCCGGCATGGTGCACCGTCGACTGCCGCATCTCGATTTTCCCCGGCGAGAAGCCGGAGACGATGATGCGCGCCATCGAGGACACCATCGCCAAGGCCGCGCGCGAGGACCGCTTCCTCGCCAACAACCCGCCGAAGGTCGTCTTCAACGGCTTCACCACCGAAGGCTATATCCTGCAGCCCGGTTCCGAGGCGGAAGCCGTGCTCGGTCGCGCCCACCAGCGCGCCTGGGGCGAGCCGCTGAAGGAAGCGACGACGCCGGCCTATCTGGACGGGCGCGTCTATGCGCTGTTCGACGAGATCCCGACGCTCAACTACGGCCCCTCGGCCGAACGGGTCCACGGTTTCGACGAGCGGTTCTCCATCGAAAGCCTGCGCAAGGCGACCAAGTCGATGGCACTGTTCGTCGCCGAGTGGTGCGGCACGGAAGCCATCTGACCATCGACCGGGCCGCGCGTCGCCCGTGGATGGCGGCGCACGGCCCCATGGCAATCAGCCTTGACCACCGGCACCGCGACCGCCAACAGTCGCGGCCATGAAGCCATCGGAGTGCCCCATGCCCCAGTCCGTCCGCGAGACGCTCGAAGCCGCCCTCGCCCGCATCGACGACCCCAACTCCGATGGGCGGGTGACCTACACCAAGGTCTACGGCGAGCGGGCAAGGGTCGAGGCGGACGCGGCCGACGCGCGCGCCCGCGCGGGCGTGAAGCTGTCGCCGCTCGACGGCTGGGTCATCTCGATCAAGGATCTGTTCGACGTCGCCGGCGAAGTGACGACGGCGGGTTCGATCATCCTGCGCGGCCAGCCGCCGGCCAAGGTCGACGCGCCGACCGTGTCGCGGCTGCGGCGCGCCGGCTGCGTCATCATCGGCAAGACGAACATGAGCGAGTTCGCCTTCTCCGGCATCGGCATCAACCCGCATTACGGCACGCCGGGCAACGCCGCCGACAAGAGTCGCGTTCCCGGCGGCTCGTCCTCGGCAGCCGGCGTCTCCGTGGCGGAGGGTACCGCGCGCATGGGCCTAGGTTCCGATACCGGCGGCTCGATCCGCATTCCCGCCGCGCTGAACGGCTGCGTCGGCTTCAAGCCGACCTACGGACGCATTCCGACCACCGGCGCCTTCCCGCTGTCCTATGCGCTCGATTCCATCGGCCCGCTGGCGATGAACGTGGCCGACTGCGCCGCGGCCGATGCTGTGCTCGCCGACGAGGAGCCGTGGGTGCTGGAAGCTGCTCCCCTTGCCGGCCTCCGCCTCGCCATTCCGCGTGGCCGGCTGTTCGGCCAGACCGAGCCGGAGGTCGAGCAGGCCTTCGAGGCGGCGGTCGCGCGCCTGACGCGGGCCGGCGCACGCGTCAGCGACATCTCGATCGAGGACCTCCTCCAGGACCTCGCCGACGCCATGGCCAAGGCGCCCTTCGTCGCCATGGAAGCCGCCGCCGTTCATGCGGAATGGATGGAGGAGCGGGCCCGCGACTTCGACCCGCGCGTGCTCGCGCGGATCCGGATCGGCGCGAAGGCCCACGCGCCCGACTACATCCGCCTCGTCAACCGGCGCGCCGAACTCGTCGCCCGGATGCGCGACCGTCTCGCCGACATCGATGCGCTGATCCTGCCGACGACGCCGATCCGCGCACCGAAGATCTCGGACCTGATCGCCTCCGACGAGCAGTTCTGGACCGCCAACGGCCTGATGCTGCGCAACACGACTGTCGGCAACATCTTCACTTTCACCGGCATCTCGATCCCCTGCCCCGACGCCAAAGGCCTTCCCGTCGGCTTCATGATGACGGCGCTCGCGGGACAGGATCGCCGCATGCTGCGCATGGCCGCCGCCGTCGAGCAGGCCTTCGCCGCCTGACGCGAGCCTCCTGAACGGAAAAGGCCCGCCGCGTTCACCGCGGCGGGCCTCGTCATTCCGGCGTTCGGATGCGGCTCAGGCCGCCTTGACCTCCTGGAGGAAGGTGCCGACCGACTGGCGCAGCCCCGCGACGTCCGTTTCCAGACCGCGGGCGACGTCGTTCAGCGCGCCGACCGCATGGCCGACCGCGCGCAGGCGCTCGGACACTTCGCCGATCGAGCGGCCAGCCGTCTGGGCGACGGAGGCCGTGCCCTCGACGCTGACGCCGATTTCCTGCGTCGCCTGCGCCTGCTGGTCGATGGCGCTGGAGATCGCCTCGCTGGCGCGGCGCATCTTGACCACCGTGTCGGTGATGTTGGTCATCGAGTTGACGGTGCGCCCGGTCGCCTGCTGGATCGCGGAGACCTGCGCGCCGATATCCTCGGTGGCGCGGGCGGTCTGGGATGCGAGCTGCTTCACCTCGCTCGCCACCACCGCGAAGCCGCGGCCCGCCTCGCCCGCGCGCGCAGCTTCGATCGTGGCGTTGAGCGCGAGCAGGTTGGTCTGCTCCGCGATGGCGCGGATCAGTTCCACCACTTCGCCGATTTTCTCGGCCGTCGCGGCGAGGCCCGACACGTCGGCGGAAGCCGATTCCACGGCCTGCGTCGCTTCCGTCGACACGGTCATGGCCTCTTCCGTCTGGCGGCGGATCTCGACGATGGCGGCGTTCAGCTCCTCGGTCGCGCCGGCAATGCCGGTGACGCGCTGAAGCGTCTCTTCCGTGGCCTGAACGGTGTCGCGCGCACCGGCCTCGGCCGCATCGCCGGAGGCCGCGACCGTATCGGTCGAACCCGTGACGGAGACGGCGCGCGAGGCGACACGCTCCATGACCGAGCCGATGGCGGTGTCGAATTCGGCAATGGCCGCTTCCATGGCCGCCCGGCGCGTGCCTTCGGCGGCGATGCGCTGGTCCTCGGCGGCGCGCAGCGCTGCGCGCTCGGCAAGGCTGCGGGCGAGACTGTCGACGGCGCGGGCGATCAGGCCGATCTCATCCTGCCTGCCGGCATATTTCGTCATCTCGACCGCCTTGTCCTCGGCGAGCCCGTTGATGGCGTCGGCGGCTTCGCGGACCGGCTTCAGGAAGCGGGTCAGCAGCACGAACACGCCGGCCGCGGCGGCGACGATCAGCAGCCCCAGGGCGATGAGCACGCCCTGCCGCATCGCGGCGGCGGATGCCTCGGCGTCGGCGCGGCTGATGCCGGCGCCGATCGCGCCAAGCACCTTGTTGTCGGCGGTGACGATGGGGGTATAGCGCGCGATGCGCGCCACATTGCCGACGACGATGTGATCGGTCACCACCTCCCCGCGCGACACCGACTGCGCGATGCGCGAGGCAGCCGGGATACGCGTTCCGACCACGCGATTGCCCTGCGGGTCCTTGACCGAGCTCGAATGGCGGATCAGATCGCCGGTGGCCGCGTCGAAGCGAAACATGCTGGAGGAATCGCTCGCATGATCGACGATGCGATGGTCGCCCTCCGCCGACAGTGCGTTCGCCCGGATGCGCAGCACGCGGCCCTGGGCGTCACGCTCCATCTTGCCACCGGCGAGGCCCAGTTCCACCGCCTTCGAGATCGCCACCGTGCGTTCGGTGATCTGCCCCTCGACGATGGCGTCCATGCGCGCATCGATCTGGTTCAGGGCATAGAAGCCGGCCGCCGAGGCGACCGCCAAAATCATCAGCGCGGAGAGGCCGGCAACCTTTGCTGCAAGCGGGAGGCGATTGAAGAAGCGCATGGGGGTCCCGAAGGTTAATGACGTGGGGACCATCCGTGGGAGTGGGTTAACAAACGGTATTGAAAGACGGCCTATCGCCAGAAAACCCAGAAATTCCCGCAACTTACGCAACGTCACGGGCACAATCTCAGGGCTTAACGCCTCAAATCGCTGCGGTCATTCGCTTCAGCCAGGCCCTCTCCGCCCCCTTGAGCGCCGGCGACAGGAGTTTCCAGACCCTGGCGTGATAGGCGTTCAGCCAGCGGCGCTCGGCCACGTCGAGCAGCTTCACGTCGATGGCGCGCCGGTCGATGGGGCAGAAGGTGATGGTCTCGAACTCGAGGAAGCCTGCCTTCGCGCTCTCCCGCACCACCAGCAGGTTCTCGATCCGGATGCCGTGCGACCCCGTCTCGTAGTAACCGGGCTCGTTCGACAGGATCATGCCCGGCTCCAGCGGCACCTGCGACAGGGGCGAGATGCGGCCCGGCCCCTCGTGGACGCCGAGATAGACGCCAACGCCGTGGCCGGTGCCATGGTCGAAGTCGAGGCCTGCCTGCCAGAGCGCGCGGCGCGCGAAGGCGTCGATGGCGATGCCGCCGGTACCGCTGGGAAAGCGGGCGGTGGCGACCGCGATATGGCCCTTCAGCACCAGCGTAAAATGCTCCTTTAGTCGTTTCGGCACGCGGCCGATCGGCACGGTGCGCGTGATGTCCGTGGTGCCGTCGAGATATTGCGCGCCGGAATCGACCAGCAGAAAGGTGCCTGCTTCGACCGGCCGCGTGGTTTCGGCCGATGCGCGATAGTGCACGATGGCGCCGTTCGGGCCGGAACCCGCGATGGTGGTGAAGCTCGGGCCACGGTGCAGCGCATCCGCGCCGCGGATATCCTCAAGCTTCGCCATGACCTGCAACTCGTCCAGCCCCTCCGCCTCCCGGTCGATCCAGGACAGGAAGCGCGCCATGGCCGCGCCGTCGCGGATATGAGTCCTGCGCGTGCCGGCAAGCTCCACCGGATTCTTGCGCGCCTTGGGCAGCACGGCCGGATCCGCTCCGTGGATGACGGTCGCGCCGGCATCTTTCAGCGCTGCTTCGATCCAGGCGGTGGCGGTATCGGGCTCGATGGAGACCGTCTTGCGGGCAAGGTCCTTCAGCCCGTCGGCGAAGGCCTCGATGGGCCGGATGGTCACGCCGTTGCCGAGCCCGGCGGCGAGGCCCGCCGTCAGCTTGGCGGAATCGACGAACCAGGTGGCATGGCCATCGGCGGCGAGGATCAGGAAGCTCTGCACGAGCGGCGTCGCGGGCGTATCGCCGCCGCGCACGTTCAACACCCAGGCGATGGAATCGAGCTGATTGAGCACACTCGCTCCGGCGCCGCGCCGGGCGATCTCCTCACCGAGCCGGCCGCGCTTGTCGGCGCTGGATTCCCCCGCGAGCTTCAGCGGCTGGGGGCGAATGGCGGAGAAGGGATCGCCGGGCTGGTCGGCCCACAGCCGGTCGACCGGGTTCTCCGCCAGCGGCACCAGCTCAGCACCCGCCTTTTCCAGCGCAGCCCGCCAGCGCTCGGCTTCGCGGACCGGCGTGATGCGCGGATCGAAGCCGACGCGATCGCCCTTCTTCAGCTTGCCAGCGAGCCATTCGGTCGCCGGGGGCTTGCGGAAATGCCGGCATTCGATGACCGAGGCATCGGTCTCGGCAGGCGCCTGCAAGGTGTAGCGGCCGTCGACGAACAGCGCCGCTTCCTTCTGCATGACCACGGCGAAGCCGGCCGAACCGGTGAAACCGGTCAGCCATTTCAGCCGCTCGGCCCGTGCGACGATGTACTCGCCCTGATGCTCGTCGGCCCGGGGCACGAGGAAAGCCGCGAGCCCCTCCTTCTTCAGCCATTTCTGGAGCGCCGGGATACGCTTCGCATCGCGCGCGAAATCCGGCTCCGGGGCCTTGGCGAGCGCCGCGCGAAGCTTCACCCGCTCGGCCGGCGTCGCATCCGGACAGGCGGCGGCCATCCAGTCGTCGGGGTGGCTCGCGGGGGGCGTCGCACGGACGCGGGCGATGATCTGGCTGAGCGATTTCGGATCGGCGGGCATGGGCTTCTCAGCAGGAGGCAAGAGCGAGGCGGGCCGCCTCCCCGCCAGCGATGCGTCCGAGCACCACCGCCGTCAGAAGGCCGTTGCCGGAAAGATAGCCGGAGGCATCGGGGCCGGACACCCCCACCGCCGCGCCGCCTGCCGCGAAGAGATTGGGCAGCGGCTCGCCGCCGACCTTCAGCACGCGCGCGCGGCCGTCCACGGCAAGGCCGCCCTGCGTGTGGAACAGCGCGCCCGTGACCTTCACGGCGCAATAGGGCGGTTCGAGCTGCGCCACGCCGGACCAGTCGCGTCCTGACAAATCGATTCCGCCACGTCGCTTGAAGTCGGCGACGGATTCGAGAGTCGCGCGAATCACTTGGGAGCAAATGCTGAGACGCCGCGCCAGTTCATCCGATGATTCCGCTTCAACCACGGCGCCCGCCGCCTCGGCCCGGCGGAAGTCCTCGAACTGGCGGGCGATGGCGGCGATCCGCGCGTCGAAAATGTCGAAGGCGATGCCGCCGGGTTGGCCAAGCACGGCGAGGGCCGCCTCCGAATAGCCCGACGCCTCGTTCCAGAAGCGCTCGCCGGAGGCGTTCACCTGGAAGCCACCTTCGGTCATGGTCGCCCAGGTGATCAGGATGCCGTGGGGATGGGCGACCGAGCCATGGCCCTGATGGCCGCTCATGTGCTTCAGCTCCGCGCCCAGCGCCGCGCCCCACAGGACCGCGTCGCCCTGGTTGCCGGGATGGCCGAAATAGAGCGCGTCCTTCAGCGCCGGAATGTGCTCGGCGACGAGCGTCTTGTTGCCACCATAGCCGTTGCAGGCGAGCACGAGCGCGCCGCAACCGATCCGCTCCGTCGTCCCGTCGGGGCGGGTCACGACGAGGCCGCGCACCCTGCCCTTCGCGTCGGCCACCAGCGCCGTGACATGGGCGCCCGTGACGATATCGATACCTGCGGCTTCGGCAGCCGCGCGCAGCCGGTCGATCAGCTCCGCGCCCGAGCGCGAGGCGAGCCCATGCATGCGCCGGGCGGAATGACCGGGATAGGAGAAGTCCGAGACCACGGTGAAGGCGAGGCCGTGCTGGTCGCTCAGCCAGTCGATGGCTGGCGCCGCGCCCCCCGCCACGGTCTTCAGCACGACGGGATCAGCCTCGCCATGCGCCTTGGCCTGAATGTCGCGCGCGAACAGCTCCACGCTGTCCGTGATGCCGGCCGCCTTCTGCGCCCTGGTTCCGGGTGCGGGGATCAGGCCAGCCGAGAGCGCCGTCGAGCCCTGCGGCAGGGCATCGCGCTCGAAGATGACGGGATCGACGCCGGCTTCCCTCGCGGCAAGCGCTGCGCAGAGCCCCGCCGCGCCGCTGCCGACGATGGCGACCGGGACGGTGAAGTCGAACGGCCCGTCGTCGATCAGCACGCGGGGCATCAGGCCCCGATCTCCTTCATCAGTTCCGCGACCGTCGCGATCCGTGCGACCGGTTTCAGCCCGGCAATGGCTTCGGCATGAACGCCGGCCGAGAAGGCCGCGCACCCATCCTCGATCACCGTCACGTGGAAGTCGCGCACATGGGCGTCGCGGACGGTCGAGGCAACGCCGCCATTGGTGACGATGCCCGAGACCATGAGATGGTCGACGCCGGCCTTCCGCAGCACCCATTCCAGCCGCGACATGTAGAAGGCGGAATAGGCGACCTTCTCCACCTTCATGTCGATCGGCTGAAGCGCGCCCACAATGTCGTGGCCCCACGAGCCCGGTACGAAGTCGCCCTTCTTCAGGAACGGCCGCAGCGTCTTCAGATGGTCGGAGATGAAGGGCTCGCCGCCCCTGCCCGGTACCAGCGTGAAATGGGTCGAGACGATCCAGCCGCCCTTCGCCCGGATCAGGTCGGCGAGCGGCTTCACGCGCGCCGGCACCGCCGCTATCTCCGGCGCGGACTGGCCGGCACGACCATAGGCGCCGTCCGGATGGAGAAAGTCGTTCTGCAGGTCGCAGATCAACAGGGCTGTCCTGGCCATATCCATCAGGCGCGCTCCAGAACGAGGTTGCCGAAGCGGTCGACACGCGCGCGCTGGCCCGGCGGCACCAGCGTCGTCGCATCGGGCTGTTCGAGCACGGCCGGGCCCTCGACGAGGGCATCGACCGGCAGGTCGAGGCGGGCATAGACGGCGGCCTCCGTCCAGCCGCCGAACCAGACCTTGCGGGCGCCAGTGCGGGCCTTCGCCACCGAGGCGGAGGCGTCCGGCGCCAGCGCCGCAAGGTCGATGGCCGGCCGCCGGCCAATGGCGGCGGTGCGCAGATTGACGATGCGGATGCCGAGACCGGGCAGAAGCCGCGAGAAGGCACGCGAATAGGCCGCCTCGAACGCCTCGCGGACGATCTCCCCGGTAATGCCGGTGCGGCCGCCATCCAGCGTCACCGGCAGGGGCACCGGCACCGTATGGGTCTGGCCGAGATAGTGCATGTCGAGTTCGTAGACGACATCGATGCGCCCGACGGTCAGCCCCGCGCCTTCGACCACTGCGCGCGCCGCCGCGCCCTCCGCCGCCATCCGGGCATCGAGACCAGCCGCATCGAGCCCGTCCAGCGTCAGGTTGAGGGTCTGGACCTGATCGTGGCGGATATCGGCCATGACGCAGCCCATGGCTGAGGTCACGCCGGGAAAACGCGGCACCAGCGCCGCTTTCAGCCCGATATCCGCAATGAGCGCGCCGGCATGCAGCGCGCCGCCGCCGCCAAAGGGCACGAAGGCGAAGCGGCCGGGATCGTGACCGCGCTCGATGGAAACGAGGCGGATCGCCCCGGCCATGCGCGCATCGGCGACGCGGACGACGGCCTCGGCCGCTGCCTCCGGCGACAATCCCAACGGGTCGCCGACATGTTTCGCGAGCGCTTCCCGCGCGGCCTCGACATCGAGCCGGGCGAGCTTGCCGCCGATGGGCCTGTCGGCATTGATACGGCCGAGCACGAGGTTGGCGTCGGTCAGGGTCGGGCGATCATTGCCCTGTCCGTAGGCGACCGGCCCCGGCCGCGATCCCGCGCTTTCCGGCCCGACCTCGAGAAATCCGCCACGATCGACCCGCGCGATGGAGCCGCCGCCGGCGCCGATCGTCGTGATCTCGATCATCGGCGAACGAATGACGAGGCCGAAATCGATGGTGGTCTGCGCGGCCAGCGCCGCCTCGCCGCCTGAGATCAGCGACACGTCGAAGGAGGTGCCGCCGAGATCGCCGGTGATGATGTCGGGATAGCCGGCGGCCTTCGATATTTCAGCTGCCGCGATGACGCCGGCAGCCGGACCCGACAGCGCCGTGCGCACCGGCAGCCGGCGCGCGGTGGCCGTCGACATGACACCGCCATTCGACTGGACGATGTGGAACGCGCCGCTGAAAGCCTCGCTCGCCAGCGCGGCCTCCAGCTTGGCGAGATAGGAGCCGACGACAGGCTGGAGATAGGCGTTGAGCGCGGTGGTGGAGGCTCGCTCGAACTCGCGGATCTCGGGCAGGATCTCCGACGAGACCGAGACATGCTCGTTCGGCCAGACAGCCCGCGCAGCCTCTGCGGCGGCGCGCTCGTTGGCGGGATTCGCGTAGGCATTGACGAAGACGATGGCGAGCGCGGTCGCGCCCTTGTCAGCAAGCGCTTTCGCCGCGTTCGCGACCTCCGCGGGATCGACCGCCTGCCGCACCGCGCCGTCAGCCAGCGTCCGCTCGGCGACTTCCACGCGCAGGTCGCGGTCGGCAATCGGCGTGAAGTCGCCCCACAGGCCCCAGGTGTTGCGGCGGTCGCGGCGGCGCATTTCCAGAACGTCGCGGAAGCCGGCCGTGGTGATGACGCCGATCACGGCGCCCTTGCGCTCGAGCAGCGCATTGGTGCCGACCGTCGTGCCGTGGACGATGGAGCCGAGGGCCGACAGCGCGCCGAAGGTCTTGAGGCCCTCCAGGAACCCCACGGCCTCGTCGCCACGGTTCGACGGCACCTTGGCGGTGCAGAACGTGCCCGTCGCCTCGTCCATGAAAAACAGGTCGGTGAAGGTGCCACCGACATCGACGCCGACGAGAGTGGTCATGCCGGGGCTCCCGTCAGATAGCCGAGCCTGACGTCGCGGTCCCTCGCCGCCTGATCCCGCGCGGCGGGGTCGCCGAAGCCGCCGCCGCCGGGTGTCTCCAACCGCACCTTGCCACCCTGCGAGAGCTTCACGCCCGTCACTTTCGACGCCATGGGCGGCGTGCCGGTTGTGCCGCCGTCATCCCATGAGAAGCGGTTGAGCGCGCCCTCGCCGCCGCCATTGACGCCGAAGGGCGCATAGCGGCCGCGCTCGCCGAGCAGGAAGACCTCCGCGCCGCGCTCGTCCAGCACCTCGATCTCGTAGATGGCGCCGAGGCCGCCGCGATGGACGCCGGCGCCGCCTGAATCCGGGCGCAGCGCCCACTGCGTGAATAGTACGGGATAGGCCGCCTCCAGAATCTCGACCGGCGGCATGGTGGCGGTGGAAATCGGGTTGTTGGCGTGGTTCAGCCCGTCGCTCTCGGGATTGCCGCCGAGACCGCCGCCGAAGAAGTTGAACATGACCCAGCGCGCGCCGTTCGCCCGATGACCGGCCATGGAGAGGGCGTTGATCGTGCCGAACGGCCCGGCGGTCGCCCGCTCCGGCACGGCTTTCGCCAGCGCGCCGAAGACGACGCCGATCAGCCGCAGGATGGTCTCGGTATAGCCCGCCATCGGCTTCGGCGCCTTCGCGCCGAGCAGCGTGGTCTCGGGGATGATGAAGGTGATCGGCCTCAGGCAGCCGGCATTGGCGGGAACGTCGGTGAAGACGTGTTTCAGCGCGACGTAGCAGGCGGCGATGCTGGTCGGCGTCGAAATGTTGATGGGGCCGGCGCAGGGCGGCGAGGAGCGCGAGAAATCCAGCACCATCGTCTCGCCGGCAATGGTCAGGTCGAGAGCGACCGTCAGCCGCTCGTCGACGATGCCGTCATTGTCGAGCCAGTCCTCGAACGAATAGGTACCGTCGGGAAGCGCCGCCACAGCCTCGCGCATCAGCGCCTCGGCGCGCGCGGAGAAGGCGTCGAAGGCGGCATCGATGGTCGCCTCGCCGTGCTCGTCCAGCAGCGCGTTCAGTCGCTTTTCGCCAAGGTCGAGGGCGTTGAGCTGGCCGTTGAGGTCGCCCCAGTTGGAGTTCGGCAGGCGCGAATTGGCGGCCAGAATGTCGAGGATGTCCTGCCGGATCTCGCCACCGGCCGCGAGTTTCACGACCGGGATCAGCACGCCTTCCTGGAAACTCTCCGTCGCCACCGGATTGTAGCCGCCCGGCACGTTGCCGCCGATGTCCAGCCAGTGGCCGGCGGAAGCCAGCCAGCAGAACAGCTCGCCGTTGCGGAAGACCGGCCGCACCAGGCGGAAATCGTTGAGATGCGTGCCGCCGGCATATTGATCGTTGAAGATGAAGGTGTCGCCGGGCCTCAGCCCGCCCTGCGCACTCACCTTGTCGATCACCGCCTTCACCGCGAAGGCCATGGCGCCGACGAAGATCGGCAGGCCCTTGGTGCCCTGTACCAGCGTGTCGCCGGTCTCGCGGTGATAGAGGCCGTGGCAGGCGTCGCGCGCCTCGGCGATGATCGGGTTGAAGGCGGAGCGGTAGAGCGTCGCGTCCATCTCGTCGGCGATCTGCTCCAGCCGGCCCTTCAGCACCGCCAGCGTGACGGGGTCGAGGGTCACGCGCCGCCCCCCGCCGGATCGTATTTGCGGCCGGCCTCCAGCAATTCCGTCGTGCCGACGATCTCGGCCAGTTCGTCGAAGGAGTACATCTGGTCGCGCACGGCATCGGAGGTGCCGTCCGCCTTCAGCGCGTCGTAGAAGCTGCGCGCGCTGCGGGCCATGGCGCGCACCACGCCGGCGGAGAAGACGACGAGGCTGTAGCCCATGGCTTCGAGATCGCTGACGGGGGTCATCGGCGTCCGGCCACCCTCGACCATGTTGGCCATGAGCGGACGGATATTGCCGAGCTTGGCCGGAACGGCGGACAGCTCGTCGCGCGTCCGCGGCGCCTCGACGAAGATGATGTCCGCGCCGGCCTCGGCATAGCGTTCGGCGCGTTCGAAGGCGCGCTCGAAACCCTCCACCGCGCCCGCATCGGTGCGTCCGATGATCAGCATGCCGTTCTGCCGGGCGTCCACCGCCGCCTTGATCTTGCCGACCATTTCCTCGGCCGGCACCACGTCCTTGCCGCGCAGATGGCCGCAGCGCTTCGGAAAGGTCTGGTCCTCGATCTGGATCGCCGCCGCGCCGGCCCGCTCGAAGAAGCGGATGGTGCGCTGAACGGTGATGGCATTGCCGAAGCCGGTATCGCCGTCGACGATCAGCGGCACGTCCACCTTGTCGGCGATGCGGGCAATGACCTCGCTGACTTCCGTCATGGTGGTCAGGCCGACATCGGCCATGCCGAGCCGCGTATAGGCGATGCCCGCGCCGGTGAGATAGAGCGCTTCGAAGCCGGCATTGACGGCAAGCTGCGCCGTCAGCGGGTCGATCACGCCCGGCGCGACCAGCACCGGACGCCGGTCGAGCCGGGCGCGAAGCTTTTGGGCGGGGGTCTCCATCGTGCCTCCTCAGGATGTCGCCGTCAGCGCCAGCAGGCGCTGCGGGTCCATGCCATTTCCGAGCGCATTCGCCGCCGCGACGATGCGCTTCGCCTTGTCCGCGCCCCGGATGGGCACGGTGATCTCAATGAATTTCGCCTCGACCTCCTCGGCGGAATACGGATCTTCCGTATCCCCCTTGTTGGTCGTGGCGAGCGCCGTGAACGAACGCCCGTCGGCGAGGCGCAGGGTGACGCGCGCCGGCCGCGCGGCCGGCAGCATGGCGGTCAGCGCCGGGTCCTCGTCGACGGTGACGCGCGCGGCCAGCGCGGTGACCAGCCGGTCGCCGCGCGCCTCGTCGCGGAAGGCGGCGATGGTCGCGCCGCCATTGACCAGCGCCGTCGCCAGCGCGAAGGGCAGCGAGAACTTCGCCGCCAGCATCGATTTCGGTTCGGGATCGTCGAGCTGCGCCGCCCAGACATAAGTCTCGACCTCGATGCCCAGCACCTCCCGCGGATCGACCTTGCCGGCCTCGACCAGGATGCGCTCCAGCGCATCCAGCGCCGCGTGGGTGTAGCGGCAGGCGGCGTGGCGCTTGAAATAGTTGCGGGCGATCTCCCAGCGCGTGCCGAGATCGGCGACCATCTCGTCGGGGTGGAAGTCCGTGGCCGCCACTGTCCCATAGACGGTCGCGACGCCGTCGCGCTCGCCGGTCAGGCCGGAAGCGACCATTTCCCAGGCGAACAGGCCGAGCTTGTTGGAGAAGCCCGCATAGGAATTGCGGACGGTGGCCCCCTCCAGCATGGTCTTGCGGCTGGTGGTCAGCCCGAGCGACGAGGCGACGTTGATGGCCGCGACCATCGCCTCCGCATTCGCCTTGTGGAGCTTCGCCACGGCGAGAGCCGCGCCGACCGTGCCCCAGGTCCCGTGCGGGTGCATGGTGACGACCAGCTTGGAGGCGATGCCGATGCGCGCGCCGATCTCGTAGCCGAGCGCCACGGCCGCGATCAGGTCTTCGCCGGACGCGCCGAGCCGCGCCGCCGCAATGAGCGCCGCCGGCACGACATGGATGCCGGGATGGCCGCGCGCATATTGGTTGCCCTCGTCGATCTCCAGCATCGTGCCGGCAATGCCGCCCATGAACGCGGCGTTGGAGGCGGAGAGCTTCGCCCCGCCGCCGATCACTTGCGCCTCGCCCACCCCGTCCAGCGCCTCCAGCCGGGCGACCAGTGCGCGCATTTCCGGCTCGGCCATGCCAGCCGTGATCGCGCCGATGCTGTCGTAGATGACCTGCTTCGTCCGGGTGACGACCACTGGCGGCAGACTGGCAAAGGTTACGCCCGCCGCGAACCGCCCCCATTGGGCGAGCCAGCCGGACCGGGGTTCCGCCGCCAGTGCCGATGCCGTCTTCACGCCTGACGTCACGATGGCCATGGTCACATCCCGAGATAAGCGCGACGGAGATCGTCGGACGCGGCGAGATCGGCTGCCTTGCCCTGAAGAGCGAAGACGCCGTTCTCGAGGATGAAGGCGCGCGCGGCGACCTCCAGCGACTGGACGACGTTCTGCTCGACCAGCATCACCGCGAGGCCGTCGGCATTGATCCGCCGGACGAGGCCGAACATCTCCTCGACCAGCAGCGGCGAGAGGCCAAGCGAGGGCTCGTCGAGGATCAGAAGGCGCGGTTCGGCCATCAGCCCGCGGCCGATGGCGAGCATCTGCTGTTCGCCGCCCGACAGCGTGCCGGCAGCCTGTTTCGTGCGCTCCATCAGGCGCGGAAAGGTCTCGAAGACCCTGTCGAGATTGGCCGCGCGATTGGCCCTGGCGCGGCGGTAGGAGCCGAGCTCGAGATTCTCGCGCACGGTCATGTTGGGGAAGATCTTGCGCCCTTCCGGCACATGGATCAGCCCCTCCGCGACGATGCGCTCGGGCGCCATGTTGGTGATGTCCTGCCCCGCGAAGGCGATCCGCCCTGCCGTCGCGCCGCAGACGCCGGATATGACCTTGTTCAGCGTGGTCTTGCCGACGCCGTTGGAGCCGAGCACGGCGACGATCTCGCCGGGCTCGACGGTCATCGAGATGCCGCGCAGGATCTCGGTCTGTCCATAGCCGGCGGTCAGGCCGTCAATGGTGAGAAGCGGCTCAGCCATGGGCGGCCCTCCCCGCCAGCCGCCCGGCCGCGCCCTGTCCGAGATAGGCCTCGACCACCTGCGGGTCGGAAACCACCTCGGCCGGCGTGCCGGCGGCAATGGTGCGACCATTGGCGATGACGTGGACGCGCTCGCAGAGGCTCATCACCGCCTGCATGACGTGCTCGATCATCAGGATCGTCACGCCCTTGTCGCGGATCGCCCGGATCACCGGCACGATGTCGCGGATCTCGGACGGGTTGAGCCCAGCGAGCACCTCGTCCAGCAGCAGGAGCTTGGGGTCTGTGGCGAGAGCCCGGGCAAGCTCCAGCCTTTTCCGGCCGGCGACCGTCAGGGCCGAGGCGGGACGGTCGAGATCGGCAAGCCCGACGAGCGATGCCACCTGCTCGGCCCGCGCAAAGGCCTCCTCGCGTCCGTGATGGCGCAGATAGGCGCCGACGGCGACATTCTCGCGCACGGTGAGGCCGGCAAAGGGCTGGACGATCTGGAAGGTGCGCGCGATGCCGAGCATGGCCAGCGCCTCGGGCGGCCGTCCCGTGACGTCCGCGCCCTCGAACAGGACGCGGCCGGCGGTCGGCCGCTCGAAGCCGGAGATCATCGTGAACAGCGTCGTCTTGCCGGCGCCGTTCGGGCCGATCAGGCCGCTGATCGAGCCTCTGGCGACCGTCATCGACACGTCCGAGACCGCGACGAGCCCGCCGAACCGTTTGGTGACGCCTTCGACGCTCAGCATCAGCGCGCCCTCCGGTCGAGGAGGCCGATGACGCCGCGTGGCGCGAAGGCGATGATGAGGATCAGCAACACGCCATAGACGACAAGATCGACGCCGGGGACATTCGAGCCGAGCAGCGCGTGGATCGCGACCTTGGCCGCCTCGCCGAGGCCGATGAGCGTCAATGCGCCGACCAGCGGGCCGAACACCGTGGCGATGCCGCCGACGATAGGCGCCAGCAGCGCCTCCACCGAGATCCAGGCGCCATAGGCGATATTGGCGTCCACATAGAGGAATTTCTGGGTGTAGAGCGCGCCGGCCAGCGCCGTGATCGCGGCCGAAAGCGTGATCGCCCTCAGCTTCACTTTCAGCGTGTCGACGCCGAGCGCGCGGGCGGCATCCTCATTCTCCCGGACCGCGACGAGATAGGTGCCGAAGCGCGACCGCTCGATCAGCCGGTTGAGCAGCAATACCAGCGCCACGAAGGCGAGCGCGAGATAGTAGAAGGCCTCGCGGGAGGCGAATTGCAGGTTGGTCCAGCCGACATCCAGCTTGACCAGCGTGCCGGCGGCGCCGCCGGTGATCGGCGCGGCATTGGCGAGAATGCGGAAGACCTCGGCGAAGGCCAGCGTCACCAGCGCGAAATAGGAGCCGCGCAGCCGCGCCCTGAACGCCAGAAAGCCGATCACCACGCCGATGGCCGCCCCGAACGCCACGGCCGCGACCAGTGCGGCCCAGGCATTGACGCCGTAGCGGGTCTGAAGGATCGCCTGCGCATAGGCACCGGTGCCGAAGAACGCAGCATGCCCGAAGGAGAACTGGCCGCCATAGCCGCCGGCGAGGTTCCAGCCCTGCGCCGCCAGCGCGATGATCAGCACGAAGACCATCAGGTTATAGAGCGTGTTGGCACCGGCAAAAATGCCCGCCCCGACCAGAGCGGGCGCGACGAGCGGCAGGGCAGCGAGACCGAGAATCGTCAGCAGGATGGAGCGGTAGGCGGTCATGCCCGCGCCCCGAACAGGCCGGTCGGCCGCAGCAGCAGCACGAGGATGAAGATCAGGAAGATGCCGATCTGGCCGAGGCTGTCGCCGAGATAGAGGCCGCAGAGGCTCTCGACGACGCCGATGATCAGGCCGCCGACCAGCGCGCCGGGGATGGAGCCCATGCCGCCGAGCACGACCACCGTGAAGGCGACCAGCACGAAGGCATTGCCGGCGCGCGGGTTCACGTAGAACGAGGGCATCAGCAGGCAGGCGGCGATGGCGATGGTCGCGGCCCCCAGCCCGAAGGTCACGGCATAGACGTGGTTGACGTCGATGCCGACCAGCGCCGCGCCCAGCTTCTCCTTCGCCACCGCCCGGATCGCCTTGCCGGTATCGGTCAGCGCGAGGATCGCCCAGAGCGCGCCCGCGACGAGGATCGCCACGCCGAAGCCGATGACACGCGGCAATGACAGGAGCGCGAAGCCGAGATCGACGATGGAGAACGAATAGTCGAGCGTCAGCGAGCGCGTGTCCGAGCGGAAAACCGCCAGCAGCGCGTTCTCGATGACGATGGAGAGACCCAGCGTGACCAGCAGGATCGCGCCATCGTCGTTGCGGCTCGCCGGCGAGATGACGAAGCGCTGGAGCCCATAGCCGAACAGGAAGAACAGCGCGGCGAGCGGCACGATGGCGAGATAGGGATCGAGCCCGAGGCTGAGATGGACCATCAGCACCGCGAACATGGCGAGCGTCAGCATCGCACCATGGGCGAAATTGATGATGTGCAGCACGCCGTAGACAAGCGTCAGACCCAGCGCCACGAGCGCATAGACCGCGCCGGTCAGGAGGCCGTTCAGCACGGCCTCCAGCACGATCTGCGGCGGATAGGACCTCAGCACGGACGTCAATGCCTTTCGACAAGCACAGCGGGGGCGTTCTGGCCGGATGGAACCGGCCATGGAACAGATCGGATCAGTGGGAGGGATCCGGCCGGATATCGCCAGCCGGGCCGAAGGACCGTCAGCCGACCACCGGGAAGACTGGCTTGGCGTCGGCGAAGGCGTCGGGGAAGATCACCTTGATGTCGCCGCCCTGGACCTGCGTGTTGACCGGCGCCGCGCCCATGTTCTGGCCGTTCTCGAACTTGGTCGGGCCGTAGGGCATGATGTGGTCGGAGAAGGTCGAAGCGGCGAGCGCCTCGATGATCTTCACCCGGTCACGCGAGCCGGCGCGTTCGATGGCGTCCGCCGTCAGCTTCACCGCCGAATAGTTCAGCGGCACGTTGTAGAGCCAGAAGCGGCCCGTCGCCTCGACCTGCCGGCGCAGTTCGGCGGTCTTCGGCTTGCGCGGATCGGCCCAGTGGTTGCAATCCATGACGTTGAGGGCGGCGTCCGGGAACTCCTTCACGAAGCGGAAGTTCGAGGCCGCGCCGTTGAGCACCGCATAGATGCCTTTCGGCCGGATGCGCTGCTGCTGCATGGTGCGGGCGAGCAGAACGAACTCGCCGTAATAGCTCGACGGGATGACCAGATCGGGGTTCAGCGCGCGGATGCGCAGCGCGACGTTGGACATGTCGCGCGCGGGCGTCGGATGGGCGATGGTCTCCAGGATCTGGAAGCCGAGCGCCGTCAGGCGCTCGTTCATCAACTTGGCGAGGCCGGTGCCGAACAGGCCGTCCTCGTGGACCAGCACCACGGTCTTGGCGGGCTTGCCGGCCGCGTCGTTCAGCTTGACGAGGTTCTCGATGGCAACGCGCGTGCAGGTGCCGAAGCCCGGTCCGAACCGGAAGGTGTTTTTCAGGCCGCGCGAGACGATCTGGTCGGACACGCCGACATCGACCACATAGGGCAGGTCGTAGCGGGAGGCGGCCTGCGAGGCCGCGAGGCAGATTGGCGAGGCGAAGCCGCCGACCACGGCCGCGACGCCCTCGGCGTGCATCCGCTCGACCTCCTGCGTGCCGGCCTCCGGGTTCGAGCGCGCGTCGCCGAAGACCATCTCGATCTTCGCGCCGCCGAGCGACTTGATGCCGCCGGCCTGATTGATCTCGTTGATCGCCGCCTCGGCGCCGATCCGGCCGTACTCGCCGTCCTGCGCGAGATTGCCGGTCACCGGCTGGAGGATGCCGAGCTTGACGGGCGCCGCCTGCGCCCGGACGAGGCCCGGTGCCGAGAGGACCATGGCGCCCGCAGCGCCGGTTGCAAGAAGATGTCGCCGGGAAAAGCCGTCGGTGGCCGTCATGATCGATCGTCTCCGTCTGTTCGCTCTCTGGGGCAGCCCGCGTTCAGCGCCGGCTTGTCGTTGTTGCGGAACGCCCCGATGCATCGATGACGCGCCGGAGCGGAAGGCTCAGTCGTTGGCGGCGGCTCCATTGACGCCGACGCCCATGCGCAGCCGCTCGACCGGCGACCAGAGCCGGTCGCCGCCGGAATCGATCCGCACGAGATCCATCTGGAAGGAATAGCGGTCGGGCCGGTAGAGCGCGGTCAGGTGCTCGATGCCGCGGCGCTTCATGTCGAAGACGGTGCGGGTCAGCGCCAGCAGCGGCGCGCCGATGTCGATGCCGAGCGCTTCCGCGACATCCGGCCCGGCCAGCGTCGCGGTGATGGTCTGGGTCGCGCGGTCGACCTTGACGCCGGAGCGCTCGATCAGGGTGAGCAGGGGCTTGGCGCCGAGCTCGGCCTCCGAATAGGTCTGGCCGATGCGCTGGGGCACATGGGTCACGAGGTAGGAGAAGGGCTCGCCATCGATGATGCGCACGCGCACCGAGCGCTGCACCTTCTCGCCGGGGTCGAGCCTCAGGGCGTCGGCGATCTCGGGCGCGGCCTCGACATAGGCGAATTGCAGCAGCTTCACATCGGTCGAGCGCCCCATCTCGACCAGATGCGCCAGCGCGTTGGAGAGGTCGGCGACGATGGGCCGCTTGATCATGCGGGCGGTGATGAAGGTCCCCGCCCCCGGCCGGCGTGAGATCAGCCCCTCGCGCTCGAGTTCGGCCAGCGCCCGGCGGATGGTCACGCGCGAGACATCGTGGAGATCGGCAAGGTCCGGCTCCGACGGCAGACGCGTGCCGGGCGTCAGCTCGCCCGACGAGATGCGATCGCGGAGCGTCAGATAGACCCGCCTGGTCTTTGAGGTCTCTATCGCTTCTGTCATGGTGACGCCCTCCCCTCGACGGTCGGTCGGAGCCAAGGCCCCTTCGTCGTCCCGGCTTGTGATGGTCGCCGTGGCAAGACGCATTTGTCTACCGACCTGTTCGATGGGAAGTGATAACGAATTTTCCGCTTTTGTCTATCCTATGATACAATCTTGCGCGGTCAAGCCGAGATCGCAACCTGCGGCCTGCTGCGGCATCATGAACCGGACAAAGCCTTGCCCGCTCCACTGACCCTGTTCGACAAGCTCTGGCTCGGCCATGTCGTCACCGAGCGCGACGACGGCCTCGCCCTGCTCTGGATCGACCGTCACTTCGTCCACGAGGGCTCCCACCACGCCTTCGGGCAGATCGCGGCGCGGGGCGCGACCGTCGCGCGGCCGGACCTGACCTTCGGTGTCGCCGACCACTACGTGCCGACGCGCGGGCGCGGCCTGCCGATCCCCGATGCCTCGGTCGCGCGCATGGTCGATCAGCTCGCCGCCAATACCGCCGCCCACGGCATCACGCTGTTCGGCCTCGATGATGCCCGGCAGGGCATCGTCCATGTCACAGGCACCGAACAGGGGCTGACCCTGCCCGGCCTCGCCGTCGTCTGCGGCGACAGCCACACCTCCACCCATGGCGCCTTCGGGGCCTATGCCTTCGGCATCGGCGCGTCGGAGGTCGCCCATGTGCTGGCGACGCAGACGCTCTGGCAGAAGAAGCCGAAACGCATGCGCATCTCGGTCGATGGCAAGGTTGCCCCGGGCATCACCGCCAAGGACATCATGCTGACCGTCATCGCGACCATCGGCGCCGACGGCGCGGCCGGCCACGCGATTGAATTTGCGGGCTCGGCCATACGCGGATTGTCGATGGAGGGCCGCATGACCCTCTGCAACATGTCGATCGAGGCTGGCGGACGCTGCGGCATGGTCGCCCCCGATGAGACGACATACGCCTATCTCGCCGGCCGCCCCTTTGCGCCGGCCGGCGATATCTGGACCGCCGCCGTCGAGGACTGGCAGCGCCTGCCGACCGATCCGGATGCCGTGTTCGACATGGAAGTCGCGCTCGACGGCGCCGATATCGCGCCGACCGTGACATGGGGCACCAGCCCGGAACAGGCCCTGCCGATCACGGCGAGCGTGCCCGACCCCACCGGCATGACCGATGCCGTCAAGGCAGCCGCGACGCGCGACGCGCTGGACTACATGGAGCTTGCTCCGGGCCAGAAGCTGGACACCATCGCGGTGGACCGGGTGTTCATCGGCTCCTGCACCAATGCGCGGATCGAGGATTTGCGCGCCGCCGCCGGCGTGCTCGCCGGCAAGCGCGCGAAGGTGCCCGGCCTCGTCTCGCCGGGATCGTCGCTGGTCAAGCAGCAGGCCGAGCAGGAGGGCCTTGCCCGCATCTTCACCGAGGCCGGGCTCGAATGGGTCGCGTCCGGCTGTTCCATGTGCGTCGGCATGAATGGCGACATGGTCGCGCCCGGCGAGCGCTGCGCCTCGACCACCAACCGCAATTTCAAGGGGCGTCAGGGGCCGGGTGCGCGCACGCATCTGATGTCGCCGGCCATGGTCGCGGCGGCGGCCGTCACGGGTCATCTCACCGATGTGAGGCGCCTGTCATGAGGCCGTTCACCCGCGAACCGGCCATGGTCGCGGCGGCGGCCGTCACGGGTCATCTCACCGATGTGAGGCGCCTGTCATGAGGCCGTTCACCCGCGAAACGGCGGCGATGCTGAAGCTGCCGGTCGCCAATGTCGATACCGACCAGCTCATCCCCGCCCGGTTCATGAAGGAGCCGCGCAAGCCCGAAGGCTACGGCCGCTTCCTGCTGCACGACCTGATGGCCGAAACCGACATGCCGAAGCCGGAGGCAGGCCAGACCATCCTCGTCGCCCGGCGCAATTTCGGCTGCGGCTCCTCGCGCGAGGCGGCGGTCTATGCGCTGGCCGATTTCGGCTTCCGGGCGGTGATCGCGCCGAGCTTCGGCGACATCTTCGCGTCGAACTGCGTCAAGAACGGCGTGGTGCCCGCGACCGTCAGCGAGACCGATGCCGAGGCGCTGCTGGCCGCAGGCAACCTGGCCGTCACCATCGATCTGGAGGCTCAGCGCATCGCCTGCGGCAATGTCGTCGTCGATTTCACCATCGATCCGGTCTGGCGCACCCAGCTTCTGAAGGGCTGGGACGACATCGACCTGACGCTGGCGGAAACACCGCGCATCGCAGCCTTCGCGGCGCGCGACGCCGTCGCGAGGCCGTGGAGCACTCCGAGGCGGTGACCTTGGCATTGCGATTTCGTACGCATACGCGTACATTATCACCATGCGTGTCACGACTTCCACTGAACTCCGCAAGAGCCTTGCGTCCACCCTCGATCAGGTGGCGAACGACCACACGCCCGTGCTGATCATGCGGGAAGGAGGCAAGCCGGCCGCCGTGCTCATCTCGCTGGAGGACTACACCTCCCTGGAGGAGACCAACTACCTGCTGCGCAGCCCGAGAAACCGCGAGAACCTTCTGGAATCAATTGCTGAATTCGACGCAGGTCTTGGCGTCGAGCGAAAGCTCGAGGAGTGATCATCGCGTTCTCGCCACGTGCTTGGGACGATTATCGGCACTGGCAAGAGATGGAACGCAAACGGCTCAACAATCTCATCGAGGAATGCGGCCGAACGCCGTTCTCCGGCACGGGCAAGCCGGAGCCACTCAAGAACGAATTGCAGGGCTGGTGGTCGCGGCGCATCGACCACGAACATCGCCTAGTCTACCGGGTGCGCGGCGACGTGCTTGAGATCGCCCAATGCCGCTACCACTACTGACGGGTCACTCCCCCGCCAGCGCGGCCTTCACCGCCGGACGCTGTTCCATCGCCTTCATATGCGCGGCGACCTTCGGGAAGCGGTTCACATCGACGCCGTCGCCCTCCAGCCAGCGCGACACCGTGTAGAGATAGGCGTCGGCGACCGTATAGGCCTCGCCCATCACCCACGGCCCTTTCAGGAAATCGCGCTCGATCAGCGCGAAGCTGGCCGCCATGGTCTCCGGCACCTTGGCGCGCATGTCGAGGAAGGAGCTCTCCTCCGTCGCCCAGCGGGCGCCGCGATGCTTGTGCGCGTGGTTCACATGCACCGTCGAGGACAGGTAGCTGGTGAACGCCTGCATCTCGGCGAAGGCATGCGGATCGTCGAGCGGCGCGAGCTTCCTGTCGGGGTGGCTCTGGGCCACGAAGGCGAGGATCGCGACATTCTCGGTCAGCACGCCACGGTCGGTCACAAGGGCCGGCACGCGGCCCTTCGGGTTGACCGCGAGAAAAGCGGGCTTGGTCTGTTCGGCGGTGGCAAAATCGACCTTCACCGGCTCGTAGTCCGCGCCGGCCTCTTCAAGGGCAATGCGCGATGCGAGCGCGCAGGTCTTCGGACCGTAGAAGAACTTCATCTTGGCCATTGTCTCATCCCGCCTTCACGAGGACATGCTTCTTGCGGCCGAAGGACAGCTTGGCGACGCCGTCCCTGAGCGCAGCGGCGGTGACGGTCGCCTGGGGGTCCGTCACCGTTTCGTCGTTGATCTTCAGGCCGCCGCCCGCGACCTGCCGGCGCGCCTCGCCGTTGGAGGCGACGAGGCCCGCGCGCACGAACAGGTTCAGCACGCCGATGCCGGCGGCAAGCTCGGCCTCGGGCACGGTGACCACCGGCAGGTCATCGCCGAGCGCGCCCTGCTCGAAGGTCTTCTTCGCGGTCTCGGCCGCCGCCTCCGCAGCCTCGCGGCCACGGATCAGCGCGGTCGCCTCGGTCGCGAGAACCTTCTTGGCCTCGTTGATCTCGGCGCCCTGAAGCGCCGCAAGACGGTCGATCTCCGCCATCGGCAGCAGCGTGAACAGTTTGAGGAAGCGCGCGACATCGCCGTCCTCGGTGTTCCGCCAGAACTGCCAGTAGTCGTAGTTCGACAGCATGTCGGCGTTGAGCCAGACCGCGCCGGCCGCCGTCTTGCCCATCTTGGCGCCCGAAGAAGTCGTCAGCAGCGGGCAGGTCAGCGCGTAGAGCTGGTGCGTGCCCATGCGCCGGCCGAGATCGACGCCGGTGACGATGTTGCCCCACTGGTCCGAGCCGCCCATCTGCAGGTTGGTGCCGTAGCGGCGCGCCAGTTCGACGAAATCGTAGGACTGGAGGATCATGTAGTTGAACTCGATGAACGAGAGTTCCTGCTCGCGCTCCAGCCGCATGCGCACCGAATCCATGGTCAGCATGCGGTTCACCGAGAAATGCCGGCCGATATCCCTGAGCATCTCGATGTAGTTGAGCCTGGTCAGCCACTCCGCATTGTCGGCCATGATGGCGTCGGTCCTGCCCTCGCCATAGGTCAGGAGCCGCGCGAAGACACCCTTCAGCGCGTTCTTGTTGGCCTCGATGTCGTCGAGCGACAGGATCTTGCGCGTCTCGTCGCGGCCGGAGGGGTCGCCGACGCGGGTGGTGCCGCCGCCCATCAGCGTGATCGGCTTGCCGGCGCCGGTCGCCTGCATCCAGTGCAGCATCATGATCGACAGCAGGTGCCCGACATGCAGCGAAGGGGCGGTGCAGTCATAGCCCACATAGGCCACGACCTCCCCCTTGGCCGCCAGGGCGTCGAGGCCCTGCATATCGGACATCTGGTGGATGAACCCGCGCTCGGTGAGGGTGCGCAGGAAGTCGGAAGCCGGGGCGGTCATGATCTTTCCAGTTGGCGTTGATTCACCGGACCTCGCGCCCGGCGGAGGCGCGGTGTAGCAGAGGAAAGGCTCAATTTCATCTGATCGATTCGGTTAGTTTCCATGCGCGCCATCGGCCTGATGTCCGGAACCTCGATGGACGGCGTCGATGTGGCACTCATCGATACCAATGGCGAAGCGATTTCCGCCTTCGGCCCCACCGGCTATCGGGCCTATACGGAAGACGAGCGCGCCCTGCTGCGCGCGGCGCTGAAAGAGGGCGCCGCCCTCGCCGACCGCACCTCCCGCACGCCGCTCATGGCGAAGGCCGAGGACCTGATCACCCGCGCCCATGCCGACGCCGTCGAGCTGTTCCTGGAGAAGAACGGCCTCACCCGCGCCGATATCGGCGTCGTCGGCTTTCACGGCCAGACCGTGCTGCACCGCCCGGACATCGGCCTCACCGTTCAGATCGGCGACGGCGTGGCGCTCCGGCAGCGGCTCGGCATCCCCGTCGTCTACGACCTCCGCCAGGCCGATGTCGCGGCCGGCGGCCAGGGCGCGCCCCTCGTGCCCGTCTTCCACCGGGCGCTCGCGGCGCAGAAAGCCCTGCCCCGCCCGCTCGCGGTGGTGAATATCGGCGGCGTCGCCAATGTGACGCTGATCGGCGCGAACGACGAGCTCCTCGCCTTCGATACCGGCCCCGGCAATGCGCTGGTCGACGACTGGATCGCCGAGCGGACCGGAGAACGCATGGATGCGGGCGGGGCAGTCGCCGCGCGCGGACGCGCGGACGAGGCGCTGCTTGCATGGCTTCTGGTCCATCCGTTCTTCGCCAAGCCACCGCCGAAATCGCTGGACCGCAACGCCTTCGCCTATTCCGTCGTCGGCACGGTCGCGACGGAGGACGGCGCGGCGACGCTGACGGCCTTCACCGCCCGTTCCATTGCCCGCGCAGCCGATTTCGTGAGGGAGCGCCCGGCACTCTGGATCGTCTGCGGCGGCGGCGCGAAGAATCCGGAACTGCTGCGCCTTCTGGCCGAGGCGGCGCGCGCCGAGGTCCGGACCGGCGAGGATGTCGGCTGGTCCTCCGATTTCCTCGAAGCGCAGGCCTTTGCCTTCCTCGCCGTTCGGTCGATGCGCGGCCTGCCGCTGACCTTCCCCGCGACCACCGGCGTAAAAGCGCCCGTCAGCGGCGGCGTGATCGTGGAATAGGCGCGCGAGACGGCCTAGTATCGCCGCCACGCCTGCCACCATCGAGAACCCGATGCCCGTTCACGACCTTTCGCCCGCCGACGTCGCCGCCGGCCTTGCCGACGACACCATGCTGCTGATCGACGTGCGCGAGCCGCACGAAGTCGCCATGGCGCGCATCCCGGAGGCCGTGAACCTGCCGCTGTCGAGCTTCGATGTCCGCGACATTCCCGATCCGCAGGGCCGGCGCGTCGTCTTCCTCTGCGCCGGAGGCGTCAGGTCGGTGCAGGCATCCGAGATCGCTCAGGGTCACGGCAAGCCCTATGACGCGCATCTCGCGGGTGGCCTCAAGGCCTGGGCCATGGCCGGCCAGCCGTTCGAACGGGGTTGAGGCTCAGCGCTGCGTCGAGCCGACCGTATCGTCCAGCCGGGGCGTGGCAGCGCGGCCGGAGTTGCCGCGGAACTCGAACATCTTGCGCAGGAAGCCGGGGGTCACCGCGGAAAGCGGATTGATCATCAGGCGGGGCGCGCTGACGGCGCCGGATATCTGGTAGGTGATGCCGAAGACGCCCTCGTCCGGCGAGCCGCCCATGAACAGGCCGAGCACGGGGATGCGCGCAAAGATGTTGTTCAGCGCATAGGCGGGCACGTAGGTACCGCGCAGGAGCAGCCGATCCCGGCCGGGATCGAACTCGCCTTCGACGGTCGCGCCTATGGCGGCGCCCCACAGGAGGCCATCGGCAATGCTGACCTTGCCGTCGGTACGCGCGAAATTGGCGCGCAGGCGCGTGAAGGCGAAGGCGTCGTTGCCCGCCGGCGGCGGCGGCGCGGCCTGACCACGGCTGTTATTCGGCGGCTCGCCGGCCGCAGCCACCATGCCGGAAATGGCGCGGTCGCCACGAATGCCGAAATTGGTGATCTCGACGGCGCCCTGACGGATGTCCCCGCCGGGCTGGATCGGCGACATGACCAGCGCGAGGTCGCCGCCCTGCAACGAGCGGTAGATGTCGAGGAAGCGCAGCAGCGCCCCGGCATCGCCGGCCGAGACGGCAATCCGGGCTGCATTGCCTTGTCCGCGCTGTTCCACCGCGAAGGGCGCATTGCGCCCGACCCGGCCCGAGGCCGTCAGCGACCGGATCTCCGAGCCGCGGCGCGCCAGGCGCAGTTCGAGCTGGCGGATCACCTCGCCGCCGCTGCCGGCAACGGCCGCCACCTTGAAGTCGAGTTCCATCTCGCCGGTCGCCGGCTCGGCGGCAGCCGTGCGGCCGGAACCGAGGCGGGGTGTCTCGGTCAGTGATTTCAGCAGGTTGCGCGCATCGATGACCTCGCCGCGCGCGGTGACGCGATGGCCGGCCCCGGCGCGCTCGACGCGCACATTCATGCGGTCGCCGTCGGACAGGTTGTAAGCGGGGAATGTGCCGGAGACGAGCGCGCCCTTGTCGTCGAAGGTCGCCGAGCCGCGCACCAGCACGCCACGGCTCTCGACCAGCAGGTCCTCGAGCTTCCAGCCATCGTCGCCCTCGACCGCAATGAAACGCGCCCGGGCGGCCTGTCCGCGCGGCTTGGTCCAGCCGGGCAGCAGGTCGGCCAGCGCCGCCGGACCCAGGTCCACCTCGACATTGTAGCGGCCGGAATCCTCGCCCACCGTCATCACCCGGACGGGCGTCGGCCCGGCGATGCGCGGGCCGATATTGAGGCCGAGCCGCGCCCGGCCGCGATCGTCCAGCGTCGCCGTGAGGCGAATTTCCGGCTTCGCCTCGGGCCGGGGCTTGCGATACTCGAAATTCGCCTGCGCGCCGCCGAGCACGCCCTGCCCGCGCATGGTGAAGGTGCGCGGCGTCGTCTGGACCTTGAAGGCGGCGCGCTCGACGCGCATGTCGCCGAAGGCATTGTCGGCGGCGAAGCCGGTGAAATCGGCGTCCACCACATAATCGATCAGGTTCGGCTGGAAGGTCTCGGTCAGCGGCACGTTGACCGTGACATTGGCGACCACCGCGCCGTCGACCTTGCCCGAGGGCAGAGTCGGCCCCGTGGCGGCACCCTTGAACGCCTCCTGACCGAGCAGCGCGAAGGCGGCGTCCGCCGTGCCCTGCAGCCGGAACCGGCTGACCGACTGCGCCGGCTGGATGCGATGATCGGCAATGTCGAAGGACCCCTGGCTCAGCACCAGCCGCTTGCCGGGAACCGGCTCCAGCATTCCCCGCAACACCGAAAGCTGGGCCATCTGGCCATCGACCACGACGTCGATATCGGTGCCGGAGAGCGGCGAGAGGCCCGGCAGGACGCGCAGCGCCGTGCCGCGCAGCTTCGCGCGCACCGATAGCGCGTCCTTTTCGAGAACCCAGTGCCTGGTGGCCAGCAGGCCCGCCGGCACGGTGACGCGCACGCTCGTCTCCTCGGTCGTGCCGCCCGCCATGTTGTCGGCGACCCAGTCGCGCACATGCGGGTTCGAGGCACGCGGCCAGAGCTGCAACGCTGTCGCGATCGGCATCTTTCCGGCGCGCAGGTCGAGCGAGATGGCCGGCGAAGCGCCCGTGAAACTGATCTGCCCGGAGAGGCTGGCGAGGGGGTCCGCGCCCTGATCAACGGTCAGCCGCTCGATGCTCAGCGTCTTTGGCCCCGGTTCAAAGACGAAGCGCGCGTCGCGGACGTTGATCGGCACCGGCTGCTCATGCGGGTTGAGCACGGAGGTCACCGCCTTGACGTTCGAGACCTCGACGACGAGCGGCTCGCCCGCCTTGGCGGGCGGCGTCACCAGCCCGTTCAGCTCGGCGCGGTTGTGCCCGGAAACGACCTGGACGCGGTCGACGATCAGCCCGCGGTCGCCGGCCTTCCAGTGCACGTCGGCAGCGATCTCGTCGATAACCACGCGCATGGCGGCGTCGTTGAGATCACCGACCTCGCCACGACCGAGACTGACGCGCCCCGAGAAGCCGGAGGGGTCGCCGGAGGCGTCGAGAACCGCCTGCAGCGCGCCGGAAATCGGCGTGTCCGCGTAGAAGACCTGCGGCCCCTGAACCGCGAGGCTGAGATCGCGCGGCGACATTCCGGTCATGGTCACGTCGATCCGCCGCCGGCCCTCGGCATCGCGCGGGGTGACCATCGCGGTGGAGGTCCAGCGCGCGCCGGACCCGGAGGCGTCGATGCCAAGCGAGAGGCCGCCCTGCTGCGGTGCGGTCAGGTCGAGATCGATGCCGGCGAAGACGAAGCGCTTGCCGGAGCGCACATCGTCGACGATCACGGTGCCGTTTCGCAGGCCGAAGCCGGTCAACCGGTGGCCGTCGAGGCCGGAGCGCTCGAAAATGTCGAGCCAGATGCCGAGGCGGCGGAAGGGCGAAAGCTCCGGCTCCGGCAGGGTCGAGGTAAGCTCCGCCTGCGGCTGCTGGGCCGGCTGTGACGGTGTCGGACCCGCATCCTCCGGCAATTGCGCCCTGAAGCGCCCGGCCGCGAGGGCGATCTGACCGTCTTCGCCGACCTTCAGCGCCACCGACGCGCCAACCAGATCGACCCGTCGGATGGCCGGCCGCCCGAGCAGCGGCAGCCCGTCGAGCTCCAGCGCGATGCGCGGCATGGAGGCGACGCGGCGGCCATCGACGTCCTTGATGACGACATCGCGCGCCTCGATCTCGACCCGGCCCTGCCCATCCCGCGCGGCCACCGCCGAACCGATGCTCACCTGCCGGCCGTCGCCGAGCTGGTCGGACAGCGAGCGCGCGATCCACGGCGTCAGCATGTCGAGGCCGACGCCACTGCCGACGCGCATCTGCCAGGCAAGAATGAGAATCGGCGTCGAGATGAGAAGGACGAGGGCCGCGGCTATGCCGACGGACCATCGCCGGCGTGCCGACCAGCAGGAAACGGGGCCGCCGCACAATGCCAGGAGAAAGGCAGGAATCCGGCGGTTGGACCAGCGCGGCCCCAGGCGACGCGCCACCGATTCGTCCGCCGGAACGGCAGACGCGGGACCACGGCCCTGATCGGCGCGCCACTCCATCCCTCGGTCGTCCCCCGCCTTGCTGGGCTCTCCGGCCCGGAACCATCACCTCGCGGCGCCCAAACGCCGGCACGCAATCCCCGGCGCCCAAACGCCGATATGTCAGAACCTGCCTGACCCCGCCTTAACCATACGTTAGGCAAGAAAAAGCAGGTGTCGCCTCATCCGAGGCTTATAGGCCATCGGCTGGACGAATCCACGCCGGACACCCACGATCCCCGATAGAAAACCGGAACCGCTCTGCAGCGAGCCGGAACATCGGCCACAAAGCCGACGAAAGGAAGGCGCGAATGTCATTGGAAACGGGCGACAAGGCCCCCGCTTTCGCGCTGCCCGGCCCCGCCGGCGCCACGGTGCGGCTGGCCGACTTCAAGGGCCGCAAGGTCGCCCTGTTCTTCTATCCGAAAGCCAATACGAGCCTGTGCATCGCCGAGGCGCAGGATTTCGAGCGGCTGACCGGAGCCTTCGCGGAAGCCGGAACCGCCGTGGTCGGCGTCTCGCGCGATCCGCTCAAGGCAGTTGAGAAATTCCGCGACAAGCAGGATCTGACCCTGCCGCTCGCGACCGACGAGACAGGCCGCATGCTCGAAGCCTACGGCGTCTGGGTCGAGAAGACGCTGTACGGACGGCGCTTCATGGGCGTCGAGCGGGCGACGTTCCTGATCGATGCGAAGGGTCGCATCGCCCGCGTCTGGCGCAAGGTCCGCGTCAAGGGTCACGCCGAGGAGGTGCTCGCCGCCGCGCGGGCCCTGTGAACCGCCGGGTCGCGGGCACGGTTCGTTAACCTTAATCGGCGGTAATGCGGCGTCCCGTTCGCGTACGGATGTTCGCCGATGTCCCATCAGGCCCACCGATATAATCGCGCCCAGCTCGCCCAGGAGGCCAATCTGCGCGCCCAGGTGCCCGCGGGCGCGCTGACCCTCGCCTGGCGCTCGGCCGGCGCCACACGCATCACGTCCCTGTCCATGGGCCTTGTCGGCACGCTCGGCGCGCTCGGCGCCGTGCTCAGCATCTGGGGCGTCGCCGTCACCAGCTATCTCGCCTTCAAGGACGACATCGTCGGCGGCATGATGAGCCGCCAGGCGGCGGTCCAGCACGGCTACGAGGATCGCATCCGCGACCTGCGCGGCCAGGTCGACATGCTCACCAGCCGTCATCTCGTCCTGCAGAACGAGATGGAGCAGCGCGTCGACCAGGTGGCCCGCCGACAGGCCCTGCTGGAGACCCGCCAGTCGATCGTGGCATCGCTGAACGAGCAGGTCGCGCCCGCGCGATCCGCGCCGCGCGCCGCTCCGGTGCAATCCGTCGCCCCCGTCCCGGCTTCACGCCCCGGCGACACCGTCCGCCTCGCCCCCCCTGCCGAGCGCCACTCCCGGCTCGAATCGCGGCCCGCGCCCGTTGAACTCGCGGCGGCGCATGGTTTCGCGCTCGCCTCGGCGCCCGGGCGGCACGACACGATCGGCCGGGTGGAGCATTCGCTCGCCCGCGTCGAACAGCATCAGCAGGCAGCGCTTCAGGCGCTCGAAACGCGCACGGAGCGCCGGGCGCGGCGTATCCGCTCGGTGCTCACCGAGCTCGGTCTCGGCGAGGCGCGGGTCGCGCGCGCGCCGGCCGCCTCGACCGCCGGCACCGGCGGCCCGCTCATCCCGATCGCCGCGCCCTCGCCCGAGGCTTCGGCCTTCGAGCGTCAGGTCTTTCGCGTGCAGACCGTGATGCGCGAGAAGGAGCGCCTGAACCAGATCGTCGGGCAGATTCCGCTTGGCCGGCCCCATGCCGGCGAGCTCGAGCTTTCGTCCGGTTTCGGCGCGCGGCTGGACCCGTTCCTGCGCTCATGGGCGATGCATTCCGGCATCGACTTCCGCGGCGCGACCGGCGAGCCGGTCTTCGCCTCCGGCGGCGGCCGGGTGTCCCATGCCGGCTCGATGGGCGGCTACGGGCTGATGGTCGAGATCGACCACGGCAACGGCCTGTCGACGCGCTACGCCCACCTCTCCCGCATCGAGACGAAGGAGGGCGAGACGGTACGCGCCGGCCACCGGATCGGCCGTGTCGGCTCGACCGGGCGCTCGACCGGACCGCATCTGCACTATGAAACCCGCATCAACGGCGATGCGATCGACCCGATGCGTTTCGTGCGCGCGGGCCTGAGGCTTGCCGAGGCCGACTGACCGGCCGCCGCGCCTGAACCGATACACGTGCATGCCGTTCGACGGGCCGCCGTCGCCAGCGTCATCGAGGAGGCAAGTTCGTGGCGGATCTGTTCATCGCCTGCCGTCGCGCCGACAAGGAGCGCGCCGACATCATCGCCAAGGCTCTGGCCGCGCTTCACGTCGTCGTTTCGCCGGACATCGAACCCAAGGGCCGTGGCGTCGCCAAGGCGGTCCGCGAGGCCATAGCGAAAGCGCGCGTCGCGCTGGTGCTCTGGCCGGCCGCCGTGCTCGACCCGGCGGAGAACCATGCCGGCCTCCTCGGCCAGGCCCGCGCCGCCCAGGAACAGGGCAAGCTGGTCGCGGCGCGGCTCGAACCCTTCGCCACCGAGCGGCTGGAAGCGCCGTTCGGCCTACTGCCGGCGCCCGAACTCGGCGCCTGGTTTGCCGATGCCGCCACCGCCGAGGGCAAGGCCGCGTGGACGCAGCTTCTCGACCTGATCGGCGCGGCTCTCGGCCGGCCCGGCCTCGCCGCGTTGGCCGCCGCCATGGCTGCCGATGTGGGCAAGGTTGACGAGCCGGCGCAGCGCGACTTCGCGCGCAAATTCCCCGACGACATCGCGTCGGCGGCCATCTGGGGCCGCTTCGAGGCTGCCGAGCGCGAGCGGTTCGCCGCCGAGTTCCGCAAGGCGCATGGTGTCCTGATCGAGCGCGGTCAGGCCGCGCAGGACCGCCTCAAGGCGACGCTGGACGGTTTCACCGGCTACCTCAAGGCGGTGCGCGCGGGGCAGACCGCTGTCGCGCCAGATCCGAGGGAGGCGATCGCCGACGGCGCCACGGCCCTGCGCGAAAGCGTCGCCCGGCTCGCCGCCGACAACGAGCGGCTGCAGACGGCGATGGAGAAATCCAGAACCGCCCAGCTCACCGCCGCGACGGCAACGGGACGCCTGCCGCTGCGCTGGGCCGGCATTTCGGCCGTGGCCTTTCTCGTCGGCTCTGTCGCGGCCGCCGGCATCACCGAGTTCGCCGGCCCCCTGCGCGGCGATTCCCACCCGCGGATCGCCGAATTGTCGCGCCTCGCGCATGAGCGCGCCGAACTGGCGCAGGCATCGACCGCCGAGCTGCCGCGCCTGCGCGAGGCCCTGCGGACGGCGGCGCGCCGCGCCGAGACGGCGGAAGCGAACCTGCGCGTCGCCCGCACCCAGCTTGCGCACAGCCAGACGGAACTGATCCAGCGGCAGAATCAGGCGGCCGAGGCCGGCAACCAGATGCGCCGCGCGCAGGCCGAACTCCAGACCGCGCAGCAGGCGAGCCAGACGGCGGCGCAGACCGCCGAACAGCGCATTCAGGAGGCGATCAACCGCGCCAATGCCGCGGAGATCGAGGCGCGAAGCCTGCGCGAGGCGCAGGTTGCCGCCGCCCAGACGGCTCCGGCGGCTTCCCGCGACGTGACCGGGTCGGTGACGCCGCGCGGGGCCGCCCATGAAGCAGCGCCGGCCGCCGGCCAGCCGCCCACCCCGCCGAGCGAAACCACCGGCTCGATCCCGCAAGCCCCGCCGCCGGACGGCCCCTACCGCCATCGCCGGGACCGCTGGTCTTTCGCGATCGGCCCGGACTTCCGGCTGGAGAGCGACAACGACCTGCCGGGTCCGGTGAACTCGGTGCTGGTCCACGAGCGCAATCCCGACGCCGTCGTGGTCATCAGCGCCAACAATGCCGGGCAGATGGGAACCTGCACGCCGCAGGCCTGGTACTACGAGGCCATCGTGGAAGGGCCGCGCCAGCGGCGCGGCCAGGTCGTGAGCGATGCCGGCCTGCCGCCTCATTCCAGCGGCTTCCGCGGCTTCACCGTGTCGGGTCGCGGCGTGCTGCACGGCGAGCGGTTCCGCACCGATCTCGACTATTACGACATCGTCGCGCAGAGCCGGAACGAGCCGGGCGTGGTCTATCTGATTCAGGCCCGCTACCCACGCGCCATGGCTCGGGAGATGGTCCGCAACGTCAACGAGCTGTGGCGCTCGTTCCAGATTTCCGGTCCGCGCGCCTATCCGACACGGTGCTGACCGGCCGGCGAAGGCGCAATCCGTCGCCAGGGCACTGCGTATATTTTCCTTTTGCGGATTTTATGCCTTGACAGCGTAACGCTGGTCCGGTAGGTTTCAGGCATGTTCGACAGCTGCGCCCGGCGGAGAAATTCCGACCGGGCGTTGTCTTCTCCCGGTCCTCGTGGGCCAACAAAAAAGGCCGCCCGGAGGCGGCCTTTTGCATTCAGGCAGGAGCCCGAGATCAGTAGCGGGCGACAACCGCCGACGGGCCGGTCGAGAACAGGTAGCTGACGCCGACGCGAACCGTGTGGATCTGCGGCTTGATGCGCTCCGAATAACCCGAGACCGGGAAGATCGCGGTGCGCGCGCCATAATCCGTGTAGCGGTATTCCGCGCGGGCGGTCCAGTTCGGGGTGAAGGCGTATTCGATGCCCGCGCCGAGCGTCCAGCCCGTGGAGTTGAAGCCGATGAACTCGTTGGGAACCCGGGAAATCTGGGTCGCCTGCGCATTCAGGAAGGCGACGCCGCCGGTGGCGTAGATCAGGGCGCGGTCGATGGCGATACCAGCGCGGGCGCGAAGGGATGCGTTCCAGCGATGGCGGACGCCGTTGACGTCGCCGCCCGAGCCGCCGTCATTGCCGTTGATGCCGGACGCCTCGATATCGGCCTCCAGACCCAGGACGAACTGGTTGATCTGGTAGTTGAAGCCGGCATGCAGACCGCCGAGCACGCCGCTCTGGCGGGCATCGTTCTGGAACAGCGGGAAGGTGGTCGGGTTCACGATGACAGCGGTCCACGGCTGCGTGGCGCGGCCCCAGCCGTAGCCGATCTGGGCGCCGAGATAGAAGCCGGTCCACGAGAACGCCGGGGCGACGACAACGGCGGCGACCGGGCCGCGCGGGGCGCCGAGGTCGGCCGCCTGAGCGCCGGAAGCGAGGGCGGCGGCGGCGACGCCGGCAAGCAGGAACTTCTTCATGGCACGACTCTCCGGTGCGTATTCGATTTCTGTCACACCGGATTACCCTTCGGCATGTTTCTGAATTGTGGCATCGTGACCTCATCCGGGCAGTTCGAGGCAGACCGTTGCACCTTCGCAACACCCCTCCTCCTCCCCCCGCGCAAAGGCTTGCCACGCCCAATCAGCCAACGAAAAAGGCCGCCCGAAGGCGGCCTTTCGCATTCAGGCGAAGACCTGAAATCAGTAGCGGGCGACGACCGCCGACGGGCCGGTCGAGAAGAGGTAGCTGACGCCAAGGCGCACGGTGTGGGTCGTGGTCTTGGTCTGGTAGCCGAAGCCGCCGCTGACCGGCAGATTGCCCGGGAAGTTTGGCGAGCTCGCGCGGCCGAAATCGGTGTAGCGGTACTCGACGTGAGCGGTCCAATTCGGCGTGAAGGCATATTCGACGCCGCCGCCGATGGTCCAGCCGGCCCGCGTGCGATTGAAGCTGTCGATCAGACCGCCGCCATTGGTCGTGTAGTTGATACCGCCGAAGGCGAGACCGCCGGTGGCGTAGATCAGGGCGCGATCGAAGGCGATACCAGCACGGGCACGCAGCGAGCCCTGCCAGTTGATCCGCGCTCCGTCGATCGAGCCGCCCAGGCCAGCGTCGTTGCCGGAGATACCGGCCGCCTCGATGTCGGCCACGACGCCGAGAACGAAGTTGTTGATCTGGTGGTTGTAGCCGAGGTGAACACCGCCCAGCAGGCCGCGCGAATTGTAGCTGTTGATGAAAGGAAGCGTGTTCTCACGGGTATTGCGGCCCCAGCCGTAGCCGATCTGGGCGCCGACGAAGACGCCGGACCAGTTGAACACCGGCACCATCACGACGGCAGCCACCGGGGCGCGGGCCACACCGAGGTCGGCCGCCTGGGCGCCGGACGCGAGGGCGACGGCGGCGACGCCGGCAAGCAGGAACTTCTTCATGGCATGGCTCTCCGATGGATGTGACGTTGCTGTGGCCAGAGTTACCCTACGGAATATTTCCGAAGTGTAGCGCATCACCACAATTCCATCGAATGACCGAGACATGTTGCGGCTTTGCAACAAGCGGCTTTGCAACAAAATGCCGCCCGCGCCCGATGGCCTCGACTGGCGCTCATCGGAAGGCGCGCCGGATCGTCAGGACAGCAATGCGGGCCATCCCCCCGGGCGGCCCGCACTGTCTTATGCGAACCCCCGGTCAGTAGCGGGCGACGACCGCCGACGGACCGGTCGAAAATCGATAGCTCACGCCGAGACGGACCGTGTGGGTGTCGAGCTTGTGGGTCACGTCGCTATTGGACACGGCCGATGAGAAGCGGGTGCCGGCGAAGTTGGCGTAGCGATATTCCAGCCGGGCGGTCCAGTCCGGGGTCAGGGCAAATTCGACGCCGGCCCCAAGCGTCCAGCCGACGCTTGCCCTCGCATACGAAACGATGATGGGGCCCGCTGGAACCCACCAGTCAAAGGAATTGCGCGAGAAGGCCAGACCGCCGGTCGCATAGATCAGCGCGCGATCGAACGCGACACCGAGACGGCCGCGCAGGGAGCCCTGAATGCTGCCGCTGACGCGATTGACGAGGGTCAGGCCGAAGTTCGCCATCACGTGCGTCGAAGCGGTCCGGCCCGCGTTGTATTCAAGATCGGCCTCGAGGCCGAGAACCATCTGGTTGATCTGGTAATTGTAGCCGGCATGCCCGCCGAAGACGGCGCCGCTGACACTGCCGCTATAGGGGTTGCAAAACGTCCGGGTGAAATCGCAGGCGGTTCCGCTGTTGCGGCCCCAGCCATAGCCGGCCTGAACGCCGACATAGGCGCCGGTCCAGCTGAAGGCGGGCATGACTATCGCCGCAGCGACGGGCGCGCGCGGCACGCCGATATCTGCCGCGTGGACGCCGGTGGCGAGGGTTGCGATCGCAACGCCGGCAAGCAGGGCTCTTTGCATGGACGACTCTCCCGTGCGAATCAGTCAATGCAGCATGTTACCTTAGGGAATAACATAAAGTTTCTGATCTTAATAAGAGTCGCGCGGCATCCTCCGCATGTGTTGCTCGACCGTCACGGAATATTCCCGCCGCACTACTTAAGTACCGTTATCAACGATCACTACACTACTACAATACCGTGACCAACGATCACCAGGAGCCAAAAAGGCCGCTCTTGCGGAGCGGCCTTTTCCGTTGCGACAGTGCTTTCCGTGTCAGTCGACGTCGTCGGTGTCGCCGGCCTTGGTGCCATAGGCCTTCATGGCGAGGGTCGCTTCCATGAAGCCGTCGAGGTCGCCGTCCAGCACATCCGAGGGCACGCCGGAGGTCTTGCCGGTGCGCAGATCCTTCACGAGCTGATAGGGCTGCAGCACATAGGAGCGGATCTGGTGGCCCCAGCCGATATCGGTCTTGGCGGCGAAGTCGGCGGCCGCCGCCTCCTCGCGGATTTTCAGTTCCCGCTCGTAGAGCTTGGCGCGCAGCATCTGCCAGGCGACGGCCCGGTTGGCGTGCTGGGAGCGTGAGCCTTCCGACACCACCATGACGCCGGTCGGGTTGTGGACGAGGCGCACGGCCGATTCGGTCTTGTTGACGTGCTGGCCGCCGGCGCCGCCCGAGCGCATCGTATCGACGCGCACGTCGCTCTCGTTGATCTGGATGTCGATCTTGTCGTCGACAACCGGGTAGACCGTGATCGACGAGAACGAGGTGTGGCGCCGCGCGTTCGAATCGAAGGGCGAGATGCGGACGAGACGGTGGACTCCCGCCTCGGTCTTCAGCCAGCCATAGGCGTTGTGGCCCTTGATCAGCATGGTGGTCGACTTGATGCCGGCCTCTTCGCCCTGGCTCTCCTCGACCACCTCGACCTTGTAGCCGCGCCGCTCGGCCCAGCGCGTGTACATGCGCATGAGCATGAGCGCCCAGTCCTGGCTCTCGGTGCCGCCGGCGCCGGCATGGACCTCGAGATAGGTGTCGTTGGAATCGGCCTCGCCCGACAGCAGCGCCTCCAGCTGAAGGCGCGCGGCCTTGGCGCGCGCATCCTCGAGGGCCTTGGCGGCCTCGTTCAGCGTCGCGTCGTCGCCCTCGGCCTCGGCGAGTTCGGCAAGTTCGAGATTGTCCGAGAGATCCCGGTTGATCTCGGTCAGCGCGGTCATGCGGGCGTCGAGCGAATTGCGCTCCTGCATCACCTTCTGGGCCTTGTCCGGATCGTTCCAGAGGTCGTTGGATTCGGCGAGGGCGTTCAGTTCTGCGAGGCGTTTGACGGAGACATCCCAGTCAAAGATGCCTCCTCAGGAGTCCGACCGACTCCTTGATGGCCTCGGCGGTGGCGACGATGTCGGCACGCATTGGGGCGCTTTCCTACGGGGTTTCAAAAAGAGCGCGCACCCTAGTCACGGGCGCCTCTGTGTCAATGCGCCGCCCGTGCGCCCATTCCGCAATTCCGGCGCGAAGGCGCAATTGACTTCTCCTTTAAGTTGTATTGAATCTTTCCTGCAACCACCTTTGGGGGACCGGGACATGAGACGCCTTCGCGCATTTCTGGCCGCATCCGCATTCGCATCGATCATCGCTCTGGCCTTGCCGGCCGCGCAGGCCCAGACCGCGGCGCGGCCGGGGCCGGCCGAGCTCCAGACCAAGCAGAACGTCAAGGAACGGGCGGACCGCCTCCGGTCGCGGCTGAGGATCATCGGCGGCGTGCCGGCGGCCGAGGGCGAGATTCCCTGGCAGGCCGCCCTGCTCTGGGCATTTCCCGGCGACACGACGCCCGCCACCGAGCGCTTCTTCTGCGGCGGCTCGTTCATCTCCCGGCGGTGGGTGCTCACCGCCGCGCACTGCGTCCACAACATGATCGGGGCGGCGCAATATCATCAGGTCGCCGGCGGCAGCATCGACCTGCTCGGCGGTGGCATGAGATTCTACCGCATCACGGATATCGTCATTCACCCGCGCTACAATTCGGAGACCATCGACTACGACTATGCGCTCATCCGCATCGACGCCGATTTTCCCGGCACCTTCATCGAGGTCGTCCGGTCCTCCGACAGTTCGTCGGTGACGCCCGGCACGATCTCGACCGTGTCCGGCTGGGGCGTTGATGCCAGCGGCAATGTCCAGCAGCGGCTGCGGCGGGTCGACGTGCCGATCGTCGCCCGCGCGACCTGCAATTCGGCGAGCTGGTACAATGGCGCGATCACCGACCGCATGTTCTGCGCCGGCGTCAAGGACAAGGACAGTTGCCAGGGCGACAGCGGCGGCCCCCTGACCATCGCCTTCGCCGGCGTGCGTCGCCTCGTCGGCGAGGTGAGCTGGGGCGAGGGTTGCGCGCTCGAAAACCGGCCCGGCGTCTATTCGCGCAATCTCGTCGTCCTCGACTGGATCAAGGCGAACGCGCGCTGAACGGCTCCGGCGCTGTCCGCCGGGTCGCGCCGGGCAGCGTCACCGATCCCTCGGCAGGCGCGCAGAGGTTACGGCCCCCGCGCGTAGACCTCACGTCCGAACAGGCTCGCGACCAGATCGACCAGCAGCAGGGCGCTCTTTCCCCGCTCGTCGAGGAACGGGTTAAGCTCGACCACATCGAGCGATCCGACCAGCCCGGAATCGTGCAGCAGTTCCATGATCAGGTGCGCCTCGCGCCAGGTCGCGCCGCCGGGAACGGTCGTGCCGACGCCCGGTGCAAGCGCTGGATCGAGAAAGTCGACATCGAGGCTGACGTGCAGGTGCCCGCCGGCCGCCGCGACACGCTCGATCACGCGGCGGATCAGGACCGCGACGCCGAACTCGTCGACGAGGCGCATGTCGAAGACCTCGATGCCTCGCGCGCGCAGCAGATCGCGCTCGGCGCGGTCGATGGAGCGGATGCCGAACAGGGTGAGGTTGCGCGGATCGACGGCGCCGTGCGGCTCGTCTCCCATCACCGCCTCCAGACCCGGCTCGCGGGTCAGCATCGCCGCCGACATGCCGTGCATGTTGCCGGAGGGCGAGGTTGCCGGCGTGTTGAAGTCGGCATGGGCGTCGAGCCAGAGCACGAAGAGCGGCCGGCCCGTCTCCGCGCAATGGCGGGCGACACCTGAAACGGACCCCATGGACAGCGCATGGTCGCCGCCGATGACGAGCGGCAGCCGGCCGCTCGCGAGGACAGCGTGCGTCTCCCGCGCGATCAGCCGCGACCAGCCGGCGATCGCGGGGAAGTTGTGGGCATTGGCAAGCCCGGCGGGCGGCTCCGGCAGCGCGGACGGCAAGGCGAGATCGCCCCAGTCCTCGACCGCGCAGCCGAGGTCGCGCAGGGCCGTGAGGAGGCCCGCGGTACGCAGCATGCGCGGTCCCATGGCCGCGCCGGGCGTACCGGCCCCCTCCTCCACCGGTATCCCGATGACTACAATCGGCGATTGTCTATACTGTTGCATCATCAAGACATGCCTTTTGCAACCGATTGTTTACTGACCAGACCTGCCGCGTAACGGGTTACCGCAACGTCACATGAACCGTTAGGAAGTGACGCGATAGAACCGATTCAATTAGACGAGGTTTGCATGTTTCGCGTCCTGACCTGCCTTGCCGTCGAGCATAACTGGTGGCTCGTGGCGCTCGCCGCCGCCGTCTGCATAACATCAAGCTATTCGGTCATCGACATCGGCCAGCATGCCCGGGCGGCGAAGGGCCTCGCCCGCATCTACTGGATCCTTGCGGCGGCCATGGCCTCCGGGTTCGGCATCTGGGTGACCCATTTCGTGGCGATGCTCGCCTATGATCCCGGAGTGGTCCTCGGCTATGAGGCGGGACTGACCCTTCTGTCGCTGGTCGTGGCCGTCCTGGTGACCGCCGCAGGCCTCGCCGTCGCTGTCCTCGTCCGCCAGCGATGGGCCGTCGCCGCCGGCGGCGGCATCGTCGGGCTGGGCGTCGCGTCGATGCACTATCTCGGCATGGCGGCCGTCCAGATCCCCGGCCGGATCGAGTGGGCCGCCGACCTGGTCATCGCCTCGGTTGTCCTCGGCGCGGCGCTCGCCGCCGCAGCGCTGATGGCTGCGCGACGCCGGCAGGACCTGACCGGCGCGCTCCAGGGCACGGCGCTCCTGACCCTCGCCATCTGCTCGCTTCACTTCACCGGCATGGGAGCGATCACCATTCTCCCCGACCCGGCCACCCCGGTCGCCGATTCGATCATCGCGCCGCAGCGGCTGGCCGCCAGCATCTCCATCGTCGCCGTGGCGCTGCTCGGTCTCAGCCTGTTCACCACGCTGATGAGCCGTCGCGCCCGCGCCTCGCGGGCCGCCAGCGGGCGCCTGTTCCGCATTCTCGTCGAAGGCGTTACCGACTACGCGATCTATCTGCTCAATCCCGACGGCACGGTCGCCAACTGGAACGAGGGCGCCCGCCGCACGAAGGGCTATACCGCCGACGAGATCGTCGGCAAGCACTTCGCCTGTTTCCACACCGAAAGCGACCGCGCCGCGGGAAAGCCGCAGAAGGCGCTGGAAACCGCGCTTGCGGAAGGACGTTTCGAGGACGAGGGCTGGCGGCTGCGCAAGGACGGCTCCCGCTTCTGGGCCCACGTGGTGATCGATCCCATCCGCGACGATGCCGGCACACTCATCGGTTTCGCCAAGATCACTCGCGACATCACGGCCCAGCGGGCCGATCGTCTCCGCATCGAGGAGACCAGCCGCAGGCTTGACCTCGCCCTGTCGAACATGTCGCAGGGGCTCTGCCTGTTCGACCGGAAGCAGGAGCTCGCGCTGTTCAACGGACGCCTCGCCGGCATATTCGGCCTGCCGGAAGGCCATTTCACGAACGGCATGAGCTTCGAGCAGTTCCTGACCGTGATCGCCGGCTCCAGGGACCGCGCCAGCGCCATGCGGGACCGCCACGGCGCGCTTGTCGGACAGACCGAACCGAGCATGGTCACGGAGGAATTCGGCGAGGGGCGCGTTGTCGCGTTCTCGCACCGTCCGATCGGCGACGGCTCCTGGGTGACCACCTGCGAGGACGTGACCGAGCGCCGCCGCTCCGAGGCCAGGATCGCCCACATGGCCCGGCATGACGCGCTGACGGGCCTGCCCAACCGCGTCGCCTTCAACGACCATCTCGGCGCGGCGATGGCCGATGCGAAACCCGGCGAGAAGGTTGCCGTGATCGGCATCGACCTCAACCGCTTCAAGGAGATCAACGACCTCCGTGGACATGCGGTCGGCGACACCGTGCTGAAGACCCTGTCGCAGCGCATGTCGGCGACGCTGCGGGCCGGCGAGTTCGTCGCGCGGTTCGGCGGCGATGAATTCTCCGCCGTCAAGGTCTTCGCCGACCGCGACGACCTAATGGATTTCGCCCAGAGGCTGGAAGCCTGCCTGTTCGACCGCATGGTGGTCGACGATTTCGAGATCGCGCCGGGCGCCTCGATGGGCGTCGCGCTGTTCCCCGACGACGCGCTGGAGCACGATCAGCTGGTCAGCAATGCCGACCTCGCCATGTATCGCGCCAAGGCCAGCATCAGCCACACCGTGTGCTTCTACGAGGCGCGCATGGACGAGGCGGTGCGGACCCGCCGCGCGCTCGCCAAGGAATTGTGGGAGGGCATCGAGGAGGGTCAGTTCAGCCTCTACTATCAGGTGCAGAAATCGGTCTCGACCGGCGAGACGACCGGTTACGAGGTGCTGCTGCGCTGGCACCATCCGAAGCGCGGCCTGATCTCTCCGGCCGATTTCATCCCCATCGCCGAGGAATGCGGCGCGATCCTGCCGCTGGGCGAATGGGCGCTGCGGACGGCCTGCGAGGAAGCGGTGCGCTGGCCCCGTCCCTACAAGATCGCGGTCAACCTCTCGCCGGTGCAGATCAGCCACGGCGACTTCATCACCATCCTCACCGGCGCGCTGGAGCATAGCGGGCTCGATGCGACGCGGCTGGAGCTGGAAATCACCGAATCCACCATCATCGCCGACAAGGAACGGGCGCTGCAGATGCTGCGCCGGATCAAGGCGCTGGGCGTCACCGTCGCGATCGACGATTTCGGCACCGGCTATTCGTCGCTGGAGACGCTGCGCGCCTTCCCCTTCGACAAGATCAAGCTCGATCGGACCTTCATGACCGAGGTCGAGACGAGCCAGCAGGCCAAGGCGATCATCCGCGCCATCCTGGCGCTTGGGCGAAGCCTGGACGTGCCGGTGCTGGCGGAAGGCGTCGAGACCTCCGACCAGCTGGCCCTGCTGGCGCGGGAGGGCTGCGACGAGGCGCAGGGATACCTGCTCGGCAGGCCCCGGCCGCGCTCCGCCATCAAGGAACTGAAGGAGGCGGCGGATGCTCCGCCGCTGGTTCCGGCCATCGATGCAGCGCTCGCGCTTCGTCAGGCCGCCGCCGGCTGAGCGCGGCCGGGGCTGTGGCCATGCTTCGGCCGCTCGCGCGGTGATAGTGTCTCGCGAAGGGAGCAGCCCATGACCAGCCTCAGCCGCGTTCTCGCCGTTCTCGGCCTCCTGTCGACGTGCGCGGTGGCGGGCCTGTTCTACGCCTACTGGTGCTCGGTGATGATCGCGCTCGACCGGCTCCGGCCGGAAGCCGCGATCAGGGCGATGCGGACGATCAACGTCGCCATCATCAACCCGCTGTTCTTCGCGACCTTCATGGGAACGCTGGTCCTGCTGCCGCTCGCGGCTCTCGCCGCCTGGTCGTCAGGCGCCAGTGCCAGCGCAGGATGGCTCGCCGCCGCCTTCGCCGTCTATGCCGCCGGGACATTCGGCGTGACCATCGCCCTCAACGTGCCGCTCAACTACGCGCTGGAACGGCTGAAGGATGCCTCGACCGACCCTGCCGCGGATTGGCGGGCCTTCGTCGATCCCTGGAACCGCTGGAACGCCGTGCGCATGTGGGCCGGGTTCGCGGCGACGGCGCTGGCGGCCGTGGCGCTGATCGCCGACGGACGGCCGTAACACCGGATATTCCGGTGGATGGAGCCGGACGGCGCTGTTCGCCGGCCCTTTCGTCGGCATAGCATCCCGCTCCGGCGCTGCCGCCGGCTCTCGACCCCCGCGAGTCGGGCCGCGCCGCAACGGATGGGGCTGGGGAGCACATCATGGCCGACGGTTATTTCCCGAAATGGACTGAGAAGACGTCCGGCGTCGTGATGCCCGACGAGCGCCTGCCGCTCGGGCAGACGGTGGTCATGGGCCTGCAGCACGTGGTCGCCATGTTCGGCGCGACGGTGCTGGCGCCGATCCTGATGGGCTTCGACCCGAATGTCGCGATCCTGTTCTCCGGCATCGCGACGCTGATCTTCTTCGTCATCACCGGCGGCCGGGTGCCGAGCTATCTCGGCTCGTCCTTCGCCTTCATCGGCCCGGTGCTCGCAGCCATCGGGGCGGGCGCGGCGGCCGGAGCTGCTCCCAATATCGGCGTCGCGCTCGGCGGCATTATCGCGGCCGGCGCGCTCTACACGCTGATCGGCATCGTGGTGATGTCGGTCGGCCACGACTGGGTCGAGAAGGTCATGCCGCCGGTCGTCACCGGCGCCATCGTCGCGGCCATCGGCCTCGTCCTCGCCCCGATCGCCATCTCCATGGCCTCGGGCACCGGCGCCAACAATGCCGACGGCTCGGCCTTCTCGCGCTGGATCGCGCTGATCACGGTCGTCGCGGTCGGCCTGTTCGCGGTCTATTCGCCGGGGCTCTGGCGACGCCTGCCGATCCTGCTCGGCGCCATCGCCGGCTATGTCATCTACCTGATCGCGGCGAACGGCATGGGCTTCGGACCGCCGATCGATTTCTCGAAAGTGGCGGCCGCCCCCCTGTTCGGCATGCCGAAGTTCACCGCTCCGGTCTTCGACGCGAAGGCCATGGTGCTGATCGCGCCGGTGGCGATCATCCTCGTCGCGGAGAATCTCGGCCACCTCAAGGGCATCGCGGCCATGACCGGCCGCAACCTCGACCCCTATATCGGCCGCGCCTTCGTCGGCGACGGCGTCGCGACCATGCTGTCGGGCTCGGCCGGCGGCACGGGCGTCACCACCTATGCCGAGAACATGGGCGTCATGGCGGTCACCAAGATCTTCTCGACGCTGATGTTCGTGGCGGCGGCACTGATCGCCATCCTGCTCGGCTTCTCGCCGAAATTCGGCGCGCTGATCCTGACCATCCCCGTGCCGGTGCTCGGCGGCCTCGCCATCGTGGTGTTCGGCCTGATCGCGGCCACGGCGGGACGGATCTGGGTGGAAAACAAGGTCGACTTCTCCAACCCGCGCAACCTGATCACCGTCGCGGTGGCGCTGGTGCTCGGCGCGGGCAATTTCAAGCTGACGCTCGCCGGTTTCACGCTGGACGGCATCGGCACCGCGACCTTCGGCGCGATCATCCTGTACCACCTGCTGCGCGATCCCGCGCCGGAATAAGGCGCATCCATCTTGACGAAACGAGCGGGCGGAACGAGAGATCGTTTCGCCCGCAACTATTTCGACGGGCCGCCAAGCAGCGTCCAAGGACACACCATGATCAAGGACTTCCAGCCGGTTCCCCTGCCCGACTATCGCGAGATCCCCGTCGAGGAGATGCGCGCCCGGGCGACAAGCTTCTACGAGGCGATCCGCCGCCGCCACACGGTGCGCGACTTCTCCGACCGGCCGGTGCCCCGCGACATTATCGAGACCTGCCTGAAGGCCGCCGGCACCGCGCCGAACGGCGCCAACCACCAGCCCTGGCACTTCTGCGTCATCGGCGACCGGGCGGTGAAGCGGCGCATCCGCGAGGCGGCCGAGATCGAGGAAAAGGAATTCTACGCGGGCAAGGCGGGCGAGGAATGGCTGGCGGCGCTGGCGCCGCTCGGCACCGACGCCGACAAGCCGTTCCTCGACACCGCGCCCTGGCTCATCGCCGTGTTCGGCGCGCGCCGGTCGGTCAGCGCCGACGGCGTCAAGCGCAAGAACTATTACGTGCCGGAATCCGTGAACATCGCGGTCGGTTTCCTGATCGCCGCGCTGCATCAGGCCGGGCTCGTGACGCTGACCCATACGCCCGCGCCGATGGGTTTCCTCAACGAGATCTGCGGCCGGCCGGACGAGGAAAAGCCCTATATCCTGATGGTCGTCGGCTATCCCGCCGAGAACGCAACCATTCCGGCCCATGCGATGGAGAAGAAGCCGCTGGGCGAGATCGCCAGCTTCCTGTGACCTCGCGGGGTACATTACAAGCCGTTCATTTCATGGACGAAATTTAAGCGGCGGGCGGCTTCGCGGCTGGCTAGCGTCCGGGCGATACCATTGCCCGGACCAAGGAGCTCGCCGTGATCCTCACCCTCGCCCGTTCGCTTTCGCTCGCCGCCCTTCTGCTCACGGGGGCCATTGCCGGCTTCTTCTATGCCTACTGGTGTTCGGTCATGATCGGGCTCGACGCCGCCGGCGCCGAGGCAGCGACCGCGACCATGCAGGGCATCAACGCGACCGTGCGCAACGCCATGTTCGCGCCGGCCTTCTTCGGCCCCCTGCTGGTTCTGCCGCTGGCGGCAGCGGCGGCCTTCCTCGCGGGTGCCATCCGCTCCGCCATCTGGCTCGTCGCGGCTTCCGTGATCTATGCCGGCGGCGGCTTCGGGCTGACGCTCCTCGTCAATGTACCGATGAACGAGGCCTTCGCTTCGGCCCCGCCCTCCGCATGGGCGGCCTATCTGGAGCGCTGGAGCTTCTGGAACGGCGTGCGGACCATCGCATCCTTTGCCGCGCTCCTGTGTGTGGGCGCCGCGCTGCTGGCCGGGCGTCGCCCCGCCGTGGCCTGAACAAGGACAAGGCTCTCGGCATGACAAAAGGGCGGCCTCTAGGGCCGCCCGTTTTGCTTGTGGCCTATGGGCCGACCGGTCAGTACAGCCCGCCCGTGCCCGTGCCGATGGCGCGGTTGCTCTCGCTCGACGGGCCGCGGCTGCCGCCGGCGGCGGCCGAGTCGAACGGATTGATCAGCTGGTAGCTGTCCGGCGGGGCGGTACCCGGCTTGAACGCCTCGAGGATGGCGCCGGTGGAGCCGGCGCCGGCGCGCAGGCCGGTGCGCGGGTCGATGCGGATCAGCTTGATGCCGGTCGGCACGCGGAACGGCACGGCCGGCCGGTCGGCGAGCGCGACACGCATGAAGTCCTGGAAGATCGGCACCGCGAGGCTGCCGCCGGTGGCGCTGCCGCCAAGGCTGCGCGGCGTGTCGTAGCCGACATAGACGCCCACCGCGAGGTCCGGCGAGAAGCCGACGAACCAGGCGTCCTTGGCGTCGTTGGTCGTGCCGGTCTTGCCGGCGATCGGCTTGTTGAGGGCGCGCAGGCTCGTCGCCGTGCCGCGCAGCACCACGCCCTCCATCATCGAGGTCATCTGGTAGGCGGTCATCGGGTCGAGCACCTGCTCGCGCCGGTCGACGAGGATCGGCTCGTCCTGGTTCTGCCAGCGCGGCGCAGTGCAGCCCTGGCACTGGCGATCGTCGTGGCGGAAGATGGTCGCGCCGGTGCGGTCCTGGATGCGGTCGATCAAAGTCGGGCGGATGCGGCGGCCGCCATTGGCGAACATCGAATAGGCCGCGGTCATCCGCATCACCGTCGTCTCGCCCGAGCCGAGCGAGTAGGACAGGAAGGACGGCATGTCGTCATAGACGCCGAAGCGCTTGGCATATTCGGCGATCAGCGGCATGCCGACATCGTTGGCGAGGCGCACGGTCATGACGTTGCGCGAGCGTTCGATGCCGAAGCGCAGGGTCTGCGGCCCGTAGAACTGGCCGGAATAGTTTTCAGGCCGCCAGACCTCGCCATTGCCGACATTCAGCTCGAAGGGCGCGTCCATGACCACGGTCGACGGCGTGTAGCCGTTGTCGAGCGCCGCGGCATAGACGAAGGGCTTGAACGAGGAGCCCGGCTGGCGGCGCGCCTGCGTCGCGCGGTTGAACTGGCTCTGGTCGAAGGAGAAGCCGCCGACCATGGCCAGCACGCGGCCGGTATAGGGGTCCATGGCGACGAGGCCGCCGGAGACTTCCGGGATCTGGCGCAGGCGGAACTGGCCCTCGCGCCCGGAAATGGGCTCGACATAGATGACGTCGCCGGCATTCAGCGTCCGGTTCACCGGCCGGCGCGTCCAGCGGACGCCGTCCGCCGTGATCAGGCCGATCTGGCGGGCCGAGGAGACCTGGCCGGAGGCCTCGCGACCGGGCTGGAGGCCGATGCGCGCGGTCTCGCCCTGAACGTCAATGACGACGGCGACGCGCCAGCCGACATCGTTCAGCGAGCGGATATCGGAGAGCTTGGTGCCCCAGTCGCCACGCATGTCCTCGATGCGGGTCACGGGCCCGCGCCAGCCGCGCTGCTCGTCGAAGCGCATCAGGCCGGCGGCCAGCGCCTGACGCGCGGCGACCTGCAGCTTGGGGTCGAGCGTGGTGCGGATGGAGAGGCCACCCTCCATCAGCTTCTTGTCGCCGAAGCGGTCGATCATCTCGCGGCGGACTTCCTCGGCGAAGAAGTCGGCGGCGAAGGTCTGCTGGCGCGGCGAGCGCGGATTGACGGTCAGCGGCGTGCGGCGGGCCGCCTCGCCCTGCTCGGCCGTGATGTGGCCGTCCTCGACCATGCGCGAGATGACATAGTTCCGGCGCTCGAGCGCACGGTCGCGGTTGCGGAACGGGTGGAGCTGCGTCGGGCTCTTCGGCAGGGCCGCGAGATAGGCCGCCTCGGGAATGGTCAGTTCGTGGACCGACTTGTCGAAATAGACGAGCGCGGCGGCGGCGACGCCATAGGCGCCGTAACCGGGAATGACGAAGCCGAGATAAATCTCGTTCAGGTAGAGTTCGAGAATCTGGTCCTTGGTGAAGGCCGATTCCATGCGCATGGCGATCAGCGCCTCGCGAACCTTGCGGTCGACGGTCTGCTCGCCGGACAGGAGGAAGTTCTTCGCCACCTGCTGGGTGATGGTCGACGCGCCCTGCGGGCGGCGGTTGGAGCCGCGATTCTGGAAGTTCGTGAGTGCGGCGCGGGCGATGCCGGTGAAGTCGATGCCGTTGTGCTGGTAGAAATTCTTGTCCTCGGCGGACAGGAACGCCTGCACGACCAGCTTCGGCACGGCCTGGATCGGCAGGTAGAGACGGCGCTCGCGCGCATATTCCGCCATGAGCTGGCCGTCCGAGGCATGGACGCGGCTCATGATCGGCGGCTCGTAATTGCGCAGCGTGTTGTAGTCCGGCAGTTCCTTGGTGACCGCCACGACATAGACGGCGGCGCCGGCGGCCGCGAGCAGGAAGGCCACGGTTCCAAGGCCGAATGCCCAGCCGAAGAATCGAAGAACAAGCTTCATCCGGTCTTTCCGCGCCTCTCGGGCAGCGCCTCTAGGTCCCCGGGGCGTCGCTGGCTCAGGAGCGGGGCCGGGGATGCCCTGTCCTCATGAATGTCGTCAACCATATCACGACCGCGCCGTTTCGCCCATGTCGCGCAGCGTTGTGAAGGCTGCCGTAGCGTCGGGGAGCGCCGTTTCGCCGCACGCTTGACGTGTGACTGTGGCGCGGATGTGTCGTGGGCAGGCGAGCGGATTGATTGTTCTAGCGCTGTGCTCCGGGGCGCACAGTGCCGATGCGCGGCGCGAAGAACTGATCGACCGCCTTTGTGACGGAATCGGCCGTCCGGTCCCGCCAGATGGCCGAGGTGAGCATTTCGAGGTCCTGCCGCGAGGTGACGAAGCCGAGTTCGACCAGCACCGAGGGAATGTCGTGGGCGCGCAGCACCTGGAAGCCGGCGGACCGCAGCGGCAGGCGGTGCATGCGGGTGACGTGACGCATCTCGCCCGCGAGCGTGCGCGCGAAATTGGCCGAATAGAGTCTGGTCTCCCGGCGCGTCAGGTCGATCAGGATGTCGGCGATCTCGGAGGGTTCTTCCGAGAGGTCGAGGCCGGCAATGGCGTCGGCCTTGTTCTCGCGCTCGGCGAGCCGCTCGGAATCGGCATCGGACGCCCGGTCCGACAGGGTATAGACGGTGACGCCCCGGGCGTTCTCGCTGGCGCCGCCGATCGAATCGGCATGGACCGAGATGAACAGCTGGGCGCGGGCGTCGCGGGCGATCTTCACCCGCTCGCCGAGCGGAATGAAGATATCGCGGTCGCGGGTCATGACGACGCGGTAGCGCCCGGTCGCGACGAGCTTGTCGCGCAGCACCTTGGCGAAGTCGAGGACGATCATCTTCTCCTCGTCGCCGGTGGACGGCGCGGAAGCTCCGGGATCGACGCCGCCATGGCCGGGATCGATCACCACCACCGGCGGACCCGCCTCCTCGGCCCCGGCATGCCTTCCCCCGGGGCTCTCGCGATCGCCCCGGCGCGCGAGATTGCTCATCGAGCGGTCGGCGACGGCGCGACGGAAGCCTTCGGCGTCGGTGCGGACCAGATCGAGCCGCAGGCGCGGCGGCTCACCGTCATGAGCCTCCACGACCAGCGCGCGCTCGATCAGGGCGGGACCGGCGAGGTCGATGACGATGCGCGACTTGCCGGGAGCGAAGAGCCCGTAGCGGAAGGTCTTGACCAGGCCACGGCGATCGCCGCCGAGCTGGGGACCGATGTGGAAGTTCACCTCGTCGAGATCGATGATGATCCGGTAGGGGTCGGCCAGCGCGAAGGCGCGCATCTCGACGCCACGCGTCAGGTCGAAGGTCATCACCGTGCGGGCGGCATCGCCCGACAGGCGCGCGGCCGAGACGACGGCGGGAAGCGACGAGCGCGTGCCATTCGCGCCCGTTTCGCTCCGGTCCCGGGCGGTCGCGGTGATCGCGCCGGTCGTCTGGCCATGGGCGGCCGGCATGACGGCGGCGAGCGCGGCGGCCAGCAGGCCCACGGTCGGGCAGACGGTGCGGCGCGTTCCGGCCATGGCTCCCCTTCTCGGCGCGCCGGCCGGCGAATCGCCGGACAACGGGCTCTTCGTCGAAGGGGATAGTCGATAGCGCCGGCCGGGTTAACCTATCGTTACCCATGTGGCCGCGTCGGCGCGCGCAATTCGCACCGCCTGTGACCGGAGCGCCACCCCCGCCTAACGCCAGAGGCCGTAGTCGCCCCAGGCCTCCTCGGGAATGGCCTCGCCGACCCGATAGGTCAGTTCCAGCACGCGCATGTGGTCGGGCGTGGTGCGGCACTCGAAGGACAGCCGGTACCACAGGCCGCCGCTGCGCAGGGCCGCGCCCTTCCCGCTCAGCACGGTGCCCTCGTGATGGGGCGGCTCCAGCGCCCCGCCGACGACGCGATCCGGCCGGAACGGACTCGAATCGGCCCGGATGCGCGCCATCAGTTCGATGTCGCAGACCTGTTCGAACCGGGTTTCCGGCTCCAGCCGGCGCAGCATGGCGTCGAGGCGGCCGTTCGGGGCGGCGGGCGCGGTCGAAACGGCCGCGGGAAGGACGGCGGCGGCAAGGCCCGCCGCGAGCATAAGGCGCTTTGCGATGGTCATGACGACGCCTGCCTACCTGAAAGCGGCGGCGATGGCACCCCTCAGGTGTCGCGGGCGCGTATGCGTTCGACGGTTGCGCGATAGGCTTCGGTGCCAACCCCGACCTGTCCCCAGATCAGGCGGGCGGCGCGACCGGAGCGCAGCCGGTCGTTCTCCCGGTCGGCGGCCCAGAGCAGCAGGATCTGCTTCGGAAAGAGATAGCCGTCCGCCTCGAAGACGTGCGCGCCGCCCTCGGCTTCGGCGATCCTGGCGAACAGGTCGCCGGCCTCCGTGTCGCAGACATCGGCGCCCGAAAAGGTCGCGCGATAGACGTCGGGCAGCGGCGAGACGCCGATGAACTGCGCCTTCCCTGCGGCGTCATATTCGACCTGCACGGATTCCTCGGCGAAATAATCGGATTCGGCATGCTGTCCGGAGGCGGGCAGTCGCAGACCGGCGGCGGCCGCCCGGATTTCGGCGCGCGTCGCGTTGAGCCGAAGGGGGCCGATGCCGCCATGCGGCGTGATGGGAAGTTCGCTCATGGGACGGGGCGCCAGTTGTTCGCGCCTCTCCTGCGGAGGAACTGCGGCGGTCCTGTGACCTTCCGTAAAAGGTCAGCGACCCCGCCCAGAACGGCGATTGCCTCGAACTGCCCCGAACTGGCACAGCACTGTGGGAATTTCGCCACATGAAACCCCCGATCGACGCAGGGGAAGGCTGACATCGCAGCTTCGTGATTGCGGCTTTTCCGCGAAGCGGTCACCACTAAAGTCCGCAGCTTAACCATGATTCAAAGCAGGCAGCGCCGAGATGCAGAGTGATTCCGAGAATATGTCCGGGTCCACGGCCCCCGCAGCGGACGGCCTGAAGCTGTCGCGACGCTTCTTCGTCCTCGCCGCCCCCGCCGTTCTGACCGCCTGCACCACCGCCGGCGGCGGCATGGGATCCTACGGCACGGTCTCCGAGGGCCGGGTCACGCTGCCGGCCATGGATACGTCGGGCGTCAACCCGCGCTGGCTGCGCCAGACGGTGGCCTATTCCGGCAGCGAGGCTCCCGGCACGGTCGTCGTCCGCCCTTCCGAGCGGCACCTCTATTTCATCACCGGCCGCGGCACGGCGATCCGCTACGGCGTCGGCGTCGGCCGCCAGGGCGCGCTCTGGCACGGCCGCGCCGCGATCGGCCGCAAGGGTTCGTGGCCGAACTGGACCCCGACGGCCAATATGATCCGCTACGACCCCCGCAACGCGCGCTATGCCGGTGGCATGCCCGGCGGCATCAACAATCCGCTCGGCGCGCGGGCGCTCTATCTGCATCGCGGCGGTCGGGACACGATGTATCGCCTGCACGGCACCAACGTGCCCTCGTCGATCGGCACGGCCGTCTCGTCGGGCTGCATCCGCCTGTTCAACCACGACATCATCGACCTGCACGACCGCGTCCGCATCGGCACGCCGGTCGTGGTCCTGGCTGGCTGACCCGAGGGTCGTTCCGCGCGTGTGACAGGGCCGCCTTCGGGCGGCCTTTGTCGTTGAGGGTGGCCTTTGCGTTGGGGATTGCGCCACGGCCAGACGGCGCGGTCGCCCGGCGCCTCCACCACCTGCCTATATGTGACGTGGACGCCACAGGCACCACGCCACCTCGCCAGATCTTGCAGCATGTCCTTGCGTCATGTTTCCGGCTGCGGCATCGCTTTGACCGATTATGACGCACTTCGTGTCATATCCGGCAGCAGCGACAACAGGCAGGGATGGTAGTCGACGGTATGAAGAAGCTCCTTCTTGCAGGCTCCCTGCTTTCAGCTTTCGTTTCCGGCGCAGGCGCCGCCGATCTCGGCGCGCCGCGCGGCCCGGTCGCCACCGCGGTGGTTGCCCCGACCTTCAACTGGACCGGCTTCCATGCCGGCGCCGATCTTGGCTACTGGACCGGTTCGACGGCATTGTCCCTGCCGGCGCTGGCCGGCACCAACGGGCGCCCCAGCCCCAGCGGCGTGAAGCTGGGCGGTCACATCGGCTATCTGCACCAGTTCGCGAACAATCTGGTGCTCGGTCTGGAAGGCGACCTGTCGTGGCTCGGCGGCCGCAATCGCGACGGCGTCCTGGACGGCTTCCCAGCCTCGTTCTATCGGGTGCGCGGAAACTGGGATGGGTCGATCCGCGCCGCGGCGGGCTTTGCCGCCGACCGCGCGCTGATCTACACAACGGCTGGCGTGGCGTTCATCAACACCACGGGTTGCGGCTACAATATCGCTCCCCCATGCGTCGCAGGAACCGCGTTCGGCGGCACGCGCGTCGGCTGGACGGTGGGCGCGGGCCTTGCCTATGCCGTCACCAGCAATGTGTCGGTTCGCGGAGAATATCTCTATGCCAACTACGGTACGCGCGACTACGCAACGCCCAGCTCCGCCGGAGGCACCACGCGTTTCCGCCTCGACACCCACACCGTCCGGCTCGGCTTGAGCTATCACTTCACCACCGGTCCCTCGGCGGTCGTCGTCCGCTACTAGGGCGGTTTGCGACACATGACGCGAATGGCCGCCCCCGGGCGGCCTTTTGTTCGATCTTGGCGCCTTTCCCGCCCAACGGTCACAGATCTGCCGCCTGAGCCGCCTATCGGCGTGCCCGAGCGACCCCGATCGCTCGCATTTGCCGGTGGCGTGCAAGGGAAGGCCGAGCGAACGGAGGGTGACGCACCCTCCTCCCTTATCCGGCTTGCCAATCGGCATATCGGGCCGTTACAACGATTTCCGTATGGTTCGCGGGCCCAAGGGCGGCGAGTCGCGATGCCGCCGGCTCTTGCATGGCCGGCCCCGCAGCTCCACCTCCCGGCAAGCGCCCCGTTGAAGCCGCCATCTGCCGGCTGCGACGACCATGCCTTCCCTGTCGCCGCACAAGGTTCGCGGCGCTTAGTTCACGGGTGTGCGGCATGCCGGCATCGACGGTTCTTTCGGGTTCGGGACGAGGGGACGGCTCCGCCGCCCTCGGCCGTGGCCCCGCCGTCTGCCATTCCGCCAGCGCCGCGCCCTCCCTTTCCACCGCATTGACGGCTGTGCGCCGGCGCCGTGTCGGCGCCGCCCCGGCTTTTTCCCCCGAGCGGGGCCCTGTCGGGCCGGCGCCATGGGCCGTCTCAACACACAAGAGTTCATCCGATGGCCAACAAAATGCTCATCGATGCCGCCCACCCGGAAGAGACCCGGGTTGTGGTGGTCCGTGGTAATCGCGTCGAGGAATTCGATTTCGAGAGCCAGTCTCGCAAGCAGCTGCGCGGCAATATCTATCTGGCGAAGGTGACGAGGGTCGAACCCTCGTTGCAGGCCGCCTTCATCGAATATGGCGGCAACCGCCACGGCTTCCTCGCCTTCTCCGAAATCCATCCCGACTACTATCAGATCCCGGTTGCCGACCGCGAGGCGCTGCTCGCCGACGAGGCGCGCCAGCATCGCGAGGATGACGACGAGGAAGGCGGCCGGAGCCGCCGCAACGATCGCGGCGGCGACCGCAAGGGCAATGGCCGCCGGCGCCGCCGGGGCGAGCGCCGTCCGCGCAACGAGGCCGCCGAGGCGAAGACCTCCGAGGCCGTGACCGGCGAGGCCCTCATCGAGGACGCCGGCGCGGAAACCGTCGAGGTTGCCGAGACCGAGCGGACCGAAGGCGACGTCACCGTCGTCGAACATGCGGAAACGGTGACCGAGACGGCTGAAATCGTGTCCTCCGCCGAAGCCGCGGCGTCCGAGGCTGCCGTGACCGAGGATGCTCCGGTCGAGGCATCGGACGGCACCTCCGACGAGGGCGAGGCGAAGGATACGCAAGCCGCCGCCGAGGACGACGACGAGGACGAAGACGACGAGGACGAGGCCGGCGAGGCGCCCCGCGAGGAGGACCAGGTCGAGTCCGTCGGCGCGGGCGACGCCTACGAGGATATGCCGGACCGCAGCACGTTCCGGCCGCGCAAGCAGTACAAGATCCAGGAAGTGATCAAGCGCCGGCAGGTCATGCTGGTGCAGGTCGTCAAGGAGGAGCGCGGCAACAAGGGTGCGGCGCTCACCACCTATCTGTCGCTGGCCGGCCGCTATTCCGTGCTGATGCCCAACACGGCGCGCGGCGGCGGCATCTCCCGCAAGATCACCAACGCCACCGACCGCAAGAAGATGAAGGAGATCGCTGGCGATCTCGACGTGCCGGAGGGCATGGGCGTCATCCTGCGCACGGCCGGCGCCAACCGCACCAAGACCGAGGTGAAGCGCGACTTCGAATATCTCCTGCGCATGTGGGAGACCGTGCGCGAGACGACGCTGCGCTCGCATGCCCCCACCCTCACCTACGAGGAGGGCTCGCTGATCAAGCGCTCCATCCGCGATCTCTACAACAAGGACATCGAGGAAGTGCTCGTCGCCGGCGACGAGGGCTACAAGGAGGCCAAGGACTTCATGCGCATGCTCATGCCGAGCCATGCCAAGAACGTCCGGCCCTATCGCGAGCCGCAGCCGCTCTTCGCCCGCTCGGGCGTCGAGGCGCAGCTCGACGCGATGTTCTCCAACACCGTGCAGCTGAAGTCGGGCGGCTACATCGTCATCAATCCGACGGAAGCGCTGGTCGCCATCGACGTGAACTCGGGCCGTTCGACGCGCGAGCACAATATCGAGGACACCGCGCTCAGGACCAATCTGGAGGCGGCCGACGAGGTCGCCCGCCAGCTTCGCCTGCGCGATCTCGCCGGCCTGATCGTCGTCGATTTCATCGACATGGACGAGAACCGCAACAACCGGGCGGTCGAGAAGCGCATGAAGGATGCGCTGAAGAACGACCGGGCGCGCATCCAGGTCGGCCGCATCTCGCATTTCGGCCTTCTGGAAATGAGCCGCCAGCGCATCCGTACCGGCGTGCTGGAAAGCTCCACCGAGCTCTGCCCGACCTGCGGCGGGCTCGGCCATGTCCGCTCGGTCTCCTCCGTGGCGCTGCATCTCCTGCGCTCGGTCGAGGAACAGCTGCTGCGCTCGGCGACCCACGACATCATCGTGCGCACGCGCACCGCGGTCGCACTCTATGTGCTCAACAACAAGCGCGCGCATCTGCATGAACTCGAGAGCCGCTTCCGCGTTAGCGTCGACATCCATGCCGACGAGGCCGTGACCGGCCAGCACATGTTCGCCATCGAGAAGGGTGCGCAGGTCCACACCGCCGAAACGGCCTACCGGCCGCCGGCCGCCCTGCCCGTTCCGGTCGAGCCCGAGGATATCGTCGAGGACGAGGCCGAGGACGAGCTGGACGAGGAAGCCGCCGCCGAGACCGGCGACGAGCGCAAGGCTTCCCGCGACCGCGACGACGGCGAGAACGGCGACCGCAAGCGTCGCCGGCGTCGCCGCAGGCGGCGCGGCCGCGACGGCGAGACGGGCGAGGATGGCGGCCAGGCCTCCGAGGAAGCCGCCGCCGACAGCGATGCCGACGAGAGCGAGGATGACGAGGCCGAGGGCGACGAGGCCGCCGTCGAGACCCAGGGCGAGGACGGTGACGAGGGTGATCGCCGCCGCCGCAGGCGCGGTCGCCGTGGCGGCCGCCGGAACCGGCGCGAGGACGGCGAGGCCGGAGCCGAGGACGCCGAGGACGCACTCACCGCCCCGACCGGTGACGCCGAGGACGCGGCCGTCGAGGCCGCACCCGCCGGCGAGGACACGGCCGGACAGCCCTCCGACGCCCCGCGCCATGCCGGCCGGCGTGGCCGCTCCATCCCGATCGGCGATGGAGAAACACCGGCCCCCGCGCCGGAGGCAACCGCGACGGCCGAGGCGCCCGCCGAGCCGCGTCGCCGCCGCACGCCGCCGGCCGAACCGCTGGACGAAGCGTCGGCTGCGCCGGCCGTTGTCGCGCCGCCAGCTCCCGTCGCGCCGCCAGCTCCCGTCGCAGCGCCAGCTCCCGTTGCGGCGCCGGTAGCGGAAGAACCCGCCAAGCGTCGCCGTACGCCGGACCCGGAGCCGGTCGAGGAAGCACCGTCCGCGCCCGCCACGCGGCGCGCCGGGTGGTGGAACCGCAAGGCGGCCGAATAGCGCCCGCCGGACAGCACATCGGACAGAAACATGGCGAACGGCCGGGGCGACCCGGCCGTTTTCCGTTGCCGGCCACCGCAACCAGATTTGCCCCGGCTAACGAATCGCGCGCTGGAATCGCGCCGGCGACGATTCGAGCCTGCCGCCCACCGCCGGCACGGTCGGGCCGGCAGCGACCTGCCGTTCCGTCAGCATGAACGGAGCCGGAACGGATTGCCGTGGCGTGACGCCGTCGCTGTCACGATTCTGCCACATCCCCACACGCGGCCCTGGGGATGACGGGCGAACTTCACGCTTGCATCGCGTGGAATCGGTTCGGGCCGTTCCAGCCCTCCAGAATCCGCTTGCCGAATCTCCCCGAGATTCCCGACACTTGGCTCGGCCGTTAACGCTCCCCCCTACATTTTTGAGCCGTCCACACCATATTTAGGGTCTCGTTTACCCGCGCCTACTACATCTTGACGCAATCAGTGCCTGTTGCATACGGTTGCCTCCGGTTCGGCGGATCGTCTCAAGTCTCCGCGGAACCTCCCCCAGACGGTCTTGAAGGTTGCTGACGCGAGTGCGCGCCGGCGCTGGAAAAGTGTCTCCGCAACCGCGAGATCGTGGCCGCCCCCGCGGCCGTCCGGTCTTCGGCGGCGGAGCGACGGCCGGGGTCCGCGTACAGGGCGCGGAGAACAAGAACATCGACGAGCCGGCGGCCGCTCCTGTGGAGAGCGGTGACAAGCCGGCCAGGCGGCAAATGGGGGCCGGATAACACCGGCCGGGGCAGGTCCACATCGCTGGACCCACAAGGGGCGCGGGAGCACAATCCCGGCCGAAGACGAGGATCGGACGATGCGCATCGACAGGCGTTACACCAAGGCCGGACAGTCGCCCTATGCGGGGATCGCGTTCCGCACGGCGACGTCGGAGATCCGCAACCCGGACGGCTCGATCGTCTTCCGTCTCGAGGGCATCGAGGTGCCGGAGACCTGGAGCCAGGTGGCCGCCGACATCCTCGCGCAGAAGTACTTCCGCAAGGCCGGCGTGCCCGCGCGCATGAAGAAGGTCGAGGAGAATTCGGTGCCGTCGTGGCTGTGGCGCTCGGCGCCCGACGACAAGGCCATGAAGGATCTGCCGGAGAAGGCGCGCTGGGTCGGCGAGACCACCTCGCAGCAGGTCTTCGACCGGCTCGCCGGCACCTGGACCTACTGGGGCTGGAAGGGCGGCTATTTCGACCAGGAGGCCGACGCGCAGGCCTTCTTCGACGAGCTGCGCTTCATGCTGGCGAACCAGATGGTCGCGCCGAACTCGCCGCAGTGGTTCAACACCGGCCTGCACTGGGCCTATGGCATCGACGGCCCCGGCCAGGGCCACTACTACGTTGATTTCGAGACCGGCAAGCTCACCAAGTCCAAGTCGGCCTACGAGCACCCGCAGCCGCATGCCTGCTTCATCCAGTCGGTTGCCGACGACCTCGTCAACGAGGGCGGCATCATGGACCTGTGGGTGCGCGAGGCGCGCCTGTTCAAATACGGCTCGGGCACCGGCTCGAACTTCTCCTACCTGCGCGGCGAGGGTGAGAAGCTCGCCGGCGGCGGCCGCTCGTCCGGCCTGATGAGCTTCCTGAAGATCGGCGACCGCGCGGCGGGCGCCATCAAGTCGGGCGGCACCACGCGCCGCGCCGCCAAGATGGTGGTGGTCGACGCCGACCATCCGGATATCGAGGCCTATATCGACTGGAAGGTGATCGAGGAGCAGAAGGTCGCCTCCCTCGTCACCGGCTCGAAGATCGTCGCCAAGCACCTCAAGGCGATCATGAAGGCCAGCGTCAACTGCGAGGGCGACGGCGATGCCTGTTTCGACCCGAACCAGAACCCGGCGCTGAAGCGCGAGGTGAAGGCCGCGCGCAAGGCCATGGTGCCCGACAACTATATCAAGCGGGTCATCCAGTTCGCTCGCCAGGGCTACAAGGACATCGACTTCCCGACCTACGACACCGACTGGGATTCGGACGCCTATCTGACGGTGGCCGGCCAGAACTCCAACAATTCGGTCTCGCTGAAGGACGACTTCCTGCAGGCCGTCGAGAAGGACGGTGACTGGAACCTGACCGCCCGCATCTCCGGCAAGGTGATGAAGACGCTGAAGGCGCGCGACCTCTGGGAGAAGATCGGCCACGCCGCCTGGGCTTCCGCCGATCCGGGCCTGCACTTCAACACGACCATGAACGACTGGCACACCTGTCCCGCCGCCGGCCCGATCCGCGCGTCGAACCCGTGCTCGGAATACATGTTCCTGGACGACACGGCCTGTAACCTCGCCTCGGCCAACCTGCTGCAGTTCTACGACGCCAAGGCCAAGCATTTCGACATCGAGGGCTATGAGCACCTCTGCCGGCTCTGGACGCTGGTGCTCGAAATCTCCGTGCTGATGGCGCAGTTCCCCTCGCGCCAGATCGCCGAGCTTTCCTACGAGTACCGCACCCTCGGCCTCGGCTACGCCAATATCGGCGGCCTCTTGATGACCATGGGCATCCCCTACGACTCGGACGAGGGCCGCTCGCTGGCCGGCGCGCTGACCGCCGTGATGACCGGCATCTCCTACAAGACGTCCGCCGAGATGGCGGGCGAGCTCGGCCCCTTCCCGGGCTACAAGCCGAACCGCGAGCACATGCTGCGCGTCATCCGCAACCACCGCCGCGCCGCCCATGGCGAGGTGGCCGGCTACGAGACGCTGTCGGTCAACCCGGTCGCGCTCGACCACAGGAACTGCCCGGTGCCGGGCCTGATCGCCCACGCCACCCGCGCCTGGGACGAGGCGCTCGCTCTCGGCGAGACGAATGGCTACCGCAACGCGCAGGTCTCGGTCATCGCGCCCACCGGCACGATCGGCCTCGTCATGGACTGCGACACGACCGGCATCGAGCCCGACTTCGCGCTGGTGAAGTTCAAGAAGCTGGCCGGCGGCGGCTACTTCAAGATCATCAACCAGGCGGTGCCGGAGGCCCTGCGCACGCTCGGCTACCGCGAGGCCGACATCGCCGAGGTCGAGGCCTATGCGGTCGGCCACGGCTCGCTCAGGCAGGCGCCCGCCATCAATCCCGGCTCGCTGAAGGCCAAGGGCTTCACCGACGAGGCGATCGCCAAGGTCGAAGGCCAGCTCAAGACCGCCTTCGACATCAAGTTCGTCTTCAACAAGTGGACGCTGGGCGAGGACTTCATCGTCAAGACCCTCGGCATCCCCGCGGACGAGCTGAACGCGCCCGGCTTCGAACTGCTGCCCAGGCTCGGCTTCTCGAAGAAGGACATCGAGGCGGCCAACGAGCACGTCTGCGGCGCCATGACCCTTGAGGGCGCCCCGCATCTGAAGACCGAACACTACGCCGTGTTCGACTGCGCCAATCCCTGCGGCCGCAAGGGCAAGCGCTACCTCTCGGTCGAGAGCCACATCCGCATGATGGCGGCCGCCCAGCCGTTCATCTCGGGCGCCATCTCCAAGACCATCAACATGCCGAACGAGGCGACGGTGGAGGACGCCAAGTCCGCCTACATGCTGTCGTGGAAGCTGGCGCTGAAGGCCAACGCCCTCTACCGCGACGGCTCCAAGCTCTCCCAGCCGCTCAACGCCCAGCTGATCGAGGACGAGGAGGACGACGAGGCGGTCGAGGAGTTCCTGGAGAAGCCGCAGGCCGCCCGCGCCGCGGCCCTCGCCGAGAAGATCGTCGAGAAGGTGGTCGAGCGCGTGCAGGTGATCCGCGAGCGCGAGAAGATGCCGGACCGCCGCAAGGGCTACACCCAGAAGGCCGTCGTCGGCGGCCACAAGGTCTACCTGCGCACCGGCGAATATGACGACGGCCGCATCGGCGAGATCTTCATCGACATGCACAAGGAGGGCGCGGCGCTCCGCTCGCTGCTCAACAACTTCGCCATCGCGATCTCGCTCGGCCTCCAGTACGGCGTGCCGCTGGACGAATATGTCGATGCCTTCACCTTCACCCGCTTCGAGCCGGCGGGCCCGGTGCAGGGCAACGACACGATCAAGTACGCGACGTCGATCCTCGACTACGTGTTCCGCGAGCTGGCGGTGAGCTATCTCGGCCGCGCCGATCTCGGCCATGTCGATCCCGGCGAGAGCCGCTACGACGCGCTCGGCACCGGCGCGAGCGAGGGCACCAAGAGCGTGCTGTCCAAGGGCCTCGTGCGCGGCAAGACCGACAAGTTCACGGTAGTCGCCGGCCAGAGCGGCCAGCCGACGCCGGGCTCGCTGTCGAGCGACGGGCGCACCGGCACGGTGGTCACCATGGCCTCGCGCGGGCCGCAGACGGTCGGCGCGACCGCGCTGAAGGAGGAGGTGGCGGCCGCCGTCTCCCCCGCCCTCACCGCCCTGTTCGATCAGGCGGTGGAGGCGGCCCCGGAAGTGAAGGCCGAGCGCTCGACGGCGGACCGCCGGGCCGAGGCCAAGCTGCGCGGCTATGTGGGCGATGCCTGCCCCGAATGCTCGAACTTCACGCTGGTCAGGAACGGCACGTGTTTGAAGTGCGACACGTGCGGAAGCACGACGGGCTGTTCGTAACGGAGATGCTACGATGTCTTCAGACGAGCGGCGCAAGCAAAATGCACTAGGGGTTGCGACTGATACCGTTCGTCGACTTGGGGCAACCCAAGTCGACAAGCCGTGCCTCCGACACGTTCTCGATCGCGCGAAGGCTATCGGCCTGATCAACGATTGGGTCGAGGTCGATGAACTCTGCGAGGGCGATGGTGAATGGGACTCGGCAACGAAGACGATTTTCTACCGCCGCGGAGTCGTGGACGGAGCAAACCGTGGCAATCCATACAACCGTTTTACGGTCTGGCATGAGATTGGCCATGCTGCACTAGGCCACGAAGGCCGTCGAAACAGATCCTTCAGCAAGACGCTAGCCGAGCGGTTTTCGGCATCAGTCAAATTGGATGAGCGCGAAGCTGACTACTTTGCTGCTGCATGCTTGATCCCGTCCGATAGGATTGGATTGAATGACTCTATTATGCCGAATGAACTGAAGCGACGCTTCGGAACAAGCAATACGACTGCAGAAATTCGAGGTCGTGAACTAGAGCGTGCGCGAAACACCGCAAGCGGAACTCTTCGCAAGCTTCCCGAGAATACGATCGACTTTCTCAAGGAGGCGGAAGCGCGAGGGATCAAGCTGACCGCGAAGCTACCTTCCGAATAACTCTTGAAGCCGCTTACTTTTGGGACAGAGAACATAATGGCAACAAACCCTCCTTCTGGCGATGGCCGTCGCAACGGCGCGGTAAAGGGACGGTCTCAAGTTTTCAACCCGAAGACAGATACCTGGACGAAGCGCGACACTGAATCAGGAAAGTTCATGGATGGGAAGAAGGACGGCACACCGTTCAAAGGCGTCCGCAAGGAGAAATAACCCCGGCGCCACTTAAGGTGCGCCGGAGCAACTCCACACTGCCATACGTGGCCATGCGACCAGTGCATGGGCGGCCTTGGAGGGGTTGCGGACCAATCGTTCCACTGCCGCCCTCCCCCCTACGCCGCCAATTCCGCGAACGGCATCCCGAGGCTCTCCGCCACCGCCCGGTTGGTGACCGCGCGATTGTGGACGTTGAGCCCGCGCCTGAGGTGCGGGTCCTGCGCCAGCGCTTCGAGCCCCTTGTCGGCGAGCGCGAGGCCGAAGGGCAGCGTCGCGTGGTTCAGCGCGTGGCTGGAGGTGAGCGGCACGGCGCCCGGCATGTTGGCGACGCAATAGTGGATGACGCCATCGACCTCGTAGGTCGGGGCATCGTGCGTGGTGGGGTGCGAGGTCTCGAAGCAGCCACCCTGATCGATGGCGACGTCCACCACCACGGCCAGGCGCTTCATGCGCGACAGCATGGCGCGGTCGACCAGCTTCGGCGCGCTGGCGCCGGGAACAAGCACCGCGCCCACCACCACGTCGGCGGCGAGAACCTCCTCGTCCAGCGCATCGGCGGTCGAGAAGCGCGTGCGGACGCGGCCGGCGAACAGGTCGTCGAGCTCGCGCAGGCGCGGCAGCGAACGGTCGAGGATGGTCACCTCGCAGCCAAGACCCGCCGCCATCCGCGCGGCATGGGTGCCGACCACGCCGCCGCCGATGACCACGACGCGCGCCGCCGGCACGCCCGGCACGCCGCCGAGCAGCAGGCCGCGACCACCGGCGGGCTTGCGCAGGCTGAAGGCGGCGGCCTCGATGGCGAGCCGGCCGGCGACCTCGCTCATGGGCGCCAGCAGCGGCAGGCCGCCGCGCGCATCCGTGACGGTCTCGTAGGCGATGGCGGTGCAGCCGGAAGCGACGAGCCCCTCGGTCTGGGCGCGGTCGGCGGCAAGATGGAGATAGGTGAAGAGGATCTGGCCGGGCCTCAACTGCACCCATTCCTGGGGCTGCGGCTCCTTGACCTTCACGATCATGCCCGCGCGGGCAAAGACCTCGGCCGCGTCGCGGGCGATCGACGCGCCGGCGGCCTCATAGACGGCATCCGCCGCGCCGATGCCGGCGCCGGCTCCCGTCTCGACCAGAACCTGATGGCCGTGACGGACATATTCGCGCACCGCGGAGGGCGTGAGCCCCACGCGGTATTCGTGAGTTTTGATTTCTTTTGGCACGCCGATCAGCATGGGCCCCTCCTGCTAGAGAATGGGCGAGGTTACGACGGCCGGCACGGCGCATCCCGGCGAAAGCGACTGGACAGATGCCCTTCGCGCAGGAATCCTGCGTCCATCTTCACCAGAGCGCCGGAAACCTTCGTGGATATCGACCGCATCGACCTCGCCATCATCCGCGAACTGGAGCGTGACGGCCGTCTCAGCCATGTCGAGCTTGCCGAGCGCGTGGGACTGTCGCCCACCGCCTGCGCCCGGCGGCAGAAGACGCTGGAGGAGGCCGGCTACATCACCGGCTATTCGGCGCGCCTGTCGCTCGACAAGTTCGACCTCGCCATCTCGGTCGTCATCCGCATCGCGCTGGAGAAGCAGAGCGAGGAGGCGCTGGTCGCCTTCGAGAAGGCGGTGCAGCGCTGCCCGTCCATCGTCCGCTGCCTGCTGATGTCCGGGATGGACGACTATCTGATCACCGTGGTCGCGCGCGACATAGCCGACTACGAGCGCATCCACATGACGCAGCTCTCGCGCCTGCCGGGCGTCGCGCGGCTGCATTCGAGCTTCGCCCTGCGCTCCATCGTCGACAGGGCCGTGCCGCCCGAGGTCTTCATGCCGGGCGCCGGCGGCCGCTGAGCGGCGGCCGGCGCTGCCGGCTCAGAAGCGGATATTGGCGCTGCGGACGATCGGGCCCCACTTCTGAAGCTCGCTGCCGATGAACAGGCGCAGCTCCTCCGGCGTGCCGCCGAGAGCCTCCAGCCCGAGCTTGCCGAACAGGTCCTTCGCGGCGGCCGTTCCGAGATAGGCGTTGGCGGCGGCATTGATCCTTGCGACGACATCGGCCGGCGCGCCCGCCGGCGCCATGATCGCATACCAGACGGAGGCCTCGAAGTTCGGCAGGCCGGCCTCGGAGACCGTCGGCACGTTCGGCAGCCCGCTCCAGCGGCGACGGCTGGCTATGGCGAGCGCCGGCAGCTTGCCCTCCTGGACATTGGTGACATAGGCGGCCATCGAATCCATGCCGACATCGATATGGCCGCCGAGCAGGTCGCCCGCGATCGGCCCGCTGCCGCGATACTGGACGGCGTTGATGTCGATGCCCGCCGAGCGCGCGAGCAGCAGGCCGGTGATATGGCCGAGGGTGCCGTTGCCGGGAAAGCCGATGGAGAGGCGGCCGGGATTGGCCTTGGCATGGGCGATGAGGGCCGCAAGGTCGCGCAGCGGCGAGCCGGCCTTGGCGACGATGATGACCGGCAGGCTGGCGACCAGCGCGACGGGCGCGAGGTCGCGCTCGGGATCGTAAGGCATCTGCTCGTACATGAGCTTGTTGGTGGCGACCGGCCCCGTGGTGCCGAACAGCAGCGTGTAGCCATCGGCCGCCGCGCGCGCGACGGCCGCGCCGCCGAGATTGCCGCCGGCGCCGCCGCGATTGTCGATCACCACGGGCTGGCCGATCTGCTGGCTCAGGAACTCCGCGAAGGAGCGGGCGAGCACGTCGGACGCGGTGCCGGCGGTGAACGGGACGACCAGCGTCACCGGCCGCGCCGGCCAGCTCTGCGCCTGCGCGGGGAGCACAAGCCCCGCCGCCAGCGGCAAGGACAGGAACAGACGGCGGGTTGCGCGCCAGAAACCGAGCATGAGCGATCCTCCACGATGGCGCTGGACGCCATTCTTGATGGACCATCTCTAGAGCGGCCCCCTGCACCGGTCGCGGCAATCGGCTCGCATTCCGCATCGCGAAATCCTGACCCGGCAGGGGCTCCCGATATCGGCCCGCGGACGGACGGCGACTATCGGGCGCGGCTGTCCTGATCGCTCCGGGCGCGCAGTTCGGCCTCGATGCCGGCCGCGGCCTCCTTCAGCGGGTAGAAGATCCGCGACCGGGCCTCCGGCGTCGCCACGGCCGAGCGGAAGAAGGTCACGCCGAAGGTTCCCAGCACCCGCTCGCCCAGCATGAGCGGCACCGCGATGGTCGAGGACGAGCGCGGCTCGACCTCGGCGTCGCGCTCGGCGAAGCCTCGCCGCCGGACCGTCGCGATCATGGCGGCAAGGCCGGCCTCGGTGCAGGCGCGGTTCTCGGCATCGGGCGACGCTTTCATCAGATCGACAAGGATCCGGCGCTCGTCGTCCGGGCAGAAGGCGAGATAGGCGCGCCCGAGCGCGCGCGCGGCAAGGCTGAGCCGCTGCCCGATCGTCGCGTGGAAGGGCGAGATGGGGCTGTCGGGAATGGTGCTGAGCTTCACGGTGACCGCGTCGCGGTCCAGCACGCAGACCGCCGTCGGCCATTTGATCTCGCGCGTCAGGGCCCTGGCCCAGGGCCGGGCGATCTCGACCAGCACCGGCGCGCCATGGAAGCCGGCGCTGAGCGAGGCGGTCTGCGCCGTCACCTGATAGCGCCGCAGCCGGTCGTCATAATGGACGTAGCCCGCGCCGATCAGCGTTTCCAAAAGCCGCACGATTGTCGGCTTCGGCAGTCCCGTGGCGGCATGCAGGTCGCCGACCGTGGTGAAATCGGACCGGTTGATCTCCGCGAGCAGCGACAGCGCGCGGACGACGGACTGGACCGGAGGGTAGGACGGCAAGGCAACACCCGCGCGGCGACACCGATCCGCGCATTTGATCAGGCCGCGGCCGCATTGGCCAGCGCCCGCGGCCCTGTCCTCACGCCGACGGCAGGTTCAGCATGCGCGCGGCATTGTCGCCGACCAGCGCACGGATCTCGGCCTCGGAGAACTGGAGATCGAGCAACTGCCCGACGACATGGCGGAAGCCATCGACCGGGCGCGGGCCGCCAGTGATGCCGAGATCGGAGGACAGGATCGTGTTTTCCACCCCCGCGAGGCGGATGAGATGGGCAAGGTTCTCCGAATCGAACCGGTAGGACCGGCCCGGCACGAACATGCAGATGGAATGCTCCATCACCGCGCCGAGGGCGATCAGCCCGCGAATGTCCTCATCCGAGCAGTTGACGATGTAGGTCGGGTGATTGACCAAGAGCTTGGCGACGCCCCGCGCGCGCGCTTCCGCGAAGACCAGCGCGAGTTCGTGGGCGGAGAGGTGGCCGCCGGCCAGGATGATGTCGGCCTCGGCGACAAGGTCGAGCACCCTCTTCACCTCGTCGGTGACGCCGCCATTGCCGTCCAGCGCCGTCAGCGGGACCGGATCGAGCATCTTCTGCGCGGTCTTCGGGAAGGTCTTGGCCTGGCCGCTGGCCTGCACCGCGATGTGGTTCGCGGCGGAGAGCGTCGGCAGCCAGATGATCTTCGCCCCCAGCTTGATCGCATGGTCGGCGGCGTGCGGGTTGATGCCGCCGGAGGCGTTGTTGAGCACGAGGCCGGAATAGAGCTTCACCCCCGTCTCGGGAAACAGCTTCTCCAGCAGCGCGGCATGGGCCGAGCCGAGGTAGAAATGGTCCTTGTAGAGGAGCGCGCGGAACTTCGCCCCGGCGCAGTCCATCAACGCATCGTGGTGGTCGAGGATGCGCGGCATGGCCGCCGGGCCGCTATGGCAGTGCAGGTCGATGGCGCCGACCAGCAGCGCGGCGATCTCGGCCGCGCGCGGATGGGTGTCGATGGAAGCGGTGTCGGACATGGTGGCTCCCTGAAGCAGCGCCTTGGTCACGCGGTCTTGCCGGGCATCGGATAATCGGCGGCGTTCAGCACCCAGCCGGGCTTCTCCGAGAAATCGCGGCGGGGCGGCGAGAAGATATCGATCATCTGGTTGAAGCCCGGCAGGACCGAGCGCGAGGTATGCACGGCCGGCGGCGGGATGACGGTGAGCGACGGCGCGGCGAGAAGCTCGTGCTCGTCGTCGCGCCAGACGGTCATGTCGGGCGTCCAGGGCCAGCGGATGTCGTGGACGAAGGCGCCATCGATGACCAGCGAACCCTGCTCGAAATCGTCGTGGTGATGAGGCGACAGCTTGGTGATGTCGCGCAGGCCGATGCGCGGCTCGAGAAAGTTCACCATCAGGTTGGTGGAGCGAAAGATGCGGCCGAAGCGCCCTTCCTCGCCGGTGACGTCGAGGCTGTAGGAGCGCACGCGAAAGCCGCCGACCGGATCGGGCCAGGCCTCCAGCGGCGCCACGTTAGGATGGGCCGCCGCATAGGAGGCGGCGTTGGAGCACTTGCCGTTGAGATCCGGCGAGAGGGTCGAGAAGATGCGGATGATCCGCCCCTTGGCCGAGGCGGTGAGGCTCGATGCGCCCGGCGGCACGAAGGCGATGGAACGCCCCGGCAGGTCGACCGTCTCGGTGCCAGCGACAATGCGCGCGCCGGGAGCCGCCTCGGGAAGGATCACGCAATATTCGTCCGCCTGCGCCGTGCGCGCGAGGACGCCGCCGGCCTCGACCTCGGAATAGGCAACGAGGAAATTCTGGCCGCGCGCGTACCAGGTCCGGAAGCCCTGCCCCTCCTCCTGCGGCGGCGTCGCATAGAACCGCGCATAGTCGGCCGCGGCGAACTCGGTCGCGGATTTGGCCGGCCTGGACGCAGCCAGCGTCGCGCGGGGATCAGAAGCATGGAACATGGTGGCCTCCTGTTTCGGTGCGCCTGCGGCGGCGCGCGGTGCCGGGTTCCTGAGGGCGTCAGGACCTGATGGTTTCGAAATCCGCGCGGGTCTGGGCGGCCGCCCTGCGCATCAGCCCCTGATCCGACGAGACGATGAAGGCGGTTGCCCCGCGCTCGTGGAACGCCTTGGCCTCGGCGATACCGTCGACCATGACGCAGATGGGTTTGCCCGCCGCCGATGCCGCGCGGATGATCGTGTCGACCGCCTCCTGGATCACCGGCGCGTCGCGGTTCGGCGCGCCGAACGCGACCGTCAGGTCGCCCCGGCCGATGAACACGCCGTCGATGCCCTCGACCCCGACAATGGCCTCGATCTCGGGAAGCGCGTGCGGATCCTCGATCATGGCGATGACCGTGGTCTCGGCGTCGGAGGCGGCGACGTGCTCCCACATCTTGCGCGCGCCGTAGCCGCCGGCACGCGATGTCGCCGAGAAGCCGCGCGAGCCGGACCGGTAGCGGCAGGCCGAGGCGAGCGCCCGCGCCTGCGCGACCGTCGCGACATGGGGGACCAGGACGCCCGTGGCGCCGCCGTCGAGGACGGACAGGATGTCGGTCGGCGAGGCGGAGGGCACGCGCACGATGGCGGCGGTTCCGGCGGCGCGTGCCGCGAGCAGCGCCAGATCGGTGGCGTTGCGGTCGAAGGGGGCGTGCTCCTGGTCGATGACGACGAAGTCGAAGCCGAGATCGCCGATGATCTCGATGGGGTGGACGGCCGGCGTCTTGATGAACGTGCCGAGCAGCGGCTGGCGCGCCGCGAAGCGCTGCCGGAACGTGGCGGGGGCGGGACGCTGGTCGCTGGTCATCGGGTGCCTGTCCGGGAGTGAGCGGAATGGGTCATGGGGCGGGCGACAGTCACGAGGCCCGGAACATCGCGCGCACCTCGTCGGGCGTCGCGGGACGCAGTCCGAGGGCGGCCGCGCCAACCACGACCTGCCGGACGAGCGCGGCATTGTCCTCGGCGACCGTGCCGTCGGGCAGGTGCAGATTGTTCTCGAACCCGACCCGGACATGGCCGCCGAGCGTGGCCGCCGTCACGACGCAGGCGGTTTCCCGCAGCCCGAAAGCACAGACGGCCCATGGCAGCGACAGCGACCAGGCATTGAGGAAGGGCAGAAGGTCGGCCGGCGCCGACTGCTGGCCGGCGGTGTAGCGGCCGAGAACGAACAGGACGCTGGCGCAAGCGGTCGGGACGACGCCCTTGCCGACGAGACCGACGAAGCGCCGCACGTCGGCCGCGTCATAGAGGATGTGCTGGACGAGGCAGCCGGACCGCGCATGACGGGCGAGAAAAGCCGCCGCCGCCGTTTCGCAGGAAGCATCCGGCACCAGTTCGCGCAAGGCGATGGAGAAGGCCTCCGGCGCCACCGCGTCGGCCACCGCCATCTGCTGCTCCGGCGCATAGATGCCGACCGCCTCCGTGGTGATCTGCACGATGGGGGCCGGACCGGCCTCCGCGCGGATCGCAGCGGTGACCTGCCGGTAGAGTTCGGCATCGAGAATGTGGGTGCCATCGGCGGCGCGGACATGGGCATGGATCATCGCCGCGCCCGCCTCGACGCAGCGGGCGGCGTCCCGGCCGATTTCGGCGACCGTCAGCGGGATGCGCGGATGATCCGCTTTCGTCCGCCGCGCCCCGTTGGGGGCCACCGCGATGATGGTGGGAGAGGTCATGGTTGGTGCAATCCGTTTCCTGCGGCTCGCCTGCGATCCAGGCCCATCTCCCCGATGCCAGCGCACGGCGTCCCGGGGCAATCGGACTGCGGCGATCAGGTCAAGCATCAACCACCGCGGACCGCGCGGCTATCTCCGCGGATTTCGCCATCCGAAACGGCGGACAGCCCCACGCCCTTCATACAAATCGTTTGAAATCCGGACGTTCCCGCCCCACGCTACGCCTCAAGGCGGGCGCATGACCGGCCGCAGGGAGGGCTCACGATGCGGGATGGACCGCCGCCGACCACGGCCGGGCACAACGTCTCCCTCGCGGAGCGCGCCTTCCGCATCCGGCGCAATGCGCTGCGCATGGCCGAGGTTCAGGGTCAGGGCTATATCGCGCAGGCGCTCGGCGTCGCCGACGTGCTGGCGGTGTCCTATTTCCACGCGCTGCGCTACCGCCCGGGCGAGCCGCGCTGGGAGGGCCGCGACCGGTTCCTGCTCTCCATCGGCCATTACGCCATCGCGCTCTATGCGGCGCTGATCGAGGCCGGCATCGTTCCCGAGCAGGAACTGGAAACCTACGGCTCCGACAACAGCCGCCTGCCCATGTCGGGCATGGCGAGCTACACGCCGGGCATGGAGATGAGCGGCGGCTCGCTCGGCCTCGGGCTCGGCATCGCGGTCGGCATGGGCCTCGCACTGAAGCGCAAGGGCTCGGACGCGCGCGTCTACAACCTGATGTCGGACGGCGAACTGAACGAGGGGCCGACCTGGGAAGCGGCGATGTCCGCCGGCCACTGGAAGCTCGACAACATCACCTGCCTCGTCGACGTCAACCGCATGCAGGCGGACGGCGTGTCCACCGGCGTGCTCAATTTCGAGCCGCTGGAGGACAAGTGGCGCGCCTTCGGCTGGCACGTGCAGCGCGTTGACGGCAACAGCATCGCCGCGCTGATCGAGGCTTTCGACACGGCGCGCAGCCTCGCCGAGCCCCGGCCGCGCGTCATCATCTGCGACACGAAAATGGCGAAGGGCGTGCCCTTCCTCGAGGCGCGGGAGAAGTCGCATTTCCTGCGGGTCGAGCCGCATGAATGGGCCGAGGCGGTCGCGGCGCTGGAAGCCGGGAGGATGGCATGAGCAGGCATACCGACGAGCCTCGCTCCGATTCCTGGCGCGGCGATGCCGCCCTCGCCCTGCGCCGGGAGCAGGAAGCCGATCCCTCGCGCCCGAATCTGACGACCTCGGCGATGATCGCCTCGCTCGCGGCCGAGGGACAGGCGACCCGCCCCGCCCCCTTCGGCCATGCGCTGGCGGAGATAGCGGCGGCGCGGCCCGAGATCGTCGGCATGACGGCCGACCTGTCGAAATATACCGACCTGCATGTCTTCGCCGCCGCGCACCCGGACCGCTTCTACCAGATGGGCATGGCCGAGCAGCTCCTGATGCTCGCCGCCGCCGGCATGGCGCATGAGGGTTTCGTGCCCTTCGTGACGACCTATGCGGTCTTCGCCTCGCGCCGCACCTACGACTTCATCAGCCAGGCGATCGTCGAGGAGGGGCTGAACGTCAAGATCTGCTGCGCCCTGCCCGGCCTCACGACGGGTTACGGGCCGAGCCATCAGGCGACCGACGATCTCGCCATCTTCCGCGCCATGCCGGATCTGACCGTGGTCGATCCCTGCGACGCGCTCGACACCGAACAGGCGACGCGCGCCATCGCCGACCATGACGGGCCGGTCTACATGCGCCTGCTGCGCGGCAACGTGCCTCTGGTGCTCGACGCCTACGATTACAGTTTCGAGCTTGGCCGCGCGAAGCTGCTGCGCGAGGGACGGGACGTTCTGGTCATCGCCTCCGGGTTCATGACCATGCGCGCGCTGGAGGCGGCCGAAGCACTCGCCGTCGACGGCGTCGACGTCGCCGTGCTGCACTCGCCAACCATCAAGCCGCTGGATGCCGGGACCATCCTGCGCGAGGCGGGGCGCGGCGACCGGCTCGTGGTGGTCGCCGAAAACCACTCGGAGATCGGCGGGCTGGGCGAGGCTGTCGCGGCGCTGCTGATGCGCTCCGGCATCCATCCGGCCTTCCGGCAGATTGCCCTTCCCGATGCCTTCCTCGACGCCGGGGCGCTGCCGACGCTCCACGACCGCTACGGCATATCGGCGAGGGCGGTCGCCGCGCGCATCAAGGATTGGCTCGGTTGAACCACCGGCGGATGCAGCAACGCGCATCGAACCACGCGGCCGCGCCACAAAGCGGAAATGCTGTCCCGCGACAACTGACGGTAGCCCGGTCGCCTGTCCGAGAGGTTTCGATGTCGCTGAAGTCGCTGTTTTTCGCCGCCGCAATGGCGCTTGCCCTGCCCGCCGCAATCGCGCCGGCCGCGCATGCCCAGCAGGGCCGCTCCTTCCCGCTGATCGCGGATCCCCGCGCCTATGCCGACGAGGTCGCGCGGATGATCGACGACGACGATCTCGGCAGCGCCGCCCGTTCCGTAATCGGCAACCTGCGCTCCACCAACGACCCCGCCACCTTCGCCCAGCAGATGACGGCGATGACCAATCGCGGGCCGGTACGCTATGGCGCGGTCGCCTCCGACCGGACGCAGGAAGGCGTCGGCCGGATGATCTGTCTCTACCGCATGCGCGAGAGCGCGGAAGCCGCCGGCTTCTTCTTCTACGTCTTCGTGTTCCGCCGCTCGGATCGTGGCTGGCACCTCGCCAATTTCCACTACAACGAGGTCGGCAACGTCCTTGTCGCGCCCGGCTGCTGAACGGCCGGGCGGCGGAGCGTCGTCCGACTGGTGCGATGTCAGGCGGCGGTGGTGTCGTCGAGCTTGGCGTCGGGCGCGTTCTTCTTGACGCTCTCGATGCCATTGTCGCGGGCCTTTTCGGACGAATAGACCTCGCTGGTGCCGATGACCTGGCCATTGGTGGCCTTGAGGTTGAACATCGGGCCGTTCTTGGCGGCCTTGCGCTCGTAGCGGGCATCCTCGGGCGCGTTCTTGCGAACGCTGGCAATGCCGTTCTCGCAGGCTGCCTTGGTCGTATAGAGTTCACTGGTCAGGATCGTCTCGCCGTTGCCGGCCTTCAGCGCGAAGCGGAACTGCCCATTCGATGCCTTGCTCAACACGAATTTGCCTGCCATTCGGCCCTCCCATGAGCACGTTCAGTCGTGCTCGCACGTTCCAGTTGAGCCGGATTCCATGTTTCGAGGCAAGTCACCGGGCCCGGCCACGGTCGCCGGCCGGCCGCCGATCACCTCCGGCCTGACGCCTTCTGGTATCGCCTCACCGCCCGCTCGCGCCTGAGCCGCGACAGGCGCTCCAGCCAGAACAGGCCGTCGAGCTGGTCGATCTCATGCTGGAGAACGACGGCGAGGAAGCCGTCCGCCTCGCCCTCTTTCAGGTCGCCGGTCAGGGTCCGCCACTTCAGCCCGACGCGGGCGGGACGCTCGATCTCCTCGGAAATGCCGGGCATCGACACGGAGCCTTCCCGCTCGGTCTTCATCTCGGGCGAGGTCCAGGTGATCTCGGGATTGACGTAGAGCCGCATCAGCGCGTCGTCGGCGAGGCGAATGGCCACCAGCCGCGCCGGCACGCCGATATGCGCCGCGGTGAGGCCGATCGCGGGGGCCGCGACGAGAGTGTCCATCAAATCCTGCGCCAGCGCCTGTAAGCTGTCGTCGAAGGCTTCGACGGCAAGCGCCTTCCGGCGCAGCAGCGGGTCGGGAAACATGACGAGCGGACGGACAGCCACGATGCGCCCTCAGAAATGCTCGAAGCGGCCAGGGCCGAGATCAAGGGTATTGCCCTGCCCGTCGCGGATGACGAGGCCGGGATCGGCGGCCACCTCGCCGATGCGGGTGAAGAAAACCCCCGCCGCATCGGCCGCGGCTTCCAGCGGAGCGAAGGCATCGGGCCGGCAGGTCAGCAGGATCTCGTAGTCGTCACCGCCGGTGAACGCGGCGCGAAGCAGAGCCGGATCGAGGGCAAGCGCAGACCGCGCGGCGTCGGAGAGCGGCACGCTATCGGCCTCGACATGGGCGCCGACGCCCGAGACCTTCAGCAGCTTGGCAAGGTCGCCGGCAAGGCCATCGGAGACGTCCATTGCCGCCGAGGCATGGGCCGCGACCGCCTCTGCGAGCGCCGTGCGCGGCTGGGGCAAGAGATAGCGGGCGCGGAGATGCTCCCTGTCGATTGCGGTCAACCCGCCTATCCACCGCGCAGCCCCGGCCGGATCGCGCTCGGCAGCGCGAACGGCAAGGCCCAGCGCCCCATCGCCTATCGTGCCGGTGACGCAGACCACGTCGCCCGCCTGAGCGCCGCGCCGCCGCACCCAGCGCCGCGCGCGCCCGAAGGCGGTGATGGAAATGGTCAGCGGCCCCGGCACCTTGACCGTATCGCCGCCATAGAGCGGGCAGGCATAGGCGGCGATATCGGCCGCGAGCCCCTCGCAGAAGGCGGCGAGGAAGTCCTCGGTCCAGTCCTGCGGCAGGCCGAGGCCGAGCAGGAAGCCGGCGGGCGCCGCGCCCTTGGCGGCAAGATCGGAAAGGTTCGTGCGCAGCGCCTTGGCCGCGATCATGGCCGGCGGATCGTCGGGGAAGAAGTGGACCCCGGCAATCGCCATGTCCTTGGTGACGACCAACTCTCCCGCACCCTCCGGCAGCGCGGCGGCATCGTCGCTCAGCCCGTCCGCCCCCGCCGCGACGGCGAGGGGCGCGAGATAGCGGGCGATCAGTTCATCTTCGGTGGGGCGGGTCATCGGCAAGGCAGGGCTTTGGGGAACGCACCATCCCCGCACCGCCCCCGTGGCGCAAGCCTCGTTGCGCCGAACGCCGATCAGAGATCGATGAACGACTTGAAGCCGCCGTAGATCATGCGCTTCGCATCGAAGGGCGCGTCGGCCGGCTCGCACTTCACGCGCGGATCGGCCATGACCTTGGCGTTGATCGCGTCGCGCTGCTCGCGCGATTCGTAGACGATCCAGGAAAACACGACGACCTCGTCGTCTTTGGCCTGCACGGCGCGCGGGAACGAGGTCAGCTCGCCATAGGGAACGTCGTCGCCCCAGCATTCGACATAGGCGAGCGCGCCATATTCCTTCCACACGGCGCCCGCCGTCTGCGCCATGGCCTTGTAGGCGTCCATGTTCTGTTTCGGCACGGCGAGAACGAAACCATCGACATAGCTCATCGCAATTCCTCCCCGGCGACCCAAGCCACCGCCACAACCTGTCGGAGCGCGGTCCGACAGGCGGCAGCAGCGATGGGATCATGGAAGGAACGCGGAGTAGCGGGCGGGGTTTCGCCGGACCGGAGTCAGCTCTTGGGCGCGTCGCCCATTTCGGCGCCGCGGACGCGCTTGGCGATCTTGTCGAGCACGGCATTGGCCATGCCGACTTCCTCGCGATCGACGAAGGCGTCGGCCACGTCGACATATTCGGTGATGATCACCTTGGCCGGCACGTCCGGCCGCTCGAACAATTCGTAGGCGCCCGCGCGCAGCACGGCCCTGAGCACCGCCTCGATGCGCCGCAGTGGCCACTCGTCGGCGAGGATGCGGTCGACCGCCACGTCGATGCGCTGCTGCTCGCGCATCACGCCCTGGATGATGTCGCGGAAGAACTGGTGGTCGGCGGGCAGATAGGTCTCACCCTCGACCTCGCGGCCCATCCAGAAGGTCTGGAACGAGCCGATGACGTCGTTGATGTCGGAACCGGCGACGTCCATCTGGTACAGCGCCTGCACGGCGGCGAGGCGGGCCGTGCCGCGCTTGTTCGCCTGTTTCGGGGTGGGAGCGAGAGCCATCACGAACGCTCCGCCGCGCGTTTGAGACGGATCATGGCAAGGCAGGCCTTGGCCGCGCCGCCGCCCTTGTCGAGTTCGCTCCTGCGCGCGCGCGCCCAGGCCTGCGCGTCGTTCTCGACGGTGAGGATGCCATTGCCGAGAGGCATCTTGCGGACGATGGAGAGGTCCATGAGCGCGCGCGAAGATTCCTCGGAGACGATCTCGTAATGCGTGGTTTCGCCACGGATGACGGTGCCGAGCGCCACGGCGCCGTCGAAGGGTTCGCCGCGCGCGGCAGCGCCGTCCATCAGGATCGCGATGGCAGCGGGGATTTCGAGCGCGCCGGGCACCGTATGCAGCTCGTAGGTCGCGCCCACTTCAGCGATCGCGGCGGTCGCGCCATCGAGCAGCGCATCCGCGATGTCCTCGTAGAAGCGCGCCTCGACGATCAACACGCGTGCGTGGGTCGGAATCACCTGCTCAGGCGCGGAACGCGGGGCGGCCATGGACTGTCCTTCGGAAATTGGAGCGGCTTAGTAGCCCCCGGCCTTCGCCTCCGCAAGGCGCGCCGAGTAGCGCGCCATCATGTCGACCTCGATATTGACCCGGTCGCCCGCCTTGGCATCGCCCCATGTGGTCACCGCCAGCGTGTGCGGGATCATGGTGACAGTGAACGTGTCGTCCTTGACGCCGTTGACGGTGAGCGAGGTACCGTCGAGGGCCACCGAGCCCTTTTCCGCGATGTATCTGGCGAGTTCTCGCGGCGCGCGGAACACGAACCAGGCCGTCCCGTCTCGATCCTCGCGCGAGACGATCTCGGCGACGCCGTCGACATGGCCGGTGACGATGTGGCCGCCGAGTTCGTCGCCGATGCGCAGCGCGCGTTCCAGATTGACCTTCCGGCCCGCATGCCAGTCGCCGAGCGTGGTGCGCGCCAGCGTCTCGCCGGAGGCGTCGATAGTGATCAGGGTGTGGTTCGAGCCGGACTGCAGGCTGGTCACCGTCAGGCAGACGCCCATGTGGCAGACCGAGGCGCCGAGCGGCAGGGAGTCGGCCGGGTAGGAACAGGCGACGGTCAGGTGCCGGGCGCTGCCCTTTTCCTCCACGGCGACGACCTCGCCGACGTCGGTGATGATGCCGGTGAACATGGATCAGGACTCCCTGAGGAAGATTTCGACGTGGTCCCGTCCGGCGTGACGGCTTTCAACCGGACGATAGCGGGCGGGAAGAGGACCGGCGAGCGCCGGCACACCGTCGCCCAACGGATCGGGCGAACGGGTGAGCCAGATCTCGTCCGCGAGATCGGCATCGATCAGCGATCGCGCAAGGGTCGGGCCGCCTTCGGTCATGACGCGGGTGATGCCGCGCACGGCGAGCAGGCGCAGGGCCGCGGCGACATCCACCGAGCCGTCCTCCATGCGCCGGACCAGCATGACCTCGCAACCGGCGGCGCGCAGCGCGCGCTCGGCTTCCGGCGGCGCGCCGACGGTTCCGAGCACCCAGGTCGGTATGTCATGCGCCGTGCGCACGAGCCGAGAGGTCAGCGGCAGACGCAGGCGTGAATCGATCACCACGCGGATGGGCGAGCGATGTTCCATGCCCGGCAGGCGGCAGTTGAGCATCGGATCGTCTGATAGCACCGTGCCGACACCGACCATGATCGCATCCGCCATGGCGCGCATCAGGTGAACCTGATCGTGCGCGCGCGGTCCTGAAATCTGCGTGCGCGCGCCGCTCTTCACCGCGACGAAGCCGTCCGAGGACATGGCCATCTTGAGCTGGACGAAGGGGCGGCCGAGGCGGATGCGGTTGAAATGGCCGCGATGGTCGAGCGCCGCCTCGCGTTCGCACAAGCCGACATCGACCGCGATGCCGTAGGCGCGCAGCATGGTGAAGCCGCGCCCCCGGACCCTCGGATCGGGGTCGCCGACGGCGCAGACCACGCGCGACACCCCTGCCCGCGCCAGCGCATCGGAACAGGGAGCCGTCTTGCCGTAGTGGGAGCAGGGTTCCAGCGTCACATAGGCCGTCGCGCCTCTCGCCGAGCCGCCGGCATGGGCGATGGCGGTGGTCTCGCCGTGCGGGCGGCCGCCCGGCTGGGTCAGGCCCCGGCCGACGATCGCGCCGTCCTTGACGAGGACGCAGCCCACCGAGGGGTTCGGCCAGGTGAGACCAAGGCCGCGGCGACCGAGCCGCAGCGCGTGGTCCATGAACTGCCGGTCGGCGGCCGAGAAGACCCGATCGGCCATGGCCTATCCGGCCTTCGGGTCCGCCGTCGCCTCGCCGTCCTCGGACATCTCGCCGATGAGCTGCTGGAACTCGCGGGGATCACGGAAATTGCGGTAAACCGAGGCGAAACGGACATAGGCGACGTCATCGAGCGCCTTCAGCGCCTCCATGACGATGCGGCCGATATTCTCGGCGGGAATATCGGATTCGCCGGAGGCTTCGAGCTGACGGACGATGCCCGACACCAGCCGCTCCACCCGCTCCGGGTCCACCGGCCGCTTGCGCAGCGCGACCTGGATCGAGCGCATCAGCTTGTCGCGGTCGAACGGCACGCGCTTGCCGGAACGCTTCACCACCACGAGTTCGCGCAGCTGCACGCGCTCGAACGTGGTGAAACGGCCATTGCATTCCGGGCAGACACGGCGGCGGCGGATGGCCGAGCCGTCCTCGGTGGGACGACTATCCTTCACCTGCGTGTCGCCGAAGCCGCAGAAGGGACAGCGCACCGTCTGCCCCGCGCGTCAGGAATAGATCGGGAAGCGGTCGGTGAGGTCCTTCACCTTCTCGCGCACGGCGGCCTCGACCTGGGCGTTCCCCTCCTCGGAATTGGCCTTGGAGAGGCCGTCCAGCGTCTCGGCGATCAGTTCGCCGATGCGCTTGAACTCGGCGATGCCGAAGCCGCGCGTGGTGCCGGCCGGCGTGCCGAGACGGACGCCGGAGGTGACGAAGGGCTTCTGCGGATCGAAGGGGATGCCGTTCTTGTTGCAGGTGATGTAGGCGCGGCCGAGCGAGGCTTCCGAGGCCTTGCCCGTGAGGTTCTTCGGGCGCAGATCGACCAGCATCAGGTGGTTGTCGGTGCCACCGGTGACGAGGTCGAAGCCCGCCGTCTTCAGCGTCTCGGCCAGCGCCTTGGCATTGGCGACGACGGCGTGGGCATAGGTCTTGAATTCGGGGCGCAGCGCCTCGCCGAAGGACACCGCCTTGGCGGCGATGACATGCATCAGCGGGCCGCCCTGGATGCCCGGGAAGATCGCCGAGTTGAACTTCTTGGCGAGATCCTCGTCATTGGTGAGGATCATGCCGCCGCGGGGCCCGCGCAGCGTCTTGTGGGTGGTGGTGGTCACGACATGGGCGTGTGGGAACGGCGAGGGATGCGCGCCGCCCGCGACGAGGCCGGCGAAATGCGCCATGTCCACGAAGAGGTAGGCGCCGACCTCGTCGGCAATCTCGCGGAAGCGGGCGAAGTCCCAGAAGCGGGCATAGGCCGAGCCGCCGGCGACGATGATCTTCGGCTTCGTCTCGCGGGCGATGCGCGCGACCTCGTCCATGTCGATCATCTGGTCGTCCTGACGCACCGTGTAGGGCGCGACCTTGAACCACTTGCCGGAGACGTTGACGGGCGAGCCATGGGTCAGGTGGCCGCCGGCCGCGAGATCGAGGCCCATGAACGTGTCGCCCGGCTGCATCAGCGCCATGAACACGCCCTGATTGGCCTGGCTGCCCGAATTCGGCTGGACATTGGCGAACTTGCAGCCGAACAGCCTGGTCGCGCGCTCGATGGCCACCGTCTCGGCGATGTCCACGAACTGGCAGCCGCCGTAATAGCGCTTGCCGGGATAGCCCTCCGCGTACTTGTTGGTCATCACCGAGCCCTGAGCCTCCATCACCGCCTTCGAGACGATGTTCTCGGAGGCGATGAGTTCGATCTCATGCTGCTGGCGGCCGAGCTCCTGTCTGATCGCGTCGAAGATGACGGGATCGGCATCGGCGAGAGAGGCGGAGAAGAAGCCGTCGAAGGGCTGGCTGGACGCGGCGGAAGACGAAGACATCCGGATCACTCCGTGGGCAGCGGCGGCGGGCGCCGGCAGTGTCGGGGCATGGGCCATCGCGGTAGCACAGCGCCCGGTGCGAGTCCAAGCCTTGCGCGCGACCGAGCCACCAGACCTTGTGGCGAGGTCAGGCCCCCTCGCCCGTATCCTGCGCCAGACGCCGCTCCAGCTTGCGGCGGGCGAGGCGCTCGAGGTCGTGCAGGGCAGCATTGACCGGCCCCATCACAACCACTTCCATACCGGTTTCGGCGCAGATCGCGGCGACGCGCACATAGGCGCCGAGGGGCCGGTGCTCGAAATAGACGGTGCGGCCGGACGAGTCGGGCATCGGACGAATGTGCCACAACCTGCGCGTCAACGAAAAAGCCCGGCGCGAGAGCCGGGCTTTCGAAGCTATCAGCAAAACGTTGCGGTCAGCGCAGCGCCACCGGCTGGGCGGTGTTGGTGGCGGCCTGCGGGCCGATGCCGTCGCGCTGGTAGATGTCGTCGCGGAACTGCACGAGTCCGTCCGGATTGGCCCAGGCGGTGATGTAGACCCAGTAGACCGGCACCGGCTGCACCGGCTTTGCGTCCACGCGGTCGGTCGTGCGGAAGATGCGGTCGATCTCCGAGCGCGACCACTGCGTGCCCTGCAGGATCCAAGCGATCAGTTCGCGGATGTTCTGGATGCGCGCGCAGCCCGAGGAGTGGAAGCGCTGGTCCTCGCCGAACAGGCCCTTGGAAGGCGTGTCGTGCATGTAGACCGCATGCTGGTTCGGAATGTTGATGCGGACATTGCCCATCGAGTTGCCCTCGAAGGGGTCCTGCCGGAAGCGGAAATTCATCGCATCCATCGAATTCCAGTTGATGGATTCAGGGGCCACTTCCTGACCCTGACCGTTGAACACCCGGATGCGGTTCTTGGCGAGATAATCCGGTTCGGCCTGCATCTTGGGGATCAGGTCCTTGCGGATGATCGAGGCCGGAACGGTCCAGAACGGGTTGAAGTTGATGTCCTGCACGCGGGTCGAGATGACCGGCGACTGGCGGTCGATCTTGCCGACCACGGTCACATGGCGCGAGACGACCGTGCCGTTCTCGACCGCTTCGAGCTGGGCGGCCGGAATGTTCATCACGATGAAGCGGTTGCCGAGGAAGCCGGACTGGGCACGGACCCGAACGAGATTGGTCTCCAGCTGGCGCAGGCGCAGTTCGGCCGGCACATTCAGCGCCGCGAAGGTGGAATCGCGCACCTGGCCGTCCGGCGAGATGCCGTGGCGGGTCTGAAAGCGCTTCACCGCCGTGTCGACGAACGAATCGAAAATGTCGGAGCGGCCGGCGGAGGCGTCGAGATCGCCGGATGCGACCAGGCGCTCGCGCAGGGCCACCACGGCCGGGCGGCGCGAACCGATGCGCAGGCGTTCGTTGGCCGGCACCGGGCGCCAGCCGCCGCGACCGACGATCTGCTGATACTGGGCGATGGCCTGCTCGAGGCCCTGCACCGTATGCGGCCCGAGCACCGGATAGGGATTGCGGGTCGAGCGGGCGCGGGAGCCGGCGTCAAAACTGTCGGACCATTCCGCCGTCGCGCCGCCACGCACGCCCTGCGCGAGCGCCGAGGGAGCGGCGGCCGCGATGGCCGCCAGCGAGGTCAGGCCGCCGAGAACGGCGCGCCGGGGCAGAAGGCCCGGGGTCGAGGCAGGCGAACGATCCGTCACGTCACAGGCTCCGGCTGATCGGCGGGACCCATGAGGTCACGGCCGCCCGAGGGGAGGAAACACCAACATCCTTAAGGAATGCCCACTGGCACTGATGGCCACCTATGGCAATCAATGTGACCAACTCAAGGCATATGACGCAGGGGAGCCCCGCGAAAGTGCAGTGTTCTGCGGGTTGGCTGGGATGATGAGGCGGGAAAGACACGAAAAAGCCCGGCGCGAGGACCGCACCGGGCGTGATCAGGTTTTCGAGTTTCGCGGCGGCCGGAGGCTCAGTCGCCGTCGGCATCCGCTGCATCGGCGGCGAACAGGCCGAAGCCCGTCACGCCGAGCATGTTCTCCGCCAGCACCAGCACGAGGGCCGCGGTGGCAATCCAGACCGGCCAGTTGGCAAGCAGCGAGCTCATCATCGCGAGGCTCAGAGGCGATAGAGGATCTGGTCGGTCCAGAAGCGCTCGAGCCGCAGCAGCGACTTGTTCAGCGCCTTGAAGTCGTCGAGCGAGATGCCGCCGACCTGCTCCACCGTGCGGACGTGCTTGGCGTAGAGCGCCTTCACGATCTCCGCGATCTCGTGGCCCTGCGGCGTCAGGCTGATGCGGACCGAGCGGCGATCAATGCGCGAGCGCTGATGGGAGAGATAACCCATCTCGACCAGCTTCTTCAGGTTGTAGGAGACGTTGGAGCCGAGATAGTAGCCCTTGGTCCGGAGTTCGCCGGCGGTCAGCTCGCGGTCGCCGATGTTGAACAGCAGCAGCGCCTGGACGGCGTTGATGTCGGAGCGGTTGCGCCGGTCGAACTCGTCCTTGATCACGTCCAGGAGGCGGCGGTGAAGCCGCTCGATGAGGGTCAGCGCCTCCATATAGGTGGGGCTGATGGCCTCGAAGCGCTCCTGGCGCTCGGGGGAGATCGGGGGCGACGCGATATCGCGCTGCTTGCTCATCGTGCTCATGGGACGCCTCTTGTCCTCGTTGCGGGGCGCCGGGGCTTTTTTTTTGCCCTCGGCTGAGCGGCCCTGTTCACCGCTCTTGTGACCCAAACGTAAGGCCTCGAATTTTAAGAGTGGCCGAACAAACACGATGAAGGCGGCTTAACCACTACTGAGTGAACAAGAACTTGCGTTGTTCTTTCGATAAACTCTCGTTGTCTTTTCATAAACCTGACGGAAAAACTGCAAGATTCGATTCAGGATCGGAATCCCGATGTTTCCTGCACTTGCGCCCCGGCATCTACAAAGCGTTTGAAAACGCGAAAGCGGGCGTCAACCATCGGCCGACGCCCGCTCTCTCCAATGCTCTTCCGCGTTTTCAGAAAGCGTTCAGCACGCTCCCGAGTGACGTTGGGGAAGCGATTTCCCGTCACCTTCCGCGGAGGAAATTCACGATGCCGGAAAAATCGGTCCCAGCCTCGCCCTGCGCCGCGTAGAGGCCGTAGAGGGAGGCCGCTTCCGCGCCCATCGGCGTCACCGCGCCGGCCGAGCGCGCCGCGTCTTGCGCGAGCTTCAGGTCCTTCAGCATCATGGCGGCGGTGAAGCCGGGCTGATAGTCGCGATTGGCCGGCGAGGTCGGAACCGGGCCGGGAACCGGGCAGTAGGTGGTCAGCGACCACGACTGTCCCGACGACTTCGAGGCGATGTCGAACAGCTTCTGCGCGTCGAGGCCGAGCTTCTCGGCGAGCACGAAGGCTTCCGAGGTCGCGATCATGGTGATGCCGAGGATCATGTTGTTGCAGATCTTGGCGGCCTGTCCGTTGCCGGGTCCGCCGGCATGGACGATCGTCTTGCCCATGGCGTCGAGATAGGGCTTGGCGCGGGCGAAGGTCGCGTCCTCGCCGCCGCACATGAAGGTGAGCGTACCGGCGGTCGCACCGCCCGTGCCACCGGAGACCGGCGCGTCGAGCATGGCGAGGCCCTTGGCCGCAGCCGCCTTCGCTACCGCGCGGGCGGTGTCGACGTCGATCGTCGAGGAATCGATCAGCAGCGCCCCGGGCTTCACCTTCGGCACGATGCCGCTCTCGGCGAGATAAAGCGCATTCACCTCGCGCCCCGAGGGCAGCATGGTGACGACCACGTCGGCCTCGGCGACGGCCTCCGCTATGGAAGCACCCTTGACGCCCCCGGCCGCCACGTGGCGGTCGATCGCAGCCTGCGTGACGTCGACGCCGACGACCCTGTGGCCGGCCTTGACGAGGTTGGCGGCCATCGGCCCGCCCATATTGCCAAGCCCGATGAAGGCGATGGTGCTCATGTCGTTCCTCCCGTTTCGTGGCCGGCTCCGGCCGGCGGGTCATTGCGGGCCGCATGGCCCGTGAGATCAGTCGCCGAGCCCCTCGTCAGCCTGGCGCGCGGCCGCGACGGTGACGACGAGGAAAAAGGCCAGCAGCGCGATGTCGCCGGCGGTCGCCGCCAGCGGCCGCGCCGCCACCTGCACCCAACCCTGGACACCGTAGAGCGCCGCGCCGTCGATGCCGAGCGCGACGCCGGTAGCCAGCACCCATACGACCCCGCCCCAGGCGGAGGTGAGCCAGAGCCCGACGCCGGCAACGAGCTCGATCACCGCGAAGAACACGGTCGAGGTCTGGAGCGCGGGCGAGTAGTGCTCGAAGCCGAGGCCGTCGGCATCGACCATGCCGCAGATCACCGCCCACTGGCCGAGGCCGCGCACAATCGTCAGCACGGCCAGCGCGCGCATGAAAATGCGAAAGATGCGGCTCCAGTCGATGCCGCCGTCGCCGACCTCGGCAAGGATGGCGTCGCCCGTGACCCGCTGACGAGTGGTGCTCATGCGCGCACGGGCGCGGGCGCGACCAGTTCCCCGTCCGGCAAGGGCGCGAAATGGGCCGCGACGGCGTCCGGCGTCACCGCGGCGAGGGTTGCCGGGCTCCAGCGCGGGGCATTGTCCTTGTCGATGATCACGGCACGGACGCCCTCGTAGAAATCGTGGCCACGGCAGATGCGCGAGACGATGCGGAACTCGGTGCGCATGGCGTCCTCGAAATCGAGGCTCCTGCCCGCGCGCACCTGCGCGAGCGCGATCTTCAGCGATGTCGGCGATTTCGTGCGGATGGTCTTCGCGGCATCCGCGCACCAGGGATCGGCGCTGGCGTCGAGGGCCGCGAGGATGTCCTCGACCGAGCCGAAGCGGAAGCAGGCATCGACCTTCGCCCGGTGGCCGGTGACGGTCGCCGGCACCATCGACACGTCGGCGAAGGCTTCCAGCGTGTGGTCGACGCTCTCGCGTCCGGTCAGGGCCTCCAGCACCTCGGCGAAGCGCCCCGAAGCCATGGCATGGGTCGCAAGACCGGTGGAGAGGGCGTCGCCCTGTTTCATCCGGTCGCCGGTCAGGGCGAAATAGGCGCCGATCTCGCCGGGAATGCGCGGCAGGAAATAGGTGCCACCGACATCGGGGAAGAAGCCGATGCCGACCTCCGGCATGGCGAAGGTGAAGCGCTCGCCGGCCACCACGTGGCTGCCGTTGATCGAGACGCCGACGCCGCCGCCCATGACGATGCCGTCGACCAGCGCGACATAGGGCTTCGGGTAGCGCTTGATCAGGACGTTGAGTTCGTATTCCTCGCGCCAGAACCGCAGCGCCTCGTCCTGGCAGCCGGCCTTGCCGAGATCATGCAGCACACGGATATCGCCGCCGGCGCAGAAGGCCTTGCCGCCGGCGCCGGTCACGACCACGCGGGTCACGCCGGAATCGGTCGCCCAGGCGTCGAGCGCGGCGCGCATGCCGCGCACCATGGTCAGCGTCAGGGCGTTCAGCGCCTGCGGCCGGTTGAGGATGATCAGCCCGGCCGAGCCGCGCCGTTCGATCAGGACTTCGCTATCCGGGATGGTCTGGTCGCTCATGTCGGCCTGATATCACGCGCCGAGCACGTCGCGCGAGACGATCACGCGCATGATTTCGTTGGTGCCCTCGAGAATCTGGTGGACGCGCACGTCGCGCAGCACGCGCTCGATGGGGTGGTCGTTGAGATAGCCATAGCCGCCGTGAAGCTGGAGGCAGCCATTGACCACCTCGAAGCCGACATCGGTGGCGAAGCGCTTGGCCATGGCGGCGAGCGTGGTCGCCTTCGGCTCCCTGGCGCCGACGGCAACCGCGGCGCGGCGCACCATGAGGCGCGCGGCCTCCAGTTCGGTCGCATAGTCGGCGATGCGGAAGCGCAGCGCCTGGAAATCCTTCAGCGGCGAGCCGAACTGCCTGCGGTCCTTCATGTAGTCGATGGTGCGGTCGAGGCAGAACTGCGCGCCGCCGAGCGAGCAGGCCGCGATGTTGAGCCGGCCGCCGTCGAGACCGGCCATGGCGATCCTGAAGCCCTGGCCCTCCTCGCCGACGAGGTTCTCGGCGGGCACGCGGACATTGTCGAAATCGACCACCGAGGTCGGCTGGCTCTTCCAGCCGAGCTTCTTCTCCTGCGCGCCGAAGGAGAGGCCCGGCGTATCCTTCTCGACCACGAAACAGGAGACGCCCCTGGCGCCCTCCCCGCCCGTGCGGGCCATGACGACGTAGATGTCGGAGCGGCCGCCGCCGGAAATGAAAGCCTTGGCGCCGTTGATCACGTAGGAATTGCCGTCCTTCACCGCGCGGGTGCGCAGCGAGGCGGCGTCCGACCCCGCGCCGGCCTCGGTGAGGCAGTAGCTGGCGAAGGTCTTCATGGCGCAGAGGTCAGGCACGTAGCGCCTGCGCAGATCGTCGTGCCCGTAGGCGTCGATCATCCAGGCGGCCATGTTGTGGATGGAGATATAGGCCGTGGTCGAGACGCAGCCCTGCGCCAGTTCCTCGAAGATCACCGCCGCATCGAGGCGGGTGAGGCCCGAGCCGCCGACGTCGTCGCGCACATAGATGCCGCCGAAGCCAAGCGCGGCGGCGGCGCGCAGCGTCTCCTCGGGAAAGACAGAGCCCGCATCCCAGTCGCGCGCATGGGGCGCCATCTCCGCCGCGGCAAAGTCGCGAGCGACCTGACGGAAGGCGTCCTGTTCCTCGGTGAGCGCGAAATCCATCTGGGAAAAGCCTTGGGGGAACGGTGGGGAATCCCGGTCCCCCAAGGCTTAGGTGGCCAGCGCCGGGGCGGTCAATTCCGCCGGGCGGCGGAGGCCGAACGTGGCAAGTCCTATCGGCTCGCCATCATGTTCCGGACGATGCCGAGAATGGCAAGCAGCACGCCGCCGCCCGCGCCGCCGGAGACGAGGCTGGTGAGGATGCCGCCGACCGACAGGCCGCCACCGGCCATGAGTTGCGGGAGGATCGAGGCGACGATCTGACCGCCGATGCCGCCGCCGAGCAGGCCGGCAATGGAATTGATCAGCGTGCCCTGATCGAGGCTGGGCGAAGCCTTGCCGGCAGCATTACCGCCGATCGCGCCGCCGAGCAGCTGGATCAGGATCGGAAGGAGGGTCTCCATGGTCATGCTCCCGTTGGCCGCCGGCTGTTCGCCGCCCGCTTTCGGCCATGCGGGGCATAAGACACAAAATCATACAATCGAGCATCCCTCGCCGAATACGTATCGCCCACAAGCGCGGCCGGGACTGTTCCGAACGGCGCCAGAGTGATAGGGCATGGGGTCGACAAGCGGCGATACGCGCCGCCGGGACGACGACCATGACCATCCGAGCGCTGCGCGAAACGTCATCCTCCGCCAAGAATGCGGCGACGCCGAAGCTCGACCTCGCAACGCGCCTGCGCCGCAACCGCAAGGCCGACTGGTCGCGCCGGCTGGTGCGCGAGAACGTCCTGACCACCAACGACCTGATCTGGCCGCTCTTCCTGATCGACGGCGCCGAGCCGCGCCGGCCGGTCGCGACCATGCCGGGTGTCGACCGCCTTTCGGTCGAAGAGGCCGTGCGCGAGGCCGAAAGGGCCGCGCGCCTCGGCATTCCCGCGCTCGCGCCCTTCCCCTATGTCGATCCGGCGCTGCGCGATCCCGTCGGCTCGGAGGCGGAGAACCACCGCAATCTGATGTGCCGCGCGGTGAGCGCCATCAAGAAGGCGGTGCCCGAGATCGGCGTGATCACCGATGCCGCACTCGATCCCTATACGTCGCACGGCCATGACGGCGTGCTGACCGAGGACGGCCGCATCCTCAACGACGAGACGGTGGCGATCCTCTGCCGGCAGGCGCTGGCGCTGGCGGAAGCCGGCGCGGACTGCATCGCGCCCTCCGACATGATGGACGGCAGGATCGGCGCGATCCGCACGGCGCTCGACGGCGCAGGCTTCGGCGACGTGCAGATCATGAGCTATGCCGCGAAATACGCCTCGGCCTTCTACGGCCCGTTCCGCGACGCCATCGGCACCAAGCAGACGCTGATCGGCGACAAGCGCACCTATCAGATGGACCCGGCCAATTCCGACGAGGCGCTGCGCGAGGTCGAGATCGACATCGCCGAGGGCGCCGACATGGTGATGGTGAAGCCGGGCCTGCCCTATCTCGACATCTGCCAGCGCGTGAAGGACACGTTCGGCGTGCCCACCTTCGCCTATCAGGTGTCCGGTGAATACGCGATGATCGAGATGGCCGCCCGTGCCGGCGCCATCGACGGCGAGCGGGCGATGATCGAGAGCCTGACCGCCTTCAAGCGCGCCGGCTGCGACGGCATCCTCACCTATTTCGCGCCGCGCGTCGCCGGGATGCTCGCCGCCGCGGCATGAAGACGGTCGCGGCGTTGCGCCGTATCCGTCCCGCCCTCCTTCTGTGTCTAGCGCTGCTCGGCCTCGCCGGCTGCGCCAGCTTCGTCGACCCCGACCATCTGCGCCTGTGTCGCGCGCTGCTGCCGGCTCTCCATGCCGAGCACGCGGCCATCCGCGAAACGCGCCATGCGCTCGTCGCGGGCCGGGCGAATGCCCTGCGGATCGACTATCTGGCGGACGAGCCGGGCCGTCCGCGCGGCACCCATTACGCGATCTGCGGGTTTGCCGGCGGCGGCGCGGATGCCGGGCGGCTCGACCTCGCGACGCTGGAGACCGATCGCGGCCCGGTCTCCGACCTGAAGCTCCAGATCATCCGCCGCTGGTGGCTCGGCGACGCCGCCGTGCTCGCCGAGGCATTGCGCAGCGTCAGCGCCGGCCGACCCGCGCGGGACGTGCCCTTCGCGCTCGCCTATGCGCTCCAGCAGGCGACCAACGCGCTGGTGCCCGCGACGCTCTATGGCCTGCTCGCCGCAGCCTATGCGCTGATCTATGGACTGGTCGGCCGCATCAACCTCGCGTTCGGCGAGATCGCGGTCGCGGGCGCCTATGCGACGCTGGGCCTTGCCGCGGGGCTTGCCACGACGCTCGGACCCCTGCCGGCGCTGGCCACGGGCCTTGGAGCCGGAATGATCGCGGCCGCCGCGCTGAACCGGATGATCGCGGGGGCGATTGGCGCTCCGACAGGGCGCGGCGCGATGGCCGGACAGTCGGCGCTGATCGCGACCGTCGGCCTCGCGGTGGCGCTGTCCGAAGCGCTGCGGCTGATCCACGGCTCCGCCCCGCGCTGGTCGCCGCCGCTCGCCTCCACCCCCATTCCGCTCGCGCGTTCCGGCGACTTCGTCGCGACGGTGACACTCAACCAGATCGGCACCGCCATGGTGCTCGCCCTCGCGGCGGGAACGCTGCTCGCGGCCATGCGCCTCAGCGGGTTCGGCCGACGCTGGCGGGCCTTCGCCGACGATCCCGGCGCGGCGCGGCTGTTCGGCGTCGATCCCGGCCGGATGATCGCGACCACCGCCGCGCTGTCCGGCGCGCTGGCGGGCCTCGCGGGCGCGGCCCATGCCGTCCATTTCGGCTCGACCCATTTCGCCCTTGGCACCGTCTTCGCGCTGAAGGCGCTGATCGGGGCGCTGGCGGGCGGTATCGGCTCGGTCGGCGGCGCGCTCGCCGGCGGACTCGCGCTGGGTTTTGTGGAAACGCTCTGGTCGGGCTATGGCCCGATCGGATGGCGGGATACCGTTGTCTTCGCCGTGCTCGTGGTGCTGATCGTCATGCGCCCCGCCGGCCTGTTCGCAAGAGAAGGAAGAAGCACGTGAACGTGACCATGGCGGCCATCGAGGCCGCGCGTAAGACCATTGCCGGACAGGTTATGCGGACGCCGATGCTGCCGGCCCCGCCGCTCTCCGCCATCACCGGGGCCGAGGTCTTCGTCAAATACGAGAACATGCAGGTCACCAACTCGTTCAAGGAGCGTGGCGCGCTGGTGAAGCTGGTCTCGCTCAGCGAGCCCGAGAAGGCGCGCGGCGTCATCGCCATGTCGGCCGGCAACCACGCGCAGGCCGTCGCGCTCCACGCGAGCCGGCTCGGCGTGCCCGCGACCATCGTGATGCCGGAGACGACACCCTTCGTGAAGGTCGCCGCCACCCGCTCGCACGGCGCGCGCGTCGTGCTCGATGGCGAGACGCTGTCGGACGCGCAGGCGCGGGCCGAAGCGATCCAGTCGGCCGAGGGCCTGACCTGGGTCCACCCCTACGACGACCCGCACGTGATGGCGGGACAGGGCACCATCGCCTGCGAGATGCTGGAGGACGTGCCGGACCTCGACATGATCGTGATCCCGATCGGCGGCGGCGGCCTGATTGGCGGCAATGCGGTGGCCGCGAAGACGCTGCGCCCGGATGTCGAGATCGTCGGCGTCGAGGCCGCGCTCTATCCCTCGATGTGGAACGCCATCCATGGCGGCACGCGCCCGGTCGGAGGACCGACTCTTGCCGAGGGCATCGCGGTGAAGATCGTCGGCCGGAGCACGCTGCCGGTGGTGCGGGAGCATGTCCGCGACATCGTTCTGGTCGGCGAAAGCGAGCTCGAACGCGCCGTGAACCTCTATCTCACCCGCCAGAAGACCATCGCCGAAGGCGCCGGCGCGGCGGGCCTCGCAGCGCTCATCGCCGAGCCGGAACGGTTCCGCGGCCGGAAGGTCGGGCTGATCCTGTGCGGCGGCAATATCGATCCGCGCATCCTCGCCTCAATCATGATGCGCGAACTGGAGCGGGACGATCGCATCGTGTCGTTCCGGCTGACGATCCCGGACCGGCCGGGCGTGCTCGGCCTCGTCGCGACGCTGCTCGGGCGGATGGGCGCCAACATTCTGGAAGTGGAGCACCGGCGCATGTTCCTCGACACGCCGGCCAAGGGCACGAAACTCGACATCACCATCGAGACGCGCGACCGCGAACACCTGCGCGAGATCTTCGCGGCGCTGGAAGCGGAGGGATTGCCGGCGACGCGGATCGAGGCCGGCGACGCCGACGTGATGTGATCAGCGGCGCATCTTCTGCGCGATGCAGGATTCGACCTGCGGCAGCAGGCGCGACGGATATTGGTTGCGTGGCGTGTTGGGCGCAAAGCCCAGGCTCTGCCAGCACTCCCGCCGCGCGCGCTGGGGCGTCATCGCCCCGCCCTGCTGGCGAGCCTGCATCTCGACGGGGGCGGACGGCGGCGGCGCGGCGGCGATCCCGGACAGCGTTGTCATCAGGGCGACTGCGATCTCGATCATGACGCGCTCCTTTCGCTGGAAAGGCGAATATCGGGGACGTGCGAACCGCTCATCATCCGTTCGACTCCCCGGCCGGCGGGATTCACATGCCGTTGACCCGGCGCTGCCGGCTCTTGCTGCGGCGCAATCCATGACTATCGTTGAAGGAATGCGGGACTGCTTCGGCCGGCCCGCCCGACGTTCCCAGCACCTCAAGGCGCCTTGACCCAGCAACCGCGCGACACGCCCCAGTTCTACCTGACCGCGCCGACGCCGTGCCCCTATCTGGCCGGCCAGTTCGAGCGGAAGGTGTTCACGCATCTGGTCGGCCAGCGCGCGCCGCAACTGAACGACATCCTGACGCAGGGCGGCTTCCGCCGGTCGCAGTCGATCGCTTATCGGCCGGCCTGCGAGACCTGCCGCGCCTGCATCTCCGTCCGCGTGCCGGTGGCCGATTTCCGCCCCAACCGCTCGTTCCGGCGGGTGATGCTGAAGAATGCCGATCTCGTTGGCGAGATGCGCCCGGCCGTGCCCACGTCCGAGCAATATTCCACCTTCCGCGCCTATCTCGATTCGCGGCATCGCGCCGGCGGCATGGCCGACATGACCGTGCTCGACTACGCCATGATGGTCGAGGACAGCCACGTGAAGACGCGCGTCGTGGAATATCGCAAGCGCGACATCGACACGGCGATCACCGGCCGCAGCAAGGGCGACCTCGTTGCCGCCGTGCTGACCGACATTCTCGGCGACGGCCTGTCGCTGGTCTATTCGTTCTTCGAGCCGGACCAGGCCGCCCGGTCGCTCGGCACGCTGGTCATTCTCGACCATATCGCGCGCGCCAAGACCATGGGGCTGCCCTACGTCTATCTCGGCTACTGGGTCGAGGGGTCGCCGAAGATGGACTACAAGGCGCGGTTCCTGCCGCAGGAGCGCTTGATGCCGGAAGGGTGGTTCAGGGTGGAGAGCTGAGCCGCCGCCTCACCTGAACGGCGGCGAATATTGCAGCCCGCCGCGCGTCCAGAGCTGGTTCGCGCCGCGCGGCAGGCCGATACGGCTGCCCGCGCCGAGATTGCGGTCGAAGCTCTCGCCGTAATTGCCGACGTGGCGGACGATCCGCACCACCCAGTCCCTGGTCAGGCCGAGCTGTTCGCCGAAGGCGGCATCGACACCGAGCAGGCGCTTGATCTCGGGGTTCTGGCTGCGCGTCATCTCCATGACATTGGCCTGCGTGACGCCCAGTTCCTCCGCCGCGATCAGCGCGAACAGGGTCCATCGAACGATGTCGAACCATTGCGCGTCGCCCTTGCGCACCCACGGCCCCAGCGGCTCCTTGGAGATGATCTCCGGCAGCACCATGTGCTCGTCCGGGTTCTTCAGCAGCAACCGGTTGGTGGCGAGCTGCGACATGTCGGTCGTGTAGGCATCGCACCGGCCGTTGTCATAGGCCTTGGCCACCTCGTCGAGGCTGCCGAAGGTGACGACCTGATAGGTCAGGCCATGGGTGCGGAAATAGTCGGCGAGATTCAGCTCGTTTGTCGTGCCCTGCGACACGCAGATGGTGGCGCCGCTCAGGTCGCGCACCGACTTCAGATTGGCCGCCTTGCGGACGAGGAAGCCCTGGCCGTCGTAGTAATTGATCGCCGTGAAGGCTAGGCCCTGGTTCAGCTCGCGGCTGATCGACCAGGTGGTCGTGCGCGACAGCACGTCAATATTGCCGCCCTGAAGCGCGATCAGCCGGTCCTTGGAGGCGAGCGGCGAATAGCGGGCCTTGTCCGGGTCGTCGAAGATGGCGGCGGCCAGCGCCCGGCAGAAATCGGTGTCGAAGCCGCGCCAGACGCCGGCATTGTCCGGCTGCGAGAAGCCGGGGACGCCCTGGCTCGCGCCGCACATGATGTGGCCGCGCTCCTTGACGCGCTGGAGCGTCGGGCCGGCGGCGCTCTGCGCCAGCGCGGGCACGCAGCCGAGCGCAATCGTGGCCGTGGCGGCCATCATCGTCCTGAGAAATGTCATCCGGTCGTCCCCGCTGGTCGTGCGGCGCTTGCGGCCGCATCGACCTGCATTCAACCGAACTTGTTGTTCTTCGGGAAGCCCTTCGGCGGCAGACGGCCGGCATCGGCGCGGTTGCCCAGCCATTCCGCGAGGTCGGCCTGCGCCACTGTCCAGGTGCGGTCGGATGAATCCTTCCAGGTGAGGCCGTCCGCCAGATTGAAGGTCTTGGCGTCGGACAGCCCGCCGCCCTTGTATTTCTGCAGCCTCACGCCCTTGCCGCGCGCCATTTCCGGCACCTGGCTCAGCGGGAAGACCACCAGCTTGCGGTTCTCGCCGACGACGGCGGCATGATCGCCCTCGACGAAGCGGACGACGGCCAGTTCGTCCGGCGCATCGACGCCCATCACGCCCTTGCCCTTGCGGGTATTGGCGACGAGGTCGTCTTCCGCCACGACGAAGCCGCGCCCGTCCTTGGAGGCGACCAGCGCCTTGCGCCCGCCCCTGAACGGGGTGACGTCGACGATGTCGTGCTCCTGTTCGAGATCGATCATCAGGCGAACGGGCTCGCCCGCGCCGCGACCACCGGGCAATTTGGAGCCCTCCAGCGTGAAGACCTTGCCGTTGGTGGCGAAGACCAGAAGCTTCGAGGTGGTCTCGGCGAAGAAGGCGATCTTCAGCCGGTCATCGGTTTTGAAGGTCAGGCTGGAAAGATCCTGCACATGGCCCTTGAGGGCGCGGATCCAGCCCTTCTCGGAGACGACTACCGTAATCGGCTCGCGCTCCACCAGCGCCTCGGCGAAGGCCTCGACATCCACCTCGGTCGCTTCCGCGAAGGTGGTGCGGCGCTTGCCGAGCGGCGTCTCCTTGGAGAACTGCTTCTTCACATTGCCGATCTCCCAGGAGACCGTCTTCCACTGCAGCGCCTCGGAGCCGAGCAGCTTCTCGATGCCGGCCTTCTCCCTGGTCAGTTCGTCATGCTCCTTCCGAAGCTCGATCTCCTCGAGCTTGGCGAGGGAGCGCAGGCGCATGTTGAGGATGGCCTCGACCTGCACCTCGGTCAGGTCGAACCGCGCGACGAGCGCCTTCTTCGGCTCATCGGCGGTACGGATGATGTGAATGACCTCGTCGATGTTGAGATAGGCGATGATCAGGCCGGCCAGCACTTCGAGGCGCTTGTCGATGGCGGCGAGACGGTGCTGCGAGCGACGGATCAGCACCTCGCGGCGATGGTCGAGCCATTCGCGCAGCACCTCCTTCAGGCCGACGACCTTCGGCACCTTCCCCTTCATGAGCACGTTCATGTTGAGGGGAATGCGGCTTTCCAGTTCGGTCAGCTTGAACAGGCTTTCCATGAGGATGCCGGCATCGACGTTGCGCGACTTCGGCTCGAAGATGAGGCGGATGTCCTCGGCGCTCTCGTCGCGCATGTCGTTGACGAGCGGCAGCTTCTTGTCGGTGATCAGCTCGGCGATCTTCTCGATCAGCCGGCCCTTGCTGACGCCGTAGGGGATCTCGGTGACGACGACGAGATAGGTGCCGCGGCCGGTATCCTCGGAATGCCAGCGCGCGCGGGTGCGGAAGGCGCCGCGGCCGGTCTCGTAGGCCTCCTCGATGGAGGCCCGGCCCTCGATGATGATGCCGCCGGTCGGAAAATCCGGGCCCGGCACGTGGGCGACGAGGTCGCGCGTGGTGCAGTCGGGATGGGCGATGATGTGGAGCGCCGCGTCGCAGATCTCGGCGGCGTTGTGCGGGGGTATCGAGGTCGCCATGCCGACCGCGATGCCCTGGGAGCCGTTGGCGAGCAGATTCGGGAAGGCACCGGGCAGGACGACCGGCTCCTCGTCCTCCTCGTTGTAGGTCTTGCGGAAATCGACGGAGTCCTCGTCGATGCCGTCGAGCAGCAGGCGCGCGACCTCGGTCATGCGCGCTTCGGTGTAGCGGTAGGCGGCGGCGTTATCGCCGTCGATATTGCCGAAATTGCCCTGTCCGTCGACCAGCGGGTAGCGCTGGGAGAAGTCCTGCGCGAGGCGCACCAGCGCGTCGTAGACGGACTGGTCGCCGTGCGGGTGGAACTTGCCGATGACGTCGCCGACGATGCGGGCGCACTTCTTGAAGGCGGTGCCCGGATCGAGCTTCAAAAGCCGCATGGCGTGCAGGATGCGCCGGTGGACGGGCTTCAGGCCGTCGCGGGCGTCGGGCAGCGCCCGCCCCATGATGGTGGACAGGGCATAGGCGAGATAGCGCTCTTCCAGCGCCTCCCGCAGGTTGATGCTCTCGATGCCATCCGTGCCGTCGCCGCCGGGCGGTGTCACGCGCTCGCCCATGGGTCAGGCCTCGCGAATCGGGAAAAGGGTCATCCCGCCTGAATAGGCGGGCGGGCGCGAGGGAACAAGCGGGGAACGGGGCGGCCTCACCGCCTATCCACCGCAAGACCGTCCCGTTGGCGCGGCCGCCCATACCCTTCGAGCTAGAACGTAACCTTCACCGACGGCGCGCTGCGCCGGTGCTCGCCGTGATAGACCGCCTCGATATTGTTGCCGTCCGGGTCGATCAGGAAGGCCGCGTAGTAACCGGGATGATACGGACGGAGCCCCGGCGCGCCATTGTCCCCGGCGCCCGCCGCAAGGCCCGCCTTGTGGAAGGCATCGACCATGGCGCGGTCCTTCGCCTGGAAGGCCAGATGATGCCGGCCGGTCAGGCGCCCGTGCGCCGCCTTGCTGTCGGCGGTCGAGATGAACAGCTCGTCAACCCAGAAATAGTCCTCCGCCTCGCCGCCAAGCGGCACGTCCAGCGCCTTGAAGATCGCGTCGTAGAAGCGGCGGCTGGCGGCAAGATCCCTGACCACCAGCTGGATATGGTCGATCAGGCGGCCTCGATGCAGTTCGGTCGTTTCCATGGCGATCTCCTTATGGCTTCACACGGAGGACAACCGGCGCATGCGACCGTTCCCCGACGCCTCCCCAAAGAACGACACCCCATTGCCAAGCGATGGCGGTAGGATTGCAGCCGACGCCCAATCCGGAGCCGCCCCATGCGCCGCATTCTTGCCCTTGCCCTCGCCGCAGCCGTTGCCCTGCCCGCCCTGCCCTCGTTCGCGCAGTCGCCGGACCTGATCTTCCGGCGCTCCACCGTGTTCCGGCTTCTTTCGCCCAACGACAAGCTGGCCACCTATGGCATCGACGACCCGGACGTGGAGGGCGTCGCCTGCCACTTCACAGTGCCGGAAAAGGGCGGCTGGGCCGGGACCTTCGGCTTCGCCGAGCAATTGTCGGATGTCTCGCTGGCCTGCCGGCAGATCGGCCCGATCCGCTTCCGCAACCGCGCGAGCCAGGGCGATGTCGTGTTCCGCGAGGGCCGCTCGTTCTTCTTCAAGCGCGTGCAGATCGTCCGTGGCTGCGACGCCCGCCGCAACGTGCTGGTCTATATGATCTATTCGGACAAGCTGATCGACGGATCGCCACAGAACTCGACCTCCACCGTGCCGATCATGCCCTGGGGCCAGCAGGGCGACATCCAGCGGTGCGGCGAATTCATCTCCTAACGAGCAGCCCCGTGCATTTCCTGCGTTTCCATGGATGACATCGGGGCGGCGACGCGCTGAAAGACGCCCGTAGCATATCTCTGGTCAACGCCCCGCCGGAGACGCCCATGTCACGCAGCATCCTTGCCCTCGCCGCCATGGCCTGTCTGTTGGCGGTCCCCGCCCAGGCGACGGGCGGCATCTCCTGCGACGCGGACGACCGCTCGGCGAAGTTCACCATCGGCAGTCCCATCGGCCGCTCGACGGGCGGCTCCTTCTACCAGTTCGCGGGAGAGCTGGAGTTGCGTGGCGCCAATGTCGCCGCCGACTTCCGGAAGGTGACGCTCATCAAGGACCACCTGACCCAGAGCTGGTTCGACGCACGCGATCTGAAGATGCACGTCCATTTCGAACGCGAGGGTGAGCCGCATGGCACCATCGACCTGACCGTCGAGGCGCGTGGCAACGCCGAGGCAGAAACCTGGCGCGGTCGCTATGTGTTGAGCATCGGCGAGACGGTGAACGGCGAGTTCCGCACCCGCCGCGTGACCGGTCGCGTCTCCTGTTCGATCGAAGGGTGATGCTTGACGCGCGGGCCGGCTTCTGCGCTATCTCTCGCCCATGAACGGTTTTTCGATCCTCATCGGGATTATTTGCGGCTAAGCGTTTCGCTGGCCGGTCGCCGTTCTTTGCCAAACTGACAAGCGCAAAAGATCACGCACCCGGCCAGCGGCGCGCGATGCTTTGCGGAGACGGTTATGGCGATCAGGCTCTACAACACGCTGACGCGGTCGAAGGACGAGTTCCGTCCGATCGATCCTGACAACGTCCGCATGTATGTCTGCGGCCCCACCGTCTATGACGACGCCCATATCGGCAATGCGCGGCCGGTCATCGTCTTCGACCTGCTCTACCGGCTGCTGCGGCACGAATACGGCGCCGATCACGTCACCTATGCCCGCAACATCACGGACCTCGACGACAAGATCAACAAGCGCGCCCACGAGCGCGGCGTCACGATCCGCGAGCTGACGGAAGGCACGACGGCGCGCTTCCACGCGGCCATCGACGCCCTCGGCGCGCTCAGGCCGACCGTCGAGCCGCGCGCCACCGACCATATCGAGGAGATGAAAGCGCTCTGCGAGAAACTGGTCGCTAGCGGCCACGCCTATGTCGCCGAGGACCACGTGCTGTTCTCGGTGCCGGACATGCCGGCTTACGGCCGCCTGTCGCAGCGGCCGCTGGACGACATGATCGCCGGCGCGCGCGTCGACGTCGCGCCCTACAAGCGCTCGGAAATGGACTTCGTGCTCTGGAAGCCGAGCACCGAGGCGCATGAGCCCGGCTGGCCGAGCCCGTGCGGCATAGCCCAGCCGGGGCGACCGGGCTGGCATATCGAGTGCTCGGCCATGAGCTGGAAGCATCTCGGCGAGGTCTTCGACATCCATGGCGGCGGCATCGATCTCGTCTTTCCCCACCACGAAAACGAGGTGGCGCAGACGACCTGCGCCTTCGGTCATCAGGTCATGGCCAATGTCTGGATGCATAACGGCTTCCTGCAGGTCGAGGGCGAGAAGATGTCCAAGAGCCTCGGGAATTTCGTGACGATCGATGATCTCCTGAGCACGACGAAATTCGGCGGGCAGTTTTGGGATGGCGCTGTTCTGCGCCTCGCAATGCTGCAAACGCACTATCGTCAGCCCATCGACTGGACAGTCCGACGCCTCGAAGACAGCGAAGCTACGTTGATCGACTGGACGAACCGGCGGCACGACATTCTCAATGCATTCGGATCAGAAATTGAGATCGGCCTAGAGAACGACGTCGATGACAAAATAATCCGGTCACTCCAGGATGATCTAAACACGCATCTTGCAATCGCTAGATTACATGAACTCTCAAACGCCTTCGCTTTGAGAGGAGAACGTGCAGTCGGGCGATCCTTCTTGGCGTCAACCGCTCTTTTAGGACTGCGGTTTCTTCCATTCGAAACACCGTCACTAAGTGATGAACGAAGAGATGCCATCGCAATTCTCGTCGCCGCCCGCCTCGCCGCCCGCAAGGCCAGGAACTTCGCGGAATCCGACCGCATCCGCGACGAACTGGTGGCCATGGGCATCCAGCTGATGGACGGCAAGGACCCGGCGACCGGCGAGATCGTGACCACGTGGGAGGTGATGCGGTGACCCGCATCACCGGCGGCTGCCAGTGCGGCGCGGTACGCTATGCCTGCGATACGCTGGACAAGGCCTCGATCTGTCATTGCCGCATGTGCCAGAAGGCGAGCGGCGGCTATTTCGCCCCTTTCAGCGTCGCGCAGGGACTCGTCTGGACCCGCGGCGAGCCGAAGCGTTTCGCAAGTTCGAACATGGCGCGGCGCGGCTTCTGCGCCGATTGCGGCACGCCGCTGACCTACGAATATGACGACGTCATCGACGTGTCTCTCGGTTCGCTGGACGATCCGGCTGCCTTCCCGCCGATCGTGCAGATCGGGCTTGAAAGCCGTCTGGCCTTCGTTGCCGACCTGCCGGCGCTGCCCGTCCGCGACCTGGCCACGAGCGCCGAGTCTGCCGCCTTCCTCGCACAAGTCATCTCCCGCCAGCATCCCGATCACGACACGGAGGTCTGGCCGCCGGCCGACCGCACGCCATGACCCTTGAGACCACAACCGAACCCGAGCGCCTCTACCTGTTCGACACGACGCTGCGCGACGGCGCGCAGACGACCGGTGTCGACTTCTCGCTCGACGACAAGCGCAAGATCGCCGCGCTGCTGGACGATCTCGGCCTCGACTATGTCGAGGGCGGCTATCCCGGCGCGAACCCCACCGACACCGCCCTTTTCGCGGAAAAGCGCGAGCTGAACGCCCGTTTCACGGCCTTCGGCATGACCAAGCGCGCCGGGCGCTCGGCGGCCAACGACCCCGGCGTCGCGGCGCTCCTGGAGGCCAAGGCCGATGCGATCTGCTTCGTCGCCAAGGCCTGGGACTATCACGTCCATGTCGCGCTCGGCGCGACGCTGGAGGAGAACCTCGACAGCATCCGCGACTCGGTTTCGACCGCAAAAGCGCGCGGGTTCGAGGTGCTGCTCGATTGCGAGCACTTCTTCGACGGCTTCAAGGCCAATCCCGACTATGCGCTGACCTGCGCGAAGGCGGCCTACGAGGCGGGCGCGCGCTGGGTCGTGCTCTGCGACACCAATGGCGGCACGTTGCCGGAGGAGGTCGAGGCCATCGTCCGGCAGGTCACCGCCGTTGTCCCCGGCGCCCATCTCGGCATCCACGCCCATAACGACACCGAACAGGCGGTGGCGAACTCCCTCGCCGCCGTGCGCGCGGGTGCGCGCCAGATCCAGGGCACGCTCAACGGCCTCGGCGAGCGCTGCGGCAACGCCAACCTGACCTCGCTGATCCCGACGCTGCTGCTGAAGCCCGGCTATGCCGACAGGTTCAGGATCGGCGTGAGCGCGGACAAGCTTACCCACCTGACGAAAGCCTCGCGCAAGCTCGACGAACTGCTCAACCGCTCGCCGAACCGCCATGCTCCCTACGTCGGCGCATCCGCCTTCGCCACCAAGGCGGGCATCCATGCCTCGGCCGTGCTGAAGGAGCCCGAAACCTACGAGCACGTGCCGCCGGAGACGGTAGGCAACCGCCGCCACGTCCTGGTCTCCGAACAGGCCGGCAAGTCCAACGTGCTCGCCGAACTGGAGCGCGTCGGCCTCACCGTCGCCAAGGACGACCCGCGCGTCATCCGCATCCTCGACGAGGTCAAGGAGCGCGAGAGCCTCGGCTACGCCTATGAGGGCGCGGACGCCTCGTTCTTCCTGCTCGCCAAGCGCGTCATGGGCGAGGTGCCCGCCTTCTTCGCGGTCGAGCGGTTCAAGGTCAGCGTCGAGCGCCGCTACAATGCGATGGGCGATCTTGTCACCTTCTCGGAAGCAACGGTGAAGGTGAAGGTCGGCGACGAGGAACTGATCTCGGTGGCCGAGGGCAACGGCCCGGTCAATGCGCTGGACGCGGCCCTGCGCAAGGATCTCGGTCGGTACCAGCGCTTCATCGACGACCTGGAACTGGTCGATTTCCGCGTCCGCATCCTCAATGGCGGCACGGGCGCGGTGACGCGCGTGCTGATCGAGAGCAAGGACGGCCAGGGCGACACATGGACCACGGTCGGCGTGTCGGCGAACGTGGTCGATGCAAGCTTCCAGGCGCTGACGGACTCGATCACCTACAAGCTGGTGAAGGACGGCGCCGGGGTGTGAGGCCTGTCAGAGATGCTGGTCGATGTCCATGCGCTTGTGCAGGATGCGGATGACATCGACCTGTTCCTCGCCAATGCGGTAGAGGATCAGGTGTGATCCTGCGGAAGAAATCCGTATTCCCGCTCTGATCTCGTCGGCCGGTCGGCCCATCCGCGGAAACCGGCAGATTCGCTGCATCACGGCATGCAGTCCGCGAATATAGGCGACGGCCTGATCGAAACCCCAAGCCTCTTCCGAATAGCTGAAGATGTCGTCGAGGTCGCGCTCGGCTCGTGGCTTCAGCGCCAGCCGCATCAGGGTTCCGCGCGCCGGTCCGCCTTGCGGGCGATGAACGCTTCCACGTCAAAGGGCGTCGCGGGTCCGCTGCGGTCGCCCTCATCGACGGCCGTGCGCAAGGCCTCAAGCCGCGCCTCCCGCTCCTGAAGCAGGCGAAGTCCGGCGCGGACGACATCGCTGGCCGAGCCATAGCGGCCATCGGCCACCTGTTCGTCGATGAAGCGCGTGAAATTCTCGCCGAGGCTGACGGACGTATTCCTTGACATGGTCAAGCTATACCAAAATTTGGTACAACACTCAACGCCTCACATTTTCTCCGTCACGATCGGGTCGTGCTCGGCCGACAGCGCCCGCTGCGGCAGGCTGGCGACCTGCGCCTGCAGCGTCGGGATGATGTCGCGAACCTCGTCGATGACCGAATATTTCACCTGAAGGCCGGGGCGGATGAAGCCCTCGTCCTTCATGTGGTCGAGCAGGACGCGCAGCGGGTCCCAGAAGCCGCCGACATTGGCGATGGCGACGGGCTTGGCGTGGCGGCCGAGCTGCGCCCAGGTGAGCTGTTCGACCAGTTCCTCCAGCGTGCCGATGCCGCCCGGCAGCGCCACGAATGCGTCGGCCTCGGTGAACATGCGCATCTTTCGGGTGTGCATGTCGGGCACGATGACGAGGTCCATGACGCCGTCGAGCGACATTTCCTTACGCTTGAGGAAATCCGGGATGATGCCGGTGACCTTGCCGCCGCCGTCGATGACCGCCGAGGCGAGCGCGCCCATCAGGCCGATGCCGCCGCCGCCATAGACGAGCCGGATGCCAGCCTTGGCCATCGCCGCGCCGAATTCCCTGGCGGCGTTCACGTGGATGTCCGCGTGACCGTTGCCCGAGCCGCAATAGACACAGATGGATGTGATCGTCGCCATGGCGGCCTCTTCCGGCATCGGGCCCGCATCCGGGCCGCTTGAATCGTCCTTGAACAGACCATAGCGCCCATGCGCGGCGAGGTCAGCCATGCATTGCCGGCCGCCGGCAGTCTCTTCCCCTGCCCGCCCTTGTGATTATATCGGTTCCAGAGAAGAACGGCCTCCGGCCGACCAGGGAAGCAGACAACTTGTCCTCCAGCGCCGATCCGACCGCGGCCCCCGCCGCCGCCCGCGTTTCCGCGGAGGGCGGCGCGCTGACTCGCACCATCGTCCATCTCTGGCCGTTCATCTGGCCCGGCGAGCGTCCGGACCTCAAGGCGCGCGTCGTCTGGGCCATGGTGCTGCTGGTTGTCGCCAAGCTCGTCACCATGGTCGTGCCGTTCACCTTCAAATGGGCGACGGACGCCCTCGCAGCACCGAAGGTCGAGATGACCTCGTGGTGGGCCTGGCTCATCGCGGCGCCCGTGGCGCTGACAGCCTCCTACGGAATCACCCGCATCCTGATGGCGCTGGTGACGCAGGGGCGCGACGCCCTGTTCGCCAAGGTTTCCATGCACGCCGTCAGGCGGCTGGCGCTGATCACCTTCGAGCACATGCACGCCCTGTCGCTGCGCTTCCACCTGGAGCGCAAGACCGGTGGCCTTACGCGCGTGCTCGAGCGCGGGCGCAACGCCATCGAGACCATCGTCAGGATGATCATCCTGCAGCTCGCGCCGACGATCCTGGAGCTCGCACTGATCGTCGGCGTCCTGTTATGGATGTTCGACTGGCGCTATGTCGTGGTGATCCTCGCCACCGTCGCGGCCTATCTCGCCTTCACCTATGCCGCCACCGAATGGCGCATCGCCATCCGCCGCGACATGAACGACAGCGACACCAACGCCAACGTCAAGGCGATCGACTCGCTGCTCAATTACGAGACCGTGAAATATTTCTCGGCGGAGGAGCGTGAGAAGGCTCGCTACGACGTCTCGATGGCGCGCTATGAGAAGGCCTCGACCAAGGCGCTGACCTCGCTCGCCGTGCTGAACGCGGGGCAGGCCGCGATCTTCACGGTCGGCATGACCATCTGCATGGCCATGTGCGCGGTGGACATCGCAGCCGGACGGAACACGGTCGGCGACTTCGTCATGATCAACGCGATGATGATCCAGCTCTACCAGCCGCTGAATTTCATGGGCATGGTCTATCGCGAGATCAAGCAGGCGGTGACCGACATCGAGGCGATGTTCGCGATCCTCGGCCGCAACCCCGAGATCAAGGACAGGACCGGGGCGCAGCCGCTGGCTGTCGGCGGCGGCACGATCCGCTTCGAGAATGTGCATTTCGCCTACGACCCGGCGCGGCCGATCCTGAAGGGCGTCTCGTTCGAGGTTCCGGCGGGCAAGACCATCGCCATTGTCGGGCCGTCGGGCGCGGGCAAATCGACCATCTCACGCCTGCTGTTCCGCTTCTACGACATCGCCGAAGGGCGCATTTCCATCGACGGACAGGATATCCGCGACATCACCCAGTCGTCGCTGCGCCAGGCCATCGGCATGGTTCCGCAGGACACCGTACTGTTCAACGACACGATCCGCTACAACATCCGCTACGGCCGCTGGGATGCCAGCGACGCGGAGGTGGAGGAGGCCGCCCGCCTCGCGCAGATCGACGCCTTCATCCGCCGCAGCCCCATGGGCTACGAGACCGAAGTCGGCGAGCGCGGCCTCAAGCTCTCGGGCGGCGAGAAGCAGCGCGTGGCCATCGCGCGCACCATGCTGAAATCGCCGCCGATCCTGGTGCTGGACGAGGCGACATCGGCGCTCGACAGCCATACCGAGCAGGAGATCCAGGGCGCGCTCGACCGGATCGCCGAGAACCGCACCGCCATCGTCATCGCGCACCGCCTGTCGACGGTGGTCGATGCCGACGAGATCATCGTCCTCGACGGCGGCAGGGTGGCCGAGCGCGGCACGCATGCGGACCTGCTTGCCAAGGGCGGCCTCTATGCCGGATTGTGGAACCGCCAGCGCGAGGCTGCCGAGGCAGAGGAGAAGATCGCCGGGCTCGATCGCGGCATACCCGCGCGGTCGCAGGAGGCTGCCCCGGATTCGCCCGACCACAATGGTGCCATGAGCACACTGCCGCCGCGCGCCGCGGCGGAATGAACGAAGGCAAGAACGGATCGCCGGACCGGCAGAGCATGGTCGAGACACGAGAACGCCCGCTGTCGCTGTCCTACCGCCGTCCCGCGGACAGGTCGGAGCATGCCGTGCTCGAACAGGCGCTGGATGGCCTGCGGCATGACGCGCAGTCCGACCTTGCCGAGGTCGGCTCCGGACTCGGCCTCGGGGCGATCACCCTCCTCTTCATCGGCCCCGTGGCGCTGCTCGTCGCCTGGATGCTGCAATTCGCGACCGGCATCGCCTTGGGCACCGACCGCACATGGCTCGCGGCGGCGCTGCTCTGGCTCGGCGGCTGGGCCGCGATGAGCGCCTGGCGCGTCATGACCCGCCGCGGCCGGATGAGCGCGCTCCGCCGGGCGCTGATGGCCGATATCGCGGAAGGCGAGGTGCAGGAGGAAAGCTGGCGCTTCGTCGAGGCAATCGGCTTCCAGGAGGCGGAGAAGCTGCCGCTGCTCTATCTGGTCCATGCCGACAACGGCGCGACCGTCGCCTTCGAGGAGACGAGGCTCGTCGGGCGCGAGCGCTCGCCGAACGAGGCCATGTTCTCGTCCGCGCCCTCGGATGCGGTGCTGGTGCGCGGGCCCAAATCCGGCCTGCTGGTCAGCGAGAACTATTCGGGGCCGAGCCTGCCGCTGCTCGACATCCATCCGATGAAGCTCGCGCGCGAAGACCGGCCCGTCCACGGCACGGTGCTGGACCGGCCGTGGATGGCGGTGACGCCCTGGCTGACGGGCCGCTCGACGATCGGCTGACAGCGATCAGCGCCTGACGTTCCGGGGTCTGGGGACCGCGAGCAGCAGGCCGGCGCCGCCGGTTCGCCCCGTCGCCGTTTCACGCCGACGACCCCTGCCGCCGTCACATGTTTCCGCCGGGCTGTTTCGCTCCCCCGGCGCCGCGCGCGAGAGCAATCGCCTCGGCCAGCACACCGGCATCGCCGATATGGTTGGCGAGGATCAGCACGAGGCGCGCGTTGAGCTCGGCGCTCTGATCGGCCGAAAGCCCGCGTTGCGCCTCGACCAGCAGGCGGAAGGCAGCATCCGGGTCGGCGAAACGCGAGGTCGTGTCGAGGCCGGTCATTGCTGTTCCTCACAATTCGATTCAGGTCCGCTGGGGCCGACCTGATGATCTGATTCAACTTGGGCATACCGGCCCAAGTCCCTGACGTCAGAATCCTTTTGCCCGACGAAGCGCCGCGGCGATCCCGCTGCCGTCGAAGGCGCGCCAGCGCGCCGCGAGATGACCATCGGGCCTGAGCAGGAAGACCGCGCCGGGCGTCGCGTCGAAACGGGCCGCGAACAGCCCCTCGGCATCGTGGAAATCACGACACGCCATCAGCATGGCGCAGCCCGCGACCGGCTCCGGCGCTTCGCCGGTGACGATCAGCGTGAACCGGGCGTCCACCAGCTCGCTGAGATAGCCCCTGCCGCCGTCAGGCCGCTCCACCGGCACGTCCGGCACCGGCGCGCCGAGGCGGGCCGTGCCGGCCCATTCCGCCCCGTCCGGCGTCGATAGCGGCGTGTCGTAGGTCGACGGCACGGACAGGCGGCCGGAATTGACCATGCGCTTGGCGAAGCCGGTCCCGGCGGCAAGCGCGAGCACGGCATCGCGCAGCCGCACCTCGCCCGGCGAGGGCGGCGCGATGAAGTCGGTGGCGCGGGTCGAGTTCATGATGTTCTCGTCGGCCGCCGCGCCGCGCTCCAGATCATAGGTCGCGATGAGGCCCGGCCCGGCCTCGCCCTTCAGGACCAGAGCCAGCTTCCAGGCGAGGTTCTCCGCGTCCTGCACGCCGGAATTGGCGCCGCGTGCGCCGAAGGGCGAGACCTGATGGGCGGCGTCGCCCGCGAAGATGACGCGGCCATGGGTGAAGCGTTCGAGCCGGCGGCATTGGAATGTGTAGACCGACACCCATTCGAGCGCGAAATTGTCGTGGCCCAGCATGCGCCGGATGCGCGGCACGACATTCTCGGGCCGCTTCTCGACCTCGGCATCGGCGTCGCGGCCAAGCTGGAGGTCGATGCGCCAGACATCGTCAGGCTGCTTGTGCAAAAGCGCCGACTGTCCCGCATGGAACGGCGGCTGGAACCAGAACCAGCGCTCGGTCGGGAAGTCGGCGGTCATTTTCACGTCGGCGATGAGGAAGCGGTCGTCGAAGACCTCGCCCGCGAAGTCGAGGCCCATCAGCGCGCGGATGGGCGAGCGCGAGCCGTCGCAGGCGATCACCCAGTCGGCGGCCAGCGCATAGGGACCGTCCGGTGTCTCGATGGTCAGGCGCGCGCCATCAGCGTCCCGCGCGATGCCCGTGACCTTGTTCCGCCAGCGCATGTCGATGAGGTCGGACAACTCGCCCGCGCGCGCCGCCAGCGCCGCCTCGACATAATATTGCTGGATGTTGATGAAGGCCGGCATCTTGTGGCCGGTCTCGGGCAAGAGGTCGAAATCGTAGAGTTCGCGGTCGCCGAGGAACACCCGCCCCCGCTTCCACGTCACGCCCCTGGCGACCAGTTCGTCACCCGGGCCGAGGCGGTCGAAAATCTCCAGCGTCCGTTTGGCGAAGCAGATGGCGCGGCTGCCCTCGCCAATCCGGTCGGCATCGTCGAGCAGGACGACGCGAACACCCGCCAGCGCAAGGTCGATGGCGACCGACAGGCCGACCGGCCCGGCGCCGACCACGACGACGGCATGGCGCGCGGCCTCCGCCCGATCCTGGTCAGGCGACCGGCGGTAGGCGAACTGGAACCTCGGCGCGTCCAAGGGCGGCTCCCGGAATATCGATTGGTTGCATTTGCAACCAATTCCTTCTGCCCTATTGGCCGGGCAGCGTCCAGACGGCCGTCAGGACTGGCTGCGGACAACGGCGGCGGCGGTCTTGAAGAAGGCGCTGGCCGCCCGCGACATCATATAGAAGACGATCAGCGCGATGACGAACTCCAGCCCGCGTCCCCGCTTCCAGAGATAGCCGTAGAAGCCCCAGGAGATCAGCGGCCAGCGCTCGGCATAGGGCGCAAGGCCGCGCGACCAGGGTCTGAGCAGGAAGGCGCGTTCGGGAAGATTGAGGTCGGCGGCGACCCAGCGCGGCCAGAACGAGACGAGCCAGAGGCCGGACGCGATCAGCGCCAGCCAGACGAGAAGGTGGGTCAGGAAGTCCATTGGGGGGCCGGCAGGTCAGGGATCGAGGAATTGTCAGCCGCCGCTCGGCGCGACCGGCGCATCGGCGCGCGGCGCGAGCAGCGGCCCGATGATCCGCACCGGACGCCGCTCCAATTCGAGCGGCGCTTCGTCGGCCGGCGGTTCTGTTGCCGGCTCGGCGGCGGGCGCGGCTCCACGGATTTCCGCCGCCTCCGCCGCCGGGGCCGGGCGAATGCGGCCGTCGAGCCCGATCGTGCCGCGCGGGCGGCCGTCGGAGGCGCGCGAGCGATCGGCCCTGCCCTGCCGCTCGGCCTCGCGGCGCGCGCGCTCCGCTGCGGCGAACTCCTCGCGGGCGGCCTGCCGCTGCCCCGCGGGCATGGAAAGCAGCCGCGCCTGCTCGGCGGAGATCACCTGATCGCCTGTCCTCAGCGTCGGATCCTGCCGGTGCGAGAAGGCTTCGGCCCATGAACCGTTGCGCGGCCGGCAGGTGCAGGCCGCGTCGAAACGCTGGCGAAAGCGCAGGGCATTGGGCAGCGCCGTGTAGGGGCTGCCGCTCATCGACACTGCATTCTCGATCTGGTCGTCGCGCATCCGGTAGAGCGCGACCTCGGCGCCCGGGCACTGCATCTGGCACATCTCCTCCTGACCGAGCGTCGCGCCGGGGCGGGCGGAGGAGGTCATGGGGAAGAAAGCACCGTCGCAGAGGCGCACGCAGACCGCGCGGTGGCCGACATTGCGCGGCCGCTGTTCGCCATCCGGATCCTCCGGGCGGAGCGTTTCCTCCGGCACCGGCTCGACATAGTTCGGTTCGCCGCGCGCGGGCTCGCGGCGCGCGCCGAAGAGATGCTCGATAAAGCCGCCGAAGCCCGCCGACGGCTCGGCGCGATAGGCCGCCTGCGGCCGACCGTAATCCGGCGTCCGGTATTCGCGCCCCGGCTGCGCCTGGCGCGTATCGGAGCCGCCGCCGCGACAGCCATTGGCGTCGAAGGCGGCGAGCAGGCGCGCGCGCTGCTGGGCCCGTCCGGCCGTCTCCATGCCGCCACCGCCCGCCTGAGCCTCCAGCTGCGCGAGGTTGGCGCGCATCTGCCGGATGCGCCCGTCGAGAGCCGAGCACTGGCCGCTCTGGAAGAAACCGCCGCAGCCGGCGGCCTGATAGCGACCCTGGGCCGTCGCGATCTCGGCGCGCTGGCGCTGCGCGGCCACCGCAAAGCGCCGATTGGTTCCACCGCCGGACGGCGCGGAATCGAGCCTGGCGATCTGGGCGCGGATCTGGCCGCAGATGCCGCCGGCCTGCGCCCATGCGGAATCGGGCGCGATGGAAGCTGCCGCGCCGCCGAGCGTCGCGAGCAGAACCGCCGCCAATTGCCGCCCGAGCGCCGGAAAAGCCACCATTCCTCCCGCCAATACCATCAGGCGCGACACTATCCGTGCGCGCCTGACCGCCAGTTGATCAAGCCCCGTCATGGTGAACAAGGGGTAAAGACCGCGGCTCTTTTCGGGCCGCGACGATGCGCCGGAGGGGATGCGGCCGAACGCCACGCCCGCCGGACACGCCGCCCATGCATGCGTGCTGCCGTGCAGCATCCGCTTGACTCGTGCAAGCCTGCGGCGAACCATCGCCCATCACTTCTTCGAGGTTGCCATGTCGTCCGCCCCAGCCAAACTCCTCACCGGCTCCTTTGTCGCGCTGGTCACGCCTTTCGACCGCACCGGCGCGGTCGATTTCGGCGCCTTCCGCGAACTGCTCGCCTTCCACCGCGAAAACGGCACCGGCGCCATCCTGATCATGGGCTCGACCGGCGAGACCTCGCTGCTTTCCCCCGAGGAGAAGAAGGCGATCATCGTCGAGACCGCGAAGATGAAGACGGCTGATATGCCGATCTTCTACGGCCTGACCGGCAACAACACCGACACGACCATCGCCAATGTGAAATTCGCCAAGGATGCGGGCGCGGATGGCGGCATCCTCGCGGCACCGGCCTATATCTGCGGCTCGGAGAGCGACATCGAGCGGTTTTTCCTCGACGTGGCAGATGCCACCGACCTGCCCCTCGGCATCTACAACAACCCGCCGCGGGTGAAGACGGACCTCCACTGGGACAACCTGATCCGCATCTTCAAGCATCCGAACTACGTGGTTCACAAGGAATCGACGACGCGGGTCGGCCAGGTGGCGCAGATCCTCGCGGCGCGCACCGACGTCTCGGTCATGTGCTGCGACAGCCCCAATCTCGGCCTCGTCGTGCCGACCATGAGCCTTGGCGGACATGGCACCGCCAACATGACCGGCAATCTCGCCCCGGCGGAGCTTGCGACCATTTCCAAGCCCTGGACGAGCTACGCCGAGGCCGAAGGCTTCAAAAACGCCTATCTCGGGCTGCTGCCGTTGCTCCACTACACCTACTCGGCCATCAACCCGGTGGCGGTGAAGAGCCTGATGAAGGCGGTCGGCCTGCCGGTCGGCGACCTGCGCCGGCCGCTGACGAACCTTGAGGGCGAGGCGCTGGCCAAGGGCGTGCGCGTCATCCAGGAGCTCGGCCTCGACAAGCGCTACGGCTATCGCATCAAGCCCGTCTCGGCGATCGCCGCCTGAAGGAGCATTCCATGGACCGCCGTCTTTTCCTCGCGGGCGCGGGCGCGCTCGCAGCCTCCACGCGCGCGGGCGCGCAGGGCGCCTTCCCTTCCCGCGGCATCACCATGACGGTGCCGCATGCGCCGGGCGGGCCGGTCGACTCGGTCGCGCGGCTGGTGGCGCAAGGGCTGGAGCGCGAGCTGCGCCAGAGCGTCGTGGTCGAAAACCGCGCCGGCGCGTCGGGCGTGGTCGGGGCGGGCTACATCGCCAAGCAGCCGCCGGACGGCTATTCGCTCTATTTCAACGCCTCGATCCACATCGTGAACCCGCTGACGCGCAAGGAGCCGGCCGGCTTCGACGCGATCAAGGACTTCACGCCGATCTTCAAGGTGGCGCGCGGGCCGGTGGTGTTTTCGGTGCCTGCCTCGCTCGGCGTCAACACGCTGGCCGAGTTCATCGCCAAGGCGAAGGCCGAGCCGGACAAGATGAACTTCGCCGTCTCCGGCTTCGGTTCGGCCGGCCACATGTCAACGGAGCTGTTCCGCCTGCGTTCCGGCGTGAAGCTGCCGCTGGTGCTCTACCGCGGTGGCGGACCGGCCGTGAACGACCTCGTCGCCGGCCACGTCTCGGCCTTCCTCGACCCGATCCTCTCGGCGCTGCCGCAGATCCGTGGCGGCCGGGTCAAGGCGCTGGCGATCGGCGCGAAGACACGCAGCCCCCACCTGCCGGATGTCCCGACTTTCGCCGAGCTCGGCTTTCCCGGCATCGACCTCGACACCTGGTACGGCGTCTGGGGCCCGGCCGGCATGCCGGCGCCGGTGATCGCCACGCTGGAGGACGGCATCCGCAAGGTCGCGATGTCCGATGCGTTCAAGGGCCGCCTCGGCGATCTCGGCTTCGAGCCGGAGGCGCTGAACTCGGCCGAGTTCTCCCGCTTCATCGACACCGAATATGCCCGTTACGTGGCGCTGGTGAAGGAAGCCGGCATCGAGCCGCAATAGGGACGCCCCTTCGCTACGAAACATTCGTATCGTTCCTGATAATGTGAAACAGGTGTTTCATTCTGCCGCGAGCCTGCTAGCTTGCTGCGCATGGATCAGGCGACGCTCAGCGACAGACTGGCGGCAAGCTTCGACGACCTGCCGGAACAGCTTCGGCAGGCGGCGCGGTGGGTGCTGGATCATCCGGCCGATGTCGCGCTCCTGACGACACGCGAGCAGGCGCGTCGCGCCGGGCTCATGCCGGCGACCCTGACCCGCCTCGCCCAGCGGCTGGGCCTGTCCGGCTACGAGGAACTGCGGCGGCTGTTCGCCGTGTCGATCCGGCACCGGCCCGAGAGCTTCCATGGCCGGGCCGCCGAACTCATCGCGCGACGCGACGAAGAGGGTGACGCGGCGCTCGCCCAGGACATGTTCGCGGCGTTGCGCGACCATCTCGGCGCCTTGTCGAGCCCGGATTCCATCGCGAGGCTCGAGCGGGCGGCGGAGCTCATCGCGGGTGCCGACAGGGTCATCTGCTTCGGCCTGCGCTCGGCCTTTCCCGCCGCCTTCATGCTCGACTATGTGCGCCAGCTCATCGGCGAGGCCTCGGTGCTCGCCGACGCCGCCGGCGGGCGCGGCATCGATGCCCTGCGGGAGACGGGTCCGGGCGACGTGCTGTTCTGCGTCTCGGTGAACCCCTATACGCGGCTGACCGTGCAGGCCGCGAAGTTCGCCAAAGCCCGCGGAGCGCGGGTGGCCGCCGTCACCGACAGCGCCCTGTCGCCGCTGGCCAAGCTCGCCGACGCCGTCGTTCTGGCTCGGACCGAGACGCCGTCCTTCTTCCACACGATGACGCCGGCTTTCGCGGCGGTCGAATGTCTCGGCGCGCTGGTCGCGGCGCGGCGCGGCCAGCCCGCTCTCGACGCGCTGGCGGCCAGCGAGACCCAGCTCGCCGCCTTCGACACCTATCTGCTTCCCCCCTCCCGCTCATCCGGACGACGCAAGCCATGACGCGCATCCTTCACCGCTCCATCGCCCAGGACTATCCGACCGCCGTCAGCGGCAAGGGCGTCACCATCAGGGATGCCGAGGGTCGCGACTACATCGACGCATCGGGCGGCGCGGCCGTCTCCTGCCTCGGACATTCCCATCCGGACGTGCTGGCGGCGATGCACGCCCAGCTCGACCAGCTCGCCTATGCCCATACGAGCTTCTTCACGACCAAGGTGGCCGAACAGCTCGGCGAGACGCTGATCGCCGACGCACCGGCCGGAATGGGCCATGTCTACTACGTCTCCGGCGGCTCGGAGGCGGTGGAGGCCGCGCTGAAGATGGCGCGCCAGTACTGCGTGGAAATCGGCCAGCCGCAGCGGACGAAATTCATCGCGCGGCGGCAGAGCTATCACGGCAACACGCTGGGGGCGCTCGCGGTCGGCGGCAACGAGTGGCGACGCAAGCAGTTCGCGCCGCTGCTGATCGAGACGCACCACGTCTCCGCGCCCTTCGACTATCGGGGCCGGCGGGCCGACGAGAGCCCGGAGCAGTATGGCGAGCGGCTGGCGCAGGAGCTGGAGGCCGAGATCATCAGGCTCGGCCCGGACACGGTCATCGGCTTCATCGCCGAGACGGTGGGCGGCGCGACCGCCGGCTGCATCACCGCGCCGCCGGGTTATTTCAGGCGGGTGCGCGAGATCTGCGACCGGCACGGCGTCCTGCTGATCCTCGACGAGGTCATGTGCGGCATGGGCCGCACCGGCACCCTGCACGCCTGCACGCAGGAAGGCGTCGCGCCCGACCTGATGACTATTGCCAAGGGCCTCGGCGGCGGCTTTGCTCCCATCGGCGCGGTTCTGGTGGCAGACCGGGTATTCGATGCGTTCAGAAGCGGCTCCGGCATGTTCCAGCACGGCCATACCTATCTCGGCCATCCGCTGGCCTGCGCCGCGGCGCTCGCGGTGCAGACAGTGATCAAGCGCGACAGCCTGCTGGACAATGTGAAGGCTCAGGGCGCGCATCTCGCCCGCCGCCTCAACGAGCGCTTCGGCAATCACCACCATGTCGGCGACATACGCGGACGCGGCCTGTTCCAGGCCATCGAACTGGTGGCCGATCGCGGCACGAAAGAAACCTTCGACCCGAAGCACAAGCTCAACGCCCGCATCAAGCGCGAGGCCATGGCGCGCGGCCTGATGGTCTATCCGATGGGCGGCACGGTCGACGGCGTCCACGGCGACCACGTGCTCATCGCGCCCCCCTTCATCGTCGATCATTCAACGATCGACGTGATCGTCGACCGGCTGGCGGAGGCCGTCGATGCAAGCCTTCAGGACATCGCCTGAACAGTTCCAGAGGAGAACAATCATGAAGAAAACAATCGCTGCGGCCCTGATCGGGCTTGCAGGTCTTGTGGCGGGAGCTGCCCAGGCGCAGACCGTCAACGTGCTGGACCGCATCAAGCAGCGCGGGTTCCTGACCTGCGGCGTCCATACCGGCCTTCCCGGCTTCGGTTATCAGAACGACCAGGGCCAGTGGCTCGGCCTCGACGTCGACCTCTGCCGCGCGGTGGCGGCGGCGATCTTCGACGACCCCACCAAGATCCGCTTCGTCCAGACCACCACGCCGACCCGGTTCATCGTGGTGCAGACCGGCGACGTCGACATGCTCTCCCGCAACGCCACCTATACGATGGCGCGCGACACCGGCATGGGCATGGCCTGGCCGGTGATCAACTTCTTCGACGGGCAGGGCTTCATCGTCCGCAAGTCGCTGGGCGTCACCTCGGTCAAGGGGCTCAACGGCGCGACCATCTGCGTCACGCAGGGCACGACGACCGAGCTGAATCTCGCGGACTATTTCCGCGCCAACAACCTCAAATACGAGGTGGTCAGCTTCAAGACTAACGAGGAGGGCGTGAAGGCGTTCGAGGCAGGCCGCTGTGATTCGTTCACGACCGATTCCTCGGGCCTCGCGGCGGAGCGCCTGAAATTCGCCAATCCCAATGACTTCGTGATCCTGCCCGAGCTGATCTCGCGCGAGCCGCTCGGACCGGCGGTCCGGCGCGGCGACGAGAACTTCACGGCCGTCGTCCGCTGGGCCCACTACGCCATGCTCAATGCCGAGGACATGGGCGTCACCCGCGCCAATGTCGATCAGTTGAAGGCATCCTCGACCAGCCCGGAAATCCGCCGGCTCCTGGGGCTCGACGGCAAGTTCGGCGAGGCGCTTGGCCTGCCCAACGACTGGGCCTACCGGATCATCAAGCATGTCGGCAATTACGGCGAGGTCTTCGACCGCAATGTCGGCGCCGGTTCGCGCCTTGGCCTGCCGCGCGGCCTCAACGCGCTGTGGAGCCAGGGCGGCCAGCAATATCCCTACCCGATCCGGTAAGGGGCAAGCCGCAGCTATCAGGCACGGACCGGAAGCGGTCCGTTCTTGACACCGACGACGGGGAGCCGCTAGGAACGCGGCTCCCAATTCGCCTCGCGGCGATACGGGCGCGTAGCTCAGCGGGAGAGCACTCCCTTCACACGGGAGGGGTCGCAGGTTCAATCCCTGCCGCGCCCACCATTCCATTTGAAATCAAGAGCCTAGGTACTGCTTTCGGCTGGTGGAACATCCAGGTGGGCAACGGCGCGGCTCGAGACCAAGCGGCGAGCCTGGCACCGCCGGCCCAAGGAAGCCGCGTGGCCTAGCGCCGCCCCGACGAATGACCACCGCCACCGCCCATGGCCGGCCCGACCCGGGCGCCGGAATGCTGGCCGGAGCTATTGACGGTCGGTCCACGCGGCGGAGTTGCCGTCGAACCCGGCAGGTAGGGGTTCTGATAGCCGGGACTGCGCGGTCCGGGGGGCCGGTCGCCACGATGATCCTGATAGTGGCTGCCCTGGCCCGACGGCCGCGCGGGAATCCAGCGCGGGCGATTCGGGCTGCTGTTGCCGCGATGGTCCTGATAATGCCCGTCGCGCGAATAGAAGACGCCGTTTCGCCAATACCCGCCACTCTGCGCCTGCGCCGTCTCGGCGAGGAGCATTCCGGCGGAAAGGCTGAGTCCGAAGATGATTGCACCGCACCTGAGAACCCCGGCTGCCGGCATCTGCTCCTCCTCGTGTTCGACCGGGTCACAGGTTCCGGCCAGTCCTATGTCGCAGCATGCGTGGTGTTGGTTCATCAGCCCGTTCCGGAAAGCAGTCCGAATTTACGCTTCCTCCTGATTTGAGCCCGCACGCGCCGGAGCGAGCGGGGGCACCCCATTCAACGCCCGGCCTGGCGCACGGGCAACTCACCGCCCGATACCGCCCTGCCGGCAGGCTGCCCACCATTTCCTGTGGGTTGCCGACAAGCCCCGCGCCCGCCGCCGGCCGCCGGATGCTAGGAAGGCGCCGCCCCTTCGGGCGGAGGACGGAAGAATCGGCATGAAGGTCCAAATCGACATGGGGTCGCAGCCCTCCGGGCCGGCGGCCATGCTCGATCTCGAGGAGCTTCTGGCGACCCGCCTGCTGGTTCAGGGCAATTCCGGGTCCGGCAAGTCGCACCTGCTGCGCCGCCTCATCGAGCAGAGCGCGCCGTGGGTGCAGCAATGCATCATCGATCCGGAAGGCGATTTCGTCACATTGGCCGACCGTTTCGGCCATGTCGTCGTCGATGCCGAGCGTCCGGAAGTCGAGCTGACCCGCATCGCCGGTCGCATCCGCCAGCACCGCGTCTCGGTCGTGCTCAATCTCGAGGGCCTCGACGTCGAGCAGCAGATGCGCGCGGCGGCAGCCTTCCTCGGCGGGCTGTTCGATGCCGAGCGCGACCACTGGTATCCGGTTCTCGTGGTGGTGGACGAGGCGCAACTCTTCGCGCCTGCGGCTGCGGGCGAGGTCTCGGACGATGCGCGCAAACTCTCGCTCGGCGCGATGACCAATCTGATGTGCCGGGGCCGCAAGCGCGGCCTTGCCGGCGTCATCGCCACGCAGCGCCTCGCCAAGCTTGCGAAGAACGTCGCGGCCGAGGCGTCCAACTTCCTGATGGGCCGCACCTTTCTCGATATCGACATGGCGCGTGCGGCCGACCTCCTCGGCATGGACCGGCGGCAGTCCGAGATGTTCCGTGACCTCGTGCGCGGTGATTTCGTCGCGCTGGGGCCCGCTCTCTCGCGCCGACCGCTGCCGGTGACCATCGGCGCCGTGGAGACCGCGGCGCGGTCGACCAGTCCCAAGCTGACGCCGTTGCCCGACCACCCCGAGCCGGCCGACGCACGCGACCTGATCTTCACGCCGGGCGCCGAGGAAAAGCAGCCGATCCTGCTGCGGCGGCCGCCGCCTCCGGCACCGCCGCCAACCGCCGACATCCTCGCCCAGCTTGCCCAGCACCGGGCCTCGGCGGCCGCGAGCCCGCCGGAACCGGCCGCACCGGCCATGCCGGAGGCCGAACGCGTGGCGCTGATCGACGCGGTGCTGCGCGACATTCTCGCCGACCCCGATGCCGGTTTCCGCAGCGTGGCCGTGCTCTATCAGGACTTTCTCGTCCGCTGCCGCATCCGCCGCGTCCCCGGCGAGCCGCCGACGCTCGCGACGTTCCGCCGACGCCTCGCCGTGGCGCGGGCCGGCGTCGATACGGCGGCCGAAGGCGACGAGGTCTGGGCGCGGGCGCTGGACCTCTCGGCCAGCCTGCCGGACGAACTGCAGGGCGTGTTTCTGGTCATCGCGCGCGCAGCCCTGGCGGGCGAGCCCTGCCCGTCGGATGCGACCATCGCCCGCATCTACGGCAGCCATTCGCCGAGCCGGGCGCGCCGTCTCATCGACTATTTCGAGGAGCGCGGGCTGTTCGTCGTTCGGCCGGACATCCGCGGACAGCGTATCATCGCCCTGCCCGACCTCGGCTGCGAGACGGGGCCGGGCAATCCCAAGGGGCCTGAGGCCGTCGCGGCGGCTCCCATGCTGACGGCGGACGAACCCTGACCCGGATCGCGCTGGAACAGTCGGCCTGCGACGCGGGTCGCCTCGCATGTCCGGCCGCGACGACAAGAAGCCCGCCGATCCCGCGAGCAAGCCTCCCGAAGGCCCGCACGCGAAGTCGCCGCTGACCGCTCCCTAGAAGGCGACGGCCTCGGGAATGGGGCCGAAGCGGACCCAAGACAAGTGAAACCCCGACCGGGTGATCCCGACCGGGGCGCTTCGGTTGCCGGTAAAATGCCGCGAGGCCGCTCAGCCGTCGTTGGCGGCCTGCGGCCAGGTCGCGGGCGGTTCCGCCGGGCCGCGCCAGCTCAACATCAGTCCGTTGCCGACCGCCCAGGCGCGAAGCGCCGCGAGCATCGCGTCGTTGCGCGAGACAGCCGGGCTGTCTTCCTCGATGAAGCGGTCGACGGCCGCGAGGAGATCCGGCGGCAGTTGAAGGCTGATCATGGTCATGCGTCGCCCCTGCAATAGGCCCCGTTCACGGGAACTATCCACCAGCGCTGATGGACGCATGGTAAACGGCGGGAGGGTTTTGCGCGGATGCGGTTGACCACGCCCTAACGCTATTCCGCGCATTTGATCCGTCAGCGGCGACGCCTGCCGTCGAATGGCGCCGGCATCGGCCATCCGGCGGCGGATCACAGCTTGTAGGCCATCCTCAGACCACCCCAGTGCTTGCCGGCTATGCGGATCGGCGCGTCGATCTCCTTCATCATCACCATCGTGCCGTTGCCCATGTCGCGGGCATAGGACTGGATCAGGAAGGGGCGGATCGAACGGGCCGCCGAAAGACCCGCACGGTCGTCGAAGATGCGCCTGTTGCGGGAGTTCGCCATGTTCCAGGCGGGATCGTTCGGCTTCTGCGGGTGCGAGTAGATGCGGTTATGCACCGGCAGATAGGCATTGCGGTCGACCGCCGCGCAGAAGGCCATGCGCTTGTCGGTCGCGAGCCATCGCTCCTGGATTGCGGGAAGGATGTCCTCCAGCACCTTCAGATAGCGCGTGGTGTACTGGACCGGATTGGTGCCGGAGATGGGCGCGTAATCGTTGTCGAAGAAGTCGTCGACCGCGATCCGGCCCGCGGCAATCGCGCCTTCGCAGGCCGCGGCAATTTCGGCTGCCACCTGCTGGGCGGTCTCCACCTTGCCGGAATCGGCGGCGCGCAAGCCTGCAAGCCGGTCGTCCACCGCCGCGCGGACCTTGTCGCCAAGGCGCTCGAACTGGCAGTGCAGGCCAAGGCCGGACGTGCCGACCAGCTTCACGCGGATCTGGCCGATGCCGTCGACCGTGCAGTCGTAGCTCTCGCCGACCGAAAATGGCTTGGCATCGGCGACGGCGAGCAGCATGCCGCCGGCCGACAGATCGACGGTGCGCGCCTGCGCCGCGCCCTTGCGGCCGGCAATCCGCACGGGGATATCGACCGGCAGGCGGTCGTCGCCGCGCCGGTCGCCGATTTCTGACTGGCGCAGGAAGATGGTGAAGCGCGAACGCAGCTTTCCGGCCAGCGCCTGCGCCTCGCGGCCCGCAGCATCCGCCTCGGCGGAGGTGCCGGTGGCGTCGTTGGCGGCGCGATCGATGGCCGCAGCCTCCGCCGAAACCGTCTCGATGAAGCGGGAGGTATCGGAAGCGGAGCGGGAGATCTCGCTGATCGTGGCGACCTGCTGGTCGACGGCGCTGGCGACCGAGGCGAAGACCGGCCGGATCGCCTCGACCGCCTCGGCGATCTGGTGAACGGCGCCGATGGAAGCCTGGCTGTCGGACTGAAGCTGGGCGATACGGCGCGCGATCTCGTCGGTCGCCCGCTGCGTCTCCTGGCTGAGGTTCTTCACCTCGTTGGCAACCACCGCGAAGCCCTTGCCAGCCTCCCCGGCGCGGGCGGCCTCGATGGTGGCGTTGAGGGCGAGCAGGTTTGTCTGCCGGGCGATCTTGGCGATCAGCCCGACCACCTGGTCGATCTCGGTGGAGGAGGCGCGCAGGCTGTCGACGCTCCTTGACGCCGCGCCGGCCGCGGCGATGGCGCCCTGCGTCAGTTGCGTCGCCTGATGGACCTGGCTGCCGATCTCGCCGGCGCTCTGAGCGAATTCCTCAGTCGCGGCCGCGAGTTGCCGCGAATTTTCGGTGGCGCTGGCGGTCATCTGGTCGAGGGCGCGGGAGCGATCCCGGATGCCGGTCAGCGCGTGCATGGCAGCCGCAGTGCCGTCGTGGACGCGGTCGGCGGAGGCCGAGACGTCGCGGATCACCTTCATCAGATCGGACTCGACGAGGTCGAGCGTGTGGCGGACCTGCGCGATCCGGTGGCGCAGCAGTCCGGCCTCCGCGTCGGCCGCCGGCGCCTCGAACTCATGCACGACATCGCCGGGCGGCGCGGGCCGCCCCTTCAGCAACTGGCCAAAACCCATCGGTCGTCCCCCGGCCGCCCTTCGTGGGGCAGGCACATTGCCGGCAGGCTAGTCGAACATGGTAAATAGCCACTTAAATGCAGATTTCTCCAAGATTTATCAGGCGAAAGTATTACGCCATAGAAACGGGGGTCAGAAGGCGCGCCACGGCGGCCGGAAGCTCGTCGTAGTGGCCGATGATCGCATCGGGCCCGAGCTGTTCCAACGGGATCGCGGTATAGCCGCCGGCAAAACCGACGACCGGCACGCCCGCTGCCTGCCCGGCCCGGATATCGGGCTCGGCATCGCCGACCATCACCGCGCGAGTGGAATCGCCGCCCGCGTCGCGGATGGTCATCAGCAGATGGCCGGGATCGGGCTTGCGCACCGGATAGGTGTCCGAACCCGAGATGAAGGCGAAGCGGCGGGTCATGTCGAGTTCGTCCAGCAGCAACTTTGCCAGACGCTGGATCTTGTTGGTGCAGACGGCAAGCACCATGCCCTCGGCCGCCAGCCTGTCGAGCGCCGCGAGGATGCCGGGGAAGGGCCGGCTGTCGCGCGCGATGCGCTTCTCGTAGGCTTCGACATAACGGTCGTAGACGCGCTCGACCTCGGCCGCTTCCCTGCCGCGCCCCTGGAGCCGCAGCGCCTTCTCGATCATCGGCCTCATGCCATGACCGATCAGCTTCTTCGCCTCGTTCAGGTCGACCGGGTGCAATCCTTCTTCCTCGAGCAGCCACGACAGCGTGCCGATCAGGTCGGGATGGGTATCGACGAGCGTGCCGTCGAGGTCGAAAACGATGGTGGGGGCGGTCATTGGTTCGGTCGGACCTTCCTGTCTCGCCCCCTCATGCCGGAACCCGCCGCCCCTGTCACCCGGCGTCGCGCCTGCGGCCCCCTGCCCTGCGCGAAACGGGATGCGGCGGATCGGGGCGGATGATAGAAAGCGCGCCTCTCATTCCAGCCGCGGAGGCCATGATGAACGCGCCCCTGAAGACCACGCCCCTGCCGCTCAAGGATCCGAGCCTCCTCAAGTCGCAGTGCTATGTGAACGGCGAATGGGTCGGCTCTCCCGTCGATCCGGTCATCAACCCCGCCACCGGCCAGACCATCGGCCATGTACCGCGTCTCGGCGCGAAGGAAGCGGCCGAGGCCGTCGACCATGCCGACAAGGCGTTCAAGCTCTGGTCGAAGAAGACCGCCAAGGAGCGCTCGAACATCCTGCGCAAGTGGTTCGACCTGATGATCGCCAACACCGACGATCTCGGCCTGATCATGACCTCCGAGCAAGGCAAGCCGCTGGCCGAGGCCAAGGGCGAGGTCGCCTATGCCGCGTCCTTCGTCGAGTTCTTCGCCGAAGAGGCCCGCCGGGTCTATGGCGACATCGTGCCGACGCACCGCAACGACCACCGCGTGCTGGTCGCCAAACAGCCGATCGGCGTCTGCGCGGCCATCACGCCGTGGAATTTCCCGGCGGCGATGATCACCCGCAAATGCTCGCCGGCGATCTCGGTCGGCTGCACCATGGTCGTGAAGCCCGCGCCGGAGACGCCGCTGACCGCGCTGGCGTTGGCCGAGCTCGCCCACCGCGCCGGCCTGCCCGCCGGTGTCCTCAACATCATCACGGGCGACGCCGCCCCCATCGGCAAGACCTGGTGCGAGCACCCGACCGTCCGCTTCATCGGCTTCACCGGCTCGACGCCGGTCGGCAAGCTGCTGATGGCGCAGGCCGCCGCCACCGTGAAGCGCGTCGGCCTCGAACTCGGCGGTAACGCGCCCTTCATCGTCTTCGACGACGCCGACATCGACGCGGCGGTCGAGGGCGCGATGATCTCCAAGTACCGCAACATGGGCCAGACCTGCGTCTGCGCCAACCGCATCTACGTGCAGGACAAGGTCCACGACGAATTCGTCGCCAAGTTCACCGCCAAGGTGCGCGAGCTGAAGGTCGGCAACGGCGTCGAGGCCGGCGTCATGCAGGGCCCGCTGATCAAGGCCGCCGCCATCGAGAAGGTCGAGGCGCATGTGAAGGATGCCGTCGCCAAGGGCGGCAAGATCGAAACCGGCGGCAAGCGCTCCGACCTCGGCTTCACCTTCTTCGAGCCGACCGTCATCTCCGGCGTGACCTCCGACATGCAGGTGACCCGCGAGGAGACCTTCGGCCCGGTCGCGCCGATCTACCGGTTCAAGACCGAGGACGAGGCCGTCGCGCTCGCCAACGCCACGCAGTTCGGCCTTGCCAGCTACTTCTATGGCCGCGATGTCGGCCGCATCTTCCGGGTCGCCGAGGCGCTCGAATACGGCATGGTCGGCATCAATACCGGCCTCGTCGGCGTCGATATCGCGCCCTTCGGCGGCGTGAAGGAATCCGGCATCGGCCGCGAGGGGTCGCATTACGGTCTCGACGAGTTCATCGAGATCAAGCTGATGATGCTCGGCGGCATCCAGTAACGCGGCACGGGTCGCGGATTTCGGGGCGGCGTCGCGAGGCGCCGCCCTTTTTTCGCTGCACCGCGTCAGCGCGCCACGGCGACGCTCACCGGCGCGCGCGATCTCAGCCCCTTCGCCGGCACGATGACGAGGTCGAGTTCAGGCCGGCCTCCCCGGCCGATGGAGACGCGCTCCGGCTCGCCGATCACCACGAACTGGCTTTGCAGCGCCTGCTGCTGGCGCGCCCATGTGCCGGCAAGGGCCACGATGAGGATGTCCGCGCCGAGATAGGCCCGCTGGACCTGCCGGAAGGCGAAGCCGCGCGGGTCGGGGCCGATGACCATGACGTCGGCGCGGTCGCCCACGGCGAGGTCGATCTTGCCACCCTCGTTCCAGGTCAGCGCGACGACGACCGGACCCGATCTCGGGCCGACGCCGCGCGCGACGAGCAGCGGGCGCAATTCCGTCCAGTTGAAGGCGTCGATGGTCGGGTCGGCCCGCACCGGCACGCCGAAGCGGGTGAGGATGCCGGTCGCACCGATCCCGCCGATGACCAGCGGCAGGGCCACGGCAAGGCCGAGGCACCATTTCGCCCAGGCGCCCGGCGACGGACTGGCGTCGGGGTTGGCGACCATCCATGCGCCGAGCAGGGGAAAGACGAAGAACCAGCCGGGCATGGGCCAGTGCGGCAGCGCCCAGCCCGACCAGAGCGACTGCACCGTGAAATAGAGGATCGTCGGCGCGGCCAGCGACAGGCAGAACAACACGCGCGGCTCGCGCAGGCGGGCAAAGCTGGCACCGAAAATGGTGGCGAGCGGCACGGCGATCCAGGGCGCCAGCCAGACGAACTGGCCGGCCAGCATCTGCGCGAAGGCGGCGAGCGTCAGCCCCCTGCCCCCGCCGCGCCCGGCCTGGAACTTCAGCGAGGCCCAGTCGTTGGCAAGGTTCCAGATGACGATGGGCGAGACGCAGAGAGCGGCCACCAGCGCACCGATGTAGGGAGCCGGATGGACGAGCCAGCGCCGATGCTCGGTGGCGATCAGGAAGACCGCCAGCCCGGCAATGACGAAGACCGCCGAGTATTTGGAGAGACCCGCAAGGCCGAAGCAGAGCCCCGCGAGCAGCCATGAGCGCCACGGCGACGGAGCCTCGTCCTCCGCGGGGAAGAACAGCCGCGCCAGCGCCAGCATGCCGCCCGCGAGGAAAAACAGCAGCGGCCCGTCCGGCACGATCCATGTGCCCGGCGACGCCAGAAAGAACAGCGAACAGTTCAGCGCCAGAACGGACCAGACGGCCGGCCAGCCGCCGAACAGCCGCTCGGTCAGGCGGAACATCAGCCATGACGTGCCGGCGAACATGACGATGAACGGCAGCCGCACGGCCCAGGTCGTGCCGAAGATCAGCATCGAGGCATGGGCCAGCCACAGATGCAGCGGCGGATGGTCGAAATAGGAGAGAGCGACGTGACGCGCCTGCCCCAGCGTGTAGCTCTCATCAACGCCGAAACCGAGCATGGCGGCGAAGGCGATGCGCAGCGCCGTGAATCCGGCGATCAGCGCCAGCGTGGCGCGCGCGGGATCTGCCGGCAGGCGGGCGAAGGGCGTGGCGGTCGCGGCGGCGCTCATGCCGCGCGGCTTAGCGGATCATGCGCGCCCGCGATAGCTCTGCACCGCATCCGTCACCGACTTGGCGCCGAACAGGACGAAGGTGAGACCGACGAGCCGCGTGACGATCAGCCCGCGCGTCATGAAGAAGCGCCTGACCGCCGGCAGGCCGGCGACGGCGACCAGGATCACGTCGGCGAGGATGAAGCCGAGGAAGGCGACCATCATGACCAGCGGCGCCATGTCCCAGGTCAGCAGGCCCGAATAGTGGCCGACCAGCACCGTGAACATGGCGACCGACACCGGATAGGCCTTCGGATTGGTGATGCCGAACACGAGGCCGGCCAGCAGCGGATGTCGGCCGCCGATGACCGTCGTGCCGGAGGCCTCCTTCGCCAGCATGGCCTTGACGCCAAGGAAGATCAGATAGGCGCCGCAGACGATGCCCAGCGTCTCGAACAGCAGGGGTCCGAGCTGGTTGACGCCGACGATGGCGGCGAGAGCCAGCGTGCCCCAGAGCACGTCGCCGACGAGATGACCGGTGACGAACCAGGTGCCGGACATGCGCCCCTCCTTCGCAGCCAGCGCGAAGAGCGCGAGGAAGGCCGGCCCCGGCGTCAGGACGTAGATCATCGCCGCGGCGAGGGTCGCGAAGAAAAGGCCGAAGGTCATGGGACGGCGCGGCTCCGAAAGGTTCGGCCGCCACCGGAACATGCATGGCCGTGCCCTGTCAAAAGCCGCTTGCAGGGTCACTCCGGTGAGCGGACTTTGCTATAAGGATCAGACAAGCAGGAGCGCGGAATTGCCGTGCTGGAGGACACGCCCATGATCGCGATCATCTTCGAGGTGCGGCCGGCCGACGGGCGCAAGGAGGCCTATCTCGACATCGCCGCCAAGCTGCGCGTGGAGCTGGAGAAGATCGACGGCTTCATCGCGGTCGAGCGATTCCAGAGCATCACCGATCCCGGCAAGATGCTGTCGCTCTCGACCTTCCGCGACGAAGCGGCGGTGACGGCCTGGCGCAACCACCCGATGCACCGCTCGGCGCAGGCAGCCGGCCGATCCGGCGTCTTCGCGGGATACCGGCTGCGCGTCGCCTCGATCATCCGCGACTACGGCATGGAGGAGAACCGCGATGAAGCGCCGGGCGACAGCCGGGCGCTCCATCACGCGTGAGTCGCATCAGTTCTGCAGCTTGATCTGCGCGGTATCGATGATCTGCTTGAACTTGGCCATCTCGCTCACCGACTTCTGCCGCATCTGATCGGGCGTCGAGGGGGTCGATTCCGCGCCCATCTCCTCGAAGCGCTTCACCACGGCGGGCTCGGCGAGAACCTCCTGCAGCGCCTTCGACAGCCGCTCGCAGATTTCCTTCGGGGTGCCCTTGGGCGCGACGAAGCCGTTCCACGAGGTGATGTCGAAGCCCGGCAGCGTGTCCGCGAGAGCCGGAATTTCCGGCGCGATGGCGGCGCGCTTCAGCGAGGTGACCGCGAAGCCACGGAGCGCGCCCGACTTGTAGTGCGGATAGGGCGAGGTGAAATTGTCGAAGGAGAGCTTGACCTCGCCGGTGATCAGGCCCTGCACGAGGCCTGCCGAGGAGCGGAACGGCACGTGCGTCATGCGCGTGCCGGTCAGCTGCATGAACAACTCACCTGACAGGTGGATCGACGTGCCGATCCCGGACGAGCCGAAATTCTCCTTGCCGGGATTGGCCTTCAGATAGGCGATGAACTCGGGCAGCGTCTGGGCGGGCACCGAGGGATGCACGCACATGAAATTCGGCTGCGACGAGGACAGCGACAGGAACTCGAAATCGTCGAGCGGCTTGAAGGGCAGCCGATCCCCGTACAGATTCGGGTTGATGCCATGGTTGGCGATCGTGGTCATGCCGATCGTATAGCCGTCATTGGACGCGCGGGCGGTCGCCGCGACGCCGACATTGCCGCCGGCGCCGGCCTTGTTCTCGATCACGAAGCTCTGGCCGAGCTTGACCGACAGGCGCTCGCAGACGATGCGGCCGATCACGTCGGTCGATCCGCCCGCGCCGAACGGCACGATGCAGGTCACCGGACGCGCCGGGTAGCTCTGGGCAAATCCTTCCGACGCCACGAAGGGCGCGGCACCGGCGCCCGCCGCGATTTTGAGCGCGGTACGCCTGGAGATCGAAGTCGTCATGTTTCCCCCTATGGAACTGATCCGGTCGCGGCCTTGGTGCCGTCGTTGGGGGGAAACTAGCACGCAAGTTCGCGACTTCAACCGCCCGGCCGCCCCGACCACGGCGCCCGGGGGCACCCGAACCGCGTCAGTCGAGCGGGCGCAGCTGCCGTGGCAGGGCAGCAAGATCGGCTTCCAACTCGCCGATCCGGGCGCGCAGGGCCGATTCGGCCTCGGTGCGGTTGGTGAACTCGGCGGTGTCGACGACGAATTTCTCGCCGCGCAGGAAGCCGGACTTCTTCACCGTCACGCCATTGGCGCGCAGGTCGTCGAGGACCTTCTGCGCCGCCGTGATCTTGGCGTTGATGCCCTTGTTGTGCTCCAGCGAGGTCTCGCGGTCGCGGGCGCGCTGCTCGCCGGCCAGCTTGTCGTTGCGCACCTTGATGCGCGCCTTGTAATCGGCCTGGTCGAGCCATTCCGTGCGCTGGCATACGAGCAGGAGCGAGGCCGTCGTGCCGGCCGCCCAGCCGAGGCCGAAAGCGCCGAGCACGGCTTCCGCCTCGCGGCGGTTGCCCTGGCGGACGACCTTCTGGTGCTCGTGATAGGTCAGGCTCTTGTCGAGCGGGACGACCATCTTGATCTCCCACTGGTCCTGATTGAGCTCGGCGATGACCTGGTCGAAGCGACGGGAAATGTCGCCGACATCAACTGTCACGGCGCCGAGGCTCCATTCCTTGTCGCCCTCGGTCTTGGCCCAGGAGGGGAACAGGTCGACGGTGAACTGCTTGGTCTCGATCCACGGGATCATCGGGGCGTTCTCGGCATTCGCGGAAACTGGGGCGTATTGGGCGGCGGGCATAGGCGACGGCGGCACGGGATCCGTCTCGGCCGGGTGCTGGAGCGTGAAACCGTCGACGATGGCCTCGGTCTCGTCATCGGCCGCGGCGCGCTGCTGGGAAAAGCCGTCGAGCGCGGCGGCCAGTTCGTCGAGCTTGGCGCGATCCTCGGGCGGCAGGTCCGCGGCGGCGCGATCCGCCGGCGAACCGTCGGCGGGCTTCGGATCACCGGCCCTGGCGGGCTCTTGAGCCTCCGGCGGCCGCGAGCCCGTCGAGGTAGCGCTTCCAGATGGCGTCGCGGTCACGTCCGAGCTCATAGAGATAATCCCATGAATAGATGCCGGTGGAGTGCATGTCGTCGAAGCTGAGGCGCACCGCGTAGTGACCCACGCGGTCGATGCCGATCAGTTGGACGTCCTGCTTGCCACCGATATATTTGCGTTCCGCCGGCGAATGGCCCTGAACCTCCGCCGACGGGCTCTCGACGCGCAGATATTCGGCATCGAGGGCGAAAATATGCCCGTCATCAAAGCTGACAGTCAGGCGACGGCGGTCTGCAGAGAGGCGCAGTTCGACCGGCCATGCGTGATGGCTGCCCGTCGCGCTCTCGACCGCGCTGATCTCCGCCATGGGGGCCTCTCCGTGCCGGATCGATGCAACCGATCAGGACTGGTAGCTGGTTCTCCCGGCATCTTCAACGCTGGCGGACGTGACGAACGCGGCAAGGTCACCTAAATAGAACAATGACAGGGCGCGCCCGGCCCGCTGGTCCGGCCGCCCCTTGGAAGCCTGCCATGTTCGACGATGTGTTCACGACGAAACCCGCGCTGATGATCGACCCGTTCGGCCGGTCGATCGATTATCTGCGCGTGTCGGTCACCGACCGCTGCGATTTCCGCTGCGTCTATTGCATGGCCGAGAATATGGCCTTCCTGCCTAAGAAGGACCTCCTGTCGCTGGAGGAGCTGGACCGGCTCTGCTCGGCCTTCGTCGACAAGGGCGTCAGGAAGCTACGGCTCACCGGCGGCGAGCCGCTGGTCCGCAAGGACGTCATGACGCTGTTCCGGTCGCTGTCGCGGCACCTGTCCTCGGGCGCGCTCGAGGAACTGACCGTGACCACCAACGGCTCGCAGCTCGCGCGTTACGCCGCCGACCTCGCGGCGCTCGGCGTGAAGCGGATCAACGTGTCGATGGACACGCTGGACGCCGCCAAATTCCGCGCCATCACGCGTTGGGGCGACCTTGCCGACGTCCTGCGCGGCATCGATGCGGCGCTGGCCGCCGGCATCCACGTCAAGATCAATGCCGTGGCGCTCAAGGGCGTCAACGAGGGCGAGATCGAGGACCTCATCGCCTGGGCGCATGGCAAGGGCATGGACATCTCGTTCATCGAGGTCATGCCGCTCGGCGATATCGAGCCGTCGCGCCTCGACCAGTATCTGCCGCTGTCGGTCGTGCGTGCCCGGCTGATGGACCGCTGGACGCTCACCGAGAGCGACCACCGCACCGGCGGCCCGGCCCGTTACGTCACCGTGAAGGAGACCGGCGGCCTCGTCGGCTTCATCACGCCGATGACCCATAATTTCTGCGAAAGCTGCAACCGCGTGCGGGTCACCTGCACCGGCACCCTCTATATGTGCCTCGGTCAGGAGGACGCCGCCGACCTGCGCGCGCCATTGCGCGCCTCGGAGAGCAACGACCCGCTCTTCGCCGCCATCGACCGCGCCATCGCCCGCAAGCCAAAAGGGCACGACTTCATCATCGATCGCCGCACGCGCCGCCCCTCGGTCGGCCGGCACATGAGCATGACCGGCGGATAACCGAAAACGCGCGGTTTTCGCAATTTTGTTTCATCCGCGCGCCTGCGGTTGGAACTTTGCCCGAAGCGCGAAAAAAGGCCCGTTTTGGAGCTAGACTTCCGTCGAATAGGCCAATTTTCCGCCACAGTTATTCACCAAATGCGCGGTCAGCAAATGGGCCGGACCCAATAGCACAACAAGTCAGACCGCTGCGCCACTTCTCAGGCCAACGCATTCCAGTGACATCCGATCCGGGCAGCGTGGCCCGGCGTTCATAGGTTTCCGAGGCGACTGCGATGACCTGCTCATCCCTGCCGCAGCCTAGTCCCGTTGCTGTCAGGGACGAACTGCGGCGTGTGCTCGATTCGAGCTTCATTCCCGACGATTCGCTTCTGGCGAAGATGCTGACCTACGTCGTCGACCGGACGCTCGCCGGCGATGGCCGGTCGATCAAGGCCTATACGGTCGCGGTCGAGGCACTGGGCCGGCCCACCGATTTCGACCCGGATCGCGATTCCACCGTCCGCGTGGCGGCCATGCGGCTGCGCTCGGCGCTCGACCATTACTATTCGGGGCCGGGGGCTCAGAGTGCGCTGCGCATTCGCATGCAGCCGGGCTCCTACCGACCGACTTTCGAACTCGTCGCGGATGTCGCATCCGAGCCCCCGCTTGTGGTGGACCAGATCGACGTGCCCGCCATGCCGCCAGCGCTTCTGTCGCGATTCCGGCTGGCCATGCCCTCGACGAGGGTCTGGCTGGCGACGATCAGCGCCATCCTCGCCTTCGACCTCCTGGCAACCGTGTCGCTGATGGCGGTCCAGCTGCGCGCCCCCCAGGCCCAGGCGGCGCAAAGATGGGCGTCGGCGGCCAGTGAAGTGCAGACGCTCGGCGCGGAAAAGCCGAACAAGGCCATTGGCGTTCTGGTCTACGACTATATCCAGAACCACGTGCAGACTTCCTACGGCCAGCCCATAAACTGACGGGCGGCGCCCGGCGCCGATAGCGGGGCTGTTCCCTCGCCTTCGCGCTCGACGCGCCGGTACCCCCGCGCTACCTCACCATGCGGGGAAGAAACGACCGGAGCGTCGGCGCGTGCCGAGCCATGACGTCATCGTCGCCGGAATCGGCGCCATGGGTTCCGCTGCGGCGTGGCATCTCGCCCGCCGCGGCCAGCGGGTCCTTGGGCTCGAGCGGTTCGACATTCCGCATGCGATGGGCTCGTCCCATGGCATCAACCGCATCATCCGCCTCGCCTATTTCGAGCATCCGCTCTACGTGCCGTTGCTGCGCCGCGCCTACGCGCTCTGGCGCGAGACCGAGCAGGCCTTCGGCGAGCAACTCCTGCACATTACCGGCGGCATCGATGCCGGCCCCGAGGACGGACGCGTCGTTGCCGGCTCGCTGCGGGCCTGCCGCGAGCACGACCTCCCCCACGAACTGATCGACGCGAAGGAACTTGCCCGCCGGCACCCCGCCTATCGCCTGCCCGCCGGCCATGTCGCCAACTGGCAGGCGGATGCCGGGTTCGTCATGAGCGAACGGGCCATCGTCGCCCATGTAGCGATGGCCATGGCGGCGGGCGCCGAAATCCGCGGCCGCGAGGCGATCACGGGCTGGCAGCCGACGCCGGGCGGCGGCGTGCGGGTCACGACCACGCGCGGCACCTACGAGGCCGGCCGGCTGATCCTGTCGACCGGCGCGTGGATCGGCGACCATGTGCCCGCCCTCGCCCGCCTCGCGGTCCCCGAGCGACAGGTGCTCGGCTGGTTCCAGCCGAAAAACCCGGCTCATTTCGCGCCGGACCTGTTTCCCGTCTCCATCGCCGAAACGGCGCGAGGCACCTGCTACCAGTTCCCCATCTTCGGGGTGCCGGGCTTCAAGATCGGCCTCTACAACCACCTGAAGCAGTCTGGCCATGCCGACACGCTGTCGCGCGAGCCGACGCCCGAGGACGAGGCTGCGCTGCGCGCGGTGATGCGCGAGGTGTTCCCAGATGCCGGCGGCCCGACGCTGGCGCTCAGGACCTGCATGTTCACCAATACGCCGGACGAGCATTTCGTCGTGGACACGCTGCCCGGTCACCCGCAAGTCATCGTCGCGTCGCCCTGTTCCGGCCATGGCTTCAAATTCGCCTCGGTCATGGGCGAGATCCTGGCGGACCTCGCCGCCAATGGATCGACGCGCCACGATCTCTCGCTTTTCCGCCTCGCCCGCTTCGCCTCCTGATCCGATCCGAGACCGTCCGTGACCCCGCTGACCCTCCCCGCCGTCGATGCCTCCGCCAACCGGCGCGGCATTATCGCCATGTGCACGGCGATGGCCTGCTTCATGACGAACGATACGCTGGTGAAGATCGTCTCGACTCAGCTGCCGGCTGGCGAGATCATCGCCATTCGGGGCCTGTTCGCCACCGTTCTGGTGCTCGGCTGGGTGTTCGCCATGGGGCATGCCCGCGACCTGCCCCGCATCATCTCGCCGCTGGTGATGACGCGCGCCGGGATGGAAGCGCTGGTCGCATTCCTGTTCATCTCGGCGCTGGCCTCGATCCCCATCGCCGACATCACTGCGATCTTCCTGATCACGCCGTTGCTGATCACCGCCCTGTCGGGCCCGCTGCTCAAGGAGCAGGTCGGCTGGCGGCGCTGGTCTGCCGTCGCCGCCGGCTTTGTCGGCATGCTGCTGGTGGTGAAGCCCGGCGGCGCGGGCTTCGTCGCGGGCTCGGCGACGGCCATGGCGCTGGTCAGCGTGGTGTTCTGCGCGCTGCGCGACATCGTCACGCGCTTCATCGACCACCGCATACCGACCATCGTCGTGACGCTGTCGACCTGCGCGACCGTCGGGCTGTTCGGGCTGGCGATGATCCCGTTCCAGACCTGGGTGCCGCCGGAGCCGAAGCACATCCTGATCCTGCTCGCCGCCTCGGTGGTGCTGGTCATCGGCAATCACGCGATGATCCTCGCGTTCCGCGGCGTCGAGGTCTCGCTGGTCTCGCCGTTCCGCTATTCGGTCATGGTCTGGGCCATCGTCTCGGGCATCACCGTGTTCGGCGAATGGCCGGACTGGATGAGCTGGACCGGCATAGGACTAATCGTCGCGGCCGGGCTCTACACGCTCCATCGCGAGCGCGTGCGCCTGCGCGTACGCGATGCCAAGACGGAGGCGGCGGCCACCATTCCCTGACGCCGCCCTGCCGGTTCCGGGTCATCCGGCCGCCAACGCCTGGAAGCCATCACGCCGGCACCCGATACCGCAGCGAGTAACCTGTCGTAGAACATCCCCGCGTCCAGTGGCTTTTCGGTCCTAGACGCCCTTCCACCCGCCACCTAAAGAAGCAGGCGGAGCTGCTCATGGGTTTGTCCGTCGTCGCATTCGCCCGGTCCATCGCGGCCGTCAGGCCCGGGTCCACGGCCCGGTCTCTGGCGGTTGTTCTGACCATTGCGCTTGCCGGCTGCGCCACGCAGCCGCGCCTGCCGGCCGTTCCCACGCGCGAAACGGCCGAAGCAACCTTCCTCGGCATTCCCGATGCGCGTTTCTCCCTGACCGGCAACCCGAGCGAACTCACCCGGATTTTCGTCGCCGCGGAGCGCCGCGCGCAGATGTCGGGGATGCGCGGCACCGAGCACATGCTGGCGATCTCGGGGGGCGGCGAGGACGGCGCCTTCGGCGCGGGCCTGCTTTTTGGCTGGACCGAGCGCGGCGACCGGCCGCAATTCCGCCTCGTCACCGGCGTGTCGACGGGCTCGCTGAGCGCGCCATTCGCCTTTTTGGGCAGCCGCTACGACGCCCAGCTCAAGGCGGTCTACACCACCGTCCAGCGGACCGACATCGTCGAGATCCTGCCGGTGCTGACCATCCTGCGCAGCGATTCCGTCGGCGACAGCGGTCCCCTCGCCCGCCTGATCGCGACCCATGTGACGGACGAAATGGTCGCCGAGATCGGGCGGGAATACCAGAAGGGCCGGATGCTGCTGATCGGCACCACCAATCTGGACCTCGGCCAGCCCATCGCGTGGAACATCGGGGCCATCGCGGTGAGCAACCACCCCCGCAAGGTGCAGGCGATCCGCGACATCCTGCTTGCGTCCGCCTCCATTCCCGGCGCGTTCCCGCCCGTCATGATGGAAGTGATGGCCGGCGGGACCAGGCGCCAGGAGATGCATGTCGACGGCGGCGCGACCACCCAGGTTTTCCTCTATCCCGGCAGTATCCCGCTGCGTCACGCGCCCGCCGCCGTCAGGCGCGTGCCGCGCGTCGCCTGGATCATCCGCAACGGCCGCACCCAGCCGCTGCCGGAGGACGTCAAGCGTGGCCTGTTGCAGATCGCGGCGCGGTCGATCTCGACCATGATCACGTCGAACGCGATCGGCGACATCTACCGCATGTACCTGATCACCCGGCGCGACGGCGTGGATTTCAACCTCGCCTATATTTCCAGCCGCTTCACCGTGCCGTACGAGAAGCCGTTCGACCCACCCTACATGAACGCGCTGTTCGAGTTCGGCCGCAGCGAGAGCCAGGCGGGTTCGCCCTGGCTGAAGCGGCCACCCGGCTACGTGCCCTGAGCCGCAACCCCGTCAGCGCGCCGCGATCAGGCTGTCGATCCTGCGGATCGCATCCGCCCGCGCCGCCGGGTCGGTGCCGACCCGCGCCCGCCCCGATCCATCCGGCGTGAAGGCGAGCCCGGTCCGCTCCCGCAGCCGCGAGGCGGGATCGTCGAAACCGTGAAAGGCTCCGGGATAAACGACGATCTCGGCGGGCGCGCCCATGGAACGGGCCCGGGATACCAGCGCCTCGCAGGGTGCAGCCGGCGTCCAGTCATCGGCGCCGCCGATGAGAATGGTCAGCGGCAGGCGATTGACGAGGCCGCGTTCGAGCGGCGTGCGGCAGCCCGGATAGAAGGCGATGGCCTGAACAAAGTCCGGCCGCCCGTCAGCCGGACGCGCGGTGCGACTGGCCGCATAGAGGGCCGTGGAGCCGCCGTTCGACCATCCCACCAGGCTGATGCGATCCTGCCGGATATCTGATCGCGCCTGCAGATAGACGCGCGCCCCCGCGACATCGGCGAGACGTTCACGCGCCGGGCGCACGGTCCGCTCCCGGACGCCGCATTGCGAGCCGAGCCCGCGCGAGGCGAAACTGTCGGGCATCAGGACCGCGAGCCCCTGCCCCGTCCAGCGGCTGGCCCAGTCGGCCTGCCGGCGCGCCAGTTCGCCGCGCGCGTTGTCGCGCCCGCCGCAACCGTGGAGCGCCACCACCGCGGGAAAGGGCCCGGTTCCCGAGGGGCGCATGAGAACGGCCTGGACGGATGTGCCGTCAGCGCCCGTAAAGCGGACCATTTCCGATGTCTGCGCCGGCGCACCGGAAGCGCTCGCTGCCGCAAGGCCCATCGCCAGCAACACCGCCCATCCTGTCCGCATGCGCCCGTGGTCCTGCCGTGCACCGCATCGCCGAGCGGCCCCGGTGGCCGCCCGCCGACACGCCATCGCCGCGCGCCCGTCAGTTCGAGCGGGCTCTCATGCGGATCATGAAGCTGTCGAAGGAATATTCCGCCACCTGGAACCAGAGATATTCCTCGTTGCGGAAGGCAACCGTGTGGTCCAGCACCCGCTTGAACCAGGCGTTCTGGGCGCTGACCTCGGTATAGACCTCGTTGGCCGCCTTGAAGCAGGCTTCGAGGATCTCCACCGAGAACGGCCGAAGCTGCGTGCCGGCGGCAACGAGACGGCGGAGCGCGGCGGGGTTCGCCGCGTCGTATTTCGCCTGCATCCAGGTGCCGGCCTGATAGGCGGCGGCGTCGAAGGCGGCCTTGTAGTGCTTCGGCAGCGCGTCCCACTTGGCGATATTGGCCATGGTCTGGAGCTGGGCGCCGCCCTCCCACCAGCCGGGATAATAGTAGAACGGCGCGACCTTGGCGAAGCCGAGCTTTTCGTCGTCGTAGGGACCGACCCATTCCGCCGCGTCGATCGTCCCCTTCTCAAGCGCCGGATAGATGTCACCGCCGGCGATCTGCTGCGGCACGACGCCAAGCTTGGTAAGGATGCGCCCTGCGAAGCCGCCGACGCGGAACTTCAGCCCGTTCAGATCGCCGACCGTGCGGATTTCCTTGCGGAACCAGCCGCCCATCTGGGTGCCGGTATTGCCGCAGGCGACCGCGCGGACGTTGTGGCCCTTGTAGAATTCGTTGAGCAGATCCGTGCCGCCACCCTCGATGAACCAGGCGTTCTGCATGCGCGGATTGAGGCCGAAGGGCAGTGCCGTTCCGAAGGTGAAGGTCGGATCCTTGCCGACATAGTAGTAGGAGGCCGTATGGCAGGCCTCGACCGTGCCGTTGGAGACGGCATCAAGCGCCTGCAGGCCCGGAACGATCTCGCCGGCCGCGAAGGGCTGGATGATGAAGCGGTTGTCGGTGATCTCGGCAACGCGCTTCGCGAAGACTTCGGAGACGCCATAGAGCGTGTCGAGTGATTTCGGGAAGCTCGACGTCAGGCGCCAGCGCACTTCCGGCATAGACTGCGCGACGGCCGGCGATGCGACGGCCGTGGCGGCGAGACCGAGCCCCGCTCCCTCGACGAACTGGCGGCGTTTCATGGATTCTCCCTTTCTTGTCGTTCCCCGCGCCGCGACAGGTCGTTCGAATGCCTGTCGTCCGATGGTGTCGGCGCACCGGTCAGACTGCCGCCTGAGGCGAACCGCGCATCGGGGGAAACACGCATCGACCGCGCGAAATTTCCCGAACTGCCAGCTTAATACTTTATCAAAAACAAAAACCCCGGCGAAACAGGTCGCCGGGGCATGTATTCCATCTGGAAACTTCAGATCATCCGCGGGCGCGCGAGCGGATCATAAAGGTGTCGAAGGTGTATTCCGCCACCTGCCACCACAGATACTCCTCGCCACGGAACGCCACCGTGTGATCGAGCACCTTCTTGAAGTCGGCATTCTGGGCCGCAGTCTCGGCATTCACCTCGTTGGCTGCCTTGAGGCAGGCTTCCAGCACTTCCAGCGTGAAGGGACGGAGCTGCGTGCCGGCCGCGACGAGCTGGCGCAGAGCCGCCGGGTTCTGCGCGTCGTAGCGCGCCTGCATCCAGGTGTTGGCGTGATGCGAGGCGTTGAGCGCGATGGCCTTGTAGCTGGCCGGCAAGGCTTCCCACTTGGCCTTGTTGAAGAAGTTGTGGAGCATGGCTCCGCCCTCCCACCAGCCGGGGTAGTAGTAGAACGGCGCGACCTTGTTGAAGCCGAGCTTCTGGTCGTCATAGGGGCCGACCCACTCCGCCGCGTCGATCGTGCCCTTTTCCAGAGCCGGGTAGATGTCGCCGCCGGCAACCTGCTGCGGCACGACGCCGAGCTTCTGCATGGCGCGACCGGCAAAGCCGCCGATGCGCATCTTCAGCCCGTTCATGTCGGCGACGGTCTTGATCTCCTTGCGGAACCAGCCGCCCATCTGGCAGCCGGTATTGCCGGCCGGGATCGCGTGGAGATTATGCTTGGCGTAGAACTCGTTCATGAGTTCCATGCCGCCGTTCTGGAACTGCCACGCATTCTGCATGCGCGAATTGAGGCCGAAGGGCAGCGCCGTGCCGAAGGCGAAGGTCGGGTCGATGCCGACATAGTAGTAGGACGCGGTGTGGCAGGCCTCGACCGTGCCGTCGCGCACCGCCTGCATCGCCTGCAGGCCGGGCACGATCTCGCCGGCGGCGAAAACCTGCACCTGGAACTTGTTGTCGGTCATTTCCGCGACCGCTTTCGAGAAGACCTCGGCGGCGCCGTAGATCGTGTCGAGCGATTTCGGGAAGGAGGAGGTCAGCCGCCACCTCACTTCCGGAGCAGTCTGCGCGATCGCCGGGGCGGCGACCGCGGTAGCGGCGGCGGCGACCGACGCCGTCGTGATGAATGTGCGGCGCTCCATGAGCATCCTCTCCCTTGTTCCCAAAACTTGTTGGTTCCCGGTCCGGTTCGGACTCGTTGGCGGGAGACAATCACAATTTGTCGCTGCATGCCAGCATTGCGGAATGGCTCCATCGCGTTTTCCGCATATATCAGGCGCTTCCCGCAAATCAATCAGGGCGGGCTTGCCCCGCACCGCAAAGGCTTGACCTCGGTGGCTCCTCGGGGATGGTAGGCATCCATCACGAACCAACCATCCCAGCGGAGCTCCCCATGGCGAAAGTCGCGTTCCTCGGTCTCGGCGTCATGGGCTACCCCATGGCCGGACATCTCAAGGCCAAGGGCGGCCACGACGTGACGGTGTACAACCGCACCTTCGCCAAGGCCGAAGCCTGGGCGAAGCAGCACGGCGGCACCGCCGCGAAAACGCCGAAGGAGGCCGCCGCCGGCCAGGAGTTCGTCTTCTGCTGCGTCGGCAACGACGATGACCTGCGTTCCGTCACGATCGGCCCGGATGGCGCCTTCCAGTCCATGACGAGGGGCTCGGTCTTCGTCGACAACACGACGGCATCGGCGGATGTCGCCCGCGAATTGCAGGCCAAGGCCAAGGCACTCGGCATCGGCTTCGTCGATGCGCCGGTTTCCGGCGGTCAGGCCGGCGCCGAGAACGGCGTGCTGACCGTCATGTGCGGCGGCGAAGAGGCCGACTACGCTCGCGCGGAGCCGGTCATCGCGGCCTATGCGCGCGCCTGCCGCCGCCTCGGCGGGCCGGGCGCCGGCCAGCTCGCCAAGATGGTCAACCAGATCTGCATTGCAGGGCTCGTGCAGGGCCTGTCGGAGGGCCTTCACTTCGCCCGGAAGGCCGGGCTCGACATCGAGCAGCTCGTCGACGTGATCTCCAAGGGCGCGGCCGGCTCCTGGCAGATGGAGAACCGCCACAAGACCATGAACGTGGACAAGTTCGATTTCGGCTTCGCGGTCGACTGGATGCGCAAGGACCTCGGCATCTGCCTCGCGGAAGCGCGCCGCAACGGTGCAACGCTGCCGGTCACGGCGGTCGTGGATCAGTTCTACGGCGAGGTTCAGTCGATGGGCGGCGGCCGCTGGGACACGTCCAGCCTGTTCGCCCGGCTGGAGCGCAAGTAACCGCTCGCGGGCGCCCCGCGCGCCGATTGCCGTTGCAGGAAACTGCCGCCGCTGGAAATTGTCGCCGCAAGAAAAGGGCCCCGGGAGCTGATCCCGGGGCCCTTTGTCTTTGGTCCGGCGCTGTGCCTCAGGGGCGGCGGCGGATGTTCGGCGCGGCGGGCCGCGAGACGCGCGGTGCCTGGAACGAGGGGCGCGGGGCCTGCATGCGCGGGGCCTGGAAGCTCGGCCGCGCCTGCATCCGGGGCTGGACGCTGGGACGCGACTGGAACTGCGGCCGCTGCTGGATGCGCGGCTGGAAGTTCGGGCGCGGCTGCATCTGCGGCCGGATATTGCCCTGAACCGGACCACGGAAGGCTCCGCCGCGCCGCGGACCGGCATTGGGACCACCGATCGGTTGGTTGCCGATGCCGGCGTCCCGCACCCGGCGGCCAGTGTTCGGATCGATGCCGCGCCCACCGAGGACCGGAGCACCGGGACGACCGATCTGCGGCCCGCCCGGGCGGCCGATCTGCGGCGCGCCGACATTCGGCCCACGGGGCGCCGGATTGATCATGCTCGGCTGGTTGCCGGGAGCGAGGCGCGCGCCGGGCGGCTGGATGACCCCGGGGCCCGGCCGGACGCCACCGCCCGGCAGCGCGGCACCGCCAGCGCCGCCCGGAAGGGGCCGGAAGCCGGGACCGCCCGGGCCTCCGGCGCCGGGAAAGCCTCCGGGCCTTCCCCCTGGCGGCAGGCCGATGCGCGGACCGGCGCGCGGCGTCAGCACCACGGGCTGCACGCGCGGGCGCACGAAGCGCTGGATAACGATCGGCGAGGCGATGATCGCCGCGGCTGCCACGACCGGAAGCACGCCCCAGATCGGCGGCGGCGGCGGCGGCAGCAAGTAGACCGGAGCGATTGGCGGGCCGAGATAGATCGATGGCGCAATCACCACCTCGTCGTAGAAGGCCGGCGGAGCGGGCTCCCAATAGATCGGATCATAGACCACCTCGACCACCGGCAGCGGCGGCGGGATGTCGTCGTAGACGACCTCGACGAAATCGGCCGGCGGAGCGACCGCTACCTGCAGGCGCTCCAGCCGCCAGCGCGCCTCGGCCGCATGCGGCCCGCGCGGATAGCGCCGGAGATAGGTCCAGTAGGCCTGCGCCGAACCGACCCGGATCGTGCGCCGCCAGACCAGCGCCTCGCGCTTGGCGGCGAGCAGGCGCTTGACGCGCGCGGCGAGCGGATCGTCGGGATAGATGCGCAGGAAGGCCTGATAGCCCTCGATCGAATCCCGTTCGATGGCAAGCGCGTAGGCCTCTTGCGAGGACAGGCCCTCCATCGGGCGGTCCGCCAGCGGCGGCGCGGGCGGCGGCGTCGAGCCGGTCGTCTCTCCGGCATTCAGGACCGGGGCCGGCGGCTGCAGCGCCGAGACCTCCCACGGCGTGTCGCGACCATTGGTGAGCTGGTGCACGCGCAGGCGCGCCCGCGCAACGGCCTCGTCCAGCGGAACGCCCGGCGCGGCGAGCTGTTCGGCGAGCGCGGTGGCGAAGCGGCCATAGGCCTGGTCGGCGGTCACCGAGACCTGCCCCGGCGCGGCGGCGGAGGCGATCAAGAGGCCCGGCGCGCCGTCGATAACGCCGAGGCCCGGTCCCACCGGACGGCCGACGGCGGCGTAGGGATGGTCGCGCGACAGGTCGAGCAGGACGACCCGCGCCTTGGACGGAACGGCGGCGATGGCGCGGGCGATGTCGGCGATGCGCACCCCGCCGATCGGCACGTCGGCCTCGCCCGAGACCGCGACATCGGAGGGAATGAAGTAGCTGTCGCTCTCGTGCTGCAGGCCAAGGCCGGCCAGATAGACGATGGCGACCGAATCGGGACCTGCCTCGCGCAGCTTGCCGATGAACTCGGCAACCGCCTGCCGCACCTCGGCAGATGTCAGGTCCGCGCCCTCGACGGTCGAAAAACCGAGGTCGCGCAGCGTGCGCGCGACGAGGCCGGCATCGTTCAGCGCGTTCGGCATGGGGTTGGTGGCATAGCCGCCCGCACCGAGCACAAGCGCAACGCGCGTCTCGGCGAGCGTCGGCGATGCTGCGAGGGCCGTGAGCAGCGCGCCGGCCAGAAGGCCGATCCCGCGCCTGATCATGGTTCGGAACATGGATGTCTCCCGGATTCCTGACACGGCCGTCGTCGCCCCGCATGCCGCAACGTGAGATTGCGCGGGATTTCGTGGCGAAGGCAAGGCGGGACCGCCATGGACATGGCTGATCGCCACTTTCAGAGTCGTGCGGCGATCCGGCGCCTCAGGACCGGGAGCAATTCCGCCTCGAACCAGGGATGGCGCTTCAGCCAGCCGGAATTGCGCCAGGAGGGATGCGGCATGGCGAAGACCGCCGGCTGCGCCGAAGCCTGAAGAACGGCCGCCCAGTTCCCGACCGTCGCCGTGAGCGTCGGCGCGATCAGGTGGCCAAGTCCGAGGCGAGCGAGGTGGTAATGCTGCGCCGTCGCCCCCACCGCGAGGATCAGCTCGATCTGCGGCATGGCCGCCATCAACCGGTCGTGCCACGTGGCGCGGCATTCAGGGCGCGGCGGGAGGTCGGAGCCCTTGGCGTCGAGGCCCGGGAAACAGAAGCCCATCGGCACGATGGCAATGCGGTCGCGGTCGTAGAAGACCGTCTCGTCGACGCCCATCCAGCTGCGGAGCCGGTCACCCGACGGGTCGGTGAAGGGACGGCCGGAGGCATGAACGCGCGTGCCCGGCGCCTGCCCCGCGATCAGGATGCGCGCCGTGGCCGAGGGCCACGCGACCGGGCGCGGCTCGTGCGGCAATGGCCGCCGGATCGGCTGTTCCACACAGATCCGGCAGGCGGCAATGGCCTGGCTGAGGGAGGCGAGGTCTTCCACGCCGCCTCCATAGCACGGGCCGGCAGCCCGATCAGGGCACGGAGCCGGGACGCGCCGCCATGGCGGCGTGCCAGCGCTTCAGGTCGACAAGTTCATCGGGTACCGTGACGCGGGTCGGCCGGAGGAAATCGATGGCGACGAGGCCCGTCAGGTCGGCATTGGTGTAGCGGTCGCAGCAGATGAACTCGCGGCCCTTCAGCTGCCGGTCGAGGAAGGCCAGTTCGCCGACGATGCGCCCCTTGTTGACCTCGCCCCATTCCTTCACCTGCGGCACTTCCATCTGCACCATCGCGGGATGCAGGTGGCGGAAAGCCGACGCGATGGTCGCCAGCAGGTGCATTTCGAGCCGCCGCGACCACATCTCGATCTCGCCGATCTCCTTCGCCGTCCTGCCGAACAGATTCGGCTCGGGATGCAGCACCTCGATATAGCGGCAGATGGCGACCGACTCCGAGATCACCGAACCGTCGTCGAGTTCCAGCGCGGGCGTGCGCATGCGCGGATTGACCGCCGAGTAGCTCTCCGACTTCTGCTCCATCTTGCCGAGATCGATCTGGACTTTCGGGATGTCGATGCCCTTCTCGGCGAGAAAAATCCGCACGCGGCGCGGATTGGGAGCAAGCTGCGTGTCGTAGAGCTTCATGGGGTTTCCTCCGGCCGGCAATGCTTGTTGTCGTGTAACCGCACCATGGCGGCTTTGACCGGTCAAGCCGGCAGTCCGGGGGAGCATGACCTCTTCCCGGACGCCGCATGAATGCCACGCAGACGTCAGGGGGTGACGACGCCGCGCCCCCTGAACCCGAGCGAAGCCATCGCGATGCCACGGCCGAGGAACAGGCCACCCAGCCCGCCGGTCAGGAGGCTCCTGACGACCGCGAAACCGGTGTCGGCGGCGTAGTTCGGCGCAATCGCCAGGATGACCGCGAACACATAGCGGCTCGCGAACATGACGATGATCAGGGTCAGCGACAGCCATTCGCCCGGCAGCCGCACGGTCATCGGCTGCTCGCCGGGCTCCGCGCCCGAGGCAAGTCCGAGGCGCGCGCCGCCGGCTGCGCCCAGCGCGAGCGCCGCCAGCCAGGCGGTCGCGGCCTCGACCGAAATGTGGCCGGCAATCAGCGACGACAGGCTCACTCCGACCATCGCCAGCGGCATGATCAGCAGGCGCCGGGCGTCGATTGTCCGGTCTTTCGTGCTCGTGTATCCGAGATAGAGCACGAGGGCGAGCAGGGCCCAGACCCAGCGCGGCGTGCCGCGGATGATTTCGATGATGAAGGCCGTGGTGGTCATTGCGGGAAGTCTCCGGTGCGAAAGGCCGAGGGATGTCGGCCGCCGGAGTGCTGATTGGCTGACGCCGGTCCGGCGCGGAACCGCTGTTTCGCCAGTCGACGGGGATCATTCGTGAACGAAAGTCCCCTGTCGTTGGCGCTTCGCCAGTTGCGCGAGTTCGCTGCGGGGCCGCGCGGCCAGGTGACCGTCGCGGTCGTCGCGCTCACCGCGACGGTGATCGGGCCGTTCGGCACGGCCGAGCGCATGAGCTTCGGCCCGCGCCTCCTCTACTGGGCGGCCATGACCGCCTCGCACGCCATGATCGCCGTCCTGATCATCGTGACCGTCTTCCACATGCTCGCCCGGTGGACGGAGCGGCGCTGGCCGCGCCTCGCTGCGGGCGGACTGGCGGCGTCGCTGCCGCTGGCGGCGATCCAGATCGCGGTCGCGCACGTGTTGGCGGGCATGCCGTTGACCCTCGCCAATGCCGCATCGACCCTGGCGACCACCGTCACGATCACCCTCGCGGTCACCGTTCTGGTCGGCCTCTTCCGAAATCAGGACGAGACCGGGAATGCCGCCGAGCCGATGCAGCCGGAATCCGCGCCGCCCGTCCCACGGCCGGGCAGTGCCTTCCTCGCGCGGCTGCCGGTCGAGACCGGCCGCGACCTCGTCAGCCTGACGATGCAGGACCATTATATCGAGGTGCGGACCCGCACCGGCAGCACCCTGCTGCTGATGCGCCTCTCCGACGCGATCAGGGAACTGGACGGCGTTGCGGGGATGCAGATCCACCGCTCGCACTGGGTGGCCAGGGGCGCGGTCGCGCGGCTGATCCGGGACGATGGCCGCATGCAGGTCGAGCTCGTCGATGGCAGGCGGCTGCCGGTCAGCCGCTCCTTCGCGCCCGACATTCGGCTGGCGGGCCTGCCCGAATAGGCGCCGGGCCGCGACGACGGAGGGCTGACGGGCTACTTGCCGCCGAACAAGGTCCGCCGCAGCGCGCTGATCTTCTGCGGAGTGACCTGCGAGGGCGACGGCGCGTCCTCCTCCATCGGCACGTCGATGGGCGCGGATGACGGGCTCGAAATGGCCGGCAGCGCTTCCATGATGCGCTCGGCGGGGAATGTCACGGTCACTTCCGTGCCGACGCGGACCGTCGATTTCAGCGTGAACGTGCCGCCGTGCATGGTGACGAGGCCCTGCACGATGGGCAGACCGAGGCCGGTGCCCTGTTCGGCGTTCTTGATGGCGTTCGAGCCCTGCCCGAAATTCGACAGGACCACCGGAATCTCGTCCTCGGGAATGCCGGGACCGGTATCCTTCACGGAGACATACTGACCGCCGGACGCCGTCCAGCCGACCTTCAGCGTGATCTCACCGCCGGCCGGCGTGAACTTGATCGCGTTGGACATCAGGTTGAGCACGATCTGGCGAATGGAGCGCTCGTCAGCCCAGAGCTTCGGCATGTCCGGCTCGAACAGCTCGACGATGTCGACGCCCTTGTTCTTGGCGCGCACCTTGAGAAGGTGGTGGCAGTCCTCGACCACGTAGGCAAGCGTCAGCGCCTCCTCGTTGAGGTCGTAGCGGCCGGCCTCGATGCGGGAGAGGTCGAGGATCTCGTTGATCAGCGACAGGAGGTGCTGGCCGGACGAATGGATGTCGCCGGCATATTCGGCATATTGCGGCGAGGAATGGGGGCCGAACATCTCGCCCTTCATGACCTCGGAGAAGCCGAGAATGGCGTTGAGCGGCGTGCGCAGCTCGTGGCTCATCTGGGCGAGGAACTGGGATTTGGCGACATTGGCCATCTCGGCATTGCGCCGGGCCTCGTCGGAATTGGTCTTGGCGGTCTCCAGCTCGCCGATCAGCGCGTCCTTCTCGGCGCGCGCCTCGATGGTGGCGAGATTGCTCTGGTAGAGCCGCGTCGAGATGATCGCGAAGAAGACCAGCGCGCCCATGGCCATGGTGGCGAGCAGCGCGCCGTTCAGCCCCTGCACCATCAGGAAATAGGCGATGACGACGCCGGTGATCGGCAGCGAGGAGGCAAGGACCGCGCCGGGCAGCGTCGACCCGATCATCGCCGAGATCGCGACCACGATCAGCATGCCGACGATCAGGAAGGTGTTGGCCTCCGGCACGTCGGTCTTCATCACCACGGCCAGCGCGAAAACCCAGGCGAGGCCGAGCACCATCTCGGCGAGCACGAAGCGCATCCGCCACGAGCGCAGGTCCGCCTTGTCGGGCTGCACCTTCAGGAAGGCGCGGCAGAGCAGGATGACGAAACCATGGGTGACCAGCACCGCGCCCGCGCCGACGGCACCCATCACCGGATTGGTGATCCAGCCGGCGACGCCGCCGGTCGCGATCGCGAGCAGCACCACCGCGAGGGCGGCGGACATCTTGTTCTGGGCGTAGTGGCGGATCAGCTCGTATTCAAACGAGCGCTTGGTGCCGGTCGAGGAGGTCAGCTTGTCGCGCGCGTCGCGAACCTGACGGACGACGCGCTTGCGGCTCTGCGCGTGCTCGCGCGCGCGTTCCGCCTGCCGGTCCCCCGGCTCCGCGCCGACCACCTCCACGCCCATTCGAGCGCACCTCTCCCAACGCAACGCAACCCGCGTCCGAAATGTGGCAGGAGGTGATTAACGGCAGGTCGATATCCATGGTAAACGAACCATGAACAGACTGTCCCGCCCGCCGCGATTCGCGGCAATGCCAGACGCCCTCCATGGCCCGCTTCTCCGCCCGCCGGCACCGCGTGAACCGCGGCTTCGCGCTGCTATCGATGACGGCTTTCCTCGTCGCCGGCGGCGTCCTCGCCTATGCGCTCAGCATGCGCGCGCCGCGACCCCAGATCACCGGCCATGCGAGGATCATCGACGGCGACAGCCTGATGGTCGCGGGAACCGAGGTCCGGCTGTGGGGCATTGACGCGCCGGAACTGTTCCAGCGCTGCATGCGCGACGGCCGCGAGGTTCAATGCGGGCGCGAGGCCGCCCGGGCGCTGATCGCGATGGTGGCCGGCCAGCAGGTGACCTGCGACCGCCGCGACATGGATCGTTTCGGCCGGACCGTCGCGACCTGCCGCGTCGAGGCCGTCGATCTCGCGCAGGCCATGGTCAGCGCGGGCCATGCGGTCTCGTTCGGCGGCTATTATGCCGAGGAGGCGCAGGCCCGCGCCGGACGCCGCGGCCTGTGGGCCGGAGAGTTCATGCGCCCGCGCGAGTGGCGCGATCGCGGGCGCCCGCCCCCGGGCGCGTGAGGGCGGCGACTAACCGCCTCTGAACATGGCGGTTTCCGTGTACCGGTAACGTGACGTTAACCATACCGGGCGAGATTGGCCCGGCAGGCGGCCCGCCTGCGGCTGGACCCCTGCATGGCATCCCCTTCTCCGCATGATGTCTGGCCGGTGGCGGCTGCCCTTTCGATCCTCCTCGTTCTCGCCGGGCAGGTGACGCTGGAAAGCGGGCTGGTGCGCGCCAAGCACTCGGTCAACGTCGCGGCCAAGGCGCTGGTCCAGCTGGGCCTCGCCGTCCTGATCGCCTGGGCCTTCGGACACGGCATCATGAATGCCGGAGGCCCGCTGGCCGGCAACGGCCCCTTCCTGCCGGACGCGGCCTCGCCCGCAATCCTGTTCCACATGGTCCTGACGGCGGGTGCCGTGGCGATCCTGTCGGGCTCTACCGCGGAACGGACGACGCTGCGCGGCTACGCCGCCGTGGTCGCCATCCACGCACTGCTGATCGTGCCGCTGATCGCCCACTGGGCCTGGACCGGAACCGGCTGGCTGAAATCGATCGGGTTCGTCGATCTCGCCGGCAGCGGGGTCATCCATGTCGCTGGCGGCATGGCTGCCCTTGTCGCATCGGCCCTGATCGGCCCACGCACCGGACGGTTCGGTGGCGCGCGGCGGGTCGCGGTCGTCCAGAGCCAGGCCTTCCCCTTCGCCGCGCTCGGCGCCCTGCTGCTGTGGCTCGGCTGGTTCGGCTTCGCGCTCGGCCAGGCGCAGGCGGCAGGGGCTTCGCCCGCTGCCGTCGTGCTCAACCTGATGCTGGCCGGCGCCGCGGCGGTAGTCGCGGCCTTTGTCGCCAACCAGACCCGGCCCGCAACCGTCAGCGTCATCGACATGGTCCACGCGACCCTCGCGGGCGTCGTCGCGGCCTCGGCCGGCGCGCACCTGTTCGCGCCGCTCGGCGCGATTGCCGTCGGCGCGGCTGGAGCCGCGGCCGCGATCGCGGGGGCGCGGCTGATCCGCGCCATGGAGATCGACGACCCGCTCGGCACCGCCCCGGTTCACCTGTTCGCCGGCGCGCTCGGCCTCATGGCCGTCGCGCTGTGCGATCCGTCAAACCTTGCCGGCGGGCTTGCCGCGCAGGCGGTCGGTCTGCTCGCCATAACGACATGGTCGGCGGCGATCATGGCGGCGGGGCTGATCGCCGCGCGCTTCGCCGTCAAGCTGCGGGTCGATCAGGACCAGGAGCGGATCGGGCTCAACGTGTCAGAACACGCGATGACCACCGACGTCGCGATCCTCGTCAGCCAGCTCGGCTCGCTCGACCGCAATGCCGGCAGCTTCGCCTATCTCGAAGCCGACGCGGATGGCGAGCTCGGTCAGGTCGCGCGCGAATACAACCGCGCCATCGACATCTTCCAGGCCCAGATCCGTGGCGTGAAGGAAAAGCTCAACCTCGCCGAGGCCGCCGTCGACCAGGCGGACCGCACGACGGTCCGGCTCACGGAAGACCTTGCCGAGCGTGATCGCCAGCTGGAGGAAGCAACCCGGGAGGTCGCCTTCCTGACCGATCAGGTCGCCCGCTCGCTGGTCGCCGTCGAAAGCGTGCAGGGCATGCGGTCGGGCCTCGTCAAGCTGATCGGCCGGACGTTCCGCCAGCCGATCGAGCGCCTGCACCTGATGGCGAAGCGTGCCGGTTCCAGCCGCCATCAGGCCGACATCGACGCGCTGATCGAGGCGGCGCGCGAGGAATCGGCCCGTCTCGCCCGCCGGCTCGCCGACGTCATCGACTACGCGCAGGCGTCGAGCCTCGAGACGCCGCCGGTCGCCGACCGCGCGCCGATGGAGAAGCTGATCGGCGAGGTCAACCTGCTCTATCGCCCGCGCGCGGAGAGCAAGGGCGTCAAGCTGCGGGTGGTCTGGACGCCCGACGTGTCGTCCATGGCCGCCAGCGCCACCGCGCTCCGCAAGATCATGGGCGAACTCGTCTCCACCGCCATCGGCTCAACCCCGGAGGGGGGCCTCGTCAATTTCTCCGCGCGACGCGGGCCGGACGGCGAACTCGTCCTCGACGTGGTCGATTCCGGCTCGGGCCTGTCCCCGGGCCAGCTCGCGCAGGCGCTCGACCCGACCGCCGAGGCAGCCGGCGGCCAGGACGAGGGCGCGGGGATCGGGCTGGCTCTGGTCAAGCGGCTGGTCGAGATGCACGGCGGCGCATTGTCCATCCGCTCGCGGCTGGGCATCGGCACGCAGATGCGCGCGACACTGAAGGTGGACAGCCTCGGTGCGACCACCACGGGCCCCGGGCATGGCGGAACGGCGGCCTTCGGGACCTGAGCCCGAGAGGATTTCGGCGCCCCGGGCCGCCAGCAAAGGCGGCCCGCCCCACGCCCGCGCGATACGGCGGCGTCTCAATGCCCCCCGAGCACCAGCGTTCGGACCGGCAATACCAGCGCCTGTATGCGCAGGATCATGGCGTGCACCAGGGCCGTTGCGTCGACGACGTGAAGGAACAGCTTCCGGCCGGTCGAGATGCCAGGCCGATGCAGTTCCTCCTCGTGATTGCTGTACCCGTTGACGATGCAGGAACTGCCCGGCGGAACACCGTCGAGCACGCCGGGATAGAGCGGTTCGAGCACGGTCGTCAGTGTACCGGGACGGGCGAACTGCTGCGCATCGACCAGCTGGTCGCTCGCCCGCACCTGCCCGGCCGCGATCACCTCCTGCACGTCCGTCACCACCAGCGGGATGATCGTATAGGGTTTGCCGATACAGGTGGCCTCGGCGATCATCCCGCGCTTGATCACTTGCGCCTCGATCTGGCTGAAGCCGGCTATGAGCGTGGCGCGGCCGGCTTCCGTCGGCACCAGGATGCCCGCCGGCCGCAGTAGCGGATTGACCACCTCCCCGACGCGCAGCGTGAACTGCTGGACCGTCCCGGCGACCCCTGCCCGCACCACCGTCTTGTCGATGTCGATGCGCGCCTGCCGGGCCGCGGCCTCCGCGCTCGCCTTCTGCGCCGGTAGCAGCGTCGAGATTCTCGTCCGGAGCGACTCCTTGCTCGCAATGGCGGCCACGACAGCGCCCTTGCGCACATCAACGAGCGATTGCTGTCGATCGACGTCGCGCTGCGCGACGGCCCCGGCATTGCGGCGCTGCAACTCAAGCTGGCGGTTGAGGTCATCCTCCGCCTGCCGATGGGCCGCCTCCGCCTGCTGAATCTGACCGTCCGCGGCTGCCAGATCGGCAGTGGACACCGCGATCTGCGCGTCGATCTCCGCGATACGGCTGATCGCCGTATCGAGCGCGGCCTGATGCGCCGTGCTGTCCAGCCGGAACAGCGGCGCGCCGGCTTCGACCTTCTGGAAGCGGTTGACATAGACCTCCGCGACGCGGCCGCCCGTCTCTGGGAGGATGGTCACGGAGCGGAACGCGGTCGCGGCGTTCGTTGTCGACGGGTGGAAATAGAAGATCACCGTGATGAGGGCGACGGTCAGCAGGATGCAGGCGGTGATGCCGCGCCGCAATTCGAACCACATGGAGAACAGCGTGATCTCGCTTCCGATCCGTTTGCCCTGCCAGTAACGGCGATAGAGATAGTCGGGCAGGATGGTGACCATGGAGCACAGGATGAATTCAAACATGGCTCAGGCCTTTCCATCGGTCCGCGTGGCCGGTCCGGCGCCCGGCGCAGGTGGCGGAGGCGCCGCGGGCGGTGTCGGGGGAGCCGCCGCCACGACCGGCTGTGCGGGCTCCGGAATCGGCTTCGCCTCGGGCGGCGGGACGGTGACAGGCGGTGCATCGAGTGCAATGACGGCGCGCTGCGCGATCGTGTCGAGCGAGCGCGACATCGAGTTCAAGGGCGTGACGAAATCAGGAATCTCGGCCATCGCGAGCAGGAGCGCGGCGATCCAGAAGAGATTGTTGTGGGTGAACAGCGCGATCAGCGACAGGACGGCGACAATCTGAAGCTGCGCCTTCTCCGTCTGGTGGGCGATGTGCTCGGGAAGCGCGTGCAGCCGCAGATAAACATTGCCGATGGCGAAGGCCATCAGGACCAGAACGACCGCGACGACATTGAAAAGGACGTCCGTTTGCCCCGGCGCGGTGATGAAGGCCGGCAAGTGCTTGATCGCAACCGGATGCAGAACTGGGTCCATTTTCGCGCTCTCCCTATGCGGTCCATGAGCTCAGGCGGGGGTCAGAACGAGCGCCTGCGCGAGCGGTCGGTTCGTCAGGCCGTCCGATGAAAGCCCAGCGATCCGGTCCGGGCAAGCCGGTCGAATAGCCCGCCGGGCCCTTAGGGAATGGCCACCACCGCCCGCCCCCTCGACCTCGCCGGGCAGATGCGGCATGGTCCGGCCCTCCCGTTCCTGCGCATCGCTGAGCCATGGCCAATCATCTGTTCGACCTGATCCGCCTCTACGGCACCGATACCGCCAAGACCTTCATCGAGACCGAGGACGGCACGCGGTTCACCTATGAGGATCTGTTCGCCGCCACCGGGCGCTTCGCGAATGCGCTGGTCGCCGCCGGCGTCAAACCGGGCGACCGGGTGGCTGTGCAGGTGGAAAAATCGCCGGGGGCGATCTTCCTTTACCTCGCCTGCGTCAGGGCCGGCGCCATCTTCCTGCCGCTCAACACCGGCTACACCTTCGCCGAGCTCGAATATTTCCTCTCCGACGCCGAACCGGCGCTCGTCGTCTGCGATCCGACCCGGCGCGAGGGCATTGCCGGGATCGCCGCCAAGACCGGCGTGCCGGCGGTCGAGACCCTCGGGCGGGCGAAGGACGGTTCGCTCTGGCACAAGGCGAGCGCCGAGAAGCCGGCCTTCGACACGGTCTCGCGCGGGCCGGACGACCTCGCCGCCATCCTCTACACGTCGGGAACCACCGGGCGCTCCAAGGGCGCCATGCTGACCCACGACAATCTCGCCTCCAACGCCCTGACGCTGAAGGACTACTGGAAGTTCACCAGCGACGACGTGCTGCTGCACGCCTTGCCGATCTTCCACACGCACGGCCTGTTCGTCGCCACCAACACGATCCTGATGGCCGGCGCCTCCATGCTGTTCCTGCCGAAGTTCGACGCCGACAAGGTGTTCGAACTGATGCCGCGCGCCACCACGATGATGGGCGTGCCGACCTTCTACGTGCGCCTCGTGCAGGACGAGCGGCTGACCCAGCACGCCACGCGCCACATGCGCCTGTTCGTCTCGGGCTCGGCGCCGCTGCTGGCCGAGACGCACCGCGCGTTCAAGGAGAAAACCGGCCAGGCGATCCTCGAACGCTACGGCATGACCGAGACCAACATGAACACCTCCAACCCCTATGACGGCGAGCGCATCGCCGGCACGGTGGGCTTTCCGCTACCCGGCGTGTCGCTGCGCGTCGCCGATCCCGAGACCGGTGCGAAACTGGCGCAGGGCGAGATCGGCATGATCGAGGTGAAGGGGCCGAACGTCTTCAAGGGCTACTGGCGGATGCCGGAGAAGACCGCCGCCGAGTTCCGCGAGGACGGGTTCTTCATCACCGGCGACCTCGGCATGATCGACGACAGCGGTTATGTCCACATCGTCGGCCGCGGCAAGGATCTCGTGATTACCGGCGGCTACAACGTCTATCCGAAGGAGATCGAGACCGAGATCGACGGCATGGCCGGCGTGGTCGAGAGCGCTGTCATCGGCGTGCCGCATCCCGATTTCGGTGAAGGCGTCACCGCCGTCGTGGTGGCGGAAAAGGGCGCGAAGCTGGACGAGCGCGTCATCCTCGGCGCTCTCGAAGGCCGGCTCGCCAAGTTCAAGCTGCCGAAGCGGGTGATCGTGGTCGACGACCTGCCGCGCAACACCATGGGCAAGGTGCAGAAGAACCTGCTGCGCGATGCCTACAAGGGCATTTACGGCGGCTAGCAGGCGGCCGACCGACCAGCCTCGCATTCTGATGCGACCCCGGCGGGCGATGGCGCCGGATCTGGCCAAACCAAGCTGATCCCGTGACGCGGCCTCCGCCAGCCTCAAACTCCGCCAATCATTTTGTTCTTGTTTTGTTCTTAGCGATGTGATCAGATCGGGCCTGAAAGCCGGTGTCGAAATTGAACGTCTGACTGCGAGGAACGGATGCCCACGATTTCGGAGAAGGCTCGGGCGTTCAGGGCGCTGCACGAAGGCACGGAGGCCTTCGCGATCCCCAATCCCTGGGATCGGGGCTCTGCACTGCTGTTGCAGGGGCTGGGCTTCGAGGCGCTCGCCACGACCAGCCTCGGCCTCGCGAACATGATGGGGAAGAAACGGGCCACGCTGCAGGAGGTGCTCGACAATTGCAGGGTTATCGCAGAGGCGACGGACCTGCCGGTGAACGTCGATCTTGAAAACTGCTTCGCCGACGATCCGGCGGAGGCAGCGAAAGCCATCGCGCTGGCGCAGGAATATGGCGCTGTCGGCGGCTCCATCGAGGACAGCTCCGGGGACCCCTCATCTCCGATCTACGCGCTCTCGCTGGCGGTCGAGCGGGTTCAGGCGGCTGTGGAAACCGCTCGGTCCCTGCCGGTTCCGTTCATGCTGACGGCGAGAGCGGAGAATTTCCTGCACGGCCGGCGCGATCTGGACGACACGATCAGGCGCCTGCAGGCTTTCGAGCAGGCCGGAGCGGATGTGCTGTATGCGCCGGGCCTGCATACGCTCGAGGAGATCAGGACGGTCGTCGGAGCGGTGAAGCGGCCGTTCAATGTGGTCATGGGGTTCGCCGACCCGTCCATCACCATGAAGCAGCTCAGCGAGGCGGGCGTTCGCAGGGTCAGCATCGGCGGCGGCCTGTCGCGGATCGCGTTGCAGTCATTCCTGACGGCGGCCACGGAGATGCGTGAGGGCAGGTTCGACTTCGTCGCGGGTCTGAAGCCTTTGGGTGAGTTGCAGCGTCATTTCGACTGACCGCCGGGGACAGACGCTCTCTGGAGGGCAATAACGTTGAAGGGGCCGATGTCAGCCGCCTTGCAAGCCCCCGTTCCGCGGATTTTCCGAGTCGCCGGGATCAACGTCTCGATTGGCCCGGCGAAGCTATCGCTGCCCTTCGTAATGCGCCAACACGCGATCAACAAAGGTGGCGGAAGCGCCGAGATAGCTGGCGGGGTCAAGCAGTTCGGCGAGCTTCTCGCGCGGTGCGTGGCGGGTGATCTCGCCATCCTCGGCGAGGACGTCGAGCAGCGCCCTGCCCTCGACCACGGCCTTGCGGCAGGCGGCTTCGATCCGGTCATGGGCGACGAGGCGGCCGAGGGTGGGCGCCAGCGCCATCTGCACGGCCTCGGCCATGAGGAGGCCGCCGGTGGCGGCGAGATTGGCGCGCATGCGCTCGGGCTTCACCTCGAGGCCTTCCAGCAGCTCGACAAGGCGGGCGACCACTCCGCCCGTCAGGCGCGCCAGCTCGGGCAGCGCCAGCCACTCGGACTGCCAGCCGCCGGCGAAGCGCTCGTGCTCGCCGGAGCCTCCTGCGGCAACCGCCGCCAGAAGCTGGGGGGCAAGGCCCGCCGCGCCGAGGATGATCGCGGACAAAGCGGGGTTGCGCTTGTGCGGCATGGTGGAGGAGCCGCCCCGGCCGGGCGCTGCCGGCTCCAGAACCTCGCCGATCTCGGTCTGCATCATCAGCGCGATGTCACGCGCCGCCTTGGCCGAGGTCGCGACGATCCCGGCGAACAGGCTGGCTGCCTCCAGCACCCGGTCGCGCTGGCCGTGCCATGGCGCATCGGGCAACGTCAGGCCGAGCCGGTCGGCCAGCAGGCGGGCCACATCCGGCCCCTTGCCGCCGAGCGAGGCGAGCGTACCCGCCGCGCCGCCGAATTGCAGCGCCAGCACGCGCGGGCGCGCCTCGCCGATCCGCTCGGCGTGGCGCATGAGCGCGTCGAGCGTGCCGGCGACCTTCAGGCCGAAAGTGATGGGCAGGGCCTGCTGCAGCCAGGTGCGGCCGGCCATGGGCGTTTCGCGGTGCGCCTTCGCGAGCTTCGCCGCCGCCGCCATGGCGCGGGCGAGATCGGCCTCGATGAGATCGAAGGCGTCGCGCAGCTGGAGGACGAGGCCGGTGTCCATCGCGTCCTGGCTGGTCGCGCCGTAATGGACCCATTTGGCGGCTTCCGCGTCGGATTTCGCGACCAGGGCGGTCAGCATCTTGACCAGCGGGATGGCGGTATTGCCGGCGACCCCGGCTGCGTCGGCCAGTACCACGCCATCGAGAAGCCGCGCGTCGCAAGCCGCCGCGATGGGAGCGGCAGCGGCAGGGGGGATGACGCCCGCATCGGCCTCCGCCGCCGCCAGCGCCGCCTCGAAGGCCAGCATCGCCCCGATGGTTGCGTCGGCCGACCAGACCGCGTCCATGGCCGGCGAACCGAACAGGGGGCTGAGCAATTGGACGGGCATGGGCGTTCCTGCTGATATGGCCGCCCGCGAGGCTTAGCAGAGGCCCGCCTTGCCCCCAAGCGCCGGAACCCCGCTGACGCCCGCAGGTTGTTATGCCCGAGACAAAGAGGAGAGACGGATGACTGCCACCCGAAAGGCCGACGAGCTCCAGAAACAGGGCACCCGTGAGTTCGACGAGGCCGTCGCGGGCAAGGGTCCCAAAATGCCGCCGCGCGAGGCCGATTGCGAAACCAATGCGGAACTCGACGAGGAGCTGGAAGAGAGCTTCCCCGCGAGCGACCCGCCGAAGGTTTCATCGAAATCCGCCGGTCTCGGCGCGCCGAAGGGCCGCCAGTCCGCCGACTGAACCGGCATTCGCCTTGACAGGCCCGGCCGATTGCCGCAGGTCACGTGCATCAGCCGGCCGGACGGCCGCCGCCGCATCACCCGAAAGGGCGCGGGGGAGGAAAGTCCGGGCTCCACGGAACCACGGTGCCGGATAACGTCCGGCGGGGGCGACCCCAGGGACAGTGCCACAGAGAAGAGACCGCCGGGGCATGCCCCGGCAAGGGTGAAACGGTGGGGTAAGAGCCCACCGCGCGACCGGCAACGGAAGCGGCATGGCAAACCCCACCGGGAGCAAAACCGAATAGGGACGGCAGGGGGCGACCCCGGGCGTGGATCCGCGCCGCCGTCCGGGTAGGTTGCCAGAGCGTCCGAGCAATCGGGCGCCTAGAGGAATGGCCGTCGCGCGGGAGAAATCCCGCCCCACAGAACCCGGCTTACAGGCCGACTGATATGTTGAGAGGCCCCGGCGGGACACCGTTCGGGGCCTCGCCATGTCAGGCCGCCGCGCGCCCGCGTTCGCCGCATCGTCGCAACGCCCGCGCGTAACATCTTGCGCCCCACGCCCGTAGGAACCTCGACGCCGATGCCCATGCGCCGGCGCTTCAAGGTTCAAGGGAAAGCCATGATGGGAAACGCCATGACCGGGAATGCCAGGATCCACCGCCGCTCGCTGCTGATCGCCTGCGTCACCGCCGGCATCGCCGCCGCGCTCCCGGCATCCGCCATGCCGCAGCGCTTCACGCAGGCGGCCTTCGACGCGGCCCGGACGGCCGGCAAACCCATCCTCGTCGAGGTGACGGCTCCATGGTGTCCGGTCTGCCGCGCGCAGAAACCGATCCTCTCGCGCCTGACCGCCGAGGATCGATTCCGCGACCTCGTCGTGCTGGAGGTCGATTTCGACAGCCAGAAGGATGTCGTGCGCGCCTTCAACGTGCAGAAGCAATCGACCCTCATCGTGTTCAGGGGGATGCAGGAACGCGGCCGCTCCACCGGCGACACCAATGCCGGCTCGATCGCCGCGCTGGTGGCGAAGAGCATCGACATGGCTCGCATGTGACCCTCTGAGACCGGCAGGGAGGCACGGCCATGCTCGCCACACTCGGTTTCGCGTTCCTGGCGGGGGTCGTGTCGATCCTGTCGCCATGCGTCCTGCCGATCCTGCCCATCGTGCTCGGGGGCGCGGCCTCCGAGCACCGGCAAGGCCCGCTAGCGCTTGCCGCGGGCCTCGCCCTGTCCTTCACGATGATTGGCCTGTTCGTCGCGACAATCGGCTTCTCCATCGGGCTGGACCTCGACGTGTTCCGCGTCTTCGCGGCGCTCGTCATGCTGGCGCTCGGCCTTGCCATGCTGGTGCCGGCCGCCGGCGCGCGTCTTGCGACGGCGGCGGGGCCGCTGTCCGACTGGACGCAGTCGCGGTTCGGCGGTTTCGACCGTTCCGGCCTTTCCGGGCAGTTCGGCGCGGGCCTGCTGCTCGGCGCGGTCTGGAGCCCCTGCGTCGGGCCGACGCTGGGCGCGGCATCGCTGATGGCGGCGCGCGGGGAGAATATCGGGCAGGTCGGCCTGACGATGCTGGCCTTCGGGCTCGGAGCGGGACTGCCGCTCGCGGCGCTCGGGGCGCTTTCGCGTGAACGCCTGCTCAGCCTCCGGGCGCGCATGATGGCGGCCGGCCAGGGCGCGAAGACGGCTCTGGGCCTCGCGGTCGTCGTCGTCGCCCTGCTGGTCCTGACGGGCTACGACAAGGCGATCGAGGCGGCGCTGGTCGCGGCCTCGCCCGACTGGCTGACGACGCTCACCACGCGCTTCTGACCGCCGCGTGACAGAACCGTGTCCATCCCGCCATCCGCCTGAAACACCGTGCGACGAAGCTACCTTTGCGCGTGCAGTGCGCTCATGACACTCTGCCGCAGCGACATTGGAAGCAGGAGCACCTTATGGGCTGGGCCATCCTCGGCATTCTCGCCGCGCTCGTCGTCTACGCCATCTACACCTACAATGGCCTGGTGGGCCTGAGGCAGCGGGTCAACCAGGCCTTCGCCGACATCGACGTTCAGCTCAAGCAGCGCCACGACCTGATCCCGAACCTCGTCGAAACCGTGAAGGGCTATGCCTCGCACGAGAAATCGACGCTCGATGCCGTCATTGCCGCTCGCAACGCGGCGCAGGGCGCGCACGGACCTTCAGCGCAGGCCGCCGCCGAGCAGCAGCTCTCGGGCGCGGTCGGCCGGCTCATGGCGCTCGGCGAGGCCTATCCGGACCTGAAAGCCAGCGCCAATTTCCAGCAGCTTCAGGTCGATCTCGGCAATGTCGAGGACAAGCTTGCCGCCGCCCGCCGCTTCTTCAACAACGCGGTCAGCGAGTTCAACGCGTCGATCCAGGCTTTTCCGGCCGTGCTGTTCGCCGCCGGCATGGGCTTCACCCAGCGCGAGTTCTTCGATGTCGGACCGGAGACGCGCGGCCAGATCGAGCAAGCGCCGACCGTGAAATTCTGAGCGCGGCGCCAAGGCCATGCTCGGCGAGGCCTACGGGCTCTACGGCCATATCCGCAACAACCGCATCCGCTCGGCGTTCCTGCTCGCCGGGCTGTTCCTGCTCGCCTATGTGCTGACCTTCGGCGTGATCCTGATCGGCTACGGCATGTCGGGCTATCACATCGGCGCCTATGTGATGTGGGAGACATGGCGGGTCTTCCTCACCGCCCTGCCCTTCGTAACGGCGGCGACGCTCCTTTGGGTGTTCATCGGCTTCCGGTTCAATGTCGCGCTGATCGACAAGATGACCGGTGCGCAGCCGCTGACAGCGGCGGAGAATCCCAAGCTCCACCGGATGCTGGAAAATCTCTGCATATCGCGCGGCCTGAAGACGCCGAAGCTCGCAATCCTGCAAAGCGACGCGCTCAACGCCTTCGCGTCCGGCGTCAACGACAAGCAGTTCACGGTGACGGTGACGACCGGTCTGCTCAACGCCCTCGACGACAAGGAAGTCGAGGCGGTTCTCGCCCATGAACTCACGCACATCCGCAACGGCGACGTCCGGCTGATGATCATCGCGGTGGTGATCTCCGGCGTCATCTCGCTGGTCGGCGAACTGGTATTCCGTACGTTCCTGCGCGGCGGCATCCGCTCGTCGTCGTCCGACAGCGACCGCAAGGGCGGCGCGCTGATCGCGGTGCTGATCGGCGTGGCGCTGGTGGTGGTCGCCTGGGTGCTGGCGATCGTGGTGCGGCTGTCGCTGTCGCGCTCGCGGGAATATCTTGCCGATGCCGGCGCGGTGGAGCTGACCAAGAACCCGGACGCGATGATCTCGGCGCTTCTGAAGATCTCGGGGCGGGCCGATATCGACGGCGTGCCCTCGGGCGTCATGGACATGTGTTTCGAGAACGATCCGGACGATTTCGCCGACCTGTTCTCGACCCACCCCTCGATCACCAAGCGCGTTCAGGCGCTGGTGGAGAAGGCGGGCGGACGCATGCCGGACATGCCGCCCCATCCGCCGGAGATGCAGCAGCGGCCGGACCTGCCGAGCATCGTCAGATCCAGCAGCTGGGGCAAAAGCCAGAACTGATCAGCACGCCATCCGGATGCGCGTGGTCGTGCAGCCGATGCTCGGCACACCCCGATTGGACGAGCAATAGCCGTCTCCGGGCGTCAGGCCGAAGATGCGCCGCTGGCCGCCGGCCGGCACCGTGACGACCGCTGTCTGGCCGTTGCGGTAGAACAGGCGGAACCAGCATGTCGGGCTGACACCGGGGCTGCAGGTAAAGCGCGCCGTGCAGGCCTCGGCGACGCCACTTGCAGCGATCATGACCCCAAGGCCAAGCATCGCGGCAGCCGCTGTTCGGGATATCCAGTAGCCAGGCATGCTCATTCCTCTGCAATAACAATAATGGTAACCAAATACGGCGCACCAAACAGTCTATTCGACAGCCTCGCCTTGGGTAAAGCGACCTTGCACTCACAACTACCGAGACCGGTTCACGGCTCCCGGACATGATGAACTTGGCAGCCGATCAAGCGATGATCTGTATGCCTTCCGCGCCAGCGCCCGGCCGCGTGTCCGCGAGACCTCGCGCCGACAGGCGTACGCATCCCCGCCAATGATGCTGGTTAGATATCGAACATTCTTGACATCTCATGTGATTAGATATCAAATTATCTAGTTCGATCCCTAACCATATGAGCTGTCATGAACCGCCGCCTGTTCCTCGTCTCCGCCGGCACGACCGGACTTGTCGCCGTCGCCGGCATGTCCGCCTTCAGCCTGACCCGCACGCCGACCGCCGCCCTTGCGCCCTGGACGGAGGCCGGAGCCGACCGCGGCGACCCGCGCCGCTTCGTCGTCGCGCACGCCGTGCTCGCGCCGAATCCGCACAACCGTCAGCCTTGGATCGTCGAGCTCACCAGACCACTGACGATGACGCTCTGGTGCGATCTCGACCGCCGGCTGCCGCACACCGATCCGTTCGACCGCCAGATCGTGATCGGCCTCGGCTGTTTCACCGAGATCGCCAGCCTTGCCGCCGGGGCCATCGGGTATCGGCTCGACGTGGCCGCATTCCCGGAAGGCGAGCCGCAGCCGCGCCTCGATCGGCGGCCGGTCGCCCATCTGACGCTGGTCCGCGACGAAGCCGCCCGTCCGGACCCGCTGTTCGGTCAGATCAAGGCGCGCCGGTCCACCAAGCGGCCGTTCGACATGGCGAAACCAGTTCCGGTATCGGCGCTGGCGCAGTTGCAGGCCCTGTCCGGACCGCTCGCGGCCGTCGCGGCGCTGACGGCCCCCGATGCGGTCGCGCGCGTACGCGCGCTCGCGTGGGAGGCTTGGGAGATCGAGGCGAAGACGGCCCGCACCCATCAGGAGAGCGTCGATCTCATGCGCATCGGCCGGCGCGAGATCGAGGCCAATCCGGACGGCATCTCGCTCGGCGGCCCGTTCCTCGAAGGGCTGTCGCTGATCGGCCAGCTGTCGCGGGCGCAGCTCGCCGATCCCGCGTCCTCGGCCTACCGGATGGGCGCGGACATGTATCGCGCGATGCTGGCGGCGACGCCGGCCTATTGCATGGTGGTCGCGCCAGACGAGAGCCGCGCCGGCCAGTTCGCTGCCGGCCGCGCCTATCTGCGCGCCAATCTGGCAGCGGCGGCGGCCGGCCTGTCGCTCCACCCGGTCAGCCAGGCGCTGCAGGAATTTCCGGAAATGGCTGGTGTGAAGGCGCGTCTTGAAGCCGCGCTTGGCATCGCGGCTCCGAATCGACTGCACATGCTGGCGCGGCTCGGCTACGGTCCTGCCGTTCCGCAGACGCCGCGCTGGGCGGCCTCGACCCGCATCAGGACCGCATGAGCCGCACAGACGACACGATCGACGTCGCATTTCGCGTCTTCAACGAGATCGGCATCGTCAGCCAGCTCGCCGCGACGGCGTTCGAGCGGATCATGCCGGCCGGGATGACGCTGGCCCAGTTCACCGTGCTCAACCATTTCGCGCGGCTGGGCGGAGAGAGGCGGCCAACCGATCTTGCCCGGGCTTTCCAGGTCACCAAGGCGACCATGACCTCGACCTTGCAGAAGCTTGACGCGAAGGCGCTCGTCGCGGTGACATCCGATGCCCGCGACGGCCGGGGCCGGCTGGTTTCCCTGACCGACGCCGGGCGCGCCATGCATGCCGACTGCATCGCGCGCCTGCACCCCATGCTGCGGGAACTCGTCGGCGCCATCGGGCCGGAACCATTCAAGGCGGCGCTTGATCCCCTCACGCGCCTTCGCGAGACGCTCGACGCCATGCGCGAGGGCGGCAATCCCGGGCGCTGATCGTTGCCATCACGGAAATGCGCTTGCGGCGACGGCATGGCGTGAGGGATCGTCGCGCGCATCTCGTTCCGCGGCGCGCCAATGACCTCGACGACACCTTCGGCCGGCTCCGGCACTGCTCCTGCGCCGCATACCCTGCTCGGGCTGGCGCTCGGCTTCGTCGGGGTCGTCATTTTCGGCGCAACCCTGCCGGCGACGCGGGTCGCGGTCGGCCACATGGACCCGTGGTTCGTCGCGCTGGGACGCGCGGCGGCGGCCGGTCTGATCGCGGTCGCGGTTCTGGCGGTGCTGAGGCGCCCCCTGCCCCCGAGGCGCGATCTCAGCCGCTACGCGGTCGTGGCGCTGTGCCTGATCGCCGGGTTTCCCGGGTTCTCCTCGCTCGCAATGGTCACAGTGCCGGCGAGCCATGGCGGCGTGGTGATCGGCATCCTGCCGCTCGGCACCGCGATTGCCGCGGCGCTCGTCGCGCGCGAGCGCCCGTCGATAGGCTTCTGGCTGACGGGGCTCGCGGGAGCCGCGCTCGTGCTCGTCTTCACGTTCCGGCAAGCTGGCGGATTTCACGTCTCGCCGGGCGATCTGTTCCTCGTCGTGGCGGTCGCCGCGGCGGCGATCGGCTATACGGTCAGCGGCATGCTCACGCGCACCCGCCCGGGATGGGAAGTGGTCTCGTGGATGCTGGTGCTCGCCCTGCCCGTGACGCTGCCCCTCGCGTGGTGGCTTGCGCCGGCCGAGCCGGCCTCGGTGCCGGCGGCGGCATGGTGGAGCTTCGCCTACGTCGCCCTGTTCAGCCAGTATCTCGGCTTCTTCTTCTGGAATGCCGGCCTCGCCTTGGGCGGGATCGCGCGCGTCGGCCAGATTCAGCTCCTTCAACCTTTCGTGACACTCGGCATCGCCGCGACACTGAACCGAGAACCGGTGGGCGCGGATACGCTTTTGTTCGCCGTGGCGGTCGCCGCATGCGTTCTCGCGGGCAGCCGGATGAAGGCGCGCTGACGCCGGAGGCCAACCGTTGCGGGTGGCCTTTGGCAGGCCGTTTGCGTTAGGATCGCGGCATGCGGACCCGCCTGTTGCCTGCGTTCCTGTCCTGCGTTTCCGTGCTGCTGGCCGCCCCGCCAGCCGAGGCACAGCTCGACCTGCGGCCACCCGGCGCAAGCCAGCCCACCGCCAGCCGCCCGGCGGCGCGCCCGGCCCGCACCGCGACGCGCGCGCCGCGCACCGCTCCGATTCCCGAGCCGCGCCCGGCGGAGGCCGGCGAGGGCGCGGAAGCGCCCGGTCCCGAGCTCGCCACCGCGCCACCCGCAGCGGAGCCCGCCCGACCCGGCCCCGCACCCGCGCCTTCGGCTCCTGCTCCGGCGCCTGCCGCCGCAGCGCCCCCCGCACCGGCGGCTCCCCCCGCCGCATCCGCTGCTCCGAGCCGGATCGACGAGGCGTTCCGCTCGGCGGAGGCAGCGGCAGGACGGGCGCCCGCCATGCCGGAATCGCATCCGGCCATCATCAATGCGCCGATTCCGGCGGGACGACCGGGTGTGCCCGTTCCGCCGCCAGCCGCAGCGGCCCCGCCCCCGGTCCAGGCCGAAGCGGCACTCGCGACCGCCGATCCGCCGCAGATCGAGGCGCCCTTCGCGGAGGCGCCGCCACGCCGGTTCGAGGGGCGCGCCTTCTCCGACAAGCGCTTTCCCGTCGGCCGCGCCGCCCATCTGCCGACCATCCGCGCGCAGGCGGCGGCAGCCCGCGTCCCCGTCGATCTCGCGGATGCCGTGGCGACCGTCGAGAGCGCCTACGATCCGCATGCGGTCGGCCTCGTCGACGAGATCGGCCTGATGCAGGTGCGCCCCGCCATCGCCCGCCAGCTCGGCTTCGAGGGCACGATCCAGGACCTGTTCGAGCCGGAGACCAATATCCGCCTCGGGATGATCTATCTCGCCGGGGCATGGGAGCGCTCCGGCGGCAATCTCTGTCAGGCGCTGATGAAATACCGCGCCGGCTGGGACGAGACGCAGATGAGCGCGCTGTCGCTGGAATATTGCCGGCGTGCGGTCGTGCATCTCACCGCCATCGGCTCGCCGCTGGCGCGCGGCGTCACGGTACCGACCGGGGCTGCCACACCGCCGCCCGGTCAGCGCTCGACCAGCCAGTTCAACTGGCAGGACCATGAAAGCCGCATGCGCCAGATCGACAACCGTTTCGGCGGCCAGAACTTCGGCATCATAGCTCGGTAGCAGCAGCGTCCATAGACGCGGCGGCGGCGACCGCCCTAGGCTCCCCGCACATCTTGCAAGGAGCCTTCGCATGCCCGTCACCACCGATGTCGATCAGGTCATCGCCGACATCACCCGCTGGGCCTCGATCGAGAGCCCGACCTACGATGCCGCGGCGGTCAACCGCATGATGGACGAGGGCGCCAAGGACCTCGACGCCATGGGCTTTCGCATCGACCGGATCGCCGGCACGCAGGGTTTTGGCGATATCGTCATCGGCCGGCTGGACGGCGCGGAACAGGGCCCCGGCCTGCTGATCCTCGCCCATGTCGACACCGTCCACGCCGTCGGCACGCTGGCCGGCCCGCTGCCGATCCGGCGCGAGGGCGACAGGCTGTACGGGCCGGGTGTCACCGACATGAAGGGCGGCACGGTGCTGGCGCTGCACGTGCTCGCCAAGATCATCAAGGCCAAGGGCGGCAAGCTGCGCCGCGACGTCACCGTCATCCTGATCCCCGACGAGGAGGTCGGCTCGCCCTCCTCGCGCGCCACCATCGAGGCAGAGGCCGCCAAGGCCGCCCATGTGCTGGTGCCCGAGCCGGGCCGCGAGCATTTCGTCACCTCCGGCCGCCATGCGGTGGTGCGCTATCACATCCACGTCCACGGCCGGCCCTCGCATGCCGGCGCGGCGATCAGCCGTGGCGTCAGCGCGATCCGCGCCATGGCCCGGCTGATCGAGACCATCGAGGACTGGTCGGACTACGAGCGCGGCCAGACCTTCGCTGTCGGGCGGGTCAATGCCGGCACCTGGGTCAATGTCGTGCCGGTCATCTGCTCGGCCGAGGTGCTCTGCGTCGCCGCGACGCCGGAGGATCTCGCCGACATCGACGTCAGGCTGAAGACGCTGCGCGCGCCCTTCCCCAATACGCGCATCACCATCGAGCCCGGACCGGTGCGGCCCCTGTTCGTTGCCGGAGCCGGCACGATGGAACTCTACGCCAAGGCCAAGGCGATCGCCGACAAGCATGGCTTCCCCATCGACCATTTCCAGTCTGGCGGCGGCTCGGATGGCAATTTCACCGGCGCCATGGGCGTCGCGACGCTCGACGGCCTCGGGGTCTGGGGCGGCGGCATCCACACCAAGGAAGAGTATTGCGACATCCGCTCGATCACGCCGCGCGGCACGATCCTCGCGGGGCTGATCGAGGATATCGCCGCCTGAGAAGGCTCAGTCGCCGTCGATCAGGCGGATGCGGCTCACCGTCAGGCAGCCGCCCTGCCTGACGATGCCGATCTCCTTCAGGTAGAGGTTGTTGTGCAGGATGCCGGAGGGGCCGAACCGACAGACCGCACCCGAACAGGCTATCCCGTCCAGCACCTGACGGCCGCGTGGCTCCTGCCGGCCTGCTACCCGGTCGAGGCGGGCGTCGAGGCCGCCGAGCCGGACGGTCAGGCGATCCGTCCGGTCGTTCAGGGAATGCTGGATGATGAGGCTTACCGGCCGATCCGGCAGGCGGGCAGCAAGGCCCGCCATGGACCGGGCGGTGAAAGCGGCCGCAACGTCGCGCCCCAACTGCTCCAGGCTGCCGGCGTGACATCGCGGCTGGGCGACAGCGGGAGCGGACAGGAGGAGCAGAACCGGCGCGGCGGCGCGGATGGACAGCATGGCGATCCGGCAAGTGTCAGAAGGCGTCGACCCCGTCGTGACCCTAGACAGACGGGACGCTTCCGCCAAGATCGGGCCGATACCAAAGCCGCAGGACATCCAGACCGGAGCAACCCATGTCGACCATGCCCGTCCTTTCCGACGAGGAGCTTTCGCCGGAGGCCGCCGCGGTCTTCGCCGACATCCGCGCGACCCGGAAGACCGATTTCGTCAACAATTTCTGGCGTGTTCTGGCGCACGATCCCGTCGCGCTGAAGCGGACCTGGGAGAGCGTCCGGCAGGTGATGGCGCCCGGCGCGCTCGACCCGCTGACCAAGGAGCTCCTCTATGTCGCCGCCTCGGTGGCGAACAATTGCGAATATTGCATCCGCTCGCACACGGCCGCGGCGCGCGCCAAGGGCATGACCGACGCGCAGTTCATGGAGCTCGTCGCGGTTGTCGGCATGGCGTCGGAAACCAACCGGATCGCCACCGCGCTGCAAGTGCCGGTGGACGCCGCATTCCGGCCGGCAACCGACACGCCGTTCAATCAGGTGTGAACTGCAAGGGCGGCGGAAGATCGGCCCGGCCGCAGGCGGCGGTCGCCAATCCGCCCCATTTCGTGGTTGACTAGAGGCCGACGAAATCCTGCGGAAACACGGCAGGACCACCTTCCCGCCGAACGGGGTATGCGATGAAACGAACAGGCTCGACGACTTCAACCGGCACCGCCTTGCTGGGCTCGCGCATTGGCGGCGGACTGGCCGCGACGGCGCTGGTCTTCGCTCTCGGCGCGGGGCTCGGCACCATGCCGCCGGTCGTGAAACCGGCGCAGGCGCGGCAGGCCATCGACCTCTCGGACCTCGCCGAGCGAGTCATCGACGCCGTCGTCAACATCTCGACCTCGACGCGCGTCGACACCGCAGCCGGCCCGCGCCCCGGAGCGCCCGGCGGACGCGGCGTGCCTCCCGGCGGCCAGGGGCAGCGCCCCGGCCCCGGCGCGCCCTTCGACGAGCTGTTCGAGGAGTTCTTCCGCCGTCGCGGTGAAAACCCGCCCGGCGGTCCGGGCGGACCGCCCGGCCAGCAGCAGCCGCAGCGCCGCCAGTCCTCGCTCGGCTCCGGCTTCGTGATCGACGCCACCGGCATCATCATCACCAACAATCACGTGATCGACGGCGCCGACGAGATCACCGCGATCTTCAACGACGGAACGCGCCTGCGCGCGGAGGTCGTCGGCCGCGACCGCGACATCGACATCGCCGTGCTGCGCGTGCAGCCGACGCGGCCGCTGCGGGCGGTGAATCTCGCCGATTCCGACAAGATCCGCATTGGCGAGCCGGTCATGGCCATCGGCAACCCGCTCGGTCTCGGCGGCACGGTGACCGCCGGCATCGTCTCGGCGAAGAACCGCGACATCCAGTCCGGCCCCTTCGACAACTACATCCAGACGGACGCCGCCATCAATCGCGGCAATTCCGGCGGCCCGCTGTTCAACATGGCCGGCGACGTGATCGGCATCAACACGGCGATCTTCTCGCAGTCCGGCGGCAATATCGGCATCGCCTTCGCGGTGCCGGCCAACACCGCGCGACCGGTCATCGCGCAGCTGCGCGAATTCGGCGAGACGCGGCGCGGCTGGCTGGGCGTGCGCATTCAGGAGGTGACCGACGAGATCGCCGAAAGCCTGCGCCTCGGTTCGCGCCGTGGCGCGCTCATCGCCGGCGTCGAGCAGAACGGCCCGGCCGGGCCGGCCGGCATGCGCACGGGCGACGTCATCGTCTCGTTTGACGGCCGCGACGTGCGCAATTCCCGCGAACTGCCCCGCATCGTGTCGGAGACCGCGGTCGGCAAGGCCGTGCCGGTCATCGTCATGCGCGAGGGCCGCGAGGAGACCCTGACTGTCACGCTCGGCCGCCGCGAGGGCAACATCCAGCAGGCCTCCACCGGCCAGCAGCCGCAGCAGCGCGCGCCGCAGCGGGCCCCGACCGTCTCGGCGCTGGGTCTCCAGCTCTCGGGCCTGACCGCCGAGACGCGCCAGCGCTTCCGCCTGCGCGACGACGTGCGCGGCGTGGTCGTCACCGAGGTCGATCCGAACTCGCGGGCGGCGGAGCGGCGCATCCAGGCCGGCGACGTCATCCTCGAAGTGCAGAACGAGGCGGTGAACGCACCCGCCGACGTGACGCGCCGGATCGAGGCGCTGCGCGCGGAGGGCCGCAATTCAGCGCTGTTCCTCGTCGCCAATGCCGAAGGCGACCGCCGCTTCGTGGCGCTGAACCTGAGGTAACGTCGAGCATGATCCCGAGAAGCGGGAACCGGCTTTCGGGATCATGCGTCATCGAGGCTCAAGGGCGGGCGCTCCGATTGGATCGGAACCGCCGCCTGGGCAGCCCCGGTTATTCCGCGAAGTCGGCGCGCGCATACCCCTGAGCGAAGAGCAGCGCCGAGAGATCGGCGTGCTCGATGCGGGCGGCTGCGGCTTCCGCGACCTTCGGCTTGGCTTGGAAGGCGACGCCGAGGCCGGCCTCGCCCAGCATGGCGAGATCGTTAGCCCCATCGCCCACCGCGAGCGTCTCGACGATCTGGAGCGAGAACTTCTCGCGCAGCTCGACCAGCGTGTCGCGCTTGGCCTCGCGCCCGAGGATCGGCTCGCGGACCAGGCCGGAGAACTGGCCGCCTTCCGTCTCCAGCAGGTTGGCGCGGTCCTCGTGAAAGCCGATCATCGCGCCGATACGGGCGGTGAACAGCGTGAAGCCCCCGGAGACCAGCGCGGTATAGGCACCATTGGCGCGCATGGTGCGCACGAGTTCGCGGCCGCCCCCGGTCAGCGTGATGCGCCGCTCGATGACATCGTCGACGACGCTGGCGGGCAGGCCCTTCAGCAGGGCGACCCGCTCGCGCAGCGCCGGTTCGAAAGCGATCTCGCCGCGCATGGCTCGCTCGGTGATCGCCGAGACATGCTCCTTGAGGCCGACGAGATCGGCCAGTTCGTCGATGCATTCCTGGCCGATCATGGTGGAATCCATGTCGGCGAGGAACAGTCGCTTCCGGCGCGTCGCCGCCTCCTGGACAATGACATCGACGGGCGCGCCGCCGAGCCCGGCGCGGACAGCATCGGCGATGGCGCGGTTGTCCGCTGGACCGGAGGGTGCGAAAGGGATGTCGGCGGCAATGCCGGGATCGAGCGTCACAGCCTCGCCCGGCAGGGGCAGCCGGGCCGCTGCCGCCGCGAGAACGTCGGCTGAGACCGCGCCGCGGTCCGGATGGGAGACAAGGGTCGCGACGTGGCTGAAGGACATGGTGCGCTGGATCGCTCGGGGCCGAGGGCCGTCCTCATCGCAGGTCCGACCGCCAGCGGCAAGTCGGCGCTCGCGCTGGAACTCGCCGAGCGCTTTCGCGGCGTGGTGATCAACGCCGATTCCATGCAGGTCTATCGCGACCTCGCGATCATCACCGCGCGCCCCGCGCCCGACGAGGCGGCGCGCGCAGACCACCGTCTCTACGGGACCGTGGATGCGGCGGAGAACTTCTCGGTCGGCCGCTGGCTGGCAGCGGCCACGGGGGAACTGGCCTCGGCCCGCGAGACCGGCCACCTGCCGATCGTGATCGGCGGCACGGGGCTCTATTTCAAGGCATTGACGCAGGGCCTGTCGGACATTCCGTCGGTACCGCCCGACGTCAGGGCGAGAATTCGCGCGCTCGGCGAGACGCTCACCCCGGCCGAGCTGCATGCGCGGCTCGCGGCCGTCGATCCCGAGACGGCGGCGGGCCTCCGGCCCAGCGACCCGCAGCGGCTGCTGCGCGCGCTGGAGGTGCTGGAGGCAACGGGCCATCCTCTCGCTTACTGGCAGCGGGCGGGCCGCTCGACGCCAATCCTCGATCCGGCGGATTGCGCGGCGGTGTTCCTGTCCGTGGACCGGCCATGGCTGCGCCAGCGCATCGATGCGCGGTTCGACGCGATGATGGCTTCGGGCGCGATGGAGGAAGTGGCCCGGCTCGCGGCACGCAATCTCGACCCAGCCCTTCCAGCGATGCGGGCGCACGGCGTTCCCGGTCTCATTGCGCACCTGCGCGGCGAGATATCGCGGGATGACGCGGTCGCGCGGGGCAAGAAGGACACGAAGGCCTATGCCAAGCGGCAGGAAACCTTTTTCCGCCACCAGCTGCCGGGTTTCGTTTCGCTCACGCCGGACGAGGCGCGCGGCCGGCTGACAGCGCTGCTTCAGCCCTGACCCAACGAGGATTTGCGGCGCGGCGCCGAATTCTGCCGGGTTCTCGGCCGGAAGGCCGGCACCTCGGCGGGCGCAATGGAGGTATCGCCCGGCAGGCGCACAACCAGCAGTTCGCCATCGCCTTCATCGACGCAGACGACATTTCGGCCCGAGGCCTTGGCGCGATAGAGCGCCGTATCCGCGCGCGACAACAAGCGGTCGAGCGACTCGCGTCCGTCCCAGGCGGCCACGCCGAAGGAGGCGCTGAACCGGATCGCGCCGTCCTCGAACGGTACCTCCTGATCAGCCGCCAGCGCGCGCATCCGCTCGGCGACCGCCGCAGCGGCCGTCAGCCCCGTATGCGGCAGGACGGCGACGAATTCCTCACCGCCGAGCCGACCGAACAGATCCACTTCCTCGCGCAGACCGTGGGTCATCAGATCGACCGCGGCCTTCAGCACCGCGTCGCCGCCGGCATGGCCGTACCGATCGTTGATACGCTTGAAATGGTCGAGATCGACGGCGAAAAGCGAAACCGGATGGCCATAGCGCTCGGCAAGCGCGATGCCGCGCTGGAGCCCGTCGGTGATCGCCCGGCGGTTGAGCGCGCCGGTCAGGGGGTCGCGGGTCGCAAGGCGGCTCAGCTCTTCCTCCAGCTCCTGCCGGCGTGCGATCTCCGCCTTCAGCGCCTCGTTGGCGGCGGCATGTTCGAGCTGGATGAGCCGCGCGGCATCCTCGGCGAGCTTGCGCGTGGTGATGTCGGCATAGGTCGCCAGCACGCCGTCGCCGAGAGGCGCGACCGCGATCTCGTACCAGCGTTCGCTGCCGTCGTCCGCCGGATAGTCCGCCACGAACTCGACGGGCTCACGCGTCTCGACGACCCTGACATAGCGATCCCAGGCGCTCTCATCCCTGAGCCTCGGGAAGACCGTGCGCATGGAGCCCGACAGCATGTCCTCGACCGGACGACCGACGAGCCGGCCCGCGCGGCGGTTCGCGGCGATGATCTGGCCATCAATGGCCGCGCCATCCGTGCCGCGAACGAGGCGCATCGCGACGATGCCGTCCAGCGACGCATCGAGAATGGTGGTCAACAGGTCGTCGCGCAGCTCGCGCGGCTTGCAATAGACGACGACGATGGTCGATCCGTCGGCATCGCGGCAGGGCAGGATCAACCGCTCCCAGATATGGACGTTCACCGCATAGGCGCCGCGATGAAGCGTCAGGATCGGAATGCCCTCCCCCACGGCCCGCGCGTTGATGTCACGGAAGAAATCGCCAACCTCGCCCTTGAACTCGCTGGTCTGGTGGCCGGTCATGTCCATGCCGACATTGGCCACGATGGCGCTGCCGTAATGGGCATAGACGTAGTCTTCGCCGTCCAGCGGCACCATGACGATGAGATCGTCGGCATCGGGCCCGAGGCTGATCGGATCGAACGGGGCAAAGGGAGCGAAACCGTGCTCGTCGACGAGCAAACGCCACTGCGCGAGCAAACGCCGGATGGCCGGCGCGTGGCAGCGCTCCTCGATCCCCGATTCGTAAATCTCACGGTACATGCCAGACCTGTCCTAACGTCAATCTGGCATCGGCCACTTAAGACCGCGTAAAGCCGGCTTCCGGAAAGCGGGCAAAATCGACGCGGCCAGGAGCGGTGGTCAGGCGGTCGCGAAACTGGGAATATCGAGCGGTCGGCGGTCGCGGTCGGCCATGGCGGCGAGGTCATTGGCGAGCAGCAGATCGAAGGTCTGGTTGTCGCGGACCACCAACTGCCGGCCCCGGTCCGTCACGAACAGGGCAAAACCCGCGCCGAGCTGCATTTGGAGGAAACCGACCAGCGCCGAGGCCTTCCAGAGCAGCGGCCGCCGGGGGTCAACGAACAGGAAGATGACCTTCTCGACGGGGTCGCGGTGGAAATAGGCGCCGCAGTCGAGCGGATGGGGGATGCGGTTGCGCTCGGGCGCGTCCGCCAGACGCGCGGCGAGATAGGCGCAGACATAGGCCGTGCAGGCGGATGGCCGTTCCGGCCTGCCGAAAATGGCGCAGCCGCCGTTCTCGATGTGCCGGCAGGCGTGATAGGCGGGCTTGTCGAGGGCCTGGATCTCGGGAAGCGAGCAGCAATAGGTGCAGGTGCGGCAATGGGAGATGCGTTCGCCAGCCTCCCGTCGCCGCTTGGCCTGCCCCATCTCAGCCCCGCTGGCCTTCCTTGACCGACTGCAGCAGCGCCTTCTGGATCGGCTCGTTGCCGGCGCAGATGTCGCCGTTCAGCAACATGTTGTCGTGGCCGTCGCAATCGGTCACGAAACCACCGGCCTCGCGGATGAGCACGATCCCCGCCGCCACGTCCCAGGGCTTCACGCCGCGCTCCCAGAAGCCGTCGAACCGGCCGGCGGCGACATAGGCGAGATCGAGCGCACAGGCGCCCATGCGCCGGATGCCGCCAAAGCGCGACTGCACGACCTTCAATTCGTTGCGGTACTGGACGTGGTCGCCACGGCCGATATGCGGGGTGCCGCAACCGACGACGCTATCCTCGGGCTTGCGCCGGGCCGAGACGCGCAGGCGGCGGTCGTTGAGGAAGGCGCCGGTGCCGCGCTCGGCGACATAGAGCTCGTCAATGGCGGGATTGTAGACGACGCCGGCGACCAGTACGCCGTTGCGCTCCAGCGCGATCGACACGGCGAATTGCGGGATGCCGTGGAGGAAATTCGTCGTGCCGTCGAGCGGATCGACGATCCAGGTATGGGTTTCGTCGGTACCCTCGACCTTGCCGCCCTCTTCGCCGATGAAGCTGTAGCCTGGGCGCGCCTTGAGCAGTTCGGTCTTGACGATCTGCTCGGCCTTGCGGTCGGCGGCCGAGACGAAATCGCCCGGCCCCTTCACGGACACCTGCAGGTTCTCGACCTCGCCGAAGTCGCGCTTGAGGCTGCGCCCGGCCTTGAGGGCGGCGCCGACCATGACGTTGAGCAGTGCGGAGCGGAGCATTGCGATCCTTCGCGGGTCGTTAAGGGGCGGTCATGCCCGCCGGGGCCTCTGTGGTCAAGCCGCCCCGCTGGGGGCAGGCCAACTATCTCACCCAGTTGCGTGCGCCCTGCTCGGCCGCCTCGCGCTGCACCGGGTCCATGGTCTTCACGTAATCTTCCAGCCAGGCGTCCCGCGCGCCGAGATATTCGGCCGTCAGGTACCATTGGGCGGCCATGACGGCGTTCGGCGCGATACCGCGTCCGGCGGCGAGCAGCCGGGCGAGGCGGTTCATGGCGAGCGGGTTGCCGCGCAAGGCGGCCTTGCGAAACAGCCGGGCGGCGGCGGCTTCATCCTTCGCCACACCCTGCCCGTTGAACAGCATGACCGCGTAATCGATCTGCGCCTCCATCAGGTCCTGCGCGGCGGCCCGGCCCAGATAGGTCGCCGCCTGGGGCAGGTCTGCCGGAATGCCATTGCCGTCCTTCAGCATGGTGCCATAGGCGTACTGGGCGTCGGCGCTGCCGAGATCGGCCGCCATCCTGAACCAGCGGGCCGCGCCCTGCGGGTCGCGCTCGCCGCCATGGCCGCCAAGCGCGAGCAGGCCGAGATTGTAGGCCGCCGCGACATGGCCGAGGCCGGCGGCGCGCTCGAAATAGGGCCTGGCCTGCGCGGGATCGCGGGCAAGCCCCGCGCGTCCCTCGATATGCATCATGCCGATGGCGAAAATGGCGTTGCGATCGCCCTTGTCGGCTGCGAGCCGATACCAGCCGAGCGCACGCTGCTCGTTCTGCGGCACGCCGATCCCGGCGGAGTGAAGCTCGCCGAGCAGCGTCATCGATATCGGATCGGCCGCCGTCTCGACCCGCTCCGTCGCCTCGCGGAAAGCGGTCAGGTAATGGCCGCGCTGATAGGCCGCATAGGCGGATTCCACGCTCGGCGGCTCGCCGCGCGCCGCCGGGGCAGGCTGTGCCGGCGCGGGCCGGGGCGCCGGGCGGTTCTGCGCCGAAGCGGCGGAACTGGCCAGCGCCAACAGGCAGGCGGCAACGAGAACGCGCGGCGCGGTGTTCATGGCCGGCGGGCTCCGGCAATCGCCGCGAGCGCCTCCGCGACGCCCGCCTGCGGCCCGACGGCATGGTTCCAGACCGGATCGGCCAGCGCGACGAAATCGGCCGAAACGGCCGCCAGCGCCGCCGCGCCCGCGATGTCGGGAGCGAAACCGATCACGGGCACCTCGAACAGTTCGGCCCACCAGCCGACCCGCTCGACGACGGCATGGATCGGCGGCAGCAGGCCGTTCTTCTCGGCATGGCGCGATACCATCGGCTCACCGAACATCACGTAATCCGCGCCCTTCTCACCGGCGGCCATGGCGTCGTCGCGCGATTTCAACCCGGAGACGCCGACCATCCGCTGTGGCGCGAGGCTTGCGACCGCATCGGCGAGGCGCTGCATGTCGAAGGCGAGATGGCATCCGTCGGCGCCACCCCGCGCCACGACCGCGGGGGACGCCTCGACGATCAGCGCCGTGCCATGCTTCTGCACCACGGGCGCCAGCGTCTTGACGGCATTGACCAGCGTCCGTTCGTCGGCCGCGGCGAAGCGGGCGATGACGGCGGCGACGGGCCCGCCGGACAGGGCGGCGTCCAGAGCGCCGGCAAAGGCGTCGGCCGCCTCGATCGGCGGCGTGACGAGGACAAGCTGGGTTTGCGGCTGCGAGGGCTCGGCGTTACGCATGGCTGCGCACATGGGGCTCGAAAGCGGCAAAAAAGCGGAGGGACGGAACGTTCATCCTCGGTATCGACATCGTTTGGAAACATCTCGGCTGGAGTTTCGCATCCATGCGGGCACCGGGTCGGGAAATCAACCGACGCCGTCGCGCCTGCCTGCCGCTATCCTTGCCCGACCAACGTCAGGATCACCACGATGCGACCTTCCGCGAGCCTGTTTCTTTCGGCTGCCTTCGTTCTCGTCACCGGCTCGGTGGCGCTTGCCGGCCCAGCCGACGACCTGTCGCGCGCCGCCGTATCCGGCCTCGGGGGCCTGCAGATCGCCGGCGCCGCAGTGGGCGAGGCCCGCGACGAGGGATCGAACGTCGTCCTGTCGAACGTCACCTTCTCGTCGGCCGGCGCGCGTGCCGTCGGCGTCAAGATCACCCGCGCGACCGTGACTGGCGGCGTCGGCTCGACCGACGCGCTGTCCAACTCCCGGATCGTGCTGGAAGGCGTCGAGGGCACCGGCTCGGACGGCCAGTCCTATCGCATCGACCGCGCCGAGATTGCCGGCGCGCAGGGCTCCTTCGCCGCGATTCTCGGCAGCCTCGCGACCCGTGAACCGTTCTTCCAGGGCGCGAGCGAGGCCTCCGTCACCGGTTTCTCGGCCCAGTCCATCGACATTCCCGCCATGACCCTGCAACGCCGGCGCGACGCGCGCATGGAGCAGGCCGCCTATCGCAACGTCCGGCTGAACAGCTACCGGCAGGGCAAGATCGCGGAAATGACGATTGCCGGCGTGACCACGACACCGGCGGAGGGCCAGGGCTCGCGCGTCGAGATCGGGGCCAGCCGCTTTGTCGGCTTCGACGCCTCGGCCGGCACGCGCGCCGGCAATACGACGACGGTCGCGCTTGAAAGCGGCACGATCGACCAGATCCGCGGCACCAGCGCCCAGAACGCGCCGTTCAGCATCGACCGCGTCTCCTTCGGCAAGGTGTCGATGCGGCCCGGCGAGCGCTCGCTGGTCGCGTTGACCCAGACCATGCAGGAGATCGACCCGGCGGGTGCAACGGAAGAATCGCGCCGTCGCAGCATGGGCGTCGTCGCCGAACTGTTCTCGCGGCTCGACATCGACAATGTCGAGATGACCGGCTTCAAGGGCCAGTCGAACCAGAACCAGCCGGTCGTGCTCTCCCGCTTCGCCATTCGCGGCGTCTCGCAGGGGCGCATCGCCTCCATCGATTTCGCCGGACTGTCGGCGGCCGACCGCAGCGGCCAGACGACCACCATCGGCAAGTTCACCATCGAGACGATCGACGCCACCGGCCTGATCGCCCTCGCCAAGGACTTCTCGGAGGGCGCCTACTCGGCCGGCAAGCCGGTGCCGCCCAGCGCCTATCCCGACATCCGCCGCCTGCTGATGGAGGACATCGCCATCAAGACCAGCGCCGGGCAGGCGCTCGGCAGCGTCCAGCGCTTCCTGGTCGAGGCCGGGCCGCGCATCGGCCTCGTGCCCACGCGCCTGCGGGCGCAGCTCGAAGGCTTCACCGCGCCGATCAACGATGCCCGCCAGCGTGCCCAGCTCGCGCCGCTCGGCCTGACCGACAAGATCAATCTCGGGGCCGAGCTCGACATCGAATACGACGACGCGTCCCGCGAACTGCGCGTCCGCAACGTCAAGGTCGATGTCGACGATGTCGGCTCGCTAAACCTCGTCATGACCATTGGCGGGCTCGATCGCGCCCAGATCGAGGCTCTGCCGGGCAGCGCCGCCGTTCTCGGCCTCTCCGCCAAGGCCGGCCGCCTGACGCTGACCTTCAGCGAGGACGGCGGCGTCGCGTCATTCGTCAGCCATGTCGCCGGCCAGACCGGCCTCAGCGAGGACGACTTCAAGGAACAGATCAAGCAGCAGGCCGGCATGATGGTCGGCCAGTTCATCCAGGATCGCGCGCTCGCCGAGCGCATCACCGAGGCCTTCGGCGAGTTCCTCGACGATCCCTCCTCGCTCGCGATCACCCTGACGCCGAAGGGCGACATCCCGCTGGCGGCGCTGGCGATCGCGATGCGGGGCTCGCCCTTCGCGGTGATCCCGATGTTCAACATCGAGGTGAAGGCCAACGAGTGAGCGGCCGGCATCGTCCGCCCAATGCAAAACGGGGAGGCTCGCGCCTCCCCGTTTCCTTTCGTGCGGACCCGTGCGCCGATCAGGCGATCTTCGGGTCGAGTTCGCCCTTGGCGTAGCGCTTGGCCATGTCGGCGAGCGTCACGACGCGCTTGATCTTCGAGGCCTGCCCAGCGGTGTTGAACTCCTGAAGGCGCTGCTTGCAGAGGGCGGTCATCGCCTCCATGGCCGGCTTCAGGTACTTGCGCGGGTCGAACTCGCCGGGGCTCTCCGACAGGATCTTGCGGATCTGGCCGGTCATGGCCATGCGGTTGTCGGTGTCGATGTTGATCTTGCGGACGCCGTGCTTGATGCCGCGCTGGATTTCCTCGACCGGCACGCCCCAGGTCGGCTTCATCTGGCCGCCGAACTTGTTGATGATGTCCTGCAGCTCCTGCGGCACCGACGACGAACCGTGCATGACCAGGTGGGTGTTCGGCAGCTTCTGGTGAATTTCCTCGATGACGTTCATCGCGAGGACCTTGCCGTCAGGCTTGCGCGTGAACTTGTAGGCGCCGTGCGAGGTGCCCATGGCGATGGCGAGCGCGTCGACCTTGGTCTCCTTGACGAACTTCACGGCCTCGTCCGGGTTGGTCAGCAGCTGGTCGTGCGAGAGCTGGCCCTCGGCGCCGTGGCCGTCCTCGGCCTCGCCCATGCCGCTCTCGAGGCTGCCCAGCACGCCGAGCTCGCCCTCGACCGAGATGCCGCCGAGATGGGACATCTCGGTGACCTTCTTCGTCACGCCGACATTGTAGTCCCAGTCGCCGGGGGTCTTGCCGTCGGCCTTGAGCGAACCGTCCATCATGACCGAGGTGAAGCCGGCCTGGATGGCGGTCATGCAGGTGGCCGGCTCGTTGCCATGGTCGAGGTGCACGCAGACCGGGATGTGCGGATAGATCTCGGTGACGGCGTCCATCATGTGCTTGAGCATGATGTCGTTGGCGTAGGAGCGCGCGCCGCGCGAGGCCTGAATGATCACCGGCGCGTCGACCGCATCGGCTGCGGTCATGATCGCCAGCGCCTGCTCCATATTGTTGATGTTGAAGGCCGGCACGCCGTAGTCGTTCTCGGCGGCATGGTCGAGGAGCTGGCGGAGGGTGATGCGGGCCATTGGCGGTTATCCGTCCTGTCGTTGGTGGTATTGCGACCCTCTAGCGCAAGGTCGCGGCCAAAAAAAGCCGTCCATTCGCCGCGCAGGACCGCTCAGCGCGGGCGCGGGACAGGTACGGGCGCCGTCAGCGGCGGCGTGGGCGCCTGGCGCGCGGCGAGGAGTTCGGCGAGCCGGTCCATCACCATGCGCTGGACGGTCTCGTTGGTCGCCAGCATGGCGTGGTTCACCATGAAGGCGCCGGACTGCCAGGCGTCGATGTTCTCGGCGCCGATGATCTGCGGAAAGCCGGGCGTGTGGATGTTGATGCAGCGCGTCGCCGGACAGGCTCCCGAGCCGAAGGCGGCGTCGATGGTGATGACCAGCGGCGCGGGCTTGCCCGCCGCGATCCGCTCGGCCGCATAGCGCAGCGCCGTCGAGCCGCCCATGGAATGGCCGATGATGACGTCGGGCTCGACGCCGGCCGTGCGGCTCATCAGATGGTTGTCGACAACGACCCGATAGCCCAGACGCTCGACATTGGCGGCAAGTACGGAGACGCCGATGTAGTTCTGCTGGACGTAGATGAAGAGGCCGTCGAGCAGCAGGGCGGTCGGCTTCGGCCCCTGCGCGCCGGCCGCCCCCGCCCCGGCGCAGAAGGCGAGAACGGCAGCGGCGATGCGGATGAGGCGCTGTCCCATATGTCCGCTCAGGCGCGTTTCCCTCAGCTTCAGGCGAGCATGCGGTTCAGGCCTTGAGGACCTCGACGCCCGGCAGCGGCTTGCCTTCGAGCCATTCGAGGAAGGCGCCGCCGGCGGTCGAGACATAGGTGAAGTCGTCCGCAACCTTGGCAGCATTCAGCGCCGCCACGGTGTCGCCGCCGCCGGCGACGGAGAGCAGCTTGCCGTCTCTTGTGCGCTTGGCGGCATGGCGGGCGGCCTCGACCGTGCCCTTGTCGAAGGGATGGAGTTCGAAAGCACCGAGCGGGCCGTTCCAGACGAGGGTCGCGGCATCGTCAATGGCGCCGTGGATGCGCTCGATCGACTGCGGGCCGACATCGAGGATCATCGCGTCGGAGGGAATGGCGTCGAGCCCGTAGGCGAAGGCCGGCGCATTGTTCTCGAAGTGATAGGCGACGGTGGCGTCCACCGGCAGGATGATGGCGCATTTGGCCTTGTCGGCCTTGGCCATGATGCGGCGGGCGGTCTCGGCGAGGTCCTTCTCGGCCAGCGACTTGCCGATCTTCACGCCCTGCGCGTGCAGAAAGGTGTTGGCCATGCCGCCACCGATAACGAGGGCGTCGACCTTGGAGACGAGGTTTTCGAGAAGGTCGATCTTGGTCGAGACCTTGGCGCCGCCGACCACGGCGACGACCGGACGTTTCGGCTTGCCCAGCGCCTTTTCCAGCGCCTCCAGCTCGGCCTGCATGGTGCGGCCGGCATAGCCGGGCAGGACGCGGCCGAGGCCCTCGGTGGAGGCATGGGCACGGTGGGAGGCGGAAAAGGCGTCCGCCACCCAGATGTCGCCGTTTTCGGCCAGCGCCCTGACGAAATCGGGATCGTTCTTTTCCTCGCCCTTGTGGAAGCGGGTGTTTTCCAGAACGAGGATTTCGCCCGGCTTGATGGCGTCCACGGCGCGCTTGGCGACCTCACCGATGCAGTCCTCGGCAAAGGCGACATGGCGCTTCAGCACATGGGCGAGCGAGGGCACAACCTGCTTCAGCGACTGCGCAGGGTCGACACCCTTCGGACGGCCGAAATGGGCGAGGATGATGACCTTGCCGCCGCGGCCGGCAATGTCGGTCAATGTCGGCACGATGCGCTCGAGGCGCGTCACGTCGGTGACCTTGCCGTTCTCCATGGGCACGTTGAGGTCGACGCGCACCAGTACGCGTTTGCCCTTCACGTCGGCGTCGTCGAGGGTGCGGAAGGTGGTCATGGCATCATCCGGAAAGGAAAAGGGCCGTCCGCGATGCGGACGGCCCGGACTGCGTCGGGTCAGATCAGCTTCGCCATGGCGACGGCCGTGTCGCTCATGCGGTTCGAGAAGCCCCACTCGTTGTCGTACCAGGTGAGGATACGCACCAGCTTCTCGTCCATGACCTTGGTCTGGTCGAGCGCGAAGATCGACGAATGCGGGTCGTGGTTCATGTCGATCGAGACGTTGGGCTGGTCGGTGTAACCGAGGATGCCCTTCAGCGGGCCGCGCTTGGCGGCCTTCATGATCGCCTCGTTGATCTTCTCGACCGAGGTCCGGCGCTTGGCCATGAACTTGAAGTCCACGACCGAGACGTTCGGCGTCGGCACGCGGATCGAGGTGCCGTCGAGGCGGCCTTTGAGCTCCGGGATGACGAGGCCGATGGCCTTGGCCGCGCCGGTCGAGGTCGGGATCATCGACAGGGCCGCAGCGCGGCCGCGGTAGAGATCCTTGTGCATCGTGTCCAGCGTCGGCTGGTCGCCGGTATAGGCGTGGATCGTGGTCATGAAGCCCTTGTCGATGCCGCAGGCCTTGTGCAGGACCGAGACGACCGGGGCGAGGCAGTTGGTGGTGCAGGAGGCGTTCGAGACGACCGTGTGGTCCTTGGTCAGGGCCTGGTCGTTGACACCATAGACGACGGTGAGGTCCGCGCCGTCGCAGGGGGCCGAGACGAGCACGCGCTTGGCGCCGGCCTTCAGGTGCGCGGCGGCCTTGTCGCGAGTCGTGAAGATGCCCGTGCATTCCATGGCGATGTCGACGTTCAGCGCCTTGTGCGGCAGCTCGGCCGGATCCTTGATCGCCGTCACCTTGATGCGCTTGCCGGCCACCACGATGTGGTCGCCGTCGACCGTCACCGTCGCCGGGAAGCGGCCGTGGACCGAGTCGAAGCGCAGGAGATGCGCGTTCGTCTCCACCGGGCCGAGGTCGTTGATGCCGACCACCTCGATGTCCTTGCGCTTGCCCTCGACGATGGCGCGCAGGACGTTGCGGCCGATACGGCCGAAACCATTGATGAAGACGCGAACGGTCATCGAATTCCTCTCCTTCATGCCGGCCGCATCACCCGTGGCGGCCCTGTTTGGCGGTCGGACGCGATCTGGCGTCCAATCACGTCATTCGCAAGGCGCGGATCGGGTGATCCGCGCCAGAAACGCTTGCCCAAGGCGCGGCTCAGCCGATCCGCGCGAGAACGGCCTCGGCGGTGGCTTCCGCCGTAATGCCGAAATGCTTGTAGAGCTCCTTGTAGGGCGCGGACGCGCCGAAGCCGGTCATGCCGACGAAAATGCCGTCATTGCCGATCACCGCATCCCAGCCCATGCGCACGCCGGCCTCGATGGCGACCTTCACCGGCGCGTCACCGATGACGGTCTCGCGGATCTCGGCGGACTGCTCCAGGAACAGATCGAGCGAAGGCACGGAGACGACGCGGGCGATGATGCCCTTCTCTGCAAGAAGCTTGCGCGCGCCGACGGCGATCTCGACCTCCGAGCCGGTGGCGAACAGCGTCACCTGAGCCTTGCCGCCTTCCGCCTTGAACAGCTCGTAGGCGCCGCCGGCAGAACGGTTCGCCTTCACGTCGGTCCGCAGTTGCGGCAGATTCTGGCGGGTCAGCGCCAGCGTGGTCGGGCCGCCGGTGCGGTTCAGCGCCAGTTCCCAGCACTCAGCGACTTCAACGGCGTCGCACGGACGGAACACCCGCATGTTCGGCATGGCGCGGAGCGCCGCCACATGCTCGACCGGCTGGTGGGTCGGGCCGTCCTCGCCGAGGCCGATGGAATCGTGGGTCATCACATAGACAACGCCGGTGCCCATCAGCGCCGAGAGGCGCATGGCCGGGCGGCAATAGTCGGTGAAGACGAGGAAGGTCGCCCCGTTCGGCGCGAAGCCGCCATGCAGCGCGATGCCGTTCATGGCGGCGGCCATGCCGTGCTCGCGGATGCCGTAGTGGATGTAGCGGCCCTTCGGGTTCTTCGCCGAGAAGGCGACGGCCGACTTCGCCTTGGTGTTGTTGGAGCCGGTGAGATCGGCCGAGCCCGCGAGGAACTCGGGCATGGCCGGCACGATGGCCTCGATGGCGAGCTCGGAGGACTTGCGGGTCGCGATGTTCTGCGGCGTTGCGATCAGCGCCTTCTTGTGGGCGGCGAGGGCTTTCGTGAGCTTCGCCGGCCGCTCATGGGCGAGACGGCGGTTGAACTCGGCCTGCTTCTTCGGCGGCAGGGTGCCGAACAGCGATTCCCAGGTCTTGCGGGCGGCAGCGCCCCGCGCGCCGATCTTGCGCCAGGCGTCGAGCACGTCCGGGGCGACAGCGAAGGGCTCCGGGGCAATGCCGAGCTTCTCCTTGGCGGCCTTCAGCTCGTCCGCGCCGAGCGGCTCGCCATGGGCCTTGGAGGTGCCGGCCTTTTTCGGCGCGCCGTAGCCGATGACGGTCTTGCAGGCGATGAGCGAGGGCTTCGAGGACTTCCGCGCGCGCTCGATGGCGGCGGCGATGGCCTCAGGATCGTGGCCGTCCACCCGCTCGGCGCGCCAGCCGGCAGCCTGGAAGCGCTTCACCTGATCGACCGAGTCTGCGATCGACAGCGGCCCGTCGATGGAGATGTCATTGTCGTCGAACAGCACGATCAGCTTGTTCAGCTTCCAGTGCCCCGCCATGGCGATGGCTTCCTGGCTGACGCCCTCCATGAGGTCGCCATCCGAGGCGATGACATAGGTGTGGTGGTCGACGGCCTTCTTGCCGAACTCGGCGGCGAGCATTTTTTCCGCCAGAGCCATACCAACCGCGGTCGCGATGCCCTGCCCCAGCGGACCAGTGGTCGTCTCGACGCCCTTGGTGATGAAATTCTCGGGGTGGCCGGGGGTTTTCGAGCCGAGCTGGCGGAAGTTCCTGATCTCGTCCAGCGTCATTTCCGGCGCGCCGGTGAGATAGAGCAGCGCATAGACCAGCATGGAGCCGTGACCGGCCGAGAGCACGAAACGGTCGCGGTCCGGCCAGGTCGGGTTGGCCGCGTCGAACTTCATGAAGCGGGAGAACAGCACGGTCGCGATATCGGCGGTGCCCATGGGCATGCCGGGGTGGCCGGACTTCGCCTTTTCCACCGCGTCCATCGCGAGCGAACGGATCGCATTGGCCAGTTTGTCATGCTGGGCGCGGGTCATGGCCTCGGTCGGCATCGGGCACTGCTCCTCAAGGCGCCCGGATATCAGCCGGAACTGGCGCCAATTCGATGGAAAAGACCCCGGTCAGGGTGAAAACAGGGCCGCTCGGCGCGTGTCCTAACAGCGGGCGCTTCCAAGTCAATGGTCCGATGGGCAGGGCGGCGGTGCAGCCGCCCTGCGGCGGGCTCATCCGCCGTCGACACGGCCGATCTTGCGCACGGCCTGAATCAGCCGGCCGGAATCAGCCTGGACGAACTGCATGAACTCCGGCTGGTCGAGATAGGCCGGCGGCGATCCCGCGCGTTCGTAGACGTTGCGCACCTCCGGATCGGCCATCGTCGTCTTCATGGCCTCGCGCAGGCGGGCGATCACGGAAGCCGGCGTGCGCGCGGGCACGAACAGTCCCGCCCAGATGTAGAACTCGACATCGGAGAAGCCGAGCTCCTTGAAGGTCGGCGTATCCGGGAAGCTCGGAACCCGCTCAGCGCCGAAATTGGCGAGGACGCGGATCGATCCGGCATCGACCTGGGGCTTGAGCACGCCGGGCGCGGAGGCCAGCGCCTGGATGTTGCCCGAGATCAGGTCGGTCATGGCCGGGCCGGCGCCGCGATAGGGGATGTGATTCATCCTGAGGCTGGCATTGGTGTTGAACATCTCCATCGAGACGTGGAGCGTGCCGTAGGGACCCGAGGAACCGTAGGGAATCTGCCCCGGCCGCGCCTTGGCGTCGGTGGCAAGCTCGGCGACGGTCTTCCACGGCGCGCGGGCGTTGACCGCGAGCAGGGTCGGATCGGCCAGAACGCGGGCGATCGGGACGAGCTGATCGACCTCGTACTGCGCCTGCCGCCCCATGATCCGATCCGCCTCCGGCAGGACCGCGAGCGACGACAGCGTCATCAGCAGGGTATGGCCGTCGGGATCGGACTTGGCGACGGCGGCATTGCCGAGCGCGCCGCCGGCGCCGCCGCGATTGTCGACGACGACAGGCTTGCCGAGCAGCTTCTCCAGCGACTGGGCGACCGGCCGGGCAGCGAGATCCCCCTGCCCTCCCGGCGGAAACGGCACGACCATCCGGATGTTCTGCGAGGGCCATGCGGGCTGGCCGATGGCGGGCGCGGCAAGGCCCGTCGCGCCGAGACCGGCCGCGCCGGCCATGAACAACCGCCGGTCGAGTTGAACCTTCACCATCGTTTTCCTCCGTTCGATTTTGTCGTTGAGAACGATTCGCGGCGGCTCAGCCCACGGGGTTCTCCAGCCGCCCGATACCGGAAATCTCGATGGCCACGCGGTCGCCGGCCTTCAGGAATTTCGGCGGCGTGAAGCCGATGCCGACGCCGACCGGCGTGCCCGTGGCGATGACATCGCCGGGTTCCAGCGCGATGACCGATGAAATCGTCTCGATGAGGGTCGGGATGTCGAAGATGAGATCGGCGACGACCGCGTCCTGCCGCAATTCGCCGTTGACCCAGGTCCGCAGGTTGAGCTTGCGCACGTCCGGCACCTCGTCGGCGGTCAGGATCGCCGGCCCCATCGGGCAGAACGTGTCGATGCCCTTGCCGAGCAGCCATTGCCGGTGCTTCTGCTGCAGCGTCCGGGCGGTCACGTCATTGACGATGGTGTAGCCGAAGACGTGCGCCGCGGCCTGTGCTCTGGAGATGCCGCGCCCTCCCTTGCCGATGATCACGGCAAGCTCGCCCTCGTAATCGACCGAGGCGGTGGGATCGAGGCTGCCGAGGATGGTTTCGCCCGTCGCGATGACGCTGGACGGCGGCTTGGAGAAGACCACCGGCGCTTCGGGGATGATTTCCTTGGCGGTCGAATCGAATCCCGACGAGGCGAATTCCTTGGCGTGCTCGTGATAGTTCTTGCCGACGCAGAAGACATTGCGCGCGGGTCGCGGGATGGGCGCGAGCAGCTTCACGCCAGCCAGAGGCACGGGCTCGCCGAGATGGGGCTCCATGGCGCCCGCGAGGCCCTGCCATGCGGCGATCAGCGCCAGCATCGAGCCCGCGGCCTCGCCCGCCGAGGCAGCGACCGGCCTGACCGTCATGCCGTCGCGCGAGAGCGCCGCCACCTGCCGGCGTCCGCCCGTCTCGATCGTCACCAAACGCACTTCGCATCTCCTCAATCGATTGCAGGCTGGGTTATAGCACCGCGCCCGCATTCGGCGAGGGGCGCGGGCGCGACGCAGCCACGACCGCAACGTCATCTGCCTCGCCGGCTTCGGGCGTTGACGCTGTTCAAGCCGCTCGCGTAGGTTCCGATCCTGGTTCGGCGGCGTCGTGGCGGCTCCGGCACGGCCACCTTCTAGAACGCGGGATCGATATTGGCATCGTCGGCCGACCCTTCGCGCCTCGAGGCAGCAGCAGCCCGCCTGAAGGCGGCGCTGTCGGCGCTCGAAACGGCGGTCGCCCGCAAGCTGGAGGCCGATCGCGGCAGCGCGGTGACCCAGAAGCAGATCGAAGCCCTGCAGCAGGACCGGGCCCATCTCGCCGAGGAGCTGGACCGGGCGAGTGAACAGGCCCACCAGCTCGAAGCCGTGAATCGCGAGGTCGCGCGCCGCCTCGACCTCACGATGGACGCCATTCGCGGCGTCCTCGCCAATTACGAGACCTGAACCGCATGGCCCATGTATCGGTGACCATCAACGGCCGTCAGTTCCGGATGGCCTGCGACGACGGGCAGGAAGACCACCTCCTGCGCCTCGCAGCCGAGGTCAACGAAAAGGTCGACCAGCTCAAGGGCGCGTTCGGCGAGATCGGCGACACGCGCCTGACCGTCATGGCGGCGATCATGGTGGCGGACGAACTGGCCGACGTGCGCCGCCGCCTCAAGGCCGCCGAGGCCGAGCTCGGCGCGCTGCGCGATGCCCGCGCCCTGCTGGCGGAGCGTGCCACCGAGCGCGAAACCGCGATGGCGGGCGCGCTCGACGATGCCGCGGCCTCGGTCGAGCGCCTGACCGCGCAACTCACCGGCCTGTCGCGAAGCGGCTCCTGATCGACACCGGCTGTTGCGCCGGCCGGTCGTCCTGTCTAAACCGGACTCACCCCCTCGGCCCGGCCTCTCCTCGACCATGACCAGCGACACCAAGAACGGCGAGAACCTGGCAGCCCTTCCCGGATCGGTGCGCCTGCCTGACTCGCTGGACCTCGTCAGCGCGCCACCGGACCAGCGCAAGGAATTGTGGGGCGACATCATCGCCCATCCCGAACCGGGCACCGGCGCGGAGCCGCGCCTCGAGGCGCGCGTGATGATGTATCCGGACAAGTCGCGCTTCTTCGTCTCCTACCCTTCGGGCAAGGAGGAGGTCTGCTCGCCGGCGCAGTTCGTGGCGCTGGTCCTCGAGCTGAAGCGGTCGCGCCGGTTCTCCTTCGTGCGTCATCGCGCCTGAGCGGCTTGTCGCAGCGGCGCTTTTCCTGTATTGGCCCGGCCATCCGACGGATCGACATCTGATCGACCGGTCGGCAGCGTCGGGACGGACATGATCGTCTGTCCGGGACGGGCTCTGGCCCCTCCCGCCTTCGCGTCCACGCCGTGGCCCCCGACGGGCCGCCGCCCTGGACGGGGTCCGCTGCCCGCCCCGACCACGATCCGCCTGAATTCAGAACTCCACGCCGCCTTCCGCCTGGGTTGCGCCCGCGAGCCGTCATCGGCCGCGTCCGGACGCTTCTCCAAGCCCATCGTCCGGCCCATCGGCTGGCGGCGACCATCGAACCCCGGCGCTACAACGGGCAACCAAGGACGAACCACGTATGGCAACCGCCAACAGCATGAACCCCTCGCGCGACGATTTCGCCGCGCTCCTCGCCGAAAGCTTCGGCAAGACCGAGATGAACGAAGGTTCCGTCGTGAAGGGAACCGTGGTCGGGATCGAGAAGGATCTCGCCATCATCGACGTCGGTCTCAAGACCGAGGGCCGCGTCGCCCTGAAGGAATTCACCGGCCCCGGCCGTGAAGGCGAGATCAAGATCGGCGACGTCGTCGAAGTCTACCTCGAGCGCGTCGAGAACGCTCTCGGCGAAGCCGTCATCTCGCGCGACAAGGCCCGCCGCGAAGAAAGCTGGGTCAAGCTCGAGAAGGCGTTCAACGCCAACGAGAAGGTCTCCGGCACGATCTTCAACACCGTCAAGGGCGGCTATACCGTCGATCTCGACGGCGCCGTGGCCTTCCTGCCGCGTTCGCAGGTGGACATTCGTCCGATCCGCGACGTCGGCCCGCTGATGAACTCGCCGCAGCCGTTCCAGATCCTCAAGATGGACCGCCGCCGTGGCAACATCGTCGTCTCGCGCCGCACGGTCCTTGAAGAGACCCGCGCCGAGCAGCGTCACGAGCTGGTCCAGAACCTCGAAGAGGGTCAGATCATCGACGGCGTGGTGAAGAACATCACCGATTACGGCGCCTTCGTGGACCTCGGCGGCATCGACGGCCTGCTGCACGTCACCGACATCGCCTGGCGTCGCGTCAACCACCCGTCCGAGGTGCTGACGATCGGCCAGACCGTGAAGGTCAAGATCGTCAAGATCAACCACGAGACGCACCGCATCTCGCTGGGCATGAAGCAGCTGCTCGACGATCCGTGGCAGGGCATCGAGGCCAAGTACCCGATCAACGCCCGCTTCAAGGGCCGCGTCACCAACATCACCGACTACGGCGCCTTCGTGGAGCTGGAGCCGGGGATCGAGGGCCTCATCCACGTCTCCGAAATGTCGTGGACCAAGAAGAACGTCCACCCCGGCAAGATCGTCTCGACCTCCCAGGAAGTCGAAGTCGCCGTGCTCGAGGTCGACTCCTCCAAGCGCCGCATCTCGCTCGGCCTCAAGCAGACCCTGCAGAATCCGTGGGAAGCGTTCATCGAGCGCCACCCGGTCGGCACGGTCGTCGAGGGCGAGGTCAAGAACAAGACCGAGTTCGGTCTGTTCCTCGGCCTCGAGGGCGACGTGGACGGCATGGTCCACCTCTCCGACCTCGACTGGAACCGTCCGGGCGAGCAGGTCATCGAGGAGTTCAAGAAGGGCGACATCATCCGCGCCCAGGTCCTCGACGTCGACGTGGAGAAAGAGCGCATCTCGCTCGGTCTCAAGCAGGTCGGCTCCGACCCGTTCGCCGATGCCGGTGAGATCCGCAAGGGTCAGATCGTCACCTGCGAAGTGATCGACGCCAAGGAAGGCGGCATCGACGTGAAGCTCGTCGGCACCGACCTGACCGCGTTCATCAAGCGCTCGGAACTCGCCCGCGACCGTGCGGACCAGCGTCCGGAGCGTTTCGCCGCCGGCGAGAAGCTCGACGCCCGCGTCACCATGTTCGACCGCAAGGCGCGCAAGGTGCAGGTCTCGATCAAGGCGCTGGAAATGGCCGAGGAGAAGGAAGCCATGGCCCAGTTCGGCTCGGCCGACTCGGGTGCTTCGCTCGGCGACATCCTCGGCGCGGCCCTCAAGGCCCGCACGACCGACAAGAAGTAAGGCGCGGGGGCCGCGAGGCCCCTCCCGTCCTCACCGAAAACGAACCCCGCGCGGAGCGATCCGCGCGGGGTTTGTCATTTCCGGGGGGCATTTCGGGCGGGTTGCCAGTCCCCATGCTGTGCAGGACCGGACGCCCAAACGAAACGGCCGCCCCGATGGGCGGCCGCTCTGGTCTGACGTTCCGACTGATTGGCCGGGGATTAGAGGCTCGCCATCGCGAGCACGACGCGGGTCGAATAGGCCGTGCGGGTGCAGGACGAGGCAAGGCCCCGATTGTGGAGCGCCGCCGCACCGGCATCGTTGCCGCAGCGGCGATAGGCGGCGGCGAGATGGCGCATGCCCCATTCGAGACCTGCACCGCAGGAATTCAGCTCCGAGGTCGGGCCGCTATAGCCGAGACCGCGCGCCGTTGCCGGCTTGATCTGTAGCGGGCCGAGTTCGCCCGCGCGGCCGCGCGCCTGGCAGCGCAGGCCGCTCTCGATCCGCGCGACCGCGATGGCAAAGCGGGCCGGCACGCCGTGACGGGCCGCGACGGCCGCAACCTGCTGCGCGACCGGCGAGCCCCCGGAAATCCCCGGGGCGGCGGCGATGCGGCGCACCATCTGGGCCGGCTGGGCGGCGGGCGCCGCCGCCGCATTCATCGCGGCCCACGACAGGTTGGAAGGATCTTCGGAAGCGAGGGCCAAAGTGGGCGCCGATGCAGCCAAAGTAAGGCCGGCCGCAACCGCCCAGCGAAATGCAATGCGGCGCGTTTCCGCGGTCATTGAAGCCATATTGTGATGTATCCCTAGTCAATATTGCCGAGACCACCAGGGCCATCGGGCGATGAGATCACCACGGCATCAGCGCCGTTACGTCGAGGATAGGACAGGTGATCGATCAATGATCTTCAAACGAAGATCGGCGCCGCCCCTATATTCATAAAATTTTTGCAGTGCAACATCTTTGTTCCGGAGCGCGTCACCCTGCCGCGAGTTGCGCTGCGAACGAGGGGCGGCTAATCGCTGTCGCGAGCGAGGAATCCGATATGGCCAGCCTGAAAGTCGCGATCGTCCCGGTGACGCCCTTCGAGCAGAACTGCTCGATCGTCTGGGATCAGGACACGATGAAGGCGGCGATCGTCGATCCCGGCGGCGACCTGCCGCGCATTCAGGGCGCCATCGCCGACCTCAAGGTCATCCCCGAGAAGATCCTGATCACCCACGGCCACATCGACCATGCCGGCGGCGCGGCCGAACTCGCGGAACTGCTCGGCATCCCGATCGAGGGTTCGCACGAGGCCGACGCACCGCTGCTGGCCAACCTGCCGAGCCAGGCCGCACGCTTCGGCCTCGAGGGGGTGCGCGCCATGACACCCACGCGCTGGCTGAACGAGGGCGACACCGTCACGGTCGGCGGCCTGACATTCGACGTGCTCCATGTGCCCGGCCATGCGCCCGGCCATATCGTCTTCGTCCACCACCCGTCGGAATTCGCCCTCGTCGGCGACACCGTGTTTCAGGGCTCGGTCGGCCGCACGGACCTGCCGGGCGGCGACCACGACCTGCTGATCCGCGGCATCAAGGAGAAGATCCTGCCGCTCGGCGACGATTTCACCGTGCTGCCCGGCCATGGGCCCGCGACCACGCTGGAGCGCGAGCGAAAAACCAACCCGTTCCTGCAATAGGTTCCGCGCAAACTTGCGGGCCGGGCGGCTGGACATCCGTGGCCGCGCCCCTACATCAGTTCTGCGCCAGACAGCCGCAGCCGTGCCGCCGGAAGAACCCTTGCTTACGGGTTTTTCCATATGCAAGCTGACATACCGGAGAAACAGTTCCTCTGGTAGTTGGCGACAGATGCGCGGACGGTTTTCGCGCCGAATGCGTATCGGAATCACCTTGTTCAAGACAGCCGTCACATTCGTCCGCGAGCAGATCGGTCTGAAGCGGGTTCTGCTCGTGGTCGCCGCGGCCATGCTCGCCATCGCGGGCTACGTGCTCTTCACCAAGCTGCGCGTGATCGACTGGAGCAAGGTCTGGGAAGCGATCAGCCAGATCGGCCCGACCACGCTGATCATCGCCGGGCTGTTCACCGCCGCCGCCTACACGACGCTGACGGTCTACGACTATTTCGCCACGCGCACGATCGGCCGCGACGACATCCCCTATCCCGCCTGCGCGATCGGGTCGTTCACCAGCTATTCCATCGCGCACAATCTCGGCGCGACCGTGTTTACCGCCGCCGTCGTGCGCTACCTCGTCTATTCGCGCTACCAGATCACCGGGCCGCAGGTGGTGAAGATCTGCTTCATCGCCGGGCTGACCTTCTGGCTCGGCAATGCCACCGTTCTCGGCCTCGGCTTCGTGCTGGAGCCGGAGGTCGTGACCCCGGTGGTCCAGCGGATCGGCATCGACGGCAATATCGTCCGTGTCGTCGGCCTTGCCATCCTGGCCGCGCTTGTCGGCTGGCTGGTCTTTGTCTCGGTGCCCCGGCAGTTCGGCTCGGGCGCCTGGGTCATCAAGCTGCCCAGCGCCAAGCTCACCGGGCTCCAGATGGTCATCGGCGTGGTCGACCTCGCCTTCTGCTCGGCCATTCTCTACGTGCTGCTGATGGCCATGCCGCACGCGCCGCCAGCGCCCTTCGTCGCGGTCGCGGTGATCTTCTGCTCGGCCATGTTGCTCGGCTTCGCCACCCACGCGCCCGGCGCGGCCGGCGCCTTCGAGGCGACGCTGCTGGTCGCGCTGCCGCCGCTCGGCTTCACCGCCGAGGCCGTGGTCGCCGCCTTCATCCTGTTCCGCCTCTACTACTTCATCGGCCCGTTCGTCCTTGCCCTTCTGCTCGTGGCGATCCGGGAACTGGCCAGCGGCCACGGCTCGCTCGACCATCTGAAGGAGAGCATGGCCGTGATCCGTCAGGCGGAGGCGCAACAGGAAGCCGCGAAGGAAGCTGCCAAGCAGGGGGCCAAACCCGGACCCGCCGAGTAGCGGTTTACCCTCAAGCCGCCGGCCCGCTCCCTGTTCGGTCGCATTTTCTTGACGCGAACCGGTACCCACTTCGCCCGAAAATGCTCTAGAACCCGTCGATCCCCTTCACGGAGCGGCGGCGCATGACCAGGATTCTCGTCTTCTCCGGCTCGATCCGGACCGGCTCGTTCAACGCCAGGCTGGCCGCCGTGGCCGCTGCCGAACTGGCCCGGCTCGACGCCGACGTGACGCATATCTCCCTCGCCGACTATCCGATGCCGATCTACGACGGCGACCTGGAGGCCGCCGAGGGCCAGCCGGACAATGCGCTGAAGCTCAAGCGGCATTTCTGCGCGCATCAGGGCATCCTCATCGTCAGCCCGGAATACAATGCCGGCGTGACGCCGCTGCTGAAGAACACGATCGACTGGGTCAGCCGCGTGCGCGAACAGGGCGAGCCGCCGCTGGCCGCCTATCACGACCGCGTCTTCGCGGTCTGCTCGGCCTCGCCGGGCGGCTTCGGCGGCATCCGTTCGCAGATCGCCGTGCGCCAGTCGCTGTCGCTGGGCTGCGGCGCCCTGGTCATCCCCGAGACCTGCACGGTGTCGGCCGCACACCAGGCCTTTGACGAATCCGGCAATCTGAAAGATGAGCGGACCCGCGGCACGCTCACCACCTGCTGCAAATCCCTGATCGACAAGGCCCGGACGCTGACCTGATGACGCCGACCGCCAATTTCGACCCGCGCGAGAAGCTGTTCGTCGCGCTCGACCTTCCGAGCGTCAACGATGCCGAGAAACTGGTCGCCACCCTCGGCGACACGGTCAGCCACTACAAGATCGGCTACCGGCTGGGCTATGCGGGTGGCCTCGGCTTCGGCCGCGAACTGGCGGCTGCCGGCAAGACCGTCTTCTTCGACCTCAAGCTGCACGACATCGACAACACCGTGCGCGAGGGCGTCGCCTCCATCGCCGAGGCCGGCGCGCATTTCCTCACGGTCCACGCCTATCCGCAGACCATGCGGGCAGCCGTGGCCGGCCGCGAGGGATCCGGGCTGAAGCTCCTCGCCGTCACCATCCTCACCTCATGGAACGACATCGACTGCGCCGAGGCGGGCTATGCCGGCACGGTCGCGACGCTCGTTCCCGCCAAGGCGCAGCAAGCGGTTGCGCTCGGGATCGACGGCATCGTCTGTTCGGCGATGGAGACACAGGCGCTGCGTGCGGCCGGCATCCGCGAACATATCGACCTCGTGACACCGGGCATCCGCCCCGCCGGGGCCGATGCCGGCGATCAGAAGCGCGTGGTGACGCCGCGCGATGCCATCCGCGGCGGCGCGACGCGCCTCGTCGTCGGCCGGCCGATCACGGCCGCCGCCGACCCGGTCTTCGTCGCCAACGCAATTTTGAACGACATAGCCGCCGCGCAGGCGTAAATGGTTCTTAACATTTGCGATGCGATAACTATGTTTGCCCCGCATTCAACCCAGCCGCCATTTTCAAGCCGGCGGCCGTGATGAAAGGCGTGTCCATGAAGCGGCCTAACGCCCCTCGTCGACTGAGCACGATCGAAACGCTGCTGACCGCCATTATCGGCGTCGGCGGTGGGATCATCCTGTCGCTCTACAGCTTCGTCCAGCTGCGCACCGCGTGGATGGAGGGAACGGTCGCGTTCGGCGGACGCAACGCCATCGACCTGGATTACGAGTCCGAACCGCTGAGCTATATTGTCGCGATGTCGGCACTCTATCCGGCCGCGATCGTCTGCGGCATCGGCCTTGCCATCGCCAGCGCCGTCATCCTGATGCGCCAGCGCGAGCTCGCCCGCCAGAAATCCCTGCGCAAGAGCTCCTGAGCTCACCCAAGGAATCCAGACGCAGGGCGGCGCCGGCCGCCCATGCTTGCGTTCGCGGCTGACGGGGGCTACCTCAGGCGGCTCGCGGCCGGGTTCGCGCCGCCACGCCGGATGAGGAGCCCATGCCGCTCGAAGCCGATGCCGTCCTCGATCGTCGTCTGTTGCGCCGGAAGCTGACCTTCTGGCGCGTCGTCGCTGTGCTGGTCGCGGTCGCCGGGCTGTCGGTCGCCGGCTATTTCGGCGCACAGCGCTTCGGCGTGCTGCCCGGCGCGCAGCATGTCGCACGCATCGAAGTCCGCGGCGTGATCGGCTCCAGCGCGGACACGGTCCGGACCATCGAGGCCATCGGCCGCAACGCCAATGTCCGCGCGCTCGTCGTGACCATCGATTCCCCCGGCGGCACGGTCGCGGGCTCGGAGGCGCTCCATACGGCGATACGCCGCGTCGCCGCCGTGAAGCCGACGGTTGCGGTCGTCGAGGGCACGGCCGCCTCGGGCGGCTATATCGCGGCGCTTGCCACCGATCACATCGTGACCCGCGAGACCTCCATCACCGGTTCGATCGGCGTCATCGCCCAGTTCCCCAACGTGGCGCGGCTCCTCGAGACCTGGGGCGTGCGGGTCGAGGCGATCCGCTCCGCTCCGCTGAAGGCGGCGCCGAGCGGCGTCGAGCCGACCAGCCCCGAGGCGCTCGCCGCCGTGCGCGAGATCGTCACCGACAGCTACGGCTGGTTCCAGCGCCTCGTGAAGGACCGGCGCGGCCTGTCGGACGAGGAGGTCCGGGTTGTTTCGGACGGGCGCATCTTCATCGGCCGCCGCGCGCAGGAACTGAAATTGATCGACCGGATCGGCGGCGAGACCGAGGCACGCGCCTGGCTCGCGACCCGCGGCGTGCCGACCACCATGGCGATCCGCCTCTATCGCCCGACCCGGCAGGGCAATCTCTCGCTGCTGACCTCGATGACCGCCCATGCGATCGAGGCCGCAGGCCTTGCCGACTGGGCGGAGCGGCTGCGTGCTTCGAGCATCGCCACTCAGGTCGAACGTTCGGCGCTTGACGGTCTCCTGGCCGTCTGGCAGCCTCCAACCCCATGATCCATTTCAAGAAATCGATGTCGGCGCGGGCCGACGCTGGAACTGCGCGATGATCAAATCCGAACTCGTCCAGAAGATCGCCGAACAGAATCCGCAACTCTATCAGCGCGATGTCGAGAACATCGTGAATGCGATCCTCGACGAGATCGTCGCCGCCCTCGCGCGCGGCGACCGGGTCGAGCTGCGCGGCTTCGGCGCCTTCTCCGTCAAGGCGCGGAACGCGCGTGTCGGCCGCAACCCGCGCACGGGCGCGCATGTGGCCGTCGAGGACAAGGTCGTGCCCTTCTTCAAGACGGGCAAGGAAATGCGCGAGCGACTGAACAAGGGCGCGTGACCATGCTGAAGCGCATCGTCAACTGGCTGGTCCTGCTGCCGATCGCCATCATCAGCGTGGTGATCGCGGTCGCCAATCGCGCGTCGGTCACCGTCTCGCTCGACCCGTTCGGCCGCGAACTGTCGCCGCTCTCCTTCACCGCGCCGCTCTTCGCCGTCGTACTGCTCGCCATGATCCTCGGCGTCGTCATCGGCGGCTTCGCGGTGTGGTGGAAACAGGGCCGCTACCGCAAGCGCTGCCGGCAGGCCGAAAGCGAGCTCGCCACCGCCCGGGCGGACGCCGATCGCCTGCGGCAGGAACTCGGGCGCGGCGCGACCGAGACCTCTGGCGGCCCCCTCGCCTTCTTCAACCGCCCCGCGGCCTGATTCCCCCATGCGTATCGTCAATGCCGGCGAGGTTGCCGCCGCCCTCACCTATCCCGCGCTCGTGGACGCGCTGGCGGATGCCTTTCGCGGCGAGGTGACGGTGCCGCTGCGCCATCATCACCGCATCGCGCAGCCGGACGGCATCCCGGAAGCGATGCTGCTGCTGATGCCGGCCTGGACGGCGGCCGGCGACAACGCCTATGTCGGCACCAAGATCGTCTCGGTCTATCCCGGCAACGGCGCGAAGAACCTGCCGTCGATCTATGGCAGCTACATCCTCGCCAGCGGCGAGACGGGCGCACCGCTCGCCGTCCTCGACGGAACCGCCCTCACCGTGTGGCGCACGGCCTGCGCGAGCGCGCTCGCCTCGCGCTATCTGTCGCGCAAGGACGCCTCGCGCATGGTGATGGTCGGCGCGGGCGCGCTCGCGCCGCACCTGATCCGCGCGCACGCCGCCGTCCGGCCGATCCGCCACGTGACGATCTGGAACCGGTCGCGGGACAAGGCGGCCGCCCTCGTCGAGGGGCTCGAAGGCACCCTGCCGGGTGTCACCTTCACGGCCGCCAGCAATCTTCGGGGCGCGGTGGCCGAAGCCGACATCGTCACCTGCGCGACCATTTCAGCCGAGCCGATCATCGACGGCACCTGGCTGAAACCGGGCGCGCATGTCGATCTCGTCGGCGGCTACACACCGACCATGCGCGAAGCGGACGATGCGGCCGTCCGCCGCGCCAGCCTGTTCGTCGATACCCGCACCGGCGGGCTCAAGGAAGCCGGCGACCTCGTCGATCCGATCAGGCGCGGCATCATTTCGGAAGCCGATGTGAAGGCAGACCTGTTCGACCTGACCCGTGGCATCCATGGCGGCCGCGCATCGGCCGACGAGATCACCCTGTTCAAGTCCGTCGGCACGGCGCTCGAAGACCTCGCCGCCGCCATGCTGGTGTGGCGCTCGCTGCCAGTTTAAATCACGGCCATGCCCCTGCTGGTCAAAATCTGCGGCATCACCACGATGGCCGCCATGGATGCTGCGCTCGACGCGGGCGCGGACATGGTCGGCGTCGTGTTCTTCCCGAAGAGCCCGCGCAACGTGTCGCTGGCGACCGGCTGCACGCTGGCAGGGCGAACCTGCGGCCGGGCCGGCGTGGTGGCGCTGACCGTCGACCCTGACGACGATTTCCTCGCCGCCATCGCCGCGAACCTCAAGCCGGACCTCGTGCAGTTGCATGGCCACGAGACGCCCGAGCGGGTCGCCGATATCAGGGAGCGGTTCAAGCTGCGGGTGATGAAGGCCATCGGCGTCGCCGAGGCCGCCGATCTCGCCGCGATACCGGCCTATGCCGCCGTGTCCGACATGCTGCTGGTGGACGCCAAACCGCCGAAGACGGCCGAGGCCCTGCCCGGCGGCAACGGCCTGACCTTCGACTGGCGGCTGGTCGCCGGCCTTGACCCCGGGCGCCCCGTCATGCTTTCGGGAGGCCTTCATGCCGGCAATGTCGCGGAAGCGATCCGTCTGACCCGCCTTTCGGGCGTTGACGTGTCCTCCGGCGTCGAAAGCAGGCCGGGCGTCAAGGACCCCGACAAGATCAGGGCCTTCGTGGCCGCAGCCCGCGCGAGCGTCGCTGAGGGAGACAGGTGATGAACGCTCCGGCGAGACCCAATTCGCTCCGGTCCGGGCCCGACAAGGACGGCAAGTTCGGCATCTATGGCGGCCGTTTCGTCGCCGAGACGCTGATGCCCAATATCCTCGCGCTGGAGAAGGCCTATAACGAGGCCAAGGCCGACCCCGCCTATGCGGCGGAGATGGCCGGGCACCTGACGCACTATGTCGGCCGCCCCTCGCCGCTCTATTTCGCCGAGCGGCTGACCGAGCATCTCGGCGGCGCGAAAATCTACCTGAAGCGCGAGGAGCTGAACCACACCGGCTCGCACAAGGTGAACAACGTCCTCGGCCAGATCCTGCTCGCCCGCCGCATGGGCAAGAAGCGGATCATCGCCGAGACGGGCGCCGGCCAGCATGGCGTCGCGACCGCGACGCTCTGCGCCCGGTTCGGGCTCGAATGCATCGTCTATATGGGCGCGGTGGACGTCGCCCGGCAGGCGCCTAACGTGTTCCGCATGAAGATGCTGGGCGCGACCGTCATTCCCGTGCAGTCCGGCGCGAAGACGCTCAAGGACGCCATGAACGAGGCGCTCCGCGACTGGGTGACCAACGTCGAGACGACGTTCTACTGCATCGGCACCGTGGCCGGTCCGCACCCCTATCCGTCCATGGTGCGCGATTTCCAGTCGATCATCGGCGACGAGACGCGCGAGCAGATGCAGGCCGCCGAAGGCCGACTGCCCGACAGCCTGCTCGCCTGCGTCGGCGGCGGCTCCAACGCCATCGGCCTGTTCCACCCGTTCCTCGACGACCCCTCGGTGGAAATCTACGGCGTCGAGGCGGCTGGCCACGGCCTCGACAAGCTGCACGCCGCCTCGATTTCGGGTGGCCGCCCCGGCGTCCTGCACGGCAACCGCACCTATCTGCTGATGGACGAGGATGGCCAGATCCAGGAAGGCCATTCGATCTCGGCCGGCCTCGACTATCCCGGCATCGGGCCCGAGCATTCCTGGCTGAACGATGTCGGCCGGGTGAAATATCTCTCCGCCACCGACGACGAGGCGCTGGAGGCCTTCCAGCTCCTGTCAAAGATCGAGGGCATCATTCCGGCGCTGGAAAGCGCCCATGCGCTCGCCAAGGTCACCGAACTGGCTCCGAAGAAGCCGAAGGACCATCTGATGGTCGTCAATCTCTCCGGCCGGGGCGACAAGGACGTGCCGCAGGTCGCTGAAATGCTGGGAACCTCGCTGTGAGCACCCGTATCGACACCCGCTTCGCCGCGCTGGCCCGCGAAGGCCGCGCCGGCCTCGTCACCTATGTCATGGCCGGCGACCCCGACCGCGAGACGGCGCGCGCCATCATGAAGGCCCTGCCGGGCGCCGGCGCCGACGTAATCGAGTTCGGCATGCCCTTCACCGATCCGATGGCGGACGGCCCGTCCGTGCAGGCGGCGGGCCTGCGCTCGCTCCATGGCGGCCAGACGCTGAGGAAGACGCTGGAGGATGTTGCCGCGTTCCGCGAAGGCGACCGGGACACGCCCATCGTCCTGATGGGCTATTACAACCCGATCTACATCTACGGCGTCGAGAAATTCCTCGCCGATGCCAAGACCGCCGGGATCGACGGCCTGATCGTGGTCGACCTGCCCCCCGAGGAAGACGCCGAGCTCTGCCTGCCGGCGCTGAAGGCGGGCCTCAATTTCATCCGCCTCGCCACCCCGACCACGGACGAGAAGCGCCTGCCGACGGTGCTCGGCAACACATCGGGCTTCGTCTATTACGTCTCGATCACCGGCATCACGGGCGCTGCCACCCCGGACTTCGGCAAGACCTCCGAGGCTGTCGCTCGCATCAAGAAGCACACCGACCTGCCCGTGGCGGTCGGCTTCGGGGTGAAGAACGCCGATCACGCGCGCGCGGTCGCGCGCGGGGCGGACGCCGTCGTCGTCGGCTCGGCGCTTGTCGATGCGGTGAAGACCTCGCTCGATGGCGATGGCCGGGCGACCGGCCGCACGGTCGGGGCCGTTTCGGATCTCGTCGCCTCGCTCGCCGCGGGCGTGCGCGGCGCGCGGCAGGCCGCCGAATAGGCGCATCGCCGAACAAAGGCCGCCTTTCAGCGGCATCTGGCATTTTCAACGCATATCGATTTCTTCCGCCTTCGGAGACCGAGCCATGAACTGGATCACCGACGTTCTTCCTCCGAAGATCCGCTCGTTCCTGAAGCGGGACACACCGGAGAACCTGTGGATCAAATGCCCGGAGACCGGGCAGATGGTGTTCCACAAGGACCTGGAGACCAACCTCTTCGTCATCCCCGGCTCGGGCGTGCACATGCGCATGGGCTCGACGGCGCGGCTGAAATCGGTCTTCGACAACGGCACCTGGATCGACGTGTCGCTGCCCGAAGCGCCCATCGACCCGCTGAAATTCCGCGACGAGAAGCGCTATGTCGACCGCCTGAAGGATGCCAAGGCGAAAACCGGCCTGCCCGACGCCATCAAGGTCGGCTACGGCAAGCTCGACGGCCTCGGTGTGACGGTCGCCGTGCAGGACATGGACTTCATGGCGGGGTCGCTCGGCACGGCCGCGGGCGAGGCCATTGTGCGCGGCATGATGACAGCGGTCGAGAAGAAGACGCCCTTCATCATCTTCACGGCCTCGGGCGGCGCGCGCATGCAGGAAGGCATCCTGTCGCTGATGCAGATGCCGCGCACGACGGCGGGCGTGCAGGCGCTGCGCGACAACAAGCTGCCCTATATCGTCGTGCTGACCAATCCGACCACTGGCGGCGTCACGGCGAGCTACGCCATGCTCGGCGACGTGCACATTGCCGAGCCCGGCGCGCTGATCGGCTTCGCCGGCCCGCGCGTCATCGAGCAGACCATTCGCGAAAAGCTGCCCGAGGGTTTCCAGCGCGCCGAATATCTCAAGGACCACGGCATGGTCGACATGGTGGTTCACCGCCACGACATGCGCGACACGCTGGCGCGGCTCTGCCGGGTGCTGACCAAGGCGCCGCCGAAGGCCGTCGAGGCACCCGCGCCGTCCACGGAGGTCGCGGTCGCCGGTTGAGACCGGCGACGCCCGGCTCGCCGTCCCTCTTTCGTCCGTTCCGGCCTGACACATGACGGTTGACGCCCCCGCCATCGCCGAAATCCTCGAGCGGCTGACCAAGCTTCACCCGAAGCTGATCGACCTGTCGCTCGATCGCATGCATGCGGCGCTGGCGCGCCTCGGCGACCCGCACCTTGCCCTGCCGCCGGTGATCCATGTCGCCGGCACCAACGGCAAGGGCTCGACCTCCGCCTTCGCGCGCGCCTTCCTCGAAGCTTCGGGACGGACGGTTCACGTCTATTCCTCGCCGCATCTCGTGCGGTTCAACGAGCGCTTCCGCCTGGGTGCTGCCGGCGGCGGACGGCTGGTCGACGACGCGACACTCGCCGACGTGCTGCTGGAGGTCGAACGGCTGAACGAAGGCCGGCCGATCACCCAGTTCGAGATCACCACCATTGCCGGGCTGGTTCTTTTCGCGCGACACCCGGCTGATGCCGTCGTGCTGGAAGTCGGGATGGGCGGACGGTTCGACGCGACCAATGTCGTGCCGCGCCCGGCCGTTTCCGTGATCACGCCCGTTTCGATGGATCACGCCGAGTATCTCGGCGATACGGTCGCCAAGATCGCCGGCGAGAAGGCGGGAATCCTGAAGCGTGGCCGCCCTGCGGTGATCGCGCGGCAGACGCCGGAAGCCATGGCGGCCATCGAAGCGGCAGCCGACGCGACCCGCTCGCGCCTGCTCGTCTCCGGCCTCGACTGGTTCGCGCGCCCCGAGAACGGCCGCTTCGTGTTCCAGGACGAGGACGGACTGGTCGACGCGCCGCCGCCACGGCTGCCCGGCGACCATCAGTACGAGAATGCCGGCACGGCGCTGATGGCGGTCAAGACTGCCGGCTTCCCGATTTCGGAGGCCGAGGTCGCGCGCGGCCTAGGTACCGTCGAATGGCCGGCGCGGCTGCAGCGTCTCACCGGCAACGTTGCAGGCGCCCTGCCGGACGGCGCCGAGGTCTGGCTCGACGGCGGCCACAATCCCGGCGGCGGCGAGGTTCTGGCCGAGGCGATCCGCGTCATGGATGCGCGCAACCCCCGGCCGCTGGTCATGGTAGCGGGCATGCTCTCGACCAAGGACCCGCGCGGTTTCCTCGAGCATTTCACGGGGTTCCGGCCGAAGCTGCATGCGATCCCCTTCGCCTACCCGGCGGCGCTGGGCGCGTCGGCGCTGGCCGAGGCCGCGCGCTCGCTCGGCCTCGATGCGCGGGCCGAGACAAGCCTCAAAACCGCACTGGCGGCGATCAAGGCGCAGGATTGGCCGACGCCGCCGCGCGTGCTGATCACGGGCAGCCTCTATCTCGCGGGCGAGGTGCTGGCGGCGGATGGCTGGGAGCCGCGCTGAGCGTTTCGGAACTGCCCGCCGACCCGCCTCGTTGTCGCCAGAACGAAGATGCCCGCCATGCCGGTCGGGCGGGATTGCGGGTTTCGCGTGGAACGGGAATGGCGTCGCGCGAACTCAATCCGTCGTGCGCATCGACCAGGTTGCGTGGCGCACGCCCGTCAGCTTCTCCAGCGCCGCCACGACCTCGTCGAGGTCGGCGCCCTCCGCCGTTGAGGCAGCAAGCGTCACCGTCAGTTCGATCCGGTCTTCGGCCCGCTCCTCCGTCTCCGCCTCACGGACCGCGTAGTTCTTGGCGTCGAGGCGCTCCATCAACTGCTCGCGCGCCATGGGGAGCGCTTCCGGAGAGGTCGTGATCTGGATCTCGTAGGTGGCCTCCGTCGCCGTCTCGTCCAGCGGCTGGCGGTTGATGGCGTTGACCAGCGGCCGCAGCGCGGTATTGGCCGCAAGGACGAACACCGCGATCAGCAGTGCCTCGGCGATCCGGTCCGCGCCGGCCGCAGCGCCGACCGCCGCCGAACCCCAAAGCGTGGCGGCGGTGTTGAGGCCGCGGATATTCATCCCCTCCTTCATGATGACGCCCGCGCCGAGGAAACCGATACCGGAGACGACATAGGCGAGGACATGGGCGGCCGAGACATTGCCGTTGAGCCGCATGCCGATATCGACGAAAGCAGCCGCGCCCACCGCCACGAGGACGGTCGTGCGCAGGCCGGCCGAGCGCTGGCGATACTGCCGCTCCGCGCCGATGGCCGTGCCCAGCACGAAGGCCGCGCCGAGGCTGATCAGCGAATTGACGAACTGGACGGCGTCGAAATTGGCGATGGCGGCAATGGTCATGAGCCGGCGTCTTCTGGCGGAGATCTCGGGGTGGTGCGCCCCCACGCATGGGAGCGCGCCGTTTCATGACGTCCGTGTGACGCGTCAGAGCAACGTGCCGCGCAGCACGACCAGCGCCACGCTGAAATAGATCACGAGGCCCGTCACATCGACCAGCGTGGCGACAAAGGGCGCCGAGGCGGTCGCGGGATCGAAGCCGACGCGCTGGAGGATGAAGGGCAGCATGGATCCGCACATCGAGCCGAATGTGACGATGGCGACGAGGGCGAGCCCGACCGTCAGGCCAATGAGCAGCCAATGGGCACCGTGGTCGTAGAGCCCGAAATACTGCCAGGCCGCGATGCGACCGAAGGCGATGACCCCGAGGATCGAGCCGAGGATCAGGCCCGACGGCAATTCGCGGCGCGCGACACGCCACCAGTCGGCGATGCGCACCTGCTGGAGGGCGAGTTCGCGGATCAGCAGCGAGGCGGCCTGCGAACCGGAATTGCCACCCGAACTCATGATCAGCGGGATGAACAGCGACAGGACGATGGCCTTTTCCAGCTCGCCCTGGAAACCCTGCATGGCGGAAGCGGTGATCATCTCGCCGACCAGCAGGATGGACAGCCAGCCGGCGCGCTTGCGGATCATGTGCCAGAAGCCGGCTTCCAGGTAGGGCTCCTCGACGGCGGCCATGCCGCCCATGCGCTGGACCTGTTCGGTGTCGCGCTCGACCATGGCGTCGATCACGTCATCGACCGTGACGATGCCGATAAGGTGGTTGCGCGCATCAACCACCGGCACGGCAAGCAGGTCGTGTCGCGCGATCAGGCGGATCGCTTCCTCGCGCGGGGCCTGCGCGGAAATGGAGATGAGCCTGCGGGCGGGCACGGCGGTCAGCACGTTCGCGTGCGGGTCGCCGGAGATGAGACGGCGCAGCGGCACGGCGTGGACGAGCGTCTGCTTCACCGGGTCGGTGACGAAGACCGCGTAGACGGTCTCGCGGGTACGCTCGACGATGCGGATGTGGTGGAGCACCTGCGCGATCGTCCAGCTGGACGGCACCGAGACGAACTCCGTGGTCATGATCGAGCCGGCCGTGTTCTCCGGGTAAGCCAGCAGCCGATCCAGCGTCGCGCGGTTCTCCCGGTCCAGCCGGCCGAGTAGGTCGACGCGAACCTCCTCCTCCATCTCCTTGAGGACGTCGGCGGCACGGTCCGCCGACATGCCCGCGAGCAGCGGCGCCGCCTGCTCGCGCGGCAGCAGCGCCAGCATGTCGCCGCCATGGTCGAGCGAGGGCTGGTCGAGCACTTCGACCGCGCGCTCCGCCGGCAGCAGGGCGAGAACGGCGGAGCCTTCCTCCGGTTCCAGCCTGTCGAGCGCGTCGGCAATGTCGGGAGCGGGCTCCTCGGCCAGGCGGCGCGCCATGGCAGCGGCGTCGAACGTCGCGTCCTGCGCGCGCGAGAGAGTGGCTTCGGTATTGTCGTTCATGGCTCGTCTCCGGGTCGACGCCTGCCGTCGGCAGCGGACCCGGCGAGCCGATCACATGCGATCAGCCCGGCGGGCAGCGTCCGACGGCGAACACGATCGACTGTGACTGTCGCTGGGCATGGATGATGGATTCCGGTGAGGCGCCGGCACGGAACGGACATGGCCCGTGGCACGTGACGACACGAACTGCCCATGCACCCGCGCGGCGGCCGGGTCAAGCGCAAATGCGCGCCGCCGGGGAGCGTCGGAAGGAGCGGGGCAACGGGAAGCGATCGCTGCCGGGATCGCCCCTGCCCGCCATCGGTCCGCTCAGGATCTGCGCCGCCATCATCGAGAATGCGATGCCGTCGCCGGTATCACCGCGCACCGCGCGGCAGCCCGCAGGACCTGGCACGGAACCGATAGGCGGGGTGCCCGTGGCGGAGGCGCCGAAACCGCGCCGGGCGCGTTCAGCGGCCAGATCGATGCCGGGCAAGAGCCTGGCGAATTGCCGGCGGCTCCGGGCGTGTTCCCTGCCGCCGGCTCAACCCACCAGTGCGCCGGCAATGGCGCGCAGGCCAGTCCAGAGCGCGTGGCGCAGCCGCCGCCACCAGGGCTCGGGCGCCGTGACCGGATCTGGCGGCATGGTGGCGCCGGGAGACGGCGGAGATTCCAGCACGCCGACGAGCACTTCGCCATCCGTGAAGTAGCGGTCGCCGCCGCCATTCCGCCCGACCAGCGTCGGTCCCGAACCCGGTAGCCGGTAGCTGCCGGTGAGGAAGCGCGCATCGGCCAGCGCCGCGATCAGCGCCTCACGCTCCGCGTCGAGATCCGGCCCGATATGGTGGGTGATCTGGCCGGTATAACGGCTGATCCCGACGCCGCGGTCGAAGCTGGCGGCGCCGAGGAACAGCGGCTGGCCCTCGCTGCCGCGCTCCAGCGCGCGCCAGAAGCGGACATGGTGGCGCCGGTCGGCCGAACCGCCCACCTGCTTCTCGAAGGCGAGATCCTGCGGCCGCCCCTCGAACAGCAGCGTCGAGACCGGCGCATCGGGATAGGGACGGTCGAGGATCACCGACAATCCGATGCCGACCGCCGACCGCCAGGTGATCGGGTCGGCCGGCCGCCATCCCGACGCGAGCATGGCGCGAACGAGCAGATCCTGCCGCCCGACGAGCCCGACATTGATGGGATCGCCGGGGATTCCGGACGTCGTGGTGGTGATCATCGGCCGGCCGTTGAGCCCCGGCTGGCGCTCGTAGCTCGCCCATATGTCGGGAACGAGCAGATAGGCGAGGCCGAGATAGAAGGCGGCCAGAACGGCCACGAGCCTTGCCCAGCGCTTCAACCGTCCCGATCCCGCCGCCATCCGGATCCTCCAGAGCGCAGCAAACCAGCCGCTTGCGGCAAAGGCCAGCGGGTCGGCGAAAGTCCCGGAATCGCCGCCCTCGCGGATTTCTGGTCTCATGGCGACATGAGAATCCCTGTCCCCTGCCTGCCGGTGCTGGCGATCGCCGTGGCGGCCGCCGTCTGCCAGCCTGCCGTCGCGCAATCGTTCGCCCCGGCCGAAGCCGCCGGTCTCGACCGGCTGTGCCGGGAGACGGCGCGAGGCCCTCTCGCGCCCACCGCAATCGCCATCGCCGCGACGGCGGAAGCCGAGCACCAGGGTTTCGGCGGCCATGTCCTCGACCGCGATGGGCGCATGCTCCGCTTCGGCGCAGTCGAGGCCGATGCCTGGCGCGACGAGGCCTTGGGCCGGCGCGTGCCGTGGCGGCAGGTTATCCGGTACTGGGAAACGCTGGGCGGGCTCGGCGAGGGGCCGCTGGCGCTTCGACGCCATCCGGGCCTCGAGCGCGACGCTGGCGCCGCCGGCGGCGGCGACCTCATCCCGCTGGCGCAGGCGCTCGAACGGCTGCGATTCACCGATCTGCCGGAGCCGCAGCGCGAGGCGCTGGCGCAGGCGGCGTTTCGCGCCGCCGTCACGGACATTCCATGGTCCGCCGCTTTCGTCTCCCATGTCGTGCTGACCGCCGGCGTGCCGCGCCCCCGCTTCGCCGCGTCCATGGCCCATCTCGACTATGTCGGCGAGGCGGCCCGGCGCAGCCGCGCCGAGCTCTCGGGCGAGGCAGCCACGGCCTTCTACCGGGCCTGCGACCCCCGCCGCACGCCCATGCGACCCGGCGACCTCCTGTGCCTGCATCGCCACCAGCCGGCGGACCTGCCGGACATCGATGCCCGAACCGGTCTGTTCGGCGCGCTCACCGCGGCCATGGCGCGCGGCGAGCGGCCGGTCTGGAACCTGCACTGCGACATCGTCGTCAGCCGCGACGAGCGCCGCCGGACGGCAAGCCTGATCGGTGGCAACGTGCTGCAATCGGTGGTCCGGCGCGACATTGCGACCGACCGCCGCGGGGCGCTGGCGGCCGCGCGACGCGGCCCGGCCTGTTTCGAGGACCGCGCACCGGGCACGCTCTGCCGGCCGGAGGGCGCCCCGTGGTTCGTGCTGTTGCAGGCCGTGACCGCCGAATAGCGCGCGGAATTGCATGGTCGGCATGCCAGATTGCACAAAATCGGGGCGCGACCACCCCATGGGCATTCTGCTAATGCTGCAACGCAACATCGCGAGCCCGTGACCATGCCCCAGACTTCGATTCGCCATCGGCCCCACGAGGACGCGATCGCGCTGGTGCTGGGTTCGCTGTTCGTGGCGCTCGGCATCGCCTTCTACGCGAAGGCCCATCTCCTCACCGGCAGCACGGTGGGAGCCGCGCTGCTGCTGAGCTATCTGACCAAGACCGGGTTCGCGCCGCTGTTCCTGCTGGTCAACCTGCCGTTCTTCGCCCTCGCCATCGTCCGGCTGGGATGGCTGTTCACCCTCAAGACCCTCGCCGCCGTGGCTCTCGTTTCGCTGTTCTCGCGCCTGACGCCCCTCTGGATCGAGTTCGGGCATCTGAACGCGGTCTATGCGGCGGTGATCGGCGGCGGCCTGTTCGGCATCGGCCTCCTGATCCTGTTCCGGCACGGCATGAGCCTCGGCGGGGTCTCGATCCTCGCCTTCTATCTGCAGGAGCGGTACGGCTGGCGCGCGGGCTATCTACAGCTGGGCGCCGATATGGTGGTGATGGCGGTTTCCTGCCTCGTGCTCAGTGCCGAACAGGTGGCGCTATCGGTCGCCGGCGTCACGGTCCTGTGCCTGATCGTCGGGATGAACCACCGCCCCGGCCGCTATGCCGGCGCGAACTGACCCGCCGGCTCAGTCGCGCCGCAGCAGGGCGAGCGACGCCAGCGCGCTCCAGGCGCCAAACAGGATCAGAGCGGTCATCGGCACTGGGCTCATCCAGTAGCCCACGCCCATGCCGGCAACCTGCACCGCCACGGCGCCGAGGCCCATCTGGCTGAAGCCGACGAGGCCGGACGCCGAGCCCGCCGCCTCCGGGCGCACGCCGACCGCGCCCGCGACGGCGCCGGGAAGCTGGAGCCCGTTGGCGAAGGCGATCGCCGCCTGCGGAATGAACAGCATGGCCGGGTGGGTCATGTAGCCGAACCAGGCAATGGCGAACTGGATGCTCGCGGCGACGACCATCATCACCGTGCCCCAGCGGATCAGCCGGTCGGAACCGACTCGCGCGGCGAAACGACCGCAGACGGCATTGCCCAGCATGTAGCCGGAAGCGTTGACCATGAACCACAGGCCATAGGTGGTCGAACTCTCGCCCATGACTGAAATGACGACATGGGGCGCGCCGCCGATCAGCGCGAAGAAGGTGATGGAGGACAGCGCGCCGACCAGGAGGTAACCGACGAAAAGGCGGTCACGGACCAGGAGGGCCGCGTCGCGCAGAAGCTGGGCAAAGCTCGGCGCGGCCGCCACTGCGCGCGTCTCGGGCAGGCGCAGGATGCCGAGCAGCGTGGTTGCCCCCGCAAGCACGAAGGTCGCGACGAAAATCCAGCGCCAGCCGAAATTCTCGTTGATCAGGCCGCCAATGGTCGGCGCCAGCATCGGCGCCAGCACCATGGCCATGGTGACCCAGCCGATCATCGAGGCGGCATTGTCGCGGTCGAAGACATCCCGGATGACCGCGCGGCTGATCACCTGACCGGCCGAGGAGCCGAAGCTCTGGAGCACGCGCGCAACGATCAGCATGGCGACGCTGGTGACGAAGGCCGCTGCGAGGCTCATCACCGCGGCCACGGCGAACGAACCGATCAGCACCGGGCGGCGGCCGTAGCGATCCGACAGCGGCCCGAGGAAAAGCTGCGCGGCGGCCATGCCCGCGAGATAGAGCGTGATGGTGAGCTGGATGATCCCGGGATCGACGGCGAACTCGCGCGCAAGGCCCGGCACGGCCGGCAGAGGCAGGTTGAGCGCCACCGGGCCGATCGCGGTGAAGACCACGAGCAGCGGCAGGAGGGCGCGCGGCGAAAGGCGGGGATCGGACATCGTGTCTCGCGGTGCAGGGCCGCGGATGACGCCCGCGCCGGTCGCAAAGGTCAAGCCGGCACGTCGGATGGCGGTCCTGCGCGACTGCTATGGGGGGCGTGCCTATTGAACCGTTATGCCGCCCTCGCGGATGATGCGGCCCCATTTCTCGACCTCGCGGGCAAGCTGAGCGCGCGTCGCCTCCGGCCCACGCCCGCCGGCGGGATAGGGCACGGTTCCGAGTTCTTCGAAACGCGCCAGTATGACCGGATCGCGCAGTGCTGCCTCCAGTGCCGCCGAGAGCTTTTCGATTACCGCCGGCGGCGTCCCCTTCGGCGCGTAGAGCGCGTGCCAGACCGTGACATCGAAGCCTGCGAGCCCCGCTTCCTGAAGAGTCGGCACATCGGCGAGCTGGGTAACGCGATCGGCCACCGTGACCGCATGGGCGCGGATGCGGCCGCCGTGAATCTGCGGGATGGAGTTGGTCGTCTGGTCGCACATCAGGTCGATCTGCCCACCGACCAGATCGTTCATCGCCGGGCCCGCGCCCCGGTAGGGGATCATGTTGACCTTCACGCCCATCACCTGCTGGAGCAGCATGATACAGAGATGCGAGCCGGCGCCGGCCCCTGAATAACCGGCGGAAACCTTCTCGCCGTTCTCGCGGATATGGGCGAGCAGTGCGCCGATCGTGCGTGGCGCAAGGTCGTTGCGCGACACCAGCACGTAGGGACCGGAATTGACCAGACCGATGGGCTCGAAGGCGGTCAGGGTATCGTAGGCGAGGTTGGTGTAGAGGCTCGCGCCGGTAGCCAATGCCAGATGATGGATGAGCAGCGTGTAGCCGTCGGCAGGCGCGCGGGCGGCCCTGGCCGCGGCAACCGTGCCGCCTGCGCCGGCTGCATTCTCCACCACGATCTGCTGGCCGAGCGCCGCCGACATGGACTGGCCAACGAGGCGGGCAAAGACATCGGTCGAGCCACCGGCAGCGAAAGGCACGATGAGGGTGATGGGACGTGTTGGGTAGCTCTGCGCTGCCACGGGCCCAGCCGCGGCGAACAGCGTCGCGGCGACGGCGGCGAGAAGGCGGATCATGGGCGTCTCCCGATGCGGCGGCCCATTCGGGGCCGCCGCATGGTGCGTCAGGCCGACGTGCCTGTCACCTCGGTCGGTGATCAGCCATGGCGATCAGCATCGTCCCAGCGCCACCGCCCAACTCTCCCAGGTGACCGGCGTAGCGCCACAGCCGTGGGACCTCGGAACGAACCAAGGTCTGCCGGTCAGGTCCATGACACGCATTCCTCCGGTTTGCCGCGGCCCGTGCCGACCTTCGCCGAGCAGTAGCGCGCCAACGTCGGAACTGTGTCTGGCGACGCCGCCCGGGGTTCCAGGCAACGCGGCGGGGCATGGCGCCCCGCCAGCGGAACCCGCTGTTCAGTTCGATGGCGCCACGCCCGCCTCGGTGATGACGCGGCGCCACTTCTCGACCTCGCGCTCAAGCTGGGCGCGCGCCTCGGCCGGGCCGCGGCGGCCGGCAGGGTAGGCCGTGGTGCCGAGATCGGCGAACCGGGCCAGCACCGTCGGGTCCTTCAGCGCGACTTCCAGCGCTGCGTTGAGCCGCTGGATGATCGCGTCCGGCGTGCCGCGCGGAGCGTAGAGCGCGTGCCAGACGGTGACCTCGAAATTGGCGAGGCCCGCCTCGTGCAGCGTCGGCAGGGTCGGCAGCTGGGCGACCCGTTCGGTGGCCGTCACCGCATAGGGGCGGATGCGGTTGCCCTGGATCTGCGGGATCGAATTGGTGGTCTGGTCGCAGAGCGCGTCGAGCTGGCCGGAGACGAGGTCGTTCATCGCCGGGCCCGTGCCGCGATAAGGGATCTCGTTGAACTTCGTGCCCAGCGCCGATTGCAGCATCATGTTGCAAAGGTGCGAGCCGGAGCCGACGCCGGCCGTGCCGAACGAGATGTTGCGGCCGGCTTTCTTCACGTGATCGAGGAATTCCGCGATGGTCTTCGCCTCGATGCCGAGCTTCGAGACGATGACGAAGGGGCCCTGGTTGACGAGGCCGATCGGCGCGAAGTCCTTGATCGTGTCATAGGTGAGGTTGCGGTACAGCGTCGCCCCGGCCGCCAGCGCCAGATGGTGGATGAGCAGCGTGTAGCCGTCGGGCGCGGCCCGCGCCGCGCGTCCGGCGCCCGTGGTTCCGCCGGCGCCGCCGACATTCTCGATCATTACCGTCTGGCCGAGAGTCTGCGACATGGACTGGGCGAGCAGGCGGCCGAGCACGTCGGACGGCCCACCGGCCGCATAGGGCACGATCAGCGTGACCGGACGGTCGGGATAGGTCTGCGCAGCGGCCGGGGCCGCCACGAGCGCCGACAGGGTGGCGGCGAGAAGCGTGCGTCGAAGCATGAATTTCCTCCACAGGTCATGACGGTGATTGTCTTTGTTGAACGTCCGTCCCGTCGAGCGGCGTTCATGTCATTTCAGGTCGCTGAGGTAGTGGAAACGATCCGTTCTGCAGAGCGAAACGCGCCATTCCACCTCCTGCCCGTCCAGATCGGTCGCGAGGCGGTCGATGAGGAGAACTGGCGTTGCAGACGCGATTCCCATCAGCGCGGCGTCCGCGCCGGGACAGGGAACGGCCTTGAGGCTCTCGGTGGCGCGGGCCACCGTCACGCCGTAGCGCCCGCCATAGAGGCCGTAGAGATTGTTCGGGACCGGCTCGGCGCAATCGAGATCGGGGAACCGCGCGGCCGGCACCGCTATATGCTCGGAAATCGCGACCGCGCCGCCAAGCGAGCGTAGCCGGTGGATGCGCACGACATGGGCGCTGCGGGCAACGGAAAGCCGCGCGGCCTCGGCGGCATTGGCGCGGGCGCGTTCGACCGACAGCACCTGGCTGTCCGGAAACTCGCGGCCGCCGTCATCGCGCGTCAGCTTGAAGAACTGGAAGAGGATGCGGTCCTCGTCATGGCTGGCGACGAAAGTGCCGACCCCCTGACGGCGCACCAGCAGGTTCTCGGCGGTCATCTCGTCGAGCGCCTTGCGCACCGTTCCCTGACTGACCGAAAGTTCGGCGGCGATCTGGAATTCGGACGGAATGATGCGTCCGGCCTGCCACTCGCCGGCGGCGATGCGGCGAACGAGGCGTTCCTTGACCTGGCGATAGAGCGGCCGGAAGCCGACGACGGCGCCGCTCCCCTCACCCGCCTTGCGCTCCACAGCCATGGGCAGTTCCCATCCCGATCCTCGTTGACACTGTAGCGCGTCTTATGTCTTATACAAGACCAATAAGCCTACGGAGGAAACGCCCATGGGGGCCCCGCATCTGCTCGCCCACGAGAAGAAGGACACGGTCGGTGTCGTGGTCGTGGAGGGACTGAAGGCCGGCACCGACATGCTGGCCGTGGTCACCCATGACAATTCGGATTTCCGCATCACCGCGAAGCAGGACATCCCGATCGGCCACAAGGTGGCGCTGAAGGACATCAAGAAGGGCGACACGGTCTGGAAGTACGGCCAGGACATCGGCGTCGCGAAAGCGGACATCAAGAAGGGCGAACACGCCCACATCCACAACATCAAGACCAAGCGCTGGTGAGGCGGGGCTGGCGGCCGATGGCCGCGCTGCCCGACACGATGCCCCAAGCCGAAATCACCTGAGGAAACTGCCATGTCGCTGATGGTCGCGAATTTCGATCTCGTCCAGCGCAAGCTGAAGAACGTCAAGGGCCGCAAGATCGAGGCCGAGGCCTTCAAGGCGCCCGCCGTGAAGCGCCCGACCGGCCGCGCATTGGACAGCATCCTGGGCTGGCGGCGCGAGAACGGTCGCGTCGGCGTCCGCAACCACGTTCTGATCCTCCCCCTCGACGATCTGTCCAATGCCGCCTGCGAAGCGGTGGCTAACAACATCAAGGGTACGCTGGCGATCCCGCACGCCTATGGCCGCCTGCAGTTCGGCGAGGATCTCGACGTTCATTTTCGCACCCTGATCGGCACGGGCTCCAATCCGAATGTCGCGGCCGTTGTGGTGATCGGCATCGAGGACCAGTGGACGAAGATCGTCGTCGACGGCATCGCCAAGACCGGCAAGCCCGTCGTCGGCTTCGGCATCGAGGGCCACGGCGACATCGCGACCATCGCCAAGGCGAGCTATGTCGCCAAGGAATTCGTGCAGTGGTCGAGCGAGCTGGCGCGCGAGAAGTGCCCGATCACCGATCTGTGGATCTCGACCAAGTGCGGCGAGAGCGACACGACGACGGGCCTCTCCTCCTGCCCGACCGTCGGCAACATGTATGACAAGCTGATCCCGAAGGGCATTTACGGCGTGTTCGGCGAGACGTCCGAGATCACCGGCGCGGAGCATCTGTGCAAGGAGCGCGCGGCGACGAAGGAGGTCGGCGAGCGCTGGTACAAGATGTGGAAGGCCTATCAGGACGACGTGATCGAGGCCCACAAGACCAACGATCTCTCGGACTCGCAGCCGACCAAGGGCAACATTGCCGGCGGCCTGACGACGATCGAGGAAAAGGCGCTCGGCAACCTCGAGAAGATCGGCCGCGAGTGCAAATATATCGACATTCTCGAACCGGCTGAGGCGCCGGCCAAGGGTCCCGGCCTCTACTACATGGACACGTCCTCCGCGGCCGCCGAATGCGTGACGCTGATGGCGGCGGGCGGCTATGTGATCCACACCTTCCCGACCGGTCAGGGCAATGTCATCGGCAACCCGATCGTGCCGGTCATCAAGATCACCGGAAATCCGAAGACCATGCGGACCATGCCGGAGCATATCGACGTGGACGTGTCGGGCGTGCTGAAGCGTACCATGACCGTTCCGCAGGCGGGCGACGCGCTGATCGAGAACATCGTGCGGACGGCGCACGGCCGCCTGACCGCCTCGGAAGCGCTCGGCCATCGCGAGTTCTCGCTGACCAAGCTCTACCGCTCGGCATAAGCCGACGTAGGAGCGAGACGGCTGGTGGGGAGTGGGGTCGATGAGCCTTCAGTTCGCCACCCCCCGCCTGTTCCTGACGCCCATCGACGAGGCGGACTTCGCCGATCTCGCCGCGCTCAACGCCGATCCCGAGGTCGGTGGCCGGCTGAAACATGGCGTGTTGACGGAGGCACAGACCCGGGCACAGTTAGACGGCTACCGCGCCATCTGGGTCGAGCGTGGCTTCGGCCTGTTCGCACTGAGGCTGCGCGAGACCCGCGCCTTCGTCGGCATTGCCGGACTGTGGGACCATGACGGCGGCCTCGGAACCGCCTTGCGCTATGCCGTCGTGCCGGAGCATCGCGGAACCGGATTGGCCCGCGAGGCGGCGATGGGCGCTCTGGACTTCGCCAAACGACAGAACATTCATCCCATCATAGCCGCCACGCGCGAAAGCAATATTGCCTCCCAGCGCATTCTCACCGATCTCGGTTTCGCGCTGCGCGATATCAGCGGCGAGCCGGGCCATCGGGTGATGGTCTTCGAACTGCCAGAGAGATCATCATGACCATGCCCATGGCGGCAACCGCCCGCCCGTTGCTTCCTGGCGTGGCGCTCGCCTCCGCGGTTGCCATCGCGGCCGTCTCGGCCGAACCGCTGGTGCGGCAGGCGAGCGGCGGCCGGCTGGCCCTGCCCGGCATGGTGATCGCGCTGATCATCGGCATCGCGCTGCATTCGCTCGCCGCGCGGCCACTTTTCGAACCGGGCCTCACCTTCGCGGTCAAGAAGATGCTGCGCTGGGCCATCGGCCTCCTCGGCCTGCGCATCGCCTTCGGCGATATTCTCGGACTGGGGGTCGGCACGCTCATGCTGGTGGTCGGCTCCATGGGGGCGACGATCGCGGCGGGCATCTGGCTCGCCCGCCGGTTCTCGGTCCACGACGGCTATGGCGCGCTGGCGGGAGCCGCCACCGCCGTCTGCGGCGCCTCGGCTGCGCTCGCGACAACCACTGTCCTGCCCAACTATCCGTCCAAGGCCGCCGACACGGCCTTCACGGTGGTCGCGGCCAATGCGCTCTCCACCATCGTCATGCTGGCTTACCCGCCGCTGGCGATCCTGTTCGGTTTCGACGCGACCAAGACCGGCATCCTGCTCGGCGCCACCATTCACGACATGGCGCAGGTGGTTGGCGCGGGCTATGCGGTGTCAGACCCGGTCGGCAATGCCGCCGTCGTGGTGAAGCTGTTCCGTGTGTTCCTGCTGCTGCCGGTGGTGCTGATCATCGGCTGGTGGTTCGTCCGGCAGGGCCAGCACGCCAATGCCGCCAAGGTGCCCGTGCCGGTCTTCGCGCTGGTGTTCCTCGCGCTGGTGGCGGTCAACTCCATCCTGCCCGCCGTGCCGGCGCTGGCCGCGCCCTATACGGTCGTCAAGGGCTGGCTGGTCAACCTCTCCAATGCCGGCCTTCTGATCGCGATCGCGGCGCTGGGGCTCGGAACGTCCATCACTGCCATCCTGTCCATCGGCTGGCGGCATGTCGCGGTGTTCCTCGGCACGACCTTCGTGATCCTCGCCATCGTCGTGGCAGGACTGTTCATCCTCTAGGAAACCCGCTCCAGGAAGCCCCCGCATGACCGAGATCGTCATTTCCGAGTTCATGGACGAGGCGGCGGTCGAGGACCTCAGACGCGACTTCGCGGTCACCTACGACAAGGGCCTGGTCGACCGCCCGGACGAACTGGCGCGCCTTGCCGCCGGCGCGCGGGCGCTGATCGTCCGCAACCGCACGCAGGTCCGCGGCAGCCTGCTGGAAGCTGGTGCGAAGCTGGAGGCCATCGGCCGGCTCGGCGTCGGGCTCGACAATATCGACCTCGACGCCTGCGGGGCGCGCGGCATCGCCGTGCTGCCGGCAACCGGCGCCAACGATATCGCGGTGGCCGAATGGGCCGTGACCACAGTGATGGTGCTGCTGCGCGGGGCCTATTTCGCCACGGCCGAGGTCGCGGCGGGGACCTGGCCGCGCGAACGCCTGATGGGCCGCGAAATCTACGGCAAGACACTGGGCCTCGTCGGTTTCGGCGCCATTGCGCGCGAGACGGCGACCCGCGCCAGGGCCCTCGGCATGACCATCATCGCCGCCGATCCCTTCGTCAGGGATGACGACCCGGTCTGGTCGCGGATCGGCGCGCGGCCGGTCGGCCTCGACGCGCTCGTGGCGGAGGCGGATGCCATCAGCCTGCACGTGCCGCTGACAGCCGAGACGCGCAATCTCATCGATGGCCGGAGGCTTGCGGCCATGAGGCGCGATGCCGTCGTCGTCAACGCCGCCCGTGGCGGCGTCATCGACGAGGCGGCGCTGGCGGAAGCGCTGAGGGCCGGCACCATCGCGGGCGCGGCGCTGGACGTGTTCGACGCCGAGCCGCTCAAGGCGGGTTCGCCGCTCGCCGGTTGCCCCAACCTGATCCTGACCCCGCACATTGCCGGCGTCACGGTCGAGAGCAATGTGCGCGTGTCCTCCGTCACTGCCGCCAATGTCCGTCGCGTCCTGATGGAAAACGCGAAAAAGGAGAAGCGCTGATGACCCGGGTCCCGCTCGATGTCGCCCGCTCATGGGTGGCGCGCATCTTCACGGAGAACGGCGCGAATGCCGAGGCCGCCGCTTCCGTCGCGGCGGCGCTGGTCAGGGCCGAAAGCGAGGGGCTGAAGGGCCACGGCCTTTCCCGCATCCCGACCTATCTGGTGATGCTGAGAAGCGGCAAGATCGACGGCCGCGCCGTACCGACCGCGAAGCGCGTTCGCGCCGCGACGCTGATGGTCGATGCGGCCAACGGCTTTGCCTATCCGGCGGTGGACCTCGCGCTGAAGGAGCTGCCGGCCATCGTCGCGGAGACCGGGATCGCGGCGGCGGCCATCGCCCGCTCCAACCATGCCGGCGCGCTTGGCGCCCATGTCGAGGCGCTGGCGGACAAGGGGCTGATCGCGCTGTTCTTCGCCAATACGCCGGAGGCCATCGCGCCGGCGGGCGGCACAAAGGCCGTCTACGGCACCAATCCCATCGCCTTCGCCTGCCCCCTGCCCGGCCGTCCCGCCGTGGTCGTGGACCTCGCGCTATCCACGGTGGCGCGCGGCAATATCGTCGCAGCGAACCAGAAGGGCGAACCGATCCCCGAGGGCTGGGCGCTCGACACGGAAGGCAACCCGACAACCGACGCCGCCAAGGCGCTGAAGGGCACCATGGTTGCTCTCGGAGGCCCCAAGGGCACGGCGCTCGCCCTGATGGTCGAGGTGCTCGCGGCCGCGCTCACCGGTGCACATCTCGCGTTCGAGGCCTCCTCGTTCCTTGACGACAAGGGCCCGCCGCCCGGCACCGGCCAGACGATCCTCGCCATCGACCCCGCCGGCTTCGGCCACGGCGCTTTCGGCGAGCGGATCGCGGCGCTGGCAGGCGCGATCGAGGCGCAGGCGGGAGCCCGGCTGCCCGGCCAACGGCGCCTCGCCCTGCGCCAGAAGGCGGCCGCGGACGGCATCGTCCTGCCTGCCGATCTCATCGAGAAGCACGGCGCGCCCTGAGCGGAGCCTGGCAGGATGACAACACCGCGAGGCGTGGCAGCAGCGCTCGCGGCCGTATTGCTCCGCGATGATCCAGCGGCTACGCGAGATTTGAGATTTCCGCCCAAGGGCTGAGGGACCATTCATGACTGTCGCCAACGGCCGCTTACTGCTCGCCATTCCCGGGCCGACCAACATTCCCGACCGCGTGCTGCAGGCGATGATCCGCCCGGCCGAGGAAATCTATTCGGGCCCGATGGTGTCTCTGACCGACAGCCTGCTGGGCGATCTCCAGCGGATTTTCCGCACGCGCGGACGCACCTACATCTACGCCGCCAACGGCCATGGCGGCTGGGAGGCCGCGATCTCGAACGTGCTGTCGCGCGGCGACAAGGTGCTGGTGCTGGCAAGCGGCCGCTTCGCCATCGGCTGGGGCCAGATGGCGGCCTTCATGGGTGCCGATGTCGAGGTGATGGACGGTTCCTGGCGCGCCAGCATCGATCCGACGGCGGTCGAGGAGCGGCTGAAGCGCGACACGGCCCATTCCATCAAGGCCATCCTGATGGTGCAGATCGACACGGCCTCGGGCGTCGTCAACGACGTGCAGGCGGTGCGCCGGGCCATCGACGCGGCCGGCCACCCCGCCCTGTTCATGGTGGACGGCGTCGCCTCGCTCGGCTGCATGCCGTTCGAGATGGATGCCTGGGGCATCGACGTGGCCATGTCGGCTTCGCAGAAGGGCATGATGACGCCGCCCGGCCTCGCCTTCGTCGCCGCCAACGACAAGGCGCACAAGGCGCACGAGACCGCCGACATGAAGACGCTCTACTGGGACTGGACCGCGCGCCAGGGCAAGGAGCACTACATGAAATATTGCGGCACGCCGCCCGAGCACCTGCTCTTCGCGCTGCGCGCCGCGCTGGACATGATCCTCGAGGAGGGTCTGGAAGCCGTCTGGAAGCGCCATGCCCTGCTCGCCGCCGCGACGCACGCCGCCATCGGCAAGTGGGCGGAAGGCCAGGTGATCTCCTGCAACGTCACCGATCCCGCGCAGCGCGCCTGCTCCGTGACGCCCGTGCTGGTCAACGGCGCCGATTCCGAGGCGATCGCGGCCTATACCCAGAAGATCTGCGGCGTGACACTCGGTTCGGCCATCGGCGAACTGTCGGGCCGCGCGTTCCGCATCGCTCATATGGGCCACGTCAACGCGCCGATGGTGCTTGGCTCGCTCTCGGCCATCGAAATGGCCCTGAAGGCGCTCGGCATCCCGCATGGCGAGGGTGGCGTGTCCGCCGCCGTCGCCACGCTGGCGGAGGGCGCTGGGCTGCCCTTCGGCCCCGCCGTGCACGAAGTGCCCGAGAACGACCTAGCGGCGCCCACCGCGCCGGTGTGAGGCGCGGGCCTGCCTCGCCGCGCGTTCAGGCCGGCGATCCCGCCCGTGGAACCAGCAGACCATCCGGCGCATTGTTGCGTGACGATCACCGGAGGTCCGCCATGAGCAAATCCACTACCCGCAAGACCGCAGCCCCGAAAGCCAAGGCCGGAGGCAGGCCGTCCGGCCATCAGGCCTTCGTCAGCGACCTGACGAGCAACACGCGCGCCGCCATGATCGACCTGCTCAACGCACGGCTGGCCGACACGATCGATCTGAAACTGGCGGTCAAGCAGGCCCACTGGAACATCAAGGGACCGAGCTTCATCGCCATCCACGAGCTGCTCGATCAGGTCTCCGCGCGGGTGGAGGAGCACTACGATACGATCGCCGAGCGTTGCGTGCAGCTCGGCGGCACCGCCTTCGGCACCGTTCAGGCGGTGGCCAAGGCGACCTCGCTGTCGCCCTACCCGACCACGGCGACCAGCCAGACCACGCATGTCCGCCAGATCGCGGACCATCTCGGAGCGGTGGCTGCCGCCTGCCGCGCGGCGGTGGATCAGTCTGACGAGGCCGGCGATGCGGTCACCGCCGACATCTTCACCGGCATCGCCCGGGCGCTCGACAAGGACCACTGGTTCATCGGCGCGCATCTGGAGTGACAGGCGAAACCGCCTGCCACATCCGACCGGCTTTGTCGGGACGATTGACGCCGCGCCCGGCTCGACCGGGGCGCGGCGAGACGGCTAGCCGACCTTCACCACCAGCTTGCCGAAGTTCCGGCCCTTCAGCAGACCGATGAAGGCCTCGGGCGCCTTGTCGAGGCCATCGACCACGTCCTCGCGGTACTTGACCTTGCCCTCGCGAATCCACTGGCTCATGTCGGTGAAAAAGGCCTTCGACTGGTCGGCGAAGTCGCGGACGATGAAGCCACGCAGGTTGAGCCGCTTGGTCAGGACATCGCGCATCAACAGCGGCAGGCGGTCCGGTCCGTCCGGCAGCGAGGTGGCGTTATACTGGGCGATGACGCCGCAGACCGGGACGCGGGCGAAGAAATTGAGCAGCGGGAGCACCGCGTCGAAGACGTGGCCGCCGACATTCTCGAAATAGACGTCGATACCGTCCGGGCAGGCCTTCTTGAGGTCGGCGGCGAACGTCGGCGAGCGGTGGTCGAGGCCGACATCGAAGCCGAACTCCTCGGTCAGCGCCTTGACCTTGTCCGCGCCGCCGGCAATGCCGACCGCGCGAGCGCCCTTGATCTTCGCGATCTGGCCGACCGCCGAGCCGACCGGTCCGGTGGCGGCCGCGACGACGACGGTCTCGCCAGGCTTCGGCTGGCCGATCGTGAGCAGGCCGGTATAGGCGGTCATGCCGGGCATGCCGAGAACACCAACGGCGGTGGAGATCGGCGCGGCGGTCGGGTCGACCTTGCGCAGGTCCTTGGCGTCGGCCACGGCATGGCTCTGCCAGCCGGAATGGGACAGCACGATGTCGCCCGGCCGGAACCGCTCGCTGTTGGAGGCGACGACCTCGGCGACCGTGCCGCCCTCCATGACGCCGCCAATCGGCACCGGCGCGGCATAGGACTTCGCATCGCTCATGCGCCCGCGCATATAGGGGTCCAGCGAAAGGTAGCGGATCTTGAGAAGCACCTGATCAGGACCGGGCGCGGGCAATTGCGTATCGACGATGGAGAAATTCGCGGCGGTGGGCTCGCCGTGGGGACGGCTGGCGAGAAGAACCTGTCGGCTGGTCGTGGTCATTGGACACCTCCCGAAGCGCCGCGAAACCATGGCCGCAGCTTCGACGCTTCAAGTAACGGCCGGCGGCGCATGTCGCAATCGGTCCGAGCGGCCGCACAACGCCGCCATGCTCACCGGTTGGCCCTTCCCCATGGAAACACAAGCGGTAGCGGGCGGCCGCACCTTGGCTAGACTTGGAAGAATTTCACCCGGTTCAGTGGTTTTTGGAGAAATTCTCGACAAGACTAGTAATTATTCGCCGGCTGCGGAGAGCTAAATTTCATGTGCGGGCTTGACGCGCCCATGGGCTTACCGCATGTATGATGCAATCATCGTCGTGACTGCGCTGCGCCGCCTCAAGTTTTGTACCGGGCGTCGACAACCGGAGATCCGGTGCGACAACTCCGTCTGATCCGCCCGGCGCGCGGTTCGTGACTTCGAGCTGGAGGACGCCAAGGGGGCGTATCCGGTAGGACCGAAAGACCAACTTTCTTGAACAATCAGACTTTTGCAGAGCTCGGGTTGGCCGAGCCGCTTCTGCGTTCTCTCTCCGACGCGAACTTCGTACGCCCGACGCCGATCCAGGCCAAGGCCATCCCCCATCTTCTCGACGACTACGATCTCATCGGCATCGCCCAGACCGGCACCGGCAAGACCGCGGCCTTCGCCCTGCCGATTCTGCACCACATGCTGGACGAGGCCGTCAGGATGCCGGCCAAGGGCGTGCGCGCCCTCGTGCTCGCCCCGACGCGCGAACTGGCGCTGCAGATCTTCGACAATGTCGAGCGGCTGTCGAAGCACACCAAGCTGCGACATGCCGTGATCTTCGGCGGTGTCGGCCAGAACCCGCAGGTTCAGGCGCTGGCGCGCGGCATCGACATGCTGGTGGCCACCCCCGGCCGGCTGCTGGACCTGATGAACCAGGGCCTCGTGCGCCTCGACACGGTCACCCACCTCGTCCTCGACGAGGCCGACCGCATGCTCGATATGGGCTTCATCCACGACGTCAAGAAGATCATCGCGAAGCTGCCCGAGCAGCGCCAGTCGATGCTGTTCTCGGCGACCATGCCCAAGGAAGTCGCCAAGCTCGCCCGCGACATGCTGTGGGAGCCGATGCGCGTCGAGGTAACGCCGGAAGTCGTCACCGTCGAGGCCATCGAGCAGCACGTCTTCCACGTGCAGCAGCCCGACAAGAAGGCGCTCCTTGAAAAGCTGCTGGACGATCCGGCGCTGGCCCGCGTGGTGGTCTTCACCCGCACCAAGCACGGCGCCAACAAACTGGCCGGCCAGCTCGCCAAGAGCGGCCATTCGGCCGATGCGATCCACGGCAACAAGAGCCAGAACGCCCGCCAGCGGGCGCTCGCGGCCTTCAAGACCGGCGATTGCCGCGTGCTGGTGGCGACGGACCTGTTCGCCCGCGGCATCGACGTGGCCGAGGTGACGCACGTCATCAACTACGAGCTGCCGAACGAGCCCGAAAGCTATGTCCACCGCATCGGCCGCACCGGCCGGGCCGGACGGACCGGCATCGCCTATGCCTTCTGCGACCCGAGCGAGCGCTCCTACCTCACCGCCATCGAGCGGCTGACGCGGGTGCCGCTCTCCGTGGTCGGCTCCCCCCTGCCCGCCGGGGCCCGCGGCGATGCACGCCCGCCCCAGCGTCAACAGCGTCCTCAGCCCCGGCGACGGGCTGCCTGACACCTCCCTCCACCGCCAAACATCGAGGAGCATTCCATGGCGACCGGGACCGTTAAGTGGTTCAACCCCCAGAAGGGCTACGGCTTCATCCAGCCGTCCGACGGCGGCAAGGACGTGTTCGTCCACATCTCCGCCGTTCAGCGCGCCGGTCTCAACGACCTGCGTGAGGGCGAGCAGGTGTCGTACGAGCTCGCGACTGACCGCCGCACCGGCAAGCAGTCGGCCGACGAGCTCAAGCTGGCCTGATCAAACCCGATCGTGGCGCCGTTCGCGGCGCCGCTTCGATCCCAAGAGCGCTTCCGCCCTTCCACGAATGGCGGAAACACTCTGATCTATTGATATGACGCACCTTCTCAACGCGAACCGATATCCATTTCGCGCGAAGGTGCTCTAGTGCACCGTTGCGGTGGCGCTCGCCAATCCGGCGCCGATCTGTTCGAGGACGACGATCTCAGGATCCTCGTCCTCGAGCGAAGGCGATACCGAGAGAAGCAGGACGCCCGGCCGCCGCGCCGCGATGAATTTTGCCACGACGCGGCCCTGTTCGACCGTATCGAGGTAGTGGACGTCCTCGGCGATCATGCGCGAGCCGCGCTGGACGAAGGACACGACCGCAAAGCGCGTGCCCCCGTGCGGACCGTCCTCGCCGGCCTCTCCCGCCGGTCGATATTGCAGCCATCCTTTGCCCCGAGGCATGGGCGCTCCCGATTCTGACGCCGCATTGTCGCATGAACCGGACAGGCTGGGATCGGTCTTTGCCCCGACGTGTTGTCGCTTAAGGGAAAGACCGGGTAGGCAGCTGATCAACGCCGCCCACCTGGACCCGAAGGCGGTCACATCACGTGACGCTGCTTCCACTCGCGCATGGCTGCCGCATCGCGCGGCGTGACGTCGGGATAGTCGGCGTCGGCAGTGGCGGGATCGAAATACTTCCAGGAACGGGCGCATTTGATGCCGGACGCCTTCACCGGAACCACCGCGACGCCTTTGGTGTCCTCCGCGCGGAAGGCTTCCGCCGGTCCCTCGCCCGCGATGACCGTCGCGCCCGATGTGATCGCCACCTCGGCGAGGTCGATACCGTCGAGCGCCGTCTTGAGGTCGGCATCCCCGACATAAACCACCGGCGCGGCCTCCAGCGACGAACCCATGCGCTTCGCCGCGCGTTCCACTTCCAGCGCGCCGGTGACGACGCGCCGGACCTTGCGGACCTTTTCCCATTTCGCGTCGAGAGCCGGGTCGAGCCAGGCGGCGTCAGCAGTGTAGAAGCCGGCGAGATGCACCGACCCGTCGCGGCCGTAGCGGTCCCACCAGGCCTCTTCCGTCGTGAACGAGAGAATCGGAGCGAGCCAGGTCGTCACCGCCCTGAAGACCTCCTCGATCACCGCCAGCGTCGCCTTGCGCTCGGTCGAGGAGACGGGATCGCAGTAGAGACGGTCCTTGCGGATGTCGAAGTAGAAGGCGGAGAGATCGACGTTCATGAACTGCGTCAGCAGCGCGAAGACCTTCTTGTAGTCATAGGTCCGATAGGCCTCCTGGACATCCGGCGACAGCTCCGCCAGCCGGTGCAGCATCAGCCGCTCCAGTTCGGGCAGATCCGCGACCGCCGGCAGGGCCGAACCGTCGTGATGGGCGAGCGCGCCCAGCATCCAGCGGATCGTGTTGCGCAGCTTGCGATAGGCGTCGGAGGTGGTCTGAAGGATTTCCTTGCCGATCCGGAGATCGTCGGAATAGTCGGAAGCCGCCACCCACAGGCGCAGGATGTCCGCACCCGACTGCTTGATCACATCCTGCGGGGCAACGGTGTTGCCGAGCGACTTCGACATCTTGCGGCCGTCGCCGTCGAGCACGAAACCATGGGTCAGCACGACGTCGTAGGGCGCGCGGCCGCGCGTGCCGCAGCTCTCCAGCAGCGAGGAATGGAACCAGCCGCGATGCTGGTCGGAGCCTTCCAGATACATGACCGTATCCGCACCGCCGTCGATCTTGCGCTTCAGGCCCGCGAAGTTCGGGAAATCCTGCGGCCTCTCCAGCGTGAAGGCATGGGTGGAGCCGGAATCGAACCAGACGTCGAGGACGTCATCGACCTTGTCCCAATCCGAGGACTGGTACTGCGGACCCAAAAACCGTTCCTTGGCTCCGGTCTTGAACCAGGCGTCGGCACCCTCCTGCCGGAAGGCCTCGTTGATGCGCAGATTGACTGCCTCGTCCTTGAGGATTTCACCGGTATCGCGATTGACGAAGACAGCAATAGGCACGCCCCAGGCGCGCTGGCGCGACACCACCCAGTCCGGGCGGTTCTCGATCATGCCGCGGATGCGGTTCTCGCCGGATTCCGGCACCCACTGCGTGTCGGAGATGGCCTTCAGCGCGCGCTGGCGCAGCGTCTTGCCGTCCTCCGCATAGGGCTTGTCCATGGCGATGAACCACTGGGGCGTATTGCGGAAGATCACCGGCTTCTTCGAGCGCCAGGAATGCGGGTACTGGTGCTTCAGGCGGCCGCGCGCGACCAGCGCGCCGGCAGCGACCAGCGCGTCGATGACGGCCTGATTGGCGTCGCCCTTGTCGCCCTTGTCGGTGATGACCTGACGGCCCTCGAAGCCCGGCGCTTCCTTGGTGAAGCGGCCGTCGCCGTCAACGGTATAGGGGATACGGGTCTCGATGCCCCGCTCGGCCAGCACGCGGCCATTCGCCATCCAGATGTCGAAGTCCTCGCGGCCGTGGCCCGGCGCGGTGTGGACGAAGCCGGTGCCGGCATCGTCGGTGACGTGGTCGCCGTCGAGAAGCGGCACGTCGAAATCGTAGCCCTGCCCACGCAGGGGATGAGCGGCGGTGAGGCCGGCCAGTTCCGAGGCAGGCACGTCGCGGACGCGCTCGAACGCCTCGACCTTGGCCGATTTGAACACGTCGGCGGCCAGCTTGTCGGCGAGGACATAGGTCGCACCGGCCTTGGCCCAGTTGTTCTCGGCGGCCTGCGTGACACGATAGAGGCCGTAGGGGATACGGCTGGAGAACGAGATCGCGCGGTTGCCGGGCATCGTCCACGGCGTGGTGGTCCAGATGACGACGGCCGCATCGAGGCCCGCCACCGGAAACGCCACCCAGACCATGTCGCTCTGGTAATCGTGATACTCGACCTCGGCTTCAGCCAGCGCCGTCTTCTCGACCACCGACCACATGACCGGCTTCGAGCCGCGATAGAGCTGGTCGCTCGCCGCGAACTTCATCAGCTCCTCGGCGATCTGCGCCTCGGCGTGGAAGGTCATGGTCTGGTAGGGGTTGGCCCAGTCGCCGACGACGCCGAGACGCTTGAACTCCTCCCGCTGCACGTTCAGCCAGCGGGTGGCGAAGGCGCGGCATTCCTGCCGGAACTCGACGACATCAACGTCGTCCTTGTTCTTGCCCTTGGCCCGGTATTCCTCCTCGATCTTCCACTCGATCGGCAGGCCGTGGCAGTCCCAGCCGGGCACGTAGTCACTGTCGAAGCCGAGCATCTGCTGCGACTTCGTCACCATGTCCTTGAGGATCTTGTTGAGCGCGTGGCCGATATGGAGGTGGCCATTGGCGTAAGGAGGGCCATCATGCAGCACGAAACGGTCGCGGCCCTTGGCCTCGCGGCGCAGGCGCCCGTAGAGGCTCATGTCCTCCCATGCCTTCAGGATTTGCGGCTCCTTCTCGGGCAGGCCGGCGCGCATCGGGAACGGCGTCTCGGGCAGGAGCAGGGTCTTGGAATAGTCGAATGCCTCGGCGGTTTCGGGCGAGGCGGTGCTGGTCTTGTCGGACATGGGATGATCGGCCGGAACTGGCGGCATTCACGGCCGCAGGCTTCAAGGGCGGGTTGTCGGGACCCCGGACCTCCGGGCGCGCGCGATCAGGCGCGGCCTTCAGGAGGCCGGGCCGGTAATTCGCGAACAGGAGCGGATGGCGCGCATGGCGTCTCTTTAGGGGGAAGATCGCCCGAAAGGCAAGGGCGCAAAGGCGTCAGCGGCTCGCAACCACGTCCGCGAAGGTCTCAAGGTCGGCTCGCGCAAGCGGCCCGGCCTTCGCCGCCGCCGCCCGGACCAATTCCAGAAGCGCGTCTCGCTCGGGGGTCGGCAGCGAGCCCGCCACCCGCGGCCCCGTCTCGCGGAGGGCGACCGTAATCCGATCGACCGCCTCGCCCGCGAGCGCGCCTGCCGCAATGGCCCGCAGCGGACCGTTGAACTGCTCGACAAGCTGGCCGCGCAGCTGTTCGGCGCCGACGCGGGACTCGGCGAAAGCGAGGCCCGGCAGCTGCCCCTGCAGGGCCTCGGCATTGGCCTGAAGCAGCGCCGCCGAGCAGCGGATCATGAAATCGATGCCTTCCAGGATTTCAGGCCAGAATCCGTCACCGGATGCTCCCGCCGCTGCGGAATCGGCTGCGAAATAGCGGGCAAGCACCGCCTGCCCGGACGAACAGGTGCGAAAGAGCGACGGCACGTCGCGCGCGCCGAAGCGCCTCGCCGGCGTGATGCCGATCCCATCCCAGATGGCGCGGAGCATCGGAGCGGTCGCGGGGTCGGCAAGCCGTGGCAGCTCACCTCTCGGCGCACCCGCCATGTAGCGATCGAACTCCAGCCGGGCCCGGCGAGCAGGATCGTCCGCGTCGTGCATATGGCCGGCATGTCCGCCGGCAACGGGTGCGGCATCGTCGGCGGCGCAAACGGCCGAGCTGCCGGCGAGCCCCGCAAGAAGCGCCAGCAACGGCAGGGGCGTGCGCCATGTCGAAAATCCGGGCATCGGCTCCGCTCCGCGATGCGCCGGCCGAACTTGCCGGTTGCGTGTTTCCGCGCTGTTGTGCCTGTCGCCAAGGACTGGCGCAAGATGCCGGCGTTTCGCTGCCGGTCTGCCCGGTTGGCGGCATGGCGACAACCCGTCCGCGGCACAGGCTCGAAACAGGCAGCGGCGACAAGATGGGCCAGTTCCCCGTCCGGTGCTCCGATGTTTCGCCTGAGCCTTCTCGCCCTTGCATTGATGACCGCTGCCGCCGGCGCAACGCCCACGGTCCCCGCTGCCGCCATGCCGGATGAGCTGCATGGCACCTGGGGCCGGGATGCCGAAGCCTGCACCGACCCGGCGAGCCGGGGGCGGCTCAGGGTGGAAAGGCGGGCGGCGCAAATGTTCCACGCGACATGCACGTTCGACCGCATCCGCATCGTCGCCGACGGCATATTCGAGGGTCGCGGCCCCTGCGTCGAAGTGCAGGGCGGGCGGCGCTATCGCGGCGGAGTGTCGCTGATGGGGCTGGGCGACCGGATGATGGTCACCTTCCCCGGCAGCCAGATCGCCCACACCTACCAGCGCTGCACGCAGCCCATCCCCGTGCGCCAAAGCATGATCCCGAAAAGCGGGAACCGGTTTTCGGGATCATGCGCAAACAGGACGATGAACCGCGAATCCGATCCGGTCTGATCGGAGCGCATGTTAGGGCGGCGGATTACTCCGCCGCCTCCGCGTAGGGCGCAGGCTTCGTCCAGCGCAGGATGGGCGTGCGGGCCGCCCGCGTCTCGTCGAGGCGGCGGCGCGGGGCGTGGTAGGGCGCGCCCTTGAACCGGTCGACCTCGCCACGCTTCGCCGACATGGCAAGGTCGCGCAGCGTCGCGATGAACAGGTCGAGGGAAGCCCGCGATTCCGACTCGGTCGGCTCGATGAGCATGGCCCCGTGGACGACCAGCGGGAAATACATGGTCATCGGGTGGTAGCCCTCGTCGATCATGGCCTTTGCGAAATCGAGGGTCGCGACGCCCGTGTTCTTGAGCCACTCGTCGTCGAACAGCGCCTCGTGCATGCAGGGCTGGTCGCCGAAGGACAGGCTCATCAGGTCCGAGAGCGAGGCGCGGATGTAGTTGGCGTTGAGCACGGCATCCTCGGACGCCTGCTTCATGCCGTCGGCGCCGTGGCTGAGCATGTAGGCAAGGGCCCGGGTGAACATGCCCATCTGGCCGTGGAAGGCCGACATGCGGCCGAAAGGCTGCTCGCCGTCCTGAAGTTTTCCACCTTCCTCGACGAGAGAATAGCCCTTGCCGACGCGCACGAAGGGATAGGGCACGAAGGCCGCCAGCCGCTCCGACAACACGACAGGCCCCGCACCCGGTCCGCCGCCGCCATGGGGCGTCGAGAAGGTCTTGTGCAGGTTGATGTGCATGGCATCGACGCCGAGATCGCCCGGCCGCGCCTTGCCGACGATGGCGTTGAAGTTGGCGCCGTCGCAGTAGAAGTAGGAGCCGTTGTCGTGGATCGCCTTGGCGATCTCGACGATCTCCTTCTCGAAGATGCCGCAGGTGTTCGGGTTGGTCAGCATGATCGCCGCGACATCCGGCGCCAGCGCCGCCTTCACGTCGGCGACATGCACGGTGCCATCGGCCTGCGCCGGCACGGCCTTCACCTCGAAACCGATGAGGGCGGCCGTCGCCGGGTTGGTGCCATGGGCGGATTCCGGCACCAGCACCACCTTGCGATGGCCCTGGCCCTTCGCCTCCAGCGCGGCCTTGATCGCCATCATGCCGGCAAGCTCGCCATGGGCGCCGGCTTTCGGGCTCATCGCGACGGCGGGCATGCCGGTCAGCTCTTTGAGATAATGCGCCAGCGTGTCGATCAGTTGCAGCGCGCCCTGCACGGTCGAGACCGGCTGGAGCGGGTGGATGTCGCCGAAGCCCGGCAGCCGCGCCATCTTCTCGTTGAGGCGGGCATTGTGCTTCATCGTGCAGGAGCCGAGCGGGAACAGCCCGGTGTCGATGCCGAAGTTCTTCGACGACAGACGCACGTAGTGGCGCATGGCCTCTGGCTCGGCGAGGCCCGGCAGCCCGATGGGCTCCTTGCGGTCGAGCTTGCCGAGGCGGGACTTCGCCTTTTTCGGTTCCGGAATATCGACGCCGGTGACCTCGGGACGGCCGAACTCGAAGATCAGCGCCTCCTCGATCTGCAGCGCCTTGTTGCCGGTAAAGGTGCGGTGCGCGGAGGCGGAACCGGCTTCGCCGGCGGCGGTGGGACGACCCTGGTTGTTCATCGACATCGGTCCGCTCCTCAGATGCTCGCGCCCAGCGCCGCCACGAAGGCCGCGCGGTCGTCGTCGGTGTTCACTTCCGTATTGGCGACGAGGATCACGCCGGCCAGCGCCTTGTCCCTCGGCCAGAGGCGCGAGGCCGGCACGCCGGCCAGCACGCCCTTCTTCGCCATCTTCTCCACGACCCTGGCGGCATCGCCCGGCACGCGGATCGCGAATTCGTTGAAGAAGGTCTTGTTGAGGACATCGACGTCGTCGAGATCCGCCAGCCGGTCGGCGAGATCGCAGGCATTGGCGTGGTTGACGGCCGCCAGCTTGCGCAAGCCCGCCTCGCCCAGCAGCGACATGTGGATGGTGAAGGCGAGGCACATCAGTCCGGAATTGGTGCAGATGTTCGAGGTCGCCTTCTCGCGGCGGATATGCTGCTCGCGGGTCGAGAGCGTCAGCACGAAGCCGCGCTTGCCCTCGGCGTCCACCGTCTCGCCGCAGAGGCGGCCGGGCATCTGACGGACATATTTCTGCTTGGTCGCGAACAGGCCGACATAGGGACCGCCGAAATTCAGGCCAACGCCGATGGACTGGCCCTCGGCCACGACGATGTCCGCGCCCATCTCGCCTGGCGAGGTGACGGCGCCAAGCGAGACGGCTTCGGTGACGACCGCGATCAGCAGCGCGCCGGCATCCTGCGCCTTTTTCGCGATTGTCGTGAGGTCGTGCAGGTTGCCGAAGACATCCGGCGTCTGGATGACCACGCATGAGGTCTCGGCGTCGATGGCGGCAGCGACCGCCTTGAGGTCGGCCCCGGCATCGTCAGGGTTCGGTGCCAGCGACACGATCACGTCGGAGGCCATGCGCGACACGGTGTCGATGGTCTCGCGGTAGTGCGGGTGCAGGTTGCCGGCGAGGATGGCCTTGCGCCGCTTCGTCACGCGGTGCGCCATCAGCACTGCCTCGGCAGCCCCGGTCGAACCGTCATACATGGAGGCATTGGCCACCTCCATGCCGGTGAGCATGGCGACCTGCGTCTGGAACTCGAACAGGTATTGCAGCGTGCCCTGAGCGATTTCCGGCTGGTAGGGCGTATAGCTGGTCAGGAATTCGGAACGCTGGATCAGGTGATCCACCGTCGCCGGCACATGGTGCTTGTAGGCACCCGCCCCGACGAAGAACGGCACCTCGGAGGCCGAGATGTTCTCCGCCGCGATGGCGCCCATGAGGCGCTCGACCTCGAGCTCGCCCTTCGCCTTCGGCAGATCGACGAGCCCCTTCAGCAGCTTGCCCTTCGGGACATTGGCGAAAAGATCGTCGACGGCGGCGACGCCGATCTTCGCGAGCATGTCGGTGCGGTCGTCGGAGGTCAGCGGCAGGTAGCGCATGGCGTCTCGGTTCCAAACCCTCTCCCCTTGCGGGAGAGGGGGCCCGCGTCAGCGGGCGGGTGAGGGGTTTGGTGCGGCGGGGGACACTCCCCTCACCCGGCGCCTCACGGCGCCACCTCTCCCGCAAGGGGAGAGGGTTGTGTGTGGCTCACAGCGTGTCGAGGAAGGCCTTGTAGGCGGCCTCGTCCATCAGCCCGTCGAGTTCGGACGGATTGGCGAGCTTGATCTTGAAGAACCAGCCCTTGCCGGCGGGGTCGTCGTTGACCGTGGCGGGCGCTCCCTCGAGGTCGGGATTGGCGGCTGTCACCTCGCCGGAGACCGGCGAATAGATGTCGGAAGCGGCCTTGACGCTCTCGACCACTGCGGCGCTGTCGCCCTTCTTGAAGCTCTTGCCCGCGGCCGGAAGCTCGACGAACACGACGTCGCCAAGCTGCTCCTGCGCATAGTGGGAAATGCCCACGGTGCCGACATCGCCGTCGATGCGGATATATTCGTGGTCCTTGGTGTATTTGACGGTGGCCATGGCGCTGGTCCTCTGGAGTTGTTCTGGCGTCAGCCGCGGAAATAGCGGTGCGGTGCGAAGGGCATGGTGACGATCTTCGCCGGCAGGTCCTTGCCGCGCACTTCAAGCAGAACAGGCGTGCCGGGCTCGGCGAAGCGGCGGTTCACATAGCCCATAGCGAGCGGGCCGTTGATGGTCGGCCCGAAGCCGCCCGACGTGACATCGCCGATGGGCGAGCCGTCGGCTGCCTTGATCACGGTGCCCTCGCGCGCCGGGGCCCGGCCGTCGGGCAGGATACCGACGCGGGCGCGCGGGGCACCCTCAGCCAATTCCTTCTGAACGCGGGCCGCGCCGGGAAAGCCGCCTTCCGTGCGACGGCGCTTCTGGATCGACCAGGTGAGGCCCGCCTCAATGGGTGATGTAAAGGTATTGATGTCGTGGCCGTAGAGGCAGAGGCCGGCTTCGAGGCGCAGGCTGTCGCGCGCGCCAAGGCCGATCGGCTTCACGCGCTCGTCGGCGAGCAGCTTCCGGGTCAATGCGACCACGTCGCCGGCTTTCACCGAGATCTCGACACCGTCCTCGCCCGTGTAGCCAGTGCGCGAGACATGCGCCCAGATGCCGGCAATCGGCAGATCCATCGAGGTCATGAACTTGAGGCCGGCAAGCTCCGGCGCGAGCGTCGCGACAGCCACTGCCGCTTCCGGCCCCTGAACGGCAATCAAGGCAAGCTCATACGCGATCTTCAGCGTCACGCCGGCCGGCATATTCGCCTTCAGATGCGCGTAGTCGGCGTCCTTGCAGCCGGCGTTGACCACCAGATAGAGCCAGTGCTCGTGGCCGGGATGGCCGAGCCGGGTGATCATCAGGTCGTCGAGGATGCCGCCCTGCGGGGTGGTGAACTGCGAATAGCGCTGCTGGCCGGGTTTGAGGGCCAGGATATCGGCCGGCACCAGCTTTTCGAGCGCCGCCGCCGCCGTCTCGAACTGGCCGTCCTCGGGGATCAGGAAGCACTGGCCCATATGGCTGACGTCGAACAGGCCGGCGTGCTCGCGCGTCCAGTTATGCTCGGTCAGCACGCCAGTCGGGTATTGAACCGGCATGTCGTAGCCGGCGAAGGGCACCATCTTGGCGCCCAGCTCCACATGCAGCGCATGAAGCGGCGTTTTCAGCAAAGGTCCGTCGTGGGTCTCGCCCATTGGTCCTGCACTCCGGCGCGCGGTCGCGTCCGGGCCAGCCGAACACGTCCGAAACGCGGGCTTGTCGCCCGCTCGCGCCCCTCTGTCGCAGGACCTGAGAGATTCACGGGGTTCGGCTAGCAGCCGGCCCGCTTACTCCGTCGGTGGGCCGCGTTTGGACGCGCGGCCGCTTTCCAGAATGCCATTCCCCCGGCGGTCCTTTTTGCCTGAGAGGTTCCGGGGCCGTTGCTCCTTCGGCGCCGGGAGATCTCGACTTTGAAGACCACCCGGACTCTCCCGCCGGGCTTGCATGACACGCCAATCGCAATGACGGGATCATCAGGCGAAGTCAAGGCGGGCTTGCAGGCAGGCGTGGCGCGCTTGTGAGCAGCGGTGCCGGGCTCAGCGCCGTTCCTGCAAGGCGAGTTGCAGGCCGAGGCCGATATAGATGCCGCCGACCACCTTGTTCTGCCAGCGCGCGATGGCCGCGTTGCGCTTGAGAAAACCCGCGAAGGAGCCGGCCGCCCAGGCGAGCATGGACGTATAGGCCATGCTCATGACCACGAAGATCGCGCCGAGGACGAGAAGCTGGAGCGACACCGCGCCGCGCGCGGGATCGACGAATTGCGGCAGGAAGGACAGGAAGAACAACGCGGTCTTCGGGTTGAGGATCTCGGTGAGAAAGGCCTGTCGGAAGACCACCACGCCGGACAGCGGCTTGACGTTCGGCAGATCGAACCCGCCGCCGGAGCGCTCCAGCACGGCGCGGATGCCGAGATAGATCAGATAGGCCGCGCCGAGATATTTGACGATGTCGAAGGCGAGCGCCGAGGTCATCAGCACCGCCGAGAGGCCGATCACTGCCATCAGCGTGTGGGCGGCATCACCGGCGGCGATGCCGAAGCCCGTCGCGATACCGGCACGCGGGCCGCCGGAAATGGCCCGAGCGAGGGTGAGAAGCACTGCCGGCCCCGGAATCAGGAACAGCAGCGCGACGACGGCGACATAGGTCGCAAGATCGGTCCAGGCGAACATGGCGGGCTCCGGGGCAGAACGGCCGGCGAGCCAGCCATGGCTCGCAGAGGCCTGTCAACGGGCCCCGGACAGGGAGCGCCGCTCCTACCGCTGCGCCGTGCGCGCCCGCCCGCGGCGGCCCCGCTCGGGCTGCTGGGCCTGATTGTCGAAACCGACGAAGACGATGTACTGCGCCAGGGCGTTCGCCTCGGGCAGCGGGAACTGCACCTGGTCCTCGACCTGCGTGAACGTCACGCTCGGGGAGCCGGCCGGCACGTCGATCGGCACCTGATAGAGTTTCGTCCAGACGGGGGTCGACAGACCCTGCGTCACCGCGATGCGGATCGGCAGCGTCACGCGGCCGCCCTCGCCCTTCGGCCCGGTCAGCACGCGCCCCTCGACACCGACACGGATGGTCATGGTCTGCCCGTCGACCCGGCACTCGCGGGCAAGCTCCAGGATCGTCGCCTGATAGCGCAGTTCCGTCGGGCCTTCGCCGCCCTGCCGCCAGACGTTCGAGCCGTCGCGCACCTCGATCCGGGGGCAATGGGCGAGATCGGACAGCTGCCCGCCCGCCTGCGGCGCGCCGAACAGCGCAGTGTGGGCCCGCGAGCCGACGCCCTGCTGCTGGGCGGCGGCCGTCTGCGGATCGCTCTGGCCGCCGAACAGGCTGCCGGACGTATTGCAGCCGCCGAGCGCCAGCGCCGCAGCCATGACCGGTACAATCGCGATGAAACGCCGCACGCCGCCACCCTCAAGGTCTTTTTCGTCGCGCGCTTATAGCAAGAGGTTCCGGGCCAAACCAAGGCTGTCCTTTTCCGTAGGCGGGCCAACCCTGCCCCTGTGGGCAATCGGCTTCGCTGATGGGAAAAGCCTGCGATATTCATGAGAACCCGCCGCGCGGCGCGGCTATGGTGTCGCCGACACCATTCCCAGACGGGGCTTCATGACCACTTCCCTCATCGAGACGCTGCGCCCGGAAGCCTCGGGCGCGCCCGCGAGCGGCATCGTCGAACTGTCGAAATATGCACGGAATGCCGGCGAGGTGATTCAGCTCTGGGTCGGCGAGGGCGATGCCCCGACCCCGTCCTTCATCTACGAGGCGGCGACGCGCTCGCTCGCGGCCGGCGAGACGACCTATACGTGGCAGCGCGGCATTCCCGAGCTCCGTCAGGCGCTGTCGGCCTATGCCTCCGATCTCTACGACCGGCCGCTGTCGCCCGAGCGATTCTTCGTCTGCGGCTCGGGCATGCAGGCGATCCAGATCGCCATGACCATGGTGGCCGGCCCCGGCGACGAGGTGATCATCCCCTCCCCGACCTGGCCGAACGCGCCGGCCGCCGCGGGCCTGCGCGGCGCCACGCCGGTCTTCGTCGAGCTCGACCACGGCAATCGCGGCTGGACGCTCGACCTCGACAAGCTCGAGGCGACCATCACGCCGAAGACGAAAGCCTTCTTCATCAACACGCCGTCCAACCCGACCGGCTGGACCGCCACGAAGGAAGAACTCGCGGCGATCCTCGCCATCGCCCGCCGACGCGGCATCTGGATCATCGCCGACGAGATCTACACCCGCTTCGTCTGGACGGGCGCGGAGAAACGCGCGCCCTCGTTCCACGACGTACGGGAGGACGGCGACCGCATCCTGTGGGTCAACACCTTCTCCAAGAACTGGGCGATGACCGGCTGGCGCACCGGCTGGGTGGAAGCCGATCCCTCGCTCGGCGATGTGGTCGAGAACCTGATCCAGTATTCGACCTCCGGCTCGCCGGTGTTCATCCAGCGCGCCTGCATCGTGGCGCTGGAGCGCGGCGGCGGCTTTCTCGATCATCAGATCGCCAAGGCCCGCAAGGCGCGCGACATCATCTCGGCCGCCGTCGAGGAGACCGGCCGCTGCCGGTTCTCGCGGCCTGACGGGGCCTTCTATCTGTTCTTCGGCATCGACGGCGTCACCGATTCGAACGCCGCCGCGAAGAAGATCGTCGATCTCGCCAAGGTCGGCCTCGCGCCCGGCAGCGCCTTCGGACCCGGCGGCGAGGGCCATCTACGGCTCTGCTACCTGCGCTCGCAGGACCAGATCGAAATCGCCGCCGAACGGCTGAAACAGGCCATTCCGCAGCTCTGAGGTTCGTCCGCCCCGGTTCACAAATCCGTGCTGCGCTGCGGCGGCCCCCTGTCGCGCGCCGGGCTTTGCGCCTAGCTTGTCGTCATTCCAGACAAGCGCGAGGCGACGATGCTGACGCTCGACATCAACGGCCGGTCCCATCAGATCGACGCCGATCCCGACATGCCGCTGCTGTGGGCGATCCGCGACCACGCCAACCTGACGGGCACCAAGTTCGGCTGCGGCAAGGCGCTGTGCGGCGCCTGCACCGTGCATGTCGATGGGCAGGCGGTGCGCTCCTGCTCGCTGCCGGCGGGCGACGCGCAGGGCCGCAAGATCGTCACCATCGAGGGCCTCGACGGACGGGTCGCGGAGGCGGTGCAGGCCTCGTGGCGCAAGCTCGACGTCGTCCAGTGCGGCTACTGCCAGTCCGGCCAGATCATGAGCGCCATCGCGCTGCTCAGCGAAAACCGGACGCCAAGCGAGGACGACATCAACAACGCCATGGACGGCAATATCTGCCGCTGCGGGACCTACGTGCGGATCAAGGCGGCGATCCAGGACGCCGCCCGGTCGCTGGCCTGAGGGAGGACGCATCGATGACCATCGCCCCCGAAGGCAAAACCATCACCGCTGCCGTCGCCGGCATGCAGCCGCAGCATCTGACGGTCGCAGCCGATGCGATCCGGTCCTACGAGGCGACCCGTCGCGCCTTCCTGAAGGGCGGCGCGGCCCTCGGCGGCGCGCTGGTCGTCGCCGGCATTGTCGGCCCGAACGGCGAGGCTCTCGCGCAGGCGCCGGGCGCCAACCTGCCGGCCAACCCGGGCGCCTTCGTGCGGATCGCGCCGGACAACACCGTGACCGTCATCATCAAGGCCCTCGACAAGGGGCAGGGCGTGACCACCGGCCTCACCACCATCGTCGCCGACGAACTCGATGCCGACTGGAGCCAGATGCGCGCGGTTTTCGCGCCCGCCGACCACCGGCTTTACAACAACCTGCTGTTCGGCCCGGTCCAGGGCGTCGGCGGCTCGACCACCATCGCGGGATCGTGGCTGCAGATGCGCAAGGCGGGCGCGGCGGCGAAGCAGATGCTGATCGCCGCCGCGGCCGCCGAATGGGGCGTGCCGGCCGCCGACATTCGCGTCGCCCGCGGCGTCGTCAGCCATGGCGGGCGGCAGGCGACCTTCGGCCAGCTCTCCGCCAAGGCGGCAACCATGCCGGTTGTCGCCGATCCGGTCCTGAAAGGCCCCGGCGACTGGACGCTGATCGGCAAGGATGGCGCGACGCCGCGCGTCGATTCGGTCGCCAAGACATCGGGACAGGCAACCTTCTCCATCGACGTTCGCCGCCCCGGCATGCTGACCGCGCTGGTAGCCCATTCGCCGAAATTCGGCGGCAGGGTCAGGAGCTTCGACGCGGCCGAGACACGCAAGGTGAAGGGTGTCGTCGATGTGGTCGAGATTCCGAGCGGCGTCGCGGTCGTCGCGCGCGACACCTGGTCCGCGATGAAGGGTCGCGATGCGCTGAAAGTGACCTGGAACTTCACCGCCGCGGAAACGCGGTCGAGCGACGCCATCATGGCCGAGTACAAGCGTCAGGCCGCCTCGCGTGGCCTCTCCGCCGGCCGGCGCGGCGATGCGGCGCAGGGCCTGACACGCGCCGCCAAGGTCATCGAGGCCGAGTTCGAGTTCCCCTATCTCGCCCATGCGCCGATGGAGCCGCTGAACGGCGTCATCGAGCGGCGGGCGGATGGCGGCATCGAGGCCTGGGCTGGGTTCCAGTTCCAGACGGTGGAACAGGCCACTGTCGCGGCCATCTGCGGCGTCCCCGCCAATCAGGTGCAGCTCAACACGCTGTTTGCCGGTGGCTCGTTCGGCCGGCGCGCCACGCCGACCTGCGACTACGTGTCGGAGATGGCGCATATCCTGAAGGCCACCGGCTATCGCGCGCCGATCCACCTTGTCTGGACGCGCGAGGACGACATGCAGGCCGGCTATTACCGGCCGATGGTCTATCACAAGGTGCGCGCAGGGGTGGACGCGCAGGGCCGCATCGCCGGCTGGGAGCATCGCATCGTCGGCAAGTCGATCCTGATCGGCTCGCCCTTCGAGGCGACGATGGTGGCCAACGGCGTCGATGCGACGACGGTCGAGGGCGCCAACGACACGCGCTACGACATCGCCAACCTCAATGTGGAGGTCCATAACGGCCGCGAAGGCGTGCCGGTCCTGTGGTGGCGGTCGGTCGGCCATACCCATACGGGCCAGGTCACCGAGGTCGTCATGGACGAACTGGCGCAGGCCGCCGGCAAGGACCCCCTCGCCTTCCGCCTCGACTATCTCGGCAAGGCGCCACGCGATGCGGCGGTGCTGAAGCTCGCGGCCGAGAAGGCCGGCTGGGGCCAGCCGCTGCCGCCCGGCAAGGGGCGCGGCATCGCGGTCCACGAGAGCTTCCGCACCCATGTCGCCATGGCGGCCGAGGTGACGGTGGACGGCGGCAAGGTCAAGGTCGACCGCATCGTCGCGGCGGTCGATTGCGGCATCGTGGTCAATCCCGACATCGTCCGTGCCCAGATCGAGGGTGCGGTCGGCTTCGCGCTGTCCTCCGTGCTGCGCAACCGCCTGACCCTGAAGGAAGGCGAGGTGCAGGAGACCAATTTCGACACGTTCGAGCCGACCCGCATGTCGGAAATGCCGAAGGTGGAGGTCCATCTCGTCGCCTCGACCGAACCGCCGACCGGCATTGGCGAGCCGGGCGTACCGCTGGTCGGGCCGGCCATCTCCAATGCGGTTTTCGCGGCGACCGGCAAGCGACCGCGCTCGCTGCCGATCGATCTCAACCAGCTCGGCGGCGCCTGACGGGCGTCGCTCAGGCTGATTCCTGCCGTTGCTCGCACGTTCACCACGTTGCCGGGATGTCGTGGACGGGATCGGGGCGGCGGAGCGATAGTTGACGCCCCGTCAACAGCGTGATCCACGAACGGACGCCATGTCGGACATCGCTTCGGACCGGGCCCAGCGCCCGGCCGCGACCCATGCGGCCGAGCCCGCCCAGCGCCTCGCCAACGTCGATGTCGCCAAGGGCATCGGCATCCTGCTGGTCGTCGTCGGCCATGTCGTCTCCCAGCAGGTGCCGGCGGGCCACGAATGGTACCGGACGCTGAAAGACGCGATCTACTTCTTCCACATGCCGTTCTTCCTGGCGCTGAGCGGCTATGTTCTCGGCCTTTCCGCGCGCGCATGGACCGCCGACCGGCGCGCCTTCATCCTGGAGCGGCTGGATCGCCTGATCGTGCCGTTCTTCACGTTCGGGCTGCTGATCATCGCGGGCAAGTCGCTGTTCTCGCTGTTCCTGCATGTCGACAACACGCAGAACAGCCTCCTCGCCTATCTCGACGGCCTGTTCGTCCATACGAGCCGCAGCCCGGCCACCTCGGTCTGGTATCTCTATGCGGCATTCATCTACGCGGTGATCTTCCGGCTGGTGATCGCCCCGCGGCCGGTCATCCTGCCCGTTCTGCTCGTGGCAAGCCTCGTCCTGCCGTTCCTCGACATCCCGAACCTCTTCTACGCCGACCGCGTGCTGAAATTCCTGCCCTTCTTCCTCATCGGCCTGTGGGCCGGGCGGCATCGCGACGCGGTCGAGGAACAGGTTCGGCGGGGCGGCTGGCTCGCCATGATCGCGCTCGGCCTGTCCATCGTGCTGGCGCTGCGGGCCGAATCCACACTGTCGGTGTTCGTCACGGCGCTGTTGTCGCTGCCCGCGCTCTACTGGCTGGCGCAGATTCTGTCGGAGCGTGGCGACCGCCTGTTCATGACGCTCGGCGCCTTCTCGATGGCGATCTACCTGCTCAACACCATCACCATCGGACTGACCAAGGGGGTCGGCTTCCTGTTCCTCAAATGGGACGGCAACGCCTTCTATCTCTACTTCGTCGCGCTGACGCTGGCGGGCATCGTCCTGCCGATCATCGCCAAGCTCATCCTCGACAGGATCGCGCCGCGCCTCGCCCGCTATATGCGTTGAGGCCTCAGCCCTTCCGGCTGACGGAAGCCTGCTCGAAGGTCGCCATGCCGTTGTGGACGGCGAGCGCGTTCCGGACGATGCCGCAGGCGAGCGCCGCGCCGGAGGCCTCGCCGAGGCGCATCCCGAGGTCGAGAAGCGGCCGCTTGCCGATCCGGTCGAGGACGCGGCCATGGGCCGGCTCAGCCGACCGATGGGCAGCGAGGCAATGGTCGAGGGCCGAGGGGTCCAACGCATGAAGGACGGCAGCGGCGGCCGTCACCACATAGCCATCGAGCAGAACGGGGACGCGCTGGAGACGGGCGGCAAGGATCGCGCCGGTAATGGCGGCGATCTCGCGCCCGCCGACCCTGCGCAGGATTTCCAGCGGGTCGCCGCCGGGGCCGCCGGCGCGCGCGACGGCGCGCTCCACGACCTCCGCCTTGCGTCGGACGCCATCGGCATCGACGCCGGTGCCGGGACCGACCCAGTCGGTCGCCGCGCCGCCGTAGAGCCCGTAATGGACGGCGGCGGCTATGGTGGTGTTGCCGATACCCATCTCGCCGAGGCACAGCAGGTCGGCGCCGACGATGGCCTCCATGCCGAAGGCGATGGTGGCGGCGCAGCCCGGCTCGTCCATCGCATCCTCGACCGTGATGTCGGGCGTCGGCACGTCGATGGCGAGGTCGAAGACCTTCAGGCCGATATCGTTGGCGACGCAGAGCTGATTGACCGCCGCTCCGCCGGCCGCGAAATTCTCCAGCATCTGCCGGTTGACGCTGTCCGGGAAGGCCGAGACGCCCTGTTTGGTCACGCCGTGAGCGGTCGCGAAGATGGCGACCAGCGGCCGGTCAACGCGCGGCTTCGGGCTGGCCGACCAGGCCGCGACCCACTCGGCGATCTGCTCCAGACGGCCGAGCGCGCCTGCCGGCTTGGTGAGTTCGGCATCGCGCCTCCTGACGGCGGCGACCGCAGCCTCATCCGGGCCGGGCATGCGCGACAGCAGGTCCCGAATGTCGTCAAAGGGAAGTCCCGAAGGGCTCGGAGGCGGATGGGCCATGGCGGACTTTCGGAATCGCGAGGCAAAGCAGGGGCGCGACCGGTAGCAGGCCCGTCCCCGCTTCGACAAGCTGGCGCAACGTCGCCGCCGCCGCTATGCGTCAGATCATGGACAATCCGGCCCTCTGGCGAGACACGATCCGGGCGCTGCGCTTCTTTTCGCGCCTGCCGCTGCCGGCCCTGCCCGGCGAAAGTGATCCGCATGCCGCGCCTGACCTCGCGCGTCTGATGCCGGCCGTGCCGCTCGCCGGCCTCGTCCTCGGCGGACTTGCGGGAATCGTGCTGATCGTCGCTGCCGGCCTCTGGCCGCCGACCGTCGCCGCCATCCTGTGCGTGGCCGCCGCCGTGGCGATGACCGGCGCCTTCCATGAGGACGGACTTGCCGACACCGCCGACAGTTTCGGCGGCTGGAGCGTCGAGCAGCGCCTGACCATCATGAAGGACAGCCGCATCGGCACATTCGGCGCCTCGGCGTTGATCCTCGGTCTCAGCCTCCGGGTCGCGGCCATAGCCGGCCTGCTGGCCGCAGCGGGCGCCGGCCGCGCCGCGCTGGCGCTGGCGGCAGCGGGCGCGGTCTCGCGAACCGCAGCACTGATCCTCGCGGCCCACCTGCCGCCGGCCCGCCCGGACGGCGCGGCCCACGCGGCGGGCGTGCCGACGCCCGAGGGTTTCGGCCGCGCCTGCCTGACGGCGGCCGGCATCGCCTTGCTCGCCTGGCCGGCCGCCGGGTTCGGCGGGGTGATCATCGCCCTGCTCGCGGCGGCGGGCCTCGCCGTCGCTGCTGAGCGCTTCGCGGTCCGGCATGTTGGCGGCCAGACCGGCGATATCGCCGGCGCGACGCAGCAGGCCGTCGAGATTGCCGTTCTACTGACATTGCTTATGTTCGCCTGAAGCAACCGGAGCGGGCATGCGCGGCGAAGCGATCGAGACCCCCTGCATCAGAATCTGCCAGGTCAACGCGGAACGGCGCATCTGCGAGGGCTGCGGGCGCACGCTCGCCGAGATCGGCGGCTGGCTGTCGATGAGCGCGGCGGAACGCCGCCGGGTCATGGTCGAACTGCCGGCACGCCTCGCAAATCTCTCGGGCGCGGCAAGCCTCTCGGGCGCGGCATGAATCTCCGCCCCGCCGTCTGGATTCTCATCGTTCTCCTGGTCCTGCTGGTGGTCGTGCTGGCGATCCGCTCCGGCGACATGGCCACCGGCACGCTCGATGCCGGCGACTGGGCCCGGCTCGTCGGGCTGTCGGCGCTCGCCACGCTCTATGGCGCGACCGTCATGGGCATGTTCCGAGGCCGAGGCGGCGAGGCGCTGCAAGCGGCCCTTGCCTGGCTCGCCATCGTGGCGGTTCTGGCGGTCGGCTATACCTATCGCTACGAGTTCGAGGCGGTCGGCCGCCGCGTCTTCGGCAATATCGTCCCGGGCCTCGGGCAGGAGGGCGTCACCGGTTCGCGCGAGGTGACGATCTCGCGCGGCCCCGGTGGCACATACGCGGCACGCGTCGCGGTCAACGGCGCGCGCGCCGTGCCGATGCTGGTCGATACCGGCGCCTCGGCGCTGGTGCTGACCGACACCGATGCACGGCGCGCCGGCATCAAGGTGGACGAACTCGACTTCAGCGTGCCGGTGCAGACCGCCAACGGTCAGGCCATGACTGCCGCGACCACCGTCGAGAGCGTCTCCGTCGGCCCCATCAGCGAACGCAACATCCGCGCGCTCGTCGCCCGTCCCGGCGCCCTGTCGTCGAGCCTGCTCGGTCACACCTTCCTCGATCGGCTGGAAAGCTACGAGGTGCGTGGCGGGCGGATGGTTCTGCGCGGACGCAACTGAACGACCCTTGCCACTGCTTGCCGGCCGGGAGCATTCTCCGCCGCCGGAGAAAGAACGTCATGACTTCCATCAGCCGCCGCGAAACGCTGACCGCCGGTCTCGGCGCTGGCCTCGCGACACTCGCGGGCGGGTCGGCGCAGGCCCAGCCGGCAATGCCGGGCAACGGGCTCCTCACGCTGCTGCTGGTCAACGACATCTACAAGATGGGCGACGAGAACGGCCGCGGCGGCTTTGCCCGGCTGAACGCCATCGTGAAGGCCGAACGCGCCCGCGGCGTGCCCATGCTCTATGTCCATGCCGGCGACATGTTCTCGCCCTCGCTGATGTCCGGCTTCGACCAGGGCGTCCATACCGTCGAACTGTGCAATCTCGCGCCGCCCGACATCTTCATCCCCGGCAACCACGAATTCGATTTCGGCCCGGAGGCCTATCTGAAGCGCCGCCAGGAATCGCGATTCCCGTGGTTCGCCGCCAATATGCGCGCCGCCGACGGCTCGCTGCTGCCCGGCCACGAGGACGGCCGCATGTACGAATTCGCGGTCGGCGGCAGCGTCGGCACGCTGAAGCTCGGCATGTTCGGCGTGGCGCTGCCGAACACGCCGCAGGTTTCCTCGTCCGGCGATATCCGTTTCACGCCGACCATGGAGACCGTGCGCCGCGAGAGCGCGCGCCTGCGCCGCGAGGGGGCGGATCTCGTCCTGTGCTGCGCCCATACCGACCGCGCCGACGACAATGAGATCGTCCGCTCGCGCCTCGTCGACGTGCTGCTGACCGGCCATGACCACGACCTCGCCATCGCCTATGACGGCCGCACGGTGATGGTCGAGAGTTCCGAGGAAGGTTACTACGTCACCGCCATCGACCTGACGCTGCGCCGCGTGTCGGTGGACGGCGTCAGCCGGGTAACCTTCACGCCCTCCTTCCGGGTCAACGACAGTCGCGCCGTCGAGCCGGATCCGGCCACGGCGGCGCGGGTGAAGGATTACGAGAAGATCCTCTCCGACGAACTCGACGTGGAGATCGCCTCGATCACCGGCGAACTCGACACGCGCACGACATCGGTGCGCTCGGGCGAGCAGCCGATCGGCAACCTGATCGCCGACGCCATGCGGCAATCCGCCGACGCCGAGGTTGCGATCATCAATGCCGGCGGCATACGCGGCAACAAGGTCTATGCCTCCGGCCACCGCTTCACCCGTCGCGACGCGCTGACCGAACTGCCCTTCGGCAACCGCACGGTGACCGCTCCGGTCTCGGGCGCGGATATCCGGCGGGCGCTGGAAAACGGTGTCAGCCAGGTGGAGCAGCGCGCCGGCCGCTTCCCGCATGTTTCCGGCATCGTCGCGGAAGTCGACCGCGACCGTCCGGCGGGCAGCCGCGTCGTCTCCGTGCAGGTCAACGGCCAGCCGCTCGACGACGACCGCGTCTACAGGCTGGCGACCAACGACTTCATGCTGCGCGGCGGCGACGGCTACGACATGCTCGGCCTGCGGGTGAAGGAGAAGGACGTGCAGGGCAAGCTGGTCGCCTCCGACCTGATGGCCCATCTGCGCCGGCTCGGCACGGTGACGCCGCGCATCGAGGGTCGCATCCTGTTCCGATAGACGCCACGAAGCCTGCCCGATCGCGCCAAGGGCATGCCTCAATCGGCCGCGAAGGTCCGGCCGCGCATCGCCAGCGCGCAATCCCGGAGCTTCCATGTCGCCTCGATCTCCCGCCCTCTCCCGCCGCAGCGCCCTTGCCATGGGCGCAGCGCTCCTGGCACCCGGCAAGGCCTCGGCCGACACGGTCGAGCGGCCCGAATTCGCCGCGGCGCTGAAGGAGGCCGGGCTGGCGGGCACATTCGCGCTGATCGGTGGGCGCACGGGGTCCGTTCAGGCCGCGGACGCGGCGCGTGCCGGCCGCCGCTATGTGCCGGCCTCCACGTTCAAGATCCCCAACAGCCTGATCGCGCTGGAGGCCGGCGCCGTGCGCGACGAGAACGAGGTTGTGCCCTATGGCGGCAGGCCGCAATTCATCAAGGCCTGGGAGCGCGACATGCCGCTGAAGGAGGCCCTGCCCGCCTCCAGCGTACCGGTCTATCAGGAGATCGCGCGCCGCGTCGGGCTCGAGCGCTACCGCGAATGGCTGGCGAAGTTCGACTACGGCAACCGCGAGACCGGCGCGGTCGTGGACCGCTTCTGGCTCGATGGGCCGCTGACGATCAGCGCGATCGAGGAAGCCCGGTTCAACCTGCGCCTCGTGCGCGGCGAACTGCCGGTTGCCCCGCGCACCCGCTCGATCGTGCGCGACCTCCTGAAGCTCGAAAGCGCCGGCGAGGCGACGCTCTACGGCAAGACCGGCTGGTTCGCGAAGCCCGGCGAGCCGTCCATCGGATGGTGGAGCGGCTGGGTCGAACGCGCCGGGGAGATCCACGCCTTCGCGCTCAACATCGACATGCCGCAGGTCGAGATGGCGCCGAAGCGGGTCGCCGCCGGCAAGGCGATCCTCAAGCTCGCCGGCGTCTACGGCTAGTTCATGGTTCCGAAAAGCGGGAACCGGCTTCCGGGAAAGATCATGCTCCGCCAACGAAGTGGAGCACGAGCCGGCTTCAGCTTCCCGCCCGCGCGACGAGGTCCCACAGGAAGCGGGCCGAGACGATCAGCAGGAAGATGCCGAAGGACAGTTCCAGCTTGCGCTTCGGCATGGCGTGGGCGAGGCGCGCGCCGAGCGGGGCGGTCCACATCGATGTCGGGATGAACAGCAGGAAGCCGATCAGCGAGACATAGCCCAGCGCGAAGGGGAACTGCATGGCGGCGACCGCCGGATATTCGGCCGCCTTCGGCCAGCCGGCATAGATATAGCCCAGCGCGCCGGGAATGGAGATCAGCACGCCGAGGCCCGACGAGGTCGCGACCGCATTATGGATCGTTCGGCCATAGGCCATCATCACGAGATTGCCGAGCTGGCCGCCGCCGATGCCCATCAGGCTCGACAGCACGCCGATGACGCCGCCGGAGGCGGCCATGCCGGCAGGACCGGGCATGCCGGTGCCGAAATTCAGCTCCTTGCCGGTCAGCAGCCGCCAGGCCGAGAGCCCCGCGACAAAGACGAACACAGCCTTGAACACGGAAGGCGGCGCATAGCGCGCGATGAACGAGCCGACGATGACGCCAAGCACCACCGGCACGGCCCAGGCCCGCAATATCTCCATGTCCACCGCGCCCTTGGCCCGATGCGCCTGGAACGAGCGGATCGAGGTCGGGATGATGATGGCGAGCGAGGTGCCGACCGCGAGCGGCATCCTCAATTCCACAGGCACGCCGACGACGCCGAACAGTTCGTAGAGAACCGGCACGATGACCGCGCCGCCGCCGACGCCGAAGACACCGGCGAGGATGCCGGTGACGGCTCCCGCGGCGAGAAGGCCGACGCCGAGAATGGCAAGCTGATCGTAGGGAACGCCAAAGAGCATGATCGGGGGTCCGGAACGAAGATGGCGCGACTTAATCGCTGCCCGCACCTCGCGGCAAGGTGCCCCGACGCGCGGCCCCCGTGCGCAGGACACTGAAACACCGCTGATACAGGCGAAACGGCGGCGGCATTGAGCATCGTCAGACGGCAAGGCTGCCGGGCGATGGTCCGCCTCGAAGCAGACGGGCCACCACAAGCGCACCGCCCCTCTGCCGCCACACAATTCCTCAGGAGCTTCCCATGACCCGCATCGCCTCGCTCAAGCTCGCCGCCGCCTTCGTGGCCGTCCTGTCCGTCCCCTCGCTCGCCATGGCGCAGTCCGCCGGCGGCGGTGGCAGCGCCGGCGGTGACGGCGGCCTGATGTCGGCCCCCGAGATCTCGCACATCAATCTTCCGCCGACCGTTTCGCCGTCCCGCGGCGAGACGGCGGCCGTCGCCCAGCGCTGCTCGTTCGAGCTCATTCGCGGCCATTTCTGCGAGCCGGCGCGCACCCGCTGATCCGACACCTCATCCGGCATCGCGCTCGGGGCGGCACCACCAGATCAGGTGGCTGCCGCCTCAGCCATGTCCGGGGCCCGGCCGTGTTGCCGATCGGCACGGGCGCGGTCGATCAGTTCCGCCGCCTCGCGCAGCACAGCCATGCCGGCCCCCGGCTTCACGGCCTCGACCGAGAGGTGCCGGCGGAACAGCCGCGCACCCGGCACGCCGTGATAGAGGCCGAGAATGTGGCGGGTCATCGACGACAGGCGCACGCCGGCCGCGAGCTGGCGCTCCACATAGGGCAGGAAGGCCTCGATAGCCTCGGCAAGGTCCGAGACCGGCGCGGTCTCGCCGAAAAACACCGGATCGACATCCCGAAGGATGTACGGGTCCTGGTAGGCGGCGCGGCCCAGCATCACGCCGTCGAGCGCCACGCCGTCCAGCGGCTCCAGCAGCGCCCTGGCTTCGGTGATCGAACCGATCCCGCCATTGATGGCGACGGGGAGCGCCGGCAGGCGGGCCTTCAGCCGGAACACGCGGCCATAGTCGAGCGGCGGAATCTCGCGGTTCTCGCGGGGTGAAAGGCCCTTGAGCCAGGCCTTGCGGGCATGGACGATCAGCGCATCGACATTCGCCGCGACCACGGCATCGGCCAGCGCATCGAGCGCGACTTCCGGGTCCTGGTCGTCGATACCGATCCGGCATTTGACCGTCACCGGGACGCGGACGGCCGCCTTCATCGCCGCCACGCAGTCGCCGACGAGGACCGGTTCGGCCATCAGGCAGGCGCCGAAACTGCCGCCCTGCACCCGGTCCGACGGGCAGCCGCAATTGAGATTGATCTCGTCATAGCCGAGGTCCTCGGCGATGCGCGCCGCTTCCGCCAGCATCCTGGGCTCGGAGCCGCCCAGCTGCAGCGCGACCGGATGCTCCTCGGGTGAGAACCCGATCAGGCGCGCGCGATCGCCGTGGATCACGGCATTGGCGGTGACCATCTCGGTATAGAGCAGGGCGCGGTGCGTGAGGATGCGATGGAAGAACCGGCAATGGCGGTCCGTCCAGTCCATCATGGGGGCGACGGAGAACCGCCAGAAGCCGGGTTTCACCGCAGCCTGACCGCCAGATCCGCCGACTGCCGCCGTCGCGCTCAATGCACCATCCTCGCCTGTTCCGCCCAAGCGGCTCCGCCATCGCCGCCGCGAAACCGGTTCGCAGCGAGGCCGGACCATATCCTTCGGGCCGCCACCCGTCACGCCCGGGGAAAACACGCCTTCCCCCCGCGGCGCCGGCTCAACCCTGGCACTCGGCAGGCAGGTCGACCTCCGACTGGAGTGCCTCCAGGTGCATCTCGGCAGCCTGCGCGGCCGCTCGCTCCACCGCCCGGAAACGGGCCACCAGCGCAAGCCCCAGCGGCGTCAGCGTCGCGCCGCCGCCATGCCGGCCGCCTGTCTGGCGCGCCACGACCGCCTTGCCGAAGACCCCGTTCAATTCCTCCACCAGCTCCCATGCCCGGCGATAGGACATGCCCATGGAGCGGCCCGCGGCCGCGATGGAGCCTCGCGCGGCGATCTGCTCCAGAAGCTCGACCTTGCCGGGGCCGATCCGGCCTCCGGGGTCGAGATTGATGCGCAGGCTCAAGGAGGGCATGGGGGAAACGGCCGGCAGGTGACGGGCAGCGACCTTAGACGATCGCCGCGATTCAGAGAATTGCGCGAGCGACAAGCCGTTGCCGGGCGGCGGTGCTCCATTGCGCACAGCAGGAGTTGCGGCGCGCCGCCCTTCGTTATATCCAAATGAAAATAACGAACGAAGACCCCGCATTCAAGGCATCAGGCAGGATGGCCTCTTCCTCGACCGCCGGACGACCGAACCGATCCCCGTGCCACGCCGACGATGCGGCTCCCGCCGCCGAGCTCTCGGACGTGCTGAAGGCCCTCGCCCACCCGGTCCGGCTCGCCGCAGTGCGCGCACTTTCGTCGGGCGAGCGCTGCGTGAGCGAGCTCGGCGCCGAACTCGGCGTGCGCCAGCCTCTGCTCTCCCAGCAGCTGACGGTGCTCAGGGGCGCTCACGTCGTGACCACGCGGCGCGCGGCCAAGCAGGTCTTCTACCGCCTGACGCCCGGCAAGCTCGACCCGCTACGCGGCCTGTTCAGCGCGATTCACGAGGGCGGCCGCCGGGGGGCTTGATCCGCGACCAACCAGGAGAGACCGAAAGTCCGCAACCCTGAACGGTCGTTCGGCGGGGAAGGCCGCGCCGCCGCCGGCTGCCCGGGCCCGCCAGGTCAGCCTACCCCTGCGCCATGCGCGGGCTCCCGCCTCACGCATCAGGCGAGGCGGTGAATAATTCCCGTCGCCCCGGCCGGCGTCCATCGGTTCCCGAAACCATCGCAACGCGGCGCGCAGGCCGCGCCGATCCCGCATGCGCGGTGATTCGGTGAATACTTGCGGTGCGAAACCGCCATCGACCGCCATGCTTGTCCGCGACAACGGCGCGCAACATTTCGAATTCCCCACGAATGGTAGCAATTTTGCGGCACCGATTACCAATGCAACCCGTTCAAATGCAGTCATACACGCGCAAATTGCTCAAATATGGAGTCAATTAACATTTATTAACCACATTCTCGCCACCATGGACCGCGAGACCATTGGCGGGCTGAATTAACACTGCGGGAGCATATTATGACACTTCATTATGTCGCCGGCGGCGGTATCGAAAATAACGGAAAATATACTGCGGGTACGGCGGGCTTCAATTTGGCTGACGTACAGTCATTGGAGCAACTTAATGCTCTACCTGATGGCGTGAAGGGCCTTGTATGGCTCGACAAAGCTGAAGGTGTCACGAGCGAATTTATCGCCAAAGTCTCCCAATACATCGGGAACGACAAACTCTGGGGCTTCTACCTGGCTGATGAGCCGGACCCGACTGGCCAATGGGGGACCAAGGTCTCGGCCGCCGACCTGAAGGCCGAATCCGACTGGATTCACGCGAATGTTCCGGGGGCCAAGACGTTCATCGTGATGATGAACATGGGCATGACCTCCGACCCCACTTACATGAATACGTATAACCCGGCGAATACCGGTATCGACTACTACGGCCTCGATCCCTATCCGATCCGGACGGGCGGCAATATCGATCTGTCGTCGATCAACAAGAACGTCGAGGCCGCGATCAAGGCCGGCATTCCCCTCGAGGCCATCGTGCCGGTCTATCAGGCGTTCGGAGGTGGCGGCTGGTCGACCGATACCGGCGGCAAGTATGTCATGCCGACCAGCGCCCAGATGAAGGCGATGATCGACCATTGGGCGACCGTCGTGCCCGATCCGATCTTCGACTATGCCTATCACTGGGAGTCGCAGAACGGCGATCAGGCGCTGTCGACCAATTCCGCCTTGCTCGATGTCTTCCGGCAGCACAACACCACGAGCGATCCAGCACCGGTGATCGAGACGCTTCCCCCGGTGACCGAGCCTGTCCACCCGCCGACGGACGGCTCCGGCTCGACTGCCGGTTCGGGGACGGGCACTACGCCCCCGGTCACGGAACCGACCGACCCTGGCACTGGTTCGGGCTCGACTGCCGGTTCGGGGACGGGAACCACGCCCCCGGTCACGGAACCGACCATGCCCAGCACCGGGACCGGCTCGGGTTCGACTGCGGGTTCGGGCACCGGCACCACGCCTCCCGTATCCGAACCGACGCCTCCCGTTGTCGATACGGGCAGCACCGGCGGCGGGCGCGGCCACGGCAAGGGTGGCCACGGCGACAACCACCGCGGCGACTGGGCGGATGCCGGCCACAAGTTCGGACAGAAGTTCGCGTCCAGCGATTCCTTCCGATTCTCCGAGGCCACATCCAAGTTCGCGGACGGAGCCGCAAGCGCCGGCACCGCGGACTTCATTACCAAGTTCGGTGCCAATGCCCGCTCCCAGTTCGTCGATAAGCTGGCTGCCCTCGGCCTGACCGCCGATGGCGTGGGCTCCAACGCCGACGCTTCGGCGCAGAGCACCGCAAGCGTCGACGCCAGCCCGCCGGCCAACAAGATGGCCCACCACCAGCATTTCGCCTGGGACCATCTGTGGGGCTGAAGCCCTAGGCTCGTCCCGATGACAGGGCGCGCAAGAATCGCGTGACTGTGCTAGGAGCGGATGCTCAGACGCCGCCGGGGCCTGCTCCGGCGGCGTTCCGCAAGCGTGGAACGACATCGGCCACGCGGCGTCAGAACAGGTTTGCGGGCGCCCATCCAGGGCCCCGGACAATGGCATTCATCGCGGCCTCAGGCCGCTTTGCATCCGGGGCTGGCGGGCCCCGCAGCATCGGTTTTCGTTGCAGGACACCCTCGCATGCGGGGCGATGCTCCATGCCGATGCGACAGCCAGTGCATTCCGGCGGCTGTCCGGGGGCTTGCGCGCCCCGAGGGCGTCCCGGCCGGATCGACACCCGCCCGACCGACACCTGAAAGGCTGAAAGTGAACGGCAATTCTAACGGCGCCCAGCCGCAGGCAGCACATGCCGTGGCAGGGAAGGAAGACCCGATCGCGGCGGCGCTGAAGGCGTGTCGCGGCCCGCTCCGGGCGGCAGCCATCTTTTCCGGCGTCCTCAACGTCCTGATGCTGTCCGGCGCCATCTACATGCTGCAGGTCTATGATCGCGTCCTGGTCAGCCGCTCCGTCCAGACCCTCATCGGCCTGACGGCGCTTCTCGCCGCCGTATTCGTGGTCCAGGCGCTGCTCGACATCATCCGCCAGCGGCTGCTGACCCGCATCGGGCTGTCCGTGGACCGCCGCCTCGCCGGCCGCATCTACCGCCTCGTGCTCAACATCCCGCTGAAGGCCGGGCGCACGGTCGACCCGCTCCAGCCGAGCCGCGATCTCGACACTGTTCGAGCCTTCGTCTCCGGCCTCGGGCCGACCGCCTTCTTCGACCTGCCCTGGACGCCGCTCTTCGTCCTTCTCTGCTTCTTCCTGCATCCGCTGATCGGCTGGTCCGTGCTCATCGGCGGCGTCATGCTCTTCACCATCACGTGGTTCACCGAACATGCCGTGAAGGACCCCAGCAAGGCGGTTGCACGGGAGTTCGGCACGCGCATCGCCATGACTGAAACGTCGCGCCGCAATACCGAGGCGATCGCCGCCATGGGCATGCAGCAAGCGCTGGTCGACCGGTATCTGGCCGTCAACGAGCGCTACCTGGCCGCCCACGAGGCGACGACGGACGCCTCCACCACGTTCGGCACGATCTCGCGCGTCTTCCGCATGGCGATGCAGTCGGCGATCCTCGGCCTCGGCGCCTATCTCGTACTGATCGACCAGGCATCGCCCGGCGTGATGATCGCTGCCTCGATCCTCATGGGCCGCGCGCTCGCGCCCATCGAGATGGCCGTCGCGCACTGGAAGGGCTTCATGGCCGCTCGCCAGGCATGGAACCGGCTGCGCCTCATCACGCAGGCGATCCCCGAGCCGGCGCCGCGCCCGCCCCTGCCCGTGCCGAAACGCATGCTGACCCTCGAACAGGCCGTGGTCGCCGCGCCCGGCAGTCAGGTGCCGATCCTCCACGGCGTGTCGCTGTCGCTGCTCGCCGGTCAGGCGCTCGGCGTCATCGGGCCGTCGGCGTCGGGCAAATCGACGCTCGCGCGCACGCTCGCGGGCGTGTGGGCTCCGGCGCGCGGCTCCGTCCGCCTCGACGGCTCCGAACTGTCGCAGTGGGCGCCCGAGGCCCGGGGCGAGTTCATCGGCTACCTGCCACAGGATATCGGCCTGTTCGACGGCACGATCGCCGAGAACATCGCGCGGTTCCGTCCCGATGCCCGGCTCGACCAGGTCGTCGCGGCAGCGCGCATCGCCGGCTGCGACGTGATGATCCGCTCGCTGCCCGAGGGCTACGAAACACGCATCGGCGAGGGCGGGCTTGCCCTCTCGGGCGGCCAGCGCCAGCGCGTCGCGCTCGCGCGCGCCGTGTTCGGCGATCCCTTCCTGGTCCTGCTCGACGAGCCCAACGCCAATCTCGACGCCGACGGCGAGGCGGCCGTCACGCAGGCCATCCGCCACATCCGCGACCGCAACGGCATCGCCATCGTCATCGCGCACCGCCCGAGCGCGCTCGCTGCCGTCGACATGGTGGCGGTCATGCGCGACGGCCGGCTCGCGGCCTTCGGCCCGCGCGATGCGACCCTTGAACGCGTGCTGGCGCCCGATGCCGGAGGAACCCGATGATGATCGACGCGCGCGACAAGCTCGCGCTTCTTGCGGCAGCGATCCCGGCTGCGCGCAGCCTCGCCGGCGCATCGGAGAAGCTTGCCCGAAAGGCCCGGTCAAAACTCCCCCCGACGGGCGATCTTCTGCGCCTGTCCGGCACTGTTGCGAAGCGAGCGGGCTCCGTGCTGTTCGCCTCCGGGCCGTCCGATCCGAACATGGGCCGGCTGATCCGGTCGGGCATGACGATCGTCGCCGTCTTCGTCTGCGGCTTCGGCCTCTGGGCGGCGACCGTGCCGCTGTCCGGCGCTGTGGTCGCAAGCGGGACGGTCGTCGCCGACACCTATGTCAAGACGGTGCAGCACCCGACCGGCGGCGTCATCGGCGAGATCCGCGTCCGCGAGGCGGCGCATGTGAGGGAGGGCGACGTCCTCATCCGCCTCGACGACACGGTCATCCGCGCCAATCTCCAGGTGGTGGTCAAGCAGATCAACGAGGCGCAGGCGCGCATGGCGCGGCTGGAGGCCGAGCGTGACGGATTGCGGGAGATCGCCATTCCTTCCGATCTCGAACCATGGATGAGCTTCCCCGACGTGGTCCGGGCCGTCGACAGCGAGAAAAGCCTGTTCCAGGCAAGGCTGGAGGCCCGCGAGGGCCAGACCAAACAGTTCCGCGAGCGGATCGGCCAGATTCGTGAGGAAATCACCGGCATCGCCGCGCAGGAGCAGGCGCGACGCCGCCAGGCCGAGCTGATCGACCGCGAGGTCGCCGATATCGGCGACCTGTTCCGCCGCAACCTCGTGCCGCGCACGCGCATCGTCGAGCTTGAACGCGAACAGGCCCGCCTCAAGGGCGATGTCGGCCAGTTCGTGGCCGAGCGCGCCCGCGCGCAGGCGCGCATCACCGAGAACGAACTGCTCATCCTGCAGGTCGGGCAGGACCTGCGCCGCGAGGTCGCCAGCGAATTGCGCGACGTGCAGGCCAAGCTCGGCGAACTGGTCGAGCGGCGGGTGCAGGCCGAAGACGCGCTGAAGCGCATCGAGATCCGCGCGCCGCAGGGCGGCATCGTTCACCAGCTCGCCTATCACACCGTCGGCGGCGTCATTCCGGCGGGGCAGCAGATCATGCAGATCGTGCCGGGCGACGACGATCTCGTCCTCGAAATCCGGGTTCAGCCGCAGGATATCGAGAAGGTCGTGGTCGGGCAGGCCGCGCATGTGCGCCTGACCGCCTTTCCCCATGGCACGACGCCGGAAGTCGAGGCGAAGGTGCTGAGGGTCTCGGCCGACGTCGTCCGCGACCAGAACCTCGGCACCACCTACTACACGGCCCGCGTGGCGCTGAGGGACGGGGAACTCGCCCGGCTCGGCAATCACAAGCTCGTGCAGGGCATGCCGGCCGAGGTCTATGTCCGCACCGGCGACCGCACCGCCCTCGCCTATCTGATGAAGCCGATCATGGACCAGCTCAAGCGGGCCTTCCGCGAGAAATAGGCTCGCCTGTCCCCGGCCGGTCGGCGGCAGAGCCCGGGACAGCCTCACGTCAGGACGCCATCGCGGCGCGCGCGCCAGAATAGTCGAGATACCAGTCGACGAAGGCGCGCACGCCCTCGGCGAGCGGCGTCGAGGGCCGATAACCCGTCAGCGCCGCCAGCAGCCGATGGTCGGCATGGGTCTCGCGCATGTCGCCGGGCTGCATGGGCAGCAGGACGCGCTCGGCCCGCCGGCCGGTCGCGGCCTCGATGCAGGCAACGAATTCCTGCAGGTCCACCGGCGCGCCGCCGGCAATGTTCACGACCCGCCACGGAGCGACGGCCGACAGGCTGTCGCCGCCGCCCTCGACGGCGACCGGACTGTCCGCCTGTGGAGCCCGCTCCACCAGCCGCGCGATCGCCTCGACCAGATCGTCGATATAGGTGAAGTCGCGCCGCATCGCGCCGTGGCCGTAGAGCTCGATCGGCCGCCCGGCCAGCATGGCATCGACGAATTTGAAGAGAGCCATGTCGGGGCGGCCCCACGGACCGTAGACCGTGAAGAAGCGGAAACAGGTGGTCGGTATCCGCCACAGATGGGCATGGCTGTGCGCCATGGCCTCCATCGCCTTCTTGGTGGCGGCATAGAGCGTGATCGGCCAGTCCGTCCGATCGGTCTCGCAGAATGGCGTCGGGCTGCCGCCATAGACGGAACTGGTCGAGGCCAGCAGGAGATGGCGCGGCCGCACCCGCTTGGCGACCTCCAGAAGATTGAACGAGCCGACGACGTTGTGGCCGACATAGGCATGCGGCGCCTCGATGGAGTAGCGCACGCCCGCCTGCGCGGCGAGGTGGATGATAATCTCCGGCGCGGCGAGATCGGCGGCCCGTTGCAGGGCCTCTTCGTCCTCCAGCCAGGCTATGACCGGCCTGAATCCGGAAAACTGCTCCAGAAGCGCGTGGCGCGCCCGTTTCAGACGCGGGTCGTAATAGTCGGTGATGGCGTCGAAACCGACGACGGAATGGCCCTCGCCCAGCAACCGCCGGGCGAGGTGGAAGCCGATGAATCCGGCCGTGCCCGTGATCAGGAAGCGGGTCATGCCCGCCTCCGGTCGAGGCCGTGATCCCGCCCGGCTCCATCCAGCGCAACCGGCGCGGGCATTTCCGGGCGCCGGACGCGGCGGAGCCTTGCCGCCGGCAGATCGTCGTCGTCGCCCCGGCCCACTCCGACATAGCGGAAGCCGTGCCGGATCACGTCGCGCGCGGAATAGATGTTCCTGAGATCGACCAGCACGGGCTGGGCCATCAGCCCCTTCAGCCGCGGCAGGCCGAGAGCGCGGAACTGGTCCCATTCAGTGACGATGGCGAGGGCGGACGCCCCGCGCGCCGCCTCATAGGGGCTCTTGCAGAACACGACCTCAGGCAGCAGGGCGCGGGCCTGATCCATGCCTTCGGGATCATGGACCCGGACCTCCGCGCCCGCGTCGAGAAGACCCCGGATGATGGCGAGCGAAGGCGCCTCGCGGACATCGTCGGTATTCGGCTTGAAGGTCAGGCCGAGCACCGCGACGGCCTTGCCGCGCACCGAACCGCCCGCCGCCGCGATGATCCGGCGCGCCATCGCCCGCTTGCGCTGGTCGTTGACCGCCACCGTCGCCTCGATCAGCCGCAGCGGCGCGTCATGGTCCTGGGCTGTCTTGACGAGGGCCAGCGTATCCTTGGGAAAGCACGAGCCGCCGAAGCCGGGACCGGCATGGAGGAATTTCGACCCGATGCGGTTGTCCGCGCCGATGCCGCGCGCGACGTCCTGTACATCCGCGCCGACCTTCTCGCAGAGATCGGCGATCTCGTTGATGAAGGTGATCTTCATCGCGAGGAAGGCATTGGCCGCATATTTGATCAGCTCTGCCGCCCGGCGCGAGGCAAAGAGCAGCGGCGATGTGTTGAGGAACAGCGGCCGATAGACCTCCGTCATCACCTCGCGCGCGCGCTCGTCCGTCGTGCCGACGACGATCCTGTCGGGCCGCTTGAAATCGCCGATCGCCGCGCCCTCGCGGAGGAATTCGGGGTTGGAGGCAACGACGACATCGGCCGCCGGATTGGCCGCGCGGATGATCCGCTCGACCTCGTCGCTGGTGCCAACGGGAACGGTCGACTTGGTGACCACCACCGTGAAACCGCGCAGCGCCGAGGCGATCTCCCGTGCGGCGGCGAAGACGTGGGATATGTCGGCGAAACCGTCGCCGCGCCGCGACGGCGTGCCAACGGCGATGAAGACGGCATCCGCCTCCCCGACCGCTGGCGCGAGCGCCGTCGTGAAGGCGAGGCGTCCCGCCTCGACGTTCCGCGCAACCAATTCAGCAAGACCGGGCTCGTAGATGGGCACCCGGCCGCCGTGCAGGGCATCGATCCGCGCCGGATCACTGTCGACGCACGTAACGGAATGGCCGAAATCGGCGAAACAGGCCCCGGATACGAGGCCGACATAGCCGCAGCCGATCATCGCGATATGCATGGCGCTTCTCCCTTCCTCGCAGGCGTCGCGCAGCCCGGTCAGGGCAGCACGGCGACCCGCGTGAGGAGGGAGACCAGCTCCGCCTGCCGCCGCGTCTGCGTCTTGGCAAAGATGGCGGCGAGCTGGGAGCGGACCGTCGTCCGGCTGAGCCGCCGGCTGCGCGCGATCTCCATCGGCACCTCGCCCTGCGCCAGCAGCAATGCGAGCCGCGTTTCGGCAAGCGTCAGGCCGAACATCCGCTGCAGCATGCTGGGATTGGGCTGCAGATGGGCGTCGAGGTCGAGCAGCATGACGAGGCAGCGGCCATCCGCCGGCGGGTCCGGCGTCTGGTTGACGAAGAGCGGGGCTTCGTCGCGGCCGGACACCACCACCCAGGAGAGCGCGCCGAGCGTCGGCCTGGTGCGCGAACGATCCATCAGACGACGGAAGGCGCGCGAGATCTCCTCGAGACCGCGCGAGGCGCCGGCAGCGCCCATCAGCAGCGTGCGGGCCGTCGCATTGGCCTCGACCACACTGCGGCCGTCGGCAAGCACCAGATAGCCGCAGCCGAGGCGGTCCAGCGCGCCGAGCGCCGGGTGGTTCGGCGCATCCCGGCTGCCTGCATCGGCAAGCGAGGACGAGAATTCGCGGCTACGCGGAGGCGGCGGACGCCTCCCCTCCAGAAACGGCGGCGGTGAGCGGAGAGAGGCTTCTGCGTGGCTGCTCGCAAACGTCATGACACTACTCCCTACGAGAGCCTTCCGACGACGGAAGCGGGTCCGGCGATGACGCGCGTTTGCTGTCATCGCGCAGGATTGCGCGCTGTCGTTGTACGGAAGTTTGGTGTTTCCCCTCGACCTCCGGCGGAGGCCAATTCATGCCACTTCACAATCATTTGCGTGGAATTTTCCGGCAGCCAAAAGAACTGCACCCCCATCCATTCCAGCACCTGAAGACAATAGCAGCACGGCCCCGATGCACACGCGCCCGTTGTAGTTAGCAGACTTGCCCCGATGGGTGGGACAATCGTTCGAATGAATCCTTCCGCTAGGTAATATCGATCAGTCTACTCCGAAGGAGGTATCGCCTGTGGAGTACCCCCTCAGGCAAGCCTCTCGCCGTTCGCGACAACCGATCGGTTCGAGCCCGGGCGCCACCGTCATGCCGGTGCTCCCAGAACGCGAGCGCGCAAGACGCGAGCGCGATGCGGCCACGCGCGCGCAGCGTCGCCGGACGGCGCGGACGCACCGGTCGGCCGATGCCTTTTCAGGTCGAGACTGCAGCCGTCCTTCAAACGGACGAAGACCGGCCCGAACAACGCTGCCTAGCATCCCCAATCTCCGCCGGAGCTGACGCCCAACCGATGCTCCCGGCGGCCACATCCGCATTCGGGAATGTCTCGCGTCTATCGGTCGATGCCGGCCTGGGCGGATATTGGGAGGTTCGCATGAAGGCAGTGATCCAATGTGGCGGCAAGGGCACCAGGCTGCGTCCCTATACGGCGGTGCTGCCGAAGCCTCTCATGCCCATCGGCTCGCGGCCGGTGCTGGAACTGCTGCTGAAGTGGCTGCGTCGCAACGGCATCCGCGAGGTCTTCATTACCACCGGCTATCTCGGCCACCTCATTCGCAGCTTCTGCGGCAATGGCGAGCAGTGGAACCTGAAGATCGTCTACACCGAGGAGATCGAGCCGCTCGGCACGATCGGCCCGCTGACCCTCGTGCGCGACCGCCTGCTGGACGGGCCCTTCCTCGTGCTCAACGGCGACGTGCTCACCGACCTCAATCTCAGCCAGTTCGCCAGCTTCCACCGCCGGCAGCCGGGCCCGGTCACCATCGCCACGGCGGTCCGGACCATCAAGATGGATTTCGGCGTCATCGAGGAGGTCAATGACACCGTCGTCGGCTTCCGCGAGAAGCCTTCGCTGCCGCATCTCGTCAGCATGGGTCTCTACTGCATGGACCCCTCGATCTTCGAGCTCATTCCCGACGGCGTGCCGTTCGGCTTCGACGACCTGATGCTGCAGATGCTCGAAGACCAGACGCCGGTGCATGTCTTCAAGCACAACGGCCTGTGGCTCGACATCGGCCGCGTCGAGGATTTCCACCGCGCCCAGGACATCGCATGGGACGACCAGTCGGTCGTCGCCGAGTCCCAGGCTGCCTGAGCCCCTCACTGGCAAGGATCCGCGCCATGCTGCTGGTCGGCGAGCCCATTCTGGGCCACGAAGAGAAGAACGCCCTGTGCGACGTCATCGACAGCGGCTGGCTGACGATGGGCGATCGCGTCCGCGCCTTCGAGGAGGCCTTCGCCCATGCCCATGGCGCGGAGGATTCCGTCGCGGTGAATTCCTGCACCGCGGCGCTGCACCTGATCCTGCACGCCCTCGGCCTCGGCCCCGGCGACGAGGTGCTCGTCCCCTCCCTCACTTTCGTCGCGACCGCCAACAGCGTGCTCTATGTCGGCGCGACGCCGGTCTTCGTCGACATCCAGTCGGCCGACGTGCCGCTGATGTCGCTGGCCGAGGCGGAAGCCCGGTGCACGCCGCGGACCAAGGCCGTCATCCTCGTCCACTTCGCCGGATATCTGCCGGACCGCGCGGCCTGGCAGGCCTTCGCCCACCGGCGCGGCCTCCTGCTGATCGAGGATGCCGCCCATGCGCCGGGACTGCGCGAGGTCGGCACATTCGGCGTCGCCGCGGCCTTCAGCTTCTACGGCAACAAGAACATGACCACCGGCGAGGGCGGCGCGGTGATCGCCCGGGACAGCGAGCTTCTGGCGACGATCCGTCAGGCGCGCGGCCACGGCATGACCAGCGGCACGCGCCAGCGGCTCGACGCCCGCACGCCGACGTACGACGTCACCATGATCGGCTTCAACTACCGGCTAGACGAGCTGCGCGCAGCCATCGGCCTCGCCCAGCTCCGGCATCTGCCGCACTGGAACGAGGCCCGCCGCGCGCTGACGGCCGAATACCGCCAGCGGCTCGCCTTCCACTGCCCCGGCCTGACGGTGCCCTTCTCGCAGCCACGGCTGACGACCTGCCACATCATGCCGGTGCTCCTGCCAGTCGGCACGGACCGGCAGTCGGTGATCGACCATCTGCGCGCCGACGGCATCCAGACGACGATCCACTACTCGCCGGTGCACCTGATGACGCTCTACGCCAACCTCTGGCGGGGCATCAGCCTGCCGCGCACCGAGGACTTCGCCCGGCGCGAGCTGACGCTGCCGCTGCATCCCCGCATGGATGCGGCGAACGTCGAGACGGTCGCGGCCAGTCTCGGACAGGCCCTCCGCAGCCGCGCATCGGTGGAGGCCGTGGCATGAGCGCACCCGAGCTCGACCTGCGCCACGGCCACACGGCCCGCGACATCGGCGAGGCGGCGAGCCGCTGCTTCGACCTCGTGATCGCGATCGCCGCGCTCATTGTCCTGTCGCCGGTCTTCCTCGCCGTGATGGCGGCCATCTGGATCGAAGGCGGCAGGCCGATCTTCTTCGCGCAGCTCAGGCTCGGTCGCAGCGGGCGGCCCTTCGTCATGTACAAGTTCCGCAAGTTTGGCGCGGCCAGCGGCACCGATGGATGCCCGCTCACGGTCGCGGGCGACATGCGGCTGACGCCGGTGGGCGCCTTCCTGGCCGCGACCAAGATCGACGAGCTGCCGCAGCTCTGGAACGTGCTGCGCGGCGACATGGCGATTGTCGGCCCACGGCCGGAATCCCTGGCTTTCGCGGATTGCTTCCGGGGGTCTTTCGAGCACGTCCTCGACTTCAAGCCGGGACTGCTCGGACCGAGCCAGATCTACTTCCGCAACGAGTGTCGCTTCTATCCGGCAGACGCGGATCCGACGACCTTCTACCGGGAGGTTCTGTTCCCCGCCAAGGCGCGGCTGGACCTCGCCTACTTCCCGCACCGGACCCTCGGCTCCGACTTCGCGCTGCTGCTCCGCGGCGTGCTGGCGGTGCTCGGCTGGGCGCCGGCAAGGAGCGCCGGCGACCGCGCCGGTCCGGCGGACGTGCGTTTGCCGGGCCATTCGTGAGGTCGCGGAGCAGGGAGGCGCAGCGCCATGGACTACAGGGGCATGAAGGTTCTCGTTACCGGCGCCGACGGCTTCATCGGCTCGCACCTGACGGAGGCCCTGGTCGGAGCTGGCGCCCAGGTCACGGCGCTGGCGCTCTACAATTCCTTCGACAGCCACGGCTGGCTCGACGACGTGTCGGAGCCAGTGCGGCGCAACCTGACGATGATCCGCGGCGACGTGCGCGACGCCGCCTTCGTCGCCCGCATCGTCCAGGGCCAGCACATGGTGTTCCACGTCGCGGCCCTCATCGCCATCCCGCATTCCTATGCCGCCGCGCAGTCCTATGTGGAGACCAACGTCATCGGCACGCTCAACGTGCTCGAGGCCGCGCGCCAGTACGGCACCGAGCGCGTGATCCACACCTCCACCAGCGAGGTCTACGGCACGGCGCAGACCATGCCGATCGCCGAGAGCCATCCGCTGCAGGGGCAGTCGCCCTATTCGGCCTCCAAGATCGGCGCCGACATGATGACCGAAGCCTTCGCCCGGTCTTTCGGGCTGCCGGCGGTGATCCTCCGGCCGTTCAACACGTTCGGCCCGCGCCAGAGCGAAAGGGCGATCATCCCGACCATCATTCGCCAGGCGCTGGATCCCGGCTGCGATGCGATCATGGTCGGCGACACCACGCCGGTCCGCGACCTCACCTATGTCGATGACACGGTGGCCGCTTTCATGGTGGCCGGGAGTGCGCCGGGGATCGAGTTCGGGCGTCCCTACAATGCCGGCTGCGGCAAGGCCGTGACGGTGGCCGATCTCATCGAGATCATTCGCGGCCTCACCGGCACGAGCAAGCCCGTGCGGCGCGACGAGGCGCGGATGCGCCCGGTCAATTCCGAGGTGCGGGCGCTGCTCGCCGACAATTCCCTTCTCCGCCGCGAGACGGGCTGGCGACCCGGCACCAGCCTCAGCGACGGCCTTGAAAAGACCATCGCCTGGTGGCGCGGCCGCATGGGTGCCGGCCGGGTCCGCCGCGAGAAGGATTTCATCACATGAACCGGCCCGACAGGGCCGGGCGCCGGCGTCTGATCGGATCGGTCGCGGCCGCCGCCACGATCGCGGTCCTTTCCGGATGGGCGTCGGCGTTCTCCGACAACCTCTCCGGCGCACGGGTCATACCGCCGCCGGAGACAGCGCTGCCGGGCTATCTCCAGCCCAGCCGCGACCCCGCCTTTGGCACGCCCTACACGCGCATCACCGATCCGGGCGCGACGCTCGGCGCCGGGATAGCCTGCGGCCGCGACATGTGCCGCCACCGCTATTCCAGCGCGCAGGCATGGAATGCCGACCAGAGCCTGCTGCTTATCCCGATCGGTTGCAGCGGCATGTGCTTCTTCGACGGTCGCACCTACGAGCCACTTTTTCGCCGCGCCCGTTTCGGCGAATGCGAATGGCATCCCCTGCGTCCCGAGGCGATGATCTGCGTGACGCCCTCCGCCGTGCTGATCTGGGAGCCCAAGACCGCGCGCGAAGAGGTGCTCTACCGCGCGGCGGGCTATCGCGACCTCAAATTCGGCCCGTACAAGGGCAACCCTTCGAATGACGGGCGCTGGATCGCCGTGCGCGCCCTCGCTCCGAGCGGCGAGGAGGTCGTGTTCGCCTTCGATCTCGTCGAACGACGCAAGAAGCCCGACATTTCCCTCAATGGCCTGCCCGGCAAAACGAATGCCTGCACGATCTCGCCGCTTGGCCTGCATGTCGCCTGCATCCAGAACGCGCCTGACGGTACGGACCAGGGGTTCATTTTCTCGCGCGACGGCGATCTCGTGCAGCGCTGGTCGGAGCACCATAGGCCGGGCCATGGCGACATGACCGTCGATGCCGATGGCAGCGAGGTCTATGTCGGCATCAGCAAGGCGCCGCCGGATCGCTACTTCATCATCAAGCGGCGGCTTGTCGACGGCGCCGTGACTGTTCTCGCGCCCACGGGCGAAGGCCAGCATGCCTCCCTGCGCTCGATCGGCCGGCCGGGCTGGGTCTTCGTCACCTATTCCGGCGACCCCGAGGCGGTCGCGCGGCGGCCGGGCTGGGCGCCATTCGCGCGCGAGGTGATCGCGCTGAAGATCGACGGTAGCGGCGAGTTCCGCCGCGTCGTCCATACCCACAGCGTCCGGCACAATTACTGGAACGAGGCGCAGGCATCGCCCTCGCCGGACGGCACCCAGATCATGTGGGCGAGCAACTGGAACCGGCCGGGTGGCCCCATCCATACCTTCGTCGCCCGCCTCGACTGGCCGACGCGCGCGGCCACCTCAGAATCCGTGATGGAGCCGCAGAGATGACCCGCAGCAGGCATTCCCTCCTCCTCGCCGCCTCGCTCATCTGCATCGGCCTCGCGGCGACGCCACGGCCCGCGCGAGCGGACGGCCCCTATCGGCTCGCGCCCGGCGATACCGTCGAGATCGGGCTCGCCGTGTTGGGCGACCAGCGCCAGCGGGCCATGATCCAGGCGGACGGGACCATCGCCCTGCCCTGGACCGGCCGGGTGATGATCGGCGGACTGACGGCGGCCGAGTTCCAGGCGCGCATGGAGGCGCTGCTGCCGAACCGGGTGCTCCGCAGCCGCACGCCGGACGGGCGCGAGCACATCATCTCGGTGCGGCCCGAGGACATCTTCGTCTCGGTCGCGGAGTTCCGCCCCGTCTACGTCACCGGCGACGTGCTGACGCCCGGCCAGCAGACCTATCGCCCCCAGATGACCGTCCGGCAGGTCGTTACGGCGGCCGGCGGCTACAGCCTGCTGCGCTCGCGCGCCACGCAGACCGGCGCCGACCCGGCCGACCTGCGCCGCGACCACGACACGCTCTGGACCGAGTATACGCGCGAATATTACCGCATCCTGCGCACCCGCGCGGAGCTTGCCGGCCATGACAGCTTCGATCTGGCGCCGCCCCGCTCGTCGCCGCTGCCCGCCTCCGTACCCGAGAGCATCGGTCAGGCCGAACTGGAATCGCTGAAGGTCGCGCAGGCCGACTTCCGGCTCGAAGGCGCCTATCTCGCCCGCGCCACGCGGGAAACCCAGGAACAGGCCGTCGTGCTCGCCCGGCGCGAGCAGGAGGAGGAGAAGGGCGTCGAGGCGGACACCGCCGAACTGGAGCGCATCAACCGCCTCTACGGCGGTGGCAATCTGGTCAGCCAGCGCGTCAGTGAGAGCCGCCGCGCAGTTCTCATGTCCTCCTCACGGCGCCTCGAGACCACGGTTCAGCTCATGCGCGCGCGCCGGCAGGCGGACGACTACGCGCGCCAGCTCGAACGGCTGGGCAACCAGCGGCAGAACACACTTCTCCTGCAGCTTCGGGACGCCAGCACGCGCCTTGCCGATCTCGCCCTGCGCATCCAGGCCGTGGGCGAGAAGCTCCGGCCGAGCGGCGGCGCGGTCTCGGCGCCCGGCCCCGGCGCGACGACCGCGACCAGCCTCGTCGTGACGCGCAAGATCGGCGAGCAGTGGCAGCGCCTGCCGGTGACGGAGGATACCGACGTGCTGCCCGGCGATGTCGTGGAAGCGGTGCTGCGCTCCGAGGCGACCGCCGCCGTCGCGAACTGAACGGACGACAGCCGCAACCGGGCCGGCGCCTCACCGCGCCGGCCTTTCCCTGTTCAGATATGGCCGAACTGGAGCGCCGCCAGGATGAGCGGCAGGTTGTGCGCCAGGTGCGGCGGCACGACCAGATCGAGGTGCCCGCCGGCGATCGGCACGATATCCAGCCCGCCGACCATGCGCCGCCAGCCGAGATCGTCCGACAGGCCGCGCCGCTCGCAGCGGAACAGAGTGCCCGTGATCGGCAGGGGCGGCTCCTGCGGACCGCCGAGCCAGCGCCCCATGGCCCGCATCCGGAGCACTTCCTCCAGCTCCAGCCGCAGCATGAAGCGGGTGCCCGAAAGCCGGCCCGGCAGGACCTTCGCCAGTAGCCGGGCGAAGCTGGCCTCGCAGCCGAGCCGCACCGCCAGTTTCGCCACGCTTCGGCAGAGCATGCGATAGACCGTGACGCGATGCGCGCGGACGCGCTGGATCGCGCGTGCCACTGTCTCGGCGGGCTGATGGCGCCGGCCATCGACATTGGTGTCGAGGATGCCGAGGAAGCGGATCTGCCGGCCCTCCGCCAGCAGCCGGCTGGCGGTCTCGAATGCGACCGCGCCGCCAAGCGAATAGCCGAGCAGACGGATCTCCCCACGCGGCTGCGCCATCCGTATCTGGGCGAAGGCTTGGTCGGTCATCGCGGCGACCGTCTGCTGGCCGTCGAGAATGGCGTCCAGGCCGGGATAGCGGATCGGCACGACGCGGACGACGCGGCCCATCTCGCCGCCGAATGCGGCCATGCTCGGCCCGTAGCCGACCGAACCGGGGAACAGGAACAGGATCGGCCGCGCATCATCGTCGGCGCGCGCCGCCAGCGGGCCGTCGTCGGGCGGACTCGATACCGCTTCGACCATCTCCTCGAAGCTCATGTCGATCCGGTAGGCGTCCATGTGCAGTTCGCGGCCAAGCGCCGTCTCGATGTCGAGCACGCATTGGAGAAGCTTCAACGAGTCGCCGCCGGCCTCGTCCCAGCGGCCATGCGCCTCGGCCGTCCGCAAGGTCGCCTTCCATATCCGCTCGACGACCGCGCGCTCGCTGGACGCCGCGCCACTCTCCTGCCGGGCGGGCATCGCGACGGTATCGCGAGTGCGGATGCGCAATTCGCCGTCGAGGCGGCGCAGCGCCTGCGCGTCCATCTTGCCGCCCGGCAGCCTCGGCAGGTCGGGCAGGACATGAAGGCGGGCCGGATGCAGCGATGGCGGCAGGTTGCGCCGAACCGCCTGACGAAGCGCCTCGACCGGATCGACGCCCTCCCGCCGTGGCACCACGAAGGCGACGAGTTCGCCCGCCTCGGTCGGCAGCGCCGCGGCATCGACGACCAGCGGCGATTGCCGCAACACGACTTCCAGTTCCGCAGGCTCCACGCGGCGGCCGTTGATCTTCAGCTGCCGCCCCTTCCGCCCGACGATCCTCACCAGTCCGTCGGCGGCAACGGTTACCAGATCCCCGGTCGGCAGGATGCGTTGGCCGGGATGTTCGGGGTCGGCCGCCAGCGGCGCGACGACGCCGCCAGACCAGTGGCCGAGCGCCACATAGGGGCTGCTGATCACGAGTTCGCCGGTTCCACCGGACGGAACCGGCCGGCCGTCCTCGCCGAGCACCGCATAGGCGATGCCGGGCAGCAGGTAGCCGGCGGGCACGCCGACCCCGTCCTCGGGCGCCGGCTCGCCGGGAAACCACTGCGATCCCGTCGTCTCGGTCGACGAGTAGCTCACCTGAACCCGGCAGCCGGCGGGCGCGACGGCGCGTACCGCCGCGATGTCGTCCCACAGGATGCGTTCGCCGGCGATGCGGACGATCCGCAGCGAGGCGAAATCGTCGCCGCCCTCCCGCATCAGCGCACGCAGCAGGGCCGGCACGATATAGACCACCGTCGCCCCGGCCGTGCGGAACCGGCGCCGAACGCCGCGCAGGCCGGCGGCCTCGACATCGACGATCGCAAGGGTTGCGCCCGTCGTCAGGGCGGAAAGCACTTCCCGACAGCCGGCAATGGTGGCCGCGCCGCTCAGCGGCATCAGCACGTCGCTGGAGCCGATATGACAGGCATCGACATATTGGTGGACGCGTTGCAGCAGGCTGCGCTCGCTGTTGACGATGCCCTTGGGGCGGCCCGTGCTGCCGGAGGTGTAGAGGACGACGGCCGGGCGATCGACCGAAGCGGTCATGCCGGAGCCGACCGTCCGGTGTGGCGGCGCGGGCGCCAGCGCAGCCGCCGCGTCGATCCAGCGGACGGTCGGCGCTGCCGGCCAGTCGGCGGGACGACTGGCACCGATGCCGACCACGGCGGGCAGCCGCGCATCCGCGACGATGTCGAAGATGCGCTGCGGCGGGTCACGCGGGTTGAGCGGCACCACCAGCCGGTCGCATTCGAGGCCGGCAAGCATGCCGACCGGGAACCAGGCCGAGTTGCCGAGTATCAGCCCGACAGCCTCCCCCTGCGCCGTGACCGCGGCAATCCGGTCCGAAAGCGACGAGACCGCCTCGACGAGCTGGCGATAGGTGAGCGCGACCGCATCGTCCACGACAGCGGGCTTGTCGGGAAACGCTGCCGCCATCCGCCGTACGTGCTGCATCACCGGCACCTCGGCGAACTGCGCGCCGAGCGGCTCGAAGGGATGATCGACAGGGCCGCCGGCGTCCAGGGCCCTGCGCGGCGGCATCGACCAGACGAAGGACGGCGGTGGCGCTGCGGGGATCTCGCGCCGGACGGGGCTGTCGTAGATCGGGGCGCCCCCTGTCGTTCGGCGGCTGTTCATGTCGAGCATGGGTGGCTCCGTTCCCCGCATTGTCGTCCTAGGCGGTGGCCGGGATGGCGACATCGTACGATCGGAGGAGATTCCGGCCGGAGCGCCACCAACCCGCGTCATGGGTTCAGCTCCCTCCCGCCGCGATCTGGCCTACGGCGCGCGAACGAAGGCGCTCCGAAACGGCGCAGGCGAGCCCCGGCAGGAGACCAAGGCGGCGGTGGATGCTGACCGCCATGATGATGTTCCAGACGATGATCACCAGCGTGGTCGCCAACGCCGCTCCGACGGCGCCGAACAGTTTGATGCCGATCAGGCATCCGGCGACGTTGAGCGCTGCGCTGATGGCCATGGCGAGCGCCGCCGCCCGCTCCTGGCCGGTCATCGTCATCAGGTGTTGCTGCGGCCCCATCGCGGCGGCGATGAGCTGGCCCAGAACGAGCAGGCGCGCGATCTGGGCCCCCTGGACGAAGTCCTCGCCGAAGAAGCGCAGCACCGGCTCCATGAAGATGAGGAGCGGCGCGGCCAGAAGACCCGACACGGCGAACGACAGAAGGGCGGCGCGCGCGAAGAGCCGTTGCAGGCCGGCATGGTCATCGCGTGCATGAAGATCCGCCGCCGTGGGCGCGAACATGGTGCCGACCGCGACGCGCGGCAGCAGGATCAGCGTTGCGATACTGAAGCCAAGCGCAAAGATGCCGGCCTCGCGAATATGCTCCAGCCAGCCCAGCAGGATGACGCCGGTGCGAACCATGAGCACGTCGAGCAGCGACAACACCGTCATCGGCAGCACGGTCGCGCACCATTGAGCAATAGAGAAGGCCGGCCGCACGCCCTTCAGATAGGCCGGCCAGATCCGCAGCATCAGCACGAAGGCGAGACAGGCGGTGAGCACCGAGCTGACCAGCAGCGCGGTAAGAACGCCGGTGGCGTCCACCGGCCGGATGGCGAGGGCCGCCATGACCGCCACCAGCGCTGACAGGAGCGCGTCGCGGGCGATGCGTTCGGGCAGAAGCGCCGTCACCACCCCGCCGAAGGCGCGCACCAGCGCCGCGCTGATCAGATACATGGTCATGGCGGGGATCGTGGCCATGCCGATCAGCAGACCCGCCTCCTTGGAATCCGGAATGTGGTCGGCGACGGCGACGATCACAGCGATTCCGATCGCCGCGAGGATCAGCGATGCAACGGTCGAAACGCCGATCGCGAACAGCACGACGCCCCGCACGAGCCCCCATTCCTCGCGCGCAGCATGGACCGGCACGAAGCGCAGCACGGCGACGTGAAAACCGAGTGTCGCGACGTAGGAAAGGAACGAGGTCCAGGCCAGCACGTAGGAGAATATGCCGAAGCCATCCGTGCCGATCAGCCGCGCGATCTGCAGTTGCACCAGGCTGGTCAGAACGGCGCCACCGACATAGAGCGCGAAGGCCTGCGCGCTCGCGCTGGTCATGCGCTTGCCGAGATCCGGCTCCTTTTCCGTCCTCGCCGCCTGTTCCGGCTCGCTTTCGGCGGGGCGATCGGGCGGCGGCGCGTCGCCCGGCGCCTTCGCGGCCGGTCCTATGCGCAATTCGACCGCCTGCTCGATCCTGTCCAGTGCCGCGCCGAGCGAGACGCTATCCAGCGAACGCACCTCGATGATCGAGCCGCCACGCTGTTCGAGCAGCCCCTGGATGCGATCCGCTATGGGACCGGTCGCCATGCTGGTGCTGAGTCCTGCATCGAAGAACTGCTCCATTCGCGGCAGATGCTCCGAGCGATCCCGCAGGCGGCGCTCAAGCAGTTCGCACGGCGCATCGAGACGCACGACCAGATCGGCCTGCGGCGCCGCCTCCAGCGCACCGGCGAGCGCGGCATCGTTGGCGGCGCGGGTGAAGGCGGCGAGCGAACAGACGGCTTGCAGATAGGCCTGGTCGAAGATCACGACCCGGCTGGACTGGGCATTGCGCTTCCAGCAGCGCGAGAGGCGCAGGATGTACTGCCACAGGCGCAGCATCCAGACCGGGCTTTTCGGCGGCAGCAGCCAGATGAGCGAGTTCGCCAGGTGCAGTTCCTGCCGATGCTTGCGCGGCCGAAATACGGTTGCCAGCGTCCGCAGGAAGGCCCGGCCAGCCCGCCCCAATGCCGAGCGGCTGCCACCCGAGTCCGATGATCGCTCGGGCTCGCCCTGCCGGTAGCTGAGGATGACCGACGTGGCGTGGCCCTGCCGTTCCAGGCGCTGTCCGAGCGCCAGGGCCAGGGTGGTCTTGCCGGAGCCGGGCGGGCCGAACAGTTCGATGATCATCTCAGCCTCCGACGCGGGCACCCGTCAGGACGACGGGCCTCGGCGCCAATGCGGGCTCCTCCTCGGAGAGGATCGAGGCGATCCGTGGTCCGCCTGGCGCCTCCACGCCCGCGGCCCGGGCGAGGAACTGCACGGCGTCGCGGGCGGCTGCGCGCTCGGTGACGCCGGCACGGACCAGGAACAGGATCCAGTCGGCATTCATCGCGGCGAGACCGACCTCGGGCCGCTCGCGCACGCTGTCGTCGTCCACGATGATCAGGTCGTAGGTGCCGCGGAAGCGGTCGCTCCACCGGCCGCCCGGCTCGTCCATTCCGAGGCCGGAGGCCGTGTCCAGCCGTGCGGCGGGCACGAAGTCGATCTGGAGATGGCCGATCCGCTCGGCCGCGGCCGGACGCGCCGTGCTGCCGGCGGCGACCTCTGCCGGGCCGCCGCGGGCCGGCGGGTCGGGCGCCCGCTCCAGCCGCGCGGGATGGTTGCTGCGACTGACCAGCAGCACCTTCATACCGAGCCGCGCGCCGACGGCGGCAAGGCTCCAGGCGAGCGTGGTCTTGCCCTCCCCCGGTCCGGTCGAGGTCAGCAGGACGACCTGGGGACCATGACGCGTGCCGCTCGTCGGCATCAGCGATACAAGCAGCGAGCGGACGGCCCGCGCATAGTCGGATTGCGGCTCGTCGCGCGGCATCAGCGGCGCGCGGAGCGCCTCGACGCGCGACAGATAGGGCACCGCGCCGAGGCAGGGCACCGCCAGGGCATCGACGGCGTCGTCCTCGTCGCGCACGGTGCGCTCGACGACGCCGAGGCCGAGGGCCAGCAGGATGCCGAGGATCGCCGAGGCGATGACCATGGGCGGGATCAGGAAGGCGGGGTGCAGCGAACTCGGCCGCTCCGGCGGCCAGGCGGTCGCCAGCAGCCGCGCGTCCGGCCGGACGAACTGGACCTGCTCGTCGACCTCCTGCTGGCGGCGTAGCAGGCCGTCATAGAACTGGCCGAGCGCCGCTGCCTGCCGCTCGAGGGCGCGCAGGCCCGACAGGCCGTCGGCGGTCGAGTTGGCCGCCGCGCGCAGCGGCGCGAGCCGCTGTTCGATCGACCGTGCCTGCTCGCCATAGACCTGAGCCTCGCCTTCGAGGCGGCGGATGCCGCGGGCAAGCTCTTCCTGGATGGCTGCCGTGGAGGCGACGTCGCCGGTGTTCTGGCGACCGGCATCGCGCCGCACCAGGTCCAGCAGCAGCGGCGAGCCGAGCAGGCGCGCCATCTCCATTTCGGCGCCCGGCCGCTCGCGAAGCTCCCTGGCCCGCGCGAGGCGCTCCGTCGCCGACTGCATTTCCGAACGCGCTATGGCCAGCTGGCGCGACATCTGGGCGATCTGGAGGGCCGTCTCGTCGGCCGGCGCCGTGCTCGCGGCGGCGTGCAACAGACGATAGGCCTCCAGTTCCCGCTCGGCGCGCGCGACCTCGAGGCGGGCCTCCGGTATCCGCTTGGCGAGCCAGACCATCAACCGCCGGGCCTCGACCCGGTGGCGCAGCGCGAGATCGTCCAGATAGACCCGCACGATCGTGTTGGCGACGGCGGCGGCCGTCTGCGGGCTCGCCGACGTATAGGTCACGGTGATGACCCGCGAGCGCCGCTCCTGCCCCACCCGCAGGCGCTTCTTCAGCTCGAGCGCGAGGGCGTGCGCCGCACCATCGGCCGTTTCCTCAGGCGTGGGGTGCGGACCGGCAAGGCCGAGCGGCCTCAGCACCCGGTCGACGACACTGCGGATGCGGGACAGGCGCGAGGGCGGTTCGGCATAGTTCTCCGGCCGGTTCGCCAGCAGTGCCGAGGCAACCGCCAGCATGTGGGCATCGGAGGCCAGAATGGTGACGTGGGTCTCGATCGCCGATTCCTCGGTCGGCTGCGTGGCGGCGGTCGTGCCCGGTCCGTCATTGCCCCGCTGATCGACGATGATCTGCGAGGAGGCCGCATAGTTCGGCTGCACGACGATAGCCGTGACCAGCGCCACCGCAGTTCCCGCGGCGATGACACCGAGGATCAGCCGCCAGCGCCGCATGAGGGTTCCGAGGCTCCGGCTGATCGCGTGGCGGGCGCCGTCGGCGGGATGGGCGCCATAATCGGGCGTGCTGTCGAACGGGCCGCCCCCCGTCGCTCGAACGGAGTGGAGGAGCCGTGCCTCAGGTCCGAGAAGCGCCCTCATGGTCAACTCCAATGCTGAGCGGTTTCAAGTTCGGGAACACGGTCCGCCGGAGTGGACCGCGCATGTTCGTCAAGCCATGCCTGCAGCATCAGAACCGCCCAGAGGGCGCGCGAATGGTCGCCTCGTCCGTCGAGATGGTCGGACCAGCGGCGGCGCACCCCGGCAACGTCGAGCAGGTCGTGCCGGGCGAGCATGGCAGGGCTGAGCAGGTCCTCGGCCCAGCCGCGAAGCGGCCCGCGCAACCAGGCCCCGACCGGCACGTCGAAGCCGCGCTTCGGGCCTTCGAACACGCTGCGCGGCACGTAACGAGCGAGGACCTCGCGCAGAATCCACTTGCCGCGCCCGCCGCGCACCTTGACCCCCGTCGGCAGGCGCCAGGAGAACTCGACGACGCGGTGATCCAGCAGCGGGCAGCGCCCCTCGAGGCTGACCGCCATGGTCGCCCGGTCGAGCTTCACGAGGATGTCGTCCGGCAGGTAGCCTGCCATGTCGCGATGGACCACGCGGGAGACGATGTCGTCGAGGGCGGGACCGGCTGGATCGGCCGTCGCCGGGGCCTGCGACAGGGGCAGGTCGGACAGGCGCGTCAGCCGATCGTAAAGGCCGTCCTCGCCGCCCTCGATGAGGCGGCCGAGGCGGATGAGACTGTCGCCTTCGACCAGGCGCCGCAGTCGGCCGGGCAGCGGCAGGGCGGCCGCGACACGCCGGGGAAACCGGCCGGAGAGGCCCAGAATCAGCGCCGCAGCTGCCCTTCGGGCGGCTTCCGGCGCGGCGAGCAGGCTGGCAAGGCGCGACACCGTGAAATGCCGCTGATAGCCCGCAAAGCACTCGTCTCCACCGTCGCCGGTCAACGCCACGGTCACCTCGCGGCGCGCCATCCGGGAGACCAGCAGGGTCGGGATCTGCGATTCGTCGGCGAAGGGCTCGTCCCAGATGCGTGGCAATTCGGGGATGGTCTTCATCGCCTCGTCGGGCGACAGCCGGAACTGGGTGTGGTCGGTGCCGAGATGACGCGCCACGCGCGAGGCGCCGGCGGACTCGTCGTAGCCGGATTCGTCGAAGGCGATGGTGAAAGTGCGCACCGGCCGCGCGGACTGCGCCTGCATCAGCGAAACGACCGTCGCGCTATCGATGCCGCCTGACAGGAACGCGCCGAGCGGCACATCAGCCACCATGCGCTCGCGCACCACCTGCCGCAGGAGGTCGTCCAGCGCGCCGACGAGTTCGTCGTTTCCCGCCGCGAACTGGTCCGCACGCCCCCGCTCGGCGGCATCGGCGAGCGACCACCAGGGCCGGCAGGCTGCAGCAAGGCTCGCGGCATTGCCGCCCCGGGCAAGATCGTCGGTGCTCAACGTCAGGCTCGAACCGGGCGGGAGCTTGAAGACCTGCCGGTAGATGCAGCTGTCGCCGGCAACGACGCCCCGCGCAAGGAACCCGGCCACCGCGTCGCGGTCGATCGCCGGTGTGAAACCGGGGACCGCCCTCAACGCCTTGATTTCGGAGGCGAACAGCACCGCCCCCCGCAGGCAGGCGACATGAAGCGGTTTCTTGCCCATGCGGTCGCGCGCCAGATGCAGCACGCGGGCGCGACGGTCCCACAGCGCGAAGGCGAACATGCCGCAGAACCGCCGCAGCGCCGGCTGCAGGCCCCATGCCTCGACCGCGCGGATCAGCACCTCCGTATCGCTGGTGCTGTGGAAGCGGTGCCCGAGCGCCTCCAGTTCCCTCCTCAATTCGAGGAAATTGTAGATCTCGCCGTTGAAGCTCACGACGAGGCTGCCATCCTCCGAATGCATGGGCTGCCGGCCGCCTTCCGACAGATCGACGATGGCGAGGCGCCGGTGGCCGAGCGCGATGCCGGCCTCGCGGTCGATCCAGGTTCCTTCCCCGTCGGGACCGCGATGGGCGATCGCCGCGAGCATCGGGCCGACCACATCGACGCGCAGCTCCGCCGGCGCGCCCGGGCCCCGGAAGATTCCCGCTATGCCGCACATAGCCGGCCCCCTTGTCCCATTCCTGCCCGAGAGGTCGATGCAAGGCGCGCCTGCATGGCGGGCAGGCGCGCGCAGCCCTCGGCGAGGCAGAGCACCAGCCCGAACCAGAGGATCGGGTGCCGGAGGATGAAATGGCTGATGCCGAAGATGATGACGGCGCAGACCAGCGCCGCGAGCGCGTCCAGCCGTGCCCGGAACAGCAGCCGCAGCGTGCTGACATGAAGCCAGGCGAAGATGCCGACGGCGATGATACCGCCTTGCAGAAACAGGTCGAGGATCGTGCTGTGCGCCTCGAACGGCCGCGGCAGCGTCGCTAGCCGCGGGACGTTCGGACGTTCGAGATGCGGCCCCGGACCGAAGCCGAACGACGCGGATTCCAGCCCCTTGCGGATGGCGCTGCGCCACAACTCGAGACGCAGGTTGGCGGTCTGCATCGTCGCGTCGCCACCGTGATCCTTGGCGAGGCTGAGAGCCAGCGCGCTGGCGTCGGTCCGCTCCGACCAGACGAAGGGAAGGAGGCTCGCCAGCACCAGCGGTGCCGCGACGAGGATCGCCATGGCCGCCGTGCGGCGCACGCCGCCCGCCGGATCATCGAGCCAGGTCTTCAGCCGCAGCGCGCCCAGCAGGCCGAAGAGGCCGAGCATCGTCAGCAGGAAGGTATCGCTCCTCGTCAGGCGACCGGCGACGAGCGGGAGAACGGCTCCCATCCAGCCCGCGACACGCGCGCCGCGACTCTGCGCCGTCATGCCGAGATGGATCGCGACGGCGCTGAAAACGGCACAATAGAGCGCCGCCTGATTGGGGTTTTCCGACCAGCCGCGAAAGCGGTTCCAGTACCAGGGGTCGATGCCGCCGGCGGGAACCAGCCCGAAGCCGAGCGCCAGCTGGAAGGCGAGGCCGACATTGGCGAAGCCCACCAGGAACCAGGCCGATCGGCGCATGCGGACCGCATTGTCCGGCAGGATCAGCGCGAGGCAGGAAATCGTCGCCATCAGCACGTAGGCCATGGCGTCGTGGGCCATGCTGGCACCTTCGACGATCGGATCGAACAGCATGCCGAGAAAGGCGCCGATGCCCAGCGACAGGGCGAAGACGCACCAGAAGGTGCCCATCCGGCGGAAAGCCAGCCCCGCGTCGATACGGCCGGTCGCGATGAGATGGGTGCCCGAAAGCGCCAGCCAGAGCGCGAGCAGAACCTCACCCGCCCCGAGCGGCAGCCCCGGGAGCCGCAGGGTCGAGGCTGCGGAAAGCACGGTTCCGGCGGCCAGCATGGCGTCGCGGATCACGGACGCTCTCCATCGGCGCGGGCGGCTGAAGCGAGCTCCCGGACTGCAGGGGCGGGGCGGACCGGGGCGATGCGGGGTCGGAGCATCTGCCGGTAGATGTCGCGGTAGCTGTCGACGACGCCTTCGAGCGAAAACGCGCGCGCGACGAAGGCGATGGAGCGCAGCCCCATCACGCGTGCTTCGGCGGGGTCTTCGAGCAGCCCGAGGATGCGCTGGGCGAGCGCTGCCGCGTCGCCGGGCTCGACGAGATGGCCGTTCCAGCCCTCGGTGACGACGTCGGTACAGCCGGGCATGCGCGTCGCGACCATCGGCAGGCCCGCGAGCCCCGCCTCCAGCAGCGCGCGCGGAACGCCCTCCCGATACTGGGTCGGCAGGACGAAGGCGTCCGCCAGGGCAAGGAGCGCCGGCACGTCGCGCCGGTGGCCGAGCGCCATGACATTGGGGCCCGCGGCCTCGATCTCGGCGGCGTCGATGGCGAAGGGTCCCTCGCTCTCGCGAGGCCCGACGAGCAGGAATTTCACGCGCGGGCGGGCGCGCGCCACGATCCGCGCCGCCTTCAGCAACGTCCCTATGCCCTTCTGGCGGGTCAGGCGGCTGACCGTCACCACGACCTGTGCGTCGCCGAGGCCAAGCTCCTGCCGCAGGATGCCGGGATCGCGGCTCGCCGCGAGGGCCGTCCGGAAGGCCGCGACGTCGATGCCCGAACTGCGAACCAAGTGCGCGGCATCGCGGCTGACAAGACCGTGCCGCTCGAAATAGGCCTTGTCGTCGGCGTTCTGGAAAACCGTGGCCGCGGACCAGCGCGCCGTCGCTCGCTGGAGCAGACGATAGACTGGCCGGATCAGCCGGGCACGCATTCCGCCGCCGGGCGAGAAGGTCCAGCCCATGCCGTTGATGGTCCGGATGACAGGAACCGCGCCTCGCACAGCGAGCGGCGCGAGGAGGTTCGGCTTGGTGTCGAAGGTCTGGATCAGGTCCGGCCGGCATTCCGCGACCAGGCTGGCGATCCGCGCGATCGCGCCGAGATCGCCGCCACGACGATCAAAGCGGTCGAAATGCCAGGGCAGATGCGTCAGTCCGACGGCCCGGAACGGCTCGCCGCCGCCGCTGGACGCCGCCGTGACCCGAAAGCCCCGATCCCGCAAGGCCAGCAGGAAAGGGATGCGAAGGGCGTGGTCCTCTCCTCCAAGACACAGAACATGGGAGTCCATCGCGGCGCCTCCGCCCGCCCCCGGAAGGCCCGCTCATGCGGGACATGCGGGGAGCCATTGGAATGTTCTGGTGGAAGACTAGGAAGCCCCCGGAAATGCGTCCTCATCCGATCGGATGAGGGCTGGCGCCCCGCAGCGCGGCGCGGGCCCCCGCGCCCGCCCGCCGGGGCATTCGTTCAGTGGCCGTTGGGCTTGCCCGGGGCGTGTCGGCCGAAACCATTCGGTCCCGATGGAAGGGGATCGTCCGCCGCCGGCATCGTGGCATAGGCACCCTGCGACAGGTGGCCGAGCGCCCATATGGCCGCCTGTGTGCGGTTCTGAACGCCGATCTTGCGCAGGATCGCCTTCACGTGGACCTTGACGGTCGCCTCCATGATGTCGAAGGCGCGTGCGATGGTCTTGTTGGACTGACCTTCGATGAGCCCGCGGAGAATCTGCGTCTCCCGGTCGGACAGGACAGACGCCCATTGCCGCAGAGACCGTTCCTCCGGAGCCTCGAGCAGCAGCTGCGCCGGCATTTCGCGCGAGCCGCCGAGCTGGGCGAGGATGGACGAGGGGAAAATCCCTTCACCCAGCGCCACGAGCTCGAGCGCCTTGATCAGGGCTTGGGAACTGATGGATTTGCTGAGATAGCCGTTCACCGACAGGCGCAGAGCCTCGGCGAGCGGCGCGAGTTCATGGCGGTCAGCGAGAATGACGATGCGAGCATCGGCGAACCTGAGCCGCAGCGCCTCAATGTCCTCGGCAGGGGAACGATCGTCGTCACCGACGCCGAGAATGATCATCAGGCCGCGAAGGTCGGCGGGAGGCGTGGCCCGCAAATCACCAGGTGTCGGGGCGGTGGCCGCGACGCGGAACAGAGTTCCCGAGAGAATTTTCTCCAGCCCCTCGCGAACCAGCCTGCTCTTTTCGATCAGGACGATAGGTACGCTACGCATGGTGGCACCTTGTACGCTGCCGGCCTTGCCCTAGGCCGATCGATGAATACTCCTGTCCGTTTCTTGTTCTATGCCGACTTGCCTTGTTCTATCTCTATGTCGACTTTGGCTGCATGCTTTAGGGAAATGTACACTAAATCAAACAGATTTCGAATTCCAGCCGCCGCGCCGATCAAAAATTGATGATCCGAAACGTTTGGTTCCCAGTCCAAATTTCGATGATCATTGATATTACTATGCGTCATTTTTAAATATATTCCCACATTTTTGACCAATCAAATCTTGATACAGCGTGTACTGCTAAGATTTAGAACATTTTAATACTGACAGTTACGCGAAAAGTAACCCGCGCTCCACTGAAACATCGCCATCCCTTCCCGCCGCCGGTCAAGCAACAATTTGCAACAATGAACCAAATTGAACAGAGACTACATGGTATTTTCATGCCACCCGTAACGGCGCTTCGCGCTCCGGAGGTCGAGAGGGGCTGCGGTATCGGGGTGGCGACGACCGTTCGGCTTCATCCAAACAGGGGTAGCCCGACCACCCGGAGCAAACGCGCGCCCGGAGCCGCCGCCCCGAAGCTCCGGTCGTCTTCGCCCAAACACAGGCCGGCCGCGTGCGCGCCGCCGGCCTCGCAGAACCGGCCGCCACGCACCGGCAATGCCAAAAAGCACGTTCCTAACTTGCGGCACCTTGATCCCGCCGCCATTTGACGCCACAACTGCGGCGCAAACGCGCACCAGCCGACAGGGACGTTCTCGATGGCCACCGCCTCGACCTCCAACTGGACCAACCTCGTCAACGTCTTCGGAGCGACCATGATCGTCGGCACCGAAGCTGTCGGCGCGGGCGGCGCCACCGGCTGGGCCATTGCGAGCCTTCTCAAGATGGGCGATCAGGTGGTGATCGGCGCCACCGTCGTCGGCGTCATCGCCGGTCTGGTGGCAACCGTCGCCTTCTTCCGCTCCGCCTATCGCGTCGAGCCGTTCCGCTGATCGAACGGGCGGCGCGCCGATCAGGCGATGCCCATCGCCATGTTCAGGCGACATCCTTCGCCATGTGCTGCACCTGCCGGTCCGCGAGCTGTTCGACACGCGTGCGGGAAAAGCCCTTGCGGGCATACCAGGCGATGCGCTCCTCGAGCTTGAGGTTGGTGTAGAGGGCGATGCGCCTCGCGCCGAGCTCCCTCAGGCGTTTCTCGGCAAATGCGAGGATCGCATCGCCATAGCGCCGCCCCTGCTCGGACGGATGCACGGCCAGCGAATAGATCAGCGGCTCGCCCGCGCCCTGCAGCACCGCGCAGGCGATCAGATGATCCTCGCCATCCGCCACCCAGACCTCATGATCGGCCATGATCTCGGCATAGTCGACCATGCGCGGCAGTGACGGCGCACCGGTGATCGTCTCGTTGCGGGTATAGGCGATGTCCTTCAGGGTACGGATCGCCGGCACATCGCGCAGCGTCGCCCGGCGCAGCGCGAGCCCGCCCTCGCGCGCTTCCAGCCGGTTGAAGACCCCGAGGCTGACCTTCTGGCGCCCTTCCGCATCGAAATTCTCCGGCGACAGCCATTGCGTGAAGGCAAGCTTCCGCTGCGGCCATTCGGTGTCGAGCATGGAGAACCAGGCGGTGTCGCGGTTGCGGCCCTTGGCGATCATGTGCTGGCGGAACAGGCCCTCATAGGTGAAGCCGAAGCGCACGGCCGCGCGCTTGGAGGGCTCGTTGAAATTGTGGCATTTCCACTCGTAGCGTCGGTAGCCCAGAGTCTCGAAGACATATTGCGCGAGAAGATATTCAGCCTCGGTCGCCGCCGGCGTGCGCTGCAGCGCCGGCGTATAGAGGATCGAGCCCACCTCGATCACCCGGTGCACCGTATCGATGCGCATCAGCGACAGCCAGCCGATCGCGCGGTCGTCGCGGTCGCAGATCGCCCAATAGACGGGGTCCGTCGTACCCGCGGCAATAGTGCGGACATGGGCGTCGAAATCCGCCTTGTCGGCATAGGGACCGGTGAAGAGATAGGCCCATTGCTGCGGGGCCTCGGGGCCATGCGACAGCGCATGGAGCCCATCGGTATCGCGGGCCGGGTCGAGCGGCCGCAGCCGGCAGAAGCGGCCTTCCATGACGACGTGGGTCGGGCGTGGCGCAGGTTTCGGCTCGACGAGAAAATCGAAAGCAGGTTCGGTCAAGGCACGGCTCCGGCGGTGGATGGTCAGGCTTTCGGCCCATGGGTGCGGAAGAAGGTGTTGAGCGCGGCGAAGGGCTCGGCCTCCGCAAGGCTGTTGAAGGTGCCCTGCCCCGCAAGTTCGCGCGCCGACTTGAGGAAGCCGCCCCAGGCCGCCCGCGCCAGCGCGGAGCCGACGGAGACGCGGCGCACGCCGAATGCCGCCGCATCGGCGACACTGATGCCAATCGGTCCGGACAGCAGAAGGTTGACCGGTTTCGGCGCAACGGCCGCGACCACCTCGCGAATCTGCTCCGGCGTCCGCAGCCCCGGCGCGTAGAGGACGTCAGCGCCCGCCTCGGCGAAGGCGACCAGCCGCTTCACCGCCACCTTCTGCGCATCGGGAACGCCGAACAGATGGGCCTCCGAGCGCGCGGTCAGCAGAACGCCCGTGCCCTTCAGCGCCGACACCGCCGCCTTGATCCGCTCGACCGCGAGATCGAAGGCATAGAGCGGTTCGCCGGGCTTGCCGCTATTGTCCTCGATCGAGAGGCCGGCAACGCCCGTCGCCGCGCAAAGGCGGCAGTTCTCGGCGACGGCCTCCGGTTCGTGAGCGTAGCCGGATTCGAAATCCGCATTCACCGGCAGGTCGGTCGCCCCGACGATCTCGGCGATATGACCGAGCGCCATGTCGCGGGGAACCGCCCAGTCGGTGTCAGGCAGGCCACGCGAGAACGAGAAGCCGGAGGAGGTCGTCGCCAGCGCCTTGAAGCCGAGATGTTTCAGCATCAGCGCCGTGCCGGTGTCCCACGGGTTGGGAATGACGAAGCAGCCGCTCTCGTGCAGGCGGCGGAAGGTAGCGCGCGCGGCCGCGATCTGCGACGCGTCCTGGCGGGTGGCATCCGGCATGGTCATGGTCGGCCCCCTCGTCGATCGGGACCGCGAGTGTCGCGCTTCGCGCGGCCACGGCCAAGACAATCCTCGTGATGGCCGGTATCGCAGCAACGAATGACGAGGCTCAGCCTCCGTCGAAGATCGACGCTATGTCCGCCGGGGCGAGCAACCGGTACTGACCCGGTTCGAGATCGGCGGGCAAGCCGAGCCCGCCCATCCGGTCCCGATGCAGCGCCACCACATGATTGCCGACGGCGGCAAACATGCGCCTGACCTGATGGTAGCGGCCCTCATGGATCGTCAGGCGCGCCAGCTTCGGCTCCAGAACCTCCAGCTCGGCGGCAAGCAGTGGCTTTTCCTCGCCGTCCAGCAGCATGGTCCCGGAAGCGAACAGCGCCGCCTCGTCGCCTTTCAGCGGCCGGTCGAGCGCCGCGACATAGCGTTTCGGCACATTGCTCTTCGGCGAGATGATGCGATGCAGCAGCCCGCCGTCATCGGTCATCAGGAGAAGCCCGGAGGTCTCCTTGTCCAGCCGCCCGACCGTCGAGATCGCCGGGTCGCGCCGCCGCCAGCGCTCCGGCAGCACCGAATAGACCAGCGGCCCGGCCTCCTTGTGGGAGCAGGTCATGCCGAGCGGCTTATGGAGCATCAGGATGAGGCCCGGCAGCGGATCGAGCGGCCGCCCGCGCACGGTCATGCGCTCAGGGAGATCCGGCGTCAGCGCGATGCGCCCGTCCGCCTCCGCCACGGGCGCGCCGTCGAGCAGCACGCGGCCAGCGCCGACCAGCGCCTGCACCTCGCGGCGCGAGCCGTAACCCAGATTGGCGAGCAGGCGGTCGAGCCGCAGTTGGGCGGGCGGCTTGCTCATGGGCGGGTCCTGATCATGCCTCGGCCTCGTAGACCTTGTAGCCTCCGGCTTCCACCCTCAGCGACACCGAGCGGAACGACGCCTTGAGGACCGCCTCATAGGGCAGATGGCGGTTGGCGACGAGCAGCAGGCGGCCACCCCGCCTCAGCAGGCCGGCGGCCCGGCGCACGAAGGCCTGGCCCAGCGCACGGTCCTCCGCGCCGCCATCATGGAACGGCGGGTTGGTGACGACGAAGTCGAGCCCGGCGAGGCTGGCCACCTCGCGCCTGAGGTCCGCCCAGACGAACCGCGCGCGAGGATCAGCGACATTGCGTCGCGCGCAGTCGATCGCCCGGCGGTCGAGATCGACCAGCGTCAGCTCGGTCACGGCCGATGCGGCAAGGACGGCACGCGACAAGACGCCGATGCCGCAGCCGAGATCGGCGCCGCGCCCGGCCAGCGGCGGAAGATGCTCAAGCAGAAGCGCGCTGCCCGGATCGATCCGGTCCCAGGCGAAAACGCCCGGCTGCGACCAGAGCCCCAGCGTCTCGACGATGCGCGGCGCTCCAGCCACGATGGCCTCATCGAACCCGATAGCATCGATCGGACGTGCGGTCGTGCAAATGCGGTGATGCCGGCGCGCATCCTCGGAAACCGTGCAGCCAAAGACCTCAAGCTCCTTGCGCAGGCGCGAGCCGCCCTTGTCCTTGGGCGCCAGAACCGTGAGCTCCGCGCCGGTTTCGAGCGCCCTGAGCGCCAGCGCCACGGCATAGCGCCGCTCGATCGTGCCGGGGGGCCCAAGCATGACCATGCCGGCGAGCGAGCCGGCCGGCTGGTCCTCAAGCACAACCGAGCCAGGCACGAGCGGCGAGAACTGCAAGGCGGTCGGCGGCCAAGCGGCAAGCTCGGCGGGGGGCTCGCCGAAGAGTCCGAAGGCGGAAGGCAAAAGGCCGGCAGACGTGGTCATGCCGGCCCTCATAAGGGCAGAGCGCGCGTCCGTCATCCCGGCAGGGGCGACGGACACTACCAGTCAGTGGTTGTCGCGCGGGATGCCCCGCTTCTGCGCGATCTTCTGGTACTTGACCGCCGGCTTCAGCACCATGCCGTCGGCGAGCTGGCTCACCATGGAGCGCTGGATTTCCTGCCACGGCGTCTGGCTCTTCGGCACCTTGAAGCCGCCATTGGCCTTCAGTTCCGCCATGCGCGCGGCGAACTCCTCCTCGGAGATGAGGATGTTGGCCGAGCGCTTTTTCAGGTCGATCCGCACCCGGTCACCCGTCTTCAGCACCGCGAGGCCGCCGTTCGCCCCCGCTTCCGGCGAGGCGTTGAGGATCGAGGGCGAACCCGAGGTGCCCGACTGGCGGCCGTCGCCGATGCAGGGAAGGTCGCGGATGCCCTTTTTCAGAAGGGCCGCCGGCGGCTGCATGTTCACGACCTCGGCCGAACCCGGATAGCCGAGCGGGCCGACACCGCGCACGAACAGCACGCAGGTCTCGTCGATCTTCAGCTTCGGGTCGTCGATCCGGTGGTGATAGTCCTCCGGCCCCTCGAAGACGATGGCGCGGCCCTCGAAGGCGTCCTTGTCCTTCGGATTGGACAGGTAGCGCTTGCGGAAATCATCCGAGATGACGCTGGTCTTCATGATTGCGCTATCGAACAGATTGCCCTTCAGCACGATGAAGCCGGCATCCTTCACCAGCGGTTTCTTGTAGGGCCGGATCACGTCGGGATCGGTGACCTCCGCGCCCTTGACGTTCTCGCCCATCGTCTTGCCGTTGGCGGTGATCGCGTCGCCATGGATGCGGCCGGCTTTCAGGAGCTCGTTCATGACCGCCGGCAGACCGCCGGCGCGGAAATATTCCTCGCCGAGATAGGCGCCGGCCGGCTGCATGTTGACCAGCAGCGGCACCTCGTGGCCCACCGTCTCCCAGTCCTGGATGTCGAGCTTGACGCCGATATGCTTGGCGATGGCGTTGATGTGGATCGGCGCGTTGGTCGAGCCGCCGATGGCGGAGTTCGCCACGATGCAGTTCTCGAAGGCCTTGCGGGTGAGAATGTCCGAGGGCTTCAGGTCTTCCCACACCATGTCGACGATGCGCCGGCCCGTCGCATAGGCCATCTGGCCGCGCTCGCGGTAGGGAGCCGGAATGGCGGCGCAGGACGGCAGCGACATGCCGAGGGCCTCGGCCAGCGCATTCATGGTGGAGGCCGTGCCCATCGTGTTGCAATGGCCGATGGAGGGGGCCGATTTCGTCACCACGTCGATGAACTCGTCATAGGTGATCGTGCCGTCTGCCTGCTGCTTGCGCGCTTCCCAGACCAGCGTGCCGGAGCCGGCGCGCTTGCCGTTCCACCAGCCATTCAGCATGGGACCGCCGGAGAGCACGATCGAGGGGATGTTGACGGTGGCGGCGCCCATCACCATGGCCGGCATGGTCTTGTCGCAGCCGGTGAGCAGCACGACGCCGTCCATCGGATAGCCGTAGAGGATCTCGACCAGCGACAGATATTGCAGGTTGCGATCGAGGGCGGCGGTCGGACGCTTCAGCGTCTCCTGGATCTGGTGGACCGGGAATTCGAGGGGAATACCGCCCGCGTCACGGATGCCGTCGCGGACGCGCTGGGCGAGTTCGATGTGGTGGCGGTTGCAGGGCGAGATGTCCGAGCCCGTCTGCGCGATGCCGATGATCGGCTTGCCGGAGGTCAGCTCCTCCACCGTCAGGCCCCAGTTGACCGTGCGCTCCAGATAGATCGCGGTCATGCCCGGGTTCTCGGGATTGTCGAACCACTGCTTCGACCTGAGGTTCTGGGGCTTCATCTTCCGGCGGGCCATGTGGCATCTCTCCCATGCTGCGCTGCGAAGCTTTCAAATCGATTGAAGTGGCTGCAGCATTGTCGTTTCCGACAGTTTGAGCGCGCGTGCGCGGCGAATGCAACGACAAAACAGGCGGAGAGACATGCAGCGCCGTCAGGTCGAGTTAGCGCGCCGACGTCCTATGTGATATGCTCCGGAAGCATATGCTTCCTTGGGAGTACGATATGGCCATCACCCTGCGCAACAAACCGCTGGAGGAGAAGATCAAGCGGATCGGTCGCCAGCGTGGGCTCGGCCCGTCCGCGGTGATCGCGAAAGCAGTGGAGGCACTGGAGCAGACACCCCCGCCGGAAGTTCCGCCTGAAGAGGTGGAGCGGCGCAAAGCCTTTGCCGCAGCATTCCTTGCCGAGGTTTCCGGCAAGACGACGGAGGAGGAGCGACGCGCCATGCGGGAGTTCGAGGCCGACATGTATGATGAGCATGGGCTTCCGAAGTGAGCCTGCTCGTCGAGACGTCCGCTCTCGTTGCCATCGTGGCTGATGAACGCGAGGCCGGGGTTTTTCTCGCACGAATTGTCGGGGCTTCAAATCCATTGCTTCCGGCTTCATGCTATTTGGAAGCAGCGATGGTTCTCGCCAAACGGAAGAATGGAAAGTCCAAGCTCGACCAGCTTGTGGCCGGATTTGCCATCACCTTCATCCCGCTCGACGAGCCTGTCGCCCGTCTCGCCGCCGATGCCTTCGCCCGCTACGGCCGCGGCACGGGCCATCCGGCCGCGCTCAACTTCGGCGATTGCATAGCCTACGCCACAGCCATGCATCTCGATGTGCCCTTGCTGTTCAAGGGCGACGACTTCCGGCATACCGACGTGAAGGCTGCCCTCTGAGGCGGCCGCGCCAGCCTTCCGGAAACGCCCATGACCTTCCAGACCGTCGCCAATTTCGACCGCATCGGCGAGGAAAACGCCTTCGCCGTCCTCGCGCGCGCCACGGCGCTCATGCGCGCAGGCAAGGACGTCATCAATCTCGGCATCGGCCAGCCGGACTTCGCGACGCCGGGCAACATCACCGAAGCCGCGATCAAGGCGATCCGCGACGGCCACCACGGCTACACGCCAGCCAACGGCATCTTGGCCCTGCGCGAGGCTGTGGCCGCCGATCTCGACCGACGGTTCAAGGTCGGCGTCTCACCCGAAGAGGTGATGATCGTGCCCGGCGGCAAGGTCACCATGTTCATGGCGATCCTGATGTTCGGCGAACCGGGCGCAGAGATCCTCTATCCGGACCCCGGCTTTCCCATCTACCGGTCGATGATCGAGTACACCGGCGCGACGCCGATCCCGGTGCCGATCCGCGAGGAGAACGGCTTCGCCTTCTCCGCCGACGAACTCCTGTCGCTGATCACGCCGAAGACCCGCCTCGTCATCGTCAACTCGCCCGCCAACCCGACCGGCGGCGTCACGCCCAAGGCCGAGATCGACAAGCTGGTGAAGGGGATGGAGCGCTTCCCCGACGTCGCGATCATGTCCGACGAGATCTACGACCAGATGGTCTATGACGGCGAGGAGCACGTCTGCCTGCTCTCCTACCCGTCGATCCGCGACCGGACGATCCTGCTCAACGGCTGGTCCAAGACCTATGCCATGACGGGCTGGCGGCTCGGCTATTCGATCTGGCCGGGCAAGCTCTACGAATATGCCCGCAAACTGGCGGTGAACTCGTTCTCCTGCGTCAACGCGCCCTCGCAATTCGCGGCGCTTGAGGCCCTGACCGGCCCGCAGGATGCGGTCGGGAAGATGGTCGCCGAATTCGATGCCCGGCGGAAGCTGGTGGTCGAAGGCCTCAACAAGCTGCCCGGTGTCTCGTGCATCGTGCCGAAGGGCGCCTTCTACGCCTTCCCGAACATCAAGGAGACCGGCTGGAAGGCGAAGCCGCTGGCCTCGGCGCTTCTTGAGGATGCCGGCGTCGCCACCATCGGCGGTCCCGATTTCGGCGTCTATGGCGAGGGCTATATCCGCCTCTCCTACGCCAATTCCTCGGAGAACATCCTGAAGGCGCTCGACCGGATGAAGGGCTTTCTGGAGCGTCGCAACAGCTGAGCTGCCCGCCTCGCCGTCCGGCCTCTCCGCCGCTTGACGGAGGCCCGCCGAAATTGCGACCGCCGGACGCCCCGTGCGATCCTGCCCACGCGGCGCGCCTCGCACCGGCATCATCCTGCCGCGTGGCCCTCGCGGCATGGATGGAGACGCACCGATGGATTTCGCCCTCACCCGCGAGCAGGAGGCCATTCGCGAGGCAGTCGCCGGCATCTGCTCGCGCTTCGGTGACGACTACTGGCTGAAGCTCGACAAGCAGGGCGGCTTTCCCGAGGATTTCGTGCAGGCGCTGGCGGCCGACGGCTGGCTCGGCATCTGCATCCCCGAGGAATATGGCGGCTCGGGTCTCGGCATCAGCGAGGCGGCCGTGATGATGCAGGCGATCGCGGAATCCGGCGCCGGCATGTCGGGCGCCTCGGCCGTCCACATCAACGTTTTCGGGCTCAACCCGGTGGCGGTGTTCGGCACCGAGGAACAGAAGCGCCGGATCCTGCCGCCCATGGTTGCCGGCAAGGAGAAGACCTGCTTCGCCGTCACCGAGCCGAATACCGGCCTCAACACGACCCAGCTCAAGACCCGCGCGGTGCGGAAGGGCGACCGCTACGTGGTGGACGGGCAGAAGGTCTGGATCTCGACCGCGCAGGTCGCCGACCGCATGCTGCTGCTGGCCCGCACGACGCCCCTTGAGGATGTCACCAAGCCGACCTTCGGCCTGTCGCTGTTCTGCACGCCGTTCGACCGAGCGAGGATCAAGGTCCACGAGATCGAGAAGATGGGCCGCAAGGCCGTCGATTCGAACGAACTGTTCATCGAGGGACTGGAAGTGCCGGTGGAGGACCGGATCGGCGAGGAAGGTCGCGGCTTCGAATACATTCTGCACGGCATGAATCCGGAGCGCATCCTGATCGCGGCCGAGGCGGTGGGGCTCGGCAAGCTGGCTCTGGCGCGGGCGGCGGCCTATGCGAAGGAACGCATCGTCTTCAACCGGCCGATCGGCCAGAACCAGGCGATCCAGCATCCGCTGGCGAAGAACTGGATGGAGCTGGAGGCCGCGCGCCTGATGATCATGAAGGCGGCATGGGAATACGATAACGACATGCCCTGCGGCGCCTCGGCCAACGCCGCGAAATACCTCGCCGGCGAGGCCGGGTTCGATGCCTGCCAGCAGGCGGTGATGACCCATGGCGGCTTCGGCTACGCCAAGGAGTTCCATGTCGAACGCTACCTGCGCGAAGTGATGATCCCGCGCATCGCGCCGATCAGCCCGCAGCTCGTGCTTTCCTTCATCGCCGAGCGCGTCCTCGGCCTGCCCAAGTCGTACTGACATGCCCGACCCGATCCCCCATGGGGCCTTCGACATCGCGGCCCATATCCGGCCGGGCGACAGGATCGTCGTCGGCCAGTGCACGGCCGAGCCGCTGACGCTGACGGAAGCGCTTGTTGCCGCCGCACCGGCCATCGGACCGGTCGAGGTTTTTCTCGGCACCGGCTTTTCCCGGACATTTCGGCCAGATGCCCCGGAAAACCTGAGTCTTGGCGCCTATGGCGCGACCGGCACCAATGCCGCGCTGTCGCGGGCCGGCCGGCTCGACGTGCTGCCAATGCACTACAGCGCGCTGGCGGAAGCCTATGCCGGCAAGGCTCTGACCGCCGACGTGGTGCTGATCCAGCTCCGCGACGGTCGCAACGGCCTCAGCCTCGGCCTCGCCAACGACTATGTCGCGCAGGCGGCGCGCCATGCCCGAACGGTCATCGCCGAGATCAATCCGGATGTGCCGGACACCGGCGGCGCGGCCCTGCCGGGGGATATCGCGATCAGCGCCTTCGTTGCCGCCGCAAAGCCGCCCGTGGAGGCGCAGGCGAGCCGGCTGGACGAAGTGGCTCAGCGGATCGGTGCGCATCTCGCGGCACTGATCCCGGACCGCGCCACGCTTCAGATCGGTATCGGCGCGATCCCCGATGCGACCTTGGCGGCGCTCGGCAACCACCACGACCTCGGCATCCATTCGGGCGTCGCGACCGACCGCGTCCTCGATCTGATCGAGAAGGGCGTCGTCACCAACCGCTTCAAGCCTTTCGATCCGGGCGTCACGGTCGCGAACACGCTGATCGGCACGCGCCGGCTCTACGATTTCGCCGATGGCAATGCCGCCGTCGAGGTGCGGCCGGCTTCGCACACGCACGACCACGGCGTGCTCAGGCGGATCGATCGCTTCCATGCGATCAACTCGGCCATTGAGGTCGATCTCACCGGACAAGTGAATTCCGAGATGGCCGGCGGCGTCTGCGTCGGCGGCGTTGGCGGCCTTGTCGATTTCGCCCGCGGCGGACGCGCCGCACCCGGCGGGCGCGCCATCATCGCCCTGCCCTCGACGGCCGCCGGCGGCACGGTCAGCCGCATCGTGCCGCGCGTCGCCACCGTCACCCTGCCACACAGCGACGTCGATCTCGTCGTCACCGAACATGGCGTGGCGGACCTGCGCAGCGTCACGCTCAAGCAGCGCGCGGAGCGGATGATCGCCATTGCCGATCCGGCCTTCCGCGAGGATCTCGCCCGGGGCTGGCGTGACGGGGCATCCGGGCAGCGTTGAGCCCCGGCCGCTGGTCGCATTCTGCGGTCGCGCTATAGAAAGCTCCGGGACGAACAAGAACATCCCGGAGGAACATCCATGGCATTGCCCGTTTATACCGGCGTCTTCCCCGTCGCGCCGACCCCCTTCCTCGACAATGGCGACCTCGACCTCGAGGGGATGAAGCGCGTGCTCGACTGCATGATCGACCAGGGCGTCGATGGCATCTGCGTGCTGGCGAACTATTCCGAGCAGTTCGTGCTCACCGACGAGGAGCGCGAGACGCTGACGCAGCTCTGTCTCGCCCATGTCGCGGGACGCGTGCCGGTGATCGTCACGGTCAGCCATTTCTCGACGCGGATCGCCGCCGAGCGCGCCGCGCGGGCGCAGAGGGCGGGAGCGGCCATGCTGATGCTGATGCCGCCCTATCACGGCGCGACGCTGCGCGCCGACGAAACGCGCATGGTTGAGCATTTCCAGCGGATCGCCGAGGCGGCCCCCATTCCGATCATGCTGCAGGACGCGCCACTGTCGGGTGTCGCGCTATCGGTGCCGACAATGGTGCGGCTCGCCGAGGCCGTGCCTCAGGTCTGCTACTTCAAGATCGAGACGCCCGGCACGGCGGCCAAGCTGCGCGGCCTGATCGCCGCCGGCGGCAATGCGGTGATCGGTCCCTGGGACGGCGAGGAATCGATCACGCTGATGGCTGATCTCGATGCGGGGGCGACCGGCACGATGTCGAGCGCGCTGCTCCCCGATCTGATCAAGCCGGTGGTGCAGCACCATGCCGCCGGGCGGCGGACCGAAGCGGCGGCGCAATACGCGAAGATCCTGTCGCTGATCAATTACGAGAACCGCCAGTGCGGCCTGCGCGCCACCAAGACCGTGATGATGGAAGGCAAGGTCATCCGCTCGGACCATGTCCGGCACCCGCTCGACCCGATCCATCCGGCGACCCGCGAGGGGCTGCTGGAACTCGCCCGCGAGCTTCAACCGCTGGCGCTGCGCTGGGGGCATTGACGCAAGGCTTGCCTTTGTTCTCGTATAATGGAATATTATTCCATCATACGATTAGCGCCGGCCCGCCATGTTCATGCGTCCATCGAACCGCTCGCATCATCGGCCTTCCGAGGGCGAGGCCCGGCCGCCCTCGCCTGCCGCGCGGCACAATGGCGGACCGCCGCTCGACGACTATGGCGGGCCGCCCTGGGGCAAGGGCGATCCGCATCGCTTCCTGCACTGGCAGCGGGCGCACAAGGCCGCCTGGAAGAGCGTGTCGGCCGACGTCATGCGTTTCCGGATGGACAAGGCCGACAGGCTCGGCCTGACCTACGAGGAATATTCGCTCGAGATCATGGAGCGCGGCCGATACCTCCAGATCGAGGACGGCGAGCGGATCGCCGAGATCAAGGCGGCACGGCGCAGGCGGCGGCGACGCGCCGCATGAGCGGCACGCGCCCTGCCCCCTTAACCTCCCGGCGGGAGCGTGGCAGCCTGCGCGCCGTCAGGAGAATGCCATGTCGCTGTCCACCACCGCCATCGCCGAGCTCGATGCCTTCGCGCTCGGTCACGCCTTCCGGCGCAAGACGCTATCGCCGGTGGAAGCCGCCACAGACGCTCTCGATCGGGCGGAAGCCTCGCAGCCGGCGATCAACGCCTTCGCGCTGATCGACCGCGCCCGCACGCTCGCCTGGGCCCGCGAATCGGAAGCGCGCTGGATGAAGGGCGAGCCGCTCGGGCCTTTCGACGGCGTGACCGTGACGGTGAAGGACAATCTCGCGGTTGAAGGCTGGCCGAGCCTCAAGGGCTCGACCGTCACCCCGAAATCGCCCATGGGCTACGACGCCCCGGTAACCGCGCGTTGCAAGGAGGCGGGGCTGGTCATCCTCGGCCTCACCACCATGCCGGAATTCGGCTGGATCGGCCTGTCGACGTCGCCGCTCACCGGCCATACCCGCAATCCGTGGAACCGCGACCGCACGGCAGGGGGCTCGTCGTCCGGCGCGGCCGCCCTGGCGGCCCTCGGCATCGGAAGGTTCCATCTCGGCACGGACGGGCTCGGCTCGATCCGCATTCCCGCGGCCTTCTGCGGCGTCGCCGGCATCAAGGCGACCTATGGCCGGGTGCCCGCCTATCCGATCTCGGTCATGGGCGAACTCGCCCATCTCGGCCCCATCGCCCGCGACGTGCGCGAGGTCGCGGCGTTGCTCACCATCCTGTCCGGACCCGACCATCGTGATCCCATGGCCTGGAACACCCCGACCCCCGACTACACGATCGGCATCGACGACGGCGTCAGGCGCCTTCGCGTCGCCTATTCGCCGCGCCTCGGCTTCGTCGGGAAGATCGATCCGGCGGTGGAGCAGGCGGTGGCGTCGGCCGCCGCGACCTTCGAGGCCATGGGCGCCATCGTCGATGAGGTCGACCCGCCGATGGAGGACCCCTCGCCCATCGCCTGGGACATCTGGAACGCCGGCGCGGCACTGGCGCTGAAGTCGTTCGGCACGGCGGAGCGCGCGGCCATGGACCCCGGCCTCGTCGGCTGCGCGGAGACCGGCGCCAGGACATCCGCCGCCGACCTGATCGATGCCCTGCTCTACCGGCGCACGAAGGCCGTCGTCGCGATGGCCGAATTCCATCAGACTTACGACCTGTTGATAACGCCGACCATGCCGACCGGCGCGATCCCGCTCGGCGCCGACCTGCCGCCCGCGGGCTTTGCCGGGGTCGCCGACTGGGGGCCGCTCTGGACCGACTGGTGCCGCTTCACGCCGCCGTTCAACGTCACGCAGCAGCCGGCCGGAACGGTGCCATGCGGCCTCGACGCAGACGGGCTGCCGATCGGCCTCCAGATCGTCGGCTGGCGCCGGCAGGAGGCGACGGTGCTGCGCGCCATGCGCGCCTTCGAATCCGCGCGTCCCTTCGCCCGCGTGCCGATGTCCCACGTCAGCCCGTAATGTTCCATAAGCGGTAGCAGATGCGCGACGCCTATGCGCTTGCCACATGCGCGCTTTTTGCGCGGGCACTGCATAGGCAACGGGATTGACACCGCATCCCGCGGCATCTCTGATCCAGCCTTCTGTCGGCAGGGTCATATCCTGCCGTGGAGTTCCAGGGGAGAGTCATCATGAAATCCGTCAAACTGTCTCGCCGCTCGGTGGTAGCGGGCGCGGCCGCGGCAAGCGCGCTCGCCGGCACCACCGGTGCCTCCGCCCAGGGCGCGGCCAATACGCTGCGCGTCGTCATGCACTCGGACCTGCGCATCGTCGACCCGATCTGGACCACCGCCTACATCGTCCGCAACCACGGCTACATGATCTACGACACGCTGTTCGCGATGGACGCCAGCGGCCAGATCCAGCCCCAGATGGTCGACAAGTTCACGACCAGCGATGACAAGCTCACCTACACGTTCACGCTGCGCGACGGCCTGATGTGGCACGACAACACGCCCGTCACCACCGCCGACGTCATTCCCTCGATCCGCCGCTGGGCCGCGCGCGACCCGCTCGGCCAGACCGTCATGGGCTTCATCGCCGAGATGACGGCGAAGGATCCGAAGACCTTCGAGATCAAGCTGAAGGAGCCGACCGGCCTCCTGATCTTCGCTCTCGGCAAGCCCTCGTCGAACGTGCCGTTCATGATGCCGAAGCGCGTCGCCGAGACCGACCCGAACACGCAGATTTCCGAGTTCGTCGGCTCCGGCCCGTTCGTGTTCATGCGCGACGAGTGGCGCCCGGGCGACAAGGCCGTCTACACCAAGTTCGCCGGTTACAAGCCGCGTTCGGAGCCGGCATCGGCGCTGTCCGGCGGCAAGATCGCGAAAGTCGACCGCGTCGAATGGCGCGTCGTGGCTGATCAGCAGCAGGCGGTCAACGCCCTGCTCGCGGGCGAGATCGACGTCATCGAATCGCCCAGCCACGACCTTCTGCCGCTGCTGAAGGCCGACAACAACGTCAAGCTGTTCAGCTGGAACCCGCTGGGCAACCAGTACACGATGCGGTTCAACCACACGACCGCACCGTTCAACAATCCGAAGATCCGCCAGGCCGCGCTCTATGCGTTCAACCAGGAGGATTTCCTGAAGGCGACCATCGGCGACCCCGAATACTACAAGGTCTGCAAGGCCATGTTCGTCTGCGGCACGCCGCTCGAGACCATGGCGGGCATGGAAGACAAGCTCGAATCCAACTTCGCCAAGGCCCGCCAGCTTCTCCAGGAGGCCGGCTACAATCGCGAGCCGGTGGTGCTGCTGCACTCGACCGACCTGCAGGTGCTGACCAATCTCGCGCCGGTGGCCAAGTCGCTGCTGGAGCGTGCCGGCTTCGTCGTCGACATGCAGTCGATGGACTGGCAGACGGTGGTCGCCCGCCGCGTCAAGCGCGACCCGCCGACCCAGGGCGGCTGGAGCGCCATGCTGACGTCGTGGGTGTCGGCCGACATCCTCAACCCGGTCATGGCCGGTTTCTTCAACGCGTCGGGCGACAAGGCGGCCTTCGGCTGGCCGAATGACCCGGAGATCGAGGCGCTGCGCGCCCGCTTCGCACGGGCCGGCAGTGCCGCCGAGCAGAAGCAGATCGCCGAGGCGATCCAGCGCCGCGTTGCTGAAGCCCCGACCCACATTCATCTGGGACAGTGGTATCAGCCGGGCGCCCACCGCTCGAACATCTCCGGCTGGCTCGCCACGCCCGCCCCGGTGTTCTGGAACATGGAGAAGGCTCGCGGCGCCTGATCGCCCGTCATCCCCGGAGGCCGGCCGTAGCGGCCGGCCTCCCCTTTTTTGCGATCCAGCCCGTCCGATCGGATTATGATCAGTTATATTCTCAGACGCCTCGCGGCGACCGTCCCCGTCTTGTTCACCGTCGCGGTGATGGTGTTCCTGATGCTGCGCCTGACGCCCGGAGATCCCGCGGCGATCATCGCGGGCGACAACGCCACCTCGCAGCAGATTCTCGACATCCGCACCAAGCTCGGCCTCGAGCAGCCGGTGCTCCAGCAGTTCTTCATCTGGCTCGGCAGCATCCTGCGCGGCGACCTTGGCGAAAGCTTCTTCTTCCGCAAGACGGTGTGGGAGCTGATCTCCGAGCGCATCGAGCCGACCCTGTCGCTCGCGGTTCTCACCATCATCCTGGCGGTCGTCATCGCCATTCCGCTCGGCGTTGTCGCCGCCTACCGGCAAGGCACCTGGATCGACCGCCTCGTGATGGGCTTTTCCGTCATCGGCTTCTCGGTGCCGGTCTTCGTCGTCGGCTACCTGCTCGTCTACATCTTCGCGGTGAAGCTCGGCTGGTTCCCGGTGCAGGGCTATCAGCGAATTTCGGGCGGCCTCGGCCCCTGGTTCCGCAGCCTCGTCCTGCCGGCATTCACGCTCTCGGTCATCTATGTGGCGCTTATCGCGCGCATGACGCGCACCAGCGTGCTTGAGGTCCTCTCGGAAGACTACATCCGCACCGCGCGCGCCAAGGGGCAGACCGAGGTCAAGGTGCTGTTCCAGCATGCGCTGAAGAACGCCGCCGTGCCGATCGTCACCGTGGTCGGCATCGGCATCGCCCTGCTCATCGGCGGCGTCGTCGTCACCGAAAGCGTCTATTCCATTCCAGGCCTCGGCCGCCTCACCGTCGACGCCGTGCTGGCGCGTGACTTCCCGGTGATCCAGGCGATCATCCTGACCTTTTCCTTCGTCTACGTGCTGATCAACCTCATCGTCGATCTTTCGTACACGATCTTCGACCCGAGGATCCGCTATTGACCGCCCCAGCCACCACAACCCCGCTGGCCGGCGCGGCGGACACGCCCGCCCCCGCCAAGCCGACCGTCTGGCGCAAGCTGTTCCGCAATCCCGCCGTCCTCGCCGGCCTCGCCATCGTGCTGGTCATGGTGTTCATCGGCCTGATCGCGCCCCTGATCGCCACCAGCGATCCGGCCGCGATCAATCCGGCGGCGCGCAACCGCCTGCCCATGGCTGAAAGCTCCATGCGCGCCGATGACGGCACGCGCATCACCGTCAAGCACTGGATGGGCACCGACACGCTCGGCCGCGACGTGTTCTCGCGCGTCGTCTATGGCGCGCGCGTGTCGATCTTCATCGGCGTCGCCGTCGCCGCCATCTCGATCGGCGTCGGTCTCGCGATCGGCCTGCTTGCCGGCTATTTCCGCTGGCTCGACAGCATCATCATGCGGATCATGGACGGGTTGATGGCGATCCCCGCCATCCTCCTCGCCATTGCCGTGGTTTCGCTATCGCGCGCCGGCCTCCTGTCGGTGATCATCGCCATCGTGGTGCCGGAGGTACCGCGCGTCGTGCGCCTCGTCCGCTCGGTCGTGCTCTCCGTGCGCGAGGAGCCCTATGTCGAGGCCGCGCGCGTGTCCGGCACGCCGACGCTGAAACTGTTGATCCGGCACGTTCTGCCGAACACCATCGCGCCGCTGATCGTGCAGGGCACGTTCATCTGCGCGTCCGCGATCCTCGTCGAGGCGATCCTGTCATTCCTCGGCATCGGCATTCCGCCGGACATTCCGACCTGGGGGAACATCATGGCCGAGGGGCGCCAGCTCTTCCGCGTGTTCCCGCACAATATCCTCTATCCGGGCATCTTCCTCGCCCTCACCGTGCTTGCCGTGAACATGCTCGGCGACGGCCTGCGCGACACGCTCGATCCGAAAATGGAGAAGCGCGGATGAGCGGTCCGATCCTGGAAATCCGCAACCTGACGGTCGGCCTGCCCAAGGGCGGCGACCGCGCCAATGCGGTCGAGGGCGTCTCGTTTCACGTCAACCCGGGCGAGATCGTCTGCGTCGTCGGCGAGTCCGGTTCGGGCAAGTCGGTGACGGCGCACTCGGTCATGGGCCTGCTGCCCAAGGGCCAGCTCAAGGCAACGGGCGGCGAAATCCTGCTCGAAGGCGAGAATGTGCTCACCGCCACGCCCAGCCGCCTTAGGGCGCTGCGCGGCACGCGCATGTCGATGATCTTCCAGGAGCCGATGACGGCCCTGAATCCGGTCGTCACCTGCGGCGCGCAGATCGACGAGGTGCTGCAGATCCACACCGATCTTGGCGCGACGGAACGCAAGGAAAAGGTGCTCGCGGTGATGAACTCCGTGAGCCTCCCCGATCCCGAGAAGATGTTCGACGCCTATCCGCACCAGCTCTCGGGCGGACAGCGCCAGCGCATCATGATCGCGCAGGCGCTGGTGCTCGACCCCGCCCTGCTGATCGCCGACGAGCCGACCACCGCGCTCGACGTGACCACGCAGGCGCAGATCCTGAAGCTCGTCGCCGAGATGCAGGAGCGGCGCGGTACGGGCGTCCTGTTCATCACCCATGATTTCGGCGTCGTCGCCGAGATCGCCCACCGGGTCGTGGTGATGCAGAAGGGCCACGTCGTCGAAACCGGCACCGCGACGGAAGTGCTGAAGAACCCGCAGCATCCCTATACCAAGATGCTGATCAATGCGGTTCCGCCCCTGACGCCGGCCGTCCGCGACGAGAAGACCGGGCCGGTGGCGCTGGAGACGGTGAAGCTCTGCAAGGTCTATGGCGGCGGCGGCTTCTTCCAGAAGAAGCGCGAGGTGCGCGCCGCTTCCGACGTCGACATCCGCGTGCGCCGCGGCGAGACGCTCGGCATTGTCGGCGAGTCCGGTTCGGGCAAGTCGACGGTCGCGCGCTGCATCGCCCGGCTGATCGAGCCGAGCTCCGGTGGCATCGTGGTCGACAACATGGATATTGCCCGGCTGTCGGAGCGCCAGCTCAGGCCACACCGCAAGCACTGCCAGATCGTCTTCCAGGACCCCTACCGCTCGCTCAATCCGCGCCGGTCCGTGGGGGCGTCCATCGTCGAGGGGCCGATGAATTTCGGCGTCTCCGCCGATACCGCCCATGCCAAGGCGCGCGACCTGATGAAGCTGGTGGGTCTGTCGCCCGACGCGCTGGACCGTTACCCGCACCAGTTCTCGGGCGGCCAGCGCCAGCGCATCTGCATCGCGCGCGCGCTCGCCATGGAGCCCGAGATCCTGATCGCGGACGAGGCGGTCTCCGCCCTCGACGTGTCGGTGCAGGCACAGGTGCTGGACCTGCTCGACGATGTCCGCAAGAAGTTCGACCTCGCGGTGCTGTTCATCACCCACGACCTGCGTGTCGCGGCACAGATCTGCGACCGCATCGCGGTAATGCAGAACGGCGTGGTGGTCGAGCACGGCCGGACGGTGGACGTCTTCACCAACCCGCAGCACGCCTATACGCGGTCGCTTTTCGAGGCCGCGCCGGGGCGGAATTTCGAGTTCGCCCGGGTGGCCTGAGCTCAGGAATGGACATGCGGCGCAGGCACGCTAGCCTGCGCCCATGATCATCTCGTCCGAAACCCTCGCCCGCCGCATCGCGCAAGGTCGCGGCTCGGCGCCCGCCGACCTCGTCATCCGCAACGTCAGGCTCTACGACCTCGTCACCGGCAATCTCATGCCGACCGACATCGCCATCTGCGGCGACACCATCGTCGGCACCTATGGCGACTACCAGGGCGCGCGGATCATCGAAGGCCGCGGCCGCATCGCGGTTCCGGGCTTCATCGACACGCATCTGCACGTCGAATCCTCGCTGGTCACGCCGATGGAGTTCGACCGCTGCGTCGCCCGCCACGGCGTCACCACGGCGATCTGCGACCCGCACGAGATCGCCAACGTGCTGGGCCGCGCGGCCCTCGACTACATGCTGGAGGGGGCAGGCCGCACGGTGATGGACCTGCGCGTCCAGCTCTCCTCCTGCGTGCCCGCGACCCATCTGGAGACGGCCGGCGCGCGGCTGGAGGCGGCGGACCTCGTCCCCTATCGCGACCATTCGAAAGTGATCGGCCTTGCGGAGTTCATGAACTTCCCCGGCGTCGTGCATGCCGACCCGGCCAGCCTCGCCAAGATCGAGGTCTTTTCGGACCGGCATATCGACGGCCACGCGCCGCTGCTGCGGGGCTTCGACCTCAACGGCTATATCGCCGCCGGCATCCGCACGGACCACGAGACCACGACCATCGACGAGGCGCTGGAGAAGATCCAGAAAGGCATGACCATCCTGATCCGCGAGGGGTCGGTGTCGAAGGACCTGCACGCCCTCGCGCCGCTCCTGTCCATCGCGACCTCGCCCTTCCTCGCCTTCTGCACGGACGACCGCAACCCGCTCGACATCGCCGAGGAAGGCCATCTCGACTTCATCATCCGTACCGCGATCCGCCTCGGCGTGCCGCCGCTCGCCGCCTATCGCTCGGCCTCGTTGACGGCCGCGACCGCTTTTGGCCTGAGAGACCGGGGCATTATCGCGCCGAGCAAGCGCGCCGACATCGTGCTGCTGGACGATCTCGAAGCCTGCGCCGTCTCGGACGTCATTGCCGGCGGCGTTCTGATCGGGCCGGAAGCCTATGCGGGCAAGACGCCCGTGCCGCCGGTCGGGCTCGACAGCATGAAGGCGCGCGCCGTGAGCGCCGCCGACTTCCACGTGCCGGCGGCCGGGCCGGGCGCGCGGGTCATCGGCGTCATTCCCGGCAAGATCATCACCGAAGACCTCCGGATGGAGCTGCCGGTACGCGCCGGCGAGATGCTCTGCGATTTCGACAAGGACGCGGTGAAGGTCGCCGTCGTCGCCCGCCACGGCATCAATGACAATATCGGGCGCGGCTTCGTCCACGGCTTCGGCCTGAAGCGCGGCGCCATCGCATCATCCATCGGCCACGACAGCCACAATATCTGCGTGGTCGGCGCTGACGACGCCGACATGGCGCTGGCGGTGAACCGGCTGGTGGCGATACGCGGCGGTTTCGTCGTGGTTGAAGGCGGCGAGGTGCGCGCCGAACTGCCGCTGCCCATTGCCGGCCTGATGAGCGACCGCCCCTATGAGGAGCTGATCGCCCCGCTAGAGGCGTTGCGTCATGCCGCGAAGGCCCTCGGCGTCGTGCTGGCCGAACCCTTCCTGCAGGTCGCCTTCCTGCCGCTGCCGGTGATCCCGCACCTGAAGATCAGCGACCGGGGGCTGGTGGACGTGAACCGGTTCGAACTGATCGGGTGATCGCAGGAAACGGGCGGAGAGATCGGGTGTCGCGGGCGCGGGCGGCATGCGACCCAAGCCTCCCGGAGGCTTGACCCATGACCGATACCGCAGAGACCGGGGCGGCAACCGCCCCCTCCCCGTTCAACCGGCTGCTGGCGACTGCCGGCTTCGTCCAGTTCGCCGACCAGATCGCCCTCACCGCCCTGCCGATCACGGCGGTTCTCGCGCTCGGCGCGGGCCCCGGCCTCGTTGGCGCGCTGGTCGCGGCTCAGACCGCCGCCTGGCTCCTCGTTTCGCTGCCCGCCGGCGTCGTCGTCGATCGCATGCCAAAGCGGCTGGTGCTGAGGATCGCCCTGACGATCAGTCTCATCGCCGCCACTTCGGCTACGGCTGCTGCCCTGTGGAACAGCGTCGTCCTGCTCGCCATCGCTGCCTTCCTCGCGGCCGCGGGCACCGTGACCTTCGTGCTGGTGCAGATCGGGCTCATCCCGAAACTGGTGACGCCAGGCACCCTGCCGCGCGCCAATGCCCGCATCGAGCTCGCCCGCGCCAGCGCCAGCGCCGCCGCTCCCTTCATCGTCGGGCAGCTCGCGACCCACGTCTCGCCGCTCGCGGGCTATCCGCTCGCCGCCTTCCTCGCGCTGGCGGCGCTCGCCTGCGCCATGACCATCCGGATCGACGACGACGCCGCGCCGGCCGTTGCCAAACCACCGGTGTTGCAGGCCATTGCCGAAGGCGCGCGCTTCGTCCTCGCCGAACCACTGCTGCGCGCCATCGGTCTCTGCGCGGTGTTCTGGAACTTCGCCTTCGTGGCGCTGCTCGCCGTCTTCATCCCCTTCGCGCTCACGCGGCTCGGCACGGATGCCGCCGGCGCGGGCCTCGCGCAGGGCATCAACGGCCTCGGCATGATCCTCGCCGCCGCCGTCGCTCCCGCCATCTTCGCCCGCGTCGAACCGCGCGCCGTCCTGCTGTTCGGGCCGGTCTCCTCGGCCCTCGGCGCGATCATGATGGTCCTCGCCCCCTCCTTCGGCGGGATCGTGCTGGCCGCCCTCGCCTTCGGCATTATCGGCTTCGGCCCGATGCTCTGGCTGGTGATGCAGACCTCCGTGCGCCAGATCGTCACGCCGCCAGCCCTGATGGGCCGCGTCACCGCGACGATCCAGGTGGCGATCTACGGCGTCCGGCCCATCGGCGCGCTGGCGGGCGGCCTCGTCGGGCAATATGCCGGGCTGGACGCGGCGATCGTCATGGTGGCGGCCGCCTTCGCCACCTCGGCGCTGGTCTCGCTCGCCTCGCCGCTGGCGCGCCTGAAAGAGATGCCGGCTCCGGCATGACAGCAATCCCTAGACGTTCGGGTGCTTGGCGGCCCCAAGCCTTTGGCCTAAGACACGCCATCCCTTTCGTCTGAGGACCCACGCCATGGCCGTCGCCCAGCTCCACCCCGCCACCGGCTACGTGAAGGACAACGAGGAGTTCAACTGGGAAGACCCGCTGAACCTCGACGGCCTGCTGACCGAAGAAGAGCGCATGGTGCAGGAAACCGCCCGCACCTATTGCCAGGAGAAGCTGCTGCCGCGCGTCACCTCGGCCTTTCTCGAGGAGCGCTTCGACCGCGAGATCATGAGCGAAATGGGCGAGCTCGGCCTGCTCGGCTCGACCCTGCCCTCCGAATATGGCGGCGCCGATCTCGGCTATGTCGCCTATGGCCTGATCGCCCGCGAGGTCGAGCGTGTCGATTCCGGCTACCGCTCGGCCTGTTCGGTGCAGTCCTCGCTGGTCATGTACCCGATCTACGCCTACGGCTCCGAAGAGCAGCGCAAGAAGTACCTGCCGAAGCTCGCTTCCGGCGAGTGGGTCGGCTGCTTCGGCCTGACCGAGCCCGATGCCGGCTCCGACCCCGCCGGCATGAAGACGCGCGCGACCAAGGTCGATGGCGGCTACATCCTCAAGGGTTCGAAGATGTGGATCACCAACTCGCCGATCTCGGATCTGGCGGTGGTCTGGGCCAAGACCGACGAGGCCATTCGCGGCTTCGTCGTCGAGCGCGGCATGAAGGGCTTCTCGACCCCGAAGATCGAGGGCAAGGTGTCGCTCCGCGCCTCGATCACCGGCGAGATCGTGCTGGATGACGTCTTCGTTCCGGCCGAGAACATGCTGCCGAACGCCAAGGGCCTGTCCGGCCCGTTCGGCTGCCTCAACCGCGCCCGCTACGGCATTGCCTGGGGCGCGATGGGCGCCGCCGAGGACTGCTGGCACCGCGCCCGCCAGTACACGCTCGACCGCAAGCAGTTCGGCAAGCCGCTGGCCGCCACCCAGCTCGTCCAGAAGAAGCTCGCGGACATGCAGACCGAGATCACCCTCGGCCTGCACGGCGCGCTGCGCCTCGGCCGCCTGATGGAGGACCATTCCTTCGCGCCGCAGGCCATCTCGCTGATGAAGCGCAACAATTGCGGCAAGGCGCTCGACATCGCCCGCGTCGCCCGCGACATGCACGGCGGCAACGGCATCTCGGCCGAGTACCACGTCATCCGCCACATGGTGAACCTGGAGACGGTCAACACCTACGAGGGCGCGCACGACGTCCACGCGCTGATCCTCGGCCGCGCGCAGACGGGCATTCAGGCGTTCTTCTGATCGCCGTTCCGAACCGCGATACGCAAAGCCCGGCCATCGCGCCGGGCTTTTTCGTTCGGGCCGGCGGGGCATAAGGCCCGACCGGCCTATCGGCGCTGCGGCCGCGCGCGCGGATCGGTCTGGATCGACATGAGATAGGCGACGATCGACGCGGCCCGCTCGGGCGAGAATGTGAATTCCGGCATGGCCGGATGACCGGACGTGAAGCCCTCCGCGAGCGCCTCCTCAAGCACGTCGACCGGATAGCGCTTGCTCAACTCGCGAAACAGCGGCGCGCCGGGATAGCGGCTGACATCATCCCGGCCAATGGCATGGCAAAGGGCGCAGTGCTGGCGCACGAGAACCTCACCCCGCTGCACGAGGACACGCTGGCTCTGGGCGGCAGCCGGCCCCGCGCCGAGCATGGCGGCGGCAAGAGCGAGGACGGCGGTAAGGGAGCGCATGATGGTCCTCGCGGGCGAGATGCGATGCCGGCCCAACAAGCACGCATGCCGCACCAGCGGCTTTGAGGTCGATCAATCGGCCAGCCGGACAAGCTCGGCGGTCAGCATGGAGGCAGGGTCAGCGAAAGGCGCGATGACGGTAAAGTGGTTCGCGCCGTCCACCACGATCTCCTTCGTCACGACGCCCATCGGCCGCCAGGCATCGACGAGCGCCCGGGTCTGGCGGTGGTATTCAGACGATTCCTCTCCGCCCACGACCGCCGTGACCTTCAGCCCCTCCGGCGGCGACCAGACCAGCGGCGAGGCGCGCGACGCCTGCCCGACATCCATGCCGAGAGCCTTGTTGATGGAGGTACGGACGAGCGGCGCGAGATGGAACAGGCCCGATACCGGCATGGCCGCGGCGATGATCGACGCAGCCTCGCCGATCCAGGGCCAATTCGCCCCCGCGAGGCAGGCAGCGAGATGCCCGCCGGCCGAATGGCCGAAGGGCAGCACCTTTCGGCCGGTCCGCCGATGCAGTTCGCGCGCGCAGGCGATGGACTGATCGACAATCTCGCCGAGCGCGACCTGCGGGCAGAGATCGTAGCTCATCACGGCGACATCGAGGCCGTGCGCGTTGGCGCCGGCGGCGAGATGGCTGAAGAAGCCCTTGTCCAGCGCCTGCCAGTAGCCGCCATGAATGAACAGGAGGACCGGCGCGCCGGCGCGCGGGCTTGCCGCCGGGAACCAGTCGTAGCGATGCCGTTCGCCCGTGCCGTAGGCTTCGTCGAGCTTGGCGTCACCGCGCGCGGCGCGAAAAGCCGCCGCGTCCGCCGCCCAGCCCGCGATGATGGCCGGATGCTCCGGCACGCGGGCGCGGTTGTTGTACTCGGCTTCGAGGTCGATCTGCGTCATGGACGGCACCGCTTGAGGATCAGCCGCCCGGACAGCGCCGCATGACCTCCCCGTCAAGGTCGATGCGATCGTCGTCCAGGCGCTTGATCGGCACCGTACGGCCTGCCGTCTCCACGACATAGTCGCCATCCGACAGGCCGACCCCGGCAATTGCGCGTTCCGGCTCGCCGGCCACCCTCAGGCTGCGCGCGGTGATGCGCGTCACCCGCTCGCCGCCGGCCTTGCAGGCGGCTTCGTCGCCGAACGTGCCCTCGAAGCCGAAGACCCGCGTCGTCGATGTTCCCGGCAGCGCGCCGAGCGCCGTCCATGTCGCGATGGCCTGCTCGATGTCGGCGGGACAGGAGGCGGCCGGATCGGAAAAGACGCCGCCGAGCAATGTCGAGGCGAGACGCGTGGTGCCCCTGTTGAACGAGCAGGCGTGCACGGCCTGCGCCGCAAGGTCGATGGTCACCGAGACCAGCCGCTCGTCGGGCCGGTAGGTGCCGGAGACGAACAGGACATTCCCGCGCCGCTCGACCGGCGTCGTCAGCGTCATCTTCAGCGTCCAGCCGAGTTCCTCGGCCGGCAGGAGCGCTGAAAGCGCATCCGACAGCGCCGCGAAGTGGAAGAAGCGATAACCGCGCTCGACACGTTCGTTCGGCTGGCGGCCGACCCACCAGGCCAGCGGCTGTAGCGGTGCGGCGATGACCAGCCGTTCGAACCGCATCGGCTCGCCCGGCCCGAGCGACCAGCGCGCATCGATCAGGCCGTTGCGGGCGAGCGCGGTGACCACGAGGCGGCCGTTCTCGACGGCGAAGTTCGGCTGGGTCGTGCAGCTGTCTTCCAGATCGGTCACGGCCAGCCGATCCCGCGTGACCGTTACATAGACCCGCCCGGCCTCGCAGCCGGCTATCTCCCGCTTTCCCTGCAGCACCACGATATCGGCGTCGCCGACCTGAACGACCGTCGGCTCGCAGCACGCCGCGAAAGCCGCGAGGCCGGCATCGACCCTGACGCCGCTCCGACTGACGCGCCGGCCATCGACGAAGCCGGAAGGCGCATCGGCCGACCGGTAGGTGTGGATGCCGAGCGTGCCGAAGCGCGTCACGATCGTCTGACTGTCCGACACCCTCGCAAGCCCCGCGCGGATACGCACTTCGAGGTCGACATCGCGCACCAGCGCGCCGACATGGCGGAATGCCCGCTCGGGCGGACCGTCGAAACCGGCCTGCAGCAGATAGGCCGCGACGGCCTCGCTCAGCTTGCCCGATTGTTCGCCATCGACGGGGCCGGAATAGAGGCCCAGCCTGGTGAGGTTTTCCTGGAGAGCGCGTGTTTCCGTCTCCTGCGCCCGCGCCGGCACGGCCATCCAGACGAGGGCCGCCAGCAGGACCGCGAACAGGCGCGCCGCGCAGGCCGTGATTTGACCGCCACGGCCGGGCACCGTAACGGTCTCGCCGTGCGGGCCGGCATGGCCCCCGCGCCCGGTGCTGTCTCTCGCGGCATCGGTCCGGCTCATCGCGTCAGTCAGTCTCATGGCATCGATCAAGCAAAAGGCAGCCCTCGCATCCATCGCCGTCACCGTCGGCCTGACGCTGGCCAAGGCGGCGGTCGGCTTCGCCAGCGGCTCCATCGCCATTCTGGCGGAGGCGGCCCACGGCATCGTGGACACGGCCGCGACCCTGCTCACCTTCTATGCCGTGCGTCTCGCCGACAAGCCCGCCGATGAAGAGCATCAATATGGCCACGGCAAGGTGGAATCCATCGCCGCGCTGGCGGAAACCGCCTTCCTCTTCCTCGTCTCCGGCATCGTCATCACCGAGGCCGTGAGGCGGCTGTGGGACGGCGGCCACGCGGTGCAGGTGACGCCGATCATGGCGGGCCTGATGATCGCCGTCATCGCCATCGATTTCTGGCGCGTGCGGATCATGGGCCGGATCGCCAGGGAGACCGGCAGCCACGCGCTGGAATCGGGCGCGCTGCATTTCGCTTCCGACATGGCGAGTTCGGCCGTGGTGCTCGCCGGCCTGCTGTTCGTCTGGCTGGGCTTTCCGAAGGCCGACGCCGTTGCCGCCATCGTCGTCGCCATCCTCATCTGCGCGATGAGCTGGAAGCTCGGCCGTCGCACCATCGACACGCTGATGGACCGGGCGCCGAAGGGCGCGACGGAGGCGATCCGCGAGGCCGTGGAGGCGGTGCCGGGCGTGGTCTCGCTGGATCAGCTCAGGCTGCGCGAGGTCGGGCCGGAAACGCTCGCGGAGATCGGTGTCACGGTGAACCGGACGCTGCCGCTCGAACGGGTGTTCGAGATCAAGGAAGCGATCACCGAGGCGGCCACGAAGGCCTTCGCCGGCACCGTGCCGACCGTCACGGCCAATCCGGTGGCTCTCGACGACGAAACCGTCATGGAGCGCGTCCACCTGACCGCGCGCCGGAACAATCTCGCGGTCCACCACGTCACCGTGCAGCATCTCGGCGAGAAGATCTGCGTCGGACTCGACCTCGAGGTCGATGGCGACCTGTCGCTCGGCGAAGCGCACGACATTGCCAGCCGGCTCGAACAGGCGATCCGCGGCGAACTGGGCGCCGATGCGGAGGTCGAGACCCATATCGAGCCGCTACAGGCCGAAATGCTCGCCGGTTCGGACGGCGACACGGCGCTGATCGCGGCGCTCGCCGACAGCCTGAAGGAGCTCGCCGCCGGAACCGGACCGATCACCGACATCCACAGCGTCCGCGCCCGAGAGACCGGCCAGGGCATCGTCGTCACCTACCATTGCCGCGCCAACCCCACGCTGCGCATCGCCGAGGTTCACGAGGCCGTCGACGAGATCGAGCGCCGCTTCCGCAGGGCCCATCCGAAGGTCATCCGCATGGTCGGCCATGCCGAGCCGATCCGCCCCCTTTCACCGGGCGGCGCGCGCACATAGCTTCGTCGCACGAATCGCGACGGCGGACAGAAGGACGAGACCATGCGCACCGACGAGGCGCCCCCCGTGCGGCTGGCCGACTACCGCGTCCCCGACCATGTCGTGACGACCGTCCGGCTCGACGTGTCTCTGCACCCGACCGCGACGCGCGTGGTGGCGGAGCTGTCCGTCGAACCTCACCCGGCCGGCGTCGCGGGCGCGCCGCTGGTCTTCGACGGCGATGATCTGGCGCTCGTGGCGCTCGCGGTCGATGGCAAGCCCCTGCCCGCCGGCGCCTACGAGGCGACCGCCAAGACGCTGACCATCGCGCGCCCGCCATCTGGCGCCTTCACGCTGACGATCGAGACCAGGGTCAACCCGGAAGCCAACAGCCAGCTGATGGGGCTCTACCGCTCGTCAGGGACATGGTGCACCCAGTGCGAGGCCGAGGGCTTCCGCCGCATCACCTATTTCCCGGACCGGCCGGACGTGCTGGCCGTCTATACGACCCGCATCGAGGCGGACAAGGCCGACGCGCCGGTCCTGCTCGGCAACGGCAACCTCATGGAGGCCGGCGACCTTCCCGGCGGCCGCCATTTCGCCGTCTGGCACGACCCGCATCCGAAGCCGAGCTACCTTTTCGCGCTGGTCGGCGGGAAACTCGCCCACGTCGCCGACAGTTTCGTCACCCGCTCGGGCAACAAGGTCGAACTCGGCATCTATGTCGAACCCGGCAAGGAGGATCGCTGCGCCTATGCGATGGACGCGCTGAAGCGCTCGATGCGCTGGGACGAGGAGGCATTCGGCTGCGAATACGACCTCGACGTGTTCAACATCGTCGCGGTCGGCGACTTCAACATGGGGGCCATGGAGAACAAGGGCCTCAACATCTTCAACGACAAATACGTTCTGGCCCTGCCCGACACGGCGAGCGACCAGGACTATGCGGCGATCGAGGCGATCATCGCCCACGAATATTTCCACAACTGGACCGGCAACCGCATCACCTGCCGGGACTGGTTCCAGCTCTGCCTGAAGGAGGGCCTGACGGTCTTCCGCGATCAGGAATTCTCGTCCGACATGCGCTCGCGGGCGGTGAAGCGCATTGCCGACGTGCGGCTGCTGAAGAGCCACCAGTTCCCCGAGGATGCAGGGCCGCTTTCGCATCCGGTCCGCCCCGAAGTCTACAGCGAGATCAACAACTTCTACACGGCGACCGTCTACGAGAAGGGCGCCGAGGTCATCCGCGCGCTGAAGGTTCTCATCGGCTCCGGCGCATTCCGGAAGGGCATGGATCTCTATCTCGTGCGCCATGACGGCGATGCCGCGACCGTCGAGGACTTCATCGCCTGTTTCGCCGAGGCGAGCGGCCGCGACCTCTCCCAGTTCTTCCTCTGGTATCGCCAGTCGGGCACGCCGGAAGTCACCGTCTCCACGCGGCACGATGCGAAAGCCGGCACCTTCACGGTCGAAGCCCGGCAGGCGCTCAAGCCGACACCGGGCCAGATCGAGAAACAGCCCATGGTCATCCCGCTGGCGCTCGGCCTGATCGGGCCGAACGGCGAGGATCGCCCGCTGCTCACCGAGGATGGACGGACCGTCGCGGGGGTGGTGGCGCTCACCGAGGCGCGCCACAGCTTCACCTTCACCGGTCACCCGACGCGGCCGGTCCTGTCGATCAATCGCGGCTTCTCCGCGCCCGTGACGCTGAGGACCGATCTCACCGCCGACGATCTCGGCTTCCTCGCCCGCCACGACAGCGATCCCTACAACCGCTGGCAGGCGGCGCAGACGCTGGCGACCAACCTGCTGGTCGCCGCCGGACACGGCGACGGCGCCATCGCGCCCGACGATGCCGAGCCGGTCATCGCCGCGCTGAAGGCCACGCTCGCCTCGCCCGCCGACCATGCCTTCGCCGCACAGGTCCTCGCCCTGCCCTCCGAATCCGACATTGCCCGCGAGATCGGCGCGGAGGTCGATCCCGATTCGGTCCACGCCGCGCGCGTGCATCTGCGCCGGATCGTCGCGACGACGCTCGGCGATGATCTGAAGCGGACCCTCGACAGCCTGTCGTCCAGCGCGCCCTACACCCCCGACGCTGGCTCGGCCGGACGCCGCGCGCTGGCCAATATCGCCCTCGACCTCTGGGCGGCGGCGGGCGGCGAGGGCCGCCTCACCACCGTCGAGCAGCGCTTTGCCGCAGCCGACAACATGACCGACCGCCTCGCCGCGCTTGCGGTGCTCGCCCAGCATCCCGGCGAGCGGCGCGAGGCCGCGCTCGAGAGTTTCCGCGCGCGTTACCGCGACGATCCGCTGATCCTCGACAAATGGCTGGCGCTGCAGGCAGCGATCCCGGAGCCTGGCACCCTCGACCGGGTGAAGCGGCTTCTCGCCGGCCCTGGCTTCGCCGCGACCAATCCGAACCGCCTGCGCGCGCTCGTCGGCTCCTTCGCCACGGCCAACCAGACGCAGTTCAACCGCGCGGACGGCGGCGGCTACGGCTTCCTCGTCGATGTCGTGCTCGACGCCGACGGGCGCAATCCGCAGGTCGCGGCGAGGCTGCTCTCCGCGTTCAAGAGCTGGCGTGCCATGGAGCCGGGCCGCCGCGCCCATGCCAGGGCGGCGCTCGACCGGGTTCTCGCCGCCGAAACGCTGTCGACCGACGTCCGCGACATCGCGCAGCGTTCGCTCGCCTGATGACAGGGGCATTTGGTCCTAATCGTGTTAACCAAATATTTCCGATCCTGTGATTCCCGGACTCTAGACAGCCCCGCGCCAAATCGATTCTTATGGCTGTGATTCGGAGGGGCTGGGGCCAACGTCCGGACGCTAAATTCAAGAGTTCGACGGGGGAACCGGCGATGGAGCGCATTTCGGCGCCCAGCGCGGATGCGCTGATTCACGCCTACGGGCCGCGCGGCTTCGCGCAGCCGATCAACGCCTCCATCGAGTCCTGGCTGGCGCCCTACGAGCCCATCCTGCGCCGCCTCGTGCCGGTCCTGATTGTCGCCTTCCTGGTGGTCATGGGCGCAGGCGCCGCGCTCCAGATCTACAACAGCCGCATCGACGCTCTCACCGCCGTGCAGAACGACATCGCAACCGCCGCCTCGGCCGTCGATGCCGACCTCAACTACCGCGTCACGCTCACCGACGGCGACCTCGCCACCGCCGCCCAGATGGCTCTGGACCTCAGCGCCCCGCGCGTCGGCGCGCATCCCGGCCGCATCATGCTCGCGACCGACGCCACCGGCATCGTCGTCGCCGCCATGCCCGCCGACGCGCGCCGGCGGTTCCTGGGCAAGCCGGTGGCTCCGCACTTCATTCGTCCCGCCGGCACCACCGGCACCGACTACGTGCAGCTCATCTCCGGCGCGCAGGCGCTGATGGCGGTCAGGCCGCTGCCGCAGCCGCTGGCGAAGCTCTACGTCATTCAGACCGTCGACGAGGCGCTCGCCAACTGGTGGCGCGCGACGCTGCTCACCAGCACGCTGTTCGCCACCACCGGCCTGCTGCTGCTGGTCATCGGCATCGCCTTCCACATCCAGACCATGCGCGCGGCCATCGCCGACATGGTGAACCACAATGCGCGCGCCACCATCGACGCGGCGCTGGAGAGCGGACGGTGCGGCCTGTGGGACTGGGAGATCGGGGCCGCGCAGATGTTCTGGTCGGCCTCGATGTTCGAGTTGCTGGGCATGGCCGGCCGCGAGGGTCTTGTCACCATCGACGAACTGCAGCCGCTGCTTCACCCCGAGGACAGCTATCTCGGCGGCATCGCCTCCATGACCGGGCTCGACCCCGAAGCCGCCGTCGACTTCCAGTTCCGCATGCGCCATGCGGAAGGCCGTTGGGTCTGGCTCCGGGCACGCGGCCGCGGCCTTGCCGTCGCCGGCGTTCCCTATCGTCGCTTCGTCGGCATCGTGGTGGACATCACCGAGCAGCTTGAGCTGGCGCGCCGCAACGCCGCCGCCGACCATCGCATCCGCGAGGCGATCGAGACGGTGTCGGAGGCCTTCGTGGTCTGCGACGACCGCGACCGGATCGTGGTCTGCAACTCCAAGTTCCGCGAGCTCAACGGCCTCTCCGAGGAGACCGCCCGCCCCGGCGCGAGCTACCAGGAGGCGCTGGCCGCCGGCGGTGGCGCGAAAGTGGTGGACGGGCGCGTGCTCGGCAACGGCGCGCGCGACGGCGCCCGCGACCTCGAAGTCCAGCTCGCCGACGGCCGCTGGTTCCAGATCTCCGAGCGGCGCACCCATTGCGACGGCTTCGTTTCGGTCGGCACCGACATCACCGCCCTGAAGCGGCACGAGAACCAGCTCACCGCCAGCGAGCAGCGCCTGCGCGCCAGCGTCGCCGACCTCCAGCGCAGCCAGTATGCGCTGGAAATGCAGACCCAGCAGCTTGCCGAACTCGCGGAGAAATATTCCGAGCAGAAGACCCAGGCCGAGGAAGCCAGCCGCGCCAAATCCGAGTTCCTCGCCAATATGAGCCACGAGCTGCGCACGCCGCTGAACGCCATCATCGGCTTCTCGGAAATCCTCAAGGACGGCCATTTCGGGCCGCTGGGCGTGACCAAATACGGCGAATATGCCCGCGACATCCATGACAGCGGCCATTTCCTGCTGTCGGTCATCGACGATATCCTCGACATGTCCCGGATCGAGGCTGGCCGGCTGAAGCTCGATCCCCGCCCGACCCAGCTCGACGACACGCTGGAGGAGACCATGCGCGTCATCTCCAAGATGGCCGAGGACAAGGCCATCATCATCGAGGCCGAGGTGCCGCAGGACATGGCCCTCGTCGCGGACCGCCGGGCGGTGAAGCAGATCGCGCTCAACCTCCTGTCGAACGCCGTCAAGTTCACCCCGCGCGGCGGCATGATCTCGGTCCGGGCGCGCAAGGCCCGCGGTGTCATCGCGATCGCCATCGAGGATACCGGCATCGGCATCCCGCGCCGCGCCATCGACAAGCTCGGCAAGCCCTTCGAGCAGGTGCAGAGCCAGTTCTCGAAGAACCACAAGGGCTCGGGCCTCGGCCTCGCCATCGCCAAGTCGCTGGCGGAGATGCATGGCGGCTCGCTGCGTATCCGCTCCACCGAGGGACGCGGCACCACTGTCGTCGTCCGCCTGCCCGTCGCCGGTCCGGTGCCGCAGGCCGCCTGAAGCCTCAGAACGGTTGGTGGAGCATGATCTTCTCCGAAAACCGGTCCCCACTATTCGGGATCATGCTCTAGATATCCCCGACGATGGCGCGAAACGCCTTGCGGACCTTGGCCTGCGTCTCGCCAACATAGGCGTCCAGCGTCACGAAATCCGGCAGCTCACCGGCGCGCGCCAGCAAGCGTTTCAGCCCCGGCGCGGCGGTCGCCGGTTCGAAACCGTCGACGATGCAGAGCCGGATGATCTGCGTCAGGCGCTGGTAGAACCGGCAGGCCTCGCGCAGCACCTCCGCCTCGGCCGCCTTCAGGAGGCCCGCCGCCGCCGCCCGGTCGAGAACGCGGGCGGTGTTGGGGTCGAGGATATCCGGGTGCCGCGCGCCGTGGACAAGTTGCAGGGCCTGCGCGACGAACTCGATATCGATCAGCCCGCCGCGCGCATATTTCAGGTCCCATCGGGTCTCGTCGCCCTTGTCCTCGGCGATGGCCACGCGCATGTCGATGATGTCGCCGAGCGTCGTCTTGGCGCTGCGCTTGGCGGTCAGCACCGCACGGATGGCCTTTTCGACCTCGGGGCCGAAGCCGGGCGTCGCCGCGATCACGCGGGCTCTTGTCAGCGCCATGTGCTCCCAGGTCCAGGCCTCTTTCAGCTGGTAGCTGCGGAAGCCCTCGATATGGGTCGCGACCGGACCTGAGCGGCCGGACGGGCGCAGCCGAAGATCGACGTCGTAGAGGATGCCCTCGCTGGTCGGCGCCGACAGGGCGCTGACGAGGCGCTGGGTCAGGCGCGCGAAATAGTGGCCGCCGGTGAGCGGCCGCGCGCCATCGGAGGCGTTCTCCTTCGGGTCGTGGTCGTAGAGCAGGATCAGGTCGAGATCGGAGCCGGCGGTCATCTCGCGGCCGCCGAGCTTGCCCATGGCGACGACGGCGGTCCGCATGCCGGGAATACGGCCATGCGCCGATATCATCGCCTCGGTGACGGCCCGGTGCAGCGCGATGATCAACTGCTCGGCGAGCCGCGCGAAGGCCTGCCCCGCCGCCTCCGCGGACACCGTGCCGGCCAGAACCCGGACGCCGGTAAGGAAGAGCTGCTCCTGGCCGAAGACGCGGGCGCGGTCGAGCACCTCCTCGGCATGGCCGGCGAGCGCCAGCGTCTCGTTCAGCAGCCGTGCGAGTTCGGCATCGCCCGGCAATTCCCCGAAGAAGGCAGGCTCAAGCAGCGCGTCGAGCACATGGGCGCGCCGTCCCATCAGATCGGCCAGACGGGGGGCCGAACCCAGCACCTGCATGATGAGTTCGAGGAGATCGGGATGGGCGCGCAGGATCGCCAGCAGCTCGATCGGCTGCGAATGGCGCGTCAGCAGCCGGTCGAAGGCCCTGAGGCCGAGATCGGCATCGCCGGTGCGTGACAGCGCGTCGATGAGGGCCGGCGCCAGTTCCGCGACGCGTTCGCGCGCTTCCTTCGCCCGCAGGCCACCGGATTTCGGCGCCTGCCAGCCGAGCACGGTCAGGGCAGCCGCCGCCGGGTCCTGAAAGCCGAGCTCCTTCAGCGCGGCGAGCGTGGTGGCCTTCGGCGGATCGGAGGCGAGATCCAGCGTGCCCTTCACCTCCGCCAGCGGCGGCAGGGTCTCGAACAGCTTGGCATAGGCCGCCTCGACCGGCAGCAGTTCCTCCGTCAGCGCCTGCGCGAAGGCCGCGCGGTCCTTGTAGCCGAGGAAGCGGGATATGGCCTCGACGCCCTCCGTCGTTTCGGGCAGCGAATGGGTCTGGTCGTCGGCGACCATCTGCAACCGGTGCTCCACCCGGCGCAGGAACCGATAGGCGCGCTCCAGCCTTTCCCGCGTCTCGGGCGTGACCCAGCCGGCCTCGCGCAGCCGCTCGAGCCCGGTGATCGTGTCCCTCACGCGCAGCGCCGGATTGCGGCCGCCGGCGATGAGCTGCTGGGTCTGGACGAAGAACTCGATCTCGCGAATGCCGCCGCGACCGAGCTTGATGTTGTGTCCCTCCACCGCCAGCGCGTCATGACCGCGAAAGGCGTGGATCTGCCGCTTCATCGCATGGACGTCGGCGACCGCCGCATAGTCGAGATATTTGCGCCAGATGAACGGCTGCATCTCCTTCAGGAACGCTTCGCCCGCCGCGATGTCGCCCGCGCAGGGGCGCGCCTTGATGAAGGCGGAGCGCTCCCAGGTCTGGCCGATCGTCTCGTAATAATGCAGCGCCGCCGGGGTGGAGATGGCGACCGCCGTCGCGCCGGGATCGGGGCGCAGGCGCAGGTCGGTGCGGAACACGTAGCCGTCGGCCGTGCGCTCCTGCAGGATCTTCACGAGGCGCTGGGTCAGGCGGATATAGGCCGGCTGCGGTTCCTTGCCGGGCTTCATCGGCGCGACCTCGGGATCGAAGAAGACGATCAGGTCGATGTCGGAGGAATAGTTCAGCTCGAAGGCGCCGTGCTTACCCATGGCCAGCACGATGTAGCCGGAGCCGCGCTCGGCATGTTTCGGATCATCGGGCTGGAGGGTGCCGGCATCGGCCAGATCGCGCATCAGATGCGCCACGGCCTCGGCCACGGCGAGATCGGCCGTCTCGGTCAGCGCGCGGGTCACCGCCTCCAGTGGCCAGAGGCCGCCGATGTCGCAGAGCGCCACGAGCAGCGCCACATCGGCGCGGAAGCGCCGCAGCACGCGGCCGACGCCCTCGTCGCTGCGCGCCTTGCGGCAATGCGTGACCGCCTCGGCCTTGAGCGCGGCGAATCGATCTTCCGGCGCCTCGCTGAGACAGGCGAGCAGGTGGCCGGGATCGTCGCGCGCGATCCCCGAGAGGAACGGCGAATGGGCGAGGACGCCCGCCACCAGCGCCTTCGCCTTTGCCGGCCTGGTTGCGGCGGCAAGCTCGCCACGCACTGATTCGTCCTCGACGCCGCCGAGATAGGCGGCGAGCGTTTTGGCGGCCGTGACGCCTTTCGGCATGACCGGTGCGTCTAAAAGCCGTTCGAGGAACGGGGAACGGGCGTCAGGCGGCTGGCGGTGCGGCGGCGTCATGGACCAATCGTGGCAGACGCAGCGCAACCTTTAAACCCGGCTGTGCGCCGGATCGCGCTTCACCAAGCGTCAGGCTGCCGCCGTGGAGGCGCGCGACCGCCGCCGCGAGGCTGAGGCCAAGGCCGGAGCCGGGGCGCGAGCGGCTCGCCTCCAGCCGGACGAAACGGTCGAGCACGCGGCCGCGATCGGCCTCGGCGACGCCCGGCCCCTCGTCGGCAATGGCGAGAACCGCGTCGCCGCCTTCGGTCTCGACGGTCAGCGCGACGCGTCCGCCGCCTTCGGCCGGCCGGCCATATTTCAGCGCGTTGTCGACCAGGTTCGCCACCACCTGTCCCAGCAGTTCGCGGTTGCCCGTCACCATGGCCGGCGCCGCATTGACCACGATGGCCATGCCGGCCTCCTCGGCCAGCGGTTCGTAGAGTTCGGCAACGCTCTGGGCGATGGCCGTAAGATCGACGGGCGCCATGTTCTCCCGCTGGTTGCCCGCCTCGGCGCGGGCGATCATCAAGAGTGCGTTGAAGGTGCGGATGAGCCCGTCCGATTCCTCGATGATGCTGCCGAGCGCCGCCTTGTGCGCCTCGTCGCTGGACGCGTTGCGCAGTGCCTCCTCGGCGCGGTTCCTGAGGCGCGTCAGCGGCGTCTTGAGGTCGTGGGCGATGTTGTCGGAGACCTCCTTCATGCCGGCCATCAGCGCCTCGATACGGCCGAGCATCTCGTTGACGCTGCCGGCCAGGCGGTCGAGCTCGTCGCGCGTGCCGGCGATCGGCAGCCGGCCCGCGAGGTCGCCGGCCATGATCCGCCGGGACATCTCCGTCATGGCGTCGACGCGGCTGAGCACGCGGCGGGTGACGAAATAGGCCCCGATCAGCCCGAGGATCAGCGCGACCAGCAGCGACAGGCGGAAGCCGCGGCCGAAAATCTCGCGCATCCGGTCACGCTCCTCGAGGTCGCGGCCGACCAGCAGGCGAAAGCCGCCGGGCAGGCCGTAGACCTGCGCCAGCGCCCGGTGCGGGCGGTCGCCGGCATCCTCGCCGGCGCGGCGATAGTCGGTCTCGATCCAGCCGGGCCGGCCGAGCGTACCGGCCGGCAGTTCGCCGATATTGCCGCCGATCACGTCGCCACCGAAGGTCGCGACCAGATAGAGCGAGGCGCCGGGCCGGCGGCCGCGATCCTCCACGGCCTCGACCAGCCGGCGGATACCGCCGACGGAATATTGCTCGGCAATGCCCCTCACCTCCGCCGTGATCGTCTCGGTGAGCTGGTCGGTCAACAGGCGCTGGGTCGCAAAGCCCAGCCAGCCGATGACGAAGCCCGCGAACATCACGAAGATGGCGAGATAGGCGGCGATGATCTTGAAGGCGGTGGTCGACAGAAGCGAGCGCAGACGCGCGAAGCGCCCCTGTTTCGGCCGCGCCGCCGGCGCCGCCTCGCGCGGCAGCACGGCGGTCACGCGCGCACCGTGTAGCCCGCACCCCGGATCGTGTGGATCAGCGGCTTGTCGAAGCCTTTGTCGATCTTGGAGCGCAGGCGCGAGACGTGGACGTCGATGACATTGGTCTGCGGGTCGAAGTGATAGTCCCAGACGTGCTCCAGCAGCATGGTGCGCGTCACCACCTGTCCTGCATTCTTCATGAGATATTCGAGCAGGCGGAATTCGCGCGGCTGGAGCAGGATTTCGTCCGCGCCGCGCGCCACACGATGCGACAGCCGGTCGAGTTCGAGGTCGCCGACCTTGTAGACCGTCTCGGGCGCCCCGGCCGCGCGGCGACGGGCCAGAACCTCGACGCGGGCGAGCAGTTCGGAGAAGGAATAGGGCTTGGGCAGGTAATCGTCGCCGCCGGCGCGCAGACCCTTGACGCGGTCATCGACCTGGCCGAGCGCGGAGAGGATCAGCGTCGGCGTCTCCTTGCCCGCGGCACGCAGCTCGCCGATGACGGAGAGGCCGTCCTTCTTCGGCAGCATGCGGTCGACCACCAGCACGTCGTAGGGGCCGTCCATGGCCATGGCGAGGCCGTCCTCGCCGTCCGCGGCATGGTCCGCGACGTGGCCGGCCTCCCGGAACGCCTTGACGAGATAGGACGCCGCCTCGCGGTCGTCTTCGATGATCAGGATGCGCATGGAGGGCATCTTAGCCGGGCTCTCGAATGCTTCGCCAGTGAACGGGCGGGACGCCGGGGCGAAGAAAAACGGGGCGGCCGGACATGGAGTACCGACCGCCCCGCTCGAGACGATCCAGGATGGCGGGGGGCGACTGGGGATGCCATTCCAGGATCACTCGTGAGTAGCTGCCGGCGCCGAAGAGGTTCGACGCCGATTTGATTTTTTTTAAGAGGGGTTCAGGGGGATGGCGACGAAGCGCTGGCCCTCGCCGGACCGCAGCCGGATCAGAGCCGAGCGGCGGCCGTCGGCACGGGCGGCGGAGAGCGCCTCCCGCACATCCCGCAGCGAGGCGACCGGACGGCCGGCAACGTCGAGGATGACGTCGCCCGCGCGGATGCCGCGCTGGGCAGCCGGTCCCGAAGGATCGACCTCGGTCACCACCATACCTTCGCCGCGACCCGCCGGCTCGATCGACATGCCGAGGCGGGGAGCCGCCGGGGCCTGGTCGCGGTTCAGCTCGCCACCACCACGATTGCGCCGGCCGTCCTCCAGCGAGGCGCGCCGCGTCTCGCCCGGAAGCTGGCCGAGGGTCAGCTGGACGGTGCGCTCGGCGCCGTCGCGCATCACCGTCAGGCGGACACTGGCGCCCGGCCGGGCCGCGCCGATGCGGCGGGTCAGGTCGCGCGCATCGCGCACCGGCTGGCCGTCGACCGCGACGACGACGTCGGACGGCTTCAGGTCGGCATTGGCGGCCGGGCTGCCCTGCTGGACGCCGGCGACGAGAGCGCCCTCCGGCTTCGGCAGACGCAGGCTTTCGGCGATCTCCGGCGTGACCGGCTGGATCTGGATGCCGATCCAGCCGCGCTGGACCGAGCCGTTGTCGCGCAGCGAGGCGACGACGTTCTGCGTGGTCTCGGAGGGGATGGCAAAGGCAATACCAACGTTACCGCCCGAGGGAGAATAGATCGCCGTGTTGACGCCGATGACCTCGCCATTGGCGTTGAAGGTCGGGCCGCCGGAATTGCCGCGATTCACCGCCGCGTCGATCTGCAGGAAGTCGTCATAGGGACCGGAGCCGATGTCGCGGCCACGGGCCGAGACGATGCCGGCGGTCACGGTGCCGCCGAGGCCGAACGGATTGCCGACCGCCAGCACCCAGTCGCCGACGCGCGGGGCGGCGGAGGCGAAGCGGACGAAGGGGAAGTCGCTGCCCTCGGCCTTCAGCAGGGCGAGATCGGTGCGCTCGTCGGTGCCGACGACACGGGCCTTCAGCGTGCGGCCACCGTCCATGACGATGTCGGCCTCGGTCGCGCCGCGCACGACGTGGTTGTTGGTGACGATATAGCCGTCAGCCGAGATGAAGAAGCCGGAGCCCTGCGAGGCGGTGCGGGGGCCACGCGGCATGCCAGGCCCGCCGAAGCGAGGATCACCGCCGAAGCGCGGGTCGCCACGGAAGCGCGGATCGTTGCGGAACTGCTCGCCGAAGCGGCGCATGAACTGTTCCATCTGGCCGTCCTGGCCACCCTGCATGCCGTCTTCGTCGTCCTGACCCCGGCCGGGCATCTCACGGAACGACATCTGCTCGGAACCGGCGGAACGGGTGACGCGGACCGAGACGACCGCCGGCTTCACCCGCTCGACGACATCCGCGAAGGACATCGGGGCGGTCTGGACGCCCTGCGCCGTGGCGCTGGCGATGAAGGGGGCGCGGGTCGGCTGGACGGCGACGGCGCCAGCGCCGACGGCGAGGATGGCGACGGTTCCGAGGAGGGCGGCGCGGAGGCGGGACGTCATGGGGGATCTCCATGGGGTAAGGGGGCGCACGGGGTCTGCCGTGCTTGCACCGGACCATGGAGCAGCGTGGATTACGCCACCCTGTCGGGGAAGTTACAGTTTCGTAAGGTCAGGCGCGGACGGCCTCACCCCTTCAATGCTTCGTCCAGCTTGCGCTTTTCCTCGTCCGAGAGCGGTTCAGGCTGTGCGGCCTCGCCGGTACGCCTGCGGCGCAGCGCGAAGGCGAGATAGCCGATCCCGCCGACCAGGAACACGGCCGGCGCGCCCCACAGCGCCAGCGTATGCCAGCCGAGGCGCGGGCGCATCAGCACGAACTCGCCGTAGCGCGCGACGAGAAAGTCGGTGACCTGCCGGTCGCTGTCGCCGGCCTTCAGCCGTTCGCGCACCAGCAGGCGAAGGTCGCGGGCGAGCGGCGCGTCGGAATCGTCGATCGACTGGTTCTGGCAGACCATGCAGCGCAGGTCCTGCGACAGCGCCCGCGCGCGCGCCTCCAGCGCCGGATCGCCCAGCCGCTCGCCCGGCAGCACCGCATGGGCCGGCGCGGCGGCGAGAAGGGCGAGAGCGAGGATCAGCGCGCGCATCGGCTCACTCCGCGGCCTGCACGGCCGGTGCGCGCCGGGCGGCCGGCTTCGGCGCCCCGACCCTCAGGCGACGGTCCGACAATGACAGGAGGCCGCCCAGCATCATGACCAGCGTGCCGATCCAGATCAGCAGCACCATCGGCTTGTAGAAGAACCGAAGCGCGATCGATCCATTGGTCTCGACATCGCCGGGTGAAACGTAGAGCTGCGAGAAGCCGCGCGTCTTCAGCGCCGCCTCGGTGGTCGGCATGTTGCGCGCGGTATAGACGCGCTTGGCCGGCTCCAGAACGCCGGCGTCGACACCGCCCTCGCGCAGCACCAGCCGCGCGACGACATCGCGGTAATTCGGCCCCTGAACCGGTGCGAGCCCGGTCAGCGTCACCTCGTAGCCGGCGACCTGAACGGTGTCGCCCGGCTTCATCTGGACGATCAGTTCCTGCCGGTAGCAGGTCTCGCCGACAATGCCGATCAGCATGACGCCGACGCCGGCATGGGCGACGGCGGTGCCCCAGGCGGAGCGCGGCAGGCCCCTCGCCCGCTGGAGCGTCGTCGTGACAGGCGCGCGGAACAGCTGGATGCGCTCAGCCACCTCGGCGAGCGAACCGACGATGATGTAGGCGGCAAGGCCGATGAAGACCGGCGCCAGAACCGGCCCGCCGCGCGTCACCGCGAAGGTCAGCAGCATCGCCGCGATGCCGGCGGCGAAGGCCACCATCATCCGCTGGGCGGCGGCGAAAAGGTCGCCGCGCTTCCAGGCGAGGAAGGGCCCGAAGACCATGGCCACCATCAGCGGCACCATCAGCGGGCCGAAGGTCCAGTTGAAGAAGGGCGGGCCGACCGAGATCTTCGCGCCGGTCAGCGCCTCCAGCGCCAGCGGATAGAGCGTGCCGACGAAGACGGCGGCGCAGGCGGCCGTCAGGAACAGGTTGTTGAGGACCAGCGCTCCCTCGCGCGATACCGGCGCGAAGATGCCGCCCTGCCGGAGCATCGGCGCGCGCCAGGCGTAGAGCGCCAGCGAGCCGCCGATGAAGGCGATCAGGATGGCGAGGATGAAGATGCCGCGCTCGGGATCGACCGCGAAGGCGTGAACCGAGGTCAGCACGCCGGAGCGGACGAGGAAGGTGCCGAGCAGCGACAGCGAGAAGGTCAGGATCGCCAGCAGCACCGTCCAGATCTTCAGCGCCTCGCGCTTCTCCATGACGATGGCGGAGTGCAGCAGCGCCGTGCCGGCGAGCCAGGGCATGAGGGACGCGTTCTCGACCGGGTCCCAGAACCACCAGCCGCCCCAGCCGAGCTCGTAATAGGCCCAGAACGAGCCCATGGAGATGCCGGCGGTGAGGAACATCCACGCGGTCAGCGCCCAGGGCCTCACCCAGCGCGCCCAGGCGGCGTCGATCCGCCCCTCGATGAGCGCGGCGACGGCGAAGGCGAAGGACATCGAGAACCCGACATAGCCGAGATAGAGCAGCGGCGGATGGATCGCGAGGCCGGGGTCCTGCAGCAGCGGATTGAGGTCGCGGCCCTCGAAGGGCGCGGGATTGATGCGGTTGAACGGGTTCGAGGTCTTCAGGATGAACAGCACGAAGGCCGCCGTGATCCACGCCTGCACCGCCAGCACGTTGGCCTTCAGCGGCAGCGGCAGATTGCGGCCGAACAGCGCGACGAAGGCCGAAAACAGGGTCAGGATCAGCACCCAGAGGAGCATCGAGCCCTCGTGGTTCCCCCAGACGCCGGAGATCTTGTAGATCAGCGGCTTGGTCGAGTGGCTGTTGAGGACGACGTTCTCGACCGAGAAATCCGAGACGAGATAGGCATGGGTCAGCGCCGCGAAGGCGATGGCGACGAAGGCGAACTGGCCGAGCGCGACGGCGTCGGCCGTGCCCATCAGCGCCGCGTCGCGCTTGCGCGCGCCCCAGATCGGCACCACCGACTGGAACAGCGCCAGCGCCAGCGCCAGCACGAGCGCGTAGTGGCCGATCTCGGGCGACATCAGCGCGAGCCTCCCGGCTGCGCGGCATTGGGGTTCGGCGCCGGATCGCCCGGCTTCCAGTGGCCCTGCTGCTTCAGCGCGTCGGCGACTTCCTTGGGCATGTAGGTCTCGTCGTGGCGGGCGAGCACGCTGTCGGCGCGGAACTGCCGGCCGGGCTCCAGCACGCCCTCGGTGACGACCCCCTGCCCCTCGCGGAACAGGTCCGGCAGCACGCCGCGATAGGAGACGGGAATGGTGGAGCGCCCGTCGGTGACGACGAAGCTCACCTGCATGTTCTCGCCGCGCCGGATCGAGCCGGTCTCGACCAGACCGCCGAGGCGGATGCGCTGGCCGGGCTGGACGTTCTTCTCGACGATGTCGGTCGGCGAATGGAACAGGGTGATCGAGCCCGACAGCGCGTAGAGGACGAGGCCGGCCGCGACGCCGAGCACGGCCAGAGCCAGGCCGATCAGCGTCAGGCGACGCTGCTTGCGCGTCATGCCCTTGCGGGCCGGGGTCGGGCTCATGGTCGTGGTCATCAGCCGCCCATCCCCAGTTCGCGCATCAGCGCGTCCAGCTGGCCGATCTTGTCGGCCTCCGCCGCGAAGCGCTGGCGTACCGAGGCGGCGGCGGCGCGCGCCTTGTCGGCCTCGCCGAGCACGGAATAGGAGCGCACCAGCCGCAGCCAGCCGTCGAAATCCGAACCGTCGGCGGCGAGCCGCGCGGCCAGCCCGTCGACCATGCCGCGAATGTCCGACGCGGTCGGCCGCGGCGCATCCGCCGGGCCGAGCCGGGCGACCTCGCTGCGCAGCACGCCCAGCCAGGGCGCATTGGGCGGCGCGATGTCGATCAGCCTGGACCAGATGGCGCGCGCCTCGGCCGGGCGGCCGTCCTGTTCGGCCGAAAGCCCCAGGAGATAGCCGGCCTTGGGATGGTCCGCCGACCGCGCGATCGCGCGCTCAAGCCCCGCCTTGGCCTCTGCCGTCACCACGCCGCCGGCGGCCGCGACCTGCGCTTCGGCGAGATCGGCCTCGCGGTCAGCGGTCGCGCCGAGAAGACGCAGGGCGTTGGCCCGGGCGCGGACAGCCTCGCCGGCACGGCCGAGGCGAAGGTAGACGGGGGCCACGACCTCCCAGCCGCGCCCGTCTTCCGGATTGGCGGCGAGATGCGCCTCGATGCGCGCGATCAAGGTCGCGATGTCGTTCTGGCCCGGCGCCTGCTGGCGGCGTTCGGCAAGCGGCTGGCCGGGGTAGCCGGGCTGGCCGCGCAGGCCATAACCCGCGATGGCGACCAGCGGCACGGCGACGAGCGCCGCCAGCGCAGCCACGCGGCGGCGGCCACCAGCGCCCTCCGGCGCCGTCGCCCCGCCCCGTTCGGCGGCTGCGATGATGCGTCGCGACACCTCGATCCGGGCCGCCTCGGCCTCGGCCGCGCCGATCACGCCGGCATCCCGGTCGCGGCCGATCTCGTCGAGCTGGTCGCGATAAACCGCGAGATCGCTGCCGCCATCCGCCGCGCGGGCGCGGGCGAGCGGCAGGAGCACCGCCATGACGGCGGCGGCGGTCATCAGCGCGAACATGGTCCAGACGGCGAAAGAGCCTTCCATGGCCCGGCGAGAAATCCCTGTCAGCCAGCCGTCCTGCGACGGCTCCGGTTTGGAATGGTGCCAAATAGCCCACCGGACAGGGGGCGACAACGGGAAGATTGTCGCGCGCACGCGCCTTTGATGGAGATCAGATGCCCGGGAGCATTTTCGAGCGCAATGGATGCCGGTTCGCGTCAGGAAAATGCGACAAGACAAAAATCAGGAGCGTTTCGGGCTTCAGGGAAGCACGAATACGCTTCAGCCCTGCCGGCCGGGCGCCTTGCCGGCATTGATCGCGACATCGGCGGCCTTCTGGAGGAGCTGTGCGTAGCTCGCCCCGAAAATGCGCGCGGAGAAGCGCACGGCGGCCTCGATCTGGCTGATCTTCAGGGCGCGGTCGACGTCCGGCGCGTTGCGGATGTTCTCGAGCAGTTGCGTCAGGGTCGGGTCGAGATAGCCCTGAATCTCGGTGAAGATGCGCAGGGTAATCTCGTTCAGCGCGATTTCGGAGGCATAGCTGCGGCAGGCCGACAGCAGGTCGAGCCGCGTCTCGACATCAGCGACCACATCCTCGGAGATGGCCTCGGCCGGCTGGTCGCCGCGCTGGCGCGGCCGCAGCAGCCGGCGCATCTCGCCGGGCACGCCTTCGATCTCGGCGGTGAGCAGGCGGGCGAGGTCGGCCCGCAATTTCGCGAGGCGTCGCTGCCACGGGCCGTCGCCGGCAAGGCTCATGTCGGTGCGCAGCGAGCGGACCGCGTCGTGCAGGTCCTTCAGCGCCGCCGCGACCTTTTCGCCACGACCCTCCTTCAGCGCGCGCGACACGCGGAGCGCCGACCGTTCGATCTCGCCGACCACAAGATCGACCGCGTAGCGATAGGGATTGACCGCGATCTTGGCGGGCTCGTCGCTCTCCGCCGCCGATACGGCGAGGCGCGCGAGATGGGCCTTCTGCACGAGGCGGCCCTGGAACAGAACCAGCGCGAAGGCCAGCAGGTCCGTGCGGGTATTCGCCATCGGGTCGAGCATGGCGCGCGCATTGGCGAGCCCGTCATCGGCGAGGTTGCGGATCGTCGTCGGCGCCTTGGCGATGACGGCGGCGATGGCCGGCGCATTGCCAAGCACCACGAGAACATCGGTCAGGTCGTCGAGGGCGCGCTCGTCGCCGAGGCGGGCGAACAGCCGCTTGCGCACCGCCTCGTCGACGGAGACTTCTTCGAGCTCAGCCCGGATCGCCGCGCAGAGCGGTATGGCGAAATCAGCGGCGAGCTGCGTCGCCCTCGCCTCGTCGCCGGTGGCGATGGCGGCGGTGCAAGCCGCCTCCAGCGTCCTGGCTTCGTCAGGCTGGAGGTCGCGCGCGATCCAGGTCCAGATGGCGGTGAGCGAGTGGCGGGCGATGCGGCCGCGAACCTTGGTCTCCAGCCGCTCGTCGATCAGGAACGGCTCGACCGGGCGGAACACGAACCGCGCCGCGACCTCGTCGCGGACGGCCGGCGGCGGCACGATTTCCGGTGGCTTGGGAGCGACCGGCGGCGGCGCCGGCCGCAGCGCCGCGATGATCATGTCGCCGCCCGGAATCGCCTCGCCGCGCTGGCGGGCGCGCTCTATCTCGGTCGACAGGAGCCTGCGGGCCGATTCGGGCAGGGCCGCCAGATAGGCGCGCAACCGCTCCGCGGGCGAGCGGGCGGAAGCGCTGTCCTGGCGTTGGGCGGCAGCCTCGGTCATGGAGCGCCGAGCCTATCCGCCCTCCGTTAAAAAGTGGTGCGTGGCGCTCAGCCGACCGGTGACCAGCTGCCGTCCGGGTTGCGGCAGGCGGTGCCCACGGCCGTCTGCGGACGGCCGTTGATGTAGATCGTGTGGGTGTATTCGCGGCAGTAATTGGCGCCGCGATAGTAGGTCCGGCCCGGCTCGACATAGCCGTAAGCCTTCTCCGAGCGCCATTCCGAACGGCGGCCCTCGACCCAGACGACGCGTTCGGCCTCATAGGCGCGCTGGCGGTCCTGCGCGTCGAGATCACGGCCGATGGCGTTGCCGATCAGGCCGCCGATGGCAGCGCCCGCAAGGCCCGCCGCGAGGCGCTCGCCCGGTCCGCCGCCGAACTGCGAGCCGATCAGGCCGCCCGCGACCGCGCCGATGGCGGTGCCCGACTGTTCGCGGGTCTCGCACCCGGCAACGGTGAAGCCGATCAGGGCGGCGGCGGCAACGAGGCGATAGCGCATGGACAATTCCGTCTGATGAACGCCGGGATACCGGCGCAGGAGGACGGCAGATGTCCAGCCGATTGAGGCGAAAAGGCGGCGCTGCGGGTCAGACGGACGGCAGCCGCAAGGTCGACCGGAGGCCGCCGATCCCCGCCTCGCCCAGTGACAGCCCACCGCCATAGAGGCCGGCCAGTTCCGAGACGATGGACAGGCCGAGGCCCGAGCCGGGCTTGGTCTCGTCCAGCCGCTTGCCGCGCCGCCCGACCGCCTCGCGCTCGTCGGCGGTCAGGCCCGGACCGTCATCCTCGATCGCGATGGTGAAATAGGTCCGGTCCGCACTCGTCTCGGCCGCCTCGCGCTCGACCACGATGACAACCCGCTCGTCCGCCCATTTGCAGGCATTGTCGACGAGGTTGCCGACCATTTCCTCGAGATCGTTGCGCTCGCCGCGAAACATCAGCCCCGGCGGCACCTGGGCGGAAACGCTCAGCCCCCGGCCGCGATGGATCTTCTCCATGGTGCGGGCGAGCCCCTCGACCACCTCGCCGACCGGCACCAGCGTCGAGGCGACGCGCGCGCGGGCCGCGACGCGCGCCCGTTCGAGGTGGTGGTTGACCTGGTCGCGCATGATCCGCGTCTGCTCGGCCACCTTCACCGCAAGCTGGTCGTCGCGGCCGGCGGCTTCGTTCTGGATCACCGAGATGGGGGTTTTCAGCGCATGGGCGAGGTTGCCGACATGGGTGCGCGAACGCTCGACGATCTCGCGGTTGGTGTCGATCAGCGCATTGACCTCGCGGGCGAGCGGCGCGATCTCGGTGGGGAAATTGCCCTCCAGATGCTCGCTCTCCCCTGCCCGCACCGAATGGAGGCCGCCGACGAGGCGCTGCAACGGGGCGAGGCCGACGCGCACCTGCAGGAAGGCAGCGATCGCCATGCCCGCCGCCAGCAGCACCAGCGCGGCGATCAGCGTGATGTTGAACTCGCGCACGGCCGCCGCGATGTCGTCCGCGGGACCCGCCACCATGATCTGGAAATCGCCGTCCTCGCCGAGCTCGATGGTGCGCTCGACGGCGCGCAGCGCGACATTGTTGGGGCCGGTGACATAGCCCTCGCGCGAGCGGGTCGGCCCGTCGGCAAGCGCCTCGGCGCCCAGCGCCGGCAGCCTGACGTCGAACAGCGAGCGCGAGGTGCGCACCTCGTTGCGCCCGGCATCGGTGCGCACGATCTGCCAGTACCAGCCGGATTGCGGCAGCTCGAACAGCGGCTCGCCGAGATTGGCGCCGACGACGATCTGCTGGTCGTCCACCGCGCCCGCGATATCCGCGATCAGCAGCTTGACGTAGACGCCGAGGCGGCGGTCGAAGGCCCGTTCCACCGCCGTCCGGTTCACCGCCGCCAGCACGATGCCGGTAATGCTCAGCAGCACCACGGCGAAGGCCAGCGCCAGAAGGATCAGGCGCCGCGCCAGCGAGGGCGCGCGGGTCGCGCCGGCCATCGATCAGGCGGCCTGGGGCGGCTGGAGAATGTAGCCGAGACCGCGCACCGTCTGGATCACCTCGACGCCGAGCTTCTTGCGCAGGCGGCCGATGAAGACCTCGATCGTGTTGGAATCGCGGTCGAAGTCCTGGTCGTAGATGTGCTCGACCAGTTCAGTCCGCGACACCACCTTGCCCTGCTGGTGCATCAGATAGGCGAGCAGGCGGTATTCGTGCGAGGTCAGCTTCACGGGATTGCCGTCGACGGTGACGCGCCCGGCCCTCGCATCGAGCCTGACCGGGCCGCAGGTGAATTCGTTGGTCGCCTGCCCCGCGACGCGGCGCAGCAGGGCGCGCAGGCGGGCCAGCACCTCCTCCATGTGGAAGGGCTTGGCGACATAGTCGTCCGCGCCGGCGTCGAAGCCCTGCACCTTGTCAGACCAGCGGTCGCGGGCGGTGAGAATCAGCACCGGCATGGTGCGGCCCGAGCGCCGCCACTGTTCCAGCACCGAGATGCCGTCCATTTTCGGCAGGCCGATATCGAGCACCACGGCGTCATAGGGCTCGCTGTCGCCAAGATAATAGCCCTCCTCGCCGTCGAAGGCCTTGTCGACGACATAGCCCGCATCGGTCAGGGCGGTGGTGATCTGCCGGTTGAGATCCGGATCGTCCTCGACGACGAGCAGGCGCACGCTGAATATCTCCCGAAAGTCCCGTGATGCCGATCAGCGAACCTGGACGACCTGTCCGGTATTCGCCTCGATCCGCACGCGCGTGACCTTGCCACGCCGGTCGACGACTGTCAGCAGATAGAGCAGGTTCCCCCCCGCGCGGCACAGCCGGGCATTGATCACCTCGCCGCGCTGTTCGGGCCTGAGATTGCGCTGGGCCTGGGCGAGCGGCAGCGCCTGCCCGCCGGCGACGGCGGCGCGCCGGTCGGCGGGGTTGAGGCAGTTGACCTGCGCGGCCGCCGGCCCGGCGAACATCGCCAGGCCGAACAGGATCACGCCGGTTTTCGCGAAGGTCGTCGCGACTGTCATGGCACCGATGAACTGGGTTGACCGTCATCCCGCCTAGGCCCGACGGCCTGAACCCGCGATGAATGGCCGTTCATTTGGACGTGAGCTGGCTGGTCGCCGTCACGCGGAAGATGATCGAGCCGACGAAACTGACGCCGGTTCCGACCTGCAGCAGCGCCTCGGCCAGCGCGCCCTGGTCGATCAGGCGCGTCTCGACGCCGAAGACCGAGGCGATCAGGCAGAGGATGCCAACGAGGCTCGACCACACGCTGCGGCTCTGGAGAATGGGTTTCAGATCGGTCATTGCCGTCTCCTTGCGGTTGAAGATGGTGGGTTGAATTGCCGGCCGGCGTCTGAAGGATTCAGAGCGCCAGCACGGCCTCGGCGGGCACGCCCGGCCCGATGAGCGCGGAAATCTGCGCGACGGAAATCCGGAGCGTCGCTTGCGGCGCGCCGAAATCGGCGATCTCGTCGGCCGATGCGTAGAAATGCGTGGCGGCGGTCGTCTCGACGGCGCGCAATTCCGTGCCGCCCGCCGACAGGATCGCCAGCCGATAGCGCTCGGCCACCTCGCCGAGCGGGACGTCCGCGAGCTCCCAGCCATCGCCGCCGAGCCGCGTGCGGCGGACCCAGCTCAGCCGGACGCCGCCGGCCTCGCGCCGGGCGGAGAGGTGGACGGGCGCGAAGGGCATCAAGGCCGTCGCGGTCGCCGCCGCCTCGACCTCCGCCATGGCGGGATCGGCCGCGAGCAGCACCGATGACCCGACCCGGTAGCGGAACGGCCGGCCGATCAGGTCGCTCGCGGTTCCCAGCGGCACCAGCGGCCCCGACAGGAACACGACGCGCGCACCGGCCGACACCGACCCGATGCGGTGCTCCGTGCCGCGCTGCCCGCGCAGAAGGTGCGTCAGCCGCCAGCTCCGCTCGGCGATCAGCGTCGCATCGCGAAACTGCACGACTTCCCAACCATCGGCGCCTTCCAGCGCGAAGGAATTGGCCCCGCCGAGTACCTGCGCCTCGGGGAGGCTTTCGAGCGCGCCGCGGACGAGTTCCACGACGACGCCCTCGCCGCGATCCCAGAGCCAGGGCCGGCCAGCGGGCATGGCGGTGAGCGTCCGGCCCATCAGCGACGGGGCCGCAAGAGAGCCGACGGCTTCGTCGCCGCTGCCCTCCCCGCCGCGCCAGACCGTATAGGGTCCGCGCCACGGGTCGGAAGCCGCCGCGATATATTGCAGCACCGGCGGCTCGACCTCCGTCAGCGGCGGCAGGTCGAGCACCGCGACGGCCGGACGGCCGTCGCCGGGCGGCACGCGATAGGCGCGATGGACCGGCCTCGGCCGGGCCGGCCGGATCGGCGGCGCGAAAGTCTCCGCTTCGGCGCGCCGCATCAGCGTGCCTTCCAGCCCGCCGAGGCGCAGCGGCAGGGCCCGCCCGCCGGCGGTCAGATTGACCTCATCGCCCGGCTCCAGCGCCAGCCGCGACGGCGGCAGGGCAAAGGTTGCCTGCTCACGCCCCGACCAGAGCCGGTGCAGCAGGCTTTCGGCCCGAACGCTGATCTCGCCGGGGTCGGCGGCGGTCGCGAGCGCGAGGCTCGATACGCGCCGGCTCTCGCCCGCGAGGCGACGAGACGTCACGGCCGAAGCGCGGAAATCCGCCTCCGTGTCGGAGAAGGCGATGGACAGTTCCGCCGGCAGTTGCCCGTCATCGCGCCGGGTCACCGCCACGAGGCTGCGACCCTCCTCGTCGGCAAGGTCGTCCTCGCCGAGGGCGACAGCGGTACCCGCCACCCCGCCGAATACGAGCGCGCCGCCGCTCTCGCGGACATCGACGCCGAAGGCGCGCGCCAGCGGCTCAAGCGCGTCGCGGGCCGACATGGGACGGTCGATGACCAGCCCGTCCACAACGCCCTCGACGGCGGAGGCATCGACATCGCCGATGCCCCAGTCGGCCAGAATCCGCGCCATCAGGTCGCCCACCGGCGCGGAACCGAGCCGGCCGTTCAGCCAGTGGCCGGTATCCCAGTTGACGCCGTCGCTCCACACCTCGCCGGCGCGCGGGAAGGCCGGCCATGGCCGCGCGTCCCAGGCCCAGAGCGCCGTGCGGGCGGCATCGACCATGCGGCCGCCCACGCCGAAGGGCGGATTATCCGCCTCGCTCGCGCCGAATGCCGGATCGAAGCGCGAAATGACCGCCTCCAATGCCCGGCGCTGCACGAGATCGTCCCGGCCGCCGTTCGAGAACGGCGGCAGGCCCGCCTCGCTCGACTTGGCATCAGGGAAGACGGACGGGCGGTTCGGACCCCGATCGACCGCCGGAAAACCCACCTCCGTCAGCCAGACCGGCTTCGATTGCGGCACCCAGACCGTCGCGGCGGTCTCGACGCCCGCAACGCGCTTCACATGGGCGTTCGCCCACCAGCTCCGGATATCCTTCTGCCGGTGGACCCAGGGCTTGCCGAGCCCATCCGTGATCGGCGTCCGCGCACCCGCCGGCCGGTCGGCGTCGGAGGCGTAGAACCAGTCGTGCGCCTCGCCCGCGCCCAGCGCCGCGCGCAGCGCCGCGATGTCGTAGGGCGAGCCCGGCGTGCCGTCGCGGCGGTCGTCGAGCGGCGCATACCAGTCGATGCCGACCGCGCCGATGGCCTCGCTCGCCCAGAGCGGATCGAGCGGGAAATGCAGGTCGCCGCCTTCCGTCTGACCGCCATATTCGGTCCAGTCGGCGGCATAGGTCAGCGTCGCCTCGGGCAGAACGACTTTCACGTCCGCGGCCAGTGTCACCAGCCCGTCGACGAAGGGATGGCCGACCGCCGAACGCAGCCGCGTCAGGCCGACCATTTCCGAGCCGATGGCGAAGGCATCGACGCCGTCCGCCGCCGCCGCGAGGTTCGCCATGTGCAGGATGAAGCGGCGATAGCGCCATTCCGGCGCGCCGAGATAGATCACCACCTCGCCGAAGCGCAGGAACTGCGCCCGCGTCGCGGTTCCGAGGAAGTTCGCGGCCTGCATTGCCGCGCCTGCCGCGCCGTGGGGCGAACCCGGCCGGCCGGGCGCGGGGTCGCAGGTGATCCGCCCGCGCCAGGGATAGGCCGGCTGGTCCGCCGCGCCCGAATGCGGATCGGGCAGATCGTTGTCCGCCGGCACATCCATCATCACGAAGGGGATCAGCGTCACCTTCAGGCCGCGCGCCTTGAGGTCGCGGATGGCGCGGATGACGGTCGCGTCCGAAGGCGAGCCGCCATAGGCCGGCTGTCCCTCGATCTCCGACACCAAGGCCGCCGTCGCCCGCGTCTCGCCGGCCGCCAGCCAGGTCAGCCCGGCCACCGCCTTGTCGCGCCGCTCGACCTTCGGCCGGATGGTGCAATGGCCGGCCCTGATGTCGTCGCCGAACCAGGCGACCACCAGCGACACGGATTCGAGCCTCGGGCAGAGCGCCTGCAATTCATCGATGGAGGCGGAGAAGTCGGAAGCGTCGAGGCTCGTATGCCGCGTCTCCGGCGCCGAGCGGCCATAGCCGAACTCGCGGGAATGCACGCCCGGCTCGTAGCCGAACTCGGTCGCGCCGGGGATGATCACCACCGAGCGCACCTGTTCCTCCAGCGCGCCCACCGGCCGGATCACCTCGAAGGTGAGTTGCGGAATGCGGCTGCCGAAATCGTCGAGGTTCAGCCGCTCGAACACGACATAGGCAAGGCCGCGATAGGCCGGCGTCAGCCCCGCGCCCTCCTTGGCGACGATCAGCGGATCGGCCGGCTGGTCCTCTGTGCCGCGATGGACGCGGATGGTGAGGCCGCGCTGGTCGAGTTCCTTGCCGTCGGCCCAGATGCGCCTGACCGCCGCGATCGGCCCTTCGCACAGCCCCACCGCGAAATTCGCCGTGTAGCTGTAGGTGCGCGGGCGCGCCGCGCCCTTGCCGCCGCCTGAGGCGTGCTCCTCCAGCTTCGTCGCCCAGATCACCTGCCCCGCGATCCTGACGCGCCCGTAGATGCGCGGGATCGGGCTGCCCTCGGTCGAGGACATCACGTCGAGGTCTTTCAGGCGCGGCCCTTCCGGCGCGCGCGGGCCGAACAGCGCCCGGTCGATCATCGCGCCTGCGACCGCGCCGACGAGGCGGCCGGCCATCGCACCCGCCGTGCCGAGCGTGCCGCCGAGAGCGGCGCCCGCGAAGGAAAGAACGAGGGCGGCCATCAGAAGGGCTCCTGGACCATGTCGGGAAAGGCGAAGGCAAAGGCGATGCGCCGCTGCCACCAGGGCGCGAAGTGCGCCTCCGCGACGGCCGCGCCGTCATGGGCGTGGATCAGCGTCGCGGGACCGGAGAGGATCGCGCAGTGCTTGGCGGGGTAGCCCTCCCGCCAGCGGAACAGCACGACGTCGCCGGCCTCCGCCGCATCGGGAGAAATCTCGGCGAGGTGGCCGCGCGCCGCCTCCGCCAGCGTTTCGTGGCCGTGCGCCTCGGCCCAGTCGGGCGTATAGGGCGGCACGAAGACCGGCTCCGGGCCGATCACGTCGCGCCAGACCCCGCGCACGAGACCGAGGCAGTCGCAGCCGATGCCGCGGACGGAGGCCTGATGCCGATAGGGCGTGCCGATCCAGCCGCGTGCCGCGGCGACGATGGCGGAACGGGTGGGCATGGAGGTTTTGCTTTCTGGTTGGCCGGGCCAATGCTCAGCCGTTCAGCGACGATCCGTCATGGCCGCCCTCGCCGGGCACGGGCACGGAGACGATCCGGTCGATGCCCGGCATGTGCGGGAAACCGCGGAAATTGAGGGCATTGGCGAAGCGGTCGCGGCAGGTGGTGAAATGCTTGTCGCAACCCGCCGAGACCGTCACCGTATCGCCGGCCGCGATGGGCTCGGGCGGCGGCTGCCAGAGCGTCAGCCGCGTGCCGCCGGCAACGGAGGCCTGCGCCGCGATCTCGACCGTGAAGCCCTGCGCCGCGCCGGACGCGACCGCCAGCCGGCCGCCGACCAACAGGTCCGGCGCGAAGACGCCGAGCCCGGCACAGATGACATGGTCCGGGCCGACCGCCGCGACGGCGACCGTCGTCATCAGCCCAGGAGCGGCGAGGTTCAGCCCGCAGCGATGGTCCCCGAGGTCGGCCGAGCAGCGCGGCGTGTAGAGCCGGCCGCGCTCCTCGTCGAGCGCGTCGGTCAGCGCCCGCAATTCGGCGCGGAAGGCGGCGCCGTCGCGGCTGATCTCGCCGAGCCGCATGACCCGCAGCAGCACGGACAGCGAGGGTTCCGACCAGTCCGCGACATGGATTTCCACCCGCGCGGCGTCGTAGCGGCCGGCGCGGATCTCGGCCTCGGCAATGGCGTCGCCGACCAGCGCTCCGGCCACCTCGCCGGCACCGACCGCGAAGCCGAGCTTCTCGGCGGCGGCCGCGCCGTCGAAGCCGCTGGCGGCGCGGCAGGTCACACCGTCAAGTTGAATATCCTCGTCGTGGTCGGTGAAGCCGAGCACCTCGCCATCGCCGCGCCGGACGATCCAGCAGGTCGCGAGCGTGGTGCAGCCAGTATCGAGCTTCGTCTGGAGGGCGGGAGGAATGGCGCGCATGGCTTCACTCCCTGATCTCGATGAGCGGGATGGACGGGATCTCCCCCGCCGCGAAGGAGGTGAGGTTCACGTCGAGACGGTCGGCGTCGAATCTCACGGGCACGTCGAACAGGAAGCCGGCGGTCACCACCGCGCCGTCGGCCGGGGCCAAAGCCAGCGTCACGACGCCGGTCGCGGCATCGACCGCGAAGCTCCCGGTCTCGACGCCGCCGACCGCGACCCTCACCGAACCCGCCACCGGCTTCGCGACAGGCCGACGATAGGCCGTTCCACCCGCGCCGTAGGTCTTGGCCAGCCGGAAGGCGACAGTCTCGCCGTCGCCCGTGCCGATCTCTTGATCGGTGGGCGACGGCGCCGCGCCGGGCTGGGCGGAGGAGCAATCCAGCCGGTCGCGGAAACGAAAGCCATGGAGCCGGCCGCGCCGCTCCTCGAAGAAGGCGATAACGGCCTGCAGGCCGGCGAGGCTTTTGACGCCGTAGTCGGCGTCGTAGCGCCGCCTCGAATGCGCCCAGCGGGCATTGCGCTCCTCGCGCCCCGAGCCGAGCAGCACGACATCCGTGCGCCGCTCCGGCCCGCCGGACGCGCCGAGCGCGATGTCGAGCGGAAAGGTCACCTCGTGGAAGGCGGACATGGCAAAATCCTCACAATCCGCGCCGACCGCGCGCCACGGCGCGGGCGAGCATGGTGGTCACCTCGGCCTCCGAGCGGCGGAAGCTCGCGGCGTCGGCGGCATTGACGTTCATGACGATGGCGGGGCCGGCCCGCCCTGCTCCGCCGGCGGCGACGCCGAGGCGGCCGTCGGCGGTGCGGGCGAGCGGCATGATCGCCTCCGCGCCCCTCTCGCCCATCAGGCCGGCGCGGCCGTCGGGCATCGGGAAATAGGCCGGCGTCGCGATCACGCCGCCGCGGGCGAAGGCTTGCGGGCTCATGCCCGAGAGCAGACCGACATCGCTTTCCGCGCCCTGGCCGAGGCCCCTGAAGCCCGCCAGCCAGTCGCCGATCGAACTGGTCAGGCCGCTCATGACAGGCTGGATCGCGCTCCTCAGCGCCATCGCGGACATCTGCATGGCGAGCGTCCGCAGCACGCCGCCGAGATCCTGCCCGCGCAGCACCGCGCCGGTGAAGGCGCGGGTCATCGAGGAGCCGAAGCTCTTGGCCAGCTTGTCGGCGTCGGCGATCTCGCGCCGGAACGCGGAAGTATCCGCCGTGATCGCGACGGAGAGGGTATCGACGGGGGTCATCAGGTCACCTCAATCGGGATAGGCCGCCATCAGGCGGTCGAGCGCGGGGCGGTCCACGGGCATGCCGATGCGGCCGAGCCGGCCTTCGAGGGCGGCGGCCAGCTCGCGCGGCGTCGCCCGCCAGAACACATCCGGCGGCCAGCCGATGACGCCGAGCGCGAGGCGCAGGGCATCGTCCCAGGGGAAGGGGTGCGGCTCTGCCGGCGGCGCGCCGGGGCTCAGACGAAAGGGCCGGCGGCCTTCGCCTCCGGTGCCGCGCCCGCGCCGAATGTCGCGGTTAACAGGTCGGAAACGATCCTGGCGTAGGACGCCGCCCCGCCCTCCACCGAGAGGCATGCCGCCTCCCGGTCGGTGATCGTCTCGCCGGCGCCGCGCAGCCCCGCGCCGATGACGGCGGCAAGGTCCGTGGCCGACAGGCGGCCGGTGCCGAAGCGCTCGGCAAGCTCGACGAGATCGCCGGCCTCGAAATGGGCTTCGAGTTCGGCAAGGCTGCCGAGGGTCAGGACGAGGCGTCGGCTGCGGCCGCCGAGATCGGCCGTGATCTCGCCGCGACGGGCATTGGGCATCGGCACCTCCGGTGTGCAGAGATTGATTCAGGTCGAAGAGATTTCGTGAGTCGGTTCAGCGGCTTGCGCGGCGCTTCGAAAGCGCCGCCGCGTTCACGCGGCGATTCCGATTCAACGGCTTCAGGCGGCGGTGAAGGTCAGCGCGCCCGCGCTTTCGAGCGCGATGTCGTAGGTCACCTCGCCGTTGTGGTTGCCGGCGAATTCCAGCGCCGTCACCTGAAACGCTCCGGCCACCGTGCCGAAATCCGGCACGATCACCTGAAAGTCGCGAACCGCGCCGTCGAAGAACACCTGACGCATCAGCGCGTCGGAGGCTTCGTCCCGGAAGATGCCGGAGCCGGACACCGAGGCGCGCTTGACGCCGGTGCCGCCGAGCAGTTCGCGCCAGCGTCCGGCGCTCTCGGCATGAGTCACGTCGACGGTCTCGGCATTGAAGCGAAGCTGGCGCGAGCGCAGCCCCGCAACCGTGACGAAGCCCGCGCCGTCGGCGATCTTGACGAGCAGGTCCTTGCCTTTCTGGGCAGTCATGGAGTTCTCCGTTGTTGGATGAAGGCGGCAGTCGACGGCGTCACGCCGGCTCGGTCACCGCGCGGAAGCGCACGACGCCGTGCCAGGTGCGGCCGTCCGCCTCGCGGCGGATGTCGGCGGTGGCGAAGCGCAGGTTGACGAGGGTCTGGCCCTCGGGATCGAGCGGCACGATCTCCAGCGCGGCGATCACCTCGCCGGCGACGACATGCGCCTCGGACTGGCCGCCCTGCCGCGACCAGACATGCAGCGTCAGGGCGTGTTCATGGCCGGCCGAGGAGCCGGTCGACCAGTCGTTGGTCTGGGCCTCGCCCAGCGTGACATAGGGAAAGGCGGCGCTGCGCGGCGGCTCGTCATAGACCTTCGCGCCGCCGAGGACGGCGACGAGCGGGGCATACTGGTTGAGCACGTCATGCAGCGACCGGCGGAGCGCCAGGGTCGCGACCACCATGGGTCAGGCTCCCGAGCGCAGGCGCGCCGCCGCCGGACCGAGGCGCGGCGCTGCCGGCCGGTCGAGCGAGCCGAACTCGCGGGCGAAGGCGTCCGCGCCGGTATCGACCACCGACGCCTGTTCGCTGCCGCGAATGACGCGCAACGCCGGACCACCGCCATTGGCGACCTCGACGCGAAAGCGGTCCGCGAGGCGGACGACGAAGGGCATGGTCCAGCCCGGCAGGCGGGCGTCGGCGGAGAGCCCGCCGAAGGCGACGGTGACGAGCGGCTTCACGGGGCGATCTCCTCGCAATGGCAGGTGGCGTAGAGGCGCGAAGGCGTGTCTTCGCGGATGGCGCGGATGTCGAAGATGCGCGCGCCCTTGCGCAGGCGGTGCGCGGCGCTCAGCCCGGCGAAGGGGCGGATGACGATCGCGTGGGTCAGGCGCTGGACCAGCCGCTCCTCGGCGCGCGTTTCCGTGCCGCCCATGGGCTGGATCAGGCCCCAGATCTCGCCAACCGCCGCGAAGGTCCGGGCGACCCCGCCCGCGCCGTCGGCGATCTCGGCCGGAGCTTCGACGGTCAGGCGGTGGCGCAGTGTGCCGACGGTCATGCCACCCTCCTGACGAGGAAGGGGGCGATCAGCGCATCGACCGCGCGCGGCATGACCGCGACCTCGTGACCGACCGTCACCAGCGTCCGGTTCTCGTACCAGTGCGCCGCGAGCAGCCGCACCGCCTGCACCAGCGGCGCCGGCACGTCTCCGGGACCGCCATAGCCGGCGGTCACGTCGATGGCGATGCCGGACATCGGCACGGCGGGCATCGGCACGACGCTCGGCGTCCAGGACAGGCGCGGCGGCAGGCCGTCGCCGTCGAGCCGGAACAGGTCGAGCGGCAGGCTGACCTCGCCCGCGACGCGGGTGACAGTCACGGCGTCGAGGCTGGCGATCGGCCCGATCGGCAAGGTCAGGCGGCCATGCGCCGCCCAGGCGTCGCGCCGGACGCGCCAGCGCTGCGTGACGAAGGCCTTGGCGGTCAGCGCCTCCAGATGGGCGCGCGCGGCCGTGGCGATCGAGCCGATCAGCGCGTCCTCGTCGGTCCCGTCGACCTTCAGGAAGGCTTTCAGGTCGGCAAGCGGCAGGGGCTCCGCCTCGGGCGGAGAGGTCAGTGTCAGGCTCATGATGCCTCGTCCTTGGTGGGAATGCGTGGCGCCATCAGGCGTTTTGGTTCAGAAGCGGGCCGCCCGCGCATCCGGCCGGGAGCCGCCTTCGTATTGACACCGGGCCCGGTCAAAGGCCCTGATCACCGGGACTCGCAGGGAGCCGACGTGTTTCGAAGCCTTTCCGCCGCGCTCGCCGCGACCATCCTTCCAGCCGGGGCCGCGCTGGCCGTCATCGGCGGCGCCGAGGTGCCGGCCGGCGACCCCGTCAGCGCCCATGTCGTGATGATTTCCGGGCAGAACGGCTTCTGCTCGGGCGCCGTGATCGGCGAACGGCTGGTGCTGACCGCCGCCCATTGCGTCGAGGATGGTGGCCGCCTCGGCGTTCTCGTCTTTGGGCCGGGCCGCCAGCCTGTCATCAACGAGGTCGTCGAACGGCGCGTCCATCCGGCCTATCGCCGGGCCGACTGGCAGGCCCGCCGCACGGCGGTCGATCTCGCCGTGGTGCGCACCGCCAACCCGATCGGCAACGGCCGGCGGACCGTCGCGCTGTCCGGCGGCGGCATTCCGCAGGCAGGGGCGGCCATCCGCCTCGCCGGCTTCGGGCCGTCGGCCGAGGGCGATGCCCGCAGCGCCGGGGTGCTGCGATCCGCCGCCTTGACCGTCACCGGCCGTCCCTCCTCCTATCAGGTCCGGCTCATCGGCCCCTCCGGCGCGTCGCTCGGCGCCTGCACCGGCGATTCCGGCGGTCCGGTCTTTGCATCCGAATCCGGGCGGCCTGCCGTCGCCGGCGTCGTCAGCTGGACGACCGGGCGCGGCGCCGGCCGCTGTGGCAATCTCACGGGGACGGTCCCCGTTTCCCCGCACCGCCGCTGGATCGAAGAGACGATCCGGGGCCTTGGAGGATCGCGATGACGCATCGTATCTCGGCTGCCGTTCTCGCGGCGGCGCTGGCGGGTGGCCTGACGGCGGCCTCCCCCGCCCATGCCATCATCGGCGGCAGTGCGGTCGGCACGGGCGATGCGCTCGCCCGCTCCTCGGTCCTGATCGTCACCGGCGACGCCAATGGCTGCACCGGCACGATCATCGGCCGGCGCTCGGTGCTGACCGCCGCCCATTGCGTGGCGGGCGCAAGGCTCGCCGTCGTCGCCTTCATCCGTTCGGGGCGCATCGTGGCGCTCAGCCCGGTTGTGTCGGCCTCCGGCCATCCCGGCGTGCCGGGGCCGCGCGGCGGAACCGCGCCGATTGACGTCGCCGTGCTCACGATGCGCGACCTGCCGCCGGCCGGCTACGGCCCGGCGCGCATCGGCGGGCGCGATCCCGCCCCCGGCACCAGCGTCACCATTGCCGGCTTCGGCCGCCAGCAGCTCGACAGCATGCGCAGCGCCGGCCAGCTCCGGCGGGTGACCCTGCCTGTCCTCCAGCGCTCGCCGTCCGGTTACACCGCCCTCGGCAATGCGCAGATGATCGCCCGCGGCTTCGGCCCCTCGGCCTGTCAGGGTGATTCCGGCGGACCCGCCGTCGCGGGCGGCTCCGTCGTCGGCGTCGTCAGCCTCGTCTCCGGCCCGCCGGAGACGCGCGGCTGCGGCTCGCTCACCGTCGCCATGCCCGTGGTCGCCATCGCCTCGTGGATCCGCGGCGCGGTCGCCACCGGCGAGAGCCGCGCGCCCGCAAATCCCCGCGTCGCCACCCTGCCGCCGCCGCGCGCTCCCGAACGGCAGGGCCTGCCGCCCTGGGCGCGGATCGACGGCGGCACCGCGCCGTGAGGCGGGCGATCAGCCGTCGAATTCCTTGTCGTAACCGACGAGAAGGTCGCGGCCGTTCTTGGTGATCGGGAAGCCGTAGCCTCCGCCCTGTCCCAGCCAGGCCAGCCGACCCTGCTTGTGATAGGCACTGGCATAGAGTTCGCTCGCGATCTTCTGCATCGCCAGACGAACTGCCTGAAGGGCATCGAAGCCCCAAGCCGTGCTGGTGCGTGTCCTTCGGGGCCAGCCGATCTCATAGCGGCAGCCCCAGCCCAGATCGTCCGCCACGGGAGCATATAGACTGACCGGCACCTCGGCGGTGCCGGCCTTGCTCTTCACATGCAGTATCCGCGTTCCAATGAGCATCGCGGCCATCCGGCTGTTCGACGGGACCGCGACATTATCATTCGGCGGATTGCTTCCAATCAGCTCGCGGCCACCTTCAGTAGCTTGATCGCGTCGTAGTCGGCGACGCCGCCGCCCACCCGCTTGGTCGTGTAGAACAGCACGTAAGGCTTGGCGGAGTAGGGATCGCGCAGGATGCGCAGGCCCAGCCGGTCGACGATCAGGTAGCCGCGGCGGAAATCGCCGAAGGCGACCGGCGTCGTCCCCGCGCCGATATCCGGCATGTCCTCGGCCTCGGTGACGGGAAAGGTGAACAGGCTCGCCTCGCCGCCCGCCTGCGCCGGCGGATTCCAGACATAGGCGCCCGACGCATCCTTGAACTTGCGGATGGTCGCCTGCGTCTTGCGGTTCATCACGAACCGGCCGTTCTGGCGGAAGCCGGCCCGCGCCGCATAGACGAGATCGACCAGCACGTCGGCCGGGTTGCTCGCCGGGAAGGCCGAGGCGTGGCCGGTGATCACCGTGCCGATATTGCCCCAGCTCCACGAGGCATTCGCCACCTGCGTCTCGGCGAGAAAGCCCTTCGGCTTGTTGACGCCGTCGCCGGCGACGAAGGCAGCGCCCTCCTGCTCGGCGAAGACGGTGTCCACCTCGCTGGCGATCCAGCTTTCGAGATCGACCGCAGCATCGTCGATCAGCGTCTGCGTCGCCGCCGGCATGGCATAGAGCTCCATCGCAGGAAACACCTGCTCGGCCAGCACCGGCGAACTGGTCTGCGCCCGGGCCGCCGTCTCGCCGACCCAGCCGGTGACGGGGCCGGTCCGGGCGAAGGGCCGCTTGAACGTGCCCGCCGAAATCTGGCGCACGCCGGCAATGGCGCGGATCGGCGAGATCGCCGCGAGCCGCTGCGTCACCGCCGTCTCGACCTCGGGCGGGGCGAGATAGCCGCCGTCCGGCCCGGAGCCGACCGACATGGCCCTGGTTTCGAGCGCCTTCAGACCCGCAACTTCGCCGGAGCGGATATAGGCCTCGAAGGCGGCCTTGTGCTCGCTCGCGCCGGCCCGCTGCTCGTGGCGCTCCAGCGCGAGGCCCGGCCGGCGGGCGGCCAGCGCCGCCCGGTCAAGCGCCGCCATCTTCTCGTCCAGCGCCCGGTTGATGCGGGCGACCTTGTCGTCGGCCAACACGTCCGCCGAGCGGCGCTCGATGTCGGTGATACGCTGGTCGTTGGCCTCCTTGAAGGCCTCGAAGATGCGCATCACCTCGGCATGGGTGACACTGGCCTCGTGCGGCAGCACGGCTTTCGTTTCGGGGGAGATGGACGCGGATTGGGTCTCGTGCATGGTCAGGTCCTTCGGTTGGGGACAGGGCATAAGAAAAAGCCCCGCGCAAGGGCGGGGCTTGGGGCATGCGATTTCGGTCTTCGACGGGTCAGGCCGAGAGTTGCCGTAGCCGCGCGGCCACATGGCGAGCGCGCTTGGTGTTGGGCGGCAGAGACATTTGGTCGGTCTCGATCCGGCGCAGATGTTCGGCGATGGCGTCCGTCTCGACGCCCGAATGCAAGAGTTCAGCTATCGCCGGGGCATAGTCGTCATACTCGTCCTGCGCTTTCGGTTCGTCGCGGATGCCGATCGAGTCCCAATCAGCGAGTAGCAGCGCACGGACGAGATCGATGAGATCCGGCAGGTTAGTCAAGAGGTTAGCTCGAAGGGGAAAGGAGCGGGCTGCCAGATGTGCGACATGCCATATTTCTCCGCCACTCGGCCTCCCATCGACGAAGGAGGGTGGCAACTCCCGCGCGGTCATTTGCCTGCAGAAGCGGAAGCAGATCTGTGACGATTGGCTCCCAAGATTCCCTGAGATCGGGCGGTGCCCAGCCGTTGCGACCCTCTGCGATTGCGAGGGCGATCTCGAGTGCCTCGTCGAAACGCCCAAGGGCGGCAAGAATCTTGACATGGCGACGCGGGAATCTGGCGACAGGAGAGCGAATGCCCGTGCCATCAACGAACGGGACGAAGTCATCGATCGAGCGGACTGGTTCCAGCATCGGAACGATGTTGTTGTCGATCTCAGCGAAGAAGGCCTCCAGCGAGGAGGGGTCGTTCAGAAAGAACCTGGCGGAAGACCCGGCATAGATGACCCTCCCGTCAGACAAAGCCAGCGCGTGGATGCGGTCGAACATTGGCGAGATCGACCAATTGGCGACAAACTCGCCCGAGGCGAAAAGCCGGCTGAACGTTATGCCGCGGTAAATGTGGTGCAACGGCTTGATAACGATCCAGTATTTCGCAAGCGTGAGGCTGGGCCGCCCCTCCATATAGGGCTGCAAAGCCAATTGAATGCGGCGAGGGCCTTTCATCTGCGTGGACGAATCTCGGTGAGGATGACGCGAAGTGGCGATCCGTAGTATGCACGAACGTGAGTGGGAATCTCTTCCATCCTGCCGCGTGGAAAACCTGCTCTGCCTGTCTTGACATCATAGACACAGACAGTTGCCGTCCCTTCTGGCTTTTCGAAGACATCGACACGAACCGAACCACGCTCACCATAACGAACCGCCTCTTTTTCTTTTAAGAATGAGTGCTCGGCATGAAAATAGCCTGGCCGGAATGGTTGCGTTCCTTCCGACCTCTGAATCCTATCTCTGATCTCTGTGTGAACCAACGTCCCATACATGGATGGTGACACCCCCTCCCGGCTGATGAGCGCCGCAGACGCGTTTGTTATGTCCTGAACATTCCCGAGTCCCGGGCAGGCCCTTTGGACCTCCGCCTGACTTAGGCGTCCTACATAGGTCAGTTCAGCATCCGGTGTTCCCGCAGAGAATTCTCTGGCATTGAACGCTGCAACCGCTTGACCGTCTGGCCCGTTCCTCGTCGACAGACCACCCAGCAGGATCAAGCCCAGTTGGCCGGTCGTGCTGACCACCGTTGGCGCAGCCGGAACGACAAGCGGCAGGAACGCCGGCTCCAGCACCGCGCCATCCGGCCGGAATTCCGACCGGCTCAGCACCTCCCCGAGCTCGTCGCGAACCGTCTGTCTCAAACCCTCCGTCTCGAAGCTGCGCAGACTCCCGTCCGGCGTCATCACCGTATGCCGCTCGTCGAAGCCGGCGGCCCGCGAGGCGGCGTATTCCGAGCGGATCGTCGTGCCGTCGTCGCGGATGTTCGTCTCCGTCCGCGTGCCGTCCGGGCCGACGCCGCGCGCGATCGTCTTCCAGTCGCCGCCGTCGTCCGAGCCGGTTGGTGCGTTACCGCCAGCGCCGAACTCGGTATCGCCGGCACCTCCTTCCGGATCGAGGCCGAGTCCCCCGCCCCCTCCCGCACTCGTCCATTGCCCGCCATCCGCCGAGCCGGCCGGCACGCGCGGTTGGTCCGGGTCGTAGCGCAGCCAGAGCGCGAGGCGGGCCGCGCGAATGCCGGCGTCGAAGGCGAGGCACTCGGCCTTCAGCGCGGCGATCTCCTTCCGAAGGGCCGCCCGGCGGATCGATTCGATGTCGGTCATGGCGCCTCGCGGACAACAAAAAACCCCGCGCGAGGGCGGGGTGAGAGGGGACACAGGACGGCAGCGCGGCCGAGAAGCCGCAAGCTCGAACGGGAAAAGCGTTCGTCCCCGATAGCGGCTCACGACCGGGCTCCGGCTTCGCTCGAACTCCCATGCGTGGAGTTGACAGGCGATGCCTATGCCCGGCGCGGAACCGAACAGATGCAATACACCCAGATCGGACAGCAATGGTCGGCGCTGCTTGTCCTGTCGATGAGGGCGAACCTCACCAGGTGGTCGACCGGCTGCACGATCAGCCATTGGCATGACGGCACCGGATCGTTGTGACGGCCGAGCAGCGGCTTCAGCAGCCTGCGGATCTGGGCAGTAGTGGTCATTCGAAGGGTCTGATCTCGTTCATATCAGGACCAGGATTGCTCGAGCGGGAAAGGCGAAGGCTCCCAGATGCCAGCAAGCTTGCGCGACTGAGCCACTTCGCGCTCCCATCGATGCAGAAGGTTCGCAACGCCTGCGCGGTCGTCGGCCCTAAGCAACGGGCAAAGCTCTGTCAGGATCGGCTCCCACAATTCGCGCATTCGAGGCTCGGTCCAGAAGGTTCGGCCGGAGGCAAGCACCTCACCGACCGCTCTTGCCTTGTCGAAATTGCCCAACGCTGCTTGAATCTTGATGTTGCGCAGCGGAAATTGCTCGAGTCGGCCCCGAAAGTCGTGATGGTCGCAGAAGGCGACATAGTCTTCGATACCGCGAACCGGCTCGAGCAGGGGCAGAACTTCGGTCTCGATGGTGTCGAGCAGAGCTTTCTGGATCGTGGGTTCGCTTAAGTTCCACCGCAGTGGTTGCGGGGGGTAAAAGGGTTGGCCATCGGAAAGGCTGAAGACGTTGTCCTGGTCAAAGGTCGCGGATACTGACCAGTACGCGCGGAAGAAGCCGGGATAAAACCCGCGATCAAAGGTGACGAGGCGGAGAATGTGATGAGTCGGCTTGATGATCAGCCAGCGCGACACATAGGCGAGATCGTTCCGCCGCGCGATCAGCGGTTCGAGCAGTTTTCCGATCTTGCGGATATTGCTCATCGCGTCGGCCTAATCTCGGTGATGATGATGCGCGGCACGAATTGGAAAGCATGTCGGACGCGGCCAACAATCTCAAGGGTGCGCGTTGGACCCAAACCTGCCTCGCCGGTCTTGATATCGTAGACGCAAACCGTATCGGAGTTGGTGCGCTCGAATACATCAATCCGGATTGATCCACGCTCACCACGGCGATTTGCCTCTTCGGCTTTCAGGAGTGACATCTCGGCTCTGAACTTGGGATCGTTCAATCCATCGATCTGATGCTTCAGATGCGTGTGTACCGCTGTCCCGTATCGCTGCGGACTCACCCAGAAACGATCCCCTGCAAAGGCATCGGCGGCAATATCGGTCCGCTCCTGTACCTCTGGCAGACGGGGGCAGGCCTGCTCGACCTGCTCACGCGTGAGCTGCCCGACAAACGACAGCTCGCGCACCGGGGCCGGCCCCGCCGAATAGTCCCGCGCGTTGAACGCCGCCACAGCCTGGGCATCCGGCCTTCAGTGCGGCGATCTCCTTCGCGAGGATCGCGCGGCGGATCGATTGGATGTCGGTCATGAGGCCTCGCGGACAACAAAAAACCCCGCGCGAAGGCGGGGCTTGGCTTAGGAATGGCTCGGTTGACGGCCTGTCGGCGCGGCCGGCGGAAAAGGCCTGCCCGTCAGGTGTCCGTCAGTTCGAGCGGAAATGGCGTGGGCTGCCAGTATGACTCCAACTTGTTCTTGTGGACGCTCGCCTCCTCCCATCGGTGCAGAAGCGCCGTAACCGCGCTCCAGTCGCCAGCCAGAACCGGCGGGCAGAATTCCTCGACGATCGGCCGTGCCTCTTCCCACAGCCAGGGCCTCGTCCACGGGCTTTTTCCAGATGCCAGCTCCCTGCAGATCGATGTGGCCACTTCCTTGTCACCGAGCGCGGCGGCCACCGGCGCATGGCGCAGCAAGTCATACTGGATCGTCTGGCGCGTGAACTCGTCGGGCATAGACGTGTGCGCATAGAAGTCTTCCAGCGTCGCGATCGCCCTCAGGACCGGCAGCGCCTTGTCTTCGACCTCCGCAATCAGAAGCTCCAGCGCGCGCGGGTTCAGCACCGACCAGTATTCGTTCACGCCTCGCCGTGGATAGTAGAGCGCATTTCCATACATGGGCGGCAGCCTTCCATGATGAGCAAAGAGCTCTGCGACCATGTACAGTGGGCGAAACTCGTCCTTGGGGAGCGCGCCATCGAGCAGCACGCCGCAGGCAAAATGCCGGACCGGCCGCAAGACAATCAGGCGTTTGGCGAAACCAAGATCATCGTGCCGGGCAAGCAATGGTTGGACATAGCGCCTCAGCTCTGCGGATGCCGGCATCGCGAATTCTGCCTAAAGCTCTTGTGGTATCGACCCATCGTTCGACAAAATCTGCAAATATAGAGGCCATTTGACTATCGAGCGTATGGCCTCACCGCCGTAATGAGGGTTCGCCTTGTCTCGGGATAAACTGCCCGGACGCGCCCGACGATCTCATCGAGGCGCGGAATATCCATCCCACGTCGACCCGTCTTGATGCCATAAACACAGACCGTGTCGTGGCGAGCACGCTCGAACACATCGACGCGGATCGTCCCAGCATGACCATAGTTTACCCAACCGGACTTCAGCAACGACGCCTCCGCGCGGAAGTTCGGGTCGCGCAAATCATCGATCTGATGCTTCAACGCCGTATGCACCGCAGATCAGCCCGGCATCCTCGCGCGACATCCGCAGCTCAACCAATGGCAGGCATTGGCCCGACACTCATTTTGCGCTCGTCATCCGCAAGGCCAATGCCGATATGGATGTTTGCTGGCCAAAGGGGATGATCGACCCAAATACGAACATTCGTTTCCGCCGTGGGCGTTGGGGTTTCGAGCAGCACCTCTCCCTCGCTGGTCGAAACGAGAACCGATCCGCCGGCGGTCTTGAGAGCGCCGCTGATCACCGGCGCATAGCCAGGGTCAACCTCGGCCGACCATCCCAACGTAATGGTCGTCTCGCCTTCCTGGCCATGCATGCAACTGACGCTGATACATGTATCCGTATAGCGGAATTGAGTAGCCCGCGTCGGATAGGGAGGCTCACCGCCGTCACTATTGGAGATGAATACCAAGCCATGCGGCAAATTGTACTGGATTGATTGCTTCAAAATCCATTCTCCCGCCTGATCGATCTGACCCATCCGCCTTGGCGGTCACTGCAATGCCGACATTGAGGATAGCCTGTTTGAGGCTCCCGGGACCAGTTGAGACCTGTGGGCTTCTGATGATCCCAATACCAGTTTCCCGAAGCGCTTCCCGGACTCCTTGCGCCGCACGTGTGGCAGCCATTCTGCTCGCCGGATTGATTGAGCTGCTGCCTTCCGCCTGACGTCATAGGGCCGAAAGGCAAGTCAGCGGGACTTCCGGCGTATTCGCCAGGGCCAATACCTCGCAACCGCAATAGCGCCAAATAAGCCTCGGCTTCGTCGCGGCGCGCCCGCAGCGCGGCAATGTCTCCTTCCGCACCCCCGCTCGTTGCACTCTGGTTCTTCGGTTGCCAACCGGGATTATACTGCTGCACGTTGCGGATTGCGGCATTCGCCTCTGCACGAGCGACAGCCAGTTGCACTGCAGCGCTTGGCCTGTTGCCGGCAGCTCCACGAATGGGCCGCGTCATTTCGCGGGGCGGCCCTGCTTCTCCGCCCCCACCGCTGGTCCATTGCCCGCCATCCGCCGAGCCGGCCGGCACGCGCGGCTGGTCCGGGTCGTAGCGCTGCCACGGCCGCTACGCGGATGAACCGGACGGAGGACATCCGGCCATGCCGTCTCACGCCGCGATGCGCGTGACCCTTGCCGCCGCCAGCGCCGGGAAGGTCACCACCGAGACCTCCCAGAGATCGACCTCCAGCAGCCGCCGCGTCGCCCCGCGCCGGCCACCGGCCGCGCGCAGCGCCTTGAAGCCGATGGAGAGCCCGTCCACCGCGCCCGCCGCCATCAGGTCCAGCGCCTCGCGGCCGCGCTGCGTGTGCGTCACCAGCCGGCCGGTGACGCGCAGGCCCACCGGATCTTCCGCCAGCGACAGCCAGGTGCCGATCGGCTCGGCCGGGTCGTGCTGCCACAGCATGCGGATGCCGGCGACCCCGCGCTTGGCCAGCGAGCCCGCGAAAGCGCCGCGCTCGACGATGTCGTTCTGCGTGTCGGCGATGCCGAACAGCGAGGCATAACCGGTGAAGAGGCCGGTCCGGGGATCGAGACGAGTGGTCGGCAGGCCGGACATCACGGCTCGCTCCGGGGTTTCAGGGCGGCGGGAGAGACGAAGAGGTCGAGCGCGCGCACGCGCCCGCCGCCGCGGCGCGACCGGCGCTGTTCCAGCGCCTCCAGCGTCTCGACGAAGCGGCGGATCGGCTCGTCGGCGGGCATGGCGATGCGTTCGCGCCGCAGCGCGCCGAGAAGACGGACGGGCATGGTTGAGGCTCCCGCGAGGCGCGCCCCGTGGGAGAGGCCGCCTATTGTTCGAGGATCAGGGCGTTCTGCGCGAATTCGACGCGGCGCAGGCGCGACAGGTAGCTCATGCCGAGCAGGTTGATGCCGAGCGCCCCTTCGGGCAGCACGACAGCGGCCACGGACGCGACCGTCAGCCCCTCCACCTCGAGGCGGGGGATGACGACGCGCTTGCCCATGACCCGGCCATTGGCGGTCTGCATGGCGGTATCCATGGTCTCGCCGGGGCGGACCAGGTGAAGATCGAGCGCGGTGCGCCAGGTCAGCGCCACCACGGTCGCGCCGGTGTCGACCAGCACGTCGAACGAACGGCCGTTGGCCCGCGCCCGGGCGCGGACATGGCCGTCGCGGTCGGCGGTGAGCCGCTTCGGCCCGAAGGGATTGGCGGTCGTCGGCGGCTCCGGCGTGGCGACGGCCGCGACCTCGGCGCGCTGCGGCATGGCGACCGCCAGCAGCGCGGTATAGGCCTCGGGCTTCGCCACGGCGACGAGGCCGGCGGGCAGCATCAGCAGATAGAAGGCCCTGGGCAGCATGGGCAAGGCTCCGGTCCGTTGCCCAAGTCAGCCACGGATCGCCTTTGATATCGATGAACCGACCTCCCTCTCCCTGAAGCATGGTGAACGGAACCTCGCCTTGATCGCGCACCCGCTCAATCCCGCCGGCCCGCCCGCTCGTTGAAGCGCGTCAGCTCGCGCACGAAGGCGTCGAAGCGGCGGTTGGCGGCGGCAAGCTCCCTCAGCGTCCAGACCAGCAGCCCGGTCGCGCTCGCCGCCCACATGAACAGCGCCAGCGCGGCGATGTCGGCCCGCTCCACGAAGGCGCGAACGACCGGCTCGGCCCCTTGCGGCAGCATGGCGGCCTCCTTTCGCGTTCCGTCTCAGATCTCCGGCTTCTCGCGGGCATAGCCCACCGCCTCGCGCTTCTCGCCCTCGGTGAGGAAGGGCGCGCGCTCGACACGCCGCCACAGGCTCTCGCGCTCGGCATGGAGCGCGCCGATGGCATCCTCGTCGGGTGTCGCGGCCAGCCCCTCGCCCGGCGCCAGCCAGCCGATCAGCCCCCCCATCACCCGGCGCGCCAGCGGCAGGGCCGTGTCGCGGCAGAAGGCGCGGTTGGCCTCCTGGTAATTGGCATAGGTCGCGTCGCCGGGAATGCCGAGCACGATGGGCGGCACGCCGAAAGCGAGCGCGATTTCGCGGGCGGCCCCGTGCTTCGCCTCCATGAAGTCCATGTCGCGCGGCGAGAGCGACAGCGCCTTCCAGTCGAGCCCGCCTTCCAGCAGCAGCGGCCGGCCGGCATTGCGGCTGCCCGAGAAGCCCTGCTCGAGCTCGGCCTTCAGCCGCTCGTACTGGTCCTCCGACAGCGTGCCGTCGCCACCGGAATAGACCAGCGCGCCCGAGGGTCGGGCGGCATTGTCCAGGAGCGCCTTGGTCCATTGCGTCGCGGCGTTGTGGATGTCGATGGCGGCGGCCGCAGCCTGGAGCGGCGCGAGGCCGAAATGGTCGTCGAAGGGATGCGGCAGGGTCAGGTGCAACACCGGCGGCGGCCCCTCACCGCCATCCTGCGCGAAGCGCACCGTGCGTCCTTCCACCTCATAGTCCCAGGCCGCCGGCCTGCCGCCCGCGCCGGGCACGAGACGCATGCGGTCGGGCCGGAGCACGTGCAATTCGCGCAGCCGCCCGTCCAGCGCCACGGCCTCGACGAAGGCATTGCCGGTGAGCAGGAGATGCGTCACCAGAAGCTCCGTCAGGGCGACGCGGCCCTGCGCCTCGTTCGGTTGCTCGATCAGCAGCGCCGCCGGGTGGGCTGAAGCCTCCGCCCCATCGACTGTGAACTGGAACGGGATCTCGGCCACGGCCTGGGCGATGCGCGCCACGGCGCGCGCCGCCACCGGGTTCCTCGCCAGCGCCTCGGCATGGAAGCGGCGGGGTTCGGGCGAGGACCACAGCGCCCGGCCGGGGCCGGACAGCGCCACCAGCGCGGCCGTGCGGGATCGTTTGGCGGACGGGGCGCCGAAAAGGGTCGAGAGAAAGGACATCGGGAGCCTTCCGATTGCGGGAAAGAAAAAGGCCTCCGGACTGTCGTCCGAAGGCCCGGCAAGGCCGCCGCTTCAGGAGCGGATCATTCGAGGCCGATCGTCACCTTGTCCGGCCATTTCGGATGACTGAACCAGATGCTGACCTTCGTCGTCGCGCCAGCCACCGGCATCTCGAAGACGACCGTGTCATCGACCTCCACCACGCGCACGGCGCGCGAGGGCGTTTCGATCTCCCCGCTGAACTTCGGAGGCGTGCCGGGGTCGATCTCATGGCGAAGACCCATGGTCACTTCGGTCGGTCCGTCCGGTTCGGGCAGGATGTGAAACAGCACACAGGATCGCGTGGCCCAGGCCTGAGCAGGATCGTCCTTCGCCGGCGGCTGCGGCGTATTGTCCCCGCCGGCCACATCCTCAAGATAGAGGATGGAATGTTCTGGTCTCACCAAGGCCTTGTGGATCATCAATCGAGCCTCCGTCGCATCATTCGGATGTAACCGCCTTGCGTGGCGCTGCAATGGGCGCACTGAGGATGAATTTGCTGAGCGCTCCCGGAGAAGTTCCACCCAGTGTTCGGCTGATGATCACCACGGAATCCCCCTGATGGCGATCCCGGATCAAAAGTCCCGCAGGTGCTACAACCGTTGCGAAAGCCAAATGTATCGTTCAGGTCCCGTTCCGCCCGATTCAGCGAGCGACCGACCGGCGCAGGAAACGATTCGACCGCGAACGCTCCAGGACCGCCGATGCCCCATCGCACAAGAAAGGCATGATGGGCATTGGCAGCGGCCTCGATGGCTTGCTGATGCAGGATCATCCCTTCGGTCGTGCGCGTAACACTCGTCGGCGGCTTCCACGTCGGGTCTCGTCCTAGGACACGGGCGACTGCCGCATCTGCCCTGGCCTTTGCAAGGTCGAGCCGGATTCGTTGCGCCAGCGTCGCATGCGGCATCGGCGGCCGAGGCGAAGCCGGTCGCCGGATCATCTCCTACGGTTGGGTTCCCTCCCCGCTCGTCCATTGCCCACCATCCGGGCTGCCGGCCGGCACCCGCGGCTGGTCGGGATCGTAGCGCCACTCCAGCAGGAACTGGCGGGCGCTTCGAATCTCTCTGACGAATGCGACGTGCCGCCTGAGCAGCCGACGCGCATGCTCGATATCCGCGCGGATTTCCTCCGCGAGGCGGTGAAAGGCCGCTTCGTACATGGTCAGATCCCGCGATGTCGTTGAATGTCCGGCCAATGCGGTCCGCGGGGACTACAACCCCCTCACCCGCGCTTCCGTCTTCGGCCTCAGCGCCAGATGCGTCACCGCCCAGACCAGCGCGTCGAGCCGGTCGGGGCTCCGGCCCGACGACAGGCCGTCCGGCCCGAAATCGGCAAGTTCGTCCTCCAGCGCCGGAAAGATTCCGGCATGCCGCACCCGGCCTTGCGCGTAGAGCGCCGCCACCGGCTCGGCCCGCAGGTGCTTCGACCGCACCGCCCTGACCGAGGTCACCGGCACGTCGGGCGCGACCTCGCCGATCACCGCGGCCACCATGTCGCCGCCCTGGTTCACCTCCACCACCAGCGCATCGGCGGACAGCTTCCGATAGAGCGCCGCCGCGCGGTTCGCCCATTCATGCGGCTTGAAGCCCTGCACGCTCTCGTCGGCCAGCATGAAGACCGTGCCGTCGCCATCGATGCCGGCCGCGACGATGCCGCAGGCATCCGCGCCCTTGCGGTGCGAGGCCGGCGGATCGACCGCCACGACGATGCGCTTCAGCGCCGGCGCGGCGGCCACCCGCCCCGCCTCGATCACCTCCCTTGAGAACAAGGCGCCCTCGCGGTCGTCGATCAGTTCGCCGTCCAGTTCCTGCCGGCCGAGCCGCGTGCCGCCATAGCGGGCGACCAGCGCCCTGACCAGGCCGGGGGCGAGGTTCGCCGCATTGGCCGATGTCGCCGAGCGCGTCACCACCGCATCGGGCTCGGCGAGCAGCCGGTGCATCAGCGGCGTCGCGCGCGGCGTCGTCGTCACCATGACGCGCGGGTGCTCGCCGAGCCGCAGCGAGAAGCTCAGCATGTCCCACGTCGCCTCCGCCTGAACCCATTTGCCGGTTTCGTCCGCCCAGGCGGCGTCGAATTGCGGCCCGCGCAGCGCCTCCGGGTCTTCCGAGGAGAACCCGTGCGCCACCGCGCCGTTCGGCCAGACGAGCCGGCGGCGCGAGGGCTCGAAACGCGGGCGCTCGGCCGGAAAGCCCGAGGCCCTGAGGCCCGAGACGCCCTCCACCATGACCTCGCGCACCTGATCGATCGTCTCACCGACAAGGGCGATGCGGCCCGCCTGCGGGCCGAAACCGTCGCGGCCATGGACGATGCCGTGAACCCATTCGGCGCCCGCGCGGGTCTTGCCCGCGCCGCGTCCGCCGACAAAGGCCCAGACACGCCAGCGGCCGGGCGGCGGCATCTGTTCGCGCCGCGCGAAGGCCGGCCAGAAAGCCCTGAGCCTGACGATCTCGTCTTCAGCCAGCGCCGCCAGCGTCTCCGGCCTTGCCCGGCTCAAGCTGCGCCGCAAGCGTTTCAGCCCAGGCTTCGGCGTCCACAGGCGCGGCGACGGCGGCAGCATGGGCATCTCCGGCATGGTCGCGCGCCGCCATCGCCTTGCGGTCGAGGGCGGCGAGCCTGTCGAGCGTTGCGGCCAGCGCGCCGAGGCGGCGGGCGGCCGTCGCGGAAGGTCCGCCGAGGCTCGCCTCGACATGTGCGATCTCGCGCTCGGCGGCGTCGTAGAGGCGGCGGACGAGGCGCGGGCGTTCGGGACAGTCGGCGAGCCCCGGACAGGGCTTGCCCAGATGCGTTTCGGCCAACGCCCCGACAGGCGGGGCCGGCGCGCGCGCCAGCGACGCGGGGCGGCCGGCTCTCGCCGGCGCGGCGGGAGCGGCCCGTTCGGGCGCGGCGGCGACAGCGCGGGATGAGGCGGCACGGTCGGGCATTGCGCCGGCCGTCTCGGGCGCGGCGGAGCTGCGGGCGGTCGGCAAGGCGGCCTCCGTCGAAGTCGTCGGAAAGGTGGTTCGGAGGGGCTGGAAACAAAACGCCCGGCCGGGGTTTCCCCCGCCGGGCGCAGTTGTTGAACATGCCTGAAACCTACCGAACCAGCGTTACGCTGTCAAGGCCTATTTTCCTTGTACAGGAATTTTTATCGATGACGTCAGGCGCGATTCACCGCCCGGTGAGGAAGAAGCCCGAGGCGAGATAGGCGAGCGAGGCCATCAGCCCGGCCATCGGCATGGTGATGATCCAGGCCCAGACGATGCCGCGCGCCACGCCCCAGCGCACCGCCGAGACGCGCCGCGCCGCGCCGACGCCGACAATGGCGCCGGTGATCGTGTGGGTGGTCGACACCGGCACGCCGAAGCCGGTCGCCATGAACAGCGTGATCGCGCCGCCGGTCTCCGCGCAGAAACCCTGCTGCGGCGTCAGGCGGGTGATCTTCGAGCCCATCGTATGGACGATGCGCCAGCCGCCGCAGAGCGTGCCGAGGGCCATCGCCGCCTGGCACGAGATGACCACCCAGAACGGCACCGAGAAGGTGCCGCCGAGATGGCCGTGCGAGAACAGCAGGACCGCGATGATGCCCATGGTCTTCTGGGCGTCATTGGCGCCGTGGCCGAGCGAATAGAGCGATGCCGAGACGAATTGCAGGATGCGGAAGGTGGAATCGACCTTGATCGGGGCGACCCGCACGAAGGCCCAGGAGACCAGCAGCACCAGAAGCAGGGCCAGCGCGAAGCCCACGGCCGGCGACAGGAAGATCGCGACGAAGGTCTTGCCGAGCCCCCAGAACACGATGCCGGAGAAGCCGACCTTGGTCAGCGCCGCGCCGACCAGCCCGCCGATCAGCGCATGCGACGAGGAGGAGGGAATGCCCGCCATCCAGGTGATGACGTTCCAGGCGATGGCGCCCGACAGCGCGCCGAAGATCACGCGGTCGTCGACGATGGCCGGCAGGATGATGCCGGAGCCGACCGTCTGGGCGACATGCAGGCCAAAGAACAGGAAGGCGATGAAGTTGAAGAAGGCCGCCCAGAACACCGCCCATTTCGGCGCCAGCACCCGCGTCGAGACGATGGTGGCGATGGAGTTCGCAGCGTCGTGCAGGCCGTTCAGGAAATCGAACAGCAGCGCCACGGCGATGAGGAAGATCAGGGCGTAGGAGAAGGTGGCGAAATCCACTGGGACCGCCCGGCGTCAGAGATGTTCGAGCACGATGCGGCCGGCGCGCTTGGCGACGTCCTCGAAGCGGTCGACGACCTTTTCGAGGTGATCGTAGATCTCCGCGCCGGCGATATAGGCCATGGTGTCCGAGGTCCGGTGGGCCCTGAACAGCTCCTTCAGGCCCTGGTCGTGCAGTTCGTCGGACTTCTCCTCCATCGCGCCGATCTCGCGGGAGAGCATGCCGATATTGACCGCGTGCTTCTTGATGTCGCGCAGCATGGGCAGGAGGTCGGCGACACGCTCGGAGGTCTGGACGATGACGAAGCCGAGCTCCTGCATGCAGGGCGCGAAGTCCTCCACCTCGAACAGCGCGATGGTCTTCACGGTCTTCTGCATCTGGTCGATGGCATCGTCCATCGAGCCGATCAGTTCCTCGATGTCGCCGCGGTCGAAGGGGGTGATGAAGGTGCGCCCCACCGCCTGCATGACCTCGCCGGCGATCTCATCGGCGTGGTTCTCCTGACGCAGCACCTCGGCGCTGCCCGCCGCGACGCTCTGGCTGCCGTCGAGCAAACCCTTCAGGGCTCCCGCACCCGCCACCAATGTCGCCGCATGGGCCTCGAACAGGTCGAAGAACTTGTCTTCCCGGGGAAGGAGCTTGCGGAACCAGCCGAGCATGCGGGGTCTCTCCAGACCGTCACGAAGACGTCATGAAAGGCGATAGGCGTCCGAAATCGCGCTGTAAAGTGATGGCTGTCCGGCTTTGCACAGGGAACAGGGCTCGCCAGTCCGCCCCTTCGGCCATCCCGCCCCCCGGGGGCTTCAGCGCACGGCCGGCGACGCCGGACTGTCCTGCGATGCGCCGATCCGATCCACCGGCAGCGGCGCCGGAACGACGACCCTGTGCGGCGTCGCCAGCGACAGGCCGCCACCGGGCTCCGCCGCCAGCGTGTGGATGTGAAACCATGTGTCCTGGTCCTCCGGCGCCATGACCGGCGACGGCGCCGAGACGATCGCCACCTCGCCGCAGGAGCCGATCCAGTCGACGTGGCGGTGCCCATGCATCACCACGCAGCGCCGGCCGAGCCGTTGCAACTCGCGGACGAACCAGCTGCCGTTGATCAGCGCGGTGCCGATGCGTTCCGAGAAGGCTTTCGCGGGTGCCGGATACTCGACGACATGGTGGTGCAGCGCGATGATCCAGCGCGCCTGCGGATAGCGCCGCACCGCCTCGGCGAGGCGGTGCGCCTGGTCCAGCGGCATCATGCCGAGCGCGTTGGTGAAGGAGAAATGGGTGTCGGCATTGGAGTTCAGGACCGCGATGCCGAGCCCGTCCGCGCTCTCCGGCGGCAGGATCATCGGGAAAGCCTCCTGCCAGAGGGCGTTCAGCTCCCGGCCGGCGCTCCAGTCGCCGCGATCGGCGAAGGCGGCCATGGCCTCGCGGTGCGGCGCAAGCATCGCATCCAGCGTCCGGTCCAGCACGCCCTCCCCGTCCGGCACGCGGACCCTGCCGCCCTGAACCGCTGCAATCGCCGACAGCGTGCGCAGCCTCCGCCACAGCCGGGCCGGGCTCGCCGGCAATTCGAGCCGCGCCGGGTTGGCCCGATCGACGATGTTGAGGTCGTGGTTGCCGGGCAGGATCAGCATCCGCGCCCCGAGCGCCGGGAAGCGCGCCACCGCGTCGCGGAATTCCGCCCATTCCGACGAGCGCCCCGCATCCGTCACGTCGCCGGTGACGAGCACGAGATCGAGCGGATCGGCGGCGTGGATGGCGGCCAGTCGCTGGAGCACCATGTCGAGCCGGCCATTGCCCTGCGCGCCGGCCCGGCCGCTTTCGAGCCGGAAACCGTAGCGCTCGCCGACAATGTGGAGGTCGGAGAGATGAGCGACGCGCCAGCGTTTCGCAGCGCCCGTGACCGGAACGAAGGACGCGTGGTCCACCGCCGGCGCCATCGTGCCGTCCGCGAGCCCCCAGAACAGCGCCGCCGCGGCCAGGTAGAGCGATCCCGCGACGAAGGCATTGGCGAGCGCCGGCACGATCAGCCGGAGCGGCGTCGCGAGGTCGGCCGCCTCGCCCATCCAGCGCGTCGCCGGCCAGACCAGCGCCGCGAGGCCCAGCGAGACGATGCAGACGATGAGGCCGGCGCCGAGCGCGGCCCGCTGGCGCAGCAGAGCCCGCCGCCGGGCGTGGCCGGCGCCGACCCAGCGGTCCGCGAGGTGACGCAGACCCTCCCGCCAGAGCGCATAGAGCGGCTGCACCGCCAGCGCGTTGAGCGACCAGAAACTGCGCTCGGCGAGGCGGAACAGCGGCGGCGCCACGAACCAGGTGAGAGCCACGAGCAGCGCCAGAACCGCCAGCGAGCCGAAACCGGCCATGGCGACGATCTTGCCGGAAACCGTGTTCAGCCAGCCCGTGACCACGAGTGGCGCAAGCCCGACCAGCACCGCCGGCAGGCCGACGAGGCTGGTCCAGGCAAGGGCCAGTTTCGGCAGGCTGATCTCCGAGAACATCGTTCCGGCGATGGCCAGCAGCGAATGGGCGGCGGTGCTCGATACGTCGTCTTCGGCATCACCGCGGCGGGGATCGAGGATATCGGCCATGCCTCATGATGCTGGCCGGCCGGCAGCCATGGCAAGGGCGCCGCCGCGTCAATCCTCTTCGCCGAAGCCCGATCCCGGCTTGCCCGGCTTCATGCGGATGAGGCGCGAATCCTCGACCGCCGCCTGCCGGTGCCTGACCGCCTCGCGGTAGACGGGGTCGCGGAGCATGTCGATGAAGGCCTGTCCGCTCGGATATTCGGCGATGAAGGCGAGGTCCCAGCGCTCGCTCTCAGGCCCGATCAGGACGAGATCCGGCCGGCCGATCCAGTGCTGCCTGCCGCCGAGACGGCGGAAGACCGGGCCGCTCTCGCGGCCATAGGCGCGGTAGGCTTCGAGGCCGGTCGTCTTGCTGCCGTCGGGATAGGTCGCCTCGGCCTTCAGACGGACGAGATTCAACATGTGCACGGGCTCGTCGCGCGGCAGGTCCTTGAACAGCGCGAACCGCTCGCGCGTGGGGTCGACATGGCCGGTTTCAGTTGCGTCGCTCACGGAAGAAGTCCTCCCATTCCCGATACCAGTCTTCGGGCCGGATCGGGCCGTAGACGCGGGGGTAATCAGGAATCTGCCGCAGAATCAGGATCGGTGAAGCATGGGTCGCCCAGGGCAGCCGGCGCGTCACGGGAACCTGATCGACGACGCGATAGCCGGGCATGCGATCGACCAGAATGAGGTATTCCGGTTCGTTGTGCCAGGTGCTCAGGCGATTGGGTTGACCGACCTTGCCGTGGAGATGCCAGCCGTTGAACGACCAGCCAGCATTGATCCGGTCGCGCGGCACGCCCTGCGCAACGAGGCGTTCGAGGGCGGCAGCCTGCGCCCGCTTGGTCGAGAGGAAGTCGTGGGTGGCAAGCACCGAGAACAGGCCGGTGGCCGCGATCAGCACCCACGCGGTCGCGCGGGCCGGCCATGCCACCCGCGCGAGGCGCTCGCCGATGCCGGGACTCGCGAACAGGACCACGATCAGGCACGGCACCATGGGAATGAAGTAGCGGTCGAAACGGTCGATAATGAACAGGACCGGCGCCAGCAGCACGGCCATGGTCAGTCCGGCGAACAGTTTCATCGCTGTGACGGCGCTGTCGGACCGGTCGGTGAACACCGTCCAGACGCGCATGGCCAGCAACACGGTGCCGAGCGCGCCGCCAAGCGCGGAGAGCCAGGTGAAGGCGTAGCGGTAAGGCCAGGTCGCCCAGGGGCCGATCGCATCGTTGCCGATGCCCCATTCGGTGATCGTGTCCCACCAGATCGGCATGGGACGCTCGATCGTGATGATCGCAATGCTGGCGGCGGTCGAGAAGATCAGGAAAGCGGCGATCAGCCGAATGCGCTCGCGGCGGCGCTTGAGGCGACCCAGTTCGTCCGCCCAGACCACCAGTGACACCGGAAGGGAAAAGAAGCCGAGATAGAAGAAGGCGCAGCCGAGCAGCAGCACCGCCTCCAACACGGTCTTGCCGATCGGCCCCCGCAGGCGGGTGAGGATGCTGTCGCTTTGCAGGCCATATTGCAGCGGCAGGCGGCCGGTGGCGTCCAGCCAGCCAATATAGCCCTTTTGCACCGCGTAGAAGACCAGAACCGGCAGGATCGCCAGTGCCAGCGTCCGCCAGGTCAGGCCGTAGCGACCGACATGGGCGCCGGCATGACCGAGCGGGATCGCCATGCCGGTCTGGCGGGCGAGCAGGGCGGCAAGGCCGATCGCCCAGCCCCAGGCGGCGACCGAACCGGCGCCGCCGACGAGGCCAAAGCTGATCAGCCACATCGACACTGTCTGTAGCGCCGCATAGGTCACGTCGGTCATGAACGTGTAGGACAGCGCGAAATAGATCGGATTGGCCATCAGGCTGGCCGCGCCGAGCAGGGCCGTCGACGGCTTCAGCGGGATGAGGCGCAGCCAGCCGTACAATGCGACGATGCCGATGAAGCCCATGACGAGCATGGCTGCCCGCAGGGTCAGGAAGCTCGCGCCGAATGGCCAGGCGAACAGCGCGCCCCACAACGTGTGGGTAATCAGATTGCCGGCCGCCCAGTCCGAGAGGCGCAACGTGCCCTCGTCGACCAGCGCGCGCACCGAGGCCGCCCAGGCCCAGTCATCGACGAGCGGGAACTCGCCGCGCGGATCGACGATGAAGATCGCAGCGATCCAGACGGCCGCGAGCATGGCGATGTTGCGCCAGTCCGCCCGTTCCCAGCGCGTTCGTCGGACGTCGGCCTTGTCGGTCGCGGCCCGCGCCGGGGCATCGGGCAGCGCGTCACGAGCGAAGGTCGCGGAAGATGTCATGTCGGAGCTTGCCGCCACATACTTGCCGGTCCGCGCGCCACGGAAGCGCGCATCCTACATCCCAAATGCCCGGCAAGCGCTCCGTCCAAGACGACACGCCAGGTCGCGCGCGAACAATAGGGCCTGCAATCCGGCCACGCTACCAACTGCCCGCAACCGGCTACCGTTCGTGAGAAATATGCTGACACAGTGGCATCCGTTCGAAACGTGCAACCTTTATCATATGCTTCGACGCAATTGCCACCTTGGCGCGATCAGCCGCGCGGGACGCGATAATCTGCTTCGATTCCCGATCCATCCGCCCGTGTTCCCGCGCGGCCTTGCGCAAGGTCGATCGGCGATGCGACATCACCGCCCGGTGGAGCAATCTATCCCCGGCGCCCCGCATCGGGCGCTTCCTTCGGCCAGTCGGCCAGATGCCCCTCCAGCTCCTGCAATTCCTTCAGATCGTGCTCCCAGGCGGTGATCCGCCCTCGCACGGAGACGCCGGCCTGATGCACCGTGTCGGGATCGCCGGAGACCAGCGGATGCCACCAGTAGAGATCGTAGCCCTCCGCCACGAGCCGGTAGGCGCAGGTCGGCGGCAGCCAGGGCAGTGTCCGCGCCTCCTCCGGGGTCAGGCGAACGCAGTCGGGAACCTTCGCCTGCCGATTCGGATAGTCGCTGCACCGGCACGTATCGCCGTCGAGCAGCGTGCAGGCGACCGAGGTGAAGTGGATCTCGCCGGTATCCTCGTCCTCGAGCTTGTTCAGGCAGCAGCGCGCGCAGCCGTCGCAGAGGCTCTCCCACTCCGCCCCGGTCATGGCCTCGAGCGTCTTCCGCCGCCAGAACGGCGCGGCTTCGGCCGCCTTCCCCTTCACGTCATCCGCCATCGGCGATGTCTGCTCCGTCATGCCATCCGCATGGTCCGCGGGGCCGGTAACCCTGTTGTCAGAGAACCGTGGAACGCCGCGCGCGGCGTTGGCTCACCCGGCCGATCTCCGATATGGTAAGCGGATCGTCAAGAGCTTGCCCAGAAAGGGTTCCGCTTGAGCGATTTCCAGCCCAGCGGCGGCCGGGGCGGCGCGATCCGGCGCTTCCTTCTCGACCTCGACGCCCGCCTCAACGATGGTCTCTGGCGTCTCGCCGGAGCCCTCGGCCGTGGCTGGGAGCGGCTCGCGGACCTGTCCGACCGCGTCCAGGTCTATGGCTGGAAGCGGGTCGCCGCCGAATTCGGCTCGGAGGGCATGACGCTCGGCACCGGCGGCCTCGTCGTCCTGCTCATGCTCGCCATCCCCGCCTTCAAGGAAACCTCGGACGACTGGCGCCGGCGCTCCGAGCTCGCCGTCACCTTCCAGGACCGCTACGGCAACGAGGTCGGCCGCCGTGGCATCCGGCACAACGATTCCGTGCCGCTGGAGGAATTTCCCGACCATATGATCAAGGCGGTGCTCGCCACCGAGGACCGGCGCTTCTACGAGCATTACGGCATCGACGTGATCGGCACCTTCCGCGCCATCATGACCAATGCCCGCGCCGGCGGCGTCGTGCAGGGCGGCTCCACCCTCACCCAGCAGCTCGCCAAGAACCTGTTCCTGACCAACGAGCGCTCCATCGAGCGCAAGATCAAGGAAGCCTTCCTCGCGCTGTGGCTGGAGGCGCGCGCCGCCAAGAACGAGATCCTCAAGACCTATCTCGACCGCGCCTATATGGGCGGCGGCGCGTTCGGGGCCGAGGCGGCCTCGGAATATTATTTCGGCAAGTCGGTGCGCGACGTGACACTGGCGGAAGCGGCCATGCTCGCCGGCCTGTTCAAGGCGCCGACGCGCTTTGCCCCGCACGCCAACCTGCCGGCCGCCCGTGCCCGCGCCAATACCGTGCTCGACAACCTCGTCGAGGCCGGTTTCATGACCGAGGGCCAGGTGTTCGGCGCGCGGCGCAATCCGGCGACGCCGGTCGACCGCAAGGACGAGATCGTCCCCAACTACTATCTCGACTACGCCTTCGAGGACGTGAAGCGCCTCGTCGCGGCCAGCCCCAATCTCGTCGACCGGGTGCTGACCGTGCGCACCGGCCTCGACCTCACCATCCAGCGGCAGGCCGAACTTTCGGTCGAGGGCATCATCCGGCAATACGGCGCCGATTACGGCGCCAGCCAGGCCGCCTCCGTGGTCATGGATGTCGACGGCACGGTGCGCGCCATCGTCGGCGGGCGCGACTACGGCGCGAGCCAGTTCAACCGGGCGACCGAGGCGATGCGCCAGCCGGGCTCCTCGTTCAAGCCGATCGTCTATGGCGCGGCCATGCGCGAGGGCCTGATCAACGGCCGCTCCGTCGTGGTCGACCGCCCCATCTGCCTCGGCAACTGGTGCCCGCAGAATTACGGCCGCTCCTTCTCCGGCTCGACCACCGTCACCTCCGCGCTAGTTCGCTCGATCAACTCGATTCCCGTCATCCTGACCCAGCAGATGGGACGCGGCGACAGCCGTGTCGGCCGCCAGAAGATCATCGCCACGGCGCGCGACATGGGCATCACGCGCCCGCTCACCGATTCCGCCCCGCTGCCCATCGGCGCGGCGGAGGTGACGCTGGTCGAACTGACCACCGCCTATGCCAGTTTCGCCTCCGGCGGGTTCGGCGTTCAGCCGCATGCGGCGGTGGAGATGCGCAACTCGGCGGGCGAACTCGTCTGGCGCGCCGACCGTGACCTGCCGCCCCGCCGCCGCGTCTTCTCGCAGCAGGTGGCGGCGGACATGAACGGCATCATGGTCGGCGTGGTCGAATCCGGCACCGGCCGCCGCGCCGGGGTGCAGGGCGTGCAGGTCGGCGGCAAGACAGGCACGACCAATTCCTACCGCGACGCGCTGTTCGTCGGCTATTCCAGCCATTTCGTCACCGGCGTCTGGTTCGGCAACGACGACTATTCCGAGACCAACCGGATGACCGGCGGCTCGCTGCCCGCCATGACCTTCTCGCAGATCATGACCGCCGCCCATGCCGGCCTCGACCGCCGGCCGATCTTCGGCCTGACCATCGGCCCGCAGCCCGCGCCGGGCGTTCCCGCCGCCGCCTCGGGCCCGATGGCCGGCGTGCCCGACCGGCCGCAGGTGCTGTCGCGCCGCTCCGTCGAGGTGCTGGGCCGTATCGAGGGCCTGTTCCGCGACGCCGCCGTGCCGCGGCCCGGCCCCGTCTCCTCGGCGGCACCCCGTGCCCTGTTCCAGTAGGTCATGAGAGCCCTCTCCGGCATCCTCCTCGCGCTCGGCATCGGCGCGGTCACCGGTCTCGGTCTCACCGCGGCCTCGGTCGGGCGCGGCACCGGGGCGGGAACCCTGCGGATCGGACCGTGGCTGGCGAGCCCCAAGGCCGGCACGATCGACGCCGACCCCTACGCCCGCGCGGTGTCGGCGCGGCTCGGCACGCTGCCCATCGCGCTCGCCGACGGCCTTGCCCTGCTCGCCGACAGCGACAGCCAGGGCGCGGCCATCGACGGGCGCTGCACCTATCTCGTCTCCGGCGCCATGCCGCCGGCGCGCTACTGGACACTCGCCGCGACCGGGCCGGACTTCCGGCCGCTGGTGCACGAGAGCGTCCGGCAGGTCTTCACCAGTTACGAGATCGTCCGGCACGGCGACCGGCCGCTCGACATCCTGCTGGCGCCCGAGGCGCGGGCGGGCAACTGGCTGCCGTCCGGCGGCGCGCCGGCGCTGCGGCTGGTGCTGCGCCTCTACGACACGCCCATCGCCACGACGATCTCCTCCGGCACGGTGCTGCCGACCATCACGCGGGTCAGCTGCCCATGATCGGATGGCGGAGCTCCGGCGGGAACAGGCATGGCGGGACGCGGATCGGCCGCGTCCTGTCGGCCGTGCCCTGGATCGTCGCCGGCCTGCTGCTGGGGCTTGCCGTCCACATCGTCTCGGTCTTCGCGCTGCCGCGCCTCGCCCCCGACGACGCCCGCGCCCGCCTCGCGGAGGTCACCGCCCTCAACCGCGCGACGACGCTGGCCGGTGGAACGGAAGCGGCGCTGCCGCTCGCGGACCCCGCTTTCGAGACCGCCGTCTGCCGCTACGACCTGACCGGCGGCGCGCTGCATGTCCGCGCGCCGGTGACGCCGCACTACACCGCGATCTCGCTCTACACCTCGACCGGCATCGCCTTCGGCGCCATCAACGACCGCGCCGCCACCCGCCGCACCATGGACCTGTTCGTCGTCACCGCCGCCCAGCGCCGCGAGCTTGCCACCGGCGAGGACGAGACCGCCGCCGACAATCTGATCATGGTCTCGCCGACCACCGAGGGCTTCGTGCTGATCCGGGCGCTCGCCGTGCAGCCGAGCCTTGCCCCGCTGGTGCGCGAGCAGCTCGCCAGCCAGGCCCTGTGCGAGATCCTGACGCCGGAACATCCGCCGACGGCGGAGTGATCGTGGCGCCGTGTCGGCATTCCCGGCTCTGTGCAGGGGTATCCGCCCATAGCCGAGGCAGCGCCTCGGCGCTCAAGCCGAAGAACGGCGGCCAGACGCCGCCTGTGCCCGGCCACGACGCATGCGGGACGCGTCGCGACCGCCCCTATTTGCTGATGATCTGCTCGTCGGCCGGCGGCGTTCCGCGCGGGTAGTAGCGCGGCGGGGCCTGTTCCACGCCGATGGAGCCCCGACCCGAGGCCCCCGCGCAGAGCTGGTCGAAATCGCGAATGTCGGCCTCCAGCCCGGCAAGCTCCCGCTCGGCCATCACGGCGTCCGGCTCCGGCGTCGCGACCAGCTGGGTGTTGAGCGCGCAGCGATAGGCGTCGGCATGCTGGCGCAGGCCGTGGCGCACCCACGAGACGATGGTCCGGTTCTCGGCGATGCGGTCGTGCGCGGAGCGGATCTCCACCGCCGTCAGCGTCGGAATGTGACGCATCGCGCCTTCGCGCACCCGGTCCGCCTCCATCACCTGCCGCGCCTTCTCGCAGAACGGGCGGATGCGCTGGCGGTCGGCGCGCATGTCATCGGTCATGCGGATGAAGCGCGAACGGGACGAGCGGTAGTCCTCGCGCGCCAGCGTGCGGCAATAGCCGCGCGGGTCCGGATCGGTGGCGACGGGGTCGCCGATGCGCGTGCGCCGGAGCTCGGCCCAGAACTGGTTCCAGCGGTCGAAGGGATGGGTCGGCATCATCAGCGCGTAACCCATCTGGCGCATCTCGCGCTCGGCGTCGGTGAAAGGATAGCCGGAGACCGGCTCCTCGCGCAGCCTTGCCGCGCGGGTGCCCATCCACGGCATGATCTCATCGTTGAGGACATTGGGGGCCGGACGGCCGAAATCGCCCTGCGGGGCGCAGGCGGCGAGCATCAGCATGAAGCCGCCGAACAAACCGCGCCGCGTCAGGCCGGCGGCCGTGATGCGCGGAAGCGGAAAAGCCATGGACGGACCCTCTCGGCGGGCTCAGCCCGCATCGACGACTGGTGAGCCCGGGTCCTGGGCGTGGGGGAAGGTCAGGCGCTCCTGCGCCGGCGCTTCGGTCCATGGCCGCCCTTGCGGGGCGGATCGACGGTCAGGACTGGCGGCGGGGGGAGATCGTGACGCTCAATGCGGATCACCGGCAGGACGAGGATCTGCCCCATCACATCCGGCACGCTCGGGTCCTGCCGCAGAGCGCGGCGTCTTTCGAGCGGGAAACGAAGCACCAAACCCATCGAACCCTCCTTTGCGCCTGCCCTCCGATGCGGCCATGCCCGGCGACAATTCGCCGACGCGCAAGGCTATTTAGAAACGCCTTTGGTTAATGGAAGGTTACGCGCGCGTTCCGGGATTGTTGAGACCCGGTTTCATGCTGGGCGCGCGATGTCGGCTCCATGCAAGACACGCCCGCCACCTGCCGTTGCAACCTGCTTCCGGACAACCCCTTATCGACAGAGCCAGCAGGTGAACTAACCTGCAGCGACTGCAAGGAGGTGATGCCCATGCGCATGACGTTCGTCGCGGCATTTCTGGCGCTTGTTGCGCTTCATGAGCCCCTGTCCGCGCAAGGGCGGCAGGCGCGGCCAGCTGCCGCGGCCAGCGGGCCGGCCATTCCCGGCTGCCAGTGCAGCGAGGGCACGGAGATCCGCTATTCGGACTCGGCCAGCATGGGCAAGGTCTTCGCCGCAACCTGCGTGTGTGGCCCCCAGACCTGCGCGGTGAGCTGGAACCGCGCCATCGACATGCAGTGCATCAAAACCGACGTGGCGCAGCAGCCGAACCACTGCGCTGATTTCACCAAGCTTCCGGTGGGCGAACTGGGCGTGTCCGCGCGCGTCGGCAGCTTCGACATCCGCCAGATCGCCGGCCCTCCGGGCACGCCGCCGAGGCCGTTGCGGATCGGCCACGACACGATCGTCGGCACCAACCCGCCCCTGGAGACGCCGAACTCCCTGTTCCTCGCCGATCCCGGCGTCGAGTTCGTCTATCCCGTGCTCTACCGCACGGCCGAGATCGACCTGACCTACTACATCCGCGCGGGAGCCTGGATCACCATCCATACCGGCCGCAACGACACGGTGAGGTTTCACTACCCCTTCGTCGGGCCCGAGGGCAGGCCGCAGCGCATCACCGTCACCCATGCCGACGGCATCAAGAAGATGATCATGGCTCCCGCCGAGGTTCACGTCTTCCAGGTCTGTGCGTTGGATCAGGCCCGGTAGGCCGAGGACCACGGCGAACTGAACTGTAGAGCTGCGGCCGGGGTCCGCAGCCACAACGGCTGGTCCGGCCCGATGGCTCGCGCGCCAGCCATCGCCGTTCAACGGACCGGTTCCGGCACCCTTTGGTCGAACGCGAATGCGTGATCGCGTGGCAGGGCTCTCGCCTGATCGCGGAGCTCGCGCCGACCGCCACGATATCCGTGAGCGGGCAGATGGCGTTGGTTAGCGGAACGTTAGCGAAATCCGTCCATGTTGAGGGAGTATCGCCCGAGTACCCGCCGCCATCCGCATGTCGCCGCCCCATCCGCCCCTGCCTCCGCGCCTGCCGCAGGTCCAGCGACTGATCGGCCTTTCGCGCTCGAACGGCGTCGATGTCCGGCCGACCCTGCTGCGCGTCGTCGTCGATCAGTTCGTCGCCGAGCCGCATCATGGCGCCGCCGAGGTCACGCGCTTCGGCGAACTGGTGCTGCATCTCCTCGACCGCGCGGACGAAAGCGAGCGCGCCATCGTCGCCGCCAAGCTCGCCCCGCACCCGCAGACGCCGACCGCCCTCGCGCGCCGCCTCGCCGCCGACGTGCCGGCCGTAGCCTGCCCCGTCCTCGCGCAAAGTCCCGCGCTTTCGGACGACGACCAGTTCCTCGCCGTGCGCTCCGGCGATGCGGAAAAGGCGGCCGCCGTGGCGAGTCGCGCCGATCTCGGCCTCGCCGCGCTGGTGGCGCTGGAGGATTTCGACGATGCCAGCGTCGCGGCGGCGCTCGCCGCGCGCGTGCCGGTCCAGCCGATCGCCATGCGCAGGACCATCGGAGACGGGCCGCGGGATCTCGGCAGCGCCTTCCTCGGGGGTACGGCGGCGCAGCGCGAGACGCTGATCGCCGAACTGGTCCTGCGGCCCCTGTCGATCGCGGCTGAAACGCCTTCCGACCCGAAGCGGGCGGTCGAACTGTCCGCCCTGTCCCGCCGAACCGGAGCCCTCGCCGCAGCGCTCGTCAACGTCCTTGGCCTTGCGCCGGATACCGCGGGCCGCATCGCGGGCGACGAGAGCGGCGAAACCCTGATCGTCGTCGCCCGCGCGCTCGACCTCGGCCGCGAGGCCGCCGCCCGCATCCTGCTGTTCGCCCACGAGGCCGTCGGCACCTCGGTCGCGCGCGTCTACGATCTCACCGCGCTCTACGACGCGCTGCCGCGACCAGCGGCGCTGACGATCCTGCAATCCTGGCAGGCCGCGTCGGAGGCCCTGCCGGCGCCTGTCCGAACGGCGCGCCATGCATCCGTCCTCGCGCAGGACGCCTCCGACCGTATCGGCGCACGGCAGGCGGCGAACCCGGCAGGCCGCACGGTCGCGAGACCGACCGCGCAGCCGGGCGGCATTCGCCGTCCGAACGGCGGCTAGAGCGCTTTGTTTGGTCGCGTCTGCTTCACGCGAACCGGTACCCACTTCGCTGGAAAACGCTCTACGTCGCCGCGATTTCCACGAAAGGACGGCCGTCGCGGTCGTCGACATCGACGATCCAGAGGTCCGGGTCGAATTTCTGCTCGCGCGTCAGCTTCTCGGCGACCTTCATCTCCTCGACGAAGACGTCCGGCCATGCCGGCACGAACAGCCGGTCCACCGGCCGTTCCTCGCCGAAGGCCGTCTGCGGCGCCTGCAGGTAGAGCGCGACCAGCCGATCGCTCGCGCGGGAAACCGTCACCGCGATGGCGCCGGCCTCCGCCGCGCCGCGCTTGCGCAGGGTCGCGAAGCCGCCTTCGAGATTGACGCGCCGGATGAAGGCGGCGACCCAGAACTCCGACGTGAGCCGCGCCACGGCGGTTCAGCGCGTGCGCTGGGTCGCGGGCCGGGTGTCCGCCGTGATCAGGTCGCCGATCGATTGCGGGCCGGCGGGGCGGGCCGGCGGCGCCGGGCGGGCAGCCTGCGGGCGCTGGTCGCGTTCAAGCAACTGGCCGATGGTCTGCGGCTCGGCCGGACGCGCGGGAGCCGCCTGCTGGGCGGCGGGCGTCCGCTGCGCCGGGCGGCGCATGTGGCCGAGCACGGCCTCGCTCGCCTCGCCGGTCTGGCGCAGGCCCGCCTGCTGCTCGTATTTGCGGATGGCGGCGTCGGTCTTGGGCCCGGTCAGGCCGTCGATCGCGCCGTCATAAATGCGGCGGCGGGTCAGTTCGCGCTGGATGTCGGCGACGACCTCGTTGCGCGGCCGGGCCTGCGCCGGCGCGCTCGCCGCGCTGGCGAGGGTCGGCGCGGCCGGCGTCACCGTCGCGGTGGTCTGGACATCGGCGGGCCGCGCGGCCGGCACCGGCACGGCGGCCGCCGCCGGTCGGATCACCGCGGTAGCGAAAAGCGGGGCGGGATGCGGGCCATTCTGGCGCACCAGCGCGTTGACGCCGATGCCGACCGCGATCAGGCCGGCCAGCGACACCGCGATGGTGTCGCCGAGATTGCGCCCGATCAGGCCGCGCCAGAACGAGGGCTTCTCGTCCCGCTCGTCCATGCGATCGAAATCGTCCTCGACAGCGCGGCCCCGGCGGGCGCGGCGATCATCGTGATAACCGTCGTCACGCAATTTTCCGTCCCTCCTGGACCATCGTCGCCGTCCCTTGCGACGGGAGCGTCCGGCCGACCGGCAGGCGCTCCACCACATTGCGATGCTGTTCGCAGTCCAGCGGCATGCGCGCGGTGACGCGCGTGCCCTGCCCGACCGCCGAGGTGATCTCGATGCGGCCGCCATGCAATTCGGCGAGGCCCTTCACCACGGAGAGGCCGAGGCCGGTGCCCTCATAGGGGCGGTCATAGGAGGCGCGCGCCTGGAAGAAGGGCGAGCCGAGGCGCGGCAGATCGTTGGCCGCGATGCCGATGCCGGTATCGGCGACCGAGAGGCCGAGCCACGAGCCGTCGCGGCGCAGGCTGATGGTCACCGTGCCGCCGGCCTTGGAGAACTTGATGGCGTTCGACAGAAGGTTCAGCAGGATCTGCCGGTAGGCGCGCTTGTCGCCGACGATCTCCGGCAGGTCGGCCGCCGCATCCGTCACCAGCGCGATGCCGCCGTCCGACGCCTTGAGCTGCATCATCTGCGCGCACTGGGTCACCAGTTCCGGCAGGGCGAAGGGCTCGGGCGTGATCTCGAAATGGCCGCTCTCGATCTTCGACATGTCGAGGATCGAATTGACGAGGTTGAGCAGATGCTCGCCGGAATCGCGGATCAGCGTCGCATATTCCCGGCGCCGCGCGAGGTCGAGGCGCATGGCCTCCTCCTGCATCAGCATCTCGGAAAAGCCGTTGATGGCGTTGAGCGGCGTGCGCAGTTCGTGGCTGACATTGGCGAGGAACCGGCCGCGCGCCTCGTTGGCGCGGTCGGCCTCCTCGCGGGCGGCCTCGACGGCGGCCTCGGTGGCCTTGCGGTCGGTGACGTCGCGCAGCACCGAGACGACCTGCAATTCGTCGCCGGCCTGGCCGGCGAGCGGCCGGCAGCGCATCTCCACCCAGACGAAGGCGGGATCGCCGCCCTCGGCCTGTTCGCGGCGCAGGCGGAACTCGACGGAGGCCTCGACGCCGCGCGCCGAGGCCATCGACACGGCATTGAGATAGGCCGGGCGGTCCGCGACATGGACGCGGTCGAACAGACCCTGTCCATGCAGGGCGAAGGGCGGCACGCCGGCGATGCGGTCGGCGGCGGGCGAAGCGAAGGTCACCGCGCCGTTGCGGGCATGGCGGGTGATCAGGTCGGTCATGTGCTCGGCCAGCAGGCGATAGCGCCGCTCGCCGATGGAATGGACCTCCTCGCCGGCGCGGCTGACCATGGCGGCCGAAAGCGCCAGGCCGAGCGCGTAGATCACCGCCGAGGCGAGCGAAACGAAGGCCGCGAGTTCGACCGTACGCGCGCTGATGCGCGAGACCGGCAGCAGATCCCACAGGCCGAAGAAACCGATGACGCCGACCGCGCCGACGACCATGGCGCCGGAGGCGGCCACGACCTTGCGCGAGCCCGACAGCACGGCCTCCGCCGGAACCAGCGCGAACCAGACCACCACGAAGGAGGTGACGCCGCCGGACAGCGCGGCGACCAGCGCGACGATGCCCGTGAGCGCCGCCGCCGAGAACAGGTGCGCATTGTCGTAGCGGCCGGTGCGCGACAGGTAGAAGGCAATCGCGATGGGCAGGACCAGCCAGCCGAAGGTGATCGCCTCCAGCGGCCCCGGCACGCCCTGGAAGGCGAGATAGAGCGGCAGGGCGGACAGCGCGATCAGGCCCGGCATCAGGCGCGTGGCGATAAAGGCGCGATGGCGCGTGAACACGACGGGATCGACCGTCGCGGCCGGGTGGACCAGGCCGTCGAGGTACGATCTCACCGAACCGATCAACGCGCTTTCACGCAACGCACTCACCCCATTCGCGGCCGACGCCGTTCTGAATGCCGAGAGGATCGCACCCGGCCGTGAAGGAAACCCTAAGTCGGGTCTGGCTCCCGGGCCGGTTCAGCCGCCCGGCGGCGTTTTGCCCGGCATGGTGAACGAAGGCTTAGCCAGGGCTGGGGTCGGCGCCGGCCGGGCGAGGGCGATCGTTACAATTCGCGTAAACCTTAATTCAATTGCATGCGGGTTTGCGGCGGATTCACCTTGTTCGCCAAGGCCCTGTTCATGGCCTCGCGGGATGATCGGCACGACCGGAGCAGCGCCCGTCGAGGCGGCAAGACTGCCCGGCACAGGGTTCGACAAGACCGGAAACGGCGTCATGCGCTTTCTCTTCAAGGCCGCCTTCTGGCTCGGCCTCGTGTTCCTCCTGCTCCCCGACAACTCGCCGCCTCCGGCGGGCGGGCGGACGGCTGCCAGCGCCGCCCAGACGCCGGGTACCGAAACCCTCGCGGGTGCGGCGATCGAGGCCGCCGCCGCGCTCTGCCGCTCCCATGTCGAGACCTGCGCCCGGGGGGCTGCGGCCATCGGCGAGACGGCCCAGCGCGAACTGATCCGCGCGGTCGTCGCGCCGACGACGGACCATCGCGCGCCCGCCACCGGCTCGGCTAGCCGAGACACGCTGACCCCGGCCGACCTCGCGACGCCCTTCGGCGGCGTCGCGGCTCCCGCCGGCAATGCGCCGCGCCGCGCGCCGCTGCCGCCGCGCCGGCCGGCGTGACACCGCGACAAACCGACCGTCCCGGCTTTGTTTCGGGCCGACCGCGGCTTATATCGGGCTCATGACCGACACCATCGTCCCGCCCATCGACGAGATCACCGACGCCTTCGCCCTGATCGACGACTGGGAGGAGCGCTACCGCTACGTGATCGAACTCGGCAAGCAGTTGCCCGCCCTGCGGCCGGACCAGCGCAACGAGGACAATCGCGTGCGCGGCTGCGCCAGCAATGTCTGGCTCGTCACCCATGTCCGCGACCCCGGCCCCGACGCCGTCGTCAGCTTCGAGGGCGAGAGCGACGCCCATATCGTCAAGGGTCTGGTGGCGGTCACCCTCGCCTATTATTCGGGCCAGCGCGCGCGCTGGATCGTCGATCACGACGCCTTCGACCTGTTCCGCTCCTTCGGCTTCGAGCAGCACCTGACGCCGCAGCGTTCCAACGGCGTGCGCTCGATGATCGACCGGATCCGCAAGGATGCGATCAGGGCGCTCGCCGCCTGACGATCCCTTGTCAGCCTCCGAGGAAGGCCGTGGCGAGACCGGAGAGATCGGGCAGCGCCGCGACGGGATCGCGACCCGGATATTCGTTCGGCATGCCCGTCCGGTTGATCCAGACCGGCACCATGCCGAAGCTCGCGGCGCCCGCTATGTCCCAGCGATTGGACGAGACGAAGACGATCTCGTGCGGCGCGCCGATGCCCACTTTCGTCATGGCGTGGTGATAGACCGCCGGCAAAGGCTTGTAGGCAAGCGCCTCCTCGACGGTCACCACATGGTCGAGCAGTGAGCCGATGCCGGCGGCGGCGATGGCGGCGTCGACCATCGTCTTCGTGCCGTTGGTGAAGACCGCCGTCGTCTTGCCGGCCGCCTTGAGGCGGGCCAGAGCGGGGGCGACATCGGGATAGGCGCCGAGCGTCTGGTAGGCATTCATGAGCGCGGTCTTCAGCGCGGGATCGGCGACGCCGTAGCGGGCGAGCGCGAAATCGAGGCCGCGCTCGGTCAGCGCCCAGAAGTCGTCGAAGCCCTGCATCAGCGTCAGCGTCCAGGAATATTCGAGCTGCTTGGTGCGCCAGAGCTGGGACACCGGTTCGGCCAGCGCGCCGAGCGAGGAGCCGGCCTCGCGCACCGCAGAATGGACATCGAACAGCGTGCCGTAGGCGTCGAACATGAAAGTGTTGGCGGCCATGGGTTCCTCCCGCCGGCGCAGTCTCCGCGCGGTTCCGGCGCGGCGCAACCATCGCTGTGCCTGAAGCTGCCGATCAGCACATTTGATGATGACGGCGGGCGCGGCGGCGCTAGATTTGCCGCCAAACAATGCGGGAGAAACTCATGCCCACCTGGTCGAAGACCTGGACCTATGTCGATGGCGAATGGCTGGAAGGCAATCCGCCCCTCCTTGGGCCGCGCAGCCATTCCTTCTGGCAGGGCTCCAACGTCTTTGACGGCGCGCGGGTCTTCGACGGCCGGATGCCCGACATGGACCTGCACGCGGCGCGGCTCAACCGCTCGGCCGGCGCGCTAGGCCTGAAGGCGACGATGGGCGTCGAGGAGATCGTCGGCCTCGCGCGCGAAGGCGCGAGGAAGTTCGACGGAAAGACCGCGCTCTACGTGCGCCCGATGTACTGGGGCGAGGCCGATGGGCCCAGCGCCATCCTGCCGGACCCGGAGAGCACGCGCTTCCTGCTCTGCCTCTACGAGGCGCCGATGGGCCAGGGCGGCGGCATGTCCGTCACCCTGTCGAAATTCCGCCGGCCAACCCCGGAGAATGCGCCGACCGACGCCAAGGCCGGCTGCCTCTACCCGAACAACGCCCGTGCCCTGCGCGAGGCGCGCTCGCGCGGCTTCGACAACTGCCTCGTGCTCGACATGGTCGGCAATGTCGCGGAAACCGCCTCGTCCAACATCTTCATGGCCAAGGACGGCGTGGTCTTCACGCCGGCGCTGAACGGCACGTTCCTCGCCGGCATCACGCGCCTGCGGACCATCGCGCTGCTCAAGGCGGCCGGCGTCGAGGTGGTCGAGAAGAGCCTTCGCTACGGCGATTTCGAGACGGCGGACGAGATTTTCTCCACCGGCAACTATTCCAAGGTCGTGCCGGTGACGCGGATCGACGACCGGGCGCTGCAACCCGGCCCCTTCGCGCGCAAGGCGCAGGGTCTCTACATGGACTACGCGGCGGCCTCCGCGCCGGTGTGAGCGGCCTCGGCCATGCGTCGGCGGCCCGAGGCCGCCGACATCGCTCGCCGCTCTCACCCCCCGACGTGGGCGCGGAACTCCTTGAGCGAGGTGAAGCGCGTCGTGCCCGCTTCGAGATCGGCCTCGATCGTGCCGTCGCCGTAGAGACGGAACGGGATGTTGGCGATGACGCCCTCGCGCAGCAGCGGCGCGGCCGGCTGGGCGGGAGCTGCCGGCGCCGGCGCTGGCGGAACGACAACCGGTTCCTGGCGCGCGGGCGCGGCTCCCGCCTGCGGCTCGAAAATGCCTTTCAGATCCTCGATCAGCGAATCCGCGGGGTCCACGGCCTTCTTCTTCGGCGCGAGAAGGTCGTTCAGCTCCGGGAAGTCGCGGACCAGCGAAGCCATGGCGTCCTCGCGGCCGCCAGCCGGCTCGGCGCGCTCCACCGTCACCTCGGGAGCCGGCCGCAGGGCGGGCTCGGGGGTCACGCGCAGTTCCGGCGCGGGCGGCGGCATGGGTTCGGTCGCCTGCCGCGAGCCGGGTGAGGCATAGGCCGGCGGTTCGGGCCTGACGCTGCCGACATCCGGCGCGCCGATCGGCTTCTCGTCCAGCGACGCCTTCAGCGCCTTTTCCAGTTCGTCCTCGATGGAGAAGGACGGCTCGGCGGGCTCCGGTTCCACCTCACGATGCGCGGCGGGCACGGGCTCGGGCGCGGCCTCCCCGGCCTTGTCGGCCACGGCCGGCTCCGGCACGTCCTCCGCCGGCGGCGCGGGCGGGCGCGAGAAGGTGTCGCGCAGCCGCGCCATGAAGCCGCCGGGCTCGCGCTCGTCGGCCGGCGCGGGAGCGGGGGTCCGGGCGGGCGTATCCCCGAGCAGCAGTTTCTCCAGCGAGGCCATGGGGTCGTGGGCTTCCGGCGCGGCGGCCTTCGTCTCCGTGTCGGCGGCGGGCGGGGCGATGTCGGCCTCGGCGGCGCGCACCTCCTCCTTCAGGTCCTCGAGCGCCTGGGCGAGATGCTCTTCGAGCGCATCCAGATGCGGCACGGCCGCAGCCTCGGCCACCGGCTCGGCCTCCTCGACATCGCGCCTGCCGTCCACGACGGGTTCGACCGCGACCGGTTCGAGCAGCACGGGTTCCGCGACCTCGACCCTGACCGGCTCCGGCATTTCCTCGCCCTTGCCGGCAGCCTGCTCGGCCGGCGGCGGCGGCAGCGGCGCCTTCTCGCCGGCCGGCACGACGGGAGATGCGGCCGCCGCCGATGCAGAGGCGACGCCCGCGGCAAGGCCGGTGGCCGCGCCGATGGCGGCAGCGGTCCCAAGCGGCCGCAGGCCGAAGCTCTCGCGCGAGGGCGGCGTCACGACGGGACGGGACGGCGGGGCCGGCGAAATCTCCGCTGCGGGAGCCTCGACCTTGGGCGCTTCGACCTTGGGCGCTTCAACCTTGGGTGCCTCGACCCTCGGAGGCTCGACGGCCATTGCGGCCGTCGCCGGCTGCTCCGGCAGGCCCTCGCGCCAGAACGGCGAGGTGTCGGGCGACGGTTCGGCGGGAAGCGCGGCGTGGGCCGGGGCGCCCGCGGGTGCTGCCATCGGCTCTGCGGCGGGCGCATGGCCGGCGGCCCAGCGCAGGTCGTCCAGTTTCGCCGCCAGAACGCCAAGCTGCCCCAGGACAGCAGCCAGACCGAACAGGATGATGCCGGCCGCGGCGATGACCGCGCCGACCACCATGACCGTATTGCCGAGACTGAGGAGGCTGGGCGTCGTGCCCCAATAGAGCGTCCCCGCGCCGAGCACTGTGAGCGCGGCGGCCACAACCTGAAGAATGAGGGCCATGGGACGTCCTTTCACCCCGCGGGACTTCTTGCCCGCTCCCGGCTTTTTCAGAGCCGACAAAAAGCGACCTATCAAAGGCAAGTCGCCAGATTCTCGCAACTACCCTACCCGGGGATGCCCGGGCAATTGCCCAGTCGGAACGGGCGGACTATGTGAGACGGTGTTGGTTCCGCAATGGCAGGTCTGCGCCCCCACAGCGCCGGCTGTCGCACCAGGAGAGTGGTCATGACCTTCAAGCTCGACGATCTTCCCTACGCCCACGATGCCCTGCAGCCCTACATGTCGAAGGAAACGCTCGAGTATCATCACGACAAGCACCACCTCGCCTATGTGAACAACGGCAACAACGCCATCAAGGGCACGGAATTCGAGGGCAAGAGCCTGGAAGAGATCGTCAAGGGTTCCTATGGCAAGAGCCCGGCCATCTTCAACAATGCCGGCCAGCACTACAACCACATCCATTTCTGGAAGTGGATGAAGCCGAATGGCGGCGGCAAGATCCCGGGTGGCCTCGAAAAGGCGATCGTCGATTCGTTCGGCTCGGTCGACAAGATGAAGGAAGACTTCGTCGCGGCCGGCATCGGCCAGTTCGGCTCGGGCTGGGCCTGGCTCGAAGTGAAGAATGGCAAGGTCGGCATCACCAAGACGCCGAACGGCGAGAGCCCGCTGGTTCATGGCGGCGCGCCGATCCTCGGCTGCGACGTGTGGGAGCACTCGTACTATATCGACTACCGCAATCGCCGCCCTGACTATCTGAAGGCCTTCGTCGAGCATCTCGTGAACTGGGAATATGTGGACGAGATGTTCCAGAAGGCGACCGCCTGAGGCGCTCGGATCTGCTGACTGACGGAAACCCCGGCCTAACAGCCGGGGTTTTTCGTTTAGGGGTGTATCGCCAGTCGAACCCGAAGAGGCCGAAGGTCCGCCCTAACCGCGTCATGTCCGGCACAAGGCCGGGCATGACGTACTGTGAGACGGCCCTTCAATATGATCCCCCTCACGCGATCTCGGTCACGATCTTGCGCCTGACCGCCTCCGCGAACGACCGGTTCGCGTCCGCCACCTCCACGAAGGCGCCGGTCCCGCCGATCACCGCGTCGCGGTAATAATCCGACAGCGGCTGGCCCAGCCGGGCGGGCACGTTGCCGCCCGGCCTGACGATGGCCAGCGCATTGACGGTGATGCCCTTGGCCACCGCATCGTCCCGCGCCGCCTCCACGGCCCGGCCGCCGATATTCGGGCCGTCGCCGGACACGTCGATGACCCGCCTGAGGCCCGCATAGGCATTGGTCTCGATCAGGTTGACGCAGAAGTCGATGGCCGCCGAAATGGAATTGTAGCCCCGCGCCGCGCACGGGCTTGTGATGAGCTTTTCGCCGAAGGCGCGGGCGCTGGCCTCGTCGCGGATCAGAGCCCAGTCGGCGATGACATGCTGGGAGTGCGGCCCGCCCCATTCCGTATAGATCACCGCGAGGGAGCCATGCGTGCCGTTGCGGATGGCCGAGAGCACTTCAGGCGCGGCGAGCGCGGCCGCATAGCCCTCGCGCTGGAGCCTCAGCTCGTCGTCGTCGATGGAGCCGGAGCCATCCGCCGCCAGCGCCAGTTCAACGTCCACGGGCTCGCGCCGCTGGGCCCAAGTCGGAGAGGGTAAGGCCAGCGACGGCGCCGCCAGTCCAAGCCCGACCGCCAGCCGCCGTGTCCACCGCATCGCAGCCATGACGCCCCCTGCCTGTCCTGCCATGTTGCGGGCAGGCAGCCGCTATGACCAGCGACAAGATCGTGAGCGGGCATCTGCTCGTATAGGGTGCGCCTCCCGTCCCGAACCCTGAAATGGCATGCCCCTTCTCGTTCTGCTCTCCGTCGGCACGCTGATCGTCGGTTTCGGCGCTTTCAGCGTCATCGGCGTCATCTCGCCCATGACGCGCGACCTCGCGCTGACGCCGGTCGGCGCGGGCTGGATCGTCAGCGCCTATGCGCTCGCCTATGCCATAGGCTCGCCGCTTGGCACCTCGCTCACCGGGCGCTTCGACCGCCGCACCGTTCTCGTCTTCGGCATGGTGCTGCTCTCCCTGGGCGCGCTGCTGACGGCGATCGCCACCTCCCCGGTCCTGCTCTATGCCGGCCGGGTCGTGCTCGCCTGTGGCGCCGGCATCTATTCGCCGACGGCGGCCGGCGTCGCCATGGCCACCGTCGCGCCCGCCATGCGCGGCCGGGCGCTGGCCACCGTCTATGCCGGCCTGACCATCTCGCAGGTCATCGGCATTCCCGCCGCCAGTTCCATCGGCTTCACCATCGGCTGGCCCTGGCTGTTCCATGGCATAGCCGTGGCGGGAGTCTTGATGGCGATCGCGCTCGCGCTGCGCGTGCCCGCGCGCATCGCCGTCGCGCCTGCCACGCTTGGCGACCTGTTCCGCGCCATGGCCGATCCCCGGCTGGCGCTGGCCGTATCGGTGACGCTGACGGTGATGGGCGCGGCCTGGATTCCCTACACATTCCTTGCGCCGATCATCGAGGAACGGACCGGCGGCGGCGCCGGCATCGTCGGCACGCTGCTGATCGTCTACGGGATCGGTTCGGTCGCCGGCAACGTTCTGGGCGGTTTCCTGGTCGACCGGATCGGCGCGGGGCGCACGCTGCTGCTCTCCGCCACCGGGCCGCTGCCGTTCATGGCGGCGCTGTGCTTCCTCGCCTGGGATGCCTGGCTCGGCGGTTTCCTCTTGTTCATGTGGGGCCTGCTCGGCTGGTCCATCGGCGTCTCGCAACAGGCGCGGCTCGTCGCGCTCGATCCCGCCCGCACGCAGGTCCTGCTCTCCCTGAACGCCGCCTGCATGTATATCGGCGCCGCCTTCGGATCGGCGGTGGCGGGCTTCGCCAAGGCCATCGGCGGGACGCCGGCCATCGGCGTCGCCACGCTGGCGCTCGGCCTCGCCGGCGTCGCGCACGTCCTCCTGTCGCTGCGCGTCGGCGGGCGGCGGCGGAGCTAGGCGAGCTTCTCCGGCGCGCCCGTCACCGCCACGGCGAAGGCATAGGAGCGCGCCACCTCGGCGAGCCGGTCGAAGCGGCCGGCCGCGCCGCCATGGCCGGCATCCATGTTGGTGACCAGCAGCACGGGATTGGCGTCGGTCTTGGCCGCGCGCAGCCTCGCCGCCCATTTGGCGGGCTCCCAATAGGTGACGCGCGGGTCCGAGACGCCGCCGAGCGCGAGGATCGGCGGATAGGCCTGGGCCGCGACATTGTCGTAGGGCGAATAGGCCAGCATCCGCCTGAAAGCCTCGGCATCCGCGATCGGATTGCCCCATTCGCGCCACTCCGGCGGGGTCAGCGGCAGGGTGTCGTCGAGCATGGTGTTGATCACGTCGACGAAGGGCACCTCCGCAAGGATGCCGGCGAACAGTTCGGGGCGCATGTTGGCGACCGCGCCCATCAGCATGCCGCCGGCCGAACCGCCCTGCGCGACAATGCGGCCCTTGGCGGTGAAGCCCTTGGCGATCAGGTGCTCGGCGGCCGCGATGAAGTCGGAGAACGTGTTGACCTTGTATTCGCGCTTGCCCGTCCGGTACCAGCGATAGCCCTTCTCCATGCCGCCGCGGACATGGGCGATGGCGTAGACGAAGCCGCGGTCGACCAGCGACAGCCGGGCGGTCGAGAAGGATGCCGGCAGGGAATGGCCGTAGGAGCCGTAGCCGTAGAGCAGAACCGGCGCGGTGCCGTCGAGCGGCGTTCCCTTCGCATAGACCAGCGACACCGGCACGGTCTCGCCATCGGGCGCGGGCGCCATCAGGCGGCGGGTGACATAGGCTTCCGGGTCGTGGCCGGAGGGCACTTCCTGGCGCTTCCTGAGCGTGCGCGTGCGGGCGCGCATGTCGTAGTCCCACGTCTCGTTCGGCGTGGTCATCGAGGAATAGACGAAGCGCAGCGTGTCGGTGTCGAACTCGTAGCCCGAGATGACGCCGAGCGAATAGGCTTCCTCGTCGAAGGCGATGGCATGTTCCTCGCCGCTCGTCAGATTGCGGATGACGATGCGCGGCAGGGCGTTCTCGCGTTCTAGACGCACCAGCCAGTCCCTGAGGACCGTCGCGGACAGCACCAGCACACCCGGCCGGTGCGGCACGATCTCGGTCCAGTTGGCCTTAACCGGGTCTGCGAGAGGCGCCGCGACGATGCGGTAGTCCTCGGCCTCGTCATTGGTGCGGATGAACAGCGTCGGCCGCCCCTGCCAGCCCGGGTGGTAGTCGGGATAGGACTTCACGTCGTCCGCGCGCGGCAGGATCAGGCGCGGCCTGGCGCTCGCATCCGCAAGGTCCAGCACCCAGGTCTCGGTGGAATCGCTCTGTGCGCCCGAAATGATCGCGAGGCCGCCGGCCGTCGTCTCGCCCATGCCGACGAAGACCGTCGTGTCGGTCTCCTCGAAGACCAGCGCGTCCGCCGCCTGCGGCGTGCCGAGGGCGTGGCGGAAGATCTTCAGGGGACGATGGTTGTCGTCGAGGCGGATGTAGAACAGGCGAGAGGCGTCGCTCGACCAGACCGCGTCGCCACCGGTCTCGGCGAGTTCATCGGCCAGATCCTCTCCCGCCGCGAGATCGCGCACCTTCAGCGTGAAGAATTCCGATCCCTTGTCGTCGTGGCTCCAGGCCAGCAGCCGATGGTCGGGGCTGTGGACCGCGCCGCCGAGATCGAAGAACGGCCGGCCCTCGGCCAGCGCGTCGCCGTCGAGCATGATCTGGTCGGCGCCGCCGCCGCGCGGGCGGCGGCTGACCAGCGGATGCTGTCCGCCCTCGCGATAGCTCTCGAAATATTCCCACGGCCCGTCGGGCGAGGGCACCGATGCATCGTCTTCCTTGATGCGGCCGCGCATCTCGCCGACCATCGCCTCGATCAGCGGCTTGACCGGCGCCAGCACGGCGTCGGAATAGGCATTCTCGGCGAGGAGATGCGCCCGGATGTCGGCCGGCAGGACCGCCGGGTCGCGAAGCGCCTCCTGCCAGTTCGCCGCGCGCATCCAGTGGAATTCGTCGGACAGTTCGGTGCCGTGAACTGTCATCTGCTGGACACGGCGCTCGGCGGCGGGCGGGACTGCGGCGGCGGGATCGAGACGCATGAAGGGGTATCCGGCGCTATCGGGAAACGGCTTTCAGTCCGTGGCAGAACGGCGAGGCCGCGCGGCGGCCTTGTCAGAGTGCCGCATGGAGCCCGTCAGTTAAGGGCACGCCGATGCCAGCGCAATGGCGGCAACTGGCATACAAGTCGCAGCTACCGCAGAGAACTATGGTTGCAAATCGTTTCAAGCCGCACGTTTTCGGAAACTGTGAAACGAAAAATGCACAATGGCCTGCATCACAACTCGGCATACAGCATCATTTTTACTTTCCGCTCATGTGAATGGCCTTGCAAGTCCAGTTCAACGGCAGTATCTGCCTCGCACAGACGGTTTTCCGAGTCGCACCGCCTCTGGGTGATGCCGCTCGGGCCAGCGTCGAATTCAGCAAATCGAGCTGATCGCTCAAGTGTCGCGGCCTCTTCAGAAGGCCGCCTGTCAGAGGATTTCCGGACCATGGCCGACTCGTCGAACGCCAACAACTATATCGAGCTCGCCGCCGATATTGTCTCGGCTTACGTCAGCAACAATTCGGTTTCCGCCAATGACCTGCCGGGCCTGATCAACAGCGTCCACAACGCCCTGCTCAATGTCACGACTGGCAAGGTCGAGGTTCCGGCCGAGCCGCTGAAGCCGGTCGTGCCGATCAAGAAGTCGATCACGCCCGACTACATCGTCTGCCTCGAGGACGGCAAGAAGTTCAAGTCGCTGAAGCGGCATCTGCGCACCCAGTACAACCTCTCGCCGGAGGATTACCGCGAGAAGTGGGGCCTGCCGGCCGACTATCCGATGGTGGCCCCGAACTATGCCGCCGCCCGCTCGCAGCTCGCCAAGCAGATGGGCCTCGGCCAGCAGCGCCGCCGGAGCAAGGGCCGCTAAGCCCAGCCGACACGGCACGGGACAAGAGGCGCCGCGCGGTCATTCGCGCGGCGCTTTTTCTTTGCCCGGCGCATTCTCTTTGTCCGGCCGTTTTCTGCCCGGCGGCCGACGCGCGAGCGCTCGCACGAGGGCAGCATGCCGCGCCAGATCGTAGCCCGCCCCCTCGCCCGCGCCGAGCACACGCTCGCGCCGGAGCGCGCGTGCGAGGCGCGGCCCCTCCCCGCTTCCGGCGGACGGAAAGAGGCGCTCGGCCGCCGCCGACGGGCCGTCAATGCCGCCGGGCGTCCCAAGAGAATCCGAGCGCCAGGACCGGATGCGGCCGGAAACCGGCCTGCCTTGGCGCTGCTGCCGGGAATGCGAACCCTTCGGATGGTCCATGACGAGCCTCCTTCGACGAGGCTCGAGCATCGGTTCGCGTGAAATGATGGGGACAACTTTTGCGCTTTATTTTCTCGCAATGGTTGTGGATCGGATGCTGAAGCATTTGAGCCGGCTCGGCTTTTCCGCCTCCTGACACGATAGGGACAGTTCAGAGGAATAAAAACTTATCCTCATTGAGCGCCCGGCATATGAGGATTATTGTCCTCATTCAGGAGGTTCATCCATGTTGCTGCGCCCGTTGCCGTCGCCGCCCGTACCCAGCCGCATGCCCTGCGCTCCCGCGCGCCCGGCAACCATCGACATCGCCATCGCGCTGGCCGCCTGGGACAGCGGCGTCGAACTGGCGGATATCGGCGGCGACCGCCGGGGCGAAGCCCAGGTCGCGGGCGCGCGCCAGCTGGCGATCTATCTTGCCCATGTCGCGCTCGGCCACGATCTCAGCCGCCTGTCGCTGGCCTTCGGGCGCGACCGCGCGACGATCCGCCACGCGCTGCGCCGTGTCGAGGACGACCGCGACGATCCCGATTTTGACCGGCGCGTCTCGCGGCTCGAGGCCATCCTCCTGCTGGTCCGCCCCGTGCTCGCGGGCGAGGTGCGCGCATGAGCCGGAACGCGACCCGCGCCACGGCCGACGATGACAACGACCGCTTCCGCCGCGCCCATCAGGAGCGCGCGCGGATCGAGACCCCGGACGGCCCTGTCGAGATCGACCTCTCGGAAAGCCCGCTGCGCTGGCTCGCCAGCCGGCGCGATGCGGCGGGACGGCCATTCCTCTCGGCGGCGGAGGTGGATGCCGGCGAGCGGTTCCGCCGCGACTTCACGCAGGCGGGGCTTTCTCCGCGTCTCGGCGCCCAGTGGGCGGCGCCAGTGGCGCGCGGCGGCGCGGAAGCCTCGCTCGACTATTCCGACATCGTCGTTGCGGCCCGCCGGCGCCTCGCCCGCGCGAGCGATGCCGTCGGGCCGGACTTCGCCTCGCTGCTGCTCGACATCTGCGGCTTCCTGAAAGGGCTCGAACAGGCCGAGCGCGAGCGGCAATGGCCGGCGCGCACCGCCAAGATCGTGCTCAAGCTGGCGTTGGGGGCGCTCGCCCGGGCCTACGGCCTGGACGAAGCCGCGCAGGGGCCGGCGCAGTCGCGCGGCATCCGCGCCTGGAGCGCCGCGGCGACGGGAGACCCGCCGCCGCGGTGAAGGTCAGGCCGCGATGGCGTCGAGGATGCGCACCCAGGAGCGAATGCCCTTGTGGAAGCTGGTCAGGTCGTACTTCTCGTTGGGCGAGTGGACGCGGTCGTCCTCGAGGCCGAAGCCGACCAGCAGCGAGTCGAGGCCGAGATCGTCCTTGAACGCGCCGACGATGGGAATGGAGCCGCCCGAGCCGATGGTCACTGCCTTGCGGCCCCATTCGGCGGTGAGGGCTTCGCGCGCCTTGCCGAGCACCGGCATGTCCCACGGCAGGGCGATGGCGGGGCTGCCGCGCGAACCGAAGAACTCGGCTCGGCAGTCGACCGGCAGCTGGCAGCGGATATGGGCCCGGAACGCCTCGCGCACCCTGGCCGGGTCCTGCTTGCCGACAAGGCGGAAGGTCACCTTGGCCCAGGCTTCCGACGGAATGACGGTCTTGGAGCCCTCGCCGGTATAGCCGCCCCAGATGCCGTTGATGTCGCAGGTCGGGCGCGAGGAGATCATCTCGATCAGCAGGCGACCCTTCTCGCCGATGGGCTGGGACAGGCCGATGGGGCCGAGATAGTCCTCGGGCGTGAGGTTCAGCGCCTTCCAGTCCGCGAAAATGTCCGGCGGCAGGTCCTCCACACCGTCGTAGAAGCCGGGAATGGCGATGCGGCCGTCCGCGCCGTGGATCGAGGCGATCGCCTTGGCCAGCATGTGGATCGGATTGGCGGCGGCGCCCCCGTACATGCCCGAGTGCAGGTCGCGATTGGCGGCGACGACCTTGAACTCCTCGACGGCGATGCCGCGCAGGGCGGTGGTGATGGCCGGCGTCTGCTTGTCCCACATGCCGGTGTCGCAGACGAGCGCGACATCGGCGGCCAGGTCCGCCTTGTTGGCCTTGACGAAGTCGAACAGGTGTTTCGACCCGCTCTCCTCCTCGCCCTCGATCAGCATGGTGATGCCGACAGGGAGCGAGCCGGTGACCGCCTTCCAGGCCCTGCAGGCCTCGACGAAGGTCATCACCTGCCCTTTGTCGTCGCAGGCCCCGCGCGCGACGATCCGCTTCGAACCATCCTCGGCCACGGCGAGGCGCGGCTCGAAGGGCGGCGTCTCCCACAGATTGAGCGGATCGACCGGCTGGACATCGTAGTGACCGTAGAACAGCGCGTGCGGCCCCGCCCCGCCCGCGCTCTTCGCGACAACGGCCGGATGGCCGCCCGTGGCGCGCGCTTCCGCCGAGAAGCCGAGGCTCTCGAGGTCCTTCACCAGCCAGTCCGCCGCCTCCACGCAGTGCTTTGCATAGGCGCTATCGGTCGAGACCGAGGGAATGCGCAGCAGCGCGAACAGGCGTTCGAGGCTCTGGTCGAGGGTGCTGTCGACAGCGGCGAGCACCTGCTCGACGGGACGCGGTGAGGTCATGGCTGCTGATCCGATTGCTGGAGCGCTGGACGCTAGCAATCCTTCCGCTCTTTGCAACCGCGCGGGCGCCGGTCAGCCGCCCGGCACTGGCACATCGACCGGTTCCGCGGCCCTGGCGCGGCCGAGACGACGCACGCGCTGCATCAGCGCGCCAACGCGGCGATAGATCAGCCGGGGGCCGGAATCGGCCGCCATCACGGCCGCGAAACCCGCCGATGTCGCGGCGCGCGCGCCGGCACGCGACATGCTGGACAGGAGCAGCAGGCAGGGAATGCCGGCCTTGACCGCCTCGGCAGGCGGCTTGACCGCCGCCTCCGCCTCACCGGCGAGATCGGGCGGCAGATGCCTGTCCGCGAGGACGATCACATCGACCTTGTTGTCGGAGATATGCACGGACAGTTCGGCGATGCTGGTGACGCCGAAGACATGCGGCAGCCCGAGACGCTTCAGGCCGGCAGCGGCCTCCTCGGCTTCAGCACCATCCAGACGCAGGACGACCACCCGCGCCGTCTGTATCTGCTTCACGCCCGCCATGCTTCATTCCCGATGCCTGCGGGACCGCACGATGCAGCATTCACCGAACGGATACAATATACCCAGTTACCAGTGAACAACTGCAGGTCCCGGGGGTGGCTCAATACCTGCCGGGCGTTTCGGAGCCTCTACGATTTTCCCTTCAATTGAACGGATTTGGCGCTTTTTTCATCACCGCCTGGTAAAGCCGCCAAGCACGCCACGCATGATGGCCCTGCCGATCTGGGTGCCGACCGAACGGGCGAGCGAGCTGCTCGCATTGCGGATAATCACCTCGGTCGTCGACAGCGGCGGCCGCCCACGGCCCTTGCCGCCCGGCGCGGGTCCGCCGCCGCCGAGGATCGAGCCGAGCAGGCCGCCGAGCCCGCCGCTATCGGCCTGCTGGCTCTGCTGTTCCGCCTGAACCTTCTCCTGCGCGCGCTTCTGGAGGATCTCGTAGGCCGATTCCGAATCGACCACCTCGTCGTATTTGCCCTTGAACGGGCTCTTCGCGAGGATCTGCCGCCGCTCCTGCTCGCTCACCGGGCCGATCCGCGCGAAGGGCGGACAGACCAGCGTCCGTTGCACGATGGAGGGCACGCCGTTGCCCTCGAGGGTGGAGACCAGCGCCTCGCCCTTGCCGAGCTGGGTGATGACCTCCTCGGTGTTGAGGCCAGGATTCTGGCGGAAGGTGGTGGCGGCCGCCTTGACCGCCCGCTGGTCGCGCGGGGTGAAGGCGCGCAGCGCGTGCTGCACGCGGTTGCCGAGCTGGGCAAGCACGGTTTCCGGCACGTCCAGCGGGTTCTGCGTGACGAAATAGACGCCGACGCCCTTGGAGCGGATGAGGCGGACCACCTGCTCGATCTTCTCGACCAGCGCCTTCGGCGCATCCTTGAACAGGAGGTGCGCCTCGTCGAAGAAGAAGACCAGCTTCGGCTTGTCGACATCGCCGACCTCGGGCAGCTCCTCGAACAGTTCGGAGAGGAGCCAGAGCAGGAAGGTCGCGTAGAGCTGCGGGCTCGCCATCAGCTTGTCGGCGGCGAGAAGGTTGATGGTGCCGCGCCCCTCCCGGTCGGTCTTCATCAGGTCCTTCAGTTCGAGCGCGGGCTCGCCGAAGAACATGGAGCCGCCCTGATTCTCCAGCGTCAGGAGCTGGCGCTGGATGGCGCCGACCGAGGCCGGCGAGACATTGCCATAGGCCGCGCGCAGTTCGTTCTGGAGTTCCTTGTTCGAGCCGAGCTCCTGCAGCATGGCGCGCAGGTCCTTCAGGTCGAGCAGCGCCAGGCCGTTCTTGTCGGCATAGTGGAACAGGATGCTGATGACGCCTTCCTGGGTCTCGTTGAGATCCATCAGGCGCGACAGCAGCAGCGGTCCCATCTCGGCGACGGTCGCGCGGATCGGGTGGCCCTGCTCGCCGAACAGGTCCCAGAACACCACCGGAAACTGGTCGGGCGCCCATTTCAGGTCGACCTGCTTGGCGCGTTCGAGAATGAAGGGCTTTTCCTCGCCCATGGCGGCGACACCGGAGAGGTCACCCTTGATGTCGGCGGCGAAGACCGGCACGCCGGCATTCGAGAAGCCTTCGGCGAGGACCTGCAGCGACACGGTCTTGCCGGTGCCGGTGGCGCCGGTGATCAGGCCGTGGCGGTTGCCGAATTTCAGCGCCAGCCATTCCTGCTTGGTGCTCTTGCCGATGAGAATGTCGCCGTCGGCCATGGTCCGTCCCTGCGCTGATCTGCTGCGGTGCAAGGTTGTAGCAACCCGGCGCGCCGCCGCAAAGCCGAGCAGGCAGTTGACGCCGATCAAGGCGGCGGGCCGGCCGCACCGGCAGTCTCCCGCGCGACAATTCGAGGAGACCGCCCATGACCGCCGACCTCTATCTAGCCCTCGTCCTGTTCGTCTTCGTCGCCTTCGGCTCGGTGCTGGCCTGGGTCGACTTCTCCGGGCGCCACCTGCGCCCGAAGCCCGGCTTGCCGAAGAAGGACTGAACCGTCGCGGGCGCTAGTCGCGCGCCCACAATTCCTTCACGACGATGCCCGCCTTCTTCTCGATGGCGACGGCGGCGTCGAGACAGACGTCCTCGCGATAGCGCGAGGCAACGATCTGCACGCCCACCGGATTGCCCTTGACCAGCCCGACCGGCACGACCGCCGCGGGCAGGCCGAGCAGGTTCATGACCGACATGAAGCGCAGGTCGTTCCAGAACAGCTCCTTCACGCGCGCATCGCCCTTCAGGTCCTCGTTGGTCGGCGGCGTCGGATTGACCGACAGCGGCGTCAGCAGCACCGGATAGTCCTCCAGGAAGGCCAGCCAGTTGCGCAGCACGCGCGAGCGCTGGGCGATGGCCTTCATGTAGGCCTCGCCGTCGAGCATGGTCGCCGTCTTCAGGAAGCCTTCCATCGTCTGGACGAAATCCTTGCCGCCGGTCTGGCGCATGACCTTTTCCTGCAACACGTGCAGCTCGGTCATGATCAGGTCGCACCAGAGCTTCCAGGTGCCGTCGAGGTCCGGCACCTCGACCTCACGCACGTCGTAGCCGGCGTCGGCCAGGTGGTCGGCCGCCTTGCGGACCAGTGAAATGACCTGCCGGTCGGCCTGCATGTCCTTCGGGATCTTGGCGACCGCGACCTTGATCGGCCCCTTCAGCTTCGGGCCCTTGAGGGGTGCCGGCACCCACCAGGGGTCGCGCATGTCGCGCTGGGCCATGACCTCCATGCCCAGCCGCACGTCGGCGACGGAGCGCGCCAGCGGCCCCTGCGAGGACATGAACTGCGCCATCAGGCCACGCTCCTCGCCCTTCAGCATGGACGGGTTGAAGGCGGGGATGCGCCCCAGCGTCGGCTTGATGGTGGCGACGCCGTTGCAATAGGCCGGCCAGCGGAGCGAGCCGCCGATGTCGTTGCCGTGAGCGATGCAGCCGATGCCGGCCGCGACCGCCGAGCCCGCGCCGCCGGACGAACCGCCGCAGGTGATCTTGTCGTCCCAGGGGTTCAGCGTCAGCCCGTGCAGCGGGTTGTCGGTGAAGGCGCGCATCGAGAATTCGGGCGTGTTGGTGAGGCCCACGATCACCGCGCCGGCCTTCTTCAGGTTCGCGGTCACCGGCGAATCGCCCGGCGCGATATTGTCCTTGAAGGCGACGACGCCGTTGGAATTGGCCTGCCCCTCGACGTCGAGATTGATCTTGATCGTCACCGGCACGCCGTGCAGCGGCCCGACGTCCTGGCCCTTGGCCAGCGCCTTGTCGGCGGCTCTCGCGGCCTTGATGGCGTCCTTCGACAGGTCGACCACGACGGCATTGAGCTTCGGATTGACCGCCTTCATCCGGTCGATATGGGCCTTGGTCACTTCCTCGGACGAGATCTTGCGACTGCGGATCGCCTTCGCCGTCTCGATTGCGGACCACTGCCAGATCGGTGCTTTTGCCACTGTGCATTCCCCTGCTGCTAGACGGCAGGAGTGAACAGCGAAGGCGGTGCGCCGGGAAGGGCGAAACTGCGGTTCAGCTATGAGCGGCGGCAACATTGGCCCGACCGCCGCCAAGAATGGCCCGCCAGCGCCCCGCTCAGAGGCCCAGAACGCCCGCGATTTCCTCGACGGCCACCATCGGCGCCACCCGGCCGGCCGCGACCTCCGCCTCCAGCGCCGGCAGCCGCGCTTTCAGCTGCGGATCGCGCTTCAGCCGCGCGGCGACCCGCTCCTGCAGCATGGTCCACATCCATTTGACGCCCTGCGCGCGACGCTTGGCGGCGAAATCGCCCGACGCTTCCGTCTTCGCCCGGAAAGCGCCGATCTGCTCCCACAGTCGATCCAATCCATCATTGGCGAGACCGGAGATCATCAGCACGGGCGGCGACCAGACCTGAGACTTCGGCGCCATGATGTGGAGCGCGGCGCGATATTCGGCCGCAGCCGCCTTGGCGCGCAGCGCGCCGTCGCCGTCCGCCTTGTTGACCGCGATGATGTCGGCGAGTTCGAGAATGCCCTTCTTGATGCCCTGCAGCTCGTCGCCGGCGCCGGGCAGCATCAGCACGAGGAACAGATCGGTCATGTCGGCCACCGCCGTCTCCGACTGGCCGACGCCGACCGTCTCGACGAGGATCACGTCGAAGCCGGCCGCCTCGCAGAGCAGCATGGTCTCGCGCGTTTTCGCCGCCACGCCGCCGAGCGTGCCGGACGAGGGCGACGGACGGACATAGGCGCGGTCGTCGTTGACGAGGCGGGCCATGCGCGTCTTGTCGCCGAGGATCGAGCCGCCGGTGCGCGAGGACGAGGGGTCGACCGCCAGCACCGCGACCCTGTGGCCGGCCGCCGTCAGGTTCGAGCCGAACGTGTCGATGGTCGTCGACTTGCCCGCGCCGGGAACCCCGGTAATGCCGATGCGGATGGCCCTGCCCGTCTCGGGCAGCAGTTTCTGCACGAGCGCGCGCGCCACCGCCTGATGCTCGGGCTTGGTGGATTCGACCAGCGTGATCGCCCGCGCCAGCACGGAACGGTCGCCGGCGCGGATCGCCTCGGCCAGCCTGTCGGGATCGGGAGGGGAGCGCATGCCAGCGTGGTATCAAAGCCACAGCCGCGAGGCGAGCGATTCGGCGAACGCGCCGGCCCACGCGCCAGCCGCCTTGCCGCCCCATTCTGGCCATGGCGCGACTTTACGCGGCAGGGACGGTCCGGCGGATATCGGCGCGGCCGTTCATCTTTCGGTAACCCGCGCCGGGCCTTTTCGCCGGGCGTTCCCAAATTCGCCCGTCGAGACCCATGTTCCAGCCGTCGACCCTCACCGTCGCCGTCTTCCCCCGTTCCGTTCGCCTGCTGGCGACGGGCGCGATGGCGCTTGCGCTCGGCGGCTGCCTCGGACCGAGCCTGTCGGGGATTACCGGCTCCGTCGCCTCGCTGGGCGCGTCATCCGGCGCGCCGCAGGTGGTCAACGTCTATGTCGCCTCGACCCGGCCGGCCTTCCAGGGCGACCGGCTCGGCGCGCCCTCGGCGGAGCGCGGGCGCTTCTACCGGCAGGTCGTGTCCATGCCGCCCGGCCGCGCCGCCGGCACGATCCCGCGCCCGCAGATCGGCGGCGAGAACCCGCGCCGCCATGCCGTGCTGACCGGCCGGACGGCGCTGCCGCAGGCGGCCTTCCGCGAGCAGGTCGCCGAGGCCGTCGCCTCGCAGCCGGCCGACCGGCGCGACGTGCTGGTCTATGTCCACGGATTCAACACCGACTATGACGAGGCGGCCTTCCGCCTCGTGCAGGTCGCCGCCGATGCCGGTTTCCGCGGCACCCACGTCCTGTTCACCTGGCCGAGCTACCGGCGCGTGCTCGCCTATTCCGGCGACCGCGAAGTCGCCACCGCCTCGCGCGACGCGCTGGAGAAGCTGCTGACCGATCTCGGCCGGACGCCGGGCGTCGGCCGCATCCACGTCATCGCCCATTCCATGGGCGCGTTCCTGACCATGGAGGGTCTCCGGCAGGCCGCCATCGCCGGTCGGGGCGAACTCGACGGCCGCCTCGGCGAGGTGATCCTCGCCGCGCCCGATCTCGACGTCGAAGTGTTCCGCCAGCAGGTGGCGCGCGTCTCGCGCCCCTCGCGCATCTCGCTGTTCGTGCAGGCCGACGACCGGGCGCTCGCGGCCTCCTCGACCGTCGCCTGGGACCGCCAGCGGCTCGGCTCGCTCGACGTGCGCAACGCCCAGCACCGCGAGATCATCTCGACGCTCGGCGTGCGCGTCTTCACCATGCAGTCGGGTGGCTGGACCGACCTCGTGCGTCACGGCACCTTCGCCGAGGCGCCCGAGATCGTCCGGCTGATCGGCGGCAAGATCGGCCAGCCGCCGGTGATCGAGGATTCCCTGCCCGGCGCGCCGGCGGAAGCCCCTGCCCTACCCGCCGAACTGCGTCCGCCCCACGAGCAATCGCCCATGGCCGGCCAGCCGGAAAGCGCGCGGGCGGTGACGTCAGAGGCGCTGCCGCAGCCGGCGGCAGCCGCCTCCGAGTGATCACGCCGCCGCGGCTGCCCCCTGCGGCCGCTTCCGGTAGAGCCAGACCGCCAGCGGCCAGACCAGGAGGCCGATGGTGATGGCGGCGAGGATGGCCGAGACCGGGCGCTGGAAGAACGGCAGGATCGAGCCGTCCGACTTGATCAGCGACGTGATGAAGTGGGTCTCCACCATGTTGCCCATGACGATGCCGAGCACGAGGGCCGCAACCGGGAAGCCGTTCTTCTCCATCATGTAGCCGATGACCCCGAAGGCGGCGACGGTGACGACGAGGAACAGGTTGTTGCCGGTCGCGAAAGACCCCACCGCGCAGAGCAGCACGATGACCGGCATGATCGCGTAGCGCTTGGCCTTGAGGATGTGCGTCGCGAGCCGGATCATGATGATGCCGAGCGGGATCATGATGATATTGCCGAGCATGAAGATGATGTAGAGCGCGTACATGCTCGACGCCTTCTCGGTGAAGAGCGTCGGGCCGGGATTGAGGCCCTTCATGTAGAGCACGCCGATGGCGATGGCGGTGATCGTGTCGCCGGGAATGCCGAACAGCAGCGAGGGCACCCAGCCGGAGGCGAGCGAGGCATTGTTCGAGGCGCCCGCCTCGATCAGCCCCTCGGGATGCCCGGTGCCGAATTTCTCCGGCGTCTTCGAGAAGCGCTTGGCCATGGCGTAGGACACCCAGGCGGCCATGTCGGCGCCCGCGCCCGGCAGAACGCCGATGATGATGCCGACGATGTTCCCGCGCGTCTGCTGCTTGGGATATTCCTTGGTCAGCTGCCACTGGCCCGCGAGGATCGAGCCGAACTTGCGACGCGCGAGCGGCGGCGGCTCCGGCACCGACATGGCGCGCATGACCTCGGCCACGGCGAAGCAGCCGACCAGCGCCGGGATCACCTCGATGCCGCCGAGCAGATCCGTGAATCCGAACGTGAAGCGCGGCGTGCCTGCCGGGTTCTCGATGCCGATGCAGGCGACGAGCAGGCCGAGCAGCATGGCGGCCAGTGCCTTGATCGGCGAGGATCGGGCGACCACCGTCGCGCACATCAGGCCGAGAAAAGCCAGCCAGAAATATTCGTAGGTCGAGAAGGACAGCGCGAATTCGGCGAGCAGCGGCGCCATGATGATCAGCGACAGCGTGCCGAAGACGCCGCCGAGCGCCGAGAACCACAGGCAGATGCCGAGCGCCAGCTCCGGCTGGCCCTTGCGCGTCATCGCATAGGCTTCGTCCGTATAGGCGGCGGAGGCGGGCGTGCCGGGGATGCGCAGGAGGCAGCCGGGAATGTCGCCGGAGAAGATCGCCATGGCAGATGCGGTGATGATCGTGGCGATGGCCGCGATCGGCGACAGGTAGAAGGTGACGGGCACCAGCAGCGCCGTCGCCATGGTGGCGGAGAGGCCCGGCAGCGAGCCGACGCAGAGCCCGTAAATGGCGGACAGGAGGATGGCGAGCAGCACGTCCGGCGCCAGCACCATCTGCCAGGCTTCGATGAAGGTCGACATCGGCTCACCAGGGCATGGGCAGGAGGCCGGCGGGCAACGGAACCCGCAGCAGCTTGCCGAAAACGAGATGCACGGCCGGCGGCGCGAGGATCGCCAGCCCGATGGCCGTGCGCACCGTGCCGCCGAGGGCGAAGCAGGTCGCGGCCACCATGACCGCCGCGGTCGGGATGAAGCCGAGGCTGTCCACGGTCAGCGCGTAGAACAGCAGCAGGATCGGCGGCACCGCCGTCTTGAGCGCGGCATAGGGAACCGGCGGCGGGGCGGTCTCGGCCGGCGCGTGACTGCCGTCCTCCGCCGCGACCACCTCCTCCGGCTGCTCGAAGGACGAGCCTATGCCGCAGGCGATGGCGATGCCGCAGGCCACCAGCCCGAGGCCGATCAGCACGGGAAAGACGTTCGGCCCGACCTGCTGGCCGGGGACGGGCGGCAGGAGCGATCCGCCATAGGCGGCGGCCGCCCCGAGGACGGCGATGGCGCCGCCCATGATGGGGTTGGGGATGTGCATGGTGCCTCGCGCGGGAGGGGCCCGCGCCTGTCGGCGCGGGCGACCGGGTCAGGTCGGCTTCACGCCGATTTGGCGAGGCCGGCGGCCTTCATGGCGACGCCCATGGCGGCGTTGCCGTCGGCCATGAACTTGGCGAAGCCGCCGGCATCCGCCCATTTGATGCCGAAGCCGCGCGCCGACATGAAGTCGCGGAACTCCTTCGACTCGTTGATCTTCTTGAGCGCGGCGGTATAGCGCTCGGCGATCGGTCCGGGCAGGCCCTTGGGAGCGGCGATGCCGCGCCAGGCGCCGACCGAATAGTCGATGCCCATGGCCTCCTTGAGCGTCGGCACGTTCGGGAATTGCGGATTGCGCTCGCCCGCCATGATCGCCAGCGACCTGGCGCGGCCGGCATCCAGCATGGCCTTGGCCTCCGGCACCGAGCACGTCACGAGATCGATGCCGCCGGCCGCGAGATCCTGCATGGCCGGCGCCGCGCCGTTCGACGGCACCCATGGCACCGCATTGGCCGGCAGGCCCATGGCGCCGAGCCAGCCGACGAGGGCGAGATGCCAGATGCCGCCCTGCCCCGTGCCGGACGCCTTCAGCTTGCCGGGATTGGCCTTGATCGCCGCGGCCAGCGCCTTCACGTCGGCATAGGGGCTGGTGTTGATCACCTGCACGCCGGGCGGATCTTCGTTCATCAGCGCGAGCGGCGTGTAGCTGTCCGGGTTGAGCTGGGTCAGCCCCTGCCAGTGCATCATGGTGATTTCGACGGTGATCATGCCGATCGTGTAGCCGTCGGGCGCGCCGCCCGAGATCGCCTGATGACCGACGACACCCGAGCCGCCCGTGCGGTTCACGACATTGACCGGCTGGCCGAATTCCTTCTCCAGCAGCGCGCCGACGATGCGCGCCGTCGCATCGGTGCCGCCGCCCGCGCCCCACGGCACGATGAGCTGGATCGGCCGCGCGGGAAATGCCTGCGCGATGGCCGGAGCCGACAATTGCGAGACGAGGCCCGCCCCCGCGGCGCCGGCCATGAGATGACGACGAGTGAGTTCTGCCACGATGATCCTCCCTGAGATCGAGCAGGCCGGTTGATCCGGTCCTTGTCTGTGATCACAGAAGGCTGCACTGGAATGGCAGCCAGTTCAACCGTTTCGATTGCCCGAAATGTGGGCGTGTGGGGAGGGTTGCAGGCTTTACACCGAAAACGGTCACGCGCCAGCGAGGATGGCACCGAGCTCATTGTCCGAACCTTCGTAACGCGTTGCGATGGCCCCCGGTCAATTCCCTGGCCGGAGTTCGTCATGCCAACCGCCGCCCAGCGCATGAAGGCGATGCGCGACCGCAGGCGCAGCCATGGCTTGCGCGAGTTGCGTTTGTCGGTACCTGACAGCCGTATTCGCGCCGTGCGGCAGCGCATTGCCGCGCAGGTCGCGAGGCTGAATGCCCGCGACGAGCGGGCGGCAATGGACTGGATCGAAGCCGTTAGCGAGTTTGACGGCGACCATGAGGCGAGGTGACGTTGTTCTGGTCGCCGTCGCCGGCGACTACGGCACGCCACGTCCCGCCGTCATCGTCCAGACCGACGCTTTTCCACTCGGCCACGGATCGATGGTCATCTGCCGGATGACAACCGTGATCGTCGACGCAGCGGACTTCCGGATCACGGTCGAGCCGAGCACGAGCAATGGCTTGCGGTCGATTTCGCAGGTCATGGCGGACAAGCCGGTCACCGTGCGACGCGACCGGCTCGGCGAGACCATAGGACGCCTCGCCCCCAACGAAATGGCGCGCGTCGGCGTTGCTCTGGCCTTCGTGCTGGGCCTCGCCGACTGAATTGCCCTATTCCGCCGCCTGCACGTAACCGAGCTTGGCGTTGAGCTTGTCCATCAGGTCGATGGCGGCATCCGCGATCGGCGTCCCCGGCGGGAAGATCGAGGAGGCGCCGGCCGCGTAGAGCGCGTCGAAATCCTGCGGCGGGATGACGCCGCCGACGACGATCATGATATCCTCGCGGCCCTGCTTCGCCAGCTCCGCCTTCAGCTCCGGCACCAGCGTCAGGTGGCCGGCGGCGAGCGAGGAGACGCCCACGCAATGGACGTCATTCTCGATGGCCTGCTTGGCGGCCTCGGCAGGCGTCGCGAACAACGGTCCGATATCGACGTCGAAGCCGAGATCGGCAAAGGCGGACGCGATGACCTTTTGCCCTCTGTCATGGCCGTCCTGGCCGACCTTGGCGACGAGGATGCGCGGGCGGCGGCCCTCGTTCTCGGCGAAGGTCTCCACCATGTGCTGGACCTTCGAGACATTCTCGTTCATGGCGCCGACCTCGCGCTTGTAGACGCCGGAAATGGCCTTGATCTCGGCCTTGTGGCGGCCGAACACCTTCTCCATCGCATCCGACATCTCGCCGACCGTCGCCTTGGCGCGCGCGGCATTGATGGCGAGCGCCAGAAGGTTGCCGTTGCCCTGCGCGCCTGATGTCAGCGCGTCGAGCGCCGCCTGCACCTCGGCCGGATTGCGCTCGGCGCGCAACCTCTTGAGCTTCTCGATCTGCGAGGCGCGCACGGCCGAATTGTCGACCTTCAGCACGTCGATCGGCTTCTCGCCGTCGGGGCGGAACTTGTTGACGCCGATCACCGACTGGACGCGGGAATCGATGCGGGCCTGCGTCTTGGCGGCGGCCTCCTCGATCCGGAGCTTGGGTATGCCGGCATCGATGGCCTTGGCCATGCCGCCGAGCGCCTCGACTTCCCTGATGTGCTCCCACGCCTTGGCGGCAAGGTCAGCGGTCAGCCGCTCGACATAGAGCGAGCCGCCCCAGGGATCGATGATCCGCGTCGTGCCGCTCTCCTGTTGCAGGAACAGCTGGGTGTTGCGGGCGATGCGGGCGGAGAAGTCGGTCGGCAGGGCCAGCGCCTCGTCGAGCGCATTGGTGTGCAGCGACTGGGTGTGGCCCTGCGTCGCCGCCATGGCCTCGATCTGCGTGCGCACGACATTGTTGAACACGTCCTGCGCGGTCAGCGACCAGCCGGAGGTCTGGCTATGCGTGCGCAGCGGCAGCGACTTGTCGCTTTTCGGCTCGAACGGCTTCAGCAGCTTCGCCCACAGGAGGCGCGCGGCGCGCAGCTTCGCCACCTCCATGAAGAAGTTCATGCCGATGGCCCAGAAGAACGACAGGCGCGGCGCGAACTGGTCCACCGTCATGCCCGCCGCGATGCCGGCGCGGACATATTCGACGCCGTCGGCCAGCGTATAGGCGAGCTCGAGGTCCTGCGTCGCCCCGGCCTCCTGCATGTGATAGCCGGAGATCGAGATGGAATTGTATTTCGGCATCTCCTTCGCCGTATGGGCGAAGATGTCGGAAATGATCCGCATCGAGGGCTTCGGCGGATAGATATAGGTGTTGCGGACCATGAACTCCTTGAGGATGTCGTTCTGGATGGTCCCGGAGAGCTTGGCCTGCGGCACGCCCTGCTCTTCCGCCGCCGCGATATAGAGCGCGAGGATCGGCAGCACCGCGCCGTTCATGGTCATGGACACGCTCATCTGGTCCAGCGGAATGCCGGAGAACAGCGTGCGCATGTCGTAGATCGAATCGATCGCGACGCCGGCCATGCCGACATCGCCGGCGACGCGCGGATGGTCACTGTCATAGCCGCGATGGGTGGCGAGATCGAAGGCCACCGACAGGCCCTTCTGGCCCGCCGCGAGATTGCGCCGGTAGAAGGCGTTGGAATCCTCGGCCGTCGAGAAGCCCGCATATTGCCGGATCGTCCAGGGCTGGTTCACGTACATGGTGGGGTACGGACCACGCAGGAACGGCTTGATGCCCGGATAGGTGTCGAGGAAGTCGATGCCGGCGAGGTCAGCCTCGCCATAGACCGGCTTCACCGCGATGTCCTCGGGCGTCATCCAGGCGTCGCCGCCGGACGCGGACGCGGCGGCATCGGCGAAGGGAACGGTCGTGAAATCGGGGATGCGGGTCATCTAAATCTCCTCACGCATCCAGGGCCGCTGTCGCGGCCTTCAGGAACTCTACCACATCGCCGCCGGCGTGAACGAAACCGCCCACGCCCGCCGCCTTCAGCGCCTCTTCGAGGTCGCCGGGCCGGCCGGCGAGCCAGAGCTGCTTTGCCCCCGCCGCCTTCAGCGCCTCCGCCACATCCACCGCCTCGGACGCGTAGAGTTCGTCGGACGAACAGAGGCAGGCGATGACAGCCCCGCTCGCCCTGAAGGCCGCGACGATCCCAGCAATATCCGCGAAGGGCTCCGGGATCGGCGCATCGAAACCGCCGGCCTCGAACAGGTTGCGCGCGAAGGTCGCCCGCGCCGTGAAGGCCGCCACAGGTCCGATCACGGCGAGGAACACCTTTGGACGGGAGCCGGTCTTCGCCGTCACCGCATCGAGATCGGCGCGCAGCACCTCGAACGGCTCGGCAAGGCGGATCGGCGGCAGCGGATCGACGAAGATCGTATCGTCCTTCAGCCGCGACAGGCTGGAGCGGATGGCGCCGCCAGCAAAGGCCTTCACCTGTGCCTCGAAACGCTCGCCCCTGCCCGCCGCCGGCAGGTCGACGGGCGGCGCGCCGCGCTGCGTCTCGCGCTTTGGCGGGTGCAGCACTTCCGGCACCGTCTCGTGGACGTTCGGGAACTCGGAGGCCCCGGTCAGCGGCTCGCGGCGCTTGGCGATGGCGACGGCGCGCTCCGCGCGCACTTTTGCGACATCGGCTTGCACCGTCCCCGCTGAGAGCGCCGCGACGATGCCGCCGGCCTTCTCCCAGCCCTGGAACAAGCCCCAGGCCCGCCGGCAGAGTTCGTCGGTCAGCGCTTCGATGCCGCCCGCGCCCGCCGCCGGGTCGGCGACGCGGTGCAGGTTCGATTCCTCGATCAGGACAAGCTGGGTGTTGCGCGCGACACGCCGGGCGAAGGCATCCGGCAAGCCGATGGCCGCCGTCCACGGCTCGACCACGACATGATCCGCCCCGCCGACGCCCGCCGCGAAGACGGCCGTGGTGGTGCGCAGCCAGTTCACGGCGGGATCGACCTTCGTCGTCATCCGCCATGCGGTTTCCGCATGCAGGTCGAGATGGGCGGGTTCGAGGCCGCAGGCCTGTTCGAGCCGCGCCCAGAGACGCCTGACGGCGCGCATCTTGGCGGTGCCGAGGAACTGGTCGGCATCGACCGCCAGCACCACGGAGACCGTCCGCCGCGCCTCGTCCGGCGACAGGCCGGCCGCCTCCAGCATGCGCCAGTACTGGACCGCGACGCCCAGCACATAGGCGAGTTCCTGCGCCTCGGACCCGCCGGCATCGTGGATCACCCGGCCGTCGGCGGCGAGCTGCGTGCCGCCGATACCGCGCTTGCGCAGTCCGAGAACCGCATCGGCGGCCTTGGCCGCCGCGCCGTGCCAATTCTCCAGCGTGCCGCGCCGGGCGAAGGCGCCGATGGGGTCGATGCCGAAGGCGATGGTCAGCGCCTTCGGGTCGAGCCTGTCGCGCGCCACTTTGGCCGCCATCATCGCCGCGACATGACCCGCCGAGGTTCCCGCATCGATGCGAACCGGGATCAGATCGAGCATCACGCCGGCGAGCAGCGCGTCGAGATCGGCAAGGTTGTCGATGACAAGCGCATCGCCGCGCCGGTCGCCGATGGCGCCACGCGTGACCACGGCAAGGCCGGACGCGCCGCCAGCGAGGTCTTCCAGCGCCTGCGTATTCGCCTGTTTCGGGTCCGGATGGTCGGCGCGCTGGCTGACGGTCCAGGGCGCGCCCGGCGCACGGCCGGCGAGCGGGGCCGCGCCCGCCTTGCGCGGATAGAGCGGCTGGATGGCGATGCCGTCGGCGGTCCGGTTCACCAGCACCTTGTCGAAGGGCTTGCCCTTCAGCACGGCATCGACGGCCGCGCGCCACTGCGCCTCGGTCGCGGGCGGAAACTCGGAAGCCAGAGGCAGGGCCTCGACGGTCGTGGTCATGGATGTCGTCATGCAGCTTCGATGCCACGGGAGCGCGGCGATCGAAAGGCGTCCTTTGGGCGGATCGGCCGCGACTCAGCCCGGCAGCCGCTTCACGCCCGCCGTATCGATGGCCGTCACCCAGTCCGCAATGGCGCGGCCTTCAAGCACCCAGTCCGGCGCGATCTCCGCCAGCGGCACCAGCACGAAGGCGCGCTCGGTCATGCGCGGATGCGGAATATGCAGGTCCGGCTCGTCCAGCCGGATGTCGCCATAGGCGAGGATATCGATATCGACCGGACGCGGCCCCCAGCGCCGCCCCGTCGCCCGGTCGCGGCCGAGACCCGCCTCCACCGCCAGCGCGCGCTTCAGCAGGTCGCGGGGCGACAGTTCCGTTTCCACCCTGACCGCCAGATTGACGAAGGGCGGCTGGTCGGTGACGCCCCAGGGCGGTGTCTCGTAGTCCGACGAGCGCGCCAGCAACCGCACCGCTTCGCCGTCGCAGAAGGCGGCAACGGCCTTCGCCAGCGTCGCCCTGACGTCGCCGACATTGCCGCCGAGGCCGATCAGCGCCTGCGGCACCGCTCACGCCTCACGCCGGCGGGTGATCACCACGCCGACATCGTCGAATATCGCCGCAATGGGCGCATGCGGCTTGTGGACGGTCACGGTAACGGCGGAAATCAGCGGAAAGGCCGCCAGGATGGCCTGCGCTATCGCTCCGGCCGCCGCCTCCAGCAGATTGAAATTGCGCGCCTTGAAGGTCGAGACGGAGACGGCGGCGACATCGGCATAGGACACGGTATCGGCGAGATGGTCGCTGGCGGCGGCGCGGGACAGATCGACCGCCATGTCCAGATCGATGACGAAGCGCTGGCCGACCTCGCTCTCATGGCTGAGCAGGCCGTGATGGGCATGGACCAGCAGGCCCTTGAGGAAGATGCGGTCGGTCACGATACGGCCCCCCGGGCCCTGATGGCTGCCCAGACCTTCATGGCCTGAACCGTTTCGGCGACGTCATGCGCCCTGATGATCGCGGCGCCGGCCTCGGCGGCGAGGACATGCGCCGCCAGCGAGCCGCCGATGCGCTCGTCGGTCGTCGAGGGCGACACCGTGTCGATGAAGCGCTTGCGCGAGGCCCCCACCAGCACCGGCAGGCCGAGCGCTTTCAGCCGGGCGAGCTTGCCGAGCGTCTCGATGCTCTGTTCCGGCGTCTTGCCGAAGCCGATGCCGGGATCGACGGCGATCCGGTCGCGGGCGATGCCGGCCGCCTCCGCGATCTCGACCGAACGGGCGAGGAAGCCCAGCACATCGGCCATGATGTCGATGGCGTCCGCCGCCTCGCGGTTGTGCATGACGATGACGGGAACGCCATAGTCGGCCGCCAGCGGCGCCATGGCGGCATCCTTCTGAAGGCCCCAGACGTCGTTGAGGATCACCGCGCCCCGGTCCAGCGCCCAGCGCGCGACGTCGGCCTTGATCGTGTCGATCGAGACCGGCAGGCCAAGCTTCACGATATCCGGCAGCACGGAGGCGAGGCGGGCGATCTCGTCCTCCGCCGTCACCGGCTTCTGGCCGCCATAGGGCCGGGTTGATTCCGCACCGATGTCGAGAATGTCGGCGCCTTGCTCGACCATCGCCTCTGCGTGCCGGATGGCGGTCGCCGGGTCGAAGAAGCGCCCGCCGTCGGAAAAGGAATCCGGCGTGACGTTGAGAATGCCCATGACCGCCGGGCGGTCGGCCCTCAGGAAACGGCCGAGCGGCCCGCCTTGGGGCCGCTCGCGCAACTCGATCTTTGCCATGGCGTTGCCTTAGCGACCGCCATCAGCCTGTCAATGGCCGATCAGACGAACTGGGACAGCCCCGGCGTGCCGGCGACGATCTGGCCCATCACGTCCTCGCCCGCCTGCTCGCGGCCGAAAGCCATCAGCTCGCGGCCGACCGTGGAAATCTGGCCCATGTCGAGGCCAGCGCCCATCAGGTTGGCGCCAAGGCCCATGATGCCGCCGCCCATCAGGCCGCCGACCATGCCCATCAGGCCGCCGCCCTCGCCGCTCGATGCCTGGGCGATCAGCCCCTCGGAACCCGGCAGCGCCGCCAGCATCTGCTGCACCTGCTCCTGCGGGCCTTCCTTCTGGAGGAAGCCGAGGATCATGCCGACCGCCTTGGAGGCGAGGCCGGTATCGATGCCGGCCGCCGAAGCGACGCGGTTGATGAGGTCCTCGATCATGGAATTCTCCCGACAAATAGGGCCGAAGGCGATGGCGCCGAGCCTGATGGCGCGCACTATGGCGATGCACCATGCGCCCCGCAAGCGCCACATGCCGGGCTGGCGGTTCCGCCGCCGGGCCGGCTGTGATTTGCTGGTCGGCAATCACAACCATTGGAGGATCGTCATGTCTCAAGCCGCCGTCCGGGAGGCCCCGCGCGCCCTCACCCACGACCGCTCCACCGTCGAAGCGGTGATCAACCTCTATCTCGACGGCCTCTACGAGAGCGATGTCGACAAGCTGGCCGCCGCCTTCCATCCGACCGCGGATCTGCGCTGGCAGGAAAAGGGCGAGTTCCATGTCCTGACGCGCGCCGACTGGCTGGAGCGCGTGAGCAAGCGCCCCTCGGCCAGGTCGCAGGGCCAGCAGCGCCACGACTTCGTCATGACGGTCGACCGTTCCGACGAGTCCACCGTCTTCGTGAAGGTGAAATGCGCCCTGCCGCCGCGCTTCTTCACCGACTATCTCGTGCTGCTGAAGCTCACGGATGGCTGGCAGGTCGTGTCGAAGGCGTATCGGTACGAGATGAGGGAGTGAGCGGGCGGAACCGGCCGCTCTCGACGAGCCCGTCATCGTCATGGCGGGCATGGCCCGACTCCCCGCTCGGCGATCGTTCACCGCACGCCACGCATCGTCATGGCCGGGCCTGTCTCGGCCATGACGACTTGAACACGGCCCTCGAAAGGAATTCGGGGATGCCCGGGACAAGCCCGGGCATGACGTCGGAGGCTCCGGCCCCCTGATTTTGATGCTCAGGTTTTTTCTTCGGGAGTTGCCCGTTTCCCGAAAAGTAGCGGCCGCCCGCCGGGCGCAGCTGTCGAACATGCCTGAAGCCTACCGGACCAGCGTTACGCTGTCAAGGATAAAAATCCTTCTACCGGCAATAATTCCCAAATTCAACACACGTTCGGCTGGCGCGCGCAGGTCGCCCTTGCCCTGATGATGTTCTCCCGCAGACGGTCGAGCCCGACCGCGCCGACCACCACCTCGTCGCCGACGATATAGGTCGGAGTGCCGTTGATGCGCAGCAGTTCGGCGAGACGGGCGTTCTCGGCGAGGGTGTCGCGCACCTGCGGCGACCGCATGTCCCGCTGGAGGCGGTCCATGTCGGCGCCGATCTCACGGGCAACCTCCAGAGCGCGCGCGCCGGTCGCCTGACCGCGGCCGCCGAGCAGTTTCTGGTGGAATTCGTAATACTTCGCCCCCTGGACCTGCATCTTCAGCGCCACCGCCACCTGCGCGGCCTCGACCGATCCGGGTCCGAGCACGGGAAAGTCCTTCAGGACGAGGCGGATGCGCGGGTCGGCGCGCAGCAGCTCGACCGTGTCGGGCAGCGCGCGTTTGCAGAAGCCGCAATTGTAATCGAAGAACTCGACCAGCGTGACGTCGCCGTTCGGGTTGCCGAGCACGACCTGATTGGGCGAGCGGTAGAGCGCGTCGCGATTGGCGTTGAACGCCTCCGCCCGCGCCCGATCCTCGGCCTGCGCCTGCCGCTTCTCCAGTTCGACCAGCGCCTCCTGCAGGATCTCGGGGTTCCGCAGCAGATATTCGCGCACGATGGTCTCGATGCGCTGGCGCTCGTCAGCCGTCGGCGGGGTCGCGGACGATTGCGCCGCCGCCGGGGCAGCAAAGGCCAGGAAGGCGGCAAGGGTCGCGGCGATCATGCGGGTCAGCATGGGGAATATCCTGGCGTTCAGCCCGCATCAGTTGCGCTGCGGGCGCTGATTGACGATGTCCTCGGCGCGCAGCCATCCCGGCGAGCCGTTCGGCAGCGACCCTTGAGCGCGGCGGGCGAGCCCGCGCGCGGTGTTCAGATCGCCGTCGTGAAGCGCGGCCTGGGCGGCGGAAAGGTCCGCCTGACCCCGGTCGTTCTTGCGGCCGTAGGCAATGGCCAGCTGGCGGTAGCCGTCGGCGGCCTCCGGCTCGCGCTGAAGGGCGAGGCGCAGTTCGCGCACGGCCTCATCGAGCTGCGCGGGATTGCCGGTGGCGACCAGCGCATGGCCGAGCATGATGCGAATGAGACCGGCATTGGGCGCCAGCGACACGGCCCGGCGGAGCGAGGGAATGGCCGCCGCCGGCTGGCCGGTCTCCAGCAGAATCTGCCCCTTGATCTCGTGGAAATAGGGGTTGCCCGGCTGGGCGCGGATCAGTTCGTCGGCAAGAGCGGAGGCGCGGTTGCGGTCGCCGAAGCGGAACATCTGGATGGCGCGGGCATAGCGGGCGGGCAGCGAATTGTCGCCCGGCGGGAAGCGTCGGGTGATCGATTCCTGCCGGTCGAGGAAACCGGCGAGCTTGGCGCGCGCGAGATTGTGACGCATCACCCGGTCGGGCGGATCGGCCGCATTGTAGTGCGGGCTCGCCTTGGCCAGCGGCTCGATGATCGCGACGCGATCGGCGGGAATGGGGTGGCTGATCGTGTAGGGATCGGCCCGGCGCGCCGCCAGCATGCTCTCATTCTGCAGCCGCCGGAACGTCTCGACCATGCCCTTGGCCGACTGGCCGGTGGCGTTCAGGTAGTTGATTGCCGCACGGTCGGCCGCCGCCTCCTCGCCGCGCTGGTAGGACAGGAGCGAGCGCATGGCGATGTGCGGGCCGGCCATCAGCACGCCGGGGGCTGCCTCGCCGACGCCGGCGGCGCCGCGTCCCATCGTGGCGCCAGCGGCGACGCCGGCAGCGCCGACGATCATGCCGAGCGCTGCGATGATCTGCGCGCGCTCGACCGCCTCGCGCAGCCTTGCCAGATGCCCGCCGGCGATATGGCCGGTCTCGTGCGCCATCACGCCGATCAGCTCGTTCGGCGTCCGCGAATCGAGGATCGCGCCGGCATTGATGAACATGCGCCGGCCATTGGCGACGAAGGCGTTGAAGCCCCGGTCGTTGACGATGATGACATTGGTCTGGCTGCCGCCGACGCCGGCGGCGCGGAACAGCGGCCGGGCATAGTCGCGGAGCAGGTTCTCGATCTCGGTGTCGCGGATGATCGGCAGGCCACGCGGAACCTGCGCCTCCACGACACCCGTCGGCGCGAGGCTGGTCAGCGCGACGAGGCCGGCGAGGGCCGTCGCGGCCAGGCGGCGCGGAAGGGCATGTGACGTCATCGTTCGCGGAACCTACGGATGGCCTGCCGAGAGGTCAACGCGCGCCGGAATCACGTTCAGGCGAGAACGGTGACCACCCGCCGGACCTGTGATAGGCGCTGTCGCAGCCCCTCAAAGCGCCTCTCTTGGCGACGCAAGGGGGCGAAACCATGACCGCCCTTATCGCCGCGCCCGAGGATGCCGCCATGTCGAGAGAAGCCGCTGCCCGCCGGATTCTGGCCCGCCAGCCGCTCCAGCCGACCCGGCGCGGCTCGGTCGCGCCGTTTCTGGTGATGGACGTGATGACCGCCGCCGCCAGGGCCGAAGCGGAAGGCCGGAGCGTCATTCACATGGAGGTCGGCCAGCCCGCCGCGCCAACGCCGATGAGCATCCGCAAGGCGGCGGCCGATGCGCTGATGAACGGCCAGATCGGCTACACGCTGGCGCTCGGCATACCGGACCTGCGCCAGCGCATCGCCCGCCACTATGCCGAGACCCATGGCGTCGAGGTGCCGATCGGCCGCATCGCCGTTACCATGGGCTCGTCCTCGGCCTTCATTCTGTCCTTCCTCGCGCTGTTCGAGACCGGGGCGCGGGTGGCCATCGCCAGCCCCGGCTACCCCGCCTACAAGAACATCCTGGAGGCGCTGGGCTGCGAGGTGGTCTTCATCGAGACCACCGCCGCGACCCGCTATGCCGTGACGCCCGACATGCTGGCGGCCGAGCATGCGAGGAAGAAGCTCGACGGCATCCTGATCGCCAGCCCCGCCAACCCGACCGGCACGATGATGACGCCGGAGGCGCTGACGGCGCTGATCGAGGCGGCGCAGGATCTCGGCATCCGCTTCATCTCGGACGAAATCTATCACGGCCTCTCCTACGAGATGCCGTGCCATACCGCCTTGGAGACGAGCGACGACGTGGTCGTCATCAACTCCTTCTCGAAATACTACTGCATGACCGGGTGGCGGATCGGCTGGATGGTGGTGCCGGAAAGCCTTGCCCGCTCGGTCGAATGCCTCGCGCAGAACCTGTTCATCTCCGCGCCGCAACTGTCTCAGGTCGCGGCGCTCGCCTCGTTCGACGCAACGACCGAACTGGAGGCGATCAAGGCCGGCTATGCCGCCAATCGCCGCGTGCTGCTGGACGGGCTGCCCAAGGCGGGGCTCGACCGGCTGCTGCCCGTGGACGGCGCGTTCTACGTCTATGCGGATGTCGCCAAATACACCAATGACAGCCTCGACTTCGCCCGCCGCATGCTGGCCGAGACCGGCATCGCCGCGACACCCGGCCCTGATTTCGACCCCTATGGCGGCATGCATGCCGTCCGCTTTTCCTTCGCCGGTTCGACGGCGGACATGGAGGAAGCGGTCAGGCGGCTGGGGAACTGGCTGAAGTGAAGACCCTTCTGGTCACCGGCTTCGGGCCCTTTCCCGGCTGGGAGCGCAACCCGACGCCGGCCATGGTGAAAGCCGTGCAGCGCCTGCGCCTGCCCGGCGTCAGGATCGTCGGCCACGTCTTCAACACTGTCTATGCCGAGGTCGCCCGCGACCTGCCGGCGCTGATCGCCAAGCATCGGCCGGAGGCGATCCTCCTGTTCGGGCTCGCCGGCCGGGCAGGCCATGTCCGTGTCGAGATGCACGCCCACAACGTGACGACACGGCGCACGAAAGACGCTTCCGGCGCTTTCCACGCCTCTCCCGAGATCGCCGAAGGTGCCCCGTGGCGGGTCGCAACCGCCTTCCGCTGCGGGCCGCTCGCCGCGCGCCTGCGCCGGGCCGGGCTCAATGCCCGCCCCTCGCCGACCGCCGGCGAATATCTCTGCAACTTCTCCTACTGGCTGGCGCTGGACGCGGTCGCGCGGCGACAGGCCAAGCGCGCCCTGTTCGTCCATGTGCCGCTGCCCCGTGCGTCGGGGGATCTGATGCGGCCGGGGCTGACCCGTTCTCTCGGCCGGCTGCCGACGCAGGCCGACCTCGACCGCGTCGCCGTCATCGCCGCCCGAGCGATCGCTGGCCGCTGATCATCCTCAGGCCATGAAGCCGGTGGCGAGCGCATGCGCCCAGTCGGCCGACCCGAGGCCGTCGGCCCGCGCAGCGGCCGCACGCCAGTCATAGGCGATGGCCCTCAACTCGACCGAAGCGACCTGCCCGGCCGCAATCGTCACGATTGCGTAGCGCGCATGGGGCGAGCCGGCCTCCGACACATGCGGGCGCGGTGGCGTCGGGTCGGAATAGGCGGGTAGGCCGATACTGCCCGGATTGACCACGAGCGGTCCGCCCGGCAGGGCCAGAACGCGCGCCTGATGGGTGTGGCCGCACAGAACGAGACCGGCCGAACCTGTCGCACCCAGCCCGGCCCTGACCTCGGCTGCGGCGGCCGGAACCATTCCGCCCTCACCAACCCGGTGCATCAGATAGGTGTTGTCGTCTGATGGCGTCGCATGGAAGCAGCGGATCGCAAGCCCCTCGACCTCAAGGTCCAGCACCATGGGCAGCCCGCCCAGCCATTGGCGCTGCGCCTCCGTCAGCTCGTCATGGGCGAAGGCGTCGGACGGATATTGCTCCGCGCGCGGCGTCGCCACGACCCAGCGGTCGTGATTGCCGCGCACGGTCGGCAGGTCGAGCGGCATCAGCCGCCCTGCGGTCTCGCGCGGCCAGAGCGGCCCCGACACCACGTCGCCGAGATTGACGATGCGATCGATGCCGGCGGCGGCGATATCGGCCAGCACGGCGTCGAGGGCGAGAACGTTGCCGTGAATGTCGGCGATGACGGCGAGGCGCATGGTGTATTGACCCATCCTTCAGCCGACGACGGCGGCGATGCCGAGTTCGACGGCAATGGTCGTGAGCTTTCTGTCGCGGCTCCAGAGCGTAGTTTCGGGCATGAGCAAAGCCGACGCGACCAAGTGGACATCGACATAACCGATGCCGCGGCCGTGGAGGCGGTGGTTGTCGATCACGGCGAGCACCTCAGCGGGATCGGCCACGGTCGCTTGCGGCAGGTCCCTGAACGTGTCGATCAACGCTGGCCGGTCCGCCACCATGCCAAGCAGCAGTTCACCCAGCACAAACGGATGGACCAGGGCTTCGCGACGGTTGAGCAACGCAAAAAGCCGTGCATCAGTCGTGCGCAAATGGTCAATCCAGATCGAGCTGTCGATCAGGATCATGCGGCGGCCGAGCGCCGCCGCGGAACCGGCCGAATTTCCGGCTCGCTGCCACCAAGCCTCGCGAGGCGGCGCGATGCCTCAAGCTCGATCAATGTCCTGAGCGCATGGCGAAGCAGCTCCGATCGCTCCTCGATGCCCGTATATTTCATCGCCTTCTCGACCAGCTCGTCATCCAACGTCACGGTGGTGCGCATCGCAACCTCCTGCCTTCTGCATCAAATATCGCATCAGATGATGCGCTTTTCAATGCGGCACGGCATCCCATTCCGGCACATCCGGCGGCGGCATGACCCTTGCGCGGGCCTTGCGCAACCATCGGAGGCATCCATGCTCGCCCGCCGTTCCTTCCTGTTCGCCGCAGCCGCGACGCTGGCCCTGCCCGCTTCCGCCCGCGCCTCCCAGCTCGACGGCCAGTCCTTCGGCCTGAAGCCGGGCGCGGCGGAAGACCAGACCCGCAATTTCCAGCGCGCGGTTGAAACCGCCGCCGGCTCGCGCATGCCGCTGCGCCTCGCGCCCGGCGCCTACAAGGTCGGCGAGATCCGCCTCCCCGCCAATACCCAGATCGTCGGCGTGCGCGGCGCGACGCGCCTGGTGTTCCAGGGCGGGACGGCCTGCCTTTCCGCCCAGCGCGCCGACATGATCACGCTGTCCGGCCTCGTCATCGAGGGCGCGGGCAAGCCGCTGCCCGACAAGCGCGGCCTGATCACGCTCGAACATGGTCGCGGCGTGCGCGTCGAGGACTGCGAGATCGCCGGCTCCAGCCATCACGGCATCGTGCTGGAAGGCATCGAAGGCCTTGCGCGCGGCAACACGATCTCGGGCGTCGCCAAGGCCGCCATCGTCGCGCTCGACAGCCGCGGTCTTACCATCAGCCAGAACACCATCCGCTCGGCCGCCAATAACGGCATCCTCGTCTGGCGCACCATTGCCGGCGACGACGGCACCATCGTCGAGGGCAACCGCATCGAGGAAATCGGCGCGCGCGACGGCGGCTCCGGGCAGAACGGCAACGCCGTCAACGTCTTCCGCGCCGGCAACGTCACCGTTTCCGGCAACCGCATCCGGGGCGCCGCCTTCTCGGCCGTTCGCGCCAACGGCGCGGCCAATGTCGCGATCACCGGCAACAACTGCTCGTCGCTCGGCGAGGTCGCCGTCTATGTCGAGTTCGGCTTCGAGGGCGCGGTGATCGCCAGCAACATCATCGACGGCGCGGCCCTCGGCATCGTCGCGACCAATTTCAACCATGGCGGCCGGCTCGCCAACATCCACGGCAACATCATCCGCAACCTCGTCAACAAGCGGCCTGCCGGCACCGACCCGAACGATGTCGCCGGCATCGGCATCTCGGCCGAGGCTGACGCCGCCATCGCCTCGAATGTCATCGAGGGCGCGCCGACCGCCGGCATCCAGCTCGGCTGGGGCCAGTATCTGCGCGACGTGTCGGTGACCGCCAATGTCATCAAGGGCGCGCCGGTCGGCATCGCCGTCTCGGTCGCGCCGGGCGCCGGTCAGGCGCTGATCGCCGACAATCTCGTGCAGGGCGCGCGGGTCGGCGCTGTCGTCGGCATGGAATGGACGCGGGCGGTGACCGGCGACATGGCCCGCGAGGGCGTCGGCCGGCACGCCCAGCTCAGCGTGTCCGGCAACCGCGTGCGCTGAGGCCGCGCGGCCTCGGCCGGATCAGGGCCTTCGCCACTCCGCCGCGACCATGGTCTTGCCGTCGGTGCCGCGGAACACGCGGTAGCTCATGTCGAAGCGCGCGCCGTCCGGCGTCGACATGCGGGCCGCGCAGCGAATCTCGCTGTCGTCCTTTGAGACTTCGCGCTTGTCGCTCAGCGTCGCGCCGGTGACGTTCTTCTCGCGCAGGATCGACTGGATCGTCGTGTTGGCGGTGGTGCTGGCGCAGCCCGGCAGGCTTGTGTCGAAAAACTTGATCAGCGCGATGGCCGCGATGATGAAGGACGAGCCGGCTGTGATGTAGCTCCAGATGCGGCTCCTGGGCTTGGCCGGCTGGTCAGGCGTCGTCGTGACTGCGTTGGTCATGTCGGGTCCCTCCGAATGAAATGCCTGTCACTGGCCCGCCCAGGCGGCGCTGACGCGCACGCGGCCCGCGTCGTTGCGGAAGATGCGATAGGTGATCTCGCGCCGCGTGCCGTCGGCGGCCGTCACCGTCGCGGCGCAGCCCGTCTCGCGATCCGTGCGGCCGACCTCGCGATGGGCGGAGACCGAGCCGCCGCCATTGGCGCGCGCAATGGTCTTCAGCGTGCGGTCGATCCGGGCGCCGTCGCATGCCGGCAGGCCGGTATCCATGAAGCGCGCGAGGCCCGCCACCGCGCCGAGCGCGATCACCGCTCCCGCGGTGTACTGGACCAGAATGCCGAGGCGCGCGGCGAGGGCGTCGATGCCGCCGGCCGTAGCGGTCGCGAAGGTCATATGGGTCATGTCGCTCTCCCCCTGTCCGATGGAGAGATACTCGCGCAATGCCCGCCGCCGGCCCATTGCGGCGGGTTGCAGCCTGTTGCGCGAGGGTTGCGGAACATGTGCCTCCAATTGATTTGCTCACTGAGCTTATCAATCCATCACGGCGCTGTCACCCCGCCGTTAACCACTGGTTAACCGGATCGGTCCACGGTTCCGTACCGGGTCAGCCCTGATCGGAACCGCCATGCGCGCGCTCGTTCCCGCCCTTCTCGCCTCGCTTCTGCTCGCCGCGCCCGTCGCGGCGCAGGAGACCTGCGCTCCCGCGCAGCTCGACCGTTTCAGGACCGACGCCATGGTCGCGGATGCCGACATGCGCGCCGAAGCGCAGGTCGCGCTCGAAACCTGCGCCGCCTTCGCGCAGGAACAGCAGCGCAACACCGGCGAGATCGAGGAGCGCGTCCTCGCGCAGGTCGCGGCGCTCGCCGGGCGCACCGCCTACGCGGCCTATGCCGCCGACGACATTCCCCATGCTTCGCCGGCCCTGATCGGCCTGCTCGTCACCTCCTTCCGCGCGCTCTATCCGCATCTGCGCGCGCTGCCGGAGGACGAGAACGCGGCGGCCATGCGGACCATCGTCTTCCATCTCGTCGAGCAGGCCGGCCCGCGCGCCACCGGTTCGATCCGGACACCCCAGACCGAAGGCAGCCGCCCGTGAAACCCGAGGACCAGACCCTGCCCGAAACGCTGGCCCCGCCGTTGTCGCCCGACGCGACCTTCGACGCGGATGTCGCAGCCGCGTTCGGCGTGGACCGGCTGGCGCCAGCCTCCCTCGTCCGAAAGGACTGACCCCCCCATTGATGGCCGCGCCTCGCCCGGCCATGGTTCCGGGCAACCGCGCGTCCGACGCGGGCGAGGACATGCCATGCTCAAGGGTTCCGACGCGATCCGCACCGGACCGCTGGTCGCCATCGACGCCGACGCCTTCATCCATCCCACCGCGCAGATCTACGGCCGGGTCAGCCTCGCCGCGGGCGCGTCCGTCTGGCCGAACGCGGTCATCCGCGCCGAGGTCTACGAGGTGGTCATCGGTCCGCGCAGCAATGTGCAGGACTTCGCGATGATCCATATCGGCAACGGCACGGGCGTCACCGTCGGCGCCGACTGCTCGATCACCCATCGCGTCACGCTGCACGGCTGCACGCTCGGCGACAACGTGCTGGTCGGCATCGGCGCGACCATCATGGACGGCTGCGTCATCGGCGAGAACTCGATCATTGCCGGCGGCTCGTTCCTGAGGGAAAACACCGTCGTGCCGCCGAACTCGATCGTCGCCGGCGTGCCGGGCGTCGTGAAGGCGACGCGCAATTCCGGCGACGCCAACCGCTTCAACGCCTGGATCTACACCCAGAACGCCGCCGCCTATGCTCGCGGCGAGCACCGCGCGTGGAACGAGATCGACCTGAAGGCGGCCGCCGCGCGGTTCGGGCTCAAGCGGGACTGACGTCCAGTCGGCATCGGGAACATGACCCTTCCCGAAGACCCGTTCCCACTGTTCGGGATCATGCTCTAGCGCAACACGCATCGCATGCTCCCGCCGCCAGATCTGTTCAACCTGTGGCTGCTGATCTACCCTCCGCTCTTGGGGGAGAAGTGTTTATGTTGGCCGGCCTTAGCTCAATCATTGCAGTGATTTGGCGCGACATGAAGTCCACGCTGCGCTTGCTGGTGCTGCTTCTCAGGGCTCCTGATCTGTCGAGGCCACGACACGGGCGCACCGCCGGCAGTCTCGCCGTATTTGTCGCAGCTGCTCTTCCCACAGTAGCAAATGCAGCCGAAATCACCGTCGTGCCACCCCGAGAGAACATGCCCGCGATCATTGCTGTCAGCGGCGCGTTCGAGTTCGGAGACGAGAAGCGATTTGTCGATGCCGTACTTGGGATAAGCAGGGCAATCGTCATCCTGAACAGCGAAGGCGGAAACCTTCACGCTGCCCTCGAGATCGGTCGAGCGATCCGCCTCAAAGGCTTCGAGACGATCGTGGGCGACAATGTCATCTGCGCCTCGGGCTGCGCGCTGGTCTGGCTAGCCGGCACGCCGCGCACGATGGCCCCGCGCGCGATGATCGGCTTCCATGCCGCGTCCGATCGCGAACGGAACATTGCGTCGTCTGGCAACGCACTGGTCGGCTCCTACCTCAACCAGCTTGGGTTATCGTCCAATGCCGTAATCTTCATCACGGCGGCGCGGCCGGAATCGATGTCTTGGCTAACCTTCGATCTAGCGAGCCAATTGGGGATCGACATACGCCGGTTCGACCTGACTCCGTCAACGCCCTCGCCGCCGATCGCGCGCCAACCTGCCCCAACCCCTGCTCCGCCGCCCGCGAATGTGAGCCTGCGCGATACGGTAGTGACCTTTCTGAACAGGCACTATCAATCGTTCAATCAAGACTCCTACGCCGTTTCCGCCTACATCAATCGGACTTATTCCGATGTTGTCACATATTTTGGCAATCCGAGAACGAGGCAGCAGATTGTCGACGAGAACATGAGCTTCATATCACGTTGGCCGGCCCGCTCGTATTCTGTCCGACCTGCGCAGACACATGTATCCTGCACGGATTACCCTAACCAGTGCACGATCAATGCCGTGGTGGACTGGACGGCCTACAGCGCCGAGCGAAAGATCAGTTCGACTGGCGCCTCGTCGATCGAGATGGTGATCGACTTCTCGACGCGAACTCCGCGCATCGTCAGGGAAAAGGGCACTGTGCTGCATCGAAACGTGTCTCGACACTAGCCGAGCTGCACCGGAGCGATTGCGATCGACCGCCGCGTGGTTCGGCCCCTCGCGGAACCGAGGTTCAGCGCAGCACGCGCCGGTCGATGCGGAAGCGCATCTCGACCGTCTCGTCACGTCTGTCCTCCGCGCCCGGGACCGCCCGGTCGGCGGCGAGCCACTGGGTGAAATCGGCGGTGGACGGCGGGTCCGACGGCAGGTTCAGGCTGAAGCGGATTTCCGGCTTGCCGCGCCGCTGGAGGCGCACCCAGTCGACCGGCATCAGGCTCGACATCGGGAAACTGCCGTGCACCACGTCGCGCCCGCCGGCATCCTTGGCGACCTTCATGCCCGAGGCGTCCCGGCCCTCGGCGCGCGAGTGAATCGACAGGGCCGTGCCGTCCTCGCCGAGCGGCGTGCCGGTTCCGGACGAGACGCGGACCTCGACCAGCAGAAGCGGCGTCAACGGCGGCGGCGTCGTGGTGGCCGAGAAGGCAAAGGCGTGAAAGGCAAAGCCGCCGAGGCCGGCCCATGCGGCAATGGCCAGCGATGCGTGCAGGCCGGTGCGCCTCGGCCGGCGGGCGCGCAGGATCGGCCACAGCGCCGCGGCAAGACCGGTGGGCGCGCCGATCAGCGCAGCGGTGACGACGAAGGACGCGCGGTCCCGGACCTGGCCGAGATCGAGGCCATCCGCGAGCATCGCGGCGGCCGAACCGCCGAGCACGGCGCCGAGCAGCGCCCCTCCGAGAGCGCCGGTCGCCATCAGCACGAGGAACAGGCCGCCGGCGACGGCCTTCGGGGCCATGCCTGCGGCAATTGTGGGCTCGTTCAGGGCGCTCATGGCTCCGGACGCGGTTCGACGGGACGCCGCAATGCGGCACGTCCCGTGGGTCGCGGTTCGGAGCGGAAAGGTTCAGGCGGGGCCGTTCATGCCCCGCGGCTCACTTCTCGACGAAGGCCTTCTCGACGACGAAATGGCCGGGCTTGGAGATCGCGCCTTCCTCGAAGCCGTGCTCCTCCAGCATCTCCACCATGTCCTTCAGGAAGGCCGGCGAGCCGCAGATCATCACCCGGTCGTTGTCCTTGTCGAGCGGGGCGAGGCCAAGATCGGCCTGCAGCTTGCCGGAGGCGAGCAGGCTGGTGATCCGGCCGTTGTGGATATAGGGCTCGCGCGTCACGGTCGGATAGTATTTCAGCTTTTCGCGGACCAGTTCGCCGATCAGCTCGTCGTTCGGCAGCGCCTCGGCAATGAAGTCGCCATAGGCCTGCTCGTTGATGAACCGGGTGCCATGGATCAGCACCACCGTATCGAAGCGCTCATAGACGTCGGGGTCCTTGACGACGCTCATGAACGGCGCGAGGCCGGTGCCGGTGCCGCAGAGATAGAGCGTCTTGCCGGGCACCAGCGCGTCCTGGACCAGCGTGCCGACCGGCTTGCGGCCGACCAGCACATTGTCTCCGACCTTGATGTTCTGGAGGCGCGAGGTCAGCGGACCGTTCTGAACCTTGATCGAGAAGAATTCGAGGTTCTCCTCGTAGTTCGACGAAACCATGGAATAGGCGCGCAGGAGCGGGCGGCCCTCCACCTCCATGCCAATCATCGTGAACTGGCCATTGACGAAGCGGAACGAGGGATCGCGGGTCGTCTTAAAGGAAAACAGACGGTCCGTGTAGTGACGGACCTCGAGAACGCGCTCGGTATTCAGGTTGGACATTGCGACCCTCAGGGGAAGGAATGCGCTGCGCCGAAGTTCATTCGTATACGAATGATACTGCATTGCAGGATTGTGACAAGGGATATCACGCAGGGCGCAGCGAAGAAGACGGTATTTTTGGCCCGGCCATAGTTTGGCAGGCGGATGACGCCCGGGAACGCCGGCAGAGAGAATCAATCCATGAAATGGGGACGGCGCGAAGAAATCGATTTCCGGCCAACTGATGGGAATGGGCTTGCGGGGACGCTCCTGCACCCCCGCCGAAACCCATCCAGCTTCACTTCTTGAAGTTGGTGTTGACCTTGTTGAAGGCGCTGAGCGTGTTCGAGCCCATCGTGTTGACAGCAACGATCACGACGGCGGCAATGCCGGCGGCGATCAGGCCGTACTCGATGGCGGTGGCGCCCGAATTGTCCTTGGCGAAGCGAGCGATAAGCGTCAAGGCGGTCCCCTTTGCTGGTTGGCCGATGGACTTCACGTAACGGCAGGCTCCGCTAAATCCGGTTAAGCGGAGGTCCGAAACTGCGGAAGATTTTTGGAAAATCGGCACGGTAGTTAAGGAGAGATGACGTGCCACGGCAACCCGTTACCGGTGCTTGCTCTGGGCGCGCGCGCCCCTATTCTGCGGCGCGATCGGTCCCTGGCGGCCGATCCTCCTGCCTCGCGACCCGGCTCGTGCTCATGCCCCCTGACATCCTCTGCTTCGGCGAACCGCTCGGCGAGTTCAACCAGACCCGGCCAGGCGAGCCGAGCTACCTGTTCGGCTTCGGCGGCGACACGTCGAACTGCGCGATTGCCGCCGCGCGGTCCGGCGCCAGCGTCGGGGTGATCGGGGCTGTCGGCGACGACACGTTCGGCCGCGACTTCTTCCGGCTCTGGCAGGCCGAGGGCATCGACATATCGGCCATGCGGATGGTCGAGGGCCGGCAGACCGGCCTTTACTTCGTCACCCACGGGCCGGACGGCCACGAATTCAGCTACCGCCGCGCAGGCTCGGCGGCGGCGCTGGTTCAGCCGGAGGACGTGCCCCTCGACGCGATCCGGCGGGCGAAGGTGCTGCACGTCTCGGGCATTTCGCAGGCGATCTCGCCGAACGCGAGCGATGCGGTGCTTGCCGCGATCCGGGCGGCGAAGGCGGCCGGCGTCACGGTCTCCTACGACACCAACCTGCGCCTCCGGCTCTGGCCCATCGAGCGGGCGCGCGAGGTCACCAATGCCGCGATGCGCGAGGCCGACATCGCCCTGCCCGGCCTCGACGACGCCCGTCAGCTCACCGGCCGCGACACGCCGGACGCCATTGCCGACTTCTATCTCGAAGGCGGATCGAGGATCGTCGCGCTGACCCTCGGCAAGGAAGGCGCGCTGATCGCGACGCCGGACGCGCGGCGCATCGTGCCGTCGATCACGGTGGCCGCCGTCGATGCGACGGGTGCCGGCGACTGTTTCGACGGGGCCTTCCTCGCGGAGTGGCTAAGGACGGGCGATCCGTTCCGCGCCGGGCGCTATGCCTGCGCCGCCGCCGCGTTCTCCACCACCGGCTACGGCGCGGTGGCTCCGCTGCCGCGGCGTGAGGCCGTGCTCGCGGCCATGGAAAAGGCGGGCTGACCCACGGGGCCGCCGCCTCTCCCGACTTGCGAAAGCCGCCCTTGGCTTACTGGCTGACGCCGCTGGCGCGGATCGGACCGGCCCATTTGGCGATCTCGCTGCGGACGAGATTGCCGAGATAGGCCGGGCCGCGACGGTCCGGGGTCGCCATGATCGCGCCGAGCCCTTCGAGCCGCTGCTTGACGGCCGGGTCGTCCATCGCCTCGACGGTGGCGGCGCGCAGGCGCTCGACGATGGCGGGCGGCGTGTCTTTGTGGAAGAAGAAGGCGTTCCAGGTATAGGCCTCGAAGCCCTGCAGGCCCTGTTCCTGCGCCGTCTGCAGGTTGGGGAACACGGTCGAGCGGGCGGCCGTCAGGGTCGCCAGCGCCTTCACGGCATTGCCCTGGATATGCGGCATGGCGGTCGAGGAAATCTCGCACATGTAGTCGACGCGGCCGCCGATCAGATCCTGGATCGCGGGAGCCGAGCCACGATAGGGCACGTGGGTCACGTCGTTCGTGCCGATCACCGAGTTGAGGTAGAGGCAGCCGAGATGCACCGCCGAGCCGGCGCCGGCCGAGGCGAACTGCAGCTTGGCCTGGTTCGCCTTCACATAGGCGATGAACTCCTGGAGATTGGTCGCCGGGAAGTCCTTGCGGGTGATCAGGATCAGCGGCACCTCGGCGATCAGCGTCACCGGCGCGAAGTCGGTGGCGGCGTTGTAGAGCGGCTCCTTGTAGAGCGTCTGGTTCACCGCATGGGTGCCGACCGTACCCAGCACGAAGGAATAGCCGTCAGCCGCGCCGCGCGAGACGCGGGCCGTGCCGGTCATGCCGCCGGCGCCGCCGACATTCTCCACCACCACCTGCTGACCGAGGATCTGCGACATCCGCTCGGCCATGATACGGCCGAGCACATCGGTCGGGCCACCGGCGGCGAAGGGGATGATCATGGTCACGGGGCGGGTCGGCCAGGCCTGCGCGGAGACGGCTGCGGGCGCGAGGACAGAGAAGGCTGCGGCTGCGAGCGCAGCCATCGTGCGACGGGTGAAAGACATCAAAACTGATCTCCTGACTTCATGTCGAACACTGATTTCAATGTGATATTGAGCTTTAGCGACGCTTTAGGCGGACAGTCGTAACGGCATGGCCGCCATGAAGGCAAGGGGTGGCGGCGCGGCGGATCGGCGCTAGAACTCAGCTCCCCGCCATGGAGTTCCGCATGACCCCCACCCGTATCGCCATTGCCGGCCTCGGCGCCATCGGCAAGGCTCTCGCCACGCGCATTGCCGCCGGATCGATCCCCGGAACCACGCTTGCCTGCGTCGCCGCGCGCGATGCGGCCAAGGCGCGCGCCTGGCTGGACGAAGCCGGTATCAGCGCGCCGGTGGTGGCGCTCGACGCCTTCCCCCACCATGCCGATCTCGCGGTGGAATGCGCCCCGGCGGCGATCATCGAGGAGATCTGCGGGCCGATGCTCAAGGCGGGCAAGAAGGTGATGGTGCTGTCCTGCGGCGCGCTGCTGCCGCGCCCGCAGATCCTCGAACTCGCCAAGGCCCATGGCGGCCAGATCATCGTGCCGACGGGCGCGCTGCTCGGCCTCGACGCCGTGACCGCGGCCGCCGAGGGCACGATCCATTCGGTGCGCATGACCACCCGCAAGCCGCCAAGGGGTCTCGTCGGCGCGCCCTATCTCGCCGAGAAGGGCCTCGACATGGACAAGATCACCGAGCCGACGCTGATCTTCTCCGGCACGGCGCGCGAGGCGGCCAGGGGCTTCCCCGCGAACGTCAACGTCGCCGCCGCGCTGTCGCTCGCCGGCATCGGCCCGGACCGCACGACCATCGATATCTGGGCGGACCCGGGCGTGACCCGCAACTGCCACTCGATCGAGGTGGATGCCGACTCGGCCAAGCTGACGCTCGCCATCGAGAACATCCCGTCCGAGAACCCCAAGACCGGCCGCATCACCGCGCTGTCGGTGATCGCCGCGCTGCGCAAGCTGAACGCGCCGCTGCGTGTCGGCACCTGAGGAACGGCCGCGAGCCGCCGGCAAGGCCGCACGCCGGCCTTGCCGGGCCACGCCTTGAAACCCCGGATCGACGCGCTAGTCTTCCTGCAACCGGCACAGCAAGCCGGACCAGCAGCGGCAGATGCCAACAAGGCCGCGTCGAGGACACGGATCCGGGGAACCCCAATGCGCTCATTCATCGCGGCCGGTGCGGCCGCATTGTCCATGCTGCTGTCCGGCGCGCCTGCCGACGCGCAGACCTGGCCGCAGCGGCCGATCACCTTCATGGTGCCCTTCGCGGCCGGCGGCGGCACCGACGCCTTCGCAAGGCCTCTCGCCGCCGAGCTCGAAAAGCGCCTCGGGCAGGGCATCGTCATCGAGAACCGCGCCGGTGCCGGCGGCACGGCGGGCGCGCTGGTCGCCTCGCGGCAGACGCCCGACGGCTACTATTTCTTCGTCGGCGCGGCGCACCACACCATCGCGCCGTCGCTCTATCCGCGGCTCGACTACAATATCGAGACCGACTTCATCCCGGTCGCGATCATCGCCCAGCCGCCGCAGATCATCGTGGTCAATCCGCGCCGCGTGCCCGCGCGCACGCTGGCCGAGTTGATCGCCCTCGCCAAGTCCAAGCCGGACAGTCTCGTCTACGGCTCGGCCGGCATCGGCACGACCCACCACCTCTCGGCCGAGCTGTTCAAGCTTCTGACCGGCACGCAGATCCGCCACGTGCCCTATCGCGGAGCGGGACCGGCCATGGCCGACCTCGTCGCCGCACAGGTGGACATGGTGTTCGACGGCCTCGGCACCTCGGCCCCGCAGATCCAGGGCGGCCAGATCCACGGCATCGCGCTCGCGGCGCCGCAGCGCAACCCGGCCATCCCCAACGTGCCGACGACGGGCGAGGCCGGCCTTCAGAATTTCGAGGTGTCGACCTGGTACGCCGTCTTCGCGATCAAGGGCACGCCGCAGCCGATCGTCGACCGCATGCGTCAGGAGATCCGGGCCGTGCTCGGCCTGCAGAACATCCGCGAGGCCTGGGCGCGCAATGGCTCGGACATCCCGACCGTCGAGGGCGAGGCCTTCGGCCGCTTCGTTTCCTCCGAGGTGCAGCGCTGGCGCAAGGTGGTGACCGACGCCAATATCAAGCTGGAGTGACCGGGCACGCCGGTCCTGCCGATCACGAAGGCCCGCCTCGCCCGGCGGGCCTTTTTCTATCGGCCCGCGGCATCGAGGCTCATGGCCAGAACCCGCGCGACATGGATCGCCTCGCGCCCCGCCCCGTCGGCGATCTGGTGGCGGCAGGAGGTGCCGTCAGCGACGATGATGGCATCGTCCGGCGCCTTGCGGACAGCCGGCAACAGCGACAGTTCGGCCATGGCGAGAGAGGTGTCGATCGTGTCGGCGTGATAGCCGAAGGCGCCGGCCATGCCACAGCACGAACTCTCCACCGTCTGAACCTCCAGCCCGGGAACGAGGCGCAGCGTGCCCTCGACCGCGCCCATGGCACCGAAGGCCTTCTGGTGGCAGTGGCCGTGCAGCAGGGCCTTCACCTTCATCTCGCCGAGCGGCAGCGACAGGCGGCCGGCCCTGGCCTCGGCGGCGACGAATTCCTCGAACAGGACCGCAGCCTTGCCGACCGCCGTTGCCTCCGGCGTGCGCAGCAGGGCGGGTATCTCGTCGCGGAACGAGAAGAGGCAGGACGGCTCCAGCCCGACGATCGGCACGCCGCGCGCCGCGAAGGGGTGCAGCGCCTCGACCGAGCGCTCAGCCTCCCGGCGCGCCTCGGCGATCATGCCGGTGGAGAGATAGGTGCGCCCGCAGCACAGTCCCCGGCGGCCGCCATCCGCAGCCCTGACGTGGTGGACGCGACAACCGGCCGCGACGAGAACACGAACAGCCGCCTCCAGCGTTTCCCGCTCGAAGGCGCGATTGAATGTATCGGCGAACAGCACCACCTCGCGGCCGCCCTCCGGCCCCTCCGCGGCGGGAGGCGCGAAGACATCGGAACGCCATTTCGGCAACGAGCGCCGCGCCGAGAAGCGCGCCAGCTTTTCCGACAGCGCCGCAAGGCCCGGCACGCGGTCGCGCAGGTTCATCAGCCACGGCGCTTTCGCGGCGAGACCGGCATAGCGCGGCAGGTGGGCGACGAGGCGGGCATGCAGGTCGGTCCCGAAGCGCTGCACGCGCTGCGCGGTGACCTCGATCTTCATGCGCGCCATGTCGACGCCGGTCGGGCATTCGCGCTTGCAGGCCTTGCAGGAGACGCAGAGGGACAGGCTCTCGGCCATGGCGTCTGACGTCAGCGCATCCGGGCCGAGCTGGCCGGTCATGGCGAGGCGCAGCGTATTGGCCCTGCCTCTCGTCACATGCTGCTCGTCGCGTGTCACCCGGTAGCTTGGGCACATGGCGCCGCCATCGAGCTTTCGGCAGGTGCCGTTGTTGTTGCACATCTCGATGGCGCCGAGAAAACCCTTGGAGGCGCCGGGGTATTCGGACCAGTCGAGCGCGGGCGCAATCTCGATGCCGCGATAGTCCGGCGGGTAGCGGAACAGGGTCCGGTCATCCATTCTCGGCGCGCGGGTGATCTTGCCCGGATTGAACAGTCCCTGCGGGTCGAAGCGGTCCTTCACCTCCTCGAAGGCGCGGACGAGCCGCTCCCCGAACATCTCGCCGTGGAACTCCGAGCGGACGATGCCGTCGCCATGCTCGCCGGAATGCGAGCCCTTGTACTTGCGGACGAGCGCGAACGCCTGCTCCGCCATGGAGCGCATGCGCCTGGCATCGACATCCAGCTTCATGTTGAGCACGGGGCGCACATGCAGGCAGCCGACGGAGGCATGCGCATACCAGGTGCCCTCCGTCCTGTGGGCACGGAAGATCTCGGTCAGCCCGGCGGTATAGGCGGCGAGGTCCTTCAGCGGCACCGCGCAGTCCTCGACGAAGGAGACCGGCTTTCCCGCCTCCTTCATCGACATCATGATGTTGAGGCCGGACGAGCGCATCTCGGTGACCGCTGCCTGCCAGGCGGGTTCGACCACCGGCACGACGCCGCCGAAATGCGCGCCGGCGCGATCCCAACCAAAGCCGAGATCGCCCATCAGGGCTTCGAGCTCCTTCAGCTTCTGGAGGTTCTCCGCCTCGCTCTCCTCGGCGAATTCCACCACAAGCAGGGCATCGGGGTCGCCGCGCACCACGCGCTCGATGGTCGGGCGGAACATGGCGATGTCGCGGGCAAGGCCGATCATGGTGCGGTCCACGAGTTCGACCGCGATGGGTTTCAGCGTGACGAGATGCTGGGCGGCGTTCATCGCTTCATGGAACGCGCCGAAATGGCAGATGCCGAAGACCTTCGGACCGATGAGCGGCCAGAGCTTCAGGTCCACCGCCGTCGTGAAGGCGAGCGTACCCTCGGAGCCTACGAGGATATGCGCCATGTTGTTGGCGGCCCCCTTCGGCACGAGCGCGTCGAGGTTGTAGCCGCCGACCCGGCGCTGGACCTTCGGGAAGCGCGCCTCGACCTCGGCAACCTCGCGCTCGCCGAGGGTGAGAAGGTCGCGGGTGAGCAGGTCGGCGTCGTTGCGCAGGGCATCCGCACGAGACACCTCGCCGAACCAGCGGCGGGAGCCGTCGGCCAGCGCCGCCTCCACCTGAAAGACGTTGTCGCGCATCGTGCCGTAGCGCAGCGATCGGCCGCCGCAGGAATTGTTGGCGGTCATGCCGCCGATGGTGGCGCGCGACGCCGTGGAGACGTCCACGGGGAACCAGAGCCCGTGTTTCCTGAGCTGGCGGTTGAGGTCGTCGAGGACGATGCCGGGCTCCACGCGCGCGCGCCGGCCCGCGACGTCGAGGTCAAGGATGCGGTTGAGGCGCTTCGAGCAGTCGACCACCAGCGAGGTATTGACGGTCTGCCCGCATTGCGAAGTGCCACCGCCGCGCGGCAGGACGGTGACGCCCTCCTCGCGCGCCAGCGCCACGGCCCTGATCGCATCGTCCATCGTCTCAGGCACGACCGCGCCTACCGGCATGATCTGGTAGATCGACGCGTCGGTGGCATAGCGCCCGCGCGCGAAGATGTCGAAGAGAACGTCCCCCTTCACCTCGGACGCGAGGCGGCGTTGAAGGGTGGTGTCGGGCATCAGTACGACTCCTGCACAGGCGCGGAACCGCAAGCCAAAGCGCCGTCAAAAGCACTGCGCTCACCTCTCCCCGGCGGGGAGGGGTCGGCCGAGGGCCGGGAGATGGGGCGCAGCTCTTTGAAGCAAGCACTCCCCCCCTCTCCCGCTCCTCGGCCAGCGCCTCGGATCGACCTCTCCCCGCCGGGGAGAGATGAGCGGCGAGGCTCGGTCGCCCTGATTGTGTCAGTCATTGGCGCCCCTCCATCTTGCGATTACTCTTGACTTGAATTTTGCATTCATTATTCATTTTGACAAGAGACGCCTGCCGGAGATCGCCATGACCGCCAACGCCCCCCGCACTGCCGGCCGGCACTTCCTCCAGATCCCCGGCCCCTCGCCCGTGCCGGAGCGCATCCTGCGCGCCATCGCCATGCAGACCATCGACCATCGCGGCCCGGATTTCGGCAAACTGGGCCTGCGCGTCCTCGACGGCATGCGCTCGATCTTCAAGACCCAAGGGCATGTCGTGATCTATCCGGCGTCGGGCACCGGAGCGTGGGAGGCGGCGCTGGCCAACACGCTCTCGCCCGGCGACAAGGTGCTGATGGTCGAGACCGGCCATTTCGCGACGCTCTGGAAGACCATGGCCGGCAAGCTCGGCATCGAGCCGGTCTTCCTTTCCTCCGACTGGCGGGCGGGCGCCGATCCCGTCGCCATCGAGGCGGCGCTGCGCGCGGACAAGGGCCATGCGTTCAAGGCGGTCTGCGTCGTCCACAACGAGACCTCGACCGGGGCGACCTCGCGCATCGACGAGGTCCGCAAGGCCATCGACGCGGCCGGCCACCCCGCCCTGCTGATGGTCGACACGATCTCCTCGCTCGCCTCCGCCGACTACCGCCACGACGAATGGGGCGTCGACGTCACGGTGGCCGGCTCGCAGAAGGGCCTGATGCTGCCGCCTGGCCTGTCGTTCAACGCGGTGTCGGATAAGGCGCTGGCGGTGTCGAAGCAGGCGAAGTTGCCCAAGAGCTTCTGGGGCTGGGACGAGATGATCGCCTCGGGCAAGTCCGGCTATTTCCCCTATACGCCCGCGACCAACCTGCTTTACGGCCTCGATGAGGCGATCAAGATGCTGCACGAGGAAGGCCTCGACAACGTCTTCGCCCGCCACACCCGCCACGGCGAGGCGACGCGCCGGGCGGTGGCCGCCTGGGGCCTCGAGAATCTCTGCACCAATCCGCGGCACTTCTCGCCGGTGCTGACGGCCGTGGTCATGCCCGAGGGCCATGACGCCGACCGTCTGCGCGGCATCATCCTCGACGCCTTCGACATGTCGCTCGGCACGGGCCTGTCGAAGGTCGCCAGGAAGGTGTTCCGCATCGGCCATCTCGGCGACATCAACGACCTGACCCTGGTCGGCACCCTCGCGGGCGTCGAAATGGGCCTTGGCCTCGCCGGCGTGCCGCACGAGGCGGGCGGCGTGGCCGCCGCCATGGCCCATCTGGCGGAAACGAAGAAGGAGGCGGCGAAGGCCGCGTGATATGAACGAGCACCCGCTCATCGCCCGCCGTTCTCTCGCAACGGAGCTGACCAGCCGCCTGCGCGACATGATCGTCGAGGGCACGCTGAAGGCGGGCGACAAGATCTCCGAACCGGACCTCTGCGCGCTGTTCGGCGTTTCGCGCACGCCGCTTCGCGAATCGCTCAAGGTGCTGGCTGCGGAAGGGCTGGTCGAACTCACCCCCAATCGTGGCGCGAAAGTCGCGCGCATCGCGCCCGAGGCGGTCGAGGAACTGTTCCCGATCATGGGCATGCTGGAGGCGCTGGCCGGGGAACTCGCCTGCGCCAGGCTGACGGCAGCCGATCTCGCGCGGCTCGAAACCATGCATGCCGAGATGGCCGGGCACTGGCGGCGCGGCGAGTGGGTGCCCTATTCGCGGCTCAACCGGGCGATCCACGAGGAAATCTTCCGCATCGCCGGCAATGCCACGCTCGCCGGCCTCTACCAGAGCCTGATGGTGCGCATCCATGCCGTCCGCTTCGTGGCGCGCAAGACGCCGGAACGCTGGGCCGAGGCGGTCGAGGACCACGAGCGGATGATGACGGCGCTCCGCGCGCGCGACGGCGCGGCGCTCTCCGCGCTGATGCGCGAGCATCTGAGGCACAAGGCCGATGTCGTGCACGAGGCGTTGCGACAGCTCGGCGCGCCGGAGCAGGGCTGATCCGCCCGGCGGGATATCCCTATCGGCGTCGCGCGACCTATCTTAAGGCACCCGACCACCGGCTCTTGACCCCGGATGCCCCGAATGACCGCATTCTCGATCCTCGACCTCGCCCCCGTGCCCGAAGGCAAGACCCCGGGCGACGCCCTGCGCAACACGATCGACCTCGCCAGACACGCGGACCGGCTCGGCTTCAACCGCTACTGGCTCGCCGAGCACCACAACATGACCGGCATCGCCAGCGCCGCGACCTCGGTGGTCATCGGGCAGGTCGCGGCGGCGACCAGCCGCATCCGCGTCGGCGCCGGCGGCATCATGCTGCCGAACCACGCGCCGATGGTGATCGCCGAGCAGTTCGGCACGCTGGAGAGCCTGTTTCCCGGCCGCATCGACCTCGGCCTCGGCCGAGCGCCGGGCACCGACCAGCGCACCATGCGGGCGCTGCGGATCGACCCGATGGAAGCCGACAATTTCCCGCAGGACGTGCTGGAGCTGCAGGCGTTTCTGGCCCCGGTTCAGGAGGGGCAGGCGATCCAGGCCGTGCCGGGCGCCGGAACCGAGGTGCCGCTCTGGATTCTCGGCTCGTCGACCTTCGGCGCGCAGCTCGCCGCGATGCTCGGGCTGCCCTACGCCTTCGCCTCGCATTTCGCGCCCGACGCGCTGATGCAGGCCCTCGCCGTCTATCGCGCCAAGTTCGAGGCATCGAAACAGCTCGGCGAAAGCTACGCCATGGCCGGCTGCAACGTCTTCCTCGCGCCGACCGACGAGGAAGCACGCCACCTCTTCACCTCGGCGCAGCAGCGGGCGGCCGGCATTTTCCGCGGCGCGCGCGGCCTTCTGCCGCCGCCGATCGACGATATCGAGGCCTTCTGGAGCCCGATGGAGAAGGCGCAGGCCTCGCGCATGCTGCACTACTCCTTCGTCGGCTCGCCGGAGACGGTGAAGCGCGGACTTCAGCATTTCATCGCCAATACGCAGGTGGACGAAGTGATGGTCGCGAGCGCCATTTTCGACCACGCCAAGCGCGTGCGCTCCTATGAGATGCTGGCGGACGTGGTGAAGGATCTCGCTGCCGCGAAGGCGGTCGCGTGAACACTGGGGTTTGGTTGACTCCCTGCATCAGTGAAGGGCGTCAATCCCCCGACGCGCAGCTATAGATCGATCATGACCTATCGTCCCTCGACGGCTCACACGGAACTCGGCCCCGGCTTCTACGATGCGGTGGAGGCCGCCTGCTTCCCGCGGCACACCCCGCGCTACCGCAACCAGCGCTGGGCCGAGGCGGTGGGTCTGGGCGACCTGTCGGACGATCAATGGATCGACCATTTCGGCCGGTTCCAGCCGCTGCCGGACAACCTGCCGGGGCCGCTTGCGCTGCGCTACCACGGCCACCAGTTCCGCTCCTACAACCCGGATATCGGCGACGGGCGCGGCTTCCTGTTCGCGCAGCTGCTGGACGCTGAAAACCGCCTGCTCGATCTCGGCACCAAGGGCTCGGGTAAGACGCCCTATTCGCGCTTCGGCGACGGCCGCCTGACGCTCAAGGGCGGCGTCCGCGAGGTGCTGGCGACGGCCCTCCTGGAGGCCTTCGGTGTCTACACCTCCAAGAGCTTCTCGCTGATCGAGACGGGCGAGGCGCTCCAGCGCAACGACGAGCCCTCGCCGACCCGTGCCGCGGTACTCGTGCGCCTGTCGCACAGCCATGTCCGCTTCGGCACGTTCCAGCGCCTGCTGGCGGAGAACGATCAGGCCCCCATCGCCAGGCTCGTCGCCCACTGCGTCAAGCACTACCACCCGCAGGCGGCGCGGGGCGGCGATGTGTCGAAGGAGGCCCCCGCCCTGCTCGAAGCGGCCGCGCGCGCATCGGGCGCGATGGTCGCGGAGTGGATGGCCGCCGGTTTCGTCCACGGCGTGCTGAACACCGACAATTGCGTCATCACCGGCGAGAGCTTCGATTACGGGCCGTGGCGCTTCCTGCCGCGCTACGATCCCGGCTTCACCGCCGCCTATTTCGACCAGACCGGGCTCTATGCCTTCGGCCGCCAGCCGGGCGCCATCGCATGGAATCTCGAACGCTTCGCCGAATGCCTGACGCTGGTCGCGCCGATCGCGCCGCTGGAAGATGCGCTGCGCACCTATGCGCCGGCCTTCCACGGAGGGCTGAGGCGGGCGATCTGCGGGCGGCTCGGCGTCAGGCAGGCCGGCGAGGCGGAAGACGATGAGCTTGCCGCCGCCCTGTTCCAGTTTCTTTTGAAGTCACAGGCGCTGTTCGAGCGGACCATGTTCGACTGGCACGGCGGCACGGACCGCAAGGCCTTCGCCATGGCCGGACCGCAAGCGGAACTCTATCAGGGCGAAGCCTTCGACCGCCTGTTCACGGCGCTCGCCGCCCACGAGCCTCTGCCGGCAAATGACAGGGCCGCCGCCTATTTCCAAGGCGACGGCCCCGCGACTTTGCTGATCGAGGACGTGGAAGGGCTCTGGGCCGACATCGCCGAGCGCGACGACTGGAGCCTGTTCCAGGCGAAGCTCGACCAGATCGAGCTCGCCCGGAAGGCCTATGCCCTCACGCCGGTCAGGCCCTGAAGCGCGAAACCAGGCTCCATGCGGAGGGCATGATCGCCGCGCCGAGCGCGGTCTTGACCAGCGTGCCGAGCGCGAAGGGCCAGAGGCCCGCCGCCAGCAGCTTTGCGCCATAGCCGGTGAAGGTACCGAGCCAGAGCAGGCCCGGAACGAAGACGAAGAGGTTGGCAACGGCCATGGCGACGAGAATCTTCGGCCAGGCCTTGTCCCAGCCGCGGTCGGCGGCGGCGCCGATGATGGCGGCCATGGCGAGGAAGCCGATCAGGAAGCCGCCGGTCGGGCCCATGAAGGGAGCGACGCCGACGCTCATGCCGGCGAAGACCGGCGCGCCGAGAAGGCCGGTCAGCAGGTAGAGGCCGACGGTGGCGACGCCGAGGCGCAGGCCGTAAGCGGCGGCGACGACGGACACCGCCAGCGTCTGCAGCGTCAGCGGCACCGGCCAGAACGGCACGGAGGCCTTGGCGCCGAGCGTGATCAGGCAGACGCCCACAGCGGCGAGGATCGCCGGGCGCAGAAGGCCGGCCGAGCGGGCGGGCCAGAGAGCGGCTGCCAGAGTCGCGTCGGCGCGCGCGCCGAGGGTCGCGTGGGTCATGTCATTGTTCCTTCGGAGCTATGCCGTTGCGGCAGCTTGCAAGCAGCCGTCCGGCGTGTTCGCTTGGGTCCGGCTTAGCCGAGCCGCGGGGCCTTCCGCAAGCCGGCCGCCCTCATCGTTTCGGCAGAGGCAGAATGGCAGACGACATCCCCTTCGAGCGCGAGGACGCGGCCGTTCCCGGTCGTCCAGAACAGCTCTCGCCGCTGATCCGCCGGGTGCTCTGCGACAATCCCGGGCCGTTCACGTTCAAGGGCACGGTCACCTACATCATCGGCACGGGCCGCGTCGCCATCGTCGATCCCGGCCCCGACAATGCCGCCCATATCGCGGCGGTCCTGGAGGCGGTGAAGGGCGAGACGGTCGAGGCGATCCTCGTGACGCATACCCACCGCGACCATTCGCCGGCGACGCCCGCGATCAAGGCCGCCACCGGCGCACCTGTCTATGCCGAGGGTCCGCACCGCGCCGCGCGCGCGCTCAATCTCGGCGAGACCAATGCGCTCGACGCCTCGGGCGACCGCGATTTCGTGCCGGACGTGGCGCTGAGGGACGGCGAGGTGGTGTCGGGGACGGGCTGGACCGTGGAGGCCGTGTTCACGCCGGGCCATACCGCCAATCACATGGCTTTCGCGCTGGCCGAGGAGAACACCCTGCTCTCCGGCGACCATGTCATGGCCTGGTCGACCTCCATCGTCGCACCGCCGGACGGCTCGATGGGCGATTACATGGCATCGCTCGACAAGCTGCGCGCGCGGTCGGAAGACATCTTCTGGCCGGGCCATGGCGGCCCCGTGCGCGAGCCCGCCAGGTTCATGCGGGCGCTGGCCCATCACCGCAAGCTGCGCGAGGCCGCGATCCTCCGGCGCATCGGCCTCGGCGACACCAGTATCCCGGACATCGTGACGGCGATCTACGAGGGCCTCGATCCCAGGCTGAAGGGCGCGGCGGGCCTGTCGGTCTTCGCCCATCTCGAGGACCTCGTCACCAAGGGCCTGGTCCTGACCGATGGCGCGCCGACGCTCTCCGCCGCGTTCCGGCCGGCTTGATGCGGACGATTTTCGACTGGCGACACCGCCCCGCTCGTCATGGCCGGGCTTGTCCCGGCCATCCACAACTTGAACACGACAAGGAAAGGAATTCGTGGATAACCGGCCCAAGGCCGGGCATGACGTGGTGAGCCTGGAGCATTCTCCGGCGGCCGCTCACACGAAGTCCAGCGGCAGCGCCGTCACTTCCTTGATCTCCTCCATGACGAAGCTCGCCGAGACATCCTGCATCTCGATGCGGGCGGTGAGCTTCTTGTAGAGGCGGTCATAGGCCGCGACATTGGGCACGCGTGCGTGGAGGATGTAGTCGATCTCGCCGGCCGTCCGATAGACGCCGAGCAGTTCGGGAATGTCGTGCACCGCCTTGTGGAAGCGCTCGGCCCAGTCGGCCTCATGGCGCGCGGTGCGGACCGCGATGAACACCGTCAGTTCGAGGTTGAGCTTCACCGGGTCGGCAAGCGCCACGCGGGCGCGGATCACGCCCTCGTCCTCCAGCCGCTTCAGCCGGCGCCAGCAGGCGTTGCGCGAGAGGTTCACCCGCTCGGCGAGCTGTTCGATGGACAGCGAGGCATCCTCCTGCACGAGCCGCAGCAGGGTCTTGTCGATCGAATCAATGGAGATTGATTGGGACATTGTCCCGCAATTATAAGTTCAAGTGGAACAATTTCCACCCATATCGTCATTTCAGATTCCGCTTTGGGACATCTTCCCGGCGCGCCCGCGCTACCATGGGCCATTCACCCGGCCTTCCCGCGGAGCACCCCGATGATCGAACGCGCCAAGACCGCCATGACTGCCCACCCGCACGCGGTCGGCGAGACCTATTTCGAGCATATGGGCGCGGCGCTCCGCTATGCCGGCACGTTCGCCTTCTGCGCCTTTGCCGCCTTCGTCCATGCCTTCCTGCCGTTCCTGTTCGAGAAGACGGCCTCGACCATCGTCAAGAAGATGGTCGCCAACATGAATGCGCGCATGGACGCGCCGCAGGGACAGGTCCAGCCGGGCACGCAGGCGGCCGAGTAAGGCTTTCTCGCGCCGCGGGGACATGGTCTAAGCGGGCATTCCCGGAGCCCGCCATGTCGCTCGCCGATCCCGTTCTTGTCGAAGTCGTCCGCGGCGATGCCGTCGAATGCGTCCACCGCGGCGCGGCAGTCGTGTGCGACGCCGACGGGCGCGTCGTGTTCTCGCTCGGCGATATCGACCGCTCCATCTATCCGCGCTCCGCGATCAAGACGTTGCAGGCCCTTCCGCTGATCGAGAGCGGCGCCGCCGATCGCTATGGCTTCGGGAACAAGGAAGTGGCGCTTGCCTGCTCGTCCCATGGCGGCGAGCCGCGCCATGTCGAGACATCAGCCGGCATGCTGGCCAAAGCGGGGCTGGACGAAGCGGCGCTCGAATGCGGCGCGCACTGGCCCTCGGGCGCGGCCGCGACCCATGCGCTGGCACGATCCGGCGGCAAACCCTCCGCCCTTCACAACAACTGCTCCGGCAAGCATGCCGGCTTCCTGTGCCTCGCCTGTGCCGAGGACATCGACCCGAAGGGCTATGTCGGCATCGGCCACCGCGTGCAGCGTTTCGTCGCGGAGGCAGTCGGTGAGGTGACCGGCCACCGGCTCGACCGTGACACCGCCATCGGCACCGATGGCTGCTCCATTCCGACCTATGCGGTTCCGCTGGCAAAGCTCGCGCATGGCTTCGCCAGGCTCGCGACCGGCCACGGTGTCGGACCCGAGCGGGCGAAAGCCTTCGGGCGGTTGCGGGCGGCCTGCGCGGCAGAACCCTTCATGGTGGCGGGGTCCGGCCGCTTCTGCACCGACGTGATGTTGCTGCTCGGCGGCCGCGCCTTCGTGAAGACCGGAGCCGAGGGCGTCTTCTGCGCGGCGCTGCCCGAACAGGGCCTCGGCATCGCGCTGAAATGCGCCGACGGAGCCTCGCGCGCCAGCGAGGTGATGATGGCCGCGCTGATCGCGAAACTGCTGCCCATGGACGAGGCAGAGGCCGCCAAATTCCGCCGCTTCGTGCGGCCTACCATGAAGAACTGGAACGGAATCACAGTCGGCGAGATCCGTCCGACCTTCTCGTAAGCTCTTGCGGAAGATCGCCTTTTGACGGGCGGCGGGGCGCCCCGGAGAACCGTCATCTCCCAGTTCGCATGAATTCCAAAAAAGACTCTTGCCAGCCCGCCGGGACACGGTATCGTTCGTTTACGAATGATCTTCCGAACAAAAATTACAACGGAAGTCTCGGTCGAGGTGGAATGCGGCTCCTGCCGCAGAGTTCTCAGGGGAGAGTCCTTCAATGGCGAAGCTCAATCTGTCGCGCCGTACAGTCGTCGGGGGCCTCGCCGCCACCGGCGCCGCGCTCACTACGAGGAGCGTCTCGGCGCAGGGCGCGCCGATCCGCATCGGCGAGCTCAATTCCTACAGCCGCATGGCCGCCTTCGCGGTGCCCTATCGCAACGGCATGCAGCTGGCGATGGAGCAGATCAACGCTGCCGGCGGCATTGCCGGAATGGGCAACCGCCCGATGGAGATCGTGTTCCGCGACGACGGCTCGACGCCTGGCGATGCGGTGCGTGTCGCCGAGGAGCTGATCACCCGCGAGCGCGTCAGCTTCATCGCCGGCGCCTTCCTGTCGAATGTCGGCCTCGCGCTCGCCGACTTCGCCAACCAGCGCAAGGTGCTCTATCTCGCCACCGAGCCGCTGACCGACGCGCTCACCATGGCGAGCGGCAACCCCTATACGTTCCGCGTCCGCCCCGGCACCTACATGCAGACCAAGATGCTGGTCGAGGCATCGAAGGCCAAGGGCATCAAGCGCTGGGCGGTGGTCGCGCCAAACTACGAATATGGCCAGTCGGCCGTCGCCGCCTTCAAGCGCCTGATGGGCGAGGCGGTGCAGGGCTTCGAGGTGGTCGCCGAACAGTTCCCGGCGCTCGGCCGCGTCGATGCCGGCGCCACCGTCGGCGCGCTGGCGCAGTCGCGGCCGGACGGCATCTTCAACGTGCTGTTCGGCGCCGATCTCACGGCCTTCGTGCGTGAGGGCAATACGCGCGGCCTGTTCGAGCGCCGCACGGTCGTCAGCCTGCTGACCGGCGAGCCGGAATATCTCCTGCCTCTCGGCGACGAGACGCCGGACGGCTGGATCACCACCGGCTACCCGCCGGAGCAGGTGACCACCAACAACCACCAGGCCTTCGTCGCCGCCTACAAGGCGAAGTTCAACGACACGCCGCGCCTCGGCACGGTGCTCGGCTATGTCGTGCCGTTCATGATCCGCGACATGCTGAACAAGGCGAAATCGACCGAGACGGATGCGATGATCGCGGCCTTCAAGGACCTGACGACCGAGACGATCTGTGGTCCGGTCACCATGCGCGGCATCGACCAGCAGTCGACGCTCGGCGCCTGGGTCGGCGAGACGACGCTCAACGGCAAGCTACCGACCATGAAGAACTGGCGCTATGTCGACGGCAAGGACGTGATGTTCCCCGAGGCCGAGGTGCGCGCCGCGCGCAAGAGCTGACGCAATTCGCATGACACCGCCCGGAGCCAGCGCTCCGGGCGCCCTGCCACCAATCCGGGCGCGGTCCTGCCGCGACCCCGTTCAGATCGTTTGCGCCGAGAGACCTGTCCATGGACCTCTCCTTCCTCGTCATCCAGGCCCTGTCCGGCCTCGCCAGCGCTTCCGCGCTGTTCGTGATCGCGTCGGGCCTGACCATCGTCTTCGGCGTGACGCGGATCGTGAATTTCGCCCATGGCTCGTTCTACATGCTCGGCGCCTATATGGCGGTGACGATCCTGCCCTGGCTGTTCGAGTTCGACCGCTCGCCGACGCTGTTCTTCGTCGGCGTGATCGCTTCCGCCGCTGTCGTCGGCGTGCTCGGCGTCCTGATGGAAGTTCTCCTGCTCCGCCGCATCTACAAGGTGCCGGAACTGTTCCAGCTGCTCGCCACCTTCGGCGTCGTGCTCATCGTGCAGGACGTGGTGCTGAAGGTCTGGGGCCCGGTCGACATTACCGGCCCGCGTGCGCCGGGCCTGCGCCACGGCATCGAGATCTTCGGCCAGCGCTTTCCCGCCTATGAATTGTTCCTGATCTTCGTCGGCCCGGCCGTGCTCGGCGCGCTGATGCTGATCATGCACAAGACCCGCTTTGGCGTGCTGATCCGCGCCGCGACGCAGGACCGCGAGATGGTCGGCGCGCTCGGCGTCAACCAGGCCATGCTGTTCACCGGCACGCTATTCCTCGGCGCCTTCCTCGCCGGCCTTGGCGGCGCGTTGCAGGTGCCGCGCGTCGCGGCCAATACCGGCATGGACCTGTCGATCATCACCGAGGCCTTCGTCGTCACCGTGATCGGCGGCATGGGCTCTGTGCCGGGCGCCTTCGTCGCGGCCCTGATCATAGGCCTGCTTCAGGCCTTCGGCATCCTGATCTTCCCGAAAATCACGCTGGTTCTGGTTTTCCTGCTCATGGCCGTGGTTCTGGTGGTCAAGCCCTGGGGGCTGATGGGCAAGCCGGACGTTGCCGCCGGCCGCGCGATCCTGCCCGAGGGCATCCTCAACCTGAAGCGCTTCGGCGGGGTGGAGAAGCTGTTCTGGGCGGCGGTGGTCGTGCTGGTGCTGGCCATCCCCTTCATCGGTGATGCCTACAAGGTGAAGGTCGGCATCGAGATCATGGTCTTCGCCCTTGCCGCCTTCTCGCTGAATCTCCTCATCGGCAATGGCGGCATCGTCTCCTTCGGCCACGCCGCCTATTTCGGGGTCGGCGCCTATGCGGCGGGCCTGCTCGTCACCGGCCCGCTGAAATTGCCGATGGAGGCGGCGCTGGTCGCGGCGCCCATCGCCGGCGGTCTGGCAGCAGCCCTGTTCGGCTATTTCGTCGTGCGCCTGTCGGGCATCTATCTCGCCATGCTGACGCTGGCCTTCGCCCAGATCACCTATGCGATCTGCTTCCAGTGGGTGGAGGTGACCGGCGGCGACAACGGCGTGGTCGGCGTCTGGCCGTCGCGCTGGGCCTCCGCCCGCGAGGTCTATTTCTACGTGGTGGCTGTGTTCTCGATCCTCGCCATCGTCGCGCTGCGCCATCTGATCTACGCGCCCTTCGGCTATACGCTGCGCGCCGCGCGCGACAGCGCGAACCGGGCGGATGCCATCGGCATCGACGTGCGCACCCATCGCTGGCTCGCCTTCATCGTCGCAGGCGCCGCGGCGGGCCTTGCGGGCGGCCTCTATGCCTTCTCCAAGGGCTCGATCGACCCGACCATGATCTCGATCGGCATGTCGATCGACTTCCTGATGATGATCCTCACCGGCGGCATCCAGACCGTGATGGGCGCACTGGTCGGCGCGGCGGCCTTCCACTCGGTGAAGGACTTCTTCATGCCGCTGACCGATTTCTGGCGCTTCTTCCTGGGGTCGTCGATCATCCTGATCGTTCTGCTGTTCCCGCGCGGCATCGTCGGAGCGGTGGACACCTTCCGCGAGCGGTTCGGCGGCAGATTCGCCGGGGCCGACGCGAAGGCGCCGGTCCTTGCGAAGGAGGCGGCATGACCACCCCTCTCCTCGTCGTGGACAATCTCCAGAAGCGCTTCGGCGGCGTCGTCGCCGGCAAGGATGTGTCGTTCACGCTGGCAGCCGGCGAGATGCTCGCCATCATCGGCCCGAACGGCGCGGGCAAATCGACCACGTTCAACATGGTCGGCGGCCAGCTGAGGCCCGATTCCGGCACGGTCACCCTCGCCGGCGAGGACATCACCGGACGGCCGCCGCGCGACATCTGGCGCAAGGGCGTCGGACGCACCTTCCAGATCGCCCAGACCTTCGTGTCGATGAGCGTCGCGGAGAACGTCCAGATGGCGCTGATCTCCCATCACGGCGAGACCCGCGCGGTCGTGCCGATGGCGCGAACGCTGCACCGCGAGGCCGCCATCGCCATCCTCGCCCGCGTCGGCATGGCCGACATGGCGGACAGGCCGGTGAGCGAACTCGCCTATGGCGACGTCAAGCGCGTGGAACTGGCCATCGCGCTCGCCTCCGAGCCGAAGCTGCTGCTGATGGACGAGCCCACCGCCGGAATGGCGCCGAAGGAGCGCGCCGCGCTGATGCAGCTCACCGCCGACATTGCCAGGGAGCGCGGCATCGGCGTTCTGTTCACCGAGCACGACATGGACTCCGTCTTCGGCCATTCCGACCGCATCCTCGTCCTCGTGCGCGGCGAGATCATCGCAGCCGGCACGCCGGACGAGGTCCGCTCCAACCAGCGGGTGAAACAGGTCTATCTCGGCGAGACCGGCGCGCAGGCCGCCCTCAAGGCGCGCCGGCAGGCGGCGGGAGCTGCCTGATGCGCGCGCCCTCCTCCACCACCATCCTCGAAACCGCCGGTCTGAAGGCCGCCTATGGCCATGCGCAGGTGCTGTTCGGCGTCGATATCGCGCTGAAGGCCGGCGAGGTCGTCGCCCTCATGGGCCGCAACGGCGCCGGCAAGTCCACGACGCTGAAGGCGATCATGGGCCTCGTGCCGCCGAACGGTGGCAACGTCACCTTCGAGGGGCGCGATGTCACCGGCTGGCAGTCCTACCGCATCGCCCGGCTCGGCCTCGGCTATGTGCCGGAGGAGCGGCGCATCTTCACCGACCTGACCGTCTACGAGAATCTCGAGGTCGGCCGGAAAGCCGCCGCCGGAGCGGGCAAGGAGCCCTGGTCGCCGGAGCGGCTGTTCGCGATCTTCCCGAACCTCGCGGAGATGAAGGGCCGCAGGGCCTCCGCCATGTCGGGCGGCGAGCAGCAGATGCTGACCATCGCCCGCACGCTGATGGGCAATCCGCATGCGGTGCTGCTGGACGAGCCCTCGGAGGGCCTCGCACCCGTCATCGTCGAGCAGATGGCCGATGCGGTGCTCGCCATGAAGGCCGAGGGCATCGCCGTGCTGCTTTCGGAGCAGAACCTCTATTTCGCCTCCGCCGTGTCGGACCGCGCCTATGTCATCGAGAAGGGCACGATCCGCTACGAGGGGACGACGCAGGACCTCGAAGCCAATGACGAGATCCGCGAAGCCTATTTGAGCGTGTGAATGGCGGGAGGGACGCCGCTGCGCGCCCCGACCGTTCGTAGGCGAACGATATGGAGAATGATGTGAGGCGCGTCGCCGGCATCGATGTGGGTGGAACCTTCACCGACCTGCTCCTGACCGAGCAGGACGGCACGGGCGTCGCCGTGAAGCTCGCCAAGGTGCCGACCAGCATCGCCAATCAGGCGGTCGGCGTGGTGAAGGCCATCGAGGCCGCAGGCGTGAGCCCGGCGGACCTCGACCTGATCATCCACGGCACGACCGCGACCACCAATGCCGTGCTGGAGCGCAAGGTCGCCAAGGTCGGCCTGATCACGACGGACGGCTTCAGGGACATCCTCGAGCTCGGTCGCCGCACGCGCCCGCGCGCCTACGGGATGACCGGCACGTTCGAGCCTCTGATCGAGCGGCCGTTCCGGCGCGAGGTTCCTGAGCGCATGAACGCGCAAGGGCAGGTCGTGACGCCGCTGGACGAAGCCGCCGTGAAGCGCGAGGCCGAGGCGCTGGTGGCGGCCGGCTGCGAGGCGGTGGTGATCCACTTCCTCCACTCCTATGCCAATCCTGCCCACGAGACCCGCGCCGGCGAGATCGTCAAGGACATCTGGCCGAACGCCTATGTCACCCTCGGCCACCAATTGCTCTCCGAGTATCGCGAGTATGAGCGCGGCACGACCGCGAGCGTGAATGCGGCCGTGCAGCCGATCCTCGACCGCTACGTGCAGCGGCTACAGGGCGACCTCTCGGCCAAGGGCTTCCGCCGTGACCTCCTGGTGATGAACGGCAATGGCGGCACCGTGCCGGCGACGCTTGTCGCGCGCGAGGCCGCCAAGACCGTCATGTCCGGCCCCGCCTCCGGCGTCATGGCGGCGGCGGCGACGCTGGCGCAGTCGAACCTCACCAATGCCATCACCTATGACATGGGCGGCACCTCCACCGACGTCGCGCTGATCCATGGCGGCGTGCCGGAGGTCTCGGCGGAACTGACCATCGATTACGGCCTGCCGATCCACCTGCCGATGGTCGACGTGCGCACGGTCGGCGCCGGCGGCGGCTCCATCGCCTCGGTCAACACGGCGGGCATGCTGCAGGTCGGGCCACATTCGGCTGGCTCCGAGCCGGGGCCGATCTGTTACGGGCGCGGCGGCACGCGGCCGACCATTACCGACGCCAACCTGATCCTTGGCCGGCTCGATCCTGACCGGCTGACGGCCGTGCAGTCCAAGGTGTCGCTGGACGATATCCGCGCCATCTTCGAGCGCGACCTCGCCAGGCCCCTCGGCATGAGCGTCGAGGATGTCGCAGCCGCCGTCATCCGGCTCGGCAATGTCCACATGTCCGGCGCCATCCGCATGGTGTCGCTGTCGCGTGGCTACGACCCCCGCGATTTCGTGCTGTTCGCCTTCGGCGGGGCCGGTCCGCTCCATGCGGTGGCCCTCGCCCGCGAGCTCGGCATTCCCGAAGTGCTGGTGCCGGCGCGGCCCGGCCTCACCAATGCGCTGGGATGCCTCGTGGCGGATCTCCGGCAGGACCGAGTCAACACGGTCAACAAGCCGCTCGATCAGGTCGACATGGACGAGGTGAAACGCCTGATGACCGCCCAGCGCGACAGCGCGCTGGCCGTGGTCGAGGAGGAAAAGGCCGAGATCGAGGAAACCGTGGTCATCCACGGCGCGGACATGCAGTTCCGCGGCCAGACCCATCTCATCCGCGTGCCGCTCGCCTCGCCCGACGTGACGTGCGAGGACATTCAGGCGGCCTTCGAGAAAGCCTATTTCCATCGCTTCCAGGTGCGCCTGCCGGAAATCCGCGCCGTGCTGGTCAATCTCGTGACATCGGTGATCGGCCGCCGCCGCGCCTTCCCGCTCTCCGCGCTGCTCGCGAGCGCAGACCGCAAGGCGAGCGCCGCCGAGGCGGTCATCGGCGAGCGGCAGGTCCACGCGGACGGCCGCTGGTGGCCGGCGAAGGTCTATGCCCGCGATGCGCTGCCGATCGGTGCTTCGATCACCGGGCCCGCCGTGATCCAGCAGATCGACGCAACCACGGTGATCGAGCCGGGTGCGGTCGCGACCGTCGATGCCATTGGCAATCTGAGGGTGAAGGCATGAACCTCCATTCCCCGCCTCCCGCAGCAAAAGCCATCGACGCTCTCACCCTCGCGGTGATCCAGGCCGGCCTCCAACAGGTTTGCAACGAGATGGACATCGCCTTCTCGCGTTCGGCCTTCTCGCCGGTCATCGCGGAAGCGGACGACCGCGCCGACGGCATCTACGACCGCGACTCCGGCGCACTGATTTCGCAGGGCGAGTTTGGCCTGCCGGTCTTTGTCGGCACGATGCAGCACTCGACCGGCCACATCATCCGCCTGATCGGCGAGGGCCGCGCCGGCAAGCCGGAACCCGGCGACATCTACATCGTCAACGACCCCTATCTCGGCGGCACGCATCTGATGGACGTGCGCTTCGCCAAGCCGGTCTTCGTCGAGGGCCAATTGTTCTGCTGGCTGCAGAACACCGGCCACTGGCCGGATATCGGCGGCATGGTGCCCGGCGGCTTCTCGGCGCACGCGACCGAGGTCGAGCAGGAGGGCCTGCGGCTGCCGCCGGTGAAGCTGTTCAAGCGCGGCGAGATGGACGCGGAAATCTTCGCGATCATCTCCTCCAACATCCGCATCGCCGACCAGCGCATCGGCGACATCAAGGCGCAGGCGGCGGCGCTGCTGGTCGGCGAGACCCGGCTGATGGACCTCGTCACGAAATATGGGGCGGCAACACTGGACGAGGCCATCCGCCAGATCCGCGCACGCTCGGCGGAGCGGATGCGCGCGGAAATTCGCGCCGTTCCCGACGGCGTCTACAAGGCCGAGAGCTTCGTCGATTCCGACGGTGTCGTGAACGAGCCGCTGCGCATCGCGCTCACCGTCACCAAGGCGGGCGAGACGATGCAGTTCGACTTCTCGGAATCGTCCCCGCCCTGTCAGGGGCCGATGAACTCGGTTTTCGCCACCACCTGCTCGTCGGTCTATCTCGGCGTGAAGCACATCTTCCCCGACGTGCCGATCAATTCCGGCGCGTTCGAGCCGCTGACCATCCTGAAGCCCGAAGGCACCTTCCTCGACGCGCAATATCCCCGCCCCGTCTCGGGCTGCGCGGCGGAAGTGTCCCAGCGCATCGCGGAGGCGGTGTTCCTGGCGCTGGTGCAGGCGATCCCGGAGAAGGTGACGGCGGCGCCAGCCGGCACATCCGGCAATTTCGCGCTCGGCGGCTTCGATCCTGCAAGACAAGCCGGCTACGTCATGTACCAGATCACCGGCGGCGGCTATGGCGGCAATGCCGGCCATGACGGGCTGACCAACGGCTGCTCAACCATCGGCATCTCAAAAACAGCGCCGGTGGAGGTGATGGAGCAGTATTATCCCGTGCTGTTCCGCCGCTTCGCGCTGCGTGAGGGCTCGGGCGGCGCTGGCAAAGCGCGCGGCGGCTTTGGCGTCCACTACGAGGTGGAACTGCTGCGCGGCGAGGCGCGCGCCTCCTTCGTCATGGATCACGGCCGCTTCGGACCGCCGGGCGTGCTCGGCGGCAGGGACGGCGCGCCGAACGTCGTGAAAATCCATCGCGACGGCGAGACGACGATCCCCGAGCACCTCTCCAAGGATCAGGGGCTCCGCATCCGCGCCGGCGACCGCGTCGAGGTGATGACGCCCGGCGGCGGCGGCTATGGCGATCCCGCGAAGCGCGATGCGGCCGACATCGCCCGCGACCTGGCGCGCGGCTACTACACGGCGGCCGAAGCCGAGAAACTCTGGGGCCGGAGGAGCTGATGCGCTACTTCCGCCCGACCAACCTCGCCGAGGCGCTCGACATCCGCGCCGGCCACGACGTGACCGTGCTGGCCGGCGGCACCGACGTCTATCCGGTCCGCACGGCGCGACGCGCATGGGGCGACCCGACTCACAGGGACGTGCTCGATATCTCCGCGGTACCCGGCCTCAGAGGCATTGCCGAGGAGGCCGGCCGCTGGCGTCTCGGCGCGCTGACGACATGGACCGATCTCGCCCGCGCCGACCTTCCCGCCCTGTTCGACGGTTATGCCAAAGCGGCGCGCGAGGTGGGCGGCGCGCAGGTGCAGAATCTCGGCACGCTGGCCGGCAATATCATCACGGCTTCGCCAGCCGGCGACGGCATTCCGAACCTGCTCGCGCTCGACGCGGGGGTTGAGCTTGTCAGCAGATCCGGTACGCGCACCCTGCCCTTCGCGGCCTTCGCTACGGGCTACCGGCAGACGGCGCTGGGGTCCGACGAGATCGTCACCGCGATCCTCGTGCCGAAGCTCGAAAGCGCGCGCTCGACCTTCCTGAAGCTCGGCGCGCGCAAATATCTCGTCATCTCCATCGCCATGGTCTCGGCCGTCGTCGCCACCGATGTGGCGGGCCGGATCACCACGGCCCGCATCGCGGTGGGCGCCTGTTCGGCGGTGGCGCAGCGGCTCGGCACGCTGGAAGCGAAGCTCGCCGGCATGCCGCTGGAGGAAGCAGCCAGCCTCGTCAGCGCGACCGATCTGACAAGCCTCGCGCCTATCGACGACGTGCGTGCCACGGCCGCCTATCGCCTTGCGGCGGCGGAAGCGCTGGTGCGCGACGCGCTTGCCGACCTCGCCGCGACCGAAGCCCGGAGGGCCGCCTGATGCTCGACCGCCCGTCGCTCGCAACGCTGACCCTCACCGTCAACGGCACTGGCCATCAGGTGGCGGCTCAGCCCTTTGCCAGCCTCGCCGATACACTGCGCGAGGGGCTTGGACTGACCGGCACCAAGATCGGCTGCGACGCCGGCGATTGCGGCGCCTGCACGGTGCTGATCGACGGCGAGCAGGCCTGCGCCTGCCTCATCTCGACGGCGCAGGCCGAGGGACGCGCCGTCACGACGATCGAGGCCGAGCACCCGCTGGTCGACAGGCTGCGCTCCGCCTTCCTCGCCCATGGCGCGGCCCAGTGCGGCATCTGCACGCCCGGCATGATCATGGCCGCGACCGACCTGCTCAGCCGCAATGCCGCGCCGACACGACAGGAGATCGAGGACGGCATCGGCGGCGTGCTCTGCCGCTGCACCGGCTACGCGAAGATCATCGAGGCCATTCAGGATGTGGCACGCGGCACCAATGCCCTCGCCCCTGTTGCCGATGCGGGCTGCGCGGTGGGCAGCCGCATCGCCCGTGCCGATGGCCTGCCGAAGGTGCAGGGCACCGACAGGTTCGGCGCGGATTTCGCCCCCGCCGATGCGCTGTGGCTGCGCGCCGTGCGCTCGCCGCATGCGAAGGCCCGCTTCACGCTCGGCGATCTCGATGCCTTCAGGGCAGCGCATCCGGGGCTCGAAGCCATTCTCGCGGCGAAGGATATTCCCGGCGAGAACTCCTTCGGCATTTTCCCGACCATCAAGGATCAGCCGGTTTTGGCGCCGGGCTTCGTGCGCTATCGCGGCGAGGCGGTGCTGGCGCTCGTCGGCACGCGCGAGGCAGTCGAGAGCGTGCGCGATGCCGCTCTGCCGATCCAGTGGACCATCGACCCACCGCTGATCGGCGTCGAGGCGGGCCTTGCGCCCGGCGCGCCGCCGCTCCATCCGAACATTCCCGACAACGTGCTGACGCGCGGCTATCTCGAATGCGGCGACGTTGCCGGAGGCCATCGTCTCGGCGCGGCGACGGCCGAGGGGCGGTTCCGCACCGGCTTCGTCGAACACGCCTATATCGAGCCCGAGGCGGGTTATGCCGTAAGGATCGGTGATCGCATCGAGGTCACCGCCTGCACGCAGGCCGCCGTCATGGATCAGGAGGAAGTCGCACGCGTCGTCGGCGTGCCGATGCGCCAAGTCCGCATCGTGCCGACCGCCTGCGGCGGCGGCTTCGGCGGCAAGCTGGACGTTTCCATTCAGCCGCTGATCGCGGCGGCCGCCTGGCTCCTGAACAGGCCCGTGCGCATCGTCTATTCGCGCACCGAGAGCATGGCCTCGACCACCAAGCGCCATCCCTCGAAAATCCACGCGCGGATGTCGGCGGACGCGGAGGGCCGTTTCACCGCCTACGAGATGACCGGCGACTTCAACACCGGCGCCTACGCCTCGTGGGGGCCGACGGTCGCGAACCGCGTGCCGGTTCACGCGACCGGCCCCTACAAGGTGCCGCACGTGCTGAACAAGACGCGCGCCGTGCACACCAACGAGGTGCCGGCCGGCGCCTTCCGCGGCTTCGGCGTGCCGCAGGCGGCGATCGCCGGCGAGACGCTGATCGACGATCTCGCGGAACGCCTGAACATCGACCGCTGGCAGATCCGCCGGATCAACGCCATCGACCATGGTGACGCGACACCGACCGGCCAGATTCTCCACGCCTCCGCCGGCCTGCCGCAATGCCTCGACGCGGTGAAGGCGGACTACGACGCGATGATGGCTGCCGCAGACGCACACAACGCTCGGGGCGGGCGTATCGCTCGCGGCGTTGGTGTCGCCTGCATGTGGTACGGCTGCGGCAACACCTCCATGTCGAACCCTTCGCGCATGCGGATCACGCTGACGCGGGACGGGCGGCTGACCTTCCTCAACGGCGCGGTCGATATCGGCCAAGGGTCGTCCACCGTGCTCTTGCAGATCGCGGCGGATGCGCTGGGACTGCCGACGACGCAGTTCGATTTCGTCGTCGGCGACACAGACCGCACCTACGACGCCGGCAAGACCTCGGCCTCGCGCCAGACCTTCGTCTCGGGCAATGCCTCGAAGCTCGCGGGGCTGGACCTGCGCGCGAAAATCCTCGCGCTCGCCAATGCCGGGCCGCAGGCGAAACTGAAGCTCGCCGGCGCGACGCTGTCGGTCGTCGACGGCGATGCCAGCCGCGTGATCGACCTCGCCGCTCTCGTCGCTGACGATGCCGGCATCGTGCTCGCGGGCGAGGGCCAGTACGACCCGCCGACCACCGTGCTGGACGCCAAGGGCCAGGGCATCCCCTACGCCACCTACGGTTTCGCCACGCAGGTCGCGGAGGTTGAGATCGACCGCCTGCTCGGCACGATCAAGGTGAAGCGCATCGTCGCCGCCCACGATGTCGGCCGCGCCATCAACCCGACGCTGACCGAAGGCCAGATCCACGGCGGCATCGCTCAGGGGCTCGGCCTCGCGCTGATGGAGGAATACATCCCCGGCCGCACCGAGAACCTGCACGACTATCTGATCCCCACCGCCGGCGACATGCCGGAGATCGACATCCACCTGATCGAGGATACCGAGCCGGAGGGGCCGTTCGGCGCGAAGGGCGTGGGGGAACCGGCGCTGGTTGCGACCGCGCCGGCCATCCTCGGCGCGATCCGGCATGCCGTCGGCGTGCGCATGACCGAAGTGCCCGTGCTGCCGCACAAGCTCTGGGAAGCGATGCAGACGAAGGAGGCCGCGGAATGACCGCCACCGACCATCTCTCCCTCGAAGCGCGCTCGAAGAAGTTCGGCGCCGACGAGGGCGACGGCATCCTGCGCTGCGACGCCTGCCCGGTGCTCTGCCGCATCCGTCCAGGCCGCTCGGGCGCCTGCTCGCGCTATGCCAACGAGAACGGCCAGCTCGTGCGCACCGACCCCGTCGTGCTGCTGGCCAAGGCGGTGGAAGACGGTGGCAAGCTGGTCGAATTCGGCCGCAACGACTGGGACGGGCAGGTGCTCGATCCCTCGCGCACCTTCGTCACCGCCATCGGCGCGGGCACCACCTATCCCGACTACAAGCCCGCACCCTTCATCGTCTCGGCTGTCCATGAGGGCGTCGACACGGTGACCGTCGTGACCGAGGGCATCTTCAGCTATTGCGGCGTCAAGGTGAAGATCGACACCGACCGCCACCTCGGGCCGGAGGCAGCGCCCATCCGCGTCAACGGCGAGCAGGTCGGCCATGTGACGACCGCCGAATATGGCAGCCAGATGCTCTCCGTCGGCGGCGTGAGGCACCTTACTGGCGGCTCCAAGAAGGAGGGCAACGTCACCTGCGACACCATGCTCAAGCTCTGCGCGGGCGAGCCGGTGACCATGACCATCGACGGCGGCCACGAAGTCATCGTACAGGCCGATGCCGCCCCCATCGTGGACGGCAAGCCCGAGAGCCGAATGCGCGTCGGCTGCGGCTCGGCCACCGTCGGCATCTTCGCCAAGCAGTGGCTCGGCCATGTCGACGAGGTGATCGTGGTGGACGACCACATTACCGGCGTCCTGACCGAGCATCAGGCGGGCCGCGTGCTCGACATGAAGCAGGCGGGCATCCGCGTGCGCGGGCGCAAGTCCACCCCCGGCCGCTATTTCCAGGTCGCCAATCCCGGCATCGGCTGGGGCGGCACGGATATCGAGGACCCGCTGTCGATCATCCAGAAGATCGATCCGGAGACGGCGTGGCCGGGCCTGCGCCTCCTCATGACCTCCACCACCGGCGAGCATTTCCTCTACTGCGTGCTGGACGAGAATCTCGTGCCCCAGCCCACGCCGATCCCCGATCCTGTGATGAAGGTCGTGGACCGCATCGGCGAGAACTGCGAACCCTCGCTCTGCACCGTGCTGTTCATGGCCGGTGCGGGCGGTTCGCTCAGGGCCGGCGTCACCGAAAATCCGGTTCTGCTGACGCGCTCCGTGGCGAAGGGCGAGACGCGCGTCACCATGGGCGGCGCGCCGGTCTATCTCTGGCCGGGTGGCGGCATCACGGTCATGGCCGATGTCACGCGCCTGCCAAAAAACGCCTTCGGCTACGTGCCGACCCCCGCCCTTGTCGCGCCGATCGAGTTCACCCTGCCCCGCGCGCTTTACGAGCGGCTCGGCGGCCATATGGAGGATGTCGTGGCCATCGACGACATCCTGCGCGATGTGGCCCCGCAGGCGCGCATCGACGGCTGGCACGGCGGCAATCCCTGGCCCTTCCCGGAGAAGCGTGCATGACGGCAAAGCGCGCGAAACAGCCGGCCGGCGACCTGTCCGGCAAGGCTTATGTCCTCGAGGACCAGATCGGCTTCCTGATCCGGCGCGCCCACCAGCGCGCCAGCGCCATTTTCGAGCAGGTCATGGACGGCATGGACGTGACCCCGGTGCAATATGCCGCGCTCGCCAAGCTCCACGATCTCGGGCCGACCTCGCAGAACCAGCTGGGCCGCATGGTCGGCATCGACCCGGCCACCATGTTCGGCGTCGCCGGCCGCCTGTCGAAGCGCGGGCTGGTCTCGCCGTCGGTCGACCCGAACGATGCCCGGTTGGTCCTTTTGACCTTGACCGAAAGCGGCCACGCCACCGTCGAGGCCATGAAATCGCTCGGGCCGGAAGTGACCCGCCGAACCCTCGACCCCCTGTCCGCCGGCGAGGCGGCGCAGCTTCTCGACCTGCTCGGCAGGATCGGCTGAGCCATGTGGGATGCGCCCGTCGTGCAGCGCCTCGACGGCGACAGGCTGCATCTCCAGCACGGCCCCATCGACGTGGTTCTGCGCGCCTGGGGCGCGGCGAACGCGGTGCGCGATGCCTATCAGGCGGCCATCGCGCGGTTCGGCGCCATCCTTCCGGAGCTCGCCGGCGAGCTCACGGAATTGCGCAGGCCGATGAGCGAGCGCCCGCACGTCGAGACGCCGGTGGCGAAGCGCATGGTCAATGCCTGCCGGCCTTATGCCGGCCTCTTCGTCACGCCCATGGCGGCGGTGGCGGGCGCGGTCGCCGACGAGCTCATGGAGACGATGGTCGAGGCCGCGCCGCTCGACCGCGCCTTCGTCAACGATGGCGGCGACATTGCGATCCACCTGACCGAGGGCGAGACCATGGAGATCGCGGTGGCGGCCGACTTCTCGCGCGGCGCCATTCCCGCGCTGAACGGCCGCATCACGCTGCGCGACACGGACGGCATTGGCGGCATCGCGACGTCGGGGGCGCAGGGACGATCCTTCTCGCTCGGCATCGCAGATTCGGTGACGATCCTCGCGCGCGACGCCGCCTCGGCCGATGTCGCCGCGACGCTGGTGGCCAATGCCGTCAATATCGACGACCCCGCCATCACGCGACGCGCGGCGCACGAGCTTGATCCCGACAGCGACCTCGGCGGCCTCATGGTGACGACCGGCGTCGGGCCATTGACGTCCGCGAGGATCGCCGAAGCGCTGGAAGCCGGGCGCGCCTGCGCCGAACAGTTCCGCCGGCGCGGCCTCATTCGCGACGCCGCGCTCGCCCTCAAGGGTGAGATGGTGACGCTTGGACAATTCAGAAGTCTCAGGGAGATGAAACCATGACCATCGATGTCAGGAAGATCGTCGTCGGCGTAGAGGAAGTCCGCCACGACGGCGGGCCGAAGCTGGCAAGGCCGATCCTCAAGGGCTGGGTGGCGGCGATCCTGAAGAACCCCTTTGCCGGCCGCTATGTCGAGGACATCCAGCCGTTCATGGACGAGTTGAAGCCGCTCGGCCTCGAATGCTCCACGAAACTGCTCAAGGCGCTCGGCGGCGACGCCAACGCCATCGAAGCCTACGGCAAGGGCTCCATCATCGGCGCGGCCGGCGAACTGGAGCACGGCGCGCTCTGGCATGTTCCCGGCGGCTACGCCATGCGCGAACTGCTCGGCGAGGCGCTCGCCATCGTGCCGTCCATGACCAAGGTCGGCCCCATGGGCGCCATCCTCGACGTGCCGACCCATCACCGGACCGCGGCCTATGTGCGCTCGCATTTCGACGGCGTGACGCTGATGGTGCAGGATTCGCCGAAGCCCGACGAAATCCTGTTCGCTCTCGCCATGACCACGGGCGGCCGCCCGCACCCGCGCATGGGCGGACTAACGCAGGATCAGATTTCCAGGCGCGACGGGCAGAGGTGATGGTCGCAGGCGTCGTCATCGGCGCCGAAACGCCGCTTCAGCCCGACATCCAACGGCTCATCGCGGCTTCGGACGACTTTTCGGCATCGCTCTATCCGGCTGAGGGGCGGCATCCCGTCGACGTCGCCCGCCTTGCCGCGCCGGACGTGCGTTTCCTCGTGGCGCGACGGGACGGCGTCGCCGTCGGCTGCATCGCCGTTCTGGTCGCACCGCCTGCCGGAGAGATCAAGCGGCTGTTCGTCGCATCCGAGGCGCGAGGCCTGAAGCTCGGCGCGGCGCTGCTCGCGGCGATCGAGGCGGAGGCCCGCCGGGAAAGGCTTTCGGTGCTCCGCCTGGAGACGGGTCCGCGCAATGCGAGCGCCCTCGCGCTCTATACCGCCGGCGGCTATCAGCCCTGCGGACCCTTCCCGCCCTATGGACCAAGCCCGCACAGCATCTTTATGGAGAAGCCACTGACCTGAAACCCTCGCCGCTCGGGCGGCCGGAGCCGACGACATGTCCTCGCAAACCGACCTTTCCGGCCTGCTGGTCGTCTCCGTCGAACAGGCCGTCGCTGCGCCCTATGCCGCCTCGCGGCTCGCCGATGCCGGCGCGCGCGTCATCAAGATCGAGCGCGAGGAGGGCGACTTCGCCCGCCGCTACGACAATGCGGTGGATGGCGAGAGCGCCTATTTCGTCTGGCTGAACCGCGGCAAGGAATCCGTCGTCCTCGACCTCAAGGAGGCCGGCGACCAGGCCCTGCTCGCCGCCATGGTCGCCAAGGCCGATGTGTTCATCCAGAACCTTGCGCCGGGTGCGCTGAAACGCATCGGCTTCGACCCCGAGGAACTGCGCCGCAAGCATCCGCGCCTCATCACCTGCTCGATCTCGGGCTATGGCGAGGAAGGCCCCTGGCAGCACCTCAAAGCCTATGACCTGCTGGTGCAGGCGGAGTCCGGTCTCTCCGAGATCACGGGGGAAGGCGACAGCCGCGCGCGCGTCGGTGTCTCCGTCTGCGACATCGCCGCTGGCATGACCGCCTATCAGGCGATCCTGCAGGCGCTGATCGGCCGGTCGATTACCGGCGAGGGCCGGCATATCGCGGTGTCGCTGTTCCACGCGCTCGCCGACTGGATGAACGTGCCCTACCTGCAATACGCCTATGGCGGCATCTATCCGCAGCGGTCCGGCCTCAACCACCCGACCATCGCGCCCTACGGCGCCTATCCCTGCGCCGACGGCAAGGCGGTCCTGTTCTCGATCCAGAACGAGCGCGAATGGGCCTCGCTCTGCGAGAACGTGCTGGGCGACAGCGCCATCGCCGCTGATCCTCGCTTCGACGCCAATGTGAAGCGGGTGGCGAACCGCGCCGCGCTCGACACGATCATCCTCGGCGTCTTCGCGCGCGAGCCGCGCGAGGCGATCATCGAGAAGCTGGAAAAGGCCAGGGTCGCCTATGGCCGGGTGTCGTCGCTGGACGACCTGAAGGCGCATCCGCAGAACCGCTACATGGAGGTCGACACGCCCGCCGGCCGCAAGCGGCTCCTGACGCCGGGCGCGCTGCACGACGGCGCGATCCCGCAATTCGGCCCGGTGCCGGCACTCGGCGAGCACACGGCGGCGGTGAAGCGGGAATTTGAATTGGCCTGATGGGCATTGATATGGACCATTAATTGGTCTATTTTTCGATACCGAGGAGGGCGGAATGAAAGTCTCCGTCAGCGAGGCCAAGGGGCAACTGACTGATCTCGTCCGCCGCGCCGAAGCCGGCGAAGAGGTCATTCTGACGCGCCACGGGCACCCTGCCGTTCGGCTTTTGCCCGTGCAGGAGCGCCCTGACCGCGCGCGCCGCCGCGCTGTCCTGAACTCGGTTAGAGCTATGGCCATTGCCAAGGCCGCTGCCGGGTCTTCCGCTGCGCGAAGCCAGGACTTTCTCTACGGCGACGACGGCATGCCTGAATGATGGTGGTCGATACCTCCGCGCTGATGGCGATCGCGCTGAACGAACCCGCGGCGAACGCCTGCTCAGCAGCTCTTGAGCACAGCGATGACTGCCTGATCTCGGCAGCGACCGTGGCGGAAGCCATGATCGTTGCCGCACGCAGGAATGTCACCGACGAGATGGAGGCGTTGATCGGCGAGCTCGGTATTGAAGTCGTTCCAGTCAGCGTTGCGACGGCACGCGCTGTCGCAGCAGCGTACGGTCAATGGGGCAAGGGCGTTCACCCGGCTGGACTGAATTTCGGCGACTGCTTCGCTTATGCCCTGGCTCGGGAGCGAGGCTGCCCACTATTGTTCGTCGGCGACGACTTCAGCCGAACGGACATCATATCTGCGCTCGTCGGCTGAGCCTCACCCCGCCGCGGTGGCCTCCCAGCCGCCGCTGGTGTGGGTGAACAGGATCGGCGTCGCATTGCGGCGCAGTTCCGTGTGGACATCGACGCCGGTCAGCGCCGCCAGAACCAGCAGCACGCCGCCATGGGCGACCAGCAGCAGGTCGCCGTCCGGATCGTCCTCCCGCCCCAGCCAGCGCGCGAGGCTATTGCCGGTCCGGTGGACGAAGGTCTGCAGCGTCTCGCAGGCCGGCGGATCGACGCGCCAGTCGAGCGTGCCGACGGGCGTGCCGAACAGGCCGACATAGAGGCGCTCCTGCAGGCCGCCATCCGGCTCGGGCGTGATATCGCGGCCATCGGTGACGACGGCGGCGGTGCGCCAGGCCCGCATCATCGGGCTCGCGACGACGCGGCTGATGGAGGCAAGCGCCAGGACAGCGGCGGCTTCCGCCGCCTGCGCCTCGCCGGCGGGGTTCAGCGGCGTCTCCGGAAACTGGTAGACGCCCTTGCGGTTACCCTCGGTCTCGCCGTGGCGCAGAAAGATGAAGCGTGACAGGCGCGGCTTGAACGGAATCGCGCGCGCCAGATCCTGGATCGCGTCGAAGCCGAGAGTGGGGGCTACCTGTGTCGGGGTTCCGCTGGCCAAATGCTCGTCTCCTCGCAAAGCGGGCGCTGGCATGAACGAGAGCCGCACGGATGTCAAAGGGGAAGGTGGCCGCCGGCCATGCGGCTCGCCCTCGCCTTTGGGCAAGGCTTGAGATAGCAAGGCGCCATGACGACCGCATCCCGCCCCTCGGTCCGCGACCGCATCCGCCATCTCGAAGCCGGCGAGCAGGTCCTATCGGCCCATTTCCTCAAATCCGTGCCGATCCTGGTCCTCGTCTCCGGCGAGATCATCGTCGCGGACGGCAATGACGCGCGCGTGAGCCTGCACGATGGCGGCATTCTCGACTCGGCCTCCAACGGCAACATGCTGCTGACGTCAGGCGACGACGGCCGCGTCGTCAGCTTCACGCCCAAAGCCGGCGCGACGACCGTTCACGACACGGGCGGAACCTGGGTCGACCATGTCGCGCTCGGCCCGAACGGCGCGCTGGCCTGGAGCGCCGGGCGCAAGGTGTTCGCGAGCCAGGGGAAGGGCGAGCCGAAGACGCTGGCGCTGCCATCGGCCGCCGGCGGTCTCGCCTTCTTCCCCAAGGGCTTCCGCCTCGCCATCGCGCATTATAACGGCGCAAGTCTCTGGTATCCGAACACCGACGGCAAGCCGGTCTCGCTGGAGTGGAAGGGCTCGCATCTCGGCATCACGGTCAGCCACGACCAGCGCTTCGTCGTGACCACGATGCAGGAGCCGCAGCTCCACGGCTGGCGGCTGGAGGACAACCAGCACATGCGCATGTCCGGCTATCCCGGCAAGGTGCGGTCGGTGTCGTGGACGACCGGCGGCAAATTCCTGGCGACCGCTGGCGCGGCCGAAGCCATCCTCTGGCCGTTCACCGGCAAGAACGGGCCGATGGGCGCGAACCCAACCATGATCGCGCCGGGCGCGAAGGCGGGCGTGAAGGTGACGCAGGTCGCCGGGCACCCGATCGCCGGCATCTGCGCGGTCGGCTTCGCCGATGGCCTGATCCTGCTGGCGCGGATCGAGGACGGCGCGGAAATCCTCATGCGCGAGCCGGACGGCGATGCCGTCACGGCGCTGGCCTGGCGGGACGACGGCAAGTCCGTCGCCTTCGGCACCGAGGCTGGCAAGGCCGGCATCGCCGACCTCTAGGCCTCAAGCCGGGCCGCCCGGCTGAGCGGTGGCGCGCACCTGCGCGATGCCCAGCACCCGCTGGTAGATGCGCCCGACGAGCAGCAGGACAAGGCCGAGGCCGATGAAGGACAGGGCGCGCCAGAGCCCGGTCAGCCCCGCCATGTCGATCAGGAACACCTTCAGCACCGCGAGCGCCACCAGCGCCGCCGAGGTGAGCCGCAGCGTCCGGCTGCCGAGCCACGCGCCCGCGCCAAGCAGGGCCAGCCCGACCGCAAGCCACAGGGCCGAGTAGGTGTAGAGCTCGGCGCTGGACATGTCGTGGAAGCCGACCTCGCCGGAGAACAGCATCGAGACCGTGATGTTCAGGTAATTGAACATCATGCCCGTGCCGATCAGGCCCATGATCCGCCCCTCGGTGCGTCGGCCCGCCGCGCGCTCGAACATGGCGGAGCCGACCGCCAGAACCGCGCCGAAGCCATAGCCGAGCAGCGCCCAGTTGAAGACAGGATGGGCGCCGACCTGGGCGCCCGACGCCCACGGATTCATCACCACGCCCATGACCAGCACGATCCACGCCCATGACAGGTAGCGGACGATCAGTGTCGCGTTCTGCCAGAACCCGGAAGTGCGGATCGCCGCGATGCGCGACAGGCCGAGACCGAACGCGAGCATCGTCACCGTGTGGGTCGCGGCCTCGGCGAAGCTCATCCGCGCGCTGAGCAGACGGAAACCGTGAACGCCGAAGGCGTGGCGCACCTGCACGATGATCAGCAGCGCCGAGAAGACCATGGCGAGCGCTTCGAGGATTTGCACAGGCGCGTCCTCGCCACGACGGCGGCGCAGCAGGAAAGCGGCAGCGGCGGTCGACAGCGCCGGCAGGCCGTAGCCGGGCAAGAGCCAGTTGAAGACGATGGTCTGGCCGATATCCGCGCCATTGATGCCGGGGTCCCAGAGAACGCGCACCAGGACGCCGATACCGGCAAGGGCGGCGACCCAGCGGAGCTGCGGCAGCGGCCGGAACGTGTAGACCCAGGCAATGCCGGCGACGAGGGCGGCCAGCGCCAGCGTCAGCCAGGCGCGCTCCAGCAGCAGGGTGAGCGCGAAGGCGAGCGCCGCGAGCGCGCCGATGGCGTAGATCGCCGACGCTCCGGCCAGTCCGGGCCGATAGCCCGAGCGCAGGCGATGGGCAGCTTCCGTCGCCGCGCCGAAGCTTGCCGCCAGCACCATGGCGAGCGCCGCAAAGCGCGGGGAGATGACGAAGCCCTCCACCTTGCCATAGACGATGGCGAGGATCGCCAGCGGCATGGCCACCGAGGTCGCGGCCAGAACCAGCACGGTGCGCGCCTCCGGCTGGCGGCGCCAGATGCCGATGACCGCCGGACCGATGCCAAACATCAGAGCGAAGGCCGTCCCGGCCCAGACGATGCGCGACAGGACGCCGGGGAAATCGGCGGGCACGCCCAGCGGGTCGGCGATGGCGACCGACGGGCGCATGCCGGCGGCCCATGAGAGCAGCATCAGCAGGGTGAACAGGCCCGTCGCCGGCACCGCCAGGACGATGCTCGGCGTGCGCCACGTGAGCACCATGACCCCGGCTGCGAAGAGCCCGAACAGGACGACGGCGGCGGTTTCCTGCCGGCCCTCCATCACGGCGAGCATGCCGAGGGCGGCGAAGACGATCAGCACGGCGGTCGCGAGCGGTTCGATGCCGCGTTCGCGATCCGGCGCGAAGCGGATACCGGGAACGACGAAGACGGCGGCCGTGGCAAGGCCGGCCAGCACCTGAACGAGGGTCGGCAATGCGCCGCCGCTGCCCGCCACCATCACCAGTGCGCCCAGCAGGGCGGAGGTCAGTGTCGCGGCGACGGTCAGCCAGGGCCAGTTCCTGATCCAGGCAAGCGTGAAGCAGGCGGCGGTGATCACGGCCGCATAGACCGGGAACACGTAGGGGTTCGGATTCTCGGAGGCGACAAGGAACGGCGCGGCAAAGGCGGCGATCAGGCCGATACCGCCGAGCAGCGGCCCGTGCAGGCCCGCGAGAACCAGCGTGCCGAGACCGACCGCGCCGAGGAGCACGAAGGTCACGGCTGGGCCGATGAACTCGTAGAGCGCATGGGCGGCATAGACCGTGCCGAAAGCCGCGACCGCGCCAGCTCCCGTCAGCGCCGAGGGAATATCGGCGACGGGGAGCGTCGGCAGGCCCTTGTCGGTGCGGCGCAGCCATTCGCCACCGGCCAGCAGCGCCAGCGAGAAGAGGAAGCCGAGCGCGATGCGCATGCCGGGTCCGACGAGCCCCTGCTCGATCGAATAGCGGACGAGGAAGATGCCGCCGAGACCGAGCGCCAGCGCGCCGACCCAGACGGCCCAGCGGGAGCCGATGGTTTCCTCAAGCCCCCCGAGACCGGTGGGCGTCGCCGGCTGGGCCGGAACCGACGATTCAGTGACCGGATCGACCGCCGCCACGGGCTCGCTGCTGATGAATGCAGGCACCGTGCGGCCGAACCGAGCGGGCTCTGGTGCTGACGTCTCAATCGGCGTTTCCGGCTCAACGACGAGCGGCTGCTCGACGGCGGCAGGCGGCGGTTCCGCAACAACCGGCGGCGCGACCTCGGCCACTGGCTGCGACACAGCCATGGAACCGGCCTGCATGCCGGCGGCCTGCATGCCGGCGGCCTTCATCAAGGCCAGCTCGGTTTCCACCTGTTTCAGACGGATATCGGTATCGGCCAGGCGACGCCGCAGTTCGCCCGACCTGACGAAGGCGATCACCGCCAGTACCGGGAAGGCCAGCACCAGAGCCAGGGCAAAGAGGATGCCGACGACGAAATCCATGGTTCAGCGGCTCCGGATTGCCGATTCTTGCGACGGGTGCCGCAGCATACGGCAGTTTCACCACCTCAGGAGCCTGACGAACGTTTCGCCGCGATGCCGCGCGCCGGCGCGACGTTTCAGCGCGCGAGCCTGAGGCTGAACGGATCGCCCTCGAAAGCGTCGCGGCCGCGGCCGATGGCCTCGATGGCCGCGACCATGCGCCCGTCGCGGCGGAGCATGTCGTCGGCGAGCGCAACGAGGCGGATATTTGGCGTCGCGCTCGGACTCAGACGCCTGAGTTCGCTGGCGATCAGCGCCTCGTCGTCGCCCGGATTGACCATGCAGGCGGTGATGAAGGCCGCCGCCGTCGAGCGGCTGATGCCGGCCCAGCAATGGATGACGATGGGGCTTTCCCGTCCATGATCGCGCCACCAGCCATCGACGAAGCCGAGCAGCTTCTCGACATGGGCGGCTCCCGGGGCCACATATCCGTCCATCGGCGCGACGATGTCGTTCATGCCGAGGAACAGGTGATCCGCCTCCGCGACCGAAACCGGCCGCGGCACCACGGTATTCTGGTTGATGAGGGTCACGACATGGCGCGCGCCGGTCGCCTCGACGGTGGAGGCAAGACGCGACAGCGAGCAGACGTGAACTTCCACGGTGGTTCCTCGGAGGTGGTTGGCGTCATCGAATCAACACTGATTCGATGACGGCGCGAATGTCAGCCGCCGAGGGCTGAGATGCGCTCCAGAAAAGCCGCCTTGGCGGCCTCCGCGTCAAGAGGCGACAGCCGCGGCGGCACGCCTTTCGCGCCGCCGAATATTCCGGCGGGAGCCCCGAAGATGGCCGTCGCCTCGTCCACCGAGAAACCGGCGAGCTGCGTCGCCTCCAGGAAGGCGGCGACCTTGTCGGCCCGCTTGGTCAGAGCGGCGATCCCGGCCGGCGGTTCCGGCGGCAGGCCAAAACGGATGTGGATCGCTGCCATCAGCCGCGCCTCGACCGCCTTGTAGTCGCCACCGATCACCGCCTTGAACGGCGAGATCATGTCGCCGACGACATATTCCGGCGCGTCGTGCAGCAGCACAGCGAGGCGCCAGCGCGGTTCGAGGCCCGGCTCGATCCTGACCGCGATGTCCTCGACCAGCACGCTGTGCTGCGCGACCGAGAAGATGTGCGGACCCGTCGTCTGGCCGTTCCAGCGCGCCACGCGCGCGAGCCCGTGCGCGATGTCCTCGATCTCCACGTCCAGCGGCGAGGGATCGAGCAGGTCCAGGCGGCGGCCGGACAGCATGCGCTGCCACGCACGCGGGCTTGCGGATTTCGCGGCCTTGCGGACCGAAGGCAACCTTGGCGGCATGCGCCGCGTTGTGACCGGTTCGCCCCGCGCCGGCAAGGGGCGATTGCGGCGCCGCTGCCGGTGGACGGCAGCAGCCCTGCGGGCTAGGCATTCCCGGCCCCGGCCAGCGAGGAGACGACATGACACCAGCCGCCTTCGAGCGTCCGGCACCGAGCGCGCCACCGCCGCGGATCGCGGGAATCGACGTGGCGCGCGGCATCGCCATCGTCGCCATGGTGATCTTCCACGCCGCCTATGACCTTTCGACCTTCCGGCTGATCGCCACCGATGTTGCGAACAGCCCGGGCTGGCGGCTGTTTGCCGGAGCCATCGGCGGCTCGTTCCTGACGCTGGTGGGTGTCAGCCTCGTGCTGGCGACGCAGCAGGAGATCAACTGGCCGGCCTTCCTGAGGCGGCTGGCGCTGGTCGCGGGCGGCGCGGCGCTGGTGACGCTCGGCACATGGCTGTGGATGCCGGACTTTTTCGTCTTCTTCGGCATCCTGCACCTGATCGCCCTCGGCAGCGTCATCGCCCTGCCGTTCCTGACCCTGCCACCGGTCCTGACGCTGGCCGCGGCCGGCCTGTGTTTCGCATTGCCGCTGCTGATCGCGATTCCGGCACTGGATCAGCGCTGGCTGCTCTGGACCGGTCTCAGCCAGCTGCCCATCGACACCGCCGACTATTATCCGGTCCTGCCGTGGTTCGGCTTCGTGCTGCTCGGCGTGGCGCTTGCCCGCATTGCGGTTTCGCAGGGCTGGACCGCACGTCTTGCCGCCTTCCGGGCCGAGGACCGTCCGTCGCGGCTGCTCACGTGGATGGGGCGCCGCAGCCTGCCGATCTACCTGATCCACCAGCCGGTCCTGATCGGGCTGATTAGCGCCTTCGTCTGGTTGCGCCCGACGGCCGCGCTTCCCCCTATGCGGGCGGATGCCGAAACGCGACCATTCGTCGAGGCCTGCATGCGTACCTGCGTCAGCAACGGCAAGGCGGCCGACGAGTGTCAGGACGCCTGCCAATGCACGGCGGATGGTCTCCGGCGCGACGGGCTCTGGCGCCAGGCGCTCTCCGGCCAGATGAGCACGACGGAGCGGACGCGGGTCGGCGAGATCGCCCGTGTCTGCACGCAGGGAGAGTGAGGCGCCTCAGGCCAGCGCCTTCACCTCCTCATGCCGGAAGCAGCCGGTCATGTGGTCGTTGGTCATGCCGACCGCCTGCATGAACGCATAGACGATGGTCGGACCGACGAAGGTGAAGCCGCGCTTCTTCAGGTCCTTCGATATCCGCTGCGCGACCTCGGTCTCGGTCGGCACCTGCGACCGGTCCTTGAAATTCGGCTGAAGCGGGCGACCGTCGACATAGCCCCAGAGATAGTCCGAGAAGCCCTGCCCCCTTGCCATCATGTCGCAGTAGATGCCGGCGGACTTCACGGTGCCGACGATCTTGGCACGGTTGCGGATGATGCCGGGATCGGCCATCAGCGCCTCGACCTTGTCCGGTCCGTAGCCGGCGATGACATCCGGCCGGAACCCGTCGAAGACGTTCCGGAAATGCTCGCGCTTCCTGAGGATGGTGATCCACGACAGGCCGGCCTGGAAGCCGTCGAGGATCAGCTTCTCGAACAGCGCGCGGTCGTCGCGCTCCGGAACGCCCCAGTCGGTGTCGTGATAGGCGACATACAGGGGATCATGGCCGGGCCACCAGCAGCGGGGCTTGCCGTCTGCATGATCGGTAAGCAACATTCGGTCTCTCCTGCCGAATTATTTTACACTTAAAATATTTTGCGCGGGCGGGCTTGTTCACGGCGATTCCGCAACGATAATGCCTTGGCATCGGCCGCGACCACGGACAAGCCCGGGAGCGGCTTTGGACCTGAGGCATCCTCGGGGTGGGAGGTTTTCGATGAAGCGTATCCTTGCAACACTGGCGCTCGGCGCCGCCGGCCTGTTCGGCATGGCCGCCGCCCATGCGCAGGAGCCGATCCGCATCGGCGTGATCCAGACGCTATCGGGTCCTGCTGCCGTGCTGGGTCAGCAGGCGCGTGACGGCCTCCAGCTCGCGGTGCGCCAGCTGGGCGGCCGGATGGGCGGGCGCGAGGTGCAGGTCATCGTCGTGGACGACGAACTGAAGCCCGATGTCGCCGTGCAGCGCGTTCAGGCACTCCTCGACCGCGACCGCGTCGATTTCGTCGTCGGCCCGATCTTCTCGAACATCCTCCAGGCCATCCACGCGCCGGTGGTCAATTCGCAGCGCGCCTTCCTGATCAGCGCCAATGCCGGCCCGTCGAGCTTCGCCGGCCGCGGCTGCCACGAGAACTTCTTCGTCACCTCCTACCAGAACGATCAGGTTCACGAGGTTCTCGGCGCCTATGCCCAGCGCCGCGCCATGAAGAAGGTCTTCCTGCTGACCCCGAACTATCAGGCCGGGCGCGACGCCATGGCCGGCTTCAAGCGGCATTTCCGCGGCGAGATCGCCGACGAGGTCTATGTGCCGCTGAACCATCTCGACTTCGCCGCCGAACTCGCCCGCATCGGCTCCTCTGGCGCCGACGGCCTGTTCACCTTCATGCCCGGCGGCATGGGCGTGAACCTGGTGCGCCAGTACGGACAGGCGGGCCTCACCCAACGCGTGCCGTTCCTCTCGGCCTTCACGGTGGACGAATCCACCCTGCCCGCCCAGCAGGACGCCGCGATCGGCATGATCGCCGGCATGACCTGGGCGCCGAACATGGACAACCCGCAGAACAAGAAATTCGTCGCCGACTACGAGGCGGCCTTCGGCTCAGTGCCGGGGTCCTACGCCATGCAGGCCTATGACGCCGCCATGCTGATCGACAGCGCGGTGCGCGCCACCAACGGCAACCTCACCGACCGCGCCGCCGTGCGCACGGCGCTCCGCAAGGCCGACTTCACCTCGCTGCGCGGCCGCTTCCGCTTCGCCAACAACCACTATCCGATCCAGGACTTCTACACCGTGCGCGCCGCCAAGCGGCCGGACGGCAAGTTCCAGACCGAGATCGTGGAGCGCATCTTCGAGAACTACACGGACGTCTACGCCGCGCAGTGTCCGATGCGGTGGTGAGCGGGCTCGATGCGATGAACCACCCTCTCCCGTGAGGAAAGGGTGGTGCCGGAGGCGCCGGGTGAGAGGTGCGGACCATCCGGTCTTTTGCCACCAAGTTCCCTAGCAGGCATCGGCCCCGACGCGTTCCAACGAAGGGCATTCCCCTCGCCCGCCTGCCCCGCAGGCACCCTCTCCCCATGGGAGAGGGTTCACAAGACGGTGCCCATGTCCTCCACCCTCCTCATCATCCAGACGCTGAACGGGCTGCAGCTCGGCATCCTGCTGTTCCTGATCGCGGCCGGGCTAACGCTGGTCTTCGGCGTCATGGATTTCATCAATCTCGCCCATGGCGTGCAGTACATGCTGGGCGCCTATCTCGCGGCGATGTTCGTCGCCTGGACCGGCGATTTCTTCATTGGCCTCGTGCTCGCGCTGATCACCGCCCTCGCCTTCGGCCTGCTGCTCGAAGTCGCAGTGATGCGCCATCTCTATGACCGCGACCATCTCGACCACGTGCTGGCGACCTTCGGCCTGATCCTGTTCCTCAACGAGGGCGTGAAGATCGTCTGGGGCGCCGCGCCCCTGCAGGTGCCGATTCCCGCCGCACTGTCCGGCTCGATCCGCATCGCCGACGGCGTGCTCTACCCCGTCTGGCGGCTGGCGATCATTCTGTCCGGGCTCGCGGTCGCGCTCGGGCTCTATCTGGTCGTCGCCAAGACCAAGGTCGGCATGCTGATCCGCGCGGGCGCGACCAATGCGCCGATGGTCTCGGCGCTCGGCGTCGATATCCGCCGCCTGTTCATGATCGTCTTCGGCTTCGGCGCCATGCTGGCGGGCTTTGCCGGCAGCATGGCCGCGCCGGTCTTCTCGGTCGAACCCGGCATGGGCGACAACCTCCTGATCCTCGCCTTCGTCGTCATCGTCATCGGCGGCATCGGCTCGATCCGCGGCGCCTTCATCGGCGCGCTGCTCGTCGGCCTCGTCGACACGCTGCTGCGCTCCTTCTCGGTCGATCTCCTGCGCATGACCGGCCTCTCGCCCTCCGACGCGCGCACCATCGGGCCCGCCATCGCCTCCATGTCGATCTACATCCTGATGGCCGCCGTGCTGTTCTTCCGGCCGACCGGCCTGTTTCCGGCCAAGGGCTGAACCATGGCCGACATCACCCTCGCCGCACCCACTGCCGCCCCGCCGCTCTGGCGGCGCTGGTGGCTGCCCGCGCTCGTCTTTCTCGCCCTCGCCGTCGTGCCGCTGATCTGGCCGGAACGCTTCGTGCTCGGCCTCGTCTCGCGCGCCATGATCATGGGCATCGCGGCCCTGTCGCTGGACCTGATCCTCGGCTACGGCGCGATGGTCTCCTTCGGCCACGCCGCCTTTCTCGGGCTCGGCGCCTATGCGGTGGCGATCCTGTTCGAGCACGGCATTGTCGAGGCGGGCATCGCCTTCCCCGTGGCTATCCTCGTCGGCGCGGCTTTCGCCCTCGTCACGGGCGCGATCTCGCTGAAGACGCGCGGCGTCTATTTCATCATGATCACGCTGGCCTTCGGGCAGATGGCCTTCTTCACGGCCACCAGCCTCTCCGCCTATGGCGGCGACGATGGCTTGCGCATGTTCCACCGGTCGGAACTGTTCGGCACGCGCATCCTCGCCAACGAGGCCACCTTCTATTTCGTCGTGCTCGGCACGCTCGCCGGCTGCTACCTGCTGCTGAAAGCCATCGTCGCCTCGCGCTTCGGCCGGGTGTTGCGCGGCGCCAAGGAGAACGAGCGGCGGATGCGCGCGCTCGGTTTCGACCCGTTCCGCTATCGCCTCGCCGCTTATGTCATCTCCGGCGCGATCTGCGCGCTGGCGGGCGCGCTGTTCGCCAATCTCGGCCTGTTCGTCGCGCCCGCCTACATGACCTGGCAGCGCTCCGGCGAGTTCATCGCCATGGTGGTGGCCGGCGGCATGGGCACGCTGCACGGTGCGATCATCGGCGCCATCGGCGTGACGCTGATCGAAGAGTGGCTGGCGGGCGTGACGCAGCACTGGAAGGCGATTTTCGGCCCGCTGGTGGTGCTGGTCGCGATCTTCGCGCGCGGCGGCATCGTGAAGCTGCTGGACCGGGGGGGCGGACGATGACCGCGCCCATTCTCTCCCTTCGCGGCCTGCACAAATCCTTCGGCGCTCTGAAGGTCACCGACGGCGTGACGCTCGACATCGCCCCCGGCGAAATCCATGCGGTCATCGGACCGAACGGCGCGGGCAAAACGACGCTGATCGGCGAGATCACCGGCGAGGTGCCGCTGGACGCCGGCGCAGTGACCTTCGCGGGCGAGGATATCACCCGCTGGCCCGTTCACCGGCGGGCGCTGGCGGGCCTCACCCGCTCGTTCCAGATCACGCAGGTTCTGCCGGGCTTCTCGGTCATCGAGAATGTCGCGACCGCCGCGCAGGCTCATGCCGGATCGTCGTTCTGCTTCTTCGGCCGGGCCGACGCCGAAGACACGCTCAACGATCGGGCGATGGCCGCGCTCGCGCAGGTCGGCCTCGCCCCGCGCGCGCGGGCGGGCGCGGCAAGCCTCTCCCACGGCGAGAAGCGTCAGCTCGAGATCGCCATGGCGCTGGTCGCCGAGCCGAAGCTGCTGCTACTCGACGAGCCGATGGCCGGTATGGGCCGCGAAGAGACCGAGCGCATGGTCGATGTGCTCATGGCGCTGAAGGGGCGCTACCCCATGGTGCTGGTCGAGCACGACATGCACGCCGTGTTCCGTCTCGCCGACCGCATTTCCGTGCTGGTCTACGGCCGCGTCATCGCGTCCGGCACGCCGGATTTGGTGCGCGCCGATCCCGTCGTGCGCGAGGCCTATCTGGGCGAGGAGGAATTCGCATGAGCGATGCCGACCTGCCCGAGACACTGGACGCCGAAACTCGCCTCGCCCACCAGCCGCGCGACGCGCGCCCCGAACTCAGGCTGTGGCTGCGGCTTCTGACCTGCACGAACATGATCGAGCGCGAGATCCGGCGGCGGCTCGCCGACCGCTTCCAGATCACCCTGCCGCGCTTCGACCTGCTGGCGCAGCTCGACAAGTCGCCGGAGGGCATGACGCTCGGTGAGATTTCCCGGCGCATGATGGTCACCAACGGCAATGTCACCGGCCTCGTCGCCCGCATCGCCGAACAGGGCTATGTCGAGCGCCGCCGCGACGAGAAGGACGGACGCGTGCAGCGCATAGCCATGACCGAGAAGGGTCATGAGGATTTCGTCCGTATGGCGCGCGAGCACGGCGCCTGGGTGCGCGAATTGCTCGGCGATCTGGAGCCCGGCGAGCGCGAGGCGCTGATGAGCCTTCTGGCACGCACCAAGGCGAGTGTCGCGCGCGCCTCGGCGCCCCGCGTGGAGGCGGCGGAATAGCATGCTGAGCGTTTCCAACCTCGAAGCCGGCTACGGCGACGTGCAGGTTCTGTTCGGTGTCTCGTTCGGCATCGCCAGGGGCGAGGTGGTCACGCTGCTCGGCCGCAACGGCATGGGCAAGACGACCACCGTCAAATCGGTCTTCGGCCTGCTGAAGCCGGCCGCCGGCGCGATTGACGTGGACGGTGTCGCGCTCGCGGGCCGCCCACCCTTCAAGGTGGCGCAGGCCGGGCTTGGCCTCGTGCCCGAGGGGCGCCAGATTTTCCCGAACCTCGACGTCGAGGAAAACCTCGTCGCGACCGCCTCGGACCGTCTCGCCAGCGCGAAACCCTGGACGCTGGAACGCGTCTACGCGTTCTTTCCGCGCCTGAAGGAACGCCGTCGCAACATGGGCAACCAGCTCTCCGGCGGCGAACAGCAGATGCTGGCCATCGGCCGCGCGCTGATGACCAATCCGAAGCTGCTCGTGCTGGATGAAGCGACGGAAGGGCTGGCCCCCGTCATTCGGGCCGAAATCTGGGCCTGCCTCCAGCGCCTCAAGCAGGACGGCCAGTCGATCCTGGTCATCGACAAGAACGTCGATGCTCTGGTCAAACTGGCGGACCGGCATCTGATCCTGGAAAAGGGCCGGATCGTCTGGGAAGGGACCGGCGCGGATTTCATCGCCAGCCCCGACCTGAAGGACCGCTACCTGCACGTTTGAACGGGACATGACATGACGACGACGCTCGCCGCCAAGATCGCCCGCGAATATGGAACGCCCGCTCTTGTGATCGACATGGATCGCGTGGAGGCCAATATCGCCCGCGTGCAGGCCCAGTGCGACAAGGCGGGCCTTGCCAACCGGCCGCACATCAAGACCCACAAGAGCCCGGAGCTCGCGAAGCTACAGATCGCGGCAGGCGCGAAGGGCATCACCTGCCAGAAGATCGGCGAGGCCGAGGTGATGGCGGCCGCCGGCATCGACGACATCCTGATCAGCTACAACCTCCTCGGCGAGGAGAAGATGGCACGCCTCGGCCGGCTGCTTGAGACGGCCACCGTGACCGTCGCCGCCGACAACGCCACGGTCATCGGCGACCTGCCGAAAGCCGCCGGCATTGCCGGCCGGCCGCTCGGCGTCGTCATCGAATGCGACACCGGCCGCAAGCGCGCGGGCGTCGAAACGCCGGGCGAGGCGATCGAACTCGCCAAGCTGATCGCCGCCTCGCCCGGCCTCGCCTTCAAAGGCTTCATGATGTACCCGACCGAGGATGGCTGGCCGGAGGCGCAGAAGTTCCTCGACACGGCGCTGGCCGGCATCCGCCTCGAAGGACTTGAGGCCGAGATCGTCTCGACTGGCGGCTCGCCGAACCTGAAGAACCTCGGCAAACTGAAGGGCGCGACCGAACACCGCCCGGGCACCTACATCTACAACGACCGCATGCAGGTGGCGGCGGGCGTCGCGACGCTCGATGACTGCGCGCTCACCGTCTACGCGACCGTGGTCAGCCGCGCGGGCGCCGACCGCGGCATCCTCGATGCCGGCTCCAAGACGCTGACGTCGGACCCCGGCGGCGGGCTCGACGGTTTTGGCCTGATCCTTGAGCACCCCGAGGCGCGGATCGCGAAGTTCGCCGAGGAGCACGGCTTCCTCGACCTCGCCAAATGCAACGAGCGGCCCAAGGTCGGCGACGTCGTGCGCATCGTGCCGAACCATGTCTGCGTCGTCGTCAACATGGTGGACGAGGTGGTGATGGTGCGCGGCGAGGAAATCGTCGGCATCCTGCCCGTCGCCGCGCGCGGCAAGCTGCGCTGATCCGCCACCGGGACGCGCGCCGACCCCGGCCTTGCCAGACGAGGCCGCGGCCGGCCACAGTCCCTGCCCCGCATGCCGGAGAGACAGTCCGATGAGCCCCGAAGACAAGCTTGCCCAGATGGGCCTGATCCTGCCGGCGACGCCGACGCCCGCCGGCAACTACGTGCCGTTCAAGCGCGACGGCGATATCGCCTATCTCGCGGGACAGGGGCCGCGGAAGGCCGACGGCTCGCTGCATACCGGCAAGGTCGGCGGCAATGTCACGGTGGAGACCGCCTATGAGCACGCCAAGCTCGTCGGCCTCCAGCTTCTCGCCTCGGCCAAGGCGGCGGCCGGCGGGGATCTGTCCAAGGTCGAGTTCCTGAAGGTGCTCGGCATGGTCAACGGCACGCCCGACTTCGGCGATCATCCGCGCGTCATCAACGGCTTCTCCGACCTTGTCGTGGCGGTGCTCGGCGAGCGTGGCCGCCACGCCCGCTCTGCGGTCGGCATGGGCTCGCTGCCGATGGGGATCACGGTCGAGATCGAGGCGGTGATCCGCATTCACGACTGAGCGGCATCGACGCTTCTTCGTCGCGAAAGACACTTCCCGTCATGGCCGGGCTTGCCCGGGCATGGCGGCGTAGGAACGGCTACCGCTACTCCGCAACCACCGCCGTCGCCTCGATCTCGATCTTCGCGGCCTTCTCCACCAGCCGCACCACCTGCACCACGGCCATGGCCGGATAGTGCTGGCCGAAGATCGCCCGGTAGGCCTTGCCGAGCGGCTTCAGGTTGGCGAGGTACTCCTCGACATCGGTCACGTACCAGGTCAGCCGCACGATGTGCGAGACGCTGGCGCCGCCCGCCTCGATGATCGCCTTGATGTTGCTGAAGCACTGAAGCGCCTGCCCCGCGAAGTCCTCCGGAAACTTGCCCATCAGATCCCAGCCAACCACGCCACCGGTGACGACGATGCGCCCCTTCGCGCTCATGCCGTTGGCATAGCCGACAGGCTTCAGCCAGCCCTCGGGGTTGAGGGTGACGGGGCGCTCGTCCTCGTCGGCGAGCAGCATGGGGATCACGGGTTTCACGGGCTTGCTCATCTCGTTCGTTCCGCCGCCTTGGTGGCATCGCGTTCAACCGCCTCGCGCGCGGCTTCGGCGCGCAGCGCGAAGCGCTGGAGCTTGCCGGTCTCGGTGCGCGGCAGCCGGTCCACGAAGGCGATCTCGCGGGGATATTTGTAAGGCGCGATCTCGTTCTTGACGAAGATCTGCAGCTCGACGGCGAGCGCCGGGGTCACCGTCGCGTCGGGTTTCACCACGACATAGGCCTTCACGATCATGCCGCGCTCGGGGCATGGCTGACCAACGACGCCAGCCTCGGCCACCGCCGGGTGCGCCATCAGCGCCGCCTCCACCTCGGGGCCGGCAATGTTGTAGCCGGCGGAGACGATCATGTCGTCGTTGCGTGCCTGGTACCAGAAATAGCCGTCGGCATCGGCCAGATAGGTGTCGCCGGTGATGTTCCAGCCATTCTCGACGTATCTTGCCTGCCGCTCGTCGGAGAGATAGCGGCAGCCGGTCGGTCCGCGTACGGCAAGGCGGCCGGGCGCGCCGGGCGGAAGGTCTTCGCCCGCAGGGCCGACGACCTTCGCTTCATAGCCCGGCACGGGAAGGCCGGTCGCGCCCGGCCTGATCTTCCCCTCCGGGGCGGCGATGAAGATGTGCAGCATTTCGGTCGCGCCGATGCCGTCCATGAGCTCCATCCCGGTCGCCTCCCGCCAGGCGTCGAAGGTCGCCTTGGGCAGGGCCTCACCGGCCGAGACGCATTTCCTCAAGCTCCGCCAGTCGTGCTCCTTCAGCGAGGAGATCATGGCGCGGTAGGCGGTCGGCGCGGTGAAACAGATGGTCGGCCGGTACTGGGCGATGGCGGGCAGCAGCTCGCCGGGCGGCGCCTTCTCCAGAAGCACTGTGGACGCCCCGACACGGAACGGGAACAGCACGAGGCCGCCGAGCCCGAAGGTGAAGGCGAGCGGCGGCGAGCCGATGAAGCGATCATCGGCCGTGGGCTTCAGCACGTTGCGTGCATAGGCGTCGCAGATGGCGAGCAGGTCGCGATGGAAATGCATGGTGCATTTCGGCTGGCCGGTGGTGCCCGACGTGAAGCCGAACAGGCAGACGTCGTCGCGGGCCGTGTCGACCGCGACGAAAGTGTCGGGGGCAGAGGCCGCCATCACCTTCAGTTCGCCGAAGGACACGATGCGCTTCAGGACGGCCGAGGTGCCCACCGTCTTCTGCAATTCGTCGATGAGGCGATCGTCGCAGAGTGCCAGCGCCACCTCGGCCTTGTCGACGATCTGGCGAAGTTCCTTGGCGCGCAGCAGCGGCATGGTGGCCACCACGATGCCGCCTGCCTTGATCACCGCCAGATAGGCCGCGACCATCATCGGATTGTTGGGCGCGCGCAGCAGCACGCGATTGCCCGTGACGAGGCCGAGATCGCTCACCAGCACATTGGCGACGCGATCTGTTTCGCGGGCGAGGTCCACGTAGGTCCAGCGCGTGCCATCGGGCGCGATGACAGCGATCCGGTCGCCACGTCCCTCGGCGACATGGCGATCGACGAACTCGGTCACGCAGTTGAGGCGCTCGGGATAGACAAGCTCCGGCCGGTCGAACAGGAAGACCGGCTGCGCTTCGGCGGCAGGCAAGCCACGGGCCGCGAACGTGTCGACATGGGCTGAGGCGACCATCGTTCCTCCTAGCCGGCGACTTTCGCCACTTCGGCTTCCGCCAAATGCGCGCGCGCGATGACGACCTTCTGAACCTCGGTCGCCCCCTCGTAGATGCGCAGCGCCCTGATCTCCCGGTACAGTTCCTCCACCTTCTCGCCCTTCTTGACGCCCAGGCCGCCGAAGACCTGGATCGCCCGGTCGATGACCTTCTGGGCATTTTCTGTCGCGACCATCTTGGCGATGGCCGCCTCTTTCGTGATGCGCGGTTTGCCCTGATCCTTGGCCCAGGCGGCCCGGAACACGAGCAGCGCCGAGGCTTCGAGCTCGGCGACGGAATCGGCGAGCGAAGCCTGCGTCAGTTGAAGATCGGCGAGCGGCGCGCCGAACATGTGGCGATCCTTCGCGCGGCGCGTTGCCTCGTCGAGCGCGCGATAGCCCATGCCGAGGGCGGCGGCGGCCACCGTCGGGCGGAAGATGTCGAGATTGGCCATGGCCATGGCGAAGCCGCCACCCGGCTTGCCGATCAATGCGTCCTCCGGCAGGCGGCAGTCGTCGAATTTGAGCGTCGCCAGCGGATGCGGGGCGATCACGTCGATCCGCTCGGCGACCGTGAAGCCCGGCATGTCCGGAGTGACGATGAAGGCGGATATGCCGCGCGCCCCCGGTGCCTCGCCGGTACGGGCGAAGACGACATAGCGATCGGCGATGCCGCCGTTGGAGATCCAGGTCTTGGTGCCGTCCAGCCGCCAGCCGCCATCGACCTTCGTTGCCGTCGTGGACAGGGCTGCCACATCCGAGCCGGCATCGGGCTCCGACAGGGCGAAAGCCGCGATGGCCGTGCCGTCGCGAACCGGCGGGCAGGCAGCAGCCTTTTGCGCCGCCGTGCCGAACAGCGAGATGACGCCGGTGCCGAGCCCCTGCATGGCGAAGGCGAAATCCGCGAGCCCTTCGACATAGCCGAGCGTGGCGCGGGTGATGCACAGCGTCCGGACGTCGAGGTTCTCGGTCAGCCCGCCCTGATCGCCCGGCACGCAGGCCCTCAGCCAGCGCGCGGCGCCCATGGCCGCGACAAGGCGGCGGCATGAGCCGTCCACGTCATGGTGATCGACCAGCGGCGGCACTTCGCGGGCCGCCCATTCGGCCAGCCGCGCCGCGTAGTCGCGGTGGCGATCCTCGAAGAAGGGCAGCGCGAGGAGATCGGCGGGGAGCATGTCAGTCCCCCTCGAAGACCGGCTTGGTCTTCGCCGCGAAGGCCTCGAAGGCGCGGCGGAAGTCCTTGGTGTCCATGCAGATGGCCTGCGCCATGGCCTCGGCCTCGATGGCCTCGTCCACCGACATGGTCCATTCCATATGCAGCATGCGCTTGGTGATGCCGTTGGCGAAGGTCGGGCCGGCGGAGATTTCGTCGGCGAGCGCGGTTGCTTCGGCGAGCACGGTTTCGGATGTTGCGAGGCGGTTGAAGAAGCCCCAGGCATGGCCTTCCTCGCCGCCCATCATGCGGCCGGTGTAGAGAAGCTCGGCTGCCCTGCCCTGCCCGATGATCCTCGGCAGGATCGCGCAGGCGCCCATGTCGCAGCCGGCCAGACCGACCTTGTTGAACAGGAAGGCGACCTTGGCCTTCGGCGTGCCGACGCGCAGGTCCGAGGCCATGGCGATGATCGCGCCCGCGCCGACGCAGATGCCGTCAATGGCGGAGACGATCGGCTGCGGGCAGGCGCGCATCGCCTTCACCAGTTCGCCGGTCATGCGGGTGAACTGGAGGAGGCCCGGCATGTCTCGGCCGGTCAGCGGTTCGATGATCTCGAACACATCGCCGCCGGCACAGAAATTGCCGCCCGCGCCGGTGACGACGATCGTCTTGATCGATGTATCGAAAGCGAGCGCGCGGAACAGGTCGCCGAGCTCGGCATAGCTCTCGAAGGTCAGCGGATTCTTCCGCTCGGGACGGTTCAGCGTGATGGTCGCGACCTTGCCCTTCACCTCCCAGAGGAAATGCGTGGACTGCCAGTCGGCGAGCTTCTGGCGATGGGGGATGCGGTGGGTCGCTGAAAGCATGGCGTTTCCTTCAGATTTCTCCGCCGGCCACCGGCAGGGCGATGCCGGTCACGGCTGCTGCCACGTCGGACACGAGCCAGAGGACGGCGGCGGCCACCTCCTCCGGCTTCACGAGGCGGCCGATGGGCATGGTCTTGGTGAGGTCGGCGAGCGCGGCATCGGGGCTCCGGCCGGTCTTCGCGACGATGGTGTCGATGGAGCCGGCAACGAGGTCGGTCTCGGTGAAGCCGGGACAGACGCAGTTGATGGTGACGCCCGAAGTCGCCACCTCCTTCGCCAGCGCGCGCGTGAGGCCGACGACGCCGTGCTTCGCCGCGCAATAGGCTGAGACATAGGGATAGCCGGTGAGGCCCGCCGTCGAGGCGACCGAGACGATGCGGCCCTGTCCCCGTTCCACCATGCCCGGCAACGCGAGGCGGATGCCGTCGAAGACAGAGGTCAGGTTGATAGCGATCATGCGGTCGAACAGCGCGCGGTCCATGCGCTTTGCCGGTGCGGTCTCGGCATGGCCGGCATTGTTGACGAGAATGTCGAGCGGACCGGCAAACGCGATGGCGGCGTGCAGCGCCTCCGGGTCGGTCACGTCGGCGACGACATGAGCGGCCGCATCGCCCGCTTCCACGGCCTCGCGGAGCGGCCCCTGACTGCGGCCGAGTACGGTGACATGGGCACCCTGCCCCGTCAGCGCCCTGGCGATGGCCCGGCCAATGCCGCGCCCGCCGCCGGTGACGAGGGCGCGCTTGCCGGCGAGCGGCAGGCAGGCGGATGATCCGGCATCGTCGGGTCGGGTCGGCATCGCGGCCTCCTGACAGAATGTTTTAGGCTTCAAATATTTTCGGGCAAGAGGCATCCGCGCGCTTGCCGGCAATTATTTTAAGCCTAAACTATTTTCCGGCGACCGGGACGAGGATCAGGCCATGCGCATCGCGGTGATCGGCGGCGGCCCCGGCGGGCTCTATTTCGCCATCCTGATGAAGAAATGGCGGCCGGCAGCCGAGATCACCGTCGTCGAGCGCAATCGCCCCGACGATACGTTCGGTTTCGGCGTGGTCTTCTCCGACGCAACGCTGGACATTTTCGAGCGTTACGACGCCGAGAGCTACCGGGCGATCACCGACCATTTCGCCTATTGGGACGACATTGAGGTCCGCTTCAAGGATACGGTCCATCGCATCGGCGGCAACGGTTTCTGCGGCTGCTCACGCCAACAATTACTTGTCCTGCTGCAGAACCGCGCGAAGGCGCTGGGCGTCGAACTGAAATTCCAGACCGAGGTGGAACCGGACCTCGCCGCCTTCGCGGGCTACGACCTGATCGTCGCCGCCGACGGCATCAATTCGCGCATCCGCGAGGCGAACCGCGATCACTTCCTGCCTGAGGTTGACCTGCGCCCCAACAAGTTCACCTGGCTCGGCTCGACGCGCGAGCTCGACGCCTTCACCTTCTTCTTCCGCGAGACGCCATACGGCATCTTCATCGCCCACACCTACCAGTACGAACCCGGCCGCTCGACCTGGGTGATCGAGACCGATCCCGACACTTTCGCCCGCGCTGGCCTCGACGCGATGGACGAGGAAGCGTCGGCGCGTTTCCTCGAAGGCATTTTCGCGGAGGAACTCGCCGGTCATCAGCTGATCACCAACCGCTCGCTGTGGCGGCAGTTTCCGATGATCCGCTCGAAGCGCTGGGTGAAGGACAATGTGGTCCTGATCGGCGATGCCAAGGGCACGGCGCATTTCTCTATCGGCGCCGGCACCAAGCTCGCCATGGAGGATTCCATCGCCCTGTTCGACGCGTTCCGGGCGAAGGGCGCCGTGAAAGAAGCGCTCGCGAGCTACGAGACCGACCGGCGCGAAGAGGTGGAGCGTACCCAGCACGCGGCCGATGTCTCGCTTGTCTGGTTCGAGCATCTCGACCGGTTCTGGGACATGGACCCGCGCCAGTTCGCCTTCGGCCTGATGACCCGCTCCAAGGCCATCACCTACGAGAACCTGAAGCTGCGCGCGCCGGATTTCATCGCCACCGCCGACCGCATGTTCGCCGAGGGTGTGCCGGGCGCCGATCTCGAAAAGCCGCGCCCGCCGCTGTTCCAGCCGCTGCGGCTCCGCGACATGACCATCGAGAACCGCGCCGTGGTCTCGCCCATGTGCATGTATTCCGCCGAAGACGGCATGCCGACCGACTGGCACACCGTGCATTATGGCGCGCGGGCCATCGGCGGCGCTGGGCTCGTCTATACCGAGATGGTCTGCATCGCGCCGGATGCGCGCATCACACCCGGCTGCGCGGGCCTTTGGACCGACCCGCAGGAAGCGGCGTGGAAGCGGATCGTCGCTTTCGCCCATGCCAACTCAACGGCGAAGATTTGCCTCCAGCTCGGCCATGCCGGGCGCAAGGGCGCGACAAAGCTGATGTGGGACGGCATGGACCGGCCGCTGGCCGAAGGTGCGTGGCCCGTCGTCTCGGCCTCGCCCATCCCCTACTACCCCGACAGTCAGGTGCCGGCGGAACTCGACGAGGCCGGCATGGCCCGGATCGTCGGGGAGTTCGTCGCGGCGACGGAACGCGGCATCCGCTGCGGCTTCGACATGCTGGAACTGCACTCGGCCCACGGCTACCTGCTCGCCTCCTTCCTGTCACCGCTCACCAACACCCGCACGGACGGCTATGGCGGCCCCATTGAGAACCGCCTGAAATTCCCGCTCCGCGTCTTCCAGGCGATGCGGGCGGCATGGCCGGCGAAGAAGCCGATGTCGGTGCGCATCTCGGCGACCGACTGGGCCGAAGGCGGCATCACGGAAGCCGATTCCATCGCCATCGCCCGTGCATTCACGGAAGCCGGCGTCGATCTCATCGACGTCTCGACCGGCCAGACCACGCCGAAGAGCAGGCCGGTCTATGGCCGCATGTTCCAGACGCCGTTCTCCGATGCCATCCGCAACGAGGCCGACGTGAAGACCATGTGCGTCGGCAACATTACCTCGGCCGACCAGATGAACACGATCCTCGCCGCCGGCCGCGCCGATCTCGTCGCCCTCGGCCGGCCGCATCTCGCCGATCCCTCCTTCATGCTGAAGGCGGCCGCCTGGTACGGCATCGACATTCACCAGCCGCCGCAATACCTGCCCGGCAAGGATCAGGCGCTGCGCAACGCCGTGAAGGACCGCGCGGATTTCGAGGCGCTCAAGGTCGCAGCGAAGCCGAAGCGGCACGCGCGCGGCAGTTTCGACAAACAGGCGGCGGAATAATCAGCGGCTGATCGCTGACAACCCGCCATCCACCGCGATCTCGGCGGCGGTGACGTAGCGCGCCTCGTCCGAGACGAGGAACAGCACGGCCTGCGCCACGTCCCAGGCATCGCCCATCTTGCCGGTCGGCACCTGCGCGTTGCGGGCCGCGATTAGCGCCTCCGCGTCGCCGCCCGCCACCGTCTTCGCCAGACGGTGCTCCACCAGCGGCGTATGCATCAGGCCGGGGATCACCGTATTGCAGCGGATGTGCTGCTTCGCATAGGTCACGGCGATCGAGCGCGAGAAGCCGAGAATGCCGAGCTTGGTGGTCGTGTAGGCGACATGCGGCCGGCCCGCCAGCACACGCACGCCGGCGATCGACGACAGGTTGACGATGGCCCCGCCGCCCTGCCGCTCCATGGCGGGGATGACATATTTGCAGGCGAGGAAGGCGGTCTTCAGGTTGAGGTCGAGCTGGAAGTCCCAGACCTCCTCGGTCATCGAGACGGGATCGCCGGGCGCCGAGCCGCCGACATTGTTGATCAGGATGTCGATGCGCCCGAAGCGCGCGAGGCAATCGGCCACCGCCGCCTCGACATCGGCGGCCCGGGTCATATCGACGCCCGTCGCGAAGCAGGTGCCGCCCCCGGCCTCGATCAGCCGCCTGGTCTCCTCGGCCGCTTCCTTGTCGATGTCGGTGCCGTAGATCGTCGCGCCCTGGCGCGCCAGCAGCACGGCGGTGGCCTTGCCGTTGCCCCAGCCCTCGCCCACCGATCCAGCGCCGGAGATGAAGGCGACCTTGCCCGTCAGGTCATGCATGCTGCGATTTCCATCTCGTGACGAACCCGGCGGTCAGACGAGCACCGCGTGCTGCTTCATACCGACCGTGCCGAAGACGCGGCGGTAACGCTCGATCTCGTCCTTGGGGCCGGTCGCCTTCAGCGGATTGTCGGAGAGCTTGACCGCCGGGCGGCCGTTCGCCTCGATCACCTTGCAGACGACGGAGATGGGCGCCAGAGCATCGGCGTCGCCGTTCGGCACGCAGCCCTTGAAATCATTGGTGAGATTGGTGCCCCAGCCGTAGCCGATGCGCACCCGATCCTTGAAGTGGCGCGCCGTCTCCTCGATGGAATCGATGTCCATGCCGTCGGAAAGGATGACCAGCTTCTTCGTGGGGTCGCGGCCCTTCTCGCGCCACCACCGGATCAGTTCCTCGCCGCCCTCGATGGGCTCCTTGGAATCCGGCCGCGCGCCGGTCCAGTCGGCCACCCAGTCCGGGGCGTGGGCGAGGAAATGGGCGGTGCCGAAACAGTCCGGCAGGATGATGCGCATGTTCTGATCGTAGATGCGTGCCCAGTCCTCCAGCACCCGGTAGGGCGATTTCAGGAGTTCCTCGTCGGTCTTCGCCAGCGCGGCATAGACCATGGGCAGCTCGTGGGCATTGGTGCCGATGGCCTCGATGCCGAGATCCATGGCGAGCTTCATGTTGGAGGTGCCGGTGAAGACGTCGGCGCCGAGCGCGTCGGTCATCGCCTCCATCATCCATTGCTGCCAGAGAAAGCCGTGGCGGCGGCGGGTGCCGAAGTCCGAGATCTTCAGCGTTCCGACCTCGTCCTTGAGACGGCGCAGGCGCTTGATCTTGTCCCAGGCCTTGGCCTTGGCATTGGCGTAGAGGATATCGAGTTCGAGCTTCGAGAGGTCGCGCATGGTGGCGCGGGCGCGCAGCTCGTTGATGATGGCGAGGGACTGCACCTCCCACATCGTGGTCTCGGCCCATCGCCCCGCGAAGGTCAGCTCGTACTGGCCGTCGCGCCGCGTCAACTCGTAGTCCGGCAGCCGGAAATCCTTGAGGAAGGCGAGATAGTCCGGCGTGAAAATGCGCTCGCGGCCATAGAACGTGTTGCCAGCGAGCCAGATCAGCTCCTTCGGGGTGAAGCACAGGCTGCGGGCGTGGTCGAGCTGCTCGCGCAGCTCGCGCTCGTCGATGATGTCGGCGAGGCGCACGGTCTTCGTGCGGTTATTCAGTGCGAAAGTCGCGGTCACATCCGGGTGGAAACGCCGGATCAACTGCTGCATGGCGAACTTGTAGTAGTCCGAATCCAGTAGCGACCGGATGATCGGGTCGAGCTTCCAAGTGTGATTGTAGACGCGGGTGGCTATATCGACCATCGGCGGCCCGATTGCGTTGCAGCAGGGGCGCGGACCTTAGCAGGGCACCGCAGGATGAATAGTCTCCCTTGGGTCCGATCCGTGCAAGGCTGCCCTTCGCCGACTTCTCAGGCACCGTGAATCTTGGCACCGGCCCTTCGCGCGAACCATTCCGACGCCACCAGCGCAACGAGCGCGATGACGATGGCGATGACGGTCAGGCGCATCGCCGCCTCGTCGCCGCCGGGCGCCTGCGTATAGGTATAGATCGCCGCCGAGATGGTCTGCGTCTCGCCGGGAATGTTCGAGACGAAGGTGATGGTCGCGCCGAACTCGCCTAGCGCCTTGGCGAAGCAGAGCACCATGCCGGCGAGGATGCCCGGCAGCGCCAGCGGCAGGGTGACGGTGAAGAACACGGCGAGGGGATTGGCGCCGAGCGTCGCGGCGGCGCGTTCAAGCTTCACGTCCGAGGCTTCGATGGAGAGGCGGATGGCACGCACCAGCAGGGGAAAGCCCATGACCGCGCAAGCGAGCGCCGCGCCGGTCCAGCGGAACGAGAAGACAATGCCGAAATGCTCGGCGAGGAAGGCGCCGACCGGGCCGCGCCGGCCCATGACGACGAGCAGCATGTAGCCGGTGACCACCGGCGGCAGCACCAGCGGCAGATGGACGATGCCGTCGAGGATCGCCTTGCCCCAAAATTCCTTGCGGGCCAGCAGCCAGGCGATGGCGAGGCCGAAGGGCAGCGCGCAGAGCGTCGCCCAGGACGCGATCCGCAGCGACAGCTCGACGGCGGTCCATTCCTCCGAGGTCAGCGAGAACATGCGGCGGTTCCGGTTGGCGCTATATCACCCGAGGTATAGCGCTAAACGTCGCCGGCCGTCAGTAGCCTAGATGGCGACCGCCTCGCGCTTCACGCCGAACTCGCGGCCGGGGATCGAGGCGAGCAGCGCCTGCGTATAGGGATGCTGCGGATCGCCGAAGACCTTGCCGATGGGGCCGGCCTCGACCACCTCGCCGTTTTTCATCACCGCGACGAGGTCGCAGACCTGCGCGGCCACCCGGAGATCGTGGGTGATGAAGACGATGGAGAGGCCCAGCCGCTGGCGCAGCTCCGCGAGGAGCCGCAGCACCTGCGCCTGAACCGAGACGTCGAGGGCGGAGACCGCCTCGTCCGCCACCAGCACTTCCGGCTGGAGCGCGAGCGCGCGCGCGAGGCCGATGCGCTGGCGCTGACCGCCGGAGAACTCGTGCGGATAGCGGTCTGTCGCGGCGGGATCGAGCCCGACAAGGGCGAACAGTTCCTTGGCCTTGGCCAGCGCCTCGGCGCGATCCATGCCGTGAACGATGGGACCCTGCGCCACCAGTTCGCCGGCCTTTCGGCGCGGATTGAGCGAGGCGAAGGGGTCCTGGAAGACCATCTGGATATGGCGGGTCGCCCGCCGCATCTCCTCGCGCGAGAGCTTGGCGAGGTCGCGGCCGCTGAGGTTGATGACGCCGGTATCCGGGTCGATCAGGCGGACGATGCAGCGCGCCAGCGTCGACTTGCCGGAGCCCGACTCGCCGACGATGCCGATCGTGCCGCCCTTCGGCAACGACAGAGTCACGTCCTTCACGGCATGGGTGACGCGCACGCCGCGGCCGAGGAAGCCGCCGGTGCGGAAGGTCTTGGACACATGCTCGACGGCGAGGATCGTCTCGCCCGAGAGGGGGCGCGGCGGCGGCGCCTTCAGCGGCGGCACGGCCGCGATGAGCTGCTTGGTATAGGGATGCTGCGGATCGTCGAGGATCTGCTCGGCCGGCCCCTGCTCCACCACGAGGCCGTGCTGCATCACAGCGACGCGATCGGCGATCTCGGCGACGACGCCGAAATCGTGGGTGATGAACAGGACCGCCGTGCCCTTGCGCGCCTGAAGGTCGCGGATCAGCGCGAGAATCTGCGCCTGCGTCGTCACGTCGAGCGCCGTGGTCGGCTCGTCGGCGATCAGCACCTTCGGATCGAGGGCGAGCGCCATGGCGATCATGGCGCGCTGGCGCTGGCCGCCGGAGAGTTCGTGCGGATAAGCGCGCGCGGCAAGCTTCGGGTCCGGAATGCGGACCTCCTCCAGCAGCGAGAGAACCCGCTCGGTGATGGCCGCGCCCTTGAGCTTGGTGTGGATGGCGAACATCTCGCCGATCTGGTCGCCGATGGTGCGCAGCGGATTGAGCGCCGTCATCGGCTCCTGGAAGATCATGGCGATGCCGGCACCGCGGACGTCGCGCATCTCGGCTTCGGTCAGCCGCGTCAGGTCGCGCCCGTCGAACAGAACCTTGCCGCCGTCGATCTCCACGCCGCCCGGCAGCAGCCGCATGATGGCATTCGCGGTCATCGACTTGCCGGAGCCGCTCTCGCCGACGACGCAGAGGATCTCGTTCGACGAGATCGCCAGCGACACATCCTTCATGGCGTGCGGGCGGTCGGCGCCCGCAGGCAGGCGGACGCTCAGGGCATCGAGCGTCAGGACAGCGGGGGATGCTTCGGTCATCGGCCCTTCAGCCTCGGGTTGAGGGCGTCGTTCAGGCCCTGGCCCACCAGCGAGACGGCGAGCACGGTGACGAGGATGGCGATGCCGGGAATGGCAGAGACGTACCACTGCACGCGCAGCACATCGCGGCCGAGGCCGATCAGGTTGCCCCAGGAGGCGACGTTCGGATCGGACAGACGCAGGAAGGCGAGCGCGCTTTCGAGCAGGATCGACACGGCCATGACCACGCTTGCGTAGACGATGACCGGCGGCAGGGCATTGGGCAGGATTTCGCCGAAGATCAGCTTCATGTCCTTGAGGCCGAGCGTGCGCCCCGCCTGCACGAATTCGCGGCTGCGCAGCGACAGGAATTCCGCGCGCGTCAGGCGCGCCGGCGCCGGCCATGAGACGATGCCGATGGCGATGATGACCGTCGTGATGTTGGAGCCGAACACCGCGACGAGCACCAGCAGCAGCAGGAAGTTCGGCAGCGTCTGGAAGGCCTCGGTGATGCGCATCAGCACGTTGTCGACCCAGCCGCCGTAATAGCCGGAGACCGCGCCGATCACGATGCCGATGACCACGGCGATGACCGTCGCCACTCCGCCGATCAGGAGCGAGATGCGCGCGCCGTAGAATATCTGCGCGGCGATGTCGCGGCCCGAATTGTCAGTGCCGAGGGGAAAGCGCGGATTGGCGAAGGGCCAGACCAGCGGCCGGCCGGCCAGCGCCAGCGGATCGCGCGGAAAGAACCAGCCGGCGCTGATCGCCATGGCGACGACGCAGAGCAGCAGGAACAGGCCGATGACGGCGGGCGGCGAGCGGAAATAGGCGCGAACGAAAGCCACCGTTCAGCCCTCCGACTTGATGCGGGGGTCGAGCCGCGCATAGACGAGGTCGACGATGAAATTGACGGCGATCACGAGCAGCGCCGAGACGAAGATGATGCCGAGCAGGGTGTTGAGGTCGCGCTGCACGACGCTCTCGTAGGCGAGACGCCCCAGCCCCGGCAGCGAGAACACGCTCTCCACCACCACCGAGCCGCCGAGCATGGTGCCGGCCTGAAGGCCGATCAGCGTCACCATCGGCAGCAGGGCATTGCGCAGCACATGCCGGACGACGACGCGCGTCTCGTCCAGCCCCTTGGCGCGGGCGGTGCGGACGAAGTCGAGCGTCAGCACCTCCAGCATGGAGGCGCGCATGATGCGCAGGTAGATAGCGAGGAAGATCAGGCCCAGCGTCAGCGTCGGCAGAACGAGATGCCGCGCCGTATCCAGCACCAGCCAGATGCCCTCCTTGACCTGCGTGATGTCGCTTAAGCCCCCCGCCGGCAGCCATTGCAGGTAGATGGAGAAGACGACGATCGCCATCAGCCCGAACCAGAACGAGGGCGTCGCGTAGAAGATCAGGCCGAGCGTCGAGATCAGCGTGTCCGGCCAGCGGTTGACGCCGCGCGCGGCGATCACGCCGAAGACGATGCCGAAAAAGAAGGCGAAGGAGAGCGACGCCGTCATCAAAAGGATGGTCGCCGGCAGGCGCTCGGCAATGACGGTCGCCACGGGCTTGCCGTAGATGGCCGAGAAGCCGAGATCGAAGCGGATGAGCCGCCAGAGATAATTGCCGAGCTGGGCCGTCACCGAGAGGTCGAGGCCGTAGAAACGGCGCAGGTCCTCGGCGGTGCGGGCGTCGCCGCCGCCCATCTGCGCCATCATGGCGTCCACCGTGTCGCCGGGCGCGAGCTGGAGCAGCAGGAAGACGCCGACCAGGATCAGGATCAGCGTCGGGATCGAGGCGGCCAGTCGCCGCCCCGCGAGTCTCAGGATATGCATGGCTTCAGGCCGCCCGTGACATTCGTGCCGTCACTCGGCCAACCAAAGATCGTGCCAGGAGGTGGAGCCCCAGCGCGGCGTGTTCGAATGGTTGCGCGCCTTGGAGGTGATGACCGTGACGAAGATCTGCTCGATCGGCATCCAGATCATCAGCTCGCCATTGGCGCGCTTGACGAAGTCGCCATAGAGCGCCTTGCGCTTGGCCGCATCGACCTCGGTCGCCGCGTCGTCGATGATCTTGTCGAGGGTCGCGTCGGCGACACCCCACTGGTTGGTCCAGGGCGCGCCGACCGGCTGGCCGGAACGGTACCAGACCGTCGTCGAGACAGCGGGGTCGTTGCGGTACTGGTGCCAGCCCGTCGCCAGGTCGAAAGCGTGGTCCGCATAGACCGATTTCAGGAAGCCGCCGCCATCGTTGCGGACGATCTCGACCCTGACGCCGACCTCGCCCAGCGACTGCTGGATGAAGGTTGCCCAAAGCGAGATGTCCTCGCCCCACGGCGCCGGCAGGAGACGCAGCGTCAGGCGCGTGCCGCCGGCGCCGGGGCGCAGCCCCGCCTCGTCGAGCAGCTTGATGGCCTTGGCCTTGTCATAGGGATATTGCGGCGTGTTGGCGCCCGGATAGAAATCGGTCGAGACCGACGGGATCGGACCGGTGCCGATCTTGGCGAAGTCGCCAAGGAAGTTCTCGATGAAGAACGGCACGTTGATCGCGTGGGCGAGTGCCTGACGGACCTTGATGTCGGCCAGTTCCTTGCGCCGGAAGTTGAACTCCAGCGTGTTGGTGCGGGCATTGCCCTCGTTGCCCTTGGTCGAGACGACGAAGCGCGGGTCCTTGCCGAGGCGCGCCATGTCGGAAATCGTCAGGCCCGAGAACGGCGAGTAGTGCAGCTGGCCGGCCTCCATCTGCGCGGCGGCGGCGGCGCGGTCGGTGATGACGCGCCAGACGATGCGGTCGAGATGGGCGGGTCCGCGCCAGTAGCCGTCGTGACGTTCAGCGATGACGTGCTGACCGCGCTCGTAGCTGACGAATTTGAACGGGCCGGTGCCGACCGGGGCGAGGTTCACCGGGTTCTGGCGGATGTCGCCCTTGCCCTCATAGAGGTGGCGCGGCGAGATGTAGCCGAGGTCGGGCAGCGCGCGCAGGAGCAGGTTCAGCGGCATGGGCCGCTCGTAGCGGAAGATCGCGGTATGCGGATCCGGCGTGTCGACGGCGGTCAGGAACAGCTGCAGCGTGGAGCCGTAGTTGAGGATCTTCTTCCACATCTCCATGGCGGTGAACTGCACGTCCGCCGAGGTGAAGGGCTTGCCGTCGTGCCAGGTTACGCCCTGACGCAGCTTGAAGGTGATGGCCTTGCCGTCGGGCGTCGATTCCCAGCTCGTCGCCAGCACGCCGACCGGGTTGCCGGCGGCGTCCAGATCGACCAGCGGCTCCTGGATCTTGCCGCCGATGATGTAGACGCCGGTCGAGGCCTGGAGGCTCGGATTGAGCTGGCGCTGCTCGGCGCCGTAGTGGACCACGAAGACGCCGCCCTTGCGCGGTGCCTGCTGGGCGAAAGCACGGAACGGATCGACGACATTGGCGGCGATCGCCGCCGAAGTCATGAGCGCGGCGCGGCGGGTGAAGTCCATGGCAGGGGCTCCTGGCGAATAGGCTTGGAATGTACGATGCGGAACGGGGAAATCCCCGTCAATCATGCGAATGCTCGAAAAGCGGGCGCGCCCGTCAGTTGGGCACGAAGCTCACGATGACGCCATTGACGACCTTCGCGGGCACGCTGACCTGCTCCTCGCCATGGGCGACGCCGCCGGAGGCAGCCTTGGCCTTGGCAAGATCGGCCGTGCCGAGCACGAGCGCGACAGCGCCTTCCGAAGCCGCGCCGTCGCGGACGGCGGCGGGATAGGCCTTCTCGAATTGCGCCTGATCGTAGAACAGGAAATCGGCGCGCTTGCCGCCCGAGGGCACGCGCCAGCCGTCCGGCGTCTGAACAGCCGGCTCGTCGATCAGGCCGGCCATCTTCTGCGCGGAGCCCTTCGGATCGGCGGAGAGGACCTCGATGCGGACGATGCGCTTCGCCTCGTTGGCGTGCTTCTGGATCTCCGGAATCCACACCGTCTCGCGGGTCAGGTGCTGACAGGCGAAGATGCGCATGCCACCGGGGTTCTGGTCGAGCGGCCAGCGGAAGACGTTGAACCTGGCCTCGCCCGTCGAGCCGTTCGGCAGGTCGACCGGACGGCCGAAATGGACGGGGCCGAGCGGCTCCAGCCCACGCGCCTTGAGCTCGGCGGCGCCGCCGGCGGCGTCGTCCGTGGTGAAAGCGGTGCGCTCGATACCCTCCCGCCTGGCGAGGAAGTCGCGCGTCGGCTTGTTCTGATCGGTCTCGGTGAGGACGCCGAGCAGCTCCAGATAGTCGTCGCCGAACATGGTCGTGTAATTGCCGGTGCCGAGCAGCGGCGAATGCGTGCCGCGCGGCGACATGGTGAAGCCGATGCGGCCCCAGGCCTTCGCAGCCGCATCCAGATCACGCACCGTGACCACCACGTGGTCGACGCCCAGAATATGCTTCAGCGGCATGTAACGCCCCTACCCTTCACGAACCAGCGATCCCGAGTTCAGCCCAAGCCGCCGTCCAACGCAACGCGCCCAGACCGGCATTTCCGCCGTAGGGCTGCTGCGCTGCACTCATAGCTCGCAGGAGACGAAATTTCCAATACACCGAAAGAAATATAGGACAAAAAGAATGTACATTCTACAACAGGCAATACAAACAGAATATTTTATCTCATATGCCGGACTAATGCAGTGAAATGAGAATGCCCACGAAAACCGCCGTGCGACCTCTGCACGAACGCGGCTTGTCGCCCTCGCGCAGCCCCGCTTTCATGGGCGCCGAACCGGATCATGACACATCCACCGGGAAAGTCTCCATGACACAGACATCGTCCGCACCCTGGCCGCCCTCGCTCTGGGCAGCAACCGCCCCGCCCGGGCCCGTGCTGCAGCCGGTCAGCGGTGACGAGACGGCGGATGTCGTGGTCATCGGTGCGGGCTTCACGGGACTGTCGACCGCCATCCACCTGCGCGAGATGGGCGTGGGCGTGACCGTGGTGGAGGCCGTCGAACCCGGCTGGGGTGCCTCCGGACGCAATAACGGGCAGGTGATCCCGACCCTCGCCGGCCACGATCCCTCCGGCATGACCGCCCGCCACGGAGAAGCCGGCGAGCGATTCAACGCGGTGCTGCGCGACAGCGCGCAATATCTCTTCGAGACCGTGCGGAAATACGACATCCCGGCGGAGGCCGAGCAGGCCGGCTGGGTGCAGCCGGTCCACTCACCCGGTCGGTTCAAGATCGCGGAAAAGCGCGTGCGCGAATGGTCGGCGATCGGCGCGCCGGTCGAACTGCTCGACCGCGCCGCCACCGCGAAGATGCTGGGCTCCGACGCCTGGTTCGGCGGCTTCTGGAACCCGACCGGCGGACATATCAACCCGCTCGCGCTCGCGCGCGGGCTCGCGCACGCGGCGCTGCGTCTCGGCGCCGTCATCCGTTCGCGTTCGCCGGTGCAGTCCTATGCGCGCGTCGGCGACAACTGGGTGGTGAAGACCGACAAGGGCACGGTGACGGCCAGGGCGCTGGTGCTGGCCACCAACGCCTATACCGGCGAGTTCAGCGACGGGCTCAACCGCGACATCGCCCGCGAGGTGATTCCGGTCCTGTCATGGCAGATGGCGACGCGACCGATCAGCGACAACATCGCCAAGACGATCATCCCCGACCGGCAGGCCATGTCCGACACCCATCGCGAGCTCTATTTCGCCCGCTGGGACGCTCGCAACCGCCTCGTGACCGGCGGCGCGGCCATGGTGCCGGGGCGCGACGGCGACAACCTGCGCCCGCAACTCGCCGCACGGCTGAAGAAGCTCTGGCCCCAGCTCGGCGACATCGAATTCGACTTCGTCTGGTCTGGTTATGTCGGCATGACGCCCGATAGCCTTTTGAAGCCGCAGGTGGCCGGTTTCCCGCGCTTCCACCGGCTCGGTCCGAACGGCTATGCCTGGGCGGGCTGCAACGGCCGCGCGGTCGCGCTCTCGGTCTCGCTCGGGCGGGAACTGGCGAAGATCACGCAAGGCACGCCGGACAGCGAACTCGGCCTGCCATTCTCCGAGCCGACGCCCCAGCCGCTGCAGCCGATCATCCGCCGGATCGCGCCGTTCGCCCTGCCGCTGTACCGGCATCTGGACGCACGGGAGATCTAGACCATGAGCGGTTCGAATCAGGCCGAGGTAAAGGTCATCGGTCCCGAGGACAGCGCTTCCTACTGGCAGCCGGTGCCCGCCAACGGCTTCGTCCGCTGCATCCTCAACCCCGGCACCGTGAAATCGGAAAACCGTTTCGCCATGGGCACCCAGACGGTTGCCCCCGGCTGCCATATCCGCGAGCACACGCATGACCGGCACGAGGAGGTGATCCACGTCACCTCCGGCCGTGGCTTTGCGCGGGTCGACGGAATTAATCAGCCGATGGAACCGGGCTCGACGGTGTTCATCGGCCGGGACCGCAAGCACGGCTTCGTCAATCCGGGGCCGGAGCCGATGAGCTTCGTGTGGTTCCTGATGCCAGGCGGGCTGGAGGATTTCTTCGCCGCCATCGGGCGCGAGCGCAAACCCGGCGAGCCCGCGCCGGAACCGTTCCCGCGCCCCGCCGATGTCGAGGCGATCGAGAAGCGCACGGTGTTCGGCTGGGCCGACCAATCTCACGGCAAGGACAAGCGATGATCGTCGAGGAGCGCGACTACCGCATCAAGGCAGGCCACCTCGCCGAATTCGTCGGGCTCTACGAGGAGCACGGCCTCGCCATCCAGAAGGAGATGCTCGGCACCTTCCACGGCTATTTCACGTCGGAGACGGCTGAGCTCAACCACGTCGTCGCCTGGTGGTCCTACGAGAGCCTCGACGACCGGCTCGCCCGCCGCGACCGGATGATGGCCGACCCGCGCTGGCAGGATTATCTGGCGAAGGTGAAGGGGCTGGTCGAAACGCAGCACGTGCGGTTTCTCCGGCCGACGCGGTTTTCGCCGCTAAAGTGAGGCATGGAATGCGTCGAGGGCCGGGCTTGTCCCGGCCATCGACGTCTTGAACAGGCTTTCCGAGAAGGTCGTCGATACCCGGCACGAGGCCGGGCATGACGTTGCGGCCTATTTGAACCCCGTCACCGTGTGCGGCGCGTAGGGCGCCTCCAGCTCCGCGATTTCCTCCGCCGTCAGCTTCACCGACAGCGCCGCGACGGCATCGTCGAGATGGCCCATCTTGGTCGCCCCGACGATCGGCGCTGTGATGACCGGTTTCGACAGCACCCAGGCGAGCGCGACCTGTGCGCGCGGAATGCCGCGTGCTTTCGCCACCTTCGCCACGGCTTCCACCACCCTGCGGTCCGCATCGGCCGTGTTGGCGTAGAGCGTCTTGCCGAACTCGTCCGTCTCCGAGCGGGCGCTGGTCTCGTCCCAGTCGCGGGTCAGGCGTCCGCGCGCCAGCGGGCTCCACGGGATGACGCCGATTCCCTCTTCACGGCAGAGCGGCAGCATTTCGCGCTCCTCCTCGCGGTAGAGCAGGTTGACGTAGTTCTGCATGGTGACGAAGCGCGTCCAGCCATTGGCCTCCGACGTCTTCAGCATCTTCATGAACTGCCAGGCGTGCATCGACGAGGCACCGATGTAGCGGGCCTTGCCGGCCTTCACGATGTCGTGGAGCGCCTCCAGCGTCTCCTCGATAGGCGTTGAATAATCGAACCGGTGAATCTGGTAGAGGTCGACATAGTCGGTGCCGAGCCGGCGCAGCGACTGGTCGATCTCGGTCATGATCGCCTTGCGCGACAGGCCCATGCCGTTCGGCCCCGGGCGCATGCGGTTGAACACCTTGGTCGCGATGACGAGATCCTCGCGCCTGCCGAAATCCTTCAGCGCCCTGCCGACGATCTCCTCGCTGGAGCCGATGGAATAGACATTGGCCGTGTCGAAGAAATTGATGCCGAGATCGAGCGCCCGCCTGATGAAGGGGCGGCTCTCCTCTTCGCCCATGGACCAGGGATGGGTGCCCTTGTCGGGCGCGCCATAGGTCATGCAGCCGAGGCAGAGGCGCGAGACGTCGAGGCCGGTGCGGCCAAGCTTCACATAGTCCATGGCGAAATCTCCGGATGCGCGGTCAGGCTAGCGGATCGCAACCGGGCGCGGAACCGCGCCGCCCGGATCGCCCCCATGCGCGCTCAATGCTCGCCGTGGGAGCGGCGGATGCGGCGAACCACCATGGCCATGGCGATCACCACGAAGGGCAGAACCGCCGCGGTCGCGACTGTCGGCTCGAACGGCAGGAAGCCGGCATCCTTGCCGCCCTTGAACAGGTAGCCGAGAAGGCCGAGGACATAATAGGACACCGCCGCGATGGAGAGCCCCTCCACCGTCTGCTGTAGCCGGAGCTGCAGGCGCGCGCGGTCCGACATGGTCTGGAGCAGCGTGCGGTTCTGCTCCTCGAGCGCGATGTCGACGCGGGTGCGGAGCAGGTTGGCGGCGCGGGCGAGTTTTTGCGACAGTTCGGCCTGACGGTCGGCCATGGTCTGGCAGGTCCGCATCGCCGGCGCGAAGCGGCGGTCGAGAAAGGCGACCCAGGTCGAGTGCCCCTCGACGGGGATCTCGCCGATGACCGCGAGCCGCGAGCGCACCAGCGCCTCATAGGCGCGCGTGGCGCCGAAGCGGAAGCTGGACAGCGCCGCCTCGGCCTCCAGCTCCGCTGCCTGCGCCACGAGCGTATCGAGAAGCGCCGCATTGCTTTCGAGGCCGGTCGCCGTCTTCATGCGCTGCGCGACAGCCACCAGTTCCCTTTCGATACGGCCGATGACCGGCGCCATGCGCTGCGCCTCCGGCAAGCCCAGCAGGGCGAAGCAGCGATAGGTCTCCACCTCCAGCAGGCGCTGGATCAGGGAGCCGGCCGCCACCGGCGTGAGGCTGCGGTCAACGACAAGGATGCGGGTGAAACCGCGCGCGTCCTGCCGGAAATCCGTGGCGATCAGCGCCGTCTCGTCCTTCAGCGCCGAGATGCAGAGCGAAGCAGGATCGAACAGGTCGTGCCAGCCGGGCGGCAGATCGGCGGCCCTGACCAGCGCGAGGTCGATCGCCACCAGCAGCGGGCCCGGCGGATCGATCGAGACGCCGACCGGCGACGGTTCCGCAAGCGGCCAGTGGAAAGGGTCGCCGCCCGGCGCCGGCACGTCCCAGCCATAGGTCGAGAACTCGCTGTGGCGCTCCCACCGCAGGTGCGACGTCGGGAATGCCGCGCGATGGAAGTTCGCGCCGTCCTCGGGGCGTGCCGCGCCCGTGGCCTCGCACCAGCGGGCGAGCGCGGCCCGCTCGGCCGCCGCCGGCCGCTCGGCGGTCGAGAAGGCGAGATGTAGGACACGGCGCGGCGCATCAACCAGCTGGAAGGGCCGGGCGTGCAGTTCGTCCAGCACCTGGCGCCTCAGCGGATGAGGGGCGAGATCGTGGCTCACGTCTGTAGCGTCCTGATCGACATCGTGGCCATGGAGCCCCGGCGCGGCCGTCTTGGCAAGACCGGGGTTGGCCGGTCACTCGATGCCGTAGGCCTTCTTCGCCTTGACCACTTCCTGTTCGTCCCAGTAGCCGATGAGTATGCCGCCCTTGAGCTGCCGCGCGGGGCCGTAGGTCTCGATCTGCTCATCCGAGAAGGTGATGCGGTTGTGGTCGGCGAGCGCCCAGCGGAGCAGGTGCTCCTTCATGCGCAACCGGTCGGCCTCGAAATCGGCGTCGTCGCCGAGGTCGCGGTACTCGTTCGGGTCGGTTTCCAGATCCCACAACATGGGGCGGAAACCCGGTGCGTGGACATATTTGAACCGGCCGTCGAAGACCATGAACAGCCGGCATTCGTCGGGTTTTCGACCGAGGGCGCGGCGGGAATCCAGCATGGAATAGTCGTATTCGGAGATCGCGACCTCGCGCCAGCCGAGCGGCTTCTCGCCAGCGAGAAGGGCCTTAAGCGAGCGTCCCTCGACGATGTGGCGCGGCACGGCGCCGCCGAAATGCTCGATGAAGGTCGGGGCGAGGTCGATGGCCTCGACCAGCGCGTCGGACACCGTGCCGCGCGTGGCGTCGGCCTCCTTCGACGGGTCGGCCACGATCAGCGGCACCTTCACGGAGACCTCGTGGAACAGGTCCTTCTCGCCGAGCCAGTGATCGCCGAGATAGTCGCCGTGGTCGGAGGTGAAGACGATCATGGTCTTGTCGGTCAGCCCCTCCTCGTCGAGGAACTTGAACAGGTGCCCAAGCTGGTCGTCGATCTGCTTGATCAGGCCCATATAGGCGGGGATGACGCGGCGGCGGACATCCTCCCGCGAGAAATTGCGGGAAACGCGCATGTCCATGAAGGCGCCATAGACGGGGTGCGGGTTCTGCCGCTCGCCGTCCGAACGGATCGCCGGCTGGACGTCAGCCTCCGAATACATGTCGTGGTAGGGCGCCGGCGCGATATAGGGCCAGTGCGGCTTGATGTAGGAGAGATGCAGGCACCAGGGCCGGCCGTCGTCCTTTGCCTCGCGGATGAAATCCATGGCCCGGCGGGTCATGTAGGGTGTCTCGGAATGCTCCTCCGGGACGTTGGCCTCCTTGTCGGCATGGGCGAGCAGCCAGCCGTTCTGCTTCTCGCCATCGGGGCCGACGCCGGAATTCGCCCGGTCCTCCCAGGGATTGCGCGCGGGGAAGCCCTGCTCCTCGAGATACTTGTCATAGGCCGGGCGCGGCCCGCCGGGCCTCAAGGGATGCAGGCCGTCGTCGCGCTCATAGGGCTCGAAGCCGCATTGCGCGGCCTCCACGCCGATCACCGAGCCCTTGGGGATTCCCAGCCGTTCCATGCCCTCGTCGTCGGCGGTCATGTGGGTCTTGCCGACGAGCACATTGCGCACGCCGAGGGCCTTCAGATGCTGGCCCAGCGTCGGCTCGCCGATGCGCAGCGGCATGTTGTTCCAGTTGGAGCCGTGGGAGCGCATGTAGCGGCCGGTATAGGTGCTCATGCGCGAGGGCCCGCAGACCGGCGACTGCACGTAGGCGCGGGTGAAACGCACGCCGCGCGCCGCCAGCGCGTCGATGTTCGGTGTCTTCAGCGTCGGATGGCCGTAGCAGCTCAGGTAGTCGAACCTCAGCTGGTCGCACATGATGAAGAGGACGTTCCTGTCGGCATGCGGCATGAGGCGGGCTCTTTCAGCTCGGCTTGAAGCCGGAGGCGCGGACGGCCGGCGTCCAGGCCTCGTGATCGGCCTTCTGGATGGACGCCAGTTCCTCCGGCGTCGAGCCGGTCGGCACCATGGAGAGACCCAGCACTTTCGCCTTCACGGCCGGAGCACGCATCGCCGCCATGACGGCCTGGCTGACCTTGCCGATCATGTCGGCAGGCGCGCCGGCCTTGGTGTAGAGCGCGTACCAGGCGCCGCCGACGATGGGCACGCCTGCCTCCGTGAAGGTCGGCACGTCGGGCAGGAAGGGTGAGCGCTCGCGGCCCGAGACAGCCAGCACGCGGATACGGCCCGCCTTGGCGAGTTCCGTGACGTCGGAGGTGGTGGTCATCACCATGGGCACCTGCCCGGCGACGAGGTCGGTCAGCGCCGGCGCAGAGCCGCGATAGGGCGCGTGCTGCATGGCGATACCGATCTTCTCGCCCATCAGCGCGCCGAAGAAGTGCGGCAGGTTGCCGACGCCGGGCGAACCGTAGGTCGCGCGGCGCGGGTCGGCCTTCATCCACGGCACCAGTTCGGCCAGCGTCTTCACCGGCGTCTCCGGATTGACCGCCAGCGCGAAATCAAAGGTGGTGACGAGGCTGATCGGGGCCAGATCCTTGAACGGATCGTAGGGAAGCTGTGGGAAGACGATCGGGTGGATGATGACCGGCGCGACCGGCGTCAGCAGCAGGGTGCGCCCGTCCGGGGGCGCGTTGATCACCGCCTGCGTGCCGATCTGGCCTCCCGCGCCGGGGCGCGCCTCGACAATGGCCGTCTCGTTCAGCGCACGGCCAACCTCGTCGGCGACGATGCGCGTCAGGCCGTCGCCGGCTCCGCCGGCGGCGAAGGGAAAGACGAAGCGCAAGGGACCGGACTGGGCGCGCGAGGCGCCGACAATGAGCGGCGCGAGTGCCGCGCCCGCGATGACCTGCCTGCGGTCCATGCCCATCCTCCCGCTCCGCCGTTGAAGACGACGCTAGTCAACGGTCACCCGGGCTACAAGCGGCTATGGCGGAAGGTGCCCGCGCAGATCGGGTAGGACGGAGAGCCGATCCGTGGGTAAGGGGGACTCACACAGCTCCTCCCCCTCGCGAGCGACGACAGAATAATGCACGAGGGACCGACGCGCAGCCCCTCGCCAACCGAAGTCAATACGCCTTCACCGGATGGATGAACGGCCAGGGGGCTGCTTCCGAACCGCGCGCTACCTTCACTTCGATCAGTGCCGGTACGCCTTTGGCAACAGCGGCAGCGAGAACCGGCCTCAGCTCCTGCGGCGAAGACACCCGGAACCCGTCAAGGCCGAAAGCTTTGGCCAGGGCGAGAAAGTCCGGATTGACGAGATCCGCGCCGATCAGGCGATTGCCATAGCGCTGCTCCTGGTCGCGCCGGACATTGCCGTAGGCTTCGTTGTTGAACACCACGGTTACAAGGCCGATGCCGTATTGAACGGCCGTCGCCAGTTCCTGCACGCCGAACAGGAAGCCGCCATCGCCGATGATGGAGACGACCGGCTTGTCGGGATGGGCGACCTTGACGCCCAGCGCCGTCGGGAAGCCGTAGCCGAGCGTGCCCTGAAAGCCGGTCGAGACATAGGTGTAGGGCTTGCGGACGGGGTAGCCGAAATAGCTGGCGAACCCGGCCTGGCAGAGCTCCTCGACCAGCAGGCCGTCCGGGGGCAGCACGCCACGGATCACGTCGAGATAGTCCATCTCGGGCTGCACCACGCGGATGGCCCCGGCCGCATCGGTGCGTGCCTTCTCGATAGCGGCCCAGTTGTCCGGCGCGCGGTGGCCGGCGAGCGCCGCGACAAGCGCCGAAACGCCATCGGCGCTGTCGGCGACGATGCCGGCATCGGCCTCAAGCCGGATCATCTCCTGCGGATCGATATCGATGCGGATCAGCTTCCTGCCACCGTCGAGGCGGGTCATCACCGCCATCATGTTGCCCCAGCGCATGGTCGGCATTTCCAAGCGCGTGCCGATGCCGATGACGAGGTCGCACTGCTCGTAGAGCCGGAACGCGGCGTAGGAGGAAAGCCCCCAGGGCCCGGCCTCGTCGGTCACGCCGCGGCCGCCGCGGAAGGCCGCCACCGGCGCGCCGATCAATTCCGCGAGGCCGGTGATTTCCGCACTCGCATGCTGTGCGCCGGAGCCGGTCATGATGATGGGGCATCGCGCCGAGCGGATGAGGCGGGCAGCCTCGGCGACGACGGAAGGGTCAGGGTTCGGCGCCTTGTCGAGGACCGCCTCCTGCGCCTCCGGCACGTCCTCGGACGAGGCCATCGTGTCCCAGGCCATTTCGAGCGCCACGGGGCCGGGCCGGCCGGACTGCGCCTGCCGGAAGGCTTCCGCGACGAGGGCCGGGGCATCGGCCGGCCGCTCGATCCGCTCGGCCCATTTGACAAGGCTTTTCAGCGTGCCCAGCTGGTCCGCGATCTCGTGCAGGTGGCCGCGCCTCCGGCCGATGAAGGCGGAGGGAATCTGCCCCGTCAGGCAGACCATGGGCGTGTTGCATCCCCAGCCAGTGGCGAGCGCCGCCGTGGTGTTCAGGAGCCCCGGCCCCGGCACGACCGAATAGACGCCGACCTTGCCCGTCGAACGGCCGTAGCCGAAAGCCATGTAGCCGCAGGCCTGCTCATGCCGCGCGCCCACCGTGCGGATGCTGTCGGCGTTCTGCGCCAGCGCATCGAACAGCGGATACATCTGCGCGCCCGGCAGACCGAACACGGTGTCGACGCCGTTGGCGATCAGGCCGGAGACGATGGCTTCGCCTCCCGTCATCAGGCGCGTCATCCAATCCTCCGCCGGTCACCGCCGCCGGAGCGGCACGCCCATACAATTAACGTGTTAAATTAGACCCGGCAAGCGCCGGCCCGCCGCCGGTCACGGCCACTTCACCACTGGCGGCATGGAGGACAGGATGCTCTCGACATTGCCGCCGGTCTTCAGCCCGAAAACCGTCCCGCGGTCGTAAAGCAGGTTGAACTCGACATAGCGGCCGCGACGCACGAGTTGCTCTTCGCGATCCGCCTCGCTCCAGGCCTCGCCGAAATTGCGACGCACGAGATCGGGATAGACGATGGCGAAGGCGCGCCCGACATCCTGCGTGAAGGCGAAGTCCTCGTCGCGGCTGCCGGAATCCAGATAGTCGAAGAAGATGCCGCCGACGCCGCGCGGTTCGTTGCGGTGTTTCAGGAAGAAGTAGTCGTCGCACCAGGCCTTGTAGCGGGCGTGATCGGCGACGCGGTGGCGGTCGCAGGCCGCCTGCATGGCCGCGTGGAAGGCGACGGTGTCGGCATCGTTCTGCGTCCTGCGCCGGTCGAGAACCGGGGTCAGGTCCGCGCCACCGCCGAACCAGGCGCGCGTGGTGACCACCATGCGCGTGTTCATGTGGACGGCGGGAACATTGGGGTTCACGGGATGGGCGATCAGCGAGATGCCGGTCGCGAAGAAGCGCGGGTCGTCGGAGGCTCCGGGGATCTGCGCGCGGAACTCGGGCGCGAACTCGCCATGCACGGTCGAGCAATGGACGCCGACCTTCTCGAAGACGCGGCCAGCCATCATGCTCATCACACCGCCACCACCCGCAACGCCGGAATGGTCGGTGCGCTTCCACGGCTTGCGCACGAAGCGGCCGGCCGGCTTGTCATGCCCCGGCAGACCCGGCGGCAGATCGTTCTCCAGTGCCTCGAATCTGGCGCAGATATCGTCGCGCAACGCCTCGAACCAGAGGCGCGAGGCCGCCTTGCGGGCGTCGAGGTCCGGCGGCAGCGGCGATGGGTCGGGGCGCGGGGCGTTTACGGTCATGCCAGCGGGTCTAGACCCGCAGCCGCGAGCCTTCAAGTTGCCCCTGCCGGAGGATGATCCAGGTCAAGCCCTGTCGAGTTCGGCAGCTGCCGCTTCGGCGACGGCGAGCGGCAACCTCGCTCCGGCCTCGTCATGGTCCTGGACATACCAGGCGGCAGACAGGCCGGCATAGGCCATGATCCACATCAGCAGCCGTCTGCGGTCGAGACCGCCGGCTTCGGCGACCACGTCCACCCGCCACGCCAGCCGGCCGGGCGTGATCGGGATATCAGTGCCTTCGGGGTTGCAGAAGATGTTGGCGTAGTCAAAGCCGCGCTCGCCGACGAGGGCGTGGGGGTCGATGGCGAGCCAGCCGCGAGGTCCGCCGTCGAGGACATTGTCATGGTGCAGATCGCCGTGCAGCACCGTGATGTCCTGCGGAGTCGTCAGCAGCCGGCGCGCCACCTCCGCCGAACGGGCGAGGATACCGCCTCGGCTATCCGCCGCCGGCCAGAGATCAGCCAGCCACTGCTCGATCGGCACCAGCATGTGCGGCGGCGTGCCGCGCGGCGCGTGAAGACGCGCGAGCGCGTCGCAAAGGATGCGTGTCGCCTCCTCGTCGCCGGCTTCTCCGCCGCGCGCCATGGCGTTGAGCGAGCGGGGGCCGGCAAGGCGCTCCATGACCAGCACGCCGTCGTCGTGAGCCAGAACCCGCGCCGCCCCGTCGCCGTCCCACCAGACCATCAGGCGGCAGGCGCGCTGTTCCTGCTGCGCAAGGGCGATCTTCAGCATCGCGGCCTCGTCGCCATGACGAACCGGCAGAAGGCGGCTGGAATGAGTCTGGAACGGCTCCCCGTCCGGCGTCAGCTTCCAGCGCGTCAGATAGGGCTCGAAATCACCCGGCATGAGATGGGAGACGGCGCGCGGTCGCCGCCGGTCGGCAAGCACCACGATGGTTTCGGTCGTTCTGCCTGCCGCCATCGACGCGTTTCTCCGCTCTCGGGCTTCAGATCTGCGGCGATGACATGGTGGCCTCGCGCCGTCCGCGCAACGGCAGGCGCCGACACGCTCGCGAGGCTGCTGCCACCTTTCAGCTACCGGCGAGCCGCCGCATCTTGGCGAGCGCCGCCTCGTTGTCCTCGTGGTGATCGATCGTGCCGGCGAAACGCCCGGCTGAGTCCACCATGAACACCGAGGCCGTGTGGTCCATCGTGTAGCCGCCGTCCTCGAGCGGCACCCGGCGGGCGATCACGCGATAGGCGGCGGAGGCCGCCTCGACCTCGGCGCGGCTGCCGGTCAGTCCGACGATGCGCGGATCGAACGACCCGAGATAGAGCGCCATCTGCGCGGCCGTGTCGCGCTCGGGATCGACGGTGACGAACAGCGCCTGAAGCTTCGCGCCCTCTTCCCCAAGCGCCGCGAGCCGCGTGGTCATCTCGAACAGCGCGGTCGGGCAGACGTCCGGGCAATGGGTGAAGCCGAAGAAGACCAGCATGGGACGGCCGGCAAAGTCCTTCTCGGATACCCGTCTGCCACGGTGGTCGATCAGGCTGAACGGCCCGCCGATCTGCGGCATGGCGCGCGGCAGGGACGTCACTTCCTGCGCCACGGTCGGGCCATCGACGCGCCACCAGCCGATGCCCAGCGCCACCGACAGGAAGAGCAGGACGGCGATGCCCGCCCACGCGGCAATCCGGACTGCACGCAGCATGGCGACCTCAGTGGTGGCTGTGGTCATCGCCGCCGGGCGCTGCCCGCCCGCCGATCGAACCGATGCGGAAGTTCAGCTCGACAGTGCCGGCGCGCTCGAAGGTCAGCGTCACCTTGACGGTCTGGCCCTCCGCCAGTGGCCGGCGCAGCCCCACGAACATCAGGTGATAGCCGCCCGGCTTGAGCTCCACCGTCGCCCCGGGCGAGATCTCGAGACCGCCTCCGAGACCGCGCATGGTCATGACGCCGTTCACCGTCGCCATTTCATGGACCTCGACGCGCTCCGCGAAATCAGCGCTGCCGCCGGTCAGCCGGTCGGGCTGGGCGCCGCGGTTCGTCACGGCGAGGTAGCCACCGGCGACGCGCGCGCCGCCGGGCGTCGCCCGCGACCAGGGTTGCGCGACGACGATGTCGCCCTTCGTCACGGATGCGGCCGCGCCATGACCTGCACCCTGCGCCGGCCTCTCGCCGGACGCCGCAAGAACGCGAAGCGCCGGGGCGGGCCGTTCCAGCCGCGCCGTGCTGCCTGCCTCACGCACCTGATCCCAGCGCGCCTCGCCGCTGGCGCAGGTCTGTACCACAGGGAAATGCACCTGACCGGCGCCCGCCAGGGACGCATCGACCTGCGCGACGAAGACGAACTCGTCATAGCGATCGTCTGCCAGCGAGCCGCCGGTCCAGGCGATCTCCTTGACGCCCTCGCGCAGTTCCCTGCCGTGGCTCTGGTAGCCGCGCGCATAGGGGCCGCTGACGGTTGCCAGCTGCCAGCCGGGCTTCGGCTGCGGCTTCACGGAAACCACGCCTTCGGGAATGGTCACGCGAATGCCGGTGGTGGGCGACGAGCCGCAGCCATGCGGCACGGTCAGCACAGCCTTGTAGCTGCGGCCGGCCGTCGCTTCGCGGTTCTCCAGTGTGACGTGGGCGACGGCGGCGGAGCCCAGAAGCGGCGCGGTGGCCAGCGCGATGACGATACGGGGGAGGTTCATGACGGGGCCTCGTTTCAACGAAAGGAAATGGGGACGGTGAGCGGCATGACCGCCGGGCCGAACTCGGCCGGCAGTGGCGGGAAGGGCGCGGCGCGGCGCACCAGCGCCGTGGCGGCCTGGTCGAGCGCGCCATTGCCGGAAGAGCGCACGAGCCCGATGCCGGTGGCGGCACCGGCGCGGGTGATCGCGAAACGCACCATGGCGACGCCCCGCTCGCCGTTGCCGGGCAGCTTGGCGCGATGAAGCTGCGCCGTGACACGGGCGAGGTAGCTCGGCGGCGGCGTGGCCGTGCGCTGCGTCTGGCTCGCCATCACGCCCCGCCCCTCCGATGCGGCGGACGGTGGCGCCGACGCCTGCCGCCGTGGCGGCTGCGGCCTCGGCTCCTGCCGCTCGGCTTCGCGCCGGGGTGGCGGCGGGCGGCGCTGCTGCGGCCCGGATCGCCGGGCCTGCAGCGGCAACTGCGCCGCGACGGGCGGCGGCGGCTCCACCTGCGGGCGTGCGGGCGGGGTTAGTTCGGCGGGCAAGGCCATGTCGATATCGGGGGGCGGATCGATCATCACCTGCGCGGGCGCGACGGCCGCGACCTGTCGCTCGGCGGGAGGCTCCACAGGGGGGGCCTCCGTGGCGAGCGGTTCGGGCGGGATGAGTTCCGGCGGCAGCGGCATCTCGGCCATGGGCGGCGGGTCGATCTGGACATCCGGCGCCTCCGTCGCGGGCGTTTCCGGCGCGGCTGCGGCCGGTGGCGGCGAGGCTTCCGGTTCCACCAGTTCGACCTCGACCGCCGGCAATTCGGTTTGCGGCAGCGTGGGCGCCGTGAAGGCGACGAAGGCCGCGAGAAGCGCGCCATGCAGGAAGGTGGACAGCACGGCAGCCGCCGGTGCGAGGACGCGCCCGCGCGGCAGGGTGACGAGGGGCGACGCCTGCGGCACGACCTCGAATTCCGGCGCGCCCGCATGATCGATCGCGGCCTGAACGACGATCTCCGGCGCGGCGGCAACGACGGCCTCCCCCAGCCCCGGCCGAAACGCGAACAGGGCACGCAGAGCCGCGTCGCCATCCGGCAACGGGCTTGCGGTCTCTGTTCGGATGCCGTCGAGGAGCATTGGTCCGATCGTCCGGGGTTGTCAGGCACCGGGCCATGACGGCCCGGCGCAATGATACATTATTACATCAAAACTTCATGCGGACGCCGCCGTAGATGCTGCGTCCCGTGCCGGGATAGAAGGTCGCCGTGGTCGCGGGATTGTAGAGCACGACGGGGCCGAAATCCGAGATGGTGCGCCTGTCGAGGATGTTGCGTAGATCGACGAAGAGTTCGCCGCCGTTGGGCAGCTTCGCGCTCGCGGTCACCCCGAGCAGCCAGTAGCCGGGAACGCGGAACGTGTTGCGATAATCGACGAAAGCGCCTTCCGGCACGATGTCCACCGCCGGCGTGACCGTGAACAGCGGATGCTGGTAGCTCAGCGCCGTGCGCAGGACGTGGCGCGGCACCAGCGGCAGCGCGTTGTTGCCGTAGACAGGGTCGTCCGCGAACCGGAAGTCCGACCAGGTCCACACCTGCCTGAGTGTCAGCCTGTCGCCGTTGCCGGTGAGGTCCCGTGCGAGATCGACAGCGCCCGCGAGTTCCAGCCCCTGAAGCTGCGTGCGCGGCGCGTTGAAGGTCGAGGCGGGAATGCCTGGCCCGGTATTGAACTGCAGCATCTGATTGCGCAGGTCGGAGCGGAAGGCAGTAACCTCCCACGAGAGACGGTCATGACGGCCGCGCGTGCCGATCTCGAAAGTGGTGCCGGTCTGGGCCTTCAGCGGCACGAAGGCCGTGGTCGCCGCCGTTGTCTGCATCAGGTCGGAGAAGTCCGGCACGTCGGACGAGCGCGTGACATTGGCGAAGACCTGCACGTCGCGCAGCGGTTCCCAGAGGATGCCGACACGGGGATTGACGCCGGAATAGGTCACGCTCCGGTCGATATTCACCGGGATCGCGTTGAGGTTCAGCCCGCCATTGTAGCGCCGCTCGGCGACATAGGCCTTCGCGCCGGCGGTCAGGGCGATCTGCGGCAGGACGAAGAAACGGTTCTCGAACCAGGCCTCGTAGTTCGCGGCATTTTGCCGGCCGTTGACGGTCTGCGGGCCGCGCGCCCCCGTGCCGTTGTTCAGGTTGACGAATTGCTGGACCTGATTGCTGCCGGCGAAGATGCGCGCGCCGACCACGACATCATTGCGAAAACCGCCGAGATTGAACGAGCCCGTGAAGCGCGGCGAGATGCCATAGGTCCAGCCGTCCTGATCCAGCACCTGGAAGACCGGGTGATTGAGGTGCTTGTGAATGGCCCAGGTGGTGATGTCGAGCTTGCCGAAGTCGAAGGCAATCGATGTCACGTTGGCGAAGCGCTGGACATAGGTGTTGCGGGCCTGATCGCCCGCGATCGCGCTGGCGCTGGCCGCGCGGGGATTGGTCATCGCCTGCCCGTAGGTGACCGAGCCCGGCAGTTTCACGTCCGTGTAATAAGCGCCGAAATAGAAGCGCGTCTCGACGCGCTCGGACAGGCGGCGACCGACATTGGCGTTGAAGTGACCGAGATTCTGCGTCTCGTGCTGCCGCCAGCCGTCGGAATGCGTGAGGGTGCCGGAGGCGCTGAAGTCCCAGTCGCCCATGACGCGCGACACCGAACCGTAGGCGCGAACCGTGCCGAACGAGCCGGCATCGAGGCGGAAGACATTGGGCGCGACCGCCGTGTGCCCCGTGGGCGTGACGAAATTGACGGCGCCGCCCAGCGTCGAGGAGCCGAAGGGCAGCGCATTGCCGCCACGAAACACCTCGATGGCCCGGAGCGCCGATGGGTCGATCTGATAGAAATCGCCGGAGCCATCCGCAAGGTTGGTGGGGATGCCGTCCTGCAGGATCTCGATGCCGCGCGTATGGAACGAGCGGGCAAGCCCCGAGCCACGGATCGAGAGGCGGATTTCCTGGCTGTACCGGTTCTGCACCAGAACACCCGGCGTTTCCTGCAGCACGTCACGCAGGTTGGCCGCATAGGTGCTGGCATAGGCTTCGGCATCGACATGCGAGACCGCACCGGCGGTGCGGTTCACTTGTTGGCGCTGGGTCTCGATATCGGGCGAGGTCAGCGAGCCGCGCGCAGGGCGCGACCCCTCGATGGTGATGGTCGGCAGTTCGGTCGTCTGGGCAACGGCGGCGATTGGCGCGGCAACGAGGCCGGCAGACAGGACGAGCCCGGCGCGGACCCGCATGGATGGGATGAACATGGGAATGGATTTCGGCGCATGATGGCGAGAAGCGCTTGGGAGCCCAAGCGCGGTTCAGTCTCGGATCAGGCGGCGAAGGGGGGCGCTCTCGGCGATCTGGTGCCGAGCCAGCCGGCAAAGGCATAGGACGGCAGGATCGGCGCATAGCTGCGGCCAGGCGCGCGGGCCGCAACGGGCGGCTCGACAGCCTTGCCGGCCGAGGCCGGGACCGGCACGTCGACCCCGCCGGTGACGTTGCAGAACATGCAGTGCTGCGAAACCGGGGCAGGCTTCGCGGGCTGCGAACCGTCACTGACCGTCGCGAACCCGTCGGTGGTGCAGAGCACGATGGCCCCGGTCGCGTCGAAGCCCTGGGCTGTTCGCGTGACCGCGCCGAGCAGGCCGGTCGCCGCGACGAGATAGACCAGCACGCCAACCATCAGGTTGCGCGCGGCCGACCATCGATCGCTGCGGAAGACGCCCATGGGCGAGAGCTAGCGTCCCGATGCCGTTCAAGTCAATCGGTCGCGAACCGATTGCACCATGCGACCTTGCGCCGCTAGGCTCATCGCCAACGCCTCACCCGTCCGCTCCATCGAGGAAACACGCCTTGCCTTCGCGCCAGCCCGCGCCTGCCGATCAGGCATCCGCCGAGACCCCCGGCCTTGCCGGCGCGATCCCGCGCATCCGCATCCTCTTCGGCGACGAGGCCCGGCTCGGCCCGGGCAAGATCGACCTGCTGGAGGCGATCGGCCGCACCGGATCGATCTCGGCCGCCGGCCGCGAACTCGGCATGTCCTATCGCCGCGCCTGGCTGCTGGTCGATGCGGTCAACGCCCTGTTCCGCACGCCCGCCGTCACGGCCTCCGCTGGCGGCGCGCATGGCGGCGGCGCCAAGCTCACCGCCTTTGGGCACGACCTCGTCGCGGCCTACAGGCGCATCGAGGCGCGGATGGGCGATGTCGTCCGCGAGGAACTCGGGCCCTTCGAGACGGAACTGCGCGAGCGGCCCTAGAAGGCCACGCAGGCGCGACGGGTGATCACCCCGACCGATTCCTGCCGGAAGCGGCGCTTGTAGGCCTCCGCCACTTCCGCCAGACGCGGCAGGTCGCGCGCCTCGTCGGCGAGAACGATGGTGATGACCTTGCCGGGCTCGCGGATCAGCGCGCCGTTCGCCGAGCGGTACTGCCCGCGCGTATCGAGGATCGTCAGCCCGTCGGGAAAGCGCGGCGTCACCTCCGCATCGACGAAGCGCGCGAAGCTGCGCTCCGAGACACCGAGCGCGCCGCCGATGTTCCGGCCGAACATCAGGTCGGCTACGACCCGGTCGCGGCCGCCCGGCGGACAGGGCGGCGCGCCGACCGTCGCGCAGCCGGCGAGCGCCAGGGCAGCGAGGACCAGCGCCGCCCGCGCGAGGAGCGCCTGTTCCCGACTCATGACCCGACCACCTTCAGCCCCGGAACGCCGCGCTCGTCCACGGCGGCCGTCTTCACCAGCGCCGTGACATCGTCGCCGACATCGAGGCCGAGATCGTCCACCGCGAGGCGCGTGAGATAGGCGACCAGCCGCTCGCCGCCTGCGAGTTCCACGGTTGCGAGCGCCAGAGGTCCCTCGCCCCGGTCCATCGCGACGATGCGGCCGGCGAGCAGTGTCCGGACGCTGATCTGGCCGGGCCGGCCGACCGCCAGCGTCACATCCGTCGCACGGATGGCCACGCGCACCGGGCCATCGCCCTCGACGATGCCGGGCACGACGATCTCGCCGGCGGGATGCCGGAGCGCGGTCACGCCGAACCGAGGCAGGATGCGCGCCTGCGTGCCAGTGATGAACGACACGGCGGCGAAGCGGTCGGCGGAGGCCGCGACCGTCGTCGGCGTCAGCACGGCGGAAGGAGACCCGGCGGCCGTGACGCGCCCCTGGTCCAGCCGCACCACGTGCGCGGCGAGCCGCGCCACCTCGTCAACCGCATGACTGACATAGATGATCGGGATGGCGAACTCGTCGCGCAGCCGCTCGATGAACGGCAGAACCTCCAGCTTGCGGGCGGTGTCGAGCGAGGCGAGCGGCTCGTCCATCAGCAGAAGACGCGGCGAGGTCAGCAGCGCGCGGCCGATAGCGACGCGCTGGCGCTCGCCGCCGGACAGGGTGGCCGGCCGCCGCTTGAGAAGATGGCCGATGCCGAGAACCTCGACCACCGTGTCGAGGTCGATCCGCCGCTCGGCGCGCGGCGTGAACCAGCGTCCATAGGTGAGGTTCTGGCGCACGGAGAGATGTGGAAAGAGCAGCGCATCCTGAAAGACCAGGCCGATGCGCCGCGCGTGCGGCTTCATCGCGATGCCCGCCTGCGTGTCGAGCAGCGTCTCGCCATTGACAAGGATGCGCCCGCGCGTCGGCGCCTCCAGCCCGGCGATCAGGCGGATCGCCGTCGACTTGCCGGAACCTGACGGTCCGAACAGGGCGGTGACGCCCGCGCCTGCCTCGAAGGCGGCATCGAATGTGAAGTCCGGCCGTTCCAGCCGGCAGTCAAAGATGATCATGGCGGCGCGCCCGCAGCTTGCGCGGACGCGCGCCTGGCATGGTCGATCAGCACGTCATCCTACCGCCGGACAGTAAAGCCTTCCGCCTCGAAAATCCGGGTTGCGGCCGGAGAACGCAAGTAGGCGAGAAAGGCCGCGGCATCGGCGTGGCGCGCCGAGGCGGTCAGGGCGAAGGGATATTCGACCGGCGGGTGGCTGCCGGCCGGGAACGTGCCGACCACCTTCACGCGCGGCTCGGTTCTGGCATCGGTCGCGTAGACGATGCCGTAGCGGGCTTCGCCACGGGCGACGAGGGCAAGCGCGGCGCGCACATTGTCGGCGCCCGCTACCTTCGGCTGGACGTCGTTCCACACACCGAGATGGGTGAGCGCGGCCTGCGCATAGCGGCCGACGGGGACAGCGCGGGGGTCGCCGGTGGCGAGGCGCGAATCGCCGATGGCCGCGGCCAGCGGGAAATTCGGCGCGATCGTCAGGCTGGACTGGACGTCGGGGGCAGCGATCAGCACCAGCGAATTGGCGAGCAGCGTCGAGCGCGTCTCGACCTTGATCAGATTGCGCTGCTGCATCCAGTTCATCCATTCGAGGTCCGCCGAGGCGAAGAGGTCGGCCGGCGCGCCCTGCTCGATCTGGCGGGCGAGCGCGGAGGAGGCGGCATAGGAGAAGGTCACCTGCTTGCCGGTCTCCTTGCGCCATTCGGCGCCGATCGCGTTGAGCGCGGTCTGGAGGCTGGCGGCTGCGAACACGACCACGCCCCGGTCCTGCGCGGCGGCGGGCTGCGGCGCGGCCGCCAAGATGAGAAGGGCCGCGGCAGCGGCGAGGCGGGACAGCATGCGGATCATCGGAAACTCCCGGAGGCACTGGCAGGGGGCACCCGCTATATCTATTGGAACATAGCGTGGAGTCGAGAGGGGATTGTCCGGCTGGCTGCGGGATCATCTGGATCCCAGGTCGTCTCGGTTGAATGCAGCCCTGCCCTGACAAACTGTCGCATGTTCGGCCGCCTCAATTTCTCTATTTTCAGTTTTGACTGAAAATTCGGAATGCGCCGATGACCCTCCCCCCGCTGGTCCAGGCTTTCGTGCTCCATTTCGGCGAGATGGGATCTCGCTGGGGCATCAACCGCACTGTCGGACAGATCTACGCCGTGCTGTTCGCATCGGACCGGCCGCTTTGCGCGGACGATCTCGTCGAGCGGCTCGGCGTCTCGCGCTCCAACGTTTCCATGGGCCTGAAGGAATTGCAGGCCTGGAATCTCGTGCGGCTGAAACACGTTCCCGGCGACCGGCGTGACTTCTTCACCACGCCCGAGGATGTCTGGGCCATCGTCCGCACATTGGTCGAGGAGCGCAAGAAGCGCGAGATCGACCCCACCCTCACCATGCTCCGCGAACTGCTGATGCAGGCGCCGGCCTCCGACGAGGAGCGCCACGCGCAGGCGCGCATGCGCGACATGCACGAGCTCATCGAACTCCTGACCGGCTGGTATGCCGACATGCAGCGGCTGGAGACCGAAAGACTTGTCCAGCTTCTGACGCTCGGCACAAAGGTCGTGAAAGTGCTGGAAATGAAGGATAGGCTCTTCGTCATGCCCGGAGGGCGCGCGAAGAAGACCGAGACCAGAACCGCCAAGCCGGAGGCTTGATGATGTCGGACCTCGACCCCACCCTGCTCGCCCGCATCCAGTTCGGCGCGAACATCTCGTTCCACATCCTCTTCCCGACGATCTCGATCGCGCTGTCGTGGGTGCTGATCTACTTCAAGGTCCGCTATGCGCGCTCGGGCGACGAGAAATGGATGGAGGCCTACCGGCTCTACGTGAAGGTCTTCGCCCTCACCTTCGCTCTTGGCGTCGTCTCCGGCATCACCATGAGCTTCCAGTTCGGCACGAACTGGCCGGGCTACATGGAGAAGGTCGGCAATATCGCGGGCCCGCTGCTGGCTTACGAGATTCTCACGGCCTTCTTCCTGGAGGCCGGCTTCCTCGGCATCATGCTGTTCGGCTTCCGCCGCGTGCCGGGCTGGCTGCACACGCTGGCCACCGTGCTGGTCGCGTTCGGCACGGCGCTATCGGCTTTCTGGATTCTCGCGCTCAATTCGTGGATGCAGACGCCTGTCGGCCACGAGATGCGCGACGGCGTTGCCCATGCGGTCGACTGGTGGCAGATCGTCTTCAACCCCTCGATGCCCTACCGGCTGACGCATATGGTGCTCGCCTCGGGGCTGACCGTCGCCTTCCTGATCGCCGGGCTGTCCGCCTATCAGCGCCTGAAGGGCGACGAGCGGCCGGCGGTGAGCGCCGCGCTGACGACCGGCGTGGTGCTTGCCGCGATCCTCATTCCGATCCAGATCTTCGTCGGCGACCAGCACGGCCTCAACACGCTGAAGCATCAGCCGCAGAAGGTCGCGGCCATGGAGGCGAACTGGGAGACGCGGCCGGCCGTGCCGCTGGTCCTGTTCGCCTGGCCTGACGAGCAGGCGCGCGACAACCACTACGAGATCGCGATCCCCTACGGCGCAAGCCTCATTCTCGGCCATTCGCCGAACGCGGTGGTGCCGGGTCTCAACGATTTCCGCGGCAACCACCCGCCGGTGAAGCCTGTCTTCTTCGCCTTCCGTATCATGGTCGGCATCGGCCTGCTGATGCTCGCGGTCTCGTGGCTCGCGACCCTCCAGATCTGGCGGCGCGGCGAGCCGATCCCGCTCGTCAACCGCGCGCTGGTCGCCATGACCTTCGCCGGCTGGGTCGCGACGCTGGCCGGGTGGTACGTGACCGAGATCGGGCGCCAGCCCTGGCTCGTCTCCGGCGTCCTGCGCACCGCCGACGCGGTCTCGGCGGTTCCCGCCCCGATGATCGCAGCCACGCTGGCGGCCTATCTGGCCACCTACGCCTTCCTGCTCGCGGCCTATGTCAGCGTGCTGTTCTATCTCGCCCGCAAGGCGCGCATCCCCGGCACAACCGTCAAGGACAAGGATCAGATTCCCTTCGTCCACGAAGGTCTGCCCGGCGAAACCGCCAAGGCGTGAGGAGGAAACCATGGACCAGGCTGTCTGGCTGCCCGTCGCCTTCGCCGTCCTGATGGGCGTGTCGATCCTGCTCTACGTCATCCTCGACGGCTACGACCTCGGGGTCGGCATCCTCCTGCCGCAGGCGACGCAGGAGGAAAAGGACCGGATGATCGCCTCCATCGGGCCATTCTGGGATGCCAACGAGACCTGGCTGGTCATGGCGGTCGGCCTGCTGCTGGTCGGGTTCCCGACGGCGCACGGCGTCATCCTCTCGACGCTCTACGGGCCGGTCGCCTTCCTGCTGATCGCGCTGATCGTGCGCGGCGTCGCCTTCGAGTTCCGGGCCAAGGCCGGAGCACCGTTCAAGCCGTGGTGGGATCGCGCCTTCTTCGCGGGATCGCTGGTTGCGGCGCTGTCGCAGGGCTACATGCTCGGCCTCTACATCAACGGTTTCGCCGGCGGCTTCACAGCCCATGCCTTCGCGGTGCTGACGGCGCTGTGTCTTGCCGCGGCCTATGCCTTCATCGGCGCCTGCTGGCTGGTGATGAAGACCGAGAAGGACCTGCACGTGAAGGCCGTGCGCTGGGCGCGGCTGACGCTCGGCGCGGTCATTCTCGGCATGGCGGCCGTATCGATCGCGACGCCGCTCGCCTCGCCGCGGATCTTCGCCAAGTGGTTCTCGTTCCCGGAAATCATCGCGCTGGCGCCCATCCCGCTGATGAGCGGGGCCATCATCGTCGGCGTCTGGATGATGCTGCAACGCATGCCGCGCGCCGATCACAGCCTCGATTTCGTGCCCTTCGTCGGCGCGGTGCTGCTCAACGTGCTCGGCTTCACCGGGCTCGCCTATTCCTTCTACCCCTATGTGGTGCCGGACCGCCTGACCATCTGGCAGGCAGCCTCCGCCCCGGAAAGCCTGATGATCATCTTCGCCGGCGCCTGTTTCGTCCTGCCGGTGATCATCGCCTATTCCGTGCTGGCCTACTGGGTGTTCCGGGGCAAGGCGACCGAGCTGCGCTACGACTGACGAACCGCGCCGTCAGACCCGCGCGGTCTCGTACCAGAACCGCTCGATATTCTCGGCAAGCTGGCGATAGCCGTCCGAGGACCGCGGTTTGACCACGTAGGCGTTGGCATGGGCGCGGTAGGACCGCTCGATGTCGTCCTCGCGCTCCGAGGACGAGAACATCAGCGTCGGCAGGCCCTGGGTGGCCTTGCCGCCCCGGATGCGGTCGAGCACGTCGTAGCCGTCCATGCCGGGCATGTTGATGTCGAGAAGAACCAGATCGGGGATGGCACGTGCGATCTCGTCGAGCGCCGCCTCGCCGCTTTCCGCGTGGCGTATGTCGAGCCAGCCGGCGCGCCCGCTGAAGGCGTTGCGGAGGAACAGCGCCTCGTTCGGATCGTCATCGACGATCAGCATGCACCGTCTCGTCCTGGTCATCGTTCCCGGCCTCCCGGCTCATGGGTCGATCAAGCGTGCGGTCCTTTGGCGCGCGGGAGTGTAAACCGGAAGCAGGCGCCCGGCGAGTGGTCCGTGTCGAGCCAGATCTCGCCGCCGTGGCTCTCGACGATGCGCTTGCCAAGCGCGAGCCCGAGACCCATGCCGGCATAGCGGCTCTCGTCCTTGTGAAGCCTGCGGAATATCTCGAAGATCCGGTCGCGGTACTGCGGGTCGATGCCGATGCCGTTGTCCTCGACGGACAGCTCCCAGAACTGTCCCGCCGCGCGGGCGCGGATGTGGATAACGGGGGCCGAGGCGCTGCGGTACTTCAGCGCATTGGCGAGCAGATTCTGAAACAGCCGGCAGAGCAGGTCCGCGTCGCCCGTCACGACCGGCAGCCTGGAGACCTTCACCTCGCCGCCGCTGTCGCGCAGGTCGGCGGCGACCAGCGCCATGGCGTCATCCACCACCCGCGTCAGCGGCACCTCGTCGGCGCGCACGGTGGCATAGGCGACCTGGGTGTAGGCGATCAGGCTCCGGATCAGGCGCTGCATGCGCTCGACACTGGCCATGATGTGGGTGGCATAGCCGGCGGCCTCGGCATCGCTCGCTTCCACCTTCAGCTTCAGCATGTCGGAGAACATGTTGATGTGGCGCAGCGGCGCCTGCAAATCGTGCGAGACGATGGCCGAAAACTGGCGCAGCGCCTCGTTGGACTGGTTGAGGCGCATCTCGTGCTGCTGGCGCTCGGTGTCGTCGCGCACGATGACCATGATGTTCGGCTGGTCGGGGCCGACGCCGCTCAGCCGGCTGTAGGCCGCCTGGATCCAGACCCAGTGGCCCGCCTTGTGGCGCAGCCGATGGATGGAATAACCGAGTTCGTCGCCCGCCCCGATGGCGCGATTGATCGCATCGACGCGCAACCAGTCGTCCGGATGGACCATGGTCGAGGGCGTGACATCGAGCATTTCCGCCGGGGTGAAACCGAGCAGCTTCAGCGATGACGGCGAGGCGTAGAATATCTTGCCGGCGATATTGCGCAGGATGATCAGGTCCGAGGCGTTTTCGGCGAGGAGCCGATAGCGCTCCTCGCTCTCCCGCAGCTCCTCAGTGCGCTGCTCGACCCGCTGTTCGAGCTCGCGGTTCGCGCGCGCCAGCGCGGTCGCCTGCACGTGCAGCTTGATGGAGGCCTGCGCGAAGGCATCGCCAGCCTGGTTGATCTCCTGGATACCGGTTCGCGGCGCCACGGTGAGCTGGCCGCGCGCGAGCGCACCCGCCGCCTCGGTCATCGCCGTCGTCGCGCTGGTCAGACGCCGCAGGATCAGGGTGGCAAGCCCGACGGACGCCACCAGCAGCACTCCGGCGATGCCGAAGAGCCAGATGAGCGAGCGCGTCAGCGAGGCGTTGAGGACGGCCTGATCGACGCCAACGGTCATCAGCCAGCCGGATACCTGCGAACGCCGATAGAAGGCGGAGACCTTGACACCCTGTGGATTGACCCCCGTCCAGTGGCCGCTCTCTCCCACCGCGCGCGCAAAGCCGGGGAGCGGCCTCCCGAGTGTCTCTTCGTGGCGTTCCGAGCGCGCGACAATGAGGCCCGCGCGGTCCGCGAGGGATGCGAAATAGGGCGCGGCGATACCGCGATCGACCATCGCCCGCGAGAAGACCGACGGATCGAAGATCGTGCTGATCAGGTACCTGGTCGTGCCGTCGCGCAGAACGGGCACGAAGATCGACACGGCGAAACGGCCATTGCCGCGGCTCACGAACAGATCGCTGAACACCGGCTGGCCCGAAGCAATCGCTTCACTCATCGGCGCAAGCATCGGCCATTGCGGCAGCGTCTGCCCCTTCGGCACGCCGGTATCGACGACAAGCTGCCCATCGAGCCGCCGCAGCCTGATCTCGATGCCCATGCCGGCGAGCGACCGCGCCTGGACGTCGAACCGGTCGAAATCGGCGGCATCGATGGCCGGTGACGTCGCCAGCGCCTCCAGAATGGCAAGGCGCGTGGTCAGCAGCCGGTCGATCTGTTTGATGATCTCGTCGTTGCGACGAGCCGCGATCTCCTCCAGCCGGGCACGCTCGCCGGCCGTGAAGCTCCAGGCGAAAAGGCCGGCGACGATCAACAACGGAATGGCGAGCGCCGCGGCAAAGGCAGCAAGATAGAGCGTCAGCGAGCGTTCCCGTGGCAGGGCGTTCACGCCATTCCCCATGCCCAGCCTCGCCGAATCGCGAGAGTTTCTGTGGCAACGGTAGCACGGAGCGTACTTCACAAGGCCGTTACCACGGCTCGGCAGTCGGGCAACGAGGGGCGATGGGTCCGGTTGCGCTCAAATCAACCTGCACGTGTAACAGCTATAAATCCAAGTATGATACATTTAAAATAACAATTGCCACATTTTTCCATAATATTTGATCTATATGACAAAAAGTTCAGGAAAACCCTGCGGAAGACCTGCACATACTCGCGACCGGAACAACAAGATCGCGCCATGATAGACTAATGAAACTCTTGGTAATGCGTCATGAAATAATTGTTTCAGCTCATATTTTAGGCATTCTCGAACAGGCTGCGCCAAATCTCTGATCGCCATTCCCTCTTAAGTAACTCTTAACCAACCAAGGATCAGGCTTTTCGAACGCATCGCATGCACGGAATCCTGTGATTTCGACCTTGAGACGTCCTGCCGCCCGAAGAAATTGAGGCACGCCAGATGCTCCGCATGTTCGCCAATTCCGCCGACGACGCCGCCGCCAAGCTCACCGCTCTCGACCGCGTTCAGGCAATCATCGAATTTGATCTCGACGGGGTCATTCTCAACGCCAATTCCAACTTTCTCGGCGCGGTCGGCTACTCGCTGGCCGAGATCAAGGGGCGGCATCATTCGATGTTCGTCGAGCCCGCCTACCGGGACAGCGACGACTACCGTGGCTTCTGGCAAAGGCTGCGGACGGGGCAGTTCGAAGCCGCCCAGTTCCGGCGCATCGGCAAGGACGGACGGGAAATCTGGATCGAGGCCTCCTACAATCCGCTGCTCGACCGCTCCGGCAAACCCTACAGGGTGGTGAAATTCGCCACCGACATCACGGCGCAAAAGACGACGGACGCCGACCGCGCCGGGCAGATCGCGGCCATCGGCAAGGCGCAGGCGGTGATCGAGTTCACGCTCGACGGCATCATTCTGAACGCCAACGACAATTTCCTCGGCGCGGTCGGCTATTCGCTGGCCGAGATCAAGGGCCAGCACCATTCGATGTTCTGCGAGCCGGCGCTCAAGGCGAGCGCGGAATATGCGGCTTTCTGGGCTGCACTGAAGCGCGGTGAGTATCAGGCGGCGCAGTACAAGCGGGTCGGCAAGGGCGGGCGCGAGATCTGGATCCAGGCTTCCTACAATCCGATCCTCGATGCTTCGGGCCGGCCAACCAAGGTGGTCAAGTTCGCCACCGACATTACCGAGCAGATGAATCTGCTCGCGACGCTGCGCACCATGATCGACCGGAACTTCAGCGAGATCGACCAGGCAGTCGGACGATCGTCGCAGGAATCGAACAATGCGCTGGCCGCGGCCGACGCGACGCGCGACAGCGTGCAGACCATGGCCGCCGCCTCGGAGGAGCTTGCCGCCTCCGTCGCCGAAATCTCGCAGATGATGTCCAAGTCGCAGAGCGCCACCGACAGCGCGCTGGAGCAAACCAACGCGGCCGGCGGCTTCTCGCAGAAGCTGTCGGATGCGGCCGCCGCCATGGGCGGCATTGTCGGCCTCATCAACACCATTGCCGGGCAGATCAACCTGCTGGCGCTCAACGCCACCATCGAGTCGGCGCGTGCCGGCGAGGCTGGCCGCGGGTTCGCGGTCGTGGCACAGGAGGTGAAGAATCTCGCCAATCAGGCGGCCAAGGCCACCGAACAGATCGGCGCGGAGATCAACGGCGTGCAGTCGATCTCGTCCGATGTGGTCAAGGCGCTGGATTCCATCCGCGCCTCCATCGAGATCATGCGCAACAACGTGGTCGCCACCGCCGCCTCGGTCGAGGAACAGAGCGCGGTAACGCGCGACATGTCGGAGAACATGCAGCAGGCCGCCCGCGCCGTCGGTGAAATCTCCGAGAACATCTCCGGCATTTCAGCCTCGGTCACGCAGGTCTCGCAAGCCGTGGCGACCACCCGCGAGGCGGCCGTGGTCCTGGCCCGCTGACGCCGGGAACCACGTCCCGGTCGCCCGTGGCGGCCGGCGTCAACATGCGAACGAACGGCGACAGCCGTTTCCCGCGTCACTAGCGTCCGCGCCTCTTCCCCGATCATCCCTCTCCCAGCCCGTCCGGCCGGCTCACCGATGGAGGTGCTGGCGATGGCGCATCATCACGTCCATCAGGCTCAGCTGCAGGTCCTGCATCTGACCGTCATCATGCTGCTCGCGATCGCCGCGCCAGCCCCCGCGCATGCCGATTGCGGCCGCGACGGCGTCACCATCAACGGCAGTCCCGACGAACACGACGAGGCCTGCGCGGCGCTCGGCGAGGTCATCGGCCATTTCGCCGATGGCGGCCTTGTCATCGACCTGCGCGTGACGATCCGGTTCCAGCCGTCCGTCGCCATCGAACGGGACGGCGATGAGGCGGCTTCTCCGACGAGCGGCGAGCCGCGGCTCGCCAGCGGCTTCTACCACGTCGCCCGCAGGGAGATCTGGATGACCCGCTCGACCTCGGTCTGGGCGCATCGCCGGCGGCCCTGGAACCTGCCATGGGACCGGCCGCTCGCCCTATCGATCCTGAAGCACGAAATCGTCCACGCGATCATCTATCAGCTGCTGGGAGCCGATCACCGGAAGCTCCCCCGGGCATGGCACGAAGCCCTGGCCTATGCGGTGCAGATCGAACTGATGGACCCCGATCTTAGGGCGCGGGTTCTGGCGCAGTATCCGCACCGCGAGGCCTTTTCCAGCACGCTGCACGTCAACGACATCGTCTACGGCATCGACCCCGACAGCTTCGCGGTGGCCGCCTACTGGGCCTATGTGCAGGGTGGGAGGATGGCCTTCCTCAGGCGCGCCATCGGCTTCCAGCTCGAGATGATCGACATGGACCACATGCCGCCATGAGCGGGCAGGCGGATCGCCTGTTCCGGTCCCTAGCCCGCCACGATGCCCTTGGCGCGCATCTCGGCCACCGCCTCGTGACTGAAGCCGAGTTCGGCAAGCACCTGATCCGAGTGCTCGCCGATGGCGGGCGCCCTGCCCGGCTGGCGCTTCGTCTCGCCATCGACGAAGATCGGGCTGTTGACCGTCATCAGCTCCTCGTTCTCGAAGCGCACGAGCGTCTCGGTCGCCGCCACCTGCGGGTCGGTCAGCATATCGTCGAGGTTCGCGACGAAGCCGAAGGTAAGGCCGTGGCCATCAAGGATGGCGCGCCATTCGCCAAGCGTGCGGCCGGCGACGATACCGTCGACGATGGCGATCAGTTCCGGCGCATTCTCGGCCCGCAAGGTGCCGGTGGCGAAACGCGCATCCGCCTTGAGCGCGCCGAGGCCCAGCCTCTCGGCGAAGACCGGCCACTGCTCATCGCCATTCAGCAGGGAGACGATCAGCCAGCGGTCGTCGCGCGTGCGGTAGTGGCACATCAGCGGGTTGGGCGACTGTTCGCGCGGCACGCGCCTGGGGATGTCGGCTCCGCACAGTTTGGCCTGCGCGAGATAGGCATTCGACCACAGCCCGTTGACCATCAGATGCGAGGAGACGTGGCCGCCCTTGCCGGTCCGTTCGCGCCGATAGAGCGCGGTCACGATCGCGCCGTAGAACGCCATCGCCGAGGGATAGTCGCCCATGCCCGGCACCGAGCGGCCGGGAGGCAGGCTGGCATCGCCCTTCACCTGGTCCATGAGCCCCGAGCGCGCCCACCATGCGAGGCTGTCGAAGCCCGGTTTGTCGGCCTCCTGCCCGGTCTCGCCATAGGCTGTGAACGAGGCATAGATCAGCCGCTCGTTCAGCGGCGCCAGGGTCTCGTGGTCGATGCCGAGCCGGCGGCGGGCCGGAAGCGGCGTATTGGTGATGAAGACATCGGCGCCCTCGACGAGGCGGTGCAGAACCGCATTGCCGTCCGGCGTGCCAAGCTTCAGCGCCAGCCCCCGGCGCGAACGGTTCGCCTGCAGCCATGGGTAATTCTCCGCGGCGCGGGGCTGGCCCTGCGTCTGCCAGAGATTGCGGAACGTGTCGCCGCCGATCGGCTCCACTTTCACGACATCGGCGCCGAAATCGGCGAGCACGGTGGCAGCCCCCGGAGCTGCGATGAAGCTCGCGCAGTCGATGACCTTCAGGCCGGCGAAGATCGCGGACATGGGCCTCCCGATATCGTGCGTCCTGCCTGTCAGCCGCAGGTTCAAGGGAAGGCTAGCAAAGCGCCCACGGGGGCACAACGCCGCTTCATCGAATGAAACGGCATTTCGCCGACATCAGCGCATGGGCGGCGCGTAGAGGATGCCGCCCATCGACCAGAGCTGGTTCAGGCCGCGGGGAATGCCGAGGCTGGAGCGCGCGCCGACATTGCGCTCGTAGACCTCGGCATAATTGCCGACGGCCCTCACTGCCCGGATGGCGAAGGTGGCGTCCAGCCCGAGCTTGACGCCGAGGTCGCCCTCGGCCCCGACGAAGCGCCGCACGTCGGGCTTGGCCGAGCGCATGGCCTCATCGGCCGTCGCGGCGGAAATGCCGAGCTCCTCGGCGTTGACCAGCGCGAAATTGACCCATTTGACGATGTTGAACCAGTGCAGGTCGTCGGCGCGCGTCACCGGGCCGAGCGGCTCCTTGGAGATAACGTCGGGCAGGATCACAGCCCCGCCGGGCTGGCTCAGCTTCAGCCGCTCGGCGTAGAGGCCGGACTGGTCGGTGGTCATGGCGTCGCAGCGGCCGCCATCGAGCGCCTGCACCACTTCCGCAGCGGTCGGCAGGGTGACGAGTTGCAGCTTCATCGAATTGGCGCGGAAATAGTCGGCGACATTGTCCGCGCTGGTCGTACCTGCCTGTACGCAGACCGTGACGCCATCGAGCTCCAGCGCCGAGGTGATGTTCGGGCGGCGCAGCACCATGAAGCCCTGCCCGTCATGGAAGGTGATGCCCGCGAACATCAGGCCAAGCGCCACCTCGCGCTCCAGCGTCCAGGTCGAATTGCGCGACAGCACGTCGATACGGCCGGCCCTCAGCGCCTCGAAGCGCTCGGTCGCCGAGAGCGGGACATAGGTGACCTTGGCCGGATCACCCAGCACGGCCGCCGCAACGGCCTTGCAGAAGTCGACGTCGAACCCGGCCCAGACGCCCTGTGCGTTGCGGTCGGAGAAGCCGGCCAGTCCCTGGCTGACGCCGCAGTTGAGCGTGCCGCGCGCCTTGACCGCCGCGAGCGTCTGGGCGCTGGCGGCAAAAGCGCCGAGGCCGAGAACGGCGGCAATGGCGAGGAACCCGGCTCTCAGGGCATTCGGCATGGGCGAAATCTCCGGAGGGTTGGATCGCGGCTGCGGTTCAAAGCGCGGCGGCGTGGCGGATGACGACCTTGGTGCCGGCCGGCACGCGCGAATAGAGGTCGATCACGTCGCCATTGGCGAGGCGGAAGCAGCCGGACGACACCGCATGGCCGATCGTCTCGGGTTGATTGGTGCCGTGGATGCGGTAGATGGTCGAGCCGAGATAGAGCGCGCGCGAACCCATCGGATTGCCGGGACCGCCGGCCATGAAGCGCGGCAGGTAGGGCTGGCGCTGGATCATCTCCGGCGGCGGCGTCCAGTCCGGCCATTCCGCCTTGCGCGACACGCGGACGAGGCCGGACCAGGTGAAGCCTTCGCGGCCGACACCGATGCCGTAGCGGAGCGCGCGGTTGTTGCCGAGCACGAGATAGAGGAAGCGCTCCGAGGTATGGATGACCAGCGTGCCCACCGGCTCGTTGGAGCGGAAATAGACAAGCTGCCGGGCGAAGGCTCCCTCGCGGATGATGACCTCCTCGGTGGAGACGCGGCCGGGCTCGTCGCCAATCGCCATGGTCTCGCGCATGGCAGCGGGCGGCGCGGCCTGCGCCAGAGCCGCGCCGGTGGCCATAAGGCTCGCGAAACCTGCCGCGGCGACCAGCGACAGCCGCCGGATCAAGGACGATTGGGTCATGCTGTTCCCTCGAAGCTTCAGGTCCGGCGGGGCGGCGCCGCCGCGGCGCCGCCGGGGCAGCGCACATAGACGAAGGTGCCGTAGCGGGCGTGGACGTCCGGCGCGATGAAGCGCATGACGACGACGTTCTCGGTGAGCGACAGGATCTCGCGGTCCTGGGCATGCGGCGGCGGCGTCTCGAAGCCGAGATAGGTCTTGCCGTCGGAACCGCCCTTCAATGTGAGCTCATAGGCCTTCGGGTCGTCGGCGACGTGCATCATAATGCCGTCAGTCGGGCCGGGCGTGATGACATAAGGCGTGCGGCAGTGCTGGCGGGCCATGGTTTCGGTGCGCGGCCGATCGCGATCCTCGCGATAGCTGGCGATGCCCCAGGAGCCGACCAGCGCTGACACGGGATAGGCGGCGGGCCGGATCTGCGGCCTCTGCGGCTGTGCGACCGGGGCCGGCGTCGAGGCGCAGCCGGCAAGGGCGAAGGTTGCGGCGAGCATCGACAGAACCGTCAAGGGCCGATGGGCCCTCGTGGCGAGACAGGACACGGCGACGCTCCCTCAACTCCCGGCAGTAATTGCAGTGAAGATAAATCCGCGTCGCTTGGCAATGCCGGAACGGGGAGCATCAGGCCGACGGGTTCGCATCGCGAATTTCGCGCGCCGGCGACCGGCGCGTGCACGGAATGAGAAGACAAGCGCCCAGCAACTCCTATCGTGCGCCCGCCCATGCCAGCTCCAATTCCGACCGCGCTGGGCAGGCAGGGATTCCCGATGCAGGTTTCGGCACAGCCGGCGCGCCGCCGCCCGCCAATGCGCGGGTTGCCGGCCATGGCTGGTCTGGCCACCGGCGCCGGCCACGAACAGCGTTGGACTGGAACTGATCCGGGAAGGCCGTCAGCCGAAGAAGGTCAGCGAGCGCTTGGGCACGTTGCGTCCGACGATGCGGCCGGTTTCGAATGCCGCGGCCACGAGACGCGCACGCTGGCGCAGGCCAAGCTCGTAATGCTGCGTCACCACCAGCGCGACCGCGTGGCGCACGCGCCGATCCTCGGCAAGATCGCCCAACTGGAGGCAGGCCGCGTCGAATGCCTTGCGCATGGCGCTGAGGTCGGCGCCGGCATAGATGCCGTCGGCGGAGAGATCGGGATCGAGCCGGTCCATTCGCGCGCTCCCTCAAGTTCCGGGGTTCTTGTGGTTTCGCCCCATTTTCAGACAACTCGTAACACAGCTCGATGCGATCACCAAGTTCCCTGCAAGGGAACCCGCAATGCGCGCGCCGAATGCCTCAGCGTGAGCCGCCCGAATGCTGCAGAAGCTCAAATTGGCGGCCTTTTCTCCCCATTGCCTACGCCCTCCATGCGCCGTAGTCTGGTAACGGCGGCTCGGCTGAAGCCGCCGTTCATGCACAGTCACAGCTTTCCATCCCTGCGATCCGGAGACGGACCATGCGGCAACTGACGCGCCTCATGATCATCGACGATGAACTGCATGACATCGGCTTCATGGTGCAGTTCTTCCAGGAGCGGATCGAAGGCTGCAGTTTCGAGACGTTCTCCTCGGCGGAAGAGGCGCTCGCGCGGCTGCACTTCGAGAGCGAGGACAGCGACAACCCCGTCCTGGCCGAGGATCCCGACATCATCATCCTCGACCTCAAGCTCGGCGCGATGAACGGCTTCGATTTCCTCAAGGTGCTGCGCAAGGACGAACTGACGCGGCACATTCCGGTCATCGTCATTTCTGGCGACAATTCCAGGCAGTCGGTGGATCAGGCCTACGAGATCGGCGCCAACGCGATGTTCCGCAAGCCGGCTTCGCTGGACGGTTATCGAGCGATGATCAGTTCCATCGTCGACTACTGGCAGAAGACCGCGCGTCACGCCGCCGCCTGAACGCGGGCGGCGGCGCGACAGCGCCCGGCCAAGCAATCATTCCGAAATCTTCTCCGGGCAAGGGATGCATTGCGGCCGGCGACGCGATTGCTGTCGCCCGCGACATTGCCCTGGAGAATGCCATGAACCGCCCGCTTCTCGCCGCCCTCGTGATCGCCGCGGCCGCGACGCCTGCGCTCGCCCGGGATGCAGGCTGCCGCATCGAGCAGGCCGGCCGGGTGGTGCTCGATCGGACCTGCGACTTCCAGGCCGAGGGCCGTGACGGCTCGTTCTCGCTTTCCGCACGCGACGGCGGCAGCCTGTTTCCTGGTATCTCGGTCGTCACGCTGTCGGTGATCGAGCCCGGTCTTGCCGAGGTCCGCGGCCTCACGCGCGACGGCATCAATTCGCGCTGGGGCACGGCGCGCCGTTCGGCGCGCGACGGCGCCTGCTGGCAGGGTGACGATTTCAGGATCTGCGCGCGCTAGACGCTGGCTGGGTCGCTAGGATTCGAACCTAGATAGCGGGTACCAAAAACCCGAGTCCTACCGTTAGACGACGACCCAACCGTTCGCCCAAGGGCGACGCGCGGCGGACCATAGCGATGTGCCCGGCAAGGTTCAACGGCCGCCCCGCAACCATCAACGACCTCTTTGACGCCGCGGCGCGGCCTTCGGCCGAACGGCGCAGGCGCGCGCCTGTGGACGCGCAGCGCCCCGCTCGTCTAGCTTGCGGCCCGACAAGGGCTCGCGAACGCGCGCCCGGAGAAACGTAGCATCCGGAGAAACGCCATGCTTGGTCTGATGCAGGACTGGCCGCTGCTGATCCCGAAGATCATCGATCATGCGGGCCTCTATCACGGCAACCGCAAGGTCATCTCGCGCTCCGTCGAGGGGCCGATCGTCGAGACGACCTATTCGGCGATCCGGCGCAACGCCCTGCGTGTCGCCAAGCGCCTGGAAAAGGACGGCATCAGGCTGGGAGACCGGGTCGGCACGGTGGCCTGGAACACCTGGCGTCATCTCGAGGCCTGGTACGGCATCACCGGGCTCGGCGCGGTCTATCACACGCTCAATCCGCGCCTGTTCCCCGAGCAGATCGCCTGGATCGCCAACCATGCGGAAGACCGCATGATGATGCTCGACCTGACCTTCGTGCCGCTGTTTGAAAAGCTGCAGGACAAGCTGCCGCTGGTCGAGCGCTACATCGTGCTCACCGACGCGGCGAACATGCCGCAGACGAGCCTGAAGAACGCGGTCGCCTACGAGAGCTGGCTCGACGAGGTGGACGATGATTTCGCGTGGGGTTCGTTCGACGAGAACACCGCGGCGGGCATGTGCTACACGTCGGGGACGACCGGCAATCCGAAGGGCGTCGTCTATTCGCACCGCTCGAACGTGATCCATTCGCTGGTGGTCAACGGCCCGGACATGTTCGGCATGGCGTCGAAGGACGTGATCCTGCCGGTGGTGCCGATGTTCCATGCCAATGGCTGGTCGCTCGCCTTCACCGCGCCCATGGCCGGGACGACCATGGTCATGCCCGGCCCGAAGATGGACGGCGCCTCCATCTACGAACTGCTCGACACCTACAAGGTGACGCTGTCGGCCGCGGTGCCCACCGTCTGGCTGATGCTGCTCCAGCACATGGAGCAGAACGGGCTGAAGCTGCCGCATCTCAACAAGACGGTGATCGGCGGCTCCGCCTGTCCGCGCGCGGTGACCGAGAAGTTCCGCGACGTCTACGGCGTCGAGGTCCTGCACGCCTGGGGCATGACCGAGATGAGCCCGCTCGGCACGGTCTGCTCGCTGAAGCCCGAAGTCGCGAGCCTGACCGGCGATGCCTGGCTCGACATCAAGGAGACCACCGGGCATCCGCCCTTCGGCGTCGAGATGAAGATCATCGACGACGAGGGCGCCGAGCTCGCACGCGACGGCAAGGCCTTCGGCCGGCTGATGGTGCGCGGCCCCTCGGTCGCCGGCGCCTATTTCAAGGGCGAGGGCGGCCAGATCCTCGACGACAACGGCTTCTTCGATACCGGCGACGTCGCGAGCATCGACCCGAACGGATACATGCGGATCGTCGACCGCTCCAAGGATGTCATCAAGTCCGGTGGCGAGTGGATTTCCTCCATCGATCTGGAGAACCTCGCCGTCGGCCATCCCGATGTCGCCGAGGCAGCGGTCATCGGCATCGTTCATCCCAAGTGGGACGAGCGGCCGCTGCTCGTGGTCGTCCCGAAGGCCGGGAGACAGCCGACCCGTGACAGCCTGCTCGCCTATATGGACGGCAAGATCGCCAAGTGGTGGATGCCGGACGACGTGGTGGTGGTCGACGAGATCCCGCACACCGCCACCGGCAAGATCCAGAAGACGGCGCTGCGCGACCAGTTCAAGGCCTACCGCTTCCCGGGCTGACCTGGACCGCGACGCAACCGTGCGGCGACAGGGCCGTCGCACGGCGGCAACGATGGCACGGCATCAAGGCTGCGGATAAGCTCGCGAACTGCGAGTCAGTCGGAGGCGTTCATGACGGATGCGACCCAGCCAGGTTCCGGTGCCGTGGGTCCGTGGGGCGCGCGCTCGACGGCGGCGGCGGTGGCCGCGGCGGAACAGGCCGCGCGGGCAAGCGTCCCGCCGATCGCGCCCGGCGCCTCGCAGCCGGCGAGCGGCGTCTCAAGGATCGGCTTCACCGGCGCGGGCGGCCAGCTTCTCGGCCTGCTCGTCAAGGGCATGCTGCTGCAGCTGGTCACCCTCGGCATCTACCGCTTCTGGTTCATCACCGACATGCGGCGGTTCTACTGGAGCCATACGCGCGTCGGGCCGGAGGAGATCGCCTATACCGGCCGCGGCCTCGAGCTGTTCAAGGGCTTCCTCGTCGCCCTCGCCATCATCGTGCCGATCCAGGCCGCCGGCTTCTTCGTCGTGCTCGGCCTGCCATCGGCCGAGGTCATCGTCTCTTTCTCGGTGACGATCATCTTCCTGTTCCTCAGCCAGTACGCGGCCTATGCCGGCCGGCGCTACCGGCTGACGCGCACGGCCTTCCGGGGCCTGCGCCTGCGCATGGTCGGCTCCGCCTGGACCTATGCCGCCAAGGCCTTCGGTCTCTGGATTCTCGTCATCCTGTCGCTCGGCCTCGCCTATCCCTGGGTCGCGGCGATCCTGGAGCGCATCAAGATGCGCGACACCTGGTACGGCGACGCGCAGGGCGCCTTCGTCGGCACCGCTGGCACGCTGTTCCGGCGCGGCATCCTGATCTGGGCGCTCGGGTTCGGCCTGCCGCTGCTTATGATCGGCTCGACCATCGCCTCTGTCCCCTATGAAGTGTGGCGCGAGTTCGGCGCGACGATCGCCGCGGGCAATATCGAGCCCGCAGGCCGCCTCGCGGTGGCCATCTACATGCTCATGGGCGCGGTCTTCACCGCGCTGGTGATCCCCATCCTGCTCTTCCCGGCCTTCCAGGCCGTCGTCTTCCGCTGGCGGATGGAAGGCGTCAGGCTGGGCGGCGCGGCGCTCGCCTCCGATTTCAGGATCAGGGCCGCCTACCGCGTCTATCTCCTTGGCGCGCTGGGTCTCATCGGGATCGGCTTCGTCATCGCGCTGATCGTCGGCCTGCTGTTCGGCGGGCTGATCGCGGCCGTGTTCTTCGGCGGCGGGAGCGACTTCGCCTCGCCGGCCAGCGGCATCGTCGGCATCGCCACCATCGCCCTCGCCTACCTCTTCGTCTTCGGCGGCTTCTGGGTCGCCAAGCAGATCCTGATCACGCTCAGGCTCTACCGCGCGCAGGCGCGCTCGGTCTCGGTGATGAACCTAGCCGCGCTCGACAACGTGCGCGCCAACAATGTCGATGCCTCCGCCATGGGCGACAGCCTCGGCGACGCCGTCGACGTGCTGGGCTTCTGACCATGCCGGAAACAGCGGCGATCTATTACGACGGGCTGGTCAGCCGGCGGCAGGCCGTGGAGGTCTCGCTACATCCGGAGGGCCTTGCGATCTTCACGCCGGACGGGCGGCTGGCGACCACCTGGCCCTATGCCGCGATCCGGCGGATCGAGGGCTTTGCCGGCGAGGGCCTTGCCATCACCCGCGTGCCCGAGCCTGGCTCAAAGGCGGAGCCGCGGCTTGAGATCGCCGACCAACGTTTCGCCGCCGATCTCGCGGCCCGTGCGCCGCTGACCCTGACGCAGGGCATGGCGGCGCGGCGGGAGCGGCGCAACGTCGTGCTCTGGGCCATCGCCGCGGCTGCCTCGCTGGTCGGCCTTGCCTATATCGGCCTGCCGGCGATCGCGGGCCGCGTCGCACCGCTGGTTCCCGCCAGCATGGAAGAGCGGCTCGGCGCCGCCATGGATCCGCAGATCCGCCAGCAGTTCGGCAGCTCCGCGCCGCTCAAGACCTGCACCAATCCGGAAGGCGTCGCGGCGCTTGCCGATCTCGCCGGCCGCTACGAGCGCGCAGCCGGGCTGCACGTGCCATTGCGGGTGGTGGTCCTCGACCACCGCATGGTCAACGCCTTCGCCCTGCCCGGCGGCTACGTCTATGTCATGAACGGGCTGATCCAGCGCGCCCGCGGGCCGGACGAGGTGGCGGGCGTGCTCGGCCACGAGATCGGCCACGTGCGCTACCGCCACGGCCTGCAATCGGCGATCCAGTCGGGCGGCCTCGGCTTCCTGCTCGGCACGGTGTTCGGCGACTTCGCGGGCGGCACCGCCGTCGTCCTCGCCTCGCGCGCGCTGATCCAGAGCGCCTTCTCGCGCGATGCCGAACGGCAGGCCGATGCTTTCGGCGTCGATCTGATGCTGAAGGCCGGCGGCAATCCGGAAGGCCTCGCGGGCTTCTTCACCTCGCTCGGGGCCGGCGCTCCCGGCGCGCTGTCGTGGATCACCAGCCACCCGGCCAATGCCGAGCGGGAACGCGCCATTCTGGAGATGGCGCGCGGACGGGCGCGCTCAGCGCCCGCGCTGACGCCGGAACAATGGACAGCCCTCCGGGCGATCTGCCAGAAAACGGAATAGGATCGCCGCCGGGCGGTTCGCACGCGACAATGCCGGTTCCAGCGCCTTCATGAGCCTTTCCCGCCGCGCCTTCGTCGAGCCGACCTCGCGCCTCGCGGTCTGGAGCCTGCGCGTGGTGCTCGTCGGCTGCGCCTGTGGGGCGGTGGCCGTGCTCGCGGCGCGTTCCGACTGGCTCGACGGCGCGCAGGCCGTAACCGCTCTGACCATCGGCCTCGCCGTCGTGGCCCTCGGAATGGTCATGGCCCTCACAGCCGGTACGACGATCTGGTTCACCGGCTATCGCGGCGCGCGCTTCGCTGCTCTCGCGGTGCTCGCCGGCCTCGCGGTCTCCGCCTATCCGGCGACGCTCACGGCCATCGGCTGGACGCTGCCGGCCATCACCGACATCACCACCGATGCGATGGACCCGCCGGCCTTCGAGGTTGTCGCGGCCGTCCGGCCGGCGGGCGCCAATCCGCTGCGCTATCCGGCGGCGCTCGCGCCGGTCCAGCGGCGGCTCTATCCCGAGATCCGGGCGATCGAGGTGGACCTGCCGGCCAGCGACGTCAACGACATCGTCACCGAACTGATCGACGGCCAGCGTTGGCGCATCCTCGACCAGGCCGACTATCGCGGCCCCGGTCGCGACGGCCGTTTCGAGATGGTCACGCGGTCGCTGATCCTTGGCCTCAGGGACGATATCGTGATCCGCATTCGCCACGTGAATGGCAGGTCCCGCATCGACATGCGCTCGGCGGCGCGCTACGGGGCCCAGGATTTCGGCGTCAATGCGCGACGGGTCATCGCCGCGCTGGATGAGATGCGGACGGCCGCGCGGCGCGTCCAGCGGGAGCGATAGGACATCATGAGCCTGAAGGCAGCCACCATTCCCCTCCACGAGGACGAGGTGATCGAGGGCATCCGCCGCTGGGTGACCATCGAGAGCCCGACCTACGACGCCTCCGGCGTCGAAGCGGTGCTGGACGAGGTCGAGAGGGACTTCGAGGGACTGCCTGTCACCTTCGACCGGCGGCCGGGCGTGGACGGCTATGCCGGCATCCTGAAGGTCTCGACCGAGGAGCCGTCGAACGAGAAGTCGATCCTCGTCCTCACCCATATGGACACGGTTCACCCGAAGGGCACGCTGACCGGCCGCCTGCCGTTCCGACGCGACGGCGACAAGCTGTTCGGCCCCGGCCTCTACGACATGAAGGGCGGCGCCTATCTCGCCGTCGCCGGCTATCGCGCTCTGGTGCGGGCCGGCATCGCGCCGGCACGGCCGGTCACCTTCCTGTTCACGCCGGACGAGGAGGTCGGCAGCCCCTCGTCACGCGCGGCGATCGAGGAGGAGGCGTGCAAGGCCGCCTACGTCCTGGTGACCGAGCCCGCCCGCGACGGTGGCAAGATCGTCACCGCGCGCAAGGGCGTCGGCCGGTTCCACCTGGTCACCCACGGCCGGCCGGCCCATGCCGGCGCGCGGCACCAGGACGGCCGCAGCGCGATCCGCGAGATGGCGCACCAGATCCTCGCCGTCGAAGGCATGACCGATTATTCGCGCGGCATCACCACCACGGTCGGTCTGGTCAAGGGCGGCTCGGCCGCCAATGTCACGCCCGAGACCTGCACGGCGGAGATCGACCTGCGCGTGCCCGATCCGATCGTCGGCAAGGAGATGGTCGAGCGCATCCTCGGTCTGACGGCGGTCGATCCGGACGTCGCGGTGCGTGTCGAGGGCGAGATCAACCGCCCCGCCTATCCGAAAACAGCCGATATCGTGAGCATGCTGGAGCGGGCGCAGGCTGTCGCGCGCTCGATCGGCTTCGATCTCGAGGACTGCCCGATGACCGGCGGCGGCTCGGACGGCAATTTCACCGCCGCGCTCGGCGTGCCGACGCTGGACGGCCTCGGCATCGACGGCGCGGGCGCCCACACGCTGGAGGAGCACGGACTGGTGTCGTCGATCCTCCCGCGCGCGCGCCTGCTCGCGGGCCTGATGGAAACGCTCCGCTAACGACGCCGGCAACTCGGCTCGATGCCAGCCGCCCTGGAAACGGGGCAGTAAGGCGCCTGCGGCAACCTGCCCGGATCACTTCCGAGGAGGCGGTTCGATGGCCGAGATGTGCGGGAACTGCAAGAATTTCTTCGAACCGCGCGCCGGCGGCGTCTGCCGTGCGCATCCGCCAGTCGCGCGTGCCGACGGCACGGCGACGTGGCCGGCGGTCTCGCGCAGCGACTGGTGCGGCGAGTACAAGGTCGCGCCGCCGCCGGTGAACCCCGGCATCCGCCGGCTGGCGACGGCCTGAGCGCACGCCGTCAAGGCGTCGAACTGGCGCGGTGCCAGCCCGTCGTTCGGCTTCCATTCAGCATGGTGAAATCTGTTCGCCGAGGCGTCCAACCTGCGCAAATCCATGGGTGCGCTGGTCGGAGTGGCAGGATTTGAACCTGCGACCCCCACGTCCCGAACGTGGTGCGCTACCAGACTGCGCTACACTCCGCCTCGCGAACAGGCCGCGTGTATAGCGGCGGCTTCGGCGGCGCGCAACCCCATCGCGACACCCAATTCACGGCAATAGGCAAGCACTCGACGGCAGCCTCGCCCTCCCCCTAGATTGCTGACATGACGACGCATTCCTTCGACGCCGTCGCCTTTGCCGGGGGCGGCAACCGCTGCTACTGGCAAGGCGGCTTCTGGGACGCGCTGAACGCCGCCCGCCCGCAGAGGCCCGGCCTGGTCGTCGGTGTCTCGGCCGGCGCCTTTCAGGCCTGTTTCTCGCTGATCGGCGAAGGTGACCGCGTCCGCCGCATCGTGATCGATGCCTGCGCCACCATCGAGAAGGAAATGGACTGGCGGCAGGTGCTGAAGGGGCGCTCGCCCTTCGTCGTTGCCGGCCTCTACCGCGACCTGCTGACCGAGATCTTCGGCGAACTGGAGCTGGCTGCGTTGAAAGCCGCGCCCGAAGTGCTGATCCAGCTGACCCATCCGCCGCGCTTCATGCCCGCGCTGGTCGCGGCCTACGCGGCCATCGGCGCCTACCAGATCGAGAAGGTCTGGATGGGGGCGGCCCATTCGCGCGCGGGCCGGCATGTCGGGCTGTTCCCCAGCTGGGTTTCGACCCATGAGGTCGCGGGACCGGCCGATCTCGTCGCCGCGCTGATGGGCACGGCCGCCGTGCCACCCTTCATGCCGGTCGGCGAGGTCAACGGCCGCCCTGCCCTCGATGGCGGGCTGGTCGACAATCCACCTGTGGACAAGATCGCCGAGGTCGAGGCTCGCGGCGGGCATACGCTGGTGCTGACGACGCGGGCGGGGCGGTCCATGGCCGAGGTCGAGAACCGGACCGTGGTGCGCCCCTCGGTGCCCATCCTCACCAGCCGGTTTGCGGTGACCGATGGCGCCGCGATCCGGGCGGCCTATGAACTGGGCGTGAGGGACGGCGAGACCTTCGCAAAGGGGCTTGGCTGAGCCGCAGCGGCGAGACCGTCCAGCCAGCCGCCGAGCTCCATGAAGGAGGGCAGCACGACATCGGCATGCAGGTGGAAATCGTCCGGCACCAGCGGCCCGGACGTCACGCCAACCGCGACGACGCCGGCCGCGCGCGCCGCGTGCATGTCGTGGAGGCTGTCACCGATCATCGCGACTTCATGCGGCCGCATGCCGAAAGCGTCCAGGAAGGCGGTGATCTGGCCGGGCGCGGGCTTGCGGCCATGACCTGAATCCCAGCCGACGATGTAGTCGAAATGGTGATCGATGCCGAGCCGGGCAGTCTGGTGGCGCGCGCCCTTCTCGGAATCGTTGGTGACAACGCCCAGCGTCAGGCCGCGTGCCTTGAGCGCGCCGATGGCGCCGGCGGGGTCGCCGATCGGGGTCAGCCCCGCGAGACCCTCCTCGACGAACAGCGCCTCCATTTCGTCGGTCACGGCCGACGAGAAGGGCAGTTCCAGCGCCTCGGCCCAGAGCGGGCCATAGTCAGCCGCAGAGCCGGCGACCAGCGGCGAGGTCGGATGGAAGCGCATCGCCGCCTCGTCGAAATGCGAGACCGCCATCAGCCGTTCGATGCCGGCGCGGTCGCCCTTCGCCATGCGTAGCATGACGCGGAAGGCGGCAGGGCCCCAGGTGCGGTCGAAGTCGACGAAGGTGCCGTCCTTGTCGAGGAGAATGGCGCGAATGGTCATGGTGGCTTCCTGAAGCCCGGCTGTGACAGGACGATGACCGCCTGTCCAGCTCCCGTGAGACTTGCCTTGGCTGGCCCGCCGGCCTAATCCCCCGGGCAACGACCGACCGGCCCGATGGAGGCTCGCATGCGCTACATCTCCACCCGGGGCGAGGCTCCGGCGCTGAACTTCCCCGACGCCCTGCTCGCCGGCCTCGCGCGCGACGGCGGCCTCTACGTGCCCGAGACGTGGCCGGCCATCGCGCCCGAAGCCATCGCGGCGCTGTCCGGCCAGCCCTATCAGGAAGTGGCGCGGCGGGCGCTCGCGCCCTTCGTGACGGACACAATTCCCGCCGCCGACCTGTCGCGCATGATCGACGAGGCCTATGCGAGCTTCCGCCACCCGGCGGTGACGCCGCTGGTGCAGCTTTCGGCGTCCGAATGGGTGCTGGAGCTGTTCCACGGGCCGACGCTTGCCTTCAAGGACTGCGCGATGCAGCTCCTCGGCCGGCTGATGGACCATGTGTTGAAGGCCCGCGGCCAACGCGCGACCATTGTCGGCGCGACCTCCGGCGACACCGGCGGCGCGGCGATCGAGGCGTTTCGCGGGCTCGATCAGGTCGACGTGGTGATCCTGTTCCCGGACGGCCGGGTGTCCGACGTGCAACGGCGCATGATGACGACGGTGGACGCGCCGAACGTCCATGCCATCGCCATCGACGGCACATTCGACGACTGCCAGGCCATCGTGAAGGCGCTGTTCAACAACCACGCCTTCCGCGACCGCGTGCGCCTGTCCGGCGTCAACTCGATCAACTGGGCGCGCATCGTCGCGCAGGTGGTCTATTACTTCGCCGCCGGCGCCGCGCTCGGCGCGCCGCACCGGGCCGCGCGTTATGTCGTGCCGACCGGCAATTTCGGCGATGTCTTCGCCGGTTATGTCGCCAAGCGCATGGGCCTGCCGATCTCGGAGCTGGTGGTCGCGACCAACGTCAACGACATCCTGGAGCGGACGATCCGCACCGGCCGCTACGAGGTGACCGGAGTGGTGGCGACCTCATCGCCCTCCATGGACATTCAGGTCTCGTCCAATTTCGAGCGGCTGCTGTTCGACGCCCATGGCCGCGATGCCGGCACCGTGCGCCGCCTGATGGCAGGCCTCGCCCAGTCCAAGAGCTTCACCATCGCCAACGATGCGCTCGGCTCCATCCGCGCGGAGTTTGCGGCCTCGCGCGCCGACGAGGCGGAAGTCTCAGGCATGATCCGCGACACGCTGGACAAGGCCGGCTATCTGCTCGATCCGCATACGGCGGTCGGCATGGTGGCCGCGCGCAAGGTCAAGGCCGATCCGGCCGTGCCGACAGTCGTGCTTTCGACCGCCCATCCCGCCAAATTCCCCGATGCGGTGGAAGCCGCCTGCGGCACCCGCCCCGCCCTGCCCGCCTGGCTCGGCGACCTGATGGAGCGGCCGGAGCGCATGGCGCATCTGCCGGCCGACGAGAAGGCTGTCGAGGACTATGTGATGAGCAAGACCCGCGCGGCGGTGGCCGGCGCGGCGTGAGGCTTCACATGCCGAGATAGGCCTTGCGTACCCGGTCGTCGGCGAGCAGTTCCTCGCCGGTGCCGGACAGTGTCATGCGGCCGTTCTCCAGCACGTAGCCGCGGCTGGCGAGCCTGAGCGACACCGCGACGTTCTGCTCGACGAGGACGCAGGTCAGCCCGCCCTCGGCGAGGTCGCGGATGGTGCGCAGTACGTCCTGCACGACGGCCGGCGCAAGGCCGAGCGAGGGCTCGTCGAACATGACCAGTTCCGGTTCGCCCATCAGGCAGCGGCCGATGGCGAGCATCTGCTGCTCGCCGCCGGACAGCGTGCCGGCCGCCTGCCCGGCGCGTTCCAGAAGGCGCGGGAACATGGCGTAGACCCGCTCGATATTGCGGACCTTGTGGCGCCGGGCGCGCGGGATCATCGCGCCCATGGCGAGGTTTTCGGCAACGGTGAGCGTCGGGAAGACCTGCCGGCCTTCCGCCACTTGTCCGATGCCGAGGTCGCAAACCTCGTGGCTCGGCAGGCCCGTGATGTCGCGGTCCTTGAAGCGGATCGTCCCGCGCGCGGGCGCGTGCATGCCCGCGATGGTGCGGATCAGCGAGGTCTTGCCCGCGCCGTTGGCGCCGACGATGGCGACGATGGAGCGCTCCGGCACCTCGAGCGACACCTTGTCGAGAGCCTGCGCGTCGCCGTGGAAGACGTCGATGTCGTGGACGAGCAGCATGGTCACAGAGCCTCCGCCCCGAGATAGCTCTCCAGCACCTTCGGATGCCGCGTCACCTCGTCCGGTGTGCCTTCGGCGATGGTCGCGCCGTGATGGAGCACGTGGATGCGCTGGGCCAGCGCCATGGTCGCGCGCATGACGTGCTCGATCAGAAGGATGGTCACGCCCTCGCGGTTGATGTCCTTGAGGATGGCGACGATGCGGTCGACCTCGGTGGGCCTCAGACCCGCCATGACCTCATCGAGGAGGAGGAGGCGCGGCTCGGTCGCGAGCGCGCGGGCGCATTCGAGCCGCTTGCGGTCGGGCAGGGTCAGCGACTTCGCCTTGGCCTCGCGCCGGTCCCAGAGGTCGAGGCGGCGCAGCACCTCGGCCGCCTGCTTCCGCGCCGCGTCCATGTCGGCAGCGCGCATCATCGCGCCGATGGTGGCGTTCTCCATCACCGTCAGCTCGGGGAAGGGCCGGACGATCTGGAACGTGCGTGCGAGGCCGCGTCGGCACAGCTCGTGCGGCGGCACGCCCGCAGCAGGCGCGCCTGCAAAGGTGATGCTGCCGGCGTCAGGCTTCATCACACCGGCGATCAGGTTGAACAGCGTGGTCTTGCCCGCGCCGTTCGGACCGATGACCGCGAAAATCTCGCCCTCGACCACCGATAGCGAGACATTGTCCACGGCGGTGAGACCGCGAAAGCGCTTGGTCGCGCCCCTGACGTCGAGAAGCGTCTTCACGAGCGCTCCTCCGGAATGCCGAGCTTCTTCTTGAGCCAGGGCCAGATACCGTTCGGCGCAAACCAGATCATCACCATCAGCGCCGCGCCGTAGAAGACGAGATTGACGCCGGGAATGGCGCGGCCGGCGATCTTCTCGACGAGCGCGATGAGCGTCTGGCCGAGCGGGGTCAGGATGAAGGCGCCGAGGATCGGCCCGAACAGCGTGCCGAGGCCGCCGATGATCGGCGCGAGGATCATCTCGATGGACCGCGCAATGTCGAAGCTCTGACTGGGGAACAGGTTGTTCTGGTAGAAGGCGTAGACGACGCCGGCGACCGCCGTCATGGCCGATGAGACGAGCACCGCCGCCATCTTGGCGCGGAACACGTCGATGCCGAGCGCGCGAGCCGCCTCCGGGTCCTCGCGCACCGCGAGCCAGGCATGGCCGAGGCGCGAGCGGCGGAGCGCCGCGCAGATGACGAAGGCCGCCACCATCAGGGCAAGCGCCACGTAGTAGAACAGCAGCGGCCCGCCGCGCAGATTGATGGCCGAGCCGCCGCCCGCCGTGACCGGTATGAAGAACCCGGCGGCGCCGCCGACATAGCTCCAGTTGTCGAAGCCGATGCGCGTCACCTCGGCAAAGGCAATGGTCAGCAGGGCGAAATAGACGCCCTCGATGCCGAAACGGAAGCCGAGCCAGCCGATGGCCGCGCCGAAGGCCATGGCGACAAGCATGGCCGGCACGATGGCGATGGCCGGCGATATCCCGAACTTCACCCACAGCACCGCGCCGACATAGCCGCCGAGGCCGACATAGAGGGCATGGCCGAGCGAGAGCTGGCCGCAGAGCCCCATCATGACGTTCCAGGCCTGCCCGACGGTGGCGAACCAGAAGATCAGGAAGAAAACCGAGAGCAGGTAACGATCGAGAACGGCCGGCGCGACCAGCAGGACGACGACCAGGGCGGCCAGCAGGATGAGTGCGCGGCGGGGCGCTTCATCGACAAGGCGGGCGAGGAGGGTGAAGGGGTTCATGGAGCCGACCTCACGCCCGCCTGCCCAGCAGGCCCTGCGGGCGCAGCGCCAGCACGAGAACCAGCAGCCCGAAGGAGACCATGGTCTTCATCGACGGGGCGATGACCACCGAGGCCATCGCCTCGGCGATGCCGATCAAGAGGCCCCCGACGATGGCACCGGCCATCGAGCCCATGCCGCCGATGATGACGATGGTGAAGGCGAGCAGCGTGAAGGCCGGCGCGATCATCGGCGTCGCGTCGGTCAGCGTCACCATCAGCGCGCCGGCCGCGCCGACGCAGGCAAGGCCAAGGCCGAAAGTGAGCGCATAGAGCTGCTTGACGTTGAGGCCCACGACGGCCGCACCCACCAGATTGTCGGCGCAGGCGCGAATGGCGACCCCGGTCGCGGTGAAGCGGAAGAAGGCGAAGAGCAGCGCCGCCACGGCGAGCGCGGCGATGGCCGCGTAGACACGCACCTTGTCGAGGATGATCGGGCCGATCTCCCAGCTGTCGAACGAATAGGGGAGGTTCGCGCTGCGGGCATCCGGCCCGAAAATCATCAGCGTGCCGTTGACCATGATGATCGCGAGACCCACCAGCAGGATGAACTGCTCGTGTTCGGGGCGCGAGACGAAGGGGTTGATGAGCGTGCGCTGGAGCCCGTAGCCGATGACGAAGAAGGCTGCGGCGATCGGCAGCATCGACAGGAACGGGTCGAGGCCGAACGAGCGAAACAGCACGAAGGCCGCATACATGGCGACCACGGCGAACTCGCCATGCGCGAAATTGACCACGCGCACCACGCCGAAGATCACCGACAGGCCGAGCGCCATCAGGCCATAGACGAGGCCGGTCAGGATGCCCTGGACGAGCACGTTGCCATAAAGCGACCAGAGCATGCCAAGCTTCGCGGGAAAGAGGGGGTCGCTCCGGGAGTTAGCGCGGCAGGGCGGGTTCGGCAACCCGGCGCGCGGCGCGGCAGCCGGTCACGGCGTCGCAGCGAGCAACCGGGTCGGTATGCCGAGCACTGGGCCAGCCTCGGCGAGACGGCGGTCGAGCGTGTAGACGGCCGGCGTCATTGCTTCCTGCGACAGGGCCGCGACGATGAACGACGTGTCGAGATAGACCATCAGTAGCGGTCGCTATCCCGCATGGCTCGCACCAGATCGGCAGCACTTTCCGCCTGCGGCGGCAAACTGTCCGTCAAGGCACGCAGCCGCCCCACATCGACCGGCTTGCGTGGACGGGAAATGGCAGCGAGGCGGGCAACCGGCTTGCCGCGGCGCGTGATATCGACGCTCTCGCCGGCCTCGACGCGATCGACGAGCTCGCTCAGATGGGCTTTGGCGTCCGCCAGATTGACCGTGGCCATACCGCTCTCCTGACCATGTAGATAGTCATATCGCCGATTGACCCTCATTTTTCCAGCGCGACCGCCGGACCGACTCGTAGCGGCCCGGCAGCGTACTGTCGTTCAGGCGTTTAGCTGCGGCCCTGCCAGGCCGGCAGCGGCAGGACCGGCTCGGCCAGCGCCACGTCCTTGGGCAGGACGACGGTCGGCACGCGCTTCAGGTTCTGCACCAAGGCCGAGCCGATATTGGGATTCTGGCCCTTGGCATCGAAGGTGATCGGGCCGCCGATCATGATGTGCTCGGGAAGATTGGTGGCGCGCACCGCCTCCATGAGCTGCGGACCGGCCGTGGTTCCAGCGCGCTTGAAGGCGTCGGCGGCGATCAGCATGCCCTCGAAGGAGAAGCCCGCATTGAAGCTGTCCACCGCGAAGCGGTTGTTCGGGTTCGCCTTGGCGAAGCTCTTCTCGAAAGCCTGCGTCATGTTGGACTTCGGGTTGGCCCAGGGCAGGCCGAACATGACGAAATCCGCCAGCGGGCCGAGGGCCTGATAGAACTCCTCGTCATAGAAGCCGGGCGAGCCGGGCGAGATGATCGCCTTCGGCTGGAAGCGCTGGCGCACCATGTCGCGCACCATCTTGATGGCGTCGGAGGCGCGGGTGACACACATGACGAGGTCGGGATTGAGCGAGCGAATCTTGGTCACCTCGACCGAGAGGTCCTGCGCGCGCGGGTCGTAGGCGATCTTCTCGACCAGTTCGATCGGCAGGTTCACGCGCGGCCAGATGGCGTCCATCGCGCCGCGCTGGGCGGTGCCGAACGTGTCATTGGCGTGCAGGAACACGGCCTTCTCGAACTTGATGCCCTTGGCATCCATCACGTCCTTGATCAGGCGCAGGCCGTTGGTGACGAGCTGGCCGCCGGTCTGGAAGTTGCGGACGAGATACTTGTAGCCCTGCTCGGTGATCTGCGGGGCGGCCGCGACATTGACCACGAAGGGGATCTGGCGCTGCTCGGTGACCTGCGCGATCGCCAGCGTATGACCGGAATCGAAAGCGCCGGTCAGAACATGGCAGCCGTCGTTGATGGCGCGCTCGGCCTGGGTGCGGGCGACGTCGGCATTCGATTCCGTATCGATATGGACGATCTCGACATTGTAGCCGAGCTCCTTGAGCAATTCGGGCGCGGCCAGCACGCCGCGATGCATCGACTGGCCGGCCTGAGCGAAGAAGCCGGAGCGCGGCAGAAGCGAACCGATCTTCAGCGTGCGCGCCTGCGCCCGCGCGATGCCGGGCGCTGCGAGCGTCGCGGCGGCGCCCGCCATGACGGTGCGGCGGGAAAAGGTTGTCGTTGCGATCATTGTCGTCCTCCCTGCCCCCGCCGGGGCTCAGGCCCGACGCGGTATCATCGCGATTTCGGCGGCGATCTTACGCAAATGCGCGCCCGGGGAAAGGCGGGCGCGACGCATGGCCGCTGTCACGCCGCCGTCTTGTGCTCGAAGCGGCAGATGTCGCGGATGATGCAGCGCTGACAGAGCGGCTTGGCCGCCTTGCAGATGTAGCGGCCGTGCAGGATCAGCCAGTGATGGGCGTGCAGGCGGTACTGGTCGGGCACGACCTTCTCCAGCCCGAGTTCCACCGCCAGCGGCGTCTTGCCCGGCGCGAGGCCCGTACGGTTGGCGACGCGGAAGAGATGAGTGTCGACCGCGATGGTCGGAATGCCGAAGGCGATGTTCAGCACGACGTTGGCGGTCTTGCGGCCGACACCGGGCAGCGTTTCCAGCGCCTCGCGGTCTGCGGGCACCTCGCCGCCATAGGCGTCGATCAGCCGCTGCGACAGCGCGATGACGTTCTTCGCCTTGTTCCGGTAGAGGCCAATGGTCTTGATGTAGCCGGTCAGCCCCTCCTCGCCGAGGGCGAGCATCTTTGCCGGCGTGTCGGCGATCTTGAACAGCGGCCGCGTCGCCTTGTTGACGCCGACATCGGTCGCCTGCGCCGACAGGGCCACCGCCACCAGCAGCGTGTAGGCGTTGACGCTTTCGAGTTCGCCTTTCGGCTCGGGATCGACCTGGTGGAAGCGGAAGAAGATCGCCTCCACCTCCTGTGGCGTGAGGCCGTCGCGCTTGCGCCGTTTCGCCGCCACCTTGGCAGCGGCGGCATTGGCCAGCGCCTTGCCCGGCCGCTTGCGCACGGTTTTCGGCTTTGACGGCTTGGCGGTGGTCGCGGGCGGCATTCAGGTCGTATAATGCGGCGCCATGACCCCCGGCAACCCGACAGTTGCAGACGCATCCGAGACCGAGAGCCGTCCGCTCCTCGCGGCGATCCTGACGCCGCACCGCTCGCTCGGCTGGCCCGGCTTCATCGCGGTGATGGCCGCCGTCGGCGTGCTCAACCTGATCGCCGCGATCATGTTCGCCGCCATGGGCGCCTGGCCGGTCGTACCCTTCCTCGGGCTCGACGTGCTGATCATCTTCCTCGCCTTCCGGGCCAATTACCTGCACGCCCGCGCCTACGAGGAGGTGATCGTCACGCCGACCGAAATCCGCATCCGCAAGGTGACGTTCCACGGGCGGTCACGCGAATGGCGGTTCAACCCGGCCTGGACGCGGGTGACCCAGGTGGTGGACGAGGATGACGGACAGGTCCTGTCCCTCACCCTCGACGAGGGCCGCCGCAAGCTCGACATCGCGACCTTCCTGCCGCCGGTCGAGCGCGAAGGCTTCGGCAAGGCGCTGCGCATCGCACTGGCTGAAGCCAGGCGCGGACCGACCCGCACGCGGTTCGACTGACGGCTCACGGAATTCAGGGAGAGAGCAGGATGGCCAGATCGGTCGAACGGGTCAGGGCGGCGCTGCGCGAGGCGGGGCATGACGACAATCTCACCACTTTCCCGGCCGGAACCCGCACGGCCGCCGACGCCGCGGCGGCGGTCGGCTGCGCCGTCGCGCAGATCGCCAAGTCGATCGTGCTGAGGGCCGGGGAGACGCCGGTCCTCGTCGTTGCCTCGGGCGTCAACCGGGTGGATGCGGTAAAGGTCTCCGCCCTCGTCGGCGGCGAGGTGGCAAGGCCCGATGCAGGCTGGGTGCGCGCGACGACCGGCTTCGCCATCGGCGGCGTCTCACCGGTCGGGCATATGATCGCTCCCGTCGTCATTATCGACCGCGACCTCGCCGAGGTCGGGCCCATCTGGGCGGCGGCCGGCGCGCCTGACACGGTATTCCAGACGGATTTCGACGCGCTCGTGCGGATCAGCGGCGGACGCGTCGGCGACATCCGCGAATAGGACCGCGCGCCCGTTCAGAGCGCATTGATATCGGCAGGCTCCAGCACTCGTTTCGAGGCGCCCTGGCGCGCCACCCTGATCATCGCGCGACCGAACTGCTCGCTGGTGATGACCATGTCGGGCGCCAGCCGCTTGATCAGCGGCAGCAGCACGCCCATCGTCGCATAGACTGCCCGGTACAAGCCGGTCTTCGACGTGATCCCCGGCGTCGGCTGGATGATGCTCGGGCGGAACACGTAACCCTTGAACGGCAGGGCGAGGACGGCGTTCTCCGCCGCGCCTTTCACCCGCGCCCACATGACCGATCCCTTCTCGGTGGAATCCGCGCTCTTGCCGGACACGAACACGAAGGTCATCTGCGGATTGAGACGGGCGAGCGTGGAGGCGGCGGCGACGGTCAGGTCGTAGGTCAGGCGGCGATAGTCCTCCTCCTTCATGCCGACCGAGGTCACGCCGAGGCAGAAGAAACAGGCATCGTAGCCCGCAAGGTCGGCCTCGATGAGGGAATAGTCGAAGAAGTCGCGATGGATCAGTTCGCGCAGCTTCGCATGCTGTCGCCCGGTCGGCGAGCGCAGGACGGCAAGCACTTCCGCGATGCCCTCGTCCTTGAGGCATTCGGCGAGCACGCCCTGCCCAATCATGCCGGTCGCGCCGAAGATGATGACCTTCATGCGTCCCTCCGCCTCCTGGGCGCGCTTCTGCCCGGCTGCGTCCGGGACTATCATTGCCATTGTCCGGTGCATATGGAAGGCGCAGCGATGATCGACCATGTCTCCGTCGCCGTCAGCGATCTGGCGTGCTCCACCGCCTTCTATGATGCTGTTTTCGCACCGATCGGCCTTGCCCGCCTGGTGACACGCGAGCGGAGCGTCGGCTATGGCAAGACCTATCCGGAATTCTGGATCAACCTGCGCGAAGGGTATCAGCCGCCGCCCGGCGATCCCGGCACCCATATCTGCCTGCGGACTCGCGGCGAGGCTTCGGTCATCGCCTTCCATGCCGCCGCGCTCGCCCATGACGGCGAGGACAGCGGTGCGCCCGGCCCGCGGCAGGCCGCGATGACCACCTATTTCGGCGCTTTCATCCTCGATCCCGACCGCAACAAGATCGAGGTCCTGACCTTTCCGAATGCCTCATAAGCGGCGTCTGTGATTTCCTCCGAAGACCGCTTGAACGGCGGTTGTGATTTTCCCTGTCCGGGCTCAGAAATCGGGTGGTTGCGCGCCTCGGGACACGCCACATTCGGCTCACGTTCAAGAGATCAGGAGCCAGTCCCATGCTCAACGTCGTCCAACTCGAAAAGCATGGCATGCCCATCCGCCTCGCCGAGGCCGCCGACGATTACGAGATCGTCCGGCGCACGCTCGCCTTCATCACCGACCACTGGCGCCGCCAGCCGACGGTGGAGGAAATGGCCGAGCATGTCGGCCTCTCCCCCGGCCACCTGCACCACCTGTTCCGCCGCTGGGCCGGCCTCACCCCGAAGGACTTCCTGCAGGCGATCACGCTCGATGCCGCGCGCGCCCTGCTGCGCGACGAGGCGACCGTGCTCGATACCGCCTACGAGGTCGGCTATTCCGGGCCGGGGCGGCTGCACGACCTGTTCGTCACCCACGAGGCCATGTCGCCCGGCGAGTTCAAGACGGGCGGCGAGGGCCTGACCATGCGCTACGGTTTCCACCCCTCGCCCTTCGGGCAGGCCATCGTGGTGGCGACGGAGCGGGGCCTCGCCGGCCTCGGCTTCTGCGATGCCGGTGGCGAGCCCTCGGCGCTCGCCGACATGAAGGGCCGCTGGCCGAAGGCCGCCTTCGTCGAAGACGCGGCGGTGACCGGGCCGATGGCCCAGCGCATCTTCGACCCGAAAGCCTGGGCCGGCGAGCGGCCATTGCGCGTCTGCCTGATCGGCACCGATTTCGAGGTGCGCGTCTGGGAGACGCTCTTGCGCATCCCGATAGGCAAGGCGACCACCTATTCGACTATCGCCAGTCATATCGGCAGGCCGACCGCCGCTCGCGCGGTGGGCGCGGCGGTAGGCAAGAACCCGATCTCCTTCGTGGTACCCTGCCACCGGGTGCTCGGCCGCTCCGGCGCGCTGACCGGCTATCACTGGGGCCTGACGCGCAAGCAGGCCATGCTGGGCTGGGAGGCCGGTCACGCGGGGTGATCCATCGGCGCGCCATGGCTCCCCTGCCCGGCCGCCTCTGGATTTCCCGGTCATGCGGGCTAGAAGGGCGGCGTGACCGCCCTTCCCTCCGCCGCCCCGCCCATCGTCACCCACGCCCGCGTGCTCGGCATCGCCGTGCCGATGATCTTCGCGCATGTGACGACGCCACTGCTCGGCATTGTCAGCGCGACCGCCATCGGCCGACAGGGCGATGCGACGCTGCTCGCCGCCGTCGCGCTCGGCGCGGTCATCATCGATGTCATCTTCTGGGCCTTCGTCTTCCTGCGCATGGGCACGATCGGCCTGACCGCGCAGGCGCTGGGCGCGCGCGACGAGACCGAGCGGCGCGCCGTCATCGCCCGCGCCCTGCTGCTCGGCATCGCCATCGGCCTCATCATGATCGTACTCCAGCGGCCGATCGTCACCGGCATGCTGGCGCTGATGGGTCCGTCAGCGAACGTGAGCGCCGCCGCCGACACCTATGTCTCGCTGCGCCTCTGGTCGGCGCCGGCGACCTTCGTCAACTACGCCATTCTCGGCTGGCTGATCGGGCAGGCGCACACGGTCACCGGCCTCGTCCTCCAGATCGTCATCAACGTCGCCAACATGGCGCTGACCGTGCTGCTAGTCAGCCATCTCGGCTATGGGGTCGCGGGCGCGGCGACGGCCAATGCCATCGCGGAGATCGGCGGCGCGCTCGCAGGCTTCGCCGTGGTGCTGAAGCTGCTCGGCGGGCGGTTCGCCGTCTCGCGGCAAACGGTGCTCGACCGGACGAAAATCCTCCGCACCATCGCGATCAATCGCGACATCATGATCCGCACGGCGGCGCTGGTCGGCTCCTTCGCCTTCTTCACGCGGCAGGGCGCCGTCGGCGGCGACACGGTGCTTGCCGCCAACGCCATCCTGATGAACCTCGTCGGTGTCGTCGCCTTCTTCCTCGACGGCTTCGCGACATCCGCCGAACAGCTCGGCGGACAGGCGGTCGGCGCGCGCCACGAAGCCTCGTTCCGCCGAGCGGTGATCCTCTCGGGCATCTGGGCCATTGCCTTCGGTACAGCCGCCTCTCTGGTCTTCTTCGGCTTCGGCGGGGCCGCCATCGACCTGATCTCGACATCCGAGGCGGTGCGCGCGGAGGCGCGGCGCTACCTGCCTTACGCGGCGCTGACACCCTTTACCGGGGTCATGGCCTTCCTATTCGACGGTGTCTTCATCGGCGCGACATGGTCCGCCGCGATGCGCAACTGCATGGTCGCCGCCTTCGTCACCTTCATTGCGGCGTGGTGGCTGCTGAAGGGCTACGGCAATGACGGGCTGTGGATCGCCTTCCTGATCCTGCAAGCCGTGCGCGGGCTCTATCAGGCCGCCGTGCTGCCGGGCCTCGTGCGGGCGACGTTCAGAACCTAGCTTTGCCTTGTCGCGTTTTCTTCACGCGAACCGGTACCCACTTCGCTCGAAAACGCTCCGGGTCAGCTCAGCTTCCAGTCGGCGTTCTGCGTGCCGACCACCGCGGCGATCGAAGCGTGCCCGTCGCGGCGCAGGCGCGCGAGGAGCCCGGCCTTGATATCCTCGACGAGGCCGAAACCCCTGAACACCATGGCCGAATAGAGCTGCACCAGCGTCGCGCCGGCGGCGATCTTGGCATAGGCGTCGTCAGCCGAGGCGATGCCGCCGACGCCGACCAGCGGGAACTGATTTTCGACCCGCCGATACGCTTCCGCCAGCATCTGCGTCGAACGGTCGAACAGCGGCGCGCCGGAGAGGCCGCCCGCCTCTTTTGCCGTCGCCTGATCGATCAGCGTATCCGGCCGGGCTATGGTGGTGTTCGACACGATCATGCCATCGACGCCGCGCCTGCGGCTGACCTGAACCATGTCGTCGAGGCCGTCGAGCGAGAGGTCCGGCGCGATCTTGACGAGGATGGGTCGGCCGGACGCCGCCCTGTCGCGCGCCTCGATGCAGCGCGCCAGCACCTCGTCCAGGAAGCCCGCCTGCTGGAGATCGCGCAGGCCCGGCGTGTTGGGCGACGACACGTTGATCGAGAGATAGGAAACGTGGGGCGCCAGCTTCTCGACCAGAAGGCCATAGTCGGCGATGCGGTCGGCTGTGTCCTTGTTGGGCCCGATATTGACGCCGACCACGCCGCTGCGACCCGCGCGGCCGGCAAGCCTCCGCGCGACGACATCGACGCCGTCGGAATTGAGGCCGTAGCGGTTGATGACCGCCTCGTCGGGCACGAGGCGGAAGACGCGCGGCTTCGGATTGCCGGCCTGCGGCTTCGGCGTGACACCGCCGACCTCGACGAAGCCGAAGCCGAGGCGCAGCGCCGCGTCCGGCACTTCCGCATGCTTGTCGAAGCCCGCTGCGAGCCCGACCGGGTTCGGAAAGGTCAGGCCGAAGGCGGAGACGCCGAGACGGCGGTCGTCATCGGCGCAGCGCGGGATCGGCAGCGCCTTCAGCGCCGTGATGGCGAGCTGATGGCCGGTTTCGGCATCGGTCGCGAGGAGCAGCGGCCGGGCTAGACGGGAGGCGAGCGAGAGCAGCGACATAGCCGGTGTTTGGCATTGTCGCGACGGGGCGGCAAGGGCTACGGGGGTCGCCAACCCTCTCCCATGGGGAGAGGGTTGGCGAGAGCCTCACAGCCTGACGATCTTGGCGTCCGCCGGCCATTCCAGCGTCTTCAGCGCCTGCGCCAGGTCCTCGATCAGGTCGTCAGGGTCCTCCAGACCCACCGACAGGCGCAGCAGGCCGTCGGTGATGCCCATTTCGAGCTTCTCTTCCGGCGTGAAGCGGTCGTGCGTCGTGGTCGGCGGATGGGTGATCAGGCTCTTGGCATCGCCGAGATTGTTGGAGATGCGGATGATGTTCAGCGCGTTCGACACGCGGAACGCGCCGGCCTTGCCGCCCTCGACCTCGAAGGCGATCAGCGTCGAGCCGCCGCGCATCTGGCGCTGCGCCAGCTCGTATTGCGGGTGATCCTTGCGGCCGGGATAGATGACCTTCGTGACTCTCGGCAGTTCGGCCAGCGCATCCGCCACCTTCGCCGCGTTCTGCGTCTGCCGCTCGACGCGCACCTGCAGCGTCTCCAGCGATTTCAGCGCCACCCAGGCGGTGAAGGGGCTCATGGCCGGGCCGGTCTGGCGCAGGTACTGGTAGATATAGTCCTGGATGAACTGCTTCGAACCGAGGATCGCGCCGCCGAGGCAGCGGCCCTGCCCGTCAATGTGCTTGGTGGTCGAATAGACGACGCAGTCGGCGCCAAGCTCCAGCGGGCTCTGCAGCAGCGGCGTCGCGAAGACGTTGTCGACGGTCACCTTGATACCGGTCTTCTTGGCGATCTGGCAGATAGCCGCGATGTCGTAGACTTCCAGCGTCGGGTTGGTCGGGCTTTCGAGGAAGAAGACCTTGGTGTTCGGCCGCACCGCCGCCTGCCACTGGGCGAGGTCCGCGCCATCGACCAGCGTCGACTGGACGCCGAAGCGCGGCAGCAGGTTCTCGATGATGTAGCGGTTCGAACCGAACAGCGCCTTGCACGCCACGATGTGGTCGCCGGCGGAGAGCTGGCCGAATAGCGCCGCGTTCACCGCCGCCATTCCGGTCGCGGTCGCCTTGGCAGCCTCGGCGCCTTCCAGCAGCGCCATGCGATCCTCGAACATCTGGACGGTCGGGTTCGAGAAGCGCGCGTAGATGAAGCCGGGATCGGTGTTCTTGAAGCGTGCTTCGGCCTGTTCGGCGGTCTCGTAGACGTGGCCCTGCGTCAGGAACAGCGCCTCGGAGGTCTCGCCGAACTCGGAGCGCAGCGTGCCGCCGTGGACGAGGCGGGTCGCGGGCCGCGCGCGGGCGGGATCGAACGGCTTCTTCATGGCGGACCTCAGGCGCGCTGCGGGGCACTTGTCCCCGGAAAAAACAAAACCCGACCTGGCAAAAGCCGAGGCCGGGTTGATCCCGTGCGCCCGGCCTTTTAGCGAGATGTTTAGCGTGGATCGCAAGCCGGCCGGCCAAATCTCCACGTCGTGGTCAGCTTGGTAGGATTGCCGAGAGAACGCGTCAAGTGTTTTGTTCGTTTTGACGAACGTTTTGTTCGTCGGGAGTTCGCCGGATGGTCGAGGACATGGCTCAGGGCATTCTGCCGGCTCAGGCGATCGAGGAACTGATGGCGCGCGGCGCCATCCGCATCGCGCGGGCGCTGGATGTCGATCAGGTGCAGCCCGCCTCCCTTGACCTCCGCCTCGGCTATCGCGCCTACCGCATCCGCGCGAGCTTCCTGCCCGGCCCGAACACGACCGTCGCCGACCGCCTGCAATCGCTCGCGTTGCACGAGATCGACCTTGCGCGTGGCGCGGTGCTGGAAACGGGCTGCGTCTATCTGGTCGAGCTGCTGGAGGGGCTGGCGCTGCGCGACGGCATTTCCGCCACCGCCAACCCCAAGAGCTCGACCGGCCGGCTCGACGTGTTCACCCGCGTCATCCTCGACCGGGCGCAGGCCTTCGATACGATCCCGGCCGATTATGAGGGGCCGCTCTATCTGGAAATCTCGCCGCAGACCTTCCCGGTGCTGGTGCGGACGGGATCACGGCTGTCGCAGATCCGCTTCCGGCGCGGCCGGGCGGAACTGACGCTCGACGAGATCAATGCGCTGCAGGAGACCGAGCGCCTCGTCGACACCGGCGCGCCGGTCGTCGGGCCGGTCGGCATCGCTGTCTCCATCGACCTGATGGGCGAGGCCTGGGGCGGGCTGCTCGGCTATCGCGCCAAGCGCCATTCCAGCGTCATCGATGTCGACAAGAAATCCGCCAATGACGTGCTCGACTTCTGGGAGCCGATCCAGGAGCGCGGCAAGGGCGAGATGATCCTCGACCCCGACGAATTCTACATCCTCGCCTCGAAGGAGGCCGTGGTGGTGCCGCCTGACTATGCGGCGGAGATGCTGCCCTTCGACCCGCTGGTGGGCGAGTTCCGGGCGCATTACGCGGGCTTCTTCGATCCCGGTTTCGGCCATGCCGCCGCCGGCGGACGCGGCGCCCGGGCGGTGCTTGAAGTGCGCTCGCGCGAGGTGCCGTTCATTCTGGAGCACGGGCAGATCGTCGCCCGTCTGGTCTATGAGCGCATGACCGAGCGGCCGCGCAGCCTCTATGGTGAGGTCGGCTCGAATTATCAGGCGCAGGGCCTGAAGCTGTCGAAGCACTTCCGGTCGGAAGATTGATCGCGCTCCGAGCCCGCCAAACCCTCTCCCATCGGGAGAGGGTGGCACCGGCAGGTGTCGGGTGAGGGGTTCGGACCCTCACCTCGACTCGAAATAGACGCGACCATTCCGTTGAGGACTTTCCCCTCACCCGCCTGCTCCGCAGGCACCCTCTCCCATGGGAGAGGGTTCATTCTGCTCACACCCCCGACAATTGCTGCTCCACCAGCCGGGCGAAGCAGCTCGCGCCGATCGGCAGCAGTTCGTCGTTGAAGTCGTAATGGCCATTATGGACCGGCACCGCCTTGTGCATGTCGGTGACCTGCCCAAGCAGCATGAACGCGCCGGGAGCCTTCTCCAGATAGTAGGCGAAATCCTCGCCAGCGGTCAGCGAGGGCAGATCGGTCTTGATGAGATCGTCGCCGACCACGTCGCGCGCCGCCTGCTCGAAGGCGGAAGCCTCCTCGATCGTGTTGATGGTCGGGGGATAGGAGCGCTTGTAGTCGAGTTCCAGTTCGATGCCGTGAGCGGCGCAGAGGCCGTTCACCGTCTGGTGGAACAGTTCGTCCATCGCCTTGCGGGTCGAGGGCTTCAGCGTGCGGATCGTGCCGGAGATAGTGACGATCTCGGGGATGACGATCTGCGAGGTGCCCGCAAGGAACTTGCCGATGGAGAGGACGACGGTATCGTGCGGGTCCATGCGGCGGCTGACGAGGTTCTGCAGCGCCGTGTAGATCTGCACCGCGCAGGGCAGCGGGTCGAGGCCCTTGTGCGGCTGGGCGGCGTGGCTGGAGCGGCCCTTCAGCGTCATGGTGAAATAGTCGACGGCGGCGAGCACGGTGCCCGGACGGATGGCCGCCGTGCCGAGAGGCAGATCCCAGGAATTGTGGATGCCGTAGACCTGATCGCACGGGAACTTCTCGAACAGGCCGTCGCGCAGCATCTCGGCGGCGCCGGTCAGCCCCTCCTCCGCCGGCTGGAAGATGAGATGCACCGTGCCGGAGAAGTTGCGGGTTTCGGCGAGGTAGCGAGCCGCGCCCAGCAGCATGGTCGTGTGGCCGTCATGGCCGCAGGCATGCATGCGGTTTTCGTATTTGCTCTTGTGCGCGAAGTCGTTGAGCTCCGGCATCGGCAGCGCGTCCATATCGGCGCGCAAGCCGATCTTGCGGTTGCCGGGACGGCCGTGGATGACGCCCATCAGGCCGGTTTTGCCGAAACCGCGATGGACCTCGATGCCCCAGGATTCCAGCTTCTCGGCGACGATGCCCGACGTGCGGACCTCCTCGAAGCCGATTTCCGGATGAGCGTGGAAATCGCGGCGCCATGCGGTCATCTCGTCGTGGTAGGATTTGATGCGGTCGATGACGGCCATGGCGGACTCCTGATGCTGGAAGCCCGGAGGCTATCGGCGGCGGCGCGCCGCTGTCGAGCGCCCGCGCGGCAGCGCAGCCTTGCGGTGGCCAATCTTGCCTGCGGCGGCCTAGCGCGGCATTCGCCCCGCCGGAACCGGCACGCGACGGCCGCCGATGTCGATGAAGGCGCAGGCGAGCCCGAAGACTTCAGCGAGCCTCGCCTCGGTCAGCACCTGGTCCGGGGCCCCGAAAGCCGCCGCCCTGCCCCCGTCGAGCACCAGAATGCGGTCGGCGAAGCGCGCTGCCATGGTCAGGTCGTGCAGCACGGCGACGACGGTGCGGCCTTCGCCAGCCAGCGCGCGCATCAGGTCCATCACCTCGAACTGATGGGCGGCATCCAGCGCGGCGGTCGGCTCGTCGAGCACGAGCAGCGGCGCGCCGGTGGCCAGCACGCGCGCGAGCATGACGCGGGCGCGCTCGCCACCGGAGAGTTCCGTGACCGGGCGGCTCGCGAAGCCGATGAGGTCGAGCCGCTCCATCGCGGCATCGACCGCCGCGCGGTCGGTGGCTGAGAGCCGGCCGAAGGGATCGCCGTGCGGCAGGCGACCAAGGCCCACAGCGTCGCGCACCGGCAGCGCCCAGGCGAATTCGGCGCGCTGCGGCAGGTAGCCGATGCGACGCGCACGCTCACCGGCCGCAAGCCCCGCGATGTCGATGCCGTCGAGGCTGATCGTGCCACCATGGAGCAGCAGCCCGGCGAATGCGCGGAGCAGGCTGGTCTTGCCGGCGCCGTTCGGTCCGACGATCACGGTGAGGTTTCCGGCCGGCACGGCGGCCGATACGCCATCGACAACCGTGCGGCCGCCGAGGTTCACGCTCACGCGGTCAAGGACGAGCCCGTTCATGCATCCTCCTCCGACCGCCGCGACTTGAGGATGCGCCAGAGGAAGAAGGGCACGCCGACCAGCGCCGTGACGACGCCGGTCTTGATCTCGGTGGTGGCCGGGATCAGTCGGGCGACGATATCGGCGGCGGTCAGCAGGGCCGCGCCGGCCAGTGCTGCCGGCAGCAGGATGCGCGCGGGATCGGAGCCGACAGAGCGGCGCACCAGATGCGGCGCGACCAGCCCGACGAAGCCGATGGCGCCGGTCACCGACACGGCCGCGCCGACGCCGAGCGCGAGGCCCATCGCGACCACGAGCCGCGCGCGGGCGACATTGGCCCCGAGGCTCGCCGCCACCTCCTCGCCGAGCGTCAGGGCGCGATAGGCGCGCGCCTGCGAGACCAGCAGCACGGCTCCCGCCACCATGAAGGGACCGGCCAGCGCGACATGGACGAAGGAGCGGTCTTCCAGCGACCCCAACAGCCAGAAGGCGATCTCGAGCGCGGCGAAGGGGTTCGGGGCGAGGTTAAGGACCAGCGCCGTCGCCGCGCCGAACAGGCTGTTGAGCGCAAGGCCAGCCAGCAACAGGATGGTGACACCCGCCCGGTTTCCCGCCACCAGGAACAGCGCCGCCACCGAGACGAAGGCGCCGGCCATGCCCGCCGTCGGCATCCAGAACGACAGGACCGACGCGCCGCCAAAAGCGAGCATGGCGGCCGAAGCGAAGGCGGCGGCCGCAGGCGCGCCGAACAGGGTCGGCTCGGCCAGCGGATTGCGGACGAGGCCCTGAAGCGCCGCGCCGGCAAGGCCGAGCGTCGCGCCGATCATCAGCGCGAGAATGGTACGCGGCAGACGGATGTCGTGGACGATGATGCCAGCGGTCGTGTCGCCGCCGGCGAGGGCATACAGCACGTCGAACGGCGGCAGCCAGACCGGGCCGACCATCAGCGACAGGCCGGCCAGAAGGATGCAGAGAAGCGCGAGCGCCGCCGTCACGATGTCTCCCGGCGGATCAGCTTCGCCGGAACGTCAGGTAGCACGGTTTGCGCCCTTCGCGCAGGGCCTTGGCCTCGTAGCGGGTCGATTCCCAGTTCGGCCAGGGCGTCGTCCAGTCGGCGGCCTTCGTGGCCGCAAAGGCGAAATCCGGCGAGCGCAGCAGCCGCTCCAGCGTCCATGCGGCGTAGTGCTCGATATCGGTGGCGAAGCGGAACTCGCCGCCCGGCTTCAGCACGCGGGCGAATTCGGCAACCGTCTGGTCGGAGACGAAGCGGCGCTTGTTGTGCCGCGTCTTCGGCCAGGGGTCGGGATAGAGCAGATAGACGATGTCGAGCGAGGCATCCGGGAACCACGGCAGCAGCAGGCCAGCATCCTGCGTGTGCAGGCGGACATTGCCGATCGTCTTGCGCTCGATCTCGGCGAGCATCTTGGCCATGCCGTTGATGAACGGCTCGACACCGACGAAGCCGAGATGCGGGTGGGCGGTCGCCTCGCGCACCAGATGCTCGCCGCCGCCGAAGCCGATCTCCAGAACGTGGCCCTCGACCGGCCGGGAGAAGAGGCCGGCGAGATCGCAGGGCGCGGCCGGATCGACGCGCAGGCGCGGCAGCAGGGTCTCGAACAGGTCGGCCTGATGCTGGCGCAGGCCCTTGCCCTTGCGCCGCCCGAAGAAGGAGCCCTGCCCCGAGAGGCGTTTATCGTCGGTCATCGCAAGTCCAGATATGACGAAGGGGGCCATGCGGCCCCCTTCGAGAACGCGTTCGGGAGCGTCGCCTCAGCCGGCGACGGCTTCCTTCAGCTTGGCGACGAGGTCGGTCTTCTCCCAGGAGAAGCTGCCGTCGCGGCCAGCCTTGCGGCCGAAATGGCCATAGGCCGAGGTCTTGGCGTAGATCGCCTTGTTCAGGCCGAGATGCTCGCGGATGCCGCGCGGCGAGAGGTCCATGACCTCGGCCAGCGCCTTCTCCACCTTCGCCTCGTCCACGCCCGGCTTCGCGGTGCCGTGCAGATCGACATAGATCGACAGGGGCTTGGCGACGCCGATGGCATAAGCGAGTTGGATGGTGCAGCGGTCGGCGAGCTTGGCCGCGACGACGTTCTTGGCAAGATAGCGCGCGGCATAGGCGGCCGAGCGATCGACCTTGGTCGGATCCTTGCCGGAGAAGGCGCCGCCGCCATGCGGGGCCGCGCCGCCATAGGTGTCGACGATGATCTTGCGGCCGGTGAGGCCGGCGTCACCGTCCGGGCCGCCGATGACGAACTTGCCGGTGGGGTTGATCCACCACTTGCAGTCCTTGGCGATCTCGAGGCCGTTGAGCGTCTCGCGGATCACCGGCTCGACGATCTTCTGCACGTCCTTGGAGGTCAGCTTGCCGTCGAGATGCTGGGTCGACAGCACGATCTGCGTGACCGCGGCCGGCTTGCCGTTCTCGTAGCGGATGGTGACCTGGCTCTTGGCGTCCGGGCCGAGCTTCTCGCAGCCCTTCTCGCCCGCCTTGCGGTACTTGGTGAGGTTCTCGAGGATCTTGTGGGCGTAGTAGATCGGGGCCGGCATCAGTTCCGGGGTCTCGCGGCAGGCATAGCCGAACATGATGCCCTGGTCGCCCGCGCCAACATCCTTGTTGCCGGCCTCGTCGACGCCCTGCGCGATGTCGGCGGACTGGGGATGAAGAAGAACGTCGATCTTGGCCTTCTTCCAGTGGAAGCCGTCCTGCTCGTAGCCGATCGCCTTGATCGCCTTGCGCGCCACCGACTTGAACTTGGAGGGATTCACGACCGGATTGCCATGGGCATCCTTGATCGCCTTGCCGTCCTTGTCCTTCTTCAGGAGCGTGTCGGGAACGCGGACTTCACCGGCGATCACGACGCGATTGGTGGTCGCCAGCGTCTCGGCGGCAATGCGCACATTCGCTGCGTCGAGACCGGTCTTGGCGGCTTCCTTGAAGATCAGGTCGACGATCTCGTCGGAGATGCGGTCGCAGACCTTGTCCGGATGGCCCTCGGACACGGATTCCGACGTGAAGAGATAGGAACTGCGGGACACGAAAGTCCTCCGAAAAGCAAGCCGCGGGGATCGCGGGAGCGAGGCGCCGTCGTTATCGGTGGCGCCATGAACCGGAATTGAACAGCCGCCCGCCCGACGAGGGCGCGCGGTCGCCAAGGGACGGCATGGTCGTCCGACGCCAGAGCGCGCGAGGTTCTCGCAACAGCCGTGGCGGCGGTCAAGCCTGAATATGGCAAAAAGGCCGGTTCGTTCGCAGAAAAGAACGCGGACGCTGCCGAAAGGTCGCTTTTCGGCCGGATCACCGCCGGCAGGCGTGTCAGGTGGGCTCGTCTTCCGAGCCAGCCACCGCATTGACGAGATCGACGATCTTGCGCCGGACCTTGGCATCCTTGATGCGGATGAAGGCCTGATTCAGCGACAATCCTTCGCTGGTGGACAGGAAATCGGCGACGTAGGAGGCGCCGCTCGCTTCCGCGAACCCGCCCTCGGGCAGCGGCTCGCCGGTCGGCGCGCCGTCGAAGAAAAAGGACACCGGCACGGAGAGAATCGTGCCGATCTGCTGCAGGCGGCTCGCGCCGATGCGATTGGTGCCCTTCTCGTATTTCTGAACCTGCTGAAAGGTCAGGCCGAGGCGCTCACCCAGCTTTTCCTGACTCATGCCCAGCATCATGCGTCGCATGCGGACGCGGCTGCCGACATGCTTGTCGATGGGGTTCGGCGCCTTCTTGACCATCAAACTCTCCATGCCTCCTCAGCCCATGCCGCGAGGCTGCCGCATCCCCCCATGCGGCCGCCTTACCCCCCCAGGTCACTTGCCACTAAATGCAATGCAGTCCAAGGAGCTTTCCTGCTTATGGCGAATTGTCCAGATCGTTACAAGTAAACCTCAAGGGCGTTCGCCGCGCTTCATGCAATCGGAGGTCGCGGGCGCGACCGTCTGATCAAAGCAAGGAAAAGACCGAACAGCGCGACGAACAGCGGCACATGTCCGGCACGGGCAAAAACGGTCGCCGGCAGAGCAGCCGGCAGGTCCGCATCCAGCGCGTCGCGGGCGCCTAGCGGTAGCGACCTGACCGTGCGGCCAAGCGGGTCGATCACCGCTGAAACGCCGTTATTGGCCGCGCGAACCAGCGGCAGACCCTCCTCGATCGCGCGCACCGCGGTCTGATGCAAGTGCTGGTAGGGGCCGGGCGTGAAGCCGAACCAGGCGTCGTTGGTGACGTTGAGCAGCCATTGCGGACGACGCTCCGTGGAGGTCACAGCGCCGGGAAAAATCGCCTCATAGCAGATCAGGATGCCCACCGGCGGAGCACCCGGAACGGCAATCGTGCGCCGCCTGTCGCCCGCGGAGAAACCGCCACGCTGACGCGTGAGGGCCTCAAGGCCGAGTTCCTCCAGCCGTTCCTGGAACGGCAGATATTCGCCGAAGGGAACCAGATGCACCTTGTCGTAGGTCGCCATGATCGCGCCCTGATGGTCGATCACATAGGCGGAGTTGAAGACGCGCGGCTCCCGCCGTCCGGGCAGCGGCTCGTCGGGCCGCGCCGCGCCGGTGATCAACGTGACGCCCGGCGGCACGAGGTCGGCGATTTTCGCCAACGCCTCGCGGTCCCAGATCAGGAAGAAGGGAAAGGCGGATTCCGGCCAGATCACATGGGTCACATCACGGATTCCCGACCGCTCCGGCGACGCGGCCTTGTCCGACAGCGCAGCATAGCGCGCGAGAATCTCGTCGCGGGCCTCGGGGCGGAAGCGCTGGTCCTGCGGAATATCCGGCTGGACGATGCGGAGCTTCACGCCGGGAACGCTGGCGATCTGGGCGGTCGAGACGCGCCAGCCGCCGAACAGGGCGAGGCACATGAGCGCAAGCGCGGCGCCGATGGGGATCGCGACCCGGCGCGGCGTCTCCTCGGGGTCGTCGCCGAGAACGCAGGGGCTGGCGAGAACGATGATCGCGACAAGCGTCAGACCATAGACGCCCACATAGGCCGCGCCCTGCGCGAGCCAGGCATATTGCGTCAGCGCGTAGCCGTAGAGGTTCCACGGAAACCCCGTCAGCACCGAGCCGCGGAGGAATTCGCCGAGCGTCAGGCCGAATGCCAGCGCCAGGACGCGCCTGCCGCCCGGCCGCCAGAACAGGCGCGCGATCGCCGCGCCGAGGGCGGTGAACAGGGCCAGCCCGGCCGGCAGCAGGGTGACGGCGGCGGGAAGAAGCCAGGCGAAGCGGTCGGCTTCGACGAGGAAGGCGGAACCGACCCACCAGAGCCCGGCCAGATGGTAGCCGAAGCCGAACCACCAGCCGGTGCGTGCCGCTGCGAGGATCGTGCGCCAGCCGCCGCCGGCCGCCGAGGCGCCGTCGAGAAGCCAGACGAGAACCGGGAAGCTGATCGCAAGAACCGGCAGGACGCCGAAGGGCGGCATGGCCAGCGCGCCAAGCGCGCCAGCGCCGAAGGCCAGCGCCGTCCGCCGCCACCCCCAGGTGAGAATGACCGTGCGGGCGAGCGACTGCACCGTCACGGGCGGCGGCTCCGCGCGGCAGCGGACGATTCGGTGTCGCGGTCGCTCATGGTTCCCGTGTCGGCCACCTCCCCCGCGCGGTCAAGCGCGGCGGCAGTCAGCTGGCCTTGCGGATATCGGGCGAGACCGAATCCGGTGCGGCAGGCCCCTGCCGATCCTGGCTTGCAGGGGCCGGAAGCGAATCGGGCAGTGGTGGCGACGGCATGGCGACGGACACCGGGGTCGAGGCCGCGGCGGCAGCCGCTGCCTGTTCCTCCTCGTCCTTGCGCCGGCCGCGCGCCGGCTTGTCCACGAGCCCCCTGCCACGGGTGATCTTGACCCGTTTCACGCGCCGCGGATCGGCATCGATCACCTCGAACTCGAACTCGCCGGGGCCGGCCAGCAACTCGCCGCGCACCGGCACATGACCGGCCAGCACGGTGAGATAGCCGCCGAGCGTATCGACCTCGTCGGCCACCTGCTCGCCGGGATCGAACTCGGCACCGAGCGCCTCGCGTACTTCATCGAGCGTCGCGCGCGCATCGGCGACGAAGGCGCCGTCGGCGGTTGCCGCGATGGTGCGGCCATCGTCGACGTCATGCTCGTCCTCGATATCGCCGACGATGCTCTCGACGATATCCTCCATGGCGATCAGGCCGTCCGTGCCACCGTACTCGTCGACGACGAGGGCAAGCTGGATGCGGGTCGCCTGCATGCGGGCCAGAAGGTCGATGGCCGGCATGGAGGGCGGCACGAATAGGATCGGGCGGATCAGCCGGGTCGAGGCCAGCGCGACGCCAAGGTCGACCGCGCCGAGGTCGAGGTCGCCTGTCACGCGGGATGTTTCGGATTTCGGCTCGCGCTTCGGCGCAACCACCTCGTCGGCCGCCTTGGCATCGGCTCTGGCGCGGCTGCGCTTTTTCTTCGTCGCCTTCTTGGCCTCGGTGAACAGGTGCTTCACCAGATCCTTGATGTGGACCATGCCGACAGGATCGTCGAGCGCGTCGTCATAGACCACCAGCCGGGTATGGCCGGCATCCTCGAAGGTCTGCATGAGGGCGGCGAGCGTGATGTCTTTCTGCACCGCATTGATGTCGGCGCGCGGCTGGGCGAGATCGACGACCCGGCTCTCGCGCAGATCCAGAATGTTGCGGAGCATGGAGCGCTCTTCCGGCGAAAAGCCGTCGGAGGCGGGCGTATTGTCCTCGAGCACGTCTTCGAGATTCTGGCGCACGGTGGCGCTGGACTTCAGACCCAGACGGGTGCGCAGCCGGTCGATCCAGCGCTCCTGGCGCTCACCATTCCGCTCCGCAGGCGCTCTGGCGGCCTCCGGAGCGGTCTCTGGTTGGGGCGCGGCCTCGGCCGCGGTGCTTCGGTATCGACTGTCGCTAGGGTCGGGCATCGGGTCCTTCGGGCATCATTCGCCCGGCGGCGTGTGGGTCCTTGATTCCAAGGCCGGCCAGAATAGCGGTTTCGATGGCTTCCATCTCCAGCGCCTCCGGTTCGGTCAGGTGATCATAGCCCAAAAGATGCAACAAGCCATGGACCGTCAAGAGGACAAGGTGGTCGCGCGGCGCGACGCCCTCCTCCACCGCTTCCCTTTGCAGGGTCTCATAGGCGATCACGACATCGCCCAGCAGCGGTCCATGAGGGGCGGGAAAGGACAGCACGTTGGTCGGCTTGTCCTTGGCCCGGTAGTCGCGGTTGAGGTTCCGGACCGTCGCGTCGTCCGCCAGCGCGATGGACAGTTCCGCATCCGCCGGAACGCGGCCGGCGACATGCGCCGCGGCCGCGCGGACAGCGGTACGCACCACATCCTCGGCCTCGGCAAGGCCGTCCCAGAGATCGCTGAGGACGGCGATATCCGTCTGGATCGCCTCGTCCTCGTCCTGGCGCTCGCTCATCCCTCGCGCATGCGCCTCGGCTTGTGGGGCGCGGCGTGCTCGCCGGCGCGCGTCGCGGCCTCGTAGGCCTTGACGATGCGGCCAACCAGCTCGTGGCGCACCACGTCATCCTCGGAGAAGTAGCACTGGGCCAGGCCCTCGACGTTCTCCAGAAGGTCCAGCGCCTCGGCGAGGCCCGACTTCATGCCCGAGGGCAGATCGACCTGACTCGGGTCGCCGGTGATGATCATGCGCGAGTTCTCGCCGAGGCGGGTCAGGAACATCTTCATCTGCATGGATGTCGTGTTCTGGGCCTCGTCGAGGATCACCACCGCGTTGGTCAGGGTGCGACCGCGCATGAAGGCGAGCGGCGCGATCTCGATCATGCCGGACTGGATGCCGCGCTCGACGCGGGGAGCATCCATCAGGTCGTAGAGGGCGTCGTAGATCGGCCGCAGATACGGATCGACCTTCTCCTTCATGTCGCCGGGCAGGAAGCCGAGCCGCTCGCCGGCCTCGACCGCCGGACGCGTCAGGATCAGCCGGTCGACCATGCCCTTGTCGAGGAGGGCCACCGCCTGCGCCACCGCCAGCCAGGTCTTGCCGGTGCCCGCGGGACCTATACCGAAGACCAGCTCGTTGCGCTTGAGCGCTCGGATATAGGCGTCCTGCGCGGGCGTGCGCGCGCGGACCGTGCGCTTGCGTGTGACGATCTCCTCGTGGCCGATGCGCGGCGCGCCGTCGGCCTCGAACAGCGACCCTTGAGAGGTCGTCATGCGGATCGCACCGTCGACATCGCCGAGATTGATGTCGTGGCCGGTCTTCAGCCGCGCATAGAGATTTTCGAGGACGGTCTTGGCCTGCTCGCAGCGCTCGGCCGGGCCGACGAGATTGACCAGATTGCCGCGCGCAGCGGCCTGGATGCCGAGCCGCTTCTCGATGAAGGCGAGGTTCTGGTCGTACTGACCGAACAATCGGCTGGCGAGGCGGTTGTCGTCGAAGGAGAGCGTGATTTCGGCCTCGGCCGTGTCATCGTGCGTCGCAAGCCAAGGAATGTTGCGCCCGCTGTCCGGCCCGAAGCCGCCCCCTGTGGGATTTTTCAAACCCGCCGTCCTTCGTTCATGAGGTTCTGCTGGAACTCACTCTGCCGCATGCACTGCCATCATATGGTCGCTCTCCCGCCGATCGCCACCGGCTTCGACAAGGTCGCCGTCAAGGGAGTTTGTCTTGGCTCCCGTGATTCGGACAGGGACGATCGTGCCAGCGAGAGACGACGGTCCGATGACCTGCACCGGCGACAGATAGGGCGAGCGTCCGACCATCTGGCCGGGCTTGCGGCCCGCCTTCTCGAACAGGACGTCGACGACCCGCCCGACAAGGCTCGCCTGGAATGCGTGCTGCTGCGCGGTGATCAGCGCCTGCAGTTCGTGAAGCCGCGCCGTCTTCAGGGGCTCGCCAAGCTGGCCGTCCATCTCGGCGCCCGGCGTGCCCGGTCGCTGCGAATAGGAGAACGTGTAGGCGGAAGCGAAGCCGATCTGGCGCACGAGGTCCATCGTATCCGCAAAATCGGCGTCGGTCTCGCCGGGGAAGCCGACGATGAAATCCGAGGACAGGGCGATGTCCGGGCGCGCCTGCCGGATGCGGTCGACGAGGCGGAAATAGTCGTCTCGGCTGTGCTTGCGGTTCATCCGCTTCAGCACCGCCGTCGATCCCGACTGCACGGGCAGGTGCAGATAGGGCATCAGCGTATCGAGGTCGCGATGCGCCTCAATCAGGTCGTCGGTCATCTCGCGCGGGTGGCTGGTCGTGTAGCGCAGGCGCGCGACGCCGGGGATTTCGGCGAGGCGGTAGAGAAGCTTCGCCAGCGTCCACTCGACGCCGTCCGGCCCGATGCCGTGATAGGCGTTGACGTTCTGGCCGAGCAGAGTGATCTCGCGCACGCCGGCCTCGACGAGCTTGGCGGCTTCGGCAACGACCTGCGCCACCGGCCGGGACACTTCTGCGCCGCGCGTATAGGGCACGACGCAGAAGGTGCAGAACTTGTCGCAGCCCTCCTGAACGGTGACGAAGGCGGTGAGGCCGCGCGACCGCGTCTTCGCCTCGGACGCCGCTGGCAGGACCTTGAACTTGTCCTCGACGGGAAATTCGGTGTCGACCACGCCGGGCTTCGCCCTGGCGCGGGCGATCAGGTCGGGCAGGCGGTGATAGCTCTGAGGACCGACGACGAGGTCCACGACCTTGGCCCGTTTGACGATCTCCTCGCCCTCGGCCTGCGCGACGCAGCCGGCCACGCCGACGAGAACCTCACGCCCCAGCGCCTTCGCCTCGTCCTTCAGCACGCGCATGCGGCCGAGCTCGGAATAGACCTTCTCGGCGGCGCGCTCGCGGATGTGGCAGGTGTTGAGGAGGATGAGATCGGCCTCCTCGGGCGTCGCGACCTCGCGATAGCCCTCGGCGCCCATGACATCGGCCATGCGCTGGCTGTCATAGACGTTCATCTGGCAGCCATACGACTTGACGTAGACGGCCTTCGGCTGGGGCTTGGTGTCGGTCTCGCTCATCTCGTGCTCCGAAGAGCGGAGCTATAGCGAGTTGGACGCCGTGCGTTAAGGGGGATGCCGTCGGCGGTACCGCCGACGGCTCGGGCCGGCTCAAGCCGCGCGGATATTGCCGAGGAATCCGGACACCTCGCGGCGCAGCGTGCTCGCCTGCTCGGAAAGCGCGTTCGCCGCCTGCAGGAACTCGCTCGCGGAATTGCCGGTCTGGGTGATCACCTCCGACACGCCGACGATATTTCCGGCCACTTCATTGGCGCCGATATAGGCCTGCTGCACGTTGCGGGCGATCTCGCCCGTGGCGGCCGTCTGCTCTTCCACCGCGGCGGCGATCTCCGCCGCGACATGATTGATGTCGCGGATATTGCTGGCGATACCGGTGATCGCGCCAACCGACCCGGTCGTCGCCTCCTGGATGGCGCCGATCTGGCGGGCGATTTCGGTGGTTGCCTTGGCGGTCTGGTCGGCGAGCCCCTTCACCTCGGCCGCGACAACCGCGAAGCCCTTGCCGGCCTCGCCGGCCCGCGCGGCCTCGATGGTCGCGTTGAGGGCGAGAAGATTGGTCTGCGCGGCCACGCCGCTGATCAGCTCGACGATCGCGCCGATGGCGTTCACCTTGCCGGCCAGTTCCTGGATGTTGGCGGCCGTGCCGTCGGCGGTCGTGACCGCCTCGTTCGCCATGGTCGCGGAGCGCGCCACCCGGCCGCCGATCTCGCGCACGGAGGCCGCCATTTCCTCCGCAGCGGCGGCCACTGTCTGGATGTTGCCCGAACTCTGCTCGGACGCGGCGGCGATGGCCGAAGTCTGGCTGGAAGCCTCCTCGGCGGATGCCGACAGGCCCTTGGCCGCCATCGACAGCTGTTCCGCCGAGGCCGAGACGGCGGAGACGATGCCGCCGACCGCAGCCTCGAACTCGTTGGCCACCTGATGCATCATCGCCCGCTGCGCCGCCTCGGCGCGCACCTTCTCCGCCTCCTGCTCCGCGCGCAGGGCAAGGTTGTCGCGGGCCGACTGCTTGAATATCTCCAGAGCGTTGGCGAGCTTGCCGACTTCGTCGCGCTGGCCGGCGGCCGGCACTTCGATGTCGAGATTGCCCTCGGCGACCGCCATCATCGCCCCGGTCATCCCGACCAGCGGGCGCACCACACCCCAGACGACCAGCCAGACGGCGAAGGCGAGACCGAGGATCGCGCCGATCGAGCCGACCAGACCGACGATCCAGAACGCCCTGGCGCCGGCTGTTTCCATCGCCGCCGATTCATCGACGAAGCTCTTCTGGATCACCTCCTCGATCGCTTGGATCGTCACGCGCATGCTCGAGACGAGACCGGCGGCTTCGAAGGCGATGCGGCCGGACTTCTCGAGATCACCGGCATTGGCGGTGACCAGCACCTGTTCGTGTTGCCTGTGGTAGGCCTCCAGACTGGTCCTGATCGAAGCGAGCTGAGCCGTGAACTGGCCGCGCCGATCGTCATCGGCGATCTCCTTCAGCCGCTGATCGAAGCGGCGGCTTTCATCCGCGGCCTGATCCTGGAAGCGGCGGCGCTGGTCAGCCGGCAGATCCAGCGGAATGAACTCGACGGCGCGGGCGTAGGACAGGAGATTGGCCGTGCCGCGCCCGGCGTGCTGGAGCATCTCGCTGGCGTGCTGGACACTGCGGCCACTGCTCAGCGCCAGGGACACTCCGGAAAGGCCGGCCGCGGCGACCAGCCCGGCGACGACAATCAGGAAACCGACAGCTGTGAGTAGCTTCGGGCCGATGCTGATATTGCGGAGCCACGCCATGGGTTCGTCCTGCGCTGGAGAAGACCCGATATGGCGTAACGAATCAGGGTTAACTCTTTCAAAATGCCGCGATTTTCGGCAAAAAATCACACGCTGAACGGGCGAGCCCGCACGCTATGCAATCGTGGCGCGCGCCACAGGCAGCGCCCACGGTACGGAGGTGCCATCTGCCTTTATCTCAACCTTGGATTCAGCGCGTCTCGCAGCCAGTCGCCGAGCAGGTTCACCGACAGGACGAGCCCGGCGAGCACCGCGCCGGGGAAGATCACCACCCACCATTCGCCCGAAAACAGAAACTCGTTGCCGATCTGGATCAGCGTGCCGAGCGAGGGCTGAGTCGGCGGCAGGCCGACGCCGAGGAAGGACAGCGTCGCCTCGGTGATGATCGCGAGCGCCAGATTGATCGTCGCGATGACGAGCACCGGCCCCGTGACATTCGGCAGGACGTGCCGGAACAGGATGGTCGGCCGCGACAGGCCGATCAGACGGGCTGCCTGCACGTACTCCTTGTTGCGCTCGACCAGCGTCGAACCGCGAACGGTGCGCGCGTACTGGACCCAGAAGGACAGCCCGATCGAGACCACCAGCACCCAGAAGATGATCGTCTCGGAACGCTGGTTGCCGAACAATGCGCGTGTCGTGCCGTCGATCAGCAGCGCGATGAGAATGGCCGGGAAGGTCAGCTGCACGTCGGCGATGCGCATGATGAGGCTGTCGGCCGCGCCGCCGAAATAGCCGGCGATCAGGCCGAAGGTGATGCCGATGGTGGCGGCCAGAAGCACGCCGAGGAAGCCGACGATGATCGAGATGCGCAGCCCGTAGAGGATCGAGGAATAGACGCAGCGCCCCTGCTGGTCGGTGCCGAGCGGAAAGCGCCATTCGCCGTCGGCAGTCCAGGCCGGTGGCTTGGAGCCGTCGAGCAGGCTGAGCGTCGCGGGGTCGAACGGGTCGTTGGTGGCGATCAACGGCGCCAGAATGGCCGCGAGCACAAGGACCAGCGCGACGAAGGCCGCCAGCATGGTCACCCAGGAGCGGGTGAAGGAGAACCAGAGGTCGGAATCGAGGAAACGCCGGAAGGCCGACGCCCGGGCTTCGGCAGAAGGTGCGGATTCGCTCATGGCCATGTCCCGCCCCTCAAGCCGGCCGCCCGGCGATCCGGATACGCGGATCGACGGCGACATAGAGGAGATCGACGATGAGGTTGATGACCACGAACAGCGTCGCGACCAGCAGCAGATAGGCGGACATGATGGGGATATCGACGGTCTGCACGGCCTGCAGGAACATCAGCCCCATGCCCGGCCACTGGAACACCGTCTCGGTGATGATGGCGAAAGCGATGATGGAGCCGATCTGCAGGCCGGTGATGGTGATGACCGGGATCATCGTATTCTTCAGCGCATGGCCGAAATTGATGGCGCGGCTGGTGAGGCCGCGGGCGCGCGCGAACTTGATGTAGTCGGCGCGCAGCACCTCCATCATCTCGGAGCGCACCAGCCGCATGATCAGGGTCATCTGGAACAGGCCGAGCGTGATCGACGGCAGGATCAGCGAAGACCAGCCCTGAAGCGTCAGGAAGCCGGTGGTCCACCAACCGAGGTCGACGACACCCTGCCGGCCGAACGATTTCAGGAGCCCGAGCGATACCGGGAAGACGAAGATCAGGATGATGCCGATCAGGAATGTCGGCAGGGATATGCCGACCAGGGATATCGTCTGGAACAGCTTGGTCAGCGCGGAATTGGGCTTGAGCCCGGAATAGACGCCCATGGGAATGCCGACGAACAGGGCGAACAGCGCCGAGACCAGCGCCAGCTCCATGGTGGCCGGGAAGCGTTCTGCGATGAGTTTGGCGACGCTCTGCTTGCTCTGGTAGCTGACGCCGAAATCGAAGCGCGCGGCCTTGCCGACGAAGCGCGCGAACTGCACGACGACCGGGTCGTTCAGGCCGAGCTGGCGGCGGATTTCGGCGCGCTGCTCGGGGGTCGTGTCCTGCCCCACCATCTGGTTGACGGGGTCGCCGACGAAGCGGAACAGCGAGAAGGCGATGAGCGAGACCGTCAGCAGAACGACGACGGCCTGCCCCATGCGCCTCAGGATGAAAGCGAGCATCGCTCCCCTCGAAACGAATGGGAGCGGCGCGAGCGCCACTCCCGTTGCGGAACTGTGCCGGGCGCGCCGCGCCCGGCGATACGGATCAGCGCTTGTTCACCCAGTGGAACAGGAACTGGTTGTCGGCGCGCTGCACGAGCTCGACATTGCGCGCCACGCCCCAGGCCAGAGCCTGCTGGTGCAGCGGGATGTGGCTGAATTCCGAGGTCATGATGCGATAGGCCTGGGCGATCAGCGCACTGCGCTTGGCCGGGTCCGCCTCGACCAGGATCTGGTCGGTGAGGGAATCGACCTGCTGATTGCAGTAACCGCCGAAGTTGAACGCGCCGCGGCCGCCCGAAGCCGCGTCATCGCGGCAGCGCACGAGGTTCTGCAGAACGTTCCACGAGTCGAAGGAGCCGGGCGTCCAGCCGAGCAGCGAGAACGACGAGTTGAACCCGCCGGTGGCCAGCACCTTGGCGAAGTACTGCGCGCGGGGCACGAAGTTCGGATTGATCTTCACACCGACGCGGGCGAGCATCGCCGTCACCGCCTGGCAGATCGCGGCGTCGTTGACGTAGCGGTCGTTCGGGCAGTCGAACATGATCTCGAAGCGCGTGCCGGTCGGACCGCCCTGACGGGGATAGCCGGCCTCGTCGAGCAGCCGGTTCGCGGCGGCCAGATCGAAGGGCGTGCGCGTGAACTGGCTGGAGCCTTCATAGATCAGCGGCGAGATCAGCAGCGCGGTCGGCGTCGCGGCGCCGCGCATGACCTGACGGCGGATCGCCTCGATGTCGATGGCCTGGAAGAACGCCTGGCGGACGCGCACGTCCTTGAAGGGGTTCTTGCCCTTGACCGAGGAGGCGACGAGCTCGTCGCGGCGCTGGTCGAAGTTCAGGAAGATGGTGCGCAGCTCAGGCCCTTCCATGACGCGGGCGTTCTGGCTGGCATTGACGCGCTGGACGTCCTGCAGCGGCACCGGATCGATCACATCGACCTCGCCGGAGAGCAGCGCCGCCACGCGCGTGGGCGCGGACGTGATGGGCGTGAAGACCACCTCGGCGAGGTTATGCTCGACCTTGCCCCACCAGTTCGGATTGCGCTGGAAGACCGTACGCACGCCGATCTGATGCTGGGCGATGCGGAACGGACCGGTGCCGTTGGCATTGAGCGTCGCGAAGCTCGGCGTCGCCGCCGACGCCGAAGTCGGCTGGACGGCGCCGTTCGCCTCCGCCCACTTCTTCGACATCATGTACCAGGTGTCCCACTCGTAGTGCAGGATCGGGTTCGGCTGCTTCAGCTTGAAGTCGACGGTGTGGCTGTCGACGGCCACCACCTCGACATTGGCATCGATGCGCGAGCGGAGGTCGGAATTCGCCGCGCGCACGCGCGTCGCGGAGAACACCACGTCCTCGGCGGTGAAGTCCTCGCCGCCGTGGAACTTGACGTTGCGGCGCAGATGGAAGCGCCAGCGGAGACCGTTGTCGAGGATCTCCCAGCGCTCGGCGAGGCCGGGGATGATCGACAGATCCTTGTCGCGGCGGGTCAGGCCCTCATAGGCGTTGCCCTGCAGCGACAACGTGGTCGTCTCGTTCAGGCTGTAGGGATCGAGCGTGTTCAGGTTGCCCTGGAAGGCATAGCGCAGGGTCTGGCCCTGGGGCGCCTGCGCCGTGGCGGCGGTGTTCCAGCCGGCAATGCCGGCGCCAATGGCGAGCGCGAGGCCCGCCGAAAGAAGCAAACGCTTCGTGGTCATGTCCTGTCCCTCTCCCGGGGGTGCTTGGCGGCCGAGACGTGTTGGTCCGTCGGGGGCCTGCCGGAAGCGCGCACATTACAGGAGATGCATTGCCCGGAAAGGGGGGGGTGCACAACAAATTCTCTCGCGTTTCCGGCCGGTTCGGATAACGCCCGTTTCGCCGCGTGCGGCGGCTGCCGCTATTGCGGATCGAGCGGCGCCGCACCCGAAGGCGATCCATCGGCGGCAAGCGTGATCTTCTGCACCCGTGCCTCGGCGTCCCGCAGCAGCGCCTCGCAGCGTTTCTTCAGCGCCTCGCCCCGCTCGTAGATGGCAATAGAATCCTCCAGCGGCACATTGCCGCCCTCAAGCTTCTGGACGATTGATTCCAGTTCGCCCAGCGCCTTCTCGAAGGGCATGGCGGCGACGTCCGCGTGCTTGTCGGCTCCAGCCTTGTCGGCCATGTCGGGCTCCGGGGAATCGGTTCGCTATCCCCGCATCAATGCCATGACATGGGCGCCGACGGAACGGCCGAGGCCTTCGAGGTCGTAGCCGCCCTCCAGAAGCGAGACGACGCGCCCGCCGGCCATCTCGTCGGCGGCCTCCATCAGCTTTTTCGTCGCCCAGGCGAAATCGGCCTCGGTCAGGTTAAGATTGGCGAGCGGGTCGCGCTCATGGGCGTCGAAACCGGCCGAGATCAGTACGAGATCGGGCTTGAACGCGCGCAGCCGCGGCATGATCGCGACCTCGAAGGCCTCGCGGAACGGATCCGAGCCGTCGCCCGCGCGCAGCGGCGCATTGACGATCTGGTTGTAGGCGCCCGTCTCGTTCAGCGCGCCCGTGCCGGGGTAGAGCGGCATCTCGTGGGTCGAGAGGTACATGACGCTCGGGTCGGACCAGAAGATGTCCTGCGTGCCGTTGCCGTGATGCACGTCGAAATCCATGATCGCGACGCGCTCGGCGCCATGCACGGCCTGGGCATGGCGGGCGGCGACGGCGACGTTGTTGAACAGGCAGAAGCCCATGGCGGTCGCCGTCTCGGCGTGGTGGCCGGGCGGGCGCGTCGCCACGAAGGCATTGGACGCCTTGCCCTTCATCACCTCGTCCACCGCGAAGACCGCTCCGCCCGCCGAGCGCAGCGCCGCGTCGAAGGAACCGGGCGAGAGCGTCGTATCGCCATCGACATGGACGAGCCCGACGAAAGGCGTCGCGTTCTGCAGGCGCTCGACGAATTCGGGCGGATGGACGCGCACGAGCTGGGCGACCTCGGCGAGCGGCGCTTCGTCGCGGGCGAGGTCGGAGAAGCGCTCGTGCTCCAGCACGTGGGTGATGATGCGCAGCCTGTCGGCGCGCTCGGGATGGCCGAAGGGCGTCTGATGCTCGAGGCACTGGGGATGAGAGAGAAGCAGCGTCGTCACCTGGAGATGTCCCTTTGCTGCACTCTCGCGGTCCTTTGGGGCCGGCGTTTCCACGATCTCCATGAAATAACGCATCGAAGGCCCGGCGCAACCGCGTCGCGCGGCCGAGTGACGCATGCCGGCTGCGCACGCGAACGTGATCGCGCGCGCTGCGGTAGCCGGCCTGCGGCAGTGCGGAATCCGGTTTTCGCCCGGCGGGGCCTATGTCAGCATCGTGACAATCGGCAGATCACTCGGGGATTCCCATGATCCGTGCATTGGTCCTGGCAGCCGCATTGACGCTTGCTACCGCCGGCACGGTGACGCCGCAGACGCGGCAGGCCGCCGCCGAGGTCGACCTCCAGCTCGTCCTCGCCGTCGACATCTCCTATTCGATGGACCCCGAGGAGCAGAGGCTGCAGCGCGAAGGCTACCTGCAGGCCCTGGTTTCCCCGGACGTGATGGACGCGATCCGGCGCGGCCTGATCGGCAGGATCGCCGTCAGCTATCTGGAATGGGCCGGCGCGCACGAGCAGCAGGTGGTGATCGGCTGGCGGATCATCGACGGGCCGGAAACCGCCCACGCCTTCGCCGAGGAGCTGCGCGGCAAGCCCTATCGGCGCGCCTTCCGTACCTCGATCTCCGGCGCGATCAACGCCAGCGTCAGCCTGCTGGAGAGTTCGGGCCTGCGCTCGCAGCGGCGCGTCATCGACGTTTCCGGTGACGGCTCCAACAATAATGGCCCGCTGGTGGAGCCGACGCGCGACGCCGCCCTCGCCAAGGGCATCGTCATCAACGGCCTGCCGATCATGCTGTTCCGGCCGAACAACCGCTATGCCGATGTCGCCAATCTCGACGCCTACTATCAGGACTGCGTCGTCGGCGGCCCCGGTTCCTTCGTCATCCCGATCAAGACACCGGAGGAATTCGTGCCCGCGACGCGGCGCAAGCTGATCCTCGAGGTCGCCGGCATCGCGCCGCTCTGGACGCCGGACACGCCCATGGTCGTTCCCGCGCAGAGCGAGCGGACGGATTGCCTGATCGGCGAGCGCATCTGGCGCGAGCGCTGGGAGCGGAACTGATCAGCGCGTCGCGAGGCGGAGCTTCGTTCCCCACGGATCGGCCGTCTCGAAGCCATCGCCCATGGCCGTGACCGTCAGGCCGGCCTCGCGCAGGCGGCGCTCCTGAGCAGCCAGCATGTCGGCATTCTCCGCCTCCAGCGAGAACCAGCCGAGCCCGGTGGCAGCGGCATCGCGCGGGCCCGCGCCCCGGCTCTGCCAAACGTTCAGGCCGAGGTGGTGGTGGTAGCGGCCGGAGGACATGAAGGCCGCGCCGCTGCGCTGGCGCGTCGGCGCCATTCCCGCCGCACCGTAGAAGGCAGCGGCGGGCGCGAGATCACCGACGCGCAGGTGGACATGCCCGATCCGCAGGCCGTCCGGGGCCGACGCATAGTCGTTGACGCGGATATTGGTCAGCGAGACGAGGTTGTCGATGTCGAGCTGGTCGGTGCTCATGATCACCGAGCCCGCCTCCCAGCGCCACTCATCCGGCGCGCGGTCGGCGTAGACCTCGATGCCATTGCCTTCGGGATCGTCGAGATAGATGGCCTCGCTGACGCTGTGGTCGGAGAAGCCGGTCAGGCGCACGCGGTTCGAGGCGGCATGAACCAGCCAGCGCGCGAGATCGCGGCGGGTCGGCATCAGGAACGCGGTATGGAAGAGACCGGCCGAGCCGGGCAGTTCGAAGGGGGCGGAGGGCTTGTGGTCGAGCACGAGCAGGACGCTTCCGCCGGCGCCGAGTTTTGCCTGCCCTTCGCTCCGCCCGATCACGGCGAGGCCGATGACGTCGCGGTAATAGGCGGTCATCCGCTCCAGATCCTGCACGACCAGCGACACCGCGCCGATGCGCAAGGGCGTGCGGTGGGCGAAAAGCACGGCTGCCGCTTCGCCGCGCGGGCCGGGGGAGATGCCTTCGGCGCGCGCGCCGGCGGCTGCCGCAGCAGCCATCGAGGCCGCGCCCGCCAGTTCCAGCAATCGCCTGCGTGTCGGTCCGGTCATCGCCCGCCCCAATCTCAACGATCAATCGTCCGCCGGTAGCACGGGGCGGGGTCGCAGGCACTTCACGTGCATGTCAGCCGGGGCGCCTCGCCGGATTGACCGCCGCCGCGATCCGGGACGAAGCTCGGCGCGTCCGGAGCCGTGGTCGGCCTCCCGCGGAGCCTTCAATGTCGCTCGAACTCTATTCGGCCTATCTCCTCGCCACCCTTGTCATCGTGCTCGTGCCCGGCCCGAGCGTCACGCTGATCATCGCCAACGGGCTGACGCACGGCACACGGGCGGGCCTGCTCAACGTCGCCGGCACCCAGGCCGGCCTCGTTGTCATGATCGCCGTGGTCGGTTTCGGCCTCAGCGCCGCCGTCGCGACCATGGGGCACTGGTTCGAGTGGCTGCGGCTCGCGGGCGCTGCCTATCTGATCTGGCTCGGCTGGAAAATGATCCGCTCGGCGGGCAAGGGCGCGAACGGCATCGGCCGGACGAGCGCGCCACGCGGCGGCTTCTTCCTTCAGGGACTGGTCGTCGCCCTGTCGAACCCGAAGACCCTCGTCTTCTTCGGCGCCTTCTTCCCCCAGTTCATCGACCCGGCACGACCCTACGGCTTCCAGATCGCCATCATGGGCGTCACCGCGCTGGTCATCGCGGCGGTCTCGGACAGCGCCTACGCGATCGCGGCGGCGCGGACGGGGCACACCGTCTCGCGGGCAGGCATCCGCCTGATGTCGCGGATCAGCGGCGGCTTCCTGATCGGCGGCGGCCTCTGGCTGGCGGTGTCGCGCTCGCGCTGATCTGCCGCGCGAACGGTCCTCTTGCCTTGGCATGCGCTTCGGGCTTGTCTCGGCGCCCGAATTTCCAGGAGGACACCATGGACTTTGGCCTTTCCGACAAGAAGGCGCTCGTGCTGGCATCGAGCCGCGGCCTCGGCCTCGGCATCGCCGAGGCGCTGGCAGCCGAGGGCGCGACCGTGATGCTGGTCGGCCGCACCGCCGACCGCATCAAGGCCAATGCCGAGGCGATCACGGCGCGTGGCAAGGGCAAGGCCTATGGCATCGCCGCCGATCTCGGCGCGCCGGGCGCGGTGGACGAGATCGTCGCCCTCGCCGAGAAGACGCTCGGCCAGATCGACATCCTCGTGAACAATACCGGCGGCCCGCCCGCCAAACCCGCGACCGAAGTCGCCGCCGACGAATGGGGCAAGCTGTTCAAGGTGATGGTGGAGCCGGTGTTCCAGATCACCGCCAAGGTGCTGCCGGGCATGCGCGCCCGCAAATGGGGCCGCATCCTCACCGTCGCCTCCTCGGGCGTCGAGAACCCGATCCCGAACCTCGCGCTGTCCAACGCGCTGCGCTCGACCATCGTCGGCTGGTCCAAGACGCTGTCGACCGAGGTTGCCAGGGACAATGTCACCGTCAACATGATCCTGCCGGGCCGCATCGCGACCGATCGCATCAAGGAGCTGGACGAGGCCAATTCCAAGCGCTCGGGCAAGTCGATGGAGGAGATCCAGACCGCCTCGATCGCGACGATCCCCGCCGGCCGTCTCGGCACGGCCGACGAGTTCGGCGCGACCGCCGCGTTCCTCTGCTCGAACCAGGCCGGTTACATCACGGGCTCGAAGATCCGCGTCGACGGCGGCGCGACCAAGAACGTGTGATCCAAAGCCTCGCCGCCTGTTCCGTGCGCTGATGCAAACGGGACAGGCGGCGGTGCGGGTCGCCACCGGCCCGAACCCGCGCTAGCCTCGCAACATCATCCCGATGCGAAGCGAGGAGCGTCCCATGTCCTTCTCTCCCTCCCCCGATCCGGCCCTCGGCGACAAGCTCGCCTGCGACGCCATCGACATGCTGATCGTGCCGCGCACGCACGACCTCGGCGGTTTCACGGTCCGGCGCGCCCTGCCCTTCGCCAAGCGGCGCATGGTCGGTCCCTTCATCTTCTTCGACCATATGGGTCCGGCCGAGTTCAAGGACGGCGGCGGCATCGACGTGCGCCCGCACCCCCATATCGGCCTCTCCACCGTCACCTACCTGTTCGAGGGCGAGATCCAGCACCGCGACTCGCTCGGCACCTACGTTCCGGTCCGCCCCGGCGACGTGAACCTGATGACCGCCGGGCGCGGCATCGTCCACTCCGAGCGCACCGACCCCGCCCTCAAGGCGAAGGGCCACAAGCTCCACGGCATCCAGAGCTGGGTGGCGCTGCCGAAATCCCACGAGGAGATCGCGCCCGGCTTCGACCATGTCGACGAAAAGGCGCTGCCGGTGATCAGGGGCGAAGGCAAGACGATCCGCGTGGTCATGGGCACGCTCTACGGGGAGACCTCGCCGACGACGCAGAACTGGGAGACGATCTACGGCGACGTCGTGCTGGAAGCCGGCGCGAAACTGCCGGTCGATGCCGACACCGACGAGCGCTGCATCTATGTCGTGTCCGGCGAGATCGACCTGCAGGGCGACATCTTCCGCGAGGGCCAGCTTCTGGTGCTGCGCCCCGGCGACCGCATCACGCTCTCCGCCGTGACCCCGGCCCGCATCATCCTGTGCGGCGGGGCGACCATGGACGGCCCCCGCCACATCTGGTGGAACTTCGTCTCCTCGTCCAAGGAGCGGCTGGAACAGGCCAAGGAGGACTGGAAGCAGCGGCGCTTCGACATCGTGCCGGGCGACGAAGAGGACTTCATTCCGCTTCCAGAATGATTATTTTCCTTGACCAGCGTCACGCTGCCTGATAGGGTTTCCGGCATGTTCGGAAGGTGCGCCCACGCTTCCCGATCAGGCATCGTTCCGCCGCAGACATGGGGTCAGGCCGGCGTCAGGGCCCTCGCCTCGAACTGGGTGAACGCCGCGAAGGCATCGGCCGCATACATGAGCGAAGGGCCGCCGCCCATCTGGATCGCCACGCCGAGGGCCTCGGCAACCTCCTGCCGGGTTGCGCCAAGCTTCACCAGCGCTTCGGCGTGATAGCCGAGGCAGCCATCGCAGCGCGCCGCGACACCGAGCGACAGGGCGATCAGCTCCTTCGTCTTCTTCGAGAGCGCGCCCTCCTTCATCGCGGCCTGCGTCATCGACGAGAAGCCGGCCATGGTCTCGCCGGCTTCCTTGCGGAGCTCGCGCAGGCCGGCGGAGAGGGAACGGGTGATTTCGGGATAGGACTTGGACATCGAGGCTCCTTTTGAATTAGGTATTGCTAATATAATTGATCACTAATATATTCAAGCCACAATGGACGCATCCCCCACGACCATTCCGCAGATGGACCTGACCACGATGGAGGCGAAGGCCGGCGAGGCCGCCGCCCTGCTGGCCAATCTCGCCAATGCCAAACGGCTCATGGTGCTGTGCCATCTCGCCTCGGGCGAGAAGTCGGTGACGGCGCTGATGCGTCTCGTCGGCCTGTCGCAATCGGCCCTGTCGCAGCATCTCGCCCGCCTTCGGGCCGACGGGCTGGTGGCGACCCGGCGCGAGGCCCAGGTCATCCACTACCGGATCGCGCATCCGCTGGTGCTCACCCTCATGCGCAGCCTCTACGAGGCCTATTGCGCCCCCCAGAGCCAAGGAGCCACGCCATGACCGCCAACACCGTCTCCGCCACCACCCTGTCGCAGTGGCTCGCCGCCGACGAGGCGCTGGTGATCGACGTCCGCGAGCCGGCGGAATTTGCCGGCGGCCACATCCCGGGCTCCCTGTCGGTGCCGATGTCCCGGCTCGGCGACATCGATCTGGCCGAGCCCGGCCGGCGCAAGGTGGTGCTCGTCTGCGCCTCCGGCCGCCGCAGCGACATGAGCTGCGCCAAGGTGGCGGAGCGGACGAGCATGCCGGTCCATTCGCTGAGCGGCGGGCTCGCCGCGTGGCGGCAGGCCGGCGGGGCGGTGGAGGGCTCCGGCCGCAACGTGCTGCCGCTCGACCGCCAGGTGCTGATCGGCGCCGGCACGGTGGTTCTGGCCGGCGTCGGGCTCGGATCGCTGGTCCATCCGGGCTTCTATGCCCTTTCGGCCTTTGCCGGCGCCGGCCTGATCGTTGCCGGCACGACCGGTTTCTGCGGCATGGCGCTGATCCTCGCGCGGATGCCCTGGAACCAGACGCCGAGGCCGGCCTGAGCCGTGCCCTGCCTGCGCCAATAAGCCGCCCTGCCCCTGCTGCATTGCGATCCCCAGCTCCGTGGTGTACCCCTCGACGCTCCGCGACAGCATCCGAAGCGTCCCGCACCGCAGCCGGTGACACGAGTGACAGACCGCCCAGCAACGCCTCTCCTCGATACGATCCGCATCCCATCGGACCTGCGAAAACTGCCGGAATCCCAGGTCCGGCAGGTCGCGGACGAATTGCGCGCGGAGACCATCGCGGCGGTTTCGGTGACCGGCGGCCATCTCGGCGCGGGCCTCGGCGTCGTCGAGCTGACGACCGCGCTGCATTACGTCTTCGACACGCCGGCCGACCGGATCATCTGGGACGTTGGCCATCAGGCCTATCCGCACAAGATCCTGACCGGCCGGCGCGACCGCATCCGCACGCTGCGTCAGGGTGGCGGCCTGTCCGGCTTCACCAAGCGGTCCGAAAGCGAGTTCGACCCGTTCGGCGCGGCCCATTCCTCGACCTCGATCTCGGCCGGGCTCGGCATGGCGGTGGCCCGCGACCTGTCAGCCAAGAAGAACCACGTCATCGCGGTGATCGGCGACGGCGCGATGTCGGCCGGCATGGCCTACGAGGCCATGAACAATGCCGGCGCGCGGCACGAGCGGCTCATCGTCATCCTCAACGACAACGACATGTCGATCGCCCCGCCGGTCGGCGCCATGTCGGCCTATCTGGCGCGGCTCGCCTCGGGCAAGACCTATCTCAAGCTGCGCGACATCGGAAAGCAGCTCACCAGCCGTCTCGGCAAGACCATCGACCGCACGGTGACCCGCGCCGTGGAGCATGCGCGCGGCTTCGTCACCGGCGGCACGCTGTTCGAGGAGCTCGGCTTCTACTATGTCGGCCCGATCGACGGGCACAATCTGGACCACCTGCTGCCCGTTCTGAAGAATGTCCGCGACGCGGATTTCGGACCGATCCTCGTCCATGTCGTGACCCAGAAGGGCAAGGGCTATGCTCCGGCGGAGGAGACGCCCGACAAGCTCCATGCGGTGGCAAAGTTCGACGTCGTCACCGGCGCGCAGGTGAAGGCCAAGGCCAATGCGCCGAGCTACACCAAGGTCTTCGGCGAGAGCCTGATCAGGCAAGCCGCGAAGGACGAGAAGATCGTCGCGATCACCGCCGCCATGCCCTCCGGCACCGGCATCGACCTGTTCGAGAGAGCCTTCCCGGCCCGCACCTTCGATGTCGGCATTGCCGAGCAGCATGCGGTGACCTTCGCCGCCGGCCTCGCGACCGAAGGCTACAAGCCGTTCTGCGCGATCTATTCGACCTTCCTGCAGCGCGCCTACGACCAGGTCGTCCACGACGTGGCGATCCAGGGCCTGCCGGTGCGCTTTCCCATCGACCGCGCCGGCCTCGTCGGCGCCGACGGCGCGACCCATGCCGGCTCCTTCGACGTCGCCTATCTCGGCTGCCTGCCGGGCATGACCATCATGGCGGCGGCCGATGAGGCGGAACTCGTCCACATGGTCGCGACCGCCGCGGCCTATGACGAAGGCCCCATCGCCTTCCGCTATCCGCGCGGCGAGGGCGTCGGCGTCGACATGCCCGCCGAAGGCGTGCCGCTGGAGATCGGCCGTGGCCGGATCGTCAGGGAAGGCACCCGCATCGCGCTGCTGTCGCTGGGCACGCGGTTGTCGGAGGCGCTGAAGGCGGCCGAGGAACTCGGCGCGCTCGGCCTCTCGACGACGGTGGCGGACGCGCGCTTCGCCAAGCCCCTCGATATGGATCTCGTCACCCGGCTCGCGCGGGAGCACGAGGTGCTGGTGACCATCGAGGAAGGCTCCATCGGCGGCTTCGGCTCGTTCGTCCTGCATGCGCTCGCCGACCGGGGCCTCATGGACGGCACGTGCCGCGTGCGCTCCATGGTGCTGCCGGACGCCTATCTCGACCACGACAAGCCCGAGGCCATGTATGCCAAGGCCGGCCTCGACGCGAAGGGCATCGTCGCCAAGGTCTTCGAGGCGCTCGGGCGCGAGGTCGTGCCGGCCGCGGTTCCCGGCGCGCTCAGGGCGTGAGCGGCCGCCGGCTCCGCGCCGACCTGCTGCTGGTCGAACGCGGCTTCTTCGACAGCCGCGCCAAGGCGCAGGCGGCGATTGCCGCCGGGCTCGTGATCGCCGCTGGAAAGCCGGTGCGCAAGGCCTCCGAGGACATCGACGCAATGGCTGACATCGTTGCCGAGGCGCCGCATCCCTGGGTGTCGCGCGGCGGCATGAAGCTGGCGAAGGCGCTGGAGACGTTCAAGGTGCGGCCGCTGGACCGGGTGTGTCTCGATGTCGGCTCCTCCACCGGCGGCTTCACCCATGTCCTGCTGACCGAGGGCGCAAAAATGGTGATCGCCGTCGATACCGGCCGCGACCAGTTCCACGCCTCGCTGCGCGGCGATAGCAGCGTGACGCTGATGGAGGGCACGGACATCCGCAAGCTGACGCGGGATGCGCTGCCCGCCACGCCCGATCTCGCCGTCATCGATGTCAGCTTCATCTCGCTGAGACTGGTCCTGCCGGCGGTGTCCTCACTGCTTGCCGCCGATGCTGAGCTGATCGCGCTGATCAAGCCGCAATTCGAGGTCGGCCGGGCTCACGTCGGCAAGAACGGCATCGTCACCGACGAGGCCGCGCGCGACGCGGCGGTCGCCGGCATCCGCGCCGAGGCCGAGGCGCTTGGCTGGCGGATCGGCGGCATGATCGACAGCCCGATCGCCGGCGGCGACGGCAACCGGGAATTCCTGATGCACGGGTTGCGGCCATGAGCGAGCGCATGACCATTTCCCATGTCGGCCATCGCGGCGACGGCGTCTCGGACGGGCGCTTCGTGCCCTATTCGCTGCCCGGCGAGGTGGTGGAGGTTGCAGGCGATGGCGAGCGCGCGGCCCTCGCCCGCATCGTCACGCCGAGCCCCGACCGGGTCGAACCGCCCTGCCCGCATTTCGGCACCTGCGGCGGCTGCGCTCTCCAGCACTGGGCCAGCGCCCCCTATCTCGACTGGAAGCGCGACATCGTTGCCGCCGCCCTGCGCCAGCACGGCCTTGGCGCCGAGATCGCGCCGGCCATCGACGCCCATGGCGAGGGGCGCCGTCGCGTGACGCTGCATGCTCGACGCGGCGACGGGCGGCACCTCAAGGTCGGTTTCGCGGCGGCGCGCAGCCACGCCATCGTCGCCATCGATGCCTGTCCCCTGCTGGCGCCATCCCTGGACGGGGCCCTGCCGGCGGCGCGGACGATCGCGGCGGCGCTTGAGGGGATCGGCAAGCCGCTCGACATCCAGATCACGGCGACGGCCCAGGGCCTCGACATGGAACTGCGCGGCGCGGGCCGGCTCGCCGAGAAGGAGCGCCTCGGACTGATCGCCGCCGGCAATGCGGCACGCCTCGTCCGCCTGACAAACCATGGCGACCTCGTGATGCAGCGCGAGCCGCCGACCGTCGCCGTCGACGGCATCCGCGTGCCGCTGCCGCCGGGGGCCTTCCTGCAGGCGACGGAAGCAGGCGAGACGGTGCTTGCCGGCCTCGTGCTGGAGGCGGTCGGCAAGGCGAAATCGGTCGCGGACCTGTTCTGCGGCATCGGCCCCTTCGCCCTGCGCCTCGCGCGGCGGGCGAAGGTTCTGGCGGCGGATTCCGATGCACAGGCGGTTGCGGCGCTTGCCGCCGCCACGCGCAATGCCTCGGGGCTGAAGCCGATCCGCGCCGAGGCGCGCGACCTGTTCCGCCGCCCCTATCTGACCAGGGATCTGAAGGGCCTCGACGCCGTGGTCTTCGATCCGCCGCGGGCGGGCGCGGAGGCGCAGGTCGCCATGCTGGCCAAGGCGGATATCGGCCGGATCGTCGCGGTCTCATGCAATCCCGGCACCTTCGCCCGCGACGCGGCGATTCTCGTCGCGGCCGGCTGGAAGCTCGGCACGGTGACGCCGGTCGACCAGTTCAAATGGTCGGCCCATGTCGAGCTGGTCGCAAGCTTCACCCGCTAGGTGCGGGGGGCGGCGGCGCGCGCCAGACGGTCGCGGATAGCTTCGCCCAGCCCCTCGCGCGGGATCGGCATGACCGCGATCCCCTTGGTCCCTGACACATCCAGCGCGCGCAGGTGGCCGAACAGATTGGCGGCAGCTTCGGCGAGGTCGCCGGTGGGCGACAGGTTGAGCACACGCGTCGCGCCCGGCAGCGGGTCCGGGCCGAAGGCCAGCAGCGCCTCGCCCGGCGACACCTCGCTGATATCGAGGCGGATCGCCGCGCTGGGCGCATAGTGCGAGGCGAGCATGCCGGGCGCGATGGTCGTTTCATCCGAGGCGGCCGCCAGCGGCCGGCCGATCACGGCTTCGATGGCCTCGCGCGGCACGCCGCCGGGCCGCAGCAGGACAGGTTCCTCGCCAAGGCAGGCGACGATGGTGGATTCGACGCCGACCTCGGTCGGGCCGGCATCGAGGACAGCGTCGATCCGGCCGTCGAGATCGGCCAGAACGTGGGCCGCCGTGGTCGGGCTCACATGGCCGGACCGGTTGGCCGAGGGTGCGGCGACGGGACGGCCTGCGGCGTTCAGCAGGGCGCGGGCAACCGGGTGGCTCGGCACGCGCAGGCCCACCGTGTCGAGCCCGGCGCGGGCGAGATCGGAAATGCCGGCCTCCGCCGCCATGGGCACGACCAGCGTCAAGGGGCCGGGCCAGAAGACGCAAGCGAGCGCCTCGGCATAGCGGTCGAAGACACCCAGCTTCAGCGCCTCCGAGGGCTCCCCGACATGGGCGATGAGCGGGTTGAAGCTCGGCCGGCCCTTGGCCTCGTAGATCGCCGCCACGGCTCGCCCGTCGGTCGCATCCGCGCCGAGGCCATAGACCGTCTCGGTCGGCAGGGCGACGAGGCGGCCGTCGCGCAGGAGGCGCGCGGCGTCGGCGATGCCGGCGGCATCAGCGGTGAGCAGGAGGGTTCGCGACGCGGACATGGCGGGGCGCTTAGCACGCGCGCGCCTGCGCCGTCATCCGTCCGGCGTCCTTGCCGGCCCCGTGCTCGGGACCTAAAGATCGGCCGACCGGAGAATTGCCATGACCTATCGCGCACCCGTCACCGACATGATCGCCACGCTGAAACAGGCGGCTGGCCTCGATCAGGCCATAGCGGAGGGCCTCTACGGCGACCTGACGCTGGCCGATATCGAGGCGATCCTGGAGGAGGCCGGCAAGTTCGCGGGCGAGCGCATCGCGCCGCTCAACACGCTCGGCGACAAGCACGGCACGCCGTTCAAGGACGGGCAGGTCACCATGCCGCCGGGCTGGAAGGAGACCTATACGGACTGGTCGGCCGCCGGCTGGAACGGGCTGATGGCAGATGCCGATTATGGTGGGCAGGCCCTGCCCTGCATCATCAATTCCGCCTGCCTCGAAATGTGGAACGCCGCCTCCGGCGCGTTCGGACTCGGGCCGCTGCTGACGCAAGGGGCCATCGAGGCGATCACCGCCCACGCCTCGGACGAACTCAAGGCCAAGTATCTGCCGAAGATGGTGTCGGGCGAATGGACCGGCACGATGAACCTGACCGAGCCCTCCGCCGGCTCGGATCTTGCGGGCATGCGGACGAAGGCGGTGCGTGCCGGCGACGGCACCTATCGCATCACCGGCTCGAAGATCTTCATCACCTATGGCGAGCACGACCTGACCGAGAACATCATCCATCTGGTTCTCGCCCGCCTGCCGGACGCGCCCGCCGGCACCAAGGGCATCTCGCTGTTCATCGTGCCGAAGTTCCTCGTTGGCGAGGATGGCTCGATCGGCGAGAGAAACGACGTGCGCTGCCACTCGATCGAGCACAAGCTGGGCGTCCACGCCTCGCCCACCTGCACCATGGTCTATGGCGACAAGGACGGCGCCATCGGCTGGCTGGTCGGCGAGGAGAACCGCGGCCTGATGGCCATGTTCACGATGATGAACAATGCCCGCCTCGCGGTGGCCTTGCAGGGCGTCTCCATTGCCGAACGGGCGACGCAGCAGGCCATCGCCTATGCCGCCGAGCGCCGGCAGGGTCGCGCTCCGGGCTATACCGGCGAAGGCATGGGCCCCATCGCGCTGCACCCCGACGTGCGCCGCATGATCGGCACGATGCGCGCCTATACCCGCGCCGCCCGCGCCATCTGCTACCGCCTCGCCTCGGAGATCGACCGCGCGCATCTCGGCAAGACGGCGGAGGAGCGCGCGGCCGGCAATGCCCGCGCCTCGCTGCTGACCCCGGTCGCCAAGGCCTTCTCGACGGATATCGGCAACGAGGTCGCGTCCATCGGCGTGCAGGTCCATGGCGGCATGGGCTTCGTCGAGGAAACGGGCGCCGCCCAGCACATGCGCGACGCGCGCATCTACGCGATCTACGAGGGCACCAACGGCATCCAGGCCATCGACCTCGTGACCCGCAAGATCGGCCTCGAAGGCGGCGCGCTGGTCGATGCCGAGATCGCCCGCATGCGCAAGGTGATCGCCGATGTCGCCGGCACCAATGCCGCCGATTTCGGCCGCACCGCGCCGCGCCTGACCGAGGCCGTGGATGCGCTGGAGCGCGCGACGAAGCACCTGCTCGCCGCGCTGAAATCGGATCAGGCCGATGCGCTCGCGGGGGCGACGCCCTATGCGCGACTGTTCGGCCTTGCGCTCGGCGGCACGTCGCTCGCCGAGAAGGCGCTGGCTGCGCGGGCTGGCACTTCGGATGCCGTCCGCGCGGAGGCGACCGGCCTCGCCCGCTTCTTCGCCGAGAACCTCGCCACCGCCGCCTCCGGCCTTGCCGAGAGCGTCGTTTCCGGCGGCGCCAGCATCACCGACCTCGACATCCCGCTCGCAAGCTGAAGGCCACCATGACCGATCACGTCAGCATCACCCGCCAGGACAACGGCGTCGTCCTCGTCCGCATGACGCGGCTGGACAAGAAGAACGCGCTGACCGGCGCCATGTACGATACGATGCGCGGCGTCATCGAGAACGCGGCGGCCGAGGGCACCCGCGCGGTGGTCTTCGCCGGCGGTCCCGGCGTGTTCACCTCCGGCAACGACATCGCGGATTTCGTGCAGCGCTCGGCAGGCGGGGCCAAGGGCTCGCCGGCGGGCGACTTCATCAAGGCGCTGGCGACCGTCGAGGTGCCGATGATCGCGGCGGTGGACGGCCTCGCCATCGGGGTCGGCACCACCATGATGCTGCACATGGACCTCGCCTATGCGAGCCCGAACGCGCTGTTCCGCATGCCCTTCGTCGATCTGGGGCTGGTGCCCGAGGCGGCCTCCTCGCTGCTGTTTCCGCGTCTCGCCGGCATCAAGAAGGCGACCGAGTACATCATGCTGGCCGAGCCCTTCGGCGCGAAGGAGGCCGAGGCGATCGGCCTCGTCAATCAGGTGGTGACGCCCGAGGAGCTGGAGGCGAAGGCGCTGGCGGCCGCGGCAAAGCTCGCCGCCAAGCCGCCGCAAGCGCTGGCCCATACCCGCCGCCTGCTGCGCAAGGGCTCGGAAGAGACCCGCGCCCGCATGGACGAGGAAGGCGCGCTGTTCGCCGAACTGCTCAGGGGCGACGAGGCGAAGGGCGCCTTCATGGCCTTCATGACGCGGAAGTAGCGGCTCCCCGCAAGACGGGGCGCCTCCTGGCATTGCATATCGCACGCAAAAGGGAGGAGACCGTCATGAGCCTCAACGGCAAGACGCTGTTCATCACCGGTGCCTCACGCGGCATCGGCCTTGCCATCGCGCTGCGCGCCGCCCGCGACGGCGCCAATATCGTCGTCGCGGCGAAGACCGAGACCGCGCACCCGAAACTGCCCGGCACGATCTACTCGGCGGCCGAGGAGATCGAGGCGGCCGGCGGCAAAGCCCTGCCGCTGGTGGTCGATGTGCGCGAGGAGGAGAGCGTCGCCGACGCCGTCGCCAAGACGGTGGCGAAATTCGGTGGCCTCGACATCGTCGTCAACAATGCCTCGGCGATCAATCTCGCGCCGGTCGAGAAGCTCGACATGAAGCGCTTCGACCTGATGCACCAGGTCAATGCGCGCGGCACCTACCTGACCTCGAAATGCGCGATCCCGCATCTGAGGGCGAGCGCGGCGGCGGGACGCAATCCGCACATTCTGGCGCTGTCGCCGCCGCTCGACATGAACGTCAAATGGTTCGCGGGCACGACCGGCTATTCCATGGCCAAGTTCGGCATGAGCCTCGTCGTGCTCGGTCTGTCGGGCGAACTGAGGGGCGCGGTCGGCGTCAACGCGCTGTGGCCGCGCACCACCATCGCGACCTCGGCGATCAAGAATCTGCTCGGCGGCGACAACCTGATGGCGATGAGCCGTTCGCCGGAGATTCTGGCGGATGCCGCCCATGCCATCTTCTCGAAGCCGTCGAGCTTCACCGGCAATTTCCTGATCGACGACACGTTCCTCGCGGGCGAAGGCGTCACCGATTTCGACCGCTACCGGATGGACCCGGCACAGGCGCTGGCGCCCGACTTCTTCGTGCCGGACAGCATCGCGCCGCCGGCGGGCGCGACCTACGGGCCGCTGAAGGGCTGAGAGACCTCAGGTCTCCAGCATCTCCGTCGCCTTGATCTCGATGCCGAAGCCGCCGAGACCGACATAGTGGCGGGTCTTGGAGGCGAGCAGCCGGATCTGCGTCGCGCCGAGATCGCGCAGGATTTGCGCGCCGAGGCCAATCTCGCGCCACTGATCGTCGCGCAGCTTGGCCGAACCGTGGCTCTCGTGCAGGTCCGGCCCCGGCGCGGTCGCCGCCAGCGACTGGGCGGGAACCCCGGCCGTGCCGTCGCGCAGGTAGATCAGCACGCCGCCCTTCTCGGCGAGCTTCTGCATGGCGCAGTCATTGACGCGGTTCTTGCCGAAGACGTCGCGCAGCACCGTCTCGCGGTGCAGGCGGACCAGCGTCGTATGGCCCTCCTCGATCTCGCCGAAGACGACGGCGAGATGCTCGACGCGGTCGTAGGGCGTGCGGTAGGCGATGCCGCGCGCCGGGCCGTAGGGCGTTTCGATCGGGAATTCGCCGGCCCGCTCGACCAGCTTGTCGCGCGCCTGCCGGTATTTGATGAGGTCGGCGACCGAGACCATGACGAGGCCGTGCTTCTCGGCGAAGGCGGTGACCTGCGGCCCGCGCGTCACCGTGCCGTCGTCGTTGACCAGTTCGCAGATGACGCCGATGGGCGGCAGCCCCGCGAGCTTGCAGAGGTCGACGGCCGCTTCCGTATGGCCGGAGCGCATGAGCACGCCGCCATCCTTGGCGATCAGCGGGAAGATGTGGCCGGGGCGGACGAAATCGACCGCTCCGACATTCGGATTGGCGAGCGCGCGCACCGTCGCGGTGCGGTCGTCGGCGGAGATGCCTGTCGTGGTGCCGTGGCGGTAGTCGACCGAGACGGTGAAGGCCGTGCCGTGAGGCGAGTCGTTCGAGGACACCATGGGGTCAAGGCGCAGGCGCTGCGCCTCGCCAATGGTCAGCGGCGTGCAGACGATGCCCGAGGTATGGCGGACGATGAAGGCCATCTGCTCGGGCGTGCAGAGCGAGGCCGCGACGATCAGATCGCCTTCGTTCTCGCGGTCGTCGTCGTCGGTGACCACGACGATCTGGCCCTTGGCGAAGGCGTCGAGAGCGGCCTTCACGCGTTCGGTCGCTTCCAGCATGGCTCTCTCCTCGTCGCGCGGCCCCTTGAGGCCGATGAAATCGTTGGGGGTGACGGCGCCGCCGGTCAGTTCGGCAATGCGCTCGGCCGTCTCGCGCGACATCCAGGGCGTCTCGCCGTTGCAGAGCGCCGTGATCGTGCCCGGCGAAACGCCGAGGCTCTTGGCAAAGGCGACGCGGGTGATGCCGGCGCGGGCGAGCCAGATATCGAGCTTCATGCCCGGAAGATGAGCGCGGCAGGAATTTCAGTCAAACTGAAATTTTGCAGAACCTGCCCTGCATTTCGGCAGAGGTGAACGACTTCAGCCGTTCTGGCCGCGATGCCTGAGATAGTGATCGGCTATCACGCAGGCGACCATGGCCTCGCCCACCGGCACGGCGCGGATGCCGACGCAGGGGTCGTGGCGGCCCTTGGTGAGGATGTCCGTCTCGCCGCCCTTTTTGTCGATGGTCAGGCGGGGGGTCAGGATCGAGGAGGTCGGCTTCACCGCGAAGCGCGCGACGACGGGCTGTCCGGTCGAGATGCCGCCGAGAATGCCGCCGGCATGGTTCGACAGGAACAGCGGCTTGCCGTCATTGCCCATGCGCAGCTCGTCGGCATTCTCCTCGCCGGTGAGCGCGGCGGCGGCGAAGCCGGTGCCGATCTCGACGCCCTTGACCGCGTTGATGCCCATGAGGGCCGCGGCGATCTCGGCATCGAGCTTGGCATAGATCGGCGCACCGAGACCGGCGGGCACGCCTTCGGCCACCACTTCCAGCACGGCACCGATGGACGAGCCGGATTTGCGGATGCCGTCCAGATAGGTCTCGAAAAACTTCGCCTTCTCGGCGTCGGGACAGAAGAATGGGTTGTTGCCGATCTCGTCCCAGTCCCATTTGTCGCGGTCGATGGCGTGCGGACCCATCTGGACCAGCGCGCCGCGCACGGTGAGGCCGGGCACGACCTTGCGCGCGATGGCTCCGGCGGCGACGCGCGCCGCCGTCTCGCGCGCGGAGGCCCGCCCGCCGCCGCGATAGTCGCGGATGCCGTATTTCGCCTCGTAGGTGAAATCGGCATGGCCGGGGCGGAACTTGTCCTTGATGTCGGAATAGTCCTTCGAGCGCTGGTCGGTGTTCTCGATGACAAGCGCGATCGGCGTGCCGGTGGTGACCTGCACGCCCTCGTCATTGGTCATGACGCCCGAGAGGATCTTCACCTCGTCCGGCTCGCGGCGCTGGGTGGTGAAGCGCGACGTGCCGGGCTTGCGGCGGTCGAGATCGGCCTGGATGTCCTCGGCGGTGAGCGGGATCAGCGGCGGGCAGCCGTCCACCACGCAGCCGAGCGCCACGCCGTGGCTTTCGCCGAAGGTGGTGACACGGAACAGGTGGCCGAAGGTGTTGTGCGACATGGTCGGGGATTACAGCCGCGCGCGACGGCGGGCAAGCGCCGCCTAGCGCGTCTGCTCCAGCACGCCGCCGACGCGCAGGGCCTTCGCGGAGGTCGCCAGCCCGTTCGCGCCGATCTCGACGACGATGCCGGACAGCGTGCCCTCGCCCCCGGCGGGCTCCAGTTTGCCGCCCGGCGTCTTCTCGCGCATGCGGCGCAGCGGCTCGGTCTTGTCCATGCCGATGACGCTGTCGTAGTCGCCGCACATGCCGATATCGGTCTGATAGGCGGTGCCGCCCCTGAGCACACGATGGTCGGAGGTCGGGATATGCGTGTGGGTTCCGACCACCAGCGAGACGCGGCCGTCGAAGATGTGGCCGAACGCGTTCTTCTCGGAGGTCGCCTCGGCATGGACGTCGACCACGATGGCATCGGCCACGCGGCCGAGCGGCGCCGCCTCGATCTCGCGCTCGACGGCGACGAAGGGGTCGTCCAGCGGGTCCATGAACAGGCGGCCCATGACGTTGATGACCAGCACCTGCGCGCCGTTCTTCGCCTCGATCAGCGCCGCGCCACGGCCGGGCGTGCCGGGCGGGTAGTTGGCGGGACGCACCAGCCTCGGCGCGCGGTCGATGAAGACGAGCGCCTCGCGCTGGTCCCAGGAATGGTTGCCGAGGGTGACGCAGTCGCAGCCGGCGTCCAGCAGGTCCTGGTAGATGGCCTCGGTAATGCCGAAACCGTGGGCCGCGTTCTCACCGTTGATGACGACGCAATCGAGCTTCAGGTCGGAGACAAGACCCGGCAGCCGTTCGGTGACCGCGACACGGCCGGACTTGCCGACGACATCGCCGAGGAAGAGGAGACGCATCAGAAAGCCCTGAACCCGGTCTCGGTGAGAAGGAAGTCGAGCCTGCGGTCATGGGGCTCGTGGGGCACGGCGTCAACCTCCTGGCACGAAAAGGCGATGCCCACGGCGATGCGCGGCGCGATGCGGTCGAGCCGCGCCAGCGCGAAGTCGTAGTGGCCCTTGCCGTAGCCAATGCGGTTGCCGGCGGCGTCGAAAGCGGCGAGCGGGGTCAGGAGAATGTCGGGGTCGAGCTCGGCCGCCTCCGGCCCCGGCCCAAACGTGCCGAAGCCCATCGGCACGAGGTCCGCGCCGCGGATCAGCTCACGGAACACCATCGGGCCCTTGCGGTCCGGGAAGGCCGGCAAGGCGAGGCGCGCGCCGGCGACGCGGAGGCGATCCATGAGCGGGCGGGTGTCGATCTCGGACTGGATCGGCAGGAAGCCGGAGACGATCTTGCCGGCCACGGAAATGCGGTCGAGCGGGAAGGCCTCGGAGATCGCAAGCGCGGCCTCGATGCGGAAGGCGGGATCGAGCGCATCGCGCCGGGCGAGCGCCGCTTCGCGGAGGGCGGCCTTGAGAGAAGCGGTCATGACGACCGCATCACTGCCAGAGCCCGCGCCGGTTGGGAAGCGGAGCCGCTCCGCCGTCGGACAAGCGATCCCGGGAACCTACCTAAGTAGGTGGGCGCCGTGTGCCCAAGTCCACGGACAAGGGCAGGAACAGCTCCCATGAGATCGATAAGGCCCCGGGGAAAATGTGCCCTGACGTGCGTCGCAGCTCCAGGACACAAGATAGGGCCGAAGCCGCGCCGGCGAAAGAGCCGGCAGGCCCGCCCCACGCGAAATCGGCGTGGGCGAAATCAGCGCTGCCATCCGGCCTTGCCGGTTGACGCTGCGCACCATGGCGGCTGAATAGGCTGAGATTTCGAGGAACGCCCGCCCGCCATGCCTCTGCCGAAGCCATCAGCCGCTCTCGCTCCACCCATGCCGGCCGATCTGATCCGGCGCTTCGCCGCCATCGTCGGCGAGCGCTACGCGATCACAGACCCCGACGACCAGGCGCCCTATCTGCGCGACGACCGTGGCCTCTATCACGGCCGCACCCCGCTGGTGGTCCGGCCGGGTTCGACCGATGAGGTCGCGGCGGTGATGGCGCTGGCCAACGAGACCGGCACGCCGGTCGTGCCGCAGGGCGGCGCCACCGGCCTCGTCGGCGGCCATGTGCCGCACGAGACCGGCGCGGAGATCGTCCTGTCGCTGAACCGGATGAACCGGGTCCGCGCCGTCGATCCCGCCGGCAACACGATGACGGTCGATGCCGGCGTGACACTGCAGCAGGCACAGGATGCGGCGAGCGAGGCGAACCGCCTGTTCCCGCTCAATATCGGCTCCAAGGGTTCCTGCACCATCGGCGGCAACCTCTCGACCAATGCCGGCGGCACGCAGGCGGTCGCCTACGGCATGGCGCGCGACCTCGTGCTCGGCCTCGAAGTGGTGCTGGCGGACGGGCGCGTCTGGCATGGCCTCAGAACGCTCAAGAAGGACAATACCGGCTACGACCTGAAGCACCTGTTCATGGGCGCGGAAGGCACGCTCGGCGTCATCACCGCCGCCGTGCTGAAGCTCTATCCCGCGCCGCGCTCGATCGAGGCCGCGTGGGTGGCTGTCCCCTCGCCCCATGCGGCGCTGACGCTGCTCGGCCGCGCGCAGGAGAAGGCCGGCCCCTCGGTGACCGGCTTCGAGCTGATGCCGCGGAACCTGTTCGGCTTCGTGCTGAAGCATCTGGCGGGCGCCCGCGACCCGTTGAGCGCGCCTTCGCCCTGGTACGTGCTGATGGAACTGTCGAGCGCCTCCGCCGCCGGCCTGCGCGAGACGCTGGAGGAGATTCTCGCCAGCGGCTTCGACGAAGGCATCGTCACCGACGCCGCGCTCGCCGACACGATCGACCAGCGCAACGCCTTCTGGCGGCTGCGCGAGGGCATGAGCGAGGTGCAGAAACTTGAAGGCGGCTCGATCAAGCACGACGTCTCGGTGCCCGTCGCGGCCGTGCCCGCCTTCATCGCCGAGGCCGTGGCCGCCTGCGAAGCCTATCTCGACGGCTGCCGCCCCGTGCCCTTCGGCCATCTCGGCGACGGCAACATCCATTTCAACGTCAGCCAGCCCATCGGCATGGAGAAAGCAGCGTTCCTCGACCACTGGGACAAGGTGCAGACCATCGTCCACGACATCGTCGGCAAATTCGGCGGCTCGATCTCGGCGGAGCACGGCATCGGCCGCATGAAGCGGGACCTGCTGCCCGGCGTGAAGGACCCGGTGGCCATGGAGATCATGCGCGCGGTGAAGGACGTGCTGGACCCGAAGCGGATCATGAACCCCGGCAAGGTGCTGTAGCAGTCAGAACAAACTCCCCTGCCCGCCATCCCCGTCCGTCTTCTTCGGCACCGCCCGCTTCGGCTTCGCCGGCGCAGGCTTTACCGCTTCCGCTTCCCCCGCCGGGGCCTGAACCTCCGGCCCGTCGTTCGAGACCTTGTTCACCGCCGGGCCGATGCGGACCAGCTCCAACTCGGTCTGGAGCGGCGGCGACAGCAGCGCCTCGGCGCGTTCGGTGCTCGTCGCGGGGTCGAGCCATTCGTTCCAGTTGGCGGGGTCGAGGATGACGGGCGTGCGGTGATGGATCGCCGCCATCGGCCCCTCCGCCGCTGCGGTGATCAGCGCGGCTGTGTCGATCTCGGAGCCGTCGGGCGACACCCACGTCTCCCACAGGGCCGGAAAGGCGAAGGGACCGCCATCGGGACGCCTGATCACATAGGGCGTCGATGTCTTGCCGGCGCGCTGCCACTCGTAGAAGGCGTCGGCCGGCATCAGCGCGCGCCGCCGCAGGAAGGCGGCCCGGAACGAGGGCTTCTCGCGCGCGCCCTCCGAGCGGATGTTGAAGACCAGCGGGAAATCCTTCGGATCCTTCACCCAGCCCGGAATGAAGCCCCAGCGCATCAGCACGAAGCGCCGCCTGCCCTGTTCGATGGTGACGACGGGTACCGGCTGGGTCGGCGCGATATTGTAGCGCGGCGGAAAATTCGGCCGCTCGTCATAGCCGAAGGCCTGCTGCATGGCCTCGGGGCTCATCTTGACCGCGAACCGTCCGCACATGCGGCCAACCTCCCTCGTCCAGCGTCAGAAGCGCCGCCCGGATTACCGGCGCTTAAGCCTTCCTTCACCGCAGCCATGCCTCATTGTGGCAGATTCCGGGGCTGCCTTATCTCAATGCTCGACGACCTTCTCCAGGATGCACCGCCAGTGCTGACGGCCGAGCGCCTGCGCGCGGCCAACATCCATCCGGAGACCAAGCTCGCCACCGACTATCTGAACCATTTCAACGAAGTCATCATGCTTCTGGAACTGGTGCCGTCGATGCCGGACTGCATCGACGATGTGCTCGGCTGGCAGCCCGCCACCTACGAGGAGCATTTCATCCGCTCCAGCTACCGCGACAAGGAACTGGTGCTGGAAGCCTTCGCCCAGGCGCCCGTCGCCTCGCGCCGCCGCTTCCTCGCGGTGGTCGAGGAGATGAACCAGGTCATGGCCGACACGATCGGCCAGCTCACCGCCCAGGGGCCGACCGCCGTCGCCGGCTTCATCGCCGAGGAAGCGGCCGACCGGCTGAAGCATCTCGCCGCCCGCGCCGCCGGCCTGATGAACGCCGTGATCGAGCAGGACGAGGATGTTCTGGAACCGGCCTCGGCGCAGGATGCGATCGACGCGCTGATGACGCGCTGATCCGGAAGACCATGTCGGACCGCTCCTATCCTGCCCGCCCGATCCTCGCCGCCTCGACAGCGGTGATCCGCGATGGACGAATCCTCGTGGCCCAGCGGGCCAACGCCCCCGGCGCCGGGCTCTACAGCCTGCCGGGTGGCCTCGTGGAGGTCGGCGAAACGCTGGCCGAGGCGGCGGCGCGCGAACTGATGGAGGAGGTCGGGGTCGTCGCCGCGCCGCTGGCGATCTGCGGCCATCGCGACATCATCGCCCGCGACGCGCAGGGACGCGTCGAGCGTCATTTCGTCGTCGTCACCTTCGCCGCGCGCTGGACCGAGGGCGAGGGCGCGACAGGGCCGGAAGCGGCCGATGTCAGATGGGTCACGCCGGACGAGCTTGTTGCCCTGCCGACCACGGACGGGCTCGGCGAGATGGTGCGCGCCGCCTTCGCGGCGCTGGGCGGATAAACCGGGCCGTCAACCGTTTCCGGCGGTTCCGGTTGCGCGGCTCCGCCGCCTCGCTCATATCTCGCTCATGCCAAGGCTCGTCGCCGCCCTCGTGATCGCGCTCCTGCCCGCGCCGGCCCTCGCGCAGGCGCAGCGTCCGGCGACGCCGGCGGCCGCCCCGCCACAGCCGGCAGCGGTGCTTCAGGCGCCCTACGAGCCGCAACTCATGCGCCTCGCCGAGATCATGGGCGCGCTGCACTATCTCAGGACGCTCTGCCGCGCACCCGAGACAGGCGCTTGGCGGCGCGAGATGCAGGCGCTGCTGGATGCCGAAGCCGCCGGCGGCGAGCGGCGCGAGCGCCTGACCCAGAGCTTCAATCGCGGCTATGCCGGATTCGAGCAGACGCACCGCACCTGCACCGACGCGGCACGCCTCGCGACCCGGCGCTATATCGACGAAGGCCACCGCATCGTGGTCGATATTACCGGCCGCTACGTCAACTAAAGCGCTGCCCCCACAGTGTCATTTCGGGAACGCCGCGGATTTATTCACCGGCGTTAACCTTCCGGTCAGAATTGGCGCGACCCACCCCCTGCCCGTGGTAGGGTTTCAGCGATGGGACAAGGCCGACGAACAGGCCCGACGTGGACGCGATGATGCATTTCCTACCCGCTGCTGCCGCCCGCTCCGTGGAGGCCGAAGACCAGCGCCATGCGGCCATGGGCTACGTGTCCGAGGCCTTCGCCGAGGCGCGCCTCGACGGGCTGGATACCGACTGCATCGCGCAAGCCGCCCTGTTCGCCTCCTTCGTCGAAATGGTCGCCACCTATGGCGAGGAGGCCGCTGCCGTCTTCGCTGAACGGCTCGCCGAGCGCGTGCGCAATGGCGAGTTCACGGTGGACCGCTCCTCGCACTGACCGCCCTTTCCCCCGAGGCCGACGTGACCCCGCGCAGAACCGCATTGCTGGCAGGGCTCGTCTCGACGATGGTGCTCGGCGTGGCGGTCGCGCAGATCATGCCGGCCGACCGCCACCGCATGCCCGATCCGCAGCTCTCCGGCTCGTCGACGACCATCAGGCCGTCAATCCGCGACGTGACGCCACGGACTGGCGAACCCGCAGCAGGTTCCGCGCAGGCGCCCGCGCCCCAGGTCCAGCCATCGCCTGCCCAGTCATCCCCCGCCCCGGCCCAGCCGCGAGCGGCCCAGCAAGCACCGACGCCACCCCGCCCGGCTCCCCGGCCGCCGGCTTCGGTCGACCTGCTGCCCGACAACGAGGACTTGCGCGAACGGGTCGGCTCGATGCGCGAAAAACTGATCCTCGCGGCGAAATCCGGGAACATCGAGCGCCTTGGCATCGTGTTCCAGACGAACGAAACGATGCCGGTCTTCGCGCGCGGCGGCGAGCGCGACCCCATCGCGTTCTGGAAGCAGGCCTCGGGCGACGGCAACGGCCACGAGATCCTGGCGATCCTGCTCAACATCCTCGACCTGCCGCCGGCCCTCATCAACAAGGGCACGCCGCAGGAAATGTATGTCTGGCCCTATCTCGCCCATGTGCCGCTGGCGAACCTGACGCCGCAGCAATCGGTCGACCTCTACCGGCTGATGACGGCGCAGGACGTGCGCGACATGCGCACGCTGAACGCCTGGGTGTTCTGGCGGATCGGCATCGGGCCGGACGGGACGCTGCACTATTTCCTGGCCGGCGAGTGATCCCGACCTGAGGCCTATTTCCGCGTCAGACTCTGGAGAATGCCGCGCAGTTCCGCCGCATAGGTCTGCTCGCCCTCCTTCGACCCCCAATAGGTGAGGATGACAGCGGCGGAGGGGCTGATGATGAAGACGCTGACGCTGATCTCGATATTCTCGTCGTCCTCGTCCTTGCCGGAATAGGCAAGGCTGACGGCATCCATGCCGTTGATCTGAGCAGCCTGCTGGCGCTGGGTCGAGACGTCGATCCGGACACCCTGGCCGACGAGATAGGCGAGCGTCTGCTTCACCGCGTCCTCGGCATTCTCGATCGCGGCAGGGCGGACCGCGACATAGATCTCGTCGTCGGCGCTGGTGGCTTCGACCCCGCGCTCGGTGACGGTCGGCGACCAGGCATCGGGCAGCGTGACCTGGGCAATGGCCGGCGAGCCGAGCTCATAGGTCGCGGCGGTGGCTGGAAACGCCGCGAGACAGACGGCGGCAAGGGTCGCGAGCAAGGCGGTGACGACGGCGCGCATGGAACCTGTTCCCCGGATGGACAAGGGGCCAGACTGGCAGCAGGCGGCGCTGCCTGTCGTCTCATCCCGCGCAAGGATCGCGTTTATTCCAGCCGGCGCGTCAGAGCGGCGCGTCGAGCACCAGAGCGGTCCAGGAGATGTCGGAGCGGCCCAGCATGTCCGGGTAGCTGGCCATGTGGCGCGCGGCGAAGCCATGGCCGGCGGCGAGCACGGCCGTTTCCTCCCCCGACACGTCGAACATCCGACGGCCCGGCGGCACGGGACCGTGGCGAAGCGTCATGAACAGACGGCCCCCCGGCGCGGCCAGCGCGGCGAGATTCGCCATCGCGCGCGTCCGCTCGCCCGCGTCGAGATGCATCCAGACGGCGGTGAGGAAGATCGCATCGAACCGTTCGCCGAGCGCCATCACGGCCGCAAGGTCCGGCAGCATGTCGTCGATCCAGGCGATGCCACGGCCGGCATGCAGCCTTTGGCCATGGGCCCGCAGTTCCGCGGTCGGCTCGACGGCGGTCACCGCGAAGCCGCGCGATGCCAGCGCCGCCGCGTCGCGGCCGGTTCCCGCGCCGATATCGAGCGCACGGCCCGGCGGCGGCAGATAAGGCAGGATCGCCGCGTGCACCTCCTCGAAGGTGACGCTCTCATACTGGGCGGCGAGCTTGTCCGCCTTCTCGGCATAGCCGGCCGTCGAATTGCCTTGCGCCACGTCGCCACCTTCCTCCACCCGCCATATGGGGCCGCCCCGACGGTCCGCCAGATGCAACAAGCCCGGCCTTGCGGGCCGGGCTTGTCGGATGAACGGGCGGAGGCGCGCCGGGCGAACTCAGTAGCGCGCGACGACCGCCGAGGGGCCGGTGGAGAACAGGTAGCTCACGCCGAGGCGGACCGTATGGGTGTCGAGCTTGTGGCGGGTCTGAGCGCCGGCCACGCCAGTCGTCGAATAGGTGCGCCCACCGTAGTTCGCGTAGAGATATTCAGCGCGAACGGCGACGTTCTGGGTCACGGCGTAGGCGAGACCGGCGCCAACCGTCCAGCCCGCGCGGGTGCCGCCAAACCGCGTGTTGGGGGCGCAGAGATCGCTGGGCCCGAAGGCCGTGCAGCCCGTCGCATTGATGAAGGCGAGACCGCCGGTCGCGTAGACCAGCGCGCGATCGATAGCGAAGCCGGCCGTGGCACGCACGGAGCCGTCCCAGTTGCCGCGGATGCGTGCGACCCGGAGCCCGGAATTCACGAAGGTCTCGCGGCTGGCATTGCCGAGCCAGGACAGATCGCCCTCAAGGCCAAGCACGAAATTGTTCGCGAACTGGTGGCGATAGCCAACGTGCCCGCCAAGCTTGAAACCCTGCGGCGTGGCGGAGCCGAAGAAGATCGGGGCGCCAGGATAGGAGACATAGCTCGGGCCGGCCCAGTAGCCGGCATCCGCACCGGCGTAGAAGCCGGACCAGTTGAACACCGGCGCGATCACCGCCGCCGCGACGGGCGCGCGCGGCACGCCGAGATCGGCAGCGGCGGCCTGACCGGCGAGAGCGCCAATGGCGGCGAATGCGAATGCGAGCTTCTTCATGGTCTGGTCATGCTCCCAAGCGGGCACCGGGCCCGATTCCGTAGGGGAACCCAATACCATGCTACCGGATTCCCGCAGGGAAAAAGCCGCAACAGAGAAGCATATCCCGCAAGATGTTGCAGCATTGCCACTCTGGACCACGGACCGGGTCCGCGGGAGGGGGCGCAGCCCTCTACCGCTGGTCCTGAAAGCGCACGGGCCGCCCGCCCGAGGGCGTCACGAGATCGCCTTCCCACATGACGCGGCGGCCACGGATGACGGTGCCGACCGGCCAGCCGGTGACCTCGACGCCGTCATAGGGCGTCCACTGGCTTTTCGAGGCGATCCAGCCATTGGTGATGGTCTGTTTCCGCTTCAGATCGACGACGGTGAAATCGGCGTCGTAGCCGGCGGCGATGCGGCCCTTGCCGGCAATGCCGAAGATGCGCGCGGGGCCGTGGCTGGTGAGATCCACGAAGCGCTCCAGCGTGAGCTTTCCGGCATTCACATGGTCCAGCATGGTCGGCACCAGCGTCTGCACGCCGGTCATGCCGGACGGCGAGGCGGGGTAGGTCTTGGCCTTTTCCTCCAGCGTATGAGGCGCATGGTCGGAGCCGAGCACGTCGACGATGCCCTGCGCGATGCCCTTCCAGATGCCGGAGCGGGCGCGCTCGTCGCGCACCGGCGGATTCATCTGGGCCAGCGTGCCGAGGCGCTCGTAGCAGTCGGGGGCGACAAGGGTCAGGTGATGCGGCGTCGCCTCGCAGGTGGCGACATCCTTGTGCTGGCGGAGATAGTCGATCTCCTCGGCGGTGGAGATGTGCAGGACGTGGATCTTGGCGTTGAAGCGTTTGGCGATGCCGACGAGGCGCTCGGTGCAGGTGAGCGCGGCGATCTCGTCGCGCCAGACCGGATGCGAGCGCGGGTCACCCTCGATGCGCTCGCCCTTGCGCTCGCGCAGGCGATATTCGTCCTCAGAATGGAAGGCCGAGCGGCGGCGCGTGTTCCTCAGGATCGCCGCGACGCCGTCATCGTCCTCGACCAGCAGCGAACCGGTGGACGAGCCCATGAACACCTTGATGCCCGCCGCGCCCGGCAGGCGCTCCAGCTCGGCGACGTCCTTCGCATTGTCGTGCGTGCCGCCGACCCAGAAGGCGAAGTCGCAGTGCATCCGATCGGTGCCGCGCTTCACCTTGTCGGCCAGCGCCGCCTCGCTGATGGTCAGCGGATCGGTGTTGGGCATCTCGAAGACGGCGGTCACGCCGCCCATGACAGCCGCGCGGGAGCCGGATTCCAGGTCTTCCTTGTGGGTCGGGCCGGGCTCGCGGAAATGAACCTGGCTGTCGATGACGCCGGGCAGGATGTGCAGGCCGGTGCAGTCGACCACCGCGCCGGCCGAGCCCTGCGAGAGGTCGCCGATGAAGGCGACGCGGCCTGCGGTGACGCCGATGTCGCGCTGGCCGCGGCCATCCTGATTGACCACCGTGCCGTTCCTGTAGATCACGTCATAGTTCGGCATGGCATCCTCCCGGCAGGCGGCCGGGCCTTGCTCCCGGCGCGGCCTCGCTTATGTCGGAGAACGACAACGGTGCCAAGCGAACGAAAGGCATTCCGATGCAGACGGCATTCCTGCCCGAACGCGGCGTCATCCGGCTCACCGGGGAAGACCCGGCGAAATTCCTGCAAGGGCTCGTCACCTGCAATGTCGAGGCGATCCCCGCCGGGGAGGCGCGGTTCGGCGCGTTGCTGACGCCGCAGGGCAAGATCGTCGCCGACTTCTTCGTCGTCCCGGTGCCAGAGGCCATGGGTGGCGGGCTCATGATCGATGCGCCGCGCGCGCTCGTCCCCGACCTCGCCCGCAAGCTGACCTTCTACCGCCTGCGCGCCAAGGTCGGCATCGAGGACCAGTCGGACCAGCTCGGCGTGACCGCGCTCTGGGACGCCGAAAGCGCGCCGGAGACCGCCGGCATCGTGGCGCGGGACCCGCGCCATCCCGCGCTCGGCTGGCGGCTGATCTCGGCCCTGCCCGCGACAGCCGACCCGCACCAGGCGGCCTGGCAGGCCCATCGCGTGCGACTGGGCATTCCGGAAGGCGGCCGCGACTTCGCCTATGGCGACGCCTTCCCGCACGAGGCGGACATGGACCAGCTCGCCGGCGTCGATTTCGCCAAGGGCTGCTATGTCGGGCAGGAGGTGGTGAGCCGCATGCAGCATCGCGGCACGGCGCGCACCCGCGTCGTTCCCTTCGCCTATCCCGACCATGCGCCGATGGAAGGCATCGACGTGATGGCCGGCGGAAAGGCCGTCGGCACGATGGGCTCGGCTGCCGGGGGACGGGCGCTCGCCAAGGTGCGGCTCGACCGGATCGAGGATGCGCTGGCGGCTGGAGACGCGATCACCGCGGGCGGCATCGCGCTGACGCCGTCGAAGCCCGACTGGGCGCGGTTCGCCTGGCCGGGCGAGGTTGCCGCGACGACCTGACCAGCTCCCGAAACGCTGAAGGCGGCGGGTTGCCCCGCCGCCTCCTTCCGCCGTGGCGGAGCGATCACCAGTAGCGGCGCACGCGCTCGCACTCGCGGGTGACGTTGTAGACCTCATAGCGGCAGTTGGTCGTGGTGGCGGTGCCGCCCTGCGGAGCCGCCCGGCCGCGCCGCGGCGGGATCTGGATGTTCGGGGCATCGACGAGGCCGGGGATATCTCCGCCGCCACCGCCGCCGCCACCGCCGCCACGGGCGAGAGCCGCGCCGGACATGGCGCCGCCGACGACGAGGGCAAGGGCACCGGCCACTGCAAACCTTCTGGACATGGACATGGTCATTTCCCCTTCGGTTTCGGCGGTTCCGGCACCCTTGCCGCTCGCCTGATGACCATCAGTCGCGGCGGCCGGAAAAGAGGTTCAACGACGCTGCCGCAACGTTCGGCGTCCCTGAGGCGCAAAAGGAAAGGGCGGCGCCGTGAGCGCCGCCCTTCGCATGAACCCCCAGTCAGGCGAGATCGCCCGCCCGGCCCTCACATATGGATGGCGCGCTTGTCGACGGCGAGCGCCGCTTCCTTGACCGCCTCCGACATGGTCGGGTGGGCGTGGGTGGAGCGGGCCAGGTCTTCCGCCGAACCGCCGAACTCCATCAGCACCACGGCCTCGTGGATCATCTCCCCGGCCCCCGCGCCGAGGATGTGGACGCCCAGAACCTTGTCGGTCGTGGCGTCCGCCAGCACTTTCACGAAGCCGTCGGTCGTGCGGTTGGCGCGGGCGCGGCCATTGGCGGTGAAGGGGAACTTGCCGACATTGTAGGCGATGCCGGCGGCCTTCAGGTCCTCCTCGGACTTACCGACCGAGGCGACCTCCGGATAGGTGTAGACCACACCGGGAATGCAGTCGTAATTCACGTGGCCTGCCTTGCCGGCGATGATCTCCGCCACCGCGATGCCCTCGTCCTCGGCCTTGTGGGCGAGCATCGGCCCGCGCACCACGTCGCCGATGGCGTAGATGCCCGCGACATTGGTCTTGAAGTGGTCGTCGATGACGACGCGGCCGCGCTCCAGCGCGACGCCGACGCCTTCGAGCCCGAGCCCTTCGGTGTAGGGACGGCGGCCAATGGCGACCAGCACCACATCGGCCTCCACGGTCTGCGCCTCGCCGCCGGCGGCCGGCTCGACGGTGAACGCCACGCCCTTCTTCGAGGATTTGGCGCCGGTCACCTTGGCGCCGAGCTGGAAGGTCATGCCCTGCTTGCCGAGGAGGCGCTGGAACTGCTTGGCGACCTCGCCGTCCATGCCCGGAAGGATGCGGTCGAGATATTCGATGACGTGGACCTCGGCGCCGAGGCGACGCCAGACCGAGCCGAGCTCGAGGCCGATGACGCCGGCGCCGATGACGACCAGCTTGCCCGGCACCTTGGAGAGCTCCAGCGCGCCCTCGGAGGAAACGATCTGCTTCTCGTCGATGGCGACACCCGGCAGCGGCGTCACGTCCGAGCCGGTGGCGATGACGATAGACTTCGCCTCGACCTCGGTGACCTTGCCGTCCTCGGCCGTCACCTTGACCTTGCCCGGCGCGGCGATCGTGCCGAGGCCGAAGTGCTGGTCGATCTTGTGCTTCTTCATCAGGAAGGCGACGCCGTTGACGTTGCCGTCGATGGTCTCCTGCTTGTGAACCATCATCTGCTTGAGGTTCAGCTTCGGCTCGGGGATGTCGATGCCGAAGGCCTTGAAGCCATGACCGGCTTCGTCGAACAGTTCGGAGGCGTGCAGCAGCGCCTTGGACGGAATGCAGCCGATGTTCAGGCAGGTGCCGCCATGGGTCTTGCGCTTCTCGACCACGGCCACTTTCAGGCCGAGCTGGGCGGCGCGGATGGCGCAGACATAGCCGCCGGGGCCGGTGCCGATGACGACGAGATCGTAGGACATGGATCAGTTACTCCGGAAAACGGATAGGCGTGGCGCTCAGAAGCGCCCGCCGGAAGCGTTGATGAACGAGCCGGTGCAGTAGGAGGCTTCCTCCGACAGGAGCCATAGCGCGGCGCGCGCGATCTCCTCGGGGTCGCCGATCCGCTGCATCGGGATGGTGGGGCGGATGCGTTCGACCCGGCCGGGATCGCCGCTTGCCTCGTGGATCTCGGTGGTCACCATGCCGGGACGCACCGCGTTGACGCGGATGCCCTCCATGGCGACCTCCTTGGCGAGGCCGATGGTGAAACTGTCGACCGCGCCCTTGGTGGCGGCATAGTCGACATATTCGTTGGGGCTGCCGAGCGTCGAGGCGACGGACGAGATGTTGACGATTGACCCGCCCTTGCCGCCCCGCTTCGTCGACATGCGTCTGACGGCCTCGCGGGCGCAGAGGATGGTGCCGACAACGTTGATCGCGACGATCCGCTCGAGGCGCTCGACGGTGTAGTCCTCGACGCGGCCGGACTTCGAGACGACGCCGGCATTGTTGATCAGGCCGGCAAGCGTGCCCATGCGGTCAGCGGCGGCGAAAATATGCTCGACATCGACGTCGACCGAGATATCGCCGCGCACGGCGACCGCCTGCCCGCCATCGGCATTGATGCGCGTGACGACGTCTGCCGCCGCCTCGGTGTCGTTCGCATAGTTGACGACGACGCCGTAGCCGTATTCGGCAGCCAGCAGCGCGCAGGCGCGGCCGATGCCGCGGCTCGATCCGGTAACGACGCAGACGCCCTTGGACATGGTGTTCTCCTGGTTGGGCGGCCGGCTCCGCGCCGGCCGCGCCGATCAGAGATCCATCACGAGCCGCGCCGGATCCTCAAGACTCTCCTTGACGCGCACGAGGAAGGTCACGGCTTCCTTGCCGTCGACGATCCGGTGATCGTAGGAGAGCGCCAGATACATCATCGGCCGGATCTCGATCTTGCCGCCGATGACCATCGGGCGCTCCTGGATCTTGTGCATGCCCAGGATGCCGGACTGCGGGGCGTTGAGGATCGGCGTCGACATGAGCGAGCCATAGACGCCGCCGTTCGAGATCGTGAACGTGCCGCCCTGCATCTCCTCGATCTTGAGCTGGCCGTCGCGGGCGCGCCGACCGAAATCGGAAATGGTCTTCTCGACCTGGGCGATGCCCATCTGGTCGGCATCGCGCACCACCGGCACGACGAGGCCCTTGTCGGTGCCGACGGCGACGCCGACATGACAGAAGTTCTTGTAGATGATGTCGGTGCCGTCGATCTCGGCATTGACCGCTGGGATGTCCTTCAGCGCCTGAACGCAGGCCTTCACGAAGAAGCCCATGAAGCCGAGCTTCACGCCGTGCTTCTTCTCGAACAGGTCCTTGTACTGGTTGCGCAGCGTCATGACCGCCGTCATGTCGACCTCGTTGAAGGTCGTCAGCATGGCGGCCGTGCTCTGGGCCTCCTTCAGGCGGCGCGCAATGGTCTGGCGCAGGCGCGTCATCTTCACGCGCTCCTCGCGCGGCGCGTCCGCGGCGCTGGAGGCCGGACGGGCAGCGACGGGAACGGCCGCCGGAGCGGGCGCGGCCGAAACGCCGGTCGCAATCGCGGCGAGCATGTCGCCCTTGGTCACGCGGCCGTCCTTGCCGGAGCCAGCGACTGCCGAGGCGGCGACCCCGCTTTCGGCGGCGAGGCGAGCGACGGCCGGGCCGTTATCGGCGGAAGCCGCCTTGGCCGGCGCGGCGGCCGGAGCGGCCTTGGGGGCCTCGGCCTTGGGCGCTTCAGCCTTGGGAGCCGCCTTGGCGGGAGCGGCAGCGGCCGCACCCTCGGCGATCTGGCCGAGCAGCGCCGACACGCCGACCGTCGTGCCGGTATCCGCGACGATCTCCGCCAGCGTGCCAGAGGCCGGCGCGTTGATCTCGAGCGTCACCTTGTCGGTTTCGAGTTCGACCAGCGGCTCGTCCTGCTTCACGGCCTCGCCGGGCTTCTTGAACCACTTGGCGACGGTCGCCTCGGTGACGGATTCTCCAAGGGTCGGAACGCGAATCTCGGTGGCCATTGTGCAGTCCCTTGCGGGCCTCTCTCATCTCGATTTCAAACGGGCCGGCGCGGCATCCGCGCCGGGCGGAATTCAGGCGAAGGCTTCGTCCAGGAAAGCCTGGAGCTGGGCGTTGTGGCGGGACATCAGACCCGTGGCGGTGGCGGCGGAGGCCGGGCGGCCGACATAGCGGGCGCGCTTCGACTTCGACCGGGCGGTGCCCAGCACCCATTCCAGATAGGGCTCGACGAAGGTCCAGGAGCCCATGTTCTTGGGCTCTTCCTGGCACCAGATCACCTCGGCGTTCTTGAACCGGGAAATCTCGGTGGCCAGCGCCTTCAGCGGGAACGGATAGAGCTGCTCGACGCGCATCAGATAGACGTCGTCGATGCCGCGCTTGATGCGGTCCTCGTAGAGGTCGTAGTAGACCTTGCCCGAGCACAGCACGACCCGCCGGATCTTCTTGTCTTCGACCAGCTTGATCTCCTGGTTCGGCAGGATTTGCGCATCGTCCCACAGCACGCGGTGGAACGAGGTGCCAGCCTCCATCTCGTCGAGCCGCGACACGGCCCGCTTGTGGCGGAGCAGCGACTTCGGCGTCATCAGGATCAGCGGCTTGCGGATCTCGCGCTTCAGCTGCCGGCGCAGGATGTGGAAATAGTTCGCCGGCGTCGTGCAGTTGGCGACCTGCATATTGTCCTCGGCGCACATCTGGAGGAAGCGCTCCAGACGCGCGGAGGAGTGCTCGGGCCCCTGCCCCTCGTAACCGTGCGGCAGCAGGCAGACGAGGCCCGACAGACGCAGCCACTTGCGCTCGGCCGAGGAGATGAACTGGTCGAACACCACCTGCGCGCCGTTGGCGAAGTCACCGAACTGGCCTTCCCAGAGGGTCAGCGCATTCGGCTCGGCGAGCGAATAGCCATATTCGTAGCCGAGCACGGCCTCCTCCGAGAGCATCGAATTGATGACCTCGTACTTGGCCTGGCCCTCGCGGATGTTGTTGAGCGGCGTGTAGCGGGCTTCCGTCTGCTGGTCGATCAGCACCGAGTGGCGCTGGCTGAAGGTGCCGCGCTCGCAGTCCTGGCCGGACAGGCGCACGCGATGCCCCTCGTCGACGAGGCCGGCGAAAGCCAGAGCCTCGCCGGTCGCCCAGTCGATGCCCTCGCCGGTCTCGATCATCTTGCGGCGGTTGTCCATGAACCGCTGGATCGTGCGATGGGCGGTGAAGCCCTCCGGGATGGTGGTGATCGCCTTGCCCAGCTCGACCAGCTTGGCATGGTCGAGGCCACTCTGGCCGCGACGCGGATCATCATCGGTCGACAGACCGGCCTTGACGCCCGCCCACTTGCCGTCGAGCCAGTCGGCCTTGTTCGGCTTGTAGGACTGGCCGGCTTCCATCTCGGCGTCGAGGCGCTGACGCCAGTCGGCCTTCAGCTTGTCGATCTCGCCTTCGGTGATGATGTCCTCGGCGACGAGCTTCTTCGAATAGACATCGAGCGTCGACGGCAGGCCGCGGATCTTCTTGTACATCAGCGGCTGGGTGAAGGCCGGCTCGTCGCCCTCGTTGTGGCCGAAGCGGCGGTAGCACCACATGTCGATGACGACCGGCTTCTGGAACTTCTGCCGGAACTCGGTCGCGACCTTGGCGGCGAAGACGACCGCTTCCGGATCGTCGCCGTTGACGTGGAAGATCGGCGCCTCGACCATCTTCGCCACATCCGAGGGATAGGGCGAGGAGCGCGAATAGCGCGGATAGGTGGTGAAGCCGATCTGGTTGTTGATGATGAAATGGACCGAGCCGCCGGTGCGGTGCCCCTTCAGGCCCGACAGGCCGAAGCACTCGGCCACGACGCCCTGACCGGCGAAGGCGGCATCGCCGTGGATCAGCAGCGGCATGACGGCCGTGCGGTCCTCGGGCGAGCAGCCATGCTGGTCCTGCTTGGCGCGCACCTTGCCGAGCACGACGGGATCGACGATCTCGAGATGGGACGGGTTGGGGGTCAGCGACAGGTGGACCCTGTTGCCGTCGAACTCGCGGTCCGACGAAGCGCCGAGGTGGTACTTGACGTCGCCGGAGCCTTCCACGTCATCGGGGGCGTAGGAGCCGCCCTTGAACTCGTGGAACAGCGCGCGGTGCGGCTTGCCCATGACCTGGGTCAGCGTGTTCAGGCGGCCGCGATGGGCCATGCCGAGCACGATCTCCTTCACGCCGAGCTGGCCGCCGCGCTTGATGATCTGCTCAAGCGCCGGGATCATGCTCTCGCCGCCGTCGAGGCCGAAGCGCTTGGTGCCGGTATAGCGGATGTCGAGGAACTTCTCGAAGCCCTCGGCCTCGACCAGCTTCTGCAGGATGGCGCGCTTGCCCTCCTTGGTGAAGGTGATCTCCTTGTCCGGCCCCTCGATGCGCTCCTGGAGCCAGGCCTTCTGAGCCGGATCGGAGATGTGCATGAACTCGACGCCGAGCGTCTGGCAATAGGTGCGCTCGAGGATGCCGACCATCTCGCGGATGGTCGCGAATTCGAGGCCCAGCACCTTGTCGATGAAGATCGGGCGATCGTAGTCGGCCTCGGTGAAGCCGTAGGAACGCGGGTCCAGTTCCTCGTGGGTCTTCGGCGGGTCGAGGCCGAGCGGGTCGAGATTGGCGTGGAGGTGGCCGCGCATGCGGTAGGCGCGGATCAGCATCAGCGCGCGCACGGAGTCGCGGGTCGCCTGCTGCACCTGCTCGGCGGAGATTTCGCCACCCGAATCCTTGCCGCCCTTGGCCTTGTCGGCGGCCCTGGCCTTGATCTTGTCGCCGACCGCCTTCTCGATCGCGGCCCAGTTGCCGTCGAGCGCGGAGATCAGCTCGCCATTGGCTGCGATCGGCCAGTTGGACCGCGCCCAGGAGGGGCCCTCGGCGTTCTTGACCACGTCGCCCTTGTCGTCGCCGAGCGACTTGAAGAAGGCCTGCCAGTCGGCATCCACCGAGGCGGGGTTCTTCTCGTACTGCGCGTAGAGGTCCTCGATATAGGCGGCGTTGCCGCCATAGAGGAACGAGGTGAGCGCGATGGTCTCGTCTTGGCGTGCCATGATCGGTTCCCGCAGCGGAGCACCCATATGGCGCTCCGGTTTACGCTGTGCAGAAACGCCTTGAGGCGTTCCCTTCAATGGTCGAACCCGGCCCGAAACGGGCCGGGTTTGTGGTCGAAATCGGTCTCAGCGCTTCTTCTTCAGCACTTCGACCAGGGTCTTGCCGAGGCGCGCCGGCGACGGCGAGACGCGGATGCCCGCCGCCTCCATCGCCGCGATCTTGTCCTCGGCGCCGCCCTTGCCGCCCGAGATGATCGCGCCGGCATGGCCCATGCGGCGGCCGGGAGGCGCGGTGCGACCGGCGATGAAGCCGACAATCGGCTTCTTGCGGCCGCGCTTGGCCTCGTCACGGATGAACTGGGCGGCGTCTTCCTCGGCCGAGCCGCCGATCTCGCCGATCATGACGATCGACTCGGTCTTCGGATCGGCGAGGAACATCTCCAGCATGTCGATGAACTCGGTGCCCTTGACCGGGTCGCCGCCGATGCCGACGGCGGTGGTCTGGCCGAGGCCCTCGCTCGAGGTCTGGAAGACAGCCTCATAGGTAAGCGTGCCGGAGCGCGAGACAATGCCCACCGAACCCTTGCGGAAGATGTTGGCCGGCATGATGCCGATCTTCGACTCGCCGGCGGTGACGACGCCCGGGCAGTTCGGGCCGATCAGGCGCGACTTGGAACCCTCGAGCGAGCGCTTCACGCGGATCATGTCCTGCACCGGGATGCCCTCGGTGATGCAGACGATCAGCGGGATCTCGGCGTCGATGGCCTCGCAGATGGCGTCGGCGGCGCCCGGCGGCGGCACATAGACGACGGAAGCGTCCGCACCGGTCTTGGCGCGCGCCTCGGCGACCGTATCGAAGACCGGCAGGCCGAGATGGACCTGGCCGCCCTTGCCCGGCGCCACGCCGCCCATCAGCTTGGTGCCATAGGCAATGGCCTGTTCCGAATGGAACGTGCCGTTCTTGCCCGTGAAGCCCTGCGTGATGACCTTGGTCTTCTTGTTGATCAGAATGGACATTCCATACTCCTGTGCGACCCGGCTCAGCCGCGTGCGATGAGATTGGTGAGCCAAGGGCCCGCAACGAACGATCCGGCGAAGACGGCCGCGCCGAGCAGCGCCACCCACTTGCCGATACTGCGCTTCTCTTCGAGAAGGTCTGTGATGAAGGTGCCGGCGAGGTCTGACCCGTCGGGGACGACGCGACGGACGAGCCGCCGGACGAAGGCGCTCGGGATTGCATCGATGGTGCGGCCAACGAAAGCCTCGCCGGTTTTCACCGCGCCGCTTTCCTTGACCGTCGTGTAAGCGCCCGTGGCCTGCAGGCGGGAGAAGGCCCTGACGGCGATCCCGAAGCAGACGAACTGGATCAGACCCCAGACGAGAATCGCCAAGCCGATCACAGCAATCAGCGCCGTCACCATCTCTCGACCCTCGACACCCGCCTGACGCTACCGCACACCTTAAGACGGCGCGCGGACCCGACCGGGCCCGCGCGCCGGCTTCACATCACTTCTTGCCCTTGGCCGGAGCCTTGGCGGCGGCCTTGGGAGCAGCCGCCTTCTTGGCCGGGGCCTTCTTGGCGGGAGCTGCGGCGGCCTTGGCCGGAGCCGCGGCAGGAGCAGCGGCGGCCTTGGCCGGAGCCTTGGCAGGAGCCTTGGCCTTGGCAGGAGCCTTCGCCGGAGCCTTGGCGGCGGCCTTCGGAGCCGCGGCCTTGGCCGGAGCCTTGGCGGCAGCCTTCGGAGCCGCGGCTTTCGCCGGAGCCTTGGCGGCAGCCTTGGGAGCGGCGGCCTTGGAAGCGGCAGCCTTGGCCGGAGCCTTCGGAGCAGCAGCCTTGGCCGGAGCCTTCGCCTTGGCCGGAGCCTTCGCCTTGGCCGGAGCCTTGGCAGCGGCGGCCTTGGGAGCCGCAGTCTTCTTGGCGTCCGCCTTGGCGGCGGCAGCCTTCGCGGGGGCCTTGGCCGCGGCCGGAGCCTTGGCCTTGGAGGCGGACTTGGACGCGGTCTTGCTACCCGTAGACTTGGATGCTGCCTTGCTCATTGTCTTCCTCTCTGGTTTTTTGGCGTCAGGCCGCTTGGCCGTAGCCTTCGGGGCCTTGGGCGGCGTGCTGCCCCCCTTGCCGCCGTTGCGGACCGCACTGACGATCTTCTGAGCGGCATCGTCCAGATCGTCGGCCGGGATCACGTTGAGCCCGGACGTGCGGATGATCTGCTTGCCTTCCTCGACGTTGGTGCCTTCGAGGCGCACCACCAGCGGCACCTTGAGCCCGACCGCCTTCACCGCGGCGATGACGCCGCGTGCGATGACGTCGCACTTCATGATGCCCCCGAAGATGTTGACCAGGATGCCCTTCACGTTGGGGTCGGCGGTGATGATCTTGAAGGCCGCCGTGACCTTCTCCTCGGACGCGCCGCCGCCGACATCGAGGAAGTTCGCCGGCTCCTCGCCGTAGAGCTTGATGATGTCGAGGGTGGCCATGGCGAGGCCTGCGCCGTTGACCATGCAGCCGATCGTGCCGTCGAGCGCGATATAGGCGAGGTCGAACTTCGACGCCTCGATCTCCTTGTCGTCCTCCTCGGTGATGTCGCGGAGCGACACCACGTCGGGGTGGCGATAGAGGGAGTTGGAGTCGAAGGAGACCTTTGCATCGAGGACCTTGAGCTGGCCCTGCTTGGTAACGATCAACGGGTTGATCTCGAGCATCTCCATGTCCTTGGCGACGAACGCCTTGTACAGGATGCCCGCGACCGCCTCGGCCTGCTTGGCGAGATCGCCGGTCAGGCCGAGCGCCTTTGCGATGGTGCGGCCGTGATGGGCCATGTAGCCCGTCGCGGGATCGACCGAGAAGGTGAAGATCTTCTCGGGCGTGTCGTGCGCCACCGCCTCGATGTCCATGCCGCCTTCGGTGGAGACGACATAGGCGACGCGGCCAGTCTCACGGTCGACCAGCATCGAGAGATAGAACTCCTTCGCGATGTCGGAGCCGTCCTCGATGTAGAGCCGGTTGACCTGCTTGCCGGCGGGGCCCGTCTGGATGGTGACGAGGGTCGCGCCGAGCATCTGCTTGGCGAAAGCCTCGACTTCCTCGACCGACTTCGCCAGGCGAACGCCGCCCTTCTCGCCAGCCGACTTTTCCTTGAACTTGCCCTTGCCGCGACCGCCCGCGTGGATCTGGGACTTCACGACCCAGAGGGGACCACCGAGCTTCTTGGCTGCGTCCTTGGCCTCGGAAGACTTGAAGATGGCGATGCCGTTGGAAACGGGAGCGCCAAACTCCTTCAAGAGCGCCTTGGCCTGATACTCGTGGATATTCATCTGGAACCCTTGTGTCTGGCGGCCCGCCCGCCCTGAAGGTCTCGAGGCCGCTCGACGGGCAGCCGCTTGATTGCGACTGCCGTGGACGCGAACACCACAAAACGCTTAAACCGCGATGGTTACCCAACCGTCGACGACGGAGCGTCGACGGCCATTGTCGCAGTACGCTGACGCGTACACCTACTCGACGCGCACAATCGCCCGGAAAAAGAGCGATTACTTGGCGAGATCGGGGGCGATGGTCTTGCAGGCGTCGACGAGGCCCTTCACCGAAGCGACGGACTTCGCGAACATCTCCTGCTCGCCCTTGTCGAGCTCGAACTCAACGATCTTCTCGACGCCGCCGGCGCCGATCAGCACGGGAACGCCGACATACATGTCCTTCACGCCGTACTGGCCGGTCAGATAGGCAGCCGACGGCAGCACGCGCTTCTTGTCCTTGAGGTAGCTTTCCGCCATCGCGATGGCGGAGGCGGCCGGCGCATAGAAGGCCGAGCCGTTGCCGAGCAGGCCGACGATCTCGCCGCCGCCCTTGCGGGTGCGCTCGACGATGGCGTCCAGCTTCTCCTGCGTCAGCCAGCCGGACTTGACGAGCTGGTTCAGCGGCACGCCGCCGACCGTCGAGTGGCGGACCATCGGAACCATGTCGTCGCCATGGCCGCCGAGCGTCCAGGCGTGAATGTCCTCGATGGAGACGCCGGTGGCCTCCGCCAGGAACAGCTCGAAGCGCGACGAGTCCAGCACGCCGGCCATGCCGACGACCTTCTCGGCCGGCAGGCCGGAGAACTTCTGCAGCGCCCAGACCATGGCGTCGAGCGGGTTGGTGATGCAGACGACGAAAGCGTTGGGGGCGAACTTCTTGATGCCCGCGCCGACCTGCTCCATCACCTTCAGGTTGATGCCGAGGAGATCGTCGCGGCTCATGCCGGGCTTGCGCGGCACGCCGGCGGTGACGATGCAGACGTCAGCGCCCTCGATGGCCTCGTAGGACCCGGTGCCGCTCATCTTGGCGTCGAAGCCCTCGACGGCCGATGCCTGCGCGATGTCCAGCGCCTTGCCCTTGGCCGTGCCTTCCGCGATGTCGAACATCACGATGTCGCCGAGCTCTTTCAGGCCGGCCAGGAGAGCCAGGGTTCCGCCGATCTGGCCGGAGCCGATCATCGCGAGTTTCTTGCGCGCCATGGAGGGGTCTTTCGCTGAATGGTGTTGCGGTCGCGGAGGCTCCGCTTGCGACACCTCGATATCCAGAATTCCAGCGCCCTTTCAAGCTGTGCTTTGATTCGTCATATCCGTGTGACGTGAGTCGCGCCCGCCGTCAAATATCGGCCCCGGCGGAGCGCGGATTTCTGCCCCTGCCTCAAGGCTTTATCGACCCCTGTTGCAGCCATGCCGCACCGTGGTCGGCGGCCTCGGGCGCGCCGACGCCGGCGAACGCCCAGGCCGCCCTGTTTCGCTGCAATGCAGAATCACCAACTAACAAATTACAAAATTTGTAATATGTAACAACGCCGCGATAACAGCGGATTGCGGGCCTGATCGATCCGGACGGGGGCGCCCGCCGCTACACACCGCCGGCGACGAGGGTGCGGACAGCCGCCCGGATGATGACCGCATAGCGCTGCTCCAGCTGGCTGCGCGGAAGGTCGCGGGTCTCCATGACCAGCACGGGATGGACGAAGCGCTGCATGGCGTCAGCGACGAAGGCAGCCGCCCGCTCCTCGTCCTTCACCTGAAACGGGCCGGCGAGCCCCTCGTCGATGATGGAGGCCAGAAAGGCCCTGAGGCGCGCCCTGTGCGCCATCACCGTGTCGCGCCGCCCGTCCCAGAAGGTCGCGAAGGCCGAATAGATGGCGGGATCGCGGTCGAGGCCGTCGCGCTGCGCCTTGGCCCAGGCGACGAGGAAGCGTTCGAGCTTGTCGTCGGCGGGATCGGGAGCGCTGGCGATGTCGCCGAGCATGACCTCGACGCTGCGCGCCCAGGCGACCACCACCGCCTCGACGAGGCCCGCCTTGGAGGGAAAGAAGCGATAGACGTTGGCGTGGCTCATGCCGGCTTCGCGCGCGACCCCCACCACCGTCACCTTGTCGGGCCCGAAGCGGCGGATGTGCTCGGCGGCGATGGCGATCAGGCGCGCCTCGACGCGGTCTTCATGGGAGGCTGGCGCGGTCGCGAAGGATCGGCGGGACACGGGATCGTCTCACGTTCTGCGTGCCGGACTGCAATGGCCGGCGCTACATCAGAAGGAATAGAGCACTCGCGAGCGCCATGACCAGCGTTGCCGTCCAGCCTCCGACGACCAGATGCGGCGGCAGCGCCAGCCGGCCCATGGCGCGCGGGTTGGTGGCGACAAGCATCGTCACGACCATGACCGGGGCGGCGAGCAGGCCGTTCAGAACGGCGCTCCAGTAGAGCGCCTTGATCGGGTCGATGCCGATCAGGTTCAGTCCCATTCCCGCGAAGGTCGCGGCTGCAATGGTCGCGTAGAACCATCGCGCCTCCTTCGGCCTGCGATCGAGCCCTTCATCCCAGCGGAACAACTCGCTCACCGCATAGGCGGCCGACCCCGCCAGGACCGGAACGGCCAGCATGCCGGTCGCGATGATGCCGGCGGCAAAAAGGACGAAGGCGAACGGCCCCGCGATCGGCTTCAGGGCCTCCGCCGCCTGCGCCGCGGTGTCGATCTGCGAGATGCCGTGCGCATGCAGCGTCGCGGCCGTCGCGAAGATGATGCAGAGCGCGATGGCGTTGGATATGCCCATGCCGACGAGCGTGTCGTCCCGGATGCGCCGAAGCTCGGCGCCCGCCTGCCGCGGCGCGAGGCAGAGCGCCTTGATGTGGCGGCGCCGCAATTCCTCGGTTTCCTGCGCGGCCTGCCAGAAGAACAGGTAAGGGCTGATGGTCGTGCCGAGCACCGCCACGAGCGCGAACAGGTGATTGCGGTCGAAGGCGAAGCTCGGGACGAGCGTGCCGCGCAGGGCCGCGCCCCAGTCGACTCCGGCCGTGAAGACAACGGCCACATAGGCGAACAGCGACAACGTCGCCCATTTCAGGTAGCGGGCATAGGCCGCGTAGCTGATGAGGGTTTCGGCCAGCAGGCACACGACACCGAAGGCCACCATGTAGGCAAGCACGGGCCCGCCGATGAGCAGCGCGACCGCGGCGGCCATGGCGCCGAGATCGGCCGCCAGATTGAAGATGTTGGCGACCAGGAGCAGGCAGACGACCCCGGCCAGCACCGGCCGCGGATAGTGCCGCCGCAGGTTGGCCGCGATACCCCTGCCGGTCACGCAGCCGATGCGGGCGCTCACCGCCTGGATCGCCGCCATGAGCGGAAAGGAGAACAGCATGGTCCAGGCGAGCCCGTAGCCGAACTGCGCCCCCATCTGGCTATAGGTCGCGATGCCGCTGGGATCGTCGTCGGCCGCGCCGGTGACGAGGCCGGGGCCCAGTCGCGCGGCCAATCCGGGGGCGAAAGTTTCGGGCACGGTCTCGTTGTCCATGCCCGACGCCCCTCAAGTCTCGACGATGCCGCCGGTATCGGCGGACAGATTCTGGCGGCGGGCATGTGGCAGAGCCAGATAGTCGTCGGAGCGCATTTCGATCAGCCGTGACGCCGTGCGGTGGAACTCGAACTCCTCGGTTCCCGTCTCGGAGAGATAAAGCCGGTGCGGCTCGGCGCCGGCGCTCGCCACGAGCTTGACCTGATTGTCGTAGAGGGCATCGATCAGGATGATGAAGCGCTTGGCCTCGTTGCGCTTGTCGAGCCCCCGCATGACCGGAATGCGATCGATCAGCACCGTGTGATACTGGTGGGCGATGGCGAGGTAGTCCGCGCCGCCAAGCGGCCTCTCGCAGAGGTCGGCGAAGGAAAAGCGCGCGACGCCGTGGGCCTGCAGCGGCACCGCCACCTGCCGGCCCTTGACCGCCAGCCCGGCCGGCTCGCCCGCCGCGCCGCCGGTCAGGCGCTGCCAGGCCGTGTTCATCGCCGCGTCGGCCTCCGGCCCCGCCGGGGTGATCCAGACGGGCTGGCCCGCCAGCTTCTCAAGGCGGAAATCGGTGCGCGATTCGAGCTTCACCACTTCCATGCGCTCCTGCATCAACTTGATGAAGGGCAGGAACAGCGCGCGGTTCAGCCCGTCGCGGTAGAGCAGGTCCGGCACGACGTTGGAGGTTGCGACCACCACGACGCCCTCCTCGAAAAGCCGGCCGAACAGCCGGCCGAGGATCATCGCATCGGCGATGTCGGTGACGGAGAACTCGTCGAAACAGAGCAGCCAGGCTTCCTCGGCGAGGTCGGCGGCCACCGGCGCGATGGGGTCATCGCCCTTGACCTCGCCGGCCTTCAGCTTCTGGCGATAGGCGTGGATGCGCTCGTGGACATCCGCCATGAACTCGTGGAAATGGGCGCGCCGCTTGCGTTTGACCGGGCTCGCCTCGATGAACAGGTCCATCAGCATGGTCTTGCCGCGGCCGACATCGCCCCAGACGTAGAGGCCGCGGACCGGCTGGCGCTTCTCGCCGCGCGAGAACAGCCAGGCAAGGCCGGTCGACTTGCGGCGGGTCAGCCGATAGTCCGCCAGCTCCGCATTCAGCGCGTCGAGCCGCCTTGCGATGGCCAGCTGCGCGGCATCAGCGGAAATCTCGCCGGCATCGACCAGCGACTGGTATCGGTTGAGCACTTCGGCCATGGGAACCAGCCAATAAAGGCCGCTTCCCGCGCCCGCAAGCGGCACAGGGGCGCGCAAGCGCATGCGAAGGCATGCAAATCCGCCTGTGCGTCCCTCCTTTGTCTCATTCCAGACTCGTTGCGTCGCAGCGTCCAGTCCCTTAAACAGACCGGTGATTTCCGGCGGCGCCCGATCGCGCTTCCGCCGCCCGCCCGAGGTTGCCTTCCATGGCCGATTCAAAGCACGTGATCGAACGCCCGCTTTCGCCGCATCTGCAGATCTACCGGCCGATGCTGACGATGATGATGTCCATCGTCCATCGCGTCACGGGAATGGCGCTGTTCTTCGGCACGATCCTGATGCTCTGGTGGCTGATCGCCGCCGCCACCGGCCCGACCGCCTATGCCACCTTCCAGTGGGCCGCCGGCTCGCTCATCGGCCGGCTCGTGCTGTTCGGCTACACCTGGGCGCTGTTCCATCACATGCTCGGCGGCATCCGCCACTTCATCTGGGACACGGGCCGCGGCTTCGGCGTCAACGAGCGCGAATGGCTCGCCCGCGCCACGCTGATCGGTTCCATCGCCCTGACGATCCTGATCTGGATCGTCGCCTATGCCGTCCGCGGCGGCGTCTGAGGAGGTTCAGCCATGTCCGAAGCCAAGAGCTCCATGCGCACCCCGCTCGGCCGCGTCCGCGGTCTCGGCTCCGCCAAGTCCGGCACCGAGCACTTCTGGATGCAGCGGGTCACCGCCGTCGCCAACGTGCCGCTGACCATCTTCGTCGTCGGCCTGATCATCTCGACCGCCGGCTCCAACTATGCCGCCGTCAAGGCGACCCTCGGCTCGCCCGTCGTCGCCATTCCGCTGATCCTGTTCGTGATCTCGGTGACCTGGCACATGCGGCTGGGCATGCAGATCGTCATCGAGGACTACGTGCCGGCCGAAGGCACCAAGATCGTTCTCCTGCTGCTCAACACTTTCTTCTGCGTGACGGTCGGCCTCGGCTCCGTCTTCGCCATCCTGAAGCTTGCCTTCGGCGTCTGAACGCCGACCTTAAGACTGGAGCTCGACCATGGCTCAAGCTGCCGCCCCCTCGACCGCCGGCCGCGCCTATGACGTGACCGACCACACCTATGACGTCGTGATCGTCGGCGCTGGCGGCGCGGGCCTTCGCGCCGTCGTCGGTTGCGCCCAGGCGGGCCTGCGCACCGCCTGCATCTCCAAGGTGTTCCCCACCCGCTCGCACACGGTTGCGGCGCAGGGCGGCGTCGCCGCCTCGCTCGGCAATATGGGCGAGGACCAGTGGCAATGGCACATGTACGACACCGTCAAGGGGTCGGACTGGCTCGGCGACCAGGACGCCATCGAGTATCTGGTGCGCAACGCGCCCGCCGCCGTCTATGAGCTCGAGCACTGGGGCGTGCCCTTCTCGCGCACCGAGTCGGGAAAGATCTACCAGCGCCCGTTCGGCGGCATGACCACCCATTTCGGCAAGGGCACGGCGCAGCGCACCTGCGCCGCCGCCGACCGCACCGGCCACGCCATGCTCCACACGCTCTACGGGCAGGCGCTGAAGAACAATGCCGAGTTCTTCATCGAGTATTTCGCCATCGACCTGATGATGGGCGAGGACGGCCGCTGCCTCGGCGTCGTCGCGCTCAAGATGGACGACGGCACGCTGCACCGCTTCCGCGGCCGCCAGACGATTCTCGCCACCGGCGGCTACGGCCGCGCCTATTTCTCGGCGACCTCGGCCCATACCTGCACCGGCGACGGCAATGCCATGGTGCTGCGCGCCGGCCTGCCGCTGCAGGACATGGAATTCGTGCAGTTCCACCCGACCGGCATCTACGGCTCGGGCTGCCTGATCACGGAAGGCTCGCGCGGCGAAGGCGGCTACCTCACCAATTCCGAGGGCGAGCGCTTCATGGAGCGCTATGCCCCCTCGGCCAAGGACCTCGCCTCGCGCGACGTCGTCTCGCGCTCCATGACCATGGAGATCCGCGAGGGCCGCGGCGTCGGCAAGAACAAGGACCACATCTTCCTGCACCTCGACCATCTCGATCCGAAGATCCTGCACGAGCGCCTGCCGGGCATTTCCGAGAGCGCCAAGATCTTCGCGGGCGTCGATGTGACCAAGGAGCCGATCCCGGTCATCCCGACGGTCCACTACAATATGGGCGGCATCCCCACGAACTATCACGGCGAGGTGCTGACCAAGAAGGACGGCGACCCCGACGCCGTCGTCCCCGGCCTGATGGCCATCGGCGAGGCGGCCTGCGTCTCCGTCCATGGCGCCAACCGCCTCGGCTCGAACTCGCTGATCGACCTCGTGGTGTTCGGCCGCGCGGCCGGCCTGCGCGCCGCCGAAACGGTGACGCCCGGCGAGAAGCATCAGGACCTGCCGAAGGACGCCGCCGAACTCGCCCTTTCGCGCCTCGACTATTTCCGCCACGTCTCCGGCGGCACCTCGACGGCCGAGATCCGCGACCGGATGCAGCGCGTCATGCAGTCGAACTGCGCGGTGTTCCGCACCGGCGAAGTGCTGCAGGAAGGCAAGAAGCTGATCCACGACGTCTGGCAGGGCGCGTCCGATATCGGCGTCACCGACCGCTCGCTGATCTGGAATTCCGACCTGATCGAGACGCTGGAATTCGACAACCTGATCTCGCAGGCCGTCGTGACCATGGACTCGGCCGCGAACCGCGAGGAAAGCCGCGGCGCCCACGCCCGCGAGGACTTCCCGGACCGCAACGACAAGGACTGGATGAAGCACACGCTCGCCTTCGCGGACACCGAGAAGAAGACCGTGACCCTCGACTACCGCCCGGTCCACACCTACACGATGACCAACGAGATCCAGTACATCGAGCCCAAGGCCCGCGTGTACTGAGGCCTCATTGGAGCCCGCGAGCACCATCGACTGGGAAGCTTTCGCCGGTTGGGCGATGACGGCGGCGCTGTTGCTCGCCGTCATCGGCATCGCTTGGTTCGTCCGATGGCGACGCGACCCCAAGGGTTTCGCGGGAACCTGGTGGCGAGGCCCCGCCAGCAGCTCCCAGGCGAGCCACGGAACGGGTGGAAAAGGACCCGGCGGTGGTCGCCCCTGAACCTGTTCCGGGCATGTTGATCCCGCTCTCGGGTTGACGGCGGCCGTCTGAGCCGGCACATGCGCGGCCTCCGGCATTTGCGAAGATCGGAAGGCCGCACTTGATCATTCTCGGCTTCTACCAGTCGCACGACGCCTGCGCGGCCCTCTACGACGACTACCGTTGCATCGCCTCGGTGGCGCTGGAACGCGCGACGCGCATCAAGACCGACGGCTATCGCTTCCCGGCGGAGGCAGTCGCCGAATGCCTCGCGCAGGCGGGGCTCAACGCGGGGGCCATCGAGGCCGTCGCCTATCCACGCATGCGCTATCCGGCGGCGGACGTCCTGCGCTCCGCCCTGCCGTTCGGCGGCCTTCTCCCCGTGCGCAAGGTCGATCCGATCGCGCCGCTGCGTGCCGGCAAGGTGCAAACGCTGGCCGATGTCGTTGATACCGATGCCTTCGCCGCCCGCCATGGCTGGCCGGCTTCCGCCAAGGCCTATTTCTACAATCATCACCGCGCGCATGCGCTTAGCGTCCTCGCGCACATGCCGGCCGACGACGTGCTGCTCTACACGTCCGACGGCGGCGGCGACGACATCTTCTATTCCGCCCGCGTTCTGAAGGACGGCAAGCTCACCGACCTGTTCGGCGGCGAGGCGGACACGCTGGCGCGGCGCGTGCCGCAGCGCCCCGGCGACAGCCTCGGCAAGCTCTATGCCTATGTCACGGAGGCGCTCGGCTTCCGGTCGCTGCGCCACGAGGGCAAGGTTCTCGGCCTCGCCGCCTATGGCAAGCCTGTTCATGCCGATCGGCTGACGGGCCTCTATGCCGTCTCCGACGACGGCCAGATCCATTGCGCGCTGCCGCGCTGGCGCATCCGCATGCTGGTCAACAGCCTCGCGAAGAAGACCTCGCGCGAGGACATGGCGGCGAGCGTCCAGCAGACGCTGGAGACGGTGACGCTGGCGGCGCTGGCGAAGATGCTGGCGCGCCACCCCGTACGCCACCTCGGCCTCTCGGGGGGCGTCTTCGCCAATGTGAAGCTGACCCAGCGCATCGCCGAGCGCTTCGACCTCGACGAGATCTTCGTCTATCCCGCCATGTCGGATCAGGGCGAAGCCGATGGCGGCGTGCTCGAATTCCTGCTGGAGCGCGACGGGCTCGATACGTGGCTCAAGCACCGCGAGCGGCTCGCCACCGTCTATCGCGGCCGCGACTATTCCGCCGATGTCGAAGCGGTCTTCGGCTCCGGTGCGGTGAAGCGCCCGGTTGGGAACGCCGTCGAGGAAGCCGCCGACCTGATCGTCGCGGGCGAGACCGTCGGCACCTATCTCGGCCGCATGGAATACGGGCCGCGCGCCCTCGGTGCCCGCTCGATCATGGCCAGCGCCGTCGACCGCACCATCAACGACTGGCTGAACAAGCGGCTCGACCGCACCGACTTCATGCCCTTCGCGCCCGTGGTGCTCGCCGAACGCGCCAAGGATCTGTTCGATCTGCCGGACGAACTCGCCTACACCGCCAATTTCATGACGGTCACCTGCAACGTGAAGCCGGAATGGCGCGAGCGCATCCCGGCCTGCGTCCATGTCGATGGCACGGCCCGGCCGCAGCTCATCCATCGCGCGCAGAACCCGGTCTATTACGACGTGATCGCCGCCTATGAGCGGCGCACCGGCATCCCCGCCGTGATCAACACCTCGTTCAACGTCCACGAGGAGCCGATCATCAACAAGCCGGAGGAAGCCCTGCGCGCGTTGAGGGAGAAGCGCGTCGACCATCTTCTGTCCGAGACGGCGATCTGGTCGCTTGCCTGAGAGGCAGCCCGAGCAGCGGCCAGACAAAGCCTATACCCATCCGTCATGCCCGGCCTTGTGCCGGGCATCCGCGACTTCATTTCCGAGCGGCGCTGTTCAAGGCGTGGATGGCCGGCATAGCCGGAACCGAAGTCCCGGCGTTCAAGATTGAATGACGGCGGCCAGAGGCCGCCTGTGCCCGGCCATGACGTGGTTGGCCGCATACGCTCCAAGGAGAGCTGAAACAGAGGGCGCCTTCCGCACGCCGTCAACGCGACATATTGGGGCGGTGATATAGGCCGCATCCTGCACGGGAGCCCCGATGCGCCGCCTCGTCCGCCCCTTCATCGTCCTCGCCGCTCTCGTCATCCTGCTGGAGACGTGGATCTGGGAGCGCGTCGGGCCGATCATCGCCCGGCTCGTCGAACTCCTGCCTCTCAAGGCGGTGAAGCAGGCGATTCACGACGGCATCCAGCGCCTGCCGCCCTACGCGACCCTCGCGGTCTTCGCCATTCCCGCCATCCTGCTGTTCCCGTTCAAGCTGGCGGCGCTGGCGCTGATCGCGCGCGGCCACCTGATCCTCGGCGGCGGCGTGTTCTTCCTCGCCAAGGTGGTCGGCGTCGGCAGCGCCGCTTTCCTGTTCGACGCCTGCAAGCCGAAGCTGATGCAGATTCCGCTGTTCGTCTGGGCCTATGAGCACTGGCTGCGCTGGCTCGCCTGGGCGCACGGCCACATCGATCCGATCAAGGAGCGCATCCGCCGCGTCACGCGCATCCTGAGCGGCGGCCGGCCGAACCGCGCGCTGCGCCTGCTGATGCGCTTCCGCCGCTCGCGCCGCGAGCGGATGCGGCCGGCCAGCGCGCCGACCGGCGCCTGATCCCGTCAGGCCCTCGGGTGGGCGCTCTCGTAGACGCGCAGCAGCGCCGCCGTATCGACCTCGGTGTAGATTTGCGTCGTCGACAGCGAGGCGTGGCCAAGCAGTTCCTGGATCGAGCGCAGGTCCCCGCCCCGCCCGAGCAGATGCGTCGCGAAGGAATGGCGCAGCGCGTGCGGCGTCGCCGTTTCGGGCAGGCCGAGCGCGCCGCGCAGCCGCTGCATGGCAAGCTGGATGATGCGCGGCGATAGCGGCCCGCCCTTGACGCCAACGAAGAGCGGATCATCCGCCCCGAGCGCGAAGGGGCAGAGGCGGCGATAGTCCGCGATGGCGTCCGCGACCTTCGCGATGACCGGCACCTGCCGGACCTTCGCGCCCTTTCCCAGCACGGTGACCTGCCCCGGCTGCCCGGCGAGCGGCGCGTCCTTCTGACGAAGGCCCAAAGCCTCGGAAATGCGCAGGCCCGAGCCGTAGAGCAGGGCCAGCACGGCGGCGTCGCGCGCGATGACCCAGGGCTCGGCATCCTCATGCTCGCGCGTGCCGGCCGAGGCCACGCGCCGCGCGGCGGCAACGTTCAGCGGACGAGGCAGGCGGCGCGCCGTCTTCGGCGTGCGGACGGCGGAAAAGGCGGCCATGCGGCCCTCGCCCTCCCGCTCCAGAAAGCGTGTGAAGGAGCGTACCGCCGCCAGCGCCCGGCCAATGGAGCGGGCGTCCAGCCCGTCCGCTCGGCGCTTCGCCATGAAGGCGCGCACGTCGCGCGGCGCGGCCTCGCCCATCGCCCTGAGCGAAACGGCGTCGCCGTTATGTCCGGACAGGAAGCCGAGGAAGACGCGGACGTCGCGGCCATAGGCTTCGAGCGTCTTGGGAGAGAGCCGCCGCTCGGCGCCGAGGTGCAGCAGCCAGCGGCCCATCGCCGTCACCGTGTCGGGAGCGGCGCCGGGAACGAGCGCGTCGGCGGGAAGGTCGAAAGCGGCCATGGCATCACCCTGCCATGGCCCGGTTCACATGGCGTGAACGGTCAGTCGGCTCCACCCTTGCCGAGATCGCCCATGTGCTTCTGGATGTAGAGCTGCTCGCCGATGGTCTTGATCACCTCAAGCTGCGTCTCGAGGAAGTCGATATGGCCTTCCTCATCGCTCATCAGCTCGATGAACAGGTCGCGCGAGGGATAGTCCTTCACCGTCTCGCAATAGGAGGCGGCCTCCTGATAGAGCTTGCGCGCGCCGATCTCGGCCTTCAGATCGCAGCCGATGATCTCCTTCACCGTCTGGCCGATCTCCAGCGGATCGAGCACCTGCAGGTTCGGGTGGCCTTCCAGGAACAGGATGCGGTCGATGAACTTGTCGGCGTGGACCATCTCCTCGATGGATTCCTTGCGCCAGTATTTCGCGAGGTCGTTGAACCCCCAATTGTCCAGCATGCGATAGTGCAGCCAGTACTGGCTGACGGCGGTGAGTTCGCTCCTGAGGCCCTTGTTGAGATAGTCGATGACCTTCTTGTCGCCCTTCATGGTCGCCTCCGCTGGCAATTCCGCTCGGGTCCTGCGACCCGGCGCCAGTTTAAAATCATTCTAGATATTGAAGCAAGCGAGTTCGGCCGACCGTCACGGCGCGGCAGGGCATAGCGGACAGACTGTCGGATGGTTGTCCCGCCTATTCGGCGGCGACGAGGTGCTCCGCCTCATGGTGCGCGCAGGCGCTCATCGGGCAGGTGTTGCAGGCGGAATCGGCGCCAGCCTCGCGCATGATGGCTCGAATGGTGCGCGCGCAGCGGCCGCAATCGGGGCTGCAGCCGAGACAGGCATAGACCTCGCCCACCACTTTCGGACATTCCGGACCGTCACCGAGACAGGCCCGGATGTCATGGTCACTCAGCACATTGCAATGGCAAACGATCACTGCGGGTCCTCGGAGCGGCGCAACAGGGCTGATCGCCTTTGTTGACCGCATCTGTCAGCTTTCTAATTCGGGTCCCGAGCAAATTCAATCAAGAGCCCGCACATTAGAGCCGTTGTAGAAAAAGCCGCAAACCTCCGCGCCGCCATTCCAAATGTCGCTGGCCGGGATTCCGCTCACGTGATCTTTGATCTGCATCATCGCCATTCCCTTGGCGCGCGCCGCGCGCTAGGCCATCGGCATGAGCCCTCCCCGCTACGCCGACGTGCTGATTCCGGTCGCCGTCGACCGGCCCTACAGCTACCGGATCCCCGACGGGATGGAGCTGGCGCCGGGCGACGTCGTGGCCGTGCCGCTCGGCCCCCGCACGACGCTCGGAGCCGTCTGGGCGCTGCGCGACCAGCCGGGTGGCGTCTCGCACAATCGCCTGAAGGACATCGCCTACCGCTATGACAGTGCGGCCGTGCCCCATGCCGTGCGCCAGCTCTGCGACTGGATCGCCGACTACACGCTGGCCCAGCGCGGCATGGTGCTGCGCATGGCGCTGCGCCATCCCGACGACCTCGCTCCCCCGAAACCGCGCGTCGGGGTCCGGATTACCGAGGTGCCGCCGGGGCGGATGACTCCGGCGCGGAAAAAGGTGCTGGCCGCGCTGGCCGACGGGCTGGCGCGCGCGAAGGGCGAGGCCGCGCGCGAGGCCGGCGTTTCGGGGGGCGTCATCGACGGGCTCGTCGACGAAGGCGCGCTGGAGACCGTGCTGTTGCCGGCGGAAGCCGTCGCCGAGCCGCTCGATGCCGACTACGCGACGACCGTGCTTAACGCGGCGCAACAGGCTGCCGCCCGGCACCTGCGCGATGCGGTCGCGGCCCGGACCTTCAGCGTCGCCCTGCTCGACGGCGTCACCGGCTCCGGCAAGACGGAGGTCTATCTGGAGGCGGTCGCCGAGGCGCTGCGGCAGGGCCGGCAGTCGCTGATCCTCGTTCCCGAGATTGCGCTGACCACGCAGTTCCTCGACCGTTTCGCCGAGCGCTTCGGCCACCGGCCCGCCGCCTGGCATTCCGGGGTCGGCGCGACGCGGCGTGGCCGGGTCTGGACTGGCGTCGCCGCAGGCGAGGTGCCGGTGGTGATCGGGGCGCGCTCGGCGCTGTTTCTGCCCTTCGCGGACCTTGGCCTGGTGATCGTCGACGAGGAGCACGAGGGCGCCTACAAGCAGGATGACGGCGTTCACTATCATGCGCGGGACATGGCGGTCGTGCGCGCGCGCCTGCACGACATCCCCGTCGTCCTCGCCTCGGCGACGCCCTCGGTGGAAAGCCGCGTCAATGCCGACAAGGGCCGCTACGCCCGGCTCGTCCTGCCCGAGCGCTTCGGCGGGCGCGAGATGCCGACAATCGCCACCGTCGATCTCAAGACCGCCGGCCCGGCGCGCGGGCGCTGGATCGCCCCGGCGCTTGAAGCCGCGATCCGGGAGACAAGGCAAGCCGGCGAGCAGTCGTTGCTGTTCCTCAACCGGCGGGGCTATGCGCCGCTGACGCTCTGCCGCGCCTGCGGCGAGCGCGTGCAGTGCCCGAATTGCTCGGCCTGGCTGGTCGACCATCGCTTCCGCCGCCGGCTCGTCTGCCACCATTGCGGCTTCAACATGCCGCCGCCGGACCATTGCCCGAAATGCGAGGCGGTCGACAGTTTCGTCGCCTGCGGGCCGGGCGTCGAACGGCTCGCGGAGGAATGCGCGACGCTGTTCCCGGATTCGCGGCTGCTGGTGCTGTCCTCCGACATGGCCGGCGGCATCGAGCGCATCCGGCAGGAGATCGAGGCTGTGGCGCGCGGCGAGGCCGATATCGTCATCGGCACCCAGCTCGTCGCCAAGGGGCACAATTTCCCGCATCTCGCACTGGTCGGCGTCATCGATGCGGACCTCGGACTGTCGAACAGCGATCCGCGCGCGGGCGAACGCACCTTCCAGCTGCTCCAGCAGGTGGTCGGTCGCGCGGGCCGGGCCAAGGATGGTTCGCGCGCGCTGATCCAGACGCACCAGCCGGACCATCCGATCATCCGCGCCATCGTGCGCGGCGACCGCGAGGGCTTCTACGCGGCCGAGATCGCCATGCGCGAGGAGGCGCGCCTGCCGCCCTTCGGCCGGCTCGCGGCGCTGGTGGTTTCGGCGGAGGCGCAGGCGGACGCCTTTGCCTATGCGCGCGCGCTTGTCCGCTCCGCTCCGCCGAGCAGCGATGTCCAGGTGCTCGGACCCGCCGAGGCGCCGCTGGCGCTGGTTCGCGGCCGGCATCGCGTCAGGCTGCTGGCGCGCTCCGCGCGGGCCTTCGACCTGTCGGGCTGGATGCGCGGCTGGCTGTCGCGGGTCGAGGCGCCGCGCGGCAATGTCCGGCTTGAAATCGACGTCGATCCGCAGAGCTTCCTTTAACCAAAGCGCACGCACGGCGAGATTGCGACGGGCCCCGTTGAACCGAACCGAGGGTTGCCGCGACCCATGGTCATCGCCGGGGCAATGAGCCTGCGGCACTCACGACGAGGACCCAGACCATGACCAGCTTCCGCAAGTTCGCGCTCACCGGCGCTCTCGCTCTCGCCCTCGGCTCGGCCTTCACCGGCCTCGCCAACGCCCAGGCCGCCGGCGGCGGCGGTGGTGGCGGCGGTGGTGGTGCCAGCGACATCGCCGCCACCATCGAAGCGCCGGTCACCCACGCGACGGTTCCGGGCGGCCCGAGCCGCGGCGGCAGCGCCCCGCAGGCCCGCGAAATGACCTGCGGCTACGAGCTGTTCCGCGGCCGCTACTGCGAACCGACCCGTCGCTGATCCAGCGATCTGCAAGACGGATCTGCAAGACGGACCTGCAAGACGATCGAGGGCGGTGGGGAAACCCGCCGCCCTTTTCGTTTGTAGTGGCCGTTGCGGCGGAGCCCGGCACTCCCCATCCGCTGGCGATGGACTGACGGACGGGCTTCATGGGCTGGTGCGGCTGACAACGGCAATCCGCGCCCGGCGTGGCGGGAGCTGCCGGCGGATGGCCCATGCGGAACAGCTTCCTCCGGGGTCTGCCGGTCAGGGCACAGCCTGGGCGCCCGTCGTGCTCCGGCTGCCGGGGATCAGTCCCAGGGATCAGTCCTTGGCTTCGATCTTGCCGGGCTCCACCGGCGGCGGCACCACTGCCTGCGGCGACGTCGCCGTCGGCGGCACGGTCGCCTGACGCGGTCCCTGCTGCGGAACCTGAGCCGTATCCGTTCCGGCGGCAGCCGGCGCCTGCGCCGTGTCGGGAGCCGGCACGGCGGGTGGAGCGGCAACCATCGGCGTGGCGGGCGCTGCCTGCGGCACGGCTGCGTTCAGCGCCGGAACCGGATCGGCCAGACCCGCGCCGAGCTGCGGATTCGGCGTCGCGCCGTGTCGCGCGGTCTGCTGGAGGATCTCGCGCACCTGCGTCGGATCGAGATCCGGCTGGCGCTCCAGTAGCAGCGCGGCGATGCCGCTGACATGGGCCGCGGCGACCGAGGTTCCCGACGAGATCTGATAGCCGCCGCGCGGCGCGGGCAGCAGAATCTCGACGCCCGGCGCCGCCACCGAGACGTGGTTGCCGCGCGAGGCGGCGTCGAACAAGCGGCCCTGCTGATCGGTCGCCGTCACGGCGATGACATTGGGGTCGGCGGCCGGGAAGGAGACGGGGGCGGTCGCGCCTTCGTTGCCCATGGCCGCGATCAGCACCACGCGCTTGCCGGCGGCGTTCTGGATGGCGCGGGTCATCATCGGGTCGCGCGGGCCGGCGAAGCTCATGTTGATCACGCGCGCGCCCTCGCGCACGGACCAGTCCATGGCTCCGAGGATGTGGTAGCTGGTGCCCTGCGCACCGGCGGCCTGGCCGGGCGCGAAGGCCCGCGCCGCGAGGATGTTGGCGCGCGGCGAGATGCCGGTGAGCTGGGCGTGGGCGACGATGGCGCCGGCCATGCCGGTGCCGTGCTCATGCGGCTGGAACGCGCCGCCGACCGCATCGAAGCTCTTGGCGACGCGGCCCGCCATCTCGGGATGGGTCGCCTCGATGCCGGAATCGATCACCGCGATCGGCACCTGCTCGCCGCGCGACAGGAGGTGCGCTTCAGGCAGGCGCAGCGCCTCGACGACATATTGCAGGGCGGCCGCGCCGCTGCGCGTCGTGGAGGCGCTCTGCAGCCGGAACACGTAGTTCGGCCGCTCGAAAATGTAGTTCGGCTGGACATAGGCGACGCCGGTGGCGCGCGTCATGGCGCGGATCGCCGCCGGCACCGTCATGCGGTTGGGCACGCGATAGCGATGGACGACGGTGCCGACCAGTTCCGACTGCTGCTCGGCGATCAGCGTCAGGTTGTAGCGGCGCACCACGTTGCGCATGGCGGCGGGCGGCGCGTCGGCGCGCATGACGAAGAGCACCTCATCCGGCACGTAGCGGCGCTCGCTCGACGGCGGCATGCCTGGCACGTCCTGGGCATTGGCCGACCGTGCGGCGGAGATCAGCGCCGGGGCCGCCATGGCGGGGCCGACGAAGCGCGGGCCGGGGCCGCCGGGCCCGATGGGCGGCGGACCACCGGGCGGCAGACGCCCGCCGCCACCCGGCGGCACGACCACGACCGGAGGCACGAAGGGCGGAATGACGACGACCGGCGGACGGCCGGGATAGCCCGGACGGCCGGGGCGCGGGGGGCGCCCATCGGAGCCTCCGGCGGAATCGTTCGGGCGACCGGGACGGCCGGCGCCGGGTGGGCGGTTGCCCGGCGGGCGCGACACCATGCCGTCGCCGCGGGAACCCGGCCGACCGATGGAGCCGGGACGACCGTTTCCGCGGATCGGACCATCGGTGAAGCGGCGGGGACCACGGCCAGGATAGGCCTCGAGACGCGGGCCGCGCTGGCCGCGCATGCCGCCGAAGCGGTTCGGATCGACCATGCGGCCACCGGGCGCGACCATGCCGGGGCCGCGCATCGACGGCACCCGCCCCATGGACGGGGCGCGGTTGGGCACGCCCATGCGCGGCCGCGCGCCACGGAAACCGCCACCGCCGCCGACGCCGAAGCCGCCGATGGAAATACCGAACTGGGCCTGTGCCGGGCGCGCGTCGACGAGAGTGAGGAAGGTGGAGCCGGCCAGCAACGCGAGGAAGCCGGCAATCACGCCGGTCCTTCCGGACGGGAGCAACGGACGATCGGATGTCTGATCCGTCATGGCCGCACCTCACGAGAAACGAAAGCCGTGCCGAGCTTAGGCCGCGAATATTTCTGTTTGACTGCGCAACGCCCCCTGCGGGCGCGATGCGTCAGGAGGCCGGGCCGACGAAGCGCACGATGGCCGGCTGGCCACGCAGCGTCTGGATGACCCGGTCGAGATCCGCCTGGCTCATGCCGGCATCGCCGACGCGCACCCGGTAGAAACCGCCCGGCCGCGGGCCTTCGATGATCGTGCCGCGCACCTGCTCCAGAAGCCGGGTCATGTCGCCGGTATTGGCATCGGCGTTGAAGCCGATCAGCACGAAGGTACCGGCGGCGCGCGCGCCGGCTCCCGAGGGGCCGTGCGAGGCGGTCTGGAACTGGGCGGGGCCGCCGATGAAGCCGGAGCCGATGACGCCGGCCTGCACGACGAGCGCGAGAGCGGCGGCGCCGGCGGCATAGGCCAGCGTGCGGGGGGCGAGCATGGACAGCTTCTCGCCGAGCCAGTCGGCGAAGGAGGCTTTGGCGCGGGCCGCGACATGGGCGAGCTTGGCGGGTTCCGCCTCGACGCGCTTCATCAGGTCGTCGAGGACGCGCGCGGAGGGGCGGGGCGAGGCTTCGGCCAGCGCGAAGGCGGCGTCCTGGTCCTCGCGGACGATCTCCAGCTCGTCGCGCAGGGTCGCGTCGGCGGCCATCGCCGCCTCGACGCGCGCGGTGTCGGCCGGCGAGAGCGTGCCGGCGGCGTACCAGGGGAGCAGCTCGGAAATGGCCCGGCGCTCGGCATTGTCGATTTCACTGCGCGTCGTCATGGCCAACCTCGGTCGACTCCGGCGCTCTGCATGAGCTCCTGGAGCCTCTTGCGCGCATAGAACATGCGCGTCTTGACGGTGTTTTCCGGGATCTGGACGATCTCGGCCACTTCGGAGATCGATTTCTCCTGATAGTAGACGAGATCGACAATCTCCCGGTGCTCGGGCGAAAGCTGGTCAATGCAGCGGCGGATCGCATGTGCCTTGTCCACTTTCTGAGCCACCACCTCGGGTGTGTCCGCGTCGTCCGCGATCGCGCCGGCCTTTTCCTCGTCCAGTTCCGCTTCCGTCGTCTTCCTCAGCGAGGACAACGCCTTGAACCGGGCCATTCCGAGGATCCAGGTCGAGACGCTCGATCGCCCCTCGAACCTGTCGGCCTGACGCCACACGTCCAGGAAGACTTCGCCGATCAGGTCTTCAGCCTGCCCTTCGTCCTTGATGAACCGGAGTATGAACCGGAACACGCGAACATTATGACGGGCATAGAGGGTCCTGAAGGCGAGACGATCGCCCTTGGCAACCCGGAGGATGAGATCCTGGTCGCTGTCAGACTGCATCGTCACTCCCGAGCCGGTGGGCTCGCAGCATCAGTCGCGGCAACCGGCGAAAAGGTTCAAAGGCCATCGTCAGGTGTCTTGGTGGCCGAGGGATTCTGTCGCGCCCCGTCGATCGGGACCCCACGTAACATGACGAAACATAAGGCGAGGTCAACGGGGGCCGGATCATGCCGGACCGGCGGAATCGAGCCCCATCTGCCAGAAATCGGCCTCCAGCCGCGAAGCCGCGCCGAACAGGCCGGCAAGCTCGGTGAAGCGCCGTTCGGTCATGGCCCGCGCGGCGAAATCGTCGAGGCGGCGGCGGGCATTGGCGGCGACGCCCTGATAGCCCTCGCCGGCATATTCGCCGATCCATTCGCGATAGGGGTGGTTGCCGAGAGCCTCGATGCCGTTCGGAGCCAGCGCGCGGCCGATCTCGGCATAGCCGACGACGCAGGGCGCGAGCGCGACGTGGAGGTCCATGAGGTCGCCGGCAGCGCCCGCATCCAGCACGAAACGGGTATAGGCGACGGTCGCCTGATGCTCGGGGGCCGCCTCGATATCGGCGCGCGACAGGCCCCAGCGGGCGCAGAGGCGGACGTGGAGCTCGGTCTCGTGCAGCACGGAGGCGAGCCCCTCCTGCGCCGACCGTATGTCGGCGAGGGACCGGCTCTTGTAGGCGGCGAGCGCATAGGCGCGCGCGAACTGGATCAGGAACAGATAGTCCTGCACCAGATAGGCGCGGAAGGCCGCCTCGGGCAGCGTACCCGCCCCGAGCTGGCGGACAAAGTCGTGATCGACATAGGCGCGCCAGTCGTCGGCAGCCGCCGCCTTCAGCCGGTCGAAAATGTCCATGCGCCGATTCCCGTATGCCGCGTCCGGGTGGTTGTAGGGCAGCCGGGCGGCAGCGGCCAGACCGGACCCCTCAGCGCGGGATCAGCGCCCAGTAGTCGAGGTCGAGGATGACGGCGGGATCGTAGTCCTCGCCGGTCTTCAGCGGGAAGTCGACGCAGGGCCGGTCCTTGGTGGCCACCGTGCGGATGCGCAGCGCGCCGACATCGTCGCGGCCGGGCAGGTCCTCGACGGCGAGGATTTCCGACCAGGCGAAGACCGTGTTGCCGGCGAAGAGCGGGGCGACATGCCGGCCACCATTGATCGCGGCGATCTGGAAGGCGTTGGCGAGGCCGTTGAACGACAGGGAGCGCGCCAGCGAGATGACGTGACCGCCATAGATGAGGCGGCGACCGAAGCGGCCCTGCCCCTCGGTGAACTGGTTGAAATGGACCTTGGCCGTGTTCTGGTAGAGGCGCGTCGCCATCATGTGCTCGGCTTCCTCGACCGTCATGCCGTCGACATGGTCGATCCTCTCGCCGACCTGATAGTCGCGCAGCAGGTGGCGCTGGCCGGAGAGCCCGCTGTCCCACTCCGCCGGGTCGATGATCGGACAGGCATCGCCGAGCTGGTCGGGCTCCAGCGCCTTGGGCAGGGCCGGCACCTCCTCGGCGAGAATCCGCGCGGCGTCGTCGCGCTTCCTCACCATCACCCAGCGGACATAGTCCAGCACCTCGTCGCCGTGCTGGTTGATGCCGGTGGAGCGGACATAGACGACGCCGGTCTTGCGGTTGGAGTTCTCCTTGAGACCGATCACCTCGGAGGTGGTCGACAGCGTGTCGCCGGGATAGACCGGCGACAGGAAGCGGCAGCCGGCATAGCCGAGATTGGCGACGGCGTTCAGCGACACGTCCGGCACGGTCTTGCCGAAGACCGTGTGGAAGACCAGCAGGTCGTCGAGCGGGCTCTTCGGATAGCCGATCTGCCTGGCGAAGGCGTCCGAGGACTGGACCACGAAGCGCGTGCCGTAGAGCGCGGTGTAGAGCGCGGCATCGCCCGTGGTCAGGGTGCGCGGCGTCGCGTGGCGCAGCGTCTCGCCAAGGCGGAAGTCCTCGAAATAGCGGCCCGGATTGGTCTTCGGCATGGTGGAACTCCCCTCGCCCCGATTTATGGCGTGCTGCGCTGCGAAATCCAACAGGACGAAGGGAGGGGTGAGGCGTCGGCCATGCCGCCCGTTCACAAGCCCTCCCGCATCCGCTATCGAACGGGATCACCCTTCGCCCGCGAACCGACAGGCGTCCATGGCTTCCGTATCCGTTCCCGGCCGGCCGAAACTGGTCCTCGCCTCCGGCTCGCCGCGCCGGCTGGCGCTGCTGCAGCAGGCCGGCATCGAGCCGGACACGCTGGTACCCGCCGAAATCGACGAGACGCCGATCCCGCGCGAAAGCCCGCGCAAGCTGGCGCAGCGGCTGGCGCGCGAGAAGGCTTCCGAGGCCGCCCGCCGCCTGCGCGACGATGCCGACTGGGAGGGCGCGGTGATCCTCGCCGCCGACACCGTGGTCTGCGTCGGCCGGCGCATCCTGCCGAAAGCGGAGAGCATCGACGAGGCCTCCGCCTGCATCCGCCTGCTCTCGGGCCGCTCGCACCGCGTCTATACCGGGCTCTGCCGGGTCGACCAGCGCGGCCGCACGACCACCAAGCTCGTCGAGACGCGGGTGCGCTTCAAGCGGCTGTCACGCGAGGAGATCGAGGCCTATCTCGCCTCGGGCGAATGGCGCGGCAAGGCCGGCGGCTATGCCATCCAGGGCATTGCGGGGGCCTTCGTCGTCAGCCTTGTCGGCTCCTATACCAATGTGGTGGGCCTGCCGCTGGCCGAGGCGGTCGGGCTGATCGGCGCGACCGGCTATCCCGTGACGCTGGGCTGGATCGCGAAGGGCTGAGGCCCTATCTGGATTGGCATGAACCCCGTCAACGACAACGACCAGCCGGTCGATCCGCCGAAAGCCTGCGCCATCTGCGGCAAGCCGGCGACCGTGCGCTACAAGCCGTTCTGCTCGAAACGCTGCGCCGACGTCGACCTCAACCGCTGGCTGAAGGGCGCCTATGCCATCCCGGCGGTGGAAGACCCGGACGAGGATGGTTCCGAGCCGCCGCGCGGCTAGAACACCGACCAGCCCGTCCGCGCCGCGAGCCGTTCGAGCGCCAGCGAACCGACCAGCGAATTGCCGGCGGCGTTGAGCCCCGGCGACCACACCGCGATGGAGGCCCGGCGCGGCGCAATGGCGAGAATACCGCCGCCGACGCCGCTCTTGCCCGGCAAGCCGACGCGATAGGCGAAATCGCCGGAGGCGTCGTAGTGGCCGCAGGTCAGCATGACCGCGTTGATGCGCCGGGCCGTCTCCTCCCGCGCGACCCGGTCGCCGTCGACGGGATCGAGCCCGCCATTGGCGAGATAGAGCCCGGCGCGCGCCAGCTGCCGGCAGGTCATGGCGATGGCGCACTGGTGGAAGTACACGTCGAGCACGTCGTCCACGGGATGGGCGAGATTGCGGAAGGCGCGGATGAAATTGGCGAGGCTGCGGTTACGGAAGCCGGTCTAGGCCTCCGAGCGCGCCACCTCGGCGTCGAAGGCGATGCCGCCGTCATCGGTCCGCTCGCGCAGGAAGCCGAGAATCTCGTCGATGACGATGCGCGGCGACCGGCCGGCCATCAGCACATCGGTCGTCACAAGAGCGCCGGCATTGATGAACGGGTTGCGCGGCACGCCGCGCTCCTGTTCGAGCTGGACGATGGAGTTGAAGGCGGAGCCCGAGGGCTCGCGTCCCAGCCGCTCCCACAGCTTCTCGCCGAGCCGCTCGAGAACCATGGTCAGTGTGAAGACCTTCGACACGCTCTGGATGGAAAAGGCGATGTCGGCATCGCCCGCGGCGGCCGTCTCGCCCTCGCAGGTGATGATGGCGATGCCGAACTGCTTCGGACCAACCTTGGCGAGCGCCGGGATGTAGTCGGCGACTTTGCCCTCGCCGATGCGGGCCGCGACATCGGCATGGACGGCCGCTACGAGGGCGGAAAGATCGGCGCTGTTCGACATGAAGACCCCCCGCCAGCGTGGACCGGGTCCGACGACCCCGTCCACGTCTCTCATGATCGCATTTTCCTCACGCGAACCGGCGACCACTTCGCTTGAAAATGCTTCCTAGCCAAGGGGGTCTCGCGAGGCGAGCGGCACGCCGGACCCAACGGCGCGCCACTCGCCTTCCGGAACAGGTTGCGACCAGGGGAGATCGCGGGCCTGCTCCACTTCCGTCAAATGCGGCTCAGCGCACCTGGATCGCTCCGTTCGGGTTCACGATGACGGCGGTCGCCTGGCAGAGGTTGACGCCCCAGCGGGTGACCTGCGCGCCGTTCTCGTAGCGGACGCGGACGTCGAAGATGCAGTAGCCGGAATGGAAGTCCGGCTGGACGCGCAACGAGGAGCGCGGCGCGACCATGGAATCGCCGAGCAGGTCGCGGCCGAACGAGCGGTCGTCGCGGTGGGTGGCATAGACGCTGTGGATGGCGACGCTGCCCGAGGTGTTCACCACATCGAACCAGCGCTGGTAGCCGTCGCGGGCCTGGGCGGTGGCGGCGGCGCCACCGGCGAGGGCGAGCGCGACGGCGGCGATCTTGAGCGACTTCGAGATGGACATGCGAATCTCCCTTGTCAGGTGGGCGCCGGCCATCGGCGTCCTCGGGGCCTGTTGTGCGGGAGATCGGCGGCCGGCGGCATTGCGCCGGGTTGCAGGGAGTTGAGAGAGGTTGGCGTCAGAGCATCGCCAGCGAGCGCTTGGCGCGCGGCGGCGGGAAGGCCCTGTCGATCTCGGCGAGGTCTTCGGCGGTGAGGGTCAGCGCGGCAGCCGGGCGGTTCTCCTCGACATGCGCCGGCGAGCCCATCTGCGGAATGGCGCAGACCGTGCCGCCGCGCAGCGTCCAGGCGAGCGCGACCTGTGCCGGCGTCGCGCCGGGGTGGCGGGCGGCAATGGCCACCAGCGCCGGATGCTTCGGCAGCCTGCCCTGCTCGATGGGCGAATAGGCCATGATCGGAATGCCGCGCTTCGCCTGCCACCCCGACAGGTCGAACTCGATGCCGCGCCGGCCGCAATTGTAGAGCACCTGATTGGCGGCGACCTTCGCGCCGCCTTCGACCTCGATCAGTTCCTCCATGTCGTCGACATCGAAGTTGGAGACGCCCCAGTGACGCAGCTTGCCGGCGGTCTTCAGCCGCTCGAAGGCACCGACCGTCTCGGCCAGCGGGATCGAGCCGCGCCAGTGCAGGAGGTAGAGGTCGATGCGGTCGGTGCCGAGCCGGCGCAGCGAGCGCTCGCAGGCCTCGACCGCGCTGCGCGCGCCGGCATTGTGCGGATAGACCTTGGTCACGACGAAGGCCTCGTCGCGCCGCCCCTTCAGCGCCTCGCCGACCAGTTCCTCGGAGGCGCCGTCGCCATACATCTCGGCCGTGTCGATCAGCGTCATACCGCTGTCGAGGCCGGCCCGCAGCGCCCGGACCGCGTCGGTACGCCGCGCGGCCTTGTCCGCGATGGTCCAGGTGCCCTGACCGAGAACGGGAATGGCCTCGCCCGTCGGCAGCGTCGTGGTGGCGATAGTCTCGACCATGGCCGGCTCCCCTTGCGGAGCCGGCCGCCCGGCTCACTGCTGGGTGGGGATGTTAGCCTCGCGGATGACCCTTGCCCATTTCTCCGTCTCGGCCTTGAGGAACTGGCCGAACTCGGCCGGCGTCTGCACGGCCGGCTGGGCGCCGAACTTGCCGAAGCGGTCGATGGTGTCCTGTTCCTTCAGCGCGCGGACCATGGCGGCGTTGATCTTCTCGACGACCGCCGCCGGCGTTCCCTTCGGCGCGACGACGCCCGACCAGGAATGAGCGGAATAGCCGGGCAGGCCCGCCTCCTCCATGGTCGGGATATCCGGCAGCAGCGACAGCCGCGCCGGGCTGATGCCGAGCGCCTTCACCGTCTTGGCCTCGACCTGCGGCACGGCGGTCGGCCCGTCCGAGAACATCAGCTGCACGTGGTTGCCGAGGAGGCTGTTCATGGCCGGCGCGCTACCGCGATGGGCGACGTGCAGCATGTCCGTGCCGGTCATGCTCTTGAACAGTTCGCCGGAGAGATGCGTGCCGCCGCCGACGCCGGCCGAACCGTAGGAGAGCTTGCCGGGATTGGCCTTGGCGTAGGCGATCAGCTCCCTGATGTTGTTCACGGGAAGCGAGGGATGGGCGCAGACGATGATCGGGAAGATGCCCGCGCCGCTGACCGGAACGAAGTCCTGCAGGAAGTTGTAGGGCAGGCTCGCCTTGAGGCTCGGATGGACCGAGTGGTGGATGGCGCAGATCAGCAGCGTATGGCCGTCGGGCTCAGCCCGCTGGACCGCCTGCGCGCCGATCACCGCATCCGCGCCCGGGCGGTTCTCGATGATGACGGCCTGGTTCCAGTATTCGGAGATCTTCTGACCGATCTGGCGCGCCGTGAGGTCGACGGGACCGCCGGGCGGGAACGGCACGATCAGCGTGACTCGCTTCGTCGGAAAATCGGACTGCGCGCGGGCCGGCAGGATCGAGGCGGCGGCGAGCGCGCCCGTGCTGGCGAGCACGGAGCGGCGGCTAATGGACGGCATGGGCAGTTTCCCCGGGAATGGTCTCGTTGCCCGGAATGAAATATCATTTCATTCACTGGCGCAAACAGGCCGGATGGGAGAGCGGCAATACCGCCCTCCCCGCATCGCGCCGGCAAAGACGCGTCTCAGTCGACCTTGGCGCCCGAAGCCTTCACGACCTCGGCCCAGCGCGGGATTTCCGTCGCCATGCGGGCCTGAAGCGCCTCGGGGCCCTTCATGGTCGAGGTCGCGCCCATTTCCTCGAAGCGCTTCACGAAAGCGGGGTCCCGCCCGATCTTGATATGCGCGTCGGTCAGCCGCTTGGCGATGTCGGCCGGCAGACCCTTGGGCGCCAGCATGCCCGACCACGAGGTGACGTCGAAATCGGGCACGCCGCCCTCGATCATGGTCGGCACGTTGGGCAGGCCGCCCCAGCGGCGGGCGGTCGAAACCGCGATCGGCTTGATCGTGCCGCCCTGGATCTGGCCGGTAATGGTCGGCAGGTTGTCGAACATGAAGTCGATGCGGCCGGCGATGAGGTCCTGCACCGCCACGGCGCCCGTGCGGTAAGGCACATGGAGCAGCTGAAGCCCGACCTTGCGCGACAGGAACTCGGTGGAGAGATGCGCGGTCGTGCCGAGGCCCGGCGTGCCGTAGGAGACCTTGCCCGGCCCCTTCTCCTTCGCCCAGGCGATGAATTCCTGGACGGTCTTCACCGGGTTCGACGGATTGACCACCAGCACGTTGGGAATCTCGTAGATGTCCGCGATATAGGTAAAATCGGTGCGCGGATCGAAGGGCAGCGTGCGGTAGAGCTCGATATGGGCGGACAGCGGCCCGATCGTCGAGACGCCGATCGTGTAGCCGTCGGGCTCGGCGCGGGCGATGGCGTTGACGCCGACATTGCCGGCGGAACCCGGACGGTTCTCGATGACAACGGTCTGGCCGAGTTCCTTGGACAGGTACTCGCCGATGACGCGGGCGAGCACGTCGGTCGAGCCGCCCGGCGGGAAGGGCACGATCATTCGGATCGGCCGGTTCGGCCAGGCGCTTTGCGCCGAAGCCGCGCGGAGAGCCGGCGCGGCAAGCGCGCCGCCGAGGACGGCGAGGGTCGTGCGGCGTGAAATCATGATCGGGTATCCTCCTGCGGAATGCGGTCGTCTTCGTTGGGACCGGCCAGCGCGGGCGCGGCCGGTCCAAATCGCCAATGCACATAGAGTGCAGGGCCGAACCGGAAAGGTGCAACCCGCGAGGCCGCGGCCAGCAGGCCACCCAGCGAAACCCTGCCCCTCGCGGTGGCGCCTTTCCCCAAGGGCGCATGGCGGCTATGGTCCGCCCTCAATGTTGCACTGCACGCGGCGAGAGCGGCAGGCGCACCCGATCCGGACCCTATCATGGCCTCCCTCTCGGAGCCCGCCGCGCGCGACCGCGCCGGGCTCGGCTTCCGCTCCTTCGTCGCGCTGATCGCCGCCCTGATGGCGACCAATGCGCTGGCCATCGACGCCATGCTGCCGGCCCTGCCGGAGATCGGCGCGGCGCTCGGCATCACCGAGCCCAACGACCGGCAGTGGATCGTCACCGCCTACCTGCTCGGCTTCGGCGCGGCACAGATCGTCTATGGCACGCTCGCCGACCGCTATGGCCGGCGGCCGGTACTGCTCGTCTGCCTCGCCATCTACGCGCTGGCGGGCTTCGCGGCCGCGATGGCGACGACCTTCGACCAGATGATGGCGGCACGCGTGCTGCAGGGCATCGGAGCCGCGGGTACGCGCGTGCTCGCCGTCTCCATCGTCCGCGACAGCTATTCCGGCCGGCAGATGGCGCGCGTCATGTCGCTCGCCTTCATCGTCTTCCTCGCCGTGCCGATCCTCGCGCCGTCGATCGGGCAGGTCATCGTGCTGTTCGCGCCGTGGCGCTGGATCTTCGGCCTGCTCGGCGTGTTCGGCGTGGTGGTGGGCCTGATCGCGGCGCGGCGCCTGCCCGAGACGCTGCACCCGGAAGACCGCGTGCCGATCGAGGCCGGGCCGGTGCTGGCGGCATTCCGCGCGAGCCTCACCAACCGGCTGGCCATCGGCTACACCTTCGCGATGACCTTCATGATCGGCGGGCTGTTCGGCTTCATCAACGCGGCCCAGCAGATCTTCGTCGACGTGTTCAAGGCGCCGGACCTGTTCACCATCATTTTCGCGGCGATCGCGCTGTTCATGGCGCTGGCCTCGTTCCTGAACTCGCGGATCGTCGAGCGGTTCGGCATGCGCCGCGTCTCGCACAGCGCGCTCCTCGCCTATATCGGCGTGACCATCGTGCATGCCGGATTCGCGCTCACCGGCCACGAGACGATGTGGGTGTTCGCGGTGCTCCAGGCGGCCGGCATGTTCTGCTTCGGGCTGGTGGCGTCGAATTTCGGCGCCATGGCCATGGACCCGCTCGGCCATGTCGCCGGCACGGCCTCCTCGGTGCAGGGCTTCATCTCGACCGTCGGCGGCGCATTGATCGGCTTCTTCATCGGCCAGCATTTCGACGGCACGGCGACGCCCACCGTCATCGGCTTCGCCGTCTGCGGCGTGGCGGCGCTGGTCATGGTGCTGTTCGCCGAGAAGGGCCGGCTGTTCCGGCCGCACCAGCAGGCGGCAACGCCGGTCAGGTGACAGGGCTGACCGGCTCCGCCGCCGCATTGTCGCGGCGGGGCCACCTCGGCTAGAATGGCCGCACTGCGCGAGGCCCGCCGCCGCATCCGGCATCGCATCCCCACGAGGATCGACCGATGCCGACAGACGCCTCCGAGGCCGCTATTTCCGCACGCGCCATTGCCCACGACCGGGCGACCTGGCTCGACCCCGTCACCGGCGCCGCCCTCGACCAGCGCGCCCTGATGGCGACAATGGCGACGAAGCGCGCCGTACTGCTCGGCGAGACCCACGACATCGCCGAAATCCACCGCTGGCAGGCCCATGTCGTCGCTCATCTGCACGGGCTGAACCCTCAGATCGCCGTCGGCTTCGAGATGTTCCCGCGCCGGCTCCAGCCGGTGCTCAACCGCTGGGTGGCAGGCGAACTCTCCACCGCCGATTTCATCGTGACGAGCGAATGGGATCAGGTCTGGGGCTTTCCGCCGGACATCTACCTGCCGATCTTCCACTATTGCCGGCAGCACAAGGTGCCGATGCTGGCGCTGAACTGCCACCGGCCGCTGGTCACCCGCGTCGGCAGGGAGGGCTGGGATGCGATCCCCGAGGACGAACGCGACGGCCTGACGCCCTCGGCCCCGGCGACGCCGGCCTACCGGCGCTACCTGTTCGAGCTGACGGGGGCGGCGAACCGCGCGCCCGGCCAGTCCGGTCCGCTGCAAAGCCCCGACGATCCCGGCTGGGACCGCTTCGTCAGGGCGCAGCAGACCTGGGACCGGGCCTTTGCCTGCAACATCGCGAAGGCGCTGGCGGCCGGCACCGCGAAGCTCGTCGTCGGCATTATCGGGCGGGGGCACCTCGAATATGGCGGCGGCACGCCCTACCAGCTCGCCGATCTCGGCGTGAGCGACGTCGCCGTGCTGCTGCCGAACCAGAATGCGGAGCTGACTGTGGAACCCGACCGGCGGCTGGCCGACGCTGTGTTCCGGCTGGACGTGCCGGAGCCGGCGGCGGAGCGGCGGGGACGGGCAAGGCTGGTGGCGGGGTGAGGGTAGAGAGACTCCAGACAGCCGTTGCGGATTACGGCTTTTGGTCTTATTGTAGGAATTATCTCTTGACTTGGCCTGAGACCTTCGGCATGATCCGCCGCCACTGAGACGGGAGGACCGCATGAAGCATGTCATCGTTGTGCTGATCGCCATGTTCCTCTCGGCCAATGCCGCGCTTGCCGACGAGGCGGTGCAGCTTTCCGGCGGCTATGGCCTCGTCAACGCGCCGCGCGCGCCCCGCGCGACAATCGTGCTGATCCCCGGCGGCAACGGCCATCTCGGCATCCGTGCCGATGGCAGTTTCTCAAGCCTGCGCGGCAACCAGCTGGTGCGGACGCGAAAGGCCTATGCCTCGGCCGGCGTCGCCTCGCTGGTGGTCGACAGCGGCGTGTCGATCGCCTCCGCCGTCGCCTATTTGCGACAGCGGTTCGGCCGGCCGGTGACGGTGGCCGCCACCAGCAGGGGCTCGCTCAGGATTTCGGAGGCGCTCGGCGCCCGGCCAAACGGCATCGTCATCACCGCCGGCTTCCTCGATCAGGTGCGCGGCCAGATCGGCTCCCCCGGCGCGCTGCCCGCGACGCTGGTGGTGCATCACCGCCGCGACGGCTGCCATGTGACGCCGCCCTCGGGCGTCGAGCCGTTCAAGGCCTGGGGGGGCCCAAGGGTGCGGGTCGTCTGGATCGATGGCGGGCAGGACCGGGGCGATCCCTGTCAGGCCGGCGGGTATCACGGCTTCGCGGGGAATGACGGGAGAGTGGTGGGGGTGGTCGCGGGGTTTGCGAAGGGTGTGAGGTAGGCCCGCCGGCGCGAGACCGCCGCAGCCGCCGGCGAGCGACACGGCTCGCATGGCCCCGCCCTACCCCGCACCGGATTTTCTCGCCGCCTGTCGCGATTTTTGCAGGCTGAGCGCGCCGTCGCGCGAAATGGCGTAGTCGCCGCCATTGCGCGACACGATCAGCCGCTTCGCGCGCAGCGATTGAAACTCCGGAAAGCCGTAGCCTTCGAGAAACCAGCCCTCCCGGCTGATGAAATCGGCCGCGACGGGCCGGTTCCTGCTGTCTCTTTCGAGCACGATTTTGCCGCCCGTCGACAGCATGTCGAGCGCCCGGCGCTCGGTCTTCGAAATGTTCATGATCGTTCTTCGCCGCGCACCGCGAGATGACACTCGCGGGCGGCGTCCCGAATGAGAGTGCTGGCAGGCGCGGGGGTCCGCCCGCGCCCGGCGGTATCAGCGCGTCAGGCGCATGTGGACCACCGCGAAGGGCAGCCCCTCGCTGTCGGCCGCGCTGCGGCTGGTCTCGGCGAAACCGAGCCGCCCGTAGCATGCGCGCGCGCCGTCATTGGCGGCATAGACGTCCAGCGCGAGTTCGCCCTTCAGCGCATGGGCATGGGCGATGAGCAGACGGCCGATACCCGCGCCCTGCACGCCCGGCGCGACAAACAGCGCGCCGATGAAAGCGCCGATCAGCCCGATGAAGCCGACGGGCTCGCCGTCGCGGACGGCCACCCATGTTTCGGAATCGGGCAGATAGGTGCGCTCGACCAGCTCCTGCTGCGCGCGCAGGCGCGCCTCGCCGAGGAAGGGATGAGCCCGCAGGGAGGCGTCGAGCCAGATGGCCGACAGGGTGTGAAGGTCCGTTGCCTGATAGGCACGGATCGAGATGTCCGGATTGTTCACGATGTACCGTAGTGTTGACTATGCGCAAGAACGCACGGCTCCACGAGCCGGCGACGAGGCCGCGAAACGCGGTTCAGAACTCAACCTCTGCGCATAAATCTCCTTCTACAGACCGGGCCGCGTGTAGCGCCGGGCCGGCCTCGCGTCAATCGCGGCGCGGCGGGCCGGGCGGCGAGATCGGAGCTTGCCATGTCCGGCCCGATCACCACCTTGACACCGCTCTCCCCCCTCCCCTATGGTCCGCGCCTCTTTCAATCGGAGCCGCACGCCGTGCGTTTCATCCTTATTGTATCCGGGGCGCCATCGACGGACGTGTGAGACATCACACGGCGGCCGAACGGTGGCGCTCAACACAAGGTCCCTCGCGGGGCCTTTTTTGTTGCCCGGAACGACCCCGACACCTACAGACCCGACACAGCCTCTTTTCAGGAAAACGACCATGTCCCGCGAGATGACCGGAGCCGAAATGGTGGTGCAGGCCCTGATCGACCAGGGCGTCAACACCCTCTTCGGCTATCCCGGCGGCGCCGTGCTGCCGATCTACGACGCGCTGTTCCAGCAGGACTCCGTGAAGCACGTGCTGGTCCGCCACGAGCAGGGCGCGGTGCATGCTGCCGAGGGCTTCGCGCGCTCCTCCGGCAAGGTCGGCGTGGTGCTGGTCACCTCCGGCCCCGGCGCGACCAATGCGGTGACCGGCCTGACCGACGCGCTGATGGATTCCATCCCGATCGTCTGCTTCACGGGACAGGTGCCGACGCACCTGATCGGCTCGGACGCCTTCCAGGAGGCCGATACGGTCGGCATCACCCGCCACTGCACCAAGCACAACTACCTCGTGAAGAGCATCGAGGACCTGCCGCGCGTGCTGCACGAGGCCTTCTATGTCGCGCAGAACGGCCGGCCCGGCCCTGTCGTCATCGACATTCCCAAGGACATCCAGTTCAAGACCGGCAAATACGAGAAGCCGCGCGACAACCAGCACAAGACCTATCGCCCGCAGATCAAGGGCGACCTCGCCAAGATCAAGGCGGCGGTGGAGATGATCGCGCAGGCCAAGCGTCCGGTCTTCTATACCGGCGGCGGCGTGATCAATTCCGGCCCGCATGCCTCGGCGCTGCTGCGCGAGCTGGTGCGCGCCACGGGCTATCCGATCACCTCGACGCTGATGGGCCTCGGCGCCTATCCCGCGCACGACCCGCAGTGGCTCGGCATGCTCGGCATGCACGGCACCTACGAGGCGAACCTCGCCATGCACGACTGCGATGTGCTGGTGAATATCGGCGCGCGCTTCGACGACCGGATCACCGGCCGCGTCGACGCCTTCTCGCCGAACTCGAAGAAGATCCACATCGACATCGACCCGTCCTCGATCAACAAGACGGTGAAGGTCGATATCGGCATCGTCGGCGACTGCGCCCACGTGCTGGAAGACATGGTGCGGCTGTGGAAGGACGTCGCCGGTCAGGTCGACAAGCCGGCGCAGAAGGCCTGGTGGCTGCAGATCGACGGCTGGCGGGCGCGCAAGTCGCTCGCCTACAAGAACTCCAAGGACGTCATCAAGCCGCAATATGCGCTGGAGCGGCTGGAGGCCCTGACCAAGGACCGCAAGCGCTTCATCACCACGGAAGTCGGCCAGCACCAGATGTGGGCCGCGCAATATCTGCATTTCGACGAGCCGAACCGCTGGATGACCTCCGGCGGCCTCGGGACGATGGGCTACGGCCTACCGGCGGCGGTGGGCGTGCAGCTCGCGCACCCGAAGGACCTCGTCGTCTGCGTCGCGGGCGAGGCCTCGGTGCTGATGAACATGCAGGAGATGTCGACGGCCGCGCAATATCGCCTGCCGGTGAAGATCTTCATCCTCAACAACGAATATATGGGCATGGTGCGCCAGTGGCAGGAGCTGCTGCATGGCGGGCGCTATTCGGAGAGCTATTCGGCGGCGCTGCCGGACTTCGTCAAGCTCGCCGAGGCCTATCACGCCAAGGGCATACGCTGCGACGACCCGGCGAAACTGGATGCGGCGATCATGGAGATGATCGACTATCCGGGCCCGGTGATCTTCGACTGCCTGGTGGCGAAGGAAGAGAACTGCTTCCCGATGATCCCCTCGGGCAAGGCGCATAACGAGATGATCCTCCCCGATTTCGAGGGCGATACCGGCGAGATCATCGACGCCAAGGGCAAGCAGTTGGTGTGAGGCGGTCCGCCGCCTCCGCTCCGCTCATCACAAAGAACAAGCCATGACCCAGTCCCAGTCCGCCTACTTCCTGTCCGACGCCCAGCCGCCGACCCGCCGCCATACCCTGGCGGTGCTTGTCGACAACGAACCGGGGGTTCTAGCCCGCATCGCGGGCATGTTCTCCGGCCGCGGCTACAATATCGAGAGCCTGACGGTCTCCGAGACCGAGCACGAGAAGCACGTCTCGCGCATCACCATCGTGACGACGGGCACCGAGAAGACGATCGAGCAGATCAAGACCCAGCTCGACCGGCTGGTGCCGGTCCATCGCGTGGTCGATCTCACCGTGCAGGGCGAGGCGCTGGAGCGCGAGCTCTGCCTCGTCAAGGTGCGCGGCAAGGGCGATGCCCGCGTCGAGGCACTCCGGCTCGCCGGCGCCTTCGGCGCGCGGACGCTGGACGCGACGCTCAACTCCTTCGTGTTCGAGCTGACCGGCACGACCGAGGAGGTCGAGCGCTTCATCCGCCTGATGGGCGTGGTCGGCCTCGTCGAAGTGTCGCGCACCGGCATCGCGGCCATGAGCCGCGGCGCGGAAGGCATGCTGGAAGCGACCTTGCCGGACGGCGCGCAAGGACGCTGACTGGGAGCATTCTCAAGCGAAGTGGGTACCGTTTCGCGTGAAGAGAATGCGACCTGCTAACAAGACCGGCCATCCTGTGCCGATCCGAGGCTGAAGCCATGCCGACGCATCTGTCCGTCAACGTCAACGCCATCGCGCAGCTGCGCAACCGGCGCAACCTGCCCTGGCCGAGCGTGGTGGGGCTTGCCCGCATCGCTTTGCAGGCGGGCGCGGCGGGGATCACCGTCCACCCCCGGCCGGACGAGCGGCACATCCGGCGTGGCGACGTGTTCGCGCTGGTGGCGATGATCCGCAACGAATTCCCGAAAGCCGAGTTCAACATCGAAGGCTATCCGGACGAGCGGTTCCTGGCGCTGTGCGAGGAGGCGAAGCCCGATCAGGTGACGCTGGTGCCGGACGATCCGGCGCAGGCGACCTCCGACCACGGCTGGGACGTGGCGAAGGACGGCGACCTGCTGACGCGCGTGAACAGGCGGCTGAAGGCGGCGGGCTTCCGCGTCTCGCTGTTCCTCGATCCCGACCCGGCGCTGGTGGCCGGCGCCAAGGCGACCGGGGCCGACCGGATCGAACTCTATACCGGCCCCTATGGCGGCTCGTCCGACCCGGACAAGGCGCAGGCCGAGCTCGCCAAGCTCGCCGCGACGACCGACGCGGCGGTCGCGGCGGGGCTCGCCGTCAATGCCGGCCACGACCTCACCCTCGACAACCTGCCGGCCCTCATCGCCCGCGCGCCGGCCATCGCCGAGGTGTCCATCGGCCATGCGCTGACCGCCGATGCCCTCACCTACGGCATGGCGGAAACGGTCAGGCTCTACCAGAAGGCCTGCGGCGGCTGAACGCCGGCTTGCGCCGGGGATCGCGGTAGGCTAAAGAGCCGAACCGTAACGTACGGTACGGTTCGCTCCCGCCTATCGGCACCCATGACTTCAGCCGCCAAGACCCTTGCTTCCGAGCCTTCGGGCGCCGATCCGGCCGAGCCCACCGCCCGCCAGGCGGCGGTTCTCGACGCTGTGCTGATGCTGATGCAGGAGAAGGGCGGCCAGCTCACCATGGCAGCCGTCGCACAACGGGCGAGCTGCTCCAAGGAAACGCTCTACAAGTGGTTCGGCGACCGCGACGGCCTGCTGACCGCGGCGGTGCAATGGCAGGCCTCGCGCGTGCGCGCCGGCCGCTACGACCGGCAGAAGCTCGATGCGTCGAGCCTGCGGGACAGCCTCAGCGATTTCGCCGCGAACTGGCTGTCGGTCATTTCCAGCGCCACCTCGATCGCGCTGAACCGCGTGGCGATCGCTCACGCGGCGTCGAAGCAGAGCAATCTCGGCCAGATCGTGCTCGACAACGGCCGCTTCGCCATCGGCGACCGGTTGAAACCCGTGCTGGAGGAGGGCCGAGCCGCCGGCCTCTTGGCATTCGACGATACCGAGGCGGCGTTCCGCACCTTTTTCGGCCTTGCGGGCCGCGATGTGCAGATCCGCCTGCTGCTCGGGGACAAGCTGAAGCTCGGCAAGGCCGAGATCGCGCGGGACGCGGCTGCCGCGACCGATCAATTCCTCACCCTCTACGGCCGGGCGAGCCCCGCGCCGGCCACCGCCTGACAACGACGACCCAACCCCGACAACGCCAAGCCAATCCAAGTCAGACCAAGGAAGGAACCATCCCATGCGTGTCTATTACGATCGCGACGCCGATCTGAACCTGATCAAGTCCAAGAAGGTCTGCATCGTCGGCTATGGCAGCCAGGGCCATGCCCACGCGCAGAACCTGCGCGACTCGGGCGTCAAGGACGTGATCATCGCGCTGAAGGCCGGCTCGGCGACGCGCGCCAAGGCCGAGGCCGCCGGCTTCGCCGTCATGACCCCCGCCGAGGCCGCCAAGGTCTGCGACATCATGATGATGCTCACCCCGGACGAGCTGCAGGCCGACATCTACCGCGACGACCTCCATGGCAACATGAAGCAGGGCGCGGCGATCATGTTCGCCCACGGCCTCAACGTGCACTTCAACCTGATCGAGGCCCGCAAGGATCTCGACGTGCTGATGGTCGCCCCGAAGGGCCCCGGCCACACCGTGCGCTCGGAATATCAGCGCGGCGGCGGCGTGCCGACCCTCATCGCCATCCATCAGGACGCCTCGGGCAATGCCCATGACCTCGGCCTGTCCTATGCCTCGGCGAATGGCGGCGGCCGCGCCGGCATCATCGAGACGACCTTCAAGGAAGAGTGCGAGACCGACCTGTTCGGCGAGCAGGTCGTGCTCTGCGGCGGCCTGGTCGAGCTGATCAAGGCCGGCTACGAGACGCTGACCGAGGCCGGCTACGCCCCGGAAATGGCCTATTTCGAGTGCCTCCACGAGGTGAAGCTGATCGTCGACCTCATCTACGAGGGCGGCATCGCCAACATGAACTACTCGATCTCCAACACGGCCGAGTACGGCGAGTACGTCACCGGCCCGCGCATCATCACGGCCGAGACGAAGGCGGAGATGAAGCGCGTGCTGACCGACATCCAGTCGGGCAAGTTCACCCGCGACTGGATGCTGGAGAACAAGGTCAACCAGACCTCGTTCAAGGCGACCCGCGCCCGCATGGCCGCCCACCCGATCGAGGAAGTCGGCGCCAAGCTGCGCGACATGATGCCCTGGATCAAGGCCAAGGCCCTCGTCGACAAGACCAAGAACTGAGCGGCTTCTCGACGGACGGGCGACTGACGCGCCCGTCCTTTGGGATCAAGGCCAAGGCCCTCGTCGACAAGACCAAGAACTGAGCCGGCCGAAACACTCTCGACGGACGGGCGACTGACGCGCCCGTCCTGTCGGGATCAAGGCGAACCTGATCGCACGACCTCAAGGGCGGCTTCGGCCGCCCTTTTTTGCACGAAAGATTTTTTTTCCGCGTGCACCACACGATGCGCGGCGATTCCCTCGGGCCAATCGCAGTCATCTGGCGGTATTATGATGCCGACAAACGGTGCCCTGATGCCGTCGGACGGTGGCCTGATGCCGGCCGGCGGCGCCATTCATCCTACACTCATCCGTATGTCTGCATTCTTGGTCACTATCCCTTGGCGGGTTGTCACAGATCGCGTTACCACCTTACCGTGGGGAACAGTTCAAGAGATTCTGCCACACTCATGACCTACCCCAGTTTCCGCGTCCTATCCGGCACAATCGCCGTCAGGGAGAGCCTGATCGAGCTCTACGAGGCGCGCCGGCGCGGCGACGGCGACGGCTTCGCCGCGGGCTTCGCGGAGGACGGCGTCTTTCACATTCTCGGCGACACCCGGCTGCTTCCGGAGACCGGCCCCCGACACGGCCGCCGCGACATCGCCCGCGTCATCAAGCAGTGCTACCGGCAATACGAGTATGTCGACGCGCTGCTCATCGACGTGATCGTCGACATCAATCTCGCGGCCATACGCCGCCATCTCACCCTGCGCAGCCGCGAGACCGGCGCCGTCGGGGAGTTCGACGTGATGGATTTCATCCGCCTGCGCGACGGCGAGATCGTCGAGCTGACACAGTTCATGGACACCGCCTCTCTCGCCGTCATGTCCGGCAGGGTCTAGCCATGTCCAAGCCCTCCTCCTTCGCCAGCGAGACGACACGCCGCAAGGCGCTGTTCGAGGCTGTTCACGCGCTCTACGATGCGCGTCAGGCAGGCGATTTCGAGGAGTATCTCAGCTATCTGGCGCCCGATGCGCGGATGACGGTCATCGGCAATCCGGTGCTCAATCCGCAATCCGGGCTGAGGGTCGGCCGCGACAGCATCGACCGCTATATCCGCCAGGTGCACGACGAGAACGTCTATCTCGGCCACGGCATCGACCACATCATCACCGAGGGCGACCACGTGGTGGTGCGGTGGCACATGGACCTGCGTCTCGCCCAGAACGGCCGGGAAGCCCGGTTCGACGCGCTCGACTATCTGCGCATCCGCGACAACCGGATCGTCGAGGTGACGCAGTTCTACGACACCGGCACCATGGCCCTGCTCAAGGGACGCGTCCGGATCGCCTGAGCGCGAATCGAAAAGGGCGGCCAGGGCCGCCCTTCCCGACATGCACCCGACCGGATCAGAACCGCACGCGATCCTTGATGGCGGTCAGCGCCTGCTGGTTGACCGACGTGCCGGTCATGCGGCGCTCGAAATCGGCCCAGTCGCGGAAACGGCCCTTGCCGCGCTCGGTGACGATGGCCTGCGCGCGCGCCGCGCCGATCTGCGGCAGGGCGTCGAGTTCGGCGGCGGTGGCGCTGTTGAGATTGACCCGCGCCGCCTGGTTCTGGGCAGCGGGAGCGGCGGCCGCCGGGCGGGCCGGCGTCGTGGCGGCGGGAGCGGCAGCGGCCGGGCGAGCCGGAGCCGCGGGCGTCGTGGCCGGCGTCGTGGCCGGCGCCGTGGCGGCGGGACGGGACGGCTGCGTCGTGGAGGGCTGGGTCGCCGTCTGGGCGAGAGCCGAACCGGCAAGCAGGGCGGAAACCGCGGCGGCGGTGAGGATGCGCGAGAAAGTCATGGGATGGTCCATCCGCAAGCCCGGCCGGAATTCCTCCCGAGATCCGCGGCGACGGCCGGGCAGGCCACCGCGGAAGACTGCCGGAGCTGATCGCCTCGACCCGGTGATCACGCACCCGGACCATGACCGGCATTTGATGCCTTCGCTGCTTTCTTGTGGCCTTCCGGTGAACGGCCGTTGAACGAAGTACCTGACGTGATGGCAGGGTTCACCGATGGGAATTGGCGCGGGCCGGCAAGGCCCGCTAGCGTGACGGCGCTTCATACTCGCCCTCCGCGGAACGCCGCCATGAACATCCTGTCCATCCAGTCCTGGGTCGCCTACGGCCATGTCGGCAACGCCTCGGCCGTCTTCCCCATGCAGCGCCTCGGCCACGAGGTCTGGGCGATCCACACCGTGCAGTTCTCGAACCATACCGGCTATGGCGCCTGGAGGGGCCGCGTCTATGACGGCCCGATGATCGAGGAACTGGTGGACGGCATCGCCGAGCGCGGCGTGCTCGGCCGCTGCGACGGCGTGCTTTCCGGCTATATGGGCTCCGCCGATATCGGCACCGCCATCCTCGATGCGGTCGCGCGCGTGCGCGCCGCCAATCCGAAGGCGCTCTATTGCTGCGATCCGGTGATCGGCGATGTCGGGCGGGGCGTTTTCGTGCGGCCCGGCATTCCCGAATTCATGCGTGATGCCGCCGTGCCGGCGGCCGACATCATCACACCCAACCAGTTCGAGCTGGAATATCTCACCGGCCGCACAGTGACGACGCTCGCCGATGCCAAGGCCGCCGTGGCCGCGCTTCAGGCGCGCGGGCCGAAGACGGTGCTCGTCACCAGCCTCCTGACCGAGGACACGCCGGCGGATTCCATCGACCTGCTGGCGTCCGGGCCGGCGGGCGCGTTCCGCGTCCGCACGCCGAAGCTCGGCGTCTCGGTCAATGGCGCGGGCGACGCCATCGCGGCGCTGTTCTTCGTCCATGCCGCCGGAACCGGCGATGTCGCCAAGGCGCTGTCGCTCGCGGCCTCCTCGACCTTCGGGCTGCTGACGCGCACGGCCGAGGCGGGGTCGCGCGAAATCCTCACCGTCGCGGCGCAGGACGAGTTCGTCGCGCCGAGCCGGATCTTCACGCCCGAGGCCGTCTGACGCTCATGACCCGCCGCTTTCACACGCTCGACGTCTTCACCGGCACGCCGCTCGCCGGCAATCCGCTCGCCGTGGTCCACGACGCCACGGGTCTCGACACGGCCGCGATGCAGAAGATCGCCGGCGAGTTCAACCTGTCGGAGACCGTCTTCATCCTGCCGGAGGCCGCGCCGGGCCACCGCGCCGACATCCGCATCTTCACGCCGGGCGCGGAGCTGCCCTTCGCGGGCCACCCGACGGTCGGCACAGCGGTCCTGCTCGCCCAGCTGGATGGCCTGTCTCCCGGCGCCGAGACCCGCTTCGTGCTGGGGGAGAAGGCCGGTCCGGTGCCCTGCCACGCCGTCCGCCATGCCGACGGCCGCTATGAGGCGACGTTCGAGGCGCCGCGACGGCCGGCCGTGATCGGGCCGGCGCCGGATCCCGCCCAGCTCGCCGGCATCCTCGGCCTGACGCCCGGCGATATCGGCTTCGACGGACATCGCCCGAGCCGCTATGGCGCGCCGGTGTCGTTCTGCTACGTGCCGGTGAAGACCCGCGCGGCCATGGACGCCATCCGCGTCGATACCCGCTGGTGCGCCGAGACCTTCGCCGCCATCGGCGAGAACCACCCCGCGATCTTCGCCTATACCCGCCAGACCGTGGACCCGGCCGCCAGTTTCCACGCGCGCATGTTCGCGCCCGGCCTCGGCATCGCCGAGGACCCGGCGACGGGATCGGCGGCGGCGGCCTTCGCCGGCGTGCTGGCGGAGTTCGACCGGCCAGCGGATGGCACCCATGCCGTGGTCATCGAACAGGGCTTCGCCATGGGCCGGCCGAGCCGGATCGCGCTCGGCCTGACCATCGAGGGCCGGGCGGTGACCCGCGTGACAATCGGCGGCGGCGCCGTGATGGTCGCCGAGGGCCGGCTCCACCTCTGAGATCCGCCCAAAGAAAAACCCGCCGGACGGAGCCCGGCGGGTTTGCTATCCGATTGAACGCCGATCAGCGGCGGTAGCGGCAGACGCGCTCGCCGTAGCGGTTGACCCAGCAGCGACGACGCGGCGTCGTCTCGGCACCGATGATCGCGCCGGCAACACCGCCGATCGCCGCGCCCGCGAGAGCGCCACCGCCCGTGCCGGTCGCCAGACCGCCGATGATCGCGCCGGCGCCGGCGCCGATCGCGCCGCCCGCGGCGGCCCGCTCCTCGCGCGGCGTGCACGCGCCAATCATCAGGGCCGCGGCGCCGACCAGAGCCAATTTCTTCAACATCGAGAATCCCTCCTGCAAAGCCCCTTCCCGGGGGACGACCATAGGGGACCACCGGGCCATTTGCCAAGCCGCCGTCCGTTCAGCTTTAACAGACGGTAACGCCTGTTTCGCAGGGCCGGAGGCTCCGGCGGAAGCGGCGAGCAGCCTGCCATCGCGCGAGGACAACGCCCTGGCCGTTCCCCGGTTCCGCCGCATCCGCCACATCGACGCCACGCTCGACGCGAGCCCCTGGGCCTATGCCGAGCGGCAGAGGCCGGCGATCGACGCCGCCTGGGCGGCCGCGACCGCCGCCAATCCGGCGCTGTTCAACGGTCGCGTGCTGCTGATGAGCGGCGGCGGGGTGACAGGGGAGCGGATGACCGGCCGCTACCGGCCGGTCCTCTACGCCGAATTCCTGCACTACATGCGCCATGGCGAGGCCGACGGTCGCACCAAGAACGGCTTCGCCCTCGCCGGCCTCGTCGCGTCGGACGGGGCGCTCGCCATGGGAGTGATGGGCGCCCATACCGCCAATGCCGGCAAGATCTACTTCCCCGGCGGCACGCCCGATCTCGACGATCTCGTCGATGGCCGCGTCGATCTCGCGGGAAGCGTGCGCCGCGAGCTTGGGGAGGAAACGGGCCTTCGCACCGATGAAGTGACCTTCGACGACGGGTTCTGGCTCTACGAGGACGACAAGCGCCTCGCCTTCACCAAGATCGTCCGGTCGCCGCTGGCCGGAGACGCCCTGCGCCAGACAATTCTCGGCCGGCTTGCCGCCGAGGCGCAGCCGGAACTCGCGGACATCCACCTGGTCCGCTCGGCCGATGACCTCATTCCCGAGCGGATGCCGGCCTTCCAGCTCGCCTTCTGCGAATGGTGGCTTGCCGGTGGCGCGGCGGAGGCCGCTCAGCCCGGATAGCCGTAGCGGCGCTTGACGGCCGACAGCGCGGCGCTCGCCTCGCCCGAGCGGCCGGCGGCGCAGGCTGCCTCTGGCCCGCGCAGGTCGGCGATCACCCGGCCATGAACATCGCGGGCGACGTGGCCGGTGGCGAGGTCATTGTCCATCACCGCGCGGAAGCGGGTGATCTCGCCGGAGCAGCCGGCGCCCTCCGGCAGGCGGAAGTCCGGGCGCGTCACATACTGGGGGGACGACCCCTGCGCGACCGGCTGAGGCGCGAGCGTCTCGGAGGTCGACTGGCAGGCGGCAAGCGCGAGGGTGCCGGCAAGGACGAGAAGGGTGGCGCGGATCATGAAGGGCCCCGGAGGCGAAGAATCGGCACGCGCCAATCTAGGCCCCGGTGCAGGTCGCGCAAGGCGGCGGGCCGAAATCCGGCCGCTGATGGCGTGACGCGGTCCGCCATGCCCGGCACAAGGCCGCGCATGGCGAAACAGATGCGGATCGGGAGCGGGCGCTCCCTGAGCGGCGCCTCAGCCGAGCGGCTTCAGGCCCCGCTCGATCTGCGCCCGCTTGGCTTCCAGGAACGGCGGCAGCGCCAGCTTCTCGCCGATCGTGGCGAGAGGCTCGTCGACATCGAAGCCCGGACCGTCGGTCGCGATCTCGAACAGGATGCCGTTCGGCTCCCGGAAATAGAGGCTGCGGAAATAGTAGCGGTCCACGGGCCCCGAATTCGGGATGCGCATGCCCTGCAACCGCTCGGCCCAGCCGCGATATTCGGCCTCGTCGGGCGTGCGGAACGCGACGTGATGGACCGAGCCCGCGCCCTGCCGCGCCTGCGGCAGATGCGGCTCCACCGCGACGTGGTACTCGGCGGCCGGACCGCCGTCGCCCATGGCATAGACATGGACAGGCGAGGCGCTCGGCAGCGTGTATTCGCGCACCTTGGTCATGCCGAGGACGTGGGTCAGCACGAGGTCGGTCGTCTCGAGCACCGGCACGCTGGCGGTGATCGGCCCGAGACCGCGAATCTGGTGCTCGGCCGGCACGCCGCTGGCGTCCCACGGATGGGCATCGCCCGCGCCGCCATCGTTGATGAGAGCGAGGCGCTGGCCTTCCGGGTCCTCGAAATCGAGGGTCAGACGGCCGTCGCGGACGGCGGGTGCGTCGTGCTTCACGCCCTTCTCGGCGAAGCGCCCGGCCCACCAGCGGATGGTCGCCTCGCCGGAGACGCGCAGCGCGGTGCGGATGATCGAATTGGTGCCGCGCCGCTCGCGGTCCACCGGCCACTCGAAGAAGGTGACGTCGGAGCCGGGGCTGGCGACGCCGTCGCCGTAGAACAGGTGATAGGCCGAAGTGTCGTCCTGGTTCACCGTGCGCTTGACGAGGCGCATGCCGAGAACGCCGGTGTAGAAGGCGTGATTGCCCGGCGCATCGGCCGAAACGGCGGTGAGGTGATGGATGCCGGTCAGGCGGATGCCGGCCGGCGCGGATGTCGCGTTCAGGTTCGCAGTCGTGGTGGTTGTCGTGGTGGTTGTCGTGGTCATGGAGCTCTCCTCCTCAGATGGACAAGAGATCGGTCACCGCCGGCCGCGCGGCAAGGCGCCGGACCGCTCCATCGACGCAAGCTCAGCTTGCAGCGGTGCCATCCGGGGCGGCCTTCGGCGCCACCGCCCGGCCCCGGCCCTTTCTCATGAGGGAGGGCCGCAGTAAGGTCCCGGCCAAGGCCGCGGGCGCCCGAGCGCCAAGACAGAGCCGCATCTGGGACGACACTGGGAGATTCAGGCCATGACCACCCTTGCCAGCGCCCAGCCGGCCATTGCCGGCAAGAGCGGCCCGTTCCGCGCCGATCAGGTGGGCTCGCTGCTGCGCTCGCAGCCGCTGAAGGAGGCCCGCGCCGCGCGGGCCGCCGGCAAGCTGGACGATCTGGGGCTTCGCACGGTCGAGGACAGCGAGATCAAGAAGCTGATCGCCAAGCAGGAGGCCATCGGCCTGCAAGCCATCACCGACGGCGAGTATCGCCGCTCCTGGTGGCACTATGACTTCCTCTGGCAGCTCGACGGCGTGACGCGCGTGGAGCTCGATCAGGGCATCCAGTTCGCGGGCGTGCAGACCAAGGCGGAGGCGCCCAGGGTCACGGGGCGCATCGGCTTCACCACCCATCCCTTCATCGACCATTTCAAGTTCGTGAAGGCGAACACCTCGCGCACGCCGAAGATGACGATCCCCTCGCCGTCCATGCTGCACTACCGGGGCGGCCGGAAGCTCATCAATATGGGCCTCTACCCGGACATGAGCGAATACTATCAGGATCTCGGCCAGGCCTATCGCAACGCGGTCCACGCCTTCTACGACGCCGGTTGCCGCTACCTGCAGCTCGACGACGTCTCCTTCGCCTATCTCTGCGATCCCGAGCAGAAGCAGATGCTGGCCGAGCGCGGCGACGACCCCGACAGGCAGGGTGAGATCTATGCCGGCATGGTCTCGGCGGCGATCGGCGGGCGGCCGAAGGACCTGCTGATCACCATGCACCTCTGCCGGGGCAATTTCCGCTCCACCTTCGTCGCCTCCGGCGGCTACGAGCCGATCGCCGATCTCCTGTTCAACACCATGCCGGTGGACGCCTATTTCATGGAATGGGACACCGAGCGGGCCGGCGGCTTCGAGCCGCTGCGCTTCCTGCCCAAGGGCAAGGCGGTGGTGCTCGGCCTCGTCACCTCCAAGACCGGCACGCTGGAGAAGAAGGACGACATCCTCAGGCGCATCGACGAAGCCGCGAAATATGCGCCGCTGGAGCAGCTCTGCCTGTCGCCGCAATGTGGCTTCGCCTCGACGGAGGAGGGCAACACGCTGGCCGAGGACGAACAGTGGCGGAAGCTGGAAATGATCGTCGAGATCTCCCGCGAGGTGTGGGGATAGCGGCGGGCTCGCCTGCGCCGCGCGCTCTACCGGCGCATGGCGGGAGCGGAGATGCTGGCGGCCGTCAGATCACCTACCGGATGCTTCCATGACCTCGCCGACCGGCCCCGCAGTCCCCCAGCACAATTCCCTCAGCGCCGCCGACAGCGAACCGGCCAGGCTCGGCATCATGGAGGGCTGCCCGCCGCCGGCCGACAAGGTGGTGAGGATGGCCGACGGCTCCGCGCGCACCTTCCCCAAGATGCGCTGGGCCTACAGCAACATGCGCCAGCTGACGCCGACCAAGGCGGTGTCGCGCGGTCCGGGGCCGGCTTTCGAACTGCCGCGCGCCGAGCAGGATCTCACCGGCGTCAAGGCGACGACGATGGACGGCAAGCCGACGACGTTCGGCGCCATGATCGCGGAGACCTATGCGGACGGCATCTGCGTGCTTCATCGCGGCCGGGTCGTCTTCGAGCGCTATTACGGCGCGCTCAGCCCCGAGAAGCAGCACATCTGCATGTCGGTGACCAAGTCGTTCATCGGCACGCTGGCCGAGATGCTGGCCGACGAGGGCGCGATCGATCCGGCCTCGTTGGTGACGCGCTATGTGCCGGAGCTGAAGGGCAGCGCCTTCGGCGACGCCACGGTGCGGCAGGTCATGGATATGACCACGGGCATCAAATATACCGAGGTCTATACCGACCCGAACTCGGACATCGTCGCCTATCGCCTCGCGGGCGCGGCCATGCGCGATTCGAACTATGGCGGCCCGCAGAGCTATTACGACTACCTGCCGACCCTGCCGAAACAGGGCGAGCACGACGTCCAGTTCACCTACAAGACGGTCAATACCGAGGTTCTCGGCTGGATTCTGAGGCGGGCCAGCGGCGCTTCGCTGTCCGACCTGCTCTCGGAGCGCATCTGGTCGAAGCTCGGCGCCGAACAGGACGGCCATTTCCTCGTCGACAGCGTCGGCACGGAAGGCGCGGGCGGCGGCCTCAACGTCACGCTGCGCGACCTCGCCCGCTTCGGCGAATGCATGCGGCAGGGCGGCGCGTTCAACGGCCGGCAGATCGTGGCGGAGCGGGCGGTGGACAGCGTCGCAGCCGGCGGCGACCCCGCCAAATTCGCGCCCGCCGGCTATGCGACGCTGCCCGGCTGGTCCTACCGGTCGCAGTGGTGGGTGAGCCACAACGAGCACGGCGCCTACATGGCCCGCGGCGTTCACGGCCAGTCGATCTATGTCGACCCGAAGGCCGAAATGGTCATTGCCCGCTTCGCGTCCTTCCCGATCGCCGGCAATGTCGCCAACGACCCGATCACCCTGCCCTGCTTCATGGCGGTGGCGCGGGCCCTGACGGCCTGACGGCGAGCGGAAGGCCGCCGCAACATTTCAGTCGCGTTGCAGAGGCCGGTCCGAGGTCACGACAAAGCCACGGACCGGCGAAATCTTGCAGAAATCGCCCTTGCCTATACCGTCGGTGCGACCCTGCCGCACGGTAGGTGCCGGGGCGCGCCGAATTGGAGATGTTTCGCCGATGTCGCTGCTGCCCCGCCTGACTGTGCGCCTCGCGCTGATTGCCTGCTGCGCCTCCTTCATCCAGATGCCGGCCGCCGACGCCCAGCAGCGCCGCCGTCAGGCGCCGGCCGCCAGCGCCGGCGAGGTGACGGTCGTCAACCGGGCGAACGCCACGCTTCAATATCTCTATGTCACGCCCATCACCGAAGCGGCCTGGGGCGATGATCGCCTCGGCAGCGAGACGGTGGCGCGCAACCGCCGTCACCGCTTCAATCTCGACGGCTCCGAATGCCGGCATGACGTCCGCGCGGTCTATGAGAACGGCTCCGAGGAGAGCCGTTTCGGCATGGACCTCTGCCAGCGCCCTGAAATCACGCTCAACGGCCGCACGCAGACCACGGCGGCGGACCTCGCCCGTCCGGGCCCCATCGCGCTCTATCTCGTCCGCAACCGCTCCGGCAGCGCGCTCCAGACGCTCAAGCTGGTCTCGCCCAACGGCGATGAGAGCGAGGACCTGCTCGGTTCGGCGGTGCTCGAGGACGGCCACACCTTCACCGGCCGGCTGCTGCGCTCGGCCGGCTGCACCTTCGATGTCGTCGCGACCTTCGACGGCGCCGGCGAACAGACGATCTCCGGCCGCAACCTCTGCACCGCGCGCGACGTGACGTTCACCGCGGAAGCGCCGCCGGCCGCCGAGCGCCGCCAGCCGCGCGGCGGCGATGCGCGGGCGCCGGCGGGCGAGCCGCTATCCTTCGTCGTGCAGAACCGCAGCTCGGTGCCGGTCCAGAATCTCTACATCCGCCAGCGTGGCGCCGGCGGCTGGGGCCCCGACCGTCTCGGCAACGAGGTGATCACCGCGCGCGGCGCGTTCAATCTCACGATGCCGCGCGGCAATTCCTGCGAATATGACGTGCGCGTCGTCTTCGACGGCAACCGCCAGGATGTCCGCAACGGCGTCAATCTCTGCGAGACCACCGAATATGCCGTGAACGGCCCGGCGATCGTCGCCGGACGCGGCCAGCAGAAGCAGCGCCCCAATGCCCGCGCCGCCCAGCCGCAGGTCTCCCAGATCGTGGTGCTGAACGAGGGCGAACGCCCGGTCGAATCGCTGTTCATCTCGTCATCGCGCGTCTCGACCTGGGGCGACGACATGCTCGGCGCCAGCCGCATCGCACCGGGCGAGCGCTACACTGCGCGCGTCGAGCGCGACGACCAGTGCAATTACGACTTCCGCATCGTCTATCAGGGCGGGCGCGAGGAGCGGCGCATGCGGCAGAACATCTGCTCGCGCCGGGAGATCGCGTTCGGCGGCGCCAACGCCTTCCGCATCGACGGCGGCGGTCCGGAGAACGGCCGCAAGGTGGTGCTGACCAATACCGGCCGCGGCGACATCCGCGAGCTTTACCTGACCCCGGTCACGGACACCCACTGGGGCGACGACCGCCTCGGCTCGGAGCTTCTGCCGCGCCGGTTCCGGCTCGAACTGCGCCTGCCGGAAGAGGGCGGCTGCCGCTGGGACCTGCGTCTCGTCTATGAGGGCGGCCAGTCGGTCGAGAAGCGCGACCAGGACCTGTGCGCCCAGCCGGAACAGGCCGTCGGCCGCGCCGGCCGACCCGGCACCGTCGCCTCTACCGGCACCGGCTTCTACATTTCGAGCTCCGGCCACGTGCTGACCAACCACCATGTCGTCGATGGCTGCTCGACGGTCGCCATCTCGCGGCCGGGCGGGCAGCGCGTGCCGCTGCGCCTGATCGGCGCGGACGAGGGCGCCGACCTCGCGGTGCTGGTGCAGGAGGGCGCCACGGGCACGCCGTTCCTGAACCTGCGCGGCGGCGGCGCGGGCAAGCCCATCCGGGCCGGCGAGCGCGTCGTCCTGGTCGGCTATCCCGCCCGCTCGCAGCTCGGCGGCGTCAACGTCACCGAGGGCATCGTCTCGGGCCTGCGCGGCGCGCTCGGCGACCAGAGCCGGTTCCAGTACACGGCACCGACCCAGCCGGGCAATTCCGGCGGCCCGGTGCTCGACGCCTCAGGCCTGGTGGTCGGCGTGGTGGTCTCGCAGATCGACAAGATCTCCGGCGAGCGCACCGCCCAGAACATCAATTTCGGCATCAAGCTCGACCTGGTCCGCACCTTCCTGAACGCCAACAGCGTGACGGCGTCGGACGGCGAGCCGGGCGCCGCGCTGGCGGCCGCCGACATCCTGCAAAATGCCGACGACGCGGTGCTGCCGCTCGACTGCCTGGAATAGAGACCGGTCAGATCCCCCTTGAAATGCCAGACGGCCCGGAGCGATCCGGGCCGTTCCCGTTTGCGCGGGGTGGCATTGTGTCTAGGGCCAGCGTCGGCCGAGCACCTTCGCGGCAATGAACACCGCCGCGATCGCAACGAACACGCCGGCGAGACCGTCGAGGATCCAGTGATGGTCGAGATAGACGCTCGCGACCATCATCGACCCGGCATAGACGACATGGACCGGCCATGTGCGCCAGGTCGCCTTGCGGATCGCGGTCAGCAGCCCGATCAGCGGAAAGACCACGTGCAGCGAGGGCATGGCGCCGAAGGCATTGGCGGCGCGGCCGTAGAACTGCTTGAAATAGGTGATGCCGAGCAGGTCGTCGACGCGCAGGAGGCCCGCCGCGTTCGCCGCCGCTTTCACGTCGATGGCGCAGCCGTTGAGGCGGATGTACCAGGGCGGCGCGGCCGGCACGATCAGCCACATGGCGAAGCCGATCAGATGGGCGATGGCGAAGGCCCAGAGATAGAAGGCCATGCGCTCGCGGTCGCGGACATAGAGGTAGAGCGCGTAGAGCGGCACGACATAGAGAAACGCCGCATAGGGAACCGCGAAGAACAGGTCCCAGAACGGCGAGGTGTGCTGCTGGAGCCAGTCGCCGGGCGTGACGTTCGGCGCGACCGCGAAGAGTTTCAGTTCGAGGTCGCGCAGGTCGCAGCCATGGACGCGCGCGGGCGTGACGAAGATCGGGATGACGAAGCGGATAGCGTCCGAGGCGAGCGCCACAAGCACGCCGGGATAGAGCGCGGCGGTGATCTGCTGGCCGGTGCGGTTGACGAGGCCGATGACGAGCACCGCCCCGGCGATCAGGACATGTTCGGGGCGCAGCTGGCCCGCCGGGATCATGGCGAGGGCATAGAGGGCCGGCGCCAGCGGCGCGAACCACCAGCGGCCCCAGAGGGCGGTGAGCCGATTGTCGGTCAGGGTCATGGGACGGTCAGGGAGCAGCGTCGGGGCGCGTATCCGGCCCCCTCGCATCGATGACGTTGCGCGCGACCCGCAGGGCATCGGCCGCGGCGAGCACGCTGAGGATGCCGGTCAGCGCGATGCCGACCAGCGTCAGGGCCGGCGACAGGAAGCTCAGCAGCATGGCCACGGCGATCAGCGCCATGCGGTCGCCCCGGCGCATCCAGAGCGGGGGGAGCTGCACCTTCAGGCCCTCGCAGCGCGCCCGCACATAGGACACCGTATAGGCGGCAAGCAGGGTGAAGGCCGGCACCACCGCCATCCAGCCGGAGGTGGCGTAGAGGACGATCAGCCCGAGCAGCGGCGCGGCATCGGTGATGCGGTCGACGGTCGAATCGAGCAGCGCGCCATAGCGGCTGACCGTGCCGGTGGAACGCGCCAGCGGGCCATCGAGCATGTCGAAGACGCCGGACAGCAGCAGGAACAGCGTCGCCCAGCCGAGCGCGCCATAGGCCGCGAAGACGCCCGACAGCAGCGCCGGCACCAGCGACATCAGCGTCATCATGTTGGGAGTGATGCCGGTTCGGGCCAGAATCGCGGCGGCCTTGCCGAGAACGGAGACGAACGAGGCACTGCGGGCGACGTCCTGAAGCGAGGCGCCCCTTTCGAGGCTCGCGAGGAGGCGCGAGACCCAGCTTTCCGACATCAACCCGGCTCCCCGTTTGCCGCCCGCGGTGCTATCTACCCTCTCCCCTGCCCGAAAGCGAGCCGAGGTGACTATGCGCGATCCCGTCGGGATCATGGCGGCCGCGACGTGCCGGTGATCCGCAATGCTCTGATGCGCTTCCGGCGGATGACGCCGGCAAGGCTCTATCAGGATCATGCCCGCGCGCGCAAATTGCTGCGCGAGGCGCCGCCGGCGCGCGCGCCCTCGCCCGCGCGGCCGGAACGGCTGGTGGTGACGCTGACGACCGTTCCGGAGCGCATGGACCGGCTCCAGCCGGTGTTCCGCAGCCTGATGGACCAGACGGTGGCCGCCGACCGCATCGTGCTCGCCCGGCCGGCCGTGTCGAGGCGCTCGGGCCAGCCCTATCCGCCGCTCGATCCGCCCTTTCCGGGCGTCGACGTCATCGACTGCGCCGACGAGGGGCCGGCGACCAAGCTCCTGCCGGCGCTGAAGGCCGAGCCCGAGGCGGCGATCCTCGTCGTCGACGACGACGTGATCTATCCGCAGGATTTCATCGCGCAGATGCTCGACTGGCACCGCAAACTGCCGAAGGCGGCCATCGGCTGGCGCGGCTGGCGGATCGTGCCAGGCCGGCATCCCAAGCGCTTCCCCCATGTCTTCGCGACCGCGCTGGCCGCACCCGAGCCGGTGGACATCCTGCTCGGCACCTGGGGCTATCTGATCCCGCCCGGCGCCTTCGACGCGTCGGTTCACGACTTCTCCGGCTATCCGGACGGCGTGCGCTTCGTCGACGATGTCTGGTTTTCCGGCCATCTCGCCCGCCGAGGCGTCGAACGACTGGTCATTCCCGGCCGTGGCCTGCCCATCGAGACCGAGGCGTCGAACCTCGCGGCGCTGACATTCGGGCCGAACAGTTCGGGCACCAACGATCTCGCCGCCATCGAGGCGTTCCGGCAGTGGTGGTGAGGCGGGCCGCAGGCGACCCGCCCCTTCGCCTCATTGCGAGCGGCGTGACAGCGACACCGCATAGGCTTCGGCGCGGATCGCGAGGATCGGGTCGTCCGAGGGGTCGATGCCGGCCGGCAGCAGCACCGGATTGAACATCTGCGCGTCGCAGGCGCCCGCCATGCCCGCCGCCTGGACGCCGGTGATCCTGAGGCGGCCGACCTCGACCGTCTGGCGGTCGGCCGGCCAGGCGGCAACGGCATCATTCAGCGGGTCGCCGGCCCGAGGGATTTGGAGCAGCACCCGCCACTCCGCCGGCGCGCGGGCGACGCGCTCGCGCAGTTCGGCCTCGAGGAAGGTCGGCCCCTTCGCCGTGCGCTCCTCCATTGTCAGGCCGACGCGGCCCGCGACCGGCTCGAAGGTCCAGCGGGCGTGCTGCTTCTGACCCTGCCGGTTGGTGAAGACGAAGCTGTTGACGCCGAAATAGGCCGAGGTCGCGTAGCTGGCCGGCGGCGGATTGTCCCGGAGGTAGGCGATCTGCGGCATCCAGTCGGGATTGGCGGCATTGGCGGCGGCGATCGCCGGAGCGTTCATCTGGCGGGTCTGCGGGTCGGGCGCGCGCACCTTGAGGAAGGCGAGGAAGCTCTCCGGCGTGCGCGCGGTGAAGACCGGCGTGTTGATCAGGACGAATTCGTGATTGCCATCGAGCGACAGCGACAGGCCGCGCACGCTCGGGCCGTTATCGGGAGCCATCGGGCTGCCGCCACCGATGGAGAAGCGCGCGACGACGGCCGAACGCTTGTTGCGCTGGAGCGTGTCGGCGGTCGTCAGGCGCTCGGCATTGCCGTTAGCGACGAAATCGCCCACGGCGCAGAAGCCCTTGGCGCCGCTCCGGCGACGACCGGCATGGGTGCCGAAGACGCCCTGAAGGCCATCGACGAGCTGGGCTGACAGCGGCTCGGACGACATGGTCGGCGAGGCCATGGTCGGCGAAGGCATGGTCGGCGAAGACATGGTCGGCGAAGACATCGGCGCGGCCATGGGCGCTGAAGGCATGGGCGCGGCCGGCATCGGCGCGGCCGGCATCGGCGCTGAGGGCATGGGGGCAGCTGGTTGCGTTTGCGCATGCGCCACGCCGGACAGGGTCAGGGTGCCGAGGGCGACGGCCATGGCCGTCGAAGCGAAGAGGCGGATCGGGTGAGGCATCGGGGCGCGCTCCAGTGAGTTGCACTCGGAGTTTCGGCAGGCCGCCGCCGGCCGTTACGGCAATTTTCTTTCGTTGTGGAACCGTCCGGCCCGCGCGGCGGCCTTGCACGAGCCCGGGCAACCGCTCCTTAAAGCCTCGCTGCTAGGGTTCCGGCCGCCATTCCGCCGGAAACCGTTCATGAGCCTCGCCGAGACGCCTGCCTCGCTCAGCCACAGCGCCGGCCGCTGGGGCATGGCCGTCTTCACCGGCGCGGTGTTCACCAGCGCGGCGCTGCTGTTCGCGGTTCAGCCGCTATTCGCCAAGATGGTGCTGCCGGTGCTCGGCGGCTCGCCGGGCGTCTGGTCGGTCGCCATGGTGTTCTTCCAGGCCGTGCTGCTCGCCGGCTACGCCTATGCCCATGCGCTGACCCGGCTCCTGCCGCTCAAGGGCGCCATCGTCGTTCACCTCTGCGTGATGGCGGTCGCCTCGCTCGCCCTGCCGCTGGCGGTGGCGCCCGGCTGGGGCCGCCCGCCCGCCGACGGCGAGGCGCTCTGGCTGCTCGGCCTGTTCACCGCCTCCATCGGCCTGCCGTTCTTCGCGCTCTCGGCCAACGGGCCGCTGCTGCAAGCATGGTTCGCCCGCACCGGGCACACGCAGGCGGCCAATCCCTATGTGCTCTATGCGGCCTCCAATGTCGGCTCGTTCATCGCGCTGTTCGCCTATCCCTTCCTGATCGAGCCGCTATCGACGCTGGGATGGCAGACGGCGTGGTGGACCCAGGGGTTCAACATCCTGATCGCGCTGATCGCCGGCTGCGGGCTGGTCGCGATCCGCACGGCGGGCGATGCAGGCATATCCGCCGCGGTCGCGAGCACCGCCGAGCCCGCCCCCGCCGCGCGCACCATTCTCGGCTGGATCGGCCTGTCCTTCATCCCCTCGGCGCTGCTCGTCGCGGTCACGGCGCACCTGTCCACCGACGTCGCCGCCGCGCCGTTCCTCTGGGTGATGCCGCTCGGCCTGTTCCTGCTCACCTTCGTCCTGGTGTTCCGCGACCCGCCCGCGATCAGCCAGCGCACCATGCTGGCGATCCAGCCGTTCCTGATCGCCGCCGTGGCGGTTTCCATCGCGCGGCCGACGCTGTTCGGCTCCATCGCGCTGGTCGCGGCCGTCCATCTCGCCGCCTTCTTCGTCACGGCCATGGTCTGCCACGGCGAACTCGCCGCCCGCCGCCCGGCACCGCGCCACCTCACCGCCTTCTACCTCTGGATGTCGTTCGGCGGCGTGCTCGGCGGCATATTCGCCGGCCTCCTCGCGCCGCGCATCTTCAGCTGGGTGATCGAATATCCGCTGGTCCTCGTGCTCGCCGTGCTGTGCCGACCCGGGGCGAGCCTCGACGCCTTCAGGAGCGACGGCGTCGCAAAACTGCTCGCGGCGCTCTGCCTCGTCCTGCTCGTGCCGGCCGGCCTCATCGGCGTTCCGCCGCTGGCCGCGTTCGCCGTCGGCGCGACGCTCGCCACGGGTCTGTCGCTGGTGGGAGCGCTCGTCTGGCGCGACCGGCCCATCCGTTTCGCCCTGCTGCTCGTCCTCGCGCTCGGCGTGATCCGCGTCTACCACCTCGACACCGGCGAGAGCCGCACGACGCGCAGCTTCTTCGGCGTGCACCGCGTCGTTGTCACCGATGACGGCCGCTTCCGCCTGCTCCAGCACGGCACGACCTTCCACGGCGCCGAACGGCTGGTGGATACGAGCGGCCAGCCGGTTCAGGGGCCGCCGGAGCCGCTGACCTATTACCATCGCGAGGGGCCGCTGGCCGGCGCGATCTTCGCCGCGCGCGAGCGCCTCGGTCGGCCGCTGCGCGTCGGCGTCGTCGGCCTCGGCAGCGGCTCGCTCGCCTGCCACGCCCGTCCGGGCGACGAATGGCGCTACTACGAAATCGACTCGGAAGTCGTCCGCATCGCCCGCGAGGAATTCTCGTTCCTGCGCCGCTGCACGCCGAACGCGCCTGTCGTGCTGGGGGACGCCCGCCTGACCCTGACCGAGGGCGAACAGGGCATCTATGACGTGCTGGTGATCGACGCCTTCTCGTCCGATTCCATACCCGTCCACCTGCTGACCCGCGAGGCCATGGCGATCTACCGGCGCAAGATCGCGCTCGGCGGGGTCATCACCCTGCACATCTCCAACCGGCACATGCATCTCGCCCCGATCGTCGCGGCGATCGCCGCCGAGCACGGCCTCGTGGCGCGGATCAACAATTACGCCTCGAGCCCGGATCGGGTCGCCGACATGCGCCTCGCCATCACCGCGGCGGTCGTGGCGGAGCGGCCGGCGGACCTTGCCGGCCTCGACGAGGCGCAGGGCTGGCGTAGCGTCGAGGCGGCCGGCGTCAGGCCGTGGACCGATGACTATTCCAACGTCATCGGCGCGATCATCGCGCATTACCGGAAATAGGGCGGGGCCGGGCCCCCTCCCCCTTTCAAGCGAAATGCTCTAAGAGCGCGGCGATGTCTGCCGCCAGCCCCTCCCCGACCCGCGTCGCCCTGACGGTCGACATGGAGCCCGACTGCCCGCCCTTCCTGTGGACGTGGCGGGGCGTGACCGAGGGCGCGCCGAAGCTCATTGACCTGTTCGCCCGGCAAGGCATCGAGACGACGTGGTTCACCACGGGCGACACCGCGCGGCTCTATCCGCAGTCGGTGAAGGCGGTGGTCGATGCCGGCCACGAGCTCGCCTGCCACGGCGTCACGCATCAGCGCTTCGACTGGATGCCGAAGGACAGCGCGCGCTGGGAGATCCAGGAATCGACGAAGCGGCTGCGCGATTTTGCCGAGATCACCTCGTTCCGCGCGCCCTATCTGCGCTTTCCCGGCCATTATCTCGATCTTCTGGAGGCCGAGGGCTTCCGCCTCGATTCCTCGCAGGCGCTCTACAAGAAAGACGTGCCGGGCGTCGAGAACGGCCCCTCGCTGGTCCGCATCCCCGCCTCCATCACGTCGAGCGCCCTGCGCATCCCGAAGCTGCTGCGCGAGTTCTTCCTGAGCCGGAAACCCGATCCGGTGGTGCTGTTCGTCCATCCGTGGGAGTTCGTCGACTTCCGCCAGTCGAACCTGCGCCTCGATTGCCGCTTCCGCACCGGGCAGCCGGCGCTCGACGCGCTGTCCTCGGTGATCGATTTCTTCAAGGCGCGCGGCGCGACCTTCACCACCATGCGCGCCCTCGGCGAGGAGGCGCATCAGCGCCGGACACCGCAGGCGCAGAAGGCTGCCGCATGACGACGCCCGCCTCTCCCGATATCGCCGCGCCGGCCCCGTCCCGCCGCCTGTGGTGGGTGCTCGGCTGGTGCGTGCTGGCGGTGTTCTTCGCCATCGCCGCCTTCGCCCTGCCGTGGAAGGACGTGATGTCCGCGCTCGCGGCCGCGAAATGGCAGTGGGTGGCCCTCGCCGTCGTGGTCATCGTCGCGGGCTGGCCGCTGTGGATCCTGCAATGGTGGCTGCTGGCGCCGTCCGCCCACCGCCCGACCTTCGCGCGGATGGCGCAGGTGACGGCACTGACCGGCACCGCCAACACCTCCCTGCCCATTGCCGGCGTCGTCGCGGCGGTCGGCTTCCTCATCGCCCGGGGCCGGCTGCCGGCGAGCGCCGCCGCCTCGCTCTATGCGGTGGACCAGCTGCTGACCGGCTTCGCCAAGCTCGGCGTGCTGGTGCTGGCGGCCTGGCTGGTGCCGGTGCCGGACTGGCTGCGCGCCGGCCTGCTGACGCTCGCGGGCGTCATGGCCCTGTTCACGCTGGCCATGCTGGCGGCCGCCCATGGCGGCGAGCTGATCCATCGCCTCGCGGCGAGGCTGACGGGCCGGCCGGCGCAGTTCGTGCACCATTTCGCGGATTTCGTCGCCCATCTCGAACCGATGCGCAGCCCCCTGCTCGGCTTCTCGACCACGATGCTGGCCTTCGCCAAGAAAGCCGTCGAGGTGCTGTCCGTGCTGATCATCCAGGTCGCGGTCGGCATCGAGCCGTCGATCGCGTCTGCCGTGCTGGTCACGGCCGCGCTCAGTCTTGCCACCATGGCGCCGATCTCGCCCGGCCATCTCGGCGTCTACGAGGCGACCGTCATCTTCTGCTACCAGTTCATGGGCGTGCCGCTGCCGCTCGCCACCGCCGCCGCCTTCCTGCAGCACGGCGCGGGCTTCGTCGCCTCGTTCGCCGGCATCGGATATCTGAGCTGGGCGCTGCCGCGTGACGAGCGGGGCGCGCGGACGCTCTAGGAAATCGCGGCCATCGCGGCGCGGTACTCGGCCTCGTAGCGCGGCGCGAGTTCGACCCAATCGACGCCGGGCGGCGGCGCGGCGGCCGCCGCGGTCAGCGCAAGGCGCTTCGCGGGATCGATGATCATCGCCCTGATATCGGCCGCCAAAGCCGTGTCATCCTCGGCCAGCAGCGCATCGACGCCGTGATTGAGGAAGTCGCGTGCGCCGGATTGCGCCATGGTCAGGACCGGCAGGCCGGCGGCGCGTGCCTCCAGCGCCGCGATGCCGAAGGATTCGAGCTTCGAGGCCAGCACGAAGACATCGGAGCGGTGCAGAAGCGCGCGGATCGCCTCGCGCGGCTGGCGGCCGGCAAGGATCACGGACTGCTCAAGTCCTGCCCCGCGAATGATGCGCTCCAGCGCGCCCCGCTCGTCGCCGTCGCCGACGATGGTGAGCCGCGCGGAGCCCGGTGGCAGGCCCGAGACCGCCTCGGCGAAGGCCTTGACCAGCCAGCGCGCGCGCTTGCGTTTCTGGAGCCGGGTAACGGAGATGAACTCGACGGGCGGACCGCCTTCTTCACCTCTGCCCGGTGGGGAGGTGGGAGCGAAGACTTCCGGCCGCTTCCACCAGTCGAGGTCGATGCCGTTCGGCAGGATGCCGATGTCGCGGGCCTTCACCAGCGGGCGCATGGCTTCGGCCGCCACCGTCGAGACCGTGGTGAAACGCACCGTCGAGGTCGAATAGCCGTGCATGGCGTCGAGAAACCACAGCGGCACGTCGTAGTATTTCAACACCGAATGGAAGCTCGCCACCGCCGGCAGCCGATGGCGGGTGCAATATTGCATCGCGTGGTGGGCGATGGGCGCGACATTGCCAACCTGGATATGGATGACGTCGTAGCCGCCCCCGGCCATGGCCTGCCGCAGCGCCCGGAAGACGCCGGGCGTCACCGCAATGCCGAATCCGGGAAGACGCGGCCCGGGCAGACGCTCCACGGGGATTCCGTCCACCTCGGGCTCGCCGGGCACGCCGCAGATGACCCTGACGTCGTGGCCGCGTGCCATCAGCGCCAGCGCGAGGTCGCGCATCTGCATCTCGATGCCGCCGACGCGCGGCACGAACCAGTCGCTGACCAGGGCGATCTTCAAGGGAGATGTCTCACGAATGCCGGCGGGGCCTCACGCATAGCCGCGATCGCGGAACCATGTCCACGCATCGCGGAAGGCTTCCGTCGCCGGGCGCGGCGCATAGCCGAGGTCGCGCACGGCTTTGGCGCTGGAAAAATGGTGCGGCAGGCAGGAAACCGCCGCCGAGGCGGAATTCAGCTCCGGCTCCCGGCCGGTCAGCCGTCCCAGCAGGTCGCCGGCGCGGCCGGCCGCCATGACCAGCGCCGGGGGCGCGGTCAGGACCGGACCGCCCCGGCCGGCAACCCGCCGCATCCGCCGGAACGCCTCCGCATAGGTCAGCGCCTCGCCGGACAGGACGTGGCGACTGCCGGACGGCGCGCTCCGGGCGGCGGTCAGGATCGCCGCCGCCACGTCGCCGGCATGGCAGAAATCATTGCCGCCGGGCGGGGCGATGCTCATCGGCCCCCGGCATGCCGCCAGCATCAGCCGGCCCGACGAGGGCTTCCAGTCCCACGGGCCGAGAAGGAAGCCGGGATGGACGATCACCGCGTCGAGGCCCCGGCCGGCTTCGGCCAGCACCGCCTCCTCCGCCTCGCGCTTGCTGGCGGCATAGGCCGTGTCGAGCGCATGAGGCGGCGCCGGATCGCCCGCGCCGGGCGCCTCGCGCGTGCCCCAGACGAGGGTATCCACCGTTGAAACGTGGACGAGGCGCACGCCGGAAACGCGGCAGGCGGCCGCGAGCCGGGCCGTCGCCAGCGCATTGTCCTTACGGAAGGCAGCCATGTCCGCGCGCCCGATGCCGACCCGCGCGGCGCAGTGGATAACCGTGGAAGCGCCCGCGACCAGGGAAACCAGATCGGATTCGACCAGATCGGCCTCGATCCTCCGACAATCGAGGCCGTCGAGCGGCTGGCGGGGGCTGGAAGGGCGAACGAGCGCCGCCGCCTTCCGCCCCTGCGAAAGCGCCTGCCGCAGCAGCGTATTCCCGAGCAGCCCCGTGGCTCCGGTGACGATCAGCACGGGACCCCTTCAAATGACAAAGCAATGAAGTATAAGGGGCGCCGCGCAGCCGGTGATTTTCGGCCCAAGCGCCTGGAGATCATTCGTGTCACGGTCTGCTATTCGTGTTGCCATCGTCGGCGTCGGCAATTGCGCCGCGTCCTTCGTCCAGGGCCTCCACTACTACAAGGACGCCAAGCCGGGTGAATCCATTCCGGGCCTGATGAACGTCGAAGTCGGCCCCTATCATATCCGCGACATCGAGATCGTGGCGGCTTTCGACATCGACAGCCGCAAGGTCGGCCATGACGTCGCCGAGGCCATTGTCGCAAAGCCGAACAATACGATCCAGTTCGCCCGGGTCCCCGAGACCGGCGTGACGGTGCGGCGCGGCCCGACGCTGGACGGTATCGGCAAGCACCTCGTCGGCGTCGTGACCGAATCGAAGGAAGAGCCGGTCGATGTCGCCGCCGCCCTCAAGGCCGCCAGGGCCGAGGTGATCATCTCCTACCTGCCGGTCGGCTCGCAGAAGGCCAGCGAGTACTATGCCGAGCAGGCGCTGGCCGCGGGCTGCGGCTTCATCAACTGCGTGCCGGTGTTCATCGCCTCGAACCCGGACTGGGCCAAGCGTTTCGAGGACAAGGGCCTGCCGATCGTCGGCGACGACATCAAGAGCCAGGTCGGCGCGACCATCGTCCACCGCGTGCTCGCCCGCCTCTATGAAGAGCGTGGCGTCAAGATCGACCGCACCTACCAGCTCAATTTCGGCGGCAATACCGACTTCCTCAACATGCTGGAGCGCGAGCGCCTGACATCGAAGAAGAAGTCGAAGACGCAGGCCGTCTCCAGCCAGATCGACGTGCCGCTGGCCGCCGACAACATCCATATCGGCCCGAGCGACTTCGTGCCGTTCCTCGACGATCGCAAGATGGCCTATATCCGCCTCGAGGGCACCGGTTTCGGCGGCGTGCCGCTGAACATGGAGCTGAAGCTCGAGGTCTGGGATTCGCCGAACTCCGCCGGCGTCGTCATCGACGCGGTGCGCTGCGCCCGCATCGCCCTCGACCGCAAGATCGGCGGCCCGATCGGCGGCCCGTCCAGCTATTTCATGAAGTCGCCGCCGAAGCAGTTCACCGACAAGGAAGCGCGCACGCGCACGCTGTCCTTCATCGAAGGCACCGACTGAGCGGCGCTTTCGCCGCTCCTCCGCTCCAGGGACTGGACGGTTTCGCCCCATGATCATCGCCCGCCGGATCGCCAAGGCACATGACGGGCGACCGGTGGTCAGGGGTGTCGATCTGGCGCTCCGGCGCGGCGAGGTCGTCGGCCTGCTCGGGCCGAACGGAGCGGGCAAGACCACCACCTTCTCGATGATCGCCGGCATTCAGGTGCCGGACAGCGGCGTCGTCATGCTGGACGACGCCAATATCACGCGGCTGCCGCTGTTCATGCGCGCGCGGATGGGGCTCGGCTACCTGCCGCAGGAACCCTCGATCTTCCGGGGCTCGTCGGTCGAGGACAATATCCTCATCACGCTGGAATCGATCGTCGCGGGGCGCGCGGCATGCAAGGCGCGGCTGGACGAGCTGATCGGCGAATTCGGCCTCGACCATGTCCGGCACGCCAAGGCGGGCGGCCTGTCCGGCGGCGAGCGGCGGCGGCTCGAAATCGCCCGCACGCTGGCGAGCGAGCCCTCGTTCATCCTGCTGGACGAGCCGTTCGCGGGCGTCGATCCCATCGCGGTGACGGAGGTGCGGCTGCTGGTCCGCAAGCTCGCGGGACGGGGCATCGGCGTGCTGATCACCGATCACAACGTGCGCGAGACGCTGAGCCTCGTCGACCGCGCCTATATCCTCGCCGACGGGCTGATCCTCGCCTCCGGCGCGGTCGAGCGGATCGTCGCCGACCCGCGGGTGCGGGCCGCCTATCTCGGCGTCGATTTCGAGCTCTGAGCGGCTGTTGCCGCCGCGCAACAGAGTGCCCGCAACAGGCTTGCGCCGCCAGACCGCCACAATCCGGCAACCTCCGCGCCTTCGCAGCGACACCGTCCGTTAATCATGCTCGTTCATGATCTCGGCAGTAACCGAAAGGCCGCTACCATGCAGCTCTTCGACGGAGTTGGTCTCGCTATCGCCCTTGCCTGCGGACTGCTTGCGGTCCGCGTGATGGCGGGCGTCTGAGCGTTCCCTTTGCCGCGCCGTCTTCGCGCGAACCGGTCCTCACGTCGCTCGACGGCGCTCTAGACGACACCCAGCCGCCACAGGCCAGCCACCACCGCCAGCGCGAAGATCGCCGCGACGGCATCGTCGAGCATGATGCCGAGACCATCATCGACCTGCCGGTCGATCAGGCCGATGGGCCAGGGCTTGGCGATATCGAACAGCCGGAACGCCAGAAAGCCCGCCAGAACCGCCCATCCGCCGGCAGGCGCGAAGGCGAGGACCGCCGCCATGGCCCAGGTCTCGTCGAAGACGATGGCGGGATGGTCGTGAACGCCGGCACTGGCGGCCGCCGTCCGGCAGGCCCAGACGCCGATCAGGAAAGTCGCGACCAGGATGAGCCCGGAGACGATGGCCGGCAGCATCGCCAGCAGCAGGCCGGCGGGAATGCCGACCAGCGCGCCGACGGTTCCCGGGCCGTAGGGAAACAGCCCGGCGCCGCCGACAATCGCCAGCATGTGCGCGGGATGGGCGGCCACGAAGGCGATATCGACCGGCGCCAGCGCGCCGGCGCCCTCGTCCTGCGCTGTGGTCATTCGGCGATCCCCTCCGCCGGCGCATCGCCATAGAGGCGATAGCGCTTGCTGATCCTGCCGCCGGCATTCTCGATGATCCGGCTCATGCGGACATTGTCGTCGAGAATCCAGCCCATCTCAATCTCGCCATCCACCGGGTTGGCGCTGATCAGGTTGGCGATGGCGACGATCGGCAGGCTCGCCCCCAGCAGCGTGTCGCGCAGGTCGGCATGCACGCCGAGCAGCGTGACGCGGCCGGTGCGGTAGGTGTGGGTCATCAGCCGCCAGATCAGCCGCGCCCAGTTGAACGGCAGCAGCCGGCCGCCGAAGCCGCGAATCAGCTCGTAGGCGTTGGGCAGCGCGAAGGCGAAGGCGACCGGCTTGCCGTCCATTTCGAGGATGATGCCGTAGCTCGCCTTCATCACCGGACGGGCGATCTGAAGCAGGGTCGCGAGTTCCGCGGTCGCCAGCGGGATGAAGCCCCAATTGTCCTTCCAGGACGCGTTGAACAGCTCGGTCATGATCGCCGCCTCGGCCCCGAGCTTCCACAGGTTCAGATGGCGGACGGTCACGCGGCTCTGCTGCGACAGGCGGGCGACGCGCGCGCCGGTCCAGCGCTGGGCCACGGTCGACGAGATCGAATAGGCCAGAAGGTCCTTGACCGGCGCGAGACCCGCCTGCTCCACCAGCGCGCCGAGATAGGGCGGATGCCAGGGCATCAGCACCATGTCGCCGTGCTGCTGCCCCTCGATCTGGACGCCGGCTTCCTCGTTGATCGAATAGGTGAAGGGGCCTTCGATCCGGTGGCGCCCGCGCTCCGCGTGCCAGCGTCGGGCGGTCGCGATGAGGGCCGCGACCACCCGCGGGTCGTCAACCGCGTCGAGGCAGCCGAAATGCCCGGTTCCCGCACGTTCCGGCGGGGTCAGCCGGTCGAACTGCGCGGAGATGCGGCCGAGCGGGCGGCCATTGCCATCCTCGGCGATGAACAGGGCGACCTCGCCATGGGTGGCGAACGGCGCCCATTTCGGGTGAAGCAGCAGCTTGCGTTCGAGATCGACGGGCGGCTGATAACCCGCGATCCCGGAATAGAGCTCTCGCGGTATGCGGATGAAGCGGCTAAGGTCGCGGGGTGACTTTGCTTCGACGATCTGCAAGCGGCTGTATCCCCGATCGGCGCCTGGGCGATCCGCCAATAGGCCCGCGCGACGGGCTCGGTCTCTACACGCTTATGCCGCGCCGCGCCAGCATGGAGCCGGCTGCGTGAACGCCTATGCCGTGCTTGTCCGGCGCCTGCGCTCGCGCCTCGACCTGACGGGCCGCTCGCGGCCGTTTCCGCGCCAGCAGGGCAACCGCATCAAGCGCGAGGTTGTCGTGCAGGTGGCGCTCGTCCTGCTGCTGATCGAGAGCATCTTCGTCGCCGAACAGCTCATTTCCGGCCTGCTGGAGGAGGTGCTGAAGATTCGCGCCTCGCTCGGCAGCACGCTGGTCCTGATGACCGCCATGCTGCCGCAGGTCTTCGAACTGGCCTTGCCGACCGCCATCCTCATCGCCGTCTACCGGGTGTCGCTCAGCCTGCGCGAGGACCGCGAATTCCTCATGCTGTCGAGCCTCGGGATCCCGCCGCACGGGCTCATCCGCCTCGTCATCCGCATCGGCATCGTCGCCCAGATCACCGCCATCGCGGTCGGCGGCTTCATCGACCCCCTGTCGCGCTACGGCTTCCGGCTGGTGATGTTCGCCGCGCAATACAATGCCCTGATGGGCGGCACGATCACCGCCAGCCGCCTGATCGAGACACGCGTCGGCACCGTCGCGGTCACGCCCCGCCCGGATGGCGAGCCGCGCCCGCGCCTGTTCGTCCGCCAGACCAATCCGGACGGTACCGAGCGCGTCGTGGTCGCCAACGGCTCGCGCCTGACCGGGCCGGACGTCAGCGGCCGCGTGGCGCTGCATCTCTACGATTTCGTGGTCGACGACTTCGCCGCGCCCAGTCCCGGTTCGCCCCGCCCGCGGATCGCGCCCGTCTCGTCGCTGCGCGGCATTTCAACCCAGCAGAGCATGATCATCGACGACGTGGTTCCCTTCGATCCACGCGGCCGCAACACCGCCGAGCTGACGCTTCCCGAGCTGATCTCGACCGCGGGCAGCAACCCGGCCCACCGGCTGGAGCTCGGCAAGCGCCTCGGCCGCAGTTTCCTCTGCCTGCTCGCGCCGCTCATCGCCCTGCTCGCCTTGTCCATCACCAGTCGCGCCAATCAGGCCTTCGTCCTGCCGCTTGCCTGCGCCGGGCTGATGGCGACGGAGATTCTCGGCACCACCGCCCTGTCCCGGCTCATCGCCATGGGGCCCTGGGCGATGATGGCGATCATCCTCGCCGGCGCGATGGCCGTCGGCGCAATTCTGGTGGGTGTCATCGCGATCCGGTCCTCGGCCGTCGCGCGACCCGCCCTCGGCCGGTCATGACCGTCTTCGACACCGCGCGGCCGCAGCGGCGGACGAGGCGCTTCGCGCTCGTCCTGTTCGGCACCTATACGCGCACGCTGGTCATCGCCCATGCCCGGCACATCGGCACCGTCACCGCCGCGCTGCTGATCGTTGCGATGACCCTCGACCTCGCCCCGCGCGCGGAGTGGATCGCCTCGCAGGCGCCGTCACGCGGCGCGCCCGCGCTCGTGCTGCATTTTCTCTGGTATCTGGCGCTGCGGATGTCCGACCTGATCGGCAACCTGCTGCCGCTCGCCTGTTTCATGGGCCTGTTCTGGTCCGAAATCACGCTCACCCAGTCACGCGAGCGCGTCATCATCTGGAACGGCGGCCGCTCGCCGCTGCAGACGCTCGTGCCGCTCGCCATTCTCGGCGTCGTTTTCGGGGCGCTGCAGGTCACGGCGCTGTCGGTGCTGCGCCCCGGCGCCGTGGCGATCCAGATCGAGCAGAATCTCGGCGAATACGGCCGGCGCTTCGATCGCCGCCTGCACCCGGAAGCGCGGCAGTGGGTCACCCTGCCCACCCATCTCATCCACGCGCGGATCGACTATCGCGCCAGCCGGATGGTCGATGTCCAGGTCTTCGAATTCTCCGATACCGGCAGGCTCAACGGCCGCATCGAGGCCGCCTCCGCCGAGCCGACCTCGACGCATGGCCGCTGGCGCTTCCATTCCGGCAGCCGGTGGGACGCGCCCGATGCCGCGCCCACGAGCCAGCCGACCGATACCGGCGCAACCCGGCGGTTCGACGTGGAGGATGACGACCTGCCGGTCGATCCGCTCTGGCTCGCCAGTTTCGGCATCGACGCGCGCTACCTGCCGAACGGCGTCCTCGCCTCCCTCGCGACAAGGGCGGACATACCGGACGCCTCGGGATACCGGACCTGGCGGCAGGTTCGCATCGCGCAGTTCTTCCTGCCCTTCGGCATGCTGCTGCTCGCCTCCTGCCTCGCGACGGCGCTGATCGCCCAGCGAACCGCCTTCAAGCCGATGATCCTGATCGGCCTTGCCGGCTATTTCCTCTATGTCTCCAACAATATCGTCGTCTGGCTCGGCGAATATGGGCAGCTGCCCGCGATTTTCGCCGCCTGGCTGATGCCGCTCGCCATGGTCGCCTCGGGGCTCGCCCTGATGACATGGCTCGAACGGCGCGGCCGGGCGTCATGAGCCGCGCCTGCGTGAAAGTACCCGCATGATCCCGCTCGTCCTGCACCAGACCTGGAAATCCGCCGACCTGCCGGCGGATCTGGCCGCGTTCCAGCAGAGTTTCGTCGCGCGCAATCCCGGGATCGCGCTGCGCTTCTACGACGACGCGGCCATGGCAGCCTTCGTCCACACGCGATTTCCGCGCCATGCCGCGCTGTTCGATTCGTTCCGCTTCCCCGTCCAGAAGGCGGACTTCTTCCGCCTGCTCGTGGTCCTCGACCAGGGCGGCATCTACGCCGACATGGACATGGAATGCCTTGCCCCCTTCGGGACCTTGCTCGACACGGACAAGGCGGTTTTCGGGGTGGAGGCGACCGTCACGGCGACCCGGCAGGCGGAGCTCGGCTACGACCAGCCCTACCAGATCGCCAACTGCATCTTCGCCGCTCCCGCGGGCAACGATTTCATGGCGGCGCTGGTGGACGACATGGCGGCGGCCATCGCGGCGCGGCCGGTCGATGCCGTCGGCGGCATCGAGGATGCCACCGGGCCGAAGGCGCTGACGCGGTTCTTCTATGCCCGCCGGCCGAAGGATGTCGCCGTGCTGCGGCAGATCTACTGGGTGCCGCCCGACCTCTACGCCGACACGCCCCTGCTCAACGGCCGCGTGCGCTGCCGCCACCACTTCAAGGGCAGCTGGAAGGGTGCGGGCGGGGTCATGTCGCTGAAGCGCCGGCTGATCGAACGCAACCCGCTTCCCAATCCCTTCCCCGCCGGGCTCTGGCACGATTTCGGCTGGTGACGCCGGCCTTGGCGCCGGTCACATGTCCAGGCGGATTCGCTCGCGCACGGCTTCACCCGAGGCAATGTCGAAGCCGTGGATGTCGACATAATGGACCTTGGGGATGAACCGTCCGCGCTCGGCCATGGCATAGGCATAGACGATGCGGACCGTGCGCTGGCCGATCTTCATCACCGCGCGCGGCTTGCCGTCCTCGCCGATCTCGACGACGGCGTCGCGGTCGCGGTAGCTCGCCAGCCGGGCCGAGTAGCGGCCGTCGGCCACGCGCTGCGTGCTGACCCCGAAGGCGAAGACCCGCTCGAAGAAGGACAGCGGCCGGCGCGCGCCGTCGGCGTCGTTGTAGCGGCGCCAGAACACCTCGACGGGATTGCGCGGGTCGAGCTTGCCGTCCGGCCCCTGCTTCGCGAGATAGACAAGGACGTTCTTGTCGATGGCCTGCTGGATATAGACCAGCATGCCCGGATCGGCCGGCACGGGCAGGTCGGGGCGCGCTACCGGCAGGGAGCGCGAGACGCTGATCTCGGAGCGCCGGACGGCAATCGGCGGCAGGCTGTCCTGTGCAAGGGCGGGCGCGGCGACCGCCCCGCCCAGTGCCGAAAGGATGAGGCCGCGGCGGTCGATTCCGGTCATGCTCCCGAATTCTCCGTTCATGCCCGTGGAGACCGTCCGCCATGCCGGCGGCCGGGACGCGCCGCCTGGCGCCATGAGGCCCTAGATAGGACGGGAAGAACGGTTTAGGAAGGCGTCCGGCCCGGCCCAGGCGCGGCACTGGACAACCGTGCCCAAGCGTGCGACGCAACCGTAACGGTTCACAAAGGTCCAAGAATGACTGAATCTGCTGCCGCGTTCGAGAGCGACCAGTTGACGCGCGACCTCATCGAGGTGATCGCGAAGGAAGGCATGGTCGATATGGCCGGGGTCGGTCCGGAAACCACTCTCGCCTCGCTCAACATTGCCAGCGTCGACTACATGATGATCCTCGCCGCCATCGAGGAGAAGTTCTCGGTCTATATCCCGATGGACGAGAGCCTGGCGGAGGTGAAGGATGTCGGCGGCCTGCTGGGCGTGCTGAAGCAGCGCATTCTTGCGGAAAAGAAGGCCTGACGTGTCGTCGCGTGAGGTCGTGGTCACCGGCATTGGCGCGGTGACGGTCGCCGGTTTGGGCGTGGACGCACTCTGGAAGGCGGCCTCGGGCGGCGTTTCCGGCGCCAACCCGATGGCGCTGGCGCGCGACTTCGGCCACGTGATCAAGAACGCCGCGCAGGCGCCGGCCGTCGACATCGCCGACTATCTGCCGGGCACCAAGCCGGCCTATTTCGACCGTGTCACCGCGCTCGCGCTGGTCGCGGCCATGGAAGCGGTCAGGGATGCCGGCCTTGCCGATGCCGGTCCGCTCGGCAAGCGCACCGCCGTCGTGGTCGGCACCGGCATCGGCAGCCTCGGCACCATCGAGGAGGCCGCCTACAACCTGATCCAGGGCCGCCGGCCCGACCCCTTGAGCGTGCCGCGCGCCATGACCAGCGCCGCCGCCTCGCATATCGGCATGGTCTACGGCTGCACCGGCCCGAGCTTCGTCATTTCGAGCGCCTGCGCCTCCTCGGCCCAGGCGCTTGGCATCGCCTTCCAGATGCTGCGCGCCGGCATGTGCGACCGCGCCATCGTCACCGGCGCCGAGGCGATCATCACCACCGGCGGCATGAAGGGCTGGGAGGCGATGCGCGTGCTCAGCCCGGACCTGTGCCGGCCTTTCTCGAAGGGGCGCAACGGCCTGCTGCTCGGCGAGGGCAGCGCGGTGCTGGTGCTGGAGACGGCGGAGCTGGCGCGCGCCCGCGGCGCGCGCGTGCGGGCAAGGCTGCTCGGCTACGGCACCACCAGCGACGCCAAGGACATGCTGCGCCCGGACGTGGATGGCGCCTCCGAGGCGATGGCGCTGGCGCTCGAGGATGCCGGCATCGCGGCCGGCGACATCGACTATGTGAACGCCCACGGCACGGCGACGCTGCTCAACGACGCCACCGAGAGCGAGGCGCTCGGCCGCATCTTCGGCAACCGCCTCGGCTCCGTCCCGGTGACCTCGACCAAGCCGATCCACGGCCACACGCTCGGCGCCGCCGGCGCGATCGAGGCGATCGTCACGATCCGCGCGATGGAGGAGGGCCGCGTGCCGCCGACCATCAATTTCCTTGCGCCGGACCCGAACTGCCCCGTGGACTGCGTGCCGAACGAGGGCCGCTCCCAGCCCATCGGGCTGGCGATGAGCAATTCCTTCGCCTTCGGCGGCATCAATGCCGCGCTGGTGTTCGGACGCGCCGCTTGAGCCTCGTCGGGCAATCGGCCTCTGCGTCGCTGACCGTTACCGTCACGGCCGAAGCACTTGCCGGATTCGCCAGAGGCATCGGCGCATCGGGTTCGGGCCAGCGCCGGCCGACGACATTTCCGATCTCCTGGCTGACGCAGCCGGCCGTGGTCGATGCCGTGCGGCAAATGGCGGCCGACCGGCCGGCCTCGCTGCCGGTCCACGAATTGCAGACCATCGAGACACTGGCGGAGGCGCCGCTCGGCCAGCCGCTGATGCTCACAGCGACCGCGACCCGCACGGACGCCGACCGGATCACGCTTCAGGCGGTTCTGGCCGATGCGGGCGGCGCGTCGCTGACGCGTCTCCACGCCATCCTCAGGCTGGTGCCATGAGCGAAGCGGGAAAACCGGCGACCGGCGAAGCGGAAAAAGCAACGACCGGCGAAGCGGGAAAACCGACGACCGGCGAAGCACTCGCCATCGGCCACACCTTTCCCGACCATCGCTGTGGCGTGATCGATGCGGCGCGCGTTTCGACCTATGCGACCGCCTCCGGCGACGACAATCCGATCCATACCGACGAGGCAGCGGCACGGAGCATCGGCCTCGGCGGCACGATCATCCAGGGCATGCTGCTGATGGCGCTCGCCGACGAGGCGCTGGCCGCGTGGCGCCCGGACTCCGCCTGCCAGCGCCTGACGGCGCGCTTCGCGCGGCCCGCGCCGACCGGCAGCGAGGTCGTGATCGGCGGCCGGGTGGTGAAGACCGAGGCAGTCGACGGCGCGGAACTCGCCACGCTCAGGATCATGGTCAAGGACGGCAAAGGCGCCGTCCTCGCCATGGCGGAAGCGGTGATCGCGAACTGATTCCGATCAATCGCGGATCAGGCGGTGCGCGCCTCGACCGTCAGATCGCTGAGGATGCCGAGGAAGCGCTCGATATCCGCGTCGGTATGGGCGGCCGACACGGAGAAGCGCAGCAGCACCTCGCCGCCCGGGGTCGCCGGCGGCACCAGCAGGTTGACGTAGATGCCGCGCTCCAGGAGGCCGCGCCAGAAGCCGATGCCCTGCACCAGACCGCGCATCTTGATGGCGCCGACCGGACCGGGCTCGGCGCAGAGCGAGTAGCCAAGACCCTTCACGCCCGAGCAGAACTTCTCGGCCTTGCGCCAGAGGTCGGCGCGCAGCTCCGGCTCGCCGCCGATAATGCCAATGGCGGTGCGGGCCGAGGCGACCACGGCCGGCGGCAGGGAGGCGGTATAGAGATAGGCGCGCGCCATGAACCGCAGCGCCTTCAGCGCCGGGTGCGAGGTGACGCAATAGCCGCCAATGACGCCGACGGCCTTGGAGAAGGTGCCGACGACGGCATCGACCAGATGCTCGGCGCCCTGCTCTTCGGTGACGCCACGGCCGTTCTTGCCGTAGAGGCCGAGACCGTGCGCCTCGTCGACCACGACCAGCGCGCCGCGCGCCTTGGCGACTTCGGCCAGATCCTTGACCGCGCCGAGATCGCCCCAGACCGAATAGAGGCCTTCCAGAACCACGACGATGCGCGAGGCGGGAACGGTCGCCTCGTCCAGCATGCGGCCGAGGTCTTCCGGATCGTTGTGGCGGAACGGCTTGAAGGTCGCGCCGCTGGCACGGCAGGCATCGATGATGCTGGCGTGGCAGAAGGCATCGTAGAGGATCAGGTCGCCCTCGGCGGCCAGGCCGCAGATGGCGCCCATATTGGCCATGAAGCCGGTGGAGAAGATCACCGCGTCCGGGCGGCCATAGAAGTCGGCGATCTCGCGCTCCAGCAGCGCATGGCCGATCTGGTTGCCGCTGGCGACGCGCGAGGCGGTCGAGCCGGTGCCCCACTGGCGCAGGGCCGTTTCGGCGGAAGCGATGCAGCGCGGGTCGAAATTGAGGCCGAGGTAGCTGTTGGTGCCGAACATCGTGGTCCGGCGGCCCTCGATCACGGCGCTGACGGGGCTGTCGAACTGGTCGACCTGGACGCGCAGCGGGTGGCTGCCCTCGCCGACGGAGCGATTGATGATGTCGCCCAGCGTCGCCACGCGGCGCAGGATTCCGGAAAGCTGGGCAGTGGCGGCGACGGTGGGCGCTCCGTTGTCGGGATGCGCGTTACTATCGGACATGAAACAGCTTCGCCTTCGTTCGTCACCGAACCGTCAAATGACGGATTCAGTCGCTATAAGTTGCTTGTCGGGAACGAGCAAGCCTCGGGCCAATTCGCACACGACCAACACGAGCCGCCCGAAAATACCGGGGCGGTGCCAAAATATTCAACGAGGTCAACGACGTGTGCCGAATCCCGCCTTCGGCGACAGCCCTGCCCATCACGTTCCTTAACAGATCATCTCTTAAGGCCGAAATAAAGTGACATGCCCCATCGGAAGATCGGGCCGGGAACGAGGTTGCGCGCGGCCACGAGGACGCGCTGCGGCGCCGGGCCGACCACCCGGCGCGCGCCGGAGCGGTTTCCCTCGACAAGTCCGGCAACGAGACCGGCGACGGCTGCGGGCGGCGCGCCTGCCTTCTCGTCCTTCTCGTACATGGCGATGACCCGGGCAAAGTCGGCGGCATAGGGTGAGGCGGGGTCGGTCGCCGCCGTGGCGCGCACCCGGTTCTCGACCACCGGGGTCGCGGTGTCGCCGGGCGCAACCAGCGTCACGGCGATGCCGAAGCCTGCCACCTCCTGCCGCAGGGCCTCGGTCAGGCCCTCGACGGCGAATTTCGTCGCGGAATAGATGCCCTGGAACGGCATGCCGATGCGTCCGGCGAGCGAGCCGACATTGACGATGAGGCCGGCGCGGCGCTCGCGCATGCCCGGCAGCACGGCCTTGGCGACGCGCACCGGGCCGAGGACGTTGGTCTCGAAGCTCCGCCGCGCCTCTGCGATGGAGGTGTCCTCCACCGCGCCGGAGACGACGAGGCCGGCATTGTTGACGAGCACGTCGATGCGGCCCGCCTCGGCGAGGACCGTGGTGACGGCGGCAAGGACGGAGGCGTCGTCCATGACGTCCATGGCGACGAGCCGCCATGGCGCGGCGTGAGCCTCCGGCCGGCGGCTGGTGCCGTAGACCCTGTGCCCGCGCGCGTGAAGGAGATCGGCGATGGCTCTTCCGATACCGGACGAGGCTCCCGTCACCAGGACGACTTTGCCGCTCATGAAGACCCCCGCCGCGCGATTGGACGGCGGTTGTTTAGCCTGCCCGGGCGCGCGGCGCATCAGGCGCGGCGCCGGATTCCCGTGGCGGTGTCGTCAGGGGCGCGCGATGAGCGCCGCGCCGTAGAGGCCGAGCGCGAAGACGGTGTGGCCGAGAATGTTCAGCGCCCGGATCTGCATGGCGTTCGGACGCTTCACCGCCGCGATGCCGGCCCCCATGCCGGGTTGGAGGATGAACCAGCCGCAGCCGATGGTGACATAGCCGACGACCAGCGCCGGAATGAAGGTCGGCGCATGCGCCCAGCCGAGCCCCCAGATGGCGAGGAGGGCCGCCGCGAAGACGATGCCGACGGCATAGTGGAACACCCAGCCGATGGCGAGTTCGCTGGCGATCGGCGCGGCCTTGCCGATATCCGCATGGACGAAGGTGCCCTGCGGCAGATGGCCGACCCAGCGGCCCACCATCGCCCAGTTGGGTGGTGCGATGCCGAAGGCTTTGCTGAGGAACAGCGCCCAGATGTCGAGGAGCGCGGTCGCGGCAACGCCCAGCACCACCGATCGCCACAGAAATTCGCCCATGCGCCCCTCCCCGGCCGCTCGTTGCAGGCCGTTGTCGAGGGCAGTCTGGACGATCGGATCGGCCGCGGAAAGACGCGCGGGGTTTGCGAATGGCTGGATTGCGGATGCGATCAGCGGGCGATCCTGTCGCGCCCGAGGAGCCTCAGCGCCGCATTCCGCCCGCCGCGCAGCAGCGGATAGAGCAGGCGCGACAGGCGCGGATGGCGAAACAGGGCGGCATTGGCCCTGTTGAACAGACCGCTGCGGGTCGACAGCAGGGCGAGGCGGTTCAGCACGTCGCCGCCGAACCAGGTGTTGCCATCGAGACGCAGGATCATGCCTTCGTTGATGTCCATGCCCCCGGCGGCATGGAGGCGCGCCAGATCGGGGCGCATGCGCGCATCGATCAGCGCGACCGGGCCCGCCGCCTCGATGAGGCGCGCATGGGCGACATAGCGCGCGCAGAAGGGGCACTCGCCGTCGTAGAGCAGGTAATTGTCGGACGGGAGGTCATCGGCCATGGTCCATGGATAGCACGGACAGCCCGGCCACCCGCTGCGCCTGAAACGACCTCAAGCGAGGTGATGCTTCATCTCCGGCCGCGCCTTCAGCTCGGCGCCCTGCCGCCCGATGATCTTGGCGATGCGCTCGGGCGCGAAGCCGATATCGACGAAGGCCGGCGCGGTGTTCGCGACCTCGTGGTACTCGGCGATCAGCCCGCCCTGGAGCCGCATGATCGCGACGCCCTCGAACATGGCGCGGCGCCCCTCCGCTTCCGGCAGCTTCGACCGGTAGGAGAAGGTGTAGCGGGCATAGAGGATGCGGCCGTCCGTCACCGGCTCGTGCATGTCCCAGCGGAAATCCTCGGCGGTCCGGTAGAACCAGTCGTCGATCAGCTCGGCGATCCGGGCGCGGCCCTCGAAAGCGCCGTAGAAGACGTCGTGATAAACGCCGTCTTCGGCGAACAGGCCGGCCAGCGCCTTGCCGTCGCGACGCACCACCGCGTCGCAGAAGATCTTGAGAACCGCCGATACGTCCATTCAGCGCAGGCCCGCATTGATCTTCGCCAGCGCGGCGCCGCCCGGCACGATGTCCCGGTCGGCCATCGCATTGAGCGGCTTCTTCGCCGTGCCGAGCCGCGCATGCATGTCGCTCGCCTCGTCGTCGATGAAGATGAGGCCGGTCGCGATCTCGCCGCTGCGGCCGAGCCGGTAGATATGGCTCATCGCCGCGCCGCGGTCGTGGATGTCATAATCGGCCGAGAGCTTGCGCAGGCGGATGGTGGAGCCGTCGTGGAGGCGCACGTCCTGCGCCTCCCCTTCCGGATAATCGACGGCGATGGGCGCCTGCGAGGTGATGAAGTCGAGCGTGTTCAGCTCGGCATTGTGCGCGCGCACATAGTCGAAGCTCTTGGTCGAGCCCTGGTGGTTGTTGAAGGCGATGCAGGGCGAGATGACGTCGATGAAGGCCGCGCCCTGATGTTCGAGGCCGGCCTTGATCAGCGGCACGAGCTGGTCCTTGTCGCCCGAGAACGAGCGGGCGACGAAGGTCGCGCCGAGTTGCAGCGCGATGGAGACGAGGTCGATGGGCGAATCCGGGTTGTCGATGCCCTTCTTGCTCTTCGAGCCCTTGTCGGAGGTCGCCGAGAACTGGCCCTTGGTGAGGCCGTAAACGCCATTGTTCTCGACGATGTAGAGCATGTTCACCGCGCGACGGATGGCGTGCGCGAACTGGCCGAAGCCGATGGAGGCGCTGTCGCCGTCGCCGGATACGCCGAGATAGATCAGCTCGCGGTTGGCAAGGTTCGCGCCGGTCAGCACCGAGGGCATGCGGCCGTGGACCGAATTGAAGCCATGACTCTGGCCGAGAAAATAGGTCGGCGTCTTGGACGAACAGCCGATGCCGGACAGCTTGGCGATGCGGTGCGGCGGCAGCGACAGCTCGAAACAGGCCCGCATGATCGCCGACGAGATGGAATCGTGACCACAGCCGGCACAGAGGGTCGAGATCGAGCCCTCGTAGTCGCGGTGCGAGAAGCCGAGCTCGTTGAGCTCGATATCGGGGTGACGGAACTTCGGCTTGGCAAGATAGGTCACGAGAGAACCTCGCGCTGCTGGGGCGGACGAATGCTCGTCGCCTTCTCGGCAATGGCCTTGGCGATGAAGCGGGCGGTGATCGGCGTGCCGTCGAAATGCAGCACCGGCACCAGCTGGGCCGGGTCGATGCCGCATTCGACCATGAGCAGCGTGCGCATCTGCGCGTCGCGGTTCTGCTCGACGACGAAGACGAGGTCGTGGCCGGCGATGAAGTCGGTTACCTCCGGACCGAAGGGGAAGCCCCGGACACGCAGCGCATCGACATGGACGCCGCGCGCCGAGAGGATCTGCAGCGCCTCGTCCATGGACGGCCCGGTCGAGCCGTAGTGGATGACGCCGAGCCGCGTCGGTTTCGCGGCCCTGGCGAGGATCGCCGGCGGCACCAGCGTCTTCGCCGTGTCGAACTTGCGCAGCAGGCGCTCCATGTTGTCGACGTAGGGCGCGCCCTCCTCGGTGTAGCGGGCGTAGCGGTCGCGGGTGGAGCCGCGCGTGAAGAAGGAGCCACGCGTCGGGTGGGTGCCGGGATAGGTGCGGAAGGGGATGCCGTCGCCATCGACATCGAGATAGCGGCCGAAATCGCGCCCCGACTCCAGCTCCTCCGCCGTCATCACCTTGCCACGGTCGAGCGCGCGGGCATCGTCCCAGGCGAAGGGCGAGCACAGGTGCTGGTTCATGCCGATATCGAGATCGAGCATGACGAAGATCGGCGTCTGCAGCCGGTCGGCGAGGTCGAAGGACAGCGCGCCGAACTCGAAGGCCTCGCCGGGATCGCGCGGGAACAGGAGGACGTGCTTGGTGTCGCCATGGGCCGCATAGGCTGCGATCAGCAAGTCCGACTGCTGCGTGCGCGTCGGCATGCCCGTGGAAGGACCGCCGCGCTGAACGTCGAAGATGACAGCGGGAATCTCCGCGAAATAGGCGAGGCCGAGAAATTCCTGCATCAGCGAGATGCCGGGGCCCGACGTCGCGGTGAAGGCGCGCGCGCCGTTCCAGGCGGCGCCCACCACCATGCCGATGGAGGCCAGTTCGTCCTCCGCCTGCACGATGGCATAGCGCTTCTCGCCCGTATCGGGATCGATGCGCAGGCGCTTGCAATAGGTCTCGAAGGCCTCGGCCAGCGAGGTCGACGGCGTGATCGGATACCAGGCGCAGACGGTCGCGCCGCCATAGACCGCACCGAGCCCCGCCGCGGCATTGCCCTCGACGAAGATGCGGTCCCCGATCCTGTCGGCGCGCCGGACGCGCAGCCCGATCGGGCAGGCGAAATGGTCGCGGGCATAGTCGTAGCCGATATGCAGCGCCTTGAGGTTCGGCGCGATCAGCTTGTCCTTGCCCTTGAACTGCTCGCCGATGAGCTTCTCGACCTCCTCGATGGCGATGTCGAGCAGAGCCGCGAGCGCGCCCACATAGATGATGTTCTTGAACAATTGCCGCTGGCGCGGGTCGGTGTAGGTGCGATTGACGATGTCGGTCAGCGGCATGCCGAGGACGACGATGTCGTCCCGGAACTTCGACGGCGGGATCGGCCGGGAGGAATCGTAGAACAGGTAGCCGCCGGGATCGATCGAGGCGATGTCCTTGTCCCAGGTCTGGGGGTTCATCGCGACCATCATGTCGAGGCCGCCGCGCGCGCCGAGATGGCCCGCCTCGGTGACGCGCACCTCGTACCAGGTCGGCAACCCCTGAATGTTCGAGGGGAAGATGTTGCGCGGCGCGATCGGCACGCCCATCCGCATCACCGAGCGGGCGAACAAGAGGTTGGCGCTGGCGGAACCCGATCCGTTCACATTGGCGAAGCGGATCACGAAATCATTCACGCTCTCGATCGGCATGCATGCCCCGCATGTGTCATTTCGATCAGTGATTTCTGCATGTCCCAGGCGCCGGTCGGGCAGCGCTCGGCGCACAGGCCGCAATGCAGGCAGACATCCTCGTCCTTGGCCATGATGCGGCCGGTCTTGAGCCCGGCGGCGATATAGATGGCCTGGTCGAGATTCTCCGCCGGCGCGCTCAGCCGCTGGCGGAGGTCCTCTTCATCGCCGTCCTCGGTGAAGGTGATGCAGTCCATCGGGCAGATGTCGACGCAGGCATCGCATTCGATGCAGAGCTTGGCCTCGAACACGGTCTGGGCGTCGCAGTTCAGGCAGCGCTGCGCCTCCGCATAGCCGAGCTTCGGATCGAAGCCGAGCTCGACCTCCTTGCGGATGTCCTTCAGCGCGACGTCGTTGGCGAGCGTCGGCACCTTGAAGCGCTCGTCCACGGCGATGGCATTGTCGTAGGACCATTCGTGGATGCCCATCTTCTGGCTGATCAGGTTCATCAGCGGCGGCGGGCGGTCCGCGACATCGGCGCCCCGGCAGAAGGCGTCGATGGAGACGGCCGCCTCGTGGCCGTGGGCGACGGCCCAGATGATATTCTTCGGTCCGAAGGCGGCGTCGCCCCCGAAGAAGACGTTGGGGCGGCTGGACTGGAAGGTCTTCTCGTCGACCACCGGCATGCCCCACTTGTCGAAGGCGATGCCGGCATCGGCCTCGATCCAGGGGAAGGCGTTCTCCTGACCGACCGCCACCAGCACGTCGTCGCAGGCGACGAATTCGTCGGGCTCGCCGGTCGGCACCAGCCTGCGGCGGCCCTTGTCGTCATAGTCCGCCCTGACCTTCTCAAAGGTCATGCCGGTGAGGCGGCCGTTCTCGTGCTCGAAGGTCTTCGGCACCATGAAGTTGAGGATCGGGATGCCCTCGTGCATCGCGTCCTCTTTCTCCCATGGCGAGGCCTTCATCTCGTCGAAGCCGGAGCGGACGATGACCTTCACCTCCTCGCCGCCGAGACGGCGCGAGGAACGGCAGCAGTCCATGGCTGTGTTGCCGCCGCCGAGCACGATGACCCGCCGGCCGATGGCCTCGATGTGGCCGAAGGCGACGGAGGACAGCCAGTCGATGCCGATATGGATATTGGCCGCGGCTTGCCTGCGCCCGGGCAGGTCCAGATCGCGGCCGCGCGGCGCGCCGGTGCCGACGAATACGGCGTCGTAGCCCTCGTCCAGAAGCGCCTTCATGCTGTCGATGCGGCGGCTGGCGTGGAACACCGCGCCGGCCGAGAGGGCGAAGCCGACCTCCTCGTCGATGACGCTGTCGGGCAGGCGGAATTTCGGGATCTGCGAGCGCATGAAGCCGCCCGCCTTGGCCTCGCCGTCGAAGACCACGACGTCGTAGCCGAGCGGCGAGAGATCGCGCGCGACGGTGAGGGAGGCCGGCCCCGCGCCGATGCAGGCGATGCGCTTGCCGTTCTTCGTCTCCGGCGGCTTCGGCATGTAGGCGGCGACGCCGTTCTTGTAGTCGGCCGCGACGCGCTTCAGGCGGCAGATGGCGACCGGCTCCTCCTCCACGCGGCCGCGCCGGCAGGCGGGCTCGCAGGGGCGGTCGCAGGTGCGCCCGAGGATGCCTGGAAAGACATTCGACTTCCAGTTGATCAGGTAGGCGCCGGTATAGTCGCCCGCGGCGATCCTGCGAATATATTCGGGGACCGGAGTGTGGGCCGGGCAGGCCCACTGGCAATCGACGACCTTGTGGAAGTAATTCGGGTCGGAAATGTCTGTAATCTGCACTCACGTCCTCCCGCGCCGAACAACCCGCCGGCCGGCGTCACGGTCGTACATGCGCGACAAGGACCTGTTGCGCGCATGCGCTGCAATTGCCAGTCGACAGGGCAAACCGGCTCGCGCCGGTCCTCAACCCTTGAATAAGTCTGAACAGAAAATGGGCATCATGTCGATGACCCGACTGGAATATTTCCGTGATGGCGAACAGACCGCGCAAGCCGGTGGGCGGGAACCGGAGCGCGGGTCGACATGGTGCGATTTTCATTGCTCCGCACCATGGCGCGCGGGTCGGAACCTGGGCCCGGGCCCTTTTCCGTCAAACAGCGGCCAGTCTTCGTTCCCAAAGGGAACGGCCGCGAATAATGCACTGCAATAATATTCGCGCCGGACGGGAGCGCCGACATTGTGCGAAGCACAACGATTTCTCCGACTTCGTGAGTATCCGCATCTAGGACTAAATCGATTTTTGTCGTTTACTGACCCGAGCGCCCAGCCGGCACCCGCCTCCGACGCCAGCGCGGACGAGGTTTGCGAATTTCGCAGAAGAAGCGGCACGGCGTCATCGTGCGCGGCAGAACGGCCGCTCATGCCACGCGGGAGGATTTGGGAATGCCTAAGCATCATCTGACTCGTCGGCGCTTCATCGCGGCCTCGGCCCTGGCGTCGACGGCCTTGTCTGCCCCCTTCGTCCGCGGCGCCCACGCCGCCGGCAAACTGTCGATCGGCTTGTGGGACCATTGGGTTCCCGGCGCGAACAAGGCATCGACCGACGTGGCCCAGGCCTGGGCGGCCAAGGAGCGCGTCGAGCTGACGATCGACTACATCCCCTCGCAGGGGAACAAGAACCTCCTGACCATCGCCGCCGAGGCGCAGGCCAAGTCGGGCCACGACATCCTCGCCATGCCGACCTGGTGGCCGCATGCCCAGGCCGACCTGCTCGAGCCCTGCAACGACATCATGACCCAGCTGATCGCGCAGAACGGCGCGGTGAACGGTACGGTGCAGTATCTTGGCCGCGTCGGCGACAAGTGGCTCGGCGTCCCGGCGACCATCGGCTCGCAGATCAAGGGGCCCTGCTCGCGCATCGACCTGATGAAGCAGCATGCCGGCATCGACGTGCAGGCGCTCTATCCGGCCGGCGGCCCGCCGAACGCCGACGCCTGGAACATGGACGCCTACCTGAAGGCCGCGGAGGCCTGCCACAAGGCCAACCTCGCCTTCGGCGTCGGGCTCGGCGAGACCACGGACTCGGTCGACACGGCCGGCGCCTTCTTCCAGTCCTTTGGCGCGGCCCTGGTCGATGCCAAGGGCGAGCTGACGGTGAAGTCGGATGCGGTCCGGCAGGCGCTCGACTACTGCGTCAAGGTGGCCCGGTTCTATCCGGCCGATGCGCCGGCCTGGGACGACGGGTCGAACAACCGCTGGCTGGTCTCCGGCCGCGGCGCGCTGATCATGAACCCGCCGAGCGCCTGGGCCGTTGCCAAGCGCGACGCGCCGCAGATCGCCGCGCAGTGCTGGACGCACGGCATGCCGGTCGGCCCGCGCGGGCGCTACGCGCCGTTCCTGCCCTATTTCTGGAACATCTGGAGCTTCTCGCAGAACAAGCCGGCCGCCAAGAGCCTGCTGGTCGCCCTGTCGCAGCCGGCGGCCGTGGCGAGTTTCGTGGCGGCCTCGGCCGGCTACGACATTCCCTCGTTCGAGAAGCTCACGACGCTGCCGACCTGGGCCGAGGAAGGGCCGCCCAAGGGCACGCTCTACCACTACCCGAACCCGCACAACCACCAGACGCTGTCGATCGCGGCCGCCCCGGCGCCGCCGAAGATCGCCCAGCAGATCTACACCCAGGCGACGCTCACGAAGATGATCGTCCGTCACCTGCGTGGCGAACCCATGGAGCGGACGCTGTCATGGGCGGAGAGCGAGGTCGAAGGGTTCCTGCGCGGTTGATCCGCGCCAGTCTGAGGCCGATCGGAGGGCGCCCGGCGGCGTCCTCCGCCATGACCCGGTGGCGCGTCGGCGACCCGCCGCCGGGACAAATCACCTGCCTGTCCACCCGAACGACACGCATGCGAGGCGGCGACATCCGATGGCAGATGCAGTCCTGACGTCCAGCACCCAGACCAGCCGGACCTTAGCCAGGCCGGGCGCGGTCAGGCGCTTCTTCCAGCGCAAGTCGACCATCGCCTTCCTGATGGCGCTGCCGCTAATCATCGTGATCTTCGGGCTGGTCATCTACCCGGCCTTCTACGCCATCTATCTGTCGACGCTCAGGAAATCGATGGCGAGCGTGGCCTGGATGCGCAACTGCTCCTGGCTGCCGGACGCGATCTGCACGCGCATGCCGTTCGGCAACATGCAGTTCCTGTTCACGCGCGAAACCTTCTGGATGGTCGTCTACCAGTCGTGCCTGTTCGCCATCACCGCGGTGATCTTCAAGGCGCTGTTCGGTTTCATCATCGCCCATTTCGTCCACAACATCCCGGCCAAGGGCCAGCGCAAGTGGCGCGGCATGCTGCTGATCCCGTGGGTCATCCCACCGGCCATGTCGACGCTCGCCTGGCTCTGGCTGTTCGACCCCTCCTACAGCGCCTTCAACTACGTGCTGAGCGGCATGGGTTTCGGCCGCATCCCCTGGACCGGCGACGCCAACTGGGCGCGGTTCTCCGTGATCCTCGTCAATATCTGGGTCGGCGCGCCGTTCTTCATGATCATGTATCTGGCGGCGCTGAAGTCGGTGCCCGATCAGCTCTATGAAGCGGCCGAGATCGACGGCGCCAACTGGTGGCAGCGCATCTGGTACGTGACGCTGCCGATGATGCGCAACATCATCGCCATCACCGCGCTGTTCTCGACCATCGTCACCTTCGCCAATTTCGACATCGTGCGCGTGCTGACCGCCGGCGGGCCGCTCGACCAGACCCATCTGTTCGCCACCTGGGCGTTCCGGATCGGCATCGAGGGCAGCGACATCCCGCTGGGCGCATCCATCTCGCTGTTCATGGTGCCGATCCTGGCGGTCGCCGCCGTCTTCATCCTGCGCGACATCAACCAGCGGGGTAACGAGGCATGACCGCCGCCGCCATGGCACCCGACAAGAGCGCTCCGACCCGCAAGGTGCAGTACGGCTCGATGAGCCGTGACCGGGCCTGGGCGCTGCGCTGGTCCTATTTCTTCCTCGTCATCTTCGCGGCGTTCTTCCTGCTGCCGCCGATCTACATGTTCATCACCTCGCTGAAGACCAGCGCGGAAATCTCGGCGGCGACCAATCCTTGGTGGGTCTTCAACCCGACCCTGTCCAACTACGTGGAACTTCTGACCAAGCGCGAGTATCTGGTCTTCTTCAAGAACTCGGTCATCGTCTCGGCCTCGGTCGTCACCATCACCATGCTGATCTCGATTCCCGCCGCCTTCGCGCTGTCGCGCATGCGGTTCTGGGGCTCGGCGACGCTCGCGACCGGCGTGTTCCTGACCTATCTCGTGCCCGACACGCTGCTGTTCATCCCGATGTTCAAGATGTTCGCGGCCTTCCACGAACTCACCGGCATCCAGATGCTCAATCGCTGGTGGATCCTGCTGGTGGTCTATCCGACGCTGACCGTGCCGTTCTGCACCTGGATCATGATCGGCTATTTCGCCTCGATCCCGAAGGAGCTGGACGAGGCGGCGATCATCGACGGCGCCAGCTGGTTCCAGACGCTGACCCGCATCTTCATCCCCGTGGCGCTGCCGGGCATCATCGCCGCCACCATCTTCGCCTTCACGGTGAGCTGGGCGCAGTTCCTCTATCCGCTGGCCTTTACCACATCGGTCGACCAGCTGGTGCTGCCTGTGGGTATCATCACGACGCTGATCCGCGGCGACGTCTTCGCCTGGGGCCAGATCATGACCGGGGCGCTGCTCGGCGCCCTTCCCCCCCTGATCATCTACGCCTTCCTCATGGACTATTACATCGCAGGCCTGACCGCCGGCGCGACCAAGGGCTGACGGGAGACATTCGACAATGGCAGGCGTCACTCTGAGGAACATCGTCAAGCGCTACGGCGATGTGGAGGCCGTGCGCGGCATCAATCTCGACATTGCTGACGAGGAATTCGTGGTGCTGGTCGGCCCGTCGGGCTGCGGCAAGTCCACCACGCTGCGCATGATCGCGGGACTGGAGGACATTTCCGACGGCGACATCGCCATCGACGGCGATGTCGTCAACGACGTCCCGCCGAAGGACCGGGACATCGCCATGGTGTTCCAGAACTACGCGCTCTATCCGCACATGACGGTGGCGGAGAACATGAGCTTCGGCCTGCGCCTGAAGCGCTACCCCAAGGCCGAGATCAAGGCGCGGGTGGACGAGGCCGCGCGCATCCTCGACATCAGGGAGCTGCTGGACCGCAAGCCCAAGGCGCTTTCCGGCGGCCAGCGCCAGCGCGTCGCCATGGGCCGCGCCATCGTGCGCAATCCCAAGGTCTTCCTGTTCGACGAGCCCCTGTCGAACCTTGACGCCAAGCTGCGCGTGCAGATGCGCACCGAGATCAAGAAGGTGCACCTGAAAGTGCGCACGACCACGGTCTACGTCACCCATGACCAGGTGGAGGCCATGACGCTGGCCGACCGCGTGGTGGTGATGAACCACGGCCGCATCGAGCAGATCGGCCCGCCCAACGAACTCTACCATCACCCGAAGACCCGCTTCGTCGCCGGTTTCATCGGCTCGCCCGCGATGAACTTCATACCCGTGCAGCTGGAACAGGCGTCCGGCGGGCTGACCATGCGCCTGTCCGATACGATCACCCTGCCCGTGCCGGCGGCCCGCACCGAGCGCTACAAGGCCTATGCCGGGCAGGCCGGCCTGGTGCTGGGCCTGCGCCCCGAGCACATCGTGGACGCGCAGTCCGCAGCCGGCGCCAACATCGTGCCCTTCGACATCAGGCTCGACGTGATCGAACCGATGGGCAACGAGACGCTGGTCTATTTCACCCTGTCCGGCGAGGCCATGTGCGGGCGCGTCAGCCCGGAAGCGGGCGCAGCCGATGGCGAGCCGCTGAAACTCGCCGCCAACCTCAACCACATGCATCTCATCGATGCGAAGGGCGCGGTTCTCTAGGCTGGTCGTTTCGGCACGTCAGATCGCCGCGCCCACGGGCCATCAGCTCATCGCGAGGTCGCCGAGCATGGCCGCGATGATGGTTCCGGCGAGCATGAGATCGACGCTGCGGCGCGCCGGGGAGGACCGTGTCAGCATGCCGCTCAGCGCCACGGTGAACGCGGCGGCGCCAACCAGCGCGCTGGTGCCGGGCAGTTGCAGGTCGAAGAAGAGGCCGACCGCCAGGATCGTGCCCACGGCGACCAGCGTCGACATGACGATGGCGATCAGGCCGAAAGCGCCGTTGAGATCGGTGAAGCGCAGCGCCGCCCGTTTCAGCATCGAGACCGGCCGCGGGGGAACGCTGGCGTCGTAGGCGGAGCCGAGCGCCCGCGCGCTGGCGAGGAAAGCGAGAGCCGCCGCGCCGGGCAGCAGGGCGACGAGGGCAAAGCGCCGGTCGGTCGCCAGCCGCTCCATACTCACGGCCCGCTCGACGAAGCCGAAGGCCGTCAGCATGACCGAGCCGAGGGTGAGGCCCGCCGTCGTCACCACCTTGGCGACGTCCACGAGCAATTGCTCCCGCCCCAATTCCATCGCCTGCGGCTGGACGGTCATTGCGGCTTCCCCAACTGATCCCGGTGGGGACCAGTATGGGGGCGGCATGTTAACGGCGCTTTTCGATCCGGCGGGGCCGGATCAGGCCGGTTTGAAGTCCAGCGCCACACCGTTGATGCAGTAGCGCAGGCCCGTCGGCGGCGGCCCGTCCGGGAAGACGTGGCCGAGATGACCGCCGCAATTGGCGCAATGGACCTCGGTGCGCACCATGCCCCAGGACCGGTCGACGGTCTCCTCGACCGAGCCCGGCACCGGCTGGTCGAAGCTTGGCCAGCCCGTGCCGCTCTCGAACTTCTTGGCCGCGACGAACAGTTCCTGCCCGCAGCCCGCGCAGGAAAAGGTGCCGGCGCGCTTCTCGTAGTTGAGCGCGCAGCTTCCCGGCCGTTCCGTGCCGTGGCCGCGCAGCACCTGGTACTGTTCGGAGGTCAGGATGCGGCGCCATTCCTCGTCCGTCCTGGTGACGGGGAAGGTCTTCTCGGCGGCAGCGGTCATCGTATCGTCTCCCTTGAACCCGAACAAAGCGGCCAGTCTCGACAGCGTCGTCATCGCGCCCTCACTCCGCCGCGGCCACGGCCGCGCGGCGGCCGCGCGGCGCTCCGGAGCGCTCGCGGTTTCGCCCCCGCATGCGGACGGCATTGACCGCGACGAGAGCGAAGCCGGCAAGTCCGACCCACAGGGCCGGCCGGATGCCGAAGGCGACATCAAGATTGGCGTAGAGGATGCGCGAGGCCATGACGCCGGTCATGGTCGCATACCACAGCGCCTCGAGAAGCGCCGTGGCGACGGCGGATATGATGGCGAGGGCCGTCAGTTGCAACGGCCCGACGGCGATCCCGAACCGGCGCATCAGCCTGAAGCCCATGAGCCAGACGAAGAAGCCGAGCATCAGAACCGGCTCCGACACGTCCAGCTTGGTTTGCAGAAAGAAGTGCCAGATGGCGAGGAAGGCGATCGGATAGGTCAGAAGGTGCAGCCGGTTCCACCTGGCGCTGCCGAGCCGCCGGATCATTGCGTCCGTGGATGTCGCGGCCAGCGCGATCAGGCCGAGAAGGCCGACGAAGCCGATGGTCAGGTAGAAGCGCAGGACGATCTCGCTCGCGACCTTCTGCAGGTTGAAAGCCTGCTCGACCACGTAGAAGGCCAGGTGGGACGCGGCATAGGCGGCGACGGCGACGCCGATCATGCGGCGCACCGCGATCAGCTTCGGCCAGTCGGCAACGAAACGGAGCGGCGTCACCAGAAGCGACAGCAGCAGGAAGCGCACCGCCCAGTCGCCGGACTGATGAATGGCCGAGGTGATGGGCTTGGAGCCGAGCGTGCCGGTCGCGCCTTGCGCGGCGATCCACAGCCCGGGCGCGATGACGCCCAGAAACACGGTCAGCTTGAGGGCGGAGAATTTCCCCGCCCGGTCGTTCCACGGCAGCATGCAGCGTCCTCTGATGGCCTGATGTCATGCCATACGCGCGGCGACCGCAAGAGGTTACGTCAGGCTGCCTCACGGTGACGTGAGAGCGGAGCCCTCACTCCGCCGGGCCACCCTCCAGCCAGACCTTGCCACGCTTGTACAGCGCCTCGACCTCGGGCCCGCGCAGGCCCGGCATGTCGCGTTTCACGGTGTAGCCGATCTTGGTCTGGATATAGGCGAGGTGCCGGTAGCCCTCGGGGAACTGCGCGAGCAGGTCCGGGTCCAGCGACAGCTTCGCGTCGGGCAGCACCGGGTCCAGCCGGTCCTTCTCGTAGATCGGCTGGCGCATGAACACGCCCCAGCGCCCGTCGCGCTTCTCGATGAAGTCGTAGAAGCGGCCGGTGCAGACGACATCGCAGACGACGCCGTCGACCGGGCCGCGCTGCGAGATGGTCATCTTGGTCTGGGCGATGGCGCGGTTGCCGGCGCGATCGATGGTCGTGCCGCCGAGGAAATGCAGGATCGAGACGCCCTTGGCCCAGCCTTCCCGGCTGGCGCGGATGAAATCGGCCGCCGGCCCCTGATACCAGGTCGCATTCATCCGCCCGTCCGGGTGCCAGCAGGTCAGGAAGCGGTCCCAGTCGCCGGCGTCGCGCCAGAGCGCCCAGTTCTCCACGAGATCGCGGATGGCGAGGCGCTCGATGATGTCTTCGGTCATGGGATCACCAGTCGTGAGATATGCCGGGGCCTGAGAGCCACCCCCTCGTCATGCCCGGCACATGGCCGGGCATGACGATCTGGGTAGAGGGTTGAAAATCAGAACGGATAGGGGCGCGGGCCGGTCTGGATGGTGATCCAGCGAAGTTCGGTGAAGGCGTCAATGCCGGCCTTGCCGCCGAACCGCCCGTAGCCCGACGCCTTGACGCCGCCGAAGGGCATCTGCGGCTCGTCGTGCACGGTCGGCGCGTTGATGTGGCAGATGCCGCTCTCGATGCGCTTGGCGACGCCCAGCGCCCGCCCGATATCGCGCGAGAAGACCGCCGCCGAGAGCCCGTACTCCGTGTCGTTGGCGACGCGGATGGCCTCCTCGTCGCCGTTGACGCGCACCACCGTCACCACCGGGCCGAAACTCTCCTCGCCATAGATGCGCATGGCCGGCGTCACCTTGTCGAGGATGGTCGCCGGCATGACCGTGCCCTCCAGCGAGCCGCCGGAGGCGAGCGCCGCGCCCTTGCCCGCCGCGTCGTCGATCAGCGTCTTGACGCGCTTGGCGGCTTCCGCCGAGACCATCGACCCCAGCACGACATTGCCGGAGCGCGGGTCGCCATAGGGCAGCGACTTCGCCTTGGCGGCGAACTTCTCGACGAAGGCATCGGCGATCTTGGCATCGACCACGATGCGCTCGGTCGACATGCAGATCTGACCCTGGTTCATGAAGGCGCCGAAGGCCGCGGCCTTCACGGCCTCGTCGAGGTCGGCATCGTCGAGGATGACCAGCGGCGCCTTGCCGCCAAGCTCCAGCAGCGCGGGCTTGAGGTAGCGCGCCGCCGTTTCCGCGATGATGCGGCCGACATGGGTGGAGCCGGTGAAGTTGACGCGCTTCACCGCCTTGTGGGCGATCAGCGTCTCGACCACCTTGGCGGCATCGGCCGGGGCATTGGTGACGACGTTGACGACGCCTGCGGGGAAGCCGGCATCGCGCATCACCTGACCGATGAGCTGATGCGTCGCCGGGCACTGCTCCGAGGCCTTGAACACGACCGTATTGCCGCAGGCGAGCGGCATGGCGATGGCACGCACGCCGAGAATGACCGGCGCGTTCCACGGCGCGATGCCGAGGATGACGCCGACCGGCTGGCGCACGGCGAGCGCGAGATTGTTCGGCTTGTCGGTGGGGATGACGTCGCCGGTGATCTGCGTGGTCATCGCTGCGGCCTCGCGCAGCATGCCGGTGGCGATGCCGATGTTGAACATCGCCCAGCCCTTGGTGGCGCCGGTCTCGGTCATCATCGCCGCGACGAAGTCCTCGGCGCGCTGCTGCATCAGGTCGGCGGCCGCGTTGAGCTTGGCGCGCCGCTCGTTCGGGCCGAGCGCCGACCATGTCGGGAAGGCTGCGGCGGCGGCATCGACGGCGGCAACGGCATCGGCGACGGTCGCGGCGGCGGCGCGGGTCGCGACCTGGCCGGTCATGGGGTCGAGGCGATCGAAGGTGCGCCCGTCGGCGGCGCCGGTCTCGCGGGCATCGATCATCAGGTTGACGTGTTTCATGGAACTCTCCGGATACGCGGGGACTGGGGCGGCCACGGCGGCCGCGCTGGAAAACATGGCCGCATTTGAAGCGGGAACGGGCGGGGGCGCATCGCCGGTCGCCGGCAGGGGTGGCGGCGAGAAGATCGGCGGCGGCGCGACGGCGGGCGCTGCATCGTCATTGGCCGGAGCCACGCCGCCGAGATAGGCGGCGGCGACCTGCGGGTCGTCGGCCAGATCGGCGGCCCTGCCCTCGCCGACGATGCGGCCATTGGCGATGAGATAGGCCCGGTCGGCGAGCTTCAGGCAGCGCTTGGCGTTCTGCTCGACGATCAGGATCGCCATGCCGCGCGCCTTGATCTCGGCGAGACCCCGGAACAGCTCGCCGGTCATGACCGGCGAGAGGCCGAGCGAGGGTTCGTCCAGCATCAGAAGGTTCGGCCGCGACATCAGCGCCCGGCCGATGGCGACCATCTGCTGCTCGCCGCCGGACATGGTGCGCACGGCCTGCGATAGGCGCTCGGCGAGACGGGGAAAGAGGTGGAGCACGTCGTCGAGGGTCGCGGCCTCATAGGCCCGCGCGCGCTTCGGGAAGGCGCCGAGCATCAGGTTCTCGCGCACCGTCAGGTCGCCGAAAATGCCGCGCCCCTCCGGCACCAGCGCGATGCCCTGCTCGACGATGCGGTGCGGATCGGCGGCGCGGATCGGCAGTCCGTCGAAGGTGATCGACGTGCCCTGCCCCGCCGGCATCAGCCCGGCAATGGCTTTCAACAGCGTGGTCTTGCCCGCGCCGTTGGCGCCGAGAATGGCGACGGTCTCGCCGGCCGCGACCGAAAGCGCGACATCGTCCACCGCGCGGTGCGGGCCGTAGGAAACGGAGAGGCGGGCGACCTCAAGCATCGTCGTCTCCGAGATAGGCCTTGACGACATCCGGGTCGGCCAGCGCCTCGGCCGGCGTCCCTTCCGCGATCTTGGTCCCGGCATTCATCACGATGCAACGGGTGCAGAGCGCGCGGATGGCGTCCATCACATGCTCGACCATGACGATGGTCAGCCCGTCGCGGGCCAGCGAGGCGATCAGCGCGATACCGTCCTTCAGTTCGGTCGGGTTGAGGCCGGCGAGCCACTCGTCCAGCAGCAGGAGCTGCGGATGCGCCGCCAGCGCCCGGGCCAGTTCCAGCCGCTTCTGGTCGATATAGGTGAGGCTCGCGGCGCGCTGGTCGGCGCGCGCGGCCAGGCCCACGCGGGCGAGCAGCGGCAGCGCCCGCTCCTGCGCCTCCGACGGCGAGCAGGGCCGTGCCCCGAACATGGCGCCGATGGCGACGTTCTCGGCCAGCGTCATGGTCGGCATGACGCGGACGAGCTGGAAGGTGCGGGCGATGCCGGCGCGGGCGATGCGATGCGCGCCGGTCCGCTCGATGCTCTGACCGTCGAAGACGATGGCGCCGGAATCGGCGGAGAGGTTGCCGGTGATCAGGTTGAGCGCGGTGGTCTTGCCGGAGCCGTTCGGGCCGACGAGGCCGACCACCTCGCCGCGCGGGATGGAAGCGGTCAGACCCGAGACAGCCTTCAGGCCGCCGAAGCTCTTGGAGACGCCGTGGAGTTCGATGAGCGGCTGCATCGCCTCACTCCGCCGGATGCGGGCGGCGGCGAACCGCGCGCGCGAGCTTGTCGCGGCCCTGGTCGATCAGCCCGACCACGCCGTTCGGCACGAAATAGACGATCACGAGGAAGGTCAGCCCCAGCAGGATCGAGAAGGAGTTGGGGAAGTTCGCCTGCAGGATCTCGAACAGGATGGCGAGCGGCACGACGCCGAGGATCGGCCCGTAGAGCCTGGCCGCGCCGCCGAGCAGCGCCATGATCAGCACCTGGAAGGAGATGATCGGATTGAAGGCGATGGACGGGTCGATATAGGTCCAGCGCGGCGCCATGATCGCGCCGACGACGGTCATGAAGGTCGCCGACACCACGAAGACCGCGACCTTGGAGATGGTGGTGTTGACGCCGGAATGGCGCGCCACTGTCTCGTCCTCGCCGATGGCCCGTAGCGCCCACCCCAGCCGCGAGCGCTGGATGGCGTAGCCGGCGAGCAGGACGAGGACGAGCAGGCCGAGCAGCATCCAGAAGATGCCCTGCTGGTTCACGTCGATGAAGACGAAACGGCCGACCGTGCCGCCGAACTTCGCCTCGGCCCAGGTGACGAGCTGGCGGACGAGTTCCGCGAGACCGAACGTGAAGATGACGAAATAGACGCCGGAGAGCCTCAGCGTCGACAGGCCGACGACGGTCGCGACCACCGCGCCGATCAGCGCCGCCGCCGGATAGACCAGCGGCAGCGGCAGCTTCTCGCCGAGGAAGGCCATGGTGTAGGCGCCAAGCCCGAAAAAGGCGGCGGTGGCCAGCGAAACATAATGCGTCGGCCCGGAGAACAGCGCCCAGGCCGTGGCCAGCACCGAGTACATCAGGATGTTGACGATGAGCGCCATCCAGTAGGAGCCGGCGACCGCCGGCAGCGGCGCGAGGAGCGCGGCTCCGGCGAGCACGACGAGCGGAAAGATCCAGTCCCTCGCGGTCCAGTTCCTGAGGATCATCTGGCGGCCTTTCCGAACAGGCCGGTGGGCTTGACCAGCAGGATGGCGAGGAACAGGGCAAAATTGACGGCGAGCGTCAGGCCGCTGTCGAGGAAGGCGGCGGTGAGCGCCTCGGCAAGGCCGAGGATCAGGCCCGCGACCAGCGCGCCGAAAATATTGCCGACGCCGCCCATGATCACGACGATCAGCGCCTTCATGGTGAAGACCACGCCCATGGCGGCGTTGAAGGTCAGGAACATCGAGACCAGCACGCCGGAGCCGGCCACCAGCGCGCCGCCGAGCGCGAAGGCGAAGGCGGCGTAGGTGGTGGTGTCAATGCCGACCAGCGGCGCGGCGGCCGGGTTGACCGAGACGGCGCGGACCGCCGTGCCGATGCGCGTGCGCATCAGGAACAGCGTCAGTCCCAGCGCGATGGCGACCGCGATGCCGGCTGCGAGCAGGCGGTTCAGCGCCACGGTGGAGCCGATGATCTGAACGGGCACGGCGAGGTAGGAATAGGAGACGTAGGAGCCGCCGAAGACCACCAGCATGATGCCCTGCACGACGAACAGCAGGCCGAAGGTCGCGAGGATGGAATCGACCTCCAGCGCCCCCGGCGATTTCGCCCGGCGCACCAGCGGCGTCATCAACAGGCGGTAGATGCCCCAGTTGAGCGCGAAGGACAGCGGCATGGCGACGGCCAGCGCGAGGATCGGGCTGAGGCCGCTGGCCGAGAACAGGAGATAGGCGGCGAAGGAGCCGGCGATGGTGAACTCGCCGTAGGCAAGGTTCATGATCCGCGCGACGCCGTACTGGAGCGACAGCCCCATGGCGACCAGCGCGTAGATGCCTCCGAGGATCAGCCCCGACAGGATGACGTCGACGAGGAACATTCAGACCGTCTCCGGGAACCCGCCGCCCGTGGGCGGCGGGCAGGTTTCACACATGGCGTCAGGCGGTCGGCCAGGCCGGCTTCGGGAAGACCGGGGCCTTGGTGCCGCCGACCTTGGTTGGGGCCAGCGCCACGAACTCGCCCTGCTGCCACTGGCCGACCCACCACTGGTCGACACGCTGGTTCTTGTCGAACTTGATCGTGCCGAGGATCGTTTCGAACGAGTTCGCGCCGATGTCCCGGATGATCGCCGCCTTGTCGAGGCCGACACGTTCGATCGACTGGGAGAGCACTTCCAGCGTCGAATAGGTCGTGGTCGAGGCCCAGCGATCCGGCTCGCGGCCGACGATGCGGTTGTGGCGGGCGATGTAGTCGCGGATCTTCGGGTTGGTCACGTCGACGCCGCCGATGCCCATGACGCCCTCGGCATTGGCGCCGAAACGCTGCTTGTAGAGCGGGAAGGCCGTGCCGACGGCGGTGTAGAACACTTTCGGGTTGAGCCCGCCGATGCGCGCCTGCTCGGTCAGCGCCAGCGTGTCCGGCGGATAGGAGAAGGCGAGGAACATGTCGGGCTTCAGGCGCACCGCCTCCGAGATGATCGGGGCGAGGTCCTGCGTGCCCGGCGGGTACTGCCGGTCCATGACCACCTGGAAGCCGGCCTTGGCGATGCCGGCCCGCGCGGCGCTGACGAGTTCGAGGCCGAACTGGTCCTGCACCGAGGCGAGCGCCACCGTGTTGCCGAGGCCCTTGTCCTTCAGCGTCGCCAGAAGGTCGGTCAGCGCCGTGATCGCGGTCGAGGGGCGGTCGAGGAACAGGAACATGTTGTTCCAGCGCGCGACCAGTTCCGGCTGCCGCTCGACGAAGAAGGTCGAGGCGAGATGCGGGAAGCCGCCACGGTTGAACGAGGGCGCGACCGCGAGGTTCATCGCCGTGCCCCAAGGCGGGAACAGCAGGTCCACCTTGTCCTGGTTGACCAGCCGCTCGATGTTGCGGACCGCCTCTTCCGACTGCGAGCGATCGTCATATTCGACGAACTCGACCATGCGGCGCTGGCCGCCGGGCAGCTTGAGGCCGCCGGCATCGTTGGTCTCCTTCAGCCAGAGCTGGTAGTTCGGCAGCGTGGTCACATTGGCGCCGCCGGCATTCGGCCCGGTCTTGGAGATCGAGAAGCCGATCTTCACCGCGCCCGCCTGCGCGCGGACGTAGGGGGCGGCCAGCGTCGTCGCGGCGATGCCGCCGACCACGGCGCGGCGGCTGGGTGTCAGTCGTGTCGTCATGTCTGCCTCCTCAGGTCCCTCTGATTTCCCGTTATTCGCGGCTTCGGATGCTTCTGCGGCACCCGTCCCCTCGGCACGCGCTGCTACTGGCTGATGCGGATATCGGCCGCCTTGATCACCGGTTCCCACAGGCGCAGTTCCGCCTGCATGGCGTCGGCCAGTTCCTGCGGGGTCGAGCCGACCGGATTGGTGCCGATCTCGGCGAGGCGCGCGACCACGGCGGGGTCGTGCAGCGCCGCCTTCAGCCCGGCCGACAGGCGGTTGACGATCTCGGGCGGCGTCTTCGCCGCCGTGAAGAAGGCGAACCACGAGTTCATCTCGTAGCCGGGAACGATGGACGAGATGGTCGGCACGCCCGGCAGCGCCGGCAGCGGGTCCTTGGTCGAGACGCCGAGCGGGCGGATGGTGCCGCCACGGATCTGCGAGGCCGACACCGTCAGCGTGTCGAACATCACGTCGAGGCGGCCGCCGATCAGGTCGTTCATGGCCGGGCCCGCGCCGCGATAGGGCGCATGGACCATGTCGACCTTGGCGAGATATTTGAACAGTTCGCCGGCCATGTGGATCGACGACCCGATGCCGGCCGAGCCGAAGGTCAGCTTGCCGGGATTGGCTTTCGCACGCGCCAGCAGGTCGGCGGCCGATTTGTCGGGCGAGCCCACCGGCACGACCATGACGTTCGGCACGGTGATGCCCATGCCGACCGGCGCGAGGTCCTTGTAGGTGTCGAGCGGCATGCGCGCATAGAGCAGGTGGTTCACCGCCACAGCGCTGGAGGTGATCAGCAGCGTATGGCCGTCGGGATCAGTGCGCGCGACCTCGGCGGAAGCGAGATTGCCGCCGGCCCCGCCGCGATTCTCGACGACGACGGCCTGCCCCCATTCCCTGGTCAGACGCTCGGTCAGGTGGCGCGTCACGATGTCGGCGGCCCCGCCCGGCGGAAACGCCACGACGATGCGGATATTGCGGTTTGGCCAGCTTTGCGCCCGCGCCAGCCCCGGGCTCGCCAGCAGCGCGGCGGCTCCCGCGGCTCCGGCCATCACGCGACGCCTGTCGAGGCGCTTTGTCTCGTCCATCGTTTCCTCCTCGTCTTTTCCGTCAGCGGTCGTTCGGTGCCGCCGATCGGGGGGATCATATCTTGCGCGCTGCGCCTATCCGTCCATCAAATGGGGCAGCCAGACGTCGAGAACAGCCGCCCGGCCCTCGATTTTCACCGCATGCATGGCGGCGGCGACGGCCTCCTCGACCTCGTCCGGATGCCTGACCTTGCGAGCATAGGCTCCGCCGGCGGCATGGGCGATTTCGGAATAATCGGGAGGCGGATCGAAGGCGACGCCGATATCGTCGGAGCGACTTGCATGGCCGGACGGGTGCACGGCCAGCGTCGAATAGCGGGGCGCGCGCCAGCCGCGATTGTTGAACACGACCTGCAGGAAGGGCGTGCGGTACTGTCGCGCCATCCAGTGGACCGTCGAAGGCTGCGAGAACATGTAGGAGCCGTCGCCGGTCAGCGCGATGACGGTCTTGCCCGGTTCCGCGAGCTTGGCGCCGATGGCGGCCCCGCCGGTCCAGCCGAGATTGCCGCCGCCGGAATTCAGCATCTGCCCGGCGCGCGTCGGCGCGATGTGGTTGACCACCACGGGATAGTTGGTGATGCCCTCGTTGAGGACGATGGTGTCGGCATCGACATGGGCGCGGACGCAGGCGGTGACATATTCGGCCGTCAGCACGTCACCCGTGGGCTTGCGCTCCGCCTCGGCCACGGCCTTCTTCCGCTCGGCATGGCGGGCGGCGAAATGGGCGCGGCGCTCCTCGATCCTCGCCTGATCCAGCGGCACGCGGTCGAGACCGGCATTGAGCTGGGCCAGCGCCGTCTCGGCATGGGCGCGGAACACGCGGCGCGCGGGGATCGACCAGAGCGGCATGTCCTGCTTCAGCGGATCGACATCGATATGCCAGATCTTCGCGCCGGCCTGCGGCTTCGAGATCGAGGGTATCCACGGCACGTCGGAATCGATGACCACCACCACGTCGGCCTCGGCCAGACGCGGATTCTGGCGCGGCTCGTTCCACTGGCAGCCCTGATACATCGGGTCGTCGTGCGGCAGGTTCACCGCATTCGGCACGCTTTCCAGCACGCCGATGCCGAGCGGCCCGGCAAGGCGCTGCAACTCGGCGACCGCCCGCTTGTTGCGCCCGAGATAGGACGTGACGATCAGCGGGCGATGGGCGCCGGCAAGGTCGGTCAGCAGCGCGTGGACGGCTTCCGGCGGCAGGGCGGCCGGCGCGATCGGCGCCCAATCGGCCACGTCCTGCTCGACGCGCGGAACCTCCTCCTCCATGACCTCGCGCGCGCCCATCAGATAGACGGGCCCCTTGGGGTCGGAGTGAGCGAACTGCATGGCCCGCCAGGTCATCTGCTTGATGTTGCGGCCGGTGCGCAGCTCGGCGTCGTAGCGCATGTAGCCGCGCACGAGGCCGCGCTGGTCGTGGACATCCTGAATCCACTGGATGAACTCGTTGCGGCTGCCCTTCAGTTCCCCGAACTGCGTGTAGGGCGACGACCCCGCGAAGATCAGCACGGGCACGCGGCCCTTCGAGACGTTGTGGACCGCGCCGGCCAGAGACTGCGTGCCGCATTCGACATGGACGACGACGGCCTGCGCGCGCCCCGTCACCTGCGCGTAGCCCTGCGCAGCGGTCAGCGCGACCATCTCGTTCGGGCAGGTGATGACCTTCGGCACCTTCCGGCCGGAGACCTTGGCCTCTGCCAGCGCCTCGACGAGGCCGGGATGATCGCTGCCGAAATTGGAAAACAGATACTCGACGCCGGAGGCGGTCAGGGCTTCGAGAAACGCGGTCGAGGCTGTGTACATGGAGACCGGGGGACGGCACCTGGGGAACTGCGCGGATAATTAGTTGGATATCCAACTGTTCGAGTCAAGACTAACTTGCGGGGCGCCGCCCCCCATGCGACATTCCGACCGATGCGGACCGATCAGGTCCAGGAGCCCATGACCCATACGTCCTCACTTCCCGACCCCTCGACAGCCGCCGCCACCGAGGGACGCGAACGTTCGGAAGAGGCGGCGAGGCTCGGCCCGCTCAGCGATTTCATCGGTTTTCACCTGCGCATGGCGCAGGAAGCCTCGTTCCGCGCCTTCTCGCAGCGGGTCGGCGATCCCGGCCTGAAACCCCGGCGCTTCGCTGTCATGACGCTGATCGCGGAAAATCCGGGCCTGACCCAGACGGCGCTCGGCAAGGCCAGCGGCCGGGACAAGTCGACCCTGACCTCGACGCTCGACGATCTCGTCAAGCGCGGCCTCGTGCTACGGGAGCGGGCGGTAAACGACCGGCGCAGCTACACGCTCCACCTCACGGAGAAAGGCAGCGTGCTGCAACGCAAGCTGATGAGCCGCGCGATCGAGCACGACCGCGAGCTCGACCGGATCGTCGGCCCGGACAAGAAGGCCGAACTCCTGATGCTGCTCCGGCGGATCATCACCGAACTCGGCTAGGAAACGGCCTGACCCGCGCCAATCCATATTGGCTTTGGCGGCCGGAAAGCTGTAGGAGGCGTGCTCCCACGCATTCACAGCTCTTTGCCAGCCCCTTTGGCGCCGCCGTGCGAGCGCCCGTCAGGATGTGCCGACCTTGGCCGAACCCACAATCCCTCCCGTGCTCGCGGCGGCGCTCGCCGCCCGCAACTATGTCGAACTGACGCCGGTGCAGCGCGCCGTGCTGGACGCCGATGCCGGCGACCGCGACCTCCTGGTCTCCGCCCAGACCGGTTCGGGCAAGACCGTCGCCTACGGCCTCGGCCTCGGCGCGACGCTGCTGGACGAGGATGGAGGGCTCGGAGAAGCCGCCGATCCGCTGGCGATCATCGTGGCGCCGACGCGCGAACTCGCCCTGCAGGTTCAGCGCGAGCTCGCCTGGCTTTATGCCGAAGCCGGCGCGCGCATCGTCGCCTGCGTCGGCGGCATGGACCCCCGGCGCGAGAAGCGCATGCTGGAGGAAGGCGCGCATATCGTCGTCGGCACGCCGGGCCGCCTGCGCGACCATATCGAGCGCAACGTCCTCAATCCCTTCGACGCGAAGGCGGTGGTGCTGGACGAGGCCGACGAGATGCTCGATCTCGGCTTCCGCGACGATTTGGAATTCATCCTGAACGCCACGCCGGAGACGCGGCGCACGCTGCTGTTCTCGGCAACCCTGCCGGCGGGCATCGCCACGCTCGCCAAGCGCTACCAGCATGACGCGCTCAGGATCGCGGTCACCGGCGGCCGCGAAGGTCATGCCGATATCGAATATCGCGCCATCCGCTGCTTCCCGAACGAGGTCGAGCACGCCGTCGTCAACGTACTCCGGCTGATCGACGCGCCGGGCGCGATCATCTTCGCCAACACGCGCAATTCCGTGCGCCACCTGCAGGCGACGCTGGTCGAGCGCGGTTTTTCCGCCGTGTTCCTGTCGGGCGAACTCGGCCAGCACGAGCGCAATCTCGCGCTGCAATCGCTGCGCGACGGCCGCGCCCGCATCTGCGTCGCGACCGATGTCGCCGCGCGCGGCATCGACCTGCCGAACCTCGGCCTCGTCATCCATGCGGAACTGCCCCACGACGCCGAGGTGATGCAGCACCGCAGCGGCCGCACCGGCCGCGCCGGCCGCAAGGGCGTCAGCGTCCTGATCGTGCCGACCTCGCGCCGCCGCCGCGCCGAGAGCCTGCTCGCGGAAGCCCGTATCGTCGCCGAATGGTCGGCGCCGCCGACTGCGGAAGAAATCCGCGCGCTGGACCGCGAGCGTGTCCTCGCCGATCCGCTGCTGACGGAGGCGCCGTCCGACGACGACCGCGTGCTCGCCGAAACGCTGATCCAGCGCAAATCGCCCGAGGACATCGCCTTCGCGCTGGCGCGCGTGCTGCGCTCGCGCCTGCCCGAGCCGGAGGAGGTCTCCGATCCCGGCATCCGCCCGGCCGGCAAGGAGCGCGGCCCCCGCGCCGACCGCGACATGCAGATTGCCGGCGACATGGCCTGGTTCCGGCTCGACGTCGGGCGGCAGAACCGCGCGGACCCGAAATGGATCCTGCCCATGCTCTGCCGGCGCGGCGGGATCACCCGCCAGGACATCGGCCAGATCCGCATTCAGGATACCGTCACCGAGGTTCAGATCGCAGCCAACAAGGCGGTGGACTTCCTCGTCAACGCCCGCAAGGGCAATGCCGACGATGTCTTCATCGCCGCCGCCGACGAGCGGCCGGAGCCGCGCGGGCCGCACAAGTCGCGCAAGCCCCGGAGCGACGGCCCTGCCCGCCCGCCGCGCGACGACGACTTCAGGCGTGGCCCGAAAGGCCCCCCGCGCGGCAAGGCCGAGCGCGGCGGCTTCAAGCACAAGCGCAAGCCCGGCAAGGGGCCACCCCGCTAACCTGGGTCAGTCGGCCACGCCGAGCCGGCCGATCGCCGGCAGATTGATCGCGGGCCGCCGGATGTCGATGCCGAGGATCGCGCCGAACAGGTTGATCTCGACGCCCTCGTGCCAGCCGACCGTCAGGCCGGCATAGCCGCCGAGCGTCGCCTGGAAGCCGAGCCCGCCGATGGCCGGGCGCAGCCAGCGGCCGTCATGCGGATAGTCCTTGCCGATGGCGGTCGCCGGCAGGTGCGCCTGCAATTCCGGCGCGGCAGCCAGCACCGCCGCGACGAAGGTGTTGGAGTTCGGCCCCGGCCATGCCCGGTAATCGCCGACATTGCGCCAGGCATAGGCGGCAACCGCTTCCCTGATGCGCGGAATGGCCCCGGCCGCCGCCTCGCCCGTCACCGACAGCACGACCTCCGGCACCTCGCCGAACCAGCGGGCGTCGGCGGCGAAGCCGTTGACGCGGATCGGCTGGCCCCAGGCGGTGTAGTCGAACCGGTCGTAGCGGGCGGCTCCCGCCTCCTTCACCACGATCCATGTGTGGGTGGCGAAGATGCCGCGCCAGCGCACCGTGCGCGCCGCGAAGACGTGGACGGAGGCTCCCCGGTGCGGTTCAGGCGGCGGCAGAAGGCCGGCGCTGGCCCGTCCCGAGGCCGACCAGTCGGGGGCACGGCCCTCGATCCAGTAGGCCGCCGAGGCGATGGCGATCGGCAGGACGAACAGGGCGGCGAAGACGAACGCCAGCCGGCGCGGCCAGCGCCCGGCGGGGCGCGCCAGACGCGGCTCAGAACTCGACGTCGAGCTCATCGATCTCTTCGGGCTCGTGCTTCGCCGCGCCGATCCATTCCTTCATCGGCGCCCAGTCCATGATCGTGCGGCAGTAGCTGGCGGCCGCCGCATCGATCGGCACGTCGTAGGTGTAGAAGCGCATGCAGACCGGCGCATACATGGCGTCGGCCACCGTCGGCGTCGCGCCGAACAGGAACGGCCCGCCATAGGTCTTCAGGCATTCGCTCCAGATGGCCAGAATGCGCTCGATGTCCGGCTGCGCGCCGGCCCAGACCTTGAAGCCCTGATAGCGGGCCTTCAGGTTCATCGGCAGGGCCGAGCGCAGATTGTGGAAGCCCGAATGCATCTCGCCGGAGACCGAGCGGCAATGCGCGCGCACGGCGCGGTCCTCGGGAAACAGGCCGGCTTTCGGGAATTTCTCGTTGAGATATTCCGCCAGCGCCCAGGTATCCCAGATCTTCGCGCCCTCGTCGGTGAGCGCCGGCACGAGGAAGGACGGCGAGAGCAGCAGCAGTTCGGCGCGCTGGCCGGGATCGTCGAGGGAGACCGGCACTTCGTCGAAGGCGATGCCGCTCATCTTGCACAAGAGCCAGCCGCGCAGGGACCAGGACGAGTAGTTCTTGCTCGACAGGGTGAGCGTTGCCTTGGCCATGAGCGACCTCCCGGGAGAGTAAACCGCATCGATGCGGCAACTCTGTGGAAAGAATACTCTCGCAGCGCAGCAAAAAGTGCACTAGCTTTTTTTGATCGATGCCAATGTGGCGTCCTGCAAACCGGCTGGCCCATGATCTACGGCGCATTCGACATGCAGATGCGGCTGTTCGAGCCATTCCGCGATGCAGCACGCATGGCGATGGCGGCCTATGGCCCTGCCCTCTCGGCTTCCGGCGGGCGGCTCGGCCGCGAGACGCTCGCGACCTGGGAGCTGATTTCGCGCATGGGCTTCACCCATACGCGCCCCGCCTATGGCATCGACAGCGTCGTTGTCGGCAACCGCGAGGTGGCCGTCACCGAGGTTCCGGTTCACTCGACCGCCTTCGGCACGCTGCTCAACTTCAGGAAGGACATCGCGGTCACGCAGCCGCGCGTTCTGCTGGTGGCGCCGCTCTCCGGCCACTTCGCCACGCTCCTGCGCAACACGGTCCGCACGCTGCTGCAGGACCACGACGTCTACATCACCGACTGGCACAATGCCCGCGACATCCCGTGGACGGCCGGGCGCTTCGGCTTCGACGAATATGTCGAGCACCTCATCGACTTCCTCCATGTGCTCGGCCCCGGCGCGCATGTCGTCGCCGTCTGCCAGCCCTGCGTCCAGGCGCTGGTCGCCGCTTCCGTCATGGCGCAGGCCGGCGACGAGCATGCGCCGCGCAGCCTCACCCTGATGGCCGGGCCGGTGGATGTCCGGATCAACCCGACCAAGGTCAACGAACTCGCCTTCAATCATTCCTACGAGTGGTTCGAGACCAACCTGATCTCCACCGTGCCGCTGCCCAATGCCGGCGCGGGCCGGCGCGTCTATCCCGGCTTCCTTCAGCTCATCGCCTTCATGTCGATGAACCAGCAGCGCCATGTGAAGGCCCATCTCGACCTGCACGGCCATATCGCCCGCGGCGAGACCGAGAAGGCGGAAGCGATCAAGACCTTCTACGACGAGTATTTCGCGGTGCTCGACCTGACCGCCGAGTTCTATCTGGAGACCATCGACAAGGTGTTCCAGCGCGCCCTGCTGGCCAAGGGCGAACTGGCCTACAAGGGCCGCCCGGTCGACCCCTCCGCCATCACCCGCACGTCGCTGCTGACCGTCGAGGGCGAGCGCGACGACATCTGCTCGCTCGGCCAGACGGTCGTCGCCCACGACCTCGCCTCGCGACTGAAGCCGTTCCGCAAGCGCCACCACATGCAGGCCGGCGTCGGTCACTACGGCGTGTTCTCCGGCAAGAAGTGGGAGGGCCAGGTCTATCCCATCGTCAGGAACGTGATCCTCGCCAGCGAATAGCGCGCTGGTCCCGGCAGCAGCGGGCAGCTAAGGATCGGTCCCGCCTCCGATCCGCCGGACCCGCCCATGACCATCGGTTTTGCCGTCCATCCCAAGCCCCACGCCAACGATCCGGCCCTGCTGGACGCGGCCCGTGGCATTCCCACCCCACTGCTCAGCGACAACATGGCCCGCGTCTATGGCGCGGGCGCGGCCCTCCGCCCGATGCATGACGGCACGCCGCTCCTCGGCTTCGCGGTGACGGTGAAGACGCGGCCCGGCGACAATCTGATGGTCCACAAGGCCATCGACCTGTCGGGGCCGGGCGACGTCATCGTGGTCGATGCGGGCGGCGACCTGTCCAACGCGATCATCGGCGAGATCATGCTGACGCTGGCGCTGACGAACGGCATTGCCGGCTTCGTCATCGACGGAGCGATCCGGGATTCCGACGCCATCGCGCGGTCGTCCCTGCCGGTCTTCGCGCGCGGGGCGAACCATCGCGGCCCCTACAAGGACGGCCCCGGCGAGATCAACGTGGCGGCCGTGATCGGCGGCCAGACGGTGATGCCCGGCGACGTCATCGTCGGCGATGCCGATGGCGTCCTCGCCCTGCCGCGCGGGGACGTCGGCGCGATCTGCCGCCTGGCGCGCGAGCAGATGGCCCGCGAGGATGCGACCATGCGGCAGATCGCCGATGGCACCATCGACCGGTCGTGGGTGGATCAAACGCTGCGCGCGAAGGGCGTCGCGGTCTGAGGGCTTTCAGGGATGACTTCGACCCGGCGCCTCATTCAGGCGCAGCAATCGAACATGCCTGAAAGCTACCGGACCAGCGTTACGCTGTCAAGGATAAAATTCCCAAACTGTCTCAACCAATGCGGCGCGCGATACCGCCGTCAACCAGCACTTCCGCCGGCCGGTCGTGGCTGAGAAAGCCGGTCGGGCTCGCGGAGACGCCATAGGCTCCCGACTGGAGGATCGCGACGAGATCGCCGGCCACAAGGGCCGGCAGGCTCGCTTTTCGGGCCAGCGTGTCGAGCGGCGTGCAGAGCGGGCCGACGACCGAGGCAAGCTGCCTCCCGGCGGCTCCCATCCTGTTCGCGGGGACGAGGGGGTAGTCCCGCTTGACGATCATGCCGAGATTGCCGGAGGCGGCGAGGTGGTGATGCATGCCGCCATCGACCACAAGGAAGCGCTGGCCGCGCGAAACTTTCGCGGCGATGACCGAGGACAGGTAGATACCCGACGGGCCGACGAGATAGCGCCCCGGTTCGACGACCACTGCGGCGTCGCGGAGGAACGGGTCGGCGGCCTTGGCCGCGATCAGCGCCGGTACCGCCGCCTTGAGAGCGGCAAGGTCCAGCGCGCCGTCGCCCTGGAAATAGGGAATGCCGAGCCCGCCGCCGAGATCGACCGTATGAAGCGGCCGTCCGAGCCGGCGCGCGATCCGGCCGGCGACATCGAGCCCGTGCCGCCACTGGGCCGCCAGCACATCGGCATCCAGGATCTGCGTTCCCGCGAAGAGATGAACGCCGGTCAGGTCGAGGCGGGATGAGGCCGCGAGGCGGTCGACGACGGCGTCGGCCTCCTCCTCGTCGAAGCCGAAGGGCGCGGGCTTGCCGCCCATCCGCATCGCGCCGCCCTGCACTTCCGCCACCGGATTGACGCGGATGGCGACCGCGACATGCCGGCCAGCCGCTTCGGCGACGGCCTCCAGCACGGCGATCTCCTCGAAGGATTCGAGGTGGATCTCGCCGATGCCGTCGCGGACGACTTCCTCAAGCTCGTGGCGGCGCTTGCCGGGGCCGGCGAAGAGGATGTCCCTCGGATCGGCGCCGGCCTGCCGGGCTGCCCGATATTCGCCGAGCGAGGCGATCTCGACGCCCGCGCCTTCCGCGAGCAGCAGCCGGACGATCTCGACGTTCGGATTGGCCTTGATCGAATAGTGGATGCGCGCAAAGCCTGACAGCGCATCGGCAAGGCCGCGATAGGCGCGGCGGATCAGGCCGGCATCGTAGGCATAGAGCGGCGTGCCGAAATCGCGGGCGAGCTGACTGGCCGTCACGCCGCCGACCATGAGATCGTCGCCCTCGCGGCCGAACTGCGTGGCGAGGATTCCGTCGATCAGGGAAGTCTCAGCGGCCATTGTCGGCCCGCTCGCGAACGAGACCGATATAATCGACCTTGCCGTTGGGAGTGACCGGCATGCGCTCGATCAGTTCGATGGCGCGCGGCACCATGTAGGGCGGCAGCCGCTCGGCGACGGTCTGCAACACAGCGACAGCATCGACAGGCGCATTGGCGACGCCCACCGCATGGACCTTCTGGCCTGCGAAGGCGTCGGGCAGTCCGATCACCGCCACCTGCGCGAAGCCGCCGACCGCCATCAGGCATTCCTCGACCTCGGTCGGGCTGATGCGGTGGCCGGACGACTTGATCATCGCGTCGTTGCGGGCGACGAAATAGAGGAAGCCGTCCTCGTCCATGGTCACGAGATCGCCGGAATAGCAGACCGTTTCGCCGCCTTGCGTTGCCGGGATGAAGGGGTGCGGCCGCAGCACCTCGGCGGTGGCGTCCGGCCGGTTCCAGTAGCCGAGCGAGACGGTCGGCCCGCGATGGACGAGAATGCCCGGCTCGTGCGGCGCGGCGCGGCAGCCGTCAGGCGTCACGACAAGCATCTCGCATTCGGGAATGGCCTTGCCGATCGAGGTCGGTCGGCGGTCGATCTCCTCTGGCGGCAGGAAGGTCGAGCGGAACGCCTCGGTCAGGCCGTACATCAGGAAGATGCGCGTTGCCGGCAACTTCTCGCGCAGGCGCTTCACCGTCTCGGACGGCACCGCGCCGCCGGAATTGGTGATGTAGCGCAGGGTCGACAGGTCGGTCTTCGACAGCGAGGGCGTCGCGCGCGTGAGGATCGCCCAGATGGTCGGGACGCCCGCAATGCCGGTGATGCCCTCGCGCGCGATGGCGCGCGCGATCTCGTCGCCGAACTGGAATGTCAGCAAAACGATGCGCGCCTGCTGCTCAACGGCAGTCAGAAGCTGGTTGAGGCCGTAGTCGAAACTGAACGGCAGGAGCGAGAGGATGCGGTCCTCGGCGGTGATGCCGAGATAGGTGCGCACGATGCGCGTGCCGGCGATCAGGTTGCGATGGCTGAGCATCACGCCCTTGGGCCGGCCGGTGGAACCGGAGGTGTAGAGGATGGCGGCGAGGTCCTCGCCGATGGCACTGGAAGCGGGAACAGGCCCGTCGACCGGCATTGTCCATTCCGGCCCGTCCATGGTCACGACCGCGAGGCCCGCGAGATCGGCCAGAGCGTCGCCGAGCCCCTCGGCCATGGCGGCATTGGTGAGCAGCAGGTGCGCGCCGCAATCCTCGACGATATGGCGCACCTGCTGCGGCTTGAGGAGCGCATTGACCGGCACGAAGACCGCGCCCGCCGCGCTCGCCGCGAAGATCGCGACACATTCCTCGATACTCTTCGGCAGGAAGATGGCGACACGGTCGCCGCGCCCGATGCCGCGAGCGCGGATCCGCGCCGCCCCGTGCCGCATCGCCTCCGCTAGGCCGGCATAGGTCAGCGACCGCTCCCGGTCGACCACGGCGATCCGCCCGCCGGCCGAGGCCGCGCGTTCGACGAGGTGATGAACGAGGTAGGGCTCGCCGGTCACGCGCGGGCACGCTCCACGAAGCGTGCGAGATGCCCGATCGTGTCGAAATTGGCGGGATCGAAATCGTCGTCGGTAAGCTCGATGCCGAAGCGGTCGGCGAGGAAAGTCATCAGTTCGAGAATCCCGAGGGAGTCGATGGCGCCGGAGCCGAGCAGCGGCGTCTCGGCGGTCAGCTCACGGTTCGTCAGCGCGGGAAAGCGTTCCCGCAGAAAGCCGGCAATCGCCCCTGTCGTCGTCTCCGCCTCGCTGGCCAACATGCGCCCCCCTTCGGTCGTCCTCGATCCTTCGGACCATTGTCAGATCTGAAGGAAAACAAATTCCGAATAGGCGTGGTCGATCATGTCCGGCGGCAGGTCTCCACGGGCGAAGGTCGGCGGCGGACTCGCCGTAAACCAGGCTCCAAACGCCGATTCTCCGGGCTTTGCGGGGATTTCGACGAACAGCAGCCCCTGCGCCAAAAGGTAGCGGGCAACGGCGCCGATATTGTCGCGCACCGCGCTCTGGCTGGGCGCGTAGACGAGCCTCGCGGAGGGCAGACCCTTGCGGCGGGTGGGCGAAAAAACCAGCGGATGGACGCTGCCGCCGACCCGCAACAGCGCCGCGATACAGCCGAGTTCGATATGCCCGGCAAGGAGGCTCGCGGCGCCCGGATCGAGCTCGCGCATGCCCGCCTCGTCCGCCGCGCCGACCGACGCGGCTGCGTTGAACTGCATGGCGGAAAGCACGAGCGCGACCATCAGCACGCCCTCATGCCGCCGGACGAAGCCGAGCCGACCGATCATCTCGCGCACCGGTTCGCTCGGCGTCAGGTCCGTGAAGACATCCACCTGCTCCGCGAGAACCTTCTGGAGCATGCGCGGCGCAAGCCAGCGGTGCTGCTCGTCGACATACCAGCTCGACAGATTGAGCACCGAGCGAGGCTTGCCGCCCTCGCCGGTCCTCTGGCTGCGCATGGTCAGGATCACGCCCGCGGGCGTGCCCTTGACCTTCATGACATAACCGAGCGGGGTCGCCGATACGGTCTTGTGGTATCGGGACAGACGTTCCAGGCCCGATTGCCAGAACTCGGCCGAGCGCGAAGGAAAGCCGCGCGACAGAATAGCGGCGGCCGCGTCAACGTCCCTATCCTCTATGGGCTCCAACATGGCGGCAATCTAACGAGCGAAATCCGAATGTCGCGCGCAATTGTTGAATATATTTAATCGCACAACCACAATAATCCCTTTACCAAACAAACGTCAGTCAATTGCGGCGAAATGCCTTGCCGCCAGGACTGGTCGAAAATGGCGCAAACCATCAAATGGGTTGCCACGCCGCACCTGCAGCCGCCTCGACTATCCCTTCATCGTCCAACGCTAGGTCAGACGGTCCGATCAGGCCAGATCGGACGGCTGCGTCATAGTGTCGGAGCAATGGCGGGCCGCGCGACGAGGCGCCCGACCGACAGCAGCGGGCTCAGGACCGCGGGAATGCCGGATGCCGCAGCGGCGCGCCGTGTGCTTGCAGTATTGGTTTTCGCATTCCCGAAAGCCAGCCCATAGCGCCAAGAAGTCATCGTGCATCGCAACATTAATCCATTTAATTTTGCGTTGCGACATGCCCTTTTGCTGTTGGATCGATCCAAACATTTCTGCATACTCCCGCGACGACCCGCGCCAGAACGGGCATCCGAACGATCGCCAAGGGAGGAAATCCAATGAAGCGCAGGCAAGTTCTTTTCGGGCTCGGGGCGGTCTCGGCGACCGCGATCGTTGCAGGCCCATCCATTCTCCGCGCGCAGGCGCCGATCACCCTGAACGGTGCGTCACAGTTCAACGACGACCACGCCTTCACCAAGGCCCTGGTGCGGTTCGAGGAGCGCGTGAAGGCGCTCTACGGCAAGCCGATCAATTTCAACCTTCACAAGAATTCGTCGCTGGGCCTCGAGAAGCAGTATTTCGAATACATGGCGCAGGGCCGCGCGGTGGACTATGCCATCGTCTCGCCGGCGCACATGTCGACCTTCGCCCGCTCGGCGCCATTCATCGACGCCCCCTTCGTGTTCCGCGACGTCGAGCACATGGGCAAGGTGGTCAAGGCCGGCATGCTCAAGCCGATCGAGGAAGAGGTGGAGAAGCGCGCGGGCGTGCGCCTGATCGGCCATGCCGGCGGCGGAACGCGCAACATCTTCGCCAACAAGCCGTTCAAGAACATCGCCGAGATGCGCGGCCTGAAGGTGCGTGTCCAGGGCGCGCCGATCTGGTCGCGGACCTTCTCCGCAGTCGGCATGTCGCCGACCGTCATCGCCTATAACGAGGTCTACAACGCCATCCAGAACGGCGTCATCCAGGCCGGCGAGAACGAGGCGGCCGGTGTCGAGGCCATGAAGTTCTACGAGGTCGCGCCAAACCTCGTGCTGACCCAGCACGCCGTGTCGATCCGGCCGCTGTGCTTCTCGATGAAGACGCTTGGAACGCTGCCCAAGGACCTTCAGGACGCCATTATCCAGGCCGGCACCGAAGGCGGCGAATATGGCCGGCAGGTGGAATCCAGCGAGGACGGGCAGAAGCTCGAGGCCCTCGAGAAGGCCGGCCGCCTGAAGCGGATCGCCTTCGAGGAGCGCGACCAGATGAAGAAGCTCACCGATCCGGTCATGGCGGCCTACGCCAAGGAGATCGGCGCGGAAGGCGTCTTCGGACAAGTCAACAGCGCCTGATCCCGACCCGCAGCCCCCACCCCGCCCCGATCTTCGCGGCGGGGTGTTCTTTCTGCAAGGCGCGACGCCGACCGGCGGTTCATGGCGTCTGCTGGCCTGAAGGCATGTCATGACATCAAGCGATTCCATGCCGCCCGAACCGGCGCCCGGCCTCTGGCGGCGGTTCACCGCGGCCTACGCCTCCCTCCTCAACCATCTCGTGGTCGCATCCATCGCGGTGCTGCTCGTTCCGGTGAGCCTGCAGATCTTCTCGCGGCACACGGCCCTCATCCCCAGCTACATCTGGACCGAGGAGATGGCGCGCTTCCTGTTCGTCTGGACCATCTCGATCGGCGCCATGATCGGGGTCCGGGAATCGACCCATTTCGAAGTGGACGTCATGCCCGAACTGCCGCCGCGGCTGGAGGCCGTGGCCCGGCTGACGGGACGCATCGGCATCCTCGTGCTCGCCTGCGTCTTCGTCTTCGCCGGCATCAAGTTCGTCGAGTTCGCGTGGTGGCGCATCTCCGAACTCGCGGAGCTGCCGCTCTGGCTGATCCATCTGCCCTGGCCGCTCATGGGCGTCACCTGGATCGTCTTCCTCGGCGAGCAGATGCTGGACGACGTGCTGATCATTCTCGGCCGCAAGGCGCCGCCCAGGAAGCAGGATCTCAGCGAGATCGACGCGGGGACGCTCAACATATGACCGGAGCAGCCCTCACCGCGGGACAAGCGGCATTCATCCTCTTCGGCGCCTTCTTCACGCTGATCGCGCTGCGCGTGCCCGTCGCCTTCGCGCTCGGTCTCGCCTGCCTGCCGATCCTCGCCATCGAGCCGCGCCTCGACACGATGGTTCTGATGTCGGAGAGCTTCAACGCCTTCAACTCGTTCATCCTGCTGGCGGTGCCCTTCTTCCTGCTCACCGCCAACCTGATGAATATCGGCGGCATCACCGACCGTCTCCTGAAACTCTCCCGCACCATGGTCGGTCACTGGCCCGGCGGGCTCGCGCAGATCAATGTGGTCCTGTCGCTGTTCTTCGCGGGCATTTCGGGGTCGTCCACGGCGGATGCCGCCAGCCAGTCGAAGATCTTCATCGAGGCTCAGCGGCGCGAGGGCTACGATGACAGTTTCTCGGTCGCGATCACCGCCGTCTCCGCCGTGCTCGCCGTCATCATCCCCCCATCCATCCTGATGATCGTGTGGGGCGGCATCCTGACGACCTCGATCGGGGCGCTGTTTCTCGCGGGCATCATTCCCGGCATCCTGATCGCCGGAGCCCAGATGGCGACCGTGCATATCTACGCGACCCGCCGCGGCTATCCGACCTATCCGCGCGAGACATGGCGGGCCTTCATCTGCGCCTGCGCCCATTCGTTCCTCGCGCTGATGACGCCGGGCATCATCATCGGCGGCAAGATATTCGGCTGGTTCACGGCGACGGAATCGGCCGCCATCGCGGTGCTCTATGCCGGCGTTCTGTCGTTCATCGTCTACCGCGAGATGGACGCCAAGGGGCTCTATGCGGCGCTCCTCGACACCGGCAAGCTGACCGGCATCATCCTGTTCTGCGTCGGCACGGCGAGCTGCTTCGGCTGGCTCCTCGCCTACTACAAGATCCCCGAGGCGATCCTCGCCGGCGTCTCGGCCTGGAACATGGGCTTCATCGCCACCGGCTTCTTCGTCGCCGGCGTGTTCCTCGTCGTCGGCTGCTTTCTCGACGCCATTCCCGCCATCATCATCTGCGGGCCGATCCTCCAGCCGCTCGCCAAAGCGGTCGAGATGGACCCGGTTCATTTCGCCATGATCGGCATCGTCTCGCTCGCCTTCGGGCTGGTGACGCCGCCCTACGGGCTCTGCCTCATGATCGCCTGCGCCGTGGCGGGGATACGCATGCGCGCGGCCATCAAGGACACCGTGATCATGCTGATCCCGCTGCTTCTGGTGCTGGCGCTGGTCATCGTCTGGCCGAAGGTGACGCTGTTCCTGCCGAGCCTGCTCTCGCCGGAGATGCTGAACTGATCGACGCTTGCCGGCGGACAAGACCAAGGGGTGCATGATGGATTTCACGGGCAAGGTGGCATTCGTCACCGGCGGCGCATCGGGCATTGGCGAAGCGGCGACGCGGGCCTTTGCCGATGCAGGCGCGAAGGTCGCCTTCACGTACGTATCCAGCGGCGCCAAAGCCAACGCGCTGGAGAAGGACATCAGGGCGGCGGGCGGGCAGGCGCTGGCCATCAAGGCGAACCTGACACGGGAAGACGAGGTGGAGGCGGCCTTTGCCGCCGCCGTGCGCGCCTACGGGACGCTCGATGTGCTGTTCGCCAATGCAGGCGGCATCCTCGACCGGAAGTCGACGGCGGAGTCCGATCTCGACCTGTGGAACCGCACGTTCGACGTCAACGTGATGACCACCTATCTCGCCTGCCGCGCGGCGGCGAAGATCATGGCGGAGAAACGGTCCGGCGCCATCGTCACCATGTCGTCGCAGGCGGCGATGAGCGGCGGCGGGCCGGGCGCCATGCATTATGCGGCGTCCAAGGGCGCGATCCTGACTTATACGCGGGGACTGGCCAACGAACTCGGGCCGCTCGGCATCCGGGTCAACGGTGTCGCGCCCGGCCTGATCGCGACGCGCTTCCACGTGCAGTTCAACACGCCCGAGGGACGCCGGCAGACGGTGGACACGACGCCGCTCCGGCGCGAGGGAACGGCCGAGGATGTCGCCAACCTCGTGCTGTTCCTCGCCTCCGACAAGGCCTCGTTCATCACCGGCGAGACGGTGCAGATCAACGGCGGCCGCGGCATGTACTGACCGGGCGAACGCCTAGCGCTGCGCGTCGAAGAAGGCCGCGATCTCGGCCGCGACCCATGCCGGCCGCGTGACGGTCGGCACATGGCCGGCCCCTTCGGCCACCGAAAGGCGCGCGTTCGGGATCAGCTCGGCCAGCTTTTCGGATGAGGCCAGCGGCGTGATCACGTCGCGGCTGCCATGCAGCACCAGCGTGGGGAGTTCGATCGAGCCCAGCCGCGCTTCGAGTTCGATGCCTTCAAGGCATTCGAGCAACTGAATGGCGGCGGGGCCGTTCGAGCGACCGACGATCTGCTTGCCCCAGGCCCGCTCCGCCTCCGCGTCCTCCTCCGGCACACAAGCATTGACGAAGGCATCCATGGTTGCCGGAAAGTTCGCGCGGCAGCCGGCGATGAGCTGGTCGCGCTGAGCGTTGCGCTGGCCGGTATAGCGCCCGTCGACGATGACGAGGCCGGAGAAGCGCTCGGGCCGGCGCAGCACGGCCTCCAGTACAATGGCCGCGCCGGCGGATTCCCCTGCGACCACGCACTGGTCAATGCCGAGCGCGTCCATCACGGTGAACAGGTCGCCGACCAGCGCCTCGAAGGTAATCGCGGAGGTGGTGCAACGCGTGCCGCCGGTGCCGCGATGATCGTAGGCGACGGTCCGCCACGTGCGACTGAGAATCTCGAACGGCGGCAGCCAGAGTTCGCCACTGCCGACCCAGCCGCCATGGGACAGGATCGTCCGCGATCCCGCGCCTAAGGACGAGACGAGAAGGTCCGCATCCGCCGTTCTGACAAACATGCACCCTCCCGCAAGGACGACGAGCGGCCCGCTTCTTCGGCGGACCGCTCCGATCCGTCACCGGATCATGACAGGAGGCAGACGCAATGCCAATATTTCGGTCAGATGGTCACGCCGCCGTCGACGACGAGGCTCTGGCCGGTCATGTAGCTCCCCGCCTTCGAGCCGAGATAGACGGCCGCGCCGGCGATCTCGTCGGGGTCGCCGATGCGGCGCAGCGGCGTCTCGCGCTCGCGCGCCTCGCGGGCGTCCTTGTCCTCCCACAGCGCCTTGGCGAAGTCGGTCTTGATGAGGCCCGGCGCGATGCAGTTCACCCGCACGTTGTGCGGCCCGTATTCGTGGGCGAGGTTGCGGGCGAGCTGCATGTCGGCCGCCTTCGAGATGCAATAGGCGCCGATCACTTCCGAGCCGCGCAGGCCGCCGATGGACGAGACGATAATGATCGAACCGTCGCGGCGGGCGATCATTTCCGGCACGACCATCGAGATCAGCCAGTTATTGGCGACGATGTTGTTGGTGAGGATCTTGCCGAAGGCATCGTCGGTGATGCCCGCCATCGGCCCGTAATAGGGATTGGAGGCGGCGTTGCAGACCAGCACGTCGATGCGGCCAAGCTGCTTGCGCGTCTCGTCGACGAGGCGCTGGAGTTCCTCCTTGGAGGAGATGTTGGCGGGCACGACGATGGCGCGGCCGGCGCCGTGCTTCGCGTTGATGGCGTCGGCAACCTCCTGGCAGGGCGCCGCCTTGCGCGAGGAGATGACGACCCTGGCGCCGTGCTCGGCCATGCGCTCGGCGATGGCGCGGCCGATGCCGCGGGACGAGCCGGTGATGACCGCGACCTTGCCGGTCATGTCGAAGAGATTCATGCGAGACCTCCCTGGAATTGTTAGTTCGCGCGCCAGCGAACCCGCCGCTGTTCGTCATGCCCGGCCTTGTGCCGGGCATCCACGACTTCCTCGATCGTCGTGTTCAGGTCGTGGATGGCCGGGGCAAGCCCGGCCATGACGAGGCGTCATCGTCGTGACTGCTGCGCAGCCGACCTCCCCCCGACCGGGGGGAGGTCGAACGCGGCTTCAATGGTTGGTGTACTTGCCCATCTCGATACGCGCGATGGAGCGGTTGTGGACCTCGTCCGGGCCGTCCGCCAGCCGCAGCGTGCGGATGTGGGCATAGGACTTGGCGAGACCGAAATCGGTGGTCACGCCGCCGCCGCCATGGGCCTGGATCGCATCGTCGATGATCTTCAGCGCCATGCGCGGGGCCGCCACCTTGATCATGGCGATCTCGAGCTTGGCGACCTTGTTGCCGACCTTGTCCATCATGTCGGCCGCCTTGAGGCAGAGCAGGCGCGTCATCTCGATGTCGATGCGGGCCTCGGCGATGCGCTGCTCCCACACGGACTGCTCCGAGACGCGCTTGCCGAAGGCCGTGCGCGACTGGATGCGCTTGATCAGCTTTTCGAGCGCCAGTTCCGCGACGCCGATGGTGCGCATGCAATGATGGATGCGGCCCGGCCCGAGACGCCCCTGAGCGATCTCGAAGCCACGGCCCTCGCCGAGCAGCAGGTTCTCCGCGGGAACGCGGACATTGTCGAGGATCACCTCGGCATGGCCGTGAGGCGCGTCGTCGAAGCCGAAGACCGGCAGCATGCGGACGACCTTGAAGCCGGGCGCATCGGTCGGCACGAGAATCTGCGACTGCTGTACGTGCTTGGCCGCGCTCGTGTCGGTCTTGCCCATGACGATGGCGACCTTGCAGCGCGGGTCGCCGATGCCCGACGACCACCACTTGCGGCCATTGACGACATATTCATTGCCGTCGCGGCGGATCGAGGTCTCGATATTGGTGGCGTCCGAGGAGGCCACCGCCGGCTCCGTCATCAGGAAGGCTGAACGGATCTGACCGGCCAGCAGCGGACGCAGCCACTGTTCCTTCTGGGCCTTGGTGCCGTACCGATGCAGCACTTCCATATTGCCGGTGTCGGGGGCCGAGCAGTTGAACACCTCGGAGCCGAAGCCGACGCGGCCCATCTGCTCGGAGCACATGGCATATTCGAGATTGGTCAGGCCCGCGCCGTGGAACTCGCCCTCGTCGTGATCCTCGGAGGGCGGCAGGAACAGGTTCCAGAGCCCTTCCTTCTTCGCCCTGGCTTTCAGCTCCTCCAGCACCGGCACGACCTTCCAGCGGTCGTTGTCGCCGTCCATCTGCTGGTCGTAGGTCGGGATGGCCGGATAGACGTGGGCGTCCATGAAGGCCATCACGCGGTCGCGCCAGTAGCGCTGGCGCTCGGACATCGAGAAATCCATGTTTCCTCTCCTCTTGATCGTCAGGTTCGTGCGGGATTGATCAGGGCGCGGCGGACCAGCGCGATGAACTCGGTGCGGATGCCGGCGAGGTCGACGCCGTCGGGGTCGAGCACCCACTGGGCCATGATGCCGCGCAGCGCCGCCGACAGAATCAGCGCCTGCGTGCGGGCGTCGATGTCCGGCCGGATGTCGCCGGCCTCGATGGAATTGCGGATCAGGCGGCCGAAATCGGTGGCGGATTCACGGTTGAAGGTGGCGACCGCCTCGGCAAGGGCCGGCTTGTGGGCAGCCCCCATCAGCACCGCGAGATAGGCGCGCATCTTGACGAGGCCGACCGCCGGGCGGTCGAACGAGGCATCGATCGTCGCCATCAGCATGGCGAAGCCGGACGTGCCGCGCTGACGCTCGCGGCGCAGAACGTTGAACTCGTCGTGGATGGCTTCGGCCATCGCGGCGAGCAGTTCGTCCTTGGAGCCGAAATAGTGGCCGGCGAGGCCGCGGCTGTAGCCGGCGCGCTCGCCGGCCTCGGCCAGAGTCAGGCCGTCGATGCCCTTTTCCGCGACGAGTTCAGCCGCCGCCGCCAGCACGCGCGCCTCGGCTTCGGCACGGCGTTCGGCCTGCGTCCGCCGGCGGCGAATCTCCACCGGCCCGTCGGGCGGCGGCGTTTCGCTGCGTGAAGCGCGGGCGGCGCTCATCCCTGTCGTCTCCGCAATGTTATTTGCTTGCTAACAAACAAATAACATTGCGAGGCAGTGGTCAATACGGGTTTTCACCGAGCTGGCATGGTCGCGCGCCAGCACCCGCGCGAGCCCGCGTCAACGAAACCGGGAGAACTGGCGCAATCCGACGTGTCAGACCGCCTGATCCCTTGAAACCGACCGGCCAGCGAGGCATAGGCTCATTCATGCGCGGTCCCATCGCTGCCCCCGCCTCGCGGGTGAATCTCAAGCGTCTCGCCGATGCCGTGGGCGTGCACCCCTCGACCGTTTCACGCGCGCTCGATCCGGCCAAGCGTCATCTCGTCGCCGAGGATGTCGCCGAGCGCATCGTCCAGGCCGCCCGCGAACTGGGCTACCGGCCGAACCCCCTGGCGGCGAGCCTCAGAACCCGCCGGTCGCGGCTGGTCGGCGTGCTGGTGCCGGACATCACCAATCCGGTCTTCTCGCCGATCATTTCCGGGATTGCGGCGGTGCTCGGCGCCGAGGGCTACTCGACCATCGTCGCCGATGCCGGACAGGAGCCGGAGCGCCGGCTGACGCTGATCGACGACCTCATCGCCCGGCAGGTGGACGGGCTCGTCATGGCGACGGTGAGCCGCGACGATCCGAGCCTCGAACATTGCCTCGCGCAGGGCGTGCCGGTGGTGCTGGTCAACCGCGCCGACGATCACGACCGCGCCTCGGCCGTCGCTTCCGACGACATGAGCGGCATGCAGCTCGCCGTCGCGCATCTCGCCGGCCTCGGCCACCGCGCCATCGGCCATCTCGCCGGCCCCGCCCTGCTCTCGACCGGTCATCTGAGGCGGCTCGGCTTCGAGGTCGCCATGGTGGAGAACCGGCTCCCGGTGCTCCCGGGCGCCATCGTCGAGGCACGCGCCTATGACCGCGACGAAGGCGAGCGGGCGACACTCACGCTCCTCAAGGCCGTGCCGCAGATCACCGCCATCGCGGCGTCCAACGACCTTCTGGCGCTCGGCGCCTATGCGGCGCTGAAGAGCCTCGGCAAGGAGTGTCCGCAGTACATTTCCATCGTCGGGCACAATGACATGCCGCTGGTGGACATGGTCCACCCGCCGCTCACCACGGTCAGGATCGGCCCGCGCGACATGGGCTGCGAGGCGGCGAAGCTGTTGCTGGAGCGGATGAGCGGCGCGACCGGCGCTGTCAGGCGCGTCGCGCTTCAGCCCGAACTCATCGTGCGCGCCTCGACCGCGCCGCCGCGCAAGTCCGCCTGAGGATCAGGCCTGCTCGAAGCGGATCGGGTGCGCGCCCTTGTAGAGCACCTGACGGCCGAGCGGGTGGACGTTCTCGAGGCCCTCGGTGATCGTCATGAAGTGGTTGCCGGCGAGCTGGCCGGCCTTGGAGGCGAAGCAGACCGGCCCGTAGGCGAGCAGGATCTCCGTCTCGCTGACGCCGCCGGGATAGAGGATGAGCTGGCCGGGCGCGGGGTAACTGGTGGCGTTCTCGTAGCCAACGCCGAAATCGAGATCGCCGAGCGGCATCCAGACGCCCTCGCCGCTCCAGCGCACGTGGACGATCTCGCTGACGAAGGGCATCGCCTTCATGAAGGCCGCGCAGGTGGCGGGGGCCGCGTCGATCTCGAACTTGGCGCGGAAGACATGCTCGCCGGCGGTGATCTTGATGTTCATGGAGTGCTCCGGAAATCGCGTCCCGACAAGTGCATGGCCGGCGGAGCGGGCGCAAGAGCCAATCCGCCTGCGAAACTCCCGCATGCCCGGGAGCGGCTGCCGCGACGGCCATGTTTGCGGCACAAGGAATGGGAAGCCGCGCGAAGACGCGGGCATGAGGGAGATGCACCATGAAGCGCCTGCGCGTCGGCATTATCGGGCTCGGCAATGCGGTGGAGCCGCATGCGAAAAGCCTTCTCGACCTGAGCGATCGCGTGGAGGTGGTGGCCGCCGCCGCGCGGACCGCCGAGCGCGCGCGGGCCTTCGCCGCCCGGTTTCCGTTCCCGACGACATCGGACATCGACGCGGTGATCGCCGACCCCTCGATCGATGCGCTGTGGATTCTCACGCCGCCCAACTCGCATGTCGAACTGGCGAGCCGCGCGGCGGCGGCCGGCAAGCATGTGCTCTTGGAAAAGCCGCTCGACATCACGCTGGAGCGCGCCCGCGCCATCGTCGCGGCCATGCGGCAGGCGAAGCGGACGCTCGGCGTGACGCTGCAGCACCGCTTCCGGCCGGCAACGCTCCGGCTGAAGGAGATCGTCCGTTCCGGCGCCCTCGGCGAGATCGGCGCGGCGACCTGCATCGTGCCGTGGTGGCGGCCGCAGAGCTACTACGACCAGCCCGGCCGCTGCACCATGGCGCGCGATGGCGGCGGCGTGCTGATGACGCAGGCGATCCACACGCTCGACCTGTTCCGCTCGCTGGTCGGCGACATCACGGTGACGGCCGCGACGGCGGCCACCACGAAGGTTCACCGCATGGAGACCGAGGATTTCGCCGCGGCGCTGATCCGCCTCGGGAACGGCGCGCCCGGCATCATCCAGGCGACGACAGCGGCCTATCCCGGCGGCGAGGAGCGCATCGAGATCATGGGCACGAAAGGGACCGCCTGGCTCGCCGGCGGCAATCTGAAGGTCGCCTACCTCGACGGGAGTGAGGAGATCGTGCGGCAGGAAGGTCCGACCGGCGGCGGCGCCAATGTCATGGACTTCCCCCACGATTGGCATCTGAACCTGATCACCGATTTCCTCGACGCCATTCGCGACGGGCGCGACCCCATCGTCTCGGGCGAGGAGGCGCTGAAGAGCCAGGAACTGATTGGGGCGATATTGGCGAAGGCGGGGTGGTCAGCGCGGTAGGGGCGGTGACCGATAAGCTCGCCGGCTGCGATCATTCTCCCCTTGTGGGAGAAGGTGGCGCCGCATAGCGAGAGGCGAACGCATCTCGCGTACGCTCGATGCTTCTGCGCCGGATGAGGTGCGATGCCGCACCCCTCACCCGCCCGCTGACGTGGGGACCCTCTCCCACAAGGGGAGAGGGATGCGATCACGTCCTGCCTTATCGGGAAGCGGCACTAGGCCGGGCGAGGAATAGGGCGCGAGCAACCTCTCAAAGATCCTTGAAGCCCTTGCCCTCCGCTGCGAGCTTTTCCAGCAGCGCCGAAGGCTTGAAGTCGGCGCCGTGGCGGCCCTCAAACTCCTGCATCACCTTCAGCACCTCGGGCAGGCCCACCGTGTCGCCGTAGAACATCGGGCCGCCGCGATAGACCGGCCAGCCATAGCCGTTGATCCAGACGGTATCGATGTCGGAGGCGCGGATCGCCTTGCCCTCCTCGAGGATCTTCGCGCCCTCGTTGATCATCGGATAGATGCAGCGCTGGAGGATTTCCTCGTCCGAGATCGGCCGGCGATTGATGCCCTTCTTCGCCGCGAGATCGAGGATGATCTTCTCGGTGACCTCGGAGGGCTTCGCCACGCGATTCTCGTCGTAGTCGTAGAAGCCGGCACCGGTCTTCTGGCCGCGCCGGTCCATCTCGCAGAGGAGTTCGCGCGGCGTCTCGCCCTTCGAGGTCTCGCGCGACCAGCCGATGTCGAGGCCGGCGAGATCGCTCATGGCGAAGGGGCCCATGGGCAGGCCGAAATCGTAGAGCACGCGGTCGACGTCCCAGGGCATGGCGCCTTCGAGGATCAGCTTGTTCGCCTCGCGCTGGCGCTGGGCGAGCATGCGGTTGCCGACAAAGCCGTGGCAGACGCCGACCAGCACCGCGACCTTGCCGATGGTCTTGGCGAGGCCCATGGCGGTGGCGATGACGTCCTTCGCGGTCTTCTCGCCGCGCACCACTTCCAGCAGGCGCATCACGTTGGCCGGCGAGAAGAAGTGCATGCCGATGACGTCCTCCGGCCGCTTCGTCATGGCCGCGATCTGATCGACGTCGAGATAGGAGGTGTTGGTGGCGAGGATGGCGCCCTTCTTGGCGATGCCGTCGAGCTTGGCGAAGACCTCCTTCTTGATCTCCATGTTCTCGAAGACCGCCTCGATGATCAGGTCGCAGTCGGCGAGCGCCGAGAGGTCCAGTGTCGGCGTGAAACGGGCCATGCGCGTCTCGACATCGGCCATGGTCAGGCGGCCACGCTTCGCCGTGTTCTCGTAATTCTTGCGGATGACGCCGAGGCCGCGGTCGAGCGCCTCCTGCTTCGTCTCGACGATGGTGACGGGAATGCCGGCATTGATGAAATTCATGGCGATGCCGCCGCCCATCGTGCCGGCGCCGATCATGCCGACCTTGGCGATCTTGCGGGTGGGGGTCGTCTCCGGCACGTCGGGGATCTTGTTCGCCTGGCGCTCGGCGAAGAAGGCGTAGCGCTGGGCGCGCGACTGCACGCCCGGCATCAGGCGCATGATCGTGTCGCGCTCGAAGACGAGACCCTCGTCGAAGGGCATGTTCACCGCCGCCTCGACGCACTGAATGCAGGCTTCCGGCGCCTCGAAGCCGCGGAACTTTCGGGCATTGGCCTTGCGGAAGGCGGCGAAGACCTCCTTGCCGGCGCCGAGCTTCTCGGAGCGGTCGCGGACCTTCTTGAGCGGCGCGTTCTCCGCGATGAGCTGGTTGGCGAAGACGATGGCGTCGGCGCGCAGGCTCTGCTCGCTGGTCACGGCATCGACCAGCCCGTGGCTTGCCGCCTCGCTCGCCTTCATCGGCTCGCCAAAGGCGATGGCCTCCAGCGCGCGCTCGACGCCGACGAGGCGCGGCAGGCGCTGCGTGCCGCCAGCGCCCGGCACGAGGCCGAGCTTCACCTCGGGCAGGCCGAGCTTCGCGGAGGGCACCGCGACGCGGTAGTGGCAGGACAGCGCCAGTTCCAGACCGCCGCCGAGCGCGGTGCCGTGGATGGCCGCGACGATCGGCTTCGGCGAGGCTTCGAGGATGGCGTTGACCTCGCCGAGCGGCACGCCCTTCGGCGGCTTGCCGAACTCGGTGATATCGGCGCCCGCGATGAAGGTGCGACCGGCACAATGGATGACGATGGCCTTGACGGCGGCGTCCGCGCCCGCCTTCTGCACGGCTTCGGCGATGCCGGTGCGGACATTGGCGGAGAGCGCGTTCACCGGCGGCGAATTGACGGTGACGACGGCCACCTGGCCCTCGGTGGCGAGATCGACGACTTCGTTGATGGCGGCCATGGGACAGCTTCCTGATTTCGGATCGGACGAATGGGTGAGGATGGGGCTTAGCGCGGGCGCTGGCCGGCGAAAGGCAGCGTCGAGGACAGGCCGCCATCGACCGGGAAAGCCTGGCCGTTGACGTAGCTCGCCTCGTCGCTGGCGAGGAACAGCGCCATGGCGGCGATCTCCTCTGGCTGGCCGGGACGGGTCAGCGGGTTGAGCTGGCCGAGCTTGCCTTCCGTGCCGCGCTCGCGGGCATGGTTGAAGATCGGGGTGGTCATGCCGGTCTCGATCAGGCCGGGGCAGACGGCGTTGACGCGCACGCCCGAGCCGTAAAAGGCGTTGGCGGTCGTCTGGACCAGGCTGATGACGCCGGCCTTCGATGCCGAATAGGGCGAGCCGCCGGCATTGGCGCGGAGCGCGGCGACCGAGGCCGTGCAGACGATGGAGCCCTTCCCCTGCTTGATCATCAGCGGCGCGACGTGGCGGATGGCAAGGAAGGGCCCGATCAGGTTGACCCGCAGGATCTCCTGCCACTGCTCGACCGTCTGTTCGAAGAAGGGCGTGAGGCCGCCGGATATGCCGGCATTGGCGTAGATGGCGTCGATGCCGCCGAACTCGGCTACGGCCTTCTCGACATAGGCTTTGACGTCGGCCTCGCTGCCGGCATCGGCCGCCGTTGCGACAGCCCTGCCGCCGGCCTTGCGGATTTCCTCCGCCACGGCCTCGACCTTGTCCTTCTCGCGATCGACGCAGAGGACGGCGGCGCCTTCGCGCGCGAACAGGCGCGCGCTCGCGCGGCCGATGCCGCTCGCGGCCCCGGTGACGATGGTGCGCTTGCCTTCGAGCCTTGCCATGGCGTTCTCCCGGATATCGTTCTGGTTATGGGGCGGCCGCGTCCCAGCCCGCGATCACCGAGCGGATCAGGGTCACGAGCGCCAGCGGCTGGTCGATCAGCACATGGTGCCGCGCCTTCGGAATCTCGATGAACATGGTGCCCTTAGGCGCGGTGGCGCGCACGAAGGCCTTGATCTCGTCGGGGAACAGGACCGAGTCGGAGCCCCAGGTGATCGCGAGGCGGCACTTCGCGCCGGCCAGATCGACCGAGGAGTCGTTGCGCTTCAGCCGCGACCACATGAACGGGTCGAAACGCCAGGTCCAGCCGCTGGAACCGTCCGGCTTCGCGACCTCGCGCAGCGAATGACGGGCAATATAGTCGACGATATAGAGGTTCTCCGCCGCCTGCGCCGGCATCAGGCGGAAACGGGCCAGCGCATCGACGAAACTGTCGTAGAGGACCGTGTCCCGCGGCGGGCGCGACGGCGGCCTGTCGATTTCCCGCTTGGCGCGCATCTCGTTGGAGAGGAACGGCGAGTCCACCGTGATCAGCCCGCCGATGCGCTCGCCGAACCGCGCGGCGAAAGCCATGGCCGGGAAGCTGCCGAAGGAATGGGAGACGACGACCGGCTTGACCGGCCCCTCGTCGAGCCCCGTCGCATCAAGGGTCGACAGCATCTCGGCGCAGAGCAGGTCCATCGAATAGGCGTCGCGCCAGTCCGAGCCGCCCATGCCGGACCATGACGAGGCGACCACGCGATGGGTCTTCGCGAAGAAGGGCGCGAGGTAGCTCCACCAGTCGGCATGGGCCGAGCCGCCGTGCAGCATCAGCAGGCCCGGCTTGCCGCGCTCGCCCCATGCCAGAGTCTCGATGGTCACGCCGGCGCCCTGATGCGACGAGCGCTCCGGCTGAACCGCGATGGCCTCATCGAACCAGGCCGGCGCTGGTGGTTTTTCGCCATGGAAGGGCACCAGCGGCGCTGGCTTCGGTTCGGCTGCCATCGGATCGTCTCGGCGTCTTGACGTTAACGGCAAGCATTCATCCGCCGCCGGACGGCCGCAATAGGCCGAACGGACGGCGGAACGCTGCCCTGCCCATCGGCGGAGGACGTCCCGCCGCGGCTCCGGATCAGCCGGATTTCTTCGCCAGATGCTTGAACATGACCGCGCGGGCCTCGTCGTCCATCTGTGCCTTGAAGGTGAACTTCTCCTTCAGCGCCACGGCGCGCTCGGCCGCCGGCCGGGCACTGATCTCGTCGAGCAGCCGCTTGAGGTTCGGGTAGTTCCGCCAGGCGTCGTCGCCGAGAATGAAGGGCACCATGCGGGCCCAGCCCCACAGCGCCATGTCGACGATCGAATAGGCGCCGCCGACCATGTAGGCGTTCTGCGACAGGTGCTGCTCGACCACCGCATAGTGCCGGTCGGTCTCGAACTGATAGCGCGTATGCGCGTAAGGCACCGGCTCCGGCGCGAAGTGCTTGAAGTGCACAGCCTGACCCGAATAAGGGCCGATGCCGGTGGCGACGAACATCAGCCAGGACAGCAGTTCGCCGCGCGCCTTGGGATCGTTCGCGGGGATGAACTTGCCGGTCTTCTCGGCGAGATAGAGCAGGATGGCGTTGGAATCGAAGACGACGGCGTCGCCGTCGACGATGGCCGGCACCTTGCCGTTCGGATTGATCTTCAGGAACTCGGGCGAGAACTGGTCGCCCCTGCGCGTGTCGATGGCGACGGGCTCGTAGGGAAGGCCCGCCTCCTCCAGGAACAGCGCGACCTTGGTCGGGTTCGGCGAACCGTTGAAATAGAATTTCAGCATGGATGTTTCCTCGGGGGCGTTCGATCAGGCGGCCGACATGGTGAGCGGCGGGCCGACATCGTCGGGAATGGGGCAGATGTAGGGATTGGCGCGGGTGCGGGCGGCAAGGTCCGCCTTGGCAGCAGCCATGAGCGCGGGGTCGGTCAGCACGGCAGCGCCGGTGGCTGCCATGGCCTTCGCCACCTGCACCATCGCCTTGTGAGCGGCCGGCATCTTGCCCTGCGCCACGATCTGCCAGGTGTGGAATGGCGTGCCGACGGCAACGGTGGGCGCATGGGCCTGCACGGTCGGCACGACCCAACTGACATCGCCGACATCGGTCGAGCCGATCAGCGGGTTGCGCTTGGCGTCTTGCGGAACCGTGAAGTCGGCCAGCGGGCGGTCCCCCGGCTCAAGCCCGATCGTGTGATAGACGCTGGCAATATCCTGCGGCGTCAGCGTGCCCTGGATCTCGCGGGCGAAGGTCTGATCGGCATCGTCGAAATGCGGCGGGCCGAGATCTTCCAGAATGCCCTGCAGCGCGTTTTCCAGCGGCGTGTTGCCAACGATATTGGAGACGGCGCTGACGATCTTCATCTCCATCTTCGTCTCGGTCATCAGGGCGGCGCCCTCGGCGATCTTGCGCACGCGGCCGACCAGTTCGAGCATGCCCGGGAGATCACGCGCCCGGATGGAGTAGCGCACCCGCGCATGCGCCTGCACGACGTTCGGGGCGATGCCGCCGGTGTCGAGCAAGGCGTAGTGGACGCGCGCATCGGACGGCATGTGCTCGCGCATGTAGTTGACGCCGACATTCATGAGCTCCACCGCATCGAGGGCCGAGCGGCCGAGGTGCGGCGAGGCGGCGGCGTGCGAGGCCTTGCCGGTGAAGATGAAATCGGCGCGGGTATTGGCGAGGGAGAGCGGCGGGGCGACCTCCCACCACGACGAGGGGTGCCAGGTGATGGCGACGTCGGCATCCTTGAACGCGCCCGAACGCACCATGAAAGCCTTGGCCGCGCCACCTTCTTCCGCCGGGCAGCCGTAATAGCGCACGCGGCCGGGCAGGCCCGTCTCCGCCAGCCAGTTCTTCATGGCCGTGGCGGCGAGAAGGGCGGCCGAGCCGAGCAGGTTGTGGCCGCAGCCATGGCCATGGCCGTTCGTCTCCATGGGGCGATGCTCGGCGACGCCCGCCTCCTGCGAAAGGCCCGGCAGCGCGTCATATTCGCCGAGGAAGGCGATGACCGGGCCGCCCTCGCCCGCCTCGCCCATGACGGCGGTCGGAATGCCCGCGACATTCTCGGTGACGCGGAAGCCTTCGGTGCGAAGCTGGGCCGTGTGCTCGGCGCAGGAGCGCACCTCGGTGTAGCAGACCTCCGGCATGCCCCAGACGCGGTCGGAGAGTTCGATCAGCCGGTCCTTCGCCGCGTCCACCTGCCGCCAGAGATCGTTGCGATTGTCCATGATGCCCTCGTCGCTTCGCGAAGGCGGCATATCAGCGCGCGGGGGCGGGAGAAGTCCAGCGCGGCATGTGCATGGATGATCACATCAGGCTTCAGTCGGCGAAACGCGGGGCGCGTTTTTCCATATTGGCCTTCACCGCCTCGACCTGGTTGGCGCTGCCGAGCAGCTTCTGCTGTTCGACCGATTCCATCAGGAGACCGTCAGCGGGGCTCGACACATTGGCGGCGTTCAGGAGGCGCTTCGCCGCGCGGACGGCATCCGGGTTCTTCGCCGCGATGTCGCGTGCGGCAGCCAGCGCCGCGGCGCGCGGGTCGGTCTCGATGCGGGTGACGAGCCCGAGCGCCAGCGCCTCCGCCCCGGCGACGATGCGGCCGGTATAGGTCAGGTCGCGCACGACATCGTCGCGGCAGAGATGACGTAGAAGCTGGGTGCCGGCGACGTCCGGCACGAGGCCCCACTTGATCTCCATGACCGAAAGCTTGGCGTCGGCCGTGGCGAAGCGCATATCGGCGCCGAGCGCCACCTGAAGCCCGCCGCCCAAAGCGACACCATGGACGGCGCAGATGACCGGCACGGCAAGCTCGCGCCAGCACCACGCCGCCATCTGCGGCCGGTTGGCGATGCCGTGCGTGCGGGCGACGAGATCGCGCAGCGAAGCCTCGCCGCCGGACTGCATGGCCTGAAAACTCTCGAAGTCGAGGCCGGCGCAGAAGGCCCGGCCCTCACCTGAGAGCACCGCCGCGCGCACGCCCTTCGTCTCGTTCACGAGGCGCGCCGCCTCGATCAGCGCATCGAACATGGCGGGGTCGAGCGCGTTCATCTTGTCGGCGCGATCGAGGCGGATGTCGGCGACGCCGTCCGCGATGGTGACGGCGATGCGGTCGCGGATGCGCGTGGCGGTCATTGGCGTTGTCTCCCTGCCGCCATTGTGGGAGCGGCGTGCAGGAGAATGAAGCCGGCCGTTCGTCAGGCCCGCAGCGCCTCGCCCAGCGCCTGCGCAAGGTCGCCGCGCGGTTCGGCGCGGACGTCCGACAGGCCGAGCCAACGCGCCATCAGCCGGAGTTCGGCCGCCAGCGGGCCGGCGACATTGCCGGCCTTCGCGCCGTCTTCCAGATGCGCCGCCTGTACGACCAGCACGGAGCCCGTCCGGTCGGCCTTCAGGTCGACGCGGGCCGCCAGCGTGTCGCCGAGCAGGAATGGCAGCACGTAGTAGCCGTGAACGCGCTTGTCGGCCGGCGTGTAGATTTCAAGGCGGATGCGCGCGCCGAACAGGCCCTCAGTGCGCTCGCGCTGCCAGACCAGCGGATCGAAGGGCGCGAGCAGGGCGCGCGCCTCGACCTTGCGGGGGATGCGCGCATCCCTCGCAAGATAGGCGGGGTTGCGGAAGCCCTCGACCGCGACGGGGATCAGGTCGCCAGACGCGACGAGGTCCGCGACCGCCAGCTTCGTATCGGCCACTTCCAGCCGGTAATAGTCGCGCAGGCAGCGTTCGGTGGCGATGCCGAGGGCGATGGACGACAGGCGGACGAGCTCGCGGTTGGCGTCGGCGTCGGAGGGTGTCGGCGTGTCGAGAACGACCTGCGGCAGCACCCGCTCGGTCACGTCGTAGATGCGCTCGAAGGCGCCGCGCCGCATGGCGGTCGTGACCATGCCGGCCCAGAACAGCCATTCGACGGCCATCTTGCCCTCGGACCAGCCCCACCAGCCGCCCTCCCCCTTGTGGTCGTGGGACAGTTCGGAGGCCGCCATCGGGCCGTGCCGCTCGATCTCGCGGTGGACCTGATCGATCAGTTGGCGCCGCTCACGGCCGAATTTCGAGAGGCCGGTGTAGATGCCGCTGCCACTTGCTGCCCGCGCCATGCGGAAGCGGAACAAGGGCTGGATCGCCACCGGCAGGTAGGAGGCTTCATGCCCCCAATATTCGAACAGGACGCGCCGCCGGCCGGAATAGGCGAGCGCGTCGATGTCGCTGGTTGCATAGGGGCCGAGGCGGGAGAAGCCGGGAAGCGTGTGGGCGCGGGCGACGACGTTGACCGAGTCGATCTGGACAACGCCGAGCCGCTCGATCATGCGTCTGAGATGCCGCTTCTCGGCGACCGCGGAGCCGCGCCCCTCGCCGTGGCCGGCGAGATCGAAGCCCTGCGCGGCAATGGCGATGCGGCGGGCCTGTTTCAGGGAGAGGCTGTCGGAGCGACGGGACATGGCTGCACTGGCAATCGTTACAGGTCGGGCGGAAGCCTGTCAGTGGGGATAGATCCGATGCCACCCGAAAGCTGTCAGGAGGCCGAAGGCCGGACTGGATCAGGCACTGGGCCACCCCACTGCCGATGCAATGCACCCATCTTGTCCCCATGGGGTAAAGCTTGCGCTAGTCTCCGCGCCACGAACAGGAGCAGTCCATGCAGCAGCGCCCCCTCGGCCGTACCGGTCTTTCCATCGCCCCGCTGGTCTTCGGCGGCAATGTCTTCGGCTGGACGGCGGACGAGAAGACCTCGTTCGACCTGCTCGACCGCTTCGTCGATGCCGGGCTGAACGCGGTCGATACGGCGGACGTCTATTCCGCCTGGGCGCCGGGCAATTCCGGCGGCGAGAGCGAGACGATCATCGGCCGTTGGATGAAGGCGCGTGGCAGCCGCAACAGGATCGTTGTCATCACCAAGGTCGGCTCGCCCATGGGCGAGGGCAAGAAGGGCCTCTCCGCCCGTTACATCGCCGAGGCGGTGGAAGCCTCGCTCAAGCGGCTCCAGACCGACGCCATCGACCTCTACCTGTCGCACTGGCCGGACCCCGACACGCCGCACGAGGAGTCGCTTGGCGCCTATGACAAGCTGAAGCAGGCCGGCAAGATCCGGGCGGTCGGCTGCTCCAATCTCGACGCCATGCAGCTCAAGGCCTCGCTCGACGCCGCGAAAGCGAAGGGCCTGCCGCGCTACGACGTGCTGCAACCCGAATACAATCTCTACGACCGGGAGAAATTCGAGGGGCCGCTGGCTGACCTCTGCGTCGGGGAGGAGATCGGCGTCATCACCTATTTCTCGCTGGCCAAGGGCTTCCTGTCCGGCAAGTACCGTTCGGAAGCCGATCTCGGCCAGAGCCCGCGCGGCGAGCGGGGCGTCAGGCCCTATCTCAACGACAGGGGCTTCCGCGTGCTGAAGGTGCTGGACGAGGTCGCGGCAGCGCATGGCGCGAAACAGGCCGAGGCGGCGCTCGCCTGGCTGATGGCGAAGAAGGCGGTGACCGCGCCGATCGCCAGCGCCACGCGGCTCGACCAGATGGACAGTCTCATCAGGGCGGTGTCGCTGAAACTGTCGGACGCGGAAGTAAAGGCGCTGGATGAGGCGGGCGCCTAAGGCACCAGTCCGCAGCCGCCACGGCTGCCGGGCAGGACAATGAGCGCGCCGCTGTCGTAGAGCGCACGCACGCCCTCGCGGCCGGAGACCGCCGCGAGGACGAAGAGGCCGCCGACGCGGACGAGGCGGATATGGTCGGGGTCGATCCGGCTGAGCAGGTCCGACGGCGCGCCGATAGCGACCACCATGGCCTCGCCGGGACGCGCGACCGCGATGGCCGCCATGACGAGCGTCCAGAGGCCGAGCGCCGCCGCGGCGGCGAGAGTGAAGCCGCGTGCGGCGCGCCAGCGGCGGGCCAGAGGCTCAATAGTCGTAGAGATGCTCAAAGGAGCCTCCCTCGCGGCTTGCGGACTGCATGGCCTCGCCGAGGCGCTCGACGGGAACGTCGAGGCCGACGCGCTGCCAGCCCGGTCGTGCCTGAACGATGAAGCCAAACAGCCGCTGGGCGTCCGGCACCGCAAGCTGATCCTTCATCGGGATGACCAGCGTCACCAGCGCGCGGCGATTGCCGGCGATCTCGGTGAAGCAGCCGCCCTTCACCACCACCCGTCGGGCGATGTCGGTGAAGGCGCGGTAGCGGTCGGTCTCGATCAGCACGCTGGCGGCCGGCTCGCCGATGACCGTGATGCCGGGCATGGCCGCGAGATCGGCGGCAGCGAGCCCGGTAACGACGCTGCGGATGCGCAGGTCGGCAGGCGAGAGACCCGCGGCCTGCGCAATCAGCGCGGAATAGCCGGCCTTCACGCCCCATTCCGCCGTCAGCGCGACGCGCCGCTCGAGGGAGCGGACGGTGCTGTGGTCTCCGAAAGCCGTCTCGCGCCAGAACTGGGCCACCGTGGATGCGAAGGGAAACTGATACCAGGGCGTCTGGGTGAGGAAGGCGGCGTAGCGGTCAGCGACCCCGGAGGCGAAGCGATCCTCCGCGTTCTTCTCAGGCCCGCGCCACCATGCGGTGGCGCGTCCGATGGTTTCCTCCCAGGCGCCCTTGACGATCATCTCGGCCGTGAACGAGACGCCGATGATGTAGAGCATGGCCTTCATGTCGCCGGGCGTTGCCCGCTGCCGGGTCGTGCGGGTGGTGATGTCGCAGAGGCTCGACCAGAAGCCGAGGATCGAGGCCGTGTAGGAATAGGCGTGCTCGTCCGAGGTCTTCAGCACGCCGGCGAGATCCTCATAGGCGTGGACGATGTACCATTCGGGATAGGACAGGTAGCTGTTCACCTCCGGCCGCCGCCACGGCAGCTCGGTGATGACGCGCGGCGTCGCATCGGCCGTCGACTGCGGCAGGGACTGGCAACGGGCCTCGATATAAAGGATCGGCAGGGCGGAGATCGCCAGCAGGCCAACCGCGACCAGAACCAGCTGCCCGGCGGCATGGAGAACGAGCTTGAGCGCGATCCTCACGCCCGCGCCTCCGTCTCGGCCGGCGCGAGGGCGAAGCCGACGAAGGCCGCGACGCCGCCGAGCACGATATGCGGGGTGTTGGCGAGAACCCTGAAGACGAGCGGCAGGTCGAGGACGCCATAGATCAGGATGCCGAGATCGAGATAGCCGGATCCGGTGGCGAGGCCGAGCAGGCCGTCGAGGCAGTAGAGCACACCGAAGACACGCAGGAACGTCACCGCCGCGCGGGTGGAGAGCCACGCGGCGATCGCGGCCCAGGCGGCGGAGGCGAAGTGCAGCGCGTCGTCATAGATGTCGAGGGCGAAGATGCCGAAGGCCCTGCCCTGCGCATCGGTGAGACCGGGAATGTAGTTGAGCAGCGTCACGAGACCGAGGATCACGGCATAGGCGGCTGCGATCTTGCGGGGGAGCGTCATGGGCGGGTCCTTCTGCACTGCCGGGTTGCTGGCATCGTCACGCGAAATAGACGTCCCACATCGTGTTGCGGAACAGCAGGCCGGGATCGATCTCGCGCTTCTTCGCGACGAACCGGGCGACGCCGGGATAGGCGCGCTCCACCTGGTCGCGGCGCGCATGCAGCCGATATGGCAGGTAGAACGAGCCACCGATGGCGATGACGCGCTCGATCAGCGCTTCGGTCATGGCGAGCATGTCGGCCTCGGCCTCCGGCGTCACCGATTGCGAGAACAGCATGACCGCGGCGATGCGCGGCACCGGCGCATAGGAGAGCGCGCTGACGGCATCGGCCTTCACGTAGCGCAGCGTGACGTTCAGGAGGTCCTGCCGCGAACGCAGGATCACCTCGCGACAGGCGGTGAGAAACGCGTCGAAGCGATCCGGCGCGACGAAATACTCGTGCAGGATGTCGGTGCGCAGCGGGTCGCGGCCGGCAAGGTTCGCCACCGGCTCGTTCATCAGCGTGCTGCGCGTTGCGATGCCGGAGGAGATGGCGGGATTGCCAACCGTCTCCGCCGCCCAGCGGGCGCGCTTGCCCGTCTCGCTGCCGATCTGCGCGCGGAAGATCTCGCGCGACGCCGAGGACATCAGGCCGCCAGCGGACACGGGCGGCAGGCGTGCCGGCTGATTCGGCACGGGACGATAGGTGATCATCAGCGCCTGGCGCAGGAAGTCGCGCCGCGCGACCGACAGCCGGCCATAGGCCATTTGCACAGTCGGGTCGCCGTCGATGGCCGCAACGAAACGGGGACTGAACTCGCCGGCCGGCATCAGCTCATTGGTCGGCCGCAGCAGCGCGTTCGGCACCATGTCCACGACCATGTCGAGGATGACGCCGAACAGGCCGTAGCCACCCTGCGCGAGGCCGTAGAGCTCGGCATTCTCGGTCGGCGAACAGGTGACGATAGTGCCATCCGCCAGCATCAGGCGGAACGACCTGACCGTCGCGCCGAACGGGCCGAAGGGCACCGGCCAGCCATGGGCATTGACCGACAGGGTGCCGGCCGTGGCGAAGTCGGCATTGGACTGCATGACCGCCGGCGAAAAGCCGGCCCGATCCAGTTCCTGGAGCAGGTAGATCCAGCGCGAGCCGGCATGGGTGCGATAGGTCCTGGCTGCAGTGTCGAGTTCGCAGAGCTTCGTCTCGAAGGTGGCCGCGGTCGCGTTGCGATAGAGGCTCTGGCCGCCCATCGAATGGCGCGCGCCACCGACCACGAAGGCGCGGTTACCGGCCCGCGCCTCCTTCATCTCCCGGCGCAGGCGCTCGACGAAGGCAGTCTCGGGGTCGTCGCCGACCACCCAGTGTCGCGCCACCGGCGTCGGCGACAGGCGGCTCGCGTCGTTGAGCACGATGCGCTGCTGGGCAGCGGCGGCGCGCGGCATCAGCGTGGCACCCGCGGCGGCTGCGGCAAGCCTGACGATGGTGCGACGGGTCAGCTTCGCCATGGAGCCTCGGAGCTTTGAAACCTCGGTGCAGTATCGCGCCGAACCGGCCGCGCGGGCGAATCGGGCGGCTGCAGACTGGACCCGCCGCGTTTCCAGCGTGTTGCTAGGCGGGCAGTCTCGATCCGGTATCCCGGTACGGCGCATAATCACAATCGCGCCCGTTGCGACAATCCACCTGCAGAGACATGCCAATGCTTCGCTGCAACTATTGTCTTTGCCGCCCAGACAAGGCAAAACGCTAGGGAATTATTGCGCAATAATTCGTCTGGACGGATGACGCCCCGAATTCGTCCAGACCTCGCGCGACCCGATATCGTCATTCATCTCGCGGCAGGCATTCCAGCACCGCGGTATCAACCGGTTGCCCTGTGGAACGATGGCTCGCAGCCTCCTGATCAGCGTCGTGGCGTTATGCGCCCTGGTCATGACCGGGACTGTCGCCGCCGCGCAGTGGAGCGTGCGCGAGTTGCCGGGTCCGGCAGGAACCGGCCCGGCCATCGAGATGTCCTATCGCAGTTCGGGGGAGCGGCTGACGCTGCTCTGCAGCGCGGGCGCCGCCTTCGTCTCCTTCGCGCCCGGCTACCGCCTGCCGGCGCAGCCGGAAGGCGTGTTCGAGGGCAGCTACAGCGTCGACAACGGCCCCTCAAAACCAATCCGCTGGCGCGTCACCGGCACCTCGGCTTTCGTCACCGCGCGGTTCGCCGAGAGCTTCCTCTCCGACATTGCCGGCGCGATGCAGGTGTTCATCCAGTTCCCGGGCGTCGAGCAGACCTACGATCTCTCGGCGCTGGCACCGCATGCGCGCAAGATCAAATCGGTTTGCCGGCTGTTGGACGGCGACTGAGCAGCCATCGGCCAAGGGACGGAACCAGTCGCCCGTGCTATGCGTTGCCGGTCGCGTTCGGCGATCCGTCTCGCCGTCTCGCGAGCGGGATTTCGGGATGCGGCGCGACGCCATTGCATCAAGGAGATCGATCATGCCCGGCATAAGCACGACACGCCGCCTGGCCCTGTCCGGCTTTGCAGTCATGCTGCTGACAGCCGTCGCGGGCGGCAGCGCCATGGCGCAGGGGCGCGGATGGGGGCCCGACGGCATGGGCCCTCCCGGCCAGCGGCGGCACGGGTGGGTTCCCCCGGGCCATCGGCGCCGGGGCCGGGTGCCTCCTGGTCACGGCCGCCGGCGCGGTCCGCCGCCCGGCCGCGGCTGGCGTCGCTGGATGTGACGCTTGCGCGGCGGTGCGGGCGGGCCGGGACGATCGGCGCATGCCGAGAGTGAACCCGGCCAGCGCTGCGACTGCTGGCGCCTGGAGCGGCCGCGCGGCGATCATCGTCTGAAGCTCACCCGCGCGGCTGATCATCACCTCCGTATCGATGCCGGCCGCCTTGAGCCGCCGATTGGCGGTCGTGGCGAACCGCGCCACGGTGCTCTTCGCCAATTCGCCGCGATTGCGATTGACGGCCATCGTCGTCGCCCGCGTTGGTCGAGGAGGCAAAGCGCCGGCATCAGCGACGTTCCATTACGCGCCCCGGCCGCAGGCCGGATTCAGCACGAGGCACGCGCCGGATGTTCCGGCGGTCGCCATCTGTCGATATCATGGAAGAAATGGTGCCCAGGGACGGAGTCGAACCGCCGACACTGCGATTTTCAGTCGCATGCTCTACCAACTGAGCTACCTGGGCGACCCGTGCACGCGGGGCCGTCAGACAGCCGTCACGTTGCAGTGCGCGGCGGCTTATAGAGGCTCCGCCGGGCGCTGTCCACCCTGCTCGGGCACGGATTATTCTCATTCGCTTTCCGAGGTCCCGGCGGCGGCTCTTGCCACGGGCCGGCACGGGCGGCGAGCATGATGTTGCGGCGCTCCATGGCGTCAGCACGGCGGGAGGGGACCCGATGACGCAGCCTCGCCGAACGGCACGGCCAGAATCAGGCGGCACAGATTCTCATCGCGCCCACGCCGGCCGATACGCCGTCGATTCGGCGCTCGCCGGAATGGATCGGGCGGTCGCGGTCCGCCTCGGAGAAGTGCGCGATCTCGTTCTCGCCACGGCAGCGGCGACGCCCGGCGTCGGACGCATCGAGCAGGCGTTGAAATGGGGCCAGCCGAGCTTCCTGACCGCCGAGACAGGCAGTGGCAGCACCATCCGCATGGATGCCGCAAAGGGCCGCCCCGGCGGCTACGCCGTCTATTTCCACTGCCAGACCGATCTCGTGGAGACGTTTCGCGGACTTTATCCTGATGTCTTCCGCTTCGAGGGCAATCGCGCTCTGCATCTGGACGCCGCGAACCCGCTGCCCGCCGAGGAATTGAGGCATTGCCTCGCGCTCGCGCTCACCTATCACCAGCGCAAGGCCGGCACGCGGTAGTCCGAAAAGAAAATGCCCCGACGGCAGGGCCATCGGGGCAGTCGGAGGTCATGCGGGGCATGCACGGCAGGAAGGAAACGCGTCAGAGGACGACGACGCGGGTGCCGACGCGAACGCGGCTGTAGAGGTCGACGACATCGTCGTTGAGCATGCGGAAACAGCCGGAGGACACCGCCTGCCCGATGGTATGCGGCTCGTTGGAGCCGTGGATGCGATAGAGCGACGAACCCAGATACATGGCGCGGGCGCCGAGCGGGTTGTCGGGGCCGCCGGCCATGAAGCGCGGCAGGTCGGGGCGGCGCTGCAGCATCTGGACGGGCGGGCGCCAGTCCGGCCACTCGGCCTTGCGGGAAATGGTGTGGGTGCCACGCCAGTCGAAACCGGGACGACCGACGCCGATGCCGTAGCGGATGGCCTGGCCGTTGCCCATCACGAAGTAGAGGCGGCGCTCGGCGGTGTTGACGACGACAGTGCCGGGCTCATAGGCGCCGGCGAAAGCGACGACCTCGCGCGGAATGGCGGGCCGGGCGGCCGGCTGGTGCGTCGGTTGCTGGAACGCCATCGGCTGGCGGGTGTTCGGGTCGATCATGATGTTCTGGAAGAAGGCGTTGGCCGGAGCGGCCGAGGCGAAGGCAGCAAGCGACATTGCTGCCGCGAGAGCGAGGCGGCGCATGATGGATCTCCTGAATCCGGAAAGTTCTTCTTGATGCGTTTTGCGACGAGAACGGCTTGGCCGGCGGGAAGTTCCCGGCGGATCAGCGCGTCGCAGCGTCGGTATTGACGGTGCGGATCTGGCGCAGATGCTGGCCGGCGGCCGACGTCTGGCAGTTCTGCGGAATGTGCGGCCAGGCATGCTGGGCGCAGGCGGAGCGTTCGGCGGCCTGCGTCCGGTCGCCCTGGATGGCGGCAACCTGCCGGGGAGCCTCGGTGCGCGCGGGGGCGGCATCCAGACGGTTCCTGAAGCCGTTGAAGGCGCCGAGCGCATGATCGATGTCGGCGGCGGTGTGGGCCACCGTCAGCGAGGGAGCGACGTTGACCGCCGCGCGGCCGGCGGGCGCCAGAACGAGAGCGGCCGCCATGCCAAGGCCCGCGACCGCGGACAGTGCCAGAAGCTTCGACATCTTGTTCATTTGCGCATCCCCCAGTCATGGCCCGTGGGCCCGGTCTCTCCGATGGGTCGCGGCGACGTCGGGGAAAGTTCACCGGTTTCTCGTCGCCCCGCATCATCGGGATGAACGAAACCTAGAGGCGCGGATTTTCGCGGGAGTGTCTTGGACGGAAACACCGCATTTCAATCGGAAATGCACTGTTTCAAGGCTTGCAAGGCCGTGTCGGCGGCCGATCGCGACTGTTTCGCGCAGGGCTCAATTGTTTCAGGAACGGCGCGATGACGGCGCGCGGGGCGGGCGGGATGCCGACCGTCAGCGCTTCTCGCCATCCGGCATGAACATGTAGCCGGCGCCGCGCACCGTCTTGATGAAGGCCGGCGTATCCGGGTCCGGCTCGATCTTCTTGCGGATGCGCGTGATGCGCACGTCGATGGCGCGGTCGAAGGCATCGGGGTCGCGCGCGCCGGCAAGATCGAGAAGCTTGTCGCGCGACAGCACGCGGCGCGGATTTTCGGCGAAAGCCTTCAGCAGATTGAACTCGGACGAGGTCAGCGCGTGCTCGTCGCCCGCATCGTCACGCAGGACATGGGCGGTCAGATCCAGCGTCTTGGTGCCGAAGCGAACGGTCTCGCGCTGGCCGATCTGGCCGGGCGCCTGCGCAGGCGCGACGGCCCGGCGGAGCACGGAACGGATGCGCGCGAGCAGTTCGCGCAGTTCGCAGGGCTTGGCGAGATAGTCGTCGGCGCCGAGCTCCAGCCCGACGATGCGGTCTACGGGGCTCGCGGTCGCGGTCAGCATGATCACCGGCACGGGCATGCGCCGCTTCAGGTCGCGGATGACGGAGAGACCGTCCTCCTCCGGCATGTTGAGGTCGAGCACGACCAGATCCGGCCGGTCCGACTGGATTGCCTGACGGAGCGAGGCGGCGCCGTCGCAGAGGGTCACCCGAAAGCCGTGCATCTTCAGGTAATCGCCGACCATGTCGCGGGCGGCCGGCTCGTCGTCCACCACCATGATGTGCTGACCGGGGCTCAAGACGGCACTCCTGCAACGCTCGGCGGCAGCGTGATGGCGAAGACCGAGCCCCTGCCCGGCCCGTCGCTGCTCGCCGTGATGCGGCCGCCGTGAAGCTCGATGATGCGGCGGCAGATGAACAGGCCGAGGCCGGTGGAGCTCTCCCCGCCGGTCGGCTTCGCGGACAGGCGCTGGAAGCGGCCGAACAGGCGCTGCTGGTCCTCGGGCGAGAGACCGGGCCCCGAATCCGCGACGGCGACCCGATGACCCGCCTCGGAGGAGGTCAGCGAGACGTGGATGCGCCCGCCGGCCGGCGAATATTTGATCGCGTTGGAGACGAGATTGTCGATCGCTTCGCGCAGGCGGTCCGGGTCTGCCCGGCCGGGCATGCTGTCCGGCCCTGAGAAGACCAGCATCTGGCGCTTGCGTTCGGCGAGCGGCGCGTTGGCGTCGATGACCGCGGCGACGATGGCGACGGCGTCGATGTCGGCGGGGCGCAGCACGATGTCCTCGGCGTCGAGCATGGCGTCGTTGATCAGCTCGTCCACCATCGAGGTCATCCGCGCGACCGAGGAGCGGATCTGCTCGATCTGCGTCAGGGCGCGCGGGATGTTCGGCGGATCGAGGCCGAGCAGCTCGCCCATCATCTCGGAGCGGCCGAGGATGACGCCGAGCGGGTTCTTCAGGTCGTGGGCCACCGTGCCCAGCACCTCGGCCTTGTGGTCGTTGGTGCGCTTCAGCCGCGCCCATTGCATCGTCAGCCGCTCGTTGGCGACGGTGAGCTGGCGTGTGCGCTCGGCGACGCGCTGCTCCAGCGTCTCGTTGGCGGCCTGCAGCTGCTCGTAGAGGATGATGTTGTCGAAGGCAGTGGAGAGGCGCCCGCAGAACACCGCGACCAGCGTGCGGTCGGTGTCGCTCAGCGGCTTGTCGGACTGGAGCGCCACAACGATCTCGCGGCCGCTTGCCGTCTCGATATAGAGCACGGTCTGATGGCCGTCGAAGGCGTGCCGGCGGCGCTCGAAGGCCGAGCGGACGAGCCCGGCCATGGCGGCGTCGAGGCCCGCCTCGCCCACCTCCGCAACGGTGGAATAGACGCCGGAGCCGGCGAGGATCGCGAAGCCGTCGCGGCGGTCGTCGCGCAGCACGAGAATGCCTTCGCACTGGGCCTGAACGAGCCCGGCGATCTGCGTCAGCACGCCGGCGGCGAGCTTCCGCATGCTCTTCAGGTCGAACAGTTCGGAGGCGGCATCAACGATCAGCTCAAGCCCGCGCCGCGTCTCGACGAGACGCATGAGCTGCTGGTAGCTGCGGATCGCCGCGGTCAGCGCGGTGAACAGCTTGTCGGCGGTGAGCTCGGTCTTGGCCTTGTAGTCGTTAATGTCGTAGTCGACGATCACCTGCCGCTCGGGCGCCTGGCCCGGCTGTCCCGTCCGCAGGATGATGCGGACCGTGTCGTTCTTCAGCACGTTGCGGATGTACTGGACGAGTTCGAGCCCGGCGCCGTCGCTCTCCATGACCACGTCGAGCAGGACGACGGCCATGTCGGGATGGGCGGCCAGCAGGTTGCGCCCCTCCATCGCCGAATAGGCCGACAGGAGTTCCAGCCGCGAGCCGCCGAGGACATAGTCGGACAGCGCGTAACGGGTGCCGGAATGGACCGCCGCGTCGTCGTCGATGATGGCGACCTTCCAGCGGTGCTGGTCCTCCGGCAACGCCGGGGCTTCGTCCTCCAGCACCTGAATCAGGTCGTCGTCGCGGTCTTGATCCTGCATCGGCCCTCTGAGCGGCTCGTTCGCGGGTTCGGACATCATGCGGCTTCCGTTCGCTCCGCGGGGTCCTGCGGCGCCGTCAGCGGCAGGACCATGCGGAACGTCGACCCGGTTCCGGGCGTCGATGACAGGGCAATACGCCCGCCGAGCCGGCGAGTCACGATGTTGAAGACAATGTTGAGGCCGAGGCCCGTGCCGCCTTCGCCACGGCGGGTGGTGAAGAACGGGTCGAAAGCCTGCCGCTGGACCTCGGGCGTCATGCCGATGCCGTCGTCCTGGAAGACCACGACCACGGTGTCGCCGTCCTGCGCGGCCTCGATGCGGAACTCGCCCCTGCGGCCCTCCGGAAAGGCATGGGTGAGCGCGTTGATGAACAGATTGGTGACGACCTGCCCATAGGGGCCGGGATAGGAATCGAGCACGATGCCGGCCGGCACCGAGACGGTCAGCGAGACCGGCGCCCGGCGCAGCGTCGGACGAAGGCTCTGGACGATCTGATCGGTCGCCTCGGCCAGATCGAACGAGCGCCGCTCGGCATGGCTGCGGTCCACCGCGACCTGCTTGAAGGCCTGGATCATCTCGCCGGCGCGCTGGAGGTTCAGCGACAGCTGGTTCGCGGCCTCGCGGCTGCCCTGGACGAACTCGGTGAGTCTGGAGCGGCGCAGCTCGCCGCGCTCGACATCGCCGGCAAAGTCGTCGATCCGGCGCGACAGCGTGGAGGCGACGGTGAGGCTGATGCCGATGGGGTTGTTGACCTCGTGGGCGACGCCCGCGACCAGTCCGCCGAGCGCCGCGAGCTTCTCGGCCTCGACGAGGCTCTGCTGGGTCTCGCGCAGGTCGGTCAGCGCCTGCTCGGCACGGTTCTTGGCGGCGACGAGGTCCTGTTCGGCCCGCTGCTTCTCGATGGCGTTCTGGCGGAACACTTCGACGGCGCGGGCCATGCGGCCGATATCGTCGGTCGCCGAGAGACCGGAGGGCGGCCGGGCGAGGTCGCCGCGAACGATGGCCGTCATCGACCCCGCGAGGTCGTCGAGCGGAATGCGGATGGATCGGGCGATCAGCGTCCAGATCACCGCGACGAAGGCGAGGAAGATGCCGGCGACGCCGACGGCCTGAACGAAGACGATGCGCAATGTCTGGTCGAGGCGCTGCTGGGCCGCGTCCTCCTGCCCGCGCACGCGCTCGGCGACCTCCTGGATGACGGTCGCCATGACGGCCTGGTTGCCGTCGATCTCGACCTGTAGCAGCCGGTTCTGCATGCCCAGCACCTGCACCATGCGGCTGAAGCCGGCGCGGAGCGATATGGTCCGCTCCGCCAGCGCCTTGAGCGCGGCGCGCTGGAATTCGGTCTCGGCGAGATCGACCATGACCGGCGCGGTGGTCTGGATCACCTCGATGGAGCGGGCCGCCTCGCGTTGCGCCTGCACCGACTGGGTGAGGTAATAGTCGTTGATCGCGACGAGGAAGACCGAGAAGGCCTCGCGCGACTTGCCCAGCGAGGGCGCCACCAGCGCCGAGCGGTCGGCCATGGCGGTCTCGACCACCGAATAGAGCTGCGACAGTTCGCTGGCGGGCTTCCTGATCTCGTTCTCATAGATCGACGAGATGGTCTCGCGCACCGAGCGCAACTCGTCGAAGCCGAGCATGAAGCGCTCGGTGACGCTGGTGACCGAGCGCGCCGGATTCTGGAGAGCGAGATCGATCTCCTTCTCCAGCGCCAGCTTGGCGAGCAGCGCCTTGCGCCGCTGTTCGATCTCGCCGAGCACGGCCTCGTTGGGCAGGGCGAAATAGCGATGGATCAGCGTCTGCAGCCGGCCGGCATCGTTCTCGATGGAGGCCAGCAGCCGATCGACCCGCCGCGCTTCCTGGAGGTCGCTCCAGGCGATGCGGATGGCCCGCGCGCCGGAGCCGATCAGCAGCATCAGCAGGGCGATGAAGGCGAGGTTCAGGATGACGACGGTGGCGATGCGCCAGCGCACCGGGATGCGGCGCAGCATCTCGGAGGCCGCGTCGAGCCGGCCGCGCAGCGACCGGACGGCCGGGCGCTCGGCTTCGCGCTTCGCCAGCGTCGCATCCATCAGCGGGCCTGACGGATGCGCTCGACGAGAGCGGCGAGATGAGGCTCGCCGGCAAAGCGGGCGAACAGCGGCTGGACGGCCGCCTCGAAGGGCGCGCGGTCGGCCAGCGCAACGACGGTGACACCGGAGCGTTCGGCATCGGTGCGCGAGCGCGCCTCAAGCTCCTGCCACTGCTTGCGCATCCAGGCGGCGGATTCCCGGGCGGCGGCGCGGAAGGTAGCCCTGTCGTCGTCGGTGAGACTCTCCCAGGCGCGCTTCGACATGACCAGGACTTCCGGGCTCATCGTGTGCTCGGTCAGCGTCAGGTGGCGCGCCGCTCGGAAATGGTCGGTGGTCACATAGGACGGCCAATTGTTCTCCGCCCCGTGGATCAGGCCGGTCGACAGTCCGATGCCGACCTGGCCGTAGGGCAGCGCCACCGGCTCCGCGCCGAGCGCGCGCATCATTTCCACCATCAGATCGGACTGCTGAACGCGGATGCGCAGGCCTTTCAGATCGGCGGGCGTCCGCACGGGACGGACGGTGTTGTAGATGGAGCGCGCGCCGGAATCGTAGAAGGCGAGGCCGATCAGGCCGTGGCGCTCGAAGCTCGCTAGAATGTCCTCGCCGACGGGCCCGTCGAGTACCCTGTGCAGATGCTCCACCGAGCGGAACAGGAAGGGCAGAGCGAGGATATTCGCCTCGGGAACGAAGCTCGCCAGCGGCGCGACATTCGTGCGGTTGATGTCGATGGCGCCAATCCGGGTCTGCTCGATCGTGTCCTTCTCCTCGCCGAGCTGGCGTGAATGGAAGATGCGCAGGCTGTGACGGCCACCGGTGCGCTCGCGCACCAGCCGGCCCATCAGTTCGAGCGCCTGGACGGTCGGGTAGTCGCCGGCCTGGGTATCGGTGACACGGAACTCGCGCGCAACCGCCGGGACGGCGGTCATCAGCAATCCCGCTAGAACCGCCAGCGCCTGGCCGAGCCGCCGGCTACTGATCAGAAAGGCCATGGTTTCCCGCCTTCGACGGTGGCATGCGAACCGACACGAGAAACCCACATTGCCACAGGAATCGGGTCCTTCGCCATGGGCAAGGACGGCCGGGCACCGATGCCTCGTTGCCAGCCGCCCCCGGGGATCGGGCGCGCACCCGAGAATGGTATTGTTTCACTCCTGTGTCGCGCGGGCGGCGGTGCTGCTGCCGATGGCCGCGGCCACGACATTCGCCGGAAACGCCGCGCCACGATGGTCCCGCCGACGGGTGGTCGCTGGCGGAAGCGGCCGCTCCCTATCGTCGTGCTGGAGTGCGCCGCATGAAATCGTCCCTGACCCTTGCGCTCGGCGCCGGCCTTGCCGTCGCCCTCGCAGGGATCGCGATGGCTCAGGAACCGATCGGCATTCCCGAATGCGACCGCTTCATCACCAGCTATGAGACCTGTGTGACCACCAAGGTCCCGGCGACCTATCGCGGCACCTTCGCCCAGCAGGTCGGCCAGTTGCGCACGACGTGGCGCGCTCTGGCGCAGGACCCGCAGACCCGCGACCAGCTCGAACAGATCTGCCGCACGCAGGGCGAGCAGATGCGCCGCGGCCTCGAACCTTTCGGCTGCCAGTTCTGACGCCCCTCAGGCCGCGCGCCTGACCGCCCGCCATTGCCCCGGCGAGACGCCGTAGGCCTGCTTGAACTGGCGGGTCATGTGGCTCTGATCGGCAAAGCCGCAGGCGGCCGCCGCGTCCGCCAGCGCGTCGCCCGCCAGCAGGGCCGCGCGAACCCGATCGAGCCGGCGCATGGTCAGGTAGCGATAGGGGCTGGTGCCGAGCTGGGCGCGGAAATGCCGCGCCAGTTGCCAGCGGTTCATGCCGGTGGCGCGCTCCAGCTCCTCGGCTTCCACCACCCGGCCGCAATGGGCGTCGAGAAGGTCGCGGGCGATGTCGACGGCGCGCGCGGCGACCACGCCAGCGGAACCGCGCGGCACGCCCGCCAGCGCGGCCATGGCCTCCGCCAGCGCCTGCACCGCCTGGTCGGTCTCCAGCGGCTCCATCGCCCGATCGGCGGCGGCGAGCGCGCCTGCCGCGGCCACCACCATGCGCGGATCGCCCGTTACCGGCGTCGGGACGAAGGGCAGGCTGCGGACCACGCCGCCCAGCGCCTCGCGGATCAGGCGCGGCTCGACATAGATCATCCGGTAGGTGAAGCCGGTTTCGATGCCGGAACGGCCATCGTGGACCTCGTCGGGATGGAGCACGATCGCCTGCCCCGCGAGGCTGTCGCGGGACGCGCCGCGATAGGAGAAGCACTGGACGCCCGACAGCGTCAGCCCGACGGCATAGGTGTCGTGGCGGTGCGGATCGAAGGCATGTCCGGTGAAGAAGGCCTCGATCCGTTCGAGACCGGGCCCGGCCGGCAGCACGCGCACCGCGTCGCGCGGCCCGCACGATCGTTCAAGACCCTCTCCCGCCAGACCTGCCAGCCTGTCGCCCATGACGATAGCTGATCCCTCGATAGCCGATCCCTCGATAGCCGCCGCAGAAGCGCCCATCCGCTTCGATACCAAGTTCGTGGTCGTCGTGCGAGACGACCTCGCCGTCTGGCAGAAGCTCAACGTCGCCTCGTTCCTCGCGGGCGGCGTGACCGGCGCGGAGCCACAACTCCTCGGCGAGCCCTACCGCGACGCTTCCGACAAGGTCTATGGCAGGCTCGTCCGCCAGCCGATCCTCGTCATGACCGGCAGCGGCGCCGAGATCGCGACCGCGGTGCGCCGTGCCAAGGAGCGGGGTCTGCTACCCTCCATCTACACTCACGCGCTGTTCGCGACCGGCCACGACGCGGCCAACCGCGCTGCGGTAGCGGCAGTGACGACCGAGGCGCTCGATTTCGTCGGCATGGCCGTGCACGGCGACCGCAGGGATATCGACAAGGTCACGAAGGGGCTGAGCCTGCACCCCTGAGCGCGGCACGGTTGCATTGTCGTGAGAGGCGAGAGCCGGACGGGACCCCATATGGGAACGGACCAGGCCGGCGCTGCGCTCGCCTTTCATGTTCGCCGCAGCCCGCCATCAGGAGCAGCCCATGCCCGCCGCCTTCCGCGACAACGCCGCCGAAAGCCGTTTCGAACTGACGGAAAACGGCCATCTCGCCTTTGCCGACTATCGCCGGCAGGACGGCCTGCTGGTCATCGACCATGTCGAGGCGGCGATGCCGCTGCGCGGCACCGGTGCGGCGGGCCGCCTCATGGAAGAGGTGGTGAGGCTCGCGCGCGCCGAGAACCGCAGGATCGTGCCGCGCTGCGGCTACGCGGCCGGATGGCTGCGGCGCCATAGCGAGCATGCCGGGCTGGTCGCCTGACCGGGCGAGACGCCCCTACCCCACCATCTTGCCGGGATTCATGATACCGGCGGGATCGACGGCCCGCTTCAGCGACGCCATCAGCGCCAGCGCCGCGTCGCCGTGCTCGGCGGCGAGATATTTCATCTTGCCCTGCCCGACGCCGTGCTCGCCGGTGCAGGTGCCCTCCATGGCCAGAGCCCGCTCGACGATGCGGCCCATGAAGGCCTTGCAGCGTTCGACGCTCTCGGGGTCGTTCTCGTCCATCAGCGGCAGGACGTGGAAATTGCCGTCGCCGACATGGCCCACGATGGGGGCGATCAGCCCGTTCTCCTCGATGTCCTTCTTGGTCGCATCGATGCATTCGGCGAGGCGCGACAGCGGCACGCACACGTCGGAGGACTGACCCTTCCAGCCGGGCCGGATCGCCAGCGCGGCCCAATAGGCGTCGTGGCGCGCCTGCCAGAGCCGGCTGCGGTCCTCCGCCCGGGCCGCCCACTGGAAATCGTCGGCGCCATAATCGTCGGCGATGGCGCGGAACCGCTCGACCTGCTCGGCGACGCCGGCCTCGGTGCCGTGGAACTCGAGCAGCAACAGCGGCTTCTCGGGCAGCGACAGCTTGGAATAGGCGTTGACCGCCCGCACCTGCACCTCGTCCAGAAGCTCGATGCGCGCGACGGGAATGCCGGTCTGGATCGCGACGATGGTGGCGTCGGCCGCATCTTTCACGGTGGGGAACGAGCAGGTCGCCGCCGAGATCGCCTCGGGTATGCCGTGCAGCTTCAGCGTGATCTTCGTGACGATGCCGAGCGTGCCTTCGGAGCCCACGAAGAGGCGCGTCAGGTCATAGCCGGCCGAAGTCTTCTTGGCGCGCCGGGCGGTCTCGATCACCTCGCCGGAGGGCAACACCACTTCCAGCGCGATGACATTGTCCTTCATCGTGCCGTAGCGCACGGCATTGGTGCCGGACGCGCGGGTTGCGGCCATGCCGCCGATGGAGGCATCCGCGCCAGGGTCGATGGGGAAGAACAGCCCCATGTCGCGCAGATGCTCGTTGAGCTGCTTGCGGGTGACGCCGGGCTCGACCACGACGTCGAGGTCCTCGGCGTGAACCGCGATGATGGCCTTCATGGCGGAGGTGTCGACGGATATGCCGCCATAGGGCGCGTTGACATGACCTTCCAGCGAGGAGCCCGTGCCGAAGGGAATGACCGGCATGCCGTGGCGCGAGGCGATCCGCATGACCGCGACGCAGTCCTCGGTGGATTCGACGAAAACCACCACGTCCGGCGGCTGGTTCGGGATCCAGGTCAGCGTATGGGCGTGCTGCTCGCGGACGGCCTGCGATGTCACGGCACGGTTGCCGAAGGCCGCGTGCAGCTCGGCGATCGCGGCCGACAGCGCGGCGGGCTCCGGACGGGTGCGGGCGGGAGTTGCGGGCATGGGATCATCTCCGATCGCCGGCCGGCTCGCCCGGCCTGTCATTGTCAGGCGGGACTTTAGGAGGGAGGAAGCCGCTGGGGAATGGCCCGGCGCGCGATGCAGCCGGCCGCGGGGCCGATGGACGCGGCGGCAAGGCTTCGCTAATCGACTGCCATGAGCGCTTTCGACCTATGCCCCGATACCGGCCTGCCGATCACGCCGCCCATGGCGGTCCGTCCGGAGATGATCGACTATAACGGCCACGTGAACGTCGCCTTCTACGTCAAGCTGTTCGACGAGGGGCTCGATACCCTGTTCGAGCGGATCGGACTGTCCGGGCACTACGTGAAGACGCGCAACATGAGCTTCTTCGCGCTGGAGGCTCACATACGCTACCTGCGCGAGGTGCATCTCGGCGACCCCGTGCAGGTGCGGATTCAGGTGCTCGATCTCGACGAGAAGCGCATCCACTACTGGATGGAGCTGATCCACGCCGAGGGGCGCTGGCTTTCGGCGACGATGGAATCGATCTCGCTGCACATCGACATGGGCACGCGCCGCGGCGCGCCCTTCCCGCCCGACATCATGGCGCCGCTCAGGGAATGGCACGTCACGACGGCGCGGCGCGGGCGTCCCGAGGGCGTCGGCCAGACGATCGGCATCCGCCGCAAGGGCTGAGAGATCAGCGGCCGAAGGGCAGTGTGAAGGAACCGCCGAGCGTGGTCATGATGCCCGCGCGGCGGACCTCGTCGACCGAGATGGCGTTCAGCATGGCGCGGGCGGCGCGCTCGGCGCGGATGCGGCGGTATTCGTTCCAGGCCTTGGCGAGAGCGGACAGAAACATCGGATACTCCTTGGTGGCGCTGCCACCGACGAAAGAGCCCCGCGCGATCGCGGGGCCCCGGACAGTCCTGACGGACGGACAATCCTAGAGGCTGGTCATCATCGACCGGGTACGGCGGATCATCTGGTCCCGCGTCATGCCGAGCCTGGACAGCTCGCCATCGGTCAGGTGAGCCAGATAGCCGTTGACGTAGGTATTGGCGCGCAACTCCTGCGCATCCACGATCGTGTTCCAGAGCGTGCGCCAGAAGCCGGGCGTGGCCGTTGCCGAGGCCCCGGATGCGATCTTGCCGGCGGTGGCCGAAACGGTGTCGATCTTGTCGAGTGCAATGGTAGCCATGGTGGTCTCCTCTGAAAGAGCGGGCGACCTCGAGGCTTCCTCCCTTTCGACCTCGCCAATATTGTTGCATTGCAGCGAAATGAGTAGATTGTGCGCTGCACAATCAGCCTTGCAGCCAATGCATGGCTTTCGGAAACGATCTGTTAACGGCCTGAAACGGCAAGTTTATTTCACAAGCTCGAACCATTCGTCCTCGGTCATCACGATGACACCGAGGTCGCGCGCCTTGTCGAGCTTGGAGCCGGCTCCGGGACCCGCCACGACATAGTCGGTCTTCTTGGAAACGGAGCCCGCGACCTTCGCCCCGAGCCGCTCGGCCATGGCCTTGGCCTCGTCGCGCGTCATCTTCTCCAGCGATCCCGTGAAGACCACGGTCTTGCCGGCGACCGGCGTGTCGGCCTTCGGCTTCTCCACCTCCTGGACATGGAGCTCGGCCACAAGGCGCTCGACCATGGCGCGGTTGCGCGGCTCGCGGAAGAAGTTGGCGAGAGCGTCGATGACGGCATCGCCGATCTGGTCGAGCGAATCGAGCTCGTGGCGGGCCTCTTCGTCGCCATCGGCGAGCTTGACGGCGGCATCGTGGAAGGCGGTCCAGGTTCCGTAGGCGCGCGCGAGCACGCGCGCGGTGGTTTCGCCGACATGGCGGATACCGAGCGCGGCGATGACACGGTCGAGCGCCACCGTGCGGCTGTTCTCGATGGCCTCGAACAGGTTCTTCGCCGAGAGCGCGCCGAAGCCCTCCTTGTCCTTGAGCTTCTTGAGGTTTTCCGCATCACGCTTCGCCAGCGTGAAAATGTCCGCCGGCTCGCGGATGCGCAGATCCTCGTCCTCGAAGAAGAAGGGCAGCCGCTCGGCGCCAAGACCTTCGATGTCGAGCACGCGGCGCGAGACGACGTGGCGAAGCCGCTCCACGGCCTGCGCAGGACAAGCGAAACCGCCGGTGCAGCGCCTGACAGCCTCCCCCTCCTCGCGGACCGCCGGGCTGCCGCAGGCCGGGCAGGAGGTCGGGAACGAGTAGGGCCTCGCATCCGCCGGCCGCTTCTCCGGAACCACATCCAGCACCTGTGGGATAACGTCGCCGGCACGCTGGACAACGACCGTGTCGCCGATGCGGATGTCGTGCTCGCGGAAGCGCGCGCCATCCGTGCCGATGCCCTTGATGTAATCCTCGTTGTGCAGCGTGGCGTTCGAGACGACCACGCCGCCGACGGTGACGGGGCGCAGCTTGGCGACCGGCGTCAGAGCGCCGGTGCGACCGACCTGGATGTCGATATTGTCGAGGATTGTCGTCGCCTTCTCGGCCGCGAACTTGTGCGCGATGGCCCAGCGCGGCGAACGCGAGACAAAGCCAAGGCGCGCCTGCAGTGCAAGGTCGTCGACCTTGTAGACCACGCCGTCGATGTCATAGCCGAGTGTGGCGCGCCTCTCGCCGATCATCCGGTAGTGCGCGAGCAATTCCTCGGCGCTGTGACAGACGACGGTGAGCGGATTGACCGGAAACCCCAGTTCCTTGAACCAGGCGACCATGCCCGACTGGGTGTCGCGCGGGCGCGCGGGCGCGATCTCGCCCCAGGTATAGGCGAAGAAGCGCAGCGGCCGCTGGCGGGTGATCTCCGGGTCGAGCTGGCGCAGGGAGCCCGCGGCGGCATTGCGGGGATTGGCGAAAAGCGGCAGGCCTTTCTCCTCCTGCCGGGCGTTGATGCGGCGGAAATCCTCGTGGGAGAGATAGACCTCGCCGCGCACTTCCAGCACGTCCGGCGCGCCCTTCAGAGCCTGCGGCACCTCGCCGATGGTGCGGATATTGGCGGTCACGTCCTCGCCGACGGTGCCGTCGCCGCGCGTGGCGGCGACCGCGAGGCGGCCGTTCTCGTAGCGCAGCGAACAGGACAGTCCGTCGATCTTCGGTTCGGCGGTCATCGCCACCGGCGCATCGGCGTCGAGACCGAGAAAACGGCGGACGCGGCCGACGAACTCCGCCACTTCCTCGTCCGAAAAGGCATTGGAGAGCGACAGCATCGGCACGGCACGGGTCACCTTGCCGAATTTCGACGAGGGCGCCGCCCCGACCCGTTCGGTCAGGCTATCGGCCGATTTCAGCGCGGGAAAGGCCGCCTCGAGCGCCTCGTAGCGGCGGCGCAGGGCATCATAATCGGCATCCGTCAGGGTCGGCGCATCGTCCTGATAGTAGAGCCGGTCCGCCTCGGCGATGACCTCGCCAATGCGCTCGTGCTCGGCGCGGGCCTCGCCGGGCGACAGCGTCTCGACAGGAGCATCGGAAGCGGCGGGTTTTGAACTGGGCATGATGCGCTGAGACTCGGCAGATTCCCTGACTGAGGCCTCGAGCCTCCTCCTCGTCATGCCCGGCCCTGTGCCGGGCATCCACGACTTTGTCAGCCACTGGGCCGGCAATGACGATAAAGCCGTGGATGGCCGGGACAAGCCTGGCCACGACGTTCCCGGGACGGCTGCTGCCAGACACTGGCATTCACCGCCTGGTCGACGCGCCGAACGCCATCACTCCACGATGCCAAGCTGGATGCCTTGCGACGCGCCCTCGCGGATCACCGCCTCGCCCGACGGCCACCAGTAGGAGACGATGCCGGTGACGCCATGACGGCGGAGCGCCGCGGGTGTCGCGGTCCACTCCTCCGCGAGGCTGCGAACCCCGGAGCGCGGATCACGCCGGTAGGGCGGGTCGTAGGTGATCGAGCCATCGACGCCGATCTCCCGGAAGAAGGCGCGGGTCAGCGACAGGAGGTCACGCTCCTCGCCGTCGCCGAACAGGCCGCCGAAGGCTCCGGGCGCGATGCCGCCATGGAAAATCACCAGCGCGTTCGGGGCTACCGCCTTGGTGCGGGCGGCGGGAAACAGGAAATTGGCGCAGGAGGAGATGCAGCGGCGCTGGACCACCAGCAGCAGGCCGCGGGCGCGGACGACGCGCGCGAGACGCACGGCCGACGTCACCTCGCCGCCGTCGGAGGTCACGACCATGGCCGTCAGACTACGCTCGGTGAGCAGCCGCGCGGTCGCCTCCGCGCTGTCTCGGTCGATATCGCCGGAGAAACACAGCGTCGTACCCGCGACCCGGATCGGAGCACCCGGCGTGGATTCGCAGGCCCGGACCGGGTCCGCGACGGATGCCGGCTGCGCGCAAACCGGGCCGTTCAGAAACAGGAAGCCGAGAAGGCCGGCGCGGAAAGCTGCGTGACGCAATGCCATGAGGCGAAACCACCTGCCGAAAGCGGCGTTCCGATGGCCGGTCAGCCGACCTTGAGGAGTTTCTCCGCGGCGGCGCGCGCCTCGTCGGTGATCGTCTCGCCGGCGAGCATGCGCGCGAGCTCCTCGCGACGCAGGTCGAAGCCGAGCGGCTTGACGCGCGTCGCGGCGCGCTGGCCGGTCGTCTCCTTCGCGATCAGGTAGTGGCGCGTCGCCTTGGCGGCGACCTGCGGCGCGTGGGTAACGGAGAGCACCTGCACCTTGCCGCCGAGCCGGGCGAGGCGCTGGCCGATGGCATCCGCCACCGCGCCGCCGACACCGGTATCGATCTCGTCGAAGACGAGGGTCGGCGCGGAACCCTGATCGGCCAGCACGACCTTCAGGGCCAGCATGAAGCGGGAGAGTTCGCCGCCCGAGGCGACCTTCATCATCGGCCCCGGGCGCGTGCCGGGATTGGTCTGGACCCAGAATTCGGCACGGTCGATGCCTTCCGGTCCTTCGGCCTCGGAGGCGATTTCGGTCGTGAAGCGGGCGCGGTCGAGCTTCAGGGGCCCGAGTTCGCCATTGACAGCCGTATCGAGCTTTCTCGCAGCCGTCTTGCGCTTCGCGGAGAGCGCCGCCGCGATCCTGGCATAGGCGGCTTCAGCCTCCGCAGCCGCCTTGCCGAGCGCGACCAGCCGGTCCTCGCCGGCGTCGAGAGCCGTGACATCGGCGAGATAACGCTCGGCGAGCGCCGATAGCCCCTCGACCGGCACGGCATATTTGCGCGAGGCGGCGCGCAGGGCGAACAGCCGCTCCTCGATGCGCTCCAGCTCGCGCGGATCGAACTCGGCGGCGCGCTGGGCGGCCTCGACGGCGGCGCGAGCATCCTCGATCCGGTCCAGCGCCTCGCCGAAGGCCTTGACGATCGGCTCGACGAGGGCCGGCGCCTGTGCCGCGCGGCGCTCCAGCCGCCGCCAGGCGGCGCCGAGCGAGGGAACCGCGGAGGTCGGGCCGGACAGGACGTCCATGGCCTCGGACAGGTCGGAAGCGATCTTCTCGGAGGCCATCATCGCCTGCCGGCGTTCGGCGAGCTGCGTCTCCTCGCCCGGCTCGGGTTTCAGCTTCGACAGCTCCTCCACGGCGTGGCGAAGGAAGTCGCCGTCGGCGCGCGCCTTGGCGAGGCGAGCCTGGGCTTCATCGACGCCCCTGCGCGCCTCGCGCCAGCCCTTCCAGGCGGCGCGAACGGCATCGGTCTCCTTCGCCAGGCCGCCGAAGGCATCGAGCAGCGCGCGGTGCGCCTCCGGCTCGACCAGCGCCCGGTCGGCATGCTGGCCGTGGATCTCGACCAGCGCCGCGCCAATGGCGCGCAGCACCTGCACGCTCGCCGCCTGATCGTTGACGAAGGCGCGGGTGCGCCCATCAGCCAGCTGCACGCGGCGCAGGATCAGGTCGCCCTCGGTGTCGAGGTCGGCCTCGGCGGCGATCTTCCGGGCGGGATGGGCGAGCGGCACGTCGAAGACCGCCGTCACCTGCCCTTGCTCCTGTCCGTGGCGGACAAGCGTCGCATCGCCGCGCGCGCCCAGCGCCAGCGAGGTTGCGTCAAGCAGGATGGACTTGCCGGCGCCGGTTTCGCCGGTCAGCACCGACAGGCCCTCGGCGAAGGTCAGATCGAGCCGGTCGATCAGGACGATGTCGCGGATCGAAAGCTGGACGAGCATGGGGCTGTTCGCAGATTCCCGGCGAGCGGCAAGGCGCGCCGGATTCGGCGCAAGACGACGTCCTCTGGCTTATCGCGAACGGGACGGGAACGGAAGGCCGTCAGCCGGTGATGCGCCGCATCGCGCGGCTGATCCAGGAGCCCGTGTCCTCGCGCGGCGTCAACCCCTGGCCCTGGATCAGCGCGTAGCTGTCCTTGTACCACTGGCTGTCCGGGAAATTGTGCCCGAGCACCGCCGCGGCGGTCTGCGCCTCGTTGACGATGCCGAGCGCCATGTAGCACTCGACGAGGCGGGCCAGCGCCTCTTCGACGTGGCGGGTCGTCTGGAACTGCGAGATGACCGTGCGGTAGCGGTTGATCGCCCCGGCATACTGGCGGCGGTCGAGATAGTAGCGCGCCACGCTCATCTCGCGGCCGGCGAGCTGGTCGCGGGCGACCTCGATCTTGCGGCGGGCGGCGGTCGCATATTCCGACTGCGGCCACTTGCGCGTGACCTCTTCGAGAATCACCAGGGCGCGCTCGGTGCGGGCCTGGTCGCGCTGCACGTCCGGGATCTGGTCGTATTGCGCGGCGCCCATCAGATATTGCGCATAGGCGGCATCGTTCGAGCCCGGGTGGAGCTGAATGTAGCGGCGCGCCTGATTGATGGTCTCTTCGTAGTCCTGGGACTCATAATAGGAGTAGGCGGCCATGATGAGCGCGCGCTTGGCCCATTCCGTATAGGGATGGGTGCGGTCGATCTCCATGAACTTCAGCGCCGCACGCCGCCAGTCACGGCGGTTCTGCAGCGCGATGCCCTCGTTGTAGAGCTTCTCGGCCGGCTCGTCCGGCAGGCTGGACGGATCAGGCCCGGCAAAGAGATTGCCGAAGGACGGCATGCCGGAGCACGCGCCGAGCGGCAGGGAAATGGCCATGACGGCTGCAAGGACGATAGCGCGGGCACCGATGCCACGCGCAGGCTTCACCGAGCCGCCGATCTCCCCGACACGCTTCTGCAAGGTCACGAACCTTCCCCGAACCACGTTATGATGCGGACCCGAAGGCCCGGCACGGCTCATAACCGAATTTGCAAGGCAGGGCTATTGCCCGGCGGCCACGTTCTGAACAGGAGTTGAGGCCAGATTGCGGCGGCTCAGTTGGCATCCGGCCCGTAGGCCGGTACCGCGACGCCGAGATCGGCATGGCCGCGCTCGCGGCGCACCACCGGCTCGACGAAGGCAAAGGCTGTCGGATCGGCGAACAGCGTCTCGATCAGCTTGACGTTCATGCGATGACCGCCGCGGAACGACCGGAACCGGCCGATAATCGGCGCGCCGGCCAGCGACAGGTCGCCGACGGCATCGAGCAGCTTGTGGCGCACGAATTCGTCGCGGAACCGCAGGCCCTCGGGGTTGAGGATGCGGTCGTCGCCGACGACGACCGTATTTTCCAGCGAGGCGCCGAGCGCCCGGTTGGCGGCCCAGAGCTTGGTCACGTCCTGCATGAAGCCGAAGGTGCGGGCGCGGGAGACATCGCGGCGGAAAGCGCCGGCGTCGAGATCGAGACCGTAGACCTGGCGGCCGACGAGAGCATTGTCGAAATCGATCTCGACTTCGAGCTTGAGGCCACGGTTCTGGCTGCCGGCCTCATGCGGGTGGAGTTCGACGCAGCCGCGCTCGGTCTCGAGCACGATGGACTTGAGGACCTTGATCGCCTTGCGGTTAGCGGCGAGCTGACGAAGGCCGACCTGGTCGATGGCGGCCACGAAGGGCGCGGCCGAACCGTCGAGGATCGGCATTTCCGGTCCGTCCACCTCGACGAGGCAGTTATCGACGCCGAGGCCGGACAGGGCGGCCATCAGGTGTTCGATGGTGGCGACACCGCCGCGATCGGGCTGCCCGAGGACCGTCGACAGATCGGCGGAGGACACGTTGCGGAAGATCGCGGGAATTTCGACATGGTCCTGGTCGGACCGCAGGAAGCAGATGCCGGTGCCCGCTTCGGCGGGATGCAGCGTGACGGAAACCGAAGCGCCGGAATGGACGCCGATGCCATCAAGCTGGATGGACTCGCGAAGCGTTGTCTGCCTGGCAGTCTTCATTTCCAACCGTCTCTGCCATCAGCCGGACGCGTGCTGGACGCTTCGACCCGATGACCCCAACATGACCTCGTCGATCCGGCTCCGATATCCGTTACCCGGCTCGGATCTTGCTGCGGCGCAACCGAATCGCCACGAAGATTCGTTCTGGATCGACGGCGCGGAACATAGACAGGCCCGTCATGAGGGCCAAGTCACGCTTTGTGTCCGACTGTTACCAAAATTCGGTCGCATTTCCGCGAAGCCGTTAAGAGGATAAAAAGGGCGTGTTAACAAAAACTTACCCGGGCGCACCGCACCCGGGTAATGTGACCGCCTGCAAGATTCTGCAACAATCGGACAGAGCGCCCGCCGCGGCTTCAGTTCGCCTGACGGCGGAGGAAGGCCGGAATGTCCAGATGGTCGTCCTCGGAGCGCGGCTGCTGCGCTGCGGGACGGCCGTGAATGTCGAGCCCGGCGGGCTCCCGGCGCATCTGCGGAGCGGGGGCGGGAGCACGCACCGGCGCGGGCGCGCGGGCGGGCTGCACCGGCTGGACCGCGCGCGGCATGGGAGCCGGCGCCGGCTCGGCATCCGCCTTGCGGGTGAAGCCGATCGACTGAAGCTTCTCCATCAGCGAGGTGCGCTTCTTCTCCACCGGATTGTCGACGGCGCGCTGCTGGACGACCGGCTCGGCGCGGATCTGGTCGCGCACGACGCGCGGCAACTCCTCGGCCGTCGGCATTCGGACGGGACGCATCGGCTTCTCGGCCGCCGGCGGAATGAAGTCGCGGGCCGGCAGCGGCTCGTCGCGCGGCGGCATCAGCGGAGCATCGAGCTCGACCGGGGCCTCGCGGAACAGAGCGGGCTTGGCGGCGACCGGCTGAAGCACGACCTCGGCCTCGGTGACGACCGGCGCGGGGGCAAGAGCCTCCATGACCGGGGCCGGCTCGGCGGCGCGGGTCTCGATCACCGGCGCGGCGGCCGGAGCCGGCTGCGCCATCTGACCGATGCGCTGGGCGCTCTGTTTCAGGCGGGCGGTCATCTCGGCGATGGTCGGCTGGGCGGCCTGCTGAGCGGCGAGATCGATGCCGGTGGCAACGACCGAGACGCGGATCGTGCCGTCGAGAGCGCCGTCGAAGGTGGCGCCCAGGATGATATTGGCCTCCGGGTCGACTTCCTCGCGGATGCGGGTCGCCGCCTCGTCGACCTCGAAGAGGGTGAGGTCGTTGCCGCCGGTGATCGAGATGAGGAGGCCGCGCGCGCCCTTCATCGAGGTCTCGTCGAGCAGCGGATTGGCGATGGCGGCCTCGGCGGCGGTGATCGCCCGGCGCTCGCCGGTCGCCTCGCCGGTGCCCATCATGGCCTTGCCCATGTCGCGCATGACGGCGCGCACGTCAGCGAAGTCCAGATTGATCAGGCCTTCCTTGACCATCAGGTCGGTGATGCAGGCAACGCCCGAATAGAGCACCTGGTCGGCCATGGCGAAGGCGTCGGTGAAGGTGGTCTTCTCGTTCGCCACCCGGAACAGGTTCTGGTTCGGGATGACGATGAGCGTGTCGACCGACTTCTGCAGCTCGATGATGCCCGAATCCGCCGTCTTCATGCGGCGCACGCCCTCGAAGTGGAAGGGCTTGGTGACGACGCCGACGGTGAGGATGCCGAGCTCGCGGGCGACGCGGGCGATGACCGGGGCAGCGCCCGTGCCGGTGCCGCCGCCCATGCCGGCGGTGATGAAGGCCATGTGCGAGCCGGTGAGCTGGTCACGAATCTCGTCGATGACCTCCTCGGCCGCTGCGGCGCCGACTTCCGGGTGCGAACCGGCGCCGAGACCCGAGGTGACCTGCAGGCCCATCTGGATGATCCGCTCGGCCTTGGCCGAGGACAGCGCCTGCGCGTCGGTGTTGGCCACGACGAAGTCGCAGCCCTGAAGGCCGCCCTCGATCATGTTGTTGACGGCATTGCCGCCAGCGCCGCCGACGCCGAACACGGTGATCCGGGGCTTCAGTTCCCGAATGTCGGGCATCTTCAGGTTGATGGTCATTGGGAGCCTCGTTCGAATCACTCGCGCGACAGCCACGTCGCTTGTCTAACTCAGGTTGCGCAACCGGTGGCACCGGCCTTGCCATTTTTTTCGTCCGGGCCGCCAAGGAGTGCGGACCGGACGCATGTCAGAAACTGTCCCGTATCCATCGGCCGACACGGTTGAAGTAGCCGTCCGTGCCGGTGGCGGCGAAGAAGCGCCGCTGCGGCTCGAAATGCTCCATGCCCGCGATCTGCGGATAGACGGTTAGGCCGACGGGAGCCGCGAAGGGCGGGCCCTTGGCGCTGTCGGGAAGGCCGGTGATGCCGACCGGGCGCGCGACCCGCACCTGCCGGCCGAAGACCTGGGCGGCGAGATCGGCGAGGCCCGGCAGCTGCGCGCCGCCGCCGGTCAGCACGACGCGGCGGCCGGCCTCGGCCGCGGCGCCCGCCGCAGTCAGCCGATCGCGGACCATTTCGAGAATCTCGTCGATGCGCGGGCGGATGATGCGGATCACCTGCGCGCGGCTGACGGAGTGGGGGATGTCGCGGTCGTCCTCGGAGATGGACGGCACGGTGATGATGTCGCGCTCGTCGGACTTGGCGGCGAAACAGGCGCCGTTCAGCACCTTGATCCGCTCGGCATCCGACAGTCGGGTCGAGAGACCGCGCGCGAGGTCCATCGTGACATGATGCGAGCCGACCGCGACCGCGTCGGCATGGACGAAATGGCCGCCAGCGAAAACCGACAGCGTCGTGGTGCCCGCGCCCATGTCGAGACAGACGGTGCCCAGCTCGGCCTCGTCGTCGGTGAGTACCGACAGACCCGAAGCGAGCGGAGCGGCGACCAGAGCCTCGACGGTGAGATGGCAGCGCTCGACGCAGAGCATCAGGTTGCGCGCTGTCGCCATGTCGCAGGTGACGACATGCATGTCGACGCCGAGCGAGGAGCCGAGCATGCCGCGCGGGTCCTTGATGCCGCGGGTATCGTCGAGGCGGAACCCGATGGGCATGGAGTGCAGCACCGCCCTGCCCTGCCGGATCGAATGATCGGAGGCGGCCTGAAGCACACGGTGCAGGTCATGATCCTGCACGCGGGGCGCCTGGCAGGTGACGCGCGCCTCGTACTGTTCCGAACCGAGCCGGCCGGCGGAGACCGTGACCACCACCCGGTCGACCTGGACCTCGGCCATGCGCTCGGCGGCGTCCACCGCCTGCCGGATGGAAGCCTCGGCCTTGGCCATGTCGGCGACGGAGCCAGCCTTCATGCCGCGGGCGCGGGTGTGGCCGATGCCGAGGATCTCCGCCTTGTGCGTGCGGTTCGGCAGGATGTCCGAACCCTCGCGCGGGCGCAGCTTGACGATCATGCAGACGATCTTGGACGTGCCGATGTCGAGCACGCACATGATGGCGGAGCGCTTCGGGGACACCGGCCGCATCCGCGGCGTCAGGCCATGACGGAAGGGGCTCGTCATGTGCGCTGACCCTGTGCTGCGCGGCGGCGGGCCCGCTCGCGGTCTCGTTCACGCAGCGCCGCCTCGTGCGCCTTCATGGCATCTTCGGACAGGCGCACCGTGACGCGATCCGGCACGCGCATGTCGATGGAAGCGACATCGCGGCTCATCAGCCGGCGCTCGGCGTCGAGCCGGGCGAGATCGGTCATGGCACGGTCCATGTTCTCGTCGGGAAGACGCACGTCGATGCCGTTCTTCAGGACGAGGTTCCAGCGCCGCTCCGCCACCAGGACGGCGGCGCGGACCGACTGGGCGACGTGGGGATGATCGCCGAGCAGACCGACGATCTCGCGGGCGCGCGCCTCCGCGCCCTTGCCGACCAGCAGCGGCAGGGTCTGGAAGCGCGAATCGAGGTGGTCGAGGATGACCGTGCCGTCGGCGGCGATGACGTGGATGCGGCCTTCGCGCTGCCACAGCGCGAATGGCTCGCGCTCGGTGATCGAGACGAGGAGCTGGTCGGGGTAGAGTTTCTGGATCGTCGCATCGGCGATCCAGGCATTGGCCTTGAGGCGCGCGCGGGCCTGATCCGGATCGAAGAACAGGACCGACGACGACGGCGTGATGCCGGCGACGTCGAGAATCTGGTCATGGCTCATCTGGCGGTTGCCGGTGAGCTTCACGCCACGCACCTGCATGCCGGCGGCATTGGCCATTGAATCGCCGACACCGATCAGGAAGCCGTTGACGGCCGGCCAGTGGCCGCCGCGCTGCACGCCGTAGAGGCCGGTCGCCGCGAACAGCGCGAGCGAGGCGAAGAGGCCGGCGCGCCGGGGTATGTGCATGTTGGCGATGCGGATCGAGACGCGGCGCATGAACAGCGACAGCCCGCCGGGGCGGGCAAAGGGGTCGCGCTCGCCGGCCGCATGCCGCTCCCGCAGCTCGCGGGCACGAAGCCTGCCGCCGGCAGCCGCGAACGCATCCGCCCCGGCCCCGGAGAGCCTGGCGATCAGCGATCGAGAGAAGCGTCCTGCACCATCCATTCGACCAGCTCGGCGAACGATATTCCTTCGTGAGCGGCCATATCGGGGACGAGCGAAGTCCCGGTCATCCCGGGCTGCGTGTTGACTTCGAGACAGACGAGCGCCCCGGTTCCCCCGGGCGTATCGTCGTATCGGAAGTCCGCACGGCTGACCCCTTTACAGCCGAGCGCCTGATGCGCTGCGAGGGACAGTCTTTGGACCTCAGAGTAAATATTTGGTTTAAGCGGCGCTGGAATCAGGTGCTGGGAGCCTCCCGGCGCATATTTCGCGTCATAGTCGTAGAAGGTCCCGGCATACGTGATCTCGACGACGCCGAGAGCGCGGTCGCCCATGACGGCGCAGGTCAGCTCCTTGCCGGCGATGAAGGGCTCGACGAGAACCGTTTCGCCGAGGCTCCAGTCGGCGGAATGGAGCTCCTGCGGCGGGTGGTCGTGCTCCTTCGTGACGATGAACACGCCGAGGGAGGAGCCGTCGGTATTCGGCTTGATCACATAGGGACGCGGCAGAAGATGCTCGCGGGCCGCCTCGCGGCGGGAGACGATCAGACCGCCGGGAACCGGCACGCCGGCGCCGGCCATGATCTTCTTGGCCATGGCCTTGTCCATGGCGAGCGCCGAGGCCATGACGCCCGAATGCGTATAGGGGATCGCCATGACCTCGAGGATGCCGGCGAGAGTGCCGTCCTCGCCCGGCCGGCCATGCGTGACGTTCAGCGCCACGTCGGGTTTCAGTTCGGCGAGCTTCTGCGCGACGTCGCGGCCGACATCGACGCGCGAGACCCTGTAGCCGAGCGATTCCAGCGCGTCCGCGCAGGCCCGGCCCGAATTGAGCGATACTTCGCGTTCGGCGGACCAGCCGCCATAGAGGACGGCGACATGCGGTTTGGTCATCGGATGATCCTTCCGTCAGGCCAGCGGCACGCCGACCCGCTTGATTTCCCACTGAAGCTCGACGCCGGACATGTCCAGCACGCGCCGGCGCACCTCCTCGCCCAGCCGCTCGATGTCGGTGGAGGTCGCCTCGGGCGAGGCGATGAGGAAATTGGTGTGCAGTTCGGAGACCTGCGCGCCGCCGATCCTCAGGCCACGGCAGCCGGCCGCATCGACCAGCTTCCAGGCTGAATGCCCCTCCGGATTCTTGAAGGTTGAGCCGCCGGTGCGGGTATTGACCGGCTGGGTGGCCGAGCGCTGCCGGGTGATCTCGTCCATGGCGGCGAGCAGTTCGCCGGGATTGCCGGGCGTGCCACGGAACAGGGCCGAGACGAAGATCGCGTCATCAGGCGCGCCGGACTTGCGATAGGCGAACTTCATGGCGGCATGATCGTAGGTCTCGGTGTGGCCATCGCGACGGATGGCGCGGGCCTCGACGAGAATGTCCGTGACTTCGCCGCCATAGGCGCCGCCATTCATGCGCAGCGCCCCGCCGATGGCGCCGGGAATGCCGCGCAGGAAGGTGAAGCCGGCAATGCCCGCCTCCGCCGCCGCGCGTGCAACCTTGACGTCAGGCGCGCCGGCGCCCGCACGCACAAGGTGGTCATTCAGCACTTCCGTTTCGGCGAACGGCTTTGACAGTTTGATAACCACGCCGGGGACACCGCCGTCGCGTACCAGAAGGTTCGAGCCAAGGCCGACCGGCATGACCGGCCAGTCCGGCGGGATGTGGCGAAGGAACTCGATGAGGTCGATCTCGCCCGCCGGCTCGAACAGGAGCTGCGCCGGCCCGCCGGTGCGGAACCAGGAGAAGGGCTTCATCGAGGCATTGGCCGTCACCGCGCCCTGCAGGCCGGGGACCAGCGCGCGGACGACGGGCGTGAGATCCTCGAAGGCCATGCTCAGCTCTTCTCGCCGTCGATGCGCGCAATAGTCCCCTGCGCAATGGCGACGACGGTCTCGCCATCGCCGGAGACCGTCACGATTTCGCAGGTGCAAGCGGCGAGGCGCTTGCCGCCGGACGCGACTTTCGCGCGCGCCACCAACCGCTCACCCTTGGCCGGGCGCAGGTAATTGATCTTGAACTCGGCGGTCAGGCAATCGCCCAGCATGGAGCCGCCCGCATAGGTCAAGGCATTGTCGGCGAGGTAGGCCAGTACACCACCATGGACGAAACCATGCTGCTGGCGATGATGGTCGGCGATGACGAGCGAAATCTCGGCGCGCCCCGGCTCGAAGACGTCGAGCTCCGCGCCGATCAGCCGGCTGAATGGCTGGCTGTCGAGGACCGAGCGCCCGAAGCCCAGCATGTCGCTCGTCACGCGCCGTTACTCCTTCGCCAGCTTCTCAAGCTCGCCCGGCAGGGCATAGGCCCACTGGGTAATGTTGCCGGCGCCGAGGCAGATGACGTAATCGCCGGGCTTCGCCACGCCCGCGACGAGGCTTGCGAGCTGCGCCGGGCTCTCCATGGCGACCACGGACTTGTGCCCGCGCGTCTTGAGGCCCGAGACGAGGTCGTCGCGGCTCGCGCCGGGGATCGGCTGCTCGCCGGCCGCATAGACATCCGCCACGATGACGTGATCGGCGTCGTTGAAGCAGGTGCAGAACTCGTTGAACAGCGAGGCGAGGCGCGTGTAGCGATGCGGCTGCACGACGGCGATCACCTGTTTGTCGGTGGAGGCGCGCGCGGCCTTCAGAACCGCTGTTATCTCGACGGGGTGGTGGCCGTAATCGTCGAAGATCAGCGCGCCATTCCACTCGCCGGTCCTGGTGAAGCGGCGCTTGACGCCGCCGAAGCCGGCCAGCGCCTTCCTGATCTGCGGCGCGGCCATGCCGAGCTCGCGCGCGACCGCGATGGCGGAGGTGGCATTCAGCGCATTGTGCCGGCCGGGCATGGGCAGGACGAGATCCTCGATCTCCTCGGTTACCGCACCGGTGCGATCGCGGAACTGCACCTTGAAGCGGCACTGGCCGCCGGTCAGGTCGATGTCGAGGATGCGCACGTCGGCCTGCGGGTTCTCGCCATAAGTAATGACGCGGCGGTCGGCGATGGAGCCGACCATGTCCTGCACGACGGGATGGTCGATGCACATGACGCCGAAGCCGTAGAAGGGCAGGTTCTCGATGAAGTCGCGGAACGCCTTCTTCACCGCGTCGAAATTGCCGTAATGGTCGAGGTGCTCGGGATCGATATTGGTGACGATGGCAACATCGGCCGGCAGTTTCAGGAATGAGCCGTCGCTTTCATCTGCCTCCACCACCATCCAGTTGCCGGCGCCGAGGCGGGCATTGGTGCCGAGCGCGTTGATGATGCCGCCATTGACGATGGTCGGGTCGAAGCCGCCGGCATCGAGAAGCGTCGAGACCATGGAGGTGGTTGTGGTCTTGCCGTGCGTGCCGGCGATGGCAACACAGGATTTCAGCCGCATCAGCTCGGCCAGCATCTCGGCGCGGCGCACGACGGGAATGCGCCTCTCGCGCGCGGCGACAAGTTCAGGATTGTCCTTCCTGATGGCGGTCGAGACCACCACGACCTCGGCCTCGCCGAGATTTTCCGAGGCATGACCGATGGAGACCGTCGCGCCGCGATCCTTCAGCCGCTTGATCGTGTAGCCCTCGGCCGCGTCCGAGCCCTGCACCTTGTAGCCGAGGTTGAGCAGAACCTCGGCGATGCCGGACATGCCGATGCCGCCGATGCCGATGAAGTGGATGGGTCCGATGTCGCGGGGCAGTTTCATGAGGCTTGTCCTGCCGGGGTGATTCCGGCGGTTTTGAGGACGAGGTCGGCCAAGCGGCCCGCGGCATCCGCATGGCCCTGCGCTTTTGCATTGGCAGCGGCCGCGGCGAGCGGCGCCGGATCGGCCAGAAGGCGGGAGAGCTCGCCTGCCAGCCAGCCGGGTGTGAAGTCGGACTGCCTGACCACGGTCGCGGCCATGGCCGAGGCGAGCGTCGCCGCGTTCATGAGCTGGTCCTGATCGAGCGCATGCGGCAGCGGCACGAGGATCGAGGGGCGGCCGATGACCGAAAGCTCCGCCACCGTCGAGGCGCCCGAGCGCGCGATGACGAGATGGGCGTTCGCCAGCCGCGCCGGCAGGTCGACGAAGAAGGGTGCGACCTCGGCGGCGACGCCAAGCCGAGCATAGGTCGCCTGAACGTCCTGCTGGTCTTCGGTCCGGGCCTGCTGGACCACGTGCAAACGGCTGCGCAGCGCCGGGTCCATCAGTTCCAATGCCGGCGGGACGATCTCGCTCATGACGCGCGCGCCCTGGCTGCCGCCGAAGACGCAGAGTCGGAAGGGTCCGCCCGGCTGCGGCGCGTCATAAGGCGTCGCCGCCGCCTCGATGACCATGGGACGCACGGGATTGCCGGTAAAGGCCGCCTTCTTCGCCAGCGCAGGATCGGAATCCAGCACACCGGGAAACGATGTCGCGATGGCCGTCACCCTGCCGGAGAGCTGGCGGTTGGCGCGGCCCATCACGGCGTTCTGGTCGTGGATGACGGTCGGCACGCCGAGCTGGGTGGCGGCGAACATCGGCGGCAGGGTCGGATAGCCGCCGAAGCCGACGACGGCGGCAGGCCTCAGCACGCGGACGATCTTGCGGGCGTGCATGTACCCGCGTCCCAGCGTGAACAGGGTCTTGGCCAGCGCCAGCGGGTTCTTCGAGCCGATGGTCGCGGATTCCACGATGTGGGTCGCACGCGCCGGGAACGCCCGGCCATATTTCTCCGCCCGCTCGTCGGTGACGAGATCGACGATGCAGCCGCGCTCGATGAGCGCCACGGTCAGCGCCTCGGCGGGAAAGAGGTGGCCGCCGGTGCCGCCGGCGCAGACCAGGATCAGGGGCTGGCTCATGTCAGGCGCGGCTCGCCTGATAGTGGCTGACCTCGGCCATGGTCTCGGCGCGCGGCCGCCGTCGCGTCAGGCCGATCAGCATGCCCATGCCGAAGGCGAGCGCGATCAGCGAGGAGCCGCCATAGGAGACGAAGGGCAGCGTCATGCCCTTCGGCGGAATGAGGTGCAGGTTGACCATCAGGTTGATGCAGCTCTGCAGGCCGAACAGCATGGCAAGGCCCGCCACCGCGAAGCGGCAGAACGGATCCTCGTCGTCATGGGCGTGTTTCAGCGAGCGCAGCACGACGAAGGCGAACAGCAGGACGATGACGAGGCACAGGATGGTGCCGAACTCCTCGGCGGCCACCGCGAAAATGAAGTCGGTATGGCTGTCCGGGATGATGCGCTTCACCGTGCCCTCGCCCGGGCCCTTGCCGAACCAGCCGCCCTGCTGGAAGGCGTCGATGGCGACATCGACCTGGAACGTGTCGGCCGTACCGGGCTCCATGAACTTGTCGATACGGCGGCGCACGTGAGGAAACGAGAAATAGGCGCCGACGAGACCCGCCGCGCCGACGCCCGCGAGGCCGAAGACCCAGAGCCAGCGCATGCCGGCCATGAAGAACAGCGCCGCCCAGACCACCGTGATCAGCGAGGTCTGGCCGACATCCGGCTGGAGCACCAGCGGCGTGACGGCCGCCGCCAGCAGCATCATGGCAAGGATGTTGGCGGGCATTTCCGGCCGCTTGGCGCTCTCCGCGAACAGCCAGGCGGACAGCACCACGAAGGCCGGCTTCATGAATTCGGACGGCTGGAGGCCGATGCCGGCGAAGTTCAGCCAGCGACGCGCGCCCTTGATCTCGGCACCGACGAACAGGGTCGCGACCACCAGCACGAGCGCGCCGAGAAAGGCGACGAGCGCCAGCCGCCTGATCCAGTAGGGCGTGAGGAAGGACGTGCCGATCAGCACGATCGTCGCGGGGATCAGGAAGAAGACCTGCCGGTTGACGAAGTGGAACGTGTCGAGGCCGATCCGGTGAGCCACGGCCGGAGACGCCGCCAGCGACAGCACGATGCCCGCGAGCATCAGGCCGAACAGGGCGGAAAGCAGCAGCCGGTCGACCGTCCACCACCATTCGCCGAAGGCCGTGCGTTCAGCCCTGGAGATCATGCGCCGTCCCCGATATCCGACCGGACTTGCCCGACTGGCGAGCGTTTGGAAGGAAATCTAAAGGCTTCCGCTCAACGCTTCGTTAACCGCGCGAAGGCGGCTCAGAACCAGTAGGAGCGGATAGCGGCAAGTGTCAGCACCACGCCGGCAAGAATCACGGCCGCCCGCACGACGGGCGCCGGCAGGAAGGGCAGGAGCCGCCCTCCCGCGATGCCGCCGATAACCGAACCCGCCAGCATCACCACTGTCGGCGGCCAGGCGATCAGGCCCTGCCAGATGAAGATTCCCACGCCCGCGACGCTGACCGCCGAGCCACAGAGGTTCTTCAGCGCATTGGCCGTGCGCGGCTGATCCCCATGGCGGACGAGAGCGATGGCGGCCATCAGCATGACGCCGAGGCCCGCACCGAAATAGCCGCCATAGGTACAGATGGCGAAGATGAGCGCCCGCCTCGGCCCGGCCGGCGCGGCGCCCCGGCCAGCCGCAAGCCTCTGTCGGATCGCCGGCCCGAAGGCGAAGATCGCCGTCGCCCCGCCGATGAGCGGCGGCACGAGCACCATGAACAGCCGCTCGGGCGTGACGAGCAGGATCACGGCACCGACCGCCCCGCCGATGAGCCCGGCGAGGACCCATTCCGTGAGCGTGCCGGTGTCGCGCGGCAGAGCTTCGCGATCCGCGACGGCGGCCGCGAGGTGACCCGGCGTGACGGCGAGCGCATTGGAGGCGTTGGCGACCACCGGCGGCAAGCCTGCCGCGAGCATGGCCGGGAAGGTGATCAGCGAAGCGCCGCCCGCAATGGCATTGACGATGCCGCCCGCGAGCCCGGCGGCGAAGAGAAGGATGACGGCAAGCGGTTCCATGGCAATGCTCCGCCGGCTTCATAGCGGGCTGGACGACGTCGCGTCTGGAACGAAAGTGACGCTGTCTCCTGCCGGTTCAGGCGATGAAGCCGCTGCGGTAGGCGGCGGGTGTGATGCCGAAGGCACGCCGGAACACGCGGCCGAGATGGCTCTGATCGGCGAAGCCCGCCGCCGCTGCGGTCTCGGCAGGCGGCACCTGCGCCCTCAGAAGCGAGCGGGCGTCATTCAGCATGGCCGCGAGGCGATAGGCATGGGGCGTGACGCCGACCGAGCGGCGGAAAGCGCGGATGTAAGTCTCGCGTGCGAGACCCTTGGCGAAAGCCGTCGCTGTCACCGAAGCGGCCGGAGATATGGAATTGATCGCCGGCCCGCCCATGCCTGTCGGCACCGCGGCGATCAATCGACGGAGAACGATCTCGGTCGGCGCCGCGCAAATGTCTTCGGGAGCGCGAAAGACGAGTGGCCTGCCGACGCCGAATGGCAGGTCACAGCGGACGTATAGATTGTGGCAATCGACGCTGCTGCTCTCCGCAGGTGATCGATGCGGCAGGCCGGGCGGCAAGATCAGCCCGCAACCGGCATCGACGACGATCAGCCCATGGGCCGTCTCGATCCGCCGCCGCCCGGAGCGGACCATCATGACCTGCGCCTCGTCGTGAAAGTGCCAGCCGAGCGCCGGCGTCGGCCCGCACTGCCAAACCGCTTGTTCGACAATGCTCGCAAGGGTGCGCCGGCCATAGCGCCAGCCCTGCCCCGCGTCGCACATGGCTCACGCCTTCTCGATACCCGGCATGGCGAGCACGAGGTCGCGGAAGGCCTTGCCGCGTATCTCGAAATTCGGGAACTGATCGTAGCTCGCGCAGGCCGGCGAGAGCAGCACGACGGGATCGGCGGCGCCGTCCGTGGCGGCATCGGCGGCGGCGGCCGCGACCGCCTTGTCCAGCGTGCCGGCAATGACGTGCGGATAGTCACCGAGCGTCGCGGCGAATTCCTCGGTCGACGATCCGATCAGGTAGGTCTTGCGGATGCGCGGGAAGAAACGGGCGAGCGAGGCGATGCCGCCCTCCTTCGGCTTGCCGCCGGCGATCCAGTAGATGTCGGAGAAGGCGGCCAGCGCCTTCTCGGTCGAGTCCGCGTTGGTGGCCTTGGAATCGTTGACGAACAGGACCCTGCCGATGCGGCCGACCTGCTCCATGCGATGCGGCAGACCGGGAAAGCTCATCATGGCGCGAACGATGTCGTCACCTGTCAGACCGAGCGCCTCGCAAGTCGCGTAGGCGGCCATGGCGTTCTGGGCATTGTGCGTGCCACGCAACGCGCCGACGCGGCCCACCGAGAAGCGATGGACGACGGCGCCGGCCTTCATGCGGACGATATCCGCGCCGTCGAGGTGGAGACCATCGGACAGCGGATTGCGGATTGATATGCGCACGACGGAGCGGCCCGCCCTTTCGGCGCGGTCGGCCATGGCCTGACTGTGGCGGTCATCGATACCGATCACCGCGGTCCCGCCCGGCTGAACGCCCGCGATCAACCGTTCCTTGACCGCGGCGTAGTCATCGAGCGTGCCGTGGCGGTCGAGATGGTCCGGCGTGACGTTGAGGCAGAGCCCGACCGAGGGGTCGATGGATGGCGTCAGGTCGATCTGGAACGAGGAACATTCGATGACGTGGAAGCGGCCCCTGGCCGGCGGTTCCAGCGACAGGATGGCCGTGCCGATATTGCCGCCCATCTGTGCGTCGCGGCCGGTCTTTTCGAGGATATGCGTGATCAGCGCCGTGGTGGTCGACTTGCCGTTGGTGCCGGTGATGGCGACGAAGGGGGCTTTCGGGGCGTTGGCGCGGCGCTCGCGGCAGAACAGTTCGATGTCCCCGACGACCTCCACGCCGTTCGCCTGAGCGAGGCCGACGCTCCAGTGCGGGGCGGGATGGGTCAGCGGCACGCCGGGAGCGAGCACCAGCGCCGCGACCGACGACCAGTCGATGCCGCGCAGGTCGGCGGTCTCGTAACCGGCGGCCGCCGCCTTCTCGAGCGAGACGGGGCTGTCGTCGAAGGCGATGACGCGCGCGCCGCCCGCCTTGAGCGCCGCGCAGGTGGCAAGGCCCGAACCGCCCAGCCCGAAGACGGCGACATTGGCGCCCTTGAACGTCGCGACCGGAACCATGTCAGCGCAGCTTCAGGGTCGAGAGGCCCGCAAGCGCGAGAACGAAGGCGATGATCCAGAAGCGCACGACGACCTGTGGCTCCGACCACCCCTTCTTCTCGAAATGGTGGTGGATCGGCGCCATGCGGAAGACGCGCTTGCCGGTCAGCTTGAACGACACGACCTGCACGATGACCGAGACGGCTTCGAGCACGAACAGGCCGCCGACGACCAGCAGCACGATCTCGTGCTTCACCGCGACCGCGATAGTGCCGATGAGGCCGCCGAGAGCGAGCGAACCGGTATCGCCCATGAAGATGTGGGCGGGCGGCGCGTTGAACCAGAGGAAGCCGAGCCCCGCCCCGATCAGCGCGCCGATGATGACGACGATCTCGCCGGTGCCGGGCACATGGGTGATCTGGAGATAGTTCGCGAAGACGGCATTGCCCGAGAGGTAGGCGATGACGCCGAAAGTGCCGGCGGCGATCATCACCGGCACGATGGCGAGACCGTCGAGACCGTCGGTGAGGTTCACCGCGTTGCCCGAACCGACGATGACCAGCGCCCCGAAGACGATCATCAGGTAGCCGATATTGATCGACAGGTCCTTGATGAAGGGAAAGAAGACCTGGGTGCCCAGCGGCTCGCGGGTGATGGACATGACCGCGGTGACGGCGAGGCCGGCGATGACGAATTCCAGCGCGAGGCGCGCCCGGCTCGAGAAGCCGGCATGGGTCTGCTTCGTCACCTTGAGGTAGTCGTCGTAGAAGCCGATGGCGCCGAAGCCGAGCATGACGAACAGCAGGATCCAGACATAGGGGCTGCGCAGGTTGGCCCAGAGCAGGGTCGAGACCATGAGGCCCGAGAGGATCATCAGACCGCCCATCGTGGGCGTGCCCTTCTTCGCCTGATGCGATTCAGGACCGTCGGCGCGGATCGGCTGGCCCTTGCCCTGTTTCAGGCGCAGCAGCTGGATCAGGCCCGGCCCGAACAGGAAGACGAAGATCAGCGCCGTGAAGATCGCCCCGCCGGTGCGGAAGGTGATGTAGCGGAAGACGTTGAGCGGGGAGAAGACGCTCGAATATTCGGCGAGGAATGCGAACATCGGTCTCAATCGTCCTTCGGGTCGTCGGTGCGCTCCCGGGCCGGCCGGGAGCCGGCCCGCCGTGCGAAAACACACGCGACAAGAAACTCTTGCCGTTTCCAGAGGTGGAAACGACCTATGCCGCGCCCTGCTGCTCGTCCGGAGCGATGGCCGGGAATTTCGCCTTCAGCGTCTCGACCAGAGGCGCCATGCGGCTGCCGCGCGAGCCCTTGACCATGACGACGTCGCCCGCCTTCAGCGCGCGGATCACCTGCGGTTCGAGCTCGGCCGCGGTGGCGGCATAGGCTCCCCGGCGGTGCGCTGGCAAGACCTTCCAGAGATTTTCCATCAGCGGACCGGAGCAGAAGACGAGATCGATACCCGCCTTATCGAGTGGCTCGGCGACCGCCGCGTGGAGCGCCGCACCCTCGCTGCCGAGCTCCAGCATGTCGCCGAGGACGGCGAGGCGACGGCCGGACGCCGCCTTTGGCGTGGTCGCGAGAACCGAGATGGCCGCGCGCAGCGAAACCGGATTGGCGTTGTAGCTCTCGTCCAGCAGCGTGAAGCTGCCGGTGCCGAGGCGACGCTGCGAACGCTCGCCGCGTCCGGCCACCGCGCGCGTCTCGCCGAGCGCCAGCGCCGCGACCGCGAGATCGACTCCCGCGAGCTTCGCCGCCGCGAGAACGGCCAGCGAGTTCATGGCGAGGTGCTTGCCGGGCGAGCCGATCTTGTAGGTGACTTCGGTGCCCATCACCCGCGCCGAGACGGTGGAGCAATTGGCGGAGAGGACGAGGCGCAGGAGCCTGACATCGGCTTCTTCGTGCTCGCCGAAGGAGACAATGGTGTCGATGCCGGCCGCGCGGGCCGCCTTCGCCAGCCGGTCGAAATGGCGGGTATCGCGCGGCAGGACGGCCGCGCCGCCATGTTCGACGCCGACGAAGATTTCCGCCTTGGCGTCGGCAATGGCCTCGATCGTACCAAGGTTCTCGATATGCACCGCCTCGATCGTGGTGATGACCGCGATGTCCGGCTTCACCATGCGCGTCAGGGGCGTGATCTCTCCGGCATGGTTCATGCCGATCTCGAAGACGCCGAACTGGCTCGCCGCCGGCATGCGCGCGAGCGTCAGCGGCACGCCGATATGGTTGTTGAAGCTCTTTGGCGGGGCATGCGTACGCCCCTCTCTCGCGAGCACGTGCGCGAGAGCCTCCTTGGTCGAGGTCTTGCCGATGGAACCGGTGACCGCGACGATCTTCGCGGCCGTGCGGGCGCGCGCGACGATACCAGCCTTTTCGAGAGCCTTGAGCGGGTCGGCCACGATCAGGTAGGCGCCAGGCGGCGCGCTCACCGCCCATTCCTCGGAGACGACGGCAACGGCCGCCCCCTTGTCGAGGGCGCTCAGCACGAAGGCATGGCCATCATGGGCATGGCCCTTGATCGCCACATAGGCCTCACCGGCTTCGAGCGTGCGGGTATCGATGGAAATGTCGGCGATGGTCGCGGCCGGCTTGCCGGTGAGGCGTCCACCCATGGCGCGCGCCAGCGCTTCGGTGGTCCAGAGAGGCTGCTGGCTCATGCGGCAGGCCCTTTCGAGGGGGAAGAGGCTGAAAAATCGCGGATCGCCTCGGCGGCGACCTCGTGATCGGAGAAGGGGAACGTCTTGGAGCCGATGATCTGGCCGGTTTCGTGGCCTTTTCCGGCGATCACCAGCAAATCGCCGGCCTCAAGGTCGCGGACGGCGGTGCGGATCGCCTCGGCGCGGTCGCCGATTTCTTCTGCGCCCCGCGCCCCGGCGAGCACTTGCGCGCGAATGGAGGCAGGGTCCTCGGAACGCGGATTATCGTCGGTGATGATGGCGCGGTCGGCCTTCTCGACGGCGATGCGGCCCATGATCGGGCGCTTGCCGGGGTCGCGGTCACCGCCGCAACCGACCACCACGACCAACTTGCGCGAAGCGAAAGGACGCGCCGCCTCCAGCACCTTTTCGAGAGCGTCGGGCTTGTGGGCATAGTCGACGACGACCGGCGCGCCATCCTTTGAGCCGACGAATTCCAGCCTCCCCTTGGCGCCTTCGAGATGTTCGAGCGCGGCGAAAGCCCGGTCCGGCGCGACGCCGCAGCCGATGGCAAGCCCCGCCGCGAGCAGGGCATTGTCGACCTGGAAACTGCCGAGCAGCGGAATGCGGACCTGCCAGTCCCGGCCGAAGGCGGCGAGGCGGACCACCTGCCCCGCTCCGTCGATCGCCTCGGAACGGATGGCGATGCCACCGACCTTGTCCTCGTCGCCACGGCCGACGGCAATGACGCGCTGTCCGCGCGCCTTGGCGGCAGCGATGAACGGGGCACCCTCCGCGCCGGCCATGATCACGGCTGTCCCGTCCGAAGGCAGCAGGTCAGTGAACAGGCGCAGCTTCGCCGCGCGATAGGCCTCGACCGTGTGGTGATAATCGAGGTGGTCGCGCGACAGGTTGGTGAAGCCTGCCGCCCTGATCCTGACACCGTCCAGCCGGTGCTGGTCGAGCCCGTGGGAGGAAGCCTCGAAGGCGACATGGGTGACGCCCTCGCCGGCCAGCGTGTCGAGCGTTGCGTGAAGCGTCACCGGGTCCGGCGTCGTCAGGCCGCCATAGACCTCGCCGGAAGGGCGCACCACGCCGACCGTGCCGATGGAGGCGGCCGGGTGGCCATCAGCCTGAAAGATCTGGCGCAGGAAGGCCGCGACGGAGGTCTTGCCGGAGGTTCCCGTAACAGCGGCTATCGTCGCCGGCTGGCGCGCGTGAAAGCGGCTGGCCGCCAGCGACAGCGTTCGCCGGGCATTGGCCACCCTGACCACCGGTACACCGGCGACCTCCGCCGGCGCATCGGCCTTGTCGGTGACGATGGCGGAGGCTCCCGCTCTCGCGGCGGCTTCGGCATAGGCCATGCCGTCCACCTTCTCGCCCTTCAGCGCGAAGAACGTCGTGTCTTCGGCAACCACGCGGCTGTCGGCGGTCAGGCCGGAAACCGGACGGCTGGCAAAAGCGGCGGGTGTTTCGTCGGCGAGGATGGTCGAAAGCTGCATGGCGGGCATTGCGAGGTGAGGCTCACTGGCATGAGCAGCAGGCACTGCGGATGCGTATTCGGACAGGCACTTCCGGCGGGCGTTGGGCGGCCTTGAGGCCGATCAGCGTCCGGGCATGCGGTAGCCGGCCTGGATCGCCTGCATGGCGGGCGGCATGTCGAAGCGCGGCTGGAGGCCGAGCAAGGGGGCGGCACGGGCGATCACCCGGCCCGCTGTCGGCGCGGCGTTGAAGCCGGCGGTGGCGAGGCCGTGCGTTTCCGGGATGCCGCGCGGCTCGTCCAGCGTGACGAGCAGGAGATAACGCGGCTGATCGGCGGGGAAGATCGCCATGAAGGAGTTGAGCAACCGGTCCTTGGCATAGCGTCCGCCGATGACCTTTTCCGCGGTGCCGGTCTTGCCGCCGACATAGAAGCCGTCGACATCGGCGCGACGGCCGGAGCCGCGCTCGGAATTGAGTCGCATCAGGAAGCGCATGGCGACCGAGGTCTCGGGCCGGATGACCTGGCGACTGGCGGCCTCCACCTGCTCCGGCGTGCGGCGCAGGAAGGTCGGCTGGATCAGCCGGCCGCCATTGATCAGCGCGGCCGTGCCCATCACCGCCTGTAGCGGGGCGACCGACAGGCCGTGACCGAAGGAGACCGTCGCCGTGGTGATGTCCGCCCAGCGGCGCGGCACCAACGGCGCGGTCGAAGGGCCGATTTCGGTGTTGACGCGGTCGAACTGACCGAGCCGGCGCAGGAAGTTGCGCTGGTGCTCGCCGCCAAGCGTCAGGGCCATGCGGCTGGTGCCGATATTGGAGGAATAGGTGAACACCTCGGGCAGGGTCAGCACGCGGCGCTGGGCGTGGAAATCCTTCACCTGATGCCGGCCGACCGACATCGGAAAGCGCGCATCCAGCGTCGAATTGATGTTGAAACGGCCGGAATCGAGCGCCATGGCGGTCGTCAGCGCCTTCATCACCGAACCCATCTCGTAGACGCCCGTCGTGATGCGGTTGGCGCGGTCGAAGCCGGCGGCGGTGGCGGGACGGTTCGGGTCGTAGTCGGGGATCGAGGCGAGGGCGACGACCTCGCCGGTATTCACGTCCAGCAGCACGCCCGACGCCGCCTTTGCCCGGAATTTCTGATGCGCCTGGATCAGCTCGTCGCGCAGGACATGCTGGATGCGCAGATCGATGGAGAGCTGCACCGGCGCCTGCGAGCGGTCGGTGACGAGGCCGGCGCGATGCAGTTCGGCGAGGCCCTGACTGTCGATGTAGCGTTCGATGCCGCCGAGGCCCTGATTGTCGACATTGACCATGCCGAGCACGTGCGACAGCGTCGAGCCGTTCGGATAGGAGCGCTTGGCCTCGCGCAGGAAGCCGACGCCGGGAATGCCGAGACGATGGATCTGGTCGCGCTGCTGCGGCGTGATTTCCCGGCGCAGCCAGACGAAGCCCTTGCCGGAGCGCAGGCGCTCGCGGACCTCGCGCTGGTCGAGATCCGGGAGAACGGCGGTCAGGAGTTCCGTCGCCTCGTCGACGTCGAAGCTGGCGACCAGCTTCTTCGGCTCGGCGAAGAGGGAGATGGTGCGCACGTCGGTCGCCAGAACCTCGCCGTTACGGTCGAGGATGTCGGGCCGCGTTGCGGAGACAGCCTCGGCGCTGCGCACGCCGGCCGCCTGGCTGCGATCATAGCGCACGACATAGAGGATCATGCTGGTCGCGATGACGGCGTAGAGCGTGCCGAAGGCCAGCATGGCGAGGCGGATGCGCGACTTGGCCTTGCGCAGGCGCCCGGATTGCGGGCCCGCCAGCACCCAGGCGAAGAACAGCCGCGCCCGCATCAGGAAGGAGAGCTTCGGCGCCATCAGCGGCCTCCTGCCGGGCGGCGCTGTGGCAGCGGCGCGCTCCCGCCGGTTGCCGGACGGACCGAGCCGGTCGCTGTCGGATCGGCCGTGCCATCCATCGCCTCCAGCATCGAGCCGATCGGGTCCGGATCGATGAACGGCTTGTCCGGCAGATTGGCGAGATCGTGCATCTGATTGATCTGCAGCGGCTTCAGGCTCAGGTGCCGCTCGGCCAGCGCCTGCAGGCGGTCGGGGCTGTTGAGATGGGCCCACTGGGCCCGCAATTCCGCAATCGCCTCGCGCTCGCGATTGATTTCGAGGCGCAGCCTGGCGACCTGTTCGGCGTGGCGCGTCGCCTCATACTTGACGCGATAAACCACCACGGCCGCCACGATCAGCGCCGCAACGACGACGATGTTGATGAAGCGCATCATCGGCGCACGCTCCTCGCAGGCGCGGCGGTTCGTTCGGCGGCGCGCAGCTTGGCCGAGCGCGCGCGCGGATTGACGGCTGCCTCGGCGGTGGAGGCTGCAACCGCCTTGCGGCCGATGAGGACGAAGGTCGGATCGGGCACCTCCGCCGCCGGCGCGTGGCGCGAGCCGCCGGCCGTCCGCGCGGAACGATCCGCCATGAACTGCTTGACGATCCGGTCTTCGAGCGAATGGAAAGTGACGACCACCAGCCGCCCGCCGGGCTTCAGGATGCGCTCGGCAGCCTCAAGCGCCGTCTCCAGCTCGCCGAGCTCGTCGTTCACCGCGATGCGCAGCGCCTGGAAGGTGCGCGTCGCGGGGTGAATGTCGCCCGGCTTGGAGCGCACGACCTTCGCGACGATCTCGGCGAGACGCTTCGTCGTGATGATCGGCGCTTCCGTCCGCTCGCGGACGATCGCCTTGGCGATGGGACGCGACAGGCGCTCCTCGCCATAGGTGTAGATGAGGTTGGCGAGCGCCGTTTCCTCGAGCCGGGCGACGAGATCCGCCGCGCTCTCGCCGGACATCGCCATGCGCATGTCGAGCGGTCCGTCGAAGCGGAAGGAGAAGCCGCGCTCGGCCTGGTCGAGCTGCATGGACGAGACGCCGATGTCGAGCACGACGCCGTCGACAGTCTCGCGGCCGTGATCATGCGCGATCTGGTCGAGCCGGGAGAACTCGCCTTCGGCAAGCATCAGCCGACCGGCGGACGAGGCCACCAGCGACGCCCCGCCGGCGATGGCGGTCGGGTCGCGGTCGATGGCGATGATATCGGCCCCGGCATCAAGAATGGCGCGGGTATAGCCGCCGGCGCCGAACGTGCCGTCGATGATCGTCTGGCCGGCCTTCGGCGCGAGGGCGGCGAGAACTTCGGCGAGCAGCACGGGAACGTGCCGGGCCTCGCCCGCCGCACCTCCGCTGATCTGTCCGCTCGCCATATGCCGCCTCTCCCGAACGGCCGTCAGAGGCCGCCGGCGGGCGCATGGGAAGCCCCGAATCGCCAGCCGCGCGAACAGATCGCGCGACGGAGGCGGCGGGACGGGCTCAGCGCTGCGAACCGGCATGGCATCACGGACGTCGTGACGATCACGCCCGCAAAGGCCGCTTCGCGAACCCGTGTCGTCAACGTCTCATTAACGCGACACGCCGTTAAGAAACGGTTTCCGTGAACGATTTGGTGACCATGAGCCGGCGGTCAGGCCGCCGGCTTCGGATGCACCCCGTCGAAGGTCGAGCGGATCGCCCGGGCGACGAAAATGTAGGTCCAGCCCTGGAAGATCAGCTCGATGGCGAGGAAGGTGCCGAGCACCCAGGTCGCAGCTTGCGGCAACTGCACCATGATGAAAATGCCCAGCAGCAGCGACAGGATGCCGGAGGCGAGCACCCAGCCCCAGACCACCAGCTCGCGCATCTGGAAGGCCATGACGATGCGCAGCGCGCCGGTCGCGACCAGCATCGCCGCGCAGAGGATGGTCAGCGCCACCACGGCCTGCAGCGGGTTGTAGAGCACCAGCGCGCCGGTCGCGATGTAGAGCGCGCCGATGACCAGCACCGCGACCCGGCTCTTCCAGCCCTCGCGCCGGAAGGCATCCGCGATCAGCACGCCGCCCGCGATCAGCATCATCGCGCCGAAGGACAGCACCGAGACGACGGTGAACAGGTTGGCCGCGACGAGCCCGAATATGCCGAGCAGGACCAGAATGATCCCCGCCCCCATCAGCCAGCCCCAGTTCTTGCGGAGCGGAACGAGATGCGAGGCCAGGGAATGGCCGGTCCTCGGCGTTGGGGGAGTGGCAGGGGCTTGCGTGGCATCACTCATGGCGGTTCCTCCGACTGTCCGGACCATGACAATGCGCCAACCGCCCACATGTTCCAAGGGTTGCAGGGACGGCCTGATCAGCGCGAACCGCGCGGCGGGATCGGGAAATCGAAGGACTGTCCGGGAAGGGGCTCGTCGCGCAGCTGGAAATGCCACCATTCCTTGGCATAGGCGCGGAAACCGTGACGCTGCATGAGGCCTGCGAGCAGTGTCCGGTTCGCCGCCGCATCGCGGCCGATGCCGGGCGCCCGGACATGCGACAGCGTGTCGAAGCAGTCGTAGGCCGTACCGAAGTCGAGGACGCCGTCGTCGATCCGCGTGCCGTACGGAGCCGCGCAGTCGCCGGTGCCGCCCGCCGACGGTGTACCGCTGCGCGCCATGCCGAGATCGACCGTCGAACCGCGCGAATGGGTGGAGCGGGACGACAGGTAGCCCCGCACGCTGAGGTCGCGCTTGTCGACGCGGGGGTAGTAGATCGCCCGCATGCGCTGGTCCGTCTCGTCGCGCGTCCAGGTCATGAAATCGGCGACCGCGCGCTGCGGCCGATAGCAGTCCCAGACGACGAGAGTCAGGCCGCGAGGCGCGATCTCTGCCTGTGCGCGGGCAAGTGCGTCGGCCGCACGGCGCGTCAGCACGCATTCCGCCGCATGATAACCCGCCGCCGGCCGGCCCATGAAGTTGCGCGAACCGGCATAGCGGATGTCCTGCCGGATCGTTGGAGCCACATCGGCTAGGTGGACGAAGCCCTGCGGCAGCGGCTGCGCCGAGGCGGCGATGGAGCAGAACACGGCCGCAAACGCTGCCGGAACCCACATGCCATCGCGGCGCTTCATCGCGCCGCCAGCAGGTCGCGCAGGGTGCGCAGCGTCGAGGCATCCGCCACGCCGTCCACCCGCTCCGGTCGCCAGTGCCGCTGGAAAGCGGTCACGACCGCCGCCGTCAGCGCATCGTAAACGCCGGTGACCTGGACGCCGTAGCCAGCCATGGCCAGCAGGGCCTGCAAGGCCTGGATCGGCGGGCCTTCCTCTCCCTGCCGGTAGGACGGGCCATCCATCAGCGGGACCGGGGGCACCCACAGCCCGAGCCCCATCTCCGCCAGCCGCTTCCAGGGAAACAGTTCGCCGGGGTCCTGCTTGCGCGTCGGCGCCGTGTCGGAATGACCGATGACGCCCGCGGGCGGGATGGCGTGGCGCGCGACGATGTCCTGCGCGAGCGCGATGACCGCCCCGATCTGCGTCTCGGGAAAGGGCCGGTAGCCGAATTCATGGCCTGGATTGACGATCTCGATGCCGATGGAGCGCGCATTCACGTCGTCGCGCCCATGCCACGAGCCGATCCCGGCATGCCAGGCCCTGCGCCGCTCGGCGACGCACTGGACGATCTCGCCGTCCTCGAAGACCACGTAGTGGCAGGAAACACGTGGCGGATTCGGGTCGCACAGGCGCTTCAGCGCCGCCATGCCGTCCCGCATGCCGGTATAGTGCATGATCAGGAGGCTCACCGGCTCCGCGCGCGCGTCGTGATTGGGCGAGGGCGCCAGCGAACGGACGAGCGGCGAATCCGGGCCGTCCATCTCGCCGTCGTCATGGTGATGGTCGTGGCCGTCGCAAGCGTCGCTCATGAGGCCGGCACCAGGCCCGTCCGGAGGCTCGGCGCAAGCGCCGCGATAACGCCCGATCTTGTCTGCATTGTCATGAATCCTGTGTAGGCCCTCGGCCGTCGCAAGCAAACCCTCGAAGGTCCGCGTCACTCCCCTTGCGCGCGCGATCGCGGCGCGGCACACGGTTCATCGTCCTCGTTCCTGCCAAGGAATCACACAATGTCGGGCCACGGCCATATCGACCCCTCCAACAAGAAGATCGCGCTGCTGATCGCCGTCCTCGCGCTGTTCCTGGCGCTGGCCGAGACGGCGGCGAAGAGTTCGCAGACAGACGCCCTCAACGCCAATGTCGAGGCATCGAACCTCTGGGCCTTCTTCCAGGCCAAGACCATCCGCATGACGGCGGTGACCACCGCCGCCGAGGACATGACAATCACCCGCGATGCCATGACCGACGCGGCGGTCAAAGCCGCCATGACCCGGCAGATCGACCAGTGGCGCGCCAACGCCACCCGCTGGAACACCGAACCGGAGACCAATGAGGGCCGGCGCGAACTGGCGGCTCGGGCGACCGCAGCCGAGAAGAAGCGTGATCTCGCCTACAAGCGCTACCACGACTTCGAGATTTCCTCGGCGGCGTTCCAGATCGCCATCGTGCTGGCCTCCGCGGCTGTCATCACCAGCGCCATGGCGCTGGCCTGGCTCGCGGGCGGGCTCGGCCTGATCGGCATCGGCTTCTCGGCCATTGGCCTGCTGAAGCCCGGCCTCATCCACCTGTTCTGACGCCGGGAGCCGTCCCATGAGAATGTCCGACATCGCCTTCAACACCGTGGACTGGGCATCGGTCGCGCCCACCCGCCACGAGGGCGATGCCGGACATGCGCTCTGGCGTACGCAGCATTTCGGCCCGGCGGAGAACCGCATCCGCGTGCGGATGGTGGACTATTCGCCGGGCTATGTTTCCGACCACTGGTGTTCCAAGGGACATGTCCTGCTCTGTCTCGAAGGCGCGCTTGAGACGACGCTGGCCGACGGCCGCGTTTTCGTGCTGAAGCCCGGCATGAGCTACCAGGTGGCCGATGGCGCGGAGGCCCACAGGTCCCGCGCGCCGACGGGCGCGAAGCTGTTCGTCGTCGACTGACACGATCCGCTCCTTCAATCCGAACCGGATGCACCGCGCAGCATTGCGAGCGCACGGTGCGCGCTCGCCCAGACGTCCGGTTTTCTCCGCGCTGGCGCTGATCGCGACAGGATATTAAGACTTTCGTATTATAGACTTTAGTCTCTAGCCTGATCGGGCTGCCGGGCGCCGCGATCGAACCCTTTCCCACCCGGACACGACAGACCCGCTTGGCAGGCATTCGCGGTTCTATGTTGCGATGCGACATTGGAAATGGTGCGCTGCGTCAGTCCATTTGCCGCATCCGGACCGAAGGAGGTCGCGATGGAAATGATCCGGCTTCGCGCTTTTCAGTCGGCGGCGCGCGACTGCGCCCTCGCGGCGCTGGCTGCACTGGCGCTGATGTATCACTGGGCCGGCGAACCGGTCTCGGCCATGAAGGCCGGCGGCGTCGGCTTCACACTGGTAGCGGTGTTCATGGTCCTGCGGGCCGTGCAGAACGCCCTGCAGGATGTCGAGTACAACGAGATCTGGATCAATCTGAAGCGCGACGAGCGGCCGCCCCGCGCCGTCGCCAAGCGGATGATCTCCAGCGCCAGCCGGCAGGCCTGCTACACGTTCGGCTGGTACGCGGCCGGCGTCTCGGTTTCGCTCTGGGCGCTGACCATCGGGGTCGGCCTCACCGGCCTCTGAGCGCCTCAGCCAAGCGCATCGCCCTTCACCAGCCCGTAGAGCGTGTGGTCCATCCACGTGCCGTTGATACACAGATATTGGCGCGCAAGCCCCTCGCGGGTGAAGCCAACCCGCTCCAGCAGGCGGACGGAAGCCTCATTGGTCGGCACGCAGGCCGCCTCGATGCGGCGAAAGCCCAGCGGCCCGAACGCATAGGGGATCAGGGTCCGGACGCCGGCGGCCATATAGCCCTTGCCGGCGAAGGCCTCGCCCATCCAGTAGCCGAGAGACACCGTCTGCGCGACGCCGCGCCGGATATTGGTCAGCGTGATGCCGCCGACCAGCGCGCCGTCCTCGTTGCGGTAGACGAACAGCGCATAGCCCTGGTCCTCGCGCCAGTCCTGCCGATAGCGCGCGACGCGGCGGCGGAAAGCGGGCTTGGTCAGGTCGTCCGGCGGCCAGGCCGGCTCCCACGGCACCAGAAACGCCCGGCTGGCGCCACGCAGACGTGCCCAGCCCTCGAAATCAGCCATGTCGGGCACGCGCAGGGTCACCTTGCGACCGACAATGGGCTCCGGCGGATCGTAGGCAAGGCCCACCGCCCGAAGCAGCGAAAGCGGTTTCGCGGCGGGCGGCCTCTGTGGCGGGGCCTTGGTCGAAGCGTTCATGTCGAACGGAATTGTTCCGCCAGCTTCGCCACCTTGTCCAGCCCGCGCTTCGGCCCGATGGCCGCGAAGGTCATCGGCGACGAGCGCACCAGCCTTGCGCCAGCCGCACGGGCGTCCTCGACCGTCACGGCATCGATCTTCGCGGCGATTTCCTCGAGGTCGAAGGTGCGCCCGAAAGCCAGCACCTGCCTCGCCATCTGGTCGGTGCGGGCGGAGGAGCTCTCCAGCGCGCCGAGCAGCCCGACCTTCATCTGCGCCTTGGCCCGGCCGACCTCGGCCTCCGTCGCGCCGTCCACGGTGGCGTGGAGCACGTCCATGGTCAGTTTCATCAGTTCGACCGCGTCGCCGGGATCGGTGCCGGCGGAGATGCCGAATATGCCGGTATCGCCATAGGACCAGTGGAACGAGTGGATCTCGTAGCAGAGGCCCTTGTCCTCGCGGACGTCCTGGAAGAGCCGCGACGACAGCCCGCCGCCGAGCAGGTTGTTGAACACGCCGACGGCATAGATGTCGGGGTCGCGGTAGCTCATGCCCTCGTAGCCGAAGACGAGGTTGGTCTGTTCCAGCGGCCGGGCAATGGTGGCGCCGCCGCCCTTGTAGACGCCCGGTTCGACATCGGGCGGCACCTCGCCGTCGAGCTTGGCGAATTTCTCGGCGACAGCCTCGACGACGCGGTCGTGATCGACCGCGCCGGCTGCCGTGACCACCGCCTTCGGGGCGCGGTAGCTGCGGCCCATATAGGCGCGCAGCTTGTCCGGGGTCGCCGAGCGCACCGCCTTCGGCGTGCCGAGAATGGAACGGCCGAGCGGCTGGTCGGGGAAGGCCGACGCGATGAACTGATCGGTGACGACATCGTCGGGATCGTCCTCGGCGGCGCCGATCTCCTGGACGATGACGTTCTTCTCCTTGACCAGTTCCTCCGGGTGGAACTGCGGGTCCGTCAGGATGTCGGAGAGGATATCGAGGCCCACGGGCAGATCCTCGGCCAGCACCTTGGCGAAATAGGAGGTGTTCTCCGAGGCCGTCGAGGCATTGAGGTCGCCGCCGACAGCCTCGATCTCCTCGGCGAGACCGCGCGGCGTGCGCTTGGTCGTGCCCTTGAAGGCCATGTGCTCGAGCAGATGGCTGATGCCGTGCTCGTCGGGGCGCTCGTCACGGCCCCCGACACCGAAGGTGACCTGGATCGAGGCGGTCCGCAGGTGCGGCATGGAATCGGTGACCACCGTCAACCCGGAGGGCAGGCGGGTCAGGCGGGTGGAGGATGGCGCGGCGGCGGGTCGGGTCATGGCCCGAACATAGTGGCCCGCCGCCGGAACCGGAAGCGGGGAGCCTCAGCCGCGCGGATCGATCGGCTTCACGGTCTTCAGGCCGAGGATATCCTCCATGATCTTCGCGCCGGCGAGAATCCGGTCCTCGCCATGCGGCCGCGCGGCGATCTGCAGGCCGATCGGCCGGCCGTCGCTGGTGAAGCCGCAGGGAAGCGAGACGGCGGGGCAGGACACGGTCGTCAGCGCATAGGCGATGGAAAGCCACTGCACATAGTCCGGGAACTTGAAGCCGTCGCATTCGGCGACGAAGCGCTGCTCGACCGGATAGGCCGCGACGATGGTGGCCGGCGTCAGCAAGAGATCGTAGCGGTCGAAGAAGGCGAGCGTCCGCTGGAGCATGGCCTGACGCTGCGCCTCGGCGCGGGTCAGTTCGTCCATGGTCAGCTTCAGGCCCTTCTCGATGTTCCAGATGACCTCAGGCTTCAGCTTGTCGCGATGGGTCTTCAGGAGCTCGAACTTGGTCGTGGCGAAGGCGTAGGCGCGCAGCACGCCGAAGCATTCGTGGATCTCGGAGAAATCGGGATGGGCCTCCTCGACGATGACGCCGGCCTCCTTGAAGCGTTTCGCCGCCTTCTCGGTGATCGCCTTCACCTCCGGATCGACCGGGGTGATGCCGAGATTGGCCGACCACGCCACGCGCTTCGGCTTCCAGCCGCCGGAGAGCGCCATGCGATAGCTGCGCTTTGGCGCGGGCAGCGAGCGCGGGTCGCGGTGATCGTCGCCACTCATGGCGTCGAGCAGCAATGCCAGGTCGGTGACGGTGCGCGCCATCGGTCCCTCGACGCCCATGGTCGAGTCGATCTTCGTGCCGGGCGTCGAGGCGACGCGGCCCGGCGAGGGGCGCAGGCCGACAATGCCGCAGAAGCTCGCGGGATTGCGCAGGCTGCCGCCCATGTCCGAACCATGGGCGAGCCAGGCCATGCCGGTCGCCAGCGCCACGGCAGCGCCGCCCGACGAGCCGGCCGCTGACAGCTTGGTGTTGTAGGGATTCACGGTGGCGCCGAAGACCTCGTTGAAGGTGTTCGCGCCCGCGCCGAATTCCGGCGTGTTCGACTTGGCGTAGACGATGCCGCCCTGGGCTTCGAGGCGTTCGACGAGGATGTTCGAGGTCTCGGGGACGTTGTCCTTGAAGATCGGCGAGCCCTGCGTCGACAGCACGCCGGCGACATCGGTCAGATCCTTGATCGGCACGGGCATGCCCTGAAGCAGGCCGCGGCCCTCTTTCGGCTTCTTCATCAGCGCGCGGGCATGTTTGCGGGCGCGATCGAAGCACAGGGTCGGCAGCGCATTCACCTTTTTGTCGACAGTGGAAATACGCTTCTCCAGCGTGTCGAGCAGGTCGAGCGGGGAGACCTCCCCCTTCTTCAGGAGCTTCAGGATGTCGGTTGCGCTCTTCTCGATCAGCGACAGATCGGCGGCCATGGATGCGTCTCCCCTCTGCAAGAGGCCGCACCGTGGCACCGCAGCGAGCGATCCGGCAAGCCAGGGTGGCCGACAGAGCGCCATGCGCGGAGCGAATGGATGAGCGCGGGCTATCCTGGCCGCGCGGCGATGGCTAGAACCGGAGGCGTTCGATCGGAGCGTACCGAGACCCGCATGACCGCCGACGACACCATTCCCGATGCCGCGCTCGACGCCGAACCGCAGGTGCGCGTCCGGCGACTGAACAAGCGCGATCTCAACCGCACCTGGGAGTTCATCAAGGCGGTGTTCCGCGAGGTGAACCGCTCGACCGTCGAGTACCAGCGGCCGAAATCGAAGAAGCGCTTCCTCGAGGTCTATGACGAGAAGGGCATCGAGCAGCTGCTGTTCGTCATCCGCCTCGGCAACAAGGAGCGGATCGTTGGCTATGCCGAATGCGCGCTGACGATCATCGGCACCGACAACTGGATGAACGAGCGCTATTTCCGCGCTCGGGAAATGCGCCCGCTCTTCGTCGAGGAACTCGCGGTGGACCCGGAATTCCAGGGGCGCGGGCTCGGCAGCTTCGTGCTGGAGCAGCTCGAGCATCTCGCCCGCCTGCGGGGGTGCACGCATCTCGTGCTGGAAGTGGCGGAGAACAACGACAATGCGCTGAAATTCTACCGGGGCCGCAGCTTCACCAAGCTCGATGCGGCGATCTTCCTCGCCAAGAAGGTCGTGTCGGACCCAGACATCCTGCCGCCGCGCCGGCTGAAGCGCCGCCAGAAGGCTGCATCTGCCGAAACCGAGGAAAGCACGGCGACATTGCCCGCGGACCCGAAGGATATGCCGCCGGAGGGGTGATACCTCGTGTTGCTAGGCTTTTCTGCTTGACACCTAGTGACACGAGGTATAGCGTTCCGAGGCATGGACCCGGAAATGCTCAAAGGCCACCTCGACACCATCGTCCTCGCCGCGCTGGAGGCGGGGCCGGCCCATGGCTACGCGGTGATCGAGGCGATCCGCTCGCGCAGCGACGAGACGTTCGATCTGCCGGAGGGCACCCTCTATCCGGCGCTGCACCGACTTGAGGCGGCCGGGCTGCTCCAGAGCGAATGGACGGTGCCACCGACGGGACGCAAGCGGCGCGTCTATGCCCTGACGCCGGCCGGGCGCGATGCGCTGGCCAAGCGCCGGACGGTGTGGGAACGCTTCTCGCAAGGGGTCAACGCCATCGTCGGAGGACGGCCATGGCCAGCCTGATCGACAGCTATCTCGACGAGCTCTCGCGTCATCTCAGCCACGATCCCGCGCTGGCGCGGCGCATGCGCGCCGAACTCGCGGACCATTTCGCCGAAGCGCTCGGTGACCGCCCGTCGGAGGCGGAGATGCAGCGCGCCGTCCAGCGCATGGGCCCTGCCCGCGCCGTTGCCGCGACACTTGCCGCCGACGGCGCGAGCCGGCAGGTGGACCGCACCTGGATCACTCTGCTTGTCGCCCTCGTTGCGACCTTCATCGCCATGCGTCTGCGCGCGCTCTGGCTGCCGCCGCTTGCCACGGACGGAACCTTCGCCGGCTTTGCGGCGCCGCTGATCGACCGCTGGGCCTTCGTCGCTGCCATCGCGGCGGCCGCGGCCGGCTACTGGGCCATGCGGCCCTCCCCGGCCGCGCCCGTTCTTGCCCTCGCCGCGCTCTGTGCCTCGGTTGCCGCCGGCATGCTGCGCATTGCGCTCGCTGCGGACTGGTCGGCCGCGCCGCTCGCCGTGGCCGCGGCAACCGTCGGCGAATGCGCCCTCGTCGGGCTGCTGCTCGCGCAGATCCTGGCACTGCGCAGAAGGCGGCGACAGGCCACGCGCCTCTCTGCCGGCTAGCCGGCGAAACGAACCCCTTCAGCCATCCGAACTTGCTACCGATCCCGGAGGGACGGCATGACCACGCTTGCCTCGCGCACACTTTCCGTCCGCCTCGCCGAGGGCTGGACGCTGACCGGCACGATCACGCTCGCCCTGCTCGCCGCATCGGCGCTCATCCATGTCCAGGCCGGTGGCGGCACGGACGGTTTCCGGGCCGTGATCCGCTTCACCGCCCGCACATCGCTCGTGCTGTTCCTCATGAGCTTTGCCGCGTCATCGCTGGTTCGACTGGCGCCATCCCGGCTGACGCGATGGATGATGCGCAACCGGCGCTATCTCGGCGTCTCCTTCGCCATGTCTCATGTCATCCACGCGGCGGCGATCATCGCGCTGGTCCGCGCCGACGCGGCGCTGTTCTGGCAGCTCAGCAACCTCGGTTCTGTCGTCACCGGCAGCACCACCTATCTCGTCATCGCGCTGATGACCGCGACCTCCTTCGATGCGGCGGTGCGCTGGGTCGGTCCCCGCGTCTGGCGCTCGCTGCACTGGTGGGGCGCGTGGTACATCTGGGTCAGCTTCGTCTTCACCAACGGCAAGCGCGTACCGATGAGCCTCTGGTATCTCGGTCCGGTCGCCCTTCTCGGCCTTGCCATGGCGCTTCGCTGGATGGCCTCACGGCGAATGGCCTAGCGATACAGATGCATCGCATTCCAGCCGTGCTTTGACACCTGCCTGTCTGATCGGCTTCATTCGCGGCATTCTCATGCTCCGGAGGCCGCCATGGCGCTGACGAACCTGCAGGTCCGCGACGTCGAAACCGTTCTGCATCCCTACACGAACCAGGCGACCGTCCGCGAGACCGGCACGCTGATCCTCGAAAGCGGCAAGGGGATTCATGTCACGGACGTCGACGGCAAGTCCTATATCGAGGGCATGTCGGGGCTGTGGTGCGCCTCGCTCGGCTACGGCAACCAGGAGCTTGCCGAGACCGCCTACGAGCAGATGAAGAAGCTGTCCTTCACGCATCTGTTCGGCGGCAAGAGCCACGATCCGGCCATCGAACTGGCCGAGAAGCTCAAGGAGAAGGCCCCCGTGCCGATCTCCAAGGTGTTCTTCACCTCCTCGGGCTCGGAGGCCAATGACAGCCAGGTCAAGATGATCTGGTACATGAACAATGCGCTGGGACGTCCGCAGAAGAAGAAGATCATCTCGCGGATCAAGGGCTATCACGGCGTCACGGTCGCCTCGGCCTCGCTGACCGGCCTGCCGGCCAATCACATCGATTTCGACCTGCCGATCTCTGGCATCCTGCACACGTCCTGCCCGCACTATTACCGCTTCGGCAAGGACGGCGAGACCGAGGAGGAGTTCTCCTCCCGCATGGCGCAGGACCTCGAAGACATGATCCTGCGCGAGGGGCCGGACACGGTCGCCGCCTTCATCGCCGAGCCGGTGATGGGCGCGGGCGGCGTGCTCGTGCCGCCGAAGGACTATTTCCCGAAGATCATGGCCGTCTGCAACAAGTACGACGTGTTCATGATCTCCGACGAGGTGATCTGCGGCTTCGGCCGGCTCGGCGAGTGGTTCGGTTCGCCCGCCCTCGGCTACAAGCCCCACTCGATCTCGATCGCCAAGGCCCTGACCTCGGCCTACATGCCGGTCGGCGCGATCATGATCCCCGAGGACATGTACCAGGCGACCATCGTGGAATCGAAGAAGGTCGGCACGTTCGGCCATGGCTTCACCTATTCCGGCCATCCGGTCGGCGCTGCAGTGGCGCTGAAGACACTGGAAATCTACGAGCGCGAGAAGATCATCGAGAAGGCCGCGGCCAAGTCGCCGCAGTTCCAGGCGCACCTGAAGGCGCTCGGCGACCATCCGCTGGTCGGCGAGGCCCGCGGCCTCGGCATGGTCGGCGCCATCGAGGTGGTTGCCGACAAGAAGACCAAGAAGGCCTTCGATCCGAAATCGGCCGTCGGCGCCCGCGCGGTGAAGATCGCCGAGGAGGAAGGCCTGATCGTTCGCGCCATGGGCGATTCCATCGGCATCTGCCCGCCGCTGATCATCACGCCGGAAGAGACCGACGACCTGTTCGACCGCCTGTCGCGCGCGCTCGACAAGACGCTGGACTGGGCGACGAAGGAAAAGCTGCTCGGCGCGTGAGCGAAAAAGACGCCACCTTTCCCCGGCGGGGAGAGGTGGCGGCTCCCCCTCCCCGCGATCCATCGCTTCATTTCTTGCGCCGCAGCGGCTAGCCTTGGAGCAGACGCAAAAGCCCGAAGAGTGCCGATGGCCCGCGATCTCGACCCCTTCAAGGTCTCGTCTCCGCGCATCTTCCTGTTCCGGATGCTGGTGTTCCTGGCGCTGGTCGGACTGATCGTCTTCGTGCTCCAGCGCGAGGTGCGCATCGCCTTCATGGCCAATCCCGGCCTCAACGGCGTCATCGTCGCGGTCGGGCTGATCGGCGTGATTCTGTCGTTCCGGCAGGTGATTCGCCTGTTTCGTGAGGCGCGCTGGGTCAACTCGTTCCGCCTCGCCGATCCCGGTATCGTCGTGGACAAGCCGCCGGTGCTGCTGGCGCCGATGGCGACCATGCTCGGCGACCGCGCCGGCCGCATGGCGATCTCGACCACCACCATGCGCTCGCTGCTCGATTCGCTGGCGACCCGCCTCGACGAGGGCCGCGAGCTCGCGCGCTATCTCACCGGCCTGCTCGTCTTCCTCGGCCTGCTCGGCACGTTCTGGGGCCTGATCGAGACGGTCACCTCGGTCGGCCGGGTGATCAACGGTCTGTCGACGCAGGGCGAGCTCGGCACCATTTTCGAGGACATGAAGCGCGGCCTCGCCGAACCGCTCGGCGGCATGGGCATCGCCTTCTCGTCCTCGCTGTTCGGCCTTGCCGGCTCGCTGGTTCTCGGCTTCCTCGACCTGCAGGCGAGCCAGGCCCAGAACCGCTTCTACACCGAGGTCGAGGACTGGCTGTCATCCACCGTGCAGGACATGGCGGTGATCAGCCCCGGCGCGGCCGGCGATGCCGCTCCCCAGGTCAGCGTCGCCGATCTCCAGCGCGCGTTCGACCGGCTGCGGGAGGCCATCGCCGAGGGCCCCTCCAACCAGCGCGCCAGCGCCGCCATGGCCAACCTTGCCGAGGGCATACAGGGCCTCGTCACCCACATGCGCTCCGAGCAGCAGCTGATCCGCGACTGGGTCGAAACCCAGGCCGGGGAGCAGAAGGAAGTGCGCCGCCTGCTTGAGCAGGTCCTGCGCGAGCGGAGCCGCACCTGATGGCCCTCTCACGCGCCCGCCGCGGCGAGCGCGGCATCGACTACTGGCCGGGCTTCGTCGATGCCCTGTCGACCTTTCTGCTCGCCATCATCTTCATGCTGTCGGTGTTCATGCTGGCGCAGTTCTTCCTGTCGCGCGACATCGCCGGCAAGGATGAGAGCATGGTGCGCCTGCAGCGCCAGATCGCCGAACTCGGCGAGCTGCTCCAGCTCGAACGCGGCCAGCGCCAGACGCTGCAGGAGGGCCTTGCCGCGATCACCGCGACGCTCGGCACCTCCGAGCAGGAGCGCGCGCGGCTTCAGGGCCTGTTGACCGATGCGCAGGGTCAGGCGGGCAGCGCCGGGACCCGGGCGACCACGCTCGAGGCCCAGATCGCCCAGCACCGCCAGACCGCGCAGGCGGCGCTCGCCCAGATCGAGCTTTTGAACCAGCAGATCACCGCGCTGCGCCGCCAGCTCGCCGCGCTGGAGGACGCGCTCGGCGCGAGCGAGGCCCGTGACCGGGAATCGCAGTCGCGCATCACCGATCTCGGCCGGCGCCTGAACCTCGCGCTCGCCCAGCGCGTGCAGGAACTGTCGCGCTACCGCTCGGAGTTCTTCGGCCGTCTGCGCGAAATTCTCGCGGAGCGCGCCGACATCCGCGTGGTCGGCGATCGCTTCGTCTTCGGGTCGGAGGTGTTCTTCGGGTCAAGCCAGGCCGAGATCGAGCCCGGCGGGCGCGCCGAGCTGGACAAGCTGGCCGCTGCCCTCCTGCAGCTCGAGAAAGACATTCCAACCGACATTCCCTGGGTGCTGCGGGTCGACGGGCACACCGATGCCCGGCCGATACAGGGCGGCCGCTTCCGCTCCAACTGGGAGCTGTCGGCGGCGCGCTCCATCGCCGTCGTCCAGTACCTGATCTCGCGCGACATCGCGCCCGAACGCCTCGTCGCCGCCGGCTTCGGCGAGTTCCAGCCGATCGACCGCGGCGACGGCCCGGAAGCGCTGGCACGCAACCGGCGCATCGAGCTCAGGCTGACCGATCGCTGACAGAGCGCCGTCAACGCCGCACCTCGTCGTGGCCGAACTTGTCCCGGCCACCCACGGCATGAACGCGCGACGCGCAGAAAGAAGGCGTGGATGTCCGGCACGAGGCCGGGCACGACGTTTAGGGCAACGGCAGAAACTCAGCTCGCGGCCGCAGTGGCCAGCTTGCTGCCGTTGAACTGGAGATCGGCGAGGCGGGCATAGAGCCCGCCGGCCGCGACGAGCTCCGCATGGGTGCCCTGCTCCACCACCTGGCCCCCATCCATGACGACGATGCGGTCGCAGTTGAGGATGGTCGCGATGCGGTGGGCGATGACCAGCGTCGTGCGTCCCTCCATCAGCCGGCCCAGCGCCTCCTGCACCAGCGTCTCGCTCTCGGCGTCCAGCGCCGAAGTCGCCTCGTCCAGCAGCAGCAGCGGCGCATCGCGCAGGATGGCGCGCGCGATGGCGAGGCGCTGGCGCTGGCCGCCGGACAGCGTCACGCCCCGCTCGCCGATGAGGCTGGAATACCCCTCCGGCATGCGTGCGACGAACTCGTCGGCATGGGCCATTCTCGCGGCCGCCACTACCTCTTCGTCGGTCGCGTCGGGGCGGCCGTAGCGGATATTGTCGGCGACCGAGGCCGCGAAGATCGCGACATCCTGCGGCACCGTCGCAATGCGTGCGCGGAGCGCCGCGGGATCGACCTCGTTCACCGGCACACCGTCGAAGCGGACGACGCCGCCCTGCGGATCGTAGAAGCGCAGCAGCAGGGCGAACAGGGTCGACTTGCCCGCACCCGACGGGCCGACAATGGCGACCTTCTCGCCGGCCTTCACCTCGAAGGTAACGCCGTCCAGCACCTTCACGTCGGGCCGCGCCGGATAGGCGAAACGGGCCGCGACGAAGGCGACCTCGCCGCGCGGCGGCTCGGGCAGCGCCAACGGCCGTTCGGGGGCGGCGACCGCCGGCTTGGTGGCGAGGATCTCGACCAGCCGCTCCGCCGCGCCGGCGGCCTGCGAAATCTCGCTCCAGACCTCGGAGAGCTGCGACAGGGAGCTTGCCGCAAACACCGCGTAGAGCACGAATTGCGACAACCGGCCGCCTGATATCGTGCCGGCCAGCACCTGCTGCGCGCCGGCCCAGAGCACCGCGACGACGCTCGCGAAGGCGAAGAAGATGATGACGGCGGTCAGGATCGCCCGTGCCTTGTTGGCGTTGCGCGCGCTGGCATAGGCCTCCTCTGCGGCGGCGGCATAGCGCTCCGTCACCAGCCGCTCGGCGGTGAAGGCCTGCATGGTCCGCACCGCCTGGATGTTCTCGTCGGCATAGGCGGTGGCGTCGGCCAGCCGATCCTGCGCGAGACGCGAACGGCGGCGAACGTTGCGGCCGAAGGCGACCAGCGGCAGGACGAGAATCGGGATCGCGCCGACGACGTAGAGCGAGAGCTGCGGGCTGGTGAAGACCATCATCGCCACCGCGCCGGCGAACATGATCAGGTTGCGCAGGGCAATCGAGACCGAGACGCCCATGGCCGACTTGATCTGCGTTGTGTCGGCGGAGAGCCGCGAGACGAGCTCGCCGGTGCGTGCCGTGTCGAAAAAGGCCGGCGACAGCGTCGCGAGATGGCCGAACACCCTGGCGCGGATATCCGCCACCACCCGCTCGCCAAGGCTGGTGACCAGGTAGAACCGGGCGGCGGAGGCCAGCGCCAGCACGGCCGCGATCACCACCATCATGGCGAAATACTGGGTGATCATGCCATCGGCCGAAAAGCCGAAATCGATCATGCGGCGGATGGCCAGTGGCACGGCCAGCGTCGCGAGCGAGGCAATGACCAGCGCTACCGCGGCCCCGGCCAGCATGGCCGGATAGCGCGTCATGACGGGAATAAAGGTCAGGAGGGGGCGAAGCTTCGGCCGGGGGGTCGTCTGCGAGGTCCCTTCCGCGGCGGGCGCGGCGATGCTCATCGGTGGAATGCTTCCCTTGTCGCAGGCGCTTATCGGACTGCCGTCACGTCTTGAAAAGAGCCGGAACTTCCGTTAATAGCGCGGCTTCTCGTCACAGGACGCACCATTTTCCTGCCGGCTTTCATCGACCCGGCCCCTTATCGCTTCGAGGACGACCATGAAGAGCGGCATCCATCCGGACTACCACACGATCAAGGTCGTGATGACCGACGGCACCGAGTACACGACGCGCTCGACCTACGGCAAGGAGGGCGATGTCCTCCAGCTCGACATCGACCCGAAGTCGCACCCGGCCTGGACCGGCGGCTCGCAGCAGCTGATGGATCGCGGCGGTCGCCTGTCGCGCTTCAACCAGAAGTTCGGCGGCATCGGCGCGCTGAAGAAGTAAGATTCTTCGCTCATCAGGGCGATGCGAAAACCCCGGCCTCGGCCGGGGTTTTTGTTTGTCCGGAAGGATCTGGTGGGGTCAGCGCGCCATGGAGACGGGCGCGCCGGTGGCGGTCGCGCCCGAATAGGCGCCGCCGCCCTGCGGCGAGAGGCGGGCCGCGACCCGGCCGCCCGGCTGCAGCAGCACCACCTCGGAGCCGCGCTGCTCCCATGCATTGATGCGCGCGAGCGATGGCGCGCGGCAGTTCTGCGGGCTTGCGCGGTAGAACTCGAACAGCGGCGTCGAGGTCAGCGTGATGCGGCAGCGGTCGCCGGCATCGGTCACAGTCCAGGTGCCCGCGATCGAGGTGGCGGAGGAAACGGTCGGGCGCTCCTGGCGAGGCATGGCGGAGACGACGGGAGGCTGCGCGGCCGGAGCGCCGCCCCGCTGCGGCTCCGGCTGCATGATCTGCGGCTGGGCGCCGGGTTCGCTCGGCCTCAGCGCCGGTTCGATCGCCGAGGGGCCGACATCCGAGCGCCCGGCGACGGTAGGCGGCGCGATCTCGCCGCTCTCGACCGTCCCTGTCTCGCCCTGCTGCCCGCCGGGAATGACGTCCTGGTCGGCTGCCGAGGGGCGGCGCTCTGGCGCCGGCGGCGGAAGATCGGAGCGACCGAAGCCGCGATCGATCCGCTCGGAGCCGCTCGGCGGCACCGAGGCGGTGGAAAAGTCGCCGAAGCGCGCGGACGAAGTGCATCCGGCGAGCGCGACGGAGGCAAGGACGAGAATGGCAGGGCGCATGGCCATGGACGGTGTCACCGGATAGGAAGCCGCGCGAGAGACGCGAACCTGCCAAGTTTCGCCGCAACCGGCGGCAATTCCGTGGCGGGCCCGGGCCAATTCGCGACGATGTCGCCCATCTGGTTAACCGATCGTTGAGGCTTCCGCAGCCGGTTTCTCGCGGCTCTCGCCACCGAATGACGACCAGTCGGTCCTCACCGTCGCCAGCATCACCGCGGCCAGCGCGGCGAAGACCACGACGGAACCGGTCAGCAAGGCATAGTCCTCCGATGCGAGCACCACGTAGAGCAGGCCGTAGGCGGCCGCGAGCTCGACGCCGACGACCAGCCCCTCCCGCGCGCGCCGGAAGGCAAGACCGACATAGAGCGAAACGAGACCCGCCACCGCAGCCGTCGCCAGTGCATAGGCCGACGCGAAACCGATATGCTCGGCGAAGGAGAGCAGCAGCAGGTAGAAGACCGTCAGCGCCGCGCCGACCATCAGATACTGGACGGGATGGAACGAGCGCCTGGTCGCGACCTCCATCAGGAAGACCACGACGAAGGCCGCGCCGATCACCAGGATGCCGTATTTCAGCGCGCGCTCGACGAGATGGTAGATGTCGACCGGCTGGAAGAACCGCACGCCCGAGCGGGCATTGACGAGCCGCTGGAACAGGCCGGCCTCGGCCAGCGCGACCTGTGCCACCGGCCGGGCGTAGTGCGGGATCGTCCAGTTCGCGGTGAAGCCGTCGGCGCCGAGATCGCGGGCATTCGGCAGGAAGGCGCCGAAGAAGCTCGGATGGCCCCAGTTGGATTTCAGCGCGACGGTCGAGGTCCGGCCGATCGGCGCGACGCCGAACGAGCGCGAACCCTTGAGGTCGAATTTCGCGGCGACGTCGAAGGGCTGGGCGCCGTCCACGCCCGCCAGCGGCGCCGACAGAACCGGCGCCTGGAACGGAATGGCGCTGCCGGGCTCCAGGGCCACGGCGCGATCGCCCACGCGCACCTCGATCTCGCGCTCCAGCCCGCGCGGATCGGCGACGTGGAAGACCAGCGTGGCCTCCTCCCAGACCGGCGCGATGGCCGCCGCATCGAAACGGGCGAGGTCCACCATGCCGAACCGCGCCTGGATCGCCATCTCGCCGCGCCAGACCGGCACCTCGAAGATGCCGCGCCGGCGATGCTCGACATTGATGTCGCCGGTCTGGCGGTAGGTCTCCGGCAGCACCGAGACGACGCGCCTGACGGTGCGGACCACACCGTTCTCCTGCACCCGCGTCACGTAGGGCAGCAGCAGGATGGGGCCGACGACCGTCTGCTCGCCGGCCCAGGCGCCCGCGACCTCCCGGACCACCTCCGCCGCGCGCTGCGAGCGCTCCCCGCGCAATACCGACAGCGCCAGCAGCGGCACCACCAGCGGCATGGTGAGGATGGCGATGCCGATGAGCTTGGCGACGGGCGAACGGACGAGCGAGGGGCCTGGCGGCATGACCTGATCTCCAATGGCGATGCGTCAGGTCACGCGGCCGCGACGGCACCCGAGAGGTCGCAAGTCGAATGGCGCGAGGATTTTTCACGGCGGAACCATGGCACGCGGAAAGCGCGTCAGGTCATGGATACAACTCGGGTCCGCGTCGCTTCAATACGCAATGTTCCCTATTTGTTCTCAAGAATGTTCGGCATATTCTGACATCGCTCAATGCCGCATTCACGGGAGGTGCCAATGGCGAAGAACGAGCGAACGGGCAAGTCGGCGGCGTCGACCGCATCCAAACTGCTGCGGGATCCAAAGTCCGCGACCCCGGCTCAGATCAAGAAGGTCGCGGCATCCGCGCTCACGCAGGCGCCGAACAAGAAGAAGTAGGCCGTCAGACCTGGCGGGCGACCATCATCTTCTTGATCTCGGCGATGGCCTTGGCCGGGTTCAGGCCCTTCGGGCATGCCTTCGAGCAGTTCATGATCGTGTGGCAGCGATAGAGGCGGAACGGATCCTCGAGATTGTCGAGGCGCTCGCCGGTGGCCTCGTCGCGCGAGTCGATCAGCCAGCGATAGGCCTGGAGTAGGATGGCCGGCCCCAGATAGCGGTCGCCGTTCCACCAGTAGCTCGGGCAGGAGGTGGAGCAGCAGGCGCAGAGAATGCACTCGTAGAGGCCGTCGAGCTTCTCGCGGTCTTCCTTCGACTGCCGCCATTCCTTCTCGGGCTGGGCGGTGGTCGTCTTCAGCCAGGGCTCGATCGAGGCGTGCTGCGCGTAGAAGCGGGTGAGGTCGGGAACGAGATCCTTGACCACCGGCATGTGCGGCAGCGGGTAGATCTTCACCTGCGCGCCCTTCACCTCGTCCATGCCCTTGGTGCAGGCCAGCGTGTTGGTGCCGTCGATGTTCATGGCGCAGGAGCCGCAGATGCCCTCGCGGCACGAGCGGCGGAATGTCAGGGTCGGGTCGACCTTGTTCTTGATCCAGATGAGGCCATCGAGAACCATCGGACCGCAATCGTCGCGGTCGACATAATAGGTGTCGATGCGCGGGTTGGCGCCGTCGTCCGGGTTCCAGCGGTAGATGCGGAACTCGCTCAGCCGGTTCGAGCCCGCCGGTTTCGGCCAGGACTTGCCCTCGGTGATCCGGGAATTCTTCGGAAGCGTGAACTGAGCCATAGGATATCTTTTGCAGTGCCGAACCGATCAGGTCCGCACTTCCCTTCAAGCCTCGGGGCTGGCTTGTCAATCGGGTCTTTTGTCGGGACGGCGCTGCGGGCGTCAGCCGCGCATCCACCAGATGACGGCAAGGCCCGCCACCGCGGCGATGAGGCCGACGATGCGCAGCTGCTGATCGGGCGTCAGGCGCATGGTTTCCAGCGCATCGCGGACGCGGTTCGGGAAGGCCGCCAGAATCAGCCCCTCGATGACGAGGACGAGGCCGATGGCGACGATGAGATCTTTCATGTGCGGAACAGTCGTGGAAACGAAAAAGGCCGCCGCAGATGCTGCGGCGGCCCGGAAGGCGCGTCAGTTGCCGGATGGCGCGGGTTGGCCCGGAGCAGGCCCGGCGCCGCGGCGACCGGACGGATCGCCGAAGAAGCGGAAGAAGTCCGAGGTCGGCGAGATGACCATGCGCGTGTCGCCCTGGCGCATGCTCTGCTCGTAGGCCTGCATGGAGCGGTAGAACGAGAAGAAGCCAGGATCCTTGCCGAAGGCCTCGGCGAAAATCCGGTTCCGGTCGGCATCGCCGGCGCCGCGCAGCTCTTCCGAGCGGCGGTTGGCCTCGGCGAGGATGCCGACGACCTCGCGGTCGGCGCGTGCGCGGATGGTCACGGCCTGCTGGTTGCCGGTGGCGCGCAGGTCCGCGGCCTCCTGGCGGCGCTCCGTCTGCATCCGGTTGAACACCGCTTCCTGGTTCAGCTGCGGCAGGTCCACGCGGGTCAGGCGCAGGTCGACGATCTCGACGCCCAGCGTGGTGGCCTCGCGGTTCACCTCTTCCTGGATGCGGTTCATCAGCCGGTCGCGGTCCGTGCGGATGAGCTGCGACAGCGTCGCGCCGGCAATGACGTTGCGCAGCGAGGCGTTGACGAAGCTGACCAGGCGGGTGTTGGCGTTCGGCACGGTCCGCACCGTCTGGAAGAAGCGCAGCGGCTGGGTGATGCGGTAGCGCGCGAAGGCGTCCACGTCGAGGTTCTGCCGGTCGGTCGAGAGCACCGTCTGCACCGGCAGATCGAGGTCGAGAATGCGCTTGTCGACCACCACGACGTTCTCGATGAACGGCACCTTGAAATAGAGGCCCGGTTCGCTGATCGGCTGGCGGGTGACCTCACCGAAGCGCTGCACGATGGCGTGCTGGGTGATCTGGACGACGAAGAACGAGTTGGCCAGCGCAAACAGCGCAGCCGCGACGATGATGCCGAGGGCGAGCTTGAAGGAAGAGTTCATCGCTGGACCCTCGGGGTGGTGACGGCCGGAGCCTGTGCCGGCTGCGGCGGCTGCGTCTGGCCGCGGCGCATCAGCTGGTCGAGCGGCAGGAACGGCTGAACGCCCGGGGCGCCCGGCTGCTGGTCGATGATGATCTTGTCGGTCGAGCCGAGGACGCGCTCCATGGTCTCCAGGAACATGCGCTCGCGCGTCACGTCGGGCGCGCGGCGGTATTCCTCATAGACCTGGCTGAAGCGGCTCGCCTGACCGTTGGCCTCGGCGACCACGCGGTCGCGGTAGGCCTCGGCCTCCTGCAGGATCTGGGCGGCGCGGCCGCGCGCTTCCGGCACGACCTGGTTGGCATAGGCGCGCGCCTCGTTCTGTACGCGATTCTGGTCCTGCTGGGCGGCGTTGACGTCAAGGAACGCGCCGCGCACCTGCGCCGGCGGCAGGGCCGACAGCAGCTGGACGACGCGGATATTGATGCCCGAACGGTAGTCGTCGAGGATGCGCTGCATGATCTGGCGCACCTCGGTCGCAACCGCCGCCTGCTCGGTGGTCAGCACGTTCTGGATGTCGCGGCGGCCGATGGCCTCGCGCAGCGCGCTTTCCGCCACCGCCTTGACCGTGCCTTCCGGGTTCTGGAGCTGGAACACGAAGTCGGCGACGCGCGCCGGGTTCACGTCCCACTGAACCTCGAGGTCGATGTCGACGATGTTATTGTCGCCGGTGAGCATGAGGCTCTCTTCGAGCACCTCGCGGTTGCCGCCGCGCGGCCCGCCGCCGGAGCGGTAGCCGATCTCGGTGCGGCGAACGTCGGTGACCGGAACCCGGTAGACCGCGCCGAACGGCGACGGCGGGTTCCAGTTGAGGCCAGGCGCGGCATTGCCGACATGGCGGCCGAACACCGTGTTCACGCCGACCTCGTTCTGGCTGACCGTGTAGAAGCCGGTCAGGCCGTAGATGATCAGGCCGAGGACGGCGATGAGCGCGATGCCCTTGGCGCCGATATTGCCACCGCCGCCGGGAAGCACGTTCTTCAGGCGCTCCTGGCTCTTGCGGATCAGTTCCTCGAGGTCCGGCGGCTGACCGCCGCCTCCCCCGCCGCCGCTCCCGCCACCCTGCGGGCCCTGCCCCCAGGGACCGCGCGGGCCGCCGCCACCGCTGCCGCCGCCGCTCCCGCCGCCCCACGGGCCGCCGCCTTGATTGTTCCACGGCATGAAGTTCGTGTCCCTACTGACTGCGCCCGGCCGGGCACCGAGAGGCGCCATCGGCGCCGCAACTGCCGTTGGGATATAGAAGAGGCGAGGCCCGCTTTCAACGCGGGGGCCGCGTGAAACGGCCCGGCTTCACCGGCTTGGTGAACGGCAGAGGGGTGAAATCGCCCTTCGGGCGGCCCGGGAAGGTCTGTTACGCGGCTCGTCACGTGCGGCTTTCAGCCGCTGGCGCGCCGATAGTCGATAATGCGGAACGGGTGGCGGTCGTCGGGCCCGGCCGGATGGGTGGCAACCTGCATTCCCGTCCATACGGCCTGGTCGATGGTCGGAAAGAAGACATCGGCCGCCGGAGCGGCATCGACATGCGTGATCAGCAGCCGGTCCGCGAGCGGCATGGCGAGGGCGTAGATCTCGGCGCCGCCCATGACCACGATCTCGCCGACACCGGTGCGCAGGGCCTCGCCATGGGCCACCGCCAGGGCGGCGTCGAGCGAAGGCGCAATCACGACGCCCGGAATGGCAAGATCCGGTTGACGCGAGATGACGATGTTGAGGCGCTTCGGCAGCGGTTTCGCCAGACTTTCAAAGGTCTTGCGGCCCATGATGACGGGCTTGCCGAGCGTCGCCGCGCGAAAATTCGCCATGTCGGTCTTGAGGCGGAACAACAAGGCATTGCCGTTGCCGATGCCGCGGTCGGAGGCAAGCGCGGCGATGAGGAGGATCGGGCTCACGATGCAGCCTCGTGGCGCATCCATTTGGCTTCCAGCGCCGCCTCCGCGTCGATGCCGAGGCGCTCGGCAAGCGCCAGCGCGAAGCCCATGACGTCCGCCAGTTCCTGCGCCATGGCCGTATGGGCCCCGTCGCCGGCGAGCTTGCGGCGAGACCGTCCGCTTGCCGCGAGATAGGCCTGAACGAACTCGCCCAGCTCCTCCTGAAGCTTCAGCACCAGCCAGTCCTCGCCCGGAGCGATGCCGAACGCAGCCTCGTAACGTCGGGTGATCTGCTCACATCTGGTTTGAAGGCTGGCCAGTTTCACTGGTCACACCGCGACCGGAGCCTTGATATGAGCGTCGGGCTCATAGCCGGTCAGCGTGAAATCCTCGAACGCGAAGCCGAACAGATCCGTCACCGCCGGATTGAGCGTCATGGTCGGGAGGGGCTTCGGTGCGCGCGAAAGCTGCAATTTCGCCTGTTCGATATGGTTCGCGTAGAGATGCGCGTCGCCCAGCGTATGGACGAAATCGCCGGGCTTCAGGCCGGCGACCTGGGCGATCATCAGGGTCAGCAACGCGTAGCTCGCGATATTGAAGGGCACGCCGAGGAAGATGTCGGCCGAACGCTGGTAGAGCTGGCAGGAGAGTCGGCCGTCCGCGACGTAGAACTGGAACAGACAATGGCAGGGCGGCAGCGCCATGCGGTCGACATCGGCCGGGTTCCAAGCCGAGACGATCAGCCGGCGGGAATCCGGGTTGCGCTTCAGCATGGCCAGCACATTGGCCATCTGGTCGATGGTCTGGCCGTCAGGCGCCGCCCAGGAGCGCCACTGCCGACCGTAGACCGGGCCCAGGTCACCGTTGGCGTCGGCCCATTCATCCCAGATGGAGACGCCGTTCGCCTTGAGATAGGCGATGTTGGTGTCGCCCTTCAGGAACCACAGCAGCTCGTGGACGATGGACTTCAGGTGCAGCTTCTTGGTCGTGACCATCGGAAAGCCTTCCGACAGGTCGAAGCGCATCTGGTGGCCGAACACCGACAGCGTGCCCGTGCCGGTGCGGTCTTCCTTGCGCGCGCCCGTGTCGAGCACGCGCTGCATGAGGTCGTGAAACTGGCGCACCGTCGCACCTTCGGGCGGGAGGCGATTCTCTGGACGCCCATCATATAGCGACTGCGCCGACAGTTGGCAGCATCGCAGCCGGCAGGCCCACAGCTTTGCGCCGGCCCAAACAAAACCGGCGCGGACATTGGCCCGCGCCGGTCGAGACTTGCCTGCCGGTTGGACCGGCCGGTCACTCCACGAAGACGGTGTCGCGCTTCTTGGTGATCGACGGCAGCAGGGAGAGCACCACCAGGATCACCGCGATCGCGATCAGCGCGGCCGAGATCGGCCGATTGACCACGTCGACGAAGACCGACCAGTCGCCGCGCGACATCAGGATGGAGCGGCGCAGGTATTCCTCCATCAGCTTGCCGAGCACGAAGCCCAGCAGCAGGGGAGCGACCTCGAAGCCCATCTTGAGGAAGGCGTAGCCGACCAGGCCGAAGAAGGCCGTGATCATCACGTCGAACGGGTTGTTGTTCACCGAGTAGATGCCGATGCAGCAGAACATCAGGATCGAGGGGAAGAGCATCCGGTAAGGCACCTTCAGCAGCTTCACCCACACGCCGATCATCGGCAGGTTGATGATGAGCAGCATGAGATTGCCGATCCACATCGAGGCGATCATGCCCCAGAACAGATCGGGCCGCTTCTCCATGACCTGCGGGCCGGGCACGATGCCGTGAATGGTCATTGCGCCGACCATCAGGGCCATCACCGCGTTCGGCGGGATGCCGAGGGTGAGCAGCGGGATGAACGAGGTCTGCGCGCCGGCATTGTTGGCGCTCTCGGGACCGGCGACACCCTCGATGGCGCCCTTGCCGAAGCGCGAGGGGTCCTTGGCGATCTTCTTCTCGAGCGTGTAGCTCGCGAAGGGGCCGAGCACCGCGCCGTTGCCGGGCAGGATGCCGAGTGTCGCGCCGAGGCCGGTGCCGCGCAGCACAGGCATGATCGACTGTTTCAGTTCCTCCCAGTTCGGCAGCAGGCTGCCGATGCGGTTCCTGAGGACGTCGCGCGTCTCCGGGTTCTCGAGATTGCGGAGGATCTCGGCGAAGCCGAACATGCCCATCGCAATCGTCGTGAAATCGATGCCGTCGGACAGTTCCGGCCAGCGGAATGTCATGCGGTCCGCGCCCGTCTCCAGATCCTGGCCGACGGTGGAGAGGATCAGACCGCAGAGCACCATGGCGACGGCCTTCACGACCGAACCGCGGGCCAGCACGACCGCGAAGATCAGGCCCATGACCATCAGCGAGAAATATTCCGCCGGACCGAACAGCAGCGCGACACGGGTCAGCGGCGCGGCCAGCGCGGCAATGACGATCGTCGCGACACAGCCCGCAAAGAAGGAACCGATGGCCGAGATGCCGAGGGCCGCGCCCGCGCGCCCGTTGCGCGCCATCTGGTGGCCGTCCAGCACGGTGACGACCGACGTCGCCTCGCCCGGGATGTTGACCAGGATGGCGGTGGTCGAACCGCCGTACTGCGCGCCGTAATAGATGCCGGCCAGCATGATCAGCGCGCCGACCGGATCGAGCCCGAAGGTGATCGGCAGCAGCATGGCGATGGTGGCGATCGGGCCGACGCCCGGCAGCACGCCGACCAGCGTGCCGATGAGACAGCCGAGCAGGCAGAGGCCGATGTTTTTCAGGGTGAGCGCTACGCCGAAGCCCAGCGCCAGATTGGCGAACATATCCATGACGTCACCACCCCGCCCACGGCGCCACGGGGATCGGCAGGCGCAGCGCAACCTTGAACAAAAGGATGCAGAAGGCCGTCATGCTCGCCGCGAAGACGATGGTCTGGAACCAGTTGCGCTCCGTCGTGGCGAGGCTGGCGAGCACCAGCGTCAGCGGGCCGGCCACGATCAGGCCGAGCGGCGGGATGAGATCGGTGCGGCCGATACCGGGAATGTTCAGCGTGGTGCCGCGGATCGTCGCCGCGAACACGAGGACCGAGCCGAGCACGAAGACCGGTCCGCGGATCGACCAGGCCTCGAGCCGCGGGCCGACCACCGTCAGCGCCTGCACGATGATGATCGAGCCGACCGCCATCAGCAGGAACGACAGCCCGCGCGGAAACGATCCGGGCCCCAGATTGGCCCCGCGGCCACCCGTCAGGTTCGACGACGCCCAGAGGCAGAACAATCCGAAAGCGACGATGAAGAGCCCGGCGAACATATCCTGCGGACTCTTGACCAGACCACGCGATTCCGCAGCCGTGTTGACCTTGTCTTCCTGCATCTGCTCCCGCTCCCAGCACCCTTGCAATCGGCCGTCCCGGCCCGGTGCTTTCCGCGCGGGGATGACATCACGCACATCGGCCGATGACAAGCGCCAACAGCATGATCGGATGGGGAAAAGGTGGACGGAAGGGCCGCCGGCCCGCTCCGTCACGCAGGTCGTGCGGGCCGCGAGCGGTAGTGATCAAGCACGAAAAGCCGGATCGAGGACGACAGATTGCCATGCGTCCGGTCGCCGTCGATATGACTGACGACCTCGGATAGCGTCTCGCGTCGCTCGGAGGCAATCTCCTTGAGGGCGTTCCAGAACTCGTCTTCCAGGCTGACGCTGGTTTTATGGCCCTCTACAACGATGGACCGCTTGACTACATGGCTCTTCATACCGGCCGTCACTCCGAACGCTTGTGAGCATCGAGGCGCCGCGCCTCCAGCTCTTCGCGGGCTTCATCCAGCTTGCGCTCCGCCGACGGCCTGCCGAAGCGCAGGCGATTGGCCTGTGCCTCGGACTTTGCGGTTTCCCCAACCCTCTGCTTGCGCGCTCGCCGGAGATTAACAACGTCACCCATCATTCGGTTCCATAGCGAAATACCGACTCGCGCATTGACCATCGGAGAGGCGGGCGGAGCATCCCGCCTTGCCGGCGGATCCGCGCACGACCTTTCCCAAAATGTGTAATCATCACGGCCCCGCGAGAAAACCTTCCCGAGATACCGTTACGTCAGGTCGTCCTTGGAGGCCGACCTGTGAAAGACTGGCAAATGAAATAGGCGCAATTGTCCGCAGACGCCCTGCCCCGCAGAATCCAAGCCCGCTTGCGGGCGGTCCGCCGGTTACTTCTTCCGGAATTTGTCGAGGCTGACGACCTCGGCCCCGCCGGTTTCCGGCTCCCGCGCAGCCTCCTCGCCGGTGGCCTTCGGCGCACGTTCGGCACCGACCTCGCGGGGGGCTGACTTCTGCGGCACGGCGGCTTCGACGGTGGCGAGGCTTGCGGCGGCCGGCGGCGCGACCTCCCGCACCGTCGCCTCCCCCTGTTCGCCGTCCTCGGCGCCGGCGACCTCGAACTGCAGGCCGAACTGGACCGACGGATCGAAGAAGCCCTTCACCGCCTCGAACGGGATCAGCAGTCGCTCGGGAATGCCGCCGAAGGACAGGCCGACCTCGAATGTGTGCTCGGTGACGACCAGGTCCCAGAACTGGTGCTGCAGAACGACCGTCATCTCCTGCGGATATTTCTCGCGCATACGGTTCGACAGCCGGACGCCGGGCGCCCGCGTGTCGAACGTGATGTAGAAATGGTGGTCGCCAGGCAGGCCTTCACGCGCTGCATCGACGAGCACGCGCTTGACGACGCCGCGAAGCGCATCCTGAGCCAGAAGGTCGTATCGGATAAGATCGGTCGGCATGTCTTGATCGGGCCGAGCGCCCTGTTGCCCCTGCCGCGCCCTGCATCACCTGTCTGCCGCGGCGCGGATCGCGGAAGAAGTGGAGGCTTCTGTTGCCAGGTGCCTCCGAACCCCGCCTTACAGTGCTACCCGCAAGGACTTTGATTTCGGTACCATTACCGCATTACGCGGCAACGGCCACCGGAGCATAGTTGTCGTTGGCAACTATTGAGACGGCCCGATAACGGCGGAACCATGCCGAGCAAAAGTCCACCCTTTACACCCTCGTCGATCCTGTTTCGCCCCCATCACCAACGCCGCCTGGGCGGCCCTGATGGTGGAGGCGCCGGGTACTGCCCCCGGGTCCGAAAGGCTTATTGCGATGGCCGTTTATCGCCATAGCCGGGTTGCCCCGGCGCACTGAATATAGGCGAGCCGGAGGCGCGGCGAAAGAGCATCAGCGACGCATGCCGGGCGCAGGACCAACTTCGACGGGTGCCGGCAGCGGCGGGAGGATCGACATCGGCGCGCCGGCATTCGGCGCCCCGGCACTGGGCGCGGCCGGCGGGCGGGCGCCGTCGAGCGCGCGGCGCACCACTCCGGGCAGGTCGCTGCCGGCCTGAGGCGCGGCGGGCCTCGCCGGGCGATGCGCTTCCGCCGGTCGGCGGGCCGGCACGGGAACGCCCTCGCGTGACGGCTCCGGCTCGGCCGGCGTCGCCTGTTCGGCCGGCGGCAGAAGGTCCGGCGACAGGTCCGGAACCGGCGGCAGGGGCACCACGACCGGCGGCGGCGGATGCGCGGTGAAACGGCTGAAGGCCCGCTGGCGTGCACGTTCGAGCCGGTCCGATTCGGACATCTGGATGCGCAGGGCGGCACGGTCGACGAGCCGCAGGCCGAGCCAGCCGGAGACATCGTCGGTATCGATCCGCCTCGTCGCCTGCCCGGCCGTGCCGTCGAAGCGCACGACGATGGCGGGAACGGCCTCATCGTCCCGGCCGCGATCCGGCGTGACCCTGACGACCGAGGCGAGGCGGCCTTCGGCGAGGTCGAGGCTGCCGCTCCAGGCGAGACGGCCGCCGGGTCCGGGAAAGATCGTCTCGGCAAGGCGCAAGGTCACGCCCGACAGCGTCAGCCGGGAGGTCGCGGCTGCGATATCGACAGGCGCCTCCAGCGCCTGCGCCAGCACGGCGCCGAAGGCCATGTCGCTCAGCGGCCGGCCGAGATCCTGCGCCACCTCCGCCTGACGGGTGGCGCGGGCCAGTGCCCCGAGGCTGACGCCGCTCGCACGCATGGCCGACCACGCGATGCCGCCGGTGCCCTGCAGGCTGGCGACCAGAGCCGCCGGGCTGGCGCCGTCACCGGCAAGTTCGATGGCGAGCCGCCCCTGCCCCGCGGCTCCCGGCCATCCGAGGCTGGCGGGCACGCCGTCCAGCGTCAGGTTGCCGGCAAGGATTGAACGCAACGGGCTGCGGTCGAGGCTGAGATTGCCGGACAGGCGGGCCGGTCCCATCGTCGCGGCCAGCTGGGTCAGGCTGGCGCGCGCGCCCCGGCGCGAGAGCCTGGCCGCAAGGCCGGTCATCGGCGGCGCATCGCCCATGAGCACGCGCTCGACAGTGAGGTCCAGTTCGGCGGCGATGGCGTCGGTGGCCAGCATGCCGAAGGCGGCATCCGGAAAGCTGCCGGAGGCAGTATCGATCAGCCAGGCGGGCCCCGAGACCAGCGCGGCCAGCGCCTCGCCCGATAGCGTGCCGAGGCGCAGTCGCCCGGCGGCCTCCAGGCCATTGCCGCGCAGTTCGGCCTCGACAGTGGTCGGGCCCACCTGCCCGCGCAGCGTCTGTGTCTGCCACGCTGTCCCCCGCGAGGTCGCCCGGAGATCGAGGCGCGCGGGCAGGCGGCCGGCGAGCTCGGCCGGCACGCCCAGCAGCGGCATGACCGGAGCAAGGTCGGTCGAGGCAAGCGACGCCGTATGGACGCCGCGCGCCGTGCCGGCAGTCTCGCTCGACACGGTGATTTCGGTCCCGGCGGCGGATGCGGCGCCCGAAACCTTCAGGCTTGCGGTGTCAGGACGCTCGACCGTGACCGAGAGGCGGGCGGGCGCGCCGGGCGTCGCGCCATGAGCGGTTCTGCCGGCGATCAGCGCATAAATCTGGTCGGCACGGGGAGACGAGACGTTCAGTTGCACCCGGCCGAGCAGCGTCTCCGGGCGCTCGATCTGTCCGGAGCCCGCGGCATCGACGGTCAGCGTGCCGCCGCCGACCCGCCCGTCCAGCCGAAGGCCGAGCGCGGAGCGTCCGCCCGCCGCGAAAGTCATGGCGAGGTCGGCATCCGCTAGCGAGGGCGCCCGCTCGCGCAGCCATGCCGCCGCCTGCGCGGTCACCGGGCTGCGCGAGAGAAGCACGACGAGACTGTCGACATTGGCCGCCCGGAGCCGACCGGACAGGCGTCCGACCAGCGGACCGCCGATGCCGTCAAGCCGGCCGGCCATGTCCATGCCGAAACCGGCGAAATCGGCGATGCGGATGCGCTCGGCGTCGAAGGTCCGCCCGTCCGTCGCGACCGACAGATCGAGCCCGCGCGCCGCCAGTCCGGCGAGGCGCACCTGTTCCGCCCGAAGCTGGAGCCGGGTATCGGTGGCCGGGTCGAGCCTTGCGCCCGCGCCGCGCGCGAGCCTCAGCAGCAGGTCGAGGTCGAGCGCGTCGGCCGCAAGGTCGAGCGCCAGCGCGTGGCGGCCGAGCGCCGGCACGTCGAGGGTGATGCGCCCGCGCGCGGTGCCGGCCGGCGACGAGAGTTCAAGCTTATCAAGGGAAAGTCTGCCGGGCTCCGCGACGACATCCGCTGCCAGGCGGACCGGATCGTCCAGCGTGCCTTCCGGGGTCGGCAGGGCGTCGAGCCACGACATGAGCGCGGCCGGCCGCATCGCCTGCACGGCCATGACGCCCGAGAAGCCGAGATCGGGAGCAAGCATCGCGCGGCCCGACGCCTCGAGGCTCGCGCCGCCCGGCAGGCGCGCGGCGAGGCGTTCGACCCGCCAGCCGCCGTCGTCGGAGCGGAGATCGCCGCGAAGGTCGGCGAGCTGGCCGCCCGACAGCACAAGCCCGGCAATGTCGAAGCCGACCGAAACCGGCCGCGACGTCCGCCCCAGCCCCGGCGCCTCGCGCACCAGCGCGGCGATGACGTCGCGCGGCGTCGTGGCGGAGCCGGGCGCCGGCTCCGCGAGCCGGTCGAGATCGACCTGGCGGGCGGAAAGCACCATCTCGGTCTCGCCCGCGCCGCCGAGGCCGATCCGCAGCGAGCCCGTCGCCCGCACGGCACGGTCGTCGGCCCCCACCTGCGTATCCATCTTTTCGAAGACCACCGCATCGGCGGTCGCCGCCGCCTTGCCCGACAGCCGCCAGGGCAAGCGGCCCGCCATGCCGGCAAGAACGATATCGCCGTCGAACCGCGGGCGCTCCTGCGTGGCGACCAGCCCCTCCGCATCGACCGTCAGGCTGGTTTCCCTGTCGGTGGCGCGCAGTCGCATCGCGAGAGAGCCGGCATCGGTCAGCGCGGCGGTCAGATGGACTGCCACGGCGCGCTCGCCGGTGACGACCGAGCCTTCGAGCCGCAGCGGCCCCTTCACCCCGCGCGATTCGCCGGTGAGCATCATGCGCTCGGCGATCAGCGTCGGCGGCGCGCCGGCCTGCGCCAGCGACAGCCGGGCATTCTCGACGAGAACCTCTTCCGCAGGCAGGAAACTGGTGGCTGCCTGCGATCCCGCGACCACGATATCGGCATCGCGGACATGGACCGAAGTCAGCGAGACATTGCCGCGCAGCAGCGGCGCGACGCGCAGTTCGGCGCGCAGGCGGCCGATGCGCGCCCGCCCCGATGCATCGTCGAGGGCGATGTCGCGTGCGTCGATCTGGATCGTCGGCAGGAGGCGGATCGACAGCTCGCCGCCGATCGTGACCGGCCGCCCCATCAGGCGTGAGGCTTCGGCCTCGACCTGCGGGCGATAGGCGTTCCAGTCGATCAGCAGGGGCGCCGCGAGCGCCGCCACGATGGCGGCGATCAGCGCGAGACCCACGGCGAGCAAGGTGTTCTGCAAACCGGCGCGCTCCCCGGAGACGGCGTCAGCCCCGAATTTAGGACTTGCCAGGGCTCACGGAAACCCTCGTTCGCACGGATCAGCGGACGAAAGTGCCCTGCCGGCCGAAACCCCAGCCGAAATTGCTGCTGGGCGAGGCCGGCTGCAGCATCTGGACGGTTTCCGGCCGTGGCCGGCAGACCCGGCGGGTCCAGCGCGGATCGTGGCGGGCGAGGTCAAGGTGGAAATGGTCGTAGTGGAAGGCGTCGGAGCCCGGGCCGAGAACCGTGGTGAAATGGTCGCAGGCACGCACGAAGATCTCGCGCAGGAAGCCGGACTCGGCGGTCTCGCCGCGCCAGTGCTGACGGATCACGACCGTATGGCCGCTGGACAGGACGAAAGCGAAGACGTCGAGCGCGTTGCCGAAGGAATGCTCGGACATGCGGCCCGAGCGGCCGCCGCGTATGCCACGGCAGGAATAGGAACCGGCCCTGACCTCCACGACCCCGGCGCCGAACCAGCGCTGCGCCGCCGGCTGCACGACATTGTCGATCCAGCGGTCGACGGTCGGCACCATCTGGCAGGCGAGAGTCTGGGGGCGATTGTAGGACACCTGCCCGCGCGCCTGCGCGGACACGCGCAAGGGATAGTCCATCCCGCATGTGCCCGGACCGTTGATCGTATTGGCCCGCTGGACGAACTGCGTCATCTGCACCGCGCCGGACGACATGCAGCGGCTCTCGAGGTCCGATCGCCACTGCTCGCGCCGCTCATAGGCATAGCGTCCGCAGGCGGCGATGGTGATCCCAGCAACCGCAACGGCAAACCATTTGAGGGCCCGGCGACCACGGCCCTGTGTGCCGAACGCAACACTCATCGGCAAATTCCGAAAAATCGGGGGATGTCCCTAATACGGCGTTCATCATGGCGGCCGGGGGTTAGCGCGAGCCGAAGAAACGCGGTGAACGGGAGCCGAAGAAACGGCGTGAGCGATCGGTAAACGCCGCGCGCCGCGCCGGGACGCTTCCCACGCGCGGGGCAATCGCCTAGTCAGGTCGCATGCCCTCCCGCTTCAACGATGCCGCCCTCGTCGATGCCCTCGGCTCCCTCGCCTCGGAGGCGGGCCGGCGGATCATGAGCCATTATGGCGGGGCCGCCCGGATCAAGAGCGACGGCTCGCCGGTGACCGCCGCCGACCACGAGGCGGAAGAGGTGATCCTCGAGGGGCTGGCGCGGCTGCTGCCGGGCGTGCCGGTGCTGGCGGAGGAATCGGCCGCCGCCGGCCGGCTGCCCGACAGCACCGACCTCTTCGTCGCGGTCGACCCGATGGACGGCACGCGCGAGTTCATCGGCGGCAATGGCGAGTTCACCGTCAATATCGCGCTGATCGCGGGTGGTACGCCGGTCGCCGGCATCGTTGCGGCGCCAGCGCTCGACCAGTTGTGGCTCGGGCTCGGGCAGACCGCCGAGGCGATGCGGCTCGCGCCCGGCAGGCCCATCGCGGATGCCACCGACCGGCGCCGGATCGCCACCCGCCCCCTGCCGCCGGAGGGCCCGCTGGCTTTGGTCAGCCGCTCCCATCCCGACCTGGACAGCGAGGGATACCTCGTCAGCCACGGCGTTGCCGGTCGCCTGCCGGTCGGTTCGTCGCTGAAATATACGATGATCGCCGAAGGCCGCGCCGACCTGTCGGTGCGGTTCGCTTCGATCAGCGAATGGGACATCGCCGCGGCCCACGCCGTGCTGCAGGGCGCGGGCGGCATCATGCGCCGGCCGGACGGCGCGCCTCTGGTCTATGGCCGCGCGGACAGGTCGTTCCGCACCGACGCCTTCGTGGCGAGCAGCGCCGCATTCCGGGAGCGCTGGCCGTTTCCCGATGCCTGATGCGGCACCCTGCCACACGATTTGATCGCTCCCGCGCAGCCGGCGAAATCGGCGACGGCGGCGGCAGGCGTGGACGGCGGATCGATAAGCTGACTGGATCACTCAGCAATTCACACCGATTGCAATCGTTCTAATTGTTGTTTTGACGAATTCTAATGTTTGCCCAAGAGCTTGCGGCATTTTCGGACCAAGATAGGATGCCGGCAATCGGATCAACCCGTCCGGTTCCCGTCATTCAGACGTTGCGCCAGCCGCCGGGATGCCGTCGGCACCGCGCGCGCCTCGTGTCCCGAACCATCATCCCCAAGCGCGGAGTTTCACCGTGACGCCGACCTTCAACCGCCGCACCTTCCTTGGCAGCACCGCACTGCTCGTCGCTTCGCCAGCCATCCTGCGCGCTCAGGCGCGGACGCTGAACCTCTACTCGTCGCGCCACTACGACACGGACGAGGCGCTCTATTCCGACTTCACCAAGCAGACCGGCATCGCGGTGAACCGCGTCGAGGCCGGCGAAGACCCGCTGCTGGCGCGCATGCAGAGCGAAGGCGCCAATTCGCCCGCCGACGTGCTGATCACCGTCGATGCCGGGCGCATCGAGAAAGCGCGCGGCCTCGACCTGCTGCAGCCCTTCGCGTCGGAAGCGCTGGCCAGTCGCATCCCCGCGCATCTGCGCGACCCCGACGGTCACTGGTTCGGCTTCTCGACCCGCGCGCGCGTCCTGCTGGTCGCCAAGGACAAGGTAGCCGACGGCGCCATCCGCACCTACGAGGACCTCGCCGACCCCAAGTGGAAGGGCAAAGTCGTCATCCGCTCGTCCACCAACGTCTACAACCAGTCGCTAACCGGTTCGATCCTCGCCGCCCACGGCGCGGAGAAGACCGAGGCCTGGGCCAAGGGCGTCGTCGCCAATCTGGCGCGCCCGCCGCGCGGCGGCGACACCGACCAGATCCGCGCGGCCGCGGCCGGCGAGGGCGACATCGCCGTCGCCAACACGTACTACTTCGCCCGCCTGGCGCGGTCCGAGAAGCCGGAAGACAAGGCCGTCGTGGAGAAGCTGCGCGTCGTGTTCCCCAATCAGGGCGACCGTGGCACGCACGTCAACATCTCGGCGGCCGGCATCGCCCGTCATTCCAAGAACATCGACGGGGCCAAGGCGTTCCTCGAATATCTCGCGACGCCCTCGGCGCAGCGCTATTTCGCTTTCGGCAACTCGGAATATCCGGTGGTCGCGGGTCTCGAGCCGCCGCCGCAGGTGGCCGCCTGGGGCGCGTTCAAGCAGGACCAGCTCAATGCCCGCGTCTTCGCCCGCAACAATGCGGAAGCGCTGAAGATCATGGACCGCGCCGGCTGGAAGTGATGGCTTGACCGACGCCGCCCTCCCCCCTCTTTCGGGACCGATCGCGCGCCCGGCCGTCACGGCCGGGCGTCGCGCGTTCATGGTGCTCGCCATGGTCGTCGCCGCGCTCGTCGCCGCGCCGATCGTCGCGGTCGCCCTGAGCGTGTTCCAGCCCTCGCCCGGCACGTGGTCGCACCTGATCGACACCGTGCTGGCCGAGATCGTCTGGAACACGATCCTGCTGATGGTGGTCGTCGGCGCCGGCACGGCGCTCATCGGCGTCGGCACCGCCTGGCTGGTGACGCTCTGCCGCTTTCCGGGCTCGCGCGCGCTCGAATGGCTGCTGCTCCTGCCGCTGGCCATGCCGGCCTACATCATCGGCTATGCCTATGCCGATGCGCTGGCCTTTGCCGGCCCGGTCCAGAGTGCCCTTCGCGCCGCCTTCGGCTGGTCGCGCGGCGACTACTGGTTCCCGGACATCAACAATGTCGGCGGGGTCGGCGCGCTGCTGACGCTGGTGCTCTACCCATATGTCTACCTGCTGGCGCGCGCGGCTTTTCTCGACCAGTCGACCTGCGTGCTGGAAGCCGCCCGCACGCTCGGCTCCGGCCCCTGGGGCGCCTGCCTGCGCGTCGGGCTTCCCATGGCCCGCCCCGCCATCGCCGCCGGCGTGGCGCTGGCGCTGATGGAGGCTCTGGCCGATTTCGGCACCGTCCAGTATTTCGGCGTCAACACGTTCACGACCACCATCTACCGGACCTGGTTCGGCATGAGCGAGCGTGCCGGCGCCGGGCAGCTGGCGACCGCCCTCCTCGCCTTCGTCCTGCTGTTGGTCGCGATCGAGACCCTGGCGCGACGCAACCGCCGCTTCGGCACCAGCGCCCGCCGGCACCGCCCGCCGGCGAGGCTGCATCTCGGCCGGCTTGCCGCACTCGCCGCCTTCCTTGCCTGCCTGCTGCCGATCCTCCTCGGCTTCGTCCTGCCGATCGCCGCCCTTGTCCGGCTGCACGCCGAGGGCGGCGACGCCCTGTTCGGCGAACGCTTCCTCGTCTATGCGCGCAATTCCTTCATCCTCGCCGGCTTGGCCGCCGCGATCATCGTGACTGCCGCCGCCGCGATCGGCTACACGACGCGCCTCGCGCCGGGACCGGCGACGCAGACCGCCGTGCGCATCGCCAGTATCGGCTATGCCGTTCCTGGCACTGTCATCGCGGTGGGCGTACTGATCCCGCTCGGTGCCCTCGACAACCTGATCGACCAGACCACCCGGGCGGCGTTCGGCACGGGCACCGGCCTGGTCTTCTCCGGTGGCGTCATTGCTCTCATCTACGCCTATCTCGTCCGCTTCCTCGCCGTGGCGATGGGTCCGGTCGAAGCGGGCCTGCACAAGATACCCGGCACGTTCGACGCCGCGGCGCGCACGCTTGGCGCGACCACGCGCGAAGTGGCACGGGTGATCCATGTTCCGCTGATGCGCCGCTCGCTTCTGACGGCCGGGCTGCTCGCCTTCGTCGACGTGCTGAAGGAACTGCCGGCGACCGCCATCGTCCGCCCGTTCAACTTCGATACGCTGGCGGTCAGGGTCTACAATCTCGCGTCCGACGAGCGGCTGGCGCAGGCATCCACCGGCGCGCTGGTGATCGTCGCCGTCGGGCTCGTGCCGGTGATCCTGATCACGCGCATGGTGGCGAAGGAACAGGCCACCGGCGGGCGTTCCAGTGGCACGAGCTAGCGACGCGCGCGAAAGAACTCCCTGAGGAGTTCCGCGGCGGCCGTCTCCGACATGCCGCCATAGACCTCGGGCCGGTGATGGCAGGTCGGGTCCGAATAAAGGCGCACGCCGTTCTCCACCGCGCCGCCCTTCGGATCGGCGGCGCCGTAATAGAGCCGGCGGATGCGCGCGAAGGAGATCGCGCCGGCGCACATCGGGCAGGGTTCCAGCGTCACATAGAGGTCGCAGCCGGGCAGGCGCTCGCTGCCGAGGGCCTCGCAGGCGGCGCGGATCGCCACGATCTCCGCATGGGCGGTCGGGTCGCGATCCGTCAGGGTCCGGTTGCCGGCAGCGGCGATGATCCGCCCCTCGCTGACGATCACCGCGCCGACCGGCACCTCGCCGCGCGCGGCAGCCGCCTCGGCCTCGCCAAGGGCGATCGCCATGGGCTTTCCGGCCGAATCGGGGGCATCACTCGCCATCGGGGATCGTTCGTGCTACATCGCGCCATTCCTGCCGGGGCGCCCGGCCGCGCACGCCGGATGGCGCCGCGATAACCCGATCCCACGAGATACCCATGCCCCGCAAGAGTGACGATGATCGTCCGGCCACCAGCCGGACGCGAAAAACCGATTCCGACGCCCCGAAAAAGACCGCCAAGGCCGCTGCCGTCGAGGTCGTGACCGAGACGCCGAAGCGCGCGAAGAAGGCCGCTGCCACGGAGGTTGCCGCCGAGAAGCCGGCGCGTGCCAAGAAGGCCGCCGTCGCGGAGGCCGCTGCCGAAAAACCGAAGCGCGCGAAGAAGGCCGCGGCGGAGCCGGTGGTCGAGACGCCGAAGCGCACGAAGAAGGCTGAGGCCGCCGAGGCGCCGGCCGTAGCGGAAGCGGCGGAGGCCGCTCCGAAGGTCAAGCGCAGCCGCAAGGCCGAGGCCCCCACCGTCGCTGCGGCGGAGCCGGAAGCCGCTCCCGCAAAGCCGGCCAAGCGCGCGAAGAAGGCCGCCGAGCCTGTTGAAGAAGCCCTGCCCGACGATATTCCCGCCTTCCTCGACGATATCGACGAGGACCCGGTGGTGAAGGCGCTGGCCGCCGAAGCCGGCATCGAGAAGCCGAAGCGCGCACCGCGCGACCGCGACGAGGACGACCGCCGTCCGCGTGGCCGCGATGACAAGCCGCGCCGGTTCGAGGATCGCGAGCGCGGCGACCGCCCGCGCTTCCGCGACCGCGAGGACCGCAACAGCGTGCCGCGCGAGCGCGACCGTTCGTTCGAGCCGGTCAACCGCGGCGAGGAGCGCATCGCGCGCGTGCTGGCGCGCGCCGGGCTCTGCTCGCGCCGCGAAGCCGAGGAATGGATCGAGGCTGGCCGCGTCAGCCTCAACGGCGAGATCCTGACCTCGCCCGCGACCAACGTCACCGAGCGCGACGTGATCCTGGTCGACGGTGAGCGCCTGCCCGAGCGCGAGCGCACCCGCCTCTGGCTCTACCACAAGCCCGCCGGCCTCGTGACGACGACGAGCGACCCGGAAGGCCGCGACACGATCTTCGACGCCCTGCCGGAAGACCTCCCGCGCGTCGTGACGGTCGGCCGCCTCGACATCAACACCGAAGGCCTGCTGCTGCTGACCAATGACGGCGGCCTCGCGCGCGTTCTCGCCCTGCCCGCCACTGGCTGGCTGCGCCGCTACCGCGTGCGCGCTCACGGCACCATCGATCAGGCGACTCTCGACCGCCTGCGTCACGGCATCGAGGTGGACGGCATCGAGTATGGGCCGATCGAGGCCGAACTCGACCGCATCCAGGGCACCAATTCGTGGCTGACCCTGTCGCTGCGCGAAGGCAAGAACCGCGAGGTGAAGAACGTCCTTGGCGCCATCGGCCTCGACGTGAACCGGCTGATCCGCGTCTCGTTCGGGCCGTTCCAGCTCGGCGAACTGCCCGAGGGCGAGGTCGAGGAGATCCGCACCCGCGTGCTGCGCGACCAGCTCGGCGAGGAGCTGTCGGAACTGGCGGGCGTCGAGTTCGACCGTCCGGTCTTCGAGCGCGTCGGCGAGCGCGACGAGCGCGGACGCGGCGGACGGCAGCAGCGCGACGAGCGCCCGCGCCGGTTCGAGGGACGCGACGAGCGGCCTCGCCGCTTCGAGGATCGCGGTGACCGGCCGAAGCGCTTCGGCGACCGGGACGAGCGACCGGGCCGCTTCGGCGACCGGGACGACCGGCGCGGCAAGTTCGGACGCGACGATGACCGTCGGGGCTCGTTCGGTCGCGACCGCGAGGACGGCGACCGGCCGCGCGGCAAAAGCCCGGAGCACAAGTTCGGCAACCGCGCCCGCATCTGGCGTGACGGCGAGGCCGTGCAGTTCGGGCCGCGCAACAAGGCGCGCCCGGGCTACAAGGGCGGCCGCGACGCCGAGGGCGGTGAGCGCGACTTCAAGCGCGGCGCTCCGGTGACCGATTCCAAGGGCCGGCGCGTGCGCGTCGAGAAGGTCGGCGGCGACGATCAGGCCGTGCGCGAGGAGCGTCGCTTCGACGAGCGCCCGCGCCGCTTCGACCGGGACGAGCGCCCGCGCGGCGACTTCAAGCCGAGGGGCGACCGCCCGTTCGGCGACCGTCCGCCGCGGGATCGCGACGGCGACGAGCGTCCGCGCCGCGATTTCAAGCCGAGGGGCGACCGCCCGTTCGGCGACCGTCCGCCGAGGGATCGCGACGGCGACGAGCGTCCGCGCCGCGACTTCAAGCCGAGGGGCGACCGCCCGTTCGGTGATCGTCCGCCGCGCGATCGCGACGGCGACGAGCGTCCGCGCCGCGATTTCAAGCCGAGGGGCGACCGCCCGTTCGGCGACCGTCCGCCGAGGGATCGCGACGGCGACCGCCCGCGCGAGTTCAAGCCCTGGGGCGACCGTGATCGTGGCGATCGGCCGGAGCGCGGCTTCAAGCCGAGGGGCGAACGTTCGTTCGGCGAGCGCTCGTCCGACGACCGAGGCGGCGACCGCCCTCGCGGCAAGTCCTTCGGCGACAGGCCGAGTGGCGGCAAGTCCTTCGGTGGCGGCAAGTCCTTCGGCGGTCGTGGTGACCGGCCGGGCGGAGACCGTCCGCGCGGCGGCAAGCCGTTCGGCAAGGGCCGCCCCGGCGGCGGTCGGGACCGCTAACCCTTGCGGGTTGTCGGGGGCAAATATCGCGGCCGCGTACTGGCCGCGCCGAAGTCGGACGCGATCCGCCCGACTTCCGATCGCCTGCGCGAGAGCCTGTTCAATGTGCTCGCCCATGGCTACGGGAATGCCTGCGAGGGAGCGCGCGTGCTGGACCTGTTCGCAGGCACCGGTGCGCTCGCCATCGAGGCGCTGTCGCGTGGCGCCATCTATGCCGCGATGGTTGACCAGAGCGCGGAGGCCCGCGGCCTGATCCGCGCCAATGTCGATGCGCTCGGCCTGTCCGGCGTCACCGGCCTGCTGAAGCGCGATGCGACGAAAATGGGACCGCTCGCCCCGTTCGAGCGCTTCTCGCTGGCCTTTCTCGATCCGCCTTACCGCAAGGGGCTCGCCGAACTCTGCCTCGGCAGCATCGCCGGCGGCGGCTGGCTCACGGCCGATGCTCTTGTCGTGGTCGAGGAGGCGGCGGACGTCGCTGTCGCAACGCCCGCCGCGTTCAGTCTCGTCGAGAAGCGGGAGGCCGGCGACACGCAGCTTCTGTTCCTGCGGCCGGCCTGAGCCAAATTCCTTCTCTATCGCCTTTTCTTGACGCGAACCGGTTTCCGCTTCGCTCGAAAATGCGCTTGCCCTATTTCTTCAGGAGATCCCTGATCTCGGTGAGCAGGGTCACCTCGGCCGAGGGCGGCGGCGGCACGGCCGGCGCGGCCGCTGCTTCCGCCTTCTTCAGCCGGTTCATGGCCTTGATCACCATGAACAGCACGAAGGCGATGATGATGAAGTTGATCGCGATGGTGATGAACTTGCCGTAGGCGATCACCGCGCCCTGCTTCTGCGCATCGACCAGATTGGTCGCGTTCACCGCGCTGGAGAGCGGCAGGAAATAATTGGTGAAGTCGAAGCCGCCAATGGCGCCGAGGATCGGCATGAACAGATCGCCGACGACCGATTCGACGATCTTGCCGAAGGCCGCGCCGATAATCACGCCGACCGCGAGGTCGACGACATTGCCCTTGAGGGCGAACTCCTTGAACTCCTGCAGCATCGCCATGATTCGACTCCTGTCCCTGGCAGTGGCGGGCCGATGACGATCCGCGATACGGCGTGGCTTGGCAATGGCGCGCGGGTTCGCCCGACCGGCCCATGGACAGCCAAGGGGCCGCGTGGGAACGTTGCGGCCGCCAGGGAGGCACGCCGACACCCGCCATGAGCATGGGTTTCGTCATCATCGTCACGGCGCTCGCCTATCTCGGAGCGCTGTTCCTCGTCGCCTATTGGGGCGACCGCCGGCGCGCGCGCGAACAGGCGCTGCGACAAAGCCAGGCCTGGATCTATCCGCTCTCGCTCGCGGTCTACTGCACGTCGTGGACCTTCTTCGGTTCGGTCGGCCTCGCCTCGCGCAACGGCTTCGATTTCCTCGCCATCTATGTCGGCCCGATGCTGCTGTTCGCGGCCTTCTGGCCGCTGATCCTGCGTGTCGTGCGCATCGCCAAGACGCAGAACATCACCTCGGTCGCGGATTTCATCGGCGCTCGCTACGGCAAGAGCCAGGCCGTGGCCGCCATGGTTTGCCTGATCGTCACCGTCGGCACGATCCCCTACGTGGCGCTGCAGCTGAAGGCCGTCTCGGCCTCGCTGATGACCACGATCAAGCCCGACGAGATCGTCAACGTCACCCACGAGCTGCCGTTCTTCGGCGACATCGCGCTGGTGGTGGCCATGGCGATGGCGGCCTTCGCCATGCTGTTCGGCACGCGCCATGCCGATGCGACCGAGCATCAGGACGGCCTGATCCTCGCGGTGGCGGCCGAGTCGATCGTCAAGCTCATCTGCTTCCTCGCCATCGGCATCTACGTCACCTACGTGATGTTCAACGGTTTCGGCGACCTGTTCGGGCGCGTGGCGGCGCGCGCCGACATCATGAACGCAGTGATCCGCTGGCCGGACGCCTCGACTTTCCTGACCATGAGCGTGCTGTCGTTCTGCTGCGGCATCCTCCTGCCGCGCATGTTCCATGTCGGCGTGGTCGAGAACCATTCGGAGGCGGAGATCAGGCGGGCGAGCTGGCTGTTTCCCGCCTATCTCATCCTGATCAATCTCTTCGTCATTCCGATCGCGGTCGCCGGGCTGCTGGTCTTCCCGGCGGGCACGATGGACAGCGACATGACGGTGGTGGCGCTGCCAATGTCGCGCGGCAATGAGATCATGACGCTTGCCGCCTTCATCGGCGGCCTGTCGGCGGCGACGGCCATGGTCATCGTCGCCAGCGTCGCCCTGTCGATCATGATCTCGAACGACATGGTCATTCCGGCGCTGCTCAACCTGCGGGGACGGCTGCCATCGGCCCAGGGCGGCGCCGACGAGCGCAGCGACCTCGGGCCGACGATCCTCAAGATTCGCCGGACGATCATCCTCACCGTGCTGATCGCGGCCTATCTCTACTATCGCGTGGCGGGCGAAGCGCAGCTCGCCTCGATCGGCCTCCTGTCCTTCGCCGCCGTCACGCAGCTGGCGCCGGCCTTTTTCGGCGGGCTGTTCTGGCGGCGGGCGACGGCACGCGGCGCGGTCATCGGCATGGCGATCGGCCTCGCCATCTGGACCTATACACTGCTCCTTCCCATGCTGGTCACCACCGGCGCGCTGCCCGCAAGCCTCGTCTCCGACGGACCGCTCGGCATCGGCTGGCTCCGGCCGCAGGACCTGTTCGGCCTGACGGGCCTGCCGCCGCTCGCCCATGGCGTGTTCTGGTCGCTGCTCGCCAACGTCCTGCTGTTCGTAGGCCTGTCGCTGCTGCGCCGCCCGTCGAGCATCGAGACGTTGCAGGCCAATGTCTTCGTCCCCGTCGAGCAGGCCGACTACGCGCCCTCGTTCCGGCTCTGGCGCTCGGCCATCACCGTCGACGAGGTGCGCAACACCGTCGCGCGCTATCTCGGCGCCGAGCGAACCACGGCGGCCTTCGAGAGCCACGCGGTGGAGCGCGGCGTGCCGCTGGAAGGACAGGCAGAGGCCGATATCGACCTGCTGCGCTATTCGGAGCGGCTGCTCGCCTCGGCCATCGGCACGGCGTCGTCGCGCCTCGTGCTGTCGCTGCTCCTCAAGAAGCGTTCCGTCTCGACCACGGACGCGCTCAAGCTGCTCGACGACGCCAATGCCGCCATGCAGTACAACCGCGAGGTGCTGCAGACGGCGCTGGAGCATGCCCGCCAGGGCGTCAGCGTGTTCGACAGCGACGGGCAGCTGATGGTGTGGAACCGGCCCTTCGCCGAGGTGCTCGCCCTGCCGCCGGAGACTTTGCACATCGGCGCGGGTTTCGACCGCATCCTGCATGCCCTCGCCGTGCGCGGCGAGTTCGGCCGGGGCAATATCGACGCGCTGGTGGCCGACAGGGTGCACCGCCTGCTCAATGCCGACGAACCACAGATCGAGCGCCTCGTTCGCCTCGGCCTGGTGCTTGAGATTCGCGCGGCGCGCCTGCCGGACGGCGGCGTGGTCACGACCTATACCGATGTGACCGCCTCCGTCGCCGCGGCGGAGGAACTCGGCCGCGCCAACGAGACGCTGGAGCGCCGCGTGCGCGAGCGCACCGAGGAACTGACCCGGCTCAACGGCGAACTGGCGCAGGCCAAGGCCGAAGCCGACGAGGCGAACCTGTCGAAGACGCGCTTCCTCGCCGCCGCCAGCCACGACATCCTCCAGCCTCTCAACGCCGCGCGCCTCTACACGACCAGTCTCGTGGAGCGCGGCAACGAGGGCGACGAGAAGCGCCTGATCGAGAATGTCGACGCCTCGCTCGAAGCGGTGGAGGAAATCCTCGGCGCGCTGCTCGACATCTCGCGCCTCGACGCCGGCGCGATGAAGCCGGAGATCGCCAGCTTCCGCATCGACGAGCTGTTCCGCCAGCTCGCCGTGGAATTCTCGCCCATCGCCCAGCAGAAGGGGCTGAAGCTGACCTTCGTGGCGTCGTCGCTGGCGGTCCATTCGGATCGGCGGCTGCTGCGCCGCCTGTTGCAGAACCTCGTCTCGAACGCGATCAAATATACCGGGAGCGGCGGCGTTCTCGTCGGCTGCCGGCGGCGCGGCAAGCGCCTGTCGCTGGAGGTCCACGATACCGGACCGGGCATTCCGCAGAACAAGCAGCGCATCATCTTCCACGAATTCCAGCGGCTGGAGGCGGGCGCCAAGACCGCGCGCGGCCTCGGCCTCGGCCTGTCCATCGTGGAGCGTATCGCCCGCGTGCTGGAACATCGCCTGACGGTGAAGTCGAAGGTCGGCAAGGGCTCGTCCTTCTCGGTCGCGGTGCCGATCGCGCCCGCCTTGCCGGCCGTGGCGCCGGGCCCGGCCCCCGCTCCGCTCGCCGCCGCGCCACTGGACGGGCTGATCGTGCTCGCCATCGACAACGAGCCGAAGATCATCGAGGGCATGAAGGCGCTGCTGCGCGGCTGGGGCTGCCACACCATTCCGGCCTCCGGCTGGCGCGACGTTCACGACGCGCTGAACGAGAGCCTTGTCACCCCCGACGTGGTGATCGTCGACTACCACCTCGACGAGGGCAACGGCCTCGACGTGGTGACGCAACTGCGCTGGCGCTTCGGCAATTCGCTGCCCGCGATCCTGGTCACCGCCGATCGCAGCCAGGAGGTGCGCGAGCGCGCGCAGGAGCGCAACGTCCATCTCCTGAACAAGCCGCTGAAGCCGGCGGCGCTCCGCGCCCTGCTCACCCAGTGGCGCGTGCAGAAACAGGCCGCCGAATAGTCCTCAATCGGCGCAGGCTGCAGCCATGAAAGCTTCGATGCGCGCCATGCACCTGTCGGTGTTCGTGCCCGGGAAACCGATGAAGACGTGGCAGCCGGCCGGATAGGCCTCAAGTTCCGCGCCGTTGCCGGCAGCCGCCCAGCGCTGCGCCATGAACAGGCTGTCGTCCGCGAGCAGGTCGCGTGTCCCGACCGTGAACAGCGCCGGCGGCAGGCCCTTCAGGTCCGCATGAATCGGCGAGATGTCGGGATCGCGGACATCTCCTCCCCGGAGCAGAAAATGCCGCACGAACATCTCGATGTCGCGCGTGGTCAGAACCAGCTTCTCCGTGCCCCAGCGGCGCGCCGACGGCGTCATGGCGAGGTCGTAGCAGCCGGCATGCAGGTTTGCCCCGCGGAACGGCATGATGCCGTGGCGGTCGCGCAGCCTGAGCAGCGTCACCGCCGAGAGATGCGCGCCGGCACTCTCGCCGCCGATCACCAGCCGGTCGGTGCCGAAGCGCGCCTTGGCCTCGCGGGCGATCCAGAGCGCGGCGTCCTCGCAGTCGTCGGGACCGTGGGGATAGGGAAATTCCGGTGCGAGGCGGTAGTCGACCGAGACGCAGGCCATGCCCGCGCGGTCGGCGAAGCGCTCCAGCCAGGCATCCTGCCCGTCGGCGGTGCCGAGAACCCAGCCGCCGCCATGGATGTGGAGATAGACACCCTTCGGATCGGCAGGCGCGATGATGCGCAGACCGATCGGCCCATGCCGGCCCTCGATGGTCAGCGTCGTCGCGCGCGGCGACAGGATCGGCGCCGGAAAGGCCCCCCGTCCCTCGCGGCGCATCTCGCGGATGACGGCGGGCGGACGCGTCCAGTTGTCCCAGTTCTCCAGCCGCTTGAGGATCGCCGCGTTGACGGCGAGCGCGTCGGCCGACGCGTTGGCCGGATCGAAGGGCGAGGGATCGAAGACAAGGGCACTGGATGCGAACGAGTTGGACATGGGCACCGCCGGTTGCAGGGCGGTGATCAAAGCGCGCCAGCGGCCGCGCCGCAAGGCGACCAGCCGACGGAGCGTCAGCGCCGTCCGAACAGCCGCTCGATATCGGCCAGCGACAGCGATACCGAGGTCGGTCGGCCGTGGTTGCACTGGGAGGAGCCGGGCGTCGCCTCCATCTCGCGCAGCAGGGCATCCATCTCGGCGGGCTTCATCAGACGCCCCGCGCGCACCGAGCCATGGCAGGCCATGCGCGAGGCGACCGCGAGCAACCGCTGCTCCAGCGGATCGGTCGTGTCCCATTCCGCGAGATGTTCGGCGAGGTCGCGGGTGAGCGCCTCGGCATCCACCTCGCCCAGCATGGCCGGCGTCTCGCGCACCGCGACGGCTCCCGGCCCGAACCCCTCGATGACGAGGCCGAAGGCGGCGAGATCGTCGGCGCGGGCAAGCAGCCGCGCCGCGTCGGCGGGGTCGAGCTCGACCACGACCGGGATCAGCAGGGCCTGTCGCGCGATGCCGGCCTCGGCCATGTGCCGCTTCATCCGCTCATAGACGAGCCGCTCGTGCGCGGCGTGCTGGTCGACGATGACAAGGCCGTCGCGCGTCTGGGCGAGGATGTAGGTGCCGTGCAACTGCGCGCGGGCGGCACCGAGCGGCAGGTCCGCGACGATCTCCGGCACGGGACCGGCAGCCGCGCGGGCATCGGCGGCCGGGGCCATGTCCATGGCGAAGGCCGGCTGCGCGCCCTCCGCGAAGCCACCCGCGAAAGGTCGGAAGGCGCTGGCGCGCCAGTCGCGCAACGGCGCCTGCGATCCGCCATGAGGCGCGCGCCCGGCGGGCTGGCGAAAGGCGGTGACGGTCGCCGCACCGAGGGTCGAGGCGGTGGTCGGGGCGGCGCGCGCAATGGCGTCGCGGATCGCCCCGACGATCAGGCCGCGCACCAGCGCGGAATCGCGGAAGCGCACCTCTGTCTTGGCGGGATGGACGTTGACATCGACCTCGTGCGGATCGAGTTCGATGAACAGCACGGCCGCAGGATGCCGGTCGCGCGGCATCACGTCGGCATAGGCGCCGCGGATCGCGCCCAGCACCAGCCGGTCGCGGATCGGCCGGCCGTTGACGAACAGGAACTGGCTGGCGGCTGTCGCCTTGTTGAGGGTCGGCAGTCCCGCGAAGCCGTAGAGCCTGACACCGTGCCGCGAAACATCGACGGCCATGGCATTGGCGGCGAAGTCGCGGCCGAGGATGTCGCCGATGCGGGCGAGCAGGCCGGCCTCGCCGAAGGGCTGGGCCGGCCATGTGCGCGTGCCGCCGTCATCGTCGGCCAGCGACATAGCGACGGTCGGATGCGAGAGCGCCAGCCGCTTCACGACATCGGCGATGGCGGCCGCCTCGGCACGGTCGCTCTTCAGGAATTTCAGCCGCGCGGGGGTTGCCGAGAACAGGTCCTCGACATCGATCCGCGTGCCCTTCGCGAGCGCCGCCGGCATGGCCTCGCCCTTGGCGCCGGCATCGACGGTGAGCGCCCAGGCGTGCGGCTCCCCGGCATGGCGCGTGGTCAGGGTGAGGCGGGCGACCGCGCCGATGGAGGGCAGCGCCTCGCCGCGGAAACCGAGGGTCCGGATGTCGAGCAGATCGTCGCCGCGCAGCTTGGAGGTCGCGTGCCGTTCGACGCAGAGGACGAGGTCGTCCCGCGTCATGCCCGAACCGTCGTCGCTGACGCGGATCAGCCGACGCCCGCCACCGCCCGCGACGATGTCGATGCGCGATGCGCCGGCATCCAGCGCGTTTTCGGTGAGTTCCTTGACGACGGCGGCCGGCCGCTCGATCACCTCGCCGGCGGCGATGCGGTTGACGATGCCTTCGGGAAGCTGGCGGACGATCATCGTCTCATCCTAGCGGCACGGCCGGCGTTCGTCAGGAACGGTCGCGGATCAGCGCCCTGAGGCCCTGGCCGAGACCCGGCTTGCGCGGTTCGCGCGCGGCGGCCCCTGCCGCCAGAACCGCAGCGCCGAGGGTCTGCGGCGCGGCGGCCGGCTGGCGAACCTCCGGCTGACGGATATCGGGCCTGGTACGCGCGGCGGGCGTTGCCTGCGCGGCCTGCATCCCCGCGGGTTCGGCGCCCGAGAGCACATCGGCGCGCACGGGGCGCGGCGGCGAGAACAGCAGCCCCTGGGCGAAGCGCACCTCGTAGTCGAGCACGTCGACGACCATGGCCTCGGTATCGATGCCCTCGGCGATCAGGTCGAGCCCGTAGCGCGCGAACAGGCCCGCGAGATCGGCGACGTGAATCTCGGCGCCGGCATCGATCGCGCGCGAAATCATCAGGTCGGCCGGCACCTTCACATAGCGGAAGCCCTTGTCCGCAAGATCGCGCGGCTCGATCCGGAGATCGCGGACGCCGTCCATCGAGAAACGGAAGCCCTTGTCCGACAGCCCGCGCAGCGTTTCGACGTCGAGCGGCGACAGCGAGCGAACGGCCTCCTGCTCGACGCCGATGACCAGCGAGCCGGCGATGGAGCGCGCGGCCTCCAGCGAGGCGACAAGCTCCGTGGAGAAGGCGGCATCGGCCAGCGACGATCCGGCGACGTCGCAGAACAGGCTGACGTCGCGGTTGCGGGCCGTCAGGCGGCGGACCACCTGGATGCAGCGGCCGAGGATTTCGGCGTCGAGCGCCGGCATCAGCCCGGATTCGTCGGCCAGCCTGCGATAGTCGGCCGGCGCGAACACCGCGCCCTCGGCGCTGCGCAGGCGCACGGAGGCCTGATAGGCGCGGACCTTGCGCTGCGGCAGGGTGACGATCGGCTGAAGGAACAGTTCGTAGCGGCGGGCGCTGATCGCCTCGTCGATGATCGCGATGGCGTCCGGTCGCGACAGGCCGGCAAAGGCCGCCGGCAGGTCGTCGGCGCGATGGGCGGGCGCCTTCTGGCGGTCGATCTGGCGCTGAAGCGCCTCGGCCTCGCGGCGCAGCGCCGGAGCGCTGGCGGACGGCGGCGCGGCAGCCGGGGGAACCGGCGCGGCGACGCGGCGCGGCTCGGCTGCGGGAGCCGGCTCGCGCCGCTGCACCGGAACAGGTTCCGCCTCCATCGGCACGGTGACGCGCAGGATGGCCGCCTCATGGATCTGCAGCGTTTCGGCGAACTGCTTCACGAGATGACCGAGTTCCTTCATCTCCTCGGCGATCGGCTGGGTCGCGGCCCTGGCCTGGTCCGGTCCGGAGGTCTCGACCTTCTCGATGCGGCTGGCCATGTCCTCGACATCGCGGGCAAGACCGGTGGCGGAACGCGCGAGATCGACGAGCCTTGCCTCCATCGCGAGGCGGTCGGCGGAACGTTGCGCGCCGAACTGGCCGATCACCATCGCAAGCAGCAGGCCGAACCCGATCGCCGCCGACGCACCGGCCTCGAGGGAGGCGGCGGCGTAGGCCAGCACGGCGGCCGAGGCGGCGATCGCCACCATGCAGAGCGCGATGAAATGGGAACCCGAGCGGGGCATGGCAGGGCGGGACGGTCGTTTCCGGTTGGACTTCCGGCGAAGCTTGCCCCGAATCCGTCTGATTCGTCTCGCCCGCGCACGCCATTGCCGCCGGATATCCAAGGCCATAGCCTCGCCTCGCCATACCGGAGTCGAGCCATGCCGACCTTTTTCGATCCGCCCACCGTCCACGCTCCCGCGCCGAGCTACCGCCACGGGGCGCTGCACGCGCTTTCAGGCCGCCGGCTGGTCATTTCCGGGCAGGTGGGCGTTCGCCCCGACGGCACGACCGCCGAGGGGCTCGAGGCCCAGTTCGAGCAGTGCCTCGACAACCTCATCGCAGTGGTCGAGGCAGGCGGCATGACCATCGCCAACCTCACCAAGATCGTCACGCTGGTGACGGTGCCGGACGCGCTGGCGACCTTTCGGGCGGTGCGGGCACGCAAGCTCGGCGATCATGTTTGCGCCGCAACCTACATTCAGGTCGCGGGCCTCGCACGTCCCGATCTGCTGGTGGAAATCGAGGGCGAAGCCGTTCAGGACTGACCAGAATATAGGACAAGTCCTCCGTCTTTGGTCCTATTGCGCTGCAGCATGAACGCCGGAACAGTGTCGGCCCTTTCCCGAGGAGGCACGCCGATGCCGACGCGTTCGATCCGCTCCCTGGCCTTCGAGGACCTGTCGGTCGGTCTGTCCGAGCTGGTGTTCAAGACGGTCACCGATCAGGACGTCGTCGGTTTCGCCGACATTTCCGGCGACCAGAACCCGATCCACCTGAACGAGCTCTACGCCTCGAAAACGCGGTTCGGCCAGCGCATCGCCCACGGCCTCTACACCGCGAGCCTGATCTCGGCGGTGATCGGCACGCGGCTGCCGGGACCGGGCGCGGTCTATCTGTCGCAGACGCTGAACTTCAAGGCGCCGGTGAAGATCGGCGATGTCGTGCGCGTCCATGTCGAGGTGGCCGAGCTGATCGACGCGCGCCAGCGCGCGCGTCTCGTGTGCGAGTGCGCGGTGGACGCGACGGTGGTGCTGGACGGCGAGGCCATCGTGCGCGTGCCCTCGCGCGCGGAACTCGTCGCCGCCGCTTGACGCGCCGGACGGCGCTCGGCAGGGTCCGGCGGCCTTTCGACCGGACAATTCTTGCCAAGACCGCTCCATGCCCCTGATCCTGCCGCCTCCGCGGCCGCGCGCTGATTTTCCGGTCGTCACCCGCGACCGCCGCCTGCCGGACCCGCTGCGCGGCGGCGTCGTGGCCGTGGGCAATTTCGACGGCGTGCATCTCGGCCACCGGCATGTCCTAGCGGAAGCACGGGCGCTCGCGGCGAAGGCCGGCAGCCCGGCCGTGGCGCTCACCTTCGAGCCGCATCCGCGCGCCTTCTTCCAGCCGGCGCAGCCGATGTTCCGGCTGACGAGCCCCGAAACGAAGGCGCGCCTGCTGGCAGCCGAGGCCATCGACGCCGTCGCCGTCGCCGCCTTCGACGCGCCCTTCGCCGCGCTTTCGGCCGACCAGTTCGTCAGCGACGTGCTGATCGACTGGCTCGGCGCCTCGCACGTGGTGGTGGGCCGCGACTTCCACTATGGCGCGGGCCGGGCCGGATCGCCGGGGATGCTGCGCGAGGCGGGGAGCAAGCAGGGCTTCGCGGTCACCGAGGTCGGCGCCCTGCTGCGCGAAGGCGCGCCCGTATCCTCGTCATCGATCCGCACCGCGCTGTCCGGCGGCGACCTCGCCACGGCCCGCGACCTGCTCGGCCGCGACTGGTTCGTGACGACCGAGGTGATCCACGGCGACAAGCGCGGGCGCGATCTCGGCTATCCCACGGCCAATCTGCGTCTTGCCCCCGGCACCGACCTGCGTTTCGGCATCTATGCCGTGAAGCTCGGCATTGACGGCGTCTGGCGCGACGGCGTGGCGAGCTTCGGCCGCCGGCCGACCTTCGACAATGGCGCACCGCTTCTGGAGGTCCATGTCTTCGACTTCGCCGGCGATCTCTACGGGCGGAGCGTCGATGTCGTGTTTGCCGGCTTCATCCGCGACGAGCTGAAGTTCGACGGGATCGAGGCGCTGGTGGCGCAGATGGACCGCGACAGCCTCGCCGCTCGGGACATCCTGAAAAGCGCGTGACGCGACGGGATCCGTGCGCGCCGCCGGGCCAGGCGACGGCTGGCCGGAGAGGCCCCGCGCCGGCCTGATCACGGCTGCGAATAGCCCCGATCAAAAGCCTCCATTGGAACGGCCGGAGCGTTTAGGATAGCGCTCAAGCCGTTATCTCCGGAGCGGCGCGGCTTTTCCCTAATTGGCTGAACCGCTCTGGACCGTTGGTTGGTCGCATTGTCTTCACGAGAACGGGTATCCGCCTCGTTCGACAATGCGCTAGCGGGAGCCCGCCATGTATGTGCCGCCGCTGTTCGCCATGGACAATGACGAGGAACTCCTCGCCTTCTGTCAGGCCTTTCCCTTCGCCGCGCTGGTCACGTCCGGCGCAGACGGCCTGTTCGCGACCCATCTGCCGGTCGTCCTGAAGCGCGGCGCGGCGGGCGTCGGCCACGCCTTCTTCGGCCATCTGGCGCGGGCCAATCCACACTGGCAGCGCGCGGCCGCAGGCTCCGAGGCTCTGCTGATCTTCTCGGGACCGCAGGCCTATGTAACGCCCTCCTGGTATGCCACCAAGAAGGAGACGGCGAAGGTGGTGCCGACCTGGAACTATGCCGTGGTGCACGCGCGCGGCACGGTGTCCTGGCCGACCGACACCGCTTTTCTCCGTGAGAATCTCGCCGACCTCACCGACCAGCACGAGGCGAAGTTCGAGCACCGCTGGGCCCTGTCCGATGCGCCCGACGACTTCGTCGCCATGCAGATGCGCGCCATTGTCGGCATGCGTTTCGAGATCACCGCGCTCGAGGGCAAGGTCAAGATGAGCCAGAACCGGCCGGCGGCCGACGTGGACGGCGTGGTCGCGGGCTTTGCCGGAGCGGCGGACCCGATGGAGCAGGAAGTCGGGCGCTGGGTGGAAAAGAACCGGCGGCGCTGACGGTAATAATTCTTGTCGTGCGATTTTTTACCTAGACTAGCGTAACGCTGCATGCTATCTGTTGTGGCATGTTCCCGGAGTTGGGTTCACGGCCGGATCGGCCTTTCCCGCCCCAACGACTGTCGCCAGCACGCCATTCCCGGCCGAGCAAAGGGAAGGGAATCCAGACTTGTCCCGCCTCGGGGCCGCGAGATGACCTTCTCCTGTGGGGAGAAGGTGGCGCCGGATGAGAGGTAGGGCTCTCCTGACGGCCGCCAGCGCCATGCCGCTCATGGCGTGACGGAGCATGTCGAGGCCCGAACCCCTCACCCGCTTGCTCCGCAGGCACCCTCTCCCCATGGGAGAGGGTCCGGTCGCGCTGTGCCAAGCGCCCGCCGCGGTCAGCCCAGCCCGAAGGCGCGCGTCAGCGAAGCCGCGACCAGGCCGGCGAACAGGATCAGGCCGGCATACTGGTTCGACTTGAACAGCCGCAGGCAAAGGTCGGGATCCGCGATGTCGAGCCGGCCGACCTGCCAGACGAGATGCGCCGCGAAGGCGGCAAGCCCGACATAGGCGACCACAGGCGCGCCGAGCGACCAGAGGGCCATGGCGAACAGAAGAGTGGCGCCGGCATAGAAGGCGGCGAGGATCGGCCGGGTCCGCTCGCCGAACAGCAGGGCGGTGGAGCGGACGCCGACAATGGCGTCGTCCTCGCGGTCCTGATGGGCGTAGATCGTGTCGTAGCCGATGACCCATAGGATCGAGCCGGCATAGAGCAGCAGGGCCGGCGGATCGAGTCGGCCGAAGGCGGCGGCCCAACCCATCAGCGCGCCCCAGGAGAAGGCGAGGCCCAGCACCGATTGGGGCCAGGACGTGATGCGCTTCATGAAGGGATAGATCGCGACGATGGCGAGCGAAGCGATGCCGACCATCCACGCGAAGGGGTCGGCGAGCGCCAGAAGGACCAGAGCGCCGACCACGACCTGCGCGACGAGGAAAAGCTTGGCCTGGCCGGCGGTGACCTGCCCGGCCGGCAACGGGCGCGAGCGCGTGCGCTCGACCATGGCGTCGATGTCGCGGTCGACGAGGTCGTTGTAGGTGCAGCCAGCGCCGCGCATGGCGACCGCGCCGATGGCGAAAAGCGCGATGTGCCAGAGGTTGGGCAGCGGCTTGCCCATGGCGATGGCGGCAAGCGCCGACGACCACCAGCAGGGCAGGACGAGCAGCCAGAAGCCGATGGGGCGATCCGCGCGGGCGAGCCTAAGATAGGGACGCCAGCCGGGCGGCGCCCAGCTATCGACCCATGAGCCGCTGACGGCATCGGCAACGCGGCCATCGGCGGCGGACATGGCGGCTCAGAGCGCGCCGGGCGTGCGCAGGTCGAGCTGCGGCCTGCGGCCGGCATTGGGCGCGAAGGGATTGGCACCACCGCCGCCGGCTTCCGCCTGCCGCCGCTGGCGCTCGAGCTGGGCCACGCCGTTGCAGGCCTGCGTGCGGTTGCGCGACACGTTCGTCACGCCGGTATTGACGTCGTTGACGATCTGCTCGGGCAGGCGGCAGAAATCCGCGTTGGTCTGCACCCACTGCTGCAGCCGGCGGAACGAGTTCTGGGCGTTGGTCAGCGCCTGACAGGCGCGCTGCGCATTGGCGCGAGCCTGCTCGTAGGAGGTGGGACGGCCGCGCGGCATGGCCGCCTGCGTTTGCTTCATCACCTCCTGATGGGCGGCGATGAGCGGCTGGAACTCCGACTGGCAGATCTCGTTCGCCATGGCGGAACCGCCGGCGAGCATCGCGGCGGCGAACACGGCCAGAGGAATGCGATTTGGCAGGCGACGGCTCATCGTTCGGCCCCCGAGAAAACGTCCGCAGCGCGACGAAGGTTGCGTGAAATCGGCAGTGTTCATACCAATCGGCCGACTTCGTGGCAATGTGACGATGGGCCCCGCGCACCGCTGCCACATCTGGCGGGCGGCTCGCGGCGCCGAAATGGACGGGCAGAACCGATGGCTTCCTACGATTTCACCTCTGTCCGGCTGTTCGTGGAGGGGCCTCTGGCGGCGGGCGGCGAGATCGAGACCGGGCGCGACCAGGCCAATTATCTCCTGAATGTGATGCGCCTCGCCGAGGGCGACGCGGTTCTGCTGTTCGACGGCGCGAACGGCGAATGGCGCGCGCGCCTGCGCAGGGACGGCAGGAAGGCCGTGCGGCTGGTGCCGGAGGAGCAGATGCGGCCGCAGCCGCCGGCGGGCGACCTCTGGCTCCTGTTCGCGCCGCTGAAACACGCGCGCTTCGACTATCTGGTGCAGAAGGCAGTCGAAATGGGCGCATCGCGGCTCCAGCCGGTGATCACCCAGCACACGCAGGTCGCGCGTGTGAACACGGAGCGGATGCGCGCCAACGCGATCGAGGCGGCGGAACAATGCGGCGTTCTGGCCGTTGCCGAGTGCCATGATCCGCAACCGCTTGCCAAAGCCCTGGATGGATGGTCGCCCGGCCGGCTGCTCGTCTTCTGCGACGAGGGAGCCGCCTCGGCCAATCCTGTCGAGGTTCTGGCCCCTTTCCGGGGCCGGAGCGGCGGCGTCGCGGTGCTTGTCGGCCCGGAGGGCGGTTTTTCGCAGGACGAGCGCGCCATGCTGCACAAGCGGGCCGATACGGTCGCGATTTCGCTCGGACCGCGCATTCTGCGCGCCGATACGGCTGGTGTCGCCGCCCTCGCCGTGGTGCAGGCGACACTGGGCGACTGGCGCTAGTTCGCCAACAGGGAAGCTCGGCATGCCGCGAAGCATGCGGCGATGCTCAAAGGGGCAGTCCGGTCAACGAATTTAAGTTCACGCAATCTTTCAAAGCGTTACAGAAATGCGGCGGCGCGTGTCCGGATCGGGCCACATTTTCGCCCGCCGCCGCTTCAGCCTGTCGCTCGCCGCGGCCCGGTGTGACTGGGGTCGGCCACGGCCATGCACAACCGTCTCCTGGCGGTGGATATCAATAAATTTAGCCATGGCATCATGGAGATAGGTCATGACGGATACTCGTCGATTCGGGATCGAGGAAGAATTTTTCGTGGTCGATGCGGAGACCAAGGCGGTCATGCGGCGCATGCCGCAGGGTTTTTTCTCCACGGCCAAGGATCGGCTCGGCGACCGCGTGACGAGTGAGATGCTGCAGTCGCAGGTCGAGCTGACCAGCTCGGTTCATTCGACCGCCTCGGCGGCGCGCAACGAGATCCAGGCGATGCGCGGCACGCTCGGCGAGGTCGCGGCGGCGCACGGTCTCGCCATCCTCGGCTCGGGCACCCACCCCACCGCCATGTGGGCGACGCAGCGGGCGAGCGAGGCCCCGCGCTACGACAATGTCATGCACGATCTGCAGATGCTCGGGCAGCGCAACATTGTCTGTGGCCTGCATGTCCATGCCGAGTTCGACGACCTGTCGCGCCGCGTCGACGTGATGGGGCGGATCATGCCGTTCATCCCGCTGATCATCGCGCTGTCGACGTCCTCGCCGTTCTGGCAGTCGCGGGCGACCGGGCTGATGGGCTACCGCCTCGCGGCCTATGACGAGCTGCCGCGCACCGGACTGCCGGAGCTGTTCAAGTCGCAGGCGGAGTACGACGACTACGTCGCGCTGCTGGTCGAGGCGCGGATCATCGAGGATTCGAGCTATGTCTGGTGGGCGGTGCGTCCCTCGCGCCGCTTCCCGACGCTGGAACTGCGCGCGCCCGACAGCTGCACCCATGTCGAGGACACGCTGGCGATCGCCGCGCTCTACCGTTCGCTGGTGCGCCACCTGCTGCGCAATCCCGAGCTCAACGGCGCGCTGTCGCCGGTTTCGCGCGCCATCGCGCAGGAGAACAAGTGGCGGGCGCAGCGCTACGGCATTCACGGCTCCTTCGTCGACGAGGTCAGGCGCACCACCATCGCGGTGCCGGACCTCGTGAAGGAACTGACGGGACAGATCGCCGAGGATGCCGAGGCGCTCGGCTGCGTGGACGATCTCGCGCGGTGCATCGACATCTGCGAGCGCGGCACCTCGGCCGACGGCCAGCTCACCGTCTGGAAATCGGCGCTGAGCCTTGCCGAAACGCCGCATGACGCGCTGCGGGCGGTGAAGACCTGGATCGCCCACCAGACGCTGCAGTGATCGACGTAGGGGAATGCCGGTTCGCTACCAGCGTTCCCCGCATCGCCGGAAATGCGGACCGCGTGGCGCGGGATCAGACCAGTTTCCCGTCGGCGAGACGCCGGCGGCCCGCGCGGCTGACCGGCAGGGTCGGTCCGCGCGCGAGAACGATGCCCGCCCGCCCGAGGCGTGCGGAGCCATCGGCGAGCGCGGCATGGGCGATCCAGTGGGAGCGATGAACCTGAATGCCGGCCTCGGAACCAAGGGCGGCCATGCCAGCGGCGAGGCTCATGAGCACCAGCGCCTCGCCTCGCGCCGTATGGACGCGCAGATAGTGGTCCTCGGCGCTGAGGGCCACGATGGTCGCGCTACGCAACGGCAAAGGCAGCTTGGCCCGCAAGGGATCGTCGGCGATGGCGGGAGAGGGTTCCGGTTCCCGAAGCGCCGGCAAGACAACCGCGACCGGCGCCGGCGCGGTCATCCAGTTTCGCACGGCGTGAACCAGCAGGCTCGCCACCACATTGATCAACGCGGCCTGCACGCACAGATCCGCGAAGGTGACGTGCGGCAGAACCTGCGGCGCCCATAGCTGGAGAAAGCCCGAGACGATCAGGGCCGCGGGAGGCCCGAGCACGACGGCGATCGCCAGCGCCCCCCATAGCGGAACAGGACCACGGAAGACGAAGCGCGCCACCAGCCCGTTGGCGATCACGGCCAGGGCGCTGATGGTGATCATGCTCGCGGTGTAGTGGAGGAGCCTGACGGGCAGGCCCATGCCCAGATAGGAACCGAACGGGCCGAGGACGCCGAGCAGGATGCCGAGGGCAAGGATGGCAATGAACAGGCGAGAGCGGAGCGGGGCTGCTGCGCCGTTCGTCCGGGAGGCGGTCGCATCGGTCATTGGCGAAGAAATCGTGCCGTTCGCGAAGTTGGCGCAGACTAGGGCCGGGGTCGCGGCTAGGCAATCGCGACCTGCCCACCGGACCCCTCGCCCATGCGCTTTCTGATCGCCCTCCCCCTTGCCATCGCCCTTCTCATCGTCACGGGCCTTGCCGCCGTCATCGCACTGTCGCGACCGAAAGCGCCGCCGCCGATGCCGGCCATGGAGGCGGCGGGACAGATCATCGGCCGCCAGATCAACGACCTGCCGCCCTATGCCTTCCTCACCGCCCGCGACGGCACGCGGCTCGGCTACCGCTTTTTCGAGGGACGCCCGGGCGGCGGCATCGCCGTGGTGGTCCACGGCTCGACCGGCCTGTCGGCCAGCATGGGCAGCGTCGGCCGCGCGCTCGCCGCAAAGGGCATCGCCTCCTACGTGCTCGACCTGCGCGGCCACGGCGAGAGCGGTCCGCTCGGCGATATCGGCTATCGCGGCCAGCTCGAGGACGACATGGCCGATCTGCTCGCCATGATCGACCAGCGCCACCCCGGCGAGAAGCGCATTCTGGTCGGGCACTCGCTGGGCGGAGCCTTCGCCTTCCGGATCGCCGCCGGACCGCTCGGCGAGCGCTTCGATGCCACGGTCGCGACCTCGCCCTTCCTGTCGCCGGAGACCTCGGTCAGCCGGCCGAATTCGGGAGGGTGGGCGGATGCGGCGGTCCCCCGCATCCTCGCGCTGACGCTTCTGGACGCCGTCGGCATCTCCGCCTTCGGCGGCCTGCCGGCCGTCGCCTATGCCGTGCCGCCCGACGCGCCGGGCAAACGCGCAAGCATCTATTCGCACCGGCTGCTGGCGAATATGAGCCTGCCGCGCGACTGGCGGGCGATGCTGGCGACCATCCGCAAGCCGGCCGCGATCCTGATCGGAGCCGATGACGAGCTGTTTCGCGCCAGCGCCTATGCGGCCGCCGTGACGGCAGCCAATCCGCGCATCGCCGTCGAGGTTCTCCCGGCAACGGACCATATGGGAACGACGTTGCAACCGGGGCCGCTGACGCAGCTGGCGGAAACGGCGGCGAGGCTCAGGGATGCCGCGCCGGCGCGATAGGGATCAGAACAGACTGCCCTGCCCTTCCGGCTTCTTCTTCACCGGGCGCGGCTCGGCGGACTTCACCGGCTTTGGAGGCGCATCGCCGTCGGCGGTCGCCGCCACCCGGCCATCGGTGAACTCGATGGTCAGCGCCTGCCCCGACGCCACGGCCGACGCCGTCCTCAAGGGCTTGCCGGCCGCATCGCGCACCAGCGCGAACCCCCGGCCGAGCACGCCCTGATAGGACAGCGCGGCCAGCAGCTTGGCGGCGGCCTCGAGCCTGTCCGTCCGGCGCTTCATCAGAAGGTCGAGCGCGCGGGGCGCGCGGGCGAAGAGCTGGTCGAGCCTCTCGCGCGAACGGCCGAGGCGGTCGGTCTGGGCGCGGGCATAGACGCCGAGCGAGCGCGACAGCCGCGCCGACAGCGTATCGAAAAGCTGGCGGCGGGTATCCGTCCGGCGGGAGAGCGCCGCCGCAGCGCGGGCACTGAGCGCGTCGATCCGGTCGCGGGAACGGTCGATGCGAAGCTTCAGCAGGCCCGGCGCGAGACGCCCTGCCGCGCGGACCAGCCGCATGCGATGCGCGCCGGCATTGGCCGCAAGCGCATTGGGCAGGCGCTCGGCGGCGGCATCGAGCCGCTGGCGGGCCGCTTCGAGCAGCCGCTCGGCATCGGGCAGCGCGCGCGTGGCAGCCCGCAACTCGGTGCGGCGGCCCTCCATGCCGCGCGCGACCGCCGTGACCATGCGGCGGCCGAGACCGGATGTTTCCGCGATCAGGTCGGAGCGCACAGGCACCGCCATTTCCGCCGCCGCCGTGGGGGTCGGCGCGCGCCGGTCTGCGGCGTAATCGATCAGCGTCGTGTCGGTCTCGTGGCCGACCGCCGAGATCAGCGGGATGGCGCTCTCGAAGGCGGCGCGCACCACGATTTCCTCGTTGAAGCCCCAGAGGTCCTCCAGCGAGCCACCGCCGCGCGCGACGATCAGCACGTCAGGGCGCGGCAGGTCGTCGTCCGGCTGGATGGCGTTGAAGCCACGGATGGCGGCGGCGACCTCCGCCGCGCTGCCCTCACCCTGCACGCGCACCGGCCAGACCAGCACGGTGCGCGGGAAACGGTCCTCCAGCCGATGCAGGATGTCGCGGATGACGGCCCCGGTCGGCGAAGTGACGACGCCGATCACCTCCGGCAGGTAGGGCAGAGCGCGCTTGCGGGCGGCATCGAACAGCCCCTCGGCGGCGAGTTTCTTCCGCCGCTCCTCCAGCAGCGCCATGAGCGCGCCGACGCCGGCCGGCTCCAGGCTCTCGATGACGATCTGGTATTTGGACGAGCCCGGAAAGGTGGTGACGCGGCCGGTGGCGATGACCTCCAGCCCCTCCTGCGGCTTGATCGGCAGCCGCCCGTAAGTGCCCTTCCAGATCACCGCCTCGATGGTGGCGCGGTCATCCTTCAGCCGGAAATAGGCGTGGCCCGAGCTGCTCGGACCCTTGAAGCCGGACACCTCGCCGCGCAGGCGCACATAGCCGAAAGCGTCCTCGACCGTCCGCTTGATGGCGGCGGACAGCTCCGAGACGGAGACCTCGCGCATATTGGAGGGTGCGATGTCGGACATGGGCTTGAGCGAATCCGTTGCCGGGCGCGGCAATCCTGTCTAGACGCTGGCGCAACGACGGTGAAGCGGGCGAGGGCGGAGCAAGACATGAACGTGCTTCTGATCGGCGGCGGCGGCCGCGAACATGCCCTCGCCTGGGCGCTGTCGGCGAGCCCGCTCCTGACCTCGCTGCATTGCGCCCCCGGCAATCCCGGCATCGCCGAGTTTGCGACGCTCGCGACGATCGATGTCGCCGACCATCCGGCCGTCATCGCCTATTGCCGGCAGCACCAGATCACCTTCGTCGTGGTCGGGCCGGAAGCGCCGCTGGTCGCGGGCCTCGCCGACGATCTCGGCGCAGCTGGCATCAAGGTGTTCGGCCCGTCGAAGCTGGCGGCGCAGCTTGAAGGCTCGAAGGGCTTCACCAAGGACCTCTGCCGGGAGTTCGGCATTCCGACCGCCGCCTATGAGCGCTTCACCGAGGCCGGGCCGGCCAAGGACTATGTGAGGCGCATGGGCGCGCCCATCGTGATCAAGGCCGACGGGCTCGCCGCCGGCAAGGGCGTGGTCGTCGCCATGACGCTCGACGAGGCGCTCGCGGCGGTCGACATGATGTTCGACGGCGGGCTCGGGGAAGCTGGCGCCTCCGTGGTGGTCGAGGAGTTCATGACCGGCGAGGAGGCCTCGTTCTTCGCACTCTGCGACGGCGACCATGCGCTGGCGCTGGCGACCGCGCAGGACCACAAGCGCGTCGGCGACGGCGATACCGGACCGAATACCGGCGGCATGGGCGCCTATTCGCCGGCCCCCGTGATGACCGAGGCGATGGTGGCGCGGACCATGGCCGAGATCATCCGGCCGACGCTCGCCGCCATGAAGGCCAGGGGCTGCCCGTTCAAGGGCGTGCTGTTCGCCGGGCTGATGATCACCGCCGAGGGGCCGAAACTGATCGAATACAATTGCCGCTTCGGCGATCCCGAATGCCAGGTGCTGATGATGCGCCTGAAGGACGACCTCCTGACCCTGCTCCTCGGCGCGGCGGACCGGCAGCTCGCGACCATGAGCGCACGCTGGTACGACGACGCCGCGCTCACCGTGGTCATGGCCGCGAACGGCTATCCCGGCACGCCTGAGAAGGGCACGGTGATCCGTGGCATCGATCGGGCAAGGGCGCTGGAGGGGGTCGAGGTGTTCCACGCCGGCACGGCGGAGAAGGACGGCGCGATCGTCGCCAATGGCGGCCGCGTGCTGGCGGTGACCGCGACGGCCAAGACGGTGACCGAGGCGCAGCGGAAAGCCTATGCGGCGGTCGATCTCATCGACTGGCCGGGCGGCTTCTGCCGCCGCGACATCGGCTGGCAGGCGGTGGCGCGGGAGAAGGCGGCGCTCGGTGAGCGCTGACAGTGGCCCTCACGGGCAGCGCACGTAGAGCACACTGTCGTTGGCCGGCCCCCGGTAGGTGATGCGCAGCGAGTTCCCCTCGCGCCGCAGGACGATGCGGTCGCGCTGCGTCATGCCCTCGACCTGGCAGGTTCTGGCGACCCGCCATTCCGGCGAGGCCCCCTCGATGCGGGTGAAGCGGCAGGAATTCTCCATCCCTTCCATGCCGCGAGCGGTCAGCCGGATCGGCAATTCGTCGGTCGTGCCCGGCCGGTTGCGGCACCAGCTGGCCTCAGCCGCCCAGCGGCCGACATAGCCGGGCGCGCTGGCGGGCTGGGCCAGGGCATCGCTCGAGCCGCCCGGAATGGCGGCCAGCGCCGCGATTGCAATCGGAAGCGCTTTCAGGGGCACGGAGATCTCCCTTCGCTGACATTGCACAGTGACGTTACGTAATATGCGGCCCTCCGCACAGTGGCCGATGCCGGACGGAACGTCGCATGGCACCATTGCCGGCGATGTCGGTTATGGTTTCGACACCACGACCAAGGAGCGCGCATGTCCACCGCTGACCTCTTTCCCGGTTTCGAATCGCACTGGATCGACACCTCCATCGGCCGCATCTTCGCGCGTTCGGGCGGGTCGGGCCCGCCGCTGCTGCTGGTCCACGGCTTCCCGCAGACCCATGTCGAATGGCACCGGATCGCGCCGGAACTCGCCAAGCACTTCACCCTCGTCCTGCCGGACCTGCCGGGCTATGGCTGGTCGGTCGCACCGCGCGGCGGGCCGGATCACTTCCCCTATTCCAAGCGCGCCATGGCCAAGGTCCTGATCGAGGCGATGGAACAGCTCGGCCATATCCGCTTCGCGGCGGTCGGCCACGATCGCGGCGCACGGGTGACCTACCGCATGGCGCTCGACCATCCCGGCCGGGCGGAGCGCGTCGCCCTCATCGATATCGTGCCGACCTATGTCATGTGGCAGCGCATCCGCGCGGCGCCCTCGCCGAAAACCGAACACTGGCTGTTCCTGTCGGGCCCGGAGGGCGTGCCCGAGGCGGAGATCGGCAAGAACCCGATCGCCTATCTCGAATCAAAGCTGGCGCTCTGGTCCAAGGACGGCACGCTGGCGGCCTACGACTGGCGCGCGCTTCAGCACTATCGCGACTCGTTCAACGATCCCTCGCGCATCCACGCCTGCTGCGAGGACTATCGCGCCGGCGCGACGGCCGATCTCATCGCCGACGAGGCCGACATCGCGGCAGGCCGCACCATCGACGTGCCGGTCCATGCGGTGTGGGGCAGCGCCGGCATCCCCTCCGCCGGGGCGAGCCCGCTGGAGGCATGGAAGCAGCTGGCGCCCAGGGCGACCGGCCAAGCGGTGGATTCAGGGCATTTCGTGCCGGAGGAAAACCCGGCGGGCTGCCTGAAGGCGCTGCTGCCGTTCCTCAGGGAAACGAGGCTAGAACCGGGTTAGGGTTTTGTTTTTCGCGGCCTCTTCACGCGAACGGGTATCCACTTCGCTCGAAAGCGCTCTAGCCGAGGCCGATGCCCTTCCGCGCCCGCGCGCTCACCTGCGCGCGGAAGAGATGCCCTTCCGCGCCCGCGCGCTCACCTGCGCGCGGAAGAACGGCGTCCAGCCGAGCAGCCAGCCCGGCGTGCCGAGCGCCTGCCGCGACCATTTCCAGAAGTCGAACGCGTCGCGGTGATCGACGATCAGGCCGTTCCGGCAGGTCATCGCCGCCGTCACCTCGTTGACCACCGGCCGGCCGGTCTGACCGAACGTGTATTCGGCGGTCCACCTTGTGGTCACGGTCGCGGCGTCGTCTGCCACGATGTCGTAGGAGATCGCGAGGTCGGTGGCCCGCCCGACCAGCACGCGCCACATGAAGCGCGCCTGCCGCGCGTCGAGCCGCCCGAAGACCGGGTCCTCGAAAGCGGCGTCGTCCGCGTAGAGTTCGCCCATGGCCTTGGCGTCGCGGGCCGCGAAGGCCTCGTAGAAGGCTTCCGCCACCGCGCGGGGCGTCGTGCCGGTCATGCTCGTCCTCCCGTTTCGCGCGAGCCTGACGCGGAAGCGCGCGCCCGGCAAGCGGCACCTGAAGCGCTGGTCGCGCTTGACCCGCCTGCCCTCGCCGCTTAACCCGCAGGCCATGAACGACACCGGCGCCCCGCAGCTCGCTTTGCCCCCCGTCATCGACGGCCTCGCCGCCATTGCCGGCAAATACGACCTCGTCTTCACGGACGTCTGGGGCGTGCTGCACAACGGCATGAAGGCGCATCCGGGCGCCTGCGAGGCACTGGTCAACATCCGCAAGGCCGGCGTGCCGGTGGTGCTGATCACCAATGCGCCGCGTCAGGCGCCGGTGGTGGTCGGCCAGCTCGACCGGCTGGGCGTGCCGCGGGCCGCCTACGACGCCATCGTCACGTCGGGCGACATTTCCCGCGACTATATCCGCACCCGGCCGGGCCAGCCGGTGCACCATGTCGGGCCGAAGCGCGATCTCGTCGTGTTCGAGGGCCTCGACACGCGCCTCGTGGATATCGAGGAGGCGGCCTATGTCGTCTGCACCGGCCTCGTCGACGACCGCACCGAGACGCCCGACGACTACCAGGAACGTCTGGAGCGGATGAAAGCGCGCGGCCTGTTCTTCCTGTGCGGCAATCCCGACAAGGTGGTCGAGGTCGGCCACGACCTGATCTTCTGCGCCGGCGCCATCGGCGACCGCTACCAGTCGATGGGCGGCGAGGTGCTCTATGCCGGCAAGCCCTACGAGCCGGCCTACGAGGCCTGCTGGCGCTATGCCGAGCGGATCGTCGGCAAGCGGTCGGACGCCTCGCGCGTGCTCGCCATCGGCGATGCCATGCGGACGGACGTAGCGGGCGCGGTGAGGATGGGCATGGACTGCCTGTTCCTCGCCGAGGGCATCCATGCGGAGGTTCTGCTCGGCCCTCAGGGGATCAAGCCCGAGGGGCTCGCGGCGCTGATCGCCGAGACCGGCCAGCACCCGCGCTACGTGATGCGCAAGCTCGTCTGGTGACGCAGCGGCCTATTTGAACAGCGCGTCGATGTCGTCCTGCGCGGTCTTGGCCTTGGCCGGCTTGTCGAACAGCGCGTCGACATCGTCCTGATCCACACCCTCCCCGGCCAACTGGGGGCCATGCAGGATGTTCTTGATCTTGCGCTCTTCGCGCCGCTTTTCCTCGTCCGACATGTAGCCGTCGGCATCGGCGGCGTTGATCGCTTCGGCGAAGCGCGAGACGCGGCTCTCGATGTGCTTCAGCGTCTCGATCACCTTGGCGACGCGCTGGCCGGTAATGTCCTGGAACGAGCAGGCCTCGAAGATCAGCATCATGCGCTCGTCGACCATGGCCTTGTAGCCGGGATCGGCGGCATCACCGGCCATGACCTCTTCGGCTGCTCCCATGATCGAGTCGGTGGCCTTCTCGGTCGCCTTGACGATGGCGTCCAGTTCCTGGCCGGCAGCCGGGATGCGGCTCTGCTTGAGGTCGTTGGGCTGCAGGCGGCCGATTTCCTGCTTCATGTTGGTGATGAAGGAAGCGATGTCGGACAGCTCGCGGTAGACCGAATTGTCGATCGCGCGGAAGAAGGTGGAGAGCGATTCCACCGTGACCTCGGCGAGCGCGACCACGTCGGCGAGCGACACGTCGCGTTCCCGCTTGGTCCGGACGAATTCGACGATCCGGTCGAGATGCTCAGTCGAAACGCTCTTCATGGCGCCGATGGTTCCCTGGGGCGGCAAAGCGACGTGCCGCCCGGTCGTCTCGGGGCATCGGTTCGGCACGCAGCCAGCCTCGCCCCATCCCGTCCGGCCGCCCCCGCGAAACCGGCCATCCCCTCATGCGCGTCCGTCGATCAATCCGCGAAGACGGCGTCGATCTTGGCCTTCAGCGTCTGGGCGTTGAACGGCTTGACGATGTAGTTGTTCACGCCGGCCTTCTTGGCGGCGATGACGTTCTCGGTCTTGGATTCCGCCGTCACCATGATGAAGGGCGTGCGGGTCAGGCCGGAATCGGCGCGAACTTCCTTGAGCAGCTCGTAGCCGGTCATCGGCTCCATGTTCCAGTCGGAGATGACCAGGCCGTACTTCTTCTCTTTCATCTTGGCGAGCGCGGCCGAGCCGTCCGACGCGTCATCGATGTCGTCGAAGCCGAGCTGCTTCAGCAGATTCCGGATGATGCGGATCATCGTGTTGTAATCGTCGACCACGAGGATCGGCATCGAAAGATCAACGGCCATCAAACAGCTCCAAGACCGCGGCGCCGCATCCTGCTACGCCGTTCCCGAAATTCGCCAGCACCGCAAAAAGCGCGGCTTCCGGCGGTAAAATGCTGTGCCAGCCTTGAAGAAGCGGTTAACGGGCGGTGCCGCGATGCCCGAAAAACGGCGGCAATCCGGCGCGCCGGCAGCACATTGCCTTCAGGGTTACGGAATGGTTGGCGCGGCGTGGATGCTCGCCTCGCTGGCATCAGGGGGCTATAGGAACCTGATGACCCACTCCGACGACCAGCCGCTTTCAACCGGACTGAAGGGCCGCTGCCAGCGCTGCGGCGAGGGTCGGCTTTTCGACGGCTTCCTGACCGTGCGGCCACGGTGCGAGGCCTGCGGCCTCGACTATTCCTTCGCCGATTCCGGCGACGGGCCCGCCGTCTTCGTCATTCTCTTCGCGGGCTTCATCATCTGCGCCATGGCGCTGGTGGTGGAGGTGAAATACCAGCCGCCCTTCTGGCTCCATGCGGTCATCTTCGGTCCGCTCGTGCTCATTGTCTGTCTTGGCATGCTGCGGCCGCTGAAAGGCCTGATGATCGCGCTCCAATACCGGCACAATGCCCGCGAGGGACGGCTCGACAGGGACGGACCGGCAGGCGGCTGACGACATGACCCCCTCGGATCCGGCTCCCCTCGCCTCCCGCCTGCGCGGCCTCGCCGCGCCGGGGCTGGCCGCGCTCGCGGCGCTCGCCATCCTGCTGTCGCTGGGCACCTGGCAATTGTCGCGGCTCGCCTGGAAACAGGGGCTGATCGCGCAGGTCGAGGCGCGGGCGAGGGCCGCGCCGGTGCCGCTCGCGGCGCGCGCCGGCTGGCCGCAGATGACGCCGGAGCGCGACGAATATCGCCGCGTCACGGTGACCGGCACGTTCCGCCACGACCGCGAGGCCTATCTCTACCATGTCGCCGGCGACAGCCGCCGGCAGGATGCGGGCCGGCCACGGGGCCAGGGCTATTTCGTCATGACACCGCTGACGACGGCCGATGGCGCGACCGTCATCATCAACCGCGGCTTCGTGCCGACGGAGCGGCGCGACCCCGCCACGCGGCGCGAGGGACAGGTGGAGGGCATGGTCGCCGTCACCGGCCTGATCCGGTTTCCCGAGCCGCGCGGCACGTTCGCGGCGACCGACGACGATTTCCGGCGCATTTTCTATACCCGCGATCTCGCGAAGATGGCCGGCGTGATGAGCGCCCGGGACGCGGCGCCCTTCTCCATCGATGCCGACGCGACGCCCGTGCCGGGCGGATGGCCGCAGGGAGGCGAGACGCTGCTGTCCTTCCCCAACCGGCACCTCGAATACGCCCTGACCTGGTACGGCCTCGCGCTGACGCTGATCGGCGTGTTCGCCGCTTTCGCGCGCCAGCGGCTCAGGGGCCGCCCCTGAACGAGGCCGGCCTTTACGACGCCATTACGGCTTCCCGCCCAATCGATATGGCGGCCAGACGCCGGCCAGACGCATATCCCGTGGCGACCCGAAGGAGGTCGTCATGCCCTACATTCCCGTCCGATCCAGCCCCGCCAAATGCCTCCGGCCGCATATCGCCGCCCGCGCCAACTCTCCCGCGCGGCCCGCATGGGGCTGGGCGCTGCCGCTGATCCTGATGGTCGCCGCGCTGATGGTGCCGGTGCTTGCCGGCCTGTCGCTACGCGCCGCGCTCTTCACGCCGGGCTGAGGGAGGTCGCCATGGGACAGGCCTGCCCGTTTCCCGCCACCCGCCTCTTTCTCGTCTGCCCGTCGGCCGATGGGCTGTGGATCGCCCGCGAGGCGAACGGCCTTGCCGAAGGGCTGTTCCGCAGCCGCAAGGATGCCGTCCGCTTCGCCCTCGTCGAGGGCGGGCACGACAATGTCGTCTGCTTCTCCGACGATCCCGGCGTCTCGTCCTTCGCCGCGCGGCCATGACCTTCGGCATCATGCCGGCCGCGGCAACGACGCCGCGGCAGAAGGCCATCGCGAACACGGAACTGACGACGGCGATCTTCGAGGCCTTCGTCGAGGCCGTGGAACCGCTGATCCGCGACCATCTCGCGCGCGGCCTGCGCGACCACGGCGCGATCGCGTCGGCGCTCAACCGGCGCGGCATACCCTGCTGGGGCCGCGACCGGTGGTGCGCGACCGACATCCGCATGGTGCTGAGCCATGCCGGTTCCGGTCCCGATGCGGCGGGGGCGACGCCGCCGCGCGGCTGACTACATGCCCTGCGGCTTGCCGACGACGACGACCAGAAGCTTCGGATCGCCCAGCAGCCGCTTCGCCACGCGCCTGACGTCCTCCAGCGTCACCGCCTCGATCAGATCGTTGCGGCGGTCGAGATAGTCGGGCCCGAAGCCGTCGAGCTGGATGCGGATGAGGTTGGAGGCGATCTGGGACGAGGTCTCGAAGCGCATCGCCCAATTGCCGATCAGGAAGCGCTTGGCCTGTTCGAGCTCGATGGTGGTCGGCCCCTCGGCACCCATGCGCCGCAGTTCGGCCTCGATGACGGACAGGCTCTCGGCGGCGCGGTCGCTGCGCGTCGAGGTGCCGCCGCTGAGCAGGCCCGTGCCCTCGAGCGTGATGAGGCTGGACGAGATCGAATAGGCGAGGCCGCGCTGCTCGCGCACCTGGGTATAGAGGCGCGAGGAAAAGGAGCCGCCGCCGAGGATGTGGTTCATGACGAAGGCGGCGATGAAGTCGGGATCGTCGCGCTTCAGGCCCGGCAGGCCGAAGGCGATGATCGCCTGCGGAATGTCCATCGGCACGACGCGCCGCTCGCCGGCCGCGGCCATCGCGATATCGGGGACCGGCGTCAGGCTCGTTCCCGCCGGCAGCGCGCCGAACACATCGTCCAGCAGGGGACCGAGTTCGGCGGCCGTGATGTCGCCGACCACCGCGACCTTCAGCCGGTCGCGCGCGACGATCCGGCGATGCATGGCCCTGAGGTCGTCGGCGGTGATGGCCCCGACGGCCTCCAGCGTGCCGGTGTTGCGTCGCCCGTAGGGATGGTTCGGGAAGGCGGTGGCCGAGAAGGTCTCGCTCGCCAGCGAATTGGGATTGGTCGAGGCGCGGCGGATGCCGGAGAGGACCGATTCGCGCACGCGCGCCAGCGGCGCGGCGTCGAAGCGCGGCTTGCCGAGCGCCAGCTTCAGCAATGCGAAAGCCTCGGCGCGGCTTTCGGTGAGCGCGCGCACCGAGCCGGTCAGCGCGTCGCGGCCGGCCGAGAAGCTCATCTCGATGGCGCGCTCCTCCAACCGCCGGTGGAAGGTCTCGGCGTCGATGTCGCCGGCGCCCTCGTCGAGCATCTGCGCCATGAGACTGGCCGTGCCGGGCCGGTCGGCGGGGTCCTGCGCCGTGCCGCCGCGCATGGCGAAGGACAGCGCAAGCATCGGCAGATGCGTCTGGCGCACGAGCCAGGCCTCGATGCCGCCGGGCGAGACGACGCGCTCGATGCGGCTCGAATGGCTTGCCGGCTGCTGGGCCGCCGCGGGGGTGGTCGGGGTCAGGGCGGCCATGGCGACGATTCCGAGGACGAGGGTGCGGGCGGCAGCGAACATCAGCTCCGTTCCTCGCGGACCAGCTCGCCCGTGACGGCGCGGCTGAAGTCGAAGGCGCGCCGGGCGACGGCGTCGACCTCGGCGCGGGTAACCGCGGCGATGCGCTGCGGCCATTGCTGGATATCGGCGATGGAGGCGCCGCAGGTGAGCGAGGCGCCATACATGCGCGCCATCGAGGCCTGGCTGTCCTGCGAATAGACGGATTCGGCGATGAGCCGCGTGCGGGCACGCGCCAGTTCCTCGTCGGTGACGCCGTGGTCGGCGAGGCGGACGGCGACATCGGCCATGGCGGCCTCCAGCCGTTCGAGCGGCACGCCCGGACGCGGCGAGGCATAGACGCCGAAGCGGCCGTCGCCGAGGGCCGAGCCGGAATAGAAGCAGCCGGCGCCGACGGCGAGCCCCTGATCGGTGACAAGCGCCTTGTAGAAGCGGCCGTTTGGACTGGAACCGGCGATCTGCGCGAGGATTTCCAGCGCCTCGGCCTCGCCCGGAGCGGCGGTGCGGTAGGACCGCACAATGCTGGTCTTGGAGAGGCTCGGCTGGCGCACGCGCGCATCGGCGAGCCGCACGCGATCCCCGGCTTCGCGCGCCGGCCCCGGGGGCCGGGAGCGCGGCTGGATGGCCGGATTGGCGTCGACGCGGCCATAGGTTTCCTCGGCCATGCGGAAGACCTCGTCCGGCGTCACATCGCCGGCCACCACGAGGATGGCGTTGTTCGGACCGTAATGGCGGCGGTAGAAGGCAAGCGCATCCTCGCGGGACAGGGCGGCGATCTCGTTCGCCCATCCGATGATCGGGATGCCGTAGGGATGGCCCTCGCCCCAGAGCCGGTTCAGCAGGCGCTCGGAGAGCCGTGCGCCGGGATCGTTGTCGGTGCGCTGGCGGCGCTCCTCCTGGACGACGTCGCGCTCAGGCAGGACAACCTCGTCGGTCAGCACGATGTTGGCGATGCGGTCGGCCTCGAAATCCATCATGACCGGCAGCTGGTCCGCGACGACGCGCTGGAAATAACCGGTATAGTCGTAGGAGGTGAAGGCGTTCTCGTTGCCGCCGGCGGAGGTCACCGCGCGCGAGAACACGTCCTTCGGATTGCGCTTCGTGCCCTTGAACATGAGGTGCTCGAGGAAATGCGCGAGCCCGGACTTGCCGTGCACCTCGTCGGCCGAGCCGACGCGGTACCAGAGCATGTGGGTCGCCACCGGAACGCGGTGGTCGGGAATGGCGACGACCTCAAGCCCGTTCGCAAGCCCATGCCGGAAGACGCGCTCGACCGGCACCTGGCCGAGAGCAAGACCGGGCACCAGCGCCGGAGCGGCGGCAAGACCTGTCGTGAAGGAGCGTCGCGTCATCAGCATCAACAGACCCTGGAGGTGGCATGCGCCGGCACGCACGCCGTCGCCGAAAAGGCACCGGAGCGAAGTGAGCCATGGATGCGGATCGCCGCATCATGACAAGAGCGTGATGATGTCGGTGCGAACAAGGGCCGAATCAAGACCCAATCGCGTGCCCGGCAAAGCAAAGGGGCGGCCGAAGCCGCCCCTTCAAGGCAAGACCGCCGGGAGCGCCGGGGTCAGTGGCCGGCGCCAACCGCGCCCGCGAGCGCCCGGCCGGACCAGTCATAGGCCCAGACGTAGATCGCCGCGAACAGGAACAGCCAGACCACGTCGACGAAGTGCCAGTACCAGGCGGCCGCCTCGAAGCCGAAGTGCTTTTCCGGCGTCAGGTGCGTGTCGCGATAGAGGCGCAGCGCGCAGATGAACAGGAAGATCGTTCCGACGATGACATGGAAACCGTGGAAACCGGTCGCCATGAAGAAGGTGGCGCCGTAGATGTGGCCCGAGAAATTGAAGTGGGCGTGGCTGTACTCATAGGCCTGGATGCAGGTGAACAGCACGCCGAGCAGCACCGTGAACCACATATACATCTTGGCCTGCTCGCGCTCGCCGGTGACGATGTAGTGGTGGGCGGCGGTGACCGTGGTGCCCGACAGCAGCAGGACCATGGTGCCGAGCAGCGGCAGCTGCAGCGGATAGAAGGTCTCGATGCCCTTCGGCGGCCAGTGGCCGCCGGTCAGCTCCGTGCGCTGGAACTGATGGACCTCGCCGGGGAAGAGGGCGGCGTCGAAAAACGCCCAGAACCAGGCGACGAAGAACATCACCTCGGAGGCGATGAACATGATCATACCGTAGCGCAGGTGCAGCGAGACGACGCGGGTGTGGTCGCCCTGCTGGCCTTCCTTGATGACGTCCGCCCACCAGCCGTACATGGTGTAGAGCACGCCGATCAGGCCGGCGAAGAAGACCACCGGGCCGAGCTTGATGCCCGCCAGCGGCATGGCCTTCATCCACATGACCGCGCCGATCGCCATGACGAAGGCCGACATGGAGCCGATGAACGGCCAGGGGCTGGGCGGCACCAGGTGGTAGTCGTGGTGTTTGGCGTGGGCCTCGGCCATCGCAGGTCTCCGTATCCTTACTCGCCCGGCGGGCTGCCGCCCGCCGACCCTTGTTCTTCTCAGTTCGTTCGCGTGCCACCCGCGGCCGCGCCCTGCTGCTCGGCGAGGGGCCGCGGCGGCTGGTTCTGGCGGAAGAAGGTGTAGCTCAGCGTGATGGTGTTGGTGGCCTTGGCTTCTGCGTCGTCGGCGATGGCCGGATCGACGAAATAGACCACCGTGAATTCGCGCGACTCGTGCGGTTGCAGCGTCTGCTCGGTGAAGCAGAAGCATTCCAGCTTGTTGAAGAAGCGGCCGGTCTCGGCGGGCGCGACATTGTAGGTCGCCATGCCGGTGACCGGCTGATCCGAGGTGTTGGTGACCGTGTAGGTCATCGTATGCGTCTCGCCGGCACGCACGGTCTGGCGCGCGGTATCGACGCGGAAGCGCCAGGGCAGGCCCGGGCCGACATTGGAATCGAAGCGGATGTCGATGGCATGATCGACGATGCGGTCGGCCGGACGCTCCGCCCGCATGGTGGTGCCGCCGAAGCCGGTGACCTGGCAGAACAGGTTGTAGAGCGGCACGGCGGCATAGGCCGCGCCGAACATGAAGACGCCGAAACCGAAGGCCGAGAGGCCGACCTTGACGTCGCGCTTCCAGCTGCGGGGGGTGGCGGCCACGGGTTCGCTCATCGCAGCCTCACATCGGACGCTGGAGCATGGCCGGACCCTTTACCAGGGTGATGACCCAGAACATGACGCAGAGGCCGGCAAGCGCGATGGCGATGGCCACATTGCGCTGGCGCTGGCGCTTCTTTTCCTCGGGGGTGAGGACGATGCCGGGCTCGCGGGACTTGTCGGACATGGCGGCCACCGCTCAGAACAGCCGCGCGACCACGCCCTGCTCGACGAGCAGCACGGCGAAGAGCGCGAACAGATAGACGATGGAGAAGGCGAACATGCGACCCGCGGCCTTGCGGGCGGGAACGCCCTCGCGCTTGCGGAAGATCTCGACCGCCAGCCAGAGCATGGCGAGGCCGCCGACCAGCGCGGTGGCCGCATAGGCCACGCCGGCAAAGCCGAGGAACCAGGGCGCCATGCCGAGCGGCGCGAGCAGCACCGTATAGATCAGGATCTGGCGGCGCGTCTCGGCCTCGCCGGCGACGACCGGGAGCATCGGCACCCCGGCGCGGGCGTAATCCTCGGACTTGATCAGCGCCAGCGCCCAGAAATGCGGCGGCGTCCAGAAGAAGATGATCAGGAACAGGACGATCGATTCCACCGAGACGGAGCCCGTCACCGCGGCCCAGCCGATCATCGGCGGGAAGGCGCCGGCCGCGCCGCCGATGACGATGTTCTGCGGCGTCCAGCGCTTCAGCCAGATCGTGTAGACGACGGCGTAGAAGAAGATGGTGAAGGCGAGGAGACCGGCCGCGAGCCAGTTGGCGACGAGGCCGAGGACCAGCACCGAGAAGGCCGACAGCACGAGGCCGAAGGCCAGCGCCTCGCTCGGCGAGACCCGGCCGGCCGGGATCGGGCGGTTGGCCGTGCGGGTCATCTTCGCGTCGATGTCGGCGTCGTACCACATGTTGAGCGCGCCGGAGGCGCCCGCGCCGACGGCGATGCAGAACAGGCTGATGGCGGCGAGAATGGGATGCAGCGAGCCGGGCGCGACGACGAGGCCGGTCAGCGCGGTGAAGATCACCAGCGACATGACGCGCGGCTTCAGGAGTTCGATGAAATCGCGCGGCTCGGCCTGGCTGACGAGCGCCGCGCGGTTCACCGGGTTCGTGTCATCGACGAGGGACAAGATCTTGCTGCGTCTCGTTCGGCGGCCCCGAGGGCTGCCCTTTCAGGGATGAAGCCCGGGGCCTTGGCTCCGGGCTTCGGGGAATGTCGTCTGCGGCTCAGCGGATGCGCGGGAGCTGCTCGAACTGGTGGAACGGCGGCGGCGAGGTCAGCGTCCATTCCAGCGTCGTCGCACCCTCGCCCCACGGATTGTCGCCCGCGAGCTGCTTGCGCGAGAAGGCGTGGAAGATGCCGAACAGGAAGATCGCGACGCCGACGGCTGCGATGTAGGAGCCGATCGAGGACACGTAGTTCCAGGTCGCGAAGGCGTCGGGATAGTCGACGTAGCGACGCGGCATGCCCTGCAGGCCGAGGAAGTGCTGCGGGAAGAAGATCAGGTTGACGCCGACGAAGGTCACCCAGAAGTGCAGCTTGCCGATGAACTCGGAGTACATGTAGCCGAACATCTTCGGGAACCAGTAGTACCAGGCCGCGAAGATCGCGAACACGGCGCCGAGAGACAGCACGTAGTGGAAATGCGCCACGACGTAGTAGGTGTCGTGCAGCGCGCGGTCGACGCCGGCATTGGCCAGCACGACGCCGGTAACGCCGCCCACCGTGAACAGGAAGATGAAGCCGACCGCCCAGAGCATGGGCGTCGTCATGCGGATGGAGCCGCCCCACATGGTGGCGATCCAGGAGAAGATCTTCACGCCGGTCGGCACCGCGATGACCATGGTGGCCGCCACGAAATAGGCCTGCGTCGTGACCGACAGGCCCGCCGTGTACATGTGGTGGGCCCAGACGATGAAGCCAACCACGCCGATCGCGACCATGGCGTAGGCCATGCCGAGATAACCGAAGATGGGCTTGCGCGAGAAGGTCGAGATGATGTGGCTGACGATGCCGAAGCCCGGCAGGATCAGGATGTAGACCTCGGGGTGGCCGAAGAACCAGAACAGGTGCTGGAACAGGATCGGGTCGCCGCCGCCGGCCGGGTCGAAGAAGGTGGTGCCGAAATTGCGGTCGGTCAGCAGCATGGTGATCGCGCCAGCGAGAACCGGCAGCGACAGCAGCAGCAGGAAGGCGGTGACCAGCACGGCCCAGGCGAACAGCGGCATCTTGTGCAGCGTCATGCCGGGGGCGCGCATGTTGAAGATCGTGGTGATGAAGTTGATCGCGCCGAGGATCGACGAGGCGCCGGCAATGTGCAGCGACAGGATCGCGAAATCCATGGCCGGACCCGGATGGCCGATGACCGAGGACAGCGGCGGATAGGCCGTCCAGCCGCCGCCGAAGCCCTGGGCGCCGGCCGGACCCTCGACGAAGAGCGAGATGATCAGCAGGCCGAAGGCCGGGGGCAGCAGCCAGAACGAGATGTTGTTCATGCGCGGGAAGGCCATGTCCGGCGCGCCGATCATGATCGGCACGAACCAGTTGGCGTAGCCGCCGATCAGCGCCGGCATGACCATGAAGAAGATCATGATCAGCGCGTGGCTGGTCGTGAACACGTTGAACGTGTGCGGATTCTTGAAGATCTGCATCCCCGGCTCCATCAGCTCCATGCGGATGCCGATGGACAAGGCGAAGCCGATCAGGCCGGCGAAGATCGCGAAGACAAGGTACATCGTGCCGATGTCCTTGTGATTGGTCGAATAGACGTAGCGCCGCCAGCCGGTCGGGATGGCGTGATCGTCATGACCGTGATGGTCATGAGCATGGTTTTGGCTGTGGTCGGCGGTGGCGTGAGCCTGAGCCATATCGTCAAGTCCTCGACAAGAGTCGTCTGCTGTGCGGTGCGCCGGTGTGTCAGCGCGCCTGCGTGATCTCGTTGGCCGCGACCTGCGTCGGCTGCGGCACCGATGCGAAGCGCTTCTTGGCGTCCTCGACCCAGGCGGCGAAAGCCTGTTCGGAGACGACGCGCACGGCGATCGGCATGAAGGCGTGGTCCTTGCCGCAGAGCTCGGAGCACTGGCCGAAATAGATGCCCTCGCGGGTGGCGCGGAACCAGGTCTCGTTCAGGCGGCCCGGCACGGCATCGACCTTGATGCCGAAGGACGGGACGGCAAAGGCGTGGATCACGTCGGAGGCGGTGACCTGGACGCGCACGACCTTGTTGACCGGGACGACGATCTCGTTGTCGACGGCCAGGAGGCGCGGAACCTCGCGGGCCGGGGTGCCGCGAGCGATGCGCTCGGCGCGCTCGGCATCGGTCTGCATGATCGAGACGAAGGAGAAATTGCCGTGGTCCGGATAGTCGTAGGACCACTTCCAGGTCGACGCCGTGGCCTTGATGGTCAGGTCGGCGCGCGGGATCACCTGCTGCTGGTAGAGCAGGCGGAACGAGGGAATGGCGATGATGATGAGGATCAGCACCGGGATGACGGTCCAGGCGACCTCGATGCCGACATGGTGCGTGGTCTTGGACGGCACCGGATTGCGCTTCTCGGAGAAGCGGTAGAGGCACCAGCCGAGCAGGCCGGCGACGAGAATGCAGATCACGGTGATGATCGGCAGCAGGAAGCCGTTATGGAACCACTCGATGAAATCCATGATCGGCGTGACCGATTCCTGGAAGCCGATGCCCCGCGGCACCGGCTGCCCGAGGCCCTGCTGGGCGAAAGCAGGATCGAGAACCGCCACCAGCGCCGCGACGGCGGCGAGCGCGACCGCTCCGCCCTTGACCGCCGACGCGCCGTTCCGCATCGCCAAACGCATCTTCATCCGCTCCATAACCTCGGCCCGTGGGCTGCTTTGGCCCCGGACCGGCTCGTTCTTGTCCGCCCGGCCGATCGCGACCTTGCGGGCCCTTCGCGTTCCGGCCGGGCGCCGGTCACAAACGACCGCGCCGCAAAGGCTGCCGGGAGGGCTTTCGGCCCCCTTGAAACACAAAAACGCCATGCTCGCAATGCGACCGTTGAGAGCCGTTCCAGACAGAGGAGCGGCCTCAGCTTGAAGGCGTTATAAACTCCTGGTGCACTGCGTGAAATCCGCCGAAAGGCGACGCAGCCGCTCGTATTCGGCATGACGCATCGGCATTTCGCACATAATCTTGACAGGTTCGCGGGGGAATGGTCCGTCCCCTATCGGCTGGCGCCTGCGCGGCGGCCCGGCGATTCGTCCGCCGGCCGGGCGGAAGCGCCCGGTCGCGGCGGGCAGGCGGCCCGAAATTGTCTGCGGGCCCTGGCGGGCGATCCCCTGGAGTGACGGATGACCAACAGGACCATGCGGCAAGGCGCAGCCCGGCTCGGGGCATTCGGACTGGCGGTCGCCCTGGCGACCGGCATCGGCGCGGGCGCGGCCCTCGCCCAGGGCGCGGTGCGCGCCACCCACGGCGACTGGCAGGTGCGCTGCGATACGCCGCCCGGCTCGCGGGCCGAACAGTGCGCGCTGGTCCAGAACGTCGCCGCCGAGGACCGGCCCAACGTGGCGCTGACCGTCATCGCGCTGAAGACCGCCGACGGCCGGGCCCGGCTCCTGCGCGTCCTCGCCCCGCTCGGCGTGCTGCTGCCCTCGGGCCTCGGCCTCAAGATCGACACCACCGATGTCGGCCGCGCCGGCTTCGTGCGCTGCCTGCCCTCGGGCTGCGTCGCCGAGGTGGTGATGGACGACAACCTGCTCGGCCAGCTCTCCAGTGGCCAGACCGCGACCTTCATCATCTTCCAGACGCCGGAAGAGGGCATCGGCGTGCCGGTGTCGCTGAACGGCTTCAAGGCCGGCTTCGAGGCCCTGCCCTGACGAAGCCCGCCGCCGGGCTCGCATCGGCCATGGTTAGGCACTAGATAGCCCGGACCACATCCATTCGTCCGGAGCCGCCATGGCCGACCATTCCCTCCTCGCCCGCGCCGAGCTCGACCCGGCAAAGGCGCGCGCCATCCTGGCCGAGGCGCTGACCGGCGCCGACGACGGCGAACTGTTCGTCGAATACAAGCAGTCGGAATCGCTGGTCTTCGACAATGGCCGGCTGAAACAGGCGGGCACCGACAACAGCCAGGGTTTCGGCCTGCGCGCCGTGAAGGGCGAGGCGGTCGGCTATGCCCATTCCTCCGACGTCTCCGAAGCCGCGCTGAAGCGCGCGGCCGAGACCGTCCGCGCCGTCGCCGGCGGCTATTCGGGAACGCTGGCGCCCGGGCCGATCCGCTCCAATGTCCGTCTCTACGGCGATGAGAACCCGCTCGATGCCCCCGCCTTCGCCGAGAAGGTCAGGCTGTTGGAAGCGATCGACGCCTATGCCCGCGCCCGCGACCCGAAGGTCCGGCAGGTCACGGCCTCGGTCGCCGGCTCCTGGCAGGTGGTCGAGATCCTGCGACCGGACGGCGAGCTCTATCGCGACGTGCGCCCGCTGGTGCGACTCAACATCACCGTGGTCGCCGGCTCCGGCGAGCGGCAGGAGGTCGGCTCGCACGGCTTCGGCGGCCGGGCCGGCTATGCCGAGTTCATTGCCGAAGGGCGCTGGAGGCATGCGGTCGACGAGGCCGTGCGGCAGGCGCTCGTCAACCTGGAAAGCGTCCCCTCGCCCGCCGGCGAGATGGATGTCGTGCTGGGGCCGGGCTGGCCCGGCGTCATGCTGCACGAGGCGGTGGGCCATGGCCTCGAGGGCGACTTCAACCGCAAGGGCCAGTCGGCCTTCGCGGGACTGATGGGCGAGATGGTCGCGGCTAGGGGCGTCACCGTCGTCGACGACGGAACCATAGCCGACCGGCGAGGCTCGGTCTCCATCGACGACGAGGGCACGCCCTCGAACCGGACGGTGCTGATCGATGACGGCCGCCTCGTCGGCTACATGCAGGACCGGCAGAACGCCCGCCTGATGGGCGTCGCCCCGACCGGCAACGGCCGGCGCGAAAGCCATGCTCACGTGCCCATGCCGCGCATGACCAATACCTACATGCTCGAGGGCAGCCATACGCGCGACGAGATCCTCGCCAGCGTGAAGAACGGTCTCTATGCCGTGAACTTCGGCGGCGGGCAGGTGGATATCACCTCCGGCAAATATGTCTTCGAGTGCACCGAAGCCTACCGGATCGAGAACGGCCGGATCGGCGCGCCGGTCAAGGGCGCGATGCTGATCGGTTCCGGCCCTGCCGACATGAAGCGCGTCACCATGGTCGGCAACGACATGAGCCTCGACACCGGCATCGGAACCTGCGGCAAGGCGGGCCAGTGGGTGCCCGTCGGCGTCGGCCAGCCGACGCTGAAGATGGAGCGCATCACCGTCGGCGGCACGGGCTGACGGCGCGTTGCCGCGTCGGTCATGCGCATGTATCCTGCGCATGACCGGGCCAGAAGGGGAGCGAGGCATGCTGGATCGCCTGCATCGCAAAGTGCCGTCGGCCAAGCGCGCCGTGAATCTCTCGCTCTCGGCCGATCTCGTCGAGGAGGCGAAGGCGCAGGGCCTCAACCTGTCACAGTTCGTGGAAGAGAAACTGTCCGAGGCCGTCCGCGCGGAACGAGCCCGACGCTGGAAGGAAGAGAACCGCGCGGCGATCGAGGCGCATAACGAGGAAATTCGGAAGAACGGGCTCTGGGCCGAAGAATTCAGGCCCTGGTAGCCTGCCGTGGCCAATCAGTTCGACGTCCTCCCGAATCCGGCAAGCTCGCGCGGCACGCGTCCCTATATCGTCATATTGCAGGCGGACCTGATCGACGACACCGAACTCGTCCTTTGCGCGCCGTTGATACCGGCGGGAGATCTGGCCCAGACATTGATCCTGCACCCGCGCGTGCACGTGAAAGGCCTGCCGTTTCATGTCCTCATGGATGAACTGGCACCCTTGCCGCGCCGCCGCCTGAAGTCTCCGGTCGGCTCGCTCGCCGCCGACCGCGGCTCCATCGCCCGCGCAATCGACCTGTTGTTTTTTGGCATCTAGTCGCGGCCGACATCGCACGCTTGAGAACTTGCGGGTGTTGCATCGAAAAGTGCGGCATAGATTAAGAGAGCTATCTCCTCCGACCGTTCCGCGAGCGCATGGCCGACGTTCACTCCCCCACCGCCTTCGTCGTCCCCGCCGTCACGCTGCTTGCCGCGGCCGTCGTCGCCGTCCCGCTGTTCAGGAAGATGCAGCTTGGCTCGATCCTCGGCTATCTCGCCGCGGGCCTCGCGGTCGGCCCCTTCGGTCTGGCGCTTGTCAGCGACGCCTCGACGATCCTGCACGTCGCCGAACTCGGCGTGGTCATGTTCCTGTTCATCATCGGGCTGGAAATGCGACCGTCGAAGCTCTGGGGCCTGAGGAAACAGATTTTCGGGCTCGGCCTGTTGCAGGTCGGCGTCTGCGCGGCGCTGCTGACGCTGGTCGGCGTCGCAGGCGGATTTCCCCTGACGGTGTCCTTCGTGGCGGGCGCCGGCTTCGTGATGACCTCGACCGCCATCGTCATGCAGACCCTGGAGGAGCGCGGCGAGCTGAACACGCCGCCGGGCCAGAAGATGGTCTCGATCCTGCTTCTGGAAGACCTCGCCATCGTGCCGCTGCTGGCGCTGGTCGCCTTCCTCGCGCCAGCCGTCACCGGCGGCGCCGGCTCGGACATCGTCTCGCGCCTGACGGCAGTGGCGGTCGGCCTCGGGTCCATCGCCGCGCTGGTCCTCGCCGGCCGCTACCTGCTCAATCCGATGTTCCGCTTCCTCGCGGCCTACGGCGCGCGCGAGGTGATGACGGCGGCGGCGCTGCTGGTCGTGCTCGGCTCGGCGCTGGCGCTGCAGGTCGGCGGGCTGTCCATGGCCATGGGCGCCTTCCTCGCCGGCGTGCTGCTGTCCGAATCGACCTTCCGCCACCAGCTCGAGGCCGACGTCGAGCCGTTCCGCGGCATCCTGCTCGGCCTGTTCTTCATGGCGGTCGGCATGTCGCTCGACGTGTCGGTGGTCGCCGCCAACTGGCGGCTCGTCGCCGTCTATGTCTTCGCCTACATGATCGCGAAGGCCATCGGCATCTATCTGGTCGCTCGCGTGCTGCGCTCCAGCCACGCTGAGGCGCTGGAACGCACGATCATGATGGCGCAGGGCGGCGAGTTCGCCTTCGTGCTCTATTCCGCCGCGCTTGGGACCGGCCTGATCGACGGACAGGCCAATGCGGTGCTGACCGCCATCGTCATCATCTCCATGGTGCTGACCCCGCTCGCGCTGATCGGCCTCAAATACGTCCTGCCAGCCGAAACGCCATCGGCCGACGGCCTCGAAGTCGCCGACGGTCTCTCCGGCGAGGTGCTGCTGATCGGCTTCGGACGGTTCGGCCAGGTCGTGTCGCAGGCGCTGCTCGCCGAGCGCGCCGAAGTGACGATCATCGACAATGATGTCGAGATGATCCAGGCGGCCGGCAATTTCGGCTTCCGCATCTATTATGGCGACGGAACGCGGCTCGACGTGCTGCGCGCGGCGGGGGCCGGCCGGGCCCGTATGATCTGCGTCTGCGTCGACAAGCCGGAAGCGTCCGGGCACATCGTCGAGCTGATCAAGGCCGAGTTCCCCTTCGCCAAGCTGTTCGTGCGCTCCTTCGACCGGCAGCAGACGCTCAAGCTGCGCGAGGAGGGCGTCGATTTCGAGATCCGCGAGGTGGTCGAAAGCGCGCTGATCTTCGGCCGCGAGGCGCTGGTGACGCTGGGCATCGACCGCGAGATCGCGCGGCAGATCATCGCCGATCTGCGCAAGCGCGACGCCGCGCGGCTCGAACTGCAAATGCACGAGGGCATCCAGGCGGGCCGCCACCTGATGCACCAGCAGGTGCAGCCGGCGCCGCTGACCCAGCCGGTGCGCAAGGCGACGGCGCTCAATGCCGAGGCGGAAGACGTGCTGTCCGACGAGACGCGGTATTCGGGATGAACCGGCCAGCAGCCGGCGGCGTGCCGGCCAAGTTCACCCAGGGCTCGACGATGCGCCATGTCATCGTCATGACCGCGACCGGCTCGATCGGCCTGGTGGCGATCTTCGTCGTCGATCTCCTGAACCTGTTCTACATCGCCCAGCTCGGCGAGCAGGAGCTGGCGGCGGCCATCGGCTATGCCGGGACGCTGCTGTTCTTCCTGACTTCCTTTTCCATCGGCCTGTCGATTGCCGGCACGGCGCTGGTGGCCCGCGCTCTCGGCGCCGGCGACCGCGAGAAGGCCCGAAGGATCGGCACGTCGAGCCTGTTGCTCGTCGCCATCAGCATGACCGCGCTGTCGCTCTGCCTCCTGCCGTTCTCGGCGAAGCTGCTCGGCCTGATCGGCGCGACCGGCCGCACGCTCGCTATCGCCGACCGCTTCCTGTGGTTCGTCATGCCGGCGACCGGCTTTCTCGGCCTCGGCATGATGTATTCGTCGATCCTGCGCGCGGTCGGCGACGCCCAGCGCGCCATGTGGGTGACGCTGGCCGGCGGCGTGGTGACCGCCATCCTCGATCCGATCCTGATCTTCGCCCTCGGTCTCGGCGTGGACGGCGCGGCGATCACCTCCATCATCTCGCGAATGGCCATGGCGGCGATCGGCCTGCATGGCGTGACCTATGTCCACCGGCTGACCACGCGCCCGACGCTCGCCGGCATCGCCGCCGACATCCGCCCGCTCGCCGGCATCGCAGTGCCGGCCGTGCTCACCAACATCGCGACGCCGGTCGGCAACGGTGTCGTCACGGCGATGATCGCCCGCTACGGCGACAGCGCCGTGGCCGGATGGGCGGTGCTCGGACGGCTGGTGCCGGTCGCCTTCGGCGCCTTCTTCGCGCTGTCCGGCTCGGTCGGCCCGATCATGGGCCAGAATGTCGGCGCGCGGCTGTTCTCGCGCGTCCGCCAGACGCTGGTCGACTCGCTGATCTTCCTCAGTCTCTACGGCATAGCGGTCTGGCTGGCGCTGATGGCGCTGTCTCCGCATATCGTGGCGCTGTTCGACGCGACCGGCGGCGCGGCGGCGGTGATCAGCTTCTTCTGCGTCTATGCCTCGCTCGGCTGGGCTTTCAACGGCGCGGTGTTCGTCGGCAACGCCGCCTTCAACAATCTCGGATTTCCGACCTACTCGACCGCGCTCAACTGGGGGCGGGCGACCGTCGGCACCATCCCCTTCGCCTATGGCGGCGCCTGGCTGATGGGTCCGGCGCGCGGCGCGGAGGGCATCATCGCCGGGCAGGCGGTGGGCGGCATCCTGTTCGCGATCCTGTCGATGATCGTCTGCTTCCGGGTGATCGACAGGATCGCCCTGCGCGCGCCGGACGAACCGCCTCTGCCGCCGGCCTCGCCCTCGGCGCAGTCGCCCTTCACCTCCGGAAAGGGGGCCACCGCCGGCTCGTGACGGGCCGGCGACGGCATGGTTAGATGCATTCCAAGGGCTGAAGAATCGGCCGGCGGGCCGGCCGGCCCGAAGCGATGGGAGCGCCGACCATGTTCAATCTCGCCGATATCCTGGCGCAGGCCCAGAATAATCAGGGTTTCGACGCCCTCTCCCGCCAGCTCGGCATGGCGCCCGACCAGATCAGGACGGCGATGAACGCGCTGCTGCCGGCCTTCTCGCTGGGGCTCAATCGCGCGACCCAGTCGCCGGCCGACATGGCGAACCTGTTCGGCCTGTTCACCAGCGGGCCGAACTACGCGCAGATGTTCGAGAACCCGCTGGCCGCCGGCCAGTCGATGATCACGGCGGGCCAGCAGGCACTGACGCGCATCTTCGGCTCCCAGGACCTCACCCAGGCCATCGCCCAGCAGACCGCGATGGCGACCGGCATGGGCCAGGAGATGATGAAGCAGGTCATGCCGATGATGGCCTCGCTGTTGATGGGCGGCCTGATGAAGGGGGGCATGAGCGGGCAGAACCCGCTCGGCGACCTCATCACGCAGACCATCGCGCGGCTGATGCCGCCCATGGCGCCGGGCACGGCCGATCCCGTCGGCGGGATGATGGGCATGTTCACCAATTTCTTCGGCGGCGCGGCCAAGCCAGCGGCCGGCATCGGCGGCCTGCCCGGGCTCGACCAGCTTGTCGAACTGTCGCGCCAGATGCAGGCGGCCAATCCACTGCTCAACGGCTCGCTGACCAATCCGCAGCCGGCGGGCGAGGCCTCTGGCCCGAGGACGATCGGCCAGCAGGCGGCCGACACCTGGACGGCGACGATGGGACGCCTGTTCGAGACCGGGCGCGACATGCAGGACCAGCAGCTGGCGCAGCTCGAGAAGCTGTTCGCCGATTTCGGCCGCAAGCCGCAGGCCGGAGCCTGAGGGCCGGGCCGGCGGCCGCCACATGAACGAAGTTTAACTCGGGTTCCGGCCAGAGCCGGCGTAGATTCTCCCGACTGCTGTTCGGGGGCGAACGCTTTTCCGGAGACCGACCCATGAGGACCAAGATCATTGTCGCGGGCGTGCTGGCCACCATGGTCACCGCCGCCGTCGCCGTGGCGCAGACGCCGCCGCCTCCCGGCCCCGGTGGCCCGCCCGCAGCAGGCAACCCCGATCGCCCGGGCCGGTTCGGCCGCATGATGCAGATGTCGCCGGAGGACCGCGCGGCCTTCCTCGATGCCCGCATAGCGGGGCTCAAGGCCGTGCTGCGGCTGACGCCCGAGCAGGAGCGTCACTGGCCCGCCTTCGAGGCGGCGCTGCGCGAGGGCGCGGCCCTGCGCGCCCAGCGGATGACCGAGCGCATGCAACGCTGGCGCGAGATGCGTGAAAACCGCGACGCGGCCCGTCCCGACCCGATCCAACGCCTGCGCGCGGCCTCCGAGCGAATGACCGCCCAGGCCGCCGTGATGAAGAAGATCGCCGATGCCGGCGCGCCGCTCTACGCCTCGCTGGACGAGAGCCAGAAGCGCCGCGCCGAGCGCATCCTGATGCGGCGCGGCGGCATGATGGGCGGACCGGGCATGATGGGTGGTCCGGGCATGATGCATCGCTGGGGTCGCGGCGGCGATGACGGCCAGCGGCGCGGCCCGGGCGGCGAGGGCGGCCGGCTCTGACCGGCACGCCGACTCGAACTGCCGCCGATTACCACTCCACGGGCCCGCCACGCGCGGGCCCGTTTCGTTTCGGGACGTTTCCGAACACTTTGGAAGGATTGTCGAAACCCGGCATTTACCCTGTTCGCGCACAGTCAGCGGCCACATATCCACGGTCCGCGTGAGGGGTCGCCCGGCCATGCCGCATGAATTGGGTCCAGAAGGACCAGCGCGTCGCGTTCTCGTCATCGATGCCGATCCGGCCGCGCGGCGCATGGCCCTGCAGGCGCTTTCGGGGTTCGCGCGCTGCATGGAGGCGAGCGACGAGGATGCGGCGCTCGCGGCGCTCGACCGCTCCGAACCCGACCTCGTCGTCGCCTGCCTCGACCAGGGTCCCGCGACCGACCCCGGGCTCATCGAGACCATCCGCTTTTCCGGCTATGAGGGACCGATCCTCGCCACCAGCGCGCGCGGGTCGCTCACCGTCGCCGTCGAGGCCATGCGCGCGGGCGCAAGCGACGTCGCCGTGAAGCCTGTCGCGGGGGCCGACCTCGTCCGTCGCGCAACCCTGCTGATCGAGAGCGAGGCCAAGGCCCGCCCTGTCGTGCCCCAGCGCCGGACGCAGCCCGATTTCGAAGGCTTCATCGGCGCCTCCGGCCCGATGAAGGCCGCCTACGAGCAGATCCGGCGCATTGCGCCGTCGAAGGCCCCGGTCTTCGTCACGGGCGAGAGCGGCACCGGCAAGGAAGTGACCGCGCAGGCGCTGCACGCCCGCTCCGGCCGGCCCGCCGCACGATTCGTCGCGCTGAACTGCGGCGCGATCCCGAAGGACCTGATCGAGAGCGAGATTTTCGGCCATGTGAAGGGCGCCTTCACCGGCGCCACGGAGGACCGCGCGGGCGCGGCCGAGCTCGCCGACGGCGGCACGCTGTTCCTCGACGAGATCTGCGAGATGGACCTCGCGCTCCAGACCAAGCTGCTGCGCTTCATCCAGACCGGCGAGGTGCGCCGGGTGGGCGATACGCGCATCCGCAAGGTCGACGTACGCTTCGTCTGCGCCACCAATCGCGATCCGCTGGCTGATGTCGCGGCGGGGCGGTTCCGCGAGGACCTCTATTACCGGCTCTGCGTCCTGCCGATCCACCTGCCGCCGCTGCGCCAGCGGGGCGCGGACGTGCTGGCGCTGGCGGAAGCCTTCCTCGCCCGCTTCGCGCAGGAAGAGGGCCGCCATTTCCACGGCTTCGACGAGGCTGCCGCGCGGATCGTCGCGGCCTTCCCGTGGCCCGGCAACGTGCGCCAGCTCCAGAACGTCATCCGCCGCCTCGTCGTCATGCATGACGGCGACTGGGTGACGGCGGCGATGCTGCCGCTGGCGCTGGCCCATGGGTCGCAGCATCAGCCGCGCGCCGCCATCGCGGCCGTGCCGGTCGCGAAGCCGGCGGTCGAGCCGTTCTGGCTGCAGGAGCGGCGGATCATCGAGGACGCGCTGGCCGCCTTCGACGGCAACCTGTCGCGCGCGGCGGCGGCGCTGGAGATCAGCCCGTCGACCATCTATCGCAAGCGCGAGGGCTGGGCGCGCGAGGGCCTCGCCAAGGCAGGCTGACCCGGCCCCGGAGCATTTCCGCTCTTCTCCGGATCGCGGAAAATCTCCGTGCTATTGCCTTGTTGCGTTTTGCACGCTGATCGCGCGCTTCTCTTCACGCGAACCGGCGCCCGCGTCGCTCGAAAACGCTCCGGGGGTTGCCGGAGGGAAGCCGCCGCGTTTAAGTCGGGGCGATGCAGAACCGATCGATCCGATATGCGGCGCTGATCGCCGCGACCGCCGGCCTTGCCAGTCTTGTTTTCGTCGATGCCGCCGAAGCCCAGCGCCGCCGCGAACCGGCGCGCCCACGCCAGCCGACGCGCGCCGAGATCATGCTCTACCAGCGCTTTCCCGTCGGCACGCGCCTCGCCGTCGTGTCAATCAACGGCCGCCGCCCCGTGGCGACCGACCGTCCCGCCTTCACCTTCACGAGCGGCTTCCGCATGACCGGTTTCGGCGGCTGCAACCCGGTCAATGCCGACTATCGCCGCGCCGGCCCGAGCGACATCCGCTTCGGCCCGCTCAATTTCATCGAGCGGCGCTGCGGCGGCGAGATCGACCGGCAGGAACGAGCGATCTTCTGGGCGATCCAGGGCGCGCGCGCATGGCGTCCGCACGGACTGCGCGGCATGACCTTCACGGGCCTGCGCGGCACCGTCACCTTCGAGCCGGCGTTCTGATCAGGCATCGACCAGGCCCGGCCGTCCCGCCTCGACCACCAGAGACTTGCGGGTCAGGACCGGCGAACCGGCGACGCTGACCTTCGGAACGACCCGGAAGTCGGCCTGCCATTGCCGGGGCGTGACCCGGTGCAGAGAGTAGCCGCGCTCGTTGCCGGCGAATTTCAGATGAGGGTTGTCCGCCCGCAGCATTCGATCATTGCGGAGCAGCGCCCGACCATCGCCCCCCGACGATATCGATGTCGCAAGGAACTCGACGCCGATGCAGGGGGATGCGGGATCGCGACCGTCGCGGTGCAGGTCGAGGGCCAGGCCAATATGAGCATCGCCGGTCAATACGACCGGATTCGCCCGCTCGACGCGCCGCAACATGGCGAGGACACGCTCCCGCCCGGCCGCAGCTCCGTCCCATTTGTCCATGTCGCCGGCATGGCGCTCCTGTGTCGTCGAACGCCCGAAGGACCTCCAGTCCATGGCGGCGAACAGCACCTGCTGGGCGAGAACCTGCCAGACGGAGCCTCCCGCGCGCAGCACGCCGTCCAGCCAGTTTTCCTGCGCCGCTCCCAACAGGGTTCGAGAGTCCTCCAGCGCCTCGTCGCACCCGGCGCGAATGCCATCGCCGCAGGGTTGCGGCGTGCGGAAGCTGCGGGTGTCCAGAACCGCCAGGGTCGCCAGCCTGCCGAAGCCGAACGCGCGGTAGGCAACGAGGTCGGGACCCCGCGGGAGGGCGCGACGACGGACCGGCATATGCTCGTACCAGGCCTGAAAAGCCGCCGCCCGACGGATGAGGAACCTGTCGGAGGCCGTGCCGCGCGGGCCGCTGTCGCCGGCCCAGTTGTTGGCGACCTCATGATCGTCAAAGCTCGGCAGGAACACACAGGAAGCGTGAGCCGCCTGCAAATCCGGATCGGTCTTGTAGAGCCCGTAGCGCCTCCGGTAGTCCGCCAGCGTCCGGCACGGTCCGAAACCATCCGGCATGGCGCGTATCACGGGCCGGCCGCCGGGCTCCGCGGCGACGCGGCCATATTCGTAGATGTAGTCGCCGTAGTGGAAGACGAAGGCGATGTCCTCCTCGGCAATGCGCCGCCACGCCGTGAAGAGCCCCTGCTCCCAGCGCTGGCAGCCGGCCGTGACGAAGCTCAGCGCGGAGAGATCATCGCCACGACGTGGCAGCGTCCTGGCCCGCCCCACCGGGCTGTCGATGCCGGCGACCCGGAAGCGGTAGAAGCAGACGCGTCCCGGCGGCAGGCCCGCCACCTCGACATGGACGGCGTGGGCCAGTTCCGGCACCGCCATCGCCGTGCCAGCCCTCAGAACACGGCGAAACTGCTCGTCCGCCGCGACCTCCCACGATACCTCGACCGGCAGGTTCGGCATGGCGCCATCCGCGTTGAACGGCTCCGGCGCCAGTCGCGTCCAGATGACGAAGCCGTCGTCCGACGGCTCGCCCGAGGCAATGCCAAGCGCGAACGGATAGGCGGAGAACCGCACCTGCGCCGACGCCTCCCGCGCCAGTCCGGCAACGCACAGTCCCGCGCCGACGGCTCTGGCCATCATGTCGCGCCGGTCAAGCCGGGATGAGGCTCCGAACAGCCAGTCCATCAGAACCGCGCCTCCGGGGCCGCCGGCGACACGGCGCGCCTCAGGCCTTCGCCATGGCCATCAGCGGCGCGTCGGCAGCGACATGGACGCCGTCCTCGCCCCTGGCGAGATGGACGCGCCGGTCGTGGAAATTCGCCAGCGTCGAGCGGTGACCGATGGAGACGATAGTGGCGTTCGGCAGCCACTCGCGGATCGCGGCGTAGAGGTTGGCCTCGCCCGCCTCGTCGATGGCGGCGGTGGCCTCGTCGAGGAACAGCCAGTCCGGCTTCGACAGCAGGGCGCGGGCAAGCGCGAGGCGCTGCTGCTCGCCGCCCGACAGGATCTGGTGCCAGGCGGCCTCCTCGTCGAGGCGCGAGCCGAGGGCCGCGAGGTTCACCGCCTCCAGCGCGCGGACGATGTCGGCATCGTCATAGGCACCGCGCTCGGCCGGATAGGTGACGGCATCGCGCAGGCTCGCAACCGGGAAATAGGGCCGCTGCGGCAGCAGCATGATGTCCGCGCCTTCGGGCGTCGCGACCCTGCCCGAGCCATGCGGCCAGATGCCGGCAATGGCGCGGAACAGCGTCGACTTGCCGGAGCCCGAGGGGCCGGTGACCAGCACCCGCTCGCCGGGATTGACGGTGATGTCGGGGGCGGAGACCAGCACCTTGCCCTCGGGAAGGGTGACCGACAGGCCGGACAGGGCCAGCGCCCCGCCCGCCTTCCCGGTGGCGATCGACGGCGCGGGCGCGACCCTCGCCGACGCGGCAGAGGCCTCGAAGCCGGTGAGGCGGTCGATCACCGACTTGTAGTCGGCAAGCGAGGCATAGAGGTTGGTGAAGATCATCAGCGCGGATTCCACCCGCCCGAAAGCGCCCGCGGTCTGGGTCAGCGAACCGAGCTGGACCGCGCCGGAGAAATAGGCCGGCGCCAGCATCACGAACGGGAAGATCACCGAGGCCTGGTTGACGAAGGTCGTGAACCAGGTGAGCCGCTTGGTGTATTTCATATAGTCGAACCAGTTGGCGACCACATTGGCGAAGCGGCGGGCAAGGCCCTGACGCTCGGCGGCCTCGCCCTTGAGCAGGGCGATCTGCTCGTCGTTTTCACGCACCCTGACGAGGCTGTAGCGGAAATCCGCCTCGTAGCGCTGGCGCAGGAAATTGATGCCGATCAGCGCGCGGCCGATGAGATGGGCGCAGACCGTGCCGAACACGGCGACGGCGAGCGCGGCCCAGACGAGATAGCCGGGAATCGATTCCAGGTTCACGCCGAAGACCTGATAGCGGAAGCTGGCGGAGAGACCCCAGAGGATCAGCACGAAGGCGTAGAGTGACAGGATCGCCGAGAAGAAGCGGATGACGAGGGCCAGCGTGTTGTCGGTGAACATGCGGATGTCTTCCGCGATGCGCTGGTCGGGGTTGTCGGCCTGGCTGCCCTTCAGCCGCATGCGGTAATGGCCGCCATCGGCCAGCCAGTGGCTGGCGAGACGCGCGGTCATCCAGCGCCGCCAGCGCATCTGCGTCCACTGGGTCAGGTAGAGCTCGTAGACGGCGAGGATGACCCACAGAAACGCGACGATGGTGAAGTAACGCAGTTCGATCCAGAAGGTCGCCTCCGCCCGCTCCTGAAGCGCGGTGTAGAAGCGGTTGTTCCACTGGTTGAGCAGGACGGTCGCCAGAACCTGCGCGATGTTGATGGCGAGCAGGATGAACAGCAGCGCATGGGCGACATAGCGCTCCTGCACCCGGAAGGAGAGGCCGAAAGGCAGTTCCACGGTGCCAAGGTCGCGCGCCTCGAAGAAGGGATCGGCGAGCCGGGTGATCTGGCGGATCGTGGCGAGGAAGGAAATCCCGTAGACGACCAACGCGAAGATGACGGACAGCAGGATCGAGGCGCGGGTCGGCAGATAGGGGCCGAGATAGTCCGGCAGCGCGCCCGCTTCCTTGACCAGCAGCAAGGCCAGCGCGGACAGGTGCCAGACGACGAGGAAGCCGATGATCGCCCGCACCATGGTCGAGGTCGAGCGCGCGAGGAAGGCCACGGCGCCGGCGACCAGCGTCAGGCAATAGACCCACCAGGGCAGATCGAGCCGGCCTGCGAGGGAACTCGCGCCGACGAGAGCGCCGGCAAGTCCTGCGACGATGGCGATGGGCAGCATGGGCGTTACCGGGAGCGGTTCGGGTCGGGAAATCGGGCGGGACGCGGCAGCCACTATGGATCACGCGGCATGCGGGAAGGAAAGGCCGGACTCAGGCGGGCGCGGCGGCCAGAGCCTGCCGCAGATCCTCCTCGGTGACGAGGCGCATGGCCTTCAGCACCTTCACCGCCTCGGTGGCGCGGCCGAGGCGCATGATCAGCACCACCGTCTCGGCATCGCCGCATTCGGGATGGGAACAGGCGATCTCGCTGACGGTGACGCCGTCGTCCTCGGAAAGGGCGAGATGGGCGCGGACCATCGCCGACAGCCGGCGCGATGCATCGGCCGTCTCGGGATCTGCCCCCCTGCGATTGAAGAAGAAGCGCGCCATGACACCGCCTTGTCGGGGCGAGTTATGGCCGATCCGTGGCGTCGCGCCAAGGTCGTTGTGGCGTTGCAACAATCGCGGGCAGGTCTCACGGGGTGTTGATGGCGCGCAAGCCGAGCGAAAACCCGGCGGCCGCGAGGTCCTGCGGGAAGGCGTCGCCGGCGAGATAGGCGAGTTCCCTCTCGCGGGGTTCATGAACGGGGTCGACGCGCTTCAGCGCCGCGTCGACATGGCCGGGATGGACCATGACGAGGCTGCCATCGGGCAGCGCCGGCAGGAAGCCGCGGAAGATGGCCGGAAACGTCCCGGCCCGCGCGAAGTCATAGGCTCCCGAAAAGGCAGGATTGGTGGCGATGCCGCGCGCGGCGGCGGCCCGCGCCAGCCCGCCGGACAGGCCCGCGATGATCCGGCCCTTGAGGCCCTGTCCGGCGCCGTGAGGACCGCGGCACTGACGGACCCAGGCATAGGGAGCGTGACGCTTCGCGGCATCCAGCACGAGATCGCGGATACCGGGCAGGAGATGGGCGTGCTGGTGGCCGTCGACGAAGTCGGGCGCCCGGCCGAGGGCCGACCGGAACGCGCCGAACTGCGCCCCGATCTCGGCGGCGACGGCCGCGCGGTCCAGACGGCGCAGGAAGGCGGCGGCCATCAGCGGCGCGATGGAAGGCCAGAATGCCGGCAGGTCCGGTGCGGCGAGCGGCGTCAGGCCGCCGGTAAGGGTGACGTGCAGGCCGATCTGGAAGCCGGGCGGCGCGGCGGCCAGCAGCGCCTCCGCCTCGGCTGCGAGGTCAGGCCCCGGCGTCATCACCGAGGTCGCGTTGAGGCGGCCGGCGGCGACAAGCTCGCGGATGGCGCGCGAGACGCCCGGCGCGAGCGCGTAATCGTCGGCGCAGAGGATCAGGCGCTTCATCGGGTGACGGACATGGTCTGGTCGGTCAGTCGCCCTGCGCCAGCGGGCCGCTGTCGCGCGCGCCCGGCTGGTCGGCCGCCCGCTTCAGTGACTGGTCGCCAACGAGATAGACCGGGCGCCCCTTCAGCTCCGACAGGATCTTGCCGATATATTCGCCGAGCACGCCGATCATCAGCAGCTGAACGCCGCCGATGAAGGTCACGGCCACGAACAGCGAGGGATAGCCGGGAACGGCATGGCCGAAGACGAAGGTCTCGACCACGATGGCCAGCGCATAGAGCAGCGAGGCGGCGGCGAGCAACGCGCCGAGCAGGCTGGCGATGCGCAGCGGCACGATGGAGAACGAGGTCAGCCCCTCAAGCGACAGGGTCATGAGGCCCCAGAAACTCCACTTGGCCTCGCCCTGCTCGCGCGGGGCAGGCTCGTAGGGAATGCCGATCTGGCGGAAACCGACCCAGCTCGACAGGCCCTTGAAGAACCGGCCGCGCTCCGGGAGCATGCGCAGGGCAGCAGCAGCGCGCGGGGACAGCAGGCGGAAGTCGCCGGCATCGGCGGGTATCCTGTGCTTCACGCCGGCATTGACCAGCCCGTAGAAGGCGCTGACGAAGAGCGTGCGCAGGCGCGGCTCGTCGCGGCGGTGAGCCTTGTAGGTGAAGACAACGTCGTAGCCATCGTCCAGCCAGCGCGAGATCAGCGTCTCGGCGACCGAGGTCGGGTGCTGGCCGTCGGCATCCATGAAGATGACCGCGCCGTAGCGGGCATGATCGAGGCCGGCGAGAAGCGCCGCCTCCTTGCCGAAATTGCGCGAGAAGGACACCACCTGCACGTCCGCGCCGTCGGGCTTGAGCCCCTGCGCCACCAGTGCCGTGCCGTCGCGCGAGCCGTCGTCGACGTAGAGAATCTCGACAGCGAGCCCGCGCGTCTCCTTCAGCTTGCGCGCGAAGGCGGTCAGCTTGGCGTGGGTATGGGGCAGCGCCTCGGCCTCGTTATAGGCCGGAACGACAATGGTGAGGCCGAAGGGAGGCTCGGCCCCGGGAAAGGCAATCACGCGCCTGTCACTGGTCATGTGGTCAACGGCTTCGCGCCGCTCCCGGAAAGGTTCACCATGATGCACCGTGTTCACGGCCGCGTGAAGGGTTGCCAGACCGGCTCGGCTGATTGATGACCGAAAAGCGTGTAGACGACGACCGCATGATGAACGACGGACAACAGAATCGCAGCGAGCGCCCCGGTCTTGCGGCCCGGCTGGTCAGCGAGGCGCGCAAGATCGTGTCCTTCGGGCTGATCGGCGCCGTCAACGGGGTGGTCAATTACGCCGTCACCGTGGGGCTGACGCTGTTCGTGCTGGCGCGTTTCGGGCTGGCGACGGACGATGTCGCGCTCGGCGTCGCCAAGGCGCTCGGCTGGGCGGTGGCGGTGACCAATTCCTACCTGCTCAACACCATGATCACCTTCGCGGCAGAGAGCGGCCGGCGGTTGAGCTGGCGCACCTATGGCAAATTCGTCGCGTCCGGCACGCTGGGGCTGACGGTGGAGGTCCTGAGCTTCCTCGTCGCCGTGCGCTACCTGCCGCTGACGCTGGCGGCGATCGTGCCGATCGGCTTCGCCTTCGTCGCCAATTTCGCCATGACGCGCTTCGTCGTCTTCCCCAATCGCTGACGCCAGCCGGAGCGCGCAACGCCATGGCGATGGACACGCCGCAGAAGACGTTTCCGCCCTTCGCCGACGAGGCTGCCGTGACGGCCGTCATCGAGGGATTCCGGGCGCGCAGCCTGCCCTTCGCCGACTGGAGCCATCAGGCCCATCTCGCGGTCGGCCTCTGGCATGTCGCGACATTCGGCGAGGAAAGGGCAAGGCCGCAGCTGCGTGACGGCATCAGCGCCTACAACGTCGCGGTCGGCCGGGTGAACGACGACATGCGCGGCTATCACGAGACGGTGACGTTCTACTTCGCCTGGGCCGCGGCGCGACACCTCGATAACGATCCGCCCGGCAGCCTGGTCGAGCGCGTCAACCGCTTCGTCGCCAGCCCGCTCGGCGGCAAGGAGGGCATCTTCCGGTTCTGGAGCCGCGAGAGCCTGTTCACGCCACGGGCAAGGCTCGGCTGGCTGGAGCCGGACCTCCGTCCGCTCGATGCCGCGGTGCTGATGGCGCCCGCCGGGAGCTGAAGGCTTTTCAAAAGCTGCCGGATCGGTTCTGGTCGGGCCATCGACCGCAAGCGAAGCCGGAGAGCCATGTCCGCCCGTCCCCTGCCCCGTCCCCGCAGCGATTTCCGCTGGTTCGCCCCGATCCAGACCCGCTGGTCGGACAATGACCAGTACGGCCACGTCAACAATGTCGTCTATTACTCGTATTTCGATACGGTGGTGAACGCCTTCCTCATCAACAAGGCGGGACTGGTGCCGGTCACGGGCCCCTGGATGGGCCTCGTCGTGGATACGCGCTGCTCGTTCTTCGCGCCCGCGAGCTATCCCGAACCGCTCGAAGCGGGCCTCGCCTTCGCCGAGCGCGGCCGGTCGAGCCTGCGCTACGAGATCGGCATTTTCCGCGCCGGCGGCCCGGAAACGCTGGCGCACGGCCATTTCGTCCATGTCTATGTGGATGCGGCGAACCGCCGGCCGATCCCGCTCCCCGAGAGCCTGACGGCCGCCATCGACGCCGCGGCGGCCGGCTGAGGCGACCTGACGTTCAGGAATTGTTTGCCTTAATTGCGCTAAGGATAACGGCTAGAGTGCCTCAACCCACAGGAAGCATTCCCCTCGGTCATGATCTCGTCTCTCGCTCCCCGGCTCGTTCGCGCCGCGCTGTTCAGCGCCGCGGCATCGTTCGCCATGGCCGATGCGATGGCGCAGACACAGCCGCAGGCCGAGCAGACGCCGGCCGCGCCCGCCGCTTCTGCCGAGCCGCCGCCGGCGCTCGCGCCTTCCATCCCTGCCGCTCCGCCGACAGCGGCCGCTCCCGACGGCCAGCAGCAGGCCGCTCCGGTGCCGCAGCGGCCCCGCCCGCAGCGCCCGCCGCCGCCCCCGCGCGTGACGGCGATCTCCTCCGATCCGCAGCCGACCTATGCGCCGCAAACGGTCACGACGACCCAGCGGGCGCTCGAAAGCTACCGCCGCATCGCCCAGGCGGGCGGCTGGGGCGTGCTGCCGGCTGCGACCCGCCTCGCCAAGGGCGCACGCGGCGCCCCTGTCGCCCTGCTGAAGCAGCGGCTCGCGATCGAGGGTGATCTGAGTGCCGGAGCCTCGCCGGGCGAGACCTTCGACGAGACCACCGCCGAGGCGGTGAGGCGCTTCCAGCGCCGCGTCGGCCTGCTGCCGTCCGGGGTGGTGGCGGCGGCGACCATCCGCCAGCTCAACATCCCCGCCGAGGCCCGCGTGCGGGCGCTCGAGAAGTCGCTGGAGCGGCTCGCCGACAGCCGCTTCGCCTTCGGCCAGCGCTACGTGATCGTCAACATTCCGGCCGCCGCGGCCGAAGCCGTCGAGGGCGGCGTCGTGCGCCGCCGCCACGTCGTCATCGTCGGCAAGACCGCCCATGCCTCGCCGATGGTCGAATCCCGCCTGACAGTGGTGAACTTCAATCCGACCTGGACGATCCCGACCTCGATCATCAAGCGCGACATCATCCCGCGCATGCGGCGCAATGCGGCGACGCTCGCCAACATGCGCGTGCGCATCCTCGACCGCTCCGGCAACGAGGTGAACCCCGCCTCCATCGACTGGACCACCGAGCGGGCCGTCAACTACACGCTCAGGCAGGATCCCGGCCCCGGCAATTCGCTGGGACGCGTGCGCATCGACATGCCGAACACGGAAGCGGTGTTCATGCACGACACGCCCTCGCGCGGGCTGTTCCAGTCGGACAGCCGCTCGCTGTCGTCGGGCTGCGTGCGCGTCGCCGACGTCTCGGACTTCGTGACCTGGCTGCTGACACCGCAGGGCTGGACCAAGGAACAGGTGGTCGAGGGCATGACCGAGACGCAGCGCCGCGACGTGCGCCTCGCGCAGGCCGTGCCCGTCTCGTGGGTCTATCTCACCGGCTGGGCCGCGCCCGACGGCACCGTGCAGTTCCGCGACGACATCTACGGCTGGGATGCGCCGGGCGCGCCGCCGCAGCGCGTCGTCAGGCCGGCCGAGCGCCCGCCGCAGGCCCCGGCGCAGATCGCGCCGCAGGTGCAGCAGGCGCCGCCGCCGCAGCGCAATTTCCTGGAAGGCCTGTTCGGCGCGCCGCCGCAGCCGGGACGCCAGCCCTCCGCCGACATCCGCTACTGAGGCCGGCCGTGCCGCTCACCAATCGCGTCGATCCCTTCGGTGCGATTGCGGCTGTGCCCGATCGCGGGCTGATGTACGGCAACCGGGGCGGCCGCTTCCACCGCGACGACAAGACCATCGGGGCTCGGCCGTGGGCATCCCGGCAATGGATTTGCTGCGTGCTGTCGTTCAAGGGCCGTAGGCGCGCGCCGCTGATGGGCAGCGGCTTCACCGAACTGTTCTTCCTCGACGAGGTGACGGCGCTCGCGAGTGGCCATCGCCCCTGTTTCGAGTGTCGGCGGGCGGATGCGACGCGCTTCGCGGCGGCATGGGCGAGGGCGAAGGGCTTGCCAGCACCGCCGAAAGCGCCGGAAATGGATGTCGTGCTCCATGCCGAGCGGCTGGACGGGCGGGACAAGCGGGTTCACGCCGCTGATATCGGGGACTTGCCGGACGGCGCGATGATCGCGCGGGATGGCCGGGCGTGGGCGGTGCGCGGCGATGTGCTCCTGCCCTGGTCGTATGGCGGCTATGGTGCCCGCCAAGGGCGAGGATCGGGATCAGCTGCGGTGCTGACCCCACCAACGATGATCGCGGCGCTGCGGAACGGGTTTGAGCCGGTCTGGCACCCGAGCGCAGGCTAGAACAGTCCCTCGATCTGGCCCTGTTCGTTGAGATGGATGCCCTCCGCCGCCGGCAGTTTCGGCAGGCCCGGCATGGTCATGATCTCCCCGCATATGGCGACGACGAAGCCGGCGCCCGCCGCGAGCCGCACCTCGCGCACCGGCACGACATGGCCGGACGGCGCGCCGAGCAGGGTCGGATCGGCGGAGAAGGAATATTGCGTCTTGGCCATGCAGACCGGCAGGTCGCCGTAGCCGGCGGCCTCGAAAGCGGCAAGGTCCGCCGCCGCCTTGGGCGCGATGGCGACCTCCGCGGCACGGTAGATGCGCGTCGCGATGGTCAGGATCTTGCCGGCGAGCGGCATGTGATCCGGGTAGATTGGCTGGAAATGCGCCTTGCCGCCCTCGCAGAGCTCCACGACCTTGCGGGCGAGTTCCTCGGCGCCGGCAGCGCCATCCGCCCAGTGGCTGCACTGCACCGCCTCGACGCCGAACTCGTCGCGGCAGATGTTGGCGATGAGCTGGTGTTCGGCTTCGGTGTCGGTGGTGAAATGGTTGATCGCGACGACAACCGGCAGGCCGAAGGCGCGGACGTTCTCGACGTGGCGACCGAGATTGACGATGCCGGCGCGGAGCGCGTCGAGGTTTTCGCGGGCGAGGTCGATCTTGGCGACACCGCCATTCATCTTCAGCGCGCGGACGGTGGCGACGACGACGGCCGCATCGGGCTTCAGGCCGGCCTTGCGGCACTTGATGTCGAAGAACTTCTCCGCGCCGAGATCGGCGCCGAAACCGGCCTCAGTCACCACGTAGTCGCCGAGCTTCATGGCCGCGCGGGTGGCGATGACCGAGTTGCAGCCGTGCGCGATATTGGCGAAGGGGCCGCCATGGATCAGCGCGGGCGAACCCTCGATGGTCTGGACGAGATTCGGCCGGATGGCGTCCTTGAGCAGCACGGCCATGGCGCCGGCCGCGTTGAGGTCGCCGGCGGTGATCGGCTTCCTCGCGCGGGTATAGGCGACGACGATGCGGGAGAGCCGCTCTTCGAGGTCATCGAGGTCGTTCGCGAGGCAGAAGCAGGCCATGACCTCGGAGGCGACGGTGATGTCGAAGCCGTCCTCGCGGGCATAGCCATTGCCACCGCCACCGAGGCCGTTGGTGATGGCGCGCAGTGCGCGATCGTTCATGTCCATGACGCGCCGCCAGACGATCTTGCGCGTGTCGATGCCGAGCGAATTGCCCCAGTAGACGTGGTTGTCGACGAGCGCCGCCAGCAGGTTGTGGGCCGAGGTGATGGCGTGGAAATCGCCGGTGAAATGGAGGTTGATCGCCTCCATGGGCAGGACCTGCGCCTTGCCGCCGCCGGTGGCGCCGCCCTTGGTGCCGAAGACCGGCCCGAGCGAGGGCTCGCGCAGCGCGATCACCGTGCGCTTGCCGATACGGTTCAGGCCGTCGCCGAGACCAACCGTGGTGGTGGTCTTGCCCTCTCCCGCCGGCGTCGGATTGATGGCGGTGACGAGGATCAGCTTGCCGTCCGGCCTGTCCTTCAGCGACGCCAGATAGTCAGCGTCCAGCTTGGCGATGTGGCGACCATAGGGCTCCAGCGCGTCGGCGGGAATGCCCGCGGCCCCGGCGATCGCGGCGATGGGCTTCATGGTCGCGGCGCGGGCGACGGCGAGGTCATGAGACATGAGCGATGATCTGCGCTGTGGAAGGGCCGGCTTCACGATAGTTGCGGGCGGGATTAAATCGACGCGCGCCGCCCATGCAAGGGGACAACCCATAAGAGCGGCCGGATGACGCGGCAGAGGCGGAATGAGCGGGGGACAAGCATGGGCAGCGCGGCAGGGATCGGCGCCGGGATCATTGGCGTGGATTGGGGCACGACCTCGTTTCGCGCCGCATTGATGGACGGGACCGGCGCGATCCTCGACCGGATCACCGGCAAGCAGGGCCTGCTCGGCGTCGAGAACCGCGATTTCGAGGGCGTGCTGGAACGGGCGCTGGCCGGCTGGGACGCGGACAGGACGCTGTCCGTGGTCGCCTCCGGCATGGTGACGAGCCGCACGGGCTGGCTGGAAACGCCCTACCTGCCCTGCCCGGCCGGGCCGGCGGAACTGGCGGCGGCGCTCAGCCGGTTCGATACGAAGGGCGGACGGCGCATCGCCTTCGTCACCGGCATGAGCTTCCGCCACGCGGACGGCGCGCCCGACGTGATGCGCGGCGAGGAAACGCAGATCGCCGGTCTCGGCATTGCCGGCGAGCGGCTCGCGGTCATGCCCGGAACCCATTCGAAATGGGTGAGTGTGTCGGGTGGGCGCATCATCGGCTTCAGGACCGCGATGACCGGAGATGTCTTCGCAGCGGTCAAGGACCATACGGTGCTGAAACTGACGACGGCGGAATCGACGGGCTCCACGGAAGCCTTCGCGGCTGGCGTGCGAACAGGCGCGGCGGATGACGGGGCGGGCCTGCTTGGCAAGCTGTTCCGGCAGCGGGCCGGCTCGCTGCTCGGAGACTTCCCGGCCAACGAGACGGCGGAGCGGCTGTCCGGCCTCCTCATCGGCGCGGAGATCGCCGAGGCGCGGTCGTTTGCTCCCGGTGTCGGCGGCCCCGTGCTGATCGTTGGCGGTGAGGAACTCGCGGCGCGCTATCGGGCGGCGTTCGAGGCGCTCGGGATGGCGAGCGAGGTGGCGGCGCCGGACGCGGCCTTTGCCGGGCAGTTCAGGATCGCAAAGGCGGCGGGACTGGTGTGAGGCCTAATCCATTCCCGGCTTGCCCTGCCGCATCTTCTTGACGCCGGAGCGCTTCTGCTTGCCCTCCAGCCGCCGCTCCTTCGAGGCTCGCGTCGGCCTGGTCGCGATGCGGCGCTTCGGCCGGACGGCAGCCTTGGCGACCATCTCGACGAGCCGCGCCAGCGCATCCTCGCGATTCATGTCCTGCGAGCGGAAGCGGTCGGCCTGGATGACGATGACGCCGTCCTTGGTCAGCCTCGATCCGGCGAGCGGCACGAGCCGCGCCTTGACGTCGGGCGGCAGGGCGGAGCCCGCAAGGTCGAAGCGCAGCTCGCAGGCTGTCGCGACCTTGTTGACGTTCTGGCCGCCGGGCCCGGAGGACCGGACGAAATTGTAGGCGATGTCGTCCGGGTTCAGGTCGAGGAAGGGCGTCACGGCAATCATGGCGCCCTCCCCCGTTCGTTTTGCGCGGTAAAGCCTTACGCGGCCTTGGCGCGGGCGTCGAGCTTCGACAGGCGGTCGAACAGATAGTCGACCTCGGCACGCGCCTTGGCGGAGAGCGGCGCGCCCGGCTTGCGCTGGGCTTCCGAGGCGATGACGCCGCGCTTCTTGAGGAGGTACTTGCGCACAGCGAGGCCCGCGCCCGGCTGCTGCTCGTAGCGGATCATCGGCAGATGGGCGTCGAACAGGTCGTGGGCCTGATCGCGCTTGCCGGCCTTCTGGAGCTTCACGACATCGACCAGCATGTCGGGGAAGGCGTAGCCGGTCATGGCGCCGTCGGCGCCGCGCTCGCATTCGAAGTCGAGGAACAGGCCGCCATTGCCGCAGAGGATCGAAACGTGGCGCTGCGAGCCGTCGGCCTCGAAGCCGCGCAGCGTCGAGATCTTCTCGAGACCCGGCCAGTCCTCATGCTTGAGCATGACGCAGGAGGGCAGTTCCTGAATGATCGAGCGGATGACCTTCGGGCTCATCTGCACGGAGAAGGTCAGCGGGAAATCCTGGATGCAGAAGGGGATGTCGTCGCCGATCGCGTCCACCGCCTGCTTGTAATAGGTGAGGATCTGGTCGTCGGTGCGCAGCGTGTTGGGCGGCGCGATCATGACGCCGGCGGCGCCGGCGTCCATCACCGTGCGCGCGAGCGACTTCATGGCCGCGAAGCCCGGCGCGGAGACGCCGACAATGACCGGCATGGACGGGCCGGCGCGCTTGATGATCTGCTTCGAGATCCCGACCGATTCCTCACCGGAGAGCTTCGGCGCCTCGCCCATGACGCCGAGAATGGTCATGCCGTCGCAGCCGCAGGCGCGATAGAAATCGACCATCGAGTCCGTCGATTTCTCGTCGATCCGCCCGTCCTCGTGGAACGGCGTCGCCGCGATCACATAGACGCCGCTCGCGATGGAAAGGTCGATGCCGTTGGCCTTCATGGCTGCTTCCTCGGATGGGTGGGCAATTTTCGCGCTGCGGATCGCATGAACGGAGGCCGGGGTCAAAGGCCGCCGCCGCAGGGCTGGCCTGATGCGGGATGCATCAGGGCTTGTAGGAATGCTCGGCGCGAGCGGCCTCCGCCTGCACCTCCTTCAGGAAGGCGCGCACGACGCGCTTCATCGGCTGATGCCGTGCGGTGAGGGCGAAGGCCTCGATGGGCACGCGCGGCGACAAGGGCCGCGCGGCGAGCTGGTAACGGCCGCCGACGACGGCGAAGGAATCGACCACGGCGATGCCGACGCCGCTCTCGGCGAGCAGGCAGGCCGTGGAACTGTAGCGCGTCTCGATCATCGTCCGCTCCTGCAGGGCGGGCGTCCAGAAGCCCTGGTGGAGCGCCACACCGAGCGGCGTGCCCGGCTCGAAACCGATCAGCGGATAGTCGGCAAGGTTGCGGGCGGAGACTTCCGAGCGGTCGGCCAGCGGATGGTCGGGCGGACAGACGCAGACCATCTGCCCCGACGAGATCGGGCTCGCCTCGGTGCCGGCGCGCTGCTGCGGCGCAAGCGAGAAACCGACATCGGCAAAGCCGGTCTCGACGCCTTCGACGACGCCCGGCGTGCGACGCACGTCGAAGAAAACGTGCATGTCCGGCCGGTTGCCGAGGAAAGCCTTCAGCGCACGCGGCACGAGGGCATTGGCCAGAGCCGGGGTGGACAGGACGCGCAGGCTGCCGGTCCGCGTGTCGCGCAGATCCTTCAGCTTCTGCGAGAAGGCCCGGTAGAGCGAGAAGATCGGCTCGGAACCGCGCATCACCTCGCGTGCCTCGTCGGTCGGCACGAGGCGATTGCCGACGCGGTCGAACAGCGGCACGCCGAGCTGGGCCTCGATCTGCCGGATCGCATTGGAAACGGCGGGCTGGGAGATCGCCAGCGCCTCCGCCGCGCCGACCGTGGTCTGGCAGCGGATCACCTCCCGGAAAATTTCCAGCTGTCGCAGATTCAGCATGCGGCGTTCCTCGTGCCCGCGCGGCAGGCAATATAATCTCTAATTATATTCGACCGTCCATTTTTCATTGTCGCTGATATTGAGGCCTCTCCCCACCCGTGATTTCGTTGCGGCTTCCGCCGACAGAGCGGTGTTACCGGACAGAGGGGTTCGTCACATGATCCGCCACCTGATCGCCGCCGCAGGCCTCGCGGCCCTCATGGCCGCGCCCGCCCATGCTCAGGCGCCGATGCGCACCGCCGTCGACGGCACCTTCGCGCCGCACGCCTTTCCGAACCTTGCCGGCGGCGGCGTGCAGGGCTTCAACATCGACCTCGCCCGCGAGATCGCCAAGCGCCTGAACCGGCCGATCGAGATCACCGCGACGCAGTTCTCGGGGATCATTCCGGGTCTCAATGCCGGCACCTACGACTTCGTCGCCGCCCCCGTCACCGCCACCAAGGAGCGCGCCGAGAGCATGCTCTTCACCGAGGGCTATCTCGACACCGACTTCCGCCTCGTCACCCGCCGCGGCGACGCGCCGATCACCGACCTCGCCTCGCTGCGCGGCAAGACGGTCTCGGTCAATCGCGGCTCGGCCTACGAGATCTGGGCGAAGTCGATGGAAGCGACCGTCGGCTGGACCGTCGAGGCCTTCGGCACGCAGACCGACGCCGTTCAGGCGGTGATCGCCGGGCGCGCCGTCGCCAATGTCACGGCCGAGACGGTCGCGGCCTTCGCGGTGAAGAACAACCCGCAGATCAAGCTCGACTACCTGCACAAGACCGGCCTCGTCTGGGCCATTCCGGTCCGCAACGGCGACACGGCAATGCGCGACTCCATCGAGAACGCCATCGAGTGCATGAAGAAGGACGGCACGATGGCGACGATCTTCGAGCGCTGGTTTGGCATCAAGCCGCGCCCGGACTCGGCCGCCGCGACCATCTTCCCGGGCTCCGGCATTCCCGGCATGGCCGGCTATGTCGCCACCCCGCGCGAACCGCGCTGCTGATGTCCTCCCTGCTTGAGGTCCGGGGCCTGAGAAAGAGCTTCGGCGGCACCGAAATCCTGCGCGGCATCGACTTCTCCGTCGCCGCGCAGGAGCTGGTCTTCGTCATCGGGCCTTCGGGCTCGGGCAAGTCCACCATGCTGCGCTGCTGCAACCGGCTGGAGGAGCCGACGGCCGGCCACGTCCTCGTCGACGGGGTCGACCTGATGGCGCCCTCCACCGACATCAACGCGATGCGGCGGCAGATCGGCATGGTGTTCCAGGCCTTCAACCTCTACCCGCACATGACCGCGCTCGGGAACGTGACGCTGGCGCTGCGCAAGGTGCTGGGCAAGCCGCGCGAGGAGGCCGAGGCCGTCGCGCTCGCCGCGCTCGACCGCGTGGGCCTCAAGGAGAAGGCCGGCAACTACCCCTCCGAACTCTCCGGCGGCCAGCAGCAGCGCGTCGCCATCGCGCGAGCGCTGTCGCTCGAGCCGAAGATCATGCTGTTCGACGAGCCGACCTCGGCGCTCGATCCGGAGCTGGTCGGCGCCGTGCTCGGCGTCATGCGCGACCTGAAGGCGGCGGGGATGACCATGGTCGTGGTCAGCCACGAGATGCGCTTCGCGCGCGACGCGGCCGACCGCATCGTGTTCATGGCGGACGGGCAGATCGTCGAGCAGGGCACGCCGGCCGAGGTGTTCGGCAATCCGCAGCACCCGCGGGCGCGCGAGTTCGTGGCGGAGCTGTCGCGGTGACCGGGCTCGACCGTTTCCGCGACGCCTTCCTCAAGCCGGAACTGATCGAACGCTACCTGCCGGACATCCTGTCGGGCATCGCGGTGACGTTGCAGATCGCGGTTGCCGTGGTCATCACCGGCCTTGCTCTCGGCCTCGTGCTGGCGATCGTGCGCAGCTACGGCTACCGGCTCGCCAACGCGCCGATCATCGTCTTCGTCGACGTGTTCCGGGCACTGCCGCCGCTGGTCGTCATCCTCATCGTCTATTTCGGCCTGCCCAATCTCGGCGTGAACATTCCGAGCTTCGCGGTGCTGTGGCTGGTCCTGTCGCTGGTGCTGGCGGCCTTCGCCGAGGAAATCTTCTGGTCGGGCCTCATCTCGGTGCGCCGGGGGCAGTGGGACGCGGCGCGCTCCACCGGCCTCTCGCACTGGCAGGCGCTGACCTCCGTGGTGCTGCCGCAGGCGATCCGCATCTGCGTGCCGCCGCTGACCAACCGCACCATCGCCGTGACCAAGAACACCGCGCTCGGCACGGTGATCGGCGTCGGCGAGATCATGAACCAGGGCACCTCGGCCATGTCGCTGTCGGGCAATGCGACGCCCCTCATGATGGCCGCCATCGCCTATATCGCGATCTTCGTGCCGGTGGTCGCGCTCGGCTCGTGGATCGAGCGGCGCTTCGCCTGGAAGAAGGCGTGACGCCATGGACATCTTCCTGTTCCAGTTCTTCAACCTCGACATCATGCGGCAGGCGCTGCCGCTGATCCTCGACGGCGCGAGGATGACGCTGCTGCTGTGCCTCGCGGTCATCCCACTCGGGCTCGTGGGCGGCCTGATGGTGGCGACCGGCTCGATCTCGACCTCGCGCATCACCCGCATCCTGACCAAGGGCTATGTCGATTTCTTCCGCGCCGTGCCACCGCTGGTGCTGCTGCTGGTGATCTATTCCGGCCTGCCCTTCGCGGGTATCCGGCTGTCGCCGTTCATGGCGGTGTGCATCGCCTTCTTTCTCAACGCGTCGAGCTTCTACGGCGAGATCTTCCGGGCCGGCGTCGAGTCGGTCGGCAAGGGGCAGTGGGAGGCGGCGCGTTCGACCGGCCTCACCTGGATGCAGACCTATCAGAGCGTGGTGCTGCCGCAGGCCAGCCGCAACGTGCTTCCGGACCTCGTGTCGAACACGGTCGAGGTGATCAAGCTGACCTCCATCGCCTCCGTCGTCTCGTTCACGGAACTGCTCTACGCGGCCGACATGGCGCGCTCGGTGACCTACAACACCTCGCCCATCGTGCTGGCCGCCATCCTCTACCTCGCCGTTCTCTGGCCCGTCGTCCGGCTCGTCAGCCGGCTGGAGCACAGGCTCGGTCACTGACCCCCGATCTGCCCCGCAGGAGTGCCGCCATGGCCCGCATCGTCACTGTCGCCGCCGCCCAGCTCGGCCCCATCCAGCAGGCCGAGGGCCGCCAGAGCGTCGTCGCCCGAATGATCGCGCTGATGGAGGAGGCGCATGCCCGAGGCGCCAACTTCATCGTCTATCCGGAACTCGCGCTGACCACCTTCTTCCCGCGCTGGTACGAAGAGGACCGGTCCAAGATGGACCACTGGTTCGAGGCGGCGATGCCGAGCCCGGCGACGCAGCCGCTGTTCGACAAGGCCAGAGCGTTCGGCATGGCGATGAGCTTCGGCTATGCGGAACTGACGCCGGAGGGCCGGCACTTCAACTCGTCGATCCTCGTCGATCGCAACGGCGCCATCGTCGGCAAGTACCGCAAGACCCACCTGCCCGGCCATGTCGAATACGACACCGAGCGCAGCCACCAGCATCTGGAGAAGCGCTATTTCGAACCGGGCGACACCGGCTTCCCCGTGTGGAACTTCGAGGGCGGCCTGATGGGCATGGCGATCTGCAACGACCGCCGCTGGCCGGAAACCTACCGCGTCATGGGCTTGCAGGGCGTCGAGATGGTCGTGCTCGGCTTCAACACGCCCTCGGTCAACTCGCAGCGCGGCGCGGAGGGCCTGGATGACCGGCTGTTCCATCATCGCCTGTCGTGCCAGGCCGGCGCCTACCAGAACGCCACCTGGGTCGTCGCGGTGGCGAAGGCCGGCACCGAGGACGGCAACCACCTGATGGGCGGCACGCTGATCGTCGATCCCAATGGCAAGATCGTCGGCGAGCTCGACCATGAGGACGACGGCATCCTCGTCCATGCCTGCGACCTCGACGATACCGTGTTCGGCAAGGAGACGATCTTCGATTTCAAGCGCCATCGGCGGGTCGAGCATTACGGCCTGATCACCGAGCGCACCGGCGTCGGCGCACCGCTGGGGCGCTGACTGCCGCAACGGCAGGCATGCCCGCGATTTCGGCAGACTGCGGGGATTCCGGTCACCGTCAGCGGAATTTCCCTGTCGAAATGGCAGCGATCTGCGGGGCTAGCCGTGGCACGTGAATTGTATGCAACGCCTCCAGGTCACGAATCCGGAGGCTCGTCATGGCTCGCAGTGCCCTTTCCCGTCGCACCGTCCTGAAAGGCGCGGCACTCGCCGCCGGAGCCGCCTCGCTGCCCGGCATGGTGGCCGGTCAGGCTGCCGCGCCGCTGCGCATCGGCATCTCGCTCTCCGACGTGCCGCGCATGTGGGGCGGACCGGAAGGCGGCTTCGAGGGCATCCGCTTCGGCGGCTACATGGCGTTCGACGCGCTGATCAACTGGGACCTGTCGAAGGCCGACGCGCCTTCGACGCTGACGCCCGGGCTCGCGACCGCCTGGGCCGTCGATCCCGCCGACAAGAAGCGCTGGCTGATCACGCTGCGCGAGGGCGTCACCTTCCACGACGGCACGCCCTTCGATGTGGACGCGGCCATCTGGAACCTCGATTCGATCTTCAAGGCCGATGCGCCGCAGTTCCACCAGCCGCGCGTCGGGCTGGTGCGCTCGCGCCTTTCCTCGCTGGCGGCCTACGAGAAGGTCGATGCCAAGACCATCGCCATCACGACCAATGTCGTCGATGGCATGTTCCCCTATCAACTCTCCTTCATGTGGTACGTCTCGCCCGCGCGCTGGAAGGAACTCGGCGGCGACTGGCAGAAATTCACCCAGCGGCCGGCCGGCACCGGCCCCTACAAGGTCGTCTCGGTGACGCCGCGCGAGCGCGTCGAGCTAGAAGCCAACACCGCCTACTGGGATGCGAAGCGCGTGCCGAAGACCGGGCGCACCGTGCTGCTGCCGATTCCCGACGGCAATGCCCGTATCGCCGCGCTGCGCGCGGGTACGATCGACGTCGCCGAAACACTGCCGCCGGACGCCATCCCCTCGCTGAAGGCGGCGGGCATGCAGGTGGTCCAGAATTCCTATCCGCACATCTGGTCCTGGCGGCTCAACGTCAACCCGGGAACGCCCTTCGCGGACGTGCGGGTGCGCAAGGCGGCCAATCTCGCCATCGACCGCGAGGGCATGGTGCAGTTGCTCTCCGGCACGGCGCGGGCCGCCAAGGGCAAGGTGCTGCCGGGCGATCCCTGGTACGGCAATCCGACCTTCGACATCCGCTACGACGTGGAGGCGGCGAAGAAGCTGATGATCGAGGCCGGCTACGGCCCGAACAAGCGGCTGGACGTGGTCGCGGTCATCGCTTCCGGCGGCGGCGGGCAGATGGTGCCCATGCCGATGAACGAGATGATGCAGGAGAACCTGAAGGACATCTTCATCGACGTGAAGTTCGAGGTCGTCGATTTCACCACCATCATCAACATGCTCAGGGGCGGCACGCGCTCCGACCAGCAGAAGGGCTTCCACGCGCTGAATATCGCCATTCCCTCCATCGACCCGACAACCGGCTGGGTGATCTACGATTCCGCGCTGACCAATCCGCGCGGCGTCAACTGGGGCTGGTACAGCAACCCCGCAGTCGATGCGGCCATCAAGGCGATGCGCGAGGCTTTCGAGCCGGGCGCGCAGAACGAGGCCATGGGCAAGCTGCACACGCTGCTGGTGGACGATGCGGCGGCGCTGTTCGTGGTCCATGACCTCAACCCGCGGGGCCTGTCGCCGCGGGTGAAGGGCTTCGTGCAGGCGCGCAACTGGTTCCAGGACTACACGCCGATCACCATCGGCCCGGCGGCGTGAGCCTCAGGCGCGGGTGCGCACGGTGAGGCTTACAGCCGCTTGAACCGGTGGCCGACCTCGACGGTCTCGAAGACGACGCGGTGGGGCCGCAGCCCCTCCGGCAGCAGGCCGCGAAAATGCGCCGACAATTCCTGCCGCGTGACCGAGGCACCCTCGCGCAACTGCACCCTGACCTCGATATGCTCGCCGGTGATCGGATTGGCGCCGGCCATGGCCTTGGCCAGCGCGACGGCCGGGTGCAGCAAAGCGGCACGCTCGATCTCGCCGGGCAGGATCTTGCGCCCTCCGACATTGATCACTTCGCTGGTACGGCCGACGACGCGGATGAACTCGCCGCGCGCCTCGACCACGTCGCGGGTGTCGTACCAGCCGTCCGCCGCGAACGGTGACGGGGCGTTGAGATAGCCGAGCATGCGGCCGGCCGCCCGTATCTCCAGCACGTTGTCGGCGTCGCGGATGCGGGTCTCCACGCCCTCGCCGCCGACCTTCATGAACAGGCTGTCGCGCGCTTCCGACTTCACGCGGAGGATGCCGAGTTCGGACATGCCGTAGGTCTGGCGCAAGTCGATGTCCGGCAGGCCCGCGCACAGGCGCCCGAGCGTCGGCTCGTCCATGCGCTCCGTGCCGTAGGTGATCACCCGCAGCGAGCCCCCTGCGAGCCGCGGCACGAGCCCGCCGATGAGGAGCATGCGCAGGAAGGTCGGCGTCGTCGGCAGAAGCTCGACGCCATGGGCGAGAATGTCCGCCGCGACGGCCTCTGCAGTGCGCCGGCTCGGCACCACGACCTGGCCGTTGTTGAACAGGGTGTGCAGCAGCGTGTTGATGCCGCCGATATGGTCGAACAACAGGAAACTGAGCGTGACCAGCGCCTCGCGCGGCGTGCGGAACCGGGCGAGGAACAGTTCCAGATCATGCAGGATGGCCTTCGGACGGCCTGTCGTGCCTGAGGAAAACAGCACGAGGCCGGCATGGCCCGCATCGCGCAGCCGCGCCAGCATGGGATTGTCGAGGCCCGATTGGGATTTGCGCGTCACCTCGCCGCCCTCGATCACGGCATTGACCGCGGCCGCTTCGTGGAAATAGGCGTGATCGGCCTTCGTCTCCGACGTCAGGGGCACAAGAATGGCCTTGCGGTCGATCAGGCCGAGCAGGGCCGCGATGCTCCGGGGATCGAAATCACCGACAAGGGCGACGACATCGCCGGGCGCGATCGCCGACAGGTCGATGCGATCGGCCGCCGCGATGTCGGCGAAAGTCAGGTCGCCGGCCGTCGAGCGCAGGATCGGCCGCTCCGGATCGGCCTGCCGGCTCCGGATCTCCGCGATCAGCCCGCTGTCCCCGTCCCGCGCCATAGCCTTGTCCGTCACGCCCCGCCGATGCGGACGACCTCGCCCGACACCATGGCGGCGGCATTCGAGAGCAGGAAAGCGACGACGTCCCAGACATCGTCCGGCGTGCCCTTGCGCCTGATGACCTGCCGCTCGACCAGCGCGTCGATGGCGGCCGGCGGGACCTTGGCAATGAGATCCGTATCGATAGGTCCCGGTGCGACGCAGTTCACGGTGATGCCGAAGCCGGAGAGTTCCCGCGCGAAGGTGCGGCTGAAGGCCTCCACGCCGGCCTTGGACGCGACATAGACCGACTCCCCGGCCAGCGCGAGCGGCACGGCGATGGTGGAGAAATTGACGATGCGCCCGCCCTTGCGGCGCACGAGCGCGGGGGCGAAGGCCTGCCCGACATGGATGGTGCCGAGCAGGTTCGTGCGCACCACCTTCTCGGCGGTCGCGGCGGGGGTCATCAGCGTGAGGTTCATGGCCGCGATGCCGGCGGCATTGACCACGCCCCAAAGCTCCACATCGCGCCCGACGGCCGAGGCCGCAGCCTTCACGGCGGCGGCATCGCCGATGTCGCAGGCATGAATCGGAAACGGTGCCTCGACGGAATGGCGGGCGAGCCCGATGACGCGATAGCCGGCGGCGAGCGCACGTTCGGCAATGTGGCGGCCGAGGCCGCGGCTGGCGCCGGTCACGACGAGCGTGCGGCTCACGGGCCGGCGCCCTCCATCTGGCGCTCCATGAAGGCGGCGAGAGCGCCGATGGTCTCGAACGGGCTGCGGGTGGCGGAAAAGGCCTTGTCGTTCATCCAGTCGAATGGCTTGCCGAAACGCTCGGCGGCAAAATCCTCGAGCGCCAGCATGATCTCCAGGAGGCCACCGGAATCGACCAGCGCCGCATCGCCGACCAGCGGAGCGGCATCCGTCAGGTCCGCGCCGTCCCCGCCATTGATGTCGACGATCAGTTCCTTGATCCGCGCCGTGATCTCCGCGAGCGGCGTGGCCGGGGGATTCTCCTCGATCACGGATTCCTCGATTCGCTCATCCGACGGTGCGAGGCAGATGTAGCCTGCGCCCGATCACGCGGCAACGACCCGCGCGGGCGAGGCCCGGTTCAGACCCTGAGCTTGCCGAGCTGGCCGAGAAGCCCGGCGGTGGAGCCGTCGATATCCGCGCCCGGCTGCGCCCGACCGGCGACCACCGGCTCGAGCGCGGTTGCCAGTTCCTTGCCGAGTTCGACGCCCCACTGATCGAAGGCGTTGATGCCGAGCACCGCGGCCATGACGAAGACCTTGTGCTCGTAGAGCGCCACCAGCATGCCCAAAGTCGAGGGGTCGAGCTTGCGGTAGAGGAAGGTCGTCGACGGCCTGTCGCCGGGGAAGACCCGGTGCGGGGCGAGTTCGTCCGCCTGCTTCCCGGAAACGCCCTTGTCGAGAAGCTGCGCCCGCGCCTCCTCCAGCGTGCGCCCCCTCATCAGCGCCTGGCTCTGGGCGAGGCAGTTGGCGATCAGGAGATCGTGGTGCTTGCGGCCGCGCTCGTGTGGCGAGGCGGCGATCAGGAAGTCGCAGGGCACGACTTCGGTGCCCTGATGGATGAGCTGGAAGAAGGCGTGCTGCCCGTTGGTGCCCGGCTCGCCCCAGATGACCGGGCCGGTGGCGCGATCGACCGCCGCGCAGGCCAGCGTCACGCCCTTGCCGAGGCTTTCCATATCGACCTGCTGAAGGTGCGCGGGAAAGCGCGCGAGGCGCTGGTCGTAGGGAATGACGGCATGGCTCGCATGGCCGCAGACATTGCGGTGCCAGATGCCGATGAGGCCCATCAGAACGGGAAGGTTGCGCGCGAGCGGCGCGGTGCGGAAATGCTGGTCGACCCGTTCGGCGCCGGCGAGAAAGGCCGTGAAGTGCCGGGGGCCGATGGCGATCATCAGCGCGAGGCCGACCGCCGACCAGACCGAATAGCGGCCGCCGACCCAGTCCCAGAAGCGGAACATGCTGGCCTCGGGAATGCCGAAGGCCTTCACCGCCGAAAGGTTGGTCGAGACCGCCGCGAAATGATGGCCGACCGCCGCCTCGCCGAGCGCCTGCGCCAGCCATGCGCGCGCCGACGTGGCGTTCGTCATGGTCTCGACGGTGGTGAAGGTCTTCGACACCACGACGAACAGCGTGCGCGCGGGATCGAGCCCCTTCAGCGTGTCGGCGATATGCGCGCCGTCGACATTGGAGACAAAACGCACCGCGAGCCCGCGTTTCGCATAGGGGCTCAGCGCCAGCGCCGCCATGGCCGGCCCGAGGTCGGAGCCGCCGATGCCAATGTTCACCACGGTCGAGAAGCGCTTGCCCGTGGCCCCGCGCAGGGCGCCCGAGCGCACGGCATCGGCAAAGGCGAAGCAGCGCTCGCGCTCGGCGGCAACCTCGGGCATGACGTCGCGACCGTCGGTGGGCATGGGCGCGCCGGAGAGATTGCGCAGCGCGACGTGGAGGACGGCGCGGTCCTCGGTCGTGTTGATCCGCTCGCCCGCGAACATGGCGTCGCGCCTCGCCTCCACACCGGTCGCGCGCGCGAGATCGGCGAGCAGGCGGACCGTCTTCGCGGTGAGATGCGTCTTGGAATAGTCCATCAGCACCGGACCGAGCTTCGCGGAGAAGCGCGCGAAGCGCCTGGCGTCCTCGTCGAACAGCGATGCTATCGGCTTGCCCGCCTGCATGCGGCGATGCTCTTCCAGGGCCTCGAAGGCGCGGGCGACGACTTCGGTGGCGACGGCTGCGGTCATGGGGTTCGGATTTCCGGTCTCAGACAAATTGCGGCGCGACCATCGTCAGCCATCGTGACCAGATGATGATCGCCGATGCCCGCCGAAAAGGCGATCATGCCGGCCGCGCAAAAGCCGCGAAGGCGACGGCGATCTCCAGATAGATGTGCCGCTTGTATGGCACGACCAGGTCCGCGACCCGGTCGAGCCGCTCCCACCGCCAGATGTCGAATTCGGGCGCCTCCCCGGCAGCGGGGCTCGCCAGGTCGATCTCGCGCTCGTCGCCGGCGAATCGGAAGGCGAACCACGTCTGCGCCTGCCCGCGCCAGGCGGTAAGGGGATGCGGAGGCCCGCAATAGGGCGGCCAGTCATAGGTGACCTGCCGGCCGAGCGTAGCGATATGCGATACGGTCTCCATGCCGGTTTCCTCGCGAAGTTCGCGCCGAACCGCAACCGCGGGGTCCTCGCCAAAGCCGATGCCGCCTTGCGGAAATTGCCACTCAAAGCCCGGGAAAATCACCTCCGGACCGTCATCACCGAGCCGCCGCGCCAGGAATACAAGGCCGCGCCGGTCGAACACGACAGCGCCAACATTCGGCCGGTAGGGTGCGTCATCGGGGCGCATGCGCGACATTCCGCGGACTTGAGCGCAACGTCCCCATGGACAAGGAACGCGACCTGCTTACTTTCCGTGCAGCGTCAACAGGCATTCGATGGCAAGACCTCTCGCAATCAACCGTCATGATCGCATTCGCGACTATCTGGACGAAACCGGCTCCGTGACCGTCGCCGAACTGGCGGACGAACTGAACGTGTCCCGCGAAACGATCCGACGCGACCTCAAGCTGCTGTCCGACCGCAGCGAGCTCGATATCGTCCACGGCGGCGCGGTCCGCCGGCAAGGCCCCGCGGATGCACCCTCGCCGCTGCGCGCCGCGGACAATAGCGGCGGCAAGGCCGCCATCGCGCGTGCCGCGGCTGCCCTCGTCGAGGACGGCATGGTGGTGCTGCTCGATTCCGGCGCGACGGCGCTCGCCGTCGCCGAGGCACTGACCGCCAAGACGCGGTTGACCATCATCACCAACGGTCTCGCCAATGCGGTGCTTCTGGCCCGCGTGCCGGGATTCCGGGTGGTCATGCTCGGCGGCGAGGTCGATGCCAGCGACGAGGGTTCGGTCGGCATCGATACGATCGAGATGCTGAAGAACTATCGCGTCGACGTAGCCTTCGTGGCCGCGGGCGGCATCGCGGCCGACGGCCAGCCGACCGATTTCACCCGCGTCTGGGCCGAGCAGCGCCGGCGCATGGTCGCCGCCGCCAAGCGGGCCTATTTCATCATCGATTCCTCGAAATTCGAGCGCGAGACGCCGGTCCGCATCGAGGGGATCGACAGCGCCACCGGCATCATCGTGGACCAGTCGCCGGAGCCGCCGCTGGTGACGGCCGTCACGGCGCGCGGGCTGGAAATGCTGGTCGCCTGAGGCATTTTGCGGCAGCCCGCCGCTTTCGGCCGCCATCACGGTCAATTGCGCGCGGTCAGGTCGGCCGCGCCGAGTTCCGCCGACAGGTAAAGAACCAGCAGCGCCAGCAGGATCTGCCGGCCGCAGGACCGGCGGAAGGCGTCGCCCGCCAGCACATCGCCACGCTGCATCAGCCGCACGTGCCGAAAGCGGCAGGCGAAGGCGCCGAGCAGCATGACGGCGACCAGCGCGGACTTGGCGATGACCACCACGCCATAGCCGGACTGATGCAGCCGCAGGGGCGGACCAGCCATGGCGAAGGCCGCCCAGACGCCCGTCGCCAGCGCCAGAACCGCGAAAATCATGGCCTGCCGCGACCAGACGAGCAGCGTCTCCGCAGCCGAACGCGGGTCGCGGCGCAGGGCGATGTTGCGCAGCGGGAACAGACAGCCGAACCAGAAGGCGACCGCCGCCAGATGCACGGCCATGAGCGCCACGGCCTCCTGCCGCTGGCGGAGAGCCGGAGCATGGCCGGATAGCGCGAGGGCAAGCACGACCAGCGCGACACCGGCTGTCGCGATACCGGCTCCCCAGGTCGTCCGGACCCGCGAGAACAGCAGCAGAACGAGCCCCGCCGCCTTGATCAGCGCGGCATCGCCGAAGGCCGAGCGCAGCATCTCGCCATAGAGCGGCCAGCGGGCCGCGCCGTCCCTGATCCCCGAGAGTTCGATGGCGCGGAACGGCCAGAGCGCGGCAGAAGCGAGCACAGCCAGAAGCCAGAACAGGATCAGCCAGCGCCGCGCCGCGCGCGCCTCGTCGGTGGTCAGATGCTCGCTGAGAAAGACCAGGAACAGCGCCGTGCCGCAGGCGCCGAGCGCACCGACAAGCGCCAGCCAGCGCACCGCCACGCCCAGCGCGCGGAGCGGATCGCCCGGCCCCAGCAGCAGTTCCAGAATCATCGCCCCGTTTCCCCCGCTTCAGATTGCGGGACGACGGAACCTCCAGGCAAGGGCGAGCGTCGCTCCGAACGAGATCAGCGATATCGCGAAGAGCAGCGCGAAACCCCAGACTGGTCCGACGAGATCGAGCACGGCTGCATAGGCCGTGGGGGCCGCAGCGGTGACGATCAGGCCCGGCGTCGCGATGGCGGCCAGCACGCCCGCATAGCCGTGGCGGCCGAACAGGACCAGCGGCACCGCTCCCTTCACGATGGTAACGAGGCCGAGCGAGACGCCGAACAGGATGTTGAAGGCCAGGAAGGCGGGCACCGCGACGCCGCCAGCCGCGAGCGGCGCAAAGGCCAGCACCATGATGCCGGTGGAGATGTTGGCGAACAGGAACGGGTCGAGGTTCTTGCCCCAGAGGATCTCGGCAAGCCGGCCGAGGGTCTGGAACACGCCGCGGATCGAGGCGATCCACACGGCGGTCGCGGCCACCATGCCGAGGCTGACCGCCGCGGGGATGAGATGGACCGACAGCGCCGTGGTGATGAAGGAGTTGCAGGCCATGGCGATGGTCAGCATCAGCACGGCGAAGGCGCGCTTTTCCGCCGGGACAAGCGGCTCGGGATCGGGCGCCGTGGCTTCGCCGCCATTGACGCCGCCCGCGACCGCCGCGCCGGGCCGGGGCAGCAGCATGTGCAGCGGCGTGCAGATGACGAGGACCGACAGCGCACAGACGAGCCAGGCGCCGCGCCAGCCGATGGCCTCGTTGGCATAGTGGCAGATCGGCCAGTAGATCGAGGAAGCAAGACCGCCGAACAGCGTCAGGATCGAGATCGGCCGGCGCGCCTTCATGCCGTAGATCTCGACCAGCGTGGCGAAGGCGGCATCGTAGAGGGTCAGCCGCGAGGCGAGCCCGAGGATGACCCACGCGGCGACGTAGAGCACGGGGCTGGTAACCTGCGACAGGAGGCCGAGGCCAACGCCGCCAACCAGCGAGCCCAGCGTCAGCGTCACCCGGCCGCCGCGCTTCTGGATGAAGGCGGCGACGGGCCTGGAGACGATGCCGCCGACCAGCAGCGACACCGAGAAGCCGGCGAAGACGAAGGTCATGCTCCAGCCGAGCTCCTGCGCCATCGGTTTCGCGAGAACCGAGATGCCGTAGAAGATCGTCCCCCAGGAAATGATCTGGGTGAGGCCGAGGGCGGTGACGATGGTGGGGAAGGACTGGAGCATGAAGGGCCGATCAGGACTCAGCGAGCCAATAGGTATAATAATCTAGACGACTCGGCAATCGCCGTTCCACCGAACTTCCGTGCGTCGCGAGCGGAGCGTCAGCATCCATGGAAGCCGGCGCCGGGGATCGGCGCGAACATGACGATGCCGAGCACGCGCGGCGGCGTCGCCGGCTCCAGGACAATGGCGGCCCCCTCCGGGAGCGCGCGGCCGCCGACAGCCTCGCCCAGCACCATGATGGCCGGCGTGCGATGGCCCACGAGCACGCGGTTCGCGCCGGCGCCGACCGGCGCGGACAGCAGCCGCCGATGCTCGCCAAGGACCCAGTCGAGCCGGCTTCCCGAGAAATCGTCCGCCGTCAGCGCGTCGGTGATCCGGACGCGACCGCCGCCGAACGCCTCCGTCGCGGTGTCGGCGGCGCGGAACACCGGGCCGGCCAGAACCGGCCTCTCGACCCGCACGCCGAGCTCGGTCATGGCTTCGCCGATGCGGCGGGACTGCGCGCGGCCAGCTTCCGAAATGTTGCGCTGACCGTCGCGGTCGCCGATCCGGAAGGAGCGGTCGCAGGGCATGCCGGTCGTGTCCGCGTGGCGGAAGAACAACACCAGCCCGCCGCGCCGCAGAGCTTCGAGCAGCGGCCGGGCTTCCGGCGACGTGGCCGCGACGGGCACCAGTTCGCGCGCCGGGGCCGGCCCGGTCGCGACAGCGAGCAAGGCAAGCGCCAAGCCGATCCATCCCGCCCGCATATCGCCCCCTTGCCGCCGCTACGTAGGTTCCGACACCGGCCCATGCGGCGCAAGCGCCGGGAACCGGGTCGCCGCGCATGACGGCGCGACCGCGCGCCGCCTTGGCCTTCGACCCGTCAACCGATAAACACGCTGCCGACACCAGGCGCATGACGACGCCCGGACCGCCAAGGGGAAATCGCAATGCCGCGCACGGCGCCGACACGCAGGACCATCAATCTCTGGGCCGCAGCAGCGCTGACGGGCGCCGCGGCCATCGCCGGCATGGCGGGCCGCGCCGAGGCGCAGGCGCCCTACCCGAACCGGCCCATCCGCGCCATCGTGCCCTTCGCTGCCGGCAGCGCCACCGACATCGTCGCGCGCACCTTCGGCGACCAGATCTCCAAGACCCTCGGCCAGTCGATCGTCATCGAGAACCGCCCGGGCGCCAACGGCATGATCGGCGCCAATGCGGTCGCGAAGGCAGATGCCGACGGCTACACGATCCTGATCGGGACGAACTCGACCAATGCGGCGGCGCCAGCGCTCTACAACAACGTGCCGTTCGACATGCACAAGGACTTCCAGGCGGTGTCCTTCCTGTGCTCCGTGCCGCTCATCGTCGCGGTCTCCAACGAGACGCCCGCGCGCACGCTGCGCGAGTTGATCGACCTCGCCAAGAGCCGGACGGACCTCACCTTCGCCTCGGCCTCCGCCTCGCAGCGCGTCTCCACCGAGATGCTGCTGACCATGACCGGCATGAAGATGACCCACGTCTTCTACCGGCAGGGGCCGGCGGCGATGCAGGATCTGATCGCGAACCGCGTCACCCTGTTCACCGCCGATCTCGGCGTGATGCTGCCGCAGGTGCGCGCCAATACGGTGCGGGCCCTCGCGGTCACGTCGCAGGCACGCTCGCCGCAGATGCCGGACCTGCCGACCGTCGACGAGGCGGCCGGCACCAAGGGCTACGAACTCATCGCCTGGTTCGGCATGTTCGTGCCGGCCGGCACGCCGCCAGAGGCCGTGCGGAAGCTGAACGCCGCAGTTCGGCAGGCCGCGGTCGCCCCCGAACTGGTGCGCGCCCTGTCCGACAATCTCGGCATGCAGATCGCGCCGTCCTCACCCGACGAACTGACCCAGCGCGTGCGCGTCGAGGCCGACAAATGGGCCGAGGCCGTGCGCGTCGCAGGCATCGAGAAGCAATGATCCGCGTCGCGACCAGGGCCGATCTGCCGCGCATCTCCGCAATCCGCATGGCGGTGAGGGAGAACGTGCTGTCCCGGCCGGAGAAAATTACCGCCACGGTCGAGCATCTGATCGACCGCGACGGCTTCTGGGTGTTCGAGGAGGCCGGGGCGATCCTCGGCTTCTCCTCGGCCGATCCACGCGACGGTTCGATCTTCGCGCTGTTCATCGATCCCGCCCACGAAGGGCGCGGCGCGGGGCAGGCGCTCATCGCCGCCGCCTGCGCCTCGCTCGCACGAGCCGGTCACGCCGTCGCCAATCTCTCGACGGAGGAAGGCACGCGCGCCGATCGCTTCTACCGGCAGAACGGCTGGACCGATGTCGGGCGCACCGACAGCGGTGAAGTCATCTTTCAGAAGCCGATCGGCTGATCGTGTCCGGCGACTGGCGGCCTGTCCGTGACAGGGCTATCCTTGGCGCATGAGCCGTCACGCGGATGACCTCGCCCACGCCATCACGCCCGAGGTCGTGCTGAAGGCCTATGCCTGCGGCATCTTCCCCATGGCCGAGGGCGCCGACGATCCCGGCCTCTACTGGGTCGAGCCGGAACATCGCGGCCTCATCCCGCTGGATGGATTGCAGGTGACATCCCGGCTTGCGCGCACCGTGCGCTCCGGCCGTTTCGACATCCGCATCGACCATGATTTCGACGCGGTGATCGACGCCTGCGCCGCGCCGGCCGAAGGACGCGGCACGACCTGGATCAACGGCCGCATCCGCAGCCTCTACGGCGCGCTGTTCCGGGCCGGCCATTGCCACACGGTGGAGGCCTGGCGCGACGGTCGGCTGGTCGGCGGGCTCTATGGCGTCAGCCTCGGCGCGGCCTTCTTCGGCGAGAGCATGTTCCACCGCGAGAGCGACGCCTCCAAGGTGGCGCTGGTCCATCTGGTGGCGCGGCTCATCGCCGACGGTTTCCAGTTGCTCGACACCCAGTTCGTCACCGAGCACCTGCGCTCGCTGGGCGCGATCGAGGTGCCGCGCGCCCGCTACCAGCGGCTCCTAGAAGCGGCCGTCGTGCAGCGCGCGGACTGGCATGCCGAGCCGCTCGATCCGCCGGCGGCGCTCGAACTCATCCGCATCCACACCGAAGCGTCCGCATGACCATCAGACCTGCCACGGACGGCGACGGCCCCGCCCTCGCGCGCCTGATCGCGACCGTATTCGCCGAGTATCCGGGCTGCCTGTTCGTGGATGCGGAATTTCCGGAACTCGCCGCGCCCGCCAGCCACTATGCCGGCCGGGGCGGCCGGCTGATGGTCGCCGAGCGCGACGGCGAGGTCATCGGCTCGCTCGCGGTGGTCATGACCGGGGTCGCGGGCCTCGCGGAACTGTTCAAGGTCTATGTCGCCGCCGACGCGCGCGGCTCGGGTCTGGCGCAGAGGCTGTTCGAGGCGGGGCTTTCCCACGCGAAGGCCCGCGACGCGAACGCCATGATCCTGTGGACCGACACCCGTTTCGAGCGCGGCCACGCCTTCTACGAAAAGCTCGGCTTCCGGCGCGAGCCGGTGATGCGCTATCTCGCCGACGAAAGCGCCAGCTGGGAATATTGCTTCCGCATGCCGCTCGCCTGACCCTTGCGGGACGGGCGCGGCGGACCTGCGCCGCATGCGCTGGACGGGGCGGTGGACGACGGGCAAAGCGTAGATATGCCGCCGTCCTCCACGGATTCCCGCAAACCCGCGCCGGTCACGCTTGCCGGCATGATCGAGGGCGCGCGCCTTTGCGTGCCGCTTCTGCCGGGGATCCTCATCTTCGCCGCCGCCCTGGGGGCGGCCTCCGCCGAGAAGGGCCTGACGCTCGGCGAAGCGACGCTGATGAGTTTTGCCGTCTATGCGGGCGCCTCGCAGCTTCTTGCCCTCCAGCTCTGGCCGCAGACCTTCACGCCCGCGGCCATCGCCGCCATCGTGGTGGTGACCATGGCGGTCAACCTGCGCTTCCTGTTGATGGCGGCCTCGCTGCATCCCTGGCTGTCGCGGGCGCCATCGGGCCCGGTCCATCTCGGCCTTGCCTGCCTGACCGACGCGAACTTCATCGTCGGCTCGCGCTATCACGCCAATGGCGGCGAGGATGCCGGCGTGTTCGTCGGCGCCGGCCTGTTCATGTGGGTGATCTGGACGCTGGCGACCGTCCCCGGCCACCTGCTCGGCTATCTCCTGACCGATCCACGGCTGCTCGCCGTCGACATGATCCTGCCGCTGACCTTCACGGCCATGGCGGTCGGTCTGTTCCGCCTGCGCCGCGACCGGATGGTCTGGCCGATCGCGGCGGTCTGCGCCTTTCTCGCCGAGCGGCTGATCAGCGGCTACTGGTTCATCATCGTCGGTGCCATAGCCGGTTCTCTGGCAGCGGGGTTCCTGCGTGACCGCCGCTAGCTGGGCCGGGCCCGTCACCGCGATCCTCGCCATGGCGGCGGCGACCTATCTGGTCCGCTTCGCCGGCTACTGGATCATGAGCCAGGTGCCACTGACGCCGTTCGTGCGCGCCGCACTCGAGGCCCTGCCCGGCGCCATCATTGTCTCGACGGTGGTGCCGCTGGCCATGCGCGAGGGGATCGACGCCTGGCTCGGCATCGCGGCGGCTGCGGCGGCGATGATCCTCATCCGCAAGGATGTCGCGGCGCTCGGCCTCGGCGTCGCGGCTGTCATCGCCGCGCGGCAGTTCGGCTTCTAGAACCGGGGACGCCGCCGCGGCATCCTACGGCTTGACCCCGATCAAGGAGCGGCGCCCGCGCCGCCTCCATCATGGGTGGACTTTTCCGGAAGAGGCAATCTTCGATGGCAACGCTCCCCTCTGGTTTTCACCGCATTCGCCTGAACCTCGCGCGTTCGCCCGGCTTTCCGGAAGGCTCCAGGCAGCACGGGTATGAGTTCATTGCCCCGCTCGGCTCCTCCGGTCACATCGATGCCGATGCGTGGAAGGGCCACCGCGCGCTGTGCAAGGTGCGTCGCTTCTGGGCCGGCGAGGACGATCTGCACGGCCTGCTCGTGCGCAGGGCCGGCGGCTCCAGGGGCGCGACCTGGACCTTCGACTACGATCCCGAGGCGGACGACGATGACGAGGCTGGCTTCCGGTTCGGCGACCATGCATTCCAGATCGGCGAATATGTCTCGATCCGTGACGACGACGGCGAGATGCTAACATTCGTCGTCACGTCGACCGATGCCGTCTGACGCTCAGCGCAGGGCCGCCAGCAGCGTCTCGTAGAGCGGATTGTCCCTGGCGAAGACATAGTCCAGCTCCGTCACCGAGACCGTCTCGGCACCCTTCTCGCGCAGGAAGCGGGAAAGGGCGAAGATCGTTTTCGGCGGGCAGTGCAGCGTCAGCATGCCCGACGAGGTCGGGCCGCCGAACGGCGTCTCGACGCCGAACCGCTCGCGCGCCTCGGCCAACAGCCGGTCATCCGCCGCGCGGAAGCGGGTGCGGACTTCCTTGACCTTGCGCGCGCGCGCCTCGGAGGCGATGCGGTCGAGCATGTCGGCGGCGCTCGCCAGCGCGCGGTCGCTCCACTGGGCCGTGCGCGAGGCGACGAGATGCGCCTCCGACTTCATGATCACGCCGTCATCCAGCACTTTCAGTGCATTGGCGGCGAGCGTCGCGCCGGTGGTCGTGATGTCGACGATCAGCTCGGCGGCACCGGCCGCCGGCGCGCCTTCGGTGGCCCCCGCCGACTCGACGATGCGGTAATCCGCGATGTCGTGGCGGTCGAAGAACGAGCGGGTGAGGTTCAGATATTTCGTGGCGACGCGCATGCGCGTGCGGTGGCGCGCGCGGTACTGGCTCGCGACATCGTCGAGATCGGCCATGGTGCGGACATCGATCCAGGCCTGCGGCACGGCGACCACGACATCGGCGCGCGAGAAGCCGAGGGGCGTCAGGGAGACCAGCCTGTCCTCGGGCTCCGGTGTCGCCTCGTGCATGAGGTCGAGGCCGGTGAGGCCGAGATGGACATTGCCGGCGACCAGTTCGCGGGCAATGTCGGAGGCCGAGAGAAAGGCGACCTCGACATGGTCGAGGCCGGGAATGGTGCCACGATAGTCGCGCACGCCGCGCCCCTGCATCGGCTTCAGGCCGGAACGGTCGAGGAAGCCCTGTGCCGCCTCAAGAATGCGGCCCTTGGAGGGAATGGCGAAGACGAGCGTGGGGGAGATTTGCGTCATGCCCGCCCCCCGGCGACCGCGAGGCGCTCGACCCAGAAGGCACAGCCGACCGCCGGCACCTTGAGGTCGAGCCCGAGCTTGGCCGTCATCATGTCGGTGAGCCGGTCGTAGCGGCCACCGCCCACCAGCGGCTTGCCGGCACGGCCGCTACCGTCGTGAATCTCGAAGACGAGGCCGGTATAATAGTCCACGTCGCGGCCGAACCGCGTGGAGAACTTCGCCGCCGACAGATCGACGTCGGCAGCCGCAAGCAATGCGTTGCGCTCGGCGAGACGGTTGATGGCGGCCGCCATGTCGAGCCCCGCCCTGCTCGCGATCTCCCGCAGTTTCGCCTCGGCGGAAACGGGGTCGGTGTCGAGGCCAAGCACCTGCTCGACCACGGCGACCTTGTCCGCCGCGAGCCCGCCAGTGCCGAGCGCCGCCTGTTCGAGGAAACGCTCCGCGATATCGGCGGCCGAACGCCCGCCGACCGTCGTGATGCCGGCGATCGACAGAAGGTCGGTGACGAGTTCGCGCGCCGCCTTGGGGTCCGAGCCCTCGAGCGCAGCCAGGAGGCCGGCATGGGTCGGCCCCTGCGAGGCGGGCTCGGCAAGGCGCCGGAGGTCGTCGGCCAGCATGCCGGAGCGGCGGAAATCCTTGGCGAGGCGCCGCCGCCAGACGGCGGGCAGGCCCAGCGCGCCGATCAGGCTAAGGAAGATGCCGACATCGCCGAGAACGAGCTGCAATGGCCCGTCCGTATAGACGCGCGCCGCCTTCAGGGCGATGGCGATGACCTCGGCGTCGGCCGCCTCGCGGTCGGCCCGGCCGAGCAGTTCGATGCCGGCCTGATTGAATTCGCCGGCCATGCCGGCGCGGTGGCGGAAGACCGGGCCGAGATAGGAATAGGCGGCGGCCTCGCGGGCTTGCGGACCTTCCAGATGAGCCTGAACGACCGGGATGGTGTAGTCGGGACGCAGGCAGAGTTCGGCGCCGTCGGCGTCGGTGGTGAGATAAAGCCGGCGCGCCAGCGCCTCGCCGACGAGATCGCGGACGAGATCGGCCGGCATGAGCAACGGCGGCTCGGCACGCACGAAACCGGCCTCCGCCAGCAGGGCGGCGAGGCTGATGTCGAGGGCGGAGAGAGATGTCGTCGCGGTGGGCATTTCCGGCGGGTTCTAGCGAGTATTTCTTTCGCTTGTGTAGCGCGAGGATCGGGAATGGTTCGCGCAACGGGATTTCGGCATTGCTGTAGCGGGGTCAGGCGGGAAGGTCGAGCCCCTCGTCCCAATAGGGCACCGGGCCGTAGAGGGTCGCGAGCCAGTCGACGAAGACGCGCACCTTCTGCGGCAGGAAGCGACGGGTGGGATAGACGGCGTGGACGCCGACACGGCGCGAGGCGCGCCATTTCGGCAAAACCGCCGTCAGCCGGCCGTCGCTCAGCTCCGGCCCGACGTCCCAGGTCGACCGAAGCGCGATGCCAATGCCGGCGAGCACGGCCTCGCGCACGACCTCCGAGGAATTGGTGCGCAGCGGCCCGTGCAACCGAACGATCTGCGGCCCGTCCGGGCCTTCCAGACGCCAGGTGTCGGAGTTGTGCGAGAGCAGCGCGTGGGAGGAGAGATCCGCCAGCGACTGCGGCGTGCCGCGCGCCTTGAGATAGCCGGGCGTTGCGACCAGCAGGCGGTGATTGGGCGCGAGCCTGCGGGCGACGAAGGAGGAATCGTCGAGTTCGCCGATGCGGACGGCGACGTCGTAGCCCTCGCCGACGATGTCGACGAAGCTGTCCGAGAGTTCGAGATGGACGATGAGATCGGGATTGGCGTTGAGGAACGTGCGCAGATGCGGCGCGATGTGCAGGCGGCCGAAGGAGGTGGGCGCGGAGACACGCAGCATGCCGCGCGCCAAATTCGAGCGGCGCGTGACGAAGGCCTCGGCCTCGTCGATGGAGGCAAGGATCGCCGCGACCCGCTCGTAATAGCCCTGCCCCGCCTCGGTCAGCGACAGCTGGCGCGTGGTGCGCTGAAGCAGCCGCGTGCCGAGCCGCTCCTCCAGCCGCTTGATCCGCTTGGAGATGACCGCGGGCGACAGGCCAAGCTCGCGCCCGGCCGCCGACATGCTGCCGGCGGTGACGACGCGCGCGAACACGTCGAGATCGGCGAAAGGCGTCACGGCAGGCCCCGCATCTTTTCCCCAGTGGAAACAATCTTGCCGCCGCTTGCGCCATTCCGCCAGCCCCGGCGCGCGCTATAATCACTCCAAACGCCACCCCCATGGATCTGTGGCAAGAGGGCGGAGAGCCATGACCATCGCCTTTCCGGAACCGCGGGCGGACGTGCTCGCCAAGCGCGACAAGGTGATCGCCGCGCTCAAGGCGATCGTGCCCGGCGAGGGCGTGATCACCGAAGAGAACGAGCGCCGCGCCTTCGAGACCGACGCGCTGACCTCCTACCGCCGCATACCTATGGTGGTGGTGCTGCCGGAGACCACCGAGCAGGTCGCGGCGATCATGAAGCTATGCCATGCCGAGGGTGTGCCGGTGGTGGCGCGCGGGGCCGGCACATCGCTCTGCGGCGGCTCGATCCCGCAGGAGGACGCGGTCGTCCTCGGCGTCGCCAAGATGAACCGCGTGCTCGATACCAATTTCGCCGACCGCACCATGCGGGTGCAGGCGGGCATCACCAATCTCGCGATCTCCGGCGAGGTTGCCCATGCCGGTTTCTTCTACGCGCCGGACCCCTCCAGCCAGCTTGCCTGCACCATCGCCGGCAATGTCGCGATGAATTCCGGCGGCGCGCACTGCCTGAAATACGGCGTCACCGCCAACAACATTCTCGGCCTGAAGCTGGTGACGGTGGAAGGCGAGGTCGTGGAGATCGGCGGTGCAGCCCTCGATTCCCCCGGCTATGACCTGATCGGCCTGTTCGTGGGGTCGGAGGGCCAGCTTGGCGTCGTCACCGAGGTCACCGTGCGCATCCTGCGGTCGGCGGAAGGTGCCCGGCCCGTGCTGTTCGGCTTCAACGAGATCGCGGCGGCGGGCCGGACGGTTGCCGACATCATCGGCGCGGGCATCATCCCGGTCGCCATCGAATATATGGACCGCGAGGCGATCCACATCTGCGAGGCCTTCGCCAAGGCCGGCTACCCGCTCGACGTCGAGGCCATGCTGATCATCGAGGTCGAGGGCTCGGACGCCGAAATGGACGCGACGCTTCAGCGCATCGTCGAGATCGCCAGGCGCCACGGCGTCTCGGTGATCAGGGAATCGAAATCGGCGATGGAGACGGCCGCCATCTGGAAGGGGCGCAAGTCCGCCTTCGGCGCGACGGGACGCGTTGCCGACTACATCTGCATGGACGGGACGATACCCACCGGCCGCCTGCCGGATGTGCTGGAGGGCATCGACCGGATCGTGAAGGGCTACGGCTTGCGGGTCGCCAACGTCTTCCACGCCGGCGACGGCAACCTGCATCCCCTCGTCATGTTCAACGTCAACGACCCCGCCGAGCAGGTGAAGGCCGAACATGCCGGGGAGGACATCCTGCGGCTGTGCGTGGAGGTCGGCGGCTGCCTGACCGGCGAGCATGGCGTCGGCATCGAGAAGCGCGACCTGATGCGCGAGCAGTTCACCGAGGTCGATCTGCTGCAACAGACGCGGATCAAGACGGCGCTCGACCCGAAATGGATCCTGAACCCGGCCAAGGTGTTTCCGCTGGATGCGCCGCGAGATCTTTCTTCGAAGGAAGCGGCATGACCGTGCATGTGCCTGCTTCGGCCGACGAGCTCGCCGGGATCATCACCGATGCCCGCGCGACCCAGACGCCACTCGCCGTCGCGGGCGGCAAGACCCGCACCGGCCTCGGCCGGCCGGTGCAGGCGGCGGCCGAAATCTCCACCGCAAAGCTGGCCGGCATCACGCTTTACGAACCTGCCGAACTGGTGATCGCCGCAAAGGCGGGAACGCCGCTGCGCGAGGTCATCGAGACGCTGGACGCGCGCGGGCAGCGTCTGCCGTTCGAGCCGATGGACCACCGCCGGCTTTACGGAACGACGGGCGAACCGACGGTCGGCGGCGTCGCGGCCGGCAATGTCTCGGGACCGGCGCGGATCAATCTCGGCGCGGCGCGCGATGCCATGATCGGACTGAAATTCGTCAATGGGCGGGGCGAGGACATCAAGTCCGGCGGGCGGGTGATGAAGAACGTTACCGGGCTCGATCTCGTGAAGGCGCTAGCGGGCTCGCACGGCACGCTCGCCGTGTTCCACGAGGTCTGTTTCAAGGTGCTGCCGAAGGCGGAGACCGAGCGCACGCTGGCGCTGACTGGGCTGGACGATATCAGGGCCATCGAAGCTCTTTCGGTAGCGCTCGGCTCGCCGTTCGAGCCGACCGGCGCTGCGCATCTGCCGGCGGAGAGCGCGAGCCGGGCGCGCACGCTGATCCGGATCGAGGGCGTGCCTTCGTCGCTCGATTACCGGGCAGGGCAACTGTCGAAGCTGCTGAAAGCCCACGGCGCGCTCGACGCGCTGGCCGAGGCGGAAGCCGCGACGCTCTGGGCCGATATCCGCGATGCCGCTTTCTTCGCGGGCGTGCCGAACCCGGTCTGGCGCGTCTCCGTTGCTCCGTCGAAGGGCGCGGCGCTCGGCGCGGCGCTGACGGCGCGCGGCGCGCGGGTTTTCTACGACTGGGGCGGCGGCCTCGTCTGGGCGATGCTGGCTGGCGACGATCCGCAATCCGCCTTCGTCCATGCCGGAGCGTCGCGCCATGGCGGCTACGCGACGCTCGTCCGCGCCAGCGAACAGGCGCGCCTTGTCGCCGATGTCTTCTCAGCGCCGACCGCGCCACTGATGGCGCTCCAGAAAAAGCTGAAGACGAGCTTCGACCCGGACGGGATCCTCAATCCCGGCCGCATGTATGCGGGCCTCTGAACCATGCAGACGAACTTCACGCCCGAACAGCTCGCGGATCCGGCCATGGCGGCGTCGGAGAAGATCCTGCGCACCTGCGTCCATTGCGGCTTCTGCACCGCGACCTGCCCGACCTACCAGCTGCTCGGCGACGAGCTCGATTCCCCGCGCGGGCGCATCTACCTGATGAAGGAGATGTTCGAGACGGGTAAGCCGGCGACGCCCGAGGTGGTGAAACATGTCGACCGCTGCCTCTCCTGCCTCTCCTGCATGACGACCTGCCCGTCGGGCGTGCACTATATGCACCTCGTCGACCATGCGCGCGCGCATATCGAGGCGACCTATCGCCGGCCATGGCAGGACCGCCTGATGCGAGCCGTGCTCGCCCGCGTCCTGCCCTATCCGAACCGGTTCCGGCTGGCGCTGGCGGGCGGCTTCCTCGCCAAGAAGACGCTGTCGGTCGTCTCCATGCTGCGCTGGAGGGGCCGCGCGGCCGTCGCGGTCGGCCGCAAGGCGGTCAGGCCTGTTTCAGAGCGCGTCGGCCTCCTGAAGCGCTCCCGCGCGATGATCGACCTCGCGCCCGACCGCCTGCCGGCCCGCTCGCATCTCGACCGCGGCGGCGCGCACCCGGCGGCGGGCGAGAAGCGCGGCAGAGTCGCGCTGCTTCAGGGCTGCGCACAGTCGGTGCTCCAGCCTTCGATCAATGAGGCGACCGTGCGGCTGCTCACCCGGCGTGGCGTCGAGGTGGTGTTCGCGAAGGGCGAAGGCTGCTGCGGCGCGCTGGTCCACCATATGGGCCGAGAACACGAGAGCCACGCACAGGCGAAGCGCACCATCGACGCCTGGATCGCCGAGATGGGCGGGGCCGGCCTCGACGCCATCGTCATCACGGCGTCGGGCTGCGGCACGACGATCAAGGATTATGGCTTCATGTTCCGCGACGATGCCGCCTATGCCGCGAAGGCCGCGCGGGTGTCGGCCATCGCGAAGGACATCACGGAATACCTGACCGAACTCGGGCCGGCCATCCCACCGCGCGAGACCGGCCTGACGGTGGCCTATCACTCGGCCTGTTCCATGCAGCATGGGCAAGGGATCAAGGACGGACCGAAGAACCTGCTCAAGGCCGCCGGCTTCACGGTGAAGGATCCGCCGGAGGGGCACCTCTGCTGCGGTTCGGCCGGCGTCTACAACATCATGCAGCCGGAGATCGCCGTCGCGCTGCGCGACCGCAAGATCGCCAATATCGACAAGACGCGGCCGGACCTGATCGCGGCCGGCAATATCGGCTGTATCACCCAGATCGCCAACGGCTACGAGGAGCGGGACCGAGCGATCCCCGTTGTCCACACCGTGGAACTGCTCGACTGGGTGTCCGGCGGACCGATGCCGGACGCGATGGTACGGGCGGGGTTCGGCGAACTGCCGGTGGCGGCGCTGCAGGCGGCCGAATAGCTAGGCCGCCTTCTCCCGCGCGTCGGAGAAGGCCTCCAGCGCATCGCGCAGCGCGACGATCTGCTCGCGCAGCGCAGCGATCTCCGGCATCGAGCGACCCATGGCGCAGCCGATGGCGAAGGGCACGCCTTCCGCCTTCTCGCGCAGCGCCCTTCCCGCGTCGGTAAGCCCGACGCGCACCGAGCGCTCGTCCCTGATGTCGCGGGAGCGGACCAGCAGCCCGGCGGCTTCCAGGCGCTTCAGAAGTGGCGTCAGCGTGCCCGAATCGAGGCCGAGCCTCGCGCCGATCGCCTTCATCGGCAGGCCGTCCTGTTCCCACAAGACCATCATGCTCAGGTATTGCGGGTAGGTCAGGCCCAGCCGCTCCAGATGCGGCTTGTAGGCACGGTTGAACGCGTGGCTCGCCGAGTAGACCGCGAAACACAGATGGTCCGAGAGCTTCAGCTCGCGCCTCCTTCCGGCCATGACCACCTCCCGTCGCCTTGATGAGCACGTCATTCAATTGCGCGAAATCGATCAGCGCGCCAGTCGACGATTATGCATTGTGCACAATCTAATTTTACGCAATATACCACATGCGGCGTCGCCTGGCGCCTTGACGCCATTGCGGGAGACGCATCATGAAAGTCCTCTACACCACCAAGGGTTCGGCCACCGGCGGTCGCACGGGTTCGGCCGGCAGCGAGGACGGCCGGCTGAAGGTGACGCTCGACACGCCGAAGGAACTCGGCGGCAATGGCGGCGAGGGCACCAATCCGGAGCAACTCTTCGCGGCGGGTTACTCGGCCTGTTTCCTCGGCGCGCTGAAGTTCATCGCCGGCAAGGCCAAGGTGCAGCTGTCGCCCGACACGAAGGTCACCGCGACCGTCGGCATCGGTCCGCGCGACGACGGCCGTGGCTTCGGCCTCGACGTGGCGCTGCAGGTTGCCGTCCCGGGCTTCGACAAGACCGTCGCCGAACAGCTCGTGGAGCAGGCACACCTGGTCTGCCCCTATTCCAACGCGACACGCGGCAATCTCGACGTGAGGCTGTCGGTGGCCTGAGCCACGTCCGACCTGGGCGTCATGGCCGGGCTTGTCCGGGCATGACGTTGCCGCGTTCCGGCGCTCAGACGGCCCCGATCGGCTCGGCTATATCGTACTGCTTCAGGAAATCCGCCACGTCGGCGTCGGTCACCTCGCCCGCCGCGATGGCGAGCGCGCGGTTGCCGATCAGCGCCCATTTGTCGAAGGGGATGGCGCGCATGATCCGCGCGCGCAGCACCGGCATCGCGGCCCGCAAGCTCGAAACGCTGATGACATCGCGCTCGCGATGGAAGTCCCGCTCCTTGCGGGCGAAGCGGCGGTTGGTGCCGGTCTCGATCTCGTAATTGGCGAAGCCGAGCCCGGTCTTGAGGTATTTCATGTGCCAATAGGCGAATCCGGCGAAGACCCGCCGGAAATGGTACTTGCGGAAATCCTCGAAGCGCCGGTCGTGGACGAAATAGGCATCCGGCGTCATCGCGAAGAAGCCGATATCGCCATTGCCCGAGAAGGGCGTGCCGGCATGAACGCCGACGCGGCCATCCTCGCCGGCGGCGAGATTGAGGCCCGAGAAGCAGTTCATGCGGCCGGGCGCGAGGCCGTCGCGCCTGAGCGCGTCGACCATCGGCCGGAGCAGCCGGTCGAAGGCGATGTGATCGTCGTCGAGCTTCACGACGATGTCACGCGTGGTCTGCGCCAGCGCGAAGTTGGAATAGTTGACGACGCTGGCGGGCGATGCGCCGGGCTCGGCCGCGTGTTCCGCGGAACCGGGAGGATGGACTCGCGGCAGGTAGTGGAAGAGCTTCAGCTTGTCGGGGCCGAGCTCGTCCTGGAGGCCCGCGAGGATCGCCTCGGTATCGTCGGTGCACTGGTTGTAGACCGCGACGATCTCGTCGACATAGGGCGCATGGCTGCGAATGGTCGGCGCGATGAAATCCGCACCGTTCTTCGTGCGGACGAAGGCGGAAATGCCCGGCCGGCGCGCGGCGACCCTCAGGTCGTCGGGCACGAAGGAATAGGTTTCGACGGACGTGATCTGCGCCATAGCGTCTGGAAAAGGACCTTCGCGGAAAATCGCCGGAGCCGTGCGCCTTTAGACGCCTGAGGCACGAAAAGCCAGCCCGCGCAATCTTTTCGGTCATGGAAAAAGTGATCGTCACCTTCGTCCATTCAAGCAAAGGCCGACCTCGCGTATGGTTTTGAACAGAGCGGTCGAAAAGACCCCATCCGCCAGCGAGGAGACTTCACCGATGACCAGCATCAATCCCATGCCCGGCGTTGCGATCAAAGGCGCGATGGGACCGCGCTTCGAGGACATCCTCACCCCCGAGGCGGTGGCCTTCGTCGTCGACCTCCAGCGTACCTTCAACGAAACCCGCAAGCGCCTCCTGAAGGTGCGCGCCGAGCGGCAGAAACAGTTCGACGCCGGCGCCCTCCCCGATTTCCTTGCCGAGACGAAGCATATCCGCGACGGCGACTGGACGGTCGCGCCGATCCCGGCCGACCTTCAGGATCGTCGCGTCGAGATTACCGGCCCGGTCGACCGCAAGATGGTCATCAACGCGCTGAACTGCGGCGCGAAGTGCTTCATGGCCGATTTCGAGGACGCCAACTCGCCGACCTGGACGAACCAGATCGAAGGCCAGATCAACCTCAAGGACCGCTGGGCCGGCACGCTCGCCTTCACCGATCCGAACTCCGGCAAGTCCTACAGGGTCAACGACAAGGTGGCGGTGATCATCCCGCGCCCGCGCGGGTGGCACCTGCCGGAGGTTCATGTCCAGGTCGACGGCGAGGACATGTCCGGCTCGCTGTTCGATTTCGGCCTCTACGTCTTCCACAACGCCAAGGCGTCGATCGCCCAGGGGTCCGGCCCCTATTTCTACCTGCCGAAGATGGAGAGCCATCTGGAGGCGCGCCTCTGGAACGATGTCTTCGTCCACGCACAGGAGAAGCTCGGCATCCCGAAGGGCACGATCAAGGCGACCGTGCTGATCGAGACCCTGCCGGCGGCCTTCGAGATGGATGAGATCCTGTTCGAGCTGAAGGACCATATGGCGGGCCTGAATGCCGGCCGCTGGGACTACATCTTCTCGTTCATCAAGAAGCTCGCCCGCAACAAGGCCTATGTGCTGCCCGATCGCGGACAGGTGGTGATGAGCAAGGCCTTCCTGAAGGCCTATGCCGAGCTGCTGGTGAAGACCTGTCACAAGCGCAACGCCTTCGCCATGGGCGGCATGGCGGCGCAGATCCCGATCAAGAACAATCCCGAGGCCAATGCCGCCGCCTTCGCCAAGGTCAAGGCGGACAAGGAGCGCGAGGCGACCATCGGCCACGACGGCACCTGGGTCGCCCATCCCGATCTCGTGCCGGTGGCGATGGAGGCGTTCGACCGGCTGATGCCGCAGCCGAATCAGGTGGGCAAGCAGCGCGACGACGTGACCGCCAGCCAGACGGCGCTGCTCGAAATCCACGAGGGCAACAAGACGGAAGCCGGCTATCGCGAGAACATCCGTGTCGGCGTCCAGTACATCGAAGCCTGGCTGCGCGGCCGCGGCGCGGTGCCGATCTACAACCTGATGGAGGACGCGGCGACGGCGGAAATCTCGCGCGCGCAAATCTGGCAATGGACGAAATACGGCGTGGCGCTGGAAGGCGGCATCGTCTGCACGCCGGCCTTCTTCGAAAAGGCGCTGGCCGAGGAGATGGACAAGGTGAAGGCGGAGGTCGGAGCGGACGCCTATGCCGGAGGCCGCTTCCCCGATGCAATCGCTCTGTTCAAGACGCTGTCGCTTGCGCCGGATTTCGAGGAGTTCCTGACACTCCCGGCCTACCGGATGCTTGGCTGAAGCTCTGGCCGCGCGGCACGGCAACCTCTTGTAAAGAGATACCGTTAGGGAACCCGTCAACCGGCTGTGGCGTGATTGCCACAGCCGGCTTTTCTCGGCGAAAGCGGCCGGAATTGCACTTCGAATAGGCATTTTCGGCCTGTTTGCCTGGTATTTCGCCTTGTCCCGACTGCCCCATGCGTGACGTCATTGTGTCCAGTTTGTGATGGTTCCGATTCATCGCAACTCGACAACGGCGTCGCCCCCGCAGGAGCAGAACATGATGCGCAAAGCAGTCCTCGCAGGCCTCGTGGCCGCAACCTTCGTCGGACCGGCGCTCGCCGCCGACGTCGCGGCTCCTGCGCCGATCGCGGCGCCTGCGCCCTGGGCTTTCGACTTCGCCTTCGGCGGCAAGCTGATGTCGGACTACAATTTCCGCGGCATTTCGCAGTCGGCGCGCGGCCCGGCGATCAACGTCTACGGCGAGGCGCGCTACGGCTGGCTCTATGCCGGCGCGGCCTTCTGGACCACCAAGCTGCCGAACCGTCCGGTCGGCGAGGTCGATCTCTACGCCGGTATCCGCCCGGTCATCGGCGACGCCACTTTCGACCTCGGCGTGATGTACTACCTCTATCCGAACGAGACGCAGTTCCGCACCGACATCGTGACCCCGCCGGGCGCCTTCGCCGGCATCTGGGCGCCCGCGCGCACCAACTTCGTCGAGGTCTACGGCAAGGTCGGTTACGACTTCACGCCCCAGCTGAACGTCGGCGCGGCCGTCTATTTCGCTCCGAACTGGCTCGGCACCGGCGCCTCCGGCACCTATGTCGAGGCCAACGCCAAGTACAAGCTGCCGAACGACTTCGCCATCTCGGGCGCCGTCGGCCACTACTTCCTCGGCACCACGACCGTGTTCCCCGGCGCCAATTTCAACATCCAGGACTATTTCTACTGGAACGCCGGCATCTCCTGGACCTACAAGGACGCCGTCACCCTCGACCTGCGCTATCACGGCACCAACCTGACCGCGGCCCAGTGCTTCGCGACGACCGGCGACTATCGCGGCGTCCTGACCGGCACGGCGAAGTCCTCGTGGTGCGGCCACAGCGTCGTCGCGACCCTCTCGGTCGATCTTCAGTGGTCGAAGCTGCCTTACCGCTGATCACGGCAGGCGGACTGAAACACGAAAGGCCGGGGTTCACCCCGGCCTTTTCGTTTGCGGCGCGCCAGTCGGGGCCCTTACCCCCCTGCGACTCGCCGCCACGCCCCCTTGACGCCTCTGGCGTTCCCTCACGGCATATCCCATCTTCTCGTCGCTCGACCGGCCTGCCGCGGCACGACATCAGACTGCAACGCGGCGGTGACAGGAAGGGCGCATGCGGGGGCGACCCGCCACGAACATTCCTCCCGGAGGATATTTCCCCATGAACCAGCAGGAACGCGATATTCTCGCCGGCCTGTTCGACCGCCTGAAATCGGCCGAAGGCCAGCAGCGCGACCCCGAGGTCGATGCCTTCATCAGGGATCGCCTCGTCCAGCAGCCGGGCGCCATCTACGCCCTGCTCCAGTCGATGTACGTCTCGGACCAGGCGCTGAACGATCTCTCGCGCCAGAATCAGGACATGCAGGGCCAGTTGCAGAACCTTCAGGGTCAGATCGGCCAGATGGAAGGCGAGCTGTATCGCCTGCGCCAGGCGCCGCCCCCGCAGCAGCAGGGCGGCGGTTTCCTGTCCGGCATATTCGGCTCCAAGCCGGCCGTGCCGCCCGTGCCGCCGCGGCCGCTCAACCCGCAGATGGCCCCGCCGCCCCCCGGTTTCGGCCAGCCGCAGGGCGGCCCGCCGCCCGGCTATGGCGCACCGCCGCCGCGCGGCCCATGGGGTGCTCCGCAGGGCGGCCCGCCGCCCGGACCTTACGGTGCACCGCCTCCGGGCCCCTATGGCCAGCCCATGGCGCCGCAGGGCGGTCCGATGCAGGGCGGTCCTTGGGGCCAGCAGGCTCCTCCTCCGCCCCAGCAGGGTGGCGGCGGCGGCTTCCTTGCGACCGCCGCAACGGCGGCCGTCGGTGTCGCCGGCGGCATGCTGGCGGCCAGCGCCATCTCGTCCATGATGGGTGGCGGCCGCGCCAATGCCTCGCCCGCCCCCGCCTCGCCGTCGTCCTCGACACCGGCCGGCGGCACGCCGGGCGCCGGCAACCAGACCTCGGCCGAGAAGAGCGCCGACCAGGGCGCGACGCCGGCCTCGGCCGCGGAGCAGAGCGCCGAGAAGGGCGGAGCCGACCAGGGCTACGACAAGGCCAGCTACGATCAGGGCGGCTATGATCAGGGCTACGACAAGGGTGGCTACGATCAGGGCGGCGGCTATCAGCAGGCCTCCTACGACAATGGCGGCTACGAGGACGGCGGCTATGACGATTTCGGCGGCGACGACGTCTGATATCGCCTCCGCATGACTTTATGGACGGCCGCCCCAACGGGCGGCCGTTCTGCATCCGGGCTCCATCGCTGGACTTATGGCCGCGCGGGTGGCATGAACCGGACCATACCCGCACCCGACCCGCAGGCAGGCGATGAAGGCCTTCTTCCTCAAGTTCTTCACCTGGTGGAACAGCCAGACCTTCGGCACGCAGCTGACCATCTGGCGCTACGGCGTGTTCGTCGGCGAGGACGAGGCGGGCAACAAGTACTACCGCTCGCGGTTCGCCAAGGATCCGGCCATGGGCCATGAGCGCCGCTGGGTCGTCTATAACGGCGTCGCCGAGGCGTCGCGGATTCCGCCGGGCTGGTGGGGCTGGATGCACCACCGCACCGACACACCGCCGACGGAAGGCAGCTACAGCCCCCGCGAGTGGCAGAAGCCGCACCGCGAGAACATGACCGGCACGGCCATGGCCTACCGGCCGCCGGGCTCGACGCTGGCCGCCGGCCGACGCCCGCAGGCCACCGGCGACTATCAGGCCTGGACGCCCGGCCAGTAAGCTCCGCATCGCTGCGGCATCGTTCCGCCATTTTCCGGGCGTCTATGCTGCCCGGACGACTATGACGGCAGGATCGCACTTGGCCCGAAACCTCTTGGCCCCCTTCCCTCCGGCCCGCTCTCTTGTCATCGGCGCGCTCGCCGGCATCGCAGCGCTCGGGGCAGCGGGCTTCGCGTTGCCGCACGCCACCCCCGAGGCGCTCGCCCAGCTGCAGCTCGGGCCGCCGTCGGGCCAGCCCCAGCAGCGCCCCGCCCCGACGCCCGGCCAGACCGGACCGGCGCCCCGGCCCCAGCAGCGTCAGGCGCGGCCGGCAACGCCCTCCGACACGCCGCCGAGCCAGCCGGACGCGCCGCGCGACCGCCGCCGCGCCCTTCCCGGCGAAACCGTGGCGCCCGCGCCGGACGAGACGGTGATCGCGCCGCCGCGCCAGCGGATCAACAACCAGACCGCCGTCTTTTCCGGGCTCGACAAGATCACCGGACGCATCATCGCCTTCGACGTCGCCATCGACGAGACGGTGCAGTTCGGCGCGCTGCAGGTGACACCCAAGGTCTGCTACACGCGCCCGCCGACCGAAACGCCGCAGACCACGACTTTCGTGGAGGTCGACGAGGTGACACTGGGCGGCGAGGTCCGCCGCATCTATGGCGGCTGGATGTTCGCCGCGAGCCCCGGCCTCTCGGGCGTCGAGCATCCCGTCTATGACGTGTGGCTGACCGACTGCAAGCAGACCGCGCCGGTGGTTCCGGGGCAGGCCCAGTCCAGTCCGCAGTCATCCGCGCCGCCGCCCGGCCGCTGACGCAGCCTCGACCATGCTCCGTCGCCGCGCCTTCCTGGCCCTTCCCGCGCTCCTTCCCGCCGCAGTGGCGGAAGCGCACTCATACCGGCAGGGCGAGCTGATGATCGGCCATGCCTGGTGCCTGCCCTCGACCGGCGCCACCACCAAGGCCTTCATGCCGCTGGCCGTCTCCGGGTCGAGAGGCGACGTGCTGGTGCGCGCGACGACCCCGGTCGCCGAAGCGGTGGCCTTCCACCCGACCGCTGGCCAGCCCGCCGCCGCGCGCTGGGAGATCGCGCCGCGCCGGCCAGTGGGCATGCGCGCCGACGGTCCGCACCTCATGCTGACCGGGCTCAAGCGGCCGCTCGCGGTCCGCGACCGCTTTCCGCTGACCTTGGTGTTCGAGAACAACGGCGCTAAGGACATCGAGATCTGGGTCGAGAGCTCGCCCTATTCGGGCTGACGCCTCGCTTCGACCAGCCGCCGCCTCCGGAGAATGCCCGATGCGTTCCATCGCGCTCGACAGCCTGCCCCATGACCGCGTGTACAAGATCCTGTGCTCGCTGGTGGTGCCCCGACCGATCGCGCTGGTCTCGACGCTTGGCCCCGGCGGCATCGTCAACGCCGCACCCTTCTCGTTCTTCAACGTGTTCTCGGAAGCGCCGCCGCTGGTCGTCCTCGGCCTGCAGCACCGGGCCGACCATTCGCCGAAGGACACCACCGTCAACATCCGCGCGAATGGCGAGTTCGTCGTCAATCTCGTCGACGAGCCGCTCGCCGACGCGATGAACCTCTGCGCGACCGATTTTCCGGCCGAAATATCCGAGCTCGCCGCGATCGGCCTGACCGCCGCCGCCTCGCTCAAGGTCGCCCCGCCCCGGGTCGCGGAAGCGCCCGCCGCGCTGGAATGCGTGCGCGAACTGTCGCTGAATTTCGGCCCGCAGCGGGAGCTGCTGATCGGCCGGGTGTTGCATGTCCATGTCCGCGAGGACGTGATGGACGAGCGGTTCAATGTCGATATCGATGCCTACAAGCCGATCGGCCGTCTGTTCGGCAACCTCTACTCGCACCAGCAGGACGTGTTCGCGCTCGAACGCGTGAGCCATGCCAGCTGGCAGACGCGCAAGGCCGCGGAGTAGCGTCAGGCGGCCACGATCTCGCCGGCGGCACTCTGCGCCTCGGTCTCCAGACTGGCGATCAGGGCTTCGAGCTGTGCTGCGGGGCGCGGCGCGCTGATCAGATAGCCCTGTACTTCCGTACAGCCGCAATGGCGCACGACGGCGAGTTGCTCGGCGGTCTCGACGCCTTCGGCGGTGGTATCGACATTGAGGCTCGCGCCCAGCCCCGCCATCGCGCGGACAATGGCGGCGTTGTCGCGGTTCCGGTCGAGATCGGCGATGAAGGACCGGTCGATCTTGATCTTGTCGAACGGGAACGAGCGCAGGTAGCTGAGCGAGGAATAGCCGACGCCGAAATCGTCCATCGCGATACGGATGCCGTGCGCGCGCAGCTCGTGCAGCATGGCGATGGTGACGTCGTCGTTCTGCAGCAGAACCGCCTCGGTGATCTCCAGTTCGAGACGAGCGGGAGCAAGGCCCGTCTCGGCCAGCGTCTCCATGACGAAACGGACGAGCCGGCGGTTCTTGAACTGCACCGGCGAAAGGTTGACGGCGACCTTCAGCGGCGCAGGCCAGCGTGCTGCCTCGCGGCAGGCCTCGCGCAGAACCCATTCGCCGATCGGCAGGATCAGTCCGGTCTCCTCGGCGAGCGGGATGAAATCGGCGGGCGAGACCGGTCCGCGGGCGATCTGGTTCCAGCGCAGCAGGGCCTCGAAGCCCGAGAGCGCGCCGCTCTGCGCACGCACCTGCGGCTGGAAGGCGAGCGAGAACTCGCCGGCCGAGAGCGCCTGCCGAAGGTCGAGCTCCAGTTCCCGCCGCGCCTGAAGCCGGCGGCTCATGTCCGGTTCGAAGAAGCGGAACATGCCGCGCCCCTCCGACTTGGCGCGGTAGAGCGCGAGGTCGGCGCATTTCAGCAGATGGTCGCCCGCCGTGCCGTCTTCCGGCGCGACCGCGATGCCGACCGACAGGCCGGTATTGATCAGATGCCCGTCGATGACGAAGGGATCGGTCATGGTCCGCACGAGGCGCCGGGCCAGCGTCTCCGCCGACTGCGCCGTGGCCGAGCGGAGCAGGATTGCGAACTCGTCGCCGCCGAGCCGCGCCAGCATGCCGGTGCGGCCGACCACCTTGGCGAGGCGATCGGCGACGGCTGTGAGGAGCTGATCGCCGATGGGATGGCCGAGCGTATCGTTGACCGCCTTGAAGTGATCGAGGTCGAGGCAGAGCAGCGCCAGCGGCTCGCCGGTCGCCTCGGTCTCGAGCAGCCCCTCCGCCATGCGTTCGCGGAACAGGACGCGGTTCGGCAGGTCCGTCAGCGCGTCGTGATGCGCCATATGCGCGATATGCTGTTCGGCCTTGCGGCGCTGGGTCACGTCCTCGTGGACTGCCACCCAGCCGCCGTGCTCCATCGGATGGTACAGAACCTCGATGATGCGCCCATCGGCGAGTTGCCGGTGCGACAGGTACTGGCCTGCCGCGAGGCGCTCGAAATAGCCCGCGACGATGTCCTCCGCCGTGACACCGCGATAGTTGCCGCGCGCCACGCTGTGCTCGACGATGGCCAGCATTGTCGAGCCGGGCCGCACGATGTCGGACGCCATGCCGTACATGTCGAGGTAGCGGCTGTTGCAGACGATGAGGTTCAGGTCGGCGTCGAGCATGGCGAGGCCGTGGGCCATATTGTTGAGCGCGGCGTCGAAGCGGCGATGCTGCTCGCGCAGCGCTTCCGCGGCGCGTTCCTGCGCCGTGATATCGTCGAAGGTCGTGACCCAGCCGCCGTTGGCCATGGGTTCGGCACGCATCTCGATGATGCGCCCATCCGCTAGCGTGCGATGAAGCGTCGAATCCCTGTTCTCGACCAGACGCTCGATGAACTCGCGATAGACGGCATCGGCATCCCAGCCTTCCTCGTGGATGCCTTCGCGCACGCTGTTGCGAACGAGCTCGATCAGCGGCGTGCCGGGCAACGCTTCATGCTCGCTGAGACCATAGATTTCGAGGTAGCGGCGGTTGCGCACGACGACGCGGAAATCCTCGTCGTAGACGCAAAGCCCCTGGGCCATGTTGCCGAGGGTGGCGTCCATGACGAGGTTCTGATGGTGAAGGCGCGCCATCGTCTCGGCCTGAACGGCGGCGGCGCAACGCTCCTCGGTAACATCCTCGAACATGCCCAGCCAGCCGCCGCCATCCATCTGGCGCAGGGTGCAGGCGATCGTCCGCCCGTCGGCCAACGGCTGGTCGTAGCTCTGCACACCGCCACGGGCGAGGATGGACATCCGCCGGTCGTAGAGTTCCTGCGCGGTGGAGTGGGGATAATTGCCGTTGGCGATGCCGTGTTCGAACATCTCCATCAGTGTGACGCCGGGCCGCGCGACGGCGGGGTCCGAGCCGAACAGGGAGATGTAGTCCGCGTTGCAGACGATCAGCCGGTTGCCGGCGTCGAACATGCAGAGGCCCTGCGACATGGCGTTGAGCGCCGTGTCGAAACGCTTGTGCTGCTCGCGCAGCTCCAGCGCTGCCCGCTCCTGATCGGTAACGTCCTCGCAGGTGAAGACCCAGCCGCCATCCGGCATGGGACGGGATCGCGCCGCCATCAGCCGGCCGTCCGGCAGAACGCGAAGACCATGGTCGCCGCCACCGGCGATGCGCAGACGCGAGGCGGCCAGAACCTCGTCCAGCAGCAGGTCGGGATAGTGACCGAGGCTGATCGCATGGGCGAGGATGTCGCGGAACGTCGTGCCGGTGCGCACGATGGCCGGCTCGAAGCCGAACAGGTCGATGTACTGCGTGTTGCAGATGATCAGCCGCTCGTCGGCATCGAACATGGCGAGGCCGTGGCTCATGTTGGCGAGCGCCTGACCGAAGCGGCGATGCTGTTCGCCGAGCGCCTCGGTCGCTTTCACGCGCGCGGTCACGTCCTCGCAGGTGAAGACCCACCCGCCCCCGGGCATGGGCCGGCGGCAGACCGACAGGCGGCACGTGCCGGTGAGTTCGACGACGCCCGTGTACTCGGCCCCGGTCAGCCTCCAGGCGCGGGCATCGGCAACGACCTGATCCAGCGTCTGTCCCGAATAGAAGCCGCGCTCCAGCGCGTGGGCGAGCACGTCGATGAGATGGATGCCGGGGCGGATGATGGCCGGGTCATAGCCGAACAGGCTCATATACTGCGCATTGCAGACGATCAGCCGCTCGTCGTCGTCGAACATGGCGAGGCCGTGGCTCATATTGTCGAGCGCCTGCCCGAAGCGGCCAGCCTGGGCCCGCAATTCAACCTCGAGCCGATGCTGCGCCGTGATGTCCTGGTGAGTCGCGACCCAGCCGCCGTCGCCCGTGGGCCGGTAGCTGATCGAGATCACCCGGCCGTCGCGAAAGCGCTCGTAGCGCACGAAGGGCTCGCCGCGCGCGATCAGGACCCGCCGGCCCCGCCACGCCTCGTCGAGAGTCATGCCGCCGAGCCGATCCATGGCAGCGCTGTAGCGCAGCAAATCCAGCATCGTGGCGCCGGGCCGGACCATCTCCTCCGGCATGTCGAACAGATCGCGCATCCGGCGATTCGACAGGCGGATGACCAGCTGCGCGTCGAACACGCAGAGTCCATGCTCGACCGCATCGAGCGCAATCGCCTGCAGCGTGGCCTGCGGCGTTTCGTCCGTCCCCTCAAGGCCGTCGCCGCTTACCCGCAGCGCCGTGATGCTTCTCTCAGCCAAAGTGAAACCGCCGAAATGCCGACGCCGACGGCGAAGATTACCGGCGATAGCAACAACGCATGGTTAATGCCGGTAGCATGACCTGTCCGTGCGCTCGCGGCGGCAGACGTGAGTCTGCTCACTTGCGATATATGTAATAATATTACATAAATGAGATCGGCGGGTTTGCGGTGGCGCGCGATTCCTGCTTTGGTGCCTTCATCTTCGGTGCTCCCGTCAATGGGAGTGAAACGGGAATGCGGTGCGCGCCTCCGGGCGCAATGCCGCGGCTGCCCCCGCAACTGTAAGCGGCGAGCGCTCCTCGAACGAACCACTGGCAAGGGACCCACAGTCCACGGCCGGGAAGGATCGGGAGAGCGCGTCGACCCGCGAGCCAGGAGACCGGCCGGAGATCGAGTGAACCCCAAGCCGGCGGTGGGCCGGAAGGAGCTAACTGATGCCTCGTCTCCCGATGCCGGGCCGCGTGCCCGCGCTCGTCTCCCTTCTGTCTGCCGCGGTGGCCAGCCCCCTGTCGGCCCAACCCGCCGCGCCGCCTGCGACCCTGCTCGACGAGATCGTCGTGACCTCCACCGGGCGGCCCGAGCCGCGCAGCCGGATCACCGGCACGGTGCAGGTCATCGAGGGCGAGCGGATCGCCCGCTCGCAGGCGCGCTCCGTCACCGATCTGCTGGCCGAGAATGCCGTCGGCTTCTTCTCCGAATGGACCCCCGGACAGACCTCCATCAACATCCGGGGCGGCTCGTCGGACGGCCAGGGCAAGGACTTTCGCAGCCAGGTTCTGGTGCTGATCAACGGCCGCCGCGCCGGCACCGCCAACATCTCCAAGCTCTCGCCGGCCGACGTGGACCGCATCGAAGTGATCCGCGGCCCTGCCTCGGTCATCTACGGCTCCGGCGCGATGGGCGGCGTCATCAACATCATCCTGAAGAATGGCCGCAACACGCAGGGCAATTTCGCGGAACTGTCGGGCGGCTCGTGGGGTCTTCTCTCGGGACGCGGCCACATGGCAGGGCAGCAGGGCGGCAGCGACTTCTATATCGGCCTGTCCGGCGCGCGGCGCGACAGCTATTCGTCGGGTGCCGGCGGCGGGCTGATGGGCAATACCCAGTACCAGCGCCTCGGCATCACCGGCGCATTCGGCCACCAGATCAACGAGTTCAACCGGGTCGACGTCACGGTGCGCTCGGACGGCATCTACGATGCCGGCTTCCGCGGTTCGTCGTGGAGCACGTTCAACCGCGACCAGCGCACCAATGCCTCGTTCGACTTCGTCTATTCCGGACGCACGGCGACGGACTTCGCGCGCTGGACCTCGCACAGCTATCTCGTCGAGGACCAGGACATCTTCCGCTGGGCCTCGCGCGCGGGCGGGACGCGGCTCGACATCAATCGCCGCCACCTCTCCATCATGGGCACGAAGTTCGAGCCGATCTTCAATCTGCTGCCCGGCAACGAACTCCTGCTCGGCATCAATCTGGAGCGGAGCTGGCTGCGCTCGGCGCGCTATCGCGAGGCGATCACTCCGCCCTACACCATGCCGCAGGTGGCGCCGCAGGATGCCAACCAGACCGACTCGCTGATGGCCTTCTACGCGGAGAACAGCCAGCGCCTGTGGGACGACCGCGTCGTGCTGCGCGCCGGCCTGCGCCACACCCGCGGCTCGACGAGCTTCGACCCGACGCCGAATCTCGCCAACCAGTCGACGGGATCGCGGCCCTACAGCGCGACCACATATACGGTGGGCGGCACGCTCCGCGCGACGGAAAACCTCTCGTTTCGCTCGGGCGTCGCCACCGGCTTCCGCGCGCCGACGGCGACGGAGCTCGCCGGCGACTACACCGTGCTCGCGGGCGGCCAGATTTTCGGTAATCCGGGCCTCAGACCCGAAACCAGCCGGCAATACGAGATCGGCACCACCTTCTCGTGGAACGGATTGAGCATCGACGCGGCGCTGTTCCAGAACACAATCTCGCACCGGATCATCTCGCGGCGGCGGGCCGGGCCGCTGAACATCTCGGACTACGTCAACAATCCCGGCGATATCGTCATTCGCGGCGTCGAGGTTCAGGCGAGCCTCGATGTGCTGCGCGCGGTCGCCGCCCAGCCGAACGGCTGGCACTGGTCGCTCTTCGCCAATGGCGGCTACAATTTCGACATGCGCGATTTCGGTGCCGCTCCGACCGCCAATTCCCGCCAGGTGCAGCGGGCCTACAAGTATCAGGTCGCCGTCGGCACCCGGTTCGGCCAGCGCACCGGCGTCGCCATGCCGTGGAGCTTCTCGGTGACCGGCATCCTGCGCGGGCCCATCTGGTACGACACGGAGGAGACGCTGGTGGCGGGTGCCGAACCTTCGACCAGCTTCATCCATCAGAAGCCGGCCTTCTGGGTCTGGAACGCGCGGCTGGAGGCCGAACTTCGCCCCGGCCTGACCGGATTCGTGGCGATGAACAACATGTTCAACGTCAACCAGCACGCACTGTTCATCGCGCTGGACCGGTCGCCGTTCATCGGCAGCCCCACCGTGTCCAACACCAACGGCATCGGCAATCCCGGCAATTCGATGCCGGGCCGGGAGCTGGTGGCCGGTTTGCAGGCGCGGTTCTGATGCGTATCGGCGCGGCCGCCACTCTCCTTCTCGCGCTTGCGGCCCCGGCCGCGGGCGAGCCGGTGACGGTGGCCGACGCCCTCGGGCGGCAGGTGACGCTGGAGCGCCCGCCGCAGCGGCTGGTGACGATCTTCGCCTCCAACACGGAACTGGCGGCTGCGGTCGGGCTCGCCGACCGCATCGTCGGCATCGAGAGTTTCACGCGCTTTCCGCCGGAGGTTGTCGGCCGCCCGCAGGTCGGCGGACGCCTTGGCTTCTCGGTGGACCGCGTGGTGCGCCAGCGGCCCGACCTCGTCGTCGTGACGCCGGCGCGGCAGGCGGTGCATCAGCTCGTCGATCCCATGGAGCGGCTGGGCATCCCGATCATCGTGGTCACGCATCGCAGCGTGGACGAGGTCTTCGCCAACATCCGCCTCGTCGCTAGGGCGGCAGGCGTCGAGGCGCGGGGCGACGCGGTGGCTGGCACGCTTCAGGCTCGCCTCGATGCGGTCACGCGCCGCCTGACCGGGCGCGAGCGGCCGCGTGTCGTGATGATCACCGGCCGCGTCGCGACGGGGCTGATGCTCATCGCGCGGCCCGGCAGCTACACTGCGGACGCCATGGTCGCGGCCGGCGCGCGGCTCGCCTTCGACCAGCCTCAGATGCTGCCGCAAGTGTCACCCGAGGCGATCCTGCGCTCCGATCCCGACATCGTGCTGTTCGCCGGCTCCGAGACCGACCGGCGGGAACTCTTCTCCCGGCCCGGCTGGCAGCATCTGCGTGCCCTGCGCGAGAACAGGGTACTGACCGTCTCCCGCGCAGAGTTCCTCATTCCCGGCCCCCGCGTGGTCGATGGCATAGAGAAGCTCGCGGCCGTGCTGCATCCGGACGCGCCGCGATGATCCGTGTCTGGACGACGCTCGCGGCGCTGCTGGTCGTCGCTATCCTTCTCGGGCTCGCCGCCGGCCACGACTGGGCCGGTCCGACCGAGATTGTTCGCGCGCTCAGCGGCGACCTATCGCTCGACAGCCGGCTCATCGCCGACTGGCGGCTGCCGCGCGTGCTGGCGGCGGCCGGCGTCGGCGCGCTGCTCGGCCTCGGAGGCTGCCTGTTCCAGGGCCTGTTCCGCAACCCGCTGGCAGAGCCCTATCTGCTCGGCTCGGCGGGGGGAGCCGCCATCGGCGCGACGGTCGCGCTGCTCGTGCCGCTCGGCATCCCGCAGCACTGGCTCCTGCCGGTGCTCGCCTTTCTCGGCGCCTGGGGCGCGACGCTGCTGGTGCTCGGCGTCTCGCGCGTCGCAGGCGCGGTGGACGCAGCCGGCCTGCTGCTCGCCGGCGTCGCGGTCGCCGCCGTGCTCGGCGCCTTGCGCTCCTTCCTGATGCTGGCTTTGTCCGACGAGACGGTGAGCCTGCAGGTGGTGCTGAGCTGGACGCTCGGCGGCATCCAGACACCGGGCTGGGGCGGGCTCGCACTGCTCGGCCTGCTCACCCTCGCCTGCTTCCTGGTGGCGCAGCGAACGGCGCGCGGGCTCGACCTTCTCGGCCTTGGCGAGGCCATGGCCCATGGCTTCGGCCTCGACGTGAAGCGCTTCGTGGCGCTCGCCGTGCTGGTCGGCGCGGCTGTCGTGGCGGTAGCGGTGTCCTTTGGCGGGCTCGTCGCCTTTGTCGGCCTCGCGGCGCCCCACATCGCGCGCTGGCTGGTCGGGCCGCGCCACGGGCGGCTGATCCCCGCATCCGGCCTCGTCGGCGCCATCGTCGTCGTGCTGGCGGATGCCATAGCCCGTTCCGCCCTGCCGCCGGCCGAAGTGCCGCTCGGCCTCATAACGGCAGTCGCGGGCGGGCCGTTCTTCCTGATCCTGCTCGCGCGGAGGCTGAGGGCATGAGCCGGATCGACGCGACGGGGCTCCTACTCCAGCGAGGTTCCAAGATGGTTCTCGACGGCGTCGATTTCGACGCCGGTCCGACAGGAGCCATCGCCGTGGTCGGGCCCAATGGCGCGGGCAAGTCGAGCCTCGCCAAGATCCTCGCCGGGCTGATCACCGACCATGCGGGCACCGCGCGCATTGCCGGCCGCCCCGTCGCCTCGCTCACGGGTCCGGAGCGCACCGCGCTGATCGGCTACGTTCCACAGAGCTTTCATCCGCATTGGGACATCACGCCGCGCATGCTGGTCGAGATGGGCGCGGAGCGCAGCACGACGGCCGATGCCGCAGCGATCACGGCTGTGCTCGCGGCCCGGGAGATCGGCCCGATCGCCGACCGTCGCTGGTCGGCGCTGTCGGGCGGCGAGCAGGCGCGCGCGCTGCTGGCCTCCGTCGAGGTGACCGACCCGCCAATCCTGATCGCCGACGAACCGGGCGCGAGCCTCGACATCCGCCACCGGATCGACCTCGTGCGCGGCTTCGCCGCGCGCGGGCGCGAGCGGCTGGTCATCGTCGTGCTGCATGACATCGAACTCGCGACCACATGGTTCGAGCGGGTGGTGGTGATGGATCAGGGCCGCGTCGCCGCCGACCTGCCGAGCGCGGAACTCGCCGGCAGCGATGTGCTGCCCCGCGTGTTTCGCGTTCCCTTCGAGACCGTCACCGTGGACGGCGTTGCCATCGCGCGACCGGCATCCGGGCGGCACGCATGAGCGCGCCGATCCGCATCGACCTTGCCGGCTGGACGCGGGAGGCGACCTTCGGCGACCACCGCGCCTTCCTGTCGATCTTCGAGGAGGCCGACCGCCTCGGCTTCGACGGCGTCTGGTTCAACGAGTTCCATTTCATGGACCCGCCGATCCCCTATCCGTCCACGCACCTGCTGGCCGCCGCGATCTTCGCGCGTACGGAAAGGCTGCGGGTGGGTTCCTCGGTGCTGGTCCTGCCGATCCACCATCCGCTGATGCTCGCGGAGGAAATCGCCCAGCTCGACGGCCAAAGCGGCGGGCGGCTCGATATCGGGGTCGGGCGCGGCACCTCGGCCGATACCTTCGCCTCGCTCGGCATCCCGCATGCCGAGGCGCGGCGGCGGTTCGAAGCCTCGCTGCGCATCATCCGCGCGGCGCTGACGAAGGGCCGCGTCACCTCCAACGAGGGGCCGTGGCGGTTCCCCGAAACGGTCATCGGGCCGGGTCCCGCGCAGCGACCGCATCCCCCGATCTATGTCGCGGGCTCGACCGCCGAGACGCTCGACTTCGCGCTCACGGAAGACCTGCCGCTGCTGCTCAGCCTCGAGCCGCCGGAAGGCCGCCAGCTCGCCATCTACAGGTCGCTGCTGGAACGGAGCGGCAGGCACGGCGCGCTCGGCCGTTCGACGCTGGCGCGCTACGTCAATGTCGCGCCGAACGCGGCGGCGGCGGAAGCCGCGCTCGACGGCCTGCTCGATGCGCTGCACGTGCGCCGGCTGCATTTCGCGGCCCTGCGCGGCGAGAAGCCGGAGCATGTGAAGCGGCCCGACCGCGAGACCGTGCTGCGGGACCAGTTCGTCCACGGCACGCCCGAGGCTTGCGTCGCGCAGATCCGGCGGCTGGCGGACGGCACGGGCATCCGGCATCTGCGCTGCATCTTCAACGGCAACGGCGTGCTGTCGAACGCGACGACGCTCGCCGCCATGCGCCTGTTCGCAGGCGAGGTTCTGCCGGCGCTGCAGGAGCATCCACCGCTTCGGGCGGTGGGGGATTAGGCGCCGAGGGAGCGCGCCAGCGGCCAGCCAGCCTCGGCCGCAAGGCGCGCGGCGGATTCGGCAAGGCGCTCACCCTCGAGCCGGCGCTGGCCTTCGTCGAACAGCAGCCGCCCGCCGCGCTTCCTGATCTCGCCCCCGACCATCACCGTGTCGACATTGCCGACATGGGCCTGTTCGACGATGGAGAAGACGGGGTCGTGGACCGGGAACAGGTTGAGGTCGCCCGCGCGCAGCATGACGATATCGGCCTTGAGGCCGGGCGCGAGGCGGCCGATGGCCTTGTCCATCATCAGCGCCTTCGCGCCTGCCGTCGTCGCCCAGCCGAGCGCCGTGCGCGAGGGGATCATCGCGTCCTGTCGCTTCGCCCTCAGGCCCTCGTTGCGGGCGAAGAGCAATGCAGTCTGCATCTCGCGCCAGAGATCGCCGGCGACCATCGCCTCGACATCGACGCCGATGGAGGGCTGGTGGCCGCGATCCATGACCTTCCGCAGCACGGAGTCGGTCGGGTAGTCGTGGAACTCGTTGGTGGTCGTCGCGGTGATCGTGCAGCCGGCGTCGAGAAGGCGGTGAACTTCGTCCGCCGTCAGATGATTGCAGTGGACGAGGTTGTGGTCAGGCCCGAGCAGGCTCATGGCGGCAAGACGGTCGTAGCCGTCTGGCGTGACCGCATTCGCATGGCTGCGCGTGACATGCGAGGAGGCGACGAGGCCGAGGTCGCGGGCAAGCCGCACATTGTGCAGCGAGGCTTCCCAGTCGGCCCAGTGCGGCCCGGCGATGCCGAGCGCCAGCGTGACGAGGCCCGGCCTCGCGAAGCGGCTTTTCATCAGCGCCTCGACCCGCTCGCGGGGATGCAGGCGGCGCGACGGCATGGCGCCGGGCACAGCCGGTTCGCGCAGGCCGTCGCCGTGGATGAACACAGCGCGGATGCCGGCATCGACGAGCGCATCGACGGAGCGCTCCGCCTGTTCCAGCGAACGGAGATTGTGGGAATAGTCGGCGAGCGTGGTGACGCCCTGATCGAGCTGGTTCAGCGCGCCGAACAGCGTGCCGAGATAGTTGTCCTCCGGTCCAAATCGGACGGCGGCATTACCATAGAAATTACGGAAATAGTCCGGGCCCAGCCACTCCGAGCCGACCGCGCGAAAGCCGGCCTGGAACGTATGCAGATGCATGTTGATCAGGCCCGGCATGACGATCATGTCCGAGGCATCGATCAGCTCGTCATGCGGCAGGTCGAGCCGCTGCCCGACCGCCTCGACGGCATCACCGGCGACGAGAATATCCGCGCCCTTCAGCGTGCCGAGCCCGTCATCCCCGGTGACGAGCCAGCCGCAGCGAATGAGCCTGCGCGTGACCGTCGCCATGCTCCTATCTCCCGAAAGGCAAGTAACCTGCCTCGTCCATGATGCGATCAACCGAGATGGCAAGCTCCGCCATGCGCTGGCGGCGCACGGCGTCCGGGAAGACCAGCTTGCCGTCCTTTTTCCTGACGACGCCGTCGATCAGCACAGTGTGGACATTGCCCTGATTCGCCTGTTCGACGATGGAGAGCACGGGGTCGTGGACCGGGAACAGGTTGAGGTCGCTGCCGTCGAGCAGGACGATGTCGGCCTTCTTGCCCGGCGACAGCGTGCCGATGCGATCGGCGAGGCCGAGGGCCTCCGCGCCGCCGATGGTCGCCCAGGCCAGTGCCTCGCGCGAGCGGATCGGCACGACCGAGAAGGCCGGCTTCTTGTCCCGCGCATTCTCGCGCTGGCAGACGGAGAGCGCGTAGAGCAGCGCGATCTGCATCTCGCGGAACATTTCGCCGGAGACGCGCGGCTCGACATCGACGCCAAGCGAGCAGGTGCCGCCGAGCGCCTTGACGCGGCCGACGAGCGGATCCCCCGCATAGCCGCGCAGCTCCGTCTGCACCGTGGCGCAGAAGGTGACGCCCACATCGAACAGGCGCTTCAATTCGTCGTCGGAGAGGTAGTTGCCGTGGACGACGCTGTGATCCGCGCCGACAAGCCCTTCCTCGATAAGCGGGTAATAGCCGCGCGGATCGACAGCCAGCTCCGGCCGCTTGGTGGCATGGGTCGAGGAGCGCAGGCCCATCTCGCGCGCGAGACGCAGATTGATCCGCGTCGGCTCCATCTCGGCCCAGTGCGGGCCTGCAACGCCGAGCGCCATGGTGACAAGCGCGCCGTCATCGGCAAGGCGCTTGCGGATGTGGGTCACGCGCTCGCGCGGATTGATACGCTTCTCGAAGGGCTCGATCTTCTCGCGGTCGGGCGGCAGCTTGCCCGCGCCCATGGTGAAGACAGCGCGGATACTGGCATCCTGAAGCGCGTCGATGGAGCGTTCGGCCTGCTCGGTCGAGGTGATGTTGTGGCAGTAGTCGTTGAGGGTCGTGCAGCCGCCGTCGATCTGGTTCAGCGCGCCGATGAGGTTGCCGAGATAGTTGTCCTCGGGGCCGTATTGCGTGGCCATGCCGCCATGCAGGTACTTGAAATATTCGCCATGCGCCCATTCGCAGCCGATGGCCCGGAGGCCCGTCTGCCAGGTGTGCATGTGGGCGTTGACGAGGCCGGGCATGGCGATCATGGCCGGCGCGTCGATCACCTCGTCGGCAGCGCCGCCGAGGTTCTTGCCAATGGCGACGATGCGGTCGCCCTCGATCAGGATCTCGGCGTCCTTCAGGTCGCCGATGGCCGGATCCATCGAAACGATCCAGCCGCATTTGATAAGTTTGGTCGCCATCGCGTCAGGCCGCCTTCAGCGTGAAATTGCCGGCGCGCATGATGCGCTCGATGGAGGCGAGAAGCTCCGCCTTGCGCTTCGCCAGCACGTCGTCGCGGAACACGCGCTTGCCGCCCTCTTTCCTGATCACGCCGTCGATGATGACGGTGTCGACATTGCCGCCATGGGCCTGGTCGGTGATCGACAGAAGGGGATCGTGGACCGGGAACAGGTTCAGGTCGTTCGCCCGGAGCATGACGATATCGGCCTTCTTGCCGGGCGTGATCGAACCGATCTGGTCTTCCATGCCCATGGCGCGGGCATTGCCGATGGTCGCCCACATCAGCGCCTCGCGCGACCTGATCGGAATCGACTGGAACGGCGGATTGCCGGCCGCCTGATTGTCGCGCAGCGAGGCCCAGCGGGCGTGCAACAGCGCCGCCTGCATCTCGCGGAACATCTCGCCAGTGACGATCGGCTCGACGTCGATGCCGATGGACGGCATGCCGCCGAACTTCTTCACCCGCAGCGTGACCGGCTCGGCCGCATGGCCATGCAGCTCGACCAGCACCGTGGCGGTGATCGAGGCGCCGGCCTCCACGAGCGGTTGAAGCTCCTCGTCCTCGATGTAGTTGCCGTGGACGAGGTTGTGGTCGGGGCCGATGAGGCCGGCCTTGACCAGCTTGCCATAGCCGCCGGGCGCGACCTGATCCGGAATCTTGCGAGTCGCGTGCGAGGTCGACATGAGCCCCAGCTCGCGGGCGAGTTTCAGGTCCTGTTCGGCGACCTCGTGGGTGCCCCAATGGGGACCGAGGATCGCCATGGAAAGGGTCACAAGCTGGTCGTCGGAGGTGAAGCGTCCTTTGCGCAACGCTTCGATCCGATCGCGCGGATGCGGGACGTGGGTATAGGGCAATTCGCCGGGCCGGGTCGGCGGCTTGGCGGTGCCGTGCGCGAAGAGGGCGCGGATGCCGGATTCCTCCAACCCGTCCACCGAACGTTCGGCGTGCTCCAGCGAGATGATGTTGTGACACCAGTCCCAGATGGTGGTGACGCCGCCGTCGATCTGGCCGAGCGCGCCGATCAGGTTGCCGATGTAGTTGTCCTCGGGGCCGTAATGGGTCGCGAGATTGGCGTGGATGTTCTTGTGGTAGTCCGGCCCCAGCCATTCCGAGCCGATGGCGCGAAGGCCCGCCTGCCAGGTGTGGATATGGGCGTCGATCAGGCCCGGCATGACGATCTTGTCGCGGGCGTCGATCACCTCGTCGGCATCGGCCTCGATGCCCTTGCCGGCGGCGACGATGCGGCTGCCCTCGATCAGGATGCGCGCGTTCTTGTGATCGCCGACCTTGTCGTCCATCGAGACGAGCCAGCCGCACTCGATCAGGGTCCGTTTCATGGGGGATTCTCCCGGGCCGCCATGCAGCCCTCTATCCAATTGGTCGGATCAGCGGGCGCGGATCAGTTGGCGCGCCAGCGGTTGACGAGGCCGCCGAGCCGGTCCTGCCCCTTGGTCAGCAGGATGCCGAGCACGGCGAGCAGCAGCAGGATCGCGAAGACCTGGCCAGTCTCCAGCACCTGACCGGCCGCTTGAAGCTTGGCGCCAAGACCGTAGCGCGCCGTCTGCATCTCGGCTGCCACAACGAGGATGATCGAGATGCCGAGCGCGAGGCGCAGGCCGCCGAAAATGGCCGGGATCGCCGCCGGCAGCACGACCTTGCGCTGGATCTGGACGGTGCTGGCGCCGAGATCGCGAGCCGCGAGGATCAGGCCCTCGTCGCACTGGCGCACGCCGATGATCGTATTGACGAGGATCGGGAAGATGCAGCCGAGCGCTGACAGAGCGATCTGGAACGAGTTGCCAGTGCCGAGCCAGATCACCAGCAGCGGCACGAGGGCGATCTTCGGCACGGGGTAGAGCGCGGCGACGAAGATGTCGGCGATGGCGTAGATGCGCTTGGACATGCCCATCAGCAGGCCGAGGCCGATGCCGATGAACGCGGCCAAGAAGAAGCCGCCGAAGATGCGGTAAAGCGTCAGGCCGAGGTCGTAGACGAGGCCCTTGGTCGCGAACAGCTCGTAGAGCGTAACGACCACGACGGAGGGACGCGGCAGGAACAGTTCGGGGATCGAGCCGAACATGACGGAGACTTCCCAGAACACCAGGAAGCAGGCCATGGCGACCGGGCCATACCACCAGGTGTCGTCGCGCAGCCGCTCGTCGGCGACCGGCGGGGATGCGGGCTTGTCAGCCTGGAAAGCGATCGATCGGTTCACGTCGGTCATGTTCGCAAGCCTTCAGTTCATCATCGACTTGCGGACTTCGTCGCGCAGCAGTCCGTAGATTTCCGAGAACAGCTCGCCGAAGCGCTTGTCGTTCTGCACGTCGATGCCGCGCGGGCGCGGCAGGTCGACATCGAGGCTGGCGGCGATCTTGCCGGGCCGGGCGGTCATCACCACCACATGGTCACCGAGGAAGATCGCCTCCTCGATGGAATGGGTGATGAGGATGACGGTCTTGGCGCTCTTCTCGACGAGGGCCGAGAGTTGTTCCTGCAGGTAGAGGCGCGTCTGCGCGTCCAGCGCGCCGAAGGGCTCGTCCAGGAACAGGATATCCGGCGACATCACCATGCCGCGGGCAAGGCCGACGCGCTGCTTCATGCCGCCCGAGAGCTGGCCGGGATAATGGTTCTCGAAGCCGGAGAGCTCGACCGCCTTGATCGCTTCCATCGCCTTCTCGCGGCGCTCGGCCGTCGGGACGCCCTGCAGTTCCATGCCGAAGCCGACATTGTCGACCACACTCCGCCACGGCAGCAGGTTGAACGACTGCCAGACGGTCGCCATGCGCGGAGCTTCGCCCGGTGTCAGGGCGCCAGCGCCGTTCCCGTAGAGGAACTTCACGTCACCCTGGCTCGCCTTGACGAGGCCGCGCATGATGAGGAGGAGCGTCGACTTTCCGCAGCCCGACGGCCCGACGATGGAGGTCACCTTGCCGGCCGGAAACCGGCAGGTCACGTCGGTGAGGGCTGTGGTCGGCGGCCGCGTCCTGGACAGGAAGCGGTGCGACAGACCCTCGATGGAAATTGCCTCGAACTGCATCGTGAAGACGCGCCTCCCAGCGCGATAAGGAATCTGCCGCGGGGATCAGATGAAGGGGTTCTTGTCGTCGAGGCGCTTCTTCGCCTCGCGGATGGCGCGGTCGTCGAAGATCTGGTTCTCCGGCACCATGCGCTGCAGGAGATCGGTCTTCTCGTGCCAGAACTTCTGCTGTCCCAGGATGGACGGCATGTTCGGCAGTCCGTCGACGGTCATGTAGGTCCAGCGCTGACGCGTGGAGTTGATGACTTCCGGCGTCAGGCCCGTGCCTTCGGCCATGATCTTGAGAACTTCCGGATTGCCAGTGCGAGCGGCATCCATGAAGTCGATATTGCCCTGCATGATCGCCATGGAGAAGCGGACCGCCGCAGAGTGCCTCTCGCGCAGGAATTTCTCGCTGGCGACCGAGCAGGCCAGCACGAAATCAGGGGCGATTTCGTCGCTCCAGGTGGCGATCTTGCCGACGCCGCGGTTCTGGGCGGCATAGGCGCCCGGCAGTGGCATGTTGAGGATGTCGATACGGTTCTGCTGCATCAGCGGCAGGCTGACCTGCGGCGACATGCCCCAGTTCCAGTCGGCGTCCTCGAACTTCAGGCCGGCGCGCTCGAGGCCGACCGTATGCAGGTAGTGGGCAACGCTGCCGCGCGAGGAAATGCCGATCTTGGCGCCCTTGGCGAGCTTGTAGCCATCGACGGTGCGGAAGCCCTTCTCCCACATCTCGTTGGAGACCATGATCGAGTTCGAGCCCCAGCCCGGCGCTTCGCGGCCGCGCTCGAAAAAGAGGCGCAGGCCCGCCCCCTTCGACATCAGGTTGAACAGGCCGGCCGAGAGCGTCGCACCGGTGATGTCGAGTTCGCCCGCGGCGAGCGCCGGCATCGACAGGGAGCCATCGACGTGGCTGGTCGGGACTATCTCGATGTTCAGTTTCTTGAAGTAGCCTTTGGCCTGGGCGATGTAGTAGGGGCCTGCCGAAATATAGGGCGCAAAGCCCATGCGGATGCGCGCGGGCTCCATGAAATCGGTCTGCGCCATGACCTGCGGCGCCGTGAGGAAAGTGGCGCCCGCTGCCGATGCCTGAACGAATCCGCGCCTCGTGAACGTCGTCATGTCCATTCTCCCCATTCTGTCGCCCATAGGTCGATGACCCATCATGCAAACGATTGCATAGAATTGCAATGCATCGTTTCGACCCGAGCCTTGCGTCTGCTGCAGTCAAGCAAATCGCGGACCGGGCGCCGTGCGGGGCAGTAACGGAGAGGTTTGTCCGCAGGCATTGCCCTTCATGACAATGCTGCGGCTGGCAGCGATCCGCTGCTCGCTTTTGCTGGCGATCGGTTGCAACGTTCACAGCCGATGAGACGCCGCCTCGCTGGCGGCGCCGGCAATGGGCGCATCGAATCCCGGCTGCGGAACGGCTCGCGCCTCAGCGCGTCAGGCGCACGTTCTGAAGCGACTGGGCGATGTTCTTGAACACTTCCTGCAGCGACGTGCGGTCGGTCGCATCAAAGGCATGGGCCGACGAACTTGCACAGTTGCGCATCGCCGTCCTCGCCGTCGGATCAGTGATGTCGAAGGCGATCGTGTAGATCTCGATCTGCTGGGATTTGGCGTAGGTGCAGATCGCGTTCATGTCGGAATAGGTCTGCGCCAACTGGGCGGCCTGACTTGCCGCATTACCGCTAATGGCGACGTGACGGCCATCCGAGGCGCGATACTGCAATGTGTTGGCGCCATCCGTCATGAGCACCATCACCTTGCGGGGACGGCGGTTCTGAGAATCGTAGGCGCGCCCCTCGGAGAACGGCGCAGTCGGCGACAGGACATTGACGCCCCAGATCAGACCGGTGGGAATGTAGGTCGACGGCTTGTAGCCACCGACATTGACCACCATGCCGCGGATCGCCGCCGTCACGGTCGACAGGCTGGTCGACAGCGGGATGATCGGGTTGAGGCAATTCTGGCTGGTCGCCAGATAGCCCGGATAGGGTGTGGATGGCTGGGCATCGGTCAGGCGCAGCGTGCCGGTGTTTCGCGAGCCGACGCAGCCGAACCAGCGGTAGCGGGTGGTGCCGCCCCCCGAGCATGACTCGTAGGGCGGAACCGTCTGTTCGGTGCAGGTCTGCGGCGTGCAGTCATAGGTCTCGACGCTGCCATCGACTGTCCGTGTGCAGGTCTTGGCAGGGCCTTTGGTGCAAACGGAGCGCGTCGTCTTGGTGACGCAGGTGCGTTGTGAGGTCACGTCATAGTCGGCGGGAACCGAGACCCAAGTCGCGTTGCGATTGGCGGTGCCGACATTGACATAGTCCGCGTAGGGTACGACGCCGATCTTCACGTCGACCGAGGGATCGCGCCACAACGTGGTGACAAGTTCCGCGGCGGACTCCTTCAGCGCCACGAGTTTGGCGCCCGCCATGGACCAGGTATTGTCGAGCACGAGAACGAGTTCGGTTGAGCCGTTCAGCGCCCGGATCGAATTGGCGTTGACGCGGTAACTCAACTGGCTGTAGCCGGCCAGCTGCAGGAAAGCGGGGGTGATCGTGCCATCGACGATCAGGGTGACTTCGCGCTTCGTCGCGTCATAGCGGAAGGTCGTGATCCGCGCAGCGTCGGCATTGGTGCCCGCGGTGTTCCCCTGAAGGTAGTTGGCGGCGACCGCGCTCATGGCGGCTTCTGTTTCGATCCGCGATCCCGCGGCCGCCAGCGCGGCGGCATCCGCGGCAGCCTGGGCGGCAGCCTGGGCGGTCGACAGGCGGGCATAATCGACGCCGGCGCCAACCAGCAGCATGATCGGGATGATCGCGATGCCGAAGAGCACCGCGACGACGCCCGACTCCTGCTTGCGGAAGCGGTGAAGGATCGAAGCCATCGTGAACATCCCCGAGCGAGCGACGGCCCACTCTCGGAGATGTTTGTTTAAATTTGCGGAATCGGATGCTTCACCAGGATACCGTTTTTCGCCCTTTACTTGCCATTCCTCTGCGTCTTCACGCCACATGCCGGCCCAATAGCGCGCGGCAGCGCTACCGGATCAGCCCCGCAGGAACGCGATCAGCTCCGCGTTGAACGGTTCCGGCGACGTTGCCGAGAAGCCGTGACCGCCGCTCTCCACCATCCACAGGCGCGCGTTGAGCAAGCCATCGGCGAGACGCTGTGAAGCGGTCCACGGCACGAGGACGTCGTCGCGCGAGGCGGCGACGAGGGTCTGGTGCGGGATAGCTCGCAATTCGTCCGCCATGTCGAAGGCGAGCAGCGCGGCGATGCGCTTCTCGATCGTGTCCGCGCCCTGGAAATGGGCGATGCCGTGCCGCACCTCGGCGTCGACCGCTTCGGCGTTCGCCGAGAGCCAGGCGGCGGAATAGAGGAAGATCGGCTGGGCGTTGACATAGGCCTCGACGCCGACGTGCCGCAACAGATTGAGCCGCATCGCGAAGCAGCGCGCGGTGTGAGAATCGGCGGCGGCCCAGGCGTTGACGGGCACGAGCTTGCGTACGCGCGCGGGCGCGCGTCGCGCGAGCTTCAGGCCGACAATGCCGCCAAGCGCATGACCGACGAAATGGCAGCTGTCGATGCCGCGAGCATCGAGAATCTCGACCACGTCATCGGCCATGGCCTCGATGGAATAGCCATCGGGCAGCGGCTCCCTGCTGCCGCCCGTGCCGCGCTGGTCGTAGACGACGACGTGGAAATGCTCGGCCAGCGCCGCGATCTGCGGGCGCCAGAACGCGCCGGCGCCGCCGAGGCCCGCCGACAGGAGGACGCACTCCCTGTCGGGTGAGCCGAAGCTCTCATGATGCAGCATGATGATGTCCGTCCGTCAGGCGGCGAGCTCGATCCCGAGCTCGGACCAGATCGTCTCGAAAAGCTGGTTGAAGCGCGGCAGCGTTCGGATCTTCAGCGGGTGACGCAGTTCCGGCGCGATATCGACCTGGTGCACCGCCTTCACCCGGCCCGGGCGGCTGGTGATCACGACGATCCGGTCGGCCATGGTGATGGCCTCGCCCACGTCGTGCGTGACGAGCACGACGCTGCACTGCCGCTCGCGGATGATGCGCATCACGTCCGACTGCAGGATGAGGCGCGTCTGGCTGTCGAGCGCCGAAAACGGTTCGTCGAGCAGGATCACCTCGGGAGAGAAGGCCAGCGTCCGCATGAAGGCGACGCGCTGGCGCATGCCGCCGGACAGCGCCGACGGATAGGCGTCCTCGAAGCCCTTGAGGCCATAGGCCTCGATCAGCGTCTGGGCGATGCCGGCCGCCTCGCGCGAGGACGTGCCGCGCACTTCAAGGCCGATGGTGACGTTGTCGCGGACAGTACGCCAGGGCAGGAGCAGGTCCTTCTGGAGCATGTAGCCGACATGGCCGGTCGCATCGTGGACCGGAACACCGTCGACCGCGATGTCGCCGCGCGTCGGCTTCAGCAGGCCGGCGATGATGTTGAACAGGGTGGTCTTGCCGCAGCCGGACGGGCCGACGATGGCGACCACCTCGCCGCGACCAACCTCGAAGCTGATATCGGCGATGGCCGTCACGGCTTCCGGCGTGTCGGGATTGAAAGTCATCCCGACATTGACGGCCTGCAGGACGGTCGCGGATTCATGCGGCATGGACATCCTCCCGGGCGGTCGCGTGGTCCGCGAGGAACGCGGCGATCGTCTCGTTGAACAGGTCGGGCTCGGTACGGGACAGCGCGTGCCCCCCGCGCGGCACCGTGACGAGCCGGGATCCGGCGATGCCGCCGGCCAGAAGCTCGGACGAATAGAGCGGGGTCAGGATGTCATCCTCGGCCACCAGCACCATGGTCGGGCAAGCGATCCGCGACAGGTAGGGCCTGCCGTCGAAGGCCATGATGCCGGCCACGCGCGCGTCCAGGATGGAGGCAGGAGGCGACGCGGACGCCGCCGACGCGGCCTCCTGATCGAGCGCCGCCTTCCGGTCCTTCACGTAGTAGGGCGGATAGAGGAACACCGGCGTCGCGCGGTGATACTCGGCCTCGCCCCCGTCACGCAGGATGCGCCGGCGCAGGTCGAGGCACATCTCCATCTGACCGTCGAGGACGGCCCAGCTCGCGTAGAGCACGAGGCTCGCGATCCGGTCGGGCGCATTGGCGGCGACGACCTGACCGATGGCGCCGCCGGTGGAATGACCGACCAGATGGGCACGGTCGATCTCCAGGTGGTCCATCAGGCGCAGAAGGTCGTCGGCCATGCCCTCGACCGAATAGCGACCCTCGAAGCGCGAACTGCCACCCGTGCCGCGATGGTCGTGCAGGATCACGCGGCAATTCCGGGAAAGCGCTGCGACATTCGGCGCCCAGTAGCCGGCGGAGCCGCCGAGACCCGCGACGAGGAGGACGGGATCGCCCTCGCCGGTCACTTCATAGGCGATGTCCACGTCGCCAAGTTTCGCGATCGGCATGATGCGTCCTCACCGCCACTTCAACAGGCGTTCGGCTCGGCCAACGAACCAGTCGAGCACGAGCGCGAGGATCATCAGGGCGAAGATGCCCGCCCAGACGCCGTTGAGATTGTAGAGCGTGCCGGCATAGTAGATGTGCTGGCCGAGGCCCTGTTCCGCCGAGATGTACTCGCCGACCACGGCGCCGATCATCGCGAAGCCGATGTTCAGGCGGAATGCCGAGGCGATCCACGGCACGGAGCCGGGAACGATCACCATCCGGAAGATCTGGAAACGCGTCGCCCCCAGAGCCTTGAGCATGCGGACATAGTCGTTGTCCACTTCCTGGCTGCCGGCATAGCTGGCGATCATGGCGACGATGAAGGTGATGATAGCGGCCACGGCGATCTTCGATTCGATGCCGATGCCGAACCAGACGATGATCAGCGGGGCGAGCGCGATCTTCGGCAGGCCGTTGAGCGCCACCATGATCGGGCGGATCACCGCCGCCGTCGTCGGCGACAGCCAGAGGGCAAGGCCAGCTGCCGAACCGAACAGACTGCCGATCAGGAAGCCGATGACCGATTCCTGCGTGGTCACCCAGGTATCGATCAGCAGCTTGCCGTCGGTGACGCCCTTGACGAATTCGCGGACGACGCCGCTGGGCTGGCCATAGATGTAGACCGGGATCCAGCCGGCGCGGATGGCGACTTCCCAGATGGCGAAGAAGCCCGCGATGACGAGGACCTGGTAGATGAGGATGCGGCCGGTGCCGGGCAGCAGGCGCCGCGCGGCCGGGCGTGCGGGAGCGCTGCCGCGGCTGTCAGCCACGGCCCGCCCCGTCGTCTCGACGCTCGTCATGGTCAGCTGCCGACATAGGCCGTGGTGGCGATCTCGACGAGGAATTCCGGGCGGACCAGCGGCGCCTGGATGCAGTAGCGCGCGGGCGGCGCTTCCGGGAAATACTCCTTGTAGACCGTGTTCATGGCCGCGTAGTCCGCGAGGTCCGTCAGGAAGATCTGGTTGAAGACGACGTCCTTCAGCGTGCCGCCGCCAGCCTCGACCACCGACTTGATGCTTTCGAGGACATGACGGGTCTGGGCCGCGGCGTCGCCGACCGCGAGCGTCTCGCCGTTGGGACCAATGGCGAGCGTGCCGGAGACATAGATGAAGCCGCCGGCCTTGCTGCCCGGGCTATAGGGGGCGAGCGGCGGGGCGGAGCCCGGCGGAATGATCGGCTGAACGGCCATCTGTCTTCTCCCTGAACTGGTTCTTGTTGGTCAGGCCGCCACAGCGGCGACGCCGTCGCATGCGCGCACGACATCGTCGGTCACGGCCGACCAGCCGAAAAATTTCTCGACGTTGTAGATGGTCGCCTGCTGGATGAAATCCGGCCCAGCCTGGAAACAGGCGTCATGGACGAGAACCGGGAAATACTCCTTGAAGAAGGCGTCCCGGATCGTCGATTCCACGCAGACATTGGTCGCCACGCCGCAGACCAGCAGCGTGTCGATGCGGCGGCTGCGCAGGATGCTGTCCAGCTGGGTGCCGGCGAAGCCGCTGTAGCGCGGCTTCGGCACCACGATGTCGGCCGGATCTGGCGTGAGGCCCTCGACCAGCGCGTAGTCCCAGCCGCCCTTGGTCAGCAGCTTGCCGGAGAGTTCCTGCCGGGTGCGCATCAGCTTGAGCGAATTGCCCTTGCGCTGGTTGACGGAATCCGGACCGCCGGCCTCCTTCAGTTCGGGGTCCCAGCCATTCTGGAGCCAGACTACCTGAGCGCCCGCCCGCCGCACGCTGCGCGCCAGCCGGTCGATCGTCGGGATGACCTGGTCGGCCGGCGACAGGTCGACGCCGAGATGGCCGAAATAGCCGCCGGGCGAGCAGTAGCCATTCTGCATATCGACAATGATCAGCGCCGTGCGGAGCGGATCGAAGGACAGGCTCTCGGGGCTGGCGGCGAGGGTGATGTTCATGATTGTCCTGCTTGTCAGCTCGGGCGGCCGACCTTGGCGGTGGCACGCTCGGCAAAGCCGTTGTCGACCATTTCCTCGTAGGGCCGGGTCGTCCTGATCGCGCCGCCGGCCAGTTCGAAGGCCATGTCGGCCTCCCATTCCGCCTTGGAAATGGTCGGATTCTTCGGAATGGCGCTGGACCGCCTGAGGAGATTGTCCGCCGCCGACCGGATGACCGCCTCGGAGACCTGCGAGAACTCGGCGACCGAGCTCTTCACGAACAGTTCGTTGCCGTCGGCATGGAGTGCGGCCTGAGCCTCGGCGATGGCGTCGCAGAAGGCCTGGACCAGCTTCGGATCCTTGTCGATCAGGTCGCGCTTGACCATGGCGGTGGTCCAGGACAACGGGCCGATAATGTCCGAGAACGAGAAGACCGGTTCGAGATTGAACTGCTGCTTGGAAATGCTGACGTCCCACTCGAACATGGTCGCGACATCGGCCCGGCCGTCGAGGACGGCCTGCGCCTGCGCGCCGTTCGGGAGCTGGAGGAAGCGAACGCCGGCCTTGTCGGGCTCGAAGCCGCCGCGCTCCTTCATGGCGAAGGTCGGCGTCTGGATGGTCGAAGACGGATAGCGCAGGGTCGCGATCGTCTTGCCGCGGAAATCGCCGATCGCCTTGATCGGCGATCCGGGTTTGGCGACCGCCCACATGGCGACGCCGCCGACGATCTTGGCGACGTTGACGAGCTTGGCGCCCTCGTTGGCTGCGTTAACCGACATGCCCGCGCCGGTCACCGCGAAGGAGGCATTGCCGGAGAGCACGACCGGCACGGCGAGCGCGATGCCGCCGGCCGAGGACACCGTCACGTCGAGCCCGTGCTTGCGGAAGAAGCCACCGTGCTTGGCCGCATAGACCGACACGTACATGCCGAGATGGATGGCTTCGGTAACACGCACGGGGATCGCGGCCTGCGCAAGCGCCGGGCTGCCGAGCTTGCCGAAGACGGCCGCCAGCGCGCCGGCGCCCGTGCCGAGAACGACCGTGCGCCGGCTGGCGAGGGCAAGCGCCGGAGCGGCAGGGCGGTTCGGATTTTCGGTCTGCATGTGCAATCCCCTCTTCTGATTGAGGGGAAGCCTAGATGGCCGGGCGTGTTGTTCAAAGACGAGAATTGGTCATGCGATCTTGACGAAAAGGCAACACCTCAACGATTGCGCACCTGGACATCGACGAGGTTCTGGATCTGCGCGACCAGCACTTTCAGGAAGTCGGCGGCAGCATGGGACAACGGCCTGTCGCGATGGATGCTGACGCTGGAGCGGGACGTACGGAACTCCCGGTCGGAGATGGGAATGGCGATCAGCGATCCCGCCGCCAGTTCCCGCACCACGGTCAGCGCCGGCATGAAGGCGATGGCATTGCCTGTCGCGGCAAGGGTCTTGGTGAGTTCGAGGGAATTGGTGGTGACCAGCACGCGCGGATCGTAGCCGCGGTTTGCCACCGCCGTATCGAATACCTGACGGAGGCCGAAGCTCTGGACGGGAAGCGCGAGCTGCTCGGTGCACAGCTCGGCGAGCGACAGGCTCTCACGGCCGGCATAGCGATGGGACGGCGCGACGAGGCAGGAAATGCCCTCCTTGAACTCCGCCACGACCTCGATCTCGGGACGCGACACAGCGTTGAAGGTGATGCCGATATCGGCTTCGTCCTCCAGCAGCGCCTCGACGATCCGGTCGGTGGAGTCGGTGTATACCCGGAACGAGATGTTGGGATAGCGCTGGTTGAAGTCGGACAGGATGCCCGGCAGCAGACCGGTGACGAAGCCCTCGATGACCCACAGGCTGATCCTGCCCCGCCGCAGCCCCATCAGGTCGTCGATACCGGAACGGGCCCGCTCCAGGTCACGGAAGACGCGATGGCTCTGGCGCGCCAGCACCTCGCCGGCCGGCATCAGCCTCACCCCGGTCTTGAAGCGCTTGAACAGTTCGGTGCCGAGCTCCGCCTCCAGCAGCGCGATCTGGCGGCTGACGGCCGACGGCGCGACATGGAGGCGGTCGGCCGCCTTGCGGATCGAGCCAAGGCGGGCGACCTCGTTGAAATAGCGAAGGGCGAGGAATCTCAACTGCCGTGCCTCCAGCCGCGCATGGATATGCAGCGTCCTTAGCACAGGAGCACCGCGCTTCAGGCGCGATCAGCGGCACGCTGCCCAGCCCTCCGCATGCCGGCGCCGCGATCTGCGTTGCGATGCGGCCGTGAAGCAGCCCGGCCGGTTTCGCCTTCAGGTTCGCTCTGTCAGGAAGGCACCCCGAAAACGGGCGTCGGCAGCCCCTCGAACCGCGCCTTGAGCTGGATCGCCAGGTAGCGCGAGTAGTGCCGCGACTGCGCGAGATTGCCGCCGTGGAACCAGAGCCCCTCCTGCGCGGTCGGCTTCCACATGTTGCGCAGTTCGCCGACCCAAGGTCCGGGATCGCGCGCCGTGCCGGACCCCATGCCCCAGCAGGGCCCGACCCTGTCGGCAACCTCCGGCGAGATGAGTTCGGCCGCCCAGCCGGTCATGGAGCCGTAGCCGGTGGCATAGACGACGAGATCGGCGGGCAGCCTCGTCCCGTCGTCGAGCAAGACCGCATCCTCGGAAAGACCTGCAACGCCGACGCCGCTTCGCAAGGCGATCTGCCGCGTGGCGATGAGTTCCGATGCGCCGACGTCGATGTAGTAGCCGGAGCCCCGACGCGGATACATGAGCCCGAGGCCCGTCTCGTCCTCGCCGAAGGTCAGCTGGAAGCCGACGGCGCGCAGCGCATCATAGAACGCCGCGTCGTCCCGCTTCATGCGTTCGACAACCGGTTTCAGGAACTGCGGCAGCACGGCGAAGGGCGTCGAGGCGACCGTCAGGTCGGCCTTGTCGACATCGATGCCGGCCCTCAGCGCCGCCTCGGAATAGAGCGACCAGCCGAGCCGCTGCACCGTCTCGGATCGCACGACCAGCGTCGGCGACCGCTGGATCATCGTCACCTCCGCGCCATGCTCCCAGAGGCCGGCCGCTATGTCGTGGGCCGAGTTGTTCGCGCCGACGATCACGCAGCGCTTGCCGGCATAACCTTCGCCGCCGGAATGAGCGCTGGAATGGTGCTGGATACCGCGAAACAGATCCTGTCCCGGAAAGTGTGGCACTTGCGGCTTGCCGGACATGCCGGTGGCCAGCACGAGATGCGTCGGGCGGAGGGTCACAAGCTCGCCGGCGCGGTCGACCTCGACGGTCCACTCGCCACGCGCGGCATCGTAGGCCGCCTTCCGGCAGGTCGTGCCCGTCCAGAGATCGAGTTCCATGATCGAGGCATAGGCCTCGAGCCAGTCGCCTATCTTGTCCTTCGGCGTGAAGACGGGCCAGTGATCCGGGAACGGCAGGTAGGGCATGTGGTCGAACCAGACGGGATCGTGCAGGCAGAGCGAGCGGTAGCGGTTGCGCCACGCGTCGCCCGCCCGCGGGTGCCGGTCGACGATCAGGGCCGGCACGCCGATCTGCTTCAGGCGCGCGCCGAGGCCAAGACCGCCCTGGCCGCCGCCGACGATCAGCACATAGGGCTGCCGATCATAACCGAGCCGGGCATCGGCAGCGCGCTGGTCGGCCCAGGTGGCGCGGTCGCGCACGGCGCCATGCGTCGTGCCCAACGACCGCGTTTCGCCGCTCTTCTCCTCGTACCCCTTCAGTTCGCGCAGCGTCGTCAGCAGGGTCCAGCAGCGGCCGTCCCTCACGCGCGCGTGCCCGCGCCCGCGCCCGACCTTCGTCTCGAAGGTGAACCAGAACTCGACGCCGGCGTCGGACGTGCGCGGCTCGCCATCGAGCGTCCATGCCGAGGCTCTCGTATCCCGCCCCCGGCTCGCCAGCATGGCGGCGATGGCGGCCCGCCCCTCCAGCGTCGCGATGTTCCAGGTGAAGGCGACGAAGTCACGCCAGTAGCATTCGTCGAGGAAGAGCTCTGCCGCCCTGGCCGGGTCATCGCGCGAGAGAAGCTCGGAAAAGGCCGAAAGCCAGCGCGACGCCTCGCCTCGTGCATCCATTGCCAGCCGCCTCCCCGCATCCTGTCAGGATCATCGTGCGGCACCGCAGACGCAGCCGGCAATGCGCCCGAATGACGGGCTGGCGTGCACGCTGGCGCAAGGCTGTCCCGCGCGTGACGGTACGGCGCCCCCGCGCATAGGATGAGCCATCCACCGTCGGAGATGCGCCATGCATGCGTCCGCCTCGACCGCGCTCGCGAATTCAGCCGACACCGCCCTGCGCCTCAGGGCGCGGCAGGTCATCCCCGGCGGCCTGTGGGGCCATCTCAATGCGGCGAACCTGCCGGAAGGCTATCCGCAGTTCTTCGCGCGCGGCGATGGCTGCCGCGTCGTCGACGTGGACGGGCGCGAGTTCATCGATTTCATGTGCTCATGGGGGCCGATCGTCCTCGGCCATCATCATCCGGCCGTCGAAGCCGCGGCACGCGGGCAGGCAGCGCTCGGCGATACGCTGAACGGTCCCGCGCCCGTACTGGTGGAACTCGCCGAACTGATGGTCGACATGATCCCTCGTGCCGACTGGTGCCTGTTCGAGAAGAACGGCGGCGATGCGACGACAGCGGCAGTGACCATCGCGCGGGCCGGGACAGGCCGAAGGAAGCTGCTGGTCGCGCGCGGCAGCTATCATGGCGCAGTGCCGTGGTGTTCGCCATCGCTCGCCGGCGTCACGGCCGAGGATCGCGCCCATGTCCTCCACTACGACTACAACGACATCGCCAGCCTCAAGGCCGCGGTGGAGCAGGCGAGGGGCGACCTCGCCGCCATCCTCGTCACGGCCTTCCGGCATGACATGGCGAAGGCGCTGGAACTGCCCGACCCCGCTTTCGCCCGGCGCATGCGCGAACTCTGCGACGAGGCTGACGCAGCCCTGATCCTCGACGACGTCCGCGCCGGGTTCCGGCTGCATCTCGGCGGCTCATGGGAGACGATCGGGGTCGCGCCTGACCTTGCCGCCTACAGCAAGGCCATCGCCAACGGCTATCCGCTCGGCGCCATCACCGGGCGCGACCGATGGCGCGAGGCCGCGACGAAAATCTTCACCACCGGCTCGTTCTGGTGCGAGGCCGTGCCGATGGCGGCGGCGGTCGCGACGCTGACGGAGCTGAAGCGCATCGACGGGCCGGCGGTCATGGCGCGGATGGGGCAGCGACTGCGGGACGGGCTGGATCGGCTCGCCGCGAAGCACGGGCTTTCGATCTCCCAGAGCGGGCCGCCGCAAATGCCGCTGATGCTGTTCGCCGACGATGCCGGCTTCGCCAGGGGCTCGGCCTTCTGCAGCGCGGCGCTGAAGGCCGGCGCCTACTTTCACCCGAAGCACAACATGTTCCTGTCGTGCGCTCATACGGAAGCGGACATCGACCGCGCGCTGGACGCGGCGGACGAGGGCTTCGCGGCAGTGGTGCGGATGGGGTGAGGCTCACGCCAACGCGTCGAGCGCCTTGACCAGCACCGGATGAGGCTGCGCGAAGCCGAGCGCCGCCTCGATGGCGAGGCCGGCTTCGAGGATCAGCCGCTCCGAATATTTCGGCCCGACCACCTGCAAGCCGATCGGCAGGCCCGAGGCCGACAACCCGCAGGGCGCGGTCGAGGCCGGCTGGCCGGTCAGATTGAACGGCAGGGTGAAGGGCACGCTGTCGCGCCAGCGGTCATAGGCCTGACAGTGATAGATCGTCTCCACGGGCGGCGCGACATGCGGCATGGTCGGCGTCAGCAGGAGGTCGTAGTCGCGGTGGAAGGCAGCGAACTCGCGGCCGAGCGCTGCCCGCGCCGCTTCGGCATCAAGCAACTGGTCGATGGTGACCGCCATGCCTCGTTCGGCGAGGTCGCGGAAGGTCGGGTCGAGATCGTCCCAGCGCTCCCTCGGGATCAGGCGCATGCGACGCGCGAAGGCGCCGATCCAGTAGACCTCGAAGCGGCCCTTCAGCTCGCCGATGGGCGAGGCTACCTCGGTGATGGTGGCCCCGTAGCTGCGTAGCCTCTCGACCGCGGCATCGACGACGGCGCGCACCTCCTCGTCGGGGCCGAAGCCGCCGAGGACCGGGGCATAGGCGATACGCAGGCCCTTGAGCTTCGGTTCGAGGCCGGTCAGCCAGCCGGGGGCCGTCGGCGGCAGCGCGAACCAGTCGCGGTCGTCAGGGCGCGCCATGACGTCCAGCGTCGCGACGGCGTCCTCGACCGTCCTGGTGATCGGCCCGCCGGAGACGAGGGTCGCGAACATGCCCTCCTGCGGATGATGGGGCACACGGCCGAAGGTCGGCTTGAGCCCGTAGAGGCCACAGAGATTGGCGGGGATGCGGATGGAGCCGCCGCCATCGTTGCCGAAGGCGATGGTGCCGATGCCGGCCGCCACGCAGGCAGCCGCGCCGCCGCTGGAGCCACCCGGCGAGGTCGCGATGTTCCACGGGTTGCGCGTCGGCCCATTCTGCAACGGCCCGTCGGTCAGCCCCTTCCAGCCGAATTCCGGCAGGCGCGTCTTGCCGAGAATGACCGCGCCCGCCTCGCGCAGGCGCGCAACCACCGGCGAATCCGCCGAGGCGGGCGTATCCGGCGTCGTCAGCGAGCCATGCCGGGTCGCAAATCCCGCGACGTCGACATTGTCCTTGATGGTCACGGTGACGCCGTCGAGCGGCCCCGTCGGGCGACCGGCGGCCCAGCGGGCGTCGCTCTCCTGCGCCGCCTTCAGCGCGCCATCGACATCGACGACCTGCATGGCGTTCAGCACGGGATCGACGCGGGCGATGCGCTCCAGATGCAGGCTCGCGATCGTGCTCGGCTTGGCGGTGCCGGCGGCGTAACGCGCGCCGAGTTCCGCGACGGTCAGGAAACAGTCCGCGTCTTGCATCGGGGAAATCCTCAGGCCGCCTTCGGCCGGTGCTGCGCCCAGGGGCGCGTCAGTTCGAGCAGCGAGGCGAAGCGCAGGACGTCGGTGTCATGCCCCCAGCGCCCGACGATCTGGATGCCGGTCGGCAGGCCGTCCGCGCCGAAGCCGGAGGGGATCGAGACGGCGGGATGGCCGGTCAGGTTGAAAGGGTACTGGTAGGAGGTCCAGCCCTGCCGGGTGATGCCGCATTTGACCCCGTCGACCTCGACCTCGTCGTTGGCGGCATCGAAACCGACAGGCAGGGCCGTGCGCGAATTGGTCGGCATGACCAGCATGTCGTAGCGGTCGAACAGGCTCTGGATCTGCCGGAACAGTTTCGTGCGGGCGAATTGCGCGTTGCGGAAATCGGCGAGGCTGAACATGGCCCCGCGCTGCATGAAGGCAAGCGTCACCGGGTCCATCTGGTTCTGCCATTTCGGCAGGAAGGGCGCGCAGAACACCGCGAAATTCGACTGGTAGAGGATGCGCCCTTCGAGTTCGATCCAGTCGATCGCGTCGGTGACGTCCTCGACATCCGCACCGAGCCCTGCCCAGGCATCGAGCGAGGCGCGCGTGTTGGCGAGCACGTCGGCCGCGACGCGGGGGTTGGCGCATCTCTCGATGTAGCCGATCCGGACACCCGAAAGATCCTGCCCGATCAGCGTCGGCGACAGCCGGCGGCGATCCTCATTGCCCTGCGTCCAGGGGTCTTTCGCCGTCGCGCCCGTCAGGACGGCGTGCATCACCGCCGCGTCGGTGACCGTGCGGGCGAGCGGCCCGGCATAGATATTGTTGCCGAAGGCGTCGCGGGTCGTGTCGTAGGGCACCGCGCCGAGCGTCGGCTTCAGCCCGACGAGCCCGCAGCAGGCGGCAGGTCCGCGCACCGAGCCCGCGCCATCGGTGCCGAGCCCCAGCGGACCGAGCCCTGCCGCGACGGCGGATGCGGCGCCGCCGCTCGATCCGCCGGGCGTACGATCGAGATTCCACGGATTGCGCGTGATGCCGAAGCTCGGCCCGTCGGTCAGGCCCTTGTTGCCGAATTCCGGCGTCGTGGTCTTGCCGACGACGATCGCCCCGGCTGCGCGCAGACGGGTGACGAGGATGTCGTCGCCCGCGGCGACATTGTCGGCGAAGATGGCCGTACCGTGCCTGGTCTTGACGCCGGCGACGTCGACGAGATCCTTGATATGGACGGGCACGCCGTGCAGAGGCCCGAGCGGCCCGCCGGCCGTGACCGCCGCCTCGGCCTGCCGGGCATCGGCCAGCGCCTGGTCGGCCATGACCGTCACGAAGCAGTTGAGGCGCGGCTGTTCGCGCTCGATCGCCGCCAGCACCGCCTTCGCGTACTCGACCGGCGAGAGCTTTTTCGCGCGTATCAGCGCCGCCGCCTTCGTCGCGGGGGTGAACAGGAGATCGGCATCCGGCATGGCGGCTCCTCGCGCGATATCGGCGCGTGGTAGGAGGCCCCCGGGGGCCGCCACGCCGCTCCTCGCGGGCGCAATCTTGTGGCGCGACTTTCCTCCCGTCCAGCCGACTGGAGACCGAACGAGCCTTCTGCAAGGCAGGCCTGCGATGGAATGATCTCCTCCTCCGCCGATTGCGCGACGGCGTGGTCCAGCTAACCTTCGGGGGCCTATCGACGTGCATCCTCTCGGGGCCGCCCGGCGGCCTCCCCGGCTTTTTCGAAGCAAGCGAGGAGACTGCCATGGCCTATCCGACCATCACCCGCAGGAACGCGCTCGCCGGTGCAACGGCCCTCGGCGTCGCCGGCATCATCAGGCCCCGGGAAGCGCGCGCCGAGACGACGCTGACGGTGGTGCTGGAATCCGAGGTCGTGATCTTCGACCCGCATTTCACCACCGCCGCGATCACCCGCACCTTCGGCTACCACATCTTCGACACGCTGTTCGCGATGGACGGCATGGGCGAGATCCGGCCGCAGATGGTGTCGTCCTACGACACGTCCCCCGACAAGCTGACCTGGACCTTCACCCTGCGGGACGGCCTCAAATGGCATGACGGCGCGCCGGTCACCGCCGCCGAATGCGTCGCCTCGATCAACCGCTGGGCACCGCGCGACGCCATCGGCCGGATGCTGCGGGCGGCGACCGCCGCCATGGCGGCGAAGGACGACAAGACCTTCTCCATCGTCCTGAAGGAGCCCTTCCCGCTGATGCTGCCGGCGCTCGGCAAAGCCAACGCGCCGCTGCCGGTGATGATGCCGATGCGCTTCGCCTCGACCCCCAGCGACCAGCGCATCACCGTGCCGCCGGTCGGCTCCGGACCGTTCCGCTTCCGCGCCGATCTCTGGAAGTCCGGCAATTCGATGATCCTCGAGCGCAATCCCGACTACGTGCCGCGCGCGGAGCCTGCCGATTTCCTCGCCGGGGGACGCTCGGTGAAGATCGACCGGCTGGACCTGCGCGTCATGCCCGACCAGATGACCGGCGCCAGCGCCCTCATCAAGGGCGAGATCGACTACATGCAGTATCTGCCCTTCGACTCGCTGTCGCTGCTGCGCCGGGCGCGCGACGTGAAGCTGCTCGGCATCGGCGGCATCCACCAGTTCCAGGGCAATTTCCGGCTCAATCACGAATTTCCGCCGTTCAACGATCCGGCCGTGCGGCGGGTGCTGTGGAAGCTGGCGGACCAGTCATCGATCCTCTCGGCCATCGGCATCCCAGCCGAGTTCCGCGCGCCGCAATGCCCGTCGTTCTGGATGTGCGACGCGCCGCTTTCGACCACTGCTGGATCGGAGGTCGCGAAGGTCGATATCGAGGCGGCGCGGGCGGCGCTGAAGGCAACCAGCTATGCCGGGCAGCCGGTGATCATCCTGGAGGTGGCCGGCTCGATCAGCCAGACGGCGGCGCAGGTGCTGAGCCAGAACATGAAGGATGCCGGCTTCACCGTCGACGCCCAGACGATGGACTGGGGCACGGTGCTGGCCCGCCGCGCCAAGAAGGACGGCTGGTCGATGTTCTCGGTCTATTCGAACGGGACCGACATGATTTCCCCGCTCAACCACTTCTACATCGCCTCGACCTGCGCGGATTTCCCCGGCTGGTCCTGCGACACCCGCATTCCCGACCTGCTCAAGGCCTTCGCGCGGGCGGACGATCAGGCCGGGCGCAAGAAGGTGGCCGAGGAAATCCAGAGGATCGCCTATGAACTGACCCCCGCTGTCATGTGGGGCCAGTTCACCATCCCCGCCGGATACCGGTCGAACCTGCGCGACCTGCCGCAGTCGTCCTATCCGATGTTCTGGGACGTCTCCCGGCAATGACCCGGCCGGCCGGCGGCCCGCACTATGTGGCCCGCCGGGCGTGCTTGCGATGATCGCGCGTCCTGATCGTCCGCCCGTCTGGCTGATGCGGGACGGCTCGCGCAAACCTGTCGGATGGGCTGGCAGCGAGGGCACGAGCGGGAACGCTTCGTGATCAAATGTCCTACGTAGGACACGCCGCGATGTCCTACGTTCTCGTCTCGTTCTCTTCGGGAAATCTGTCGCAAACCCATATGCCGCATAGGGTTGCGAATGGTGGGTGATGAAGGACTCGAACCTTCGACCCGCTGATTAAGAGTCAGCTGCTCTACCAACTGAGCTAATCACCCACGCCGCAGGGCAAGCCATGCGGGAGCCGGGTGACTAGCAGAGCCCGGACCCGCTGTCCAGAACATGGCAGGGACTTTTTGTGCATGGCCGCAATTGGCCATCGCGAAACGTCAGTCCGTTCGGGGCCAGAGCCATGCCGCGCCACGCACGCCGGAGGAATCGCCGTGCCGCGCCTTCACGACGGGCGTGGTGCAGGCGTCGGAAAAGACGAAGGAGCGCATGGCCGGCGGCAGGTCGTCATAGAGCGGCATGACATTGCTCATGCCGCCGCCCATGACGATCACGTCCGGGTCGATCAGGTTGACCACGTGCGCGAGCCCGCGCGCGAGGCGCGAGACATAGCGGTCGTAGGAGGCCCGCGCCTCTCCATCGCCGGCCACGGCCATGGCGACCACTTCCGGCGCCGGCACGGCCCGACCCGTGGCGCGCCTGAAATCCTCAGCGAAGCCGGTGCCGGAGACCCAGGTCTCGAGGCAGCCATGCTGGCCGCAATAGCAGGCCGGCGCGCCCAGCACCTCGTCGACGGAGGGCCATGGCAGCGGATTGTGCCCGAACTCGCCGCCGATCAGGTGCCGGCCGCGCAGCACCTTGCCGTCGATGACGATGCCGGAACCGGCGCCCGTGCCGATGATCAGGCCGAGGACGACGCCCTGCCCGGCCGCGGCGCCGTCCACGGCCTCGGACAGGGCGAAGCAGTTGGCGTCGTTTTCCAGCCGCACCTCGCGCCCGAGCGCTTCGGACAGGTCGCGGTCCAGCGGATTGTCGATCAGGACGGTCGTATTGGCATTCTTGACGAGGCCGGTGGCCGGCGAGACGGCGCCGGGGATGCCGACGCCGACCGTGCCGGCCCGGCCCGTCTCCGCCTCAGCACCCGCGACGAGGCCGGCAATGGCCTCGACGATGGCGCGGTAGTCGTGGCGCGGGGTCGGCGTGCGGCGGCGGTGAAGCTCGCGCCCGTCATCGTCGAGCGCGAGAACCTCGATCTTGGTGCCGCCGAGATCGACGCCAATCCGCATGCCGGACCGCCTACTCGGCCGCGACGATGCCGTGCTGCGGATGCAGCCGCTCGTGCTTGGCGATCAGCTTGTTGAGCGCCGAGAGATAGGCCTTGGCCGAGGAGACCAGCGTATCGGGGTCGGCGCCCTTGCCGGTGAAGGTGTTGCCGTTCGCCTGGAGCCGCACCGAAACCTCCGCCTGCGCATCCGTCCCCTGGGTAACGGCGTGCACCTGATAGAGTTCCAGCACCGCCTCGTGCGGCACGATGGCCTTGATCGCGTTGAACACGGCATCGACCGGGCCGTTGCCCGAGGCCTGCACGGTCTTGTGGACGCCGTCGAGGTCGAGCGTCAGGGTCGCGGCCTGCGGCCCCATCGTGCCGGCGACGACCAGCAGCGAGATGACCTTCATGCGGTCCTGGCTATGGGCGATCTTCTCGTCCACCAGCGCCTCGATATCCTCGTCGTAGATCACCTTCTTGCGGTCGGCGAGCTCCTTGAAACGGACGAAGGCGTCTTCCAGCTGGTTGTCCGACAGGCCGTAACCGAGATGTTTCAGCTTGTCCTTGAAGGCGTTGCGGCCGGAATGCTTGCCCATGACCAGCGAGGTCGATTTCACGCCGACGGAATCGGGCGTCATGATCTCGTAGGTCTGCGTGTTCTTCAGCATGCCGTCCTGGTGGATGCCGCTCTCGTGGGCGAAGGCGTTCCGGCCGACGATGGCCTTGTTGTACTGGACAGGGAACGAGGTCACCGTCGAGACGAGCTTCGACGCGCGGGTCAGCATCTTGGAGTCGATGCCGGTCTGGTAGGGGAAGATGTCGTTGCGCGTCTTGATCGCCATGACGATCTCTTCCAGCGCCGCATTGCCGGCCCGCTCGCCGATGCCGTTGATGGTGCATTCGATCTGGCGCGCGCCGCCCTCGATGCCGGCGATGGAATTCGCCACCGCCATGCCGAGATCGTTGTGGCAGTGAACCGAGAAGATCGCCTTGTCGGCGTTCGGCACGCGGTTGCGGACCATCTCGAACAGCGCCTTGTATTCGTGCGGCGCGGTGTAGCCGACCGTGTCGGGGATGTTGATGGTGGTCGCGCCGGCCTTGATCGCCGCCTCGACGCAGCGGCACAGGAAATCGTGCTCGGTGCGGGTGCCGTCCTCGGCCGACCATTCGACGTCGCCGACATGGTTGCGGGCGCGGGTGACCGAGGCGATCACCATTTCCAGCACCTGGTCCGGCTCCTTCTGGAGCTTGTGCTTCATGTGAACCGGCGAGGTCGACAGGAAGGTATGGATGCGCGGCCGGCGGGCGTGGCGCACCGCTTCGCCGGCGCGGTCGATATCGGCCATGCCGGCGCGGGCGAGACCGGCGACCGTGGCGTTCTTGATCCGCCTGGCGATGGCCTCGACCGCCTCGAAATCGCCGTTGGAGGCGATGGGGAAGCCGGCCTCGATGATATCGACGCCCATTTCATCGAGCAGGTCGGCAACCTGCAGCTTCTCTTCCAGCGTCATGGTGGCGCCGGGGCACTGCTCGCCGTCGCGCAGCGTCGTGTCGAAGATCAGAACGCGGTTCTTGTCGGATACGGCCGAGGGCGTCTGGCTGGTGGCGGTCATGGGTCTTACTTCCTTCTGTCGGCCTGCGGCGGCTACGCGCCTCACATCGCAGGCCCTGGAGTTTCAGGTTGCGTTTCGTGATCCCCTGAGCGCCAAGGCCGGACGGCCCTGCCGGAGCTCAGGGGCGAGTAAGCAGAAGGAGCGAAAGCGAGGCCGTGGCGCTGAGAGCGCGGATATCGATCGGCAGCTGGGCGCGAGCGATAGTCACGAAAGGTCCTCGACAGATGCGGCCTCGCAGCCGCCGTTAGCCTCTTGCCTAGCCGATCCGGGGGGATCGTTGCAAGGGGCCCCATCGTGCAGGAGCTATGGCTAAGGGCGGATGAAGCAGCGAACGGCCGGCCGGCGCGCGCCGTGTTTACCAACGGGGCGTTCCCGGAACGAACAGTGCCCGAATCGCTGATATCGCGATGTTCCCGCTTGGTGCCGGGCGGCCCTAAGTCAGCATGCATGCGTGTTTCGGCGGTTGCGGCGGTCGAATGGAGCGACAAGGCGAAACGTCCGCACGAGACGCCCGCGGGCTCGCCGCGTTAACCCGGCCGTGCCGAACCGGGACGCAACCCCCGGTCGGCCGCTGGATTCTTTCCTGCGCCTAGGACTTACGCGCGCGCGATTCCGCGTAGATGTTGATCAGCACGCCGCAGACGACGATGGCGGCGCCGACCAGAACGGCGAGTTCGGGCGTCTCGTCGTAGAGCAGCCAGCCGACGATCGCGATCAACGGCACGCGCATGAAGTCGATCGGGGTCACCACGATGGCGTCGCCGTGCCGGAAGGCGTTGGTCAGGCAGTAATGCGCGGTGAAGCCACCGATCATGATGCCGACCAGCGGCAGCCACTGGCTCCAGTCGACCTTGCCGAGGAACCAGACAGGCTGGCCGATGAAAGCGTTGCCGGCGAGGTTCAGCGGCAGCTGGATGACGTTCATCCAGAACATGATCGTCCAGGTGGAATCCGTGCCGGTCAGGAACTTGGTGGTGGTCTGCTGCACGCCGAAGCAGACGGCCGCCGCCGCTACCAGCAGCGCCGCCGGGCGGAAGCTGTCGAGGCCGGGCCGCAGGATGACCATGACGCCGACGAAGCCGAGCACGAGCGCGGCCGCGCGCGCGGGGGTCATCCGCTCCCCGAGGAAGATGACGGCGAAGATCGCCACCCAGGCGGGGGTAGTGAACTCGATGGCGAAGACGGTGGCGAGCGGCAAGAGCGTGATGCCATAGGCCCAGAGCGCCTGCCCGCCGGTATGGATCGTGTTGCGCAGCAGGTGAATGCCGAATTTCGGCGTCCGCAGACGGTAGCTCGGATCGGGCGCGAGCACCGCCATGGCGACGCCGATGGCGAGGCCGCCCATATTGCGCAGCGCGAGGATCTCGAACACGGTCAGTCGCGACTGCATCGCCCGGATGGCGAGGGCGATGGCGCAGAACGAAATCAGCGTGCCCGCCATCCAGAGGACGACTTTGGCGAAGTTGCGCTGGGGCGGCAGGGACATGGTGCCTCGGCGGAATGCGGCGGGGCGACCAGTTCTAGTGGCGCGGAAGCGGACGGTCTTCCGCGATTTTTGCAGCCCCTCCCCTTCGCGGTTGACGCGGGGGCCGGTCATGACTATAGACGCCGATCCGTGGCGGCTCTGGGCCGCCGCTCTCGTTTTCCCGCGCCCCGGTCGGACGATCGCAAGATCTGACCTTGCCAGGGCCAGCTGCCGGACAGAAACCATGGCCAATACGGCTTCCGCCAAGAAGGCCGCCCGTGTGATCGCGCGGCGCACCACTGTCAACCAGGCCCGCCGCTCGCGCGTCCGCACCTTCCTGCGCAAGCTCGAAGAGGCCATCGCCACCGGCGACAAGACCGCCGCGACCGCTGCCCTCAAGGCCGCCGAGCCGGAGATCATGCGCGCTTCGCAGAAGGGCGTGATCCACAAGAACACCGCCTCGCGCAAGGTCTCGCGCCTCGCCAGCCGGGTCGCCAAGATCGGCGCCTGAGCCGCCGCTTCACGCAGCTTACCTACCGCTTCCGAAAGCCCGGCCCATGGCCGGGCTTTTTGCTTGTGGCCGGAGCCGGTCCCATACCCCTGCGGGTGCCGTTACGGAGCCGTGGCGATTCCGCCACAGGAACGCGTCAACCCAAATATTTCTCCAACCCACCCTCCGTGCCACGTAAGGCGGTCTTCATCCGGCTCATCATCTGGCAGGAAAAGGGGACGTGAATCAGATGCTTAGCCGGACGACAGTTTGTTGCACATCCGAAACATGCGAGAAGGCGGTCGCCAACTACCATCCCGCCTTGCCTTCGATGCCGCCCCCGCGACCCGCCCCGCCGGGACGGTGATTCGGAATGTGCCGATTCATCAGTGGGTTGAAATCGCGCGGCGCGGAGTCGCAAAAGGGACCTTGAGTCAAGCGCCGCGCCTTAACCATTTATTAATGGAAACCGATTGCCGGGCTCGGAGCCCCTGTGTATCAATCTAAGCACTCGGGGGGAGCCACCCCGGTTTCATCGAAGAGCCCGACATGCCAAGCCCGCGAAAGACGGGTCAGGCGAAGCTTTGTCTCGAAAGAGATAAAGTTGAGCCACGGTCAATGTCTGTATTCGACGATGCCGCCGGAGTTGGATCGGGGACCGCCATGGTCGATTGACCATGCGGAAGCCAAACAATCGAGATGACAACTTGGTTCTGGAATGAGGCGCACGGGTGCAACGGCATCCGCGCGGAACGATATGTCGTCTGCAACTGAAGCCACATATGCCGGTGACGTGACGCCTGCGGAGTGCTGGAGCGTGATCGGCAGCGATGCCCCGGCGCACCTCGTCGATGTCCGCACGACGGCCGAGTGGGCCTATGTCGGCTCGCCCGACATCAGGGCCGCCGGCAAGGAGGCGATCCGCCTGGAGTGGCAGGTTTTCCCCGCCATGAACGTCGATGCCGATTTCGCCGCCAAGCTTGCAGGCAAGCTCAATGCCGCCGGTGCGCCAAAGGATGCGCCGCTCTATTTCATCTGCCGCTCCGGCGTGCGCTCCAAGGCCGCCGCCACCGCCATGACCGCAGCAGGATATAGCCGCTGCTACAACGTGGTGGGCGGCTTCGAGGGCCCTCCCGACAGCGACGGCCACCGCGGCCGGGTGTCCGGGTGGAAGGCCGAAGGGCTCGCCTGGACCCAGTCCTGACCGCGTCGCCCGCATTTCCGTTTCTCGCGTCCCACCCCGTTCCTTTTCCTCCAGAGCCTTTGATGGAGACCGTCGTGTTCGCCACATCCGAACTCGTTCGCGAAACGACCGATGAAAGAGCAGAAGCCATGGATGACTCGATGCGCGCCCGCGCGATCTGGGAGCGCGTCAGGCGCCGCCTGCGCGCCGAGCTCGGCGAGGACGTCTTCTCGAGTTGGTTCAAGAGCATCGAGATCGACCAGGCCGACGGCAGCGCCATCCGTCTGTCGGTTCCCACGCGCTTCCTGAAGAGCTGGATCGAGAACCACTACAAGGACAAGATCATCGGCCGCTGGAGCGAGGAGGCCGAGAAGCCCGTCGAGATCGAGCTGACGGTGCGCTCCGCCAGCGTGCGGCAGGTTGCTCGTCCGAAGACGGCCGAGGAACCGCGCCAGGTGGCATCCGCCCCCGTCGGCCGCCCCGCCGCGCCCGCCATGGCGATGACCGGCCACGAGGCGCTCGGCGGTTCGCCGCTCGATCCGCGCCTGACTTTCGACAGCTTCGTGCAGGGCCGCTCCAACACGCTCGCCCGCGCGGCCGCGATGCAGGTAGCCCAGTCGCGGATCACCGATCCCGTCCTATTCAACCCGCTCTACATCCACGCCGGCGTCGGCCTCGGCAAGACGCACCTCCTGCAGGCCATCGCGGGCGCCGCCCAGTCGGCCGGCAGGCGCGTGCTCTATCTCACCGCCGAGAAGTTCACCTTCGGCTTCGTCGCCGCGCTGAAGAACCAGACCGCCATCGCCTTCAAGGAAGCGCTGCGCAGCATCGACCTCCTGGTGATCGACGATCTCCAGTTCCTTCAGGGCAAACAGACGCAGGCCGAGTTCTGCCACACGCTGAACGCACTGATCGATGCCGGCCGGCAGGTCGTGGTGGCCGGCGACCGCCCGCCCTCCGACCTTGAGAATCTCGACGAGCGGGTGCGCTCACGTCTTGCCGGCGGCCTCACCGTCGAGATCGGCGCGCTGGACGAGAACCTGCGCTTCGACATCCTCAAGCAGAAGCTCGCGCAGGCGCAGGCCCAGCATCCCGGCTTCGACGTTCCGGCTGCGGTGATGACCTATGTGGCGCGCAACGTCACGCAGAACGGCCGGGACCTCGACGGCGCCTTCAACCGGCTCATCGCCACCAACCGTCTGACCAACCAGGCCGTCACGGTGGAGATGGCCGAGCGGTCGATCCGCGATCTCGTCCGCGTCGCCGAGCCGCGCCGCGTCAAGATCGAGGACATCCAGAAGATCGTGGCGCAGCACTACAATGTCAGCCGCTCGGACATCCTGTCGTCGCGGCGCACCGCGACCGTGGTCCGGCCGCGCCAGATCGCCATGTATCTCGCCAAGACCATGACGCTCCGCTCGCTGCCGGAGATCGGCCGGCGGTTCGGCGGCCGCGACCATACGACCGTGCTGCACGCCGTCCGCAAGATCGAGGGCCTGGTCGGACAGGACCAGGGCCTCAACGAGGAAGTGGAAATGCTGAAGCGCCGCCTCAACGACTGAGGCGGCCGCAGGTCAGCACTGGCCGCGGCCACGCTGGAAGGAACGCGAGTCGGCGCGCGCGGCATCGAGGGCGCGCATGGCGTCGCCCTGCGTACGCGCGCTGGCGAAGGCGTTCTCATAGGCGGTGACCCCGAGCGGGGTCATCGGTCCGGAATCGAAGCCGACGCGATAGAGCCGCTGGTTCAGCCGCGGGTCGTAGCCGACCGCCTCGACCGCCCGGACGCAGAATTCGCCGAAGGGCACGGTGCGGATCGACACGGTGGCGCGATTGAGCGGATCCTCAAGCTGCGGAACCGGTCCGCCGCCATGATCGACACCGCCGGACCATTGCGCGAGCGCGGGCGCCGAGAGGGCGAAGGCCGCAACGGCGGCCAGCAAAGCGCGGTTACGAACGTTGGTCATGGGCCTCTCCTCAAGCACGTGAATCGTCGCCGCCCCGGACAATGGCGGTTTCGACCCGCCATGCGCCCAATGTAAGGCGTGGCCGGAGGGCTCGCCAGATGCGATCCCGGCCGTCCCGCCATGCGGCCGAAGCAACGCCTCAGGCCGTGACCTCGGGGAGCTCGCACCGGCCGCGATGGGCGCCATACTCGTCGAGCGCCTCCAGCATCAGGTCCTCGTAGGCTGCGAGCGCCGCCGCCTCCGCCGCCTCCAGCGCGCCCATTTCGTGACGAAACGGCGCGAAGACCCGTTCGAACTCGGCGCCGCGCCGCACCATCTCCTGCTCATCGGAGATCAGTCCGGCGTGCCGCTCCTCGGCCATCCGACGCTCGAATGCCTCCATCTGCCGGCCGGCCGCATCGAGATGTGGGGCAACGGCATTCCGCGCGGGGGCGATGATGTCGTCATAGGTGCGGCGGGCGCGCGACCAAGCCGCCTCGAAGAGCCTGTCGGCAGGAGTTTCCGGCGAAACCCGCCGAAACGTCTCCGCGACCCATTGCGCCACCGACCGCGCATCGTCCGGCATGGCGAGCCGGCCGATCAGGCGGCGCTTGTCGAAGGCCAGGAGCTGGGGCACCGCGTCGACGCCGTAACGCTGCCGGAAGCCGAGCGCCTCCTCGCCGTCGAGCGCGACGACGCAGACCGCGTCCGCAAGGGCCATGGCGAGCCGAGCAACCACCGGGCGGAGCAGGCGGCAGGCCGGCGACCAGTCGGTGGACAGCACCACGAGCACCGGCTCGCGCGACGCGGCGAGAAACGGGTCGAAGGCGCTTTCGCGCAACATCTCCACCCTGCCGCAGATCGAAACCTCGCCCGTCATGACGGACCTCCCATGCCATTGACCTGACGGTGGGTAGCGGCGAGACGACCTCCGGGGCATTGCAGCGGGTTGCAGCGGGTTGCGGGCACTTGGCGGAAGCGGCCCCGGAGGACCAGGTTTCGCGGGCTGATGCCACGAGAGGCATTGAAAAGGCGGGAAAAGCGCGCCCCCCGGCCTGCCCGCCCTTGAAACATGCTGCGGCGCGGGGTTGACTGTCCGCCCCAATTTCCGGGCTGCCGGCCGGCGGCCCCGTCCAGCGTATCGGAGCACCATTGATGAAGGTCACCGTCGAACGGGCCCAGCTCCTGAAATCCCTCAGCCACGTCCATCGCGTGGTCGAGCGCCGCAACACGATCCCCGTCCTGTCCAATGTGCTGATGAAGGCCGAAGGCTCGACGCTGCGCCTGAAGGCCACCGATCTCGACATCGACATCGTGGAGAACCTGCCGGCCGAGGTCGCCGCGCCCGGCGGCACGACGGTTCCCGCGCACATGATCCACGACATCGTCCGCAAGCTGCAGGACGGCTCGCAGGTCCAGCTCGAAATGGCCGGCGACAAGGGCACGCTCACCGTGCGCGCTGGCCGCTCCCGCTTCACCCTGCAGACGATCCCGGAAAGCGATTTCCCGGATATCGCGGCGGGCGAGATGAGCCATTCGTTCAAGGTGCCGGCCAAGAACCTGAAGCGGCTGATCGACAAGACGCAGTTCGCGATCTCGACCGAGGAGACGCGCTACTATCTCAACGGCATTTTCCTGCATGTCGTGGACAAGGGCGGGCAGAGCCTCCTGCGCGCGGTGGCGACCGACGGCCACCGCCTCGCCCAGGTGGAGTTCGAGGCGCCGGAAGGGTCCGCCGGCATGCCCGGCGTCATCGTGCCGCGCAAGACGGTCGCCGAGGTCCAGCGCCTTGCCGACGATCCGGATGCGGCGGTTGCCGTGGAACTCTCGACCGCCAAGGTGCGCTTCCGCTTCGGCGAGACGGTGCTGACCTCCAAGCTCATCGACGGCACCTTCCCGGACTATGCCCGCGTCATTCCCGCCGCCAACGACAAGATCCTGACGGTGGAGAAGGGCGACTTCACCGCCGCCGTGGACCGCGTCTCGACCGTCTCGTCGGAGCGCGGCCGCGCCGTGAAGCTGTCGGCCTCCGACGGCCGGCTGACGCTGTCGGTGACCAATCCGGACTCGGGCAGCGCGACGGAGGAGATCGAGGTCTCCTACGAGGCCGACGCGCTCGATATCGGCTTCAACTCCCGCTACCTACTCGACATTGCCAGCCAGGTGGACGGCGACACGGTGGAGCTGAAGCTTGCCGATCCCGGCTCGCCGACGCTGATCCACGACCCCGCAGGCCCCGGCGCGCTCTACGTGCTGATGCCGATGCGAGTGTAAGGCCCATGGCGGCCCGCATCATCGACGGCAAAGCCGCCGCGCAGGCGGTGTTGGCGCAGGTCAGGACGGCCGCGAGCGCCTTCACGGCGACGAAGGGACGGCCGCCGGGCTTGGCCGTGGTGCTCGTCGGAGAAGATCCGGCGAGCCAGGTCTATGTCCGCAACAAGAGCCGCGAGGCCGAGGCCGCCGGCTTCCGCTCCGAGCAGCACAGCCTCGCCGCCGCGACGACGGAGGCGGCCCTGCTGGCGCTGGTCGGCAAGCTCAATGCCGATCCGGGCATCGACGGCATTCTCGTTCAATTGCCGCTGCCGAAGACGATCGATACCGAGCGCGTGCTGATGGCGGTCGATCCCGCCAAGGACGTCGACGGCTTCCACCCGATCAATGTCGGCCTGCTCGGCACCGGCGCGACGGCGAAGGCGCTGGTGCCCTGCACCCCGGCCGGCAGCCTGATCCTGATCGAAAGCGTGCTCGGCCCATCGCTGGCGGCCAAGAACGCCGTCGTGGTCGGCCGCTCGAACATCGTCGGCAAGCCGATCGCGCAATTGCTGCTCCAGCGCGACGCGACGGTGACCATCGCCCATTCGCGCACCGCCGACCTCGCCGCCGTCTGCCGCCAGGCCGATGTGCTGATCGCGGCGGTCGGGCGCCCCGAAATGATCCGGGGCGACTGGGTGAAGGACGGCGCCGTGGTCATCGACGTCGGCATCAACCGCATCCCCGCCCCGGAGAAGGGCGAGGGCAAGACCCGGCTCGTCGGCGATGTCGCGACCGCCGAGGCGGCGGAACGGGCCAGCGCCATCACGCCCGTTCCGGGCGGCGTCGGCCCCATGACCATCGCGCTGCTGATGGCCAATACGGTGGCGGCGGCGCATCTGCGCGAGGGCCTGCCGCGCCCGACCTTCTCGGCCTGAGGACCGGCCATGGCGACAAGCTTCGTCGTCATGGGATCGGGCGCCATCGGGTGCCATGTCGGCGGCCGGCTGGCCGCGAGCGGCGCGTCGGTCGTGTTCGTGGCGCGCGGTGCGACGGAGGACAGCCTCAGGGATCACGGCCTCGTCGTCAGCGCGCTCGACGGGTTCCGGGCGGAGATCGCGCCGGACCGGATGAAGGTCGCCGGGACAGCGGCGGAGGCCGCCCGTCTCATCGACGGCGATGCGTTCACCCTGCTCTGCACCAAGGGCGGCGCGACCGCCGCCGCCGCGACCGAACTCGGCGCGGCTTTTCCGGCGGGAACGCCGGTCCTGTCGCTGCAGAACGGCGTCGAGAACATCACGCGGATCAGGGCGGCGGCGCCCCTGCTTTTGCCGATCGCAGGCATGGTGCCGTTCAACGTGACGCTGGACCGGAGCGCCGACGGCCGGATCACCGCCCACCGCGCCACCTCAGGCGGCCTCCATGCCGAAGACCTGCCGGCGACGCGCGCCGTGCTGCCGGCCTTCTCCAAGGCCGGCCTGCCGGTGACGCTGACCGACGACATGGCGGCGATCCAGTGGGGCAAGCTGCTCCTGAACCTCAACAACCCCGTCAACGCGCTCTCCGACCTGCCGCTGCGCGAGGAACTGACCGACCGCGACTACCGGCGGGTGCTCGCCGCATTGCAGACCGAGGCCATGGCCGTGATGCGCGCGGCCGGCATCCGGCCAGGCAAGGCAGGCGCGGCGCCGCCATGGATCATCCCGCACATTCTCCGGCTGCCGACCTTCGCCTTCTCGCGAATCGCGGCGAGCATGCTGGCGATCGATGCCCGGGCCCGCTCGTCCATGTGGGACGACATCCAGGCGGAGCGCATGACCGAGATCGACGATCTCTGCGGCGCCATCGTCCGGCTGGCCGAGAAGAACGGCGCGAAAGCACCGAAGAATGCCGCGATTGCCGGGCTCATCCGCAGGCATCGCCGTGGCCAGCGGATCGACGGGCCGGCCCTGCTGCGGCTGGTCGAGGCCGCCTGAGCCGGCCCTTGCGTGGTCGCGTTTTCTTCACGCGAACCGGTACCCACTTCGCTCGAAACGCTCCAGGCCCGTCACGCAACCTTGATTTTGCCGCTCCGAGGCTCGATATGCGGGCCAACTCATTCCACGACAGGCGAGTTGCCATGACCAACCCGAAGAACGGGCACGACGCTATGCCGGCCGGCGATCTCCACGAGAACCCGATCGGCACCGACCCCGCGACCGACGTGCCGCAGCACGAGGAAGCCACCGACGCGACGGCGGCGCTGCTCGATGCCGCGCGGGCCGAGGCCCGCGACATGAAGGACCGCGCGCTGCGCACGCTGGCCGAGATGGAGAACCTTCGCAAACGCACCGAGCGCGAGGTGGCCGACGCCCGCACCTATGGCGTGACCTCGTTCGCCCGCGACATGCTGAGCGTTGCCGACAACATGCGCCGCGCCTTCGACAGCCTGCCGGCCGAGGCGAAACCCGCCGACGGGCCGCTGAAGGCCTTCCACGAGGGCATCGAGCTGACCGAGCGCGAATTGCTGAAGACGCTCGAGAAACACGGCGTGAAGAAGATCGAGCCCGACGGTCAGAAGTTCGACCCGAACCTGCATCAGGCCATGTTCGAGGTGCCGAACCCGGACGTGCCGAACGGCACCGTCGTCCAGACCGTGCAGGCCGGCTTCGTCATCGGCGAGCGCGTGCTGCGCCCGGCCCTCGTCGGCGTCTCGAAGGGCGGCCCGAAGGCGGCGGCGCAGGCGACGACGTCCGAAGCCTAGGGCTTACTCGACCTTTTCCAGCAGGCGGCGGGGCGCACAGCGAAGGCCCGCCTCCTGCTCGCAGCTGGCGAAGGAATAGAGGATCGCGCCGGCCTTGCCGATGAGGTTCTCGACCGGCACGAAGCCCATGCTGGCGAAGCGGCTGTCGGAGGAATTGTCGCGATTGTCGCCGAGCATGAACAGGCGGCCCTCGGGGACGACCTGTTCCTCCATGTCGCCGCTCGCGGAGCGGCGGTCGCGCAAGAGGATCGTGTGCGACTGCGCGCCGGGGAAGGTCTCGCGGAACGCCGCGACCGACACGACGCGGCCATCGGCATCGCGGTAGCTCCAGCGGCCGGCATCCTGCAGCGGCACCTGCTCGCCGTTCAGCCAGAGCCGGCCGTCGCGGATCGCCACGCGGTCGCCGGGCAGGCCCGCGATGCGCTTGATGAAATCCTCCGAGGTGCGCGGGTGGCGGAACACGACGACGTCGCCGCGCGCCGGCATGGCGCCGGGAATGCGCCCCGTTTCCCCGGGAAAGCGCGGCAGGTATTCGCCGCCCACCAGCGAATAGCGCGAGAAGCCGAGCGGGAACTTCAGCGCCGCGACGCGGTCGCCGACCTCCAGCGTCGGCACCATGCTCTCGGACGGGATATGATAGGTCGCGAAAGCGAAGGACCGAAGCACCACGACGATGGCAAGCGCGCCGATGATCGTGTTGGCGAGGTCGCGAATCCTGGACATGCGGCGGAGCGGTCCTTCTGTCGGGACGGGTTCATTCGACCGCGATTGCGGCAGGCGTGGGGCAGTCCATTTCTAGGATTTTTGTCCTTGACAGCGTAACGCTGGTCCGGTACATTTCAGGCACGTTCGGCAAGTGCGGCCGGGCTCACCTCCCCGCCAGCAATTCCCTGATCTTCGCGACCATTTCGTCGCGCTTCGCCGCGAACTGCGCGGGTCGCGCCGCGCGCCACTCGGCATTGTCGGTGATGGATTTGGCCGCCTCGGCGCCGGCGACGAGGTCCTTGATCATGACCTCGCCGGCCTCGCGCTCGTTGGAGCCCTGGATGATCACGGCCGGCGCGTTGCGGCGGTCGGCATATTTCATCTGCGGTTTCATGCCGGAGGAGCCGAGATACATCTCGGCGCGGATGCCGGCATTGCGGAGTTCGGAGACCATGCCCTGATAGTCGGCGATACGGTCGCGGTCCATGACGAGGACGACGACGGGGCCGACGGGCTTTCCGGCGCCGAGCTTGCCGAGGGATTTGAGCGCGGCGGCGAGGCGGGAGACGCCGATGGAGAAGCCGGTGGCCGGCACCTCCTCGCCACGGAAGCGGGCGACGAGACCGTCGTAACGGCCGCCACCGGCGACCGAGCCGAAGCGGACGACCTGCCCCTCGTCATTGGTGACGGGAAAGGTCAGCTCCACCTCGTAGACGGGGCCGGTGTAATATTCGAGGCCACGGACGACGGAGGGATCGATGACGATGCGGCCATCGTCGTAGCCGGAAGCCGCGAAGAGCGTCGCCATGTCGCCGAGCTCGGCGACGCCGGCAGCGCCCCGCCCCTCGCCCGCAGCGACCTTCGTCAGATTGGCAATGGTGGCCGCGCCGTCCGCGCCCTTGGCCGCCGTGAATGCCAGCACCCGCTCGATCGCCGCGTCATCTAGCCCGGCGCCCTTGGTGAAGTCGCCGCTCTCGTCCTTGCGGCCGGGGCCGAGCAGCAGCTTCACGCCATCGGGGCCGAACTTGTCGAGCTTGTCGATGGCGCGCAGCACGGTCAGCCGGCGGCCGGCATTGTCCTCGCCGCCGAGGCCGATGGCCTCCATGACGCCGTCGAGCACCTTGCGGTTGTTGACCTTCACGACGTAGTCGCCGCGCTTGATCCCAAGGCGCTCCATCGTGTCGGCCGCCATCATGCAGATCTCGGCGTCGGCGGCCGGCGACGCGGAGCCCACCGTGTCGGCGTCGAACTGCATGAACTGGCGGAAGCGGCCGGGTCCGGGCTTCTCGTTGCGGAAGACGTAGCCGGCGCGATAGCTGCGATAGGGCTTGGGCAGGGCGTCGAAATTCTCGGCGACGTAGCGGGCGAGCGGCGCGGTCAGGTCGTAGCGCAGCGACAGCCACTGCTCGTCGTCGTCCTGGAAGGAGAAGACGCCCTCGTTCGGCCGGTCCTGATCGGGCAGGAACTTGCCGAGCGCGTCGGTGAATTCGACCGCCGGGGTCTCGACGGCGTCGAAGCCGTAGAGTTCGTACACCTCGCGGATGGTGCGCAGCATGGCGTCGACGCCCGCGATCTCGGCCGCGTCGCGGTCGACGAAGCCGCGCGGCAGGCGAGCGAGCGCGGCGGCCTTTTTCTTGGGGTCCGGCTTGTTGGCGGCATCCGACATGGGGCAATCCGGCAAAATGACAGGGGCGTTTGCTACCGCACCGGGGCCGGACTGTCGACCTTCGCGCCTACTGCCTGATCGAAAACGCCAGATCGAAAGAACTCTGCTTGTTGCCGACACGGTCGCGAACCGTGGTGCGGACCACATATTCGCCCGGCTCGATGCCGGTGAAGGAATAGGTCACGTAGAGAAAGAACTCGCGGTTCCTGCGCCGGCTGGCCGTGGCGATGGTGTTGAAGGCCTGCTGCGCCACCAGCGACTGGCCGTCGGCGCGGCGCAGTTCGAAGTCGAGCACGAGGTCGGTGCGGAAGATGTCGCCCGATTGCCGCCAGCCCTGCCCGGCAAGCTCGGCATAGACGAGCAGCGGCTGGCGCACGGCGAAACTGGTGGAATCGCGCGGATTGAACACGCCGTAGCCCTGCGGCTCCTCGGCGACGAAGGTGGCGCGGCGGATGGTGAGCGGCATCTTCTCCGCGACGATGGCGGCGGCCTCGTCCAGCGCGTCGAGAGCTTCAACCGCCCGGCCGGCGGCGGCGGCCTCCTGCGCGCGGCGGGTCTCGGCGGAAATCTCCACCGGGGTCGGCCCGATGGGCGCGGGCGCGACGCGGTCGGGCGCCTGCTGGGTGGGCGTCACCTGCTGCGTCGCCTGCGCCAGCGCGCCGGGTGATGCCAGAAGAGTCAGGGCCAGAAGGCTTGCAGCCAGAAGGCCGGCGCAGGCGGCGGAAAGGAGGGCGGTCGGATGCATGGGCGGATCGGGCCTCCGGTCGAATCGCCTGCCCAAGATAGCATGCGCGGGGGCGCTGCCGAGGCGGCGCATTGCCGCCGCCGGATACCGTCAAGCGATTGAACGCCTTGCCCTTTCGCCTGTTTCGGGGGCATCGGACGAGGCAGCAATGTGGCCGCGCCATGGCATAAAGACGGCGTTGCCCCTTCCGAAACCGCAATGCGATCGTTATGTCCCGGCTCTATCCGGGCCGGGGCGAGCCATGCTTATCTCCCCGCCCTCGTTGCCGCAGCCGCATCAGGACCGCTCTATGGCCCGCGATACCGTCGACCTCACGCCGATCGAATCCCGCGACGAACTGGTGGCCTGGATCGAGAAGGGCGTGAAACCGAAGGAACGCTTTCGCGTCGGCACCGAGCACGAAAAGTTCGGCTTCTACGTCAAGGACAAGGCGCCGGTGCCCTACGAGGGGCCGCGCGGCATCCGCACCATCCTCACCGGCATGGAGGGACTGCTCGGCTGGGAGCCGATCCTCGACGGCGAGAACATCATCGGCCTCGCCGACGTGACCGGCGGCGGCGCGATCTCGCTGGAGCCGGGCGGGCAGTTCGAGCTCTCCGGCGCGCCGCTGGAGACGATCCACCAGACCTGCCGGGAGGCGAACGCGCATTTCGCGCAGGTGAAGCAGATCGCCGATCCGCTGGGCATCGGCTTCCTCGGCCTCGGCATGAGCCCGAAATGGACCCGCGCCGAGACGCCGGCCATGCCGAAGTCGCGCTACCAGATCATGACGCGCTACATGCCGAAGGTCGGCAATCTCGGCCTCGACATGATGTACCGGACCTCGACCGTGCAGGCGAACCTCGACTTCGCGTCGGAAGCCGACATGGTCAGGAAGCTGCGCGTGTCGCTGGCCTGGCAGCCGATCGCGACCGCGATCTTCGCCAATTCGCCGTTCACCGAAGGCAAGCTCAACGGCTACCAGTCGTTCCGCTCGGCGGTGTGGATGGACACCGACAACGACCGCTCAGGGATGCTGCCCTTCGCCTTCGAGGACGGCATGGGCTTCGAGCGCTATGTCGACTACGCGCTCGACGTTCCCATGTATTTCGTCAAGCGCGGCGACACCTATCACGACGTCGCCGGCACCTCGTTCCGCGACCTTCTGGCCGGCAGGAACCCGGCTGTGCCGGGCGAGCGGGCCGTGCTCTCCGACTGGGTGAATCATGTCGGCACGATCTTCCCGGAGGTCCGGCTGAAGCGCTATCTCGAAATGCGCGGCGCGGATTCGGGGCCGCTGTCGCGCATCGTCGCGCTGCCGGCCCTGTTCGTCGGGCTGCTCTACGACGACGGCGTGCTGGACGCCGCGTGGGACATCGTCAAGGACTGGACGGCCGAGGAGCGGCAGAAGCTGCGCGACGACGTGCCGAGGCTCGGCTTCAAGGCGGAGATCCGCGGGCTGACGGCCGGGGAGCTGGCGCGGCAGATGCTGACGCTGGCGCGCACGGGCCTGCGCCGCCGCGACAGGCTGGACGAGGATGGCTGCGACGAGACGCGCTATCTCGACCCGATCCAGGCGATCGTCGATGACGGCCGCACGCCGGCCGAGGTACTGATCGAGAAATATCTCGGTCCGTGGCAGGGCCAGATCGACCGGGTGTTCGAGGAACAGGCGTACTAGCCTGCCTCACTCCGCCGCCTGAACGTGCTCCGTCAGGTTGTCGAGGCTGGAGACGACGTGGTCGGCGAGCGCTTCCGCCAGCGCCGACATCTCGTGCGGGTTGCGCAAGAGGGCGACGGAGACCGACGGCAGGGCCGGGAAGCCGTCCGAGGGCTGGAGCACGCGCATGCCCGGACGCAGCGCCGATTCCGGCAGCACGGAAACCGCGAGGCCAGCCATGACGGCGGCGCCCACCGCCGCCGCGTTCCAGCTCGCATAGAGGATGCGGTAGGAGCGGCCAGCCGCCTCCAGCCGCTCGGTGGCGGCGCGGCGCCAGTCGCAGGTCGGCCGGCCCACGGCCAGCGGCACGGGATCGTCGCAATGGACCGCGACGCGGGCCGACGACACCCAGAGCAGCTGCTCGCGGCGGAACACGAGCGCCGGCCCCTTCTCGGCGCGGTGGGTGATGATCGCGATGTCGAGCTCGTTGGACTGGACGCGCTCGGACAGCATCGGGGAGGGCTCGCAGACGACGGTGACCTCGGCGCGCGGGTTCGAACGTGAGAAGCGGGCGAGGATTTCCGGCAGGTAGCGGTCGGCATAATCGTCGGGCACGCCGAGGCGCACGCGGCCGGTGAGTTCGGCCGCGGCGAAGGCGGAGACCGCCTCCATGTTCAGCTTGACGATGCGGCGGGCATAGTCGAGCAGCCGCTCGCCGTCCTCGGTGAGCCGCGAGGCGCGGCCGTCGCGCTCGAACAACGGCTTGCCGATGCGCTCCTCCAGCCGCTTCATCTGCATGGAGACGGCCGACTGGGTCTTGAACACCACGTCGGCGGCGCGCGTGAAACTCCCGGTATCGGCGATCGCCATGAAGGTCCGGAGCTGGTCGATATCGAGCAGAATGGCCATGGCGATCCCCTGACAGCATCGCATCATCAGTTGTGATGTCTCACATTAAAAACATTCGCTTCAATGATCAATCGTCCCGTGACATTCTTTCCCCATCGGCAACTGCCTCCGGAAACCGGGCTTCGACCCGGCCGCACGCGTCTCTCGGCGCGGGCCCGGGAACCTGTTTGCCGCGCCCGCTGACCGAAAAGGAGAAGTCCCATGCCGATGTTCGCCACCACGTTTTCTTCCGCCGTTCTCTCGGTGGTCGCCGTCGTGCGCCGTCAGGCCGAGGTTCTCCGCAATTGGCGCGAGGCGCGACTGAGCTACCGCACGCTCTGCGAGATGGACGGCAAAACGCTGGCCGATCTCGGCCTGACGCGGAGCGACCTTCGAGACGCCACGGTGGCCGGCTTTTTCGGCGATCCCACCGTGATCGTCGCCGCCCGCGCCAAGGAGCGCCAGTGGCGCCGGGGCGCGACAGCCAGGACGCTGGCCGGCCCCTCGCTCGTCCCGGACATCGCGCCGGGCCTGCGCCAGCAGCCCGTCGCCTGCGGCTGACCCTCTTTGCGGGGCACTTTCCCGCGCCCCGCACAGCCTGTCCCGGGCAAGGCCGTCCCCTCGCTCGACGCCCGGGACCCCTCCAGCCGCCGCGGTCCTCCGCGGCGGTTTTTTTTCGAGCCGGCCTCCACGCCGCGGCAACGCATGGTTGCGAAGCGGCCGCGCCCTACCCCCTCCCTACCCAACCCGCTAGAGCAGAGGCCATGATGTTGCCGGCCCTGCCCACCGACCCTGTCTTCTACGCCGTCGGTTTCGCGGCCACCTTCCTCATGGGCCTCGGCAAGGGCGCCTTCGGAGGCGGGCTCGCCATTCTCGGCATTCCCCTGCTGGCGCTGGTCATGGACCCGATCCAGGCGGCCATCGTCACGGCGCTGCTGGTCGCCTTCATGGACATGTTCGCGCTCGGCTCGTTTCCGCGCAGCGCCTGGTCGAAGCCGGACCTCGTCTGGCTGATGCCGGGCCTGCTGGCGGGCCTGTTCGTCGGCTTCCTCGTCTTCGAATATGTCGACCGGCGTCTGGTGGCGTTCTCCATCGCCGTAATCACGCTGATCTTCACCGCCCATTATTTCGCCCGGCGCGGCAAGCCGCCCACCGCCATTCCGGTCTCGCCGCCGCTGGCGCTCGCGGCCAGCGCCGGGGCCGGCTTCACCACCTATATCGCCCATGCCGGCGGGCCGCCCATGGCGCTCTACCTGCTGCGCCGGGGCCTGACCAAGACCGCCTATGCCGCGACCACCATCGTCATCTTCACGGTCGGCAATCTGGTGAAGCTGCCGGGCTACATCTGGTCCGGCCTCGGCGAACCCGGCGTCTTCGCCAAGGCGGTGGCGCTCAGCCCCATCGTGCCCGTGGGCGTGCTGATCGGCCGCAGGCTGCACGACCGCCTGCCGCAGCAGCGGCTCTATTCGCTCTGCTATGTCCTGGTCGGCCTCGCCGGCCTCAAACTCCTGTGGGACGCCTCGCGCGCCTTGCTGACAGCATGACCCTTCCTCCGACGAAACTGGCCGCCCTCGCCTCGCGCGGGCCGATGCCCTTCGTGGTCGCCGCCCTCGGCATCTTCCTGCTGTCGGCCATGGACGCGCTGATCAAGGGCGTGGCGACCGCGCACCCGACCGCACAGATCGTGTTCATGCGCTATGCCTGCGGCCTGCCGTGGGCGCTGCTGTTCTTCGCCATCGCCCGGCCGCCGGCGCCATCGGCCGAGATGGTGCGCGCCCACGTGCTGCGCGGCGTTCTGGTGGTGATCACCGCCTTCCTGTTCTTCTACGCGCTGGCGACGCTGCCGCTGGCCGAGGCCATCACCCTCACCTTCCTGTCGCCGCTGTTCCTCGCCGTGCTGGCCGCGATCATCCTGAAGGAGCCGATCCCGCCGGCCGTGCTGATCGCCATCGTCGTCGGCTTCGTCGGCATGACGGTCATCGTCGCGGGCAAGGTGGGCGGCGGCCAGTTCGACCTCGTGCGCGTGCTCGGCATCGGCGCGGCGGTGTCGTCGGCCCTCGCCTATGCGGCCAACCTGGTGCTGCTCAGGAAGCGCGCGCAGACCGACCCGTTCGGCCTGATCATCCTGTTCCAGAACCTGTTTCCGCTGATCATCATCGCGCCGTTCGCCTGGCTGGTCTGGGAGACGCCGGAACTGAGGTCGTGGCTGATCTTTCTCGGTATCGGCGGCTTCGGCCTCGCCGGGCACCTGTGCATGGCCTGGGCGTTCCGGCACGCCAATGCCGGGCCGCTGGGCGTGCTGGAATATACCGCGCTGATCTGGAGCGCCGGCCTCGGCTACCTGTTCTTCGCGGAGATCCCGGCCTGGACCACGTGGGCGGGCGCCGCGCTCATCGTCGCCGCCTGCCTCGCGGTGATCCGGAAGTAGGGTCAGGCCGGCGGGCGGGCGTCGAAGATCAGGCAGGTCTCGGTGGCATGGGCGATCAGGCGGCCCTTGCCGTCGATCAGCTTCGCCTCGGAGGTCGCGATGCGGCCGCCGGCATGGATCACCTTGCCCTCGCAGCGCACCAGGCCGGTCGCCGGCGTCAGCGCGCGAACATAGTTCACCTTCATCTCGACGGTCGTGTAGGCCTGTCCCGCCTTGATGATCGTGTGGACGCAGCAGCCGAGCGCGGAATCGAGGATGGTCGCGGTCCAGCCGCCATGGATCGTGCCCAGCGGATTGAAGAAGTCGGCGGTCGGCGTGCCCTCGAAGACGGCGCGGCCCGGCTCGGCCTCGGTGAGGATGAAGCCCATCGATTTCGCGATCGGCGGCGCCGGGTACTTGCCGGAGAGCATGCCATTGAGGAAATCAATGCCGTCTTGGCCCGTCGCCTCGGCGGCATCGACGACGCCATAGCGGATGGCGGGGCTGGCGGGTCCGTCGGTCATGCTGGGCTCCGGGGGAAACGATATATCGTGTATCTGCACGATACTTGGCTGACGCCTTCACAGTCAACATCGCCGCAGCCGCGTGAATGTCAGCAGGCCGGCATGGCCGAGGCGGGGACGACCGTCAGGCCTCGCAGTCCTTCAGCGCCCGGCGGATGGTGCGCAGACCCTCGCGGGTCTCGGTCCAGACCTGCACGCCGACGGCGCTTTCCATCTTGGCGTGCTCGGCCTCCCAGAGCGGAATGGCGGCGGCAAGCAGGCTGAGGCCGTTGGCGGTCAGTTCGGGGCGGACGGCCCGGCCCGGGCCGCTCGAGACGCGCACGAGATCGAGCGCTTCCAGCCGCTTGAGGTTGCGCGTCATGGTCGTACGGTCGAGCGCCAGCGCGTCGGACAGCGCCGTCACCGAACCGGTCTTGGCGGCCGCGAGCGCGGCCAGGATGTTGAACTGGGTGACCTCGACGCCGAGCGGCGCAAGCGCCCGGTTATAGGCGCGCGTCACCGCATGGGCGGTCATCCGGGTCTGATAGCAGATGCACGAGCGGCCGATCCGGATCAGCGTCGACTGGTCGGGCAGGCCCGCGCCCGCTCCCGCCTGCGGGCGGTCCGCATCGGCTGTCGGAGCAAGAGAGGTCGGGGGCGTCGTCATGTCGTCACGATCCGGCGGGACAAGGCCCGCGTCAAGGCCGAAGCCGGGTATCGATCATGTAGGAACTGGCCGTCGGATTAACCATCCCGCAAGGCTTTCTTGACTCTTCCGCGGGGCCATCCTATCTCACCGCCGGCTCGTTAGCAGTCACGATCGCTGAGTGCTAACAGACCGGCCGACAGGCCTATCCAGTATTTTGCGGCTCTGAAGCCGCTCATGTCAGGGACCAAAAACCCATGAAGTTCCGTCCGCTGCACGACCGCGTGGTCGTCCGTCGCCTCGAGGGCGAGGAGAAGACCAAGGGTGGCATCATCATCCCGGATACCGCGAAGGAAAAGCCCCAGGAGGGCGAGATCCTGGCGGTCGGCCCGGGCGGCCGCGACGAGGCCGGCAAGCTCGTCCCGCTCGACGTCAAGAAGGGCGACAAGGTGCTGTTCGGCAAGTGGTCGGGCACCGAAGTGAAGATCGACGGCGTCGACCTCCTCATCATGAAGGAGAGCGACATCATGGGCGTGATCGCGAAGTAAGCGCGAACCCTTCCCGCCACCCCAATCAGTTCTTTCCCAAGGAGTAAGCCACAATGGCTGCCAAGGACGTGAAATTCTCCCAGGACGCGCGCGAGAAGATGCTGCGCGGCGTCGACATCCTCGCCGAGGCCGTGAAGGTCACGCTGGGTCCCAAGGGCCGCAACGTCGTGATCGAGAAGTCGTTCGGCGCCCCGCGCATCACCAAGGACGGCGTCACCGTCGCCAAGGAGATCGAGCTCGCCGACAAGTTCGAGAACATGGGCGCCCAGATGGTGCGCGAAGTGGCCTCGAAGACCAACGACCTCGGCGGCGACGGCACCACCACCGCCACCGTCCTGGCCCAGGCGATCGTCCGCGAGGGCGCCAAGTTCGTCGCCGCCGGCATGAACCCGATGGACCTGAAGCGCGGCGTCGACATGGCCGTGCTCGACGTGGTCAAGTCGCTTGAGAAGTCGGCCAAGAAGGTCAAGTCCTCGGCCGAGGTCGCTCAGGTCGGCACCATCTCCGCCAACGGCGACGCGCTGATCGGCGAAATGATCGCCAACGCGATGCAGAAGGTCGGCAACGAGGGTGTCATCACCGTCGAAGAAGCCAAGTCGCTGGACACCGAGGTGGACATCGTCGAGGGCATGCAGTTCGACCGCGGCTACCTGTCGCCGTACTTCATCACCAACGCCGACAAGATGATCGCTGATCTCGAGGACGCCTACATCCTCATCCACGAGAAGAAGCTGACCGGCCTCCAGGCCATGCTCCCGGTCCTCGAGGCCGTGGTGCAGACCGGCAAGCCGCTGATCATCGTCGCCGAGGACGTCGAGGGCGAGGCTCTCGCCACGCTCGTCGTCAACAAGCTGCGCGGCGGCCTCAAGGTCGCGGCCGTGAAGGCTCCGGGCTTCGGCGACCGCCGCAAGGCCATGCTGGAGGACATCGCGATCCTCACCGGCGGCCAGGTCATCTCCGAAGACCTCGGCATCAAGCTTGAGAACGTCACCCTCCAGATGCTCGGCCGCGCCAAGAAGGTGCTGATCGAGAAGGAGAAGACGACGGTCGTCGACGGCGCCGGCAAGAAAAAGGACATCGAGGCCCGCATCGGCCAGATCAAGGCGCAGGTCGAGGAGACCACCTCGGACTACGACCGCGAGAAGCTCCAGGAGCGTCTGGCGAAGCTGGCTGGCGGCGTTGCCGTGATCAAGGTTGGCGGCGCCACCGAGATCGAGGTCAAGGAGAAGAAGGATCGCGTTGATGACGCGCTCAACGCCACCCGCGCGGCCGTGCTGGAAGGCATCGTCCCCGGCGGCGGCGTCGCTCTCCTGCGCGCCAAGGCCAATGTCCAGAAGCTGAAGTCGGAGAATGCCGACGTTCAGGCCGGCATCAACATCGTCCTCAAGGCCATCGAGGCGCCGATCCGCCAGATCGTCGAGAACGCCGGTGTCGAAGGCTCGATCGTGGTCAACAAGATCATGGAGTCGAAGTCTGCCACGTTCGGCTTCAACGCCCAGACGGAAGAGTATGTCGACATGCTGGACGCTGGCATCGTCGATCCGGTGAAGGTGGTTCGCACCGCCCTGCAGAACGCCGCTTCGGTGTCGTCGCTGCTGATCACCACCGGCGCCATGATCGCCGAGGCTCCGAAGAAGGACGCCCCGATGCCGGCCATGCCGGGCGGCGGCATGGGCGGCATGGACTTCTGATCCATCCACCATTCGCATACGGAAGGGGCGCCCTCGGGCGCCCTTTTTGTTTGTGCCGCCCATCCGCCTGAAGTAGCGCGAGCCGGGCAAGCCCGGCGCGCGCGGGCAGCATGGACTTCTGAGTCCATCCACCATTCGCATACGGAAAGGGCGCCCTCGGGCGCCCTTTTTGTTTGTGCCGGATTCCGTGAGGTGGCCGGCCGAGATCAGCTCAGCCGCAAGAGGCCGAGCGGACGATGCTCGCCGCGCCGAGCCCGAAGGTCAGGCGGTTCGGCCGGTAGTCGCGCGTGCACATGGCGCAATAGCGCACGATCACGCCGCGGGGGCTGCGGAAGCGGGCGCGCACCACGCGCTCCGGCAGGCCGACGAAGCGACGCGCCATTGGCAGCGCGCGCTGGCAGTTGCGGATGCCGCCCCGGAAATCGGCATGCGGCTGGGCCATGGCCGGGCCGGCAAGGGCGAGCGTCGCGGCCATGGACAGGACGGCGAGGAACGGACGGAGGATCATCGGGCGCACTCCCAGAGATGGATGGACCGCGCCTGCCCGTTTCAGGTTAGCGCGCGGTCATTATGTGACATTTTGCCACAGTTTCAGCGGCCTCCGCGGCAGGCAGCGGAACCCGCCACGGCGTGCCAGACTGAACATGCAGGGAATCGGGATTCAACCCGACCGCGCCAGGACAAGGGAAACGTCATGGACAGCATTTTCGACAGCCCCCCGCTGAACAATGCCGCGAAGCTCGCGGCACGCGTGCTGCTTTCGATCATCTTTCTGGTCAGCGGCTTCGGCAAGATCACCGGCTATACCGGGACGCTCGCCTACATGGCCTCGGCCGGCGTGCCCGGCGCGATCCTGCCGCTGGTCATCCTGGTCGAGATCGCCGGCGGGATCATGCTCCTCGTCGGCTACCAGACGCGCCTCGTGGCGCTGGTTCTCGCCGCCTTCACGCTGGTCGCCGGCGTGCTGTTCCACATGCAGTTCGGCAATCAGGGCCAGATGATTCACTTCATGAAGAACCTGGCGATCGCCGGCGGCTTCCTGCAGCTTTTCGCCACCGGGCCAGGCCTCTGGTCCGTCGACGGGCAGAAGCGATCCTGAGGAACGGGGCGGGCGCGGCTATCAGACCGCGCCCATCTCCTCGCGGACGCGCGCAGGGCCCATTCGTGACAGCATGCATCCGCCGCCGGCAGGCAGTCCGGCGGCAGCGAACGCGGCGCGATCAGCCCGGCGGGGACCGCGCCGGCTGGCGCTGCTGCTCGTCCGAGACGATGCGGCCATCGACGAGGTGAACGCGCCGGTCCATGCGGTCGGCAAGCTCCATGGCATGGGTCACCGCGACGACCGTGCGGCCGTCCCTGTCGACGAGGTCGCGCAATATTCCGAACACCTGCTCCGACGACTTCGAATCCAGACTTCCCGTCGGCTCGTCGGCAAGAATGACCGGCGGATCATTGGCGAGCGCGCGGGCAACCGCCACGCGCTGACGCTGGCCGCCCGAAAGCTGGTCCGGCCGCTTGGCGAGGTGATCCTGAAGGCCGAGGGCGGCGAGAAGGTCCTCGGCGCGCTCCTTCATCTGCCGCATGGGCAGCCGGCCGAGCGCCCTCATGGGCAGCATGACGTTCTGCGTGGTGGTGAATTCCGGGAGCAGGAAATGGAACTGGAAGATGAAGCCGAGGGTCGCAAGACGCACCGCCGCGCGCTCGTCGTCGTCGAAATGGCTCGTGTCGCGTCCCTCGACCAGCACCTCGCCGGTTGTCGGGATATCGAGCAGGCCAAGAAGGTAGAGCAGCGACGACTTGCCCGACCCTGAGGGGCCGGTAATGGCGACGAACTGCTTCCGGCCGATGACCAGATCGATATCGGCGACCAGCGTCACCGGCACCGTTCCCGGCAGGATTCGCGTCGCCCCGCGCATCTCGATGATGGGCAAGTCGCCCTGGTTCGAGGCGCGCTTCTCGCGCGAACCGGCGCCCGCATCGTCCGACAAGGCTGTCATCACGTCGCTCCCCGGATGATCTCGACGGGATGGACCCGGGCGGCTTTGCGCGCCGGCAGGAAGCCGGCAATGATCGAGGAAGCCAGCGCCACGCCGCCCGCCACCGCATAGTGCAACGGCGCGACGACCAGCGGCAGGTGCGTCGCATCGGTGAAGCCGGTGCGGATCTCGATCGACAGCATCGCCTGTGTCAGCGCGAAACCGAGCACCGAGCCGGCAAAGGCCCCGGCAAGGCCGATGGCCAGCCCCTCGACGATGAAGATGCGCCGGACGGTCGACTGCGTCAGACCCAGCGACTTCATGATGGCGATGTCGCGGCTCTTCTCGAAGGTGATCGTGGAGATGATGTTGTAGGTACCGAACGAGGCCACCAGCAGGATCGCGCCGACAACCGTGTACATGATGATGTTGCGGATGACGAAAGCCGACATCAGATCCTCGTTCGCCTCCTGCCAGGAGACGGTCTTGAGGCCGGTATCGGCGGCGATGCGGTCCGCGACGGCCTTGGCGCCCATGGGATCGTTCAGGCGAATGCGGATCTCGTTGATGAGGCCGGTCTGTTCGGCCAGAACCTGCGCGGTCTTGATGAGCACGTAGGACGTGCCCTCGTCGACGGCGCGGACGCCGGACCGGAAGATGCCCACCACCTGACCCGTCATGACCTTGCCGGTGCCGGCCGACATCGAGATGTTCGAGCCGATGCGCGCGCCCAGCTTCTCCGCGAGGCGATCACCGAGGATGATGGCATTGGTGGCGCGGAACAGCGCGGGGAGCGAGCCCTGCCGCATCTGGTTGACCAGCTGCGACACTCGCGGCTCGCGCTGGGGGTCGATGCCGACGATGACCGAGGTCACGTCCTTGCCGGCATAGCGCAGGATGCCGCGCGCCTGGACCGACGGCGTCACCGATCCCGGAACCCAGCTTTCCAGCGCGGCAATGGTCGCGATCGGATTGTTGATGCCACGGCGGCGGGTGGACGGCGTCAACCCGCGGATCTGCGCGGCATCGAACATCGCCTCGGCCGGCTGGCGCGGCGGCTCGCGGCGCTCGTCGTTGATCGACACGTGCGGCATGGCATTGATCAGGGTGCGGACGAAATCGTCCTGCGAACCCTGCATCAGCGCCGCCATCATGATCGAGAAGCCGACGCCGATCGCGACACCCAGGACGGCCACCACGGTCTGCCGGAAGCGGGCCGATATGTGGGTCCAGGCGATGTCGAGGACGAGATTCATGACGCATCTCACCTATGGGACGACGCGCACCCGCTCGCCGCCGCGCCAGCCCGCATTGGCCGGGACGGCGATCGCATCGCCCGCGGCGACCCCGCTCCGCAACTCCGTCAGCCGCGTGCCGCGAATGCCCGTCTCGACCGGCCGGCGCACGAGGCGGCCGTTGTCCACGGTGAAGACGGCCCCCGCCACCACCGCCTCGTTCGGCACGAGCAGCACGTCCTTCGCCTCCCGCGCGATGATGTTGGCCTCCACCGACATGCCGAAATGAAGCGGCGTATCGTCGGGCAGCGCGATCCGGATCCGGAAGGTCTTGGTCGCCGTGTCGCCCAGGGGCGTGATGTCGCGGACGGTCCCCTCGAGCGGGTGGTCCTTGAAGGCGTCCGTTCGCAGGAGAACGGCCTGCCCGACCCTGACCCGCGGAATGTCCTCCTCGGCGACATCCGCCGTCACCTGCAGGGGCCGGGGATCGCCGACGCGGAAGAGGATCTGGCCGACATCGGCGATCTCGCCGACCTCGCCGTCCTGCCGCAGCACGATGCCGGCTCTGGGGGCGACGATCTGGTAATTGCCCAGCCGCTCGTTGGTGGCGGAGACGAGGGCACGGATCTGGGCGAGGTCGGCGGTGGCCTTGTCATAGGCCTGCTGTGTCGCCACACCGCGCTGCAGCAGCTGGCTGACGCGCTCGACCTCGCGGAGCGAGAGCGCAAGCCGCGCCTGCTGCTCGGCGAGATTGGCACGGACCTCCCGGTCATCGAGGCGCGCCAGCACGTCGCCCTGCTTCACCGCGCGCCCCTCGCAGGCGCAGTGCTCCATGATGCGTTCGCGGGCCATGGATGCCATCTTGGCCCAACGCACCGGCTCGACGACGCCGGTGGCATAGACGATCTCGGCCGCCGTGCCGCGGCTCGCGGGCTGCAGCCGCACCTCCTGGCCGCGCCCATAGCGCCACCATAGCCCACCGCCGGCGAGCCCCGCGAGCAGCACAAGGACAATCCCGGAGCGGAGCTTCATCGCATGCTTCCCGAAGCGGCGGACCACACGTGGCGGATGTGGCCCAAAGCCGCGACAGATCATACGGTCATGCTGGACGACCTGCTCGCGGAAGCGGCGAAGCCGTCAGGCCACGCCCATTTCCTCGCGAATGCGCTCGCGCAGCGCATTGATCGGCGACAATCTGCCATTGTCGTTGACGTGCCAGAAGGTCCAGCCGTTGCAGGCCTGAGCGCCCTGCACCAGCGCACCGATCTTGTGGATCGATCCGACCTGCGGACCGGCCATCAGCGAGCCGTCGGGGCGGACCGTCGCCTGGTAGCGGCGCTTGTCGTCGGTCAGCACGGTGCCGGGCGCGATCATGCCACGCTCGATCAACGAGGCGAAGGCGACGCGCGGCGCCTCGCGGGCCGTCGTGAAGGAGGCGAGCGCGGCTTCGGCCAAGGGTTCCACGGAGGCGATGCGCGCCTCGGCCGCTGCGGCATAGGCAGGATCGCGTTCGATCCCGATGAACCGGCGGCCGAGGCGCTTCGCGACGGCCCCGGTCGTACCGGAGCCGAAGAACGGATCGAGGACGACGTCCCCGGGCTTGGACGAGGACAGCAGCACGCGGGCGATCAGCGCCTCGGGCTTCTGCGTCGGGTGGACCTTGCGGCCGGCCTCGTCCTTCAGGCGCTCCTCGCCGGTGCAGAGCGGGATGAACCAGTCCGAGCGGACCTGGACATCCTCGTTGCCGGCTTTCAGCGCCTCGTAATTGAAGGTGTAGCGGGCCTTGGCGTCGCGCGAGGCCCAGATCAGCGTCTCGTGGGCATTGGTGAACCGGCGGCCGCGGAAGTTCGGCATCGGGTTCGCCTTGCGCCAGATGACGTCGTTCAGCACCCAGAAGCCGAGGTCCTGGAGGGCCGTGCCGACGCGGAAAATGTTGTGGTAGGAGCCGATGACCCACAGCGCGCCATCCGGCTTCAGCACCCGCCGCGCGGCCTTCAGCCAGGCCTTCGTGAAGGCGTCATAGGCGGCGAAGCTCTCGAACTGGTCCCAGTCATTGTCGACCGCATCGACGAGGCTGTCGTCGGGCCGGTGCAGGTCGCCCTGGAGCTGGAGATTGTAGGGCGGATCGGCGAAGATGAGATCGACCGAGGCGGCCGGCAGCGCATCGAGCGCCGCGACGCAGTCGCCGAGGATGATGCGGCCCGAGAGGCCGAGGCCCATATCCGGGGCGATGGAGGGCGAACGGATCGCCCGCACGCGGGCACCTGATCGGGCGATTCCGTTCAAACTCAACGACATGGGTGGCACCGAGAACGCAGAACAAGACCGTCGATACGCATTCGCGAGATTGGCCGGGCAGAGTAAACGACGACTTAAGCGCTTCAATTTTCTCTGAATTTATTCTGTCACCGAAAGGTAAACGTGAACGCTACGTAAACCTGAATACACCGTTAATCGTTGTTTCATCGCGGGAGTTGCACGGTCCCGGCGGCGGCGGCATGATCCGCGCGGCAGACGAGGGAATGGCCATGCGCTGGGAAGACCTGCGACGCTCGGACAATGTCGAGGACCGCCGTGACGGCGGAGGCGGAGGCGGCGGCGGCTCCCTGCCCGGCGGCGCGGCCGGGCTCGGCATCGGCGGCATGATCGTGGTGGGGCTGATCTCCTATCTCACCGGCATCAACCCGGCGATCCTGCTCGGCGGCTATGACGCGGCGACCGGCGGCAGCCAGCGCCGCGTCGAGCAGCAGGCGCCGCAGAGCCGTCCCGGCGAGCGGCCGGCCGACCAGATGGGCGATTTCGTCGCCGCCGTGCTCGGCTCGACGGAGGACGCCTGGCAGAAGATCTTCCAGGAGGCGGGCCGCCGCTACCAGGCGCCGGGCCTCGTCATGTTCCAGCGCGCGACGCGCTCGGGCTGCGGGGCGGCGCAGTCGGCGATGGGGCCGTTCTATTGCCCCAACGACAACAAGGTCTATCTCGACACCTCGTTCTTCGGCGAGATCACCACGCGCTTTCGCGGCTGCTCGGGCGACGAGAACGCCTGCCGCTTCGCCTATGCCTATGTCGTGGCCCACGAGGTCGGCCACCACGTGCAGAACCAGATGGGCGTGCTCCAGCGCGTCCAGCAGGCGCAGCGCGCGTCGGGCGACGAGGCGCAGAGCAACGCGCTTCAGGTGCGGGTCGAGCTGCAGGCGGACTGTTTCGCGGGCGTCTGGGCCTATCACACCCAGCAGCGCTACCGCTTCATCGACGAGAACGACGTGCGCGCGGCGCTGCAGACCGCCGCCGCCATCGGCGACGACATGCTCCAGCGGCGCAGCCAAGGCTATGTCGTGCCTGACAGCTTCACGCACGGCTCCTCGGCGCAGCGTCAGCGCTGGTTCACGACGGGCCTCCGGAGCGGGCAGATCTCGAGCTGCAACACGTTCCAGGCGCGGGAATTGTAGGCTGCGGTTGCGATAGGGCCCTTGCCTATCACGTCATGCCCGGCCTCGTGCCGGGCATCCACGTCCATCTTCATTGTGGTGTTCAAGTCGTGGATGGCCGGGACAAGCCCGGCCATGACGAAGAAGCCGTGCCTCTTCAAGCAGCGCTCAAGCACTACGCCGGCACCCTCGCCCCCGCCGGAATGGTTGGCGGCGCGGCGTTGAGCTGCCCGATGGCGAAGCCGGCGGCGGCCTTGTAGCCGGCCATGAAGCCGGCGCGCTCCTCAGCCGGGATCACGTCGTCGATCGCCTCGAACACGCCGCCGCAGCGCTCGTCCACGAGGTTCAGCAGCCCGAAGGGCCCGGCGCCCCGGTTGCGCAGGACGAGCTGCGAGATGGGCCCGCACAGAGCCGCGTCATAGGCGGCCAGCGCGGCCGGCGTGACGCCATGGGCGACCATGGAGGCGCCCAGCACGCGCGCGTCGACGATGGCCTGGCTCGCGCCATTGGAGCCGGTCGGATACATGGCGTGAGCGGCATCGCCCATGAGCGCCACCGGCCCGTCCACCCAGGTCGGCACGGGATCGCGGTCGATCATCGGGTTCTCGTAGGCCCCATCAGCGCCGCGGATCAGGGCGGGCACGTCCAGCCAGTCCCAGGTCCAGCCGCCGAAATGGTGGATGAAGTCGGCAATGCCGACCTGCCGGAACCAGCCCTGCTGCTTCCAGCCCTCGGCATTGTCGATGGTGACCTCGGCGATCCAGTTGATCATGGCGAGGCCGGTCGCCGGATCGGGGTGGGAAATCGGGTAGAAGACGACGCGCTGGCGGTGAGTGCCGAGCCCGACGAAGGACGCGCCGGAGCGGATCGGCTTCGCCATGGTCGTGCCGCGCCACATGAGCGCGCCGCCCCAGTGAATCGGCGGCTGCGCGGGGTGCATCCGCGCGCGCACCGCCGAATGGATGCCGTCGGCGCCGATCAGGAGGGTGGCGCGGAGTTCCGAGACGGAACCGCCCGCCTCGACCGCAACGACGACCTCGCCACCTTCGATCCGGTAGCCCGTGACGCGGCTGCCGAGACGGACGGAGCCGGCCCCCGCGCGCTCGACCAGCGTGCGATGGAGCAGCATGTGCAACTGGCCGCGATGGACGGAATATTGCGGCCAGCGGTAGCCGGCGAGAAGGCCGCGCGGCTCGGAATAGATGTCGCGGCCGTTGAGGCCGACCAGCGCCCATTCCCGCGCGGGGACGCCGACCCGGTCGAGTTCGGCCTCGCCGATGCCGAGGTCGGCAAGCTCGCGGACGGCATTGGGCTGGAGGTTGATGCCGACGCCGAGCGGGCGCATCTCCTGCGCCGATTCGAGCACGAGGCAGGGCACGCCGATCTGGTGCAGCGTCAGCGCGGTCGCGAGGCCGCCAATGCCGCCGCCGGCGATGATGACAAGGGGAGAGGTCATGCGTCGCGCCCGCCAAGGGAAATGTCAGGGGCGCCACTATGGCGTCAATCGCCCGGCTCGCAAGCCGGCCGGTGCAAACTGACGACCTAGAAAGCGCCGCCTACCCACGTTCTATCCGCATCACTCAAAGCTACTCTGTGTCGAGATCGACAGCACATATCGACTAGCGACGAGGCGCGAGCGTAGTAGCCGCAAGGCTGGTATCCTGTGAACCGAACGGGGGGAGGCAATGACACCTGACGCTTGGCGCGCTGAGTACCAGAAGAATCGCTATCTTCGAGAAACTCATCCGGAACGGCTTGCGGAACGCCTCGACGCCCTGACAACAAATCTTTGGTCAACCGACGCCGCAGGCGATGTCACGCCCCCCCGTCACGCCGCACATAGAGCCAACATCCTGCGCCTGATTCTGCACGTCATCCTAGAGCAGATGGAAAGGGATGGAACTTCCCAGATCGAATTCAACGAGAAAGCGCTGCGAGAGGCTGCAGTTGGCGCCTACGCCCCTCCTGCACTCAAGTCACCATTCGTCGGCCCGCCGTCCTGCTACGCCAAATTTGGAAAACGGCACCACATCCAGAGCTCGTTCGAGCGTGGCATCTTTCGTATCGCGCCTGCGAGCAGCTATGATGACCCCTCACTCAATCCGGCCCAAGCCGACAAAGAGCTAGAACACTTTACAGTAACCCCAAACGAGCAACTTCTCTTTAAGGTTTACGCACTCGATCCACTGGGCGGCGAAGTCGAAACTCCGGTCAAACCATTGGAGCTCTTCCGCTTCATGCAGGTCCCCGATTATTATGTCTGGTGCTGCGCGCTTGGGTACGACGCGCGTCTGTTCCACGAATTCAAGGCAGACGCTGCGCTGGTGGTTCGCGACAAGGGGGTGTTCCGCAAAAGATTGGAAGCTGCTGTATCTGATATTCACCCAAACATCACCATGCTTCACGGCTCGCTTTCATATTACGACCCCTATCAGACAGCACGCTCCCTGTTGAAACCAATATTCAGCAAAAACTTCAAATATCTGTACCAGAACGAATATCGTTTTGCTTGGCGCACATCTCTGGGCACCGATAAGTTGGAACCTTTCAACATCGAGATCGGGCCGATGTCCGATATAGCCGAACTCTACGAAACCACTTAGCTCGCCTCACCCGTTCAGGCTCTGCCCCGGCCAGCCCTCGGCGGCGATCTTGGAGGCGGCGATGACAGCCTGGGTGCGGCTGTCGACACCGAGCTTGGTCAGGATGGCGGAGACGTGAGCCTTCACGGTGGCCTCGGAGACGGTCAGCTCATAGGCGATCTGCTTGTTGAGCAAGCCCTCGGACAGCATCATCAGCACGCGCACCTGCTGGGGGGTGAGACTGGCGAGCCGGGCCGCGAGGCGGGCGCTCTCCGAATCGCCCGAGGCGAGGTCGATGTCGGGCGGGACATAGGTGCCGCCGTCGAGCACGGCCTGGATGGCGGCACGCATGGCCTCGGTGCCGAGCGTCTTGCCGATGAAGCCGGAGGCGCCGAATTCGAAGCAGCGGCGGATCACCTCGGTATCCTCGGTGGCCGAGACGATGACCACCGGCACGCCGGGATGCTGGGCGCGCAGATACATGAGGCCCGAGAAGCCCTTGACGCCGGGCATGGCGAGATCGAGCAGAACGAGATCGATGTCGGGATCGGCGCCGATCAGCTCGGACATCTCGGTGAAGGAGCCGGCCTCGGCGATGGCGAGGCGCGCCGGCAGCCCGGAGACCGCCTCGCGCAGCGCGCCGCGAAAGAGGGGGTGATCGTCGGCAATGACGATCCTGAAGGATGCGGTCGTGTCCAAGTCTCTGCCCCTGACGTTTCCCCTCCGGCTCTTGGCTGTCGATTCCTGCAGGCCGGTTGGCCGAATTGTCCCCGCTTGGCGCGAACAAGACAAGTGCGCACAAGAGATTAGACGCAAACCGGCAGGAACGGCCGGGTTCCCACCGCATCGGCAGGAATGTCACGCTGCCCGCGCGATGGAACCGGAGCCCCGGCCCGGCGATTGACAGTGGGAGGCGGCAGGGTTCTGCTAGCCCTTGTCCGGGCCGCTGGGGCCTCATGACTCGCTTTCTCAAGGCTCCTCCGTGGCGCGACAGGCTCTTCTCCCCCTGGCACTGGCCCTCCTGATCGGCGGAGCGGGAAGCGCTGGAGCCGTGATGCGCGGCGAGCCCGCGCGCGACCCGAACGGAACGCGCCGCTCCACCGTCCTCATCGAGACGCCCGAGGGCATCTGCACCGGCGCCATTGTCGGACCGGATCTCGTCCTGACCGCCGCGCACTGCGTCTCGGCGCGCGGACGTTACCGCGTCCGCTATCTCGACCGCTCGTTCCGGCGGGTGAACGTCGCGGTGGCGCGCACGGCCGCCCATCCCGGCTTCGACCCCGCCCATGGCTTCGCCTCCGACGATGTCGGCCTGATCCAGATCGCCCGACCGTTCGGCTCGGATGCGCGGCCTGCCACCCTGCCCTCCGCCGGCTGGGGCGTCTCGTGGTTCAGCGGCGGCGCGACCGGCGAGGAGCTGATCATTGCCGGCTTCGGATCGACGGAACGCTCCCGCGCCCGCGACGGCGTGCTGCGCGAGACGCTGATGCGAACGTCGGAGCCGAGCGTGCCCGGCCGCGGCTTCGCCGGCCTGACCGGCGGCGAGGGCCAGAACCGCACCGGCATGTGCGTCGGCGATTCCGGCGGGCCGGTCTATCGCCGCGAGGGCCGCAGCTTCACCGTCATCGGCATCCTCAAGGGCGGCACCACCGATCCCGGCCGCGAATGCACCTCGACGCCGATCTTCGTTCCCGTCCGCGACTATGTCGGCTGGCTGCGCCAGACGGCCGCCAGCTGGAACTCGACCATCGGCGTCACCGGCGCGGTGGAGATGCGGCAGTAAAGATCAGGCCGCGTCCGCCAGCCCCCGCTTGACCAGCAGCGCCTCCGGATCGGGCTCCCGGCCACGGAAGGCGACATAGGCTTCCAGCGGGTCGCGCGTGTTGCCGGCCGAATAGACGTAGAGGCCGAGCCGCTCGGCAAGCTTCGGGTCGAAGACGTCGCCGGCCTGTTCGAAGGCGGCGAAGCCGTCGGCATCCAGCACCTCCGACCACATGTAGCTGTAATAGCCGGCGGAATAGCCGTCGCCCGAGAAGATGTGGGCGAAATGCGGTGTGCGGTGGCGCATGACCATGCCCTCGGGCATGCCGATGCGGGCGAGTTCCGCTTTCTCGAAGGCGACGGGATCGATGCCCTCGGCGCTTTCCAGCGAGTGGAAGGCCATATCGACCAGCGCCGACGACGTGTACTCGACGGTCGCATAGCCCTGATTGAAGGTGCGCGCGGCGATCAGCCGGTCGATCAGCTCCTTCGGCATGGGCGCGCCGGTCTCGGCGTGAACGGCATAGGCGCCGAGGATTTCCGGGCGTTCCAGCCAGTGCTCGTAGAGCTGCGAGGGGAACTCGACGAAATCGCGCGCGACCGAGGTGCCCGAGAGCAGCGGATAGGTCACGTCGGACAGGAGGCCGTGCAGGCCGTGGCCGAATTCGTGGAACAGGGTGCGGGCATCGTCGAAGGAGAGCAGCGCCGGCTTGCCCTCGGCGGGCTTGGCGAAATTCATGACGTTGACGATGATCGGCAGCACGTTGCCGGACAGCTTTTCCTGGCTGCGGAAGGCGCTCATCCAGGCGCCAGAGCGCTTGGTGGTGCGGGCGAAATAGTCGCCGAGGAACAGGCCGAGGCTCTCGCCGCCACGGACCATCTCGAAGGCGCGGACATCGGGGTGATAGACCGGCACGTCCGCTCGCGGGCGGAACTCGACGCCGAACAGGCGGCGGGCCACCTCGAACGAGGCCTCGATGATCCGGTCGAGCTGGAAATAGGGCTTCAGCGCGGCTTCATCGAGAGAATGGCGCTGCTGGCGCAGCTTCTCGGCATAGAAGCGGTAATCCCACGGTTCGATCGCATCGTTCATGCCCTCGGCGCGGGCGATCTCGGCGAGATCGGCGCGCTCCCTGGCGGCGCGGATGACCGCCTTGCCCCAGACGCGATCAAGCAGCGAGCGGACCGATTCCGGCGTCTTGGCCATGGTCTCGTCGAGCTTGAAGGCGGCGAAGGTCGGATATCCCAGCAGGTTCGCCCGCTCGATGCGCAATTTCACGGTCTCGGCGACGATCGCGGTATTGTCGGTCTCGCCACCCATCTCGCCGCGCTTCACCCATGCCCTGAACACGGTCTCGCGCAGGTCGCGGCGCGGAGAAAGCGTCAGGAACGGCTCGACCATGGAGCGGCCGAGCGTCATCACGTAGCCGTCCTTGCCGCGATCCTTGGCGGCCTGCGCCAGCGCCGATTTCAGGAAGTCCGGCAGGCCGGCGAGATCGGCCTCGGACAGAGCGAGCGTCCACGTGGACTCGTCCTTCAGCACGTTCTGCGAGAAGGATGTGCCGAGCACGGCGAGGCGCTCGGTGACCGCGCGCATCCGCTCCTTCGCGGTCTCGTCGAGCGCCGCGCCACCGCGCACGAAGTTCTTGTAGGTCTTCTCCAGCACGCGGACCTGTTCGGGCGTCAGATGCAGGTGGTCGCGCCGTTCGTGCAATGCCCGGATGCGCGCGAAGAGGCGGGGATCGAGCGCGATGGCGTTGGAATGCTGCGCGAGGACCGGCGCGATGTCGCGCTGGATCGCCTGAATGGCATCGGTCGCGTCCGAGCCCGCGAGGTTGAAGAACACGCCGCAGACGCGGTCGAGCGCGTGGCCGCCGGTCTCAAGAGCATCGATCGTGTTGGCGAAGGTCGGCGCATCCGGGTTGGTGGCGATGACCTCGACCTCGGCGCGATGCTCGGCCAGCGCCCGGTCGAAGGCGGGGCGATAGTCGTCGATGGCGATCTCCGGGAAGGGCGCGATCCCGAACGGCGTGGCCCAGGGGCGGAAGAAGGGGTTTTCGGTGCTGTCGGTCATGGGGCCAATGTGGAGGCCCAAGGCGACGGGCTCAAGACCGGTCGGCTGATATGCTGATCCGAATGTGAAACGCGTCGTTCATCGTCATGCCCGGCACAAGGCGGGGCATGACGGATTAGCGCGGCGTCATGTCACAAAATCTTCGCGCCGAAATTGGTCTTCGGGTCCATGTCGGCGGTGAGGCGACCGGTCGGCTCGGCGGCCCAGCCGCCAGTGCGCTTCAGCCAGCGGCCCGATCCGGCCTTGGCGACGAGGTTGCCGTTCGCCACGACCTCAGCGCCACGCCTGACCACCGTGACCGGCCAGCCGGTGACCGTTGTCCCGGCGAAGGGCGTGAAGCCCGTCAAGTCGTGCATACCTTCGTCGGTGATCGTCACCTTCCTGTTCGGGTCCCAGATGGCGATGTCGGCGTCGAATCCCGGCGCGATCTGGCCCTTTTTCGGCAGGTTGTAGATCTGCGCCGGCTGGGTCGCGGTCAGGTTGACGAAGGCTTCGAGGCCGCGGCCGTCGAATTCGGGACGGCCCTTCGAGACCATGGCGTCGAACATCAGCGGCAGGCGCACTTCGAGGCCCGGCAGGCCGTTGGCGATCTGCTTGAAATTGGCGTTCGGGCCGGCCGAGAGCTTGCCGGTCTCGTCGAAGCGGTAGGGCGCGTGGTCGGAAGTGACCGTCTGGAGGTCGCCCAGCGCCAGCGCGCGCCACAGCGCTTCCTGGTCGGCGGCCTCGCGCGGCGGCGGCGAGCACATCCATTTCGCGCCTTCCATGCCGGGCTTGTCGAGGTCGTGCTTGGTCATGAACAGATATTGCGGGCAGGTCTCGGCGAAGACCTTCAACCCCTGCGCCCGCGCGTCGCGGATGACCTGCGCTCCCTCGGCGGTGGAGACGTGGAAGATCATGATCGGCTGGTCGATCAGCGCCGAGAGGGCGATGAGGCGGGTGAAGGCCTCGGCCTCGGAGCCCCGGGGATGGCTGATCGCGTGGTATTTCGGCGCGACGTAACCCTTCTTCACGAGGCGCTTGCCCATCCACGAGATCATGCCGTGGTTCTCGGCATGGACGCAGACCAGCGCGCGGTTCTCGCGGGCGGTGAGCAGCACGTCGAGCAGCGGCTCGTCGTCCACTTTGATGAGGTCGTAGGTCATGAAGACCTTGATCGAGGCATGGCCCTCCTTGATGAGGGCCGGCAAATCCGTCTCGATGGTCTTCTGATCGGGATTGGCAACGATCATGTGGAAGGCGTAGTCGATCAGCGCGCCACGGTCGGCGAGCCGGGCGTGGTCGTCGACGACCTTCCTGAGGTCGAGCCCGCGATGCTGGGCGGCGAAGGAGACGACCGTCGTGTTGCCGCCGAAGGCCGCCGAGGTGGTCGCGCTCTCGAACGTGTCGGCGTTGAGAAGGCCGCCGGCCGAGACCTGCTCGATATGGGTGTGGGTGTCGATGCCGCCGGGCAGGACCAGCTTGCCCGTGGCGTCGATCTCGCGGGCACCCGCGGGGAGGCCCTGCCCGATGGCGACGATGGTTTCGCCCTTCACGGCGACATCGGCGGAAAAGCTGCCGCCCGCCGTGCCGACGGTGCCGCCGCGGATGACGAGATCATAGGGCGAGGCTGACATGTGCGTCTCCGGCTGGACGGGGGTCTTGAAGGCGCGGACAATAGACACACACCAGCTTCGGGCGGAATTCCATGTCGCGCAGACCTCGTATCCTCGTCATCAACCCGAACTCCAACGAGGCCGTCACCGAGGGCCTCCGCCAGGCCGTGAAGCCGCTGACCTATGCGGAGGGGCCGGAGATCGTCTGCGAGACGCTGGCCGAGGGGCCGTTCGGCATCGAGACGCAGGAGCACGTCGAAAGCGTGGCGATCCCGCTGCGCCGCAGGGTCGAGGCGAACAACGAGGCCGACGCCTTCGTCATCGCCTGCTATTCCGATCCCGGCCTGCATGTGGCGCGCGAGGGCACGTCGCGGCCGGTGTTCGGCATCGCCGAATCCGGCGTGCTGACGGCGCTGGCGCGCGCCGAGCGCTTCGGCGTCATCGCGATCAAGTCGCGGTCGATCCCGCGCCATATCCGCTATCTCCGCCAGATGGGGCTGATGGACCGCCTCGCCGGCGAACGCGCGCTGGAAATGTCGGTGGCCGAGAGCGCCTCCGGCGAGGGAACACTGGGACGGATGATCGAGGTCGGCCGCCAGCTCAAGGAACTGGACGGCGCCGGCGCCATCGTCATGGGCTGCGCCGGCATGGCGCGCCACCGGAAGCCACTGGAGGAGGCGCTCGGCATTCCGGTGATCGACCCGACGCAGGCGGCGGTGACCATGGCCATCGGCACGATCGCGGTGGGCTGAGACGGGTAGTGCCCACGGGGCTTGAACGCCTCGGCGGCCAGCCATAGTGTCGCGCCCGGCTGATACGGCCTGCCGCCCGCGCCTTCTCCGGAAGGTCCGGTGAACGTATCGACACACAAGCGCTCATCACCGATCCCGATCATGGACAGGCGACAGCGTCAGCAATGCGGGCCCTGATCGAGAAGTTCGCCTGAACCGACGAAGGATCGGCGCCCATGCGCTCGTTTCACAATGCCAAGACCATGGCCAAGACCCTGCGTGAGGAACTGGCGGCCCAGTCCCTCGACATCAGCCATAGCCAGGCCCTTGAACTCACCGCCCACATGTTCGGGTTTGCCGACTGGAACACCTATGCGGCTGTCATCGCCGCCGAGGAGGCCGAGACCGAGGCGGCAAGGACATCCGGCCTCAAGTTCAAGCCGGCCATTCCGATCATCCGCTTCTTCGACGAGGCCAAGGCGCGCGAGTTCTATCTCGGCTTCCTCGGCTTCGCGGTGGACTGGGAGCACCGCTTCCACCCCGGCGCGCCGCTCTACATGCAGCTTTCGCGCGGCGACCTGCTGATCCACCTGTCCGAGCATCACGGCGACGCCAGCCCCGGCGCGAACTGCTTCTGCCGGATGGAGGGAATCGAGGCCTTTCACGCCGAGCTCCTGGCCAAGAACTACCGCAGCAACCGACCGGGCCTCGAGAAGGCCGACTGGGGGCTGGAGGTGACGGTCAACGACCCGTTCGGCAACCGCATCCGCTTCTGCGAGCAGCGGCACAACTGAGCGGACGGCGGCGGGGACTACCCCGCCGTCATTCCGCCGGCGCGCCCGCCTATTGACGCGGGAGTCGCGGCACCCGAACGTGGGCCACCATGCTCAGCTATATCATCCGGCGCATCCTGCTGATGGTGCCGACCATTCTCGGCATCATGCTGATCTCGTTCCTGGTGGTGCAGTTCGCGCCGGGCGGGCCCGTCGAGCGCGTCATCGCCCAGCTCACCGGCAACGACGTCTCGGCGACGCAGCGCGTCTCGGGCGGCGGGGCCGATTCGGCGGCGACCGCCGCGGCGGCGGGCGAGGTCGGCGCCACCGGCTATCGCGGCGCGCAGGGGCTGGATCCGCAGTTCATCGCCCAGCTCGAAAAACAGTTCGGCTTCGACAAGCCAGCGCATGAGCGCTTCCTCATGATGATCTGGAACTATGCGCGGTTCGATTTCGGCAAGAGCTATTTCCGCGACGTTTCGGTGATCCAACTGATCAAGGAGAAGCTGCCGGTCTCGATCTCGCTGGGCCTCTGGCTGACGCTGCTGACCTATGTGATCTCGATCCCGCTCGGCATCGCCAAGGCCATGCGCGACGGCTCGCGCTTCGACGTCTGGACCTCGGGGATCATCATCATCGGCTATGCGGTGCCGGGATTCCTGTTCGCGATCCTGCTGATCGTCGTCTTTGCCGGCGGCTCCTTCCTCGACTGGTTCCCACTGCGCGGCCTGTGGTCGGACAACTGGGCGCAGATGAACCTGTGGCAAAAGGCCGTCGATTACGCCTGGCACCTGACGCTGCCGCTGACCGCCATGGCGCTCGGCGCTTTCGCCACCATGACGCTCCTGACCAAGAACTCGTTCCTCGAGGAAGTCCGCAAGCAATATGTCATGACCGCGCGGGCCAAGGGCCTCGACGAGCGCGGCGTGCTCTACGGCCACGTCTTCCGCAATGCCATGCTGATCGTCATCGCCGGCTTTCCCGGCGCCTTCGTCCATGCCTTCTTCACGGGATCGCTGCTGATCGAGACGATCTTCTCGCTGGACGGGCTGGGGCTGCTCGGCTTCGAGAGCGTCCTGAACCGCGACTATCCCGTGGTGTTCGCGACGCTGTTCATCTTCTCCCTCGTCGGGCTGGTCGTGAACCTCATCTCGGACCTCATGTACACCTGGGTCGATCCGCGCATCGACTTCGAGGCACGGGAGGTCTGAGCGATGGATGCGACCACCGCCCGCCTTGCCGACGCGCCCGCCGCAAGGCGCCCTCGCCTCTCGCCGCTCAACCAGCGCCGCTGGGCCAATTTCAAGGCCAACCGGCGCGGTGCCTGGAGCCTTTGGATCTTCCTCGTCCTGTTCGTCGTGACGCTGTTCGCGGAGGTGCTGGTCAACGACCGGCCGCTGTTCGTCCGGCTCGACGGGCAGAATTTCTACCCCGTGCTGTTCAACTATTCGGAGAAGCAGCTGGGCGGCGAGTTCGAGACGCCCGCCGACTACAAGGACGCCTTCCTGCTCGACCATTTCGACGAGCGGAAGGCGACCGTTCTCTGGCCGCCGATCCGCTACAATTCGTCGGCGACGGTGAAGGACCCGCTAACGCCCTTCCCTTCCGCGCCGACATGGATGCAACGCGACAAACTGCCGGACTGCGCGGCGGCCGAGGCGATGCCCAGGGGACAGCGGCCGCAGGGGGCGAGCTATTGCGCGCTCGGCAACTGGAACTGGCTCGGCACCGACGATCAGGGCCGCGACGTGGTGGCGCGCATCGTCTACGGCTTCCGCATCTCGGTTCTTTTCGGCCTGGCGCTGACGCTGGTATCCTCGGTCATCGGCGTCGCCGCAGGCGCGGTGCAGGGCTATTTCGGCGGCTGGACCGATCTCCTGTTCCAGCGCTTCATCGAGATCTGGACGGCGATCCCCTCGCTCTATCTGCTGCTCATCATTTCGTCGGTGCTGATCCCCTCGTTCTTCGTGCTGCTCGGCATCCTGCTCTTGTTCTCGTGGGTGTCGCTGGTTCATGTCGTGCGGGCGGAATTCCTGCGCGCCCGCAACTTCGAATATGTCAACGCGGCCCGCGCGCTCGGCGTCGCGGCGCCGACCATCATGACGCGGCACCTGCTACCGAACGCCATGGTCGCGACCATCACCTTCATGCCCTTCGTGCTGTCCGGCTCGGTGATGACGCTGACGGCGCTGGATTTCCTCGGCTTCGGCCTGCCGGTCGGCTCGCCGTCGCTCGGCGAACTGCTGCAACAGGGCAAGTCGAACCTGCAGGCGCCGTGGCTGGCTCTGACCGGCTTCTGCACGGTGGCGCTGATGCTGTCGCTGCTGATTTTCGTGGGCGAGGCCGTGCGCGACGCGTTCGATCCACGCAAGACGTTCGCGTAATGCGGGGATTTGTGCACGAGGCTGTGGTACGATCGGCCCATGAACGAGGTCGTGCGCAAGATCGTCTCTGTTGCCGACCTTCCCGAAAATCTGCGGGAAGGACTCGACCCCGCGCGGCCCGTGGAGATCGTGCAGGAAGCGTCCGGTCATCCCACGGCCTCGCAACGGCTGCGGCGGATGACCGAGGGGCTGCCCTTCCGGCGTCTCGAAAGCGGCGAGGAGGCCGTGGAGCGGGTGCGCCGCATTCGCGACGGCGGTCCGATCTGAATGGCGCCGAGGCTCTATCTCGACGCCAATTTCTTCATTCGGCTGGTGGAGAGTTCGCGCGGCCAGAACGATCGGCACGAGCGGCTCTGGGACATCATCGAATCCGGGCGCCTCGAAGCCCTGACCAGCTGGCTGAGCTGGAGCGAGGTGCTCGTCGTGCCGATCCGCAACGGCGACGGCGATCTGGTGGCCGTTTACGAACGACTCTTCACCGGCGAGACCGCACCGCTTCTGTGCAGGGACATCGACAGGCCAGTTCTCCGCGAGGCTGCGTCGCTCCGGGCGCGCTTCCCGGCGCTGAAATCTCCGGATGCGATCCACATCGCGACCGCCGGGGGGCACGGTTGCGACTGGTTCGTCAGCGCCGATACCCGGCTGCAGGGCATCAAGGGGCTCAACTGTCTCAACCCGGACCGCCCGAGCGAGATCGACCGCTTCCTTGCGGCGCTGCCGTGACGACATTGCCATGATGCCGGTGCGATGACCGAAGCCCCTCTCCTCTCCGTTCAGGACCTCTCCGTCGCCTTCAGGCAGGGCGGCAGGGACAGTCTCGCGGTCGACCGCATCTCCTTCGATGTCAGACGCGGCGAGACGGTCGCGCTGGTCGGCGAATCCGGGTCGGGCAAGTCGGTCTCGGCCCTGTCGGTGATGAAGCTGCTGCCCTATCCGGCCGCCTCGCACCCTTCGGGCCGCATCCTGTTCAAGGGCACCGACCTGATCACGGCTGACGGCGCCGCGATGCGGGCCGTGCGCGGCAACGACATCACCATCGTCTTCCAGGAGCCGATGACCTCGCTCAACCCGCTTCATACGGTCGGCAAGCAGGTCGCGGAGACGCTGGTCCTGCACCGGGGCCTGAGCGAACAGGCCGCGCGGGCGCGGGCGGTGGAGCTGCTTGGCAAGGTCGGTATCCCCGACCCCGAGCAAAGGCTCGACAGCTATCCGCACCAGCTTTCCGGCGGCCAGCGCCAGCGCGTCATGATCGCCATGGCGCTGGCGAATGAGCCGGACCTGCTCATCGCCGACGAGCCGACGACGGCGCTGGACGTGACGGTGCAGGCGCAGATCCTCGCGCTGCTCAAGGATCTCCAGCGCGAGAGCGGCATGGCGATCCTGTTCATCACCCACGATCTCGGCATTGTCAGGAAGCTGGCGGACCGGGTCTGCGTCATGCGCCACGGCAAGATCGTCGAGCAGGGGCCGGTCGGCGACATTTTCGAGCGGCCGCAGCATCCCTACACGATCGAGCTGATGGCCGCCGAGCCGAAGCCCATGGCGCGCGCCCTGCGGGACGATGCGAAGACCGTGATGCAGGCCGACGACCTGAAAGTCTGGTTTCCGGTGAAGCGCGGCCTGCTGCGCCGCACGGTCGGGCACGTCAAGGCGGTGGACGGCATCTCCGTCTCCGTGCGCGAGGGCCATACGCTCGGCATCGTCGGAGAGTCCGGTTCGGGCAAGACGACGCTCGGCCTCGCCCTGCTCAGGCTCATTTCCTCGCAGGGCCCGATCGTGTTCATGGGCCGGCCGATCCAGGGCCTCGGCTTCAAGGCGATGCGGCCGAACCGGCGGTTCATGCAGGTGGTGTTCCAGGACCCCTACGGCTCGCTGTCGCCGCGCATGTCGGTGGCCGAGATCGTCGCCGAGGGGCTGGCGATCCACCACCCCAAGCTCGGCGAGGACGAGCGCGACGCGCGCGTCGTCAAGGCGTTGCAGGAGGTCGGCCTCGACCCCGCGACGCGCCATCGCTACCCGCACGAATTCTCCGGCGGCCAGCGCCAGCGCATCGCCATTGCGCGCGCCATGGTGCTGGAACCGAGCTTCGTGCTGCTGGACGAGCCGACCTCGGCGCTCGACCGCATCGTGCAGGCGCAGATCGTCGACCTGCTGCGCGAGCTTCAGGCGCAGCGGGGCCTCACCTACCTGTTCATCTCCCACGACCTGAAAGTGGTTTCGGCGCTCGCCGACGACATCATCGTCATGCGTAACGGCAAGGTGGTGGAGAGCGGTGCGGCGGAGCGGGTTTTCAAGGCCCCGGAGAACGACTACACGAAGGCCCTGTTCGCCGCCGCCTTCGACCTCGACACCGTGACCGGAAGAACCGCCTCGTGAATACGCTCCTGCTCGGCATCGGCGCCTGGGACCCGGAACCCTGGCGCGCCCGCTTCAAGGCCGTTCTGCCGGACTGGGACATCGTGCTGCATACCGAGCCCTTCGACCGCCGCGCGATCCACTACGCCGCGGCGTGGAAGCAGCCGGAGGGCACCTTTGCCGGCCTGCCGGACCTTGAGGCGATCTTCTCGCTTGGCGCGGGCGTCGATCATCTGTTCAAGGACACGCGCCTGCCCGAGGGCGTGCCCGTGGTGCGCGTGGTCGATCCCGACCTCACCACCCGCATGTCCGAATATGTCGTGATGCACTGCCTGATGGCGTTGCGGCGCGTGCGCACCTATGACGGCTTCCAGCGCGAGAGGAAGTGGATCGACCTGCGCGACCAGCCGCAGGCGAGCGACGTGCAGGTCGGCCTGCTCGGCATGGGCGTGCTGGGTCAGGACGCCGCGATGAAGCTCCGCACCATGGGCTTCCGCGTCGCGGGCTGGAGCCGCCGGCCGAAGGACGTGGAAGGCGTCGCCATGCATCACGGCGACGAGGGGCTGAACGCTGTGGTCGCCTCCTCCGACATTCTCGTGGCGATGATGCCGCTGACGCCCGACACGACCGGCATCCTCGACGCCAAGCTGTTCGCCAGGATGCCGAAGGCCGAGGCGATCGGCGGCCCGGTGCTGATCAATGTCGGCCGGGGCGGATTGCAGGTCGAGACCGACATTCTCGCGGCGCTCGACGCCGGCACGCTGGGCGCGGCCGTGCTCGACGTGTTCGAGACGGAGCCGCTGCCGGAGGCGAGCCCGCTCTGGCTGCACCCGAAGGTGACGGCGACGCCGCACAATTCGGCGATCTCCTCGCCGCCGGCCATCGCGGCCTATGTGGCCGGCCAGATCAGGGCGCACATGGCTGGCAACGCGCTGACCAACGTGGTCGATCCCAAGCACGGCTATTGAGGGCGTCACGCAGGCGTGACTTTCCTGGCCAGGCCGCCTTGGCCATGGTGCGCCCCCTGAATTACCCGGTGACGCCGATGCCCATCACCCGCCGCCCGCTGCTCGCGGCCCCGCTCATCCTCGCCGCGCCCTCGCTGGCGCGGGCGCAAGGGTCGTGGTTCCCGATCCGCGGCGCGGACGGGCGCGAGGTGCAGAACCATCGCGTGCCGATCGAGCTGGAAACCGAGTTTTCCGAACTCGACAATGCCTTCACCATCGGCTCGCCCGATGCCGATGTGACGCTGATCGAGATCTACGATTCGAACTGCGGCTATTGCCGCCGCGCGGCTCAGGACGTGAAGGCCATGGTGGCGGCCGATCCCGATCTTGCCGTCACCTTCATCAACGCACCGAGCCTCGGACTGCCCTCGGTGCAGGCGGCGCGGGTGGAATATGCGGTGAAGCTGGTCGGCGGCGCCGACAAGGTGCTCGCCTTCCACGAGGCGTCCATGGCCGCGCGTGGCGTGTTCGACGGGCTGCGGGCGCTGGAAACGGCGAAGGCCATCGGCCTCGACGACAACCAGATCGAGGATGTCGCGGACAAGCCGGAGACCGGGCAGGTGCTGGTGCAGGCGACCCGCCTCGCCAATGCCACCAATCTTGCGGCGACTCCGTCATGGCTGGCGTCGGGCACGGCGATCATCGGCTGGCCCGGCCGGCCGGTGCTGGAGGGCGTGATCAGGTCGATCCGCCAGTGCGACAAGCCGGTGTGCGGGTAGGCGGAAAAAATAGAGCCTCCCGCCGTCATGCCCGGCCTTATGCCGGGCATCCACAAATGTCCTTGGCGAGCGATATTCAAGTCGTGGATGGTCGGGCTTGGCCCGACCATGACGAACAGGTGGCTGCGGTGTCAAAGATTGGGATGAGCCCGCGACACGCCCCACCTCTCCCCGGCGGGGAGAGGTGGTGACGCTCGTCTGGCAGTTCCCTATTCGGCCGCCACGCTCATCCGTTTCACCGAGGTCACCGCGCCGAACGACTTCTCGCGGATGCGCGCCACGGCTTCGGCGACAGGTTCCCTGACCACCATCATGTGATGGCCGTTGGCATGCAGCAGCTCGGTCGGGCTGGTCATAATGCCGACATGGCCCTTCCAGAACACGAGGTCGCCGCGCTTGAGGCCGGACAGATCCGGCGCGAGGTCGACCGGCTGGCCCAGCGCCTTTTCCTGCATGTCGGAATCGCGCGGCGCAGCGACGCCCGCAGCCTCCAGCGCCGTCTGGACGAGGCCGGAGCAGTCGATGCCGAGGCTGGTTCGCCCGGCCCAGAGATAGGGCGTGCCGACGAAAAGCTCGGCCACCGCGACGAAATCGGCCGCGCGGTTATCCACCGGCACGAGATGGGCCGTGATGACGTGAGCGCCGGTATCCGTCACGGAGAACTCGTTGGACGTGCGCTCGATGGTCAGCCGGGCGTTCATCGGGGCGATGAAATTGGGCGGCAGCTTGATGCTCGGCCCCGGATAGACGTGAGTATGCCGCGTCCAGACGCGATGCGTCGCGGGCGCGCGGCGCGGGCGCAGCGCCGGCTCCACGACATAGCCGACATAGCCGTCGCGCTCGGACTGGATGTAGGCATAGCCGCCCTGAACGTCATAGACCTGCACCTCCTCGCCGAGCAGAAGCTCTGTGTCGCGGGCGGCGTTGACCTGCCGCGTGGGCGCCATGGGCAGGATCGGCAGCTCGACGCGTGCGGGGCGGCCCTCGACGAAGCGCTCCGCTTCGACCTGTCCCTTGAGATGGGCGGCGGCGAGATCGGGGCGGGCAGGAGTGATGCGGCGGTCGAAGGCGGTCATGCCCGGCTTCTAGCACGCCGCCGGTTAATGTCTCACGGCGGTAGCATCTGGGCCTGCTCGGCGAGCAGGTCGCCGATGCGCTCGACGGCGAGCGCGCCCTTGACGGTGCGCTGGATTACCACGTCGCGGCGGTCGCGCTCGTCGCGGCGGCGCGAGACGAGGTCGAGCTTGCCCATGGAATCGAGGGCGCGGGTGATGACCGGCTTGGTGACGCCCAGCTTGCGCGCGAGGTCGCGAACATGGTGCGGCGGCGGCTCCAGATAGATGGTCAGCAGGATGGCGATCTGCCGGGACGACAGGTCCGGCTCGCCATCGCGCACCAGCGCGAGCGAGAAGTCGTGCACCAGCTTGATCGCCTGGGCGGGACGCAGCACGACGGCCATCAACGCAACTCGCCGGGACAAACTCGTTTCGGGGCCGTATTAAGCGGCCGCCGCCTGCCCTGTGCAAGGGCCTGTCGCCATGGCATGAGCGGAGCGGTTAACCGGCGCACGCATGTTCCACGAACTCATCCCCCATCTCGCCGCCCACGGCACCATGGCGGTCGCGGCCTTCTCAGCGGCGACGCTGCTGCCTGGCGGCTCGGAAGCGGTGTTCGTGGCGCTGCTTGCGGGCGGCTACGGCCATCCGTGGCTGCTGTTCCTTGTCGCATCCGTCGCCAATACCGCGGGCGGCATGACCAGCTGGTGGATCGGCACGCAGATCGCCCGGGGCGCCGACAGCGAGCGCGGCCATGCCTGGATGAAGCGCTTCCGCCTCCCCCCGGATATGACGGCGCGCATCGAACGCCTGTTCGCGCGCTGGGGCTGGGGGTCGCTGCTGTTCTGCTGGCTGCCGGTGATCGGCGACCCGATCACGCTTTTCGCCGGCATGGCGCGCTATCCGGCCCTGCCGACCGCGATCCTGACCGGCATCGCCCGCACCGGCCGCTATGCGCTCGTCTGGGCCGCGACAGCCGGCGTGATGAGCTGGTGGGGCTGAACAGCGCGAGCGCCCCTTCACCTCACCCTGGAAATGGACTAATCACGGCCAACTCTCGCTTCTCCGCTTGAAAGGCCCCGCGATGCAGACCTTCGACCGGCTCGTCACCGTTTTCGGCGGCTCGGGATTCGTCGGCCGCCACATCGTGCGGGCGCTGGCGCGCCGGGGCTTCCGCATCCGCGTCGCCGTGCGCAGGCCGGACCTTGCAGGGCACCTCCAGCCGCTTGGCGCGGTCGGGCAGATCAATTTCGTCCAGGCGAACCTGCGCTTTCCGGATTCGGTGCGCGCGGCCGTCGAGGGCGCGGAAATCGTCATCAACTGCGTCGGCATTCTCCATGAGACCGGCCGCCAGAAGTTCGACAGCGTGCAGGCGAGCGGCGCCGAGGCGGTGGCCCGCGCGGCGGCGGATGCCGGCGCGAAGCTGATCCACATCTCCGCCATCGGCGCGAATGCGACAAGCACGTCGGCCTATGCCCGCACGAAAGCCGAAGGCGAGGCAGCGGTGCTGCGCGAGGTTCCGGGCGCGGTGATCCTGCGTCCCTCGGTGATCTTCGGGCCGGAGGATACGTTCCTGAACCGCTTCGCCGGCATGGCCCAGGCCCTGCCCGTCCTGCCACTGGTCGGCGGCGGCGAGACGCGATTCCAGCCGGTCTTCGTCGGCGACGTGGCGCAGGCCGTGATGGCCGCCGTCGACGGCAAGGTGAAGCCGGGCACGGTGCTCGAGCTCGGCGGCCCCGCGGTGAAGAGCTTCCGCGAGGTGCTCGACTTCGTGCTGGAGACGACCGGCCGCAAGCGCCTGCTTCTGCCCCTGTCCTTCGGGCTTGCGCGGTTCCAGGCGAAGTTCCTGCAGCTGCTGCCGAACCCGCTGCTCACCGAGGATCAGGTGGAGCTCCTGAAGTCGGACAACGTCGTCAGCGAGGCCGCGACATCCGAAGGCCGGACGCTGGAGGCGCTGGGCATCCATCCGCAGTCGCTGGAAGCGGTCGCGCCGACCTGGCTCTGGCGGTTTCGCAAGCAGGGCCAGTTCGCCGAGCAGGTGCGCTGAGCGGGTTCACCCCAGCGCGTAAAGTCCGGTCAGCCCCGCGACGCCGACGACGATCCGCCACACCGCGAAGAGCGCGAAACCGTGCCGACCGACATAGTCGAGCAGGAAGCGCACGACGAACAGGCCGGAAATGAAGGCCGCGACGAAGCCGACGCCGATCGTCGTGACGTCCGAGAAGTCGAGCAGCCTGTAGTTCTTGTAGAGATCGTAGGCGAAGGCCCCCGCCATGGTCGGCATGGCGAGAAAGAACGAGAACTCGGCCGCCGAGCGCTTGCTGGCGCCCATCAATAGCGCGCCGACAATGGTCGCGCCCGACCGCGAGACGCCGGGAAACAGCGCCGCGCACTGGCAGATGCCGATCTTCAGGGCGAGCCATGGCGAGAAGCGGAAGGCATTGTCCTCCTTCTCCTCGATCTTCAGCCGGTCGACCACCAGGAGCACGATGCCGCCGAGGATCAGGGCGACGCAGACGAGGTCCGGCCGCTCGAACAGCGCCTTGATGCGGCTGTGCAGCAACGCGCCGAGGATCGCGGCGGGGAGGAAGGCGACGAGGACGGAAACGACGAAGCGCCGGGCCCAGGCATCGGTCGGCAGGCAGAGCACCACGCCGAGCAGGCGGGTGAAATAGACCAGCATGATGGCGAGGATCGCGCCAAGCTGGATCAGCACCTCGAAGGTCTTGCCGGTCGACTGGAAGCCGAGGAAATGGCCGATCAGGATCAGATGGCCGGTCGACGAGACCGGAATGAACTCCGTGCCGCCCTCGACGAGCCCGAGGAAGAGCGCCTTGCCCAGATTGGCGATATCCATGGATCACCTGTCGGCGGCGACGAGGGGGCCGCGCTATGTCGGCACGTCATAGCGCAATCCGCCTTCACGATTGGTTAAGCATGACGCTTCCTGAATAGGTGCCGAGAAATCGCGCGGTTGTCTCGCAGGCTTCATGGGGCTATGCACGCCCCTCCGCCATCGCGCGTCATCGAAAAACCACATCGGGTCCATCGATTGCGACCCATCGGGTTTGTCTGAATGCTGCTGCATCATCGCTTCTTCTGTCCCCACTCCCGCTTCGTCCGGCTGGTGCTCGCCGAGCGCGGCGTGGAGCCGGATCTTGCCGAGGCAAAGCCGTGGGAGCGGCGCGACGATTTCCTGCGGCTCAATCCCGAGGGAACGACCCCGGTTCTCGAGGCGGCCGAAAGCCTCGCCATCGCCGGCGCCGAGGGCGTCGCCTTCTGGCTCGACGATACCGACCAGACGCCGCCCGACCGGCGGCTGATGCCCGAGGCGCTGACGCAGCGCGTCGAGGTGCGCCGGCTGATGCGCTGGTTCCACGGCAAGTTCTTCGACGAGGTCTCCGGCCCCTTCGTGGAGGAGAAGATCGACAAGCGCTTCATGCCGCCGGAAGCCGGCGGCGGCGCGCCGAACACGTCGATCCTGCGCGCGGCGCGCAACAATATCCGCTATCACCTAGCTTATCTCGGCTGGCTGGCGGCGCGAAACGACTGGCTTGCCGGACCGCAGATGAGCTACGCGGACCTTGCCGCCGCGGCCCATCTGTCGGTGGTGGACTATCTGGGCGAGGTCCCGTGGAACGACGACGCGGCAGCGAGGGAATGGTATGCGCGGGTGAAGTCCCGTCCGTCGTTCCGCGCCCTGCTGGCAGACCGGGTGGTCGGCATGCAGCCGAGCGGGACCTACGCCGATCTCGACTTCTGAGCGACCCGGCCGCGCTGCGCGAGGCAATTGCGCAAGCGGCGCGGGCGCAGGGCTTCGACTCTGTCGGCTTCACACTTCCCGACGCCATCCCGCTTGCCGCGCCGCGCCTCGCCGAGGCGCTGTCCGCCGGGCGGCACGGCTCGATGACGTGGATGGAGGAGACGGCCGAGCGCCGCTCACATCCCAATGCCATGTGGCCGGGCGGCCGGTCGGTGGTCATGCTCGGCATGAATTACGGGCCGGACGAGAACCCGCTCGACGGCCTGAAGGATCGCTCCGACGGCCTGATTTCGGTCTATGCCCGCGGCGACGATTACCATGAGGTGATCAAGACGCGGCTGAAAGCCATCGCCCGCTGGCTGGTCGAGGAGACGGGTTGCGAGCTCAAGGTCTTCGTCGACACCGCGCCGCTGATGGAGAAGCCGCTGGCCGCCGCCGCAGGGCTCGGCTGGCAGGGCAAGCATACCAATCTCGTCTCGCGCGCATTCGGCTCGTGGCTGTTCCTCGGTTCGATCATGACGACGCTGGAGATCGCGCCGGACGGGCCCGAACGGGACCATTGCGGCTCCTGCCGCGCCTGCCTCGACATCTGCCCGACGGCCGCCTTCCCGGCACCCTACAAGCTCGATGCCGGGCGCTGCATCAGCTACCTGACCATCGAGCACAAGGGACCGATCCCCCGCGAGTTCCGCAAGGCCATGGGCAACCGCATCTATGGCTGCGACGACTGCCTTGCCGCCTGCCCGTGGAACAAGTTCGCCAGCCAGGGCCGCGAGATGAAGCTCGCGGCGCGGGCGCATCTGAAGCGCCCCGCGCTGGCCGACCTCGCGCGGCTGGACGACGCCGGCTTCCGGGCGCTGTTCACGAAAAGCCCGGTGAAGCGGATCGGGCGCGACCGGTTCCTGCGCAACGTGCTGGTCGCCATCGGCAATAGCGGCGACGCCAAGCTTGCGGACGTCGCCGCTGCCTTGCTCGACGATGGCTCGCCGCAGGTGCGCGGCGCAGCGGTCTGGGCGCTGCGGGAGCTGGACCCGGCGCGCATGGCCGGCGGGCCGCCGACATCCGAAACCGATCCCGATGTCCTGACGGAATGGACCGCATGACCACCCTCCTGATTTTCGGCCTCGGCTATTCCTCCAGGGCCGTCATCCGCATGGGTGGCGGTCGCTATGAGCGGATCGTCGCGACCGTACGCTCGCCGGAGCGCGCCGCTGCGATGACCGCAGCTGGTGTCGAAGGCCATGCTGTCACGGTGCTGGCCTTCGACGGCACGGCGCTGTCGGCGGAGCTTTCCACAGCGATTGCTGAGGCCGACAACGTGCTGCTCTCCGCGCCGCCGGACGAGGCAGGTGACCCCGTGCTGAAGACCTGCGCCGAGGCACTGGCGACCCACCCGCCGAAATCCGTCGTCTATCTCTCAACCGTCGGTGTTTATGGCGACCATCAGGGCGGCTGGGTGGACGAGACGACGGAATGCCGGCCGGTCAGCGCGCGCAGCGTCGAGCGGCTGGAGGCGGAGCAGGCCTGGGCGGCCTTCGGCAGGGCCAATGGCGCTCCCGTCGCTCTCCTGCGCCTTTCCGGCATCTACGGACCGGGCAGCAACGCGCTCGTCAATGTCGCGCGCGGCACGGCACGCCGCATCATCAAGCCGGGGCAGGTGTTCAACCGCATCCATGTCGACGACATCGCTCAAGCGGTGCTGGCGAGCTTCGAGAAGCGCTACGACGGCATCGTGAACGTCACCGACGACGAGCCCTCGCCGGCGCAGGACGTGGTGGCCTATGCCGCCGAACTGCTCGGCCTGCCGGTGCCGCCGGACATCCCGTTCGAGGCAAGCGGGCTGTCCGAGATGGGCCGCAGCTTCTACGGCGAGTGTAAGAGGGTCAGGAACGAGCGGCTGAAGGGTGAACTGTCCGTTAACCTGCTTCATCCAAATTTCACGGTGGCGCTCCGGGCATTGGCCGCCGGGGGCGACGGCAGGCAGCGGCAGGAGTTCCGTTAAGTCAGCATTCCATTGTTGCATTGCAGCGTAACGAAAGCAGTATTGCTGCAACGCACAAGCAGCGGAACCATACCCCAGTCGTTAGCCGCCCATCGGATCCCCGACGGCCGGTGCCGCGGATGACGACCGTCACCCGAGCCTTCAGGGGTATGACATGATCGACATCGGTATCGTGGATCTCGCCATCGTCCTCATCGGACTTGGCGTCGGCGCGGCCTGCGCGCTGTTCGTGGTCGACACGGCGAAGCAGATGAACCTGCGCACGGACCCGTAGGGTCAGCAGGGTTCATGCTGGACGCATTTTCCTCACGCGAACCGGTTCCCACTTCGCTCGAAAATGCTTTCAGGTTCTAAGCGTCGCCGGACACAAGAAACCGGCCCGCGGGGACGCCGAGGACGTCCCACAATGACTTTCCCGCCGCGCGGCAGACAGGCGCGAGCGTGTATGGCGCATTGATCGTCACGAGGCCGGCGCCCGCAAGGCGCTTTCCATCGACGGGCCGCCACGTCGCCTCGATGACGAGGCATTTCGGGATCGCGAGATCGGCGATCATCCGGTGGAACCGCTTCACCTGCACGGCATCCTTGACCGGATACCAGAGCAGATAGACGCCGGTGGCGAAGCGCCGGTAACCGCTGGCCAGCGCATCCACCAGCCGGTCATAGTCGCCGGCCTGCTCGAAGGGCGGATCGATCAGCACCACGCCGCGCTTCTCCTTCGGCGGCAGGAAGGCCCTGGGCGCCAGCCAGCCGTCGAGTTCGATGACCTTGGCCCGGGCCTCGCGGCGATAGAGACCGGCGAGCGCCTCGGCATCCTCGGGATGCAGTTCGCAGAAGGTGAGACCGTCGACCGGGCGGGTCATCAGCCGCGCGACCTCGGGGCTGCCGGGATAGTGGCGCAGGCGGCCGTCCGGATTGAGCCGCGCGACGCAGTCGAGATAGGGATCCAGGAAGGCCGCCAGCGGCTCCGGCAGGTCGCGGCCCCACAGGCGGCCGATGCCCTCGACCCATTCGCCGGTGCGTTCGGCGGCATCCGAGGTGAGATCATAGCGGCCGATGCCCGCATGGGTATCGACGACGCGAAGCGGCGTGTCCTTCTGCGTCAGGTGGCCGAGCACGAAGGCCAGCACCGCGTGCTTGATCACATCGGCCGGGTTTCCGGCATGGTAGGCGTGACGGTAGTTCATCGCCTGCCTGTCGCCCGCCACAGCCCTTATCGTCAACCGCGAACGTTGAATCGAACTTTCGATAAAATTGCGGCGAGTTTGGCAAAAGGGGATTCAAGCCTCCTGTGCCATATGCTTGGCGTCACCGGGCGAAGACCCGGAATTCGGGGGCGCCATTGCGGCGCAGTGGGCATGTTTCGCGGCACGTTCATCGTTCTGGCGGTCTACGCGGTGGGGCATCCCCACTTCGACGGCGCGCGCCCGGCTGTGCTCGACAAACCGCTGACCGCCTTCCACAAGGACGTGAACTCGGTCGCGCGCGACGGCATGAAGGTGCTCGGCGCCTTCGACGGCGCCCGCCGCTGGGAATATCTGGCGCCGGTGTCCGCCGCGCTCGGCCGCGCCGGACAGCAGTAACCCTCAGGCCCTGCCGGCCACGACGACGAGACCGGGCACCGGGCGATCCGCCTCGTTGCGCGTCGACACCGCTTCCAGCAGCAGGATGTCGAGCCCGGCGCCGGTGACGACGGCCCGCACCAACGCCTCGGCATGGGCGTAACGCAATCCCGCGCCCAGCACGACGCCCTCACCCGGATGGGTCTCGACCGTGAAGGCGAGGAGGCCGCCCGGCACGAGCACCCGCGCACTATCGCGGGCGATCGGGGCGAGATCGGCGAGATAGACGAAGACATCGGCGGCAGCGACCAGATCCGCACTGGCGGCATGCTGCTGGCCGAGGAAGCCAGCGAGATCGCCGACCGCGAGGTCGCGGTAGATGCCCTTCTGTCGGGCAATGTCGATCATTCGCGGGGAGAGATCGACGCCGTCCATGACCTCGACGCGCGGAGCGAAGACCTCGGCCGCAAGGCCTGTGCCGCAACCGAGATCGAGCATGCGGGTGAAGGTGCCGTCGCGGCCGCGCATCGCGCAGGAGCGCGCGACGGCATCATGAAGAATCTCCGGCCCGCGATAGGCCAGGCCCGCGCGCAGCGCGCTGTCGAAACGCGGCGCATACTGGTCGAACAGCGCAGCGACATAGGCTGGCGCCATGGCGGCGGCAATGTCGGCTACCCCGAGGCGGGCCAGAGCCAGCGCCGCGCCGAGCGCGTCGGAAGGATCTTGCGCCAGCGCCTCGCGAAAGGCGGCGATGGCTTCGTCCCGCCGTCCCTGCGCGGCCTCGACTTCGCCGAGCGCGAACCATGCCGGCGCCCAGCGCGGCACGATCTCAAGCGTCTGCGCCAGCAGGTCGGCGGCGGCAGGCAGATCGCCCTCGGCCCGGGCGAACATGGCGTAGTCGTAGCGCCTGTCGGCCAGGAGATCGCCGGAGGAGCGGGATGTGGTGGAGCGCTGCATGCGACGCTGGCTCTATCGCAGCGACGGCCGACACGCCAGCGGCGTGTCAGTCGTCGGCGGCGTGTCAGTCGTCGGCGGCGAGCTTGCCGGTCGGCCGCGCGAGCGCGTCGAAATGGCCACGCGCCTGCAGCCACCAGAGCAGGAAAAGGCTCGGAATGGCGGTGAGGCAGGAGAGGACGAAGAACCAGAACCAGCCGGCCTGCTCGGCGACGAGACCGGCGGGGGCCGAGATATAGGTGCGGCCGACGGCCGAGAGGGCCGAGAGCAGGGCATATTGCGTCGCCGTGTGCAGCGGCGACTGGCAGAGCGAGGACAGGTAGGCGACGAAGATCACCGTGCCGATGGCGCCGGTGAAATTCTCGGTGACGATGACCGCCGCCAGCATCGGGTAGCTGGCGGGCATCACGGCCTGCAGCGCGAAGACGAGGTTCGAGCCCATCTGGAGGAAAGCGGCAAGCCAGAGGCTGGTCCTGAGGTCCAGCCCGCGCGCGACGAAGCCGCCGGCAAAGCCTCCGGCCAGTGTCGCGGCGAGGCCGAGCCCCTTCACGATGGCGGCATATTCCTCGCGGCTGTAGCCCATGCCGCGAATGACGAAGGGCCCGGTCATGGCGCCGACGAAGGCGTCGCACAGCTTGAACAGAATGACGAAAGCGAGAACGGCAACCGCCATGTCGCGGGTCAGGAACTCGGAGAAGGAGCCGACGGCTGCCTTCAGCACGCGAACCATGGGGTTGTCGGCGGAGTGGGCGGCAACAGCCTCGGCCGAACGCGCCGGCTCGCGCGCAAGGAGTGTCGTCGCGATCCCGACCAGCACGAAACCGGCCATCACCACATAGCCCAGCGTCCAGGCGGTCGCCTTGTCGAAGCCCTGCACCTTCTCGAAGAACGAGACGATGAACAGCGCGCCCGCCGTCGAGACGAGCATGCCGACACGGTAGGCGGCGACATAGGCGCCGACGCCGGCGGCTTGCTCGGACGTGTCGAGCTTCTCGACACGGTAGGTGTCGATGACGATGTCCTGCGTGGCGGAGGCGATGGCCACCAGCACAGCGCCGAGCGCGATCATGAAGGGCGAGACGTCGGGGTTCTGGAGCCCGAGGAAGACGATCGCCGCCATCAGCATGATCTGGCTGAAGATCAGCCAGCCCCGGCGGCGGCCGAACAGGCGGCAGAGGATCGGGATATCGAGCGCATCGACGACCGGCGCCCAGAGAAACTTGATCGTATAGGGCGTGCCGACGAGGGCGAAGAAGCCGATGGTCTTCAGGTCGACGGAGCTTTCCGCCATCCAGACCAGCAGGGTCGAGCCCGACAGCGCCAGCGGCAGTCCGGCGGAAAAGCCGAGGAACAGGACGATCAGCACATCGCGGCGCAGATAGACAGCCGCAGCCTCGCGCCAGCCCCGGCGGGGCGGCGGGCTTTCGGCTGACATCTCGCTGACGGCCATCGCCTTCTCCCCGTCGCCCTCCGCCGAGATGACGCCGACAGGGTTAACGAAGCCTGAATTCACCGCCAAGAGCCGCGCGAGCGGCAGGCGTCGCCGTGGCCGGTGAATCGAGATCAGGCGGTGATGCATACTTGGGCAGTATGATTTGCCCATTTTTTCATCGCGCGCCTGCTTCGTGCCCATCCAGGGCGCAGCGGCGTGCCTGCCGCAGGGTCAGCGCGGGGGAATTCCGGAACGGAGTCAAGCGATTGCTGCGACGCGATGACGCTGGCACGGCGGTTGCCACAGCCATAGGCGCTGTCCGGCGGTGGTTCTGCCTTCCGAGCGCTGACGGCTAACACCAGAACGGGAACACTCCATGTTGAACCTTAAATCCAAAGTGCTCGGCCTCGCTGCCGGCGCCGCGATGGCGCTGGGCAGCTTCGCCGTGCCGGCAAAGGCGCAGGAGACGATCAAGGTCGGCATCCTGCATTCGCTGTCCGGCACGATGGCCATCTCGGAAACGACGCTGAAGGACGTCATGCTGATGCTCATCGACGAGCAGAACAAGCGCGGCGGCCTGCTCGGCAAGAAACTGGAGGCGGTGGTCGTCGACCCCGCGTCGAACTGGCCGCTGTTCGCCGAAAAGGCGCGCGAGTTGATCACGCAGAACCGGGTGGCGGCGACGTTCGGCTGCTGGACCTCGGTGTCGCGCAAGTCCGTGCTGCCGGTCTTCGAGGAACTGAACTCGATCCTGTTCTATCCCGTGCAGTACGAGGGCGAGGAGTCCTCGCCGAACATCTTCTATACCGGCGCGGCGCCGAACCAGCAGGCCATTCCGGCGGTCGACTACCTGCTCGCCGAGGGCGTGAAGCGCTTCGTGCTGGAGGGCACCGACTACGTCTATCCGCGCACGACGAACAAGATCCTCGAGGCCTATCTTCTCGCCAAGGGCGTGAAGAAAGAAGACATCATGATCAACTACACGCCGTTCGGTCATTCCGACTGGCAGACGATCGTCGCCGACGTGAAGAAATTCGCTTCTGCTGGCAAGAAGACGGCGGTGGTCTCGACGATCAACGGCGACGCCAACGTGCCCTTCTATAAGGAGCTCGCGAACGCCGGCATCAAGGCGACGGACATTCCGGTCGTCGCGTTCTCGGTCGGCGAGGAAGAGCTCGCCGGCGTCGACACCAAGAACCTCGTCGGCCATCTCGCCGCCTGGAACTACTTCCAGTCGGTCAAGAGCCCGGTCAACGACAAGTTCATCGCCTCCTGGAAGGCCTTCACGAAGAACCCGAAGCGCGTCACCAACGACCCGATGGAAGCCCACGTGATCGGCTTCGAGATGTGGGTGAAGGCGGTCGAGAAGGCCAAGAGCGTCGAGCCCGACAAGGTCATCGATGCCATCGTCGGCGTCGAGGTCCCGAACCTGACCGGCGGAACGTCGAAGATGCTGCCGAACCATCATATCACCAAGCCGGTGATGATCGGCGAGATCCGCGCCGACGGTCAGTTCGACGTGGTGTGGCAGACCAAGGGCCTCGTTCCCGGCGACGCCTGGTCCGATTTCCTCGACGGCTCCAAGGACCTCGAGGCGGATTGGGTCGGGAAGAAGTGCGGCAACTGGAACACCAAGCTCAATAAGTGCGGCAGCTGACGCTTCCCAGCTGCTGACCCTGGCACCGCCCGTGTCGCTCCTCCTCGCGCGGGCGGTGCCTATTTACGGAGCCTTCTCCATGCCTCTGCGACCGACAGTCATGGCTCTTGCACGACGCTGCCTCGCCGCCGTCGCGGCGA
>NZ_JAEULY010000021.1 GCF_016793595.1 Phreatobacter sp.
GAGACCAGTGCGCGGCGCAGCAGGACCGCACCCGGATCGTCGGCCCGGCCCATCTGGCCCATCAGCGTCGTCCATTCCTCGTCGCTGGCCGTATCGGCATAGTCCGCGACGCACTCGGCCGCATAGATGCCGGCGGAGACATCCAAGACGAGCCTGGCCGCGTAGGTCGGCGTGCCGCCCTGTTCCGCAAAGGCGATCAGTCTCTATACCACCTCGTGGTCATCGGCCGCGGCGCGCGGACGCCAGACATGCACGGTGAAGTGGTTCGGCGCATGGGCAGTCTCATCGCCATGAAGCACCCCCGCAAGACTAGAAATCGGCCAGTCCGTCGGCTCCGGAGAGAAGGCGCTGGTTTCGGTCGAGATGCCACCGATGAATACCCGTGCCACGTGTCGTCTTCGAGCTTCCGTGCCGCCGGGACCGCATCCGACACCATTGCAAATGCCAACTGCACATCCGACAGCTGAGAATTCAAAACGACCCGCAAACCCATTCATCCAGGGAATGTCACGGCGCCAAGTCGATCCCGAACTTCGCCAGGCCCATTGTGCACAGCACTCCTATCATAACATTGGATTATCAAGTTCGGCATCCTTTGAATTTGCCAAGCCTGCCCTGTCACCGGACTGTCGCCGTGCTGCGGTCTCGCGCGGCGCCAGACCAGACGGAGGGACACATGAAGCGCTTGCTCTGTTCGATCGCACTCGTGGCCACGAGTTCATTGGCCGCTCAGGCGGACGTCATTCATGCGACCTGGGGCGGTGGCGGCGCACTGACGCTGCGCGAACACATGCAGGCCCCGTTCACGCAGCGCACGAACATTCCGGCTCGCGTCGTGGAAGTCCCGAACACCGCCGGCGCAGTGCGCTCGCCGACCGCATCGCAGTACAGCGTCGTCGACCTCACCTACTTCGAGGCCGTGGGCCTCGCGCGGACCAATCTCGTTGAGACGTTCGAGGATTCCGAATTCCCGGCACTGACCAGCATTTCGCCCGAACTGATCGTGCGCAACCGGCAGGGCAAGATCGTCGGACTATCGACCCATTTCGCCTACTATGCCATCGCGTTCAACACGACGCTCGCCAAGGCCTCAGATTTCGCGTCCTGGAATGATCTGGGCGATCCCCGTTGGAAGGGGAAGCTGGCCGTGACGCGACCGATCTACGCCTCGTCCTACGATCTGACGATCCTGGCACGCGCCAATGGCGGGGACGCGCGCAACATCACGCCGGGCCTCGAGCCGCTGCGCCGGGTGATCGGCAATGCTCTGACAACCTACACGTCGCTTGCGCACATGAACACGCTGCTTGCCCGTGCCGAGGTTGCCGCGGTTCCCTTCTACTCAACCCGGGTCTGGCACCTGCGCAGGCAAGGGCAGACGAATATCGACATGGTCATTCCGCGCGAGGGTGCGCTGATGCTGCCCTATGTTGTGATGGTACCGAAGGGGTCCGCGAACCGTGCCCAGACGGTCGCCTATCTCAACGAACTGATCGACGCCCAGGCCCAGACACGCCTCTCGGCCCATACCGGTTCCATTCCTTCGAACAACCAGGCGGCGTTGCCGAAAGAGATCGAGGAAAGCGTCGGCATGACCCGCGCCCAACTGATGGAGCGCATGTACGTGCCCGACTGGAACGTCATCGTCACCAGCCACGAGGACCGCATCAACCAGATCGAGCAGATGGTGGCGGCCTCCCGCCGCTAACCCTCGCAACCCTCAGATCGCCGTCAGGAATAGTCTCGACCCGTGAGCATCGCCGTGACCATGCCCGCACCTGCACGCCTTCCGGGGCGTGATGCATCGGCCCTGGGCCAAATCGACATTGCCGGAGTATCGAAACGCTACGGTAATGCCGAGGTGCTCTCGAATGTCTCACTGACGATCGAGCCCGGCAGCTTCCTGACACTGCTCGGCCCGTCGGGGTGCGGGAAGACGACGCTGTTGCGGCTGATCGCCGGTTTCATCCAGCCCGATGGGGGCAAGATCCTCATCGACGGCCGCGACATGACCGGCCTTGCGCCCCAGCAGCGGCCGATCGGCATGGTGTTCCAGAACCTCGCCTTGTTCCCGCATTTCTCGGTTGCGGAGAACGTGGCCTACGGGCTGAAGCTGCGCCGTCTCGACCGGCGGGAGATCGACATCAAGGTCGAGCGCTTCCTCGATCTCGTCGATCTCGCAGGCCTCGGCGACCGCCGAGTCTCGCAGCTTTCCGGCGGCCAGAAGCAACGGGTGGCGCTGGCGCGCTCGCTCGTTCTCGAACCGTCCATCCTGCTGCTCGACGAGCCGCTCTCCGCCCTCGACCTGCAACTGCGCAAGCAGCTTCAGGTCGGCCTGAAGGACATCCAGAAGGCGCTGAAGACGACCTTCGTCTTCGTCACGCACGATCAGGAAGAAGCGACCCTGATGTCTGACAAGGTCGTGGTCATGAGCGCGGGCAATATCCAGCAGGCCGGCGCACCGCACGACATCTACCTCAGGCCGGGAAACCTGTTCGTCGCCAAGTTCATCGGCGATCTCAACGAGGTGCCGGCGAAGGTCGTCGCAGCCACGGGCGCGCGGGTTCAACTGGAAACGGGGCTCGGCACGCTCGACCTTCCCCGGTCCGCGGTACGCGGATTCGAACCCGGCGACGGCAAGCCTTGCAGCCTTTGCCTTCGCCCCGAAGTCATCGAGGTCCAGCAGAACTCTGCCGCGGCCGGTCCCGGCGCCGTCTCGATGCCGGCGACGGTCATCGACCGGTTCGCGGTGGCGGGCGTGACGCGCCTGCTGCTCGGCTGCGGCGAGCGGCGCCTCACGGCGGTGGCGATGACCCACGCGTCCGTATATCTGCCCCAGCCCGGAGATGCCTGCACAGTGAGCTTCCGTGCCGACCACGCTCAAATCTTCGAGCCGCTCGGCGCCGACATGGCGAAAGCCTTCGGGGAACGCTCGTGACCGCGCAGGAAAAGGCCCCCCGCGGCGCGGTGCTGCTCATCCTGCCGGTGCTGATCCTGCTCGTGTTGTTCTTCGGCTCGGTCATCCACCTGTTCAGCAACGGCTTTTACGACGACGGCGAGTTCTCGACGCGCTACTTCCGGCAGATCGTCGACCGCTCCGACTACCACATTGTCTTCCTGCGAACGGTAGTGTCGTCGCTGGTCGTCGCCGTGCTCTCGGTCGTCCTCTCCTATCCGATCGCGCTGCTGCTCTGGCGCTCCGACCGCTGGCGCAACACTCTGCTGATCGTCGTCTTGGTCCCATGGCTGGTGAGCCTCGTGGTGCGTACCTATGGCTGGATCGTGCTCCTGGGGCCGCGCGGGGTGATCAACGAGTTCCTCGCCTGGCTCGGGCTCATCGAAGCGCCGGTCAAGCTGATGTTCAACGATCTCGGCATCATCATCGGCCTGACGCACGTGCTCGTGCCCTTCGCGGTGATCTCCATTCTCGCCTCGTTGCTGGAGATCGAGAGCAATCTGGAGGAAGCGTCCGGCGTGCTCGGCGCAAGCTGGTTCCAGACCTTCCGCCATATCGTCTGGCCGCTGTCGCTGCCGGGCGCCTTCACTGCCCTGATGGTGATCTATCTCGCCTGCATCGGGGCGATCGTGACGCCGATCCTGCTCGGCGGAATGACCCATAATTTCGTCGGCTCACAAATCTACCAGGAGGTAATGTACACCTTCAACATGAGCAAGGCGGCGACCTGGTCGATCTGCCTGCTGGGACTGAGCTTCGTGTCCCTGCTGCTGTTCAAGGCGATCGAGCGCCGGCTGCTGAAGGGGCGGAGCTGATCATGACCCAGCGCAACAGCACGATGCGGCTTCTGGGCGTCGCCCTGCTCCTGTCGCTTCCCGCCCCGATCGTCATCGTCGCGGGCGCCTCGTTCAACGGCGGCGGCTACATCCAGTTTCCGCCCGACACCTACAGCCTGCGCTGGTATGTCGAGACCTTCACCGATCCGCGCTGGCCCAAGGCCTTCGCGGTCAGTCTCGGCATCGCCGCCGCCACCGCGGTCATCATCTCGGCGGTCAACTTCATGGCTGCGTACTACGTCGTGCGCTATGCGCCGCGGATCGCGTCGGCGCTCGAACTGGCGATCTTCTCGCCGCTGTTCTTCCCGCACGCGGCCATGGGCGTCGCGATGGTGGCGATGGTCGGCCAGTTCGGCCTGCTCGGCACGGCGCCGGGCATCATCCTCGCCCACCTCGTGATCACCCTGCCGTTCTCCTACCGGCCCATCCACATCGCGATGCGCAGCATCGATCCCGACCTGATCAGGGCGGCCAATGTCATGGGCGCGAGCGAGTGGCAGGCGCTCAAGGACGTGGTCCTGCCGCTATGCCGCTCGGGAATCCTGACCTCGCTCCTGTTCGCCGGCATCATCTCCTTCGACGAGGTGACCGTGACCATGTTCCTGATCGGGCCGAACATCACGACCCTGCCCGTGCAGATCTTCGCCTTCGTGCAGGATTCGGCCTCGCCGGTCCTCGCGGCGATATCGACCATCAGCGTGCTCGTGACCTTCGCGGCCGTCCTCCTGCTCGACCGGTTCGCCGGGCTGACCTTCTTCGCGCGGCGAGACGCTGCCTGAGACCGTCCTCTGGCACGACCTCAGGCGAGGCGCATTCTCAGGCTGGGGCCGGCGCGCGGATCGTCGCCCGCAGCCAGCGCCGCGATACGGCCGCGCAGATGGTCGAGGAACGTGTCGGTCAGGGCTGAACGCTGCCGGGCGCGCGGCAGGATCGCGTTGTAGGTGAACTCGATCGTCGGCTCGAACCTCTTGGCGCAGAGATTCGGCCAGAAGCCCTGATGCACGCTCATCGGCTCGACGATGGCGGCGCCCATGCCGCGCGCGACGAGCGCGTTGGCCTCGACCGAGGAGAACACCTCGCAGTTCATGCGCCGCATGATGCGCTGCTGCTCGAACACCGCATCGGTCAGGTGGCGCATGCGGCTGTTGCGTGTGAACGAGATGAAGTCCATGCCCTCCAGAGCCTGCGCCGTGACCACGTCGCGCTCGGCCAGCGCATGACCCCGGTGCACGACGCAGACGGCCTCGGCATGGAACAGCGGGAAGGTCGTCAGTGCCGGATGCTGGAAATGCGTGACTGAGAAGCCGACGTCGATGTTCTGGCCGAGCACGTCGTTGCCGACTGAACTGGAGACGTTGAGCGAGATCGCGACGGTCGGATGGGCCTCGGCGAAATCGGCAACGGCATCGGCGACGAGCGTGTGCCCGAGCGAGGCCGCCGACACGATCCTGAGTTCGCCCGAGCGCAGGTTCCGGAGATCCTTGGCGAAGCGCTCGACATCCGTCAGCGATTCGAACAGCCGCTTGACCTCCTTGTGCAGGAGGTGCGCTTCGTGGGTCGGAAGCAGGCGCTTCCGCTGCCGCTGAAAAAGCTTCAGGCCCAGGTCGAGCTCGAGGCCCGCGAGAATCTTGCTCATGGCGGGTTGAGACAGGCCCATGCGCTCCGCGGCGGCCGTGACGGTGCCCGTCTCCATGAACAGATTATAGGCTTCCAGCTGGCGATGGGTGATGCGCATGCGAAGGCCCCGCGACGGATAAGCCCACATATAACAGCAGCGAATGAAATGAGCCGAAAAAGAAATTTGCGGCTGGGGAGCGGGAGCGGGATGATCCTGGGCGTCTGGTGCCAAGTGCCAGATGCAACATGCCTCAAGGCCTTTCTTCCGGCTCCGTCAGCCGCTCGCTCCGGCGCCGTTCTGGATCATAACCTCTGGCATGTTCCTGAGCATTGCTGACTGGACCGGGTCGAATGGATAAGCAGACGCAAGCCTCCCTGCCGCTTTGGCCGGATCGATATGTAGCGAAGCTCGCGGCCCTGACGGTGGCCGAGCGCCACAAGGAGATGGAGGCTTTCGCGTTTCCGCAGAACATTCACGCGCTGCTGTGCCAGGCGGCGGACGAATGCCCTCAGACCCTTGCGTGGAACTTCTTCGAGACCGGGCAGACGATCACCTATGCCGAGCTGCGCCGTCAGGTCGACCGGCTCGCGGAAGCGCTGGTGCGCTTCGGCATAGGCCAGAGATCGCGCGTCGGGGTGATGCTGCCGAACTGCCCGGAAATGCCGCTGGTCTGGCTGTCGCTCGCGCGGATCGGCGCCGTCATGGTGCCGGTCAACCTGCGCTATACCGGCCGTGAGCTCGCCTATGAGCTGCTGATCAGAGCGCTCGCCTATGCCATCCAGGAGAAGGCCTTCGGTGGATTGTCGCTTGCTGCAACCAAGCGCTTGCAGGCCATCGCACGGGACGCCAAGGCGTCAAAGGCAAGCACGGCAAGCGAGGCGCGATCCTCGCAGCCACGGCGGCGGCTGATGCCGGGCACGCGGCTGATCCGCGAGTGGCAGGGCGTCATGCATGAGGTGATCGTCATTCCCGACGGTTTCCTCTGGCAGGGTGCGACCTACGCCTCGCTCTCGACGGTCGCCAAGGCCATCACCGGCACGAGCTGGAACGGCTGGGTGTTCTTCGGTGCGAAGCCCCCGCCAAAGAAGCCCAAGCGGACAGGCACGGATCCGAGCCCGTCAGGACTCACCAGTGTCGATGCTGGCGCCAGCGTGACCTTGAGCGGGAGCGACGCCCATGCGTGACGCTCGCTCCGCAACGCGATCCAATACCAGCAAGCCTCACGGTGCGGGTGCGAAGCGCTGCGCGATCTATACCCGCAAGTCGAGCGAGGAAGGTCTCGAACAGGACTTCAACTCGCTCCATGCCCAACGTGAAGCCTGCGAGGCCTATATAGCCTCGCAGCGGCATGAAGGCTGGTCGCTTGTTCCAACCCACTACGATGATGGCGGCTACTCGGGTGGGTCGATGGAGCGACCGGGGCTTGCCGCACTGATGGCCGATGTCGAGGCGGGCCGCATCGACATCGTCGTCGTCTACAAGGTCGATCGCCTGACGCGCTCGCTCGCCGACTTCGCCAAGATCGTCGAGCGCTTCGATGCCCGGGGCATATCCTTCGTCTCGGTGACGCAGGCGTTCAACACGACCTCGTCGATGGGGCGATTGACCCTCAACGTCCTGCTCTCCTTCGCGCAGTTCGAGCGGGAAGTCACCGCCGAGCGCATCCGCGACAAGATCGCGGCATCCAAACGCAAGGGCCTTTGGATGGGTGGCAACCTGCCCTTTGGGTATCGGGTGGAAAACCGGAAGCTGGTTCCCGATGAGATTGAAGCTGAACAGATCCGCGCGATCTTTGACCTCTATCTTGAACTGGGTTCCATCGGGGCGCTGAAGAAGGAGCTCGACCGACGAGGTAACCGAACGCGTGTCCGTTCGCTCGCGAGCGGCGCGGTCGTGGGCGGCATCCCGTTCGGGATCGGACCGCTACAGGCGATCCTCCGCAATCGGGTCTATGTCGGGGAGCTCGTCCATCGCGGCGTCCATCATGGAGGCGAGCACGCGCCGGTCGTCGACGGGACCACGTTCGACGAGGTGCAGCAACGACTGGATTCTCGACGCGGAGCCAAACGCGAGCGGGCCATGAATGGTGGTTCGCTGCTCGGAGGGCTGCTGTTTGACTCCAAGGGCAACAGGATGTCGCCGAGCCATTCCCGCAAAGATGGCGTCCGCTACACCTACTACGTGTCCCGCGCCCTGCTCGACCATCGGGCGAGCGAGGCGGGCGCCATCAGCCGCGTGTCGATGCCGGCGATCGACAATGCGGTGATCGCGGAGTGTGTGGCCAGGATATCCGCAAACCCAAGAGATCCGACTGAGCGACACTTACGTGTCAGGTCCACCATCGAACGTGTCGAGGTCCACTCCGACCATCTGGCCCTGGTGCTCAGGGCCGATCATCTGCAACAGCAGGATCGCGTCTCGAACGATGCGGCGATGGAGACGATCTCCGTTCCCTGGCGACCGGCATTCAGCCGACCGGCGAAGACGATCGTGGATGCAGCGACCAGCGGTCTCGAAGGTTCGTCGTCGCGCGAGAAGGATCGAGATCGGCTTCTGACGACGATCGCTCGTTCGCGCAATTGGATGGTCGAGTTGCTGAGTGGGCGATCGCCGGACCTCAAGGCCATCGCGCAGCGCGATGGCTTGTCCGTCCGGGGCGTGCGGTTGATGCTGAACCTTGCCTTCGTCTCCCCCCGCCTCATCGAAGCAGCGATGCAGGATCGCTGGCCAGCCGGGATCACGGCGTCGGATTTGGCGCGCGACCTGCCGGCTGCATGGGGAGAGCAGCTTCGGCTAGTCGGTCTGCCGTCCGCCTGAGCCTCTCAAGAACTAACGGCGCGTTCAGCATCGAGCCGCGAGGGCGTGGTAGGGCGACTATCGACGCGTTGTTCCAACCGCTCTGCACCGGCGGTCGAAACCGTCTCCTGCAATTGGCGCGGCGCTATCTCGGAAACGGCCAATCGCGCACGGAGAATGGCGCGTATCGCAGGCCACAGAATACGCACACTCTGTTCGTGCGCAGACGCCTGATCTGCCGTTCGTCGGGCTAAGTCGCGGAGGTCGCGCGACAAAATAAAAGCCCGGTCAATGGACCGGGCTCAGGCAGTGCGGGCTGGTGGAGCTAGGGGGATTCGAACCCCCGACCTCTGCAGTGCGATTGCAGCGCTCTCCCATCTGAGCTACAGCCCCGCCCGCGAGCGCGCCTTTTAGGGCGTCCCCCGGCAGCGGTCAAGACAAAGCGCGCGTCGTCAGGCCGCAAACCGCCGGATGCAGGCGCGATCTCTCGCGACCCTATCCCCGCTGATAGTCCCGCCCCTTGACCAGCCGCGCCGGCGAATAGATCATCACCGTCTCGCCACGCTGGTTCACGATGCGGTTGGCGGTCTTCACCATGCCCCGTCCGGGCTTGCTGGTGGCACGCGATTCCACCACTTCGCATTCGACGTGGATCGTGTCGCCGGCAAAGGTCGGCGCCTCCACCTTCAGGTCCATGCCGAGGAAGGACAGGCCGACGCCCTGCACTGCCGACTGCATGAGCAGCCCCTCGGCGAAGCAATAGACCAGCGCGCCCGGCGCCAGACGCTTGCCCGCGAACAGCGATTCCTTCTCAAGATAGTCGAGATTGGTGAACAGCACCTCGACCATGCCTGTCACCCCGACGAAGGCGGTGATGTCGGCGTCCGTCACCGTGCGGCCGATGGTCCTGAAGCGGAAGCCGACGGGAGTATCCTCCCATCGGAATCCGAGGCCGACCGTCGGCATGGCTTCGCTCGCCGTCATGAACCGCTCCCTTGAATCCGTTCCCCGACGCCGCTCACGGCGCATGGGCCGCCATCATGGCGGCGCGGGGCTCATCGGCAAGCGGGCCGACAGGCGCATGCCGGTGATCGCCACAAGCAGCGTGAACCAGATCGGATCGGCGCGCAGGAAGAAGAAACTCTCCATGCAGCCGAGATAGATGCCGAACATCCAGAGCTGCAGCCAGAGCGTGCGCGTCGCCGGATCGGCGCCGATGCGCCGCGCCTGCCCGTCGTCGCGAAACGGCTGGATCACCACATAGGCGACGGTGAGGACGAGGCCGATCAGGCCGAGGTTCAGCGCGGTATCAAGGAAGCTGTTGTGGCCGTTGGCGGCGCTGCCCGCCCATTGCTCGCTGTCCTCGACGCCGAACCGCGTGCTCTCCAGCGTCCAGAACGACTGGAAACCGAAGCCGGTCCACGGCCGCTCCGCGAATTTCTCCAGCGCGAAGGCCCAGACATCGGCGCGGCCGGTGAACGAGGCATCGACCGGCAGGGCCGCCACGAAGGCGCTGACCGCCGGGCTGAGCACGGAGCCGACGCCGATGGTGAGCAGGCCAACAAGCGGCGAATAGACGATGACCGCGCGCAGGAAGGCCGAACGGATGCCGCTGGCGAGTCCGCTGAGCAGCAACACCCCCGCAATGATGATGATCGAGCTCTTCGCGCCGGTCATGACCACGAAGGCCAGCGAGAGAATGGCGAGCAGCCCACCCGCGACCGGCAATCCCGCGCGCATTCCGAAAATGCCGATGAACACCATCGACGAGAACACGCCGCCGGCAATGTTCTTGTGGCCGAACACGCCGCGCCAGTCGCCGGCGAGCCGCTGCTCGACCAGATCGGTCGCCTGGTGAACCGTCAGCTCCGGAACGAGCAGCACGCCGGCATAGGACAGGACGACCACGAACAGGGCGGTGCCCACGATCAGCCTGGCGAAATCGTCCCGGTCGCGCGGCAGCAGGCAGACGAGGGCTGCGACCACCAGCACGGCGCATGACAGGACGAACCGCCGGAGCGAGGCGGAGAAGTCGACGGAGACGAGAACGTTGAGCGCGATATAGCCGAGAAGGACGATCAGCACGGGATCGAGGAAGACCGTCCAGAACGCCCGCCGGCGGGCATAGGCGCCGGCCGCGACGAGGGCTGCCGCAAGGCCGAACAACACGTAGGTCCAGAAATCGTTGCCGCTGGTCAGCGCGAGCAGATCGTTGCTGGACAGGTTGCCGAAAGCTTCGAGTCCGATCCAGACGAGGCACCAGATCGCCACGAACAGCACCGAGCGCAGCGCGCGCAGCAGCCCGTCCAGGCCGGCCAGCGGCGGAACGGCGAAGGCTTGCGGCAGCGTTCGATCGGTCGGCACGACAATGGGTCCTGAACCCGCACGCGGGCGGCAGCAGGCCGAGAGGTAGGGGCAGCCGCCGCGCCGGGCAAGCAAATGCTGCGCCTATGGTGAAGCGCCCGCCGTACCGGGTATTGCGAGAGCGCGGCGCGCGAGGGAACGGTCGCCCCCGAAACCGGGACGAATTCTCCCGCGTGTCTGGCGCAATTGCAGGCCCCGCCGCCATCCCGCCGCCAGGGGCGCGCGGGTCGAGCTGAGTTGTCGAAAATATTTACGACTGCGGTGCCATGGTGCCGTTCGCAACCGTCGATTGTCGCGGGGAAGGTCGCTGATGCAGGACGAGCATTCAGTCAGCCATGACCGGACAGGTCGCCAGGTCGATGGCGTCCTGATCGCGGCGCTCGAGCAGTCGATCGACGCCGTGGTGATCATCGACGGGCGCAACGAGGTCTCCTTCTTCAACGCCGCCGCCGAGCGACTGTGGGGCCGCGACCGGAACGAGGTCCTCGGCCAGAACGTCCGCATGCTGGTGCCCGAGGCGGTCCGGCCGCACCATGACGGCTACGTCAACGCCAATCGCGGCGGCGCTTCCGACAAGCTGGTCGGGACGATCGTCGAGGTGCCGATACACCGCCCGGACGGCACCAGGCGCGTCGGCTCGCTGTCGCTGTCGCGCATCAGAGCCGACGGCGAGATCCACTATGCGGCCTTCGTCAAGGACATGACCGACGATGTCCGGCGGCGTGAGGATCTCTACCTCCTGTCGCTGGTCGCCAACGAGACCGACCGGGCGGTGATCATCACCGACGAGCGCCAGAAGATCGTCTATTGCAATGCGGCCTTCACGCAGCTCTTCGGTTATCAGCGCGACGAGGTGATGGGCCGCATGCCGGTGGCCCTGCTCGCCGGTCGCCATAGCGATCGCGAAGTGGTGAGGCAGCTGAACCGGGTCGCCCGGAACCAGCACGGCATGACGCTGGAGACGATCAGCTACGGCAAGGATGGCCGCGAGATCTGGATTTCCGTCACCGTCAATCCCGTGTTCGACGCGGGCGGCGTGTTCCGCCACGCCGTCTCGGTGATCGCCAACGTCACCGAGACGCGGCAGACGCAGGTCCTGCAGCAGACCGTTCTGGAAGCGGTCGCCAAGGACCAGACCCTCCCCGAGATCGCGACGCTGATCTGCCAGCAGGTCGAGGCCATCGCGCCGGGCGTCATGTGCTCGGTGCTGCGCGTCGACCGCGACGGCATCATTCACCCCCTCGCCTCGCCGAGCCTGCCTGAGCACTACTCGCAGGCGCTGGAAGGCCTGATCGTCGGACCGCAAACCGGCTCCTGCGGCACCAAGGCGTCGGCCGGTGACGCGGCCTGCTCGCTGATCGTCGGACCGCAAACCGGCTCCTGCGGCACCGCCGCCTGGCGCGGCGAGCCCGTCGTGGTCGAGGACATCGCCACCGATCCCCTCTGGACGCCCTACAAGGAACTCGCCCTGCCGCTCGGCCTCGCCGCCTGCTGGTCGACGCCGATCAAGCTGAAGGACGGCCGCGTCGCCGGCACCTTCGCCTTCTATTTTCGCGAGAAGCGGGGGCCGAGCGCCTGGCACGAGCGCCTCGTGGAGGCCTGCGTCCATCTCTGCGCCCTGGCCATCGAGCGCCACGAGGAGAAGGCCCATATCGCGCAGCTCGCCTATTTCGACACGCTGACCGGCCTGCCGAACCGCACCCGGCTCGGCGGCGAGATCGACGAGTGCATCGCGCGCGCGGCCAACGAGAACCGGCGGATGGCGGTGCTCTTCCTCGACGTCGACCATTTCAAGGACGTCAACGACACGCTCGGGCACTCGGCCGGCGACGCGCTGCTCGTCGAGATCGCCCGGCGGCTGCAGAAGCAGCTGCGCGCCGGAGACATCGTCAGCCGGCTCGGCGGCGACGAGTTCGTGATCATCCTCGACGATTGCGAGGCGACCCATGCCTCGGCGGTAGCCGACCGCATCCTGGCAGCGCTTGCTCAGCCGATCGAGATCGACACCATGGCCCTGCCGGTCTCGGCGAGCATCGGCATCAGCCTGTTCCCCGAGGACGGTGGCGATCGCGAGGCGCTGCTCAAACACGCCGACACCGCGATGTACGAGGCCAAGAACGCCGGGCGGGGCACGCATCGCTTCTTCTCGCCGGAGATGAACCGGATCGCGCAGGAACGCCTGCTGATGGGCGCCGCTCTCAGCGAATCGCTCGCGCTCGGTCTGCTGGAGCTGCACTACCAGCCGCAGGTCGAAGCAGACAGCGGCGCGATCCACGGCGTCGAGGCCCTGGCCCGCTGGCGGCATCCGGCCTTCGGCGACGTGTCGCCGGCGCGCTTCATCGCCGTCGCCGAGGAATGCGGGCTGATCGAGGCGATCGGCGAATGGGCGCTGCGCGAAGCCTGCCGCCAGATGGCGGAGTGGCGCCGCCGCGGCCTCGAAATCCCCACCGTCTCCGTCAATCTGTCGCCGCTGCATTTCCGCAACCGCCGCCTGCCCGAGCTCATCGTCGAGGCGACGTCTAACGTCGGCCTGCCGGCCGGCGTGCTGACCGTGGAGATCACGGAAGGCATCATGATGGACGATTGCCCGTCGACCGCCGCCACCATCGAACAGGTCGCGGGTCTCGGCGTGCGCCTGTCGCTCGACGATTTCGGCACGGGCTATTCCAGCCTCGCCTCGATCTCCACTTTGCCGATCGAGGAGATCAAGCTCGACCGCAGCTTCATGCGCGATCTCGGCACCGACAAGAACGCCCGCGCCGTCGCCTCGGCGGTGGTGCGCATCGGACGCAGCCTGGGACTGACGGTGGTTGCCGAGGGCGTCGAGACCGAGGCGCAGCGCCGCTTCCTGCAGGGCCTGCGCTGCCACGTGCTCCAGGGCTATCTGTTCGCCCCCGCGATGCGGGCCGGAGAGCTTGAATCCTGGTTGGCCGGGCGCCGTGGCAACGTCGAGCACCAGGTCGCCTGAAGCGGGTCAGATCTCGATCCGGGCGGGCTCCATCACCGCCGCCGCCACGTAGCCGCGGCAGATGCATCCAGACCCGAGAGGGCATGTCTCGGCGTCGGCGCGCTCCAGCCGCACCCCGCAGATCATCCGCGCCAGTGCGCTCTCGCCCTTAAGGCCGAGGACCTCGCCCCTGACCCGGCTGGCGCGCGGCACCGGGCCGAAGAACAGGTGCGTGCGCACGAAGGGACGCGGCCGGCTCAGCACGGCCTCCGCGCGGGATCGCAGCGTCTTCATGCTGAACGGCCGCGCCACATATTCATGGACGCCGGCCGTCACCGCGCCGAGCACCGAGGATTGCGTGGTGCGTCCGCTGACGAGGATGACTGGCGTGAACTGGACACCGTTCGATGAGCGGCGGAGCAGTTGCGTCACTTCCGCGCCGTCGAGGCCGACCAGTCGCGAGCCGACGATCAGAAGGTTCGGCCGCTGCCGCTCGACCATTTCCAGCGCCTCGTAGCCTGTCCGGCACTCGATCACCTTGCCGAGGCCGCTCAGCGACGACCTGATCAGCCGGCGCGAGAAGGCCTGATCGTCGGCGACGACGATCGTGGTGGCTGTTGGACGCGGCAGGCCGGACACGGAACGCAAGGGAGACATGACCCAACGGAAGGTTCTGCCCGTTCTATGCGCCGAGGACCTTAATGACGGCTTAAGCCGCCCTCACTCGGCCGGCGTCTCCACAGCCTTGGCCTCTTCGGTCGCGGCTTTGCGGCGCGGCGTCACCAGCTTGAAGAACAGCGGGATGAAGATGATGGCGATGGCGGTCGCCGCCAGCATGCCGCCGATCACGCCGGTTCCGATCGAATGCCGGCTCGCCGAGCCCGCGCCGGTCGAGCGCGCCAGCGGCAGCACGCCGAGGATGAAGGCGAGCGAGGTCATGATGATCGGCCGGAAGCGCAGCTTCGCCGCGTCCATCGCCGCCTCGTAGGCATCCAGCCCCTGCTGGTATCGCTGCGAGGCGAATTCGACGATGAGGATGGCGTTCTTGGCGGAAAGCCCGATCAGCGTGACGAGGCCGATCTGGAAATAGACGTCGTTCTCCAGCCCGCGCAGCCAGACCGCGAGAAGCGCCCCGAACACCGCGAAGGGGACGGCGGTGATGACGGCGAGCGGCAGCGACCAGCGTTCGTACTGGGCGGCAAGGATCAGGAACACCATGATGATGCCGAACAGGAAGCCCTGATAGCCGGTGCCGGCCGTCGAAAGCTCCTGATAGGCCGAGCCGGTCCAGCCGATCGTATATTCCGACGGCAGGGTCGCCGCGACGACCTCCTGCATCGCGGCGATCGCCTGCCCCGAGGAGAAGCCCGGAGCCGGCTGTCCCATGATCTTGGCGGAGGGGAAGATGTTGAAGCGGTCGACCTGATCCGGCCCGATGACGCGCGTCACGGTCACCAGCTCGTTGAGCGGCACCATGGAGCTGGTCGACGAGCGGACGAAGACGTGCCGGAGGTCGTCCGGCGTCATGCGGAAATCGGCTTCCGACGACAGGCTGACGCGATAGGTGCGGCCGAACAGTGCGAAATCGTTGACGTAGAGACTGCCGAACGACGACTGCATCGTCTCGAAAATGGTCGAGATCGGGATGCCGATGGACTTCGCCTTGTCGATGTCGACGTCGATCCGGTACTGCGGCACCGAGGTCGAGAACAGATTCTGCACGCCGGCAAGCTCGCGCCGCTGGCTGGCCGCCTGCACGACGCGGTTCGCGGCCTCCGCGAGGTTGGCGAGCGAGCCGCCGGTGCGATCCTGAAGGTAGAGCTCGAAGCCGCCCGTGGTGCTCATGCCCTGGATAGGCGGCGGGTTGAAGCCGATGACCACGCCGTCGCGGAACTTGGCGTTGATCGCGCCCAGTTGCGGCGCGAGGTTGCGCGCATCCTGGGAGGGCGCGCGGCGCTCCGACCAGTCCTTGAGCGTCAGGAACGAGATGCCGGCATTGGTCCTCTGGCCGCCCGACAGAAGGTCGAAGCCGGCGAAGGTCACCACATGGGCGACGGCCGGATTGCGCGCGGCCTCGGCGCTCGCGACGCTGGTGACGTCGCGAGTGCGCGCGACGGACGCCGCCGGCGGCAGCACCGTGACGAGGAAGACGTAGCCCTGGTCCTCGTTGGGAACCAGCGACGCCGGCACGCGCTGGAACAGCACATACAGGCTGCCGAGAAGGCAGATGAACACCGCGATGCCGAGGAAGGCGCGCTTGAGGAAGAACGACACGCTGCCGGTATAGCGCAGCGTCACCCATTCGAAGCCGCGGTTGAACCAGCGGAACGGCAGCGCCGGCTCGTGATGGCCGGGCTTCAGGATCAGCGCGCAGAGCGCCGGCGTCAGAGTTAGCGCGACGATGCCGGAGATCACCACCGAAATGGAGATCGTCACCGCGAACTGCCGGTAGAGCTCGCCGGCGAGACCGCCGAGGAACGACACCGGGATGAACACCGCGCAGAGAGTCAGCACGATGGCGACGACCGGCCCGGACACCTCCTCCATGGCCTTGATCGCTGCCTCTCGCGGCGGCTTCTTCTCCTGTGTCATGATGCGCTCGACATTTTCGAGCACGATGATGGCGTCGTCGACCACGATGCCGATCGCCAGCACCATGCCGAACAGGGTCAGGAGGTTGATGGAAAATCCGAGCAGATACATGCCGGCGAAAGTGCCGATCAGCGACACGGGCACGGCGATGACGGGGATCAGCGTCGCGCGCAGGCTCTGCAGGAAGATGAACACGACCAGCGTGACGAGCAGGATCGCCTCGATGAAGGTCTTGATGACCTCCTGGATCGACACCTCGACGAAGCGCGTCGTGTTGAACGGGATGTCGTAGCGCATGCCTTCGGGAAAGCGCCGCGCGACGGCGTCCATCGTCGACCTCACGGATTCCGCGACCTGCAGGGCGTTGGCCCCCGGCTGGAGGAAGATGCCGAGCGGCACGGCGGGCGCGCCGTTGAACGTGCCGGTGAAGCCGTAGGTCAGCGCGCCGAGCTCGACCCGCGCGACATCCTTCAGTCGCAGCGCGCCACCGTTCTCGTCGGAGCGTATGATGATGTTCTCGAACTGGGCGGGATCGACCAGCCGCCCCGGCGTCGTCGCCGAATAGGTGAAGTCCTGGAACTGCTGCATCGGCTCTTCGGAGAAGCGGCCGGCGGCATATTGCGAGTTCTGCTCGCGGATGGCCGAGGCGATGTCGCTGGGCGTCAGGTTGTACTGCGCCACCTTGTCCGGCCGCAGCCAGACACGCATCGAATAGTCCGAGGCGCCGAACAACTGCGCATCACCGACGCCCGGCACGCGCCGGAGCTCGTCGAGAATGTTGATGAGCGCGTAGTTGGACATGAAGATCGGGTCGTAGCGCGCACCCGGCGACGACAGCGTGATAACCTGCAGGATCGACGACGAGCGCTTCTGGACAGTCACGCCCTGACGCGTCACCTCGGAAGGCAAGAGCGGCTGCGCGCGCTGTACGCGGTTGTTGACATTGATCGCCGCCTGGTCGGGGTTGGTGCCGATCTGGAAGGTCACGGTCAGGCTCATCGAGCCGGCGCCCGACGAGGTCGAGCGCATGTAGAGCATGCGTTCGACGCCGTTGATCTGCTGTTCCAGCGGCGCCGCCACCGTGGCTGCGATGGTCTCGGCCGTCGCGCCTGGATAGTTCGCCGAAATGACGACTTCCGGCGGCACGATCTCGGGATATTGCGCAATCGGCAGCGCACGCATGGACAGAAGTCCTGCGAGCACGATGACAATGGAGAGGACGGTCGCGAAGACCGGCCGGTCGATGAAGAACCTGGAGATCACGGCCGGGCTCCGCTCGTCGATGCCTGCGGCCGCGGCTGTGCCGGCACCGGCCGGACGGGGCCGTTCGGCCGGACGCGGATGACGCCGTCGACGATCACCCTGTCGCCGTCGGCAAGTCCCTCGCGGATGATCCAGACATCGTTCAGCTCGCGGTCGAGCCGGACGGGTCGCACCTGCGCGTTCGACTGGGCGTCGACGACATAGACGAAGGGTCCCTGCGGCCCCTGATTGATCGCGCGCTTGGGGATCACCACCGCCTTCGGCATGGTCACGCCCTGCAGGTTGATGCGCACGAACTGTCCGGGCAGCAGGCCGCCCTCGGGATTGGGGAAGATCGCGCGGATCTGGATCGTGCCGGTGCGCGGGTCGACGGTGCGCGAGTAGGCATCGGGTTTTCCGATGCGGGAATAGACCGTGCCGTCGCCGAACTGGATCTGCACACCGATGGTCTCCCAGTCGAGTGGTTTGTCCCGTTGGCGGTCCATCTCCTGGAATTCACGCAGCTCCCGCTCCGTGGCCGAATAGTTCACATAAGCCGGGTCGAGCTGGGTGATGGTGGTCAGCAAGGTCTGCTGGGCCTGGATCAGCGTGCCCTCCGGCGGCACACCGATCGCTGTCGGCCCTGCGACCGATGCCTTGATCACGGTATATTCGAGATTGAGCTTGGCGGTGGACAGGTCGGCCTCGGCCGCCTGAAGCGTCGCGCGGGCCTGGTCGCGCGCGGCGGTGGCGTCGTCCAGCTGCCGCGGCGTCGCGATGCCGCGCTGGTTGAGCTGCTCGGCGCGGCCGAAATTCTCCTCCGCCAGCCTCAGGGCCGCCTGCGCCTGCGCCACCTGCGCATTGGCGCGGGCGAGCGTCGCCTCATAAGGGCGCGGATCGATGCGGAACAGCACGTCGCCGACCTTGACCGCAGCGCCTTCGGTGAATTCCCGCTTGAGCAGGATGCCGCCGACCTGGGCGCGCACCTCCACCACGCGGAAACCCGCCACCCTGCCGGCATATTGCAGCGGCAGCGGCGTATCGGCCGCCTTCACCTCGACCACCGTCACTTCCGGCGGCGGTGCGCCTGCCGGTTGCGCGGCGGCAGGCGACGGCTGCCCGCCGGCAAACCACCATCCTGCCGCAGCTCCTGCGGCCAGGACGACAGCGACGGCGAGAACCCGGCCAGTGGGTCGGCTCATGGGATGATCTCCATGGTCTCCGGCGAGACCCAGCGGCAGCGAAGCACGGTCAGGCCGTTACGGGGGCACAGGCATTACATCGTCGCGCGCCGGCTCGACGGGCGACAAGGCGTTTCCGCGCAACCTGCCCGCCTGTCACGATTGTCATGCAGCGGGCGCGCCGCAATGGGGCGCAAGTCCGGTCCGCCCCAGCAAGGGCGCGGGAACGCAACCGCGACAATGACTTTGCGCGCAGCGATCCGCAACCCTCGGCGGCGGGGGCGCCACGCGGCCGAGCAATGCGGCAGGGGAGCTTGCGCTCGCCGCGAACTTCCCTAACGGAATTCGAGCAGGCCGACCTTGGCCAGCCGGCGGCAGAAGGCGAGCGCGGCCTCCCCGCCCAGCGATGACGGCGTCGCGCCCTCGCTCAGCCGTTCCAGCCAGCCGAGCTCGACCGAGGTCAGGCGCTCCGCCTCGCCGGCCCAGCGCAGTTCCGCGCCATCGCCGACCGGCACGACGTGGTGGTGCACCGCATCGGCCAGCACGAGCATATCCTCCGGCCCCGGCGCGGGCGTCACGAGGCCGCGCGCGGCCATGGGCATGCGGTCCGAGGCGAGTTGCTGCAGGAACTGCATGGCGACGAGGTCCATGGCCTCCTCGCTCGCGATGGCCGAAAGCCTGTCCCGCGCGGCCTGGACCAGCCCGGCCCGCACGGTCTCGTCGCCGATGCGCCAGGTGCGGAACGACCGCCTCAGGCCGGCGTCGCGCGCCTCCATCTGGTCGATGGCCGCGCGCAGGGCGTCAGCCCAGCTCGGCTCCAGAAGACCGATGGTCGCGTGTAGCGAGGGCTCGCCACCCTCCTGCACCGAGGCGTCATGCAGAACGCCGCGTGGCACGTAGAGCACGTCGCCGGCATTCAGGATGACTTCCTTGCCGCCCGCCGGATCGTGCCGGTGCAGCTTGGCGTCCCAACGCGTCTGGCGCGTCGCATTCGGCACGATGGCATCGTCCCACACGCGCCAGCGCTTGGCTCCCGACACCTGCAGCACCAGCACGTCGTGGGTGTCGAAATGGGTCCTGAACCCCTGCGCGCCCGGCGGGGTCAGGTAGATATTGGCCTGAACGGCATGCAGGAACAGCTTCTCCAGCCCCCGGCAGAAATCGGCCAGCGGGCGGTGGAGCTCGTGGAACTGCGAGACAACCAGCGTCGCGCCGCCGTCGAACAGCGGGAACAGGCGCGAGGGATCGACCTTGCCGTCGGAATAGGTGAACTCGTCGTCCGGAACCCCGGCGCTGCCGTTGCGGCCGCTATCAGCGAGGCTGACGCGCGGCACCTGCGCGCCATCGGTGCGCAGGAAGGCGTCGAGGTCGGCGATCGACAGAAGCCGGCCGAACCGCGCGGGATCCTCGCCCTTGAAGTGCCGCGCCCGGCCGTCCTCGCGCAGTGCGAAGGCCTGATCGGCGGACAGCGCTCCAAAGGCGAGCGCGAAGGCATCCGCCGCAAGCGTCATGGCATTCCCCGGGAAATGAGGTTTCGGCTACCAGCCGCGTCCGCCGCCGCGCGGATCGCGCGGGTCGTTGTCGGTGACGCGCACGCGCCGCCGGTAGGTTCGAACGCGGCCACGGCCCTCGGCGTCATAGGGGTCGTTGTCCGTGCCGCGCCGGCGCACGTAGCGGCCCCGGCCGCGTCCCTCGCGGTCGTAGGGGTCGCTGTCGGTAACGCGCAGGCGCTGCGCTTCGGCCGGCGTGGATGTCGTCACCGTGGCGGCGGTCGTCACCACGGCGGCGCCGAGCAGCGTCTTGAACATGAACAGGCGCCGGTCGAGGGGATCCCGGGCCGGCGCGTCGCCGCCTGCGCCCGCAAGGTCGTTGTCGATGTCAGCCACTCACGCCTCCCACCTGACCGCTGCCGTCACCGGACAATTGAACGGTTCTAGTCGTGACAGATTGCCACAGGCGACGGAGGTCACTCAAGGGCAATTTACGTTTGGTCAGGGGAGCGCCCGGAGTGGAGGGGAGGAGACCGCGCTCAAGGGGTCGCAGATTGCGGTCCCCTCCCGTCCGAGCCAGTGAGCCGGCAACGCAAGATACCTGACGCCGGTTCGCGATCACCAGTGCACGGCCGATGCCACCGCCATCAGCACCGCAGCGAACCAATATCTGGTACCCGTTCGGGATATTGCCACAAGATGCAGGGTCGGGTTCCGACGAGTCCCTGCCACCCCTCCCGGAATGGCTCTTGCGTTCTGCAAGACCCCTCGCAGATTGCGAGACTGTCACGGCAAAATCGCGCCGTCGTGCCAGTTGCGCGCTTTCCGTTGCGCTCGGCGGCTCGGTCCTATAGATGCACCGCAACACAATTTCATGCGGGTCCGCGTTTCCAACCGGGACCCGCTTTTTGTATTTGCCGACCGGACGCACCCCCATGAGCATGCGAAACATCGCCATTATTGCCCACGTCGACCACGGCAAGACCACGCTCGTCGACAAGCTCCTCCAGCAATCGGGCTCGTTCCGCGAGAACCAGCGCGTCGCCGAGCGCGTCATGGATTCCAACGACCTCGAGAAGGAGCGCGGCATCACCATCCTCGCCAAGGCGACCTCGGTCGTCTGGAAGGACACGCGCATCAACATCGTCGACACGCCCGGCCACGCCGATTTCGGCGGCGAGGTGGAGCGCATCCTGTCCATGGTGGACGGCGCCATCGTGCTGGTCGATGCCGCCGAGGGCCCGATGCCGCAGACCAAGTTCGTGGTCGGCAAGGCGCTGAAGATCGGCCTGAAGCCGATCGTCGCCATCAACAAGATCGACCGCCCCGACGCCCGCCACATCGAGGTCATCAACGAGGTCTTCGACCTGTTCGCCGCCCTCGACGCCACCGACGAGCAGCTCGACTTCCCGATCCTCTACGGGTCCGGCCGCGAGGGCTGGATGGCCGAGAAGCCGGAAGGCCCGATCGACCAGGGCCTCGCGCCCCTGTTCGACCTCGTCCTGCGTCACGTGCCGGCGCCGAAGGTCGACCCGCAGCCGTTCCGCATGCTCGGCACGCTGCTGGAGGCCAACCCCTTCCTCGGCCGCATGATCACCGGCCGCATCGCCTCCGGCACCGTCAAGCCGAACCAGGCGGTGAAGGTGCTCTCGCGCGACGGCACCGTCGTCGAGACCGGCCGCGTCTCCAAGATCCTCGCCTTCCGCGGCATCGAGCGCCAGCCGATCGACGAGGGCGTCGCCGGCGACATCGTTGCGATCGCCGGCCTGTCCAAGGGCTCGGTCGCCGACACCTTCTGCGATCCCGTCGTGGAGACCCCGATCCAGGCCCAGCCGATCGATCCGCCGACCGTCATGATGGGCTTCATCGTCAACGACAGTCCGCTGGCCGGCACCGAGGGCGACAAGGTCACCAGCCGCATGATCCGCGACCGCCTGTTCAAGGAGGCCGAGGGCAACGTCACGCTGAAGATCGAGGAGAGCCCCGACAAGGATACGTTCTTCGTTTCCGGTCGCGGCGAACTGCAGCTCGCCATCCTCATCGAGACCATGCGCCGCGAAGGCTTTGAACTCGCCGTCTCGCGTCCGCGCGTCGTTTTCCAGAAGGGCGAGAACGGCGAGACGCTCGAGCCGATCGAGGAAGTACTGATCGACGTGGACGAGGAGCATTCCGGCGTCGTCGTCCAGAAGATGAGCGAGCGCCGCGCCGAGATGGTCGAGATGAAGCCCTCGGGCGGCAACCGCCTGCGGCTCGTCTTCCACGCCCCGACCCGCGGCCTGATCGGCTACCAGTCGGAGCTTTTGACCGACACGCGCGGCACCGCGATCATGAACCGCCTGTTCAAGGCCTACGAGCCCTACAAGGGCGAGATCCCCGGCCGCGTCAACGGCGTGCTGATCTCCAACGACATCGGCGAGGCCGTGGCCTATGCCATGTGGAACCTCGAGGATCGCGGCCCGATGATCATCGACCCGGGCGTCCGCATCTATCGCGGCATGATCATCGGCATCCACAACCGCGACAACGACCTCGAAGTGAACGTGCTGAAGGGCAAGAAGCTCACCAATATCCGCACGACGTCGAAGGACGAGGCCGTCCGCCTCACCCCGCCGATCCGCATGACGCTGGAAAAGGCGCTGGCCTGGATCCAGGACGACGAGCTGGTCGAGGTGACGCCGAAGTCGATCCGCGTCCGCAAGACCCATCTCGACCCGAACGACCGCAAGCGCGCCGAGAAGTCCAGGGAAGCGGTGGCGTAGTCAAGCCATCGCCTGATCAAGCGGCGGCTCAGGCAGGCGGCGGGCCAGTATCGCCGCCCGCCGCACGTGCCGCGACCCGGCGCAGCATGTCGCCCTCCGCCGGCTCTACCCGCAGGATCATCCCATCCCTGACGGACTTGCGAAGCCCGTCCGTGGGCGCGAGCTGTCCGCTTTGGGCGAACCTCGCGAGCGCGCTGCGCGACAGGCCGAGTTCTCCCGCCAGCAGCCGGTCGAGGCGCACCGGAACGGGGTGGGGCGCCAGCACGCCGATCTCCAGCGCGGGAACACACGCGGGCTCGTCGCCAACGACAAGGCGGCTCACGCCGAAATCAGCCGCCTGATCGATCCTCCGCGAGTCCATCCGAAGGGTCGCGACATCACAGGCGATGCGCTCGGCGAGCGCAGCGTTGTTGTCCTGAAGAGCCGCCATCATGGCCGGGTCGATATCGCCTGCCGGCCGTCGCTCGAAGATCGTCCGGTTCCAGGTGCCCTCGCAGGCCACGCATCGATAGATGAGCCAGGCATCGAGCCGCCTGCCATTGGCATTAAGCCTGAATTTTCCGCTGCACCGGAATGGCCGCTGCGTCCGGCACTGGCTGCAGTTCCGCCATGGCTGAGGCGTGGACAAGGGTTTGATGGTCCATTGGACGATGAGCCGTCGCGACATGTCGGTGGGTACTTCCCGGTGGGAAGTCCGTCGTCATGGCGGGATGCGAAGGCGCCTGGGGCGCGTGCGGCGAGGCGATGATCGAAGCGGTCCGGTCGAAGCGCGCGGCGTTCGACATTGGCAAGCTCACCAAGCCGGCCTCGGACCGCCACGCAGACGAACGCAATTCATTCAGGCGACGCGAGGCGCCACCTTGCGAAATCTGGTGAGACGGAGAGACCGGCGATTACGAAGGCAAAGTGCGACGCCTGCGATGTGAACAGCCGCCGTTTCTTACGCGAGCCGAGACCGGTGGGGCAAGCAGCAGGTGGCCGTGCGCGGCTTTGCCGCAACAGCGGTCAGCCGCCGAAGCGCTCCGCCGCGAACGGCGCCGTCGGGATCGACGTCGCCTCGCCCGCGATGATCTCCGCCACCACCTTGCCGGTGATCGGCCCGGTCGACAGGCCGATATGACCGTGGCCGAAGGCGAGGACGACATGCGGATGGCGCGGCGCGCGGCCGATCACCGGCAGGCCGTCCGGCGTCGAGGGCCGCGATCCGTGCCACGGGCCCGGTTCGACGGCGTCGCCGACCGCCAGCGTCTCGCGCGCTTCCGCTTCCACCGCGTCGATCTGCGCGAGATTCGGCGGCGCATCGCGGCGCGCCAGCTCCACGCCCGACAGCACCCGCAGCCCCGCATTCATCGGCGAGACGATGTAGCTGCCGCCGGTGTCGTAGATCGGCCGCGACAGCCTGTGCTCGCCGGCATCCGCGAAGTGGCGGTGGTAGCCGCGCTCGGCCGCCAGCGGCAGGCGATAGCCCATGGCGCGCGTCAGGTCGTGCGAGGCGGCGCCCGTCGCGACCACCACGGTCGCGGCCCTGATCTCGCCGCCGCCCTCGAGCAGCACTTTCGCGCCGTCGCCGTCCTCGACGACATTCGCTGCCCTGGCGGACACGAAGGCGATGCCCCGGCCGCGCGCGGCGCTCTCGTAGGCTTGCACCAACCCGCCGGGATCGAGCACCGAGCCCGTCTCCGTGTGCCAGATCGCCTTGGCGAAGCGCCGCTTCAACGCCGGTTCGAACTGCGGCAGTTCGGCGCCGTCGATCACCTCGAACCCGACGCGATACTGCGTCAGAAGCTCTCGCTCCAGCACCGTGCCGGCGAAGGCCTCCTCGGTGCGGTAGAGCTTCATCCAGCCGCGCCGGATGATCAGGTCGCGGACGCCGATCTCGTCGGCAATGCGCCAGTGCTCGTCGTAGGCGGCGGCGCAGAGCGGATCGAGCGCGGCGGCAGCCTCCCGCCACGACGCCTCGTTGCAGCGCCTCAGAAAAGCGAGGAGCCAGGGCGCGAAGGCGAGGAGCGAACCGTAATCGACCCGGATCGCGTTCTCGCGGTTCAGCGCATAGCGCGGCAGTTTCCTGAGCAGCCCCGGCGCCGCCACCGGGAACAGCGAGCCGCGCGAGATGACGCCGGCATTGCCGTAGCTCGTCGCATTGCGGATGCCGCCGGGATCGATGACGGTGACATCGAGCCCGCGCGCCCGGCAGGCAAGCGCCGTCGCAAGCCCGACAATGCCGCCGCCGACGATGGCGACACCGCCTGCCGGGGCCGCGATCACCTGACGACCTTGGGATGCGTGCCCTCGCCGAGATCCCAGTAGAGCCCGGCCATCAGGCCGATCGCCTCGCGCACCAGCGCGCTCGGCACGTGCTCGTTCGGCGCATGCTGCGAGCAGCCGGGATAGGAGTGCGGCACCCAGATCGTCGGCATGCCGAGGATTTCCGCGAAAACGTCGTTCGGCAGCGATCCGCCGGCATTCGGGATCACCGCCGGCTTCTTGTTGGTGGTGAGCGCGATGGAACTCGCCGCCCACTGCACCCAGGGATGGTCGGGGTCCGTGCGCGTCGCCTTGAACGACGCGTCGCGGCCGCTCGTCACCTCGACGTCGGAGAAGCCGTGGCGCGCGAGGTGCCGCCGGATCGCCGGGATGAAGCCGTCGGGGTCGGAGCCGACCACGGTGCGGATCTGGCAGGTGGCCTTGGCCGAGGGCGGCACGGCGTTCTGCGGATTGCCGATATCGCCCGCGCCGAAGGCGAGAATCTCGAACGTGTTCCAGCCATAGACCTTCTCGGCCGGCGTGAAGCCGATCTCGCCCCACCAGGGCTCGATCTGCGGTCCGCCGGGAATGCTGGCGGGTTCGATGTCGGCGAGCGCCCGACGCACCGAATCCGGTAGCGACGCCGGCAGCAGTTCATGAACCAGCACCTGTCCGGTCGAGCTGATGATGGTCGCCAGCGCATGGGCGAGACGCACCGCCGGGTTCGACAGGAGCCCGCCCCAGTTGCCGGAATGATGGCCGCCCTCGCGGGCGTTGATCGCAAAGTCGATGCGGTAGCCGCCGCGCGAGCCGAGACAGAGCGTCGGCCGGTCGGCGGTGAGGCGCGGTCCGTCCGAGCCGATCAGGATATCGGCCTTGAACAGGTGCCCGTGCTCGCGCGCGAGATCGTGCAGGCCGGCCGACCCGACCTCCTCGCCCATCTCGATCAGGTAGCGGATGTTGAAGCCGAGTTTGCCGCGCGTCGCGATGACCGCCCGCAGCGCCTCGATATTGATGGCGTGCTGGCCCTTGTTGTCGACCACGCCACGGCCATACCAGCGCTCGCCGGTATCATCGAGCGTCCAGGGGTCGCGGCCTTCCTGCCATTGCCCCTCCATGCCGGCGACGACGTCGCCATGGCCGTAGCCGAGCACCGTGACCAGCGCCGGGTCCTCGATCCGCTCGGCCAGCAGGAACGGCCCCTTCGCTTTCGGATGGGTCAGCGTGCGGCAGGTGAAGCCGAGCGCCTCCAGCGAAGGCTGCATCTCCTCGGCGAGGTAGCGGGCAAGGTCCGGCGCGCGGGCCGGGTTCTGGCTCTCCGTGGGGATCGCGATGCGCCGGGCGAAGATCGCCTTCAGGCTGCCGTCGTCGAACATCCGGTGCGCGGCGGCAATGGCGGTGGAGCGGGTCATGAGGGCCTCTGGCGGATTTGCACCGATTCATAACGCAACTCGGCGCGAGCCAGGCAGCGGCAGGACTGCATGACTGCGCGCCGAGCCCTGCTTTCGTCAGCTATGGCTCTTCGGTGCCGTGACGTCGCGCAGGCCGTCGCCGATCATGTTGATGGCGAGCACCAGCAGCGCCAGCGCCGCGCCAGGAATGGCGATCAGCCAGAACGAGAAGAACATGAAGTTCTTCGCTTCCGAGATCATCAGGCCCCAGGACGGCAGCGGCGGCTGGACGCCGAGCCCGAGGAAGGACAAGGCGGCCTCGAGGAGGATGGCGCTGGCCGCCTCGACCGTGCCGACCACGATGAGATGCGGCAGCACGTTGGGCAGCACCTCGCGCAGGATGATGCGGAGCTGGCTTGAGCCGCCGGCGCGCGCCGCTTCCACATAGTCCAGCGAGCGCACCTGCTGCGTCGCCGAACGCATGACGACGGCGAAGCGGTCCCATTTGAGCAGGCCGAGCACCGCGATGACGATGCCGAGCGTGCCGCCGACCATCGCGACCACCGCGAGCGCGACCAGCACCACCGGCAGCGCCAGCCGCGTCGTGATGATGAAGGTGATCGCCATGTCGATCCGGCCGCCGAAATAGCCGGCCGCGAGGCCGAGGGCGGTGCCGATCGTCCCCGAGATCAGCATCACAGCGAGGCCGATCAGCAGCGAGATCTGCGCGCCGTAGAGCGTGCGCGACAGGTAGTCCCGGCCGAGATTGTCGGTGCCGAGAATATGGGTCCAGGTGCCCCGCTCGTACCAGATCGGCGGCACGAGCCGGTTGTTGAGGTCCTGCGCATAGGGATCGTGCGGCGCGATCAGTGGCGCCAGCAGCGCGATCAGGACGATGATGCCGAACACGGCGCTGCCGAACAGCAGGCCCTTGTGACCCATCACCCGCCGCATCAGGCGCGAGGGTTCGGCGGTGGCGACGACGGGCGCGTCGGTGTGGGCGATGTCGCTCATGTCAGCCCACCCTGATCCTGGGATCGAGCCACGCATTGACCAGATCGGCGCCGAGCGTCAGCAGCACATAGGCCACCGACAGCATCAGCAGCACCGCCTGGATCACCGGGAAATCCTTCTGCGCGATGGCCTGGTAGGCGAGGTAGCCGAGCCCGTCGAGCGCGAAGACCGTCTCGATGACGATGGAGCCGCCGAGCAGGAAGCCGAGCTGCACCGCCGTCAGGGCGACGACCGGCACCAGCGCGTTGCGCAGCGCATGGCGCAGCACCACGGTCGCCGGCGGCAGGCCCTTGGCGCGCGCGGTGCGGATGTAGTCGGCGTTCAGCACCTCGATCATGCCGGCCCGGACGAGGCGCATGAAAGGCGGCGTCACGTAGTAGCCGAGCGCGACGGTGGGCATGATGAAGTGCCACCAGCTGTCGGCGCCCGAGACCGGCAGCCAGCCGAGGCCGATGGAGAAGACCATGATCAGGCACAGGGCGAAGAAGAAATTGGGCAGCGCCTGACCCGCGACCGCCAGGCCGAGGCAGAGCCGGTCGATCCAGGAATTCTGCCAGACCGCCGCCATGACGCCGAGCGGGATCGACAGGATCAGCGCGAAGGCGATCGACAGCAGCGCGAGGACGGCGGTGGTCTGGATCTTGTCGCCGATCAGTTCGGTCACCGGCGTCTTGAAATAGAGCGACTGGCCGAAATCGCCCTTCAGGGTGCGCCCGAGCCACTCGACATATTGCACCACCAGCGGACGGTCGAGGCCGTATTGCTGGCGGACGGCGGCGATGTCATCGGCGCGCGCGCCCTCACCGGCGATGGCGATGGCGACATCACCCGTCAGCCGGACCAGCACGAAGGCCAGCACCGACACGGCGAACGCGACGAGGGCGGCCAGAGCCAGCCGCTTGAGCGTGTAGATAAACATTCAGTCATGCGCCTTGGAATTGACCGCCGCCACGATCCCTAACGGACCGGGCGGCAGCATGCCATCATTTCCAGCGCATTTCCCAGAACCGCGGAAGCTCGTCCGGATAGGCGTTGAATTCCAGGTCCTTGGAGGCGGCGTAGAAGGTGACGAGGTTGTAGAGCGGCACCGAATAGGCCTGTTCGGTGATGATCGCGTGGGCCTGCCGATAGGCGGCGAGGCGCTGCTGCGGATCGGTCACGGTGTCGCCGCGCTCCAGGAGCTCGATCACCTTGGGGTCGCGCGAAATGTCGTCGTCGAGGCCCTTGTAGTAGACCGGCGTCGAGGCCGACACGTCGTTGATCGAGAACGAGCCCCAGGTCTGGTGCGCCATGGCGGCCCGGCCCGCGCGGATCTGGTCGCGCATGGCCGCGTACTGGCCGAAGCGCAGCGTCGCGCGGATGCCGACGGCGCGCAGATAGTTGATCATCGCCTCGGCCTGGTTCCGCTCGCGATAGGAATGGAACTCGACCTCGAAACCGTTCGGGAAGCCGGCCTCGGCGAGCAGCTGGCGCGCCTTGGCGGGGTCATAGTTGTAGACCGCCGCCTGCGAGGCGTCGCAGCCGAACTGCGCAGGGAAGCAGATGGCGTTGATGAGCTGCGAGCCCGGCCCGACCAGCTGCGTCGCCATCGTCTGGCGATCGATGGCATGGGCGATGGCGCGGCGCACGCGCACGTCGCGCAGCGGCGGCGACGGCGAGCGCTCGGTCGTCGCCATGTTGAGGAAGACGATGCGCATGGTGCCGCCCGAGACGATCTGCAGCGTCGGCACGACGCGCATCTGCTGGGCCTGGTCGGGCGCGACGTTCATGACGAAGTCGAGGCCGCCCGACAGCATCTCCGCGACCTGCGTCTGGCGGTCGGGGATGAAGCGGATGACGATGCGCTGGATGGTCGGCTGCGGCTTCGGACCGTCGCGGAAGTAGTCGGGATTGCGCTCGAGCGTGATCGAGCGGCCGATCTGGTGCTCGACGACCCGATACGGACCCGAGCCGACCGGCTTCTCGTTCATGCCCTTCGGGCCGACCTGCTCGTAATAGGCGGCGGGGTGGATGACGATGGGGCCGGCGAGATATTCGATGGCCGCCGGGAACGGCCGCTTGGTGATGATGCGGACCTTGTGGGAATCGACTTTCTCGACGCGGTCGATCCAGTTGACGTTCGACTGGGTGGTCGAGCGGTTCGCCGGATTGGCGACGTAGTTCAGCGTATAGACCACGTCGTCGGCGGTGAACTCGGCGCCGTTGTGGAACTTCACGCCGCGCCTGAGGTCGAGCTCCAGCGTCTTCTCGTCGATCCAGCGCCAGGCGGTCGCCAGCTGCCCCTTGTACTCGTTGGTCTTGGGGTCGCGGTAGATCAGGTTGTCCCAGACCTGATGGGCGATGATCACGCCGATACGAACGTTGTTGAAGAACGGATCGACGTTCTCCGGCACCTGGTCATAGGCGAAGCGGAGCGTGTTCCGCGCCTTCTGCGCGTCCGCCGATCCCGCAAGGCCCGCCGCGAGCACGACGCCCATCGCCAGCGCCGCAAGGCCGCGCATGGCCGACCGCTTCAAAGACCAGCCCATGGCCCGTTCCCCCATTCGCCAAGTTCAGGAAAGCGCGGATCGTCGCGCGCGCCGTTCGAGCATGTCAAGGCGGCAGGCCTTGAGTCCGATCCGCCGCTCAGGTCGTGCGGAAGGCCACGAAACGCGCTGTGGCAGCCAGCGTGCCGGCCCGTTCGCCGAAAGCTGCCAGCTTCGCCTCCGCATCGCTGACGAGGCGCGTCAGTTCGTCGCGCGCCCACATCGTACCGTTCAGCGATACGAGCGTTCCCTTTCCACGGGCCGCATCCTTGCCGGTCGCTTTGCCGGCCCGGGCCGCGTCGCCCTCGACATCGATCAGGTCGTCGGCGATCTGGAAGGCCAGCCCCACCGTCTCGCCATAGGCCACGAGCGCCGCGCGCTGGGGCGCGGAGGCGCCGCCGAGCACCGCCCCGGCCTCGCAGGCGAAGCGGATCAGCGCGCCGGTCTTCATCGCCTGCAGGCGGCGGATTTCGGCATCGGCGAGCGACAGGGGGCGGCCGTCGGCGAAACGCCCCTCCGCCGCCAGGTCCAGCACCTGCCCGCCGGCCATGCCGCCGACGCCGGCCGCACGCGCCAGCATGACGACGAGTTCCGCGCGAACGGCCGGATCGGCATGGGTTTGCGGCGAAGCCATCGCGTCGAAGGCCAGCGTCAGCAGGGCATCGCCGGCAAGAATGGCGGAGGCTTCGTCATAGGCCTTGTGGACGGTCGGGCGGCCACGCCTGACATCGTCGTCGTCCATCGCCGGCAGATCGTCGTGGATGAGCGAATAGCAGTGGACGAGTTCGAGCGCCGCGGCGGCGCGCACCGCCGCCTCGGGCGGAAGCCCGAACAGCGCCGCGCTCTCCATGACGAGAAACGGCCGCAGCCGCTTGCCGCCCGCGAGCACGCCATGGCGCATGGCGGCGATCAGGCGCTCCGGCCGGGCGGTCTCGCCGGCCGCCGCATCGCCGGACAGCAGCATCGCCAGCGCCGCCTCGACATGACCGGCGGCGGCGGCAAGACGGGTCTCGAAGGCGGTATCGGCGGCGATGGCGACGGGCATGGCCGAGCCGTGGCGGACACGGCCGCGCCCGTCAAGCCCGAAAGGCGCTCAGTCCGCGCGCGGGCAATCAGTGCGCCCGATAAAGCACGCGGAACTGCGCCGGCGCCGCCGTCATGAGCGTCTGCGCCGCCACCGGCAGGATCGAGATGATCCGCTCGGCATCGATGCCGCGATCGGCGAGCGCCGCGTTGAGGGCCGAGACATTGGCCTCGGTGACGATCTCGCCGACGGCATCGGCGCGGTTGGAATGCAGGGCTTGGGCAACGGCCATCTGAATATCTCCTTTCGGGTGAAACGGGTGGACGGGAAACCGGCCTCGGGGGCGCCGGCTTCCCGTCTGGCGGCGGCGCCTTACTCGGCGGCCACCGCATGCGGCAGGTCGGTCACCGACAGACCCATGCGGGTGGCGACGCCGATGCCGTAATCCGGGTCGCAGCGGTAGAAGTGGACGACCTGCCGGCGGACGATCTCGACCGGCACGCCCTGCATGGCGGCGGCGATATTGTCCATCAGCTGACCCTGCTGGTCCGGCGTCATCAGGCGGAACAGATCGCCCGGCTGGCGGTAGTCGTCATTGCCGTCGCGGTGGTTGTAGCGGGCGGCCGCGCCGTCGAGCGCCAGCGGCGGCTCGTTGAAGCGCGGATCGTCCACCGGGCCACCCATCGTGTTCGGCTGGTAATAGGCGTTGGGGTTGGCATTGCCGGCGAGCCGCATCGCGCCGTCGGCGTGGTAATGATGCACCGGGCAGCGCGGCTGGTTCACCGGCAGCTGGTGGTGGTTGATGCCGACGCGGTAGCGATGCGCATCGGCGTAGGAGAAGATGCGCGCCTGCAGCATCTTGTCCGGCGAGTGGCCGATGCCCGGCACGATGTTCGAGGGCGCCAGCGCCGCCTGCTCGACCTCGGCGAAATAGTTCTCGGGGTTGCGGTTCAGTTCGAGCTCGCCGACCTCGATCAGCGGATAGTCGCCATGCGGCCAGACCTTGGTCAGGTCGAAGGGGTTGTACCAGTGCTTGGCCGTCTCGGCCTCCGGCATGATCTGGACGTAGAACGTCCATGTCGGAAAGTCGCCCTTCTCGATCGCCTCGTAGAGGTCGCGCTGCGCCGACTCGCGGTCATCGGCGATGACCTTCGCGCCCTCGGCATTGGTCCAGTTGCGGATGCCCTGCTTCGTCTTGAAGTGGAACTTCACCCAGAAGCGCTCGTTGGCCGCATTGATGAACGAATAGGTGTGCGAGCCGAAACCGTCGACGTGGCGATAGGACTGCGGCAGGCCGCGATCCGACATCAGGATCGTCACCTGATGCAGGCTCTCCGGCGACAGCGACCAGAAATCCCACATCGCCGTCGGCGAGCGCAGGTTGGAGCGCGGGTGGCGCTTCTGCGTGTGGATGAAGTCCGGGAACTTCAGCGGATCGCGGATGAAGAAGACCGGCGTGTTGTTGCCGACGATGTCCCAGTTGCCCTCGCTCGTGTAGAAGCGCAGCGCGAAGCCGCGCACGTCGCGCTCGGCATCCGCCGCGCCGCGCTCGCCGGCCACCGTCGAGAAGCGCAGGAAGGCTTCCGTCACCGCGCCCGGCTGAAGCGCCGCCGCCTTGGTGTATTGCGAGATGTCCTTGGTCACGGTCAGCTTGCCATAGGCGCCCGAGCCCTTGGCGTGGACGGTGCGCTCGGGAATGCGCTCGCGGTTCTGATGGGCGAGCTTCTCCAGCAGGTGGAAGTCCTGCATCAGCAGCGGCCCGCGCGGACCCGCGCTCAGCGAATTCTGGTTGTCGCCGACGGGCGCGCCGCCCGCCGTTGTCATAATGGTCTTGTCGGCCATGGGAATGCTCCGGGCTGGCTGCCGCAGTTCAGGATGGAACCGTTCTAGGCGGAGCTTCACGATCACGGCCAATCGTATTATATTGGCCTCTCAATCAGATTTTCTGATCGCCAATCCATGCTCACGTTCAAGCAGCTCCGCTATTTCGATGCCGTCGCGCGGCTTGGCCATTTCGGCCGCGCGGCCGACCATTGCGCCGTCACCCAGCCGGCGCTCTCGATGCAGATCCAGGACCTTGAGGCCGAGCTCGGGCTTCAACTCCTCGAACGCCGACGCTCGGGCGTCCGGCTGACCGAGGACGGCCGCGAGATCGCCCGCCGCGCCGCCCGCATCCTCGCCGACATCCGCGACCTCAAGGACTATGCCGTTCATCGCGGCGAGCGGCTGGCCGGCACGCTGCAGCTCGGCGTCATCCCCTCCGTCGCGCCCTATATCCTGCCGCGCTTCCTGCCGGCGATGCGCCAGCGCTTCCCCGACCTCGACATCCATATCCGCGAGACGCAGACCCACCAGCTCACCCGCGAGCTGATCGACGGCGCGCTCGACCTCCTGCTCGTCGCCCTGCCGGTGGAGCATCCCGATATCGAGACCATCCGCCTGTTCGAGGACCGCTTCCTGCTGGCCCTGCCGCCGGACCGGCGCATCGACAGCCGCGTGCGGGCGACACCCGACATCCTCAAGGACGACCGCCTGCTGCTGCTGGAGGAAGGCCACTGCCTGCGCGATCAGGCGCTGACCTTCTGCAGCCTGCGCCGCGTCGAGAGCATCGACACGTTCGGCGCCTCGTCGCTGACGACGCTGGTGCAGATGGTCTCCAACGGCCTCGGCCTGACCCTGCTGCCGGAGATCTGCCTCGACGTGGAGGCGCGCGCCGGCGCGCTCAACGTCATGCGCTTCGCCGATCCCGAGCCGAGCCGCACGCTCGGCCTCGCCTGGCGGGCGACATCGCCGCGCAAGCGCGATTTCGTCGAGCTGGGCCAGCTGATCGCGGCGTCGCGGCCGAATGTCCCCGCGTCCTGACCCGGCATCGCGCGCCATTGCCAATTGACCAGCCCCGGATCATCTTCGCGCATCCTGATCCTGCCGCGACTCGCCCGATGCGCCCTCTCCGCTCCCTGCTGACAGCCGCCGCGCTCGTCCTCGCCGCGGCACCGGCCGCGGCGCAGTCGATCCCGCCTGCCGCGCAGGGCGTCGCGCACGGCGATTACCATCTCGGCCTGCTCAACGATTCCCAGCGCGCCGACCTGATGCGCCGCCTCGACAGCTATGCCGTGGTCGAGGTGTTCCTGCGCGCCTGTGGCCGGCCGCCGGCGCTGGAGCGCCGCATCCGCCACATCGTCTCGGGCTGCATCCGGCCGGACTCGATCGAGACCCTCGCCGGCCACTATCGCCGCGCCGTCGCCTCGCGCGAGAACCTGCGCTGGGACTGCGTCAGCACCGGCGGGCGCCAGATGATCGAGAAATCCGAGACCGCCATCCGCCTGACGGTGGCCGACCTCACGCGGCTCTGCCGGCGCGAGTGATCAGTCGTCCAGCTTGCGCGCGATGATCGAGAAGTCGAGGTTCGACAGTTTCAGCTCGTATTTCTGCCCGTCGGCCCCGACCGCATCGTCGACCTCGAAACGGCCGTCGTCGAACGCGACCTTGCCCCAGCGGGTGAAGCCCTCGCGCTGGAGCGTGTCGGCGATCTGGCGCATCTCCTCGGGCGTCACCGGGCGGTCGGCCGCATGTGCGGAGATGAATGACGCCGGCAGGAACGGCGCGCCCGCGAACGCGGTCACGAGGATGCGGCGGGTCTGGTCGAAAGGCAAAGGTCTTCTCCCTGATCGGACGGGCAGGTCGGAATGCGCGGGAACCATCGCCAATGCAGGTGGCATGATTTTGTTGCGTTGCAGCGGCCAATCGCCGCGTGCCCGTCCGCCGCTTGTCAGGGCGGCGGCAAGGCCGGCAGGTGATCCTTCCACGTCGCCAGCGCCGCATGGCCTGAATCCGTGAGGGCATAGACGCCCCGTTCCGCCCGTTCGAACCAGCCGTAGACATTGCGGCTGAGGATCGCCAGCGCGTCGGGGGCCAGTTCCCTGAGATCGCGCGGACGCAGCGGCCCCGCCGCCAAGGCCTGCGCCATGGCCAGCGTCCGCTGCCGGTAGGCGGTCATGATCGGCCGGCGCGTCGAGCCGCCGGCGGCCGGATCGCCCTTGCGGCGGCGATGCTCCGCGACGATCCGCGAGCGACGCTTGCCGTCATGGCGCGGCTTCCACGGCACCGGCTCGACAATCACCTCCACGCCGCCCATCGGCAGCACCGACAACAGCCCGAAGCCGCAGAGCCGGCAGAGCTTCTTGACCCGTGAATCGTGCTCCCTGCCGCGACCCCGCGCGGAAGCCTTCACCGCCAGCCACACTTCGTCCGCCGCCGCCGAGCGGTCGACCCCCTGCAGCACCAGTTCCAGCGTGAAGGCGAGCTTCAGTTCGCCGATCACCACGGCTTCCGGCTCGCCGTCCTTCAGCGCGACGAGGTCGCAGCCCGTGATCTCGCCCTTGACCGCGAAACCGAGGTCTTCGAGGAAGGTTTTGACGGGGAGGTAGAGCGAGGTTTCCAAGGAAGGCCGTTGGCGCGAGTGTCGAATCCAGCGGCATATTGTGCGGGTTGCAGCCTCGTTACAAATGGCGGCATGCTCGCGCCATTCTGCGACTGATTTTTGCACGGACGCCCATGTTTCCCGATCCCGACCTCGAGTGGCACGCCTATCCTTCGATCATCGATGGGATCAAATCGCCGTTTGCCATCAACAAAGGACAATGGGAGGGAAAGCTGCACCTTCTCGTCGTCGATAACTCGACGACGCCAACGGGCATGGCTGCTCGATCCCGTCTTAGGCCGCCAGCATTCGGTATCTCGATCAAATGTGAAATCTATCTGGCTGTTGAGGAGGTGCTATACTGCACTGCGGGGCATGGCGACGGCTGGACCAGGAGCTACATCAAGGAGGCGCGCAACTCGCGGCTGATCGCCGCCATATCGGCCCACGACCCCATCACGCGCTCTTTGCATCCAAACACGAGGGTTCCGCGCCACTTCTGTTTCGAAGGGTACGATTATTGCTACGAGACGGTTGGCTTCCACGAGCCGGCCATCCGGCCATTCATAACCGTTGATGCCGGTTATGCATGGGTTCCGGGCAACAATGATTGACTGCGAGCCTCAGTCGTTCCTGATTGCCTTTCCTTGACTTTCCGCCGCTTTCCCTCTATCCGCGCCCCACTCTCGACGTTCCGAGACCCAGCCCGCCGACCGGGGCCATGACCCCGGAGGCTCCCGCCCGACAGCGCATGGTGCGCCCTCGGGCGCGAAATGCGTTGCGGTTCCGGTGACCAGAGACCATTTTCGGGGCTCCCCGGAAATGACCTTGCTGGAGCATCCATGTTCGAAGGCCTGTCGACACGACTGTCCGGCATCCTCGATCGCCTCAAGGGCCGCGGCGCGCTGAGCGAGGCCGACGTGCAGGAGGCGATGCGCGAGGTGCGCCGCGCCCTGCTCGAGGCCGACGTCGCGCTCGAGGTCGTGCGCTCCTTCACCGACAAGGTCCGCGACCGCGCCGTCGGCGCCGAGGTCCTGAAATCGGTGACCCCCGGCCAGATGGTCGTCAAGATCGTCCACGACACGCTGGTCGACACGCTCGGCAGCGAGGGCGTCGCCATCGACCTTCAGGCCGTGCCGCCGGTGCCGATCATGATGGTCGGCCTGCAGGGCTCGGGCAAGACCACCACCACGGCCAAGCTCGCCAAGCGCCTCTTCGAACGCCAGAAGAAGAAGGTGCTGATGGCCTCGCTCGATACGCGCCGCCCGGCCGCGATGGAGCAGCTCGCCGTCCTCGGCAAGCAGATCGGCGTCGATACCCTCCCCATCGTCGTGGGCCAGTCGCCGGTGCAGATCGCCCGCCGCGCCATCGAGGCCGGCAAGCTCGGCGGCTACGACGTGGTGATGCTGGATACCGCCGGCCGCACCCATGTCGACGAAGCGCTGATGATCGAGGTGGCGGAGGTCGAGGCCGCCGCCCGCCCGCACGAAACCCTTCTCGTCGTCGACAGTCTGACCGGTCAGGACGCCGTCAATGTCGCCCGCTCCTTCACGGCCCGCGTCAATGTCACCGGCGTCGCGCTGACCCGCGTCGACGGCGATGGACGCGGCGGCGCCGCGCTCTCCATGCGCGCCGTCACCGGCAAGCCGATCAAGCTGCTCGGCACCTCGGAAAAGATGGACGGGCTGGAGGAGTTCCATCCCTCCCGCGTCGCCAATCGCATTCTCGGCATGGGCGACATCGTCTCCCTCGTCGAGAAGGCCGCCGAGACGATCGATGCCGAAAAGGGCATGGCGATCGCCAAGCGCATGCAGGCCGGCCAGTTCAATCTGGACGACATGGGCGACCAGCTCGACCAGATGATGAAGCTCGGCGGCATGCAGAGCCTGATGGGCATGATCCCCGGCATGAAGGCGATGCAGGGCAAGATCGCCGGCATGGGCGACGACAAGATGTTCAAGCGCCAGCGCGCCATCATCTTCGCCATGACGCCGTGGGAACGCCGCAACCCCAAGGAGATCGACGGCAAGCGCCGCCGCCGCATCGCCCGTGGCTCCGGCACGCAGCCGGAAGACGTCAACAAGCTCCTGAAGATGCATCGCGGCATGGCCGACATGATGAAGTCCATGGGCGGCGCGGGAGCCAAGCGCGGTCCCATGGCGGGCCTTGCCAACATGTTCGGGCTCGGCGGCGGGGGCGGCATACCCCAGCCGACGCCGGAGATGATCGCCGAGATGCAGAAGAAACTGCCGGGCGGATTGTCGGGAGGTCTTCCCGACAAGATGCCGGCGCTGCCCCCCGGTGGCCTGCCTCCCGGCTTTCCGGGCCTCGGCGGCGGCAGGCTCCCCGGCCTTCCCGGCTTTCCGTTCGGCAAGAAGAAATAGCCGGCTCAGTTCATCCGCATCGCATTCAGCTCAATCCAGAACGACACATCACGGAGTAACCCATGTCGCTCAAGATCCGCCTCGCCCGCCGCGGCACCAAGAAGCGCCCCTTCTACCAGATCGTCGTCGCCGACTCGCGTTCGCCGCGCGACGGCCGCTTCATCGAGAAGATCGGCATCTACAACCCGATGCTCGCCAAGGACCAGAAGCGCTACGAGGTCGATGTCGAGAAGGCCAAGGCCTGGATCGCCAAGGGCGCCACGCCGTCGGACCGCGTCGCCCGCTTCCTCGACGCCGAGGGCCTGATGAAGCGCACCGCCACCAACAACCCCGAGAAGGCCGTGCCCGGCAAGAAGGCCGAGGAGCGCGCCGCTTCGAAGGCCGCCAAGGCCGCGAAGGGTGCCGAGGCTCCGGCCGAGGGCTGAGAACCGCGTGCTGACCCTCTCCCTTGACGGGAGAGGGTGGCGTGCCCCCGCGAACCCTCTCCCCTTGCGGGAGAGGGTGGGTCCGGCAGGACCCGGGTGAGGGGCATGCGCTGATCGAAGCAGATGCCCCGCGTCACACGGGCTTCCCGTCCGGCGCCCGCATCCCTCATCCGCCCGCTGACGCGGGCACCCTCTTCCACAAGGGGAGAGGGTTAGCGGAAGGCTCCCCATGTCCTCCGATCTCGTCCTCGTCGCGAAATTCGGTGCGCCGCACGGCGTCAGGGGCGAGGTGCGCGTGAAGTCCTTCACGCAGGATCCGGCCGCCATCGCCGATTATTCCCCCCTCGCCTCCCGCGACGGCCGCCTCTTCACCGTTCAGAGCCTGCGCCCGGCGGGCGAGGTCATGGTCGCCCGCATCGCCGAGCTGAAGACCCGCGACGATGCCGAGGCCGTCACCAATCTCCAGCTCTTCGTGCCGCGCGAGCGCATTCCCGCAGCCGACGAGGCCGAGGACGAATTCCTTCACGCCGACCTGATCGGCCTCAAGGTCGAATCCCTGACTGGCGAACTCATCGGCACCATTACCGCCGTCTATGATTTCGGCGCGGGCGACATGCTCGACGTCGCGCGCCGGGCGCGGAAATCGGTGATGATCCCGTTCACCAAAGCCGTCGTGCCGACCGTCGACATCAGGGGCGGGCGCGTCGTCGTCGATCCGCCCGAGGGCCTGCTGGAGGACACTCCGCGCGGCCCCGAAGATCGCGACTGAGACCGGGCCGATGTTCCGCGCCTCGGTGCTGACCCTCTATCCCGAGATGTTCCCCGGCCCCCTCGGCGTCTCGCTTGCCGGGCGCGCCATGGGCGGAGCCTGGACCCTCGACACCCATCTCATCCGCGACTTCGCCACCGGCAAGCACCGCGCCGTGGACGATACGCCGGCCGGCGGCGGCCCCGGCATGGTGATGAAGCCCGACGTGCTCGCCCGCGCCATCGACCATGTCGCGCCCGAAGGCGATCCGCGCCCGCGCCTCTACATGTCGCCGCGCGGGCGTCCGCTGACGCAGGAACGTGTCCGCGCGCTCGCCGCCGGTCCTGGCGTGGTCATCCTCTGCGGCCGGTTCGAGGGCGTCGACGAGCGCATCATCGAGGCGCGCGCGCTGGAGGAGGTCTCCATCGGCGACTACGTGCTCTCGGGCGGCGAACTCGCCGCCATGGTGCTGGTCGATGCAGTCGTCCGTCTCCTGCCCGGCGTCATGGGCCATGATGATTCCGGCACCGAGGAGAGCTTCGAAGCCGGCCTGCTCGAATATCCGCACTATACCCGCCCGCAGGTCTTCGAGGACCGGACGATCCCCGATATCCTCGTCTCCGGCGACCACGCGAAGGTCGCGAAGTGGCGGCGTGCCGAGGCCGAGCGCCTCACCCGCGAGCGGCGACCGGACCTCTGGGCCAAATATCAGCCCCGAAAGGGGTGACAAACCCGCCGCGTTCCAGTAAGGAGCCGCGTCCGCTGGCAGCAGGGCGTCCACAAGGTCGCCGATCACGCTGCCATCGGCCGCTCGGGCGCCCCCGGTGCCCGTCCCCAGAACCAAGACCAACAAGATGCCCTGCCGCTCAAGGCCAGGGGCCACAAGGATCAGAGCCATGAACCTCATCCAGACCATCGAGGCCGAAGAGGCCGCCCGCGTCCTCGGCGACAAGAAGATCCCGGACTTCCAGCCCGGCGATACCGTCATCGTCAACGTCAAGGTCCGCGAAGGCGAGCGCTCGCGCGTTCAGGCCTACGAGGGCGTCGTCATCGCCCGTTCCGGCGGCGGCCTGATGGAGAGCTTCACCGTCCGCAAGATTTCCTACGGCGAGGGCGTCGAGCGCGTCTTCCCGATCTATTCCCCCATCATCGACTCGGTGAAGGTGGTTCGCCGCGGCAAGGTCCGTCGCGCGAAGCTCTATTACCTGCGCGATCGTCGCGGCAAGTCGGCGCGCATCGCCGAGCGCACCGAGCGCGCCAGCGACAAGGCCTGATCCATCTCGGGTCGCGCATAAGGGAACGGGGCCTCACGGCCCCGTTTTTCGTTTCAGCCGTTGCCGACCGTGAAGCCAAAGGCAAGCGTCGTCATCAGCACCTTGCCGGCCCGCCCGCCCTCGCCGGCCGCGCTCATCGCACGCTTGGCCTCGGCCATCGGAATGAGCTCGGCGACCGGCGTCGTCAGCGTGCCGTCCGCCATGCCCTTCGCAATGGTGGCGTAGGTCTCCGCCAGACGCTCGCGCCCGGCTTCCTGGAACCAGTGGATCAGCCAGAAGCCCTTGAGCGTCACTTTGCGGAAGATCAGGTGCTGGGCGTCGATCCGGCACTGCTCGCCGGATAGCAGGCCGTAATTGACGATCGTGCCGCCGTCGGCGAGCGCATTGGCCATGACCCCGGTCGCCGCCCCGCCGATGGCGTCGATGGCGAGCTTGACGTCGGCGCCACCGGTCGCCTCGCGCACCCGCTTGCGGAAGGCGCGCGCATCATCCAGCGCATCCGCGAGAACAGCCGTGCCGCCGGCGGCCTTCACGCCCTCGACCGCGCTGTCGCGCCTGACGACGTTGAGCGTGTTGATGCCGCGCTGCGCGGCGAGCTTGACGAGGAAGGTGCCGACAGCGGAATTGGCGGCATTCTGCATCAGCCAGTCGCCGGGCTTCAGCACCACCTGATCGTTGAGCAGCGCGACCGCCGTCGCCGGATTGCCCTTCAGCATCGACGCCTGTTTGAGATCGATGCCCGCCGGCAGCTTCATGGCGAGCGAGGACTTGATGTTCACCCGCTCCACCCAGCAATTGAGGATCATCGGCGAGACGATATCGCCGACGGCGAGCCCCTTCACGCCCTCGCCCACCGCTGATACGCGCCCGACCGCCTCGCCGCCCGGAATGAACGGCAGCGGCGGCTTCGACACGCCGTAGAGTCCCTGGATCTGCAACAGGTCGGACGGGTTGATGTTGAGCACCAGCATCTCGACCGTCACCTCGCCGGCGGCGGGAGGCGGCGGCTCCGGCATATCCTTCAGCTGGATCGTGTCGGCGGGGTCGCCGAAGCCCTCGATGACGATGGCCTTCATGGGGTGTCCTCCGGTCCCGTCTCGCGCGGGTTCGGCGCGACTATAGCAGGCCCCGCGCAACCGGCGAGACGCCGCGCCCTATTCTGAAAAGCCGAGGAAGCGGTGGTCGGGCGAGGATGTATTGTGCCGGCTCGGCTGGTTGCGGCCGAGGCGCATCTCGATGCCCTCGCCGCCCTTGAAGTCCATGACCGGGCTCTCGTGCCAGCGGTTCTCGGCCCTCGCACGCCATTCGACGCGCGCGCCGTCGGCATTGGTCTCGGTCACATACATGGAGCGCAGACCCGCGAAGGGACCGCCCGGAACCGCCCGCTCCAGCGCCACGTCGAGCGCGACGCGCGCACGGTCGATGGCATCGACCTTGACCGTCGCCGTGCCGCCGGCCCGGAAGGTCAGGCTGAACGTCATGGTCGCCGGATCGAAGGCGATGGCCGAGAGATTCACCACCGGCCGCTGCATCATCTCGATAGGCCCGAGCAGTACCGACGTTCCGTAGGCGATGTCGGTGAGATGCCGGGGCGGACGCGGCTTGATCCGCCAGTAGCCGTCCACGGGATAGAGGACGAGAAACTCGTACGGCGCCGAGCCCCGCTCCTTCCAGAACAGCTGGAGCAGGTGGAAGCCCTCCTCGCGCCGCGCACCCACCGTCACCGGCACGCGCTCGGGCCGCCAGAACTTGTCGAAGGTGATGCCGACGACGCGCAGGCGCTGATCCTCGTGCATCACCACGCGGCGCGGCGTGAAGCGGAAATCCGCCTTGTCGGTGATGGTGCAGTCGGTGAAGTCCGGCGCGGTGGAATCGCGGACGATGGAGCCGATCACGGCGGGGTGCACCGCCTCGACGCGGAAGCGGCGCACGGACGGCGCGTGCAGGCGCAGGTCGACATTGTCCTCCTCGGCGCAGAGCGTCGGCACGCTGTCATTGCTGATGCGGACGGTGGCCGGCTGGGCCTGCGCCGCCAGCGGCGACAGAGCGAGCGCGATTGCGGCAAGGACGAGCGAACGGACCATGCAAATCTCCTGCGGGTTCATCCGGCGTAGCAGCATGTGCCCGGCCAGAGAAGCCGCATCGAGTTCAAAGATGATCAGGAAGACGCCGCCATATCGCCGCGGCCGGGTCTTACGACATCGCTTCGGTAGCGAACCCGGCTGGCGAGCGCCGGACGCAGTTGTCGAACATGCCTGAAACGTACCCGACCAGCGTAACGCTGTCAAGGATAAAAATCCTACCCCGCTACTTGGCCAGGCAGCTTCGACGCGTCGCCGGCCGGTGCATCGGTCCTATTGTCAGGGCTCAACGGGGGGCCGCTAACCCTTCAGCCCGACCGACCTTCTCAGCGCCTCGTTCATCCGCGACTGCCAGCCGGGCCCCCCTGCCTTGAACCTGCTGATCACCTCGGCATCCAGCCTGAGCGAAACCGCCTGCTTCGGGTTATCGGAGCGTGGACGCCCACCGAGGTTCTTCCGCATCGCCGCCGCAAGGTCGGGCAGAACTTCCGCAAGCGGACGAGCCTGCGCCAGTTCCTCGTCGGTCCATTCCGGGTTGTCAGGATCAGCCTCAATCTGCCGCTGAATGATCGTCTCCTCGGCGTCGGAGAGAGCTCGCATCTTCTTCGCGGTCATGTCTGCCTCCGTTCCTTGCGGCTTGCCGGCCGCATGGAGATCACCGAGAGGGCCTCCGTCCCGAGCGGGCGAAAGACCACGGCGACAACCATCTCGCCATTGAACTCTCCAAGAGCCTTGAAACGCCCGTCCTTCGCGGCAACGACATTGGCGTCGAGGAAGAATTCAAGCGTCAGATCGGCGAAGTCCAGGCCGTGCTTGGTCAGGTTCGCGAGGCGCTTCGCTTCGTCCCAGACGATCATCGATTAATGTATATACGAAAACGTCGGTCGTGCCAAGGTAGCAGGATCGGAACGCGCGCCCCGCTCAGTTCCGGTCGTCCGGCAGCACGGGCAGCGGATGGAACTCGATGCCCTCGTCGTGCAGTTCCTTCGCCTCCTCGGGCGTCGCCGATCCGTGAATCGAGCGATGCTCGGTCTCGCCATAGTGGATCTTGCGCGCTTCCTCCGCGAACTTGTCGCCGACATGGTCGGAGTTCTTCGTGAGGTGTTCGCGCAGTTCCCTGATCTTGGCGCGCAGCTCCTGCTCGGCCGGCGAAACCATGGCGACCGGCGCCTCGGCAGCCGGAGCAGGCATCGCGACAGGCGTCTCCGGCGCGCGGTCCTTGCGGGCCACCTGCGGAGCCATCAGCGCCTTGTCGATCCTGTGCGAGCCGCAGACCGGGCACGTCACCAGCCTGCGCTTGCGCTGCTCGTCATAGCTGGCGGCGGAGGGAAACCAGCTCTCGAACGCGTGGGCCTTGTCGCAGTGGAGGGCGTATCTGATCATGACGCGGTGACGCTGGACATGTCGGGCAGGCTGAACACGCGGCCATTGGCGAGCGAGGGAATCCGGCCACGCGTCTCGTTCACCTTCGCCATGTCGATCTCGGCGAGGATGACGCCCGGCTCGTCGTGGTCGGCCTCGGCAAGGATGGCACCCCAGGGGTCAACGATCAGGCTGTGGCCGTAGGTTTCGCGGCCGCAGGCATGCTTGCCGCCCTGTGCCGCTGCAATCACGAAAGCGCCGTTCTCGATGGCTCGGGCGCGCATCAGGACATGCCAGTGCGCCTGCCCCGTCGGCACCGTGAAGGAGGAGGGGATCGCCAGAACGCCCGCGCCCTGCTCGGCCAGCGAGCGGTAGAGGTGCGGGAAGCGCAGGTCGTAGCAGATGGTGACGCCGAGCCTTGCCCAGGGCAGGTCCGCGACAACAGCCGCATCGCCCGGCGCATAGGCGGCGGATTCGCGATAGGTCTGGCCGTTCGGCAGCGTCACGTCGAACATGTGGATCTTGTCGTAGGCCGCCACCACCTCGCCGTCCGGCGAGATGACATAGCCGCGGTTCGCCGCCTGTTTCTCGCCGATGCGGATGGCGAGCGAGCCGACATGCAGCCAGATGCCGAGCGTCATCGCTTCCGCCTGGAACAGCGGGATAGATGCGTCCTCGGCCTCGGTGCGGATGGCCTCGAAGAATTTCGGCCGGTCCGGCTGAAGGATATTGGTCATTTCCGGCGTCTGGACATAGGTCGCGCCGGCGCGCGCGGCCTCGCGGATCAGCGCGATCGCCTGATCCGTGCTGGCCTTCACGTCCACGTCCGCGCGCATCTGCACGCAGGCGGCGGTGAATGTCGCGCTCATCGCCCCGCTCGCCTCTCAGGCCGCCAGCAAGGCGTCGAGCTTGCCGGCATCGTCCAATGCGTGGATGTCGTCGGAACCGCCGACATGCCGGCCCGCGATGAATATCTGCGGCACGGAAGTGCGCCCGCCGGCCTTGTCGATCATCTCCGCCCGGCGCTCGGGATGCTTCATCAGGTCGATCTCGGTGAAGGCCGCGCCCTTCGCGGTCAAGAGGCTCTTCGCCGACTGGCAATAGGGGCACCAGTCCTTGGTGTAGATGACGATTTCGGGCATCGCGGCTTCCGGCGGCTACGGGGTCCAGGAGGTCAGATATGGACCGCGAAGGGGCCGTCCACAACCCTTGCGCCGGTGAGCACGTCCACGCGCGCGGCCCCTGCCCTGCGCAGCACGCGCGCGCAGGCCTCGATGGTCGCCCCGGTCGTATAGACATCGTCCACCAGCACCAGCCGCTTGCCGCGCACCCAGCCCTTGCGGTCCTCGGCGATGCGGAAGGCGCCGGTGACGTTCTCGGCTCTTTGCGCCCGGGTCAGCCCCACCTGATGGGCGGTCCGGCGCACCCGCTGCAGAACCAATGGCTCGTTGGCGATACCCGTGAGGGCGGCCAGATGGCGCGTCAGCTCCGCCGACTGGTTGAAGCGCCGGCCGACCAGGCGCGTCCAGTGCAGCGGCACGGGAACGAACGCGTCCGCGTCGGACAGCACATCCCGCCCGGCCCGCGCCATCCATCCGGCGAGCGGCGCGGCGATCTCCAGCCTGTCGCCATATTTCAGCGCGTGAACAAGCGCCCGGCCGACATCGTCGAAACGGAAGGCCGCACGGGCGCGGTCGAAAACCGGCGGATTGGCGATGGCGGCGGGCGACAGGGCTCCCGGCCCGAGATCGAAGGGCAGCGGCGTGCCGAGCCGGTCGCAGACGGGAGCGGAAATGAAGGCGACGCGGCTCCAGCAGGCCGGGCACAGCGCGCCATGGTCGCCGACCGGATTGCGGCAGGCGAGGCAGAGCGGTGGCAGCAGCCAGTCGAGCACACGGCCACCGGCCGCGCCCAGCCGCTGCCTCAGCGGCCTTCGCGGGACGGTTGCCTTGGCTTCGGTCTCCATCGGGCGATGCTATCGCCGCGATCAAGCCCCGAAAGCCGGAACATCCCGCATCCGCAAACGAAAAAGCCGCCGTTTCCGGCGGCTCGTCCGTGCAGGGATGGCTATGCCGGTCAGGCGTGGCCTGAAATCCACTGCTTGAGGGCGGCCTGAGGCGCCGCGCCGGTCTTGCGATCGACGAGCTGGCCGCCCTTGAAGATCATCAGGGTCGGGATGGACATGATGCCGTAGTTCGACGCGATCTTGGGATTCTCGTCGACATTCACCTTCACGATCTTCACCTTGTCGCCCATCTCGGCCGAGATGGCGTCGAGGGCCGGCGCGATCATGCGGCAGGGGCCGCACCAGGGCGCCCAGAAGTCGACGACGACCGGAGCGTCCGACTTGATGACGTCGGTATCGAAGGTGGCATCGGTGGTGGCGGCAACGGCGCCCATGGCCTTATCTCCAGCTCAGTTGGAGGAATCGGGTGATGGTACCAAAGGTAGGCAAGCCCCCCCGAAGGTCAAGGCGAGGAGCACCGATGTTCACCGCCTCGTGACGGTCATCCACCCTTCCGCCATGCCTGCCATGCCTTTTCGACGGCCAGCGCCAGAAGGCCGATCAGGAGCCCCCAGAAGGCCGCGCCGACGCCCCCCATGGTGACGCCCGAAGCCGCCACCGCGAAGGTGAGAAGGGCCGGGAACCGCGTGCGCTCGTCGCCCATCGCGACAGTGAGTGAGCCCATCAGCGCGCCGGTGAGGGCAAGGCCCGCGACCGTCGCGACAAGCGCCTTGGGCATGGCTGCGAACAGCGCGACGAAGAAGCCGGCAAAGGCGGCGATGCCGATGAAGGCGAGCCCGTAGACGATGCCGGCCGGCCAGCGCTTCGCCGGATCGGGGTGCGAATCCGGCCCTGCCGCGATAGCCGCGGTGATCGCCGCGAGATTGGAGGGATGCGCACCGAAGAAGGCCGAAACAAGCGAGCCGAGGCCGGTGGTGGCGATGATCGGCCCGACCTTGGGGTCGTAGCCCGACGCCCGCAACACGGCGATGCCCGGCAGGTTCTGCCCCGCCATGGTGACGAGGTAGAGCGGCAGGCCGAGGCCGATCAGCACCGAGGGCACGAAGACCGGCGTCACCCATTCGAGGCGGGCAAGGCCCGCATCGGTCGGCAGCGGGCCGGCGAGCCCCAGCGCATAGGTCAGTGCGACGCCCGCCACCACCACGACCAGCATGGCGCTGGCGGCATGGGCGAGCCGCATGACGAGGAAGATCGCGACCAGCGGCAGGACCAGCCAGGGCGCGCCCGGCACCGCCAGCGCGACATCCATGACGAACTTGATGAGGATGCCGGCCAGCATGGCCGAGGCGATGGATGCGGGCAGCCGCGCGACGAAATCGCCCAGCGGCCGGATCAGGCCGGTCAGGATGATCAGCGCCGAGGCGACGACGAAGGCCCCCACCGCCTCCGGAAAGGCGATGCCGGTCGAGGCCCCGATCAGCGCCGCGCCGGGCGTCGACCACGCGAGCACGATGGGGATGCGGTAGCGCCAGGTCAGCGCCATGCCGCCGAGCGCCTTGGCGAGCGAGATCGCCGCGAGCCACGAGATCGTCTGCCCCGCCGTCGCTCCCAACGCCTGCGCCGCCGCGATCACCAGCGCCACCGTGCTGGCCGTGCCGACCAGCGGCGCGATGATGCCGGCGGTGAAAGTGGAGAGCGTCAGGGGCATGGCGGTCGTCGTCCGTGGCTGTGCGGCCCGGCCGCCCGAAACAGAAAAGGCCCGGCGGTGAGCCGGGCCTTCCTGATCGCAGAGCCTGAACGGCCGATCAATAGCGGTAGTGGTCCGGCTTGAACGGGCCCTTCTCGGGCACGCCGATATAATCGGCCTGTTCCTTCGACATCTTGGTCAGCTTCACGCCGAGCTTCTCGAGGTGGAGCGCCGCGACCTTCTCGTCGAGCAGCTTGGGCAGCGTGTAGACCTTCTTCTCGTACTTGCCGGGGTTCGCCCACAGCTCGATCTGCGCCAGCGTCTGGTTCGAGAACGACGACGACATGACGAAGCTCGGATGGCCCATGGCATTGCCGAGGTTCACGAGACGGCCCTCCGACAGGAGGATGATGCGGTTGCCGCCCGGGAACTCGATCTCGTCCACCTGCGGCTTGATGTTGACCCACTTGAAGTTCTTCAGGCCGGCGACCTGAATCTCGTTGTCGAAGTGGCCTATATTGCAGACGATGGCCCGGTCCTTCATCTGCCGCATGTGCTCGACGGTGATGATGTCCTTATTGCCGGTCGCGGTGACGTAGATGTCGGCTCGCGAGAAGGCGTCCTCGATGGTCGCGACCTCGTAGCCCTCCATGGAGGCCTGCAGGGCGCAGATCGGGTCGATCTCCGAGACAATGACGCGGGCGCCGGCCTGGCGGAGCGAAGCCGCCGAGCCCTTGCCGACATCGCCGAAGCCGGCGACGAAGGCGACCTTGCCGGCCAGCATCACGTCGGTGCCGCGGCGGATGGCGTCGACCAGCGATTCACGGCAGCCGTAGAGATTGTCGAACTTCGACTTGGTGACGCTGTCGTTGACGTTGATCGCCGGGAACAGCAGCTTGCCTTCCTCGGCCAGCTTGTAGAGGCGGTGGACACCCGTGGTGGTCTCTTCCGAGACGCCCTTGATCGCCTTGGCGACCTCGGCGAACCAGCCCTTCGGCTTGCTCGCAAGCAGCTTCCGGATCAGCGCGAAGAAGATCACTTCCTCATCCGAGCCCGGCTTGTCGAGGAAGGCGGTGTCGCCGCCCTCGGCCTTCAGGCCGTAATGGACGAGCATGGTGGCGTCGCCGCCGTCGTCAAGGATCATGTTCGGCGTGCCGCCACCGTGCCAGTCGAACAGGCGGGCGGTGTAGTCCCAGTATTCCTCGAGGCTCTCGCCCTTGTAGGCGAAGACCGGGATGCCGGCGGCCGCGATGGCGGCGGCGGCGTGGTCCTGGGTCGAGAAGATGTTGCAGGACACCCAGCGGATGTCGGCGCCGAGAGCCTTCAGCGTCTCGATCAGCACCGCCGTCTGGATGGTCATGTGCAGCGAGCCGGCAATGCGCGCGCCCTTCAGCGGCTGCGACGGGCCGTACTCGGCGCGGATGGACATGAGGCCCGGCATTTCGGTTTCGGCCAGCTCGATCTCCTTGCGGCCGAAGGGAGCGAGCGAGATGTCCTTGACGATGAAGTCCTTGCCTTGGTCGAGCGCCATGGGTTCCTCAGGGATTGCGCGCGGCCGAAGGGATATCCGGCCTGTCGGCGGGCGATCTAGCATGCGCGGCCGGGGGAGACAATAAAGACATAAAGATTTCTTTATGTGCCTACGCATTAGCGGCGCCATTCTCAGGCGCGGCAGGCTCACTGCGGCGATATCAAGCCGCCGCACAGAATGCGGGTACCCATTATTCCCTAGGTGAATTGGACCATCGGGTGCATAATCCCGACTTATGGAGCGCGCCCGGTGCTCCGCTGTTCGTCCTGACGCATCGCAACGCAGTTTCTGTCGCGACGGGACGCCCCCACGAGACTGACGCCCGGCACTGCCGACACAACCGTTCCTGCGGGGCGGTTGCTTACGCCGATCCGGCCTGCCCTCCAAATATCTCACGTTCTGGTCGCTCGATCCGCGCCATCGCGCGGCGTCCGGCTCGTTCCGGTGCCCCAGGGCACGAAAGGAAATGACCATGTTGACCTCCACCGACCGCCGGCCTTCATCCGCGCAACGCAGCGTGATCGAGACGGCCGAGAAGGTTTTCTCGCCGCGCGTCAATGCCGCCCGCGACCACAAGCCGTCCTGCCCGGCCTGTGGTCGCCGGCATCCCATCGCCCCTGTACTGTCGCGCCATCGCCCGCCGGCTTCGGCCGAGCACGACTGGCGGTGCTCCGGATGCGGCCATGCCTGGACCACGGTCGCGATCATGACCCCGCCTGTCGCCGCAGCCGGCCACGGCCACCGCTTCCCGGTCGGCTCGCAGGTCCGGCTCATCGTGAAATACGGATCGCGGCCGCCGGCCTCCGGCACGTTCACTGTGGTGGCGCTGCGTCCATCGGAGAACGGCGACATCCAGTATCGGATCAAGAGCCCGTCGGAGGGTTTCGAGCGTGTCGTCCGCGATGGCGAGCTTGCGGCCGTCAAGCCGGACGGGGACCGCTAGACATGGCCGCCTCTCTTGCACGCACGGCACTGCTCGCCCTCGCCGTGGCTACGTCCTCGCCGGCACGCGCCGACGAGGCGCTCTCACGCTCCCCGACTCCGGAAGAGGGCCGGATGATGACCCTCCAGCTCAAGGCGGCCGGTTTCAGCCCCTGTTCGCAGGTGACGCTGGTCGACGGCCGCTGGTCCTGTCGCGCGCAGGACGCGGCCGGCCAAATGCACCAGCTCTCCCTCAGCAATTTCGACTTCGCAGTGATCGGGCGCCAGCCTCTCCGCTAGGCCCACCGCTTTCCCGGCTCTCCCGAGACTTCCGGCACGCTGCGCAGCCCATATCGGGGCGGCGCTGCCGGCGCACGCCTGTCAGTGCGCCCTCCGCAGCACCTTGGTGAAGCCGTCCTGCGCGCAGGTGACCGGCGCGGCCAAGGCGGGGGTGGCAAGGCCGGTGGCGACAAGGAACGCCGGCAGGGCGGGGCGGAGGAAGGTCATGGTCCGAAGATCCCGCCTCAGCGGGCGGCGCGGCGGAAGGTGCGCGGGTTGAAGTCGGGGCAGGTCAGGACGAAGCGGTCGCTGGCGGTGACGCGCAGGGCGCAGGCCGGGCCGGTGCCGTTGGCGCCGTTCTCGCACGTGCTGCGCTGGTCGAGCGAGGCGCTGCGGCGGGCAGGATCGAAGGTCCCGGACAGGGTCTGGGTGCAGATCGTGCCGTCGGTGCGCCACCGCCGCACCACCGCGATCCCAGCGCCCTCGGTGCGGATCTCCATGCCGCGCTCGTCACGCGTGTCGGAAGTCCAGCGTCCCGCGAGGTCGGCGGCAGCGCCGGGCGTCTGGGCAGAGGCGGCGGGAGCAATGGCAGCGAGCGCCAGGGCGGCGAGGAGAGAGGCGAGAAGCGGGCGGGACATGGTGGGGTTCCGGTGGGTCGGAGACCTCTGGGTCGCACGGTGAGGCGAAAAGGTTCAGGTGATCGTGAACATGCTGCGGCCAAGCCCTACCCCCTCCACCCCTTCCCCGGCTTACCCCCGCCCTTCTTCCTCGCCACCGCGCCGGCCGGCACTTCCCTGTCAGTCCCCGGCCCCATCGAGTCCAGATCAGGCCGCGCCGCCCGTGACGTCGGCGGCAGGTTCCCCCGCGCGCCGTACTTCTTCGCGCCCCTGAACCCGCCGGTCCGGTCCTCCACGCTCTCCTGCCGCGCCATGGGGTCGTCGAGCACGGCGAGTTCGGTCTCGCGCAGGCGCTTGAGTTCGTCGCGCAGGCGCGCGGCCTCCTCGAAGCGCAGGTCCGCGGCCGCCTCGCGCATCCGCTTCTCGATATCGCCGATCACAGCCGCGAGGTTGTGGCCGACCGTCGCGCCCACCTTCGCGAGACCGGCATCCACGGTGACGTGGTCCTTCTCGTAGACGCTGTCGAGGATCTGGGCGATCTGCCGCCTGATGGTCTGCGGCGTGATGCCGTTCGCCTCGTTATAGGCCGTCTGCTTCTCGCGGCGGCGATTGGTCTCGGCCAGCGCGCGCTCCATCGAGCCGGTCATCTGGTCGGCATAGAGCAGCACGCGGCCGTCGACGTTGCGGGCGGCGCGGCCGATGGTCTGGATGAGGGACGTTTCGCTGCGCAGAAAACCCTCTTTATCGGCGTCAAGGATGGCGACCAGCGCGCATTCCGGGATGTCGAGGCCCTCGCGCAGCAGGTTGATGCCGACCAGCACGTCGAAGGCGCCGAGGCGCAGGTCGCGGATGATCTCGATCCGCTCCAGCGTCTCGACGTCCGAATGGACGTAGCGGACCTTGACGCCTGCCTCGTGCATGTACTCGGTCAGGGCCTCGGCCATCTTCTTGGTGAGGACGGTCACCAGCACGCGCTGGCCCTTGGCTGCGCAGGCCTTGCACTCGGCGATCACGTCGTCGACCTGGTGCTCGGTCGGCCGCACCTCGACCACCGGATCGATCAGCCCGGTCGGACGCACCACCTGCTCGGTGAACACGCCACCGGTGCGCTCGAGCTCCCACTTGCCGGGCGTCGCCGAGACGAAGATCGTCTGCGGCCGCATCGCCTCCCACTCCTCGAACTTGAGCGGACGGTTGTCGATGCAGGACGGCAGGCGGAAGCCGTACTCGGAAAGCGTGAATTTGCGATTGTAGTCGCCGCGGAACATGCCGCCGATCTGCGGCACGGTGACGTGGCTCTCGTCGACGACCAGCAGCGAGTCCGGCGGCAGGTACTCGAACAGCGTCGGCGGCGGCTCGCCCGGCTTGCGGCCGGTGAAATAGCGCGAATAGTTCTCGATGCCGGCGCAGGAACCAGTCGCCGCCATCATCTCGAG
>NZ_JAEULY010000001.1 GCF_016793595.1 Phreatobacter sp.
ATTAGGCGTGGATGGCCGCGCAAACGGCCTTTTGCTGGATGAAATGACCCGCAGGCTCGCCTAAATACAGGCCGTGCTCCGTAACGAACCCAAAATCACCCCGCAACTCGTCGCCGAACACGGGCTCAAGCCCGACGAGTCCCAGCGCATCCTCGATCTGATCGGTCGCGAGCCGACGCTCACCGAGCTCGGCATCTTCTCGGCGATGTGGAACGAGCATTGCTCCTACAAGTCCTCGAAGGTGCATCTGCGCGGGCTTCCGACGCAAGCGCCCTGGGTGATCCAGGGGCCGGGCGAGAATGCCGGCGTCATCGACATCGGCGACGGGCTGGCGGCCGTGTTCAAGATGGAGAGCCACAACCACCCGTCCTATATCGAGCCCTATCAGGGCGCGGCGACGGGCGTCGGCGGCATTCTGCGCGACGTCTTCACCATGGGCGCGCGGCCGATCGCGGCGCTGAACGCCCTGCGTTTCGGCGATCCCGAGCACCCGAAGACCCGCCACCTCGTCTCGGGCGTCGTCGCCGGCGTCGGCGGCTACGGCAATTCCTTCGGCGTGCCCACTGTCGGCGGCCTCGTTGGCTTCCACACCCGCTATGACGGCAACTGCCTCGTCAATGCCATGGCGGTCGGCCTCGCGCGCACCGATGGCATCTTCTACGCCAAGGCGACTGGCGTCGGCATGCCCATCGTCTATCTCGGCTCCAAGACCGGCCGCGACGGCATTCACGGCGCGACCATGGCCTCGGCCGAGTTCGGCGAGGGCGCGGAAGAAAAGCGCCCGACGGTGCAGGTCGGCGACCCCTTCGCCGAGAAGCTGCTGCTCGAAGCCTGTCTCGAAATCATGGCCAAGGATTGCGTCATCGCCATCCAGGACATGGGCGCGGCGGGCCTCACCTGCTCGGCGGTCGAGATGGGCGCCAAGGGCGACCTCGGCGTCGAGCTGCACCTCGAAGATGTGCCGACCCGCGAGGCCGGCATGACCGCCTACGAGATGATGCTGTCGGAGAGCCAGGAGCGCATGCTCATGGTGCTGAAGCCCGAGAAGGAAGAGGAGGCCAAGGCCATCTTCCGCAAGTGGGGGCTCGACTTCGCGGTGATCGGCCACACCACCGATACGCTGCGTTTCGTCATCAAGCACAATGGCGAGGTCAAGGCCGACCTGCCGATCAAGGAGCTCGGCGACGAAGCTCCGCTCTACGACCGCCCGCACGTGGCGAGCCCGGCCTTGCCGGTGATCGAGGCGGATGCGGTGAAGGCGCCGGTCTCGAACCGCGACGCCCTCCTGAAGCTGATGGCGACGCCCGATATCGCCTCCAAGCGCTGGGTTTACGAGCAGTACGACTCGATCATCCTCGGCAATACCGTGCAGCGCCCCGGCGGCGACGCCGCGGTCATCCGCGTCGAGCACGGGCCGAAGGGCCTCGCGATGACCTGCGACGTGACGCCCCGCTATTGCGAGGCCGATCCGGTCGAGGGCGGCAAGCAGGCCGTGGCGGAGGTCTATCGCAACATCTCGGCGGTGGGCGCGACGCCGCTCGCCATCACCGACAACCTCAATTTCGGCAATCCCGAGCGGCCGGAGATTATGGGCCAGCTCGTCGGCTGCATCCGCGGCATCGGCGAGGCTTGCCGCGCGCTCGACTTCCCGGTCGTCTCCGGCAATGTCTCGCTCTACAACGAGACCAACGGCCGGGCGATCCTGCCGACCCCGACCATCGGCGGCGTCGGCGTTCTCGACGATTTCTCGACCAGCGTCGCCATCGCGCCCAGGGCCGACGGCGAGGACATCTTCGTTATCGGCGAGACGAAGGGCTGGCTCGGCCAGTCGCTCTGGCTGCGCGACGTCTGCGACAGGGAGCAGGGCGCCCCGCCGCCGGTCGACCTGACGCAGGAGCGCCGGCACGGCGAGTTCGTCCGCGCCATGATCGCGGAGGGGCTCATCTCGGCCTGCCACGACGTCTCCGACGGCGGCCTGCTGGTCACGCTTGCCGAAATGGCGATCGCCGCGAAGCGCGGCCTGACGGTCGAGCCGCTCGACCACGACGTGCCTGCCCATGCCTTCTGGTTCGGCGAGGATCAGGCGCGCTACGTCGTCACGATCAGGTCCGCCGACCGCGACCGGCTGGTGACGCATGCCGCGGGGGCCGGCGTCACGCTGACGCGGCTCGGTGCCACAGGCGGGGATTCGTTGACCGTGCCGGGCGAGGAACCCATACTCGTGCAGGACTTGAGCGAGACGTTCGAGTCGTGGCTGCCGGCCTATATGGCGCGCGCGGCCTGAATTTCGGAGACGACCAATGCCGATGGCGGCCGCCGATATCGAGCGGATGATCAAGGAAGCGCTGCCCGACGCGCGCGTCGAGATCAAGGATTTGGCCGGTGATGGCGACCACTACGCCGCCACCGTGATTTCCGAGGCTTTCCGCGGCAAGTCGCGCGTGCAACAACATCAACTCGTCTATGCCGCCCTCAAGGGCAAGATGGGCGGCGTGCTGCATGCCCTTGCGCTGACCACCGGCGCACCCACCTGAAGCACTGGGCGGGTCGTCATTCCAGCCAGGTCTGGACCCGTCGAACGAGAGAAACCCGATGAGCACCGCAGTTCACGACAAGATCGACGCCGAGGTGAAGAGCCAGGACGTCGTGCTCTTCATGAAGGGCACCCCGCAGTTCCCGATGTGCGGCTTTTCCGGCCAGGTCGTGCAGATTCTCGACTATCTCGGCGTGCCGTTCAAAGGCGTCAATGTCCTCGACGCCGACGACATCCGCCAGGGCATCAAGGACTATTCCAACTGGCCGACCATTCCGCAGCTCTATGTGAAGGGCGAATTCGTCGGCGGCTGCGACATCACCCGCGAGATGTTCCAGTCCGGCGAGCTGGTCGAGATGATGAAGACCAACGGCATTCCCGTGCGTGAGGTCGCGGCCGGCTGATCATGGCCCTTGCGAGCGTGGCAGATTTGCCGCGCTCTTGCCTTTTCTGCCCGGAAGTTGCCACAGTCCGCTGCGAGAGGATTTCCCCAAGCGGGGGCGATGCTCCCATTCCGTCGCGTGGCCAGAAGGCTGCGCAGCCAAGGTCAGAATTGGCCAGCCCATGATCGCGTGTCTCGCGGTCGCAAGCCCGGATCGCGTCGCTCCGCATGCCCAGACCCGCCTCACGATCGCGAGCCCTCATCGCCACCCTCGGTGTCATCCTTGGGAGCGGGGCGGTCATCGCGGTGCATCCCGCCCTGGCCTTCCAGGCTGGTTCCGGGCGGGGAGGCGGCTCCGCCGCCGGCGGCCCTCTCAATCTCCTGTCGCCGACCTTCATCGCGCCGGCTCCGCGCGCGGCCGTGCCGCGCGGCGGCGTTGAAACCGCGCCGAACGTGCAGGTGGCGCCCACGGCTCCCGCGATGATGGCCGTCCCCGTGCCGGCTCCGCGCCCAGCCAGCGCGCCGCGCGCCGTCATCACCGCCGAGAGCGCGCCGGCCCCCGTCGCCGCCGGCGTGGTCCAGCAGGCGCAGGTGCCATCGGCTCCGGTCCAGCCCGCGATGGCGGAGGCTCCGCAGCCGCCGCTGCTGCGCCCGAGCATGGACGAGTGGCCGCGCGACGATGATCCGAGCCGGGTGATCATCGCCGGCGCCTATATCCGCCAGCAGCCCGCGCCCGCCACCGCCGTCGAGGCGATCGCGGCGGTCGCCCCGCAGCAGCAGGCGGCTCCCGACATGCCGACGCGCGCCGTGGCTTTCGCCGCGCCCCTGCCGGCCGCCCGCCCCGGCGGCGGCATGACCGTGGTCGCGGCCGTCTCTGGCACGCCGGCAGTCGCCGCGCCGGTGCTTGCCTCTGCCTCCTCGGTGCCGGTGACGCTCACGACCCAGGGTTCGGCCACGACGACGACTATGGCGACGCCGCCGGCCGGCAGCTTCCCGGGCGTGCAGCAAGCCGTGATCACCACGCCGACCCCGGCGAGGGGACCGGTTCTCGCTGCCCTGCCGCCGGATGGCGGCGCGCGCGACTGGCCCCGTTATGTGCCCGGCGCGCGCGGCGAGGACCGCAATCTCGGCATTGCCGGCGAACGGGTGATGCCGGATCCCGGCGTGCCGCTCGCGTGCCTGCCCGCGCCCGTACGGCGGGCGCTGAACGATGTCGCGCTACGCTTCGGGCCGGTCCTGGTGCGCTCGACCCATCGCGGCAACGGCTCCTTCGTGCGCACCGACGCCTGGCGGGGCTCCTATCACCGCGACTGCCGCGCGGCCGATTTCCGCGTTTCCGGCAATCCGGCGGCGATTCTGGCCTTCCTGCGCGCGCGTCACGAGCTCGGCGGCGTCAAGCGCTACCGCAACGGACTGTTCCATATCGACAACGGTCCGCGCCGCAGCTGGTAGCGCGGCACCCTGATCGATCGATCAACGCGCCTGATCGAGACATCACTTCCCTGAATTTGTCCCAACTGCTGTTCTCGGCCAACTTGCCGCGCCAGACTTGCTGGCCGCGCCAAGGCAGGAGAACGCGATGCTACTCGTCGGCATGCTCGACAGTCCCTATGTGCGCCGCGCCGCGATCGCGGGCACGGTGCTGGGGGTCGATTTCGAACATCAGTCGGTGTCGGTGTTCCGGCACATGGACCGTTTCCGGGCCATCAATCCGTTGATCAAGGCGCCCTCGCTCGTTGCCGACGACGGCACGGTGCTGATGGAATCGCAGCTGATCCTCCAGCATATCGAGGATGTGGCGGGCCGCAGCCTCAGGCCGGCCGACCCTGCCGAGCGGCTGCACGACCTGCGGGCCACGGGCCTTGCCATCGTGACCTGCGAGAAGGCCATCGCCATCGAATACGAGCGCAAGCGGCCGGACGCCATCCGCTACCAGCCCTGGCTCGACCGGGTCGCGGAGCAGCTGCAGGAGGCGCTGGCGGCGTTGGACATGGTCGCCTGCGATCGCTGGAAGAAGCTGCCGGAACGCTGGACCCACGGCGCCATCGGCGCGGCAGTCGCCTGGGGTTTCATCCGCTTCACCATTCCGGATGCGGTGGCGGCCGACGCCTTCCCCGCGCTCGCCGCCCACGCCGCGCGCTGCGAGGCGACGGATGTCTTCAAGCACTGGCCGATCGATCGCGAGAGCCCGTGAGATCGGGCCGGTGCCGCAACGAAAAAGGCCGCCCGGTGGGCGGCCTTTCTCAATTCTGCGGTGCGGCTGAGATCAGCGCGAATAGAACTCGACGACCAGCGAGGGTTCCATCTGGGTCGCGTAGGGAACCTCGGACAGCGTCGGAACGCGAGCAAGGGTGGCGGAGCCCTTGTGATGGTCGGCGCTGATGTAGTCCGGCACGTCGCGCTCACCCGACTGGATGGCCTCCATGTACAGGATCATCTGGCGTGAGGATTCCTTCACCTCGACCACGTCGCCCACCTTCACGCAGTAGGAGGGGATGTTGACGCGGCGACCGTTGACCTTGACGTGGCCATGGTTGACGAACTGGCGGGCAGCGAAGACGGTCGGCACGAACTTGGCGCGATAGACCACCGCGTCGAGGCGGCGCTCGAGCAGGCCGATCAGGTTCTCGCCGGTATCGCCCTTCACGCGGACGGCCTCGGTATAGGTCGCGCGGAACTGCTTCTCGGAAATGTTGCCGTAGTAGCCCTTCAGCTTCTGCTTGGCCTTCAGCTGGGTGCCGAAGTCCGAGAGCTTCTGCTTGCGGCGCTGGCCATGCTGGCCGGGGCCGTATTCGCGGCGGTTCACCGGGCTCTTCGGACGACCCCAGATGTTCTCGCCCATACGGCGATCGATCTTGTACTTGGCATTATGACGCTTCGACATCGCGTGTCCCTTGTCGTTATCTTCGATAGGAGACGCGCCCTCCTCTTATCCCTCTCGGGATACGACAGACCGGCCATGAAGGCTGATCGCGGGTGCGTGGAACCTGCCGCATCGCGGGAAAGCGATCCGTCAGGAAGCGGCGTCCTTAGCCGCGACGCCTTCCGATGTCAATGAAGCGGCAGTGGCTCGATGCGCGTTTCGGCGAGCCCGAAGCTGGAAAACACGCCGGAAAGGCTGGCAAGGGTCGCGCCGCCGGTCATCAAGGCTGTCGCGGAGGGCGCGGCCATCCCCGTGCCGGGACCGAGGATCTGGGTGACGCGGCGCGCGATGGCGGGGGCGGGGTCAAGCCACTGGACCGGCCACGGCGCGAGCTGCCGGAAGACATCCACCAGCAGCGGATAGTGCGTGCAGGCAAGCGCCACCGTGTCGGTGCGCCGCTCGCCGTCGGCGACGAAGCAGGGGGCGATCTCGGCGGCGATGGCCGCCATATCAGTCGCGCCGCCGCGCATGGTGGCTTCGGCAAGCGCGGCGAGCCGTGGCGAGCCCACCAGCGTCACGGCGCAACCGCCGCCGAATTCGGCGATCAGCGCGCGGGTATAGTCGCGGGCGACCGTGCCGGGGGTCGCCAGCACGCTGACCATGCGGCTCGCGGACGTCTCGCAGGCCGGCTTGATGGCCGGGACGGTGCCGACGAAGGGCAGGTCGAAACGCGCGCGCAGGTGCGGCAACACGAGCGTCGATGCCGTGTTGCAGGCGATGACCACGCAGTCCGGCCGATGGATCGCGATCAGGCGCTCCATGACGGCGATAACGCGGGCGACGAGATGATCCTCGGCGAGGCCGCCATAGGGGAAGGCGGCATCATCAGCGCAATAGACGAAACGGGCGTCGGGCCGGGCCTTGGCGAGTTCGCGGTGGACGGTGAGCCCGCCGAGACCGGAATCGAAGACGAGGATGGTCGGCGGGCGGGTGGCGAGGTCGGCGCGCGGATGGAGAGGCTGTTTCATGCCGGCCAGCGGATCGAATGCGGCTTGATCGAATGCAATGAGCATCACGCACCTTCACGCAACAAACGGCGGAATTCTGGCGGCAAAGCGTTAAGGTTTCGCGAGTCTCTCCGGCGCGCCGCCGAAGCGCCCTGCGGCAACGCTGCCACGCGCCGATCCGCCGTTGACGCAGGCCGGGATTCCCGGCCATTCAATCGTTCAAATACCGGGAGGATCACGAGATGCATCAGCCGCCGAAGCCGTATGAACTCGCCAAGCGCCTGCGCGCGGGCGAGAGCCTGTTCACCGCCTGGATGAGCATGCCCGAGCCGCTGATCGCCGATCACGTGGCGCGCGAGGGCTTCGACGCCGTCACCTTCGACATGCAGCATTCCTCCATCGACCTCCTGTCGGCCATGCGCGGCATCTCGGCGGTGAACCATGCCGGCAAGCCGGCCGGCGTGCGCATCGCGCTCGACGCCTTCGGCGACGGTGCGCGGCTGCTCGACACCGGTGCGGAGATCATCATCGCGCCGATGATCAATTCGGTGGCGGATGCGCAGAAGTTCGTCTCGGCGGTGAAGTACCCGCCGCTCGGCGGGCGCTCCTGGGGCGGCAACCGCTTCCAGCAGCTCACCGGCATGAACCCGCAGGACTACCTGCGCCAGGCCAACGAGATGACCGTGACGCTCGCCATGATCGAGACGACGGCGGCGCTGGCGGCGGTGGACGACATTCTGGCGGTGCCGGGCATCGACGGCGTCTTCGCCGGCCCCTCGGACCTGTCGATCACCCTGCTCAAGGGCGAGAAGCTCGACCCGAACAATCAGGTGGTGAAGGACGCCTTCGCCAAGATCATGGCCGCCGCCAAGAAGGCGGGTAAGCTCACCGGCTGCTACGCGCCGAGCCCGGAGCGGGCGAAGGAACTGGCGGCCGAGGGCTGGGGCTTCATCACGCTGATCAACGACAGCCTGATGGTGCGCGGTGGCGCGCAGAATGCGCTGAAGGTCGTGCGCGGCTGACGACCCGCCGAGGGGAGGCCGGCGATTGACCGGCCTCAATGCCCTCCACGGCGCGGCGTGTAACGAAGGGGCCCCCGGAATTCATGGGCAAGCCTTCGTCATGCGCAACCTGTTCATCCTGATGTTCATGCTGGCCGCGACCGTCTTCGTCGGCATCTTCGTCATCGTCGTGGTCACCACGCCCACGCTCTACGACAAGGGAATGTCGGTCTTGCCAATCGCGGCCGGGCTCGGCATGGCGCTGGCGGTTCCCGTCGCCTGGTTCGTGGCGCGGGCCATCAGCCGCGCAACGCAGACGGGTCGGTGATCAGCCGAGCGCCTTCAGGAAGGCCGCGAAGCGCATGAGCCCTTCCGGCCAGGGTCCATGGCCGGATGACTGGTTGATCCGGCCGGCATCGCCGGCATCCGACAGGGCCGAGCCCCAGGCATAGCTGAGATCCTCCGCCCGCTCGTAGGCGCAATGCGGATCGGAGCGGCTGGCCACCACAACCGAGGGAAAGGGCAGAGGATCGCGCGGGATCGGCGCGAAGGCACGCTCGGCCTCGGGAATGTCCTCGCCCTTCTCGACATCGTGCGGGCTGACGAGGAAGGCGCCGGAGACGAGACCCTTCGGAAATAGCGGCGCGGCATGGACGACGGTCACGACGCCGAGCGAATGACCGACCAGCATGACGGGCCGTGTGCAGGAGGCGACGGCGGTCGCGAGGGTATCGACCCAGCGCTCCCGGTCCGGGTTCTGCCAGTCGCCGAGATCGACGCGGCGGGCGGTGGGGAGCTTCGCCACCCAGCGCGCCTGCCAATGGTCCTCGCTCGGGTCCGAGAGGCCCGGCACGATCAGGATATCGGCGTCGGCGGTGCGCATGGGTCAATCCGGAAGCAAGGATATGCCTTCAAGCCGGGCGGCTGAAATCAGGGCCCGGTCAAGCGTGGCAAGTGGCAACCCGGTTCTCATGGCCGCATCGACGTAACTGGCATCGTAGGGGTTGAGCCGGTGGCGACGGGATAGGCGTTCGATGGCTTCGAAGCAATGCGCCGCTGGCAGGTCGAGAGTCTGCACCGCCATGAATGCCAGCGTATCCAGCGCCTGGTCTGCAGCGTCCTGCGTGATCGCCGCGCGCTGAACCTTTCGACGGAAGACGTGCATGACCTCCAGCGCCCATATGGGGGGCACGACAAGCCCTGGCAGCATCAGTACCGCGAGATGGGTCGCGGAAAACTCGCCTTGTTCGTCCGGGGACAGGGCGGCTACTGCGATCGAGGCGTCGAGGACGGCGCTCACCGCCGGCCTTCGTCGCGCAGTTCCCGGATTTCATCGAGCGTGAAGGTCACGCCTTCGTCCTTGAACCGCTTGCGAACTGCCTCGATCCGCCGGCGCAATTCGTCGGGATCGTGCCGCCGCTGGATCGGAACGATCTGCACGAAGGGCTCGCCGCGCTTCGTGACGATGACCTCCTCGCCCGCAGCGGCGCGCTCGGCAAGCGCCGAAAACTGGTTCTTCGCTTCGAGAATGCCGACTTTCATGGTGACATGATCCATCTGGCTAGCTTTCTGGCCAGATTAGCACGCCGCGCGGCGAGCGTCACGCCTCCCCGAACACCCGGCGGAAGATCGTGTCGACATGCTTGAGGTGATAGCCGAGGTCGAACTTCTCCTCGAGTTCAGCCTCGGAGAGGGCGGCGCGCACCTCCGCATCGGCCTTCAGGAGGGTGAGGAAGTCGCCTTCGCCGCGCCAGACCGGCATGGCGTTGCGCTGGACCAGCCGGTAGGAATCCTCGCGCGAGACGCCCTTCTGGGTCAGCGCCAGCAATACGCGCTGGGAATGGACGAGGCCGCCGAGCCGGTCGAGATTCTTCTGCATGTTGGCCGGGTAGACCAGCAGCTTGTCGACGACGCCGGCGAGGCGGACGAGGGCGAAGTCGAGGGTGACCGTCGCGTCCGGGCCGATCATGCGCTCGACGGAGGAATGCGAGATGTCGCGCTCGTGCCAGAGCGCGACGTTCTCCATGGCCGGCATGGCCATGCCGCGGACGAGGCGGGCAAGGCCGGTCAGGTTCTCGGTCAGCACCGGATTGCGCTTGTGCGGCATGGCCGATGAGCCCTTCTGGCCCTCGGAGAAGAATTCCTCGGCTTCCAGAACTTCGGTGCGCTGGAGATGGCGGATCTCGGTGGCGAGGCGCTCGATGCAGGAGGCGACGACGCCGAGGGTTGCGAAGAACATGGCGTGGCGGTCACGCGGGATGACCTGCGTCGAGACCGGCTCGACCTTCAGGCCCATGGCTTTCGCGACATGCTCCTCAACGCGGGGGTCGATCTGCGCGAAAGTGCCGACCGCGCCTGATATGGCGCAGGTGCGCACCTCCTCGCGGGCAGCTTCCAGGCGGGCGAGGCAGCGGTCGAACTCGGCATAGGCCTGCGCCAGCTTGACGCCGAAGGTGGTCGGCTCGGCATGGATGCCGTGGGAGCGGCCGATGGTCGGGGTCAGCTTGTGCTCGAAGGCGCGGCGCCTGAGGGCGGCAAGCAGCGCCTTCACGTCGGCGATCAGGAGGTCGGAGGCGCGGACGAGCTGGACGTTGAAACAGGTGTCCAGCACGTCCGACGAGGTCATGCCCTGATGGACGAAGCGCGAATCCGGGCCGATGAACTCGGCGAGATGGGTCAGGAAGGCGATGACATCGTGCTTCACCTCGCGCTCGATGGCGTCGATGCGCGCGACGTCGAAGGTCACGTCCTTCGCCTTGGCCCAGATATTGGCGGCGGATTCCTTCGGGATGACGCCGAGTTCGGCGAGGGCGTCGCAGGCGTGGGCCTCGATCTCGAACCAGATCCGGAACTTGGTCTGCGGGTCCCAGATGGCGGTCATTTCGGCGCGGGAATAGCGCGGGATCATGGGGCGGGCCTCGGCGGTTCAGGGACGAGGCGCGGCTTAGCAGGGATGGCGGTTCGGGACAATCCGAACGGGGTTCAGCGCCGGTGCGCCTGCCAGAACATCAGCGCCATGGCGCCCGGAACCGCGACGCCGAAGGGCCACCAGAGGCGGAAGGCCGTGGTCAGGTAGAGGTAGAACGCGCCGGCGACCCCCATCAGGTGGTGGATCAGCTGCATCTGCCCGTCATGATCCTCCCCGAAGGCCAGCACCCGGTTGTGGAGGGCGAAGGCGATGCCGCAGGCGGCCAGCATGGTGGCGATGGCGCCAAGGAAGACGATGCCGAGCCAGAGCGCCATGGGCAGTTCGGGCTTGCGGGATCGCAGCCATTCCATTGCCCGCCAGAACAGCGTCATGCCGGGCAGGAGCGGCAGGGATTGCAGCGCGACCACGGTGAGGCTGCGCCAGGAGGGCGCGTGTCCCGCGAGGTGGACGCCGATGGCGGCGGCGAGGCCGGCCAGCAGCATGGCGACGATGCCGGCACGCCATGACCTAGCCCAGGCGCCGCTCGTATCGGCGGGTGGCGGGCCGCCGCGCTTCGGCGATGCCTTGGCGGATGAGTTGCCGGCACGGCGCGGCTTGCCGGCGGCAGAGCCTGCTTCGTTCCGATCCAGTGCTGCGCCGCGTGCCGCCATGGGGATAGTTTTACACCCGGGCCGTTGACGATGGCTGAATCCGCCACGGACTTATCCCCAGGGTCCGAAATGGTCTCATCCTGTCGCCTGAACGACGGCCATCCGGGCCGCGGGACGGTGCGGGAGGCGGATATGACGGAGACGATGGAAGCAGTTGTCGGGGCGGGTGAGTTCGCGGTGCGGGCGCATCGGCTGACGGTCGGCGGTGCGGCCGTGCCGTTCCGCCAGTCGCCGCATGGCGGCGCGCGCATGAAGCCGCTCTACCTCGTGATCCACTACACGGCGGGTCTGTCGGCGACCTCGGCGATGAACTGGTTCCTCGACCCCCGCGCCAGGGCCTCCGCCCATCTCGTCATCGGGCGGCAGGGCGCGGCGACCCAGCTCATGGGTTTCGACCGCGCCTGCTGGCATGCGGGTCAGAGCGCGTGGAAGGGGCTGGACGGGCTCAACGGCCATTCCATCGGCATCGAGATCGTCAATGCCGGCAAGCTCGCGAAGGGGCCGGGCGGGCGCTGGCAGACCTGGACCGGCGAGGCGATCCCAGACAGCGAGGTGGTGGTCGCGCGGCACCGGAACGAGGCGGTGGAGGCCGGCTGGCACGCCTATACGCGCGAGCAGATCGCGGCCGTGGTCGAGATCGGCTCGGCGCTGCACACCACCTACGGTTTCCGCGACGTGCTGGGACACGAAGACATCGCGCCGCGCCGGAAGGTCGATCCCGGGCCGGCCTTCCCGCTCCGGAGCGTCGCCGCCCGCATTCTGGGGAGGGCGTGAGATGGACGCGTCAGACCATCGTGCCGCGCGCGGCCTCGGCCGCTTCGCGGATCGCCTGTATGCGGTCGGCATAGCCAGCCGCGCCACCCTTGAACACGGCCGAGCCGGCGACCAGCACGTCGGCGCCGGCGGCGGCAAGCGCTGGAGCCGTTTGCGGCGTCACGCCGCCGTCGACCTCGATCAGGATGTCGCGGCCAGCTGTCATCTGGCGGATGCGCGCGACCTTCTCGATCTGCGATTCGATGAAGGCCTGGCCGCCGAAGCCGGGATTGACGCTCATGACCAGGACGAGATCGACCAGATCGAGGACATATTCGATGACGCTCTCGGGCGTGCCCGGATTGAGCGAAACGCCGGCCTTCTTGCCCAGTGCGCGGATCGCCTGAAGCGAGCGGTGGAGATGGGGGCCGGCCTCGGCATGGACGGTGATGACGTCGGAACCGGCCTTGGCGAAGGCTTCGAGATAGGGATCGACGGGGGCGATCATCAGATGGACGTCGAAGACCTTGGTCGAATGCGGGCGCATCGCCTTGATGACATCAGGGCCGAAGCTGATGTTGGGCACGAAATGGCCGTCCATCACGTCGAGATGCAGCCAGTCGGCGCCGGCCGCGTCGACGGCGCGGACTTCCTCGCCGAGCCTGGCGAAATCGGCTGCGAGGATCGAGGGGGCGATGAGGATGGGGCGGGTCGGAAAGCTGGTCATCTCGGCGGGCTCCGTTGGCGGCGCGCGTAGCACGGGGAGGGCGGTGCGGCAACGCGGCGCTGCCCGGCGGGCATCTGCATGGCCGCCATCGCTTGCGGCTCCGCCGGGGCGGCGGCATTGTCGCCGCGAACGGATTGGCAAGCGATGACCGACATTCAGGATGTTCTCGTACTCGGCGCCGGCATGGTCGGCGTCTCCACGGCACTGCACGCGCGGATGCGCGGACTACACGTCGTGCTGGTCGACCGGCGGGGGCCGGGCGAGGAGACGAGCTACGGCAATTCCGGCGTGATCGACGGCGGCAATCTCTACCCCGTGGCCATGCCGCGCGACGTGCCGACGCTGTTCAAGCATGCGCTGAACCGGCAGACGGCCTCGCACTACCATCCGGCGGCGCTTCCGAGCGTCGCCGGATGGATGCTGGACTACTGGCGCTGGTCGGCCCCCGAGAAGCTGGAGGAGACGGCGCGCGTCATGCGGCCGTTCTTCGCCGACGCGGTCGGCTCGCACCGCGAACTGATGAAGCTGGCCGGCGCGGAGCGCTATTTCCGGCAGGACGGCTGGCTGGAACTCTACCGCCTGCCGCAAAGCCTCGCGGCGCAGGATCGGCGGCTGGGCCTTTCGAAGGAATTCGGCATCCGCAACGTCAAGCTGACGCGCGACGAGACACTGGATCTCGAACCGCACCTGAAGCCGGCCTTTGCTGGTTCGATCTGGTGTCAGGACGCCGACACGGTATCGAGCCCCGGCGGGGTTACAAAAGCCTATGCGGAGGCTTTCGCGAAGGCCGGCGGGCGCATCGTCATCGGCGACGCCATGACGCTGAAGAAAGTGCTCGGCGGCTACGAGGTCGAGACATCGGAGGGCACGATCAGGGCCCGGCAGGTGGTGGTGGCGCTCGGCCCCTGGGCCGGCGATCTCGTCGGCAAGTTCGGCTATCGCGTGCCGCTCGGCGTGAAGCGTGGCTATCACCGGCACTATGCCCCGAAGGGCAATGCCTTTCTCAACCGGCAGATCTGCGACGAGGATGTCGGCTACGTGCTCTGCCCGATGGAGCAGGGCGTGCGGCTGACCACCGGCGTCGAAATCGCGCTGCGCGACGCGCCCGCGACGCCAGTGCAGATCGACCGCGCCTTCCGTGCGGCCGCCGACCTGTTCGATCTCGGCGAGCCGGTGGAGGCGGAGCCGTGGATGGGCCGCCGTCCCGCGACGCCGGATTCGCGGCCGATCATCGGGGCGGCGCCGCGCCACGAGGGGATGTGGTTCGCCTTCGGCCACGGCCATTGGGGCTTCACGCTGGGGCCCGCGACCGGCAAGGCGCTGGCGAGCGCCATGGCTGGCGAGCCCGCCCATATCGACCTCTCGCCCTATCGCATCGATCGCTGGAAGTGAGCGCCATGCAAGTCGTGATGCTTGCCTTCCCGAAGATGACGCAGCTCGACCTGACCGGGCCGTTCGAGGTGTTCACGCGGTTCCGGGAGTTGCAGGTCGACCTCGTCTGGAAGACGGCCGACCCGGTTGTCGATGTATCGGGCCTCAGGCTGCTACCGTCGAAGACCTTCGCCGACTGCCCGCAGGCCGACATCCTGTTCGTGCCGGGCGGGCCGGGCCAGATGGCCCTGATGGAAGATGCCGAGACGCTGGACTTCCTGCGCCGGCAGGCGGCGGGCGCGACCTGGATCACCTCGGTCTGCACCGGCTCGCTGGTGCTGGCGGCGGCCGGCCTTATGACCGGCTACCGCGCCACCTGCCACTGGTCCTCGATCGACCAGCTCGCCCTGTTCGGCGTCGAGCCGGTGGCCGAGCGCGTGGTGGTGGACCGCAATCGCGTGACCGGGGCGGGCGTGACGTCCGGCATCGATTTCGGGCTGACGCTGACGGCAATGCTGTTCGGCGAGGAGCGGGCGCGGCAGGCCCAGCTCGGCATGGAATATGATCCGGCGCCGCCCTTTGCCGGCGGCACGCCCTCCACCGCGCCGAGGGAGACGGTGGAAGCGGTGAAAGCGGCGCTGGCCCCGTTCATCGCGCAGCGGCGCGCGATCTCGGAACGGGCTGCCGGCGCACTCAGGCGGTGATATCGACCAGCCGCCAGTGCGGCGCGGCGACGGGGCCGCCCTTGGCGGAGGAGCGGATGCGGTCGCTTTCGGATGCGCGGATACGGTCTGCCTCGAAGGGGGCGAGCACGCCGTCGAACACCACCGCCGGCATGACGGCGCGGCCGACGCTGACCGCAATATCGTCGGCCCTGGCGGGGTCGTTGGACGGATTCTCGGGGTTGAGACTACGGCGCGCCAGCGACACGTCGGCATAGTCCGCGCAGGGATAGCCGTTGACCATCTCGATCATGGTGCGCTCGTCGGTTCGGTGCCTCCCTTCCCCGACGCCAACATAGCGCGGGGCGTTTCCGCCACGGTACTTCGGAAGGCGCGCATGGTTTCCGGAACCTGAATCGCGATGGGCGCGAGATGCGGCGATCACGTGTGATCACGCCTGTGCGAGATGCGGCCCGGGGTGCTTTCGTTCGGCGCCGGAGACGGATAGACCAAAAAAGCGGCACGGGTTCAGGTGCCGCGGCATCCGCTGGCGGAACCCGAATGCCCGATGTGACCATAACGGCGGCCTTTCTTGCGGGCCTCGTGAGTTTCCTGTCGCCCTGCGTGCTGCCGCTGGTGCCGCCCTATCTCGTCTATTTGACGGGCGCGACGCTCGACGACCTCGCCGAGGCGCAGGACCGGCCGGGGCTCGTCCGGCGCGCCGTGCTGCTGGCGCTGGTCTTTGTCGCCGGCTTCACCACGGTCTTCGTGCTGCTGGGTGCGTCGGCCTCGGCGATGGGGCATCTGGTCCGGGTCTATTCGGACAAGCTGGCCATGGCCGCCGGCGTCATGATCATCATCATGGGCCTGCATTTCCTCGGGCTGTTCCGCATTCCGCTGCTTTACCGGCAGGCGAAGATGGACATCGCGCCGCCCAAGGCCGGTCCCGTCGGCGCCTATGTGATGGGCCTCGCCTTCGCCTTCGGCTGGACGCCGTGCATCGGGCCGGTGCTGGCGGCGATCCTCGCGGTTGCGGCCTCCGAGATGACCATCCACAAGGGCGCGTTGCTGCTCGCGGTCTATTCCGCCGGGCTCGGCGTGCCGTTCCTGCTGGCGGCGGTTGCGATCAAGCCGTTCCTGCGGTTCGCGGCTGCCGTCCGTCACCGCATGCGGGCGGTCGAGATGGTGATGGGGCTCCTGCTGGTGGCCACCGGCATCGCATTCCTGACCGGCAAGATGAGCGCGATGGCCTTCTGGCTGCTCGAGACCTTCCCGGTTCTCGGCACGATCGGCTGAGCGCCGCGTCACCGTTCCTTCATCAGGTCGCGGAACCGGGCGATGTCGTGCTCGACCAGCGGCGGCACGACCTCGGGCGCAAGGTCCGCCTCCGCCGGCACCTGCGCGGTCATCTCGCCGAAGCGGGCGCGGACGAAATCGCTGGCGACCGCGGCGCGGATCGCCGCATTGAGACGCGCGATGATGGGTGCGGGCGTCCCGGCGGGCGCGAAGATGGCGTTCCAGCTCTGCATCTGGAAACCGGGCAGGCCGGCCTCGGCCGCGGTGGGAACGCCCGGCAGGGTCGGGGCCCGCCCCGGCGAGGCGACGGCGAGGCCGCGCGCCTGGCCGGCCAAAATTGCCGGCGCGACGGAGGTCGCGGCGTCGCAGACGCCGTCGATATGGCCGCCGATCAGGTCGTTGAGCGCGGGACCCGCGCCGCGATAGCTGACGAGGGTGATGTCGACCCTGGCTTCGGCGAGGAAGGCGCGGCAGATCAGGAAGTTCTGCGAGCCGACGCCGGCATGGCCGAGCCTGACCGCGCCGGGATTGGCGCGCGCATGTTCGATGAAGGCGGCAAGCGTCGGCGCCGGAAAATCCCGCTTCACCGCGAGCACCGAATAGGTCCGGGCGACGAGACCGACGGCTGAGAAGGAGGCCGGCGTGTAGCGCAGGTCCGGATAGATGGAATAGGCGGCGGCATTGGTGCCGGAATTGCCGATGAAGATGGTGTAGCCGTCCGGCGCGGCGCGCGCGGCCCGGGTGAGGGCGGTCGTGCCGCCGGCACCGCCGACATTCTCGTGCACGATGCGCTGGCCGAGATGTTTCGCCATCTCCTCCGCGACGATGCGGGCGATGACGTCCGATGCGCCGCCGGCCGCGAAGGGCACGATCATGGTGATGGGGCGGGTGGGATAGGCCTCCTGCGCGGCGCTCGCCGTTCCGAGCGCCAGCACGAGCCCGAGGGCAATCGGCATTCGCATGGTCTTGTCCTCCCGCAGGCGGGCCTGTTCACCGGCCCCTGAATGCAGAACCCCGCCCGGATGGTCCGGGCGGGGCTTGGTCTGGCGAACCTCCCGCCAGCCGGCAGGTCAGTTCGAGGCGCGATCCTCGACATAGGTGATCTTGCCGTCGGCGCCGCGGCGCCACGTATAGGTCACGTAGTCGGCGCGGGTGATGTCACCCTTCTTGTCGTAGGAAATGTCGCCGATCACGGTCTTGAAGACGTGGCCCGTACGCATGAATTCGGCCATCTTCTGCGGATCGACGGAATTCGCGCCGACCGCCGCCTGGGCGAAGATCTGCACGACCGCGTAGCTGTAGAGCGTATAGGCCTGCGGCTCGAAGCGGCGGGCCGTGCGGAAGCGCTCGACGATGGCGCGCGCTTCCGGGCGGTTGCGCGGGTCCGGCGGGAAGGTCATCAGCGTGCCGACGGCGCCGGGACCGGCGATGGCGGCGAACTCGTCGTCGGCGATGCCGTCACCCGACATGAGCGGGGCCTGGACGCCCTGGTCGCGCATCTGGCGGACGATCAGGCCGCCCTCGGTGTGCAGGCCGCCCCAGTAGACGACGTCCACATTGGCCGCCTTCAGCTTGGAGATCAGCGCCGAGAAGTCCTTCTCGCCGGTGTTCACCGCTTCATAGAGCACTTCCTTGAGGCCGGCGGCGTTCATGGCGCGCTGCGTCTCGTCGGCAAGGCCCTTACCGTAGGTGGTCTTGTCGTGGACGATGGCGACGCGCTTGCCGGCGTACTGGCGGGCGAGATAGGCGCCGGCCACCGCGCCCTGCTGGTCGTCACGGCCGCAGGTGCGGAACACGTTCCACAGGCCACGCTCGGTCAGGCGCGGATTGGTCGAGGCCGGGGTGATGGCGATGACGCCGTTCTCCGCATAGACCTCGGAGGCGGGGATCGAGACGCCGGAATTGAAGTGGCCGACAACCCATTTCACGCCGTCGCCGACGAACTTGTTGGCGACGCTGACGCCCTGGCGGGGATCGGACACATCATCGCCCACGGAGAGGACGAGGCGCTGGCCGAGAACGCCGCCGGCGGCGTTGATGTCCTCGACCGCCTGCTCGGCACCGTTCCGAAGCTGCGCGCCGAAGGAGGCGTTGGGGCCGGTGATCGGTCCGCCGACGCCGACGCGGATCTGCGCGCTGGCGGGCACCGCCATTGCGAGACCCATGCCGAGCGCGAGCCCGGCGAGGAGTTTGGTCTTCATCTCTCATCCTTCCCAAGAGAGTTCACGATGTGGCCCGACAAGCCCCCGTGAGGGCCGCAAAGCAGCCCTTGAAGGGGATCGAACACGCTTTCACGCCGATTGTCAGCCCGTCCCGGCGGACTTGATGGCGCATCAGGGTTTTTCCGTACCGGCGGCCAGCGGCGGGACCCGCTCCTTCCAGGAGAACAGGCCGGTGCGCTCGTAGAGCCACCAGTATTGTTGTACCATCTGGCGGGCACGCGTCATGCGCCAGGCGGCGAGGCCGATGGCGCCGACCACCAGCGTATCGACGACGTAGTAGCGCAGCGACAGAAGCGTGCCCTCGAACAGGGCGAAATGGAAGAAACGCACCGCGGCGCCGAGCAGCAGCAGGAAGACGACGGTCCTCCCGGCGTCGCGCCATGTCTCGGCGCAGGCCCTGCCGGTGAGAAAGGCGAGGCTGCCGCCGATCACCACGGTCACCAGCAGAAACAGCCAGATCGAGGGTTCTTCGTAGAGGATGCCCTGCATCTCAGCCGCCTCTCTCAGACCGGGTTGGCGTCGCTTCGGGGCTGCGGCGGGGGGTCAATGTCTGCCGCCTTCGAGATAGGCCGCCTTGACCTCCTCGCGGGCGAGAAGCTCCGTGCCCGTGCCGGTCATGGTGACGGCGCCGTTGACCAGCACATAGCCCCGATGGGCGAGCTTCAGCGCGTGATAGGCGTTCTGCTCGACCAGGAAGACGGTGAGGCCCTCCTGCCGGTTCAGCTCGCGGATGGCATTGAAGATGCCGGCGACGATCAGCGGGGCGAGGCCGAGCGATGGCTCGTCGAGGAGCAGCAGCTTCGGCCTCGACATCAGCGCGCGGGCGATGGCGAGCATCTGCTGCTCGCCGCCGGACAGCGTGCCGCCGCGCTGTTCCTGCCGCTCCTTGAGCCGCGGGAAGAGGGCGAAGACCTTGTCGAGATCGTCGGCGAAAAAAGCGGGGTCGGTGAGGGAAGCCCCCATCTGGAGGTTCTCGAAGACCGACATGCGCGGGAAGATGCGCCGGCCCTCGGGCGACTGGGCGATGCCCCGCCGCATGATCTTGTGGGTCGGCATGCGGGTGATGTCGGTGCCGTCATAGACGACGGTGCCGCGGCGGGCCTGTGGGCTGCCGCAGATGGTCATCATCAGCGTCGACTTGCCGGCGCCATTGGCCCCGATCAGCGTGACGATCTCGCCGGAGGCGACGTCGATGTCGATGCCCTTCAGCGCCTGGATGGAGCCGTAATAGGTCTCGACGCCCCGGACGGTCAGCAGCGCGGTCACAGGCCCACCTCCGCCTCGACCTTCTGCACTTCGGTATCGTCGACGCCGAGATAGGCGGCGATGACCCTGGGATCCTCGCGGACGGCGGAAGGCGTGCCGTCGGAGATCTTGGTGCCGTAGTCGAGCACCACGACATGGTCGGAAATCTCCATGACAACGCTCATGTCGTGCTCGATCAGCAGCAGCGAGGTGCCGTGCTCCTTGCGGATGAAGCGGAGGAGATCGTTGAGCACCAGCGATTCCCGCGGGTTGAGGCCGGCGGCGGGCTCGTCGAGACAGAGCAGTTCGGGTCCCGTGCACATCGCGCGGGCGATCTCCAGCGCGCGCTGGGGGCCATAGGGCAGGTCGCCGGCGGGGTCGTCGGCGCGGTCGGTGAGACCGCATTTGTCCAGCCAGTAGGCGGCGCGCTCGACGGCAGCCCTTTCCGCGCGGCCGTAGGACGGCAGGCCGAGAATGCCGCCGATGGACCAGCCGGACGCCTTCATCAGCGGGTTGTGCTGGGCGACCAGCAGGTTCTCCAGCACGGTCATGCCGGAGAACAGGCGGATGTTCTGGAAGGTCCGGGCGACTTTCGCCTCGCGGGCGATGCGGAAGTCGGGAAGGCGTTCGAGCAGATGCTGGCCGCCGCCCGCGCCGTTCATGACGATGCGCCCCTGCGTCGGCTTGTAGAAGCCGGTGATGCAGTTGAAGACCGTGGTCTTGCCGGCGCCGTTCGGCCCGATGACCGCGGTGATCTCGCCGCGCCGGGCCTCGAATGACAGGTCGTTGACGGCGACGAGGCCGCCGAAGCGCATGGTCAGATGCTCGACCGAGAGGATCGTGTCGGCGCTCATCCGTGGCCCTCCTTGACGAGGTCGCCGGATACGGCGCGTCGCGACTTGAGGAAGGCGGTGGGCATGCGCGTCGAGACGAAGCCGCGCGGCTTCCACACCATGATCACCACCATGGCGAGGCCGAAAATGAGCATGCGGTACTGAACGGGATCGAAATCCCTGCCGAAGATCGCCTTCATCCAGTCGAGCTCGCGCAGGAGCTCGGTGCCGCCGATCATCACCACGGCGGCGATGGCCGTGCCGACCAGCGAGCCCATGCCGCCGAGCACGACGATGGCGAGGATGACAGCCGATTCCATGAAGGTGAAGCTCTCCGGCGAGATGAAGCCCTGCCGCGCCGCGAAGAACGAGCCGGCGAAGCCGCCGAACATGGCGCCGATGGCGAAGGCCGTGAGCTTGGTGTTGACCGTGTTGATGCCGAGCGAGCGGCAGGCGATCTCGTCCTCGCGCAGCGCTTCCCAGGCGCGGCCGACGGGCAGCTTGCGCAGCCGGTTGGTGACCCAGGCGGTGATGAGGGCGAGCACGACGATCAGGTAGAACAGGAAGATCGTGCGGTAGACCGGCGTGAAGGGCAGGCCCCATTGCGCGGCGAAGCCGGTCGGAGCGGCGGTGAACGGCGTGCCGAAGAATGACGGCCGGGGGATCGAGGAAATGCCCTCGTAGCCGTTGGAGAATTCCTTCCAGTTGATCAGCACGAGGCGGATGATCTCGCCGAAGGCCAGGGTGACGATGGCGAGATAGTCGCCTCGCAATCGCAGGACCGGAAAGCCGAGCAGCACGCCCCAGAAGGCGGCGAGGATGCCGGCGAGCGGCAGGCAGATCCAGAAGGCCCAGACGCCGAGGCTGGGGAAGGTCGCCGGGATCACCTGCGTCGCGAGGAGCGCATAGGCATAGGCGCCGACGGCATAGAAGGCGACGTAGCCGAGGTCGAGGAGCCCGGCGAGCCCGACGACGATGTTCAGCCCCCAGGCGAGCATGACGTAGATCAGGATCTGGATGCCGAAATTGTCGATCCATTTCAGCGCGCCGGAGCCGCCGACGAGTGAGTAGATCATCAGGGGGTAGACGAGCACGGCGACGAGTGCGGCCGGTGGCAGGGCGGTGGTCAGCACCGGCGGCAGGCTCAGCTTGAACTTCGGCGCGGCGGCGCCGTCGCGGGAGCGGGTGCCGAGCCACAGCGAGATGAGCAGGCGACCGGCGGCGACGGCCAGCACGATGGCGAACAGCAGGCCGTACCGGCTTTCGATGATCAGCCGGTTCTGCATGTCCTGCGCGGTCTTGAAGCCGATCAGCGGCCCGAACACCCCAAGCGCGATGAGGCCGGCGAACAGCGCGTCCTTGAGGGCGGCGGGAAAGGCCTCGGCGAGCGAGGGGCGGGCGGCTTCGGCGGCGGGAGCGGCGGTCACGTGGCGTCACACCTTCTCGACGTCGGGGCGGCCGAGGATGCCCTGCGGCATGAAGACCAGCACGATGGCAAGGATCGAGAAGGCGGCGACGTCCTTGTACTCGACCGAGAAATAGGCGGACCAGAAGGTCTCGATGAGGCCGATGAGCAGGCCGCCGAGCACCGCGCCGGGCAGCGAGCCGATGCCGCCGAGCACGGCGGCGGTGAAGGCCTTCACGCCCGGCGTGAAGCCGTCGGCGAAGTTCACCACGCCGTAATAGACGAGGAACAGCGTGCCGGCGACGGCCGCCAGCGCCGCGCCGATGACGAAGGTGATGGAGATGGTGCGATCGACGTCGACGCCGAGAAGCGCGGCCATGCGGCGGTCCTGCTCGCAGGCGCGCTGGGCCCGGCCGAGGGCGGTATGGGTCACCACCCACCAGAAGATGGTGAGCAGGATGGCGGTGACGACGATGATCAGGATCTGCTTGTAGGACAGCGTCACGGCGTAGTTGCCGCCGTCATAGAGGATGATGACGCTGTTGAGGATCGGGTCGATGGCCTTGTTGCGGGGCCCTTGCGAGATCTGCACGAAGTTCGACAGCACGATGGACATGCCGATGGCCGAAATCAGCGGGGCGAGGCGGAAGGAACCGCGCAAGGGGCGGTAGGCGACGCGCTCGATGGTCCAGCTGACCAGCGAGGTGAAGACCATCGCGACGATCAGCACGAGGAACAGCGCCAGCAGCACCGAGGAGATGCCGAGCCAGGTGGTGAGGATCATCAGGGCGATGAGCGCGATGAAGGTCGACACCATGAACACGTCGCCATGGGAGAAGTTCACCATGCCGATGATGCCGAAGACCATCGTGTAGCCGATGGCGATGAGCCCGTAGATCGAGCCGAGCGTAAGCCCATTGATGAGCTGCTGGAAGAAAACTTCCATGCCGCCGCCTTCCCGTTGCAATTCCCCTCGGCGCGCGGGGGGGCGCGCCGCGACGTACGTCCGCAGGTGTCCGTGTCTTGGGCACGATCCGGCCGGCGGCGCCGTCACCGAATGCGTAGCAGCGGCCATGCGGCCCCACAATGGCAGCATGGCGAAATTCACATGCCGGGTGCGAGGAGAAGCCTTAACCGGGCTCGGATAGGCTCGAAGCTTGGAAAAGGCTGCCGGCAGCGCCTATATGCGGCCTTCCAGCCGAGGGATCGCGATGGATGGTGGCATGAACGGCCCGATCGTTCCGGGGATGACGAGCGCGACGCCTCAGGCCTATCGCGACGGAATGGCGCATGTGGCGGGGCACGTCCATATCGTCACCACGGCCGGGGAGGCCGGCACCAGCGGGTTCACCGCCATCGCGGTGGCCTCGGTATCCGACGATCCCCCGACCATGCTGGTCTGCCTCAACCGCAAGTCGCTCAACGGCGGTCTGATCGAGGCCAATGGCGTCTTTGCCGTCAACGCCCTGCCGGCCGGGGCCGAGGTGCTGGCCGAGACCTTCGCCGGACGGCGCGGCCTTTCAGGCGCCGATCGCTTCGCCTTCGGCTCGTGGTCGACGCTGTCGACGGGGTCTCCGGTTCTCGACGAGGCGCTGGTGTCCTTCGACTGCCGGCTCGCCGAAATCCGGCCGGTGGCGACCCATATCATCGTCATCGGACAGGTCGTCGCCGTGCGTGTCGGTCCCGCCGGCGCGGCGCTCGCCTATTTCGACCGGGCCTATCGGCCGATCCCGCGCTGAGCGCCGGGATTTTAAGGTAAACAATCGGTTTCGCTTGTGTCCCGCGGACGTAGCGGGAACATGCACTCTCACGCCAGGATTGCGGCGGGGAGGGATGCATGAACGGGCTGTTCGCGCGGCCGGCCAGCGGCGCATCGATAGCGATCGCGACCTTCTGGGCGCTGGTCTTTCTGACCGATGGCCTGATGCGCCTGCTGCCGGCCGACGACAGCTGGCTGATCCGGGCGCTCGGCACGGACATCGTGCCGCAGACGGCGCGCATTTTCTCGGGGCTGGGCTGGCCGCTGGGCAAGGTGCGGATGATCGTGCCCTTCGCCGGGGCATGGGAAATCGCCATCGCGATGTTCCTGATCGGCGCGCTCTACGAACAGATGACCCATGACAGCGACGACCTCGTGCCGGGATCGGCCATGCTGATCCTCGGCCTGTCGATGGCGGTGACGACGGTCGCCATCGTGCTCGTCGCGGCGGTGCTGGCGCGCGAGACGGCACCGGTTCTCGCGGCTCTCTGGTGGCCGACGGCGCTGCTGCTCGCCTCGCTGGTCGCGGCAATCGCCGAGCGCCTCCACGCGGAGGAGCATCCGGACTGGCAGGCGGTGCCTGAGGTCGCGGCGCCGCTCGAGCCTTTCCACCGGCGTTGATCAGGTCTTGATGCCGAGCTCGGCGAAGACCTCCTTCGCCTCCTTCACCGCGGTATTGGCGGCGGGAACGCCCGCATAGACGGCGATCTGCAGACAGACCTCCTTGATGTCGTCGGTGGTGACGCCGTTGGAGAAGGAGGCGCGGCAGTGCAGCCGGAATTCCTCCCAGCGGCCGAGCGAGGCGGTCATGGCGAGGACGAGGAAGCTACGCGTCTTGCGGTCGAGGCCGGGCCGGGTCCAGATCTCGCCCCAGGCATAGCGGGTGATGAGGTCCTGGAATTCGGTGGTGAAGCTGTCGCGGGCCGCGAGCGACCTGTCGACATGGGCGTCGCCCAGCACCGCGCGGCGGACCGCGAGGCCCTTCTCGAAGCGTTCCTTCTCGTCCATCGGGCATTTCCTCTTCGATTGTCCCGCGGGTGAATGGCGGCAAAGCGGTCCCCGCAGCTTTCATTACCACTCAATTCCTGCGATACTCTGCCCATGCCCACGAAGGAAAAGCCGATCTCCATTGCCGAGGCGATTTCTCCGACTCCGCTGGAGCCAGCGGGCGATGTGCAGGCCTGGCATATGAAAAAGGTGAAGGAGCGTCACGAGGCTGCCGATGCCGGCCGTTTCGCTTCCGCTGGCGCCGTCAAGGCGGTGATCCGCAAGTTCATCCCTAATGGATGAAATCGTCTGGCTGGACGATGCGCTGCATGATCTCGACGACATCGGTTCGTATATCGCGCTCGACAATGCGCGTGCGGCCGAACACGTCGTTCGTCGCATCGTCGAGGCCGTGGCGATGCTGGCCTGGCATCCCAAGCTCGGCCGCACCCTCGAAGACGGCGATACGCGCCGCCTGACCGTGACGGGAACACCCTACATTGCGTTCTATCGATTGCGCTCGAGAATCGAGATTCTCGCCGTGATGCACGGTGCGCCAGTGGCCGGACAGATTCGGAACGTGAACCTGCCCTGAGGCAAGCAACTACCGCCGCAGGAAGTCCATCACCGCTGTCGTGAACGCCTTCTCCTGCTCGATGTTCGAGAGGTGCGCGGCGTCCAGCTCCACATAGGCTGCGCCGGGGATGGCGGCGGCGATCTCGCGCCCCTTGGCGGCCGGGGTCGAGCCGTCATGCGTGCCGGCAATGACCAGAACGGGATTGGTGATGGAGCGGACCGGCCAGCGCTGATCCATGTCGCGGATGGCAGAGGAGCAGGCCGCATAGCCTTCCGGCGGCGTGGCGTTCAGCATGTCGACGATGCGGGCGACGGACGCCTTGTCGGCTTCCTGGAAGCGCTTGGTGAACCAGCGGTCGACGATGTTGGAGACGAGCGGGCCGAGGCCTTTGGTCTTTACGATCGCGATGCGCTGGTTCCAGAGGTCGGGCGGGCCCATGGCCGCCGAGGTGTTGCAGAGAACGACGCGGTCGAAGCGATCGCGGTGGTGGGTCGCGGCCCACATGCCGCTCATGCCGCCCATGGAGAGGCCGCACCAGTCGGCCCGGGCGATATTCAGGTGGTCGAGCAGTTCGACCGCATCGCGGGTGAGGCGGGCGAAGCTGGTGGGCCCGACGCGCGTCTCGCTGTCACCGTGGCCACGCTTGTCATAGCGCAGGACGCGGAAGGCGCCTGAGAAGGCCGCCATCTGCGGGTCCCACATTTCGAGACGGGTGCCGAGTGAATTCGACAGCAGCAGGACGGGCCTGTCGCCGCCGGTATCCTCGTAGCGCAGCGACAGTCCGTCGGACGTGGTGAAGCGCGGCATGGTTCTCTCCCGGGAATCCTCGCGGCGAAACACTAGGTCACGCCGCCGCCAAAGCAACGGGCGGCGGCTTGTGGAGCGCGCATCCGGCTCTCGTCGGATGTCCGGGTTTCGTCTTGACGCTTTCTTGAGAACGGGTCCAAAGTGCAAAAATCTGCAAATGACCCGCTATTCCGGGATCAACGCGGACGGCCACAATAAAAACCAGGCCGAAAGCCCCGGTTATCGAACGATTTTCGAGGAGGAACGCCCATGCCGACGGTGACCCTGACGGTCAACGGACGCCAGGTTTCGGCCGACGTCGACGCCCGCACCCTTCTGGTCCAGTTCCTGCGCGAGAATCTGCGCCTGACCGGCACCCATGTCGGCTGCGACACGTCGCAGTGCGGCGCCTGCGTCGTCCATGTCGACGGCAAGGCCGTCAAGTCCTGCACCACTTTCGCGGTCCAGTGCGAGGGCGCCGATGTCGTGACCATCGAGGGGCTGGCCAAGGACGGCAAGCTGCACCCGATGCAGGAGGCCTTCCGCGAGCATCACGGCCTCCAGTGCGGCTTCTGCACGCCGGGCATGATCATGTCGGCGGTCGATATCGTGAACCGCAAGGGCGCGGTGGACGAGGCGACCATCCGCGAGGAGCTGGAAGGCAATATCTGCCGCTGCACCGGCTACCACAACATCGTCCGCGCCGTGGAGGCGGGAGCGCTCGCCATGACCGGCAAGGCGCCCGCGCGGCAGGCGGCGGAATAAGCGGCGCGACAAGCCGCATCCGTCACCCGCCTGTCCGTTCCAGAGGTCCTTAGGGAGGATCCGTCATGACCGTCACTGCCATCGGCGCCGCCGTCCGTCGCAAGGAAGACCACCGCTTCATCACCGGCAAGGGCCAGTATACCGACGACATCAACCGTCCCGGCCAGACCCACGCCTATTTCCTGCGCTCGCCGCACGCCCATGCGACGCTGAAGAAGATCGACCTTGCCAAGGCGAAGGCCATGTCGGGTGTCGTCGCGATCTATACGGGCGAGGATGTCGCGGCCGACAAGGTTGGCGGGCTCATCTGCGGCTGGATGATCCATTCCAAGGACGGCACGCCGATGCGCGCCGGCCCCCATCCCATACTGGCGCAGGGCAAGGTGCGCTATGTCGGCGACCATGTCGCCGTGGTGATCGCCGAGACGCTGGCGCAGGCGAAGGACGCAGCCGAGGCGATCGACGTCGATTACGGCGTGCTGCCGGCCAATGTCGACACGGCCGGCGCCCAGGCCAAGGGCGCGCCGGAGGTCCATTCGGAAGCGCCGAACAACACGGTCTATGACTGGCACATCGGCGACAAGGCGGCGACGGAGGCGGCGTTCAAGGCCGCCAAGCACGTCACCAAGCTTGATATCGTCAACAACCGCCTCGTGCCGAACGCCATGGAGCCGCGCGCGGCCGTTGGCGAATACGATGCCGGCACTGACGGGCTGACGCTCTACACGACCAGCCAGAACCCGCATGTGGCGCGGCTCGTGCTCTCGGCCTTCATCGGGATCGCGCCCGAGCACAAGCTGCGCGTGATCGCCCCCGATGTCGGCGGCGGCTTCGGCTCGAAAATCTTCATCTATGCCGAGGAGACGGTCTGCGTCTGGGCCGCGCGCAAATGCGGCCGCCCGGTCAAATGGACCGCCGACCGGACCGAGGAGTTCCTCTGCGTCGCCCACGGCCGCGACCACGTGACCCGCGCGGAGCTGGCGACCGACGCCGAGGGCCGGATCACCGGCCTGCGCGTCAAGACCATCGCCAATATGGGCGCGTATCTGTCGACCTTCGCCTCGTCGGTGCCGACCTATCTCTATGCGACGCTGTTGTCGGGCCAGTATGCGATCCCGACCATCTATGCCGAGGTGGACGCGGTCTATACCAACACCTCGCCGGTCGATGCCTATCGCGGGGCAGGGCGGCCGGAAGCGACCTTCGTGGTGGAGCGTCTCGTCGAGGCCGCCGCGCGCGAGATCGGCATGGACCCGGCGGCGTTCCGCAAGCGCAACTTCGTCTCGAAGTTCCCGCACCAGACGCCGGTCATCATGATGTACGACGCCGGCGACTACAAAGCCTCGCTGGTCAAGGCCATGGACATGGCCGACGTGAAGGGCTTCGGCAAGCGCAAGCGCGAGGCGGCGAAGCAGGGCAAGCTGCGCGGCCTTGGCTATTCCACCTATATCGAGGCCTGCGGCATCGCGCCGTCGCAGGCGGTCGGCTCGCTCGGTGCCGGCGTCGGCCTGTGGGAATCCGCTGAAGTGCGAGTCAATCCAGTGGGAACGGTGGAGATCCTCACCGGGTCTCACAGCCACGGGCAGGGCCACGAGACGACCTTCGCGCAGCTCGTCTCCTCGCGGCTCGGCATTTCCATCGACAATGTCTCCATCGTCCACGGCGACACCGACAAGGTGCAGTTCGGCATGGGCACCTACGGCTCGCGCTCGGGCGCGGTCGGCATGTCGGCCATCTCCAAGGCGCTCGACAAGATCGAGGCCAAGGCCAAGAAGGTCGCCGCCCACGTTCTGGAGGCGGCCGAGGCCGATATCGACTTCAAGGACGGCCAGTTCACCGTGAAGGGCACCGACAAGTCGGTCGATTTCGGCACGGTGGCGCTCAATGCCTATATCGCCCACAAGTTCAATCCGCAGGAGCTGGAACCGGGCCTGAAGGAGGGATCGTTCTACGACCCCACCAACTTCACCTTCCCGGCCGGCTGCCACATCTGCGAGATCGAGGTCGATCAGGAGACCGGCGTCGCGACCATCGCCAAATGGACGGCGGTGGACGATTTCGGCAACGTCATCAACCCGATGATCGTCGAGGGCCAGGTCCATGGCGGCATCGCGCAGGGAGTCGGGCAGGCGCTGCTGGAAGGCACCATCTACAACAAGGACGGCCAACTGGTGACCGCCTCGTTCATGGATTACGCCATGCCGCGCGCCCACGACCTGCCGTCCTTCGACGTCGGCATGACCGTGACGCCGGCGCCGTCCAATCCGCTGGGCATCAAGGGCTGCGGCGAGGCGGGCGCCATCGCTTCGCCCGCCGCCGTGATCAATGCGCTGACCGACGCGCTCGGCACCGAGAACGTGCCGATGCCGGCGACGCCGCAGGCGCTGTGGCAGGTCATTCAGCGTCAGTCGAAAATGGCCAAGGCGGCCGAGTAAGGTTCGGGAGAGGCTCAGATGTATCCCTTCAAGTACCACAAGGCCGCCACTGTCCGCGGCGCCGTCGCGATCCTGAAGAAGGCCGAGGAGCCGAAGCTCCTGGCCGGCGGGCAGACGCTGATTCCGACCATGAAGCAGCGGCTCGCCAGCCCCAAGGCGCTGGTCGATCTCGCCGGCGCAGGGCTCTCCGGCATCGAACAGAAGGGCCGGACCATCGTCATCGGCGCGATGACGACGCATGCCGAGGTCGCCAATTCGCCCGTCGTGCAGGCGGCGATCCCGGCGCTCGCCAAGCTCGCCGGCCATATCGGCGACCCGCAGGTGCGCCATCGTGGCACGATCGGCGGGTCGATCGCCAATAACGACCCGGCGGCGGACTATCCCGCCGCGCTGATGGCGCTGGGCGCGACCGTGCACACCAACAAGCGGAAGCTGGCAGCCGAGGAGTTCTTCGCCGGCCTGTTCTCGACGGCGCTGGACGAGGACGAGATCGTCACCAAGGTCGCTTTCCCGGTGCCCGGCAAGGCGGGCTACGTGAAGTTCCCCAATCCGGCTTCACGCTATGCCATCGTCGGTGTCTTCGTCGCCAAGAAGGGCCGCGCGGTGCGCGTCGCGGTGACGGGCGCGGGTTCGGACGGCGTGTTCCGCCACGAGGCGATGGAGGAGGCGCTGGGCAAGCGCTTCAATCCGAAATCGCTCGACGGCATCGCGACGCCGGCCGGCAACCTCAACGGCGACATCCACGCCTCGGCGGACTATCGCGCGCATCTGATCGGCGTGATCGCCAAGCGGGCGGTGGCGGCCGCGGCCTGAGGAGACCGACCAGACCCATGCCGACCTGCGCGGGGTCATTGAGCGCAACGTCGTCATGGCCGGCCATCGGCGGCCTGCGGCCGCCGTTGCTTGCTTGGGAACGCCGAGGCAGGGCCTCGGCTATGCCGGCCATCCACGTCTTAAGCACGCCGGCGATAGAAAGTCGTGGATGCCCGGACCAAGCCCGGGCATGACGGTGAGCGCTGCTTCACCACGAAACCGATCCCGATGCTCGACACGTCCGTCCTTCTCACTCTGACCCTGATGTGGCTGGTCATCGTGCCGACGCCGGGGGCGAACTCCCTGCTGATCACCCATCTGGCGGTGACGCGCCCCGCCGAGGACGTCGCCTTCGCGCTGGCCGGCAATCTCGCGGGCGTCGCCATGCTGGCGCTGCTCGCGCTGTTCGGCTGGGCGGCGCTGCTGCAACTGTTCCCCTGGCTCAGGCTGGCGGTGACGATCTTCGGCGCGCTCTATCTCGTCTGGTTCGGCGCGCGACTGGTGAGGCGTAGCCTGACGCCTGCCGCGACCGCCGCCGCCGAGGCCGATGGCGCTGGGGAGGGCGGCGCGCGGCGCATGGTGCTGCTCGGCCTCGTCACGGCCCTGTCCAACGCGCAGGCGATCATCTTCATCACCTCGATCTTCGCGGTGTCGGGCGTGCTGAATGCCGGCGTCGCGACTGGCCTTGCGGCCATTCTCGTCATGATCACCTGCAACGGCCTCTATCTGTCGACGCTCGCCTGGCTGTTCCAGCGGCAGGCGGTCAGGCGCTTCTACCAGCGGTTCCGGCGGGCGCTGGAGGGAACGGTCGGCGCGCTGTTCGTGGTCTTCGGTGGCCGGCTGCTGCTGCGTGAGCTGATGCGCTGACCAGGGTTTGCGCCTGTTGCCGGAGGTTCATGCAAGGGCTCGTAGAGTGCCGGTCCGACGCCGCAAAATCGCCCGATCGCATGCCGCATGATCACCCGCCGTTCCGCTCCAAATCAGGGTCCCGAGGCATGAACCCCCGCCTTGCCGCCTTCGGCCTCGTTCTGGCCGCTCCCTTCGCCGTCCAGCCGGCCGCCGCACAGAGCGCCGGCCAGATTTCCGCCGACTACGCGGTCAGCTTCCTCGGCATGTCGATCGGTTCGGGCACGATGGTCTCGACCACGGACGGACGCAGCTACCGCACGACGCTGAATGCCCGCGTCACCGGCATGGCCGCGATGTTCGCGGGCGGCGCCGGCACGGCGAGCGCTTCCGGGCAGATCGCCGGCGCAAATCCGGTTCCCGCCAGCTATTCGGTCGAGGTGCGTTCGGGCGGCAAGACCGAGACGACGCAGATCGGCATGGCGGGCGGCAATGTCGCCTCCGTCGTGCGCAACCCCGACAAGCCGCCGCATACGCGCGCGACGCCGGTGCTCCCCGAGCATCTGCGCGGCGTGGTCGATCCGCTCTCCGCCGGCATTTTCGTCGCGGGAGGCTCGGGGCCGGTAACCGGGGCGGCAGCCTGCGACCGGCGTTCGCGCATCTATAACGGCGTGGTGCGCTTCGACCTGATCTATTCCTTCGCCGAGACCCGCCAGGTCGATATCGGCGGCTACAAGGGCGAGGCGGCCGTCTGCCGCGTGCGCTTCGAGCCGGTCGCGGGCTATCGCGCCGACCGCTCGGACATCGCCGCGGCGCGGCGGCGCTCGGCCGAGGTGATCCTCGTGCCGGTCGCGGGCACGCGGACGCTGATCCCCGCCAAGATCACGCTGTCCACCGGCTACGGCACCGGCATTGCCGAGGCGACGCGGCTTGCGCTCAATCCGGGCCAGCCCGCGGCGCGGCGCGCCTCTGCGGATTGAGGCTCTCGCGAAGGCTATCCGCTGCGCTATGGTGGGACGAGCAGCCGGAGCGCCTTCGTGACATTGCTTTCCCAGCAGAACCTTCCCGCTTCCATCGACGAGACTCTGGCGCTCCTGAAGCGCGGCCAGTATGTGGCCGACCGGTCGCTCGCGACCGTGCTGTTTCTCGCCCTGAAGATGGGCCGGCCGATCCTCCTCGAAGGCGAGGCGGGGGTCGGCAAGACCGAGATCGCCAAGGTTCTGGCGGCGACGCTCGGGCGCAGCCTCATTCGCCTGCAATGCTATGAGGGCCTGGACGTTTCGGCGGCGGTCTATGAATGGAACTATGCCGCGCAGATGATCGCGATCCGCCTTGCCGAGGCGGAGGGGGCGGTGGACCGCGAGCAGCTGTCGGCCGGCATCTTCTCCGAGCGCTATCTGGTCAAGCGGCCGCTGTTGCAGGCCCTTGAGCCGGACATGCGCGGCCCGCCCGTGCTGCTGATCGACGAGCTCGACCGCACGGACGAGGCTTTCGAGGCCTTCCTTCTGGAGGTGCTGTCGGATTTCCAGGTGACGGTGCCGGAACTTGGAACCATCAAGGCGCCGGCCGCGCCCATCGTCATCGTCACGTCGAACCGCACGCGCGAGATCCACGACGCGCTGAAGCGGCGCTGCCTCTATCACTGGGTTGATTATCCCGACGCGGCGCGCGAACTCGCCATCCTGAAGGCCAAGGCGCCGGGCGCGCCGGAGCGGCTGACGAAGGAGATCGTCGCTTTCGTGCAGCGGCTGAGAAAATCCGACCTGTTCAAGGTGCCGGGCGTCGCCGAAACCATCGACTGGGCGACGGCGCTGACCGAGCTCGATGCGGTCGGCCTCGATCCACAGGGCGTCACCGATACGCTGGGCGTGCTGCTCAAATATCAGGACGACATCCAGAAGATGCAGGGCGGCGAGGCCAAGGCCATTCTCGACGAGGTGAGGGCGGGGCGCTGACGTGGCCAATGCCCTCGCCGAGAACATCGCCCATTTCGCCCGCGCGCTCCGGGTCGCGGGCCTGCCCGTGGGGCCGGGCACGGTGCTGGACGCCATTGCGGCGGTCGAGGCGGCCGGGATCGGCTCGCGCGACGACTTCTACTGGACGCTGCATTCGGTCTTCGTGACGAAGCACGAGCATTCCGTCATCTTCCGCACCGGCTTCGAGATCTTCTGGAAGCGGCGGCACCTGATGGAGAAGCTGCTCTCCATCCTGATGCCGGTGGCGCATGCGCCCGAGCGCAAGCCCGACCCGGTGTCGCTGCGCCTGCAGGAAGCCTTCTTCAAGGATGTCGAGAGCGTGCCGGTGGAGCGGCCCGAGATCGAGGTGGACGCGCGTTTCACCGTCTCCGACGTCGAAGTGCTCCAGCATAAGGACTTCGCGCAGATGACCGCCGCCGAGATCGCCGAGGCGAAGCGGCGCGTTGCCGCGCTGGTGCTTCCCGACGATGCAGTGCCGACGCGACGGCTGGCGGCCGATTCCCGCGGGCACCGCATCGACATCCGCCGCACGCTTCGGCGCTCGATCGGGGAGGGTGGCGGCATCATCGACCTCGCGCGGCGCGGGCCGAAGGACAGGCACCCGCCGCTGGTCGTGCTCTGCGACATTTCCGGGTCGATGAGCCAGTACACGCGGGTCATGCTGCATTTCATCCACGCCCTGATGGAGAAGCGCCGGCAGGTTCATGCCTTCACTTTCGGCACCCGGCTGACCAACATCACGCGGATGCTGAAGGCCAAGGACCCCGACGAGGCGCTGGCGGCGACCACCGCCGCCGTTCAGGACTGGTCGGGCGGCACGCGCATCGCGCCCTCGCTCCACGCCTTCAACAAACTGTGGTCGCGCCGGGTGCTGACCGGTGGGGCGGTCGTGCTGCTGGTCACCGACGGGCTGGAGCGCGAGGGCGGCGGCGACCTCGCGCGCGAGGCAGACCGGCTGCACCGGTCCTGCCGACGGCTCGTCTGGCTCAATCCGCTGCTGCGCTATGACGGGTTCGAGGCGAAGGCTTCCGGCATCCGCACGCTGCTGCCGCATGTCGACGAGTTCCGCACCATCCACAATATCGCGGCGGTGGCCGACCTCGTCACCGCGCTCGATGCGCGCCGGACGGATCGCTCCCATGATCCGCGACTATGGCTGAAGGCGGCCTGAGCCCTCGCGCGTCGCCTCGCCTGCGCCTATCTTGGAACGATCCCAGCCTTGCAGCTATCAGGGGAGGCGCCCATGCTGTCGACCGACGAGGACATCCTGACCCAGGCCGAGGCCTGGGCGAAGGTCGGCAAGGGCGTGGCGGTGGCGACCGTGGTCGAGACCTGGGGCTCGGCGCCGCGCCCGGTCGGCTCGCATTTGGTCATCGACGAGGAAGGCACCTTCCTCGGCTCCGTCTCCGGCGGCTGCGTCGAGGGCGAGGTGGTGACGGAGGCGCTCGACGTGATCGGCTCCGGCAAGGCGAAGCTGCTCGAATTTGGCGTCGCGGACGAGACGGCTTGGCGGGCGGGCCTGTCCTGCGGCGGCCGTATCGCGGTTTACGTCGAGAAGGTCGGCTGATGGACCTGAAACTGCTCTCCGCGCTGAATGCGGCGCGGACGGACCGCAAGGCGGCGGTGCTGGTCACCGATCTCGATGGCGCAGCGCCCGCCCGGCTGGTCACCGACGCGAACCTGGCGGGGGATGCGCTGGAGGAGCCGATCCGTGCCGCCCTGCGCTCGGGCAAGAGTGGTGTCGTCGGCGAGACACGGGTCTTCCTGACGGTGCAGGTTCCACCGGCCCAGATGGTGATCATCGGGGCGGTCCATATCAGTCAGGCACTGGTGCCGATGGCCCGACTGCTCGGCTACGACCCGGTGATCGTCGATCCGCGCACCGCCTTCGCGACGCCGGAGCGCTTTCCGGACGTGACGCTGAAGGCGGAATGGCCGGATGTGGCGTTGCCGCCGCTCGGCGTCGACCGCTACACCGCCTTCATCGCGCTGACCCACGATCCGAAGATCGACGATCCCGCGCTGCTGCACGCCTTCGAGAAAGACTGCTTCTATATCGGCGCGCTCGGTTCGCGGCGCACCCATGCCAAGCGCGTCGAGCGACTGACGGCGGCAGGGGCATCGCCGGAGGCGGTGGCCCGCATCAAGGCGCCGGTCGGCCTCAATATCGGGGCGATCTCGCCGGCCGAGATCGCCGTGTCGATCCTCGCCGAGGTCACGCAGGCCTGGCGGCAGGGGATCGCGTGAGGATGTGACAGGCATCGCGCCATGAAATTCGGACCCGTTCCCGTCGCCGAGGCTCTGGGCGGCGTCGTCGCCCATGCGGTGCGCTCCGGCGGCCTCGTGCTGAAAAAGGGCGCGGTGGTTCGCGAGGCGGAGATCGCGGCGCTCAGGGCCGCCGGCATCGACACCGTGACGGTGGCGATGGTCGAGACCGGCGATGTCGGCGAGGACGAGGCCGCGGCGCGCATCGCCGCGGCGGTGGCCGGGGAGGGCGTCAGGGTCGATGCCGCCTTCACCGGACGGGCCAACCTGTTCGCCGAGGTCGCGGGCGTGCTGGTCGTCGAGCGCGAGGGCATCGACGCCGTCAACCGGATCGACGAGGCCATCACTCTGGCGACCCTGCCGGCCTTCGCGGCGGTCGAGCCCGGCGAGATGATCGCAACCGTCAAGATCATCCCCTACGCCGCATCCGGCGATGCGGTGAAGAGAGCCGCCGGGCCGCGTCCCCTGATCCGCGTCGCGCCCTTCGTGCTGAGGCGGGTCGCGGTGATATCGACACTGCTGCCGGGCCTTGCCGACAAGGTGGTCGACAAGACCTTGCGGGTGACCGCCGAGCGGCTGAAGCCGACCGGCGCCTCCATTGTCTCCGAGCGGCGCGTGCCGCACGAGGCCGAGGCGCTGCGCAAGGCGGTCGAGGCCGCGAGAACCGAGGGCGCGGATCTCGTGCTCGTCTTCGGCGCATCCGCCATCGCCGACCGGCGCGACGTGATCCCCGCCGCGCTGGAGGCTGCCGGCGGGCGGATCGCCCATTTCGGCATGCCGGTAGACCCCGGCAACCTGCTGCTGGTCGGCGATCTCGACGGTGCGCCGGTGATCGGCGCGCCGGGCTGCGCGCGATCGCCCAAGGAAAACGGCTTCGACTGGGTGCTGATGCGTCTGCTCGCGGGGCTGCCGGTTTCCAAGGCCGACATTACCGGCATGGGCGTCGGCGGGCTGCTGATGGAGATCGTCTCGCGGCCCCAGCCGCGCGAGAGCGAGGTTGCGATGCCGGCCCGGCCGAAAGTGGCGGGGCTCGTGCTGGCGGCGGGCCGCTCGACCCGCATGGGCGGGCCGAACAAGCTGCTGGCGACGCTCGACGGCAAGCCGCTGGTGCGCCACGCCGCCGAGGCGGCCGTCGGCGCGGGCCTCCAGCTGGTGACGGTGGTGACCGGCCATCAGGGCGAGCGCGTGCGCGCGGCGCTGGGCGGCCTCGATGTCGCCTTCGCCGGCAATCCCGATTTCGCGGAGGGGCTGTCGACGTCGCTCAGGGCCGGCCTTGCCGCCTTGCCGGACGATGTCGATGCGGTGGTGATCCTGCTGGGCGACATGCCGCGCGTCGACGCCGCACTGGTGGCGCGGCTTGCGGCCGCCTTCGATCCAGCCGCCGGGCGCCATGTCGTGGTGCCGGTCGCCGATGGCCGCCGCGGCAATCCCGTGCTGTGGGGCCGGCGCTTCTTTGCGGAGCTTGCGCGCGTGACCGGCGACCAGGGCGGGCGGGCGGTGCTCGCGGCCTATCCGGAGGCGGTGTTCGAGGTGCCCGCGGAGGACGATGCAGTCCATCTCGATCTCGATACGCCCGAAGCGCTTGCGGCGGCGGGCGGCACGCCGGCCGCGTAACCACCGGAACGATCAGGGTGAATGCGAAGGAGTGAATGCCGCGGGCAAAAAAATGCCCCGGATCGGGGCCGATCCGAGGCAATTGGGGTCTCCGTGGACGCGGAGTGTTGAGGCGACACTGCCTCGTGTCCGGCCCCGGCACAATGCAGACCGCATTTTTACCCTACCGGTTGACCCTAACGTGACCTGCGGAACTTCGTTCAGTTTTTCAGAGAGTTGGTGCGATCCGCTCGGAGTTTGATTCCGATGGTCGGCCGCGAGGCCGATGGCTCGCTTGCCCTTCCGCCGGCTGGCGTCTATCACCCGCGCTTGGATCGTGCCTGCGCGCTGTTCAGATGCAGACATGATCCGGATTCTTGCGTTGTCGCGTTTTCTTCACGCGAACCGGTGCCCACTTCGCTCGAAAACGCTATTGATGACCCCGACCCAGACAGCCACAACCGCGCCCGAACTCACGGTGGTGGTGCCCAGCTACAACGAACGCGACAACGTGCCGGAATTGGCCCGGCGGCTCGACCATGTCCTTTCCGGCATTGCCTGGGAGATGATCGTGGTCGACGACGACAGCCCGGACGGCACGTCCGCCGTGGTCAAGGCGCTGTCGCGGCAGGACCCGCGCGTGCGCTGCATCCGCCGCGTCGGCCGGCGGGGCCTCGCGGGCGCCTGCATCGAGGGCATGCTCGCCTCCTCCGCGCCGGTCGTGGCGGTGATGGACGCCGACCTTCAGCACGACGAGACCATTCTGCCGGCCATGCTGACACATATCCGCGAGGGCAAAGAGCTGGTGGTCGCGAGCCGCAACATCGAGGGCGGCTCCAAGACCGAAGGCCTCTCGCCGGTGCGGCAGGCGATCTCGGACCTTGGCCGCAAGCTCTCGGCGATGATCCTGAAGGCGCCGCTCTCCGATCCGATGTCGGGCTTCTTCATGCTGAAGCGCGAGCTCGTGGAGGAAATCGCGCCGAAGCTCTCGACCGCCGGCTTCAAGATCCTCGCGGACATCGCCGCCTCGGTGCCGCGCGCGCCGAGCGTTGCAGAAGTGCCCTTCGTGTTCCGCGAGCGCGTCCACGGCGAGAGCAAGCTCGACGCGAAAGTAGCGCTCGACTATCTCGGCTTCGTCCTCAACAAGCTGTCCGGCGGGCTGATCCCGCTGCGCTTCATCTTCTTCGCCCTTGTCGGCGCGAGCGGCCTCGTCGTGCACATGCTGGCGCTTTATGTCGCGCTGCGCGGCGGCGTCGGCTTCGAATGGTCGCAGACGCTGGCGACCGCCATCGCCATGACCTCGAACTTCATCATCAACAACGAGGTGACCTATCGCGACGGTCGGCTGCGCGGATCGAAATTCTGGGTCGGCCTCGCGCTGTTCTATCTCGTCTGCAGCATCGGTGCGCTCGGCAATGTCGGCGTCGCGAGCTGGCTCTATTCCGGCCACGCGCAATGGTGGCTCGCCGGTATCGCCGGCGCGGTGATGGGCGCGGTTTTCAACTATGCCGCATCGTCCGCCTTCGTCTGGCGCCGCTGACGCTCCGCTCGATCCGCGCCCGGTCTGGGCGGGGTCGGCGGCCGCGGTCATTGTTCTCGTCGCGATCCTGACGGCGCTGCGCCTCTGGGCCGCCGGAGCGGTCGGCCTGGCCGCCGACGAGGCCTATTACTGGCTCTGGGCGAAGAACCTGTCGTGGGGCTATCTCGATCACCCCCCGATGGTTGCGGTGCTGATCCGCGCCTCCATCGCCGTTTTCGGCGATACCGAATTCGGCATCCGCTGGCTGTCGGTGCTGCTGGGCGCGGCGGCGAGCCTTGGCGTCTGGCGCCTCGTCTGGCGGCTGACCGACGACCGGGTCGCGGCCATCGCCGCCGCAGGGCTCGTGCAGGGCACGCTGTTCCTCGGCGCGGGCGCGATGCTGGTGACGCCCGACACGCCGCTGGTGCTGTTCTGGACGCTGGCGCTGCTGGCGCTGGTCGAGATCTGGCGGACGGGCAGGGGCGCGTGGTGGCTAGCGGCCGGCCTGTCGGTCGGGCTCGCCTTCGTGTCGAAATATACCGCCGTCTTCCTCGGGCTCGGCATAGTGCTCTGGCTTCTGTGGGTGCCGGAGATGCGGCGGTGGTTCGCCTCGCCCTGGGCCTATGCGGGTGGGGCGCTGTGCCTCGCGGTCATGGCGCCCGTCATCGCCTGGAACCTCACCCATGGCGGCGCTTCGCTGACGAAGCAGTTCGGCCGCGCCGTGCCGCAGGCCTTCGATCCGCGCTTCGTGCCGGAATTCATCGCGGGGCAGGCGGCGCTGCTGACGCCGCTGATCGGCCTCGTCGTCCTCTGGGGCCTGTGGGTGGCGACGCGCCGGGCGCTCGCCGGGCGAGCGGCAGGCGAGACGCTGATCGCCGCGACGACGCTGCCGCTCGTCGCCTATCTCGTCTGGTACGGCCTGTTCGACCGGGTGCAGGGCAACTGGACCGCCTGCCTCCTGCCGGCCTCCATCGCGGCAGCCGCGCTCGGCGGCAAGGCGTGGCCGGCGATCTCATGGATGCGGGCGATTCTGCGCGCCTCCATGCGCTGGGGACTGGTTCTCGGCGTCGTTCTGGGCGTCGTCGTGATCGGCCACGCCGCGTTCCGCATCGTGCCGCTGGCCATCGATCCGACCGGGCAGCTTCACGGCTGGCGCGCCACGGGGGAGGCTATCGAGAGGGAGACCGCAGCGCGGGGCGCGGCGACCATCGGCACCGTCAGCTACACGACAACGGCGCATCTGCGCTTCTACGGATCGCGCAACCTGCCGGTCGTCCAGCTCGGCGAGCGGCTGCGCTACGCGATGGAACCGCCACCGGATGTCGAAACGTTGCGGTCGCGGCCGATTCTCGTCGTGGCGGAAAGCCGCCGCGAGGCGGAGGCGCTGGCGGCGTTGCGCAGGACCTTCGGCTCGGTGCAGCGCGCGGGCTCGGTCGAGCGGCACTGGGTGCCACGGTTCTGGCGCACCAGCTATCTCGACACGCTGGCGCTGTTCCTTGTCGCCGAACCGCTGAAGGCGGGCTTCCCCGACGTCCAGACGGATCGCTGACGACGGGCGCGGCCTTGGGGGATGATTGTTGCGTCCGCGCCACAGAAGAATTCGAGAATGCACAACTGTCGCGCGAATCTGCGCGAATGCGTTGGTGTGACGTAGGGGAATGGCTACGAAGGCGCACGGGAAATAATCGTGCCGGAGCCTGACATGCGTCACATCGTAGCCGTGCTTGCCGCTATCGCCGCCAGTTCCGCTGCGCAGGCCTCCGAGGTCGCGCCTCTTGTCCGCCCTGATCCGAGCAACTGGATCATCGAGGGCGGGACGACGGCCTATGCGACGCAGCTTCCGCCGATGAAATTCGGCCGCAACATGTCGGCGTTTCCGGTCCAAGGCGGAGCGGATCGCGGCTCCTACACGCCCGATCGCCGGTTCGCCTTCGGGGCGGGCGTCGACCTGACCGTCGCCTATCGGCTCGGCGGCTTTGCGCAGGCGACGGAAATCTACGCCAAGGGCAGCTATTTCGGCACCGATCAGTGGGATGGGCTGCGATCCAATACAGCCATGACGCCGTTCATCGACGGAATCATCCGGCCGGGAATCACTGGCGGTGCGGTGGTTGGTTTGTTCGGATCGCGGTCGAACGATCTGACCCGCACGCAGCACCGGCTCGGCCTGGATCTCGGTGTCCGCCGGACCTACGACATGGGCGGCTTCACGCTGACGCCGGGCCTTTTCGTCGGCTACCAGAATCTCAGCCACCGCGACCAGATTCTCGAGGTCGGCTCCGATCCGAGGTCGATGACGCTGACCACGAACATGCGCGGCAATTACTGGCGCATCGGCGCGACGCTCGGCGGTTCGATGCCCGTGACGCCGCTGATCAGCCTGTTCGGCAACGCCTCGGTCTCGCTGGATTTCCTCTCTGCGAGCTTTGCCTCCATGCAGACCTATACCGGCACCTTCTTCCCGCCGCCGACCAACGTGGCGGTGGCCGGCGGAAGCCTGACGCGCACGACCTGGCGTGCGGGTGGCGAGGCCGGCGTGCTGTTCGGCTCGACGACGCCCTGGTCGGTCCGCATCAGCGGCACCGTCGAATATATCGCGGCGACACCGAGCGTCGTGTACCCGTCGTTCATCGCCCTGTCGCAGTCGGTCAGCGGCCCGGCCTTCCTGTCGACGGCGTCGCAGCTCAATCTCGGCCTGCGTACCGCGGTATCCTACAAGTTCTGAGGGGGCGGCCGCGAGGCGCTGAACCGGAACGGTCCGCACCGCGGCGCTGGAGCGCCTCGTCAATGGCTGCGCCAGAGAGACAGCGCGCCATAGGGACCGGAGCGCCCGCCTCGGTCCATCGCCCAGCCGCCGGAGAGGCGCAGGCCGACCGGGCCGAGCCGAAGTCCCGTGACGTGAAATCCGAGCCGCGTGCGCAGCGTGCCATGGTGGACGCTGAGCGTGCCTTCCGGGCCAACGAACAGGCCATCGCCGATGTCGTAGCCGGGCGCGACGCGCAGCGTTCCGGCGCGATAGGCCGTCGTATAGTCGGCGAAGACATGGACCGCGACGCGCTCCATCGGCTTCAGCCAGGCATCGAGCACGACGGCGGGGCCGAAGCGGGTCCCGGTCTGCGTGTCGAAGAGCAGCGCGGGCGCGAGCCGCCGCGATTCCAGCGCGCCGCCGACGAACAGGGTGGCGATGCCCCATGATCCACTCTCGCGCCAGCCGAGGAGCAGGCGGGCGGCCTGCGTGACCTCGACGATGCGACCGGGCAGCAGGGGATCCGCGCGGAACCGCGACAGACCCGTGCCAGCCGTCGCGCGCAGGGCGAAGCCGCGGCCATCGACATGGGAGCCGATGGTGGCATCGACCCCGGCCGAGAAATGGCCGCCGTCGAAAGCGCCCTCGACGCCGAGGAAGGTGGTGACGCGCGGCAAAACCGCTTCGGCCGCGGCCGGAGCCGTGGCGAGCCAGAGCGTCATGACGCAACAGAACGCCACCGATAGCCGCATGGCCCATCTGGCCACGCCTTGCGCGTGCAAGACATCGGGATGGACCCGGATGGAGGTAGCCGGCGGCGGAACCGTGCTGGCGAGGGGCCTGCCGTTAACCGGGCGCTAACCATGACGGTCGCCCAATCCCGATATTCAGAGTCGGCAAAGAGACGGCTCGCCAGAGACTTCGACCGCAAGTGCATCCCGACGTCGCGTTGGAGATCGCCATGCCCATTGACCTGAAGCCCGCAGTCCGCCCGGCCGCGCCCGCCGTCGATGCCGACTTCCTTCGCATGATCGAGGGCTATTCGCTGACCACGGCGGAAATCCTCTACCGGATGCCCGACCATCCGCTGCTGCTGCAGAGCTATATCTGGCAGGACTACGACCAGGCGCCGCACTTCCCGGTGTTGCAGCGCTTCCTGTCGTTCTGGCAACGCTCGCTGGAGGGCCGCCTGCACATGGTGCGGGTGACCTCCTCGCGTCTGCTGCGTCCCTGCGAGGTGGCGGTGGCTCAACCTGTCGGCCTGCTGCACTGACGCGCCAATTGTCGCACCTGGATACCGGGATCGACAGCGCCGTGGAAAAGCCGCGGCGGACATTCTATGGTTCCGGTTCAGTCGACTGCCGGTACCCACGTGGCGAGCCCCGAGAAGACATCGCAAATCCTGGCCTCGCTCATGTCGGCGCAGTCCTCGACCCATTCCGAGATTCTCGCCACGGTGACGGTCGGCGACCTGCTCGCGGCGTTGCGGAACCGCGCCTTCGGCATATCGCTGATCCTGTTCGGCCTGCCGAACCTCCTGCCGATCCCGGGCCTGCCCATCATCACCGGCCTCGTTCTGGTGGTACTGGGCTTGCAGATCGTCGTCGGTCGCGATGTGCCCTGGCTGCCCGACCGCATCGCCCGCACGGCGCTGCCGCGCGCCAAGCTCACCGCCGTCATGGACCGGACGCTGCCGCTGCTCGCCTCGCTGGAAAGGGTCTCGCGACCGCGCTTCCGCCTTGCCGCCGGCCCCGCGGCCCGCAGGGTCGTGGGCCTGGCGGTGCTGGTGCTGGCGGTGCTGCTCGTGATCGTGCCGATCCCGTGGATCGGCTCCATGCCGCAGGGACTGGCGCTCTGCGTGTTCGGCCTCGGCCTGACGGAGCGCGACGGCGTGCTGGTCGCCGCCGGCTTCTTGCTCGCCGCCATTGCCACGGCGATCGGGGCCGGTATCGGCTATACGGTCATCGCCAGCCTGTTCTCGTTCATCTTCTGAGCCCGGCATTCGCGGCAGGCGATGGCGGGGTTGCGCCTGCCCGGTATGCATGGCCGCCCGCGATGCGCTAGAAGCGCGGCGCGGAGGCGCGCCATTGACCGTCGATTCCCCTGAACATGCCCAGTCCACGTCCGAGGTCTTCCTCGGCCTGAAGACCCTCGGCGAGGGCGAGCGCATCTCGCTCGGCGCATTGACCGCCGCCCTTGGCGACCGCGCCTTCGGCCTTCTGGTGCTGATTTTCGCCCTGCCGAACATCATTCCGATGATTCCGGGCGTCTCGACGGTGTCGGGCATTGTCATCGCCGTGGTCGGCCTGCAGATGCTGATCGGCCGCCGCGATCCATGGCTGCCCGCGACGCTGGCCGACAGGACGCTGCCGCGCGCGCAACTGGCCTCGATGGTCGACCGGACAGTGTCCTGGGTCGTCAAGCTGGAGGCCGTCGCGAAGCCCCGCTGGACCTTCATGACGCGCGGGGCGATGCGCCTCGCGCTCGGCGCCATGTTCGTGCTGCTCGGCGGCATTCTGGCGCTGCCGCTGTCGTGGATCGGCAATTTCCCGCCCGGCGTGGCGCTGGTGGTGCTGTCGGTCGGCTTTCTGGAGGAGGACGGCATGCTGGTCGCGGCCGGCCATGCCATCGGCATCCTTGCGACGCTTCTGGTGGTGGCGCTGGTCGCCGCGCTTGTCGCCGCTGCGCTGGTCAGTTTCGGCTGGCTGGCGGGCTGATCCCGCGCTTCCGTTTCGGGGCTGGCCGCACTATGGTCCGCCAAAATCTGACGAGGACGTGTCATGGCCGCTCATGTCGTGCCCCATTTCGCCAATGACGATGGCGTCGCCACGATCAATATCGGCGTGAAGGAATTCCAGTGCATGGGCGCGCGCGCGCCCTACGACCACCCGCACGTCTTCCTCGACATGGGCAGCGAGGCCGAGATCGTCTGCCCTTACTGCTCGACCCTGTTCAAGTATGACGCGTCCCTGCACGCCGACGAGACCAAGCCGGCGGGCGCCTATGTGAAGACGCTCGCCGAGGCCTGATGGCAGGCCGATGGGCCGGATCGCCATTGTCGGGGCGGGGATCGGCGGGCTGACCGCAGCGCTGACGCTCGCGCGCGAGGGTTTCTCCGTCGAGGTTCTGGAGCGCGCGCCCGCGCTGGAGGAAGTCGGGGCTGGCATCCAGCTCGGCCCCAATGCCAGCCGCATCCTGATCCGGCTCGGGCTGGCGGAGCGACTGGCGGCCGTCGTGGTCGTGCCCGAGGGCATGGATGTTCGCTCGGGCCGGAGCGGGGACATCATCCTGTCCGCCGAACTCGGAGATGCGGTCGCCGCCCGCTATGGCGCGCCGTGGTGGGTAGTCCATCGCGGTGACCTGCAGGCGGCGCTCGGCGAGGCGGCGTGCGAGGACCAATGCATCCAGCTGCGCACCGGAGCGGCGGTCAGCGCCGTGACCGAGGTTGCCGGCGGCGTCGAGGTGAAGACCGGGAACGGCGACCATCTCGTCGATGCGCTGATCGGCGCCGACGGCGTGCGATCAGCCGTCAGGCGGGCGTTGGGCGATGGGTCCGGGCCGGTCTTTCGTGGGCGCACGGCATGGCGCGCGACGCTGCCGATGGACGACGCGCCGAGGTCCTTGCGCGGCCGGCGGCTCGGGCTCTGGCTCGGCCCCAATGCCCATGTGGTGCACTATCCGTTGCGTGGCGGCGCCGCGGTGAACGTCGTCGCCTTCGTCGAGGATGACGCGCCGGTGGATGGCTGGAGCGGGCCGGGCGAGGCCGCCGACCTGCTGTCCCGTTTCGCCGGCTGGGCAGGCCCGCTGCGCGACCTGCTCGCCGCGGCGCCGGGCTGGACCCGCTGGTCGCTCGCCGACCGTCCGGTCTGGTTCGGACCGGGGCGGGGGGCCGCGACCCTCCTGGGCGACGCCGCCCACGCCATGCTGCCCTTCGCCGCGCAGGGGGGCGCCATGGCCATCGAGGACGCGGCGGTGCTCGCGCGGCTCGCGGCGGGCCGGCGCGCCGATCTTGCCGGCGCGTTCCGCGCCTACGAGCGGGCGCGGCGCGGCCGGACGGCGGCCGTGCAGCAACTCGCCGCCCGTAACGGCGCGATCTATCACCTGACGGGGCCGATGGCCTTCGCCCGCGACACGGCCATGCGCCTGATGGGCGGCGAGCGCCTCGTCGCCCGGCAGGACTGGATCTACCGCTTCGGCGCGTGACCGGGCGCCTAAGGCCGGCGAGGCTGCGACGTGCCGCCGCCGAATCCGGGCATGTTCCGGATGTTGACCTTCTGGCCCATGGTCTGGATGTCGCCGGGAACGAGGCCGCCGGTGCAGGCAGCGCCGACCCAGCGGGCGTTCTGCACCATGTTGGTCGCCTGCGGCTGGGACTGGCCTGGCATGGTCATTGCGCCCTCGATCCGCACCGAATAGCTCGACTGGAAGTCGCCGGACATCACGGACCGCGAGACGGAGCGCATCGGCCCCATCTGGCAGTCGGTCTCGATGTGGTATTCCTGCCCGACGCGGCGGATGTCGTAGCGCTGGCACACCTGACCGGCCATGCCCATGCCGAGCTGCATCATCTGGCGCTCGGTCGCGGCATCGGTGCAGGTTTGCGCGACCATTTCGGGGCCGCCCTCGCGCCCCTCCATCAGCGTCTTGATCTCCCACTGGCCGGCGCGGCGGCTCGGCAATTCCACGGACGGCGTCTGCGCGAAGGCGGGAGTGGCGATCAGGGCGGCCAAAACGGCAAGCGGTGCAGCGTGCATGATGGTCCTCAAAGCTCAGCCCCCCGGCGCGACCTTACGGTGGCCCGCGAGGGGAGGAAAGCGTGCCGCTTCTCCTCCGGTGCGGTGCGGATGTGCATCGATTTGGATCGATGCTAGCGTCGTTTGCGCACAACAAGCGGTCCTCCGACGGCCGCGAAGGGAGGATCGCATGGAGCGTCTCAGGACGTGGCCGCTAGCCGCGGCGACACTGCTGTTCACGGCCGGTGCTGCGCAGGCGCAAATCGCTGTCTCAGCCAATGATGGCAAGGCCCGCCTGATCGACGGGGTCGTGACCATCGTCGAGAATCCGGCGCCCGATTCCGTTTCGATCATCGATTTCGCCACCGGCACGCCGCGCGTGCGCGCCACCATTGCCGCGCCGGCCAGCGTCGTCGGTCCGCCGGCCTCGGTGGCGGTGACCCTCGACGAGGGCCTCGCGCTGGTCACGTCCGCGATGAAGGTCGATCCGGCCAATCCGCGCCGCACCATTCCCGACAACCGCGTCTCGGTGATCGACCTCAAGGCCAATCCGCCGGCGGTGATCCAGACGCTGGAGGTCGGCAGCGGCCCGGCCGGCATCTCGATCCATCCGTCTGGCAATCTCGCCATTGTCGCCAATCGCTCCGAGGGCACCGTCTCGGTGCTCACCATCGCGGGCCGGACGGTGACGGTCGGGCCGAAGATCGCCCTTGGCGAGCCGAATTCCGGGCCGAGCCATGTGGTGTTCACGCCGGATGGGCGCAGCGCGCTGGTGACGCGCGACAACGACCACAAGATTTCCGTGCTGGCGATCGAGGGCACCAATGTCACCTATACCCGCCGCGATCTGAACGCGGGCCTGAGGCCCTACGGTATCGATGTCTCGACGCGCGGCGATTTCGCGGTGGTTGCCAATATCGGCCTCGGTGGCGGCGATGCCGACACGATCAGCGTCATCGACGTGAGGGCCACTCCGCCGCGTGTGGTCAACACGGTCTCGGTGGGCCAGACGCCGGAAGGCATCAAGATGGCCCCGGACGGTCGCCATGTCGCCGTCGTGGTGATGGCCGGCTCGAACAAGCCGCGCAACTCGCCGTTCTTCGCCGAGCGTGGCAAGGTGGTCGTCTACCGGTTGCGCGGACCCGAGCTCGTCAAGGTTGCGGAAGCGCCGATCGGCCAGTGGTCGCAAGGCGTCGCCTGGTCGGCCAATTCGCGCCGGCTGCTGGTGCAGAACATGGTGGCCAACGATATCCAGGCTTTCGAATTCACCGGCAGCCGCTTGCGCGAGATCGCCCGCCTGACTTTCCCGGCTTCACCCGCAGGCATCCGCACGGCCGAGCCGGTGCGCGCGGCGCGGTGATCGACCGGACGGAGCGACTGGCGGCGTGCGAATGCGCCGGCTTGCATTGCCAAGGGGACCAGAGGGCCGCTAGAGGTGGCCCGGCGCCCCCTTGGTGAAACTGGTAGCCACAAGGGACTTAAAATCCCTCGCTTTCGGGCATGCCGGTTCGAGTCCGGCAGGGGGCACCACATTTTCCGCATCGGAAGGGAACTCTGGCCATGGATCGCCGTTGAGGCGGCATGGATTCGCGTCGGTGCCGCATTGCGATGCTGCCGCTTGTCGCGCTCATCGCGACCGGCCTGACGGCTTGCGCGGCGATCCCGGCGTCGCGGGGCGCGCTGATCGTCTCGTCGCCGATGGCGCCCGATCAGCTCGCCAATTGCGTCGCGCATGTCTTCGACAGCCGCCTGCCGCTGGTGCGTCGACAGAACCGCCGAGGTGGCGCGGATATCGTCGTGCGCGACCTGCGCGGCAGGGCCATCGTCACGGCCGCTGTCGATGCGGCGCCGGGCGGCAGCCGTCTCGTTTTAGTGTCGGATCATGCCGATCGCGGCTGGTATGAGCGCCTGCTGACCTACTGCGTTCGTCTGCAATAGGCCCGCCATACCCCAGGTTGTTCTGGTCGGCATTCCGTAACGTCAGCCGCAGGTCTTAACCATTCCCTGACGGAAGCGGTTCACTTCGCCAGCGCTTTGCGCGGGTCGGGTGAACCTCGTGTTGAAACGCGACTGCTATCTGTAGTTTCGGGGAAAACGGGTGGGGCAGGTTCGACGGACAGGAGAACCCGCCGTGACGCTGACGCCTGCCAAGATCGTCCTGTTTTTCGGGGTGATCGTCGTTTTGCTGAACCCGCCGATGGTGCTCGGGCTGCTCGGCCCGGAAGGGCGGCGCATGGGCAATATCATCGAGGAAGGGCTCGGCACGGACACGATGCGCATCGCGCTGTTCGGCCGGCGCTGACCGCGCTGCCGCCCGGCATGCGGGGCGAGGATGCCCGGGCGCCCTCGCGAGCCCCGGGCCCGGTGTTCAGCCGGCGTCGCGGATCGGTGGCTGGAACGTGTAGCCCATGTCCCACGGGAAATAGATCCAGGTGTCCTGCGATACCTCGGTGACGAAGGTATCGACCAGCGGCCGGCCCTGCGGCTTCGCATAGACAGTGGCGAAATGCGCCTTCGGCAGCATGTCGCGAACCACCTTGGCGGTCTTGCCGGTATCGACGAGGTCATCGACCACGAGGATGCCTTCGCCACCGCCCTCGGTAAGGTCGTCGGAGACCTTCTTGATCACCTGCAACTGACCCTGGTTCTGGTAGTCGTGGTAGCTCGCGACGCAGACTGTCTCGATCAGTCGGATGCCGAGCTCGCGAGTGACGATGGCCGCCGGCACGAGACCGCCGCGGGTGATGCAGACGATCGCGCGGAAGGGGCCGGCGCTGCTGATGCGCCAGGCAAGGGCGCGCGCGTCGCGGTGGAACTGGTCCCACGAGACGGGGAAGGCCTTTTCGGGGTTCGGGGTCGCCATTGGCAGGTCTCCGGATAGGGCGGCGACACTAGCGGGGCCGGCCCCCGCCGCAAAAGCAGGGATTCAGGCTTTTCCGCAGGAATCTGTCAGCCGCCGCGCGTCACCGTGACGACGGCGGCCGGCGCCTTGTGCGTCTCGGCCATGGCGACGACCTCGGTTTCCGCCGCCGCGAGCAATGCCGCATCCTTCGAGCGCAGGACGAGGCGGGTCCAGAAGCGGCCGTCCTGCATCATCGGATAGGAGCCCATGATGACGCCGGGATGGGCCTTGGCGAGGGCCGCATAGGGTGTGCCGATATCGCCTTCCTTCATGCCGGGGGCCTCGATGGAGACCTGCAGCATCTTCGTGCCGGTCTTCAGGCGCGGGGCGACCACGTCCAGCATGGCCTGCATGACGACGGGTACGCCGGCCATGGTGATGACGTTGCCGATCATGAAACCGGGTGCCTTCGACACCGGGTTCTCGATCAGGTCGGCGCCGGCCGGGATGCGTGCCATGCGCAGGCGCGCTTCGTTCAGGTCCTTTTCCGGGATGCGCTCCAGCAGCATGGCGCGGGCGCGCGGATCGACGTCGATGGAGACGCCGAAGGCCTTGGCGATGCAGTCGGCGGTGATGTCGTCATGGGTCGGGCCGATGCCGCCTGTCGTGAAGACGTAGGTGTAGCGGGTGCGCAGCGCGTTCAGCGCCGTGACAATTTCGTCCTCCTCGTCGGGGACAACGCGCACTTCCTTCACGTCGATGCCGATCGTCGTGCAGTACTCGGCGATGTAGCCGATGTTCCGGTCCTTGGTGCGCCCCGAGAGGATCTCGTCGCCGATGACGAGGATGGCGGCGGTGACGGTGTCGGGGGTCGATGTCATGGAGCGCTCCGGTCTCGTGACGAGTTAGGGCCAGCGACGGCCGGGCGGCAAGTGGCCGCAGGACGGAGGCAGGGTTGACGGAAGGGCTGGGTTTTAGTACTTAACCAGTTAGTTAAGTAATAGGGAGAAGGCGCATGGCCAGCATCGTGTCCAACCGCATCACGCCCTGCCTCTGGTTCGACGGGAATGGCGAGGACGCCGCGAGGTTCTATACGGCGGTGTTTCCGAATTCCGGGATTACCAGCATCATGCGCTGGGGCGAGGGCGGCCATGCCCCGGCCGGCACGGCACTGACCGTCGAATTCAAGCTCGATGGCATGGAGTTTCTCGCCCTCAATGGCGGCCCGCAGTTCAAATTCACGGAAGCCGTGTCGTTTCAGGTTTTCTGCGAGGACCAACGGGAAGTCGACCATTACTGGGACAGGCTGTCCGAGGGCGGAGAGACCAATGTGTGCAGCTGGCTCAAGGACAAGTTCGGCCTGTCCTGGCAGATCGTGCCGGCCATGATGCCGGAGATTTTCCGGAGCGGCGACCAGAAGAAGATCGACCGCGTCATGCAGGCGATGATGCAGATGACCAAGCTGGATATCGCCACGCTGGAAAAGGCGGCGAAGGGGTAGGGCAGCGCCGCGGCAGCCTACTGCACTTGCACCTGTCGGGCGGCCTGGTCGACCCTGACCTTCACGGTCAGGAACTCGCCGTCGCCGCCGTGGCGGGAGCCGCGCACGGGGGCGGCGTTGAGGTAGTCGAGGCCGCAGGCGATGCGGATGTGCTGCTCCGAGGGGCAGATCGCATTGGCGGGGTCGAACCCGACCCAGCCGAGGTCTTCGACATAGGCCTCGGCCCAGGCGTGGCCGGCTTCCTGATCGATCGTGCCGTCGGCATGCAGGAAATAGCCGCCGACATAGCGAGCGGGGATGCCGAGATGGCGCGCCGCGGCGATGAAGATGTGCGCGAAATCCTGGCACACGCCGCTCTTCAGTGCGAAAGCCTCGGACGCGGTGGTGGAGGCGTGGGTCGGGTCCTTGTCGTAGGCCATGTCGGCGGGCAGGTCGTCGAGCAGGGCGTGAAGGATGGACAGCGTGCCATCGCCGGCCCTGGCGCGCCGCTCCTCGGCATAGGCGCGGATCGCGGGATCGGCCTTGGTCAGGTCGGTTTCGCGGAGATAGAGACCCGGCGGAAAGCGTTCGATGGCGCCGCGCACCACGCCGGCCGTGTCGGAGGTTTCCACCAGCCCGTCGACACGGATGGTCATGGCGGGAATGGGCCCGCTCGCGGAGAAGGTGTGGGTGATGTTGCCGAAGGCGTCCTCGTGCGCGTCGAGCCGGCAATCCTGATCGACGTCGATCCGCCAGTTCGCGACATGCTGGCCGGAGAAGTTGCGCGGGGTGAGGCGCAGCGTCTGGATCACCGCATTGGCGGGCACGGCATAGGTGTAGAGCGTTTCGTGGGCGATGCGGATGCGCATGGGCCGCTCAGGTCAGATATTGCTGGGTGATGGCCGCGCCCAGCCGGTTGTTCTCGCCGATGAAGTCCGAGACGAACTCGTGCAGGCCGGACTGGAAGATATCGTCGATGCGGGCGTTCTCCAGCCGCGTGCGGATGGCGCGGGCGCTGCGCTGGGCCGGGCCCTGCCGGCCATAGGCGAGCGACAGGCTGTCCAGATTGCGCACGATGCTCTCGTAGCAGGCGGCGAGCGAGCGCGGCATCTGGTCGTTAAGGATCAGCAGGTCGGCGACCAGCCAGGGCTTGAGGCTTTCCTTGTAGACCCAGTGATAGGCGGTGAGCGCCGAGACGGCGCGCAGGATGGCCGACCACTGGAAGTAGTCGAGGGAGCCGCCGACATGCTCGGCGTCCGGCAGCAGCACGTGATATTTCACGTCGAGGATGCGGGCGGTGTTGTCGGCGCGCTCGATCATCACGCCGAGGCGCGAGAACCAGTAGCCGTCCGAGCGCAGCATGGTGCGGTAGGCCGAGCCGTCGAAGCGCAGGCCCGTCTCCTTCACGAAGGACAGGAAGCTTGTCAGGTGCTCGTCCTGATTGAGGCCGCTGGCGCGGTATTTCGACAGTTCTAGCCAGGCCGAATTGATCGCGTCCCACATCTCGCCGGTCAGCGCCGTTCGCACCGAGCGGGCATTGGTGCGCGCGATCTCGAAACAGGAGCGGATGGAGGAGGGGTTGTCCGGCGAGAAGGCGAGGAAGTCGATGACGGTCTCGCGCGTCGCCTTCTCGTGCGCCTGGAAGAACAGATGGGCGCAGCCGGCGGTGGCGACGGCCGATTCCCATTCGTTGGAGGTGCCGGCATAGGCCGAAGGCAGGTTGGCGAGGCGGGTCGATGCCTCGATGATGCGGGCGAGATACTCGGCGCGCTCGACGTAGCGGGCGAGCCAGAACAGGTTGTCGGCGGTGCGGGAGAGCATGGTTCAGCCGATCCTCACGAGTCCAGCACCCAGGTATCCTTGGTGCCGCCGCCCTGGCTGGAATTGACCACCAGCGAGCCCTCCTTCAGCGCGACGCGGGTGAGGCCGCCCGGCACGATGCGCACCTTGTCGCGACCGGTCAGCACATAGGGGCGAAGGTCCACGTGGCGAGGCGCGACCCCCTCGTCGACGAGCGTGGGACAGGTGGAGAGCGCCAGCGTCGGCTGGGCGATGAAGCCGGCCGGGTCCTTGATCAGCTTGTCGCGGAAGGTCTCGATCTCGGCCCTGGTCGCCTTCGGGCCGATCAGCATGCCGTAGCCGCCGGAGCCATGGACCTCCTTGACGACGAGGTCGGCGAGGTTGTCGAGCACGTATTTGAGTTCGTTCGGCTCGCGGCAGCGATGGGTCGGCACGTTCTTCAGGATCGGCTCCTCGCCGAGGTAGAATTTCACGATCTCCGGCATGTAGCTGTAGACGGCCTTGTCGTCGGAGACGCCGGTGCCGACCGCGTTCGCCAGCGTCACGTTGCCCGCATGGTAGGCGGACATGATGCCGGGCACGCCGAGCGCCGAATCCGGCCGGAAGGCGAGGGGGTCGAGGAAGTCGTCGTCGAGGCGGCGGTAGATCACATCGACGCGCTTCGGACCCTCTGTCGTCCGCATGTAGACGATGTCGGCCTTGACGAAGAGGTCGCGGCCCTCGACCAGCTCGACGCCGAGCTTGTCGGCGAGGAAGGTGTGTTCGTAATAGGCCGAGTTGAACAGGCCGGGCGTCAGCAGCACGCAGGTCGGATCGGACGGGGCCGAGCGCGGCGCGACCGACTTCATGGTCGCCAAGAGGTCGTCGGTATAGTTCTCGACCGGCGCGACGCGGTGCTGGGAGAACAGTTCGGGAAAGAGGCGGATCATCACCTCCCGGTTCTCCAGCATGTAGGAGACGCCGGAGGGCGTGCGGGCATTGTCCTCGAGCACGTAGAACGTGTCGGCATCGACCCGGACGATGTCGATGCCGGCGATCATCACGTAGATGCCGTGCGGCACCGGCTGCTGGTTCATCTCCGGCCGGAAAGCCGGATTGCGATAAACAAGATCCTCGGGGACGAGGCCGGCGCGCAGGATCTCCCGCTTGGAATAGACGTCGTTGAGGAAGGCGTTGATCGCCTTCACGCGCTGGGTGAGCCCCTTCGACAGGCGGACCCACTCGTCGTTGGTCAGGATCCGCGGGATCACGTCGAAGGGGATCAGCCGCTCGGTGGAGGCGGCGTCGCCATAGACCGCGAAGGTGATGCCGATGCGTCTGAAAAGCGCCTCCGCCTCGCGCGAGCGGGTGGCGAGAAGATCGGCGGGTATTGTTTTCAGCCAGCGGGCGAGGGTTTCGTAGGCGGGGCGGACCGCACCGTCCGCGAGGGTCATTTCGTCGAAGATCGGTGCAGTGCCTGCCATTGCCGGCCAAGGTCCCCTCTGGAAGACGAAGCGCGGCCCCTCTCTTGCCGGAGCGATCCTGTGCTTCGCAGACAAGCTAGCGGCAAATCGCGCCGCTAGGGAAGGGGCCTTTCGCAGGTGCGGGATGGTGATTGATCGGCATCAGGCGAAATGCCGGCCCATCCGCGGTTCGCGGCCGCCGGAAGGTACTGCTGGCGTGGCGTCTCCCCACGCCGCCTTTTTCGTTGCCGACACGACCGAAGGCCGGTAATCCGGCGCGTCGCCCCGGGACCCTTCATGCCGATCAAGGTCGCCGCCCTTTACCGTTTCGTGCCGTTGCCGGACCATGCCGCGCTGCGGCCGCAATTGTTCGCGCTTTGCGAGAGCCTCGGGATCAAGGGCACGCTGCTGCTCGCGCCGGAAGGCATCAACGGAACCGTCGCCGGCGAGGCCGAAGCGGTCGGCCGATTGATAACTGCGCTGCGTGAAGGGCCGCTGTTCAGCGGGCGGCTGGCCGATCTCGACGTGAAGCTATCGGCCGCCTCGGCCATGCCGTTCAAGCGGCTCAAGGTGAAGGCGAAGCGCGAGATCGTAGCCTTCGACGGCGGCAAGACCGATCCGGCGCGCCGCGTCGGCACCTATGTCGCGCCCGGTGACTGGAACGCGCTGATCGACGATCCCGACGTGCTGGTCATCGACACACGCAACGCCTTCGAGGTGGCCATCGGCACGTTCGAGGGCGCGGCCGATCCCGCCACCACCACATTCGGCGAGTTCCGCGACTACGTCGCAGGGAACCTCGATCCCGCCCGGCACCGACGGATCGCCATGTTCTGCACCGGCGGCATCCGTTGCGAAAAGGCGAGCGCCTATCTGCTCGACAAGGGCTTTCCCGAGGTGTTCCACCTGAAGGGTGGCATCCTCAACTATCTTGAGCGGGTGCCGGCGGCGGAGAGCCGCTGGCGCGGCGGCTGCTTCGTCTTCGATGAGCGCGTGGCGCTCGGCCACGGACTTGTCGAAGTGGCCGAAACCGCGAAGGGGATCAGGCTGCCATGACCGGAATCGCCGACCTCCTGTCCCGTCTGGAGGCGCTGGAAGTGCGCGCCGCCTATCAGGACCAGACCGTCGAAGAGCTGAACGAGACGATCACCGCCCAGTGGCGCGAGATCGACCGCCTGAAGCGCCTGATCGAGCGGCTCGAGGATCAGGTTCGCGAGGCCGAGGCGCGCTCCAGCGGGCCGCAGGCGCCAGAACCGCCGCCGCCGCATTATTGAGGACGTCACCCGTTGCGCCTGTGGATGAACGGTCGTGCAACGGTCGCCGCGTTGCCCCTGCCGGTGCCGGCCGTTACACCCGTCCGGTCCCTGGAGAATCGTTGATGACCTATTGCTGCGGCATTCTGGTGCGCGACGGGCTGGTGATGATCGCCGACACCCGCACCAATGCCGGCCTCGACAACATCTCGACCTTCCGCAAGCTGCATGTGTTCCAGAAGCCCGGCGAGCGCGTCATGGTGCTCGCCTCGGCCGGCAATCTCTCCATCACCCAGTCGGTGATCGGCTTCCTGCACGAGGGCCTGCCGAACCCGGATACCGGCGAGATCGAGACGATTATGAACGCGCCGACCATGTTCCAGGCGGCGCAGCGCGTCGGGCGGGCGATCCGTGAGGTCAGGCGGATCGACGGGCCGGGGCTCGACGAGGACGGCATCAAGTTCGAGGCATCTTTCCTGTTCGGCGGCCAGATCTCCGGCCGGGCGCTGCGGCTGTTCATGGTCTATGCGGCCGGCAATTACATCGAGTGCACGGTCGACACGCCCTATCTCCAGATCGGCGAGCACAAATACGGCAAGCCGATCCTCGACCGCGCGATCAAGTTCGATACCAACCTGAACGATGCGCTGAAGATCGGCCTCGTTTCGATGGATTCGACCATGCGGTCCAATCTCGGCGTCGGCATGCCGATCGACCTCGCGGTGATCCCGCGCGGCGACGCGATCCTGCAGACGCACTACCGGATCGAGCCGGGCGAGCCCTATTTCCACGACCTGCGCGAGCGCTGGTCGGCGGCGCTCCGGCGCGCCCACATGGATATTCCGCCGCCGCCCTATGCGGGCTCCAACGTCGTGAAATAGGGCTGCCAAACCCCAGCCTGCCCCTCTGAATGGGGATATCCGCCTTCATCCCGGCGACATCCTGGTCCAGTCTTTGCGGTCGCGGATCAACGTCCGGCCATGTCCGCGCAATGCCAGCCCAAGCGCCTGCAATGCGCCGCAATGCCCGAGACCGGCCGCCGCCGCTACTCATATCCCCAACGGCGCACGACGCAGCCGGTTGAACGAGGAGATATGACATGGCCTTCAATCGCATCCGCACCATGCTCGCCGGCCTCGCGATCGCTGCTGCCGCCTTCCAGGCCGCGCCCGCCGCCGCGCAGAACCTCAATGCGATGAACGACGCGTTCAATGCCCGGATGAACGGGGCCATGCAGTCCCAGTACCAGAACCAGTATGCCCAGCTGATGCAGAATCCGCGCTTCCAGCAGATGTACCACCAGCATCGGGCGCAGGGCGGACAGATGTCGGTGCAGCAGTTCGCCTACAACTACATGGCAACCGGCGGCTTCACCGAGCAGGGCATGCGCAACTATCAGAACTCGCGCAACCAGATCGAGGATCAGCAGCGTCGCGGCATGCAGGACATGCGCGCCGCCGAGGAAGCCCGCGCCCGCGCACAGATGGACTATGCCAACGGCTACCACCGCAACAATGGCGAGTTCGGCCGCACGCTGCAGGGCAACTCGACCTATACCGGCCAGTACGGGCAGAACCACGTTCTGCCGCACACCCAGCCGGGCGTCGTCCAGCGCGACGCTCAGGGACGGGCCTTCGTGATGGACAATAGCGGCCAGTACTACCAGTACACGCCCTACGGCTGGCAGCCGATGCGCTCCGGCTACTGAGATCGCGACAGTCGGGAGGCAGGGCGGGCGCTCAGGGCGTCCGCCCTTCCTGCGTCCGGTAAAGGGCGAACCAGTGCAATGGCAGGATGCCGCGGCATGCCGGCATCAGCGTCAGCCGGGTCGGCTGGAAGGCCCGCCCGTCCCAGACCCAGCTGCCCAGTTCGCCGCAATCGCCGATGCCGCGACCCTTGGAATAATGGTCGATGCCGCCAGTCTCGGCGACATAATCGGCATTGACCAGCACGTTGTCGGCCTCCGCTGCGTCCCGTTCCTGGCTCGGCGCCGGGACCGCCGGGCGCGGGAAGGAAGCAGGCCTGACATTCGGCTGCGGGCCCTCGTCCACGAGATAGTAGGCGCGGCTGAAATTGTAGGCGCCGCGCCAGCAGCGCACGCCGACCAGCAACTGGCCGGGACCCAGCCGGTCGATGCTTGGCGCGTCGCGCTCCTCGTCCTCCTGATTGCAGGCGTCGCCGGGCAGGCCGCGGAAGGCCGCCATCACCGCATTCATCGCGGTGGGCGTCAGTTCCGACGGCGCCGGGCCGCCCGTCGATGGCCGTCCCTGGGGCTCGGCGGGGACGACCGGCACGGGCACGGCGGCAGCCGGGGCGTTGCCCCGGCGGGCGAGGGCGGTGACCGTGCCGATGCGCATCTGACGATCGTCGATCCACAGGAGCGCTGCCGAGGCGCCGTCGAGCGAGATGCGAAGCGCATCGCGCTGGACATTCGGCAGGGGCGGCTCGAAGACAAGGCGCAACTCCCTGGACCGGCGCGCCTCCGCGAGGATGGCGGCGGCCGCGCGGGAATCGGTGATCCGGAAGATGTTCTCGTCGGCCGTCAGCCCGCCGCCGGGGGACAAGGTGGCAATGGCGCCAGCCTCGGAGCGGATGGTGACGCGGCGAACGCGTTCGATCAGATTCTCGTCGGTGAAATGAAGGTAGAGCTGGGGTGCCGCGTCGGGGGCTCCGGTGCGGAGCAGGCCGAGCGTGATGCGCGGTACGTCCGGATCGGCGGGCAGCGCGTAGGCCCGGCAGGTGCGGGTATTGTCGCAGGCGGCCATCCAGTCGCGGAACTCCCGGTAGGTGCCCAGTTCCTGCGCGCCGGCAGGGGCCGCCGCAAACAGAAGGGCGGCGAGCGGGGTAAGTCGTCTGGCGAGCGGCATGGCGATGCTCCGGCGAGCCGCGGGTGCGGCACGGGGCGCGAGACTTACCGCGATGCGCGTTTCCCGCGCGTGACGCCGGCCCGCGCGCCGGATTGCGCGGGCGCGACGGGTCAGGGCGTCGTCACGATGGCCTCGCCGGTGACGGTCACGGTTGCGGCAAGCGTCGCGTTCGAGTCCGTGCCGGCATAGACCTCGTATTCGCCGGGCTCGACATGGTAGCGGCCCTGGTCGTCGTGGAAGCCCAGCGAGCGGACTGGTAGCGCGAAGCGCACCGAGCGCGCGGCGCCCGGCTCCAGCGCGACCTTCTCGAAATGGCGGAGCTGGCGCAGCGGCCGGGACCGCGAGGCGACCTTCTGGCGGACGTAGAACTGCACGACCTCCTGCCCGGCGGGGCCGCCGGCGTGGGCGAGGCGCACCTCGCCGGCAATGGTGCCGCTGATCGGCACGGAGGGCGCATCGAGCCGGAGATTGTCCAGCGTGAACCGGGAGTAGGACAGGCCGAAGCCGAAGGGGAACAGCGGCTCCATGCTCTCGTCGAGATAGCCGGTTTCGTAGCGGAAGTGCTTCACGCGCGGGCGGCCGGTCGGCAGGCGGTCGTAGTAGATCGGCACCTGTCCGGTGGCGCGCGGGAAGGTCATCGGCAGCTTGCCGCTCGGATTGACCCGGCCGGCGATCACCTCGGCGATGGCGGTGCGGCCCTCGGTGCCGAGGTGGAATGCCTGGAGGATGGCCGCCACGCGGCCGACGAAACGGGTCAGCACGAAGGGACGCGAGGTGTGCATGACGACCACGACAGGCTTGCCGGTGGCGATCAGCGCGTCGAGCAGGGCCTGTTGCGGCTGCGGCAGGTCGAGATGGGCGCGGGAGGTGCCTTCGCCGATCTGCTCGCAATCCTCGCCGAGCATGACCACGACGAGGTCGGCGGCGCGCGCGGTCGCAACGGCGCCGGCCGTATTGCCTGCGGCGAGATTGCAATGGGTCGCCAGACCGCGCGAGGAGGCGATGCGCACTCGGCCGGCGAAGAGGCGCGCGAGTTCGTCGGTCAGGCGATCGGGCCGGACACGCGGCAGGCCTGCCTTGTCGGAATATTGCCAGTCCTCCTGATGGGTGGCGAGCCCGCCGATCACAGCGATGGACCGCACCGAAGGCTTCACGGGCAGGACATTGCCCTCGTTCCGGAGCAAAACGATGGATTCGCGGGCGACGGCCAGCGAGTCCGCCCGGGACTGCGGCGTGGCGAGGTCGCGCCTTGCGAGCGCGGGATCGTAGGGCGCCTCATCGAACAGACCCATATGCATCTTGACCCGCAGCACGCGTCGGACGGCGTCGTCGAGCCGCGCGGCCGGCACCGTGCCGGCGCGCACGAGATCGGCGAGATGGGCGTCGAAGAGGCCGGACATCATGTCCATGTCGACGCCGGCCATGAAGGCCCGGCGTACCGCATCGGGGCCATCGGCCGCCGTGCCGTGGTTCATGAGTTCGCGCACGGATTCGAAGTCCGAAACCACGAAGCCGCGAAACCCGAACCTGCCCTTCAGGATCTCGGTGACGAGGCCGCGATCCGCCGTGGATGCCACGCCGTTCATGGCGCTGAGCGAGGTCATGACCGTGAAGGTGCCGGCGGCGAGCGCCGCCTGGAACGGCGGCATGTGGTAGTCCCAGAGTTTGGAGACGGGAATCCAGACACTGTTGTAGTCGCGCCCGCCCTCGGCCTCGCCATAGCCGATGAAATGCTTGGCGGAGGTGGCAAGGCCGCCCCTGTGGTAGCCCGCAACGCGCGCTGCCGCGACCAGCGTCGCCAGATGCACGTCCTCGCCGGCGCCTTCCATGACGCGGCCCCAACGGGCGTCGCGCGTCATGTCGATCATCGGCGCGAAGGTCCAGTTGATGCCGGCGGCGCGCGCCTCGCGGGCGGACCAGTAGGAGGCGAGCTCGACAAGGCGCAGGTTGAAGGTGGCCGCCTGGCCGATGGGCTGGGGGAAATAGGTCGCGAAGCCGTTGATGGCGTCGAGCGCGATGATCGGCGGAATGCCAAGCCGCGAGCGGGCGGCATGTTGCTGAACCTCACGGATATGCGCGGGCTCGGTGAAGTTCATCACCGCGCCGGTGCGGCCCTCGCGAAGCCATTCCATGCGGAACTCGTCGCCGCGGCCCCAGAGGTTGAGCTGGCCAACCTTCTCGGCAAGCGTCATGCGGGCGAGAAGCTCCTCGACCCGTTGCTCGATTAGCTGCGCTTCCTCGCCGGTCTTCCAGGCGAGATGCGGCGGCTGCGCAGGCTGCGCCGCCGCCGGTGTCGCTGAAAGAAGCACTGCCAATGCGAGGGGCGCGAGGGCGAACGTCGCCGGAACGCGGCGCAGAAATGAATTCATCGGACCGGCAAGGCTCCCCCAAGAGGCTCCATCTTCCTAGCCGCGACGCCCAAGGCTTCGCAATGCGGCATTGCGCAGCCCGCCTTTCGTTGGCGGAATGCCGGCGCTAAGGAAACCAGATGCCAGCTTTGCCCTTCCCACTGCCGATGCAGACCTTCTCATCCTCCGGTGTCGAGATCGCCTATTTCGATACGGGCGAGGGGGATCCCGTTCTCTGCATCCACGGTTTCGCCTCGACCGCCCATATCAACTGGACCTATCCGGGCTGGGTCGAGACCCTGACCAAGGCCGGCCGCCGGGTCATCGCGCTCGACAATCGCGGCCATGGCGGCTCGGCGAAGCTCTACGATCCCGCCCAGTATCACACCACGCTGATGGCGGAGGATGCCCGCGCGCTGCTGGACCATCTCGGCATCGATCGAACGGTGGTGCTCGGCTATTCGATGGGTTCGCGCATCACCGCCTTCCTCGCCCAGCGTCATCCGGACCGGGTGAGCGCGGCGATCATGGGCGGGCTCGGCATCAAGCTGGTCGACGGCGTCGGCCTGCCCGAGAGCATCGCCGAGGCACTGGAGGCAGAGACGCTGGAGGAGGTGACCGACCCGCAGGGCCGGATGTTCCGGGCCTTCGCCATGCAGACCAGGTCGGACCGGCGGGCGCTCGCGGCCTGTATCCGCGGCTCGCGCAACCTGATGAGCCGCGAGGACGCGGCCACGATCCGCTGCCCCGTGCTGATCGCCGTCGGCACAAGGGACGCCATTGCCGGCGGGCCGGAGCCGCTCGCCGCGATCATCCCAAAGGGGGAGGCGCTTTCCATCCCGGACCGGGATCATATGCCGGCGGTTGGCGACAAGGTGTTCAAGGCGGGCGCTCTCGATTTTCTCGCGCGCACGAAAGCCTGATCGCGAGCCCTGACAAGGACCCCGACGCATATGTCCATCCATCCCCGTCATGCGACCTTCACGGGCGTCGCCGGCAACCGGCTCGAGGCCGACATCTACGGCCACGGCGAGCGGACCGCGCTGCTGCTGCACGGCGGCGGCCAGACGCGCCATGCCTGGCGCGGCGCGGCCCGCAAGCTCGCCGAGCGCGGCTTCACGGCGATTCCGGTCGACCAGCGCGGGCACGGCGACAGCGAGTGGGTGAAGGGCGGCCATTACGGCTTTCTCGACTATGCGGACGACGCCGCCCTGCTCGGCAGGCAGATCGAGGAACGCTTCGGCACCAAGCCGGTCGCCATCGGCGCATCGCTGGGCGGCATGGCCTCGCTGACCGCCATCGGGCGGGAGCCCTGCTTTTCGGCGCTGATTCTCGTCGACATCGTGCCGCGTGTAGAGGAGGAGGGCGTCCGGCATGTCCACGCCTTCATGCAGGCGCGGGTGGAGGACGGATTCGCGACCATCGAAGAGGCGGCCGAACAGGTCGCCGCCTATCTGCCGAACCGGACGCGGCCCCCTTCCGTCGACGGCCTGCGCAAGAACCTAAGGCAGAAGCCGAACGGACGCTGGTACTGGCACTGGGATCCGGCCTTCATGACCGGCCTGCGTACTCCCGCCATGGACCGCCAGCAGGCCGTGGAGACGATGGAAGCTGCTGCGAAGAGCCTGACTGTTCCGACGCTGCTGGTGCGCGGCGGGGCATCCGACATCGTCACGCCGGCGGCGGCAAAGGCCTTCCTCGACGTCGTTCCGCATGCGCGGCTCGTCGATGTCGGCGGCGCAGGTCACATGGTCGCCGGCGACAAGAACGATGTCTTCGCGGCGGCGATCATCGATTTCCTCGGCTGATTCCGGAAATCGCTGCAAGTCTTTGGCGTTGTGCGGGAATCCCTGCGCGTGCTGACAATCCGATTCCGTTCCGCCGCGATCTTCTTCATGTTTTGATTCCGATTCAGCCGGCGCGGCGATTCGCCTGTCGCGCGGAAATATTCGCGGGCCGTGTCACATTCGCCCATGCCGGTCTCGTCCTGACGTCGAACAGTCGGCGGGAGGCCGGCGATCCGATGGAGAAGACCAAATGAAAGCGCGCCTGAACACGTTCACCGCTTCGCCTGCCGCGATGAAGGTGATGATGGATTTCTCGGCGGCCGTGACCGCGCTCGACATCGAGCACAGCCTGCAGGAATTGGTGAAAATCCGCGCCTCGCAGATCAACGGCTGCGGCTTCTGCCTGCACATGCACACGCGCGACGCGCTGAAGCAGGGCGAGAGCGCCGAGCGCATCTTCCTGCTCGACGGCTGGCGCGAGTCGCCGCTCTACACCGATCGCGAGCGTGCCGCGCTGGCCTGGACCGAGGCGCTGACCAGGTTGCCGGGAACGGTGGTTCCCGACGATGTCTACGAGCAGGTGAAGGCGCATTTCACGGCGGACGAACAGGTGAAGCTGACCGTGATCATCGGCGCGATCAACACCTGGAACCGGATCAATGTCGGCTTCCAGGTGCCCCATCCCGTGAGCAGGACGGCTGCCTGACATGGCGAGCGGCGGCGACGCAGCGGCGGTCTTCGACGCGCAGCGGCCACGGCTGGTGCGCATCGCCTACCGGATGCTCGGTTCGGTCGCCGAGGCGGAGGACGTGGTTCAGGATGCCTGGCTGCGCTGGCATCAGGCGGACCGCGCAAACGTGCGCGACCCCGCCGCCTTCCTCGCCCGCACGGTGTCGCGGCTGTCGCTCGACGTGCTCAAGTCGGCGCGGGTGAGGCGGGAGGCCTATGTCGGCCCGTGGCTGCCCGAACCGATCCTCGTCACGGAGGAGGAGCCCGAGGACGATGTGACCCTCACCCTGATGATGGCGCTGGAGCGGCTGTCGCCGCTGGAGCGCGCCGCCTTCCTGCTCCACGACGTGTTCGGCATGCCGTTCGAGGAGATCGCGGTCGCCGTCGACCGCGACCCGGCGGCGTGCCGGCAGCTTGCGGCCAGGGCACGGACCCATGTGCGGGGGGAGCGCCCCCGCTATCGCGTCGAGAAGGAGCGGGGGCTTGCGATCGCCAGCGCCTTTCTCGATGCCTCGCGCTCCGGCGATGTCGGCGCGCTGAAGGGCCTGCTGGCGGCGGACGTCGTGCTGCACTCGGACGGCGGCGGCAAGCGCGTCGCGGCCCAGAAGCCGGTGGTCGGCGAAGCGGTCGTGACGCGCTTCTACCGGCATTGGGCCGAGAAGGGCGGTTATCGTCGCCCGGCCGTCCTTCACGTCGGACTGATCGACGGGTTGCCGGGATATGTGACCGAGGAGGCCGACGGCATTCAAGTCACGGTTCTCGGCATCGAGGACGGGCGCATCGCGGCGATCTATGTCGTGCGCAATCCCGACAAGCTGGCGCGGCTGGCGGCGCAGTTCGCCCGCGTCTGAAACATGGCGCGAAGCAGTGGAAACACGGCAGCGGCGGCACGGCATGGCGGGGTAATCCTCCGCCGGTAGAGGCATGGCGACCCACAGGGAGACCGTCATGACCGCCGCCCGTTTCGCTCTCGTCCCCGTCTTCGCGCTTGTCGCGTTCGCGCCGGCCTCCGCCCAGCAGCCCGGCCTGTCGCCCGGCATCCCGCCATCCGTCGGGCAGGAGATCGACCGGGCGCTGTCGCAGGTGCCGGGCAGTGCGCGCGGCGGGGCCGGCGCGCCCACGGTCGGCGCCGAGGTCGACGCGATGATCAACGGCGCGCGCGCCGGCCGCCCGGCGGCTCCCCGGCAGGTGGCGGTGGCCTTCGCGAACCGCACGCCCCACAAGGCGTTGGTCGTCCAGTTCACGCAGGTCGGCCGTCCGGACTGGGGCGCCAACCGCCTCGTCCGCGAGCGCTTCAACGCCGGCGCGACCATGCGCTGGCGCGTCGATGGCCCGGAATGCCGTTACGACGTGCGGATCACTTTCGAGGAAGGCAATGAGTTCGTCCGCCTCGACCATGATTTCTGCGCGCAGGAGAAGATCGAGATCACCGCCATCGATGCGCCTGTGGCCGCCATGCCCGCGCGCGATGCCGTTGCCCTCTACCGGGTGGTCAACCCGACCGACCGCGTCGTCTCGGTGCTGCGCGTGACGCCCTCGGGTGCCGGCCGGCCTGGTCCCGACCTGCTCGGCGAATGGGTGATGATGAAGGGCGATCACTATACCGGCCGCGTCGCCCGCGGCGGCCAGTGCCTCTACGACATCCGCATCGGCTTCAATCCCGAGGAGACCCAGACCGCCACCATCGCGCGACAGAACCTGTGCGAGACCTCGGAGATCATCGTTCCGGCCCGCGCAACGACGGGCGGCTGAATCAGGCAGCCTTGACACGGGCGCGATGCCCGACGGGCTGGCGGGACCTCGCGCCCGCCGCCCGGACCGCCTTCAGGCGGTGGCCGATGGCGACGATTGCCTCGATGGCGGGGACAAGTTCGCGTCCCAATGGCGTCAGCGCATATTCGGCCGAGGGCGGCGAGGTCGGCACCAGCTTTCGCTGCACCACGCCGCTCGCCATCATTTCCTTGAGCCGCGTCGACAGCATCTTCGGCGAGATGTCGGGGATATCGGCGCGCAGTTCGCCGAAACGGCGCGGTCCCGCCATCAGATACCAGACGATGTTGGGCGTCCAGGCGCCGCCGAGAATGGCCATGCATTCGCCGAGCGGGCAGGTCGGCGGCATCGGCTCCGCCTTGTTCTTCCGCATTTTCAAGGCCATGGCGTCATTCCCAGTTACCGGGCGGATACTGGAATGTGAAGTAGCATAAAGATATTCCCTATACAAAGGTGACTTCTGCTGACTACCTCACGCCCATTGCAGGCAGATGTCGCGATGCGGCGCGAGGAGCATGACGATGGCGAAGGTTGCGGTGGTCTATCATTCCGGTTACGGGCACACGAAGGTGCAGGCCGAGGCGGTGCAGCGCGGGGCGGCGTCGGTCGCCGGCACCGAGGCGAGCCTGGTCGCCGTCGAGGAGGTCGAGAGCCATTGGCCGCTGCTCGACGCGGCCGACGCCCTCATCTTCGGCGCGCCGACCTACATGGCAGGCGCATCGGCGCCGTTCAAGGTGTTCCTGGACGAGACCTCCGGGCGCTGGGCCGGGCAGCAGTGGAAGGACAAGCTGGCGGCTGGCTTCACCAATTCGGCTGGCTATAACGGCGACAAGCTGGCGACGCTGCAGCAGTTCGCGCTGTTCGCCATGCAGCATGGCATGATCTGGGTCGGGCTTGGCCTGCTGCCCGGCAACCACACCAGCGCGGGTTCGCCGGAGGATTTGAACCGTCTTGCCGGTTTCCTCGGCGCCATGGCCCAGTCGAACGCCGATCAGGGGGCCGACCTCGTGCCGCCTGCGGCCGACCGCCTGACCGCCGAGCATCTCGGACGCCGCGTCGCAGAGGCCGCGCAGCGGTGGCGGCAGGCGTGAGGCAGGCCATGGCCGACGATTTCACCGCGCTGATGGCCGTCACGGCGCTCTACTTCGACGGACTTCACCACAGCGACACGCAGAGGCTGCGGCGAGTCTTCCATCCCCAGGCGATCTACGCCACGGCCACCGAGGGCAAGCTGACTCATCTCGGCATGGATGCCTATTTCGCCGTGGTCGATGCCCGCCAGTCGCCGGCGAGCCGCGGGGAAGTCAGGACCGACCAGATCATCTCGATCGAGTTCGCCGGACCGGTCACCGCGCTGGTGCGGGCCGAATGCGCGATCGGGCCGAGGGCCTTTCAGGACCTGTTGACCTTCGTGAAGCTCGACGGAGAGTGGCGCATCATCGCCAAGGTCTTTCACTTCGATCTGAGGGAGCAGGCCACGGCCTGACCGGAATCCATGCCCTATGTGAACATCAAGATCACCCGCGAGGGGGCGACGGCCGATCAAAAGGCGCGTCTCATCAAGGGTGTCACCGACCTGCTGGTGGAGGTGTTGGCCAAGGAGCCGGCAACCACCTTCGTGGTAATCGACGAGGTGGCGCTGGAGGACTGGGGCGTCGGCGGCCTGCCGGTGGACGAGTTCCGCCGCCGCGTGGCAACGGACTGAGGGATCGGGCGAATGGCAATCAGGACCGTGCTTACCGAGCGCTTCGGGTTGACCTGGCCCATCGTGCTGGCGCCCATGGCCTTCGTCAGCGGCGGCGCGCTGGCGCGGGCGGTGACGGCGGCAGGTGGGCTCGGCTTCGTCGGCGGCGGCTATGGCGACAGGGATTGGCTCGCCCGCGAACTCGCGGCCGCCGGCAACGGCCCGGTCGGGGTTGGCTTCATCACCTGGTCGCTCGCCCGAAATCCCGATCTCCTGGCGCTCGCGCTTGATCATGCGCCGCGCGCAGTCTTTCTCTCATTCGGCGACGTCAGGCCCTTCGCCGCCCGCGTGAAGCGACAGGGCGTGCCGCTGATCGCGCAGGTGCAATCGGTGGAGATGGCGAAGGCGGCGGCCGGCGAGGGCGCCGACTTCATCGTGGCACAGGGCACGGAGGCCGGCGGCCATGGTGCCGCGCGGGCGACCTTGCCGCTCGTCCCGGCGGTCGTCGACGCTGTCGGCCGGGTTCCGGTTCTGGCCGCTGGCGGCATCGCTGATGGCCGGGGCCTTGCCGCCGCGCTGATGCTGGGCGCTGTCGGCGTCGTCTGCGGGACCGCCTTCTACGTGGCCGAGGAATCGCTGGCGGCTCCCGCGGCCAAGGCGGCGGCGGTGGAGGCCGGCGGCGGCGAAACCGGGCGCAGCTCCGTCTACGATACCGTCCGCGGGTTCGACTGGCCGGCCCCCTTCGATATCCGGCTGGTCGAGAACCCCTTCATCAGCCGCTGGAAGCGGGACGGCGAGGGGCTCGGGCGCAACCTCCTGACAGAGCGGGCGCGCTACGACCGGGCCCTCGTGGAAAGCGACCTCAGCGTCGCGGCTGTCATAGTCGGCGAGGCCGTCGATTTGGTTCGGGCCGTCGAGCCGGCGGCCGACATCCTCGCGCGCATGGGGCAGGGAGCGGAGGTCTTGCTTTCCGGCGCCGGGGCGTTGGTCGGGCAAGCCCCTGGTCGCGCCACCTGACGTGCTCGGCCTTTGACTTGTAGCCCCCGGCCGTGGCACACGGCCCGCTCACCGACAGGATTTGGAGACGGGCCGTGGACAGGACCGAGATCACGAAGCTGCAGGACTATCTGCGCCGCAAGTTCGGCAACGACACCATCAAGCTGCAGCCCAACATGCGGCGCAAGGAAATGGTCGAGGTGATGATCGGCGACGAGCAGATCGGCACGCTCTACAAGGACGTGGACGAGGGCGAGACCTCCTACACGGTGACCATTTCGATCCTCGACATCGACCTCGACGAGGCCTGAGGCGAGCGGCCGGGCGTTAACCGCTTCTTAAGGAAATCCGCCCGGGCCCTTAACAGAACCTTACCGACGCGCTACCGATTGGGACGTCGCCCTGTGGCTTACGTTCCGTCAGTCGAGTACCGCGTCATGTCCGCGCAAAGCCTGCAGCTCTTCCATTCGCTCGCCCTCGGTTTCGCCGTTTCCGGACTGCTCGTGGCGCTCTACCGGACGCTCGCCGACAAGCCCGCGAGTTTCCGTCTGCTGCAGGCCGGCGGCTTCGGCGCGGTGCTGGCCGTGCCGTTCCTCGCCTTCGCGGCCCCCGCGATCATCGTGCGCAACACGATCCGCGGTCGCCGCATCGAGAACCGGCGGTTCGAATTCGTCTTCCTCGCCACCACGCTGGCGCTGTTCTGGAGCCTGATGTCCGGCCGTGTCGTGACGATGGTTGCCCGCTCGTTCGGGCTTTAGGCCGCTCTCGCTCTTTCTTCACGCGAACCGGTACCCACTTCGCTTGAAAGCGCTTTGGCAGCCAGCGAAACGCCCCTGACATCCCCTGTCAGCGGAGCGGGCGCAGACTGACCCCGTCACTCACGGGGAAGCTCCCATGCCGATCAGCGCCGCCCATCTCGACGCCCGCACCGCGACCCGCGACGGCCGGCACGATTTTGATTTCCTGCTGGGCGCCTGGACGGTGCGGCATCGCCGCCTCAGGACACGGCTCGCCGGTGACACGATCTGGGACGATTTCGACGGCACCTGCGCCGCGTTGCCGGTTCTGGGGGGCTTGGGCAATCTCGACGACAACCTCCTGAATCTGCCGGACGGCGCCTATCGCGCGGTGACGCTGCGCGCCTACCATGTCGAGGAGCGCTGCTGGTCGATCTGGTGGCTGGACGCGCGCCGCACGGCGATCGACCCGCCGGTGCGCGGCGCGTTCGAGGACGGTGTCGGCGTGTTCCATGGCGATGACGAACTGGGCGGGCGGCCGGTGAGGGTGCGTTTCGTCTGGACGGACATCACCCCGCATTCGGCGCGGTGGGAGCAGGCCTTCTCGGGCGACGGTGGCGCGACCTGGGAGGTCAACTGGATCATGGATTTCCGGCGCGCGGCCTGACGGCAGGCCCGGCGTTCCGCCGGCTTCTCACGGGATAGCCGGCGTGGCATAGCTCGCGGGCGAGCGGAGGAAACCCATGCCCATCTATGCGATCGACGGCATCAAGCCGGTCCTGCCTGCCGAAGACCGTTACTTCGTCGCGCCCGACGCCCATGTGATCGGCAACGTTCGCCTCGGCGCGGATGTCGGCATCTGGTTCGGCGCGGTGATCCGCGGCGACAACGAACCGATCGAGATCGGCGAGCGCACCAACATTCAGGAAATGTGCATGCTGCACACCGATCCCGGCGCGCCGATGACCATCGGCGCGGATTGCACGATCGGCCACAAGGTGATCCTGCACGGCTGCGTCATCGGGTCATCGACGCTGATCGGCATGGGCTCGACCATCCTCAACCGCGCGCGGATTGGCAATAACTGCCTCGTCGGCGCCAATTCGCTGGTCACCGAAGGCAAGGAGTTTCCGGACAATTCGCTGATCGTCGGCGCACCCGCCCGTGCGGTGCGGACGCTGGACGAGGCGGCCATCGCGCGCCTGAAGGTCTCGGCGGCGCACTACGTGCAGAACGCCTACCGGTTCAAGAAGGGCCTGACCCAGGTCGGGTGACGCCATGGCGATGCCGGTTGTCGACTTTCTCTACGAATTCGCCTCGACCTATTCCTATCCGGCGGCCATGCGGATCGAGGCGGTGGCGGAGGCGGCCGGTGTGGCGGTCCGCTGGCGGCCGTTCCTGCTCGGGCCGATCTTCGCGGAAGCGGGCTGGACGACCTCGCCGTTCAACCTCATTCCCGCCAAGGGGCGGAACATGTGGCGCGACCTCGAGCGGACCACGGCGGCCATGGGCCTGCCGTTCCGCCGGCCCGATCCGTTTCCGCAGAACAGCCTGCTGGCCGCCCGCATCGCGACGGCGCTTCCGGACGACGGCAGGCGCGCGGCCTTCTCGAAGGAGGTCTATCGCGCCGAGTTCGGCGAGGGTCTCGCGATTTCCGATCCCGAAGTGCTCGGCGCGATCCTCAAACGGTTGGGTATCGAGCCGGCTCCGCTCATCGTCGCGGCGGGTTCGGATCAGGTGAAGCAGGTGCTGCGCGCGACGACGGACGACGCCAAGGCGAAGGGCCTGTTCGGTGCGCCGAGCATCGTGACCGCCGATGGCGAACTGTTCTGGGGCAATGACCGCGTCGAGCAGGCGGTGGCGTGGGCGACAAAGCCTACTTGAGGCCTCCTGGTTTCAGGTGAGGATGCATCCTGCAAATCGGATTGATCATCTCGTCCAATATTTCCCCCATCACCCTGCCGATGGCTCGCTTTAGGGCCTTCTTTTCGTCATCGGTCTCGCAGATGCGCAGTCCCGCCGCGACCGCTTGGTCCATCTCAGCGCCCCACACCAGTGCCCGATCCATGAGAAATCGGGCGACATCCTCCGAGAACACCGGTGTCATCGGTCTGGCTCCTGCGTCGTCCTGAGCGGATCTATCCTCGCATCAAAAGGTGACGGCCGGCCCTCTTTCTGAGGTACCGGCCGTCTATCGCGAACCCGGTCTGGGGACGGGGAGGGGTGGGACGTGACCGAGGACGCGAATTCCTGAAATGCGTTATTGCGAGGCGACCGCGGCGGGAGCCGAGGCCGGGCCGATGGTGACCCAGCGGTCGGGGTCGGTCTCGGACTGGCGCTTCACGAAGCGGTAGCCGGTCTGGCTCCAGAGGCGAATCTCGTCCGTCTCGTTGTCCAGGACGTAGTCGCCACGGTCCGTGCGAACCGTGAGGATGGCGTGGCCGTCGCCCTTGCGGTCACGGACCACCGTGATGAGCAGGGCGCTGGCCGGAAAGCCGGCGCGGATCAGCATCTGCTTCTTCAGCAGCACGTAGTCCTCGCAGTCGCCGCGACCCGAAATGGGATAGGTCCAGTGCTCCTCGACGCCGTACTGGTCCATGTCGGTCACCGGCTCGATGGCGGTGTTCACATGGGCGTTGATGCGGGTGAGCGCGGCCCAGTTGGCGCGGTCCGAGCGGACGAGTTCGATCTGTGCCGGGCGTGCCTGGCAGTCGGCCGGAAAGTCCCGGCAGAACTGCCGCCAGCCGATCGGCGCCGATGTCGCGCCCATTTCCCCGAGAAAAGCTGCCTGGCGCTGCTGCGCCGAGGCCTCCGAAATCGGCAGCGAAACAAGGAGGCCGGCGACCAGCGCGCCTGCCACACCCCAGTTCGACCAGCCGGTCGCCCCACCCTGCATTGACGTGTCCCTCCGTCGATGGCTGGACACTGGCAGGCGGCTTTTGCGGCGCGCTGAAACCGATTGGTGAAAGGCGATGGATTTGGGTCAGGGTTCGTTCAGGTTGACGGCGCGTGGATTCACCACGGTGGATCGCGATCTGATTCAGCGAAATTGCGTAAGATGCTGAAATGGCGAGGCAATATTCCGTGTTGCGCCCGCGGCTGGTTGGCGCGGCGTTACCATCGGCGCGGCGGCGGCCGGCGATCCGTTAATGGCGGAACGGGGATTGTCGGGGGTGGTTTACCCGCGCTTCAGCACGTCGCGAGCCCGCAGCGGCCAAGGCTTTGGAGGATGGGTCGGAACTGGCCGCCGGGGGCTGGTCAGTTCGGGAACAGGACCGGCTCGGGATCGGCCTTCAGATCCGCGCCGAGCTCCTGGCCGAGCGCGATGATCGTCTCGATCGGCTGCTGGCGGGAGAATTCCACCGCCACGCCCTTGTCGAGAATGCGCACGACGCGCGCCATGGTCCGTGAGATCTGCACGATATCGCCGGGCTTGAGATCCTCGGCGCCGCCGATGGCCGCGCCCGACAGCGAGATGTCGAGGACACGCACCGGCACCTTCTCGCCGACCGGCGTGGTGATGGTGGTGAAGGGATTGCGCGGAATGACGCGCTCGTGCCGCCGGTCCTCCGGCAGGCCGAGGATCTGGCGGTTGGCGAGCCAGGTGAGCTGGTCCGCCAGTTTGTCGCGCTTCCTGAGCGAGGCCTCGATGGTCATCGAGAAGCCGGTATCGTTGACGCGGACGATCATGCCCTCGATACGGCCGATATGGTCGAGATAGGCGATGACGCGCTCGCCGAGCTTGCCGACGACGGGCGCGACGATGGCCGCGCCGCCGGGAGACATGTCCACGACCTGACAGGGAAACTCGCGCCGGTCGGAGAGCATGAAGCGGCCAAGCACGTCCACCCGCACGCGCTGAAAGCGGCGATTTTCTTCCGACGAGGGCGCGGACAGGATTTTCGCTAGCGCTGACATGTTCGGCAAAATTCGAGCATCGACCTGCCGAAGATTAAGGAAGGGGCGTTAACGTGTCGTTGCCATTACCGGAATCTATCGCACGATCAAGCGGCATTCCCGCCCTGGATCAGCCGCAGGGCCGGACGGCTATCGAGAACGACGGTCGCTGGAGCGATGGCGGGGACGATTGCGGGCGCCGGCTGCCAGCTTGGCCAGAGGAGGCGGGCGCTGCCGAGCGACAGGGCGACGATCTGGTCGCGGCCCATCCAGTAGGGCTGCTCGGCGGCGGACAGGCAACCGATCATGCGCGCGCCCAGGCGCGCGCGGTGGACCAGCGGCAGCACCACGGCCTCGAGAGCGACGGTGCGCCCCTCGGCGGTCGCCCCGAACAGGGACATGATGAGGCCGGCCTGCGCGGCATGGGCGTCGGACAGCGTGCGCGCGACCTGGCGGCGATCGTCGGCCCCGAGGCCGGCGAGGAAATCCGCACCCTTCATGTCGCGAGCGAAGGTCTGACAGATGCGCGAGCCGGCGAGGCGATAGAAGATCTGGCCCGTGGCGTCGCGCTCCAGAATGAAGGTGTCGGCGAGCACGGGCGCGATCTCGCGCGGCTCGATCTCCGCGCGATCCGGGGCCGGGCGGCCGGCGCGCAGGCTGTTCCAGTAGGCGAAGAGCGTGCGGCTTTCGGTGTGATGCATGGCGACCCTCGTCTGTGCCGGTTCGGGACAGGGATGGGCTGTCCGGGCGACCTGGGGAGAGGCTCAGCACCGGGCGTGCCATGACGGCCGGCGCGGGGCAGGGTTAACGACCGGTGACCGGGGTAAGGTTAAGAGAGGGTTTCGATTGCGGCGCCGCGGCCGGCGTGGTTCTTCGGGGGCGTTCCACGAATTCGGACCGGCGGTGTCGACTCCGCCTCCGGGCCGCTCAACTTCAAGGGCTACTTTCTCCGGGGACAGGAGGAGAGGGAGACGTGACAAACAGGACCGGTTCGCCGGTTCTGACGCTCCAGCCGGGGAGGGATCGCAAGATCTCTCCCCTTTTTTTGTCCGCGCGCCTGTTCGGGCCCCGTTTTCCCGTGCATTCGGTCCTGCAGGGCAGCGCAGCGCTGCCGCCGACCTCGACTCCGCGCCATGGCTCGGCCTAGACAGGGCCTCCCGCCGGAGAAAGCGCATCCACACCGTGTCCGACCGCGAACCGATCCTCAACATTCCCGGCGTGGTCTCGGCGCTGACGGGCGCGATGATCCTGATCCACGCGGCACGCGACTGGCTGATCGGCGAGGATGCCGACCGGCAGGTGCTGTTGACCTTCGCCTTCATCCCCGCGCGGTTCGAGCGGTCGCTGGCGGCGTCATGGGGGTTTCCGGGCGGCGTCGGCGGCGATGTCTGGACCTTCGTGACCTATGCCTTCCTCCACGCGGACTGGACGCATCTCGGCGTCAACGTGCTGTGGTTCCTCGTCTTCGGCTCGGCGGTGGCGCGCCGTTTCGGCACGCTGCGCAGCCTGCTGTTCTTTGCCGCGACTTCGGCCGCGGGGGCTCTTGCTCATCTCGCCGCCGTCGGCACCGCCTTCGTGCCGGTGATCGGCGCGTCCGCCGCCGTCTCGGGGTTCACGGCTGCGGCGCTGCGCTTCGTATTCCAGATGGGCGGGCCGCTCGGCGCCATGCGCGCCAGCACGGAGGATGCCTATCGCCAGCCGGCGCTCAGCCTTGCCGAGATGGTCCGCAACGGGCCGATCATGGGCATGACGGCGGTGTGGATCGCGCTCAACGTGGCTTTCGGTGCCATCAACCTGCCAATGCCGGGTTTCGAGGGACAGATCGCCTGGCAGGCCCATCTCGGCGGTTTTGCCGCAGGGCTCCTGCTGTTCCGCCTGTTCGATCCCGTGCCCGCCGGCTCCATCACCGCGCGATAGGACAAGTCCTGCTGCATTTGCCGGTCGGGGGGTCTTGTCAGCGAAGCCAAACGTTGGAAATACTTGCCTTCCGGGAGACCGGGCAGGCTTGACGTGGGCGTGTCGGCTCGGAGCGCGTCCACCATGCAACCGGAGGCGCGCGCGATGAACGTGAAGAGCATTCTGGACATCAAGGGCAGGGCGGTCGACACGATCGCCGCCGACGCGTCGCTTGCCGATGCGGCGCACATGCTCGCGGACAAGAGGATCGGTGCCGTCGTGGTGACGGGAACAGGCTACGGCGTCGCCGGCATCCTGTCCGAGCGCGACATCGTCCGTCAGGTGTCGGAGCGCGGCGCGGCGGCGCTCGACCGGACGGTCGGCGAAACCATGACGACGAAGGTGGTGACCTGCACGGAAGCCGATTCCATCGGCCAACTGATGGAGCGCATGACGTCGGGCAAGTTTCGCCACCTGCCGGTGGTCGAGGGCGGCCGACTGGTCGGCATCGTCTCGATCGGCGACGTGGTGAAGTGGCGGCTCGCGGAAATCGAGAACGAGCACGAGGCGCTCAAGGGCTACATCATGAACTCCTGACGCCGGAAGCGTCGGGAGGGGGCGTCAGGCGACGGCCTTCATCGCCTCGGCGATGTCCGGTAGCAGGCGCTCGGTCGCTTCCTCGCCGAGGGCGATGGCGTCGGCCGCGCGGTGGAACTCGAACAGGCCGAGGCGCGACAGGCGCGGGCCGATCAGCACATTCGGCGGGTCGCCGGCAAGGCGCGTGCGCGCGATCCGCTCCTGGCTGGCGTTGAAGGCCTTGGCCATGACCGTCGGGATGCCCGGTGAGCGGGCGATGGCGATGCGCGGATCGATGGCGCCGATCTGAGGCAGGTCGTCCAGCGTTGGCCGCCGCAGCGCGCGGCCCAGCCCCCGGCCGAGGCCCCTGCCGATGCCCCGCCCGATACCCTTGCCGAGATTGACCACGGCCCTGACGCGCGGCCGGCGCTCGACCAGCGGCATTTCCTCGTCTTCCGGGCTGGTGCCATGGTCCTGGATGACCGTGGCGCGGCCGAGCGCGTCGGCGTTGAGGCTGACCGCGATCACCATGCGCGCGCCGAGGGCGCGGGTGACGGAGACGGGCACGGGGTTGGACAGGGCGCCGTCCATCAGCCAGCGGCCACCAATGCGCACGGGCGGCAGGATGCCGGGGAGGGCATAGGAGGCGCGCAGCGCGGTCATCAGCCGGCCGCGCGTGAGCCAGATCTCATGGCCGGTGCCGATCTCTGTCGCGATCGCCGCAAAGGCGATGGGGAGATCCTCGATACGGGTCTCGCCGACCTCGCGCTCAAGAAGCTGCGCGACCCGCGAGCCGCCCATCAGTCCGCCGCCGGAGATGGCGATATCGACCAGCGAGATGACGTCGCGGCGCTTCAGGGACAGGGCCCAGTCTGCCAGCGTGTCGAAGCGGCCGGCGGCATAGAGGCCGCCGACCAGCGCTCCGATCGAGGTGCCGGCGATGATGTCGGGCTCGTAGCCGGCACGGACCAGCGCCCGGAGCACGCCGATATGGGCAAGGCCACGCGCGGCGCCGCCGCCCAGCGCGAGACCGATCGTCGGGCGTGGCGGCGGGGCCGGTTCCGGCTTCTCGCCTTCAGCAATGTCCGGTTCCGCGGCGCGCCGGCGCTTCAGCCTCAGCATGGGGCTAGCCGAAAGCCGGACGCAGCCGCTCGGCGTCGCGCGGCTCCAGCCTGACGTTGCCCGGCGCGCTGCCGGTGGGGATCGCGCGGTAGAAACAGGTCTTCCGGCCGGTATGGCAGGAGCCGCCATCGCCGCCGACCTTCACCTTCAGCCAGACGGCGTCCTGGTCGCAATCGATGCGCATCTCCACCACGGTCTGGATCTGACCGGATGTGTCGCCCTTGTGCCAGAGCGCCTTGCGGGAGCGCGACCAGTAGTGCGCCTCGCCGGTCTCGACGGTTTTCCACAGGGCCTCGGAATTCATGTGGGCAACCATCAGAAGGTCCCCCGTCTCCGCATCGCTGGTGACCGCCGTGATCAGGCCATCGGCGCCGAAGCGCGGCGACAGGATGTCGCCTTCCTCAAGGTCCGCCTTGGTTCCGGGAGAAGGGAAGCTCGGGGGGCATTCGGCGCACATGGCGGCTTTCCTGACATCGGCGTGTCAAGCCTTCTACAGCGCGCCGCTGGCGAAGCCAAAGGGCGGAAGTGCCCCGCCACCTCCGCGTCAAGGTTAACGAAACCTTCCGCTCGTCCGGCCCCTGGCCGGCGCGGTAGTCATGCTTCTCCACCTGTCCGGAGGCCCCATGAGCGACGCGACCGACAGCCGCCAGCGCGACTTCTTCGCAGCCTCGGCCGTGGCCGACCAGACCGAGCTCAAGGCCCATGCGGCGCTCTATGCCGCGCGGGAGGCCGCGTCCTCGCCCGCCGCCCCGGAGCCGGAGGTCGTGACGGCTCGTCCCCGTGTCATCCGGCAGGGCGGCGCGGCGGCGGTGAGAACCGTCCGCGAGCGGCTGGTGGCCGAGCACCGGGCCGTGGTGGTGGAGGCCGGCCCGCGCTTCGGCGGGGGCATTCCGAAATCGTCGATCCTGAAGATCAGGCTCTCGGACCTGCCGAAACTGCTCCAGCCCGGCCGCGACACCGACCGGCTCACCTGATCCGGTTGCGGCGCAAAAGCGGCGGATGCTATGAGGCCCGGTCCAGTTTTCTTGTCCGGGTGATTTCCGCATGTCCGTCGATCAGGCGACCGTCCGGCGCATCGCGCATCTCGCGCGCATCGCCGTGACCGAGGAGGAGGTGCCCCACCTCCAGGGCGAGCTCAACGCGATCCTTGCCTTCGTCGAGCAGCTCAACGAGGTCGACGTGTCAGGCGTCGAGCCGATGACCTCGGTCACGCCAATGGCGATGAAGAAGCGCCAGGACGTGGTGAGCGATGGCGGCATTGCCGACGACGTCGTCGCCAATGCGCCCCAGCACGAGGGCCATTTCTTCGCCGTTCCCAAGGTCGTGGAGTGACCGCCATGACCAAGTCCGCATCCGACCTGACGACCCTGACCATCGCCGAGGCCCACGAGGGCCTGACGAAGAAGTCTTTCTCGGCCACCGATCTCGCCAAATCCTATCTCGCGGCCATGGAGAAGGGTCGCAAGCTCAACGCCTATGTACTGGAGACGCCGGAGAAGGCGCTGGCCATGGCCGCGGCGTCCGATGCGCGCATTGCGAAGGGCGAGATCGGCCCGCTGGAGGGCATTCCGATCGGGGTCAAGGACCTGTTCTGCACCAAGGGCACGCGGACCACGGCCTGCTCGAACATTCTCGGCAATTTCGTGCCGCCCTACGAGTCGACGGTGACGTCGAACCTCTGGCGCGACGGCGCGGTGATGCTCGGCAAGCTCAACAACGACGAGTTCGCCATGGGCTCGTCCAACGAGACCAGCTGCTTCCCCGGCCCGATCAACCCGTGGCGGCGCGACGGCGACAACAAGGCGCTGGTGCCCGGCGGTTCGTCCGGCGGCTCGTCCGCGGCGGTCGCGGCGATGCTCTGCGCCGGCGCGACGGCAACGGATACCGGCGGCTCGATCCGCCAGCCGGCGGCGCTCACCGGCACGGTCGGCATCAAGCCGACCTATGGCCGTGTTTCCCGCTGGGGCATCGTCGCCTTCGCCTCGTCGTTGGATCAGGCCGGCCCGATCGCGCGCGACGTGAAGGATGCGGCCATGCTGCTGCGCTCTTTCGCCGGCCCGGATGCCAAGGACACGACCTGCGTCGACCGGCCGGTACCGGATTATGTCGCGGCGGTCGGCAAGTCGGTGCGCGACATGACCATCGGCATCCCGAAGGAATACCGGATCGAGGGCATGCCGCCCGAGATCCAGAAGCTCTGGGACGACGGCGCGCGGATCCTGAAGGAGGCCGGCGCCAATATCGTCGAGATCTCGCTGCCGCATACGAAATATGCCCTGCCGGCCTATTACATCGTCGCGCCGGCCGAGGCCTCCTCCAACCTCGCTCGCTATGACGGCGTGCGCTACGGCCTGCGCGAACCCGGCAAGGACATCGTCGACCTCTACGAGAAGACCCGCGCCAAGGGCTTCGGCAAGGAGGTCAAGCGGCGCATCATGATCGGCACCTATGTGCTCTCCGCCGGCTATTACGACGCCTATTACGTGCGGGCGCAGAAGCTGCGGACGCTGATCAAGCAGGATTTCGAGCAGGCCTATGCCTCGGGCGTCGATGCGATCCTGACGCCCTCGACGCCGTCGGCCGCCTTCGGCATCGGCGAGAAGGGCTCGGCCGACCCGGTCGAGATGTACCTGCAGGACGTATTCACGGTGACCGTGAACATGGCGGGCCTGCCGGGCATCGCCGTGCCTGCCGGGCTCGACCCGCAGGGCCTGCCGCTCGGGCTCCAGCTCATCGGCCGCGCCTTCGACGAGGAGACGCTGTTCTCGCTGGCCAGCGTCATCGAGACGGAGAAGGGCCGCTTCCCCGTCACCGAGCGCTGGTGGGGGTAAGAAGCGCCATGCTGGTCTCCCGCGCCGTCGCCATTGCGTGCCTGACGGTGTTCGGGTGGCTGCTCTGGGCGCTGACCATGCTGCTGGTCGTCTACATCGCCATGGGCTGGCGGTCGGGCGATCCGAATTTCAAGCTCACCTATCTCGCCGTGATGGCCGCCGGCGCTTTCGCCGGCGGGTTCCTCTGCCGCCACCTCGCGCGGCGGATCGAGGGCCTCTGAGCCAGAAGCGACCCTCGCATTCGCGCGAGGGCCGTCCCCGGAGCCGGTACGCGACGGGAGGCGCAGTCCTCCGGCCCCTGGGCGGAGGAGGCGTCCGCCCATGACCGATACCCGGGGGTGCGACCATTCGGACGCAGCAACGTCGTGCATCTGTCGTATCGTCAGGCTTCGGCGCGTTCCGGCCTGCATCCAAACTCGCAACGGCCGGTGTAGTCGCGAAAGACAGCATGGTCTCGGGAGGCTCCATGGCAACTGTCGCCACCGATCTGAAGGACGCGCTGGCACGCTGCGGCCGGGGCGAGAAGGCGGCCCTGCGGGTGATCTACGAGTCCGAATGCCCGGCAATGATCGGAGTTGCGCTGCGCATCGTGAAGCGCCGCGAACTCGCCGAGGAGGTCGTGCAGGAGGCCTATGTGAAGATCTGGCGGAACGCCCACCGCTACGATCCCGAACTCGGGCCCCCGAAGGCGTGGCTCTATGCCATCGTCCGCAATCAGGCGCTTAACGTGCTGCGCGACGGCCGCCGCGAGGATCTCGTCGACGAGGTGCCCGAGGATCTGGGCTCGGCGGTCGAAGCCTATCAGGCGATCGAGCGCCTGCCGGATGCCAGCGCCCTCAGGCGCTGTCTCGACGGGCTGGAGCCGCGCCGGCGCGCCAGCCTGGTCATGGCCTATGTCGACGGCTTCTCCCACGGCGAGATCGCCGGCCGGCTGGCCGTGCCGCTCGGTACCGTGAAGGCGTGGATCAGACGGTCGCTCGTGGCGCTGAAGGAGTGCATGGGATGACGCACGACCTGATCGCGACGGCCGGGGAATATGTCGCCGGCCTGATGACACCGGAGGAGCTGGAAGCCTTCGAACGGCGGATCGCGACCGATGCCGAGGCGCGCCGGGCCGTTGCCGACTGGCGGGAGAAGCTGGTGGCGCTCGACGAGACGGCGACGCCGGCCGCACCGTCCGAGAGCCTCTGGCCGCGCATCGAGGCGGCGATCGGGAAGGTTCTGCCTGCCGCCGCCGATCGACAGAGCTGGCTGGGCAGGGTCTGGGCGGATGTGTCGGCGCTGCGCTTCGCGGCGCTGGCGGGCGCCGCGGCGGCGCTGCTGCTCGCTGTGGTGATAGTGACGCGGCCTTTCAGCACGGCGCCGCAGCCGGTGGTCGTCGCCGTGCTCAATGCCCCCAACACCAGCGACGCCGGCGCCATCGTCGAGGCCTATGCGGACGGGCGCATCCGCGTCGTGCCGTTGCGTGCCATTCCGGTGCCGGAAGGCCGCGTGCTGCAGGTCTGGACCCTGTGGGACCGGCAGGTCGGCCCGCGCTCGGTCGGCCTGATGCCGGTCGTGCGGCAGAGCGACTACCGCACGAGCGGCATGCCGCGCCCCGTCGACAGCCAGCTCTACGAGATCACGCTGGAGCCGACCGGCGGCTCGCCGACGGGGCGGCCGACCGGGCCGATCCTCTATGTCGGCCGGGGTTCGGCACCGCTGTGATGCAGGGGCAGGGCAGCCGTCGCCGGCGACCCGCCCTTGCCGTAGCGCCGCTCATTGGCTACCCAAGCCGATCCCATTCACGTCCGGGCCCGCCCATGACCGCTCATGCCAATCCGAAAAACCTCATCCCCGGCGCCACCGGCGACTGGGAGGTGGTGATCGGCCTCGAAATCCATGCGCAGGTGGCGTCCAACGCCAAGCTGTTCTCGGGGGCTGCGGTCGGCTTCGGCGCGCCGGAGAACAGCCAGGTCAGCCTCGTCGACGCGGCCATGCCCGGCATGCTGCCCGTCATCAATGAGGAATGCGTGCGGCAGGCGATCCGCACCGGCCTCGGTCTGAAGGCGAAGATCAACTATCGCTCGGTCTTCGACCGGAAGAACTATTTCTATCCGGACCTGCCGCAGGGCTACCAGATCAGCCAGTACAAGAGCCCGATCGTCGGCGAGGGCGAGGTGACGGTGGACCTGTCGCCGACCGAGAGCTTCACGGTCGGCATCGAGCGCCTGCACCTTGAACAGGATGCCGGCAAGTCGATCCACGATCAGAGCCCGACGCTGTCCTATATCGACCTGAATCGTTCGGGCACCGCGCTGATGGAGATCGTCTCCAAGCCGGACATGCGCTCGGCCGACGAGGCCAAGGCCTATGTCACCAAGCTGCGCACGATCCTGCGCTATCTCGGCACCTGCGACGGCGACATGGAGAAGGGCAACCTGCGCGCCGACGTCAACGTCTCCGTGCGCAAGCCGGGCGATGCCTTCGGGACGCGCTGCGAGATCAAGAACGTCAACTCGATCCGCTTCATCGGGCAGGCCATCGACTACGAGGCGCGCCGCCAGATCGGCATCATCGAGGACGGCGGCAAGATCAATCAGGAAACCCGCCTGTTCGACGCCGGCAAGGGCGAGACGCGCTCGATGCGCTCGAAGGAAGAAGCGCACGACTACCGCTATTTCCCCGACCCCGACCTCCTGCCGCTCGAATTCGACCAGGCCTATGTCGATGATCTCGCCGGGCATCTCTCCGAATTGCCGGACGCCAAGAAGGCAAGGCTGATCGCGCAGTACGGCCTCACCCCTTATGACGCCTCCATCCTCGTGCTGGAAAAGGAGAGCGCCGACTATTTCGAGGCCGTGGCAAGTCCTGCTGGAAAACCTGGCCGCGACGGCAAGCAGGCGGCGAACTGGGTTATCAACGAGCTGTTCGGCCGCCTGAACAAGGAAGGCCGCGACGTGACGGCCTCGCCGGTCGCGCCGGCGCAGATCGGCGGCATCATCGATCTGATCCAGGCCGGCACCATCTCCGGCAAGCTCGCCAAGGACCTGTTCGAGATCGTCTTCACCGAGGGCGGCGACCCCGCCGAGATCGTCGAAGCTCGTGGCATGAAGCAGGTCACCGACACCGGCGCCATCGAGAAGGTGATCGACGAGGTGATCGCGGCCAATCCCGACAAGGTCGAGCAGGCCAAGGCGAAGCCCACCATGCTCGGCTGGTTCGTTGGTCAGGTGATGAAGGCGTCCGGCGGCAAGGCCAATCCGGGCGCGGTCAACGAGATCCTCAAAGCCAAGCTCGGCATCGAATAGCCGCCACGCGACGGCCGGACCCGTCTCCCTGTCCGCGGAATGGCAGCAACGGCGTTTTCTCCCGTTGCGGCCATGGGGAACAATCGTCTTCCATGCGCCTCCGATATGAACGGACCATCCAGAGCGATGGCCCATGGGAGGACGACGATGGCGAAGCGTTTCACGCTCAATGGTTCCTGGGTCTCGGGGCCGACCTACAAGGTCGGCCTCATGCTGAGCCTCTGCGGCGAGGATTTCGCCTACAATTCCATCAATCTGCGCGCGATGGAGCACAAGTCGGACGCCTATCTGGCCAAAAACCGCTTCGGACAGGTGCCGGCGCTGGAAGACGGCAAGGCCGGCTTCTCGCTCTGCCAGTCGGCCTCGATCCTCGAATATCTCGCTGTCGAACTCGGCAAGTTCCAGGGCGACGGCAAGCTCGACCTGATCCGCGCCCGTGAATGGATGTTCTGGGACTTCGACCGCCTTGCGCCGCCGATCTACCGTTCGCGCGCCCAGCGCTTCGGCATCCGCAACTACAATCAGTCGACCATGGAGATGTATTTCGCCGACGGCACCGCCGGGCTCAAGGCCGTCGAGGGCGCGCTGGTCAATGCCGACTGGCTGGTCGGCCAGACCCCGACCATCGCCGATATCGATGTCTATGGCGTCGTCGCCTATGCGCCGCAGGCGGGCTTCGGGCTGGACGGCTATCCCGCCATTGCCGCGTGGATGAAGCGCATCGAGGCGCTGCCGGGCTTCGGACCTGTGACCAGCCTCCTGCCGCAGGCGAGCCGGCCGTGATGCGGACGGCCGTCGTTCGCCCCGCGACGGCGGCCGACGCGCCGCGCATCGCGGCGCTGATCGCCATGGGCCATGCCTCCGCGCCCATGGATGCGGAAGCGGCCGAGGCCGAGGGGCGTCATCCCGCCTATGCGGCCGCCTTCGCCCGCGTGGCAGCCTCCGGGGCGAACCACCTGTTTGTTGCCGAGCAGGCGGGCAGGGTCGTTGGCACCTATCAGCTCACCGCGCTGCCGGGGATCGCCGAGCGCGGTCGCACGCGCGGCAAGATCGAGAGCGTCCATGTCGATCCGGGGCTACGCGGCTCCGGCGTCGGCGCGGCGATGATGCGCCATGCCGTCGCCGAGGCGCGCGCTCTCGGCATCGGTCTCCTGGAACTGTCATCCAGCAAGAGCCGAAAGGACGCGCATCGTTTCTACGAGCGGCTTGGCTTCGCCCGAAGCCACGAAGGCTTCAAGATGGCGCTGGACTGACGGGTTTCAGCCGCGCGAGCGGCGGGCCCGGCATTCCGGCAGGAAGCTGCGCCAGGTCTTGCCCTGCGCCTGCAGGGCCGCCCTGTTGCCGCGCCATTCCGCGCCGCAGTCGCGCATCAGCTGGTCGTTGCGGAGCTGCGCCGCCGAGCGCGGCCGGCGCGTCGTGGTCGTGCCGGCGGCCGGCGTCGTCTGCGACGCGGATGCCGCCGAGCCGCTGCGTGCGCGCGTTTGCGTGGTCGACTGTGCCGCGGCAACGTCGATGGTGAGAACAAGTGCGGCGGCGGCCGCGAGCCAGTGCAGTTTCATGAGACGATCCTCCCTCGATCCGCGCGAATATCGCGCCCGGTTGCCGAACGGGCGATGAACGCCGGTGGGTTGCAGTCTGTCCCGTCCCCGCGCGCCTGCAAATGAGGCATTGCACGGATGGAAGGGCGGAGGGCTTGGCCACGCCGCCCGGCGTGCTAGCCTCCGGCTCCGCGACCCGCCGGCATCGAGGCTGTTCCGTCGCGGAAGGAACGTCCGGAGATCCTACATGTCGCAGCGCCCGATCGATCTGCACTACTGGCCGACGCCGAATGGCTGGAAGATCACGATCATGCTGGAGGAGTGCGGGCTGCCCTACAATGTGATCACCGTGAATATCGGCAAGGGCGACCAGTTCAAGCCGGACTTCCTGAAGATCGCGCCGAACAACCGCATGCCGGCCATCGTCGATCCCGACGGGCCGGGCGGCGAGCCGATCTCGGTCTTCGAGTCCGGCGCCATCCTCATGTATCTCGGCCGCAAGACCGGCCAGTTCTACCCGCAGGACGAGCGCAAGCGCGTCGCGGTCGAGGAATGGCTGATGTGGCAGATGGCCGGGTTCGGGCCCATGCTCGGCCAGACCCACCATTTCCGCATCTACGCGCCGGAAAAGCTCGACTATGCGATCAACCGCTACACCAACGAGGCGAACCGCCTCTACGGCGTGCTCAACCGCCGCCTCGAGGGGCGCGACTACATCTGCGACGACTACACGATCGCCGATATTGCCTGCATCGGCTGGGCCAAGGCCTGGGAGCGGCAGGGGCAGGACATCAACGATTTCCCGAATGTGAAAGCGTGGCTCGAGCGTATGCTCGCCCGTCCGGCCGTTCAGCGCGGTCTCGCGGTCAACAAGGCGGATCGCAATCCGAACCAGCTGCGCGACGATCCGGCCGCGCAGGCGGTATTGTTCGGGCAGAAGGCGCGCTGATCCGGCTGCCGGGCTTTGAGAAGGGCGGCCGCGAGCCGCCCTTGTCGTTTCAGGCCTCAGTTCACCCGCGTCCAGGTCTGCGAGCGGCAGATCATGCCACCGAGGACGCAGCCCGAGAGCGACATGGAATTGGCCGACGGCATCGTCATCCGGCCATTGTAGGTCTTGCCGTCCTGGAAGTTGTAGAGCGTGCCCTGCCAGGCGTTCGGGCCATTGGGGCGCATGGTGATCATGCGCACGCCCGCAAGCGCGCGCGTGCGCAGCGAGGCGTTCTCGTTCTTTTCGTCGGTCGTCTGGCCGCGCACCGAGACGATGGTGCCGCAGATCTGGCCGCCGCAATCGGCGAAGCGCACGCGGGTATCGCCGGACTGGCTGACGAAGGTGCCGGTCGGGCTCTGGGCCAGAACCGGGCCGGCGGCCAGGACGAGAGCGAGCGCCGCGCCGGCAAGGGCGATGGTCTTCATGGGATTTCCTCCACGGCGCGTCGGTGGCAAGCGCGCCTTGCCAGCAATGTCGCGCGGCCCGCGCCGGCCGTCCAGTGCCGGTGGGGCACGCATGCTTAAGGCTGACGTAGCGTTAATCGATCGTTGACCCTTGGGAAGCACACTGCCGCGAAAGAGGTAGCCGGCGGACGCCCTGTCTTTTTCTACCGTGCTGCTGCGTGATCGGAGGTCGCCCATGGTGATGGTCCTCGCCGAGGCTGATGCCCCGTCCATCGTGCCGATGGAGCTGGAGAACTATGCGCCGCGCGAACTCGGCACGCTCTATGCGGCCGGCCGCGTGGTTCCGCGCGACCTGGTCGCCGCCCATATGTGGTTCAACATCGCGGCGCTGCGCGGCGACCGCGAGGCCGCCGCGCAGCGCCAGGAAGTCGCCGCGGAGATGAGCAAGGACGAGATCGCGCAGGCGCTCGGCTGGGCCCGGGCCTGGCTCGAATCGCAGGCGCCCGTGCGGGCCTGACCTCAGCGCTTGCCGCGCACGGTCGCCAGCGCGGCCCACAGGTTCTCGGCGCTGAAGGGGCGAAAGCGGAAGACGATCTCATGCCGGCCGGGCGTCAGCTCGACGCCGCGAAACAGCACGTTGGCGCGCAGCAACGGCCGGCGCTGGCCGTTCACGGTGACCTCCCAGCCGGGATAGTCGAGATCGTGCAGGACGAGGATGCTGGCGACCTCGGTCTCGGCCACCAGCCGCACGGAGTTCAGCCGGTAGTCGGCAATGGCGACGCGCCCGGGCGTCGGGCGACCGGGATCGTCGGTCGCGGGAGGCACGGCCTCGACCGGATCGCTGCGCGAGATCAGCACCTCGGATTCGATGTCGAAGGCGGGAATCTCGCCCGCCGATAGTATCGCCTCGACGTCGATGGCGCGATAGCGCGCCGCCAGCAGGGCGCGCGGCGCCGCCCGGGGCAGGCGATAGATCCAGTAGGGAGGGCCCTGCATCAGGGTTTCGAGCCGGGGACGTGGCAGGCTCGCGGGCATCTCGCCGAGCGGCTTGTCGAACATGACGAGTTCGATGCCGAGAAGGCGGGCGAGCAGCGAGCGATAGCCGCGGAAGGTCTGCGGGAAGGGCCGCAGGCGCGGCTCGTGGGCGGTTTCCGCGGCGCCCGTCGCGCGTTCGTAAAGCGCGAAGCGCAGCGGATTATAGCCGAGCGTCGCCTCGATCCCGTAGGTCATCCCGGCATTCTGCCAGCCGTTTTCCGGCCCGAGGATTTCGACGCGCGGCCGGCGGCCGGCGGCATGATCGCCGTTCGAGGCGGCGAGCAGGATCGAGAGCGCCGCGCGATCGGGCGAAGGCTCGTCGCGGAACACGGCATAGACGGCCTTGGCCTCGGCATTGATCGGCGTCGTGACGTTGTGGAAGCCGAGTTCGGCGATCGCGAGGGCCGCGAGGGCCGTGGCGGCGAGCGCAACCCTTTCGGGCGCGCGCAACTGGCGCAGCAGCCAGAGCGCGAGGATGCAGACGGCCGCCCCGCTGCCGAGCGCCGCCAGCGCGACGGCGAGGTGGGCCGGGGATGGCGCGCGGGCAAGGGCGAAGCCGGTGCCGACAGCGGCCAGCGCCGCGAAGGTGGCGAGCGCGATCCGGTTCACGCGCACCCGTTCGCGCATCGCCGCGTCAAGGCTGCCGCCGGCGATCATCGCGATGGCGAGGATGAGGATGAAAGTGGCATCGGCCGGCCGGCGATAGAGGGATACGCCCGGAATGAGCTCAAAGGCGAAGCGGAACAGCGGCGTGTGCGCGCCGAGCGCGTAGACGAGGCTCGCCGCGCCGAGGCCCGCGAAGAAGCGCAGCCCCGGACGGAACGCCGCGCCGCCCGCAAGGCCGATGCCGGCCGTGAGCAGCGTTGCGACCATGCCGACATGCAGAAAGTTCACCGAGCGGTCGGTCCAGTCGAAATTCGGCCAATGCGGCGTGCCGGGGCCGAAATAGAGGTCGGTGCGCTGCAGTCCGCCGAAGATGTCGGCCGCGAACAGGCCAATCAGGTTGAACGGATCGAGCGAGCCGTAGGCCGCGGTCTGGAAGGCCACCACCGGCCGGTTGGAAAAGGCCGCGAACTGGAGCGTCAGCAGGAGCGGCACGGCGAGAATCGCAGCGCCAACTATGCCCATCAGCAGAATGTACGGCCCCCGCATGCGCAGCCAACCGGCAAGCGGACGATGCGTGGCCGCATGGGTCAGCGCGAAGGCGACCAGCACGAGGCAGTTGAGGAAGGCGATCTGGTCACGCCCGAGCGCCATCACTGCGGCGGCGCATCCGAAGGCGAGGGACCAGCGCCAGGAGCGGCGGTCGAGGGCGAGTTCGAGGAACAGGAGGCAGACCGGCAGCCAGGCATAGGAGACGACGAGACCGATATGCTGGAGCCGGCCCATGGCCGGCCCGCCGAAAAAGACGATGGCGGCGGCAAGCACGGCCGCCTGCGGCGCGAAGCCCCGGCGCGCGCAGAGCGCGGCGGTTGCGACACCAGCGCCGGCGAGGTGGGCGAGCGCGATCGCGTCGAAAGAGCCCATCGAGGCCTTGGGCGCGAGCCATGCCGCGATCAGGAAGGTCGGCGAGAACAGCAGCGATTGCGGGTCGGCGACCGAGGGAAAGCCGGAGAAATGGTAAGGGTTCCAGAGCGGCGGCTCGCCCTGCGCGAGGGCCCGGCCGACGAAGCGGAAGAAATTGTAGAACTGCGACTTGGCATCCCACGGAATGGTGACGGCTTCGAGCGAATAGGCCGCGACAGTGACGCCCCAGAAGGCGAGGATAACGGCGGCGACGGCCAGGGTCTCGCGCCGCGTCCATGGGCGCGGATTCCCGGGCAGGCGGTCGGTTTTCGTGTCGCTCACGCGCCGCTTGTAGCCGAGCCGCCCGGGCACGGATATGGCGGCATCACGCGGCGGCCTTGCGACGCTCGGTTTCGATGTCGGGGAGGAAGATGGTCAGGAGCCCGATCAACGGCAGAAACGAGCAGATGGTGAAGACGAAGCCGATGCCGCGCACATCGGCGATCTGGCCGAGCACCGCCGCGCCGATGCCGCCCATGCCGAAGGCGAAGCCGAAGAACAGGCCGGAGATCATGCCGACCTTCCCGGGCACCAGTTCCTGCGCGTAGACGAGGATGGCGGAAAAGGCCGAGGCCATGATCAGACCGATGACGACGGTGAGGACGGCCGTGCCGACCAGGCCCGCATAGGGCAGGACGAGCGTGAAGGGCAGGGCACCGAGGATCGAGCCCCAGATAACCAGCTTGCGGCCGAACCGGTCGCCGATGGGACCGCCCAGCAGCGTGCCGGCGGCGAGCCCGCCGAGGAACAGGAACAACAGGAGCTGCGCGGTGGAGACCGACACGCCGAAGCGCTCGATGGCGTAGAAGGTGTAATAGCTGCCGAGGCTGGCGATGTAGATGTATTTCGAGAAGATCAGCAGCGCGAGCACGGTGAGTGTCCGCAGCACAAGCCCGCGCGGCAGGGCGGGCGGCAGCGCCACGGGCGCGGAGGATTTGGCCGCCGCGGCGCGCTTCCCGGCATACCAGGCGCCGACACGGGCGAGCACGACCATGCCGGTCAGCGCGAGGGCGGCGAACCAGGCAAGGCTTTCCTGGCCGCGGGGCAGGATGATGAAGGCGGCGAAGAGCGGTCCCGCCGCCGTTCCGACATTGCCGCCGACCTGGAAGAGCGACTGCGCGAGGCCGTGCCGGCCGCCTGACGCAAGGCGCGCCATGCGCGAGGATTCGGGGTGGAAGATCGCCGAGCCGAGCCCGACCAGCGCCGCGCCGACCAGCAGCAGTCCGTAGCTGGTCGCATAGGCGAGCACGAACAGGCCGGCGAGCGATGACCCCATGCCGACAACCAGCGAATAGGGCTGGGGTCGCCTGTCGGTATAGAAGCCGATCAGCGGCTGGAGCAGCGAGGCCGTGCCGTTGAAGACGAGGGTCAGAAGCCCGATCTGGCCGAAATCGAGGCCGTAATTGTCCTTCAGCAGCGGATAGATCGCGGTGATCAGCGACTGCATCACGTCATTGAAGAAATGGCAGAGGCTGAGGGCTGCGAGGATGCCGAAAGTGGTCGTTTCGGCGGCGGGCCGCCGGTCGCCGGCAGTGGCGGTGGTCACGGCATCATCCTCCCGCGGGGATGAATGCCCGCAGCGTCGCCGCCTCGGGAATGGCGGTCCACGGGATACAGGCTGACGAGACGCCATGGGTCAACGCGCGCGACGCAGGGCGGCCCGGCGCGCAGGGCGGGGCTTGCTGCCAGTCTCTACTCGGCCTCGGGTGCGCCCGGCAGTTCGAGCTCGGCCGCGACCGATTTCATGATCTCGATCTGGCGGTCGAGCGCGTTGGATTCTAGCGGGCCCTCGAAGACGATGTCGACGGTGAAGGCGCCGAGATTGCGCGCCACCAGCGACAGCACGCGGTTGGAGGCCTCCTGCCGCTGCCCGGCGTCGAGCTGCTGGGCCGGCGAGGCGCCGACAAGGCAGCCGCGCTTCCCGGCGGCGGCCGCCGGGCTGGCCGCGAATGCGCCGAGCGCGACGATGCAGCCGGCGATGAAGGTCGTTCTGAAGACGTCGCGCGCCGTGATGGCTTGTCGAGCAGGCATTTGTCCGGCTCCTGACGATAATCGTGACGACAACCCGCCGCAGTCGGGAAGGTTCCGCGAGGGTCACGTCGACCGAAGCGGGGGCTGATCACTTGTCAGGAGCGGATGAGGCAGTCTTCGACCTGGCTTGCCGCAATGCCGAGGCGCGTCAGAACACGGTGTAACCGCCGTCGATGACCAGCGTCTGCGCCGTGTGATAGCTCGACGCGCCGCTCATCAGATAGACCGCGATGCCGCCGAAATCGGACGGCTGGCCGAACCGCCGCACCGGAATGCGCGGCGTCACGGCGCCCGCGAATTTCGGATTGGCGAAGGTCGCCTCGGTCATGTCGGTGGCGATCCAGCCGGGCAGGATCGTGTTGGCGGTGACGCCGTAGCGGGCAAGTTCCACGGCAAGCGCCCGCACCATGGCGTTCACCGCGCCCTTGGACGCGCCGTAATGCTCGTTGAAGGCCGCGCCGTCGATGGAGGCGACCGAGGATGTCGCGATCAGCCGGCCACAGGCGTCGCCCGCCTTGGCGCGCTCGATCATGTGTTTCGCCGCCACCTGGAAGCAATGCATGACGCCCTCGACATTGGCGGCCATGACGCGGCGGAAGTCCTCGACGGGACGGTCGACGAACGGCCCCTTGCTCGCACCGGTCACGCCGGCATTGGCGATCATGCCGTCGACGCGGCCGAAGGCCTTGAGCGTGGCCGCGAAGGCGGCTTCGACCGAGGCGCGATCCGTGACGTCGACGCCCTGCGCCTCCGCCCGCGCGCCGAGCGCCGAGAGCCTGGCCACCGCTTCGGCGTTCTTCGCCTCGTTGCGGCCCCAGACGGAGATGGCGCAGCCGGCATTGGCGAGCGCCTCCGCCATGCCGAGCCCGATGCCGCCATTGCCGCCGGTGACGACCGCCACGCGGCCGGTGAGATCGAAGGGATTGGCCATGACCTGCTCGCTCGCTGCTGTTTCGCTGTCGGGCGTCAGGGGAGCGTGCGCGGGCGGGCGGCGTCAACGCCGCCGTGCGGGGGAGGGATGGCCGGCCGACGGTGTCAGGAAGCGGCCGGCCGGTCGAGATGGCCGAGGTCGCGGCCGGGATCGAGCCGGTCGCGCACGCGCTGCTTCAGCGCCCTGGAATCCGGGAAGCCGCCGTCGCGCTTTCGTTCCCAGATGAGGTCGCCGTCATAGGTGATCTCGAAGACGCCGCCGGTGCCGGGCCTGAGCGAGACCTCGCCGAGCTCGGTGCCGAAGGTCGAGAGCAGTTCCTGCGCCATCCAGGCCGAACGCAGCAGCCACTGGCACTGGGTGCAGTAGGTGATGGCGATGCGCGGTCTGGCCGCATTCGGGGCATCGGACATGACGGCCTCAATGGTGCGCGTGATCGCAGAGGTCGTGGTCGGCGAGCACTTCGATGACCCGGCACTGGCCGATCGAGCCGTGGCCACCGCAATCGACCATGCGGGCGATCTCGCCGCGCAGCGCGGTCAGGCGGGCGATGCGACCGTCGATATCGCCGAGGTGCCGGCGCGCGATGGCGTCGGCATCGGCACAGGGCCGCTCCGGCTCGCCGGCCAGCGCCAGAAGCTGGCGGATTTCCTCGATCTCGAAGCCGAGGTCGCGGGCATGGCGGATGAATTTCAGCCGCCGCACGTCGTTCGCGCCATAGGTGCGACGGTTGGATTCGGTGCGCGGCGCGGCGTTCATCAGGCCGATCTGCTCGTAGTAGCGGATGGTCGGCACCTTGACCCCGGCAGTCCGTGCCAGCGTGCCGATGGGAAGGGGTTTGGTCGATGAAAGACCCTTCATGGTGGCGCTCCCGATGCTCCAGTCACTGGAGGATTTAGGCACTGGGCGATCCGAATGGAAGACGGTTCGGCTTCGCCCCGCTCTCCGCGCCATGCAGCCGTCATTCATCTGCCGGCCATTCTCGCGACATGAAGAGCGCTATGATCCGCGAGCCTCACCGGAGGCTGCCATGGCCCGCTTGCTGACCCGCCCGCTCGTCCTTGCCGTTCCCGCCCTTGGCCTCGTTCTGGCGGTTGGCATCGCGTCCGCTCAGACGACCCCGCCCATCGTGCCCGTCAATCCGTCCGCCGTGCGCGACAGCGAGGGCGGCCGCTTCGTGCTGCGCGACATTTCCGGCGGGTTCCTGCGGATGGACAGCCGCACCGGCCAGATTTCGACCTGCACGCAGGCATCCGGCGCCTTCACCTGCCGGATGGCGGCCGACGACCGCACCGCTCTCGATCAGGAGATCGAGCGGTTGCGCGCGGAGAACGAGGCGTTGAGGCGGAGCGGGGCGACGGCCCTGGCTCGCCCCGGCCAGTCCGGCGACCAGGGCCTCAACCTGCCGAGCGACGCCGAGGTCGATCGCGCCCTGTCGCTCGCCGAGCGCATCTGGCGGCGCCTGCGCGGCATGATCCGCGAGGCCGAGCAGGACATGCCGGCCGATCGCCGGCTTTAGAGAAGGCTTTGCCGTCTCTGTCCCATTGCTCCACCGCATTTTCCTGACGCGAACCGGTCCCCACTTCGCTTGAAAATGCGGTTGTCAGGCCGCGCGGCGATAGGGCGGCTTGTCGAGGCCTTTCGGCGAGAGGGTGAAGACCTCGACGCCGGTGTCGGTCACCGCCACCGTGTGCTCGAACTGCGCCGACAGCGAACGGTCGCGCGTCACAGCGGTCCAGCCGTCCGACAGCACTTTCACATGCGGGCGGCCGAGATTGATCATCGGCTCGATGGTGAAGAACATGCCGGGCTTCAGCAGGCTGCCTTCGCCGGGGCGGCCGAGATGGACGATGTTCGGCTCGTCGTGGAACATGCGGCCGAGGCCGTGGCCGCAGAAGTCGCGCACCACGCTCATGTGCTGCGGCTCGACGAAGCTCTGGATCGCGTGGCCGATATCGCCGACGGTGTTGCCGGGCTTCACGGCCGCGACGCCCAACATGAGCGACTCGTAGGTCACGTCGATCAGGCGCTCGGCGCGGCGCGGCACGTTGCCGATGGCATACATGCGCGAGGAATCGCCGTGCCAGCCATCGAGGATGAAGGTCACGTCGACATTGACGATGTCGCCGTCGCGGAACGGCTTCTCGTTCGGCATACCGTGGCAGACGACGTGGTTGATCGAGGTGCAGCAGGAGAATTCGTAGCCGCGATAGCCGAGCGTCGCGGGCAGCGCGCCGTGATCGAGCGCGAACTCGAAGACGAGGCGGTCGATGCGGTCGGTGGGGACGCCTTCCTTGACCTCGTCGACCAGCATGTCGAGGCATTCGGCCACGAGCCGGCCGGCCTTGCGCATTCCGGCGAAGGCCTCCGGCCCGTAGAGCTTGATCTGGCCGTTCTTGCGCAGCGGCGCGGTGCCGGCATCGACATAGGAAACCAAGGGCAATGTCCTCGAAATACGGCGTGGGCGGAGAGGCCACCCCTGTCAAAAATCTGCGGGAAAAATAAGCAAATTGCCTGCCCGCGCAAGGTTTGCGCGGGCAGGGCAGCGAGGCGGGGCCCCGATGGAGGATCAGTCCACGAGGTTGACGCCGTTCCAGCGCGCGACTTCGTCGGAGAGCATGGGCACGTATTTGCCGCCATTGCCCTGAGCCTCGGCCATGGCGAAGTAGTTCTTCACGGCATTGCCGAGCGGATTGGCGATGCCGGAGGCCTGCGCCATGTTCGCGCAATAGCGCATGTCCTTGTGGGCGTTCGACAGCGTGAAGCGGTGGGCGTTCTCGTCGCGCTCGACCACATATTTGAAGAAGGTCTGGAAGAAGCCGCAGTCCATGCGCCCGCCGCCCATCACCGCGTTCACCGCCTTGGGCGTGACCCCATTGGCCTTCGCGACGGCGAGCGCCTCGGCATAGAGCGCCGCATAGCCCATCGAGACGAAATTGTTGACGATCTTCATGGTGTGGCCGGCGCCGGTCGGCCCGACATGGATGACGCGTCCGGCGAAGCAGTCGATCACCGGGCGCACGCGGGCCAAATCCGCGTCCGCGCCACCGGCCATGACGTCGAGCTTGCCTTCCCAGGCCTCCTTCGGCGTGCGCGACAGCGGCGCGTCGAGGAAGATGATGCCAAGGGGCGCCAGTTCCTCGGCGAGGCGGCGGGTCAGGGTCGGCTCGGAGGTGGAGGTATCGACGATCACCATGCCCTTGCGTGCGCCGGCCTTCAGGCCCTCCGGCCCGTTGACGATGGCCTCGACCTGCGGCGCGCCGGTGACGCAGAGAAACACGATGTCGGAGGCCTCCGCGACGGCTTTCGGGCTCTTCGCCTCGTTCGCGCCGCGCTTGATGAGATCCTCGACCGGCTCGCGGTTGCGGTTGGCCATGACGGTCAGGGGGTAGCCCTTGCCGACGATATTGGCGGCCATGCCGTGGCCCATCAGCCCGACGCCGATGAAGCCGATCCGTTCCTTGCTCATGCTCATGTCCTCCCGGAGCGTTGTTTTGCCGAAGTCTAGACGGCAACCGCCACAGTGGACGAGGGGTAAAACGATTGAATTTGTCTTTCAAAATTTGAAATCGGGTTTTAAGCTCCGCTCGAAATTCAGGAGGGCGCGATGAACGACGCCATCAATGAACAGGTCCGGCCGGGGCGCGTGACGCTGCAGCAGATCGCCGGAGAGCTCGGGGTTTCCACAGCCACCGTCTCGCTGGCGCTGCGTTCCAGCCCGCTGGTGGCGGAGGCGACGCGCGACAAGGTGCAGGCGCTCGCCCGCAAGCTCGGCTATGTCTACAACCGCTCGGCGGCGAGCCTGCGCACGGCGCGTACCCATATGGTGGCGGTCGGCGTCAACGACGTGGTGAACCCCTATTTCGGCGAGATTCTCGCGGCGATCGAGGAGACGCTGGCGGGTTCCGGCCACACCGTCCTGCTGGGCACCTATTCCGACGATCCCGTGAAGCAGGACCGGGTTCTGGCGACGCTGAAGGAATATCGCCCCGACGGCATGATCCTGTGCCCGGCCAACGGCTCGACAGGGGAGGCGTTGTCCTCGATCGCGGCGGCGGGCATCCCGATCGTCCAGATCACCCGCGAGATCGAGGGTGTCGGGCTCGACGTGGTGGCCTCGGACGACGTGGCGGCGACGCGCATCGCGCTCGACCATCTCTACGATCTCGGCCACCGGCGCATCGCCATCGTCGGTGGCACCGACGAGATGTCGACCGGCCGGAACCGGCGTCTCGCCTATCGAGCCTGGATGAGTGCCAAGGGGCTGCCGATCGATCCGGCCGCCATGGTGGTCGGACTCGGCACGCGCGACACCGGATTCAGAGCGATCCAGCAGTTGCTCGACCTGAACGAAGCGCCGACCGCCTGCATCTGCATGAACGACCTGATCGCCTTCGGCGTCATGATGGGTCTCAGGCAGCGCGGCCGAGAGGCTGGCCGCGACTTCTCGGTGGTCGGGGCGGACGACGTCAGCGAGGCGGCGCTCTGGGCGCCGGGACTGACGACCGTCAGCAATCATCAGACGGAAATGGGGCGGCGGGCCTGCGAGCGGGTGCTGGTGCGCACCGTCAATCCCGCCTTGCCCGCCACCCGCATCATCATTCCGCCGACACTGGTCGTGCGGGGGAGCACGACCAGCGCTGCGTAGGCTGGCGATCAGGCCGCGCGCAGGCCAGCGGGCGCCTCGGACTGCCAGAACAGCAGCGGCCGCGAGCGCAGCGCGAAGGCGCCATCGCCAGCCAGCGCGTGGGCAATCGACGCGGCGATCAGGAAGGCGGGATATTCCCAGCCGCCATTCGTCGCCGAGAACAGCCAGCCGTTCGGAACGTGGACCATCATGGCGGCGGCCATGACCGGGATGAGCAGGACCGAGACCTGGCGGCCGTAGATGCCGGCGAGGATGAGGATGCCGCCGATCAGTTCGGCCGCGATGACCGGGCCGGCGAGGAAGGTCGGATGGCCGAGCTGGCCGAGGAAACCGGCAAAGCCGGCGACGCCGAAGACGAAGACCTTCAGGAGCGCGTGAGCGATCCACATGATGCCGAGCGAGGCGCGCAGCACGAAGAGACCGTAGGGGGCGGTGCGGGTATCGAGCGAGGAGGACATGGGCGTGGTCCGTCGGTTCAAGGTCGAGGAGGGAAGGCGCGGCGGGATGCCGTCGTCGCGCAAGGTGGGCAGTCCACGCGCGCAAGTAAATTGACTTGTCTGCAAGCATTTGATTGCATGATTGCAATTTGACCGAGGCGGATCGATCGCCAATGCCAATGGACCTCGCATGACGCCGCTCGTTTCATGGGACGACTACCGGACGGTGCTGGCGGTTTCGGTCGCTCGCTCGCTGGCGGGAGCCGCCGATCAACTGGGCGTCAACCAGTCGACCGTCTTCCGCAGGCTCGGCGCCATGGAGGAGCGGCTGGGGGCGCGGCTGTTCGAGCGCAGCCGCACCGGCTATTCGCTCACCGCGGCGGGCGAGGGCATGGTCAGGCTCGCCGAGAAGATGGCCGAGGAGATCACCGATTTCGAGCGGCAGCTGACCGGTCAGGATCTGAGGCCGCAGGGGGATCTGAGGGTCACCACCAACGATACGCTGGTCGTGCACCTGTTGACGCCGATCTTCGCTTCGTTCCGCAGGAAGTTTCCCGAGATCACCCTCGACGTGGTGATTGGCAACCAGTCGCTGAACCTGTCGAAGCGCGATGCCGACGTGGCGATCCGCGCCACCAACGATCCGCCGGAAACGCTGGTCGGGCGGCGGCTGGCGGCGGTTCCGTGGGCAATCTATGGCGCCGAAAGCCTCGGCATCACCAGTCTCGACCCGGTCGACTACCGGTCGCATTCCTGGATCGGGCTCGGCGACAATCTGTCCGGCCTGAAGCCCGCCCGCTGGCTGGTGCAGAATGTCGGCGAGGACAGGATCGGCTGGAAGATCAACACCGTGCTGGGGCTGGCCGAGGCGGTGGCGGAAGGGGCAGGTCTCGGACTCCTGCCGTGTTTTATCGCCCAGACCTTCCCCAATCTCGTGCCTCTGTCCGAACCGAAGCAGGAATTCTTCGGCGCGCTGTGGCTGCTGACCCATCCCGACCTGCGCGCGACCGCGCGCGTGAGGGTGTTCATGGATCACGTGGCCGCCGAGATCACCAAGCGGCGCGGCGAGATCGAAGGCGAGCACCTGTCGACGGCCAAGGCGGGCTGAACCGCCACGCGCGGGCCGCCGGCCTTAACCCTTGCAGCAGATGGCGGAGTGGGGACCGCCGGTTTCGCGCCGGCGGCGGCGCTGCCGGCCTTGCCTGTCGCCGCCGCCCAAGCCAAGATGAACGCTGATCTTTTTGCCTTCGCGTAGGAGCGTTCCATGAAGGCCATCATCGTCGGCGGAGGCGTCGGGGGACTGACCACCGCCCTCATGCTTCAGGCGCGCGGCATCGACTGCGAAGTCTACGAGCAGGCCCCGGAAATCCGCGAACTCGGCGTCGGCATCAACACGCTGCCGCATGCGATCAAGGAACTCGACCTGCTCGGTCTCCTGCCGCGCCTCGACGACGTGGCGCTCCGCACCCACGAACTGATCTATACGAACCGTTTCGGGCAGGAGATCTGGCGCGAGCCGCGCGGCCTCGAGGCGGGCTTCGACGTGCCGCAGTTCTCCATTCATCGCGGCCGCCTGCAATCGGTCATCTATCAGGCTGTCCGCGCCCGTCTGGGCGAGAGCCGCATCTTCACCGGGCACCGGCTGGGATCGTGGCGCGAGGACGAGGGCGGCGTCACCGCCTGGTTCTTCGATCGCGAGGGCCGGCATGTGCGGACCGCCAGCGGCGACGTGCTGATCGGCGCGGACGGGATCCATTCGACGGTGCGCCGCAAGCTGTTCCCGAACGAGGGGCCGCCGGCCTGGAACGGCGCCATGCTCTGGCGCGGTGCCGTCGACTGGCCGGAATTCCTCACCGGACGCTCGATGGTGATCGCCGGCGGCATGAACGCCAAGCTCGTGGTCTATCCGATCGCCGAGGGGCTCGCCCCCGGCCGGAAGCTGACCAACTGGGCGATTCTCGCGAAGGTTGGCGCGGGCGGCGCGCCCCCGAAGCGCGAGGACTGGTCGCGACCTGGCCGGTTCGAGGACATCATGCCCTATCTGAAGCGCTTCAGCGTGCCCTATCTCGACGCACAACGGATGATCGAGGCGACGCCGGAGTTCTGGGAATATCCGATGTGCGACCGCGATGCGCTGCCGCGCTGGAGCCATGGCCGCGTGACGCTGCTGGGGGATGCCGCCCATCCCATGTATCCGGTCGGCTCGAACGGTGCTTCGCAGGCGATCCTCGATGCCCGCTGCCTCGCGGACCTGCTGAAGAATGCCGATCATCCGGTGCAGGCGCTCTGGGCCTACGAGCAGGAGCGCCTGCCGATGACCGCTGAGATCGTGCGCATGAACCGCAAGGGCGGGCCGGAAGGCGTCATCGACGCGGTGGAGGAGCGCGCCCCGGACGGCTTCACCGACATCGACAAGGTGCTGACCTTCGAGGAGCGCAAGGCGATCGTCAGGGGCTATGCCTCGACGGCGGGATTCTCGCAGGACAAGGTCAACAGGCGGGCGGCATAGGCGGACGGGTCGCGGGGCGAGAGCGATGGGCGAGGGCGGTGAACGGCTGCGAGGCTTCAGCGCCGTTTTCACGGTGCGCGATGTCGGCGCGAGTCTCGCCTTCTACCGGGAGCGCCTCGGCTTTGCCGTCCAGTTCCAGATGGGTGAGCCGCCGAGCTACGCGATCATCGAGAGCGGCCCGGTTTCGCTGCACCTCATGCCGGCCGCGCAGGCTGCTGCCGCGCTCGGGCTGTCGAGCATCTATGTCTATGTGCGGCATGTCGATGGGCTGCATCGCGACTACGTTGCGCGCGGATGCGCCATCGAGGTGCCGCCGGAGGACTTTTTCTATGGCATGCGCGAGATGTCGCTGCGCGACCCGGACGGCAACAGGATCACCTTCGGCGAGGAATCCGTACCCTTCACCGCGCCGGACGCCTGACGCGTCGCCCGCGCAGGCGCTCTGATCGGCTGCTTTTCGCCATGACCAGTTCCACGATGCGCCAGGCCGCGCTGCTGCTCCTCGGCTGCGGATTCTGTCTCGGCGCGACATTTCCCTTGCAGAAACTGGCGGCGCAGGCCGGCGTGCCGCCGGCGTCCTGGGTTTTCGCCATGACTTTCGGCGCGAGCCTGTTCCTGCTCGTGCGCGCCTATCTCGCCGGCAGGAAACCGGGGAGATCGCGCGCCGATCTGACCTACTACGTGGTCGCCGCGCTGATCTCCTTCGTCATTCCCAATCTCATCGTCTTCATTTCGATCCCGAAGATCGGCGCCGGCCTGACGGCCGTCATGTTCGCGCTGTCGCCGATTATCACGCTGCTGATCTCGTCGGTGGTCTATCGCCGCCGGCCCGACGCGATCGGCGCGCTGGGCCTCGCGCTCGGGCTGGCCGGCGCGCTGATCATCATCGGGTTCAGGGGGGCGGGTGCCCCGGGCCAGTCGACGGCCTTCGGCTGGGTCGCGCTCGCCATGCTGATCCCGGTCTTCCTGGCGAGCGGCAACGTCTACCGTTCCGTCGCCTGGCCGCCTGGTGCCGATCCGCTGGCCCTCGCGGCGGCGACCAATCTGGCGGCCGCCGGCATGTTGTTCGCGGCGGTGTTCGCCAACGGGGAGGGGGGGGCCGGCCTCGCCCTGATCGGCACGGTGCCGCTGCTCATGGCCGCCCAGATCGTCGCGACCGCCCTCATGCTCGCCATGCATTTCCGCCTGCAGCAGGTCGGCGGTCCGGTCTATCTCAGCCAGATCGGCTATGTGGCGGCGGCGGTCGGGCTGGTCGCGGGGACGATCGTGCTCGGCGAGCGCTATCCGCCGGCCACATGGGCCGGCGCGCTGATCGTGGTGGCCGGCGTCGCGCTGGTGACCTGGTCGCAGGCCCGTCCGGCCCGCTGATGCCTCACGCGCCGGGAGGCGGCGGCAGGAACACGACCTCGTGCTTGGCGGAGAGGGCGACGACGGCGTCCGGCGTCTGCTCGGCCATGGAGTGGATGCCCCAGAACAGATCGTAGAGCCGACGGGTCGGCGAGACCCAGAAGAAGCATTTCACCGTCTGGTCCGACTTGTTGAAGATGCCGTGGGCGAGGCCCATGGGCAGGCGGATCACGTCGCCCGCGGTCGCGACGAATTCGCGGCCTTCGAGGACGAGGTCGAGCCGCCCCTCCAGCATGTAGATGAACTCGTCCTGCGTCGGGTGGATGTGCGGCGGAACGAAGGTGCCGGGCGGGAAGGTCGCATGCCACGACATCGAGTTCTCGCTGACCTGCTTCGGCACATAGGTCTGGCCCAGAATATTCCAGACGATCCCGTCCATGCCGGTTCCGGCCTTGGTCACGCCCGCGGTCATCGGCTGCATGATAGTTCCCCTCATTGTCGGTCGGCGGGATCAAAGCCGAACGCTGGCAGCTCCGCAACTTGCGTCGGCGGTTAAGCTTAGCGCCGGGCCCGGCCGCGTCATGGGCGGCCGGCATTTGCGAGGATGGCGCGGCGGCGGCCGGCGGGCTATGGCTCGGGTCCGTTCGACAGGGGCCACTTCCATGCTGACCTTCACCCGCCATGCCGGCGACCGCACCGATCGCATCTCCCTCGACCTGGAGACGCTCGTCATCGCCGGCTGGGCCGGCCGCGATGCGGCGGCGATCGAGCATCACATCCATGAACTCGCGGCCATCGGCGTGCCGCCGCCCTCGTCCGTGCCGGTCTTCTACCGGGGCGGGGCGGCGCTGGTGACGCAGTCGAGCCGTGTCGAGGTGTTGGGGCCGGATTCGTCCGGCGAGATCGAGCCGGTCATCGTGTCGCTGGCCGACGGCCTCTGGGTGACGGTCGGCTCCGACCACACCGACCGCAAGGCCGAGACCTACGGCATTGCGCTGTCCAAGCAGATGTGCGCCAAGCCGGTCGGCACCGTGCTGTGGAAATACGAGGAGGTCGCGCCGCACTGGGACGAGCTGCAATTGCGCGCCCATGCCGTCATCGGCGGCGAGCGGGTGCTCTATCAGGAGGGCAAGCTCTCGGCGCTGCGCCAGCCGCTCGATCTCATCGGCAAGTGGACCGGCAGGGACACGCTGCCGCCGGCGACGCTGATGTTTGGCGGCACACTCGGCGCCATCGGCGGAATCCGTCCCGCCGCCCGTTTCGAGATGGAGCTGATCGACCCGGTCAGGAAGCGGACGATCGCGCACGCCTACGACATCATCGACCTGCCCGTCGTCAGCTGAGGCCGGGGCGCAGTTCGTTCCAATCCGTCATGCCCGGGCTCGTCCCGGGCCTCCACGAGTTCCCTTTGGCGGGTCGTGTTCAAGTCGTGGATGGCCGGGACGAGCCCGGCCATGACGCAGTAGCCCATGGCCGACCGGCAGCCTCAGCCCCGCTTCGGTTCCTTGCGCGTGGGGTCGAAGTGCTTCTTCAGATCCGTCCAGCAATCCGTGTAGTTCGGCTGGAGCGTTCCAAGCTCGCTGGCATATTTGGTCACGCGCTGGGGGAAGCGCGTCTCGAACATGAAGGCCATGGTGCCGGTCAGCTTGGACGGCTTCAGCTCCATGTTGCTGGCATGTTCGAAGGCCGTGGTGTCCGGCCCGTGCGGCAGCATGCAGTTGTGCAGGCTCATGCCGCCGGGGACGAAGCCCTCGGGCTTGGCGTCGTAAACGCCGTAGATCAGCCCCATGAACTCGCTCATCAGGTTGCGATGGTACCAGGGCGGGCGGAACGTGTTCTCGCCGACCATCCAACGCTCCGGGAAGATGACGAAATCGACATTGGCGGTGCCGGGCGTTTCGGAGGGCGCGGTCATCACCGTGAAGATCGACGGGTCCGCATGGTCGAAGAGGATCGGCCCAACCGGCGAGAAGTGCCTCAGATCGTACTTGTAGGGGTAGTAATTGCCATGCCACGCCGCGACGTCGAGCGGCGACTGGTCGATAGGCGCGGCGTAGAGTTCGCCGCCCCACTTGACGAACATGGTGGAGGGCTCCTCGCGGTCCTCGTAAGCGGCAACGGGGGTCAGGAAATCGCGGGAATTGGCGAGACAATTGGCGCCGATCGGCCCCCGGTCGGGCACCGTGAAGGCGCCGCCGTAGTTCTCGCAGACATAGGCGCGCGCCGGACCATCGACCAGTTCGACCTTGAAGACCACGCCGCGCGGGATGATGCAGATCTCGCCCGGTTCGATCTCGATGATGCCGAACTCGGTGCAGAAGCGCAGCCTGTTCTCCTGCGCGACGATCAGGAACTCGCCGTCGGCGTTGAAGAAATATTCCGACGTCATCGACCGGGTGACGAGCAGCACATGGGCGGCCATGCCGACCTGGGTGTCCGAATCGCCCGCCGTGGTGATGGTGTGGAGGCCGTTGACGAAGGTGACCGGTTCGGCGGGGAGCGGCGTCGGGTCCCAGCGGAGCTGGTCGATCGGCAGGTGGCTCTCGTTGCGGGCGTCCGGCGCGGTGCGCAGGAAGCCCTTGTCGACCTTCCGGTAGCGGCCGGAATGCTTCACCGAGGGGCGGATGCGGTAGAGCCAGGAGCGCTGGTTGGTCGCCTGCGGCGCGGTGAACGGCGAGCCCGACAGCTGCTCGGCATAGAGCCCGTAATTGACCTTCTGCGGCGAGTTGCGGCCGATCGGCAGGGCGCCGGGCAGCGCCTCGGTCTCGAACGAATTGCCGAAGCCGGACATGTATTTGAGCGTGCCGCCGCCACGGTCGTCGGTGGGCACGAAACCGGTGACATATTGCAGGGTCATGGCGCTTCCTCCGGGCTGCCGCGGCGCCGATATAGTTTCATCTGTAACTATCGTCAACGGTGCTCGGGCCGTGGCAGACCCGCAAGCCTAGCATGGATCGGCGCTCAGGCCGCCGCCCGGTCGCGGAAGCGGCGATCGAGGATCATCATGACGGCGAGGGCGGCCAGTGCCGCGCCAAAGGCGAGGATCAGCGTCGCGGTCGGGCCGGAATGGCGCATTGTCGCCGCGAAGATCATCGGCGACAGCGCGAAAACGATATTCTGCGGCAGGCTCAGCCAGCCGGTCATGGTCGCGTAGGTCTCCTTGCCGAACAGGGCGAGCGGCGCGACGTTGCGGACGATGGTGATGGCCCCGGCAGACATGCCGTAGCCGATGGCGAAGCCGATCGCGATGGCGGGTGAGGGCGGGCCGAGGATCGGCAGCAACACGGCCAGCGGCATGAGCGCGGCGGAGATGACGCCGACGGTGAGGATGCCGACCCTGCCGCCGAAGGTCATCTCGGCAAAGCGGGCGGCGACCTGGGCCGGCCCCATCAGCGTGCCGACGAAGACGGCGAAGGCGACGGGGTGGCCATAGGCCTTCAGGATTTCGACCAGCTGAAGGGGCAGGCCCCACGAGATGAAGCCAGTCAGCGAGAAGGCGGTGGCCATCAGGATGAAGGCCGCGCGGCGCTCCTCGGGCGACAGCCGTGGCGGCGCGGGCGTTCTCGCGCCAGGCCCGGCGTCGCGAGGCCGCTGTGCCTGCATCCGGCCGAGCGCCAGCAGATGAATGGGCGCGCAGATGACGACGTGCGCGAGCGCGAAGAGCATGCACATCTGCCGCCAGCCGACATTCGCCTCGAGGAAGGCGGAAAGCGGCCAGAACACGGACGAGGACAGGCCGCCGATCATCATCAGCAGGCCGATCGCCTGCCGCGCCTTCGGACCGGCGATCTGCGCCATGGCGGCGGCCGCGGCCTGCGTCAGGGCGAGCGGCATGCCGATGCCGATCAGCACCCAGCCGGCGAGGTAGCTGACAGTGCCGGTCGCCTGCGAGATGACGAGGAGGGCCAGCGCCAGGACCAGCGAGCCGGCGACCATCGGCCAGCGCGAACCATGCGCGTCGATCAGGCGGCCGAAACGCGGGGCGACGACTGCGGAGACCAGCAGCATGACGGTGACGCCGCCAAAGACGGCCTCGGCGGTCAGGCCGATATCGCGCTCGAGCGGGCCCGCGAGCATGGCGGGAATCCAATATGTAGTGCCCCAGCCGGTGATTTGCGTCACCGCCAGCGGAGCGGCGAGGGGCGCGAGGCGGATGCTGTCCGGCTTGAGAAGCGAAGGGTCGGGCATAGTCACGGGCGGAATCGGTGCGCCGATCCGTCGCTGGAGGGGGCGGACATCAAAGCGGACCGCCCGCCGCGCGCAATGCACCCGGCCGCAGGGCTGGCCAGCGTCACACGTCAAGACACGGCCGGTGGGCCCGCGCGATCAAGCACCTCCGGTGCGCCGCAGGGCTTGATCGCGCGGGCCAAATGTGGTCACTCGCCGACCGGCGCGGGTATAGCTCAATGGTAGAGCAGCAGCCTTCCAAGCTGAATACGCGGGTTCGATTCCCGCTACCCGCTCCAGTCCCCCCGCGACGGCCGGCGATTTCCCCACACGTTTTGCGCGGGCTGGCTTTCTTCCGCAACCGTGCTCTGCTATTGGCGTTTGCGGATCGGGGGTAATCGTATGATATCGCGTCGTTTTGTTCTCGTGTGCGCGGCCCTGTCGCTGGCGGCCTGCAATGCACCGTCACGCTCCATGTCGGTGGCGGAACTCAACACTTACCGCATCGCCGATATCGGTGTGACGCTCGCGCCGGGCGTATCAGGCCGCAACACGGCCTTCGAGACGGCCTTTGCCGCGTCGCGCGGCGCTGTCGTGCCGGTTCGTGACGGGACGCCGGAATCCACCGCGGTCGCGCCGCGGACCGCCAGCACGGACTATTTCGCGATCATCAGCTCGCCGGAGGCCGAGGTCTTCTACCGGCAGCGCACGATCGAGATCCTGCGCGGCGAAATGGACAAGCAGGTGGGTCGGGCGCTGCTCGGCCAGCGGCCGGCGCGCCTCGATGTGGTCATCACATCCCTGACGCTGCCGAACGAGGCGATGCGCATCCTCGTCTCCCAGCATCATGTGATGAAGGCGACGATCACCATGCGCGATGCAACAAGCGGTCAGGCGTTGATGGTCTATCCAGACATGACCATGCTGATCGACGGCGGCGGTGGACTTGTCGGCACGTTCCTCGTGCCGGCGCTGGCGGGCGGTCCGGTCGAGCGTCTCGGTGCGCAAATGGCCGGGAACTATCGCAACTGGCTCTTGCAGAATTGATCGAAAACCCGTAACCGACCGCCCACTGCGGGATCGCCCGCCATTTGGCAGCCGAAGGACCACGACCGATGGCCAAGGAAAAGTTCGAACGCAACAAGCCGCATTGCAACATCGGGACGATCGGCCACGTTGACCATGGCAAGACGTCTCTGACGGCTGCGATCACGAAGGTTCTGGCTGAGTCTGGCGGCGCGACGTTCACGGCGTATGACCAGATCGACAAGGCG